>OZ241352.1:0-2920760 GCA_965200165.1 Gemmatimonadota bacterium | reverse complement strand
GCACTTCGATGCAAACGGCACCGTCCTGTTCAAAGAAGTGCAACGACTCGGTTTGGAGGGGATCATGGCCAAGCGCGCGAACGCGTCGTACGTGGGCCACCGCTCGGGGCACTGGCTCAAGATCCTGTGTGACAGGAGATGGCGATTCGTAGTAGCCGGGTACACACTCCCCAAGGGGTCCCGAACCGGTTTCGGGGCTCTCCACCTCGGCGTCTACGATCGTACGGGCCAGACGGGCTCTCCGACTTTGCGTTATGCGGGCCGGGTCGGCACCGGCTTCGACAAGGACACTCTTGAAGATATTCGCCGGCGCTTGGACAAATTGGAGCCGTGTCCCGCGGCCATAATGGGGCCCTCCCCCGCGGGTCCGGAGAACGTTTGGGTCGCGCCCGAGCTAGTGGCGGAGGTTCGGTACAAGGAGGTCACGGCGGAAGGCCTCCTTCGGCAACCTTCCTTTATCCAGCTCGTGGAGATCCCCCCCACCGATTGTCACCCGCCCCCGGAAACCGGGGGAGAACTCGATGAACCGGCTCGCGTCGATACCCAGCCCCCCGACGTTGAGGAATTACCCCTTTCGAATCTGCACAAGGTATTTTGGCCGGCAGCAGGGCATACGAAGGGCGACCTCGTAGCCTATTATGCGGCTGTCGCCCCCTTCCTCCTCCCCTTTCTCGCCGATCGTCCTGTGGTTCTCACACGGTACCCGGACGGAATCGACGGCAAGTCCTTCTTTCAGAAGAACGCGCCCGGATTTCAGCCCGAATGGATGCGGACCGAGCATATACGGAGTGGCGACGAGGAGCGGGAAACGGAGTACTTCGTGGTGGACAGTCCTGCCGCGCTGGTTTTTCTCGCAAATCTAGGGACCATTCCGCTTCACATGTGGGCGAGCTGCATGGGCCGCCTCAATCGTCCTGACTGGTGCCTGCTCGATCTGGACCCCAAACACAGGCAGGACGGACAGGAGGTCTACTCGCCCTTCGCGCAGGTTGTCGAGGTGGCACGGGCCATTCGGCGACTGTGCGAAGCGATCGGGCTTCCCACCTATCCGAAAACCAGCGGATCGAGTGGCATCCACGTGCTGATTCCCCTGGGCGGGCTTCTCGACTACGAACAGTGCAGATCGCTCGCCCAGCTGCTCTCCGTCGCAGTGACGATGGATGTTCCGGACCTCGCGACTGTGACCCGTAACCCGGACCGCCGGGAGGGGAAAGTCTATATCGACTTCGTTCAGAACGGCGCTGGCCGTTTGGTCGTAACGCCTTATTCGGTCAGGGCCCGGGCAGGAGCAACAGTCTCCACCCCGCTGGAGTGGGACGAGGTTCGAGAGGGACTCGACATGGAAGAGTTCACAATAAAGACGGTCCCGGAACGCTTGGAGAGATTAGGACGTGATCTAATCTGTCCGTTGCTGTCGGAGACGCCTGATCTGATGAGGGCGTTTTCGGCCCTTCAGGCTCGGTTCGAATCTTGAACGTGGACGCAAGGGGCGGCGGTGGGGCTCCCAATCAGGGCCCGTCATTCCGTCAATCGAATCGCGATCATTGAAGGCCACAACTTGCCCGTGACGAGGAAGACCCCGGTCTCTTCCACATAGGCGATGCCGTTGAGCACGGCCTGGGGGTCTCCCGAACGGCTGGGCTCCGACAACGGAATCCGGGCAAGATCGAGTTCGCCCAGAACCCTCCCGGAGGTCTTCTCGATTCGGACAATGCGGTCCGTCTGGTAGACGTTCGAGTATATGAAATCGCCCACACACTCCAACTCGTTGAGGCGTCGCACCCGTGCCCCGCCCCTGGTCACTTGCAGGGTGTCCAGAGCATGGAATGTCTCCGGGTCCCGACGCACCAACTCGCTCGTCCCGTTCGACATCCACAAGGACTCTCCATCGTAACACAACCCCCAGCCCTCGCCCTCGTATTCAAACTCCCCGAGGGGCTCCAAATCGATCGACCAGGTCAGGGCACGGCCAGCCTTCCACGTGAGTTGGATTAACTCCTCGCCGACTCGTGCGAGGCCCTCCCCGAACAGCTCCGGGTCCAGTCTGACAATGTCGATAACCTCACCCGAAGCCGGATCCACGCGCCTGACGTCCGATTCTCCGTACCTTCCGGTGCTCTCGAGGAGGACCCCATCGTGCAAGAGGAGGCCCTGGGTGTAAGCCTCGGGATCGTGTGGAAAGGTACCCAAGATCTCGTACTCGATCGTTGGGACATCATCCGCACACGCCAAGATTCCCGTCATCATGGTGACGGCAACGACGAAGAGGCAGCGGCTCATGTGCTCTCTGTCGCGACCATGTGACGGGCGAGCATCTCCTTCGCGTGAGCACGGGATGTGGCGCTGGAGGGGTCGCCACCCAGCATTCGCGCGACCTCGTACACTCGCCCAGCGTCGTCCAAACGGTGCACGTTGACCACCGCCACCGAGTCCTCCTCATACTTCCGAATCTCGTAGTGGGCATCGGCGCGGGCGGCAACTTGGGCTAGATGGGTCACGACCAGAACCTGGTGGGCCGCAGAAAGCCGCACCAGGTGGTTCGCCACACCATGTGCCACCTCGCCACCCACCCCGGCGTCCACTTCATCGAACGCGAGTACGGGGAGCGGATCGACCGTCACGAGAACAGTCTCGAGGGCCAGCATGATACGGCTGAGCTCTCCCCCGGAGGCAATTCGCCGGAGGGGTTCCGGCGGAAACCCGGGGTTAAGAGTGGTCAGGAACTCGACGCCCTCCGCGCCGTCGGGGTGGATCTCGTCGTAGTCGCGAAACTCGACAATCACGTGCCCCGAACCCAGGCCTAGCTGCGGGAAGAGGGAGGAGGACGCCTCTCCCAACCGAACACCTGCCTCGCGTCTGGCCCCCGACAACTCCCGCGCAGCCTCCGCGAGATCAGCTGACTTACACTCGACAGCCGCCTCCAAGCGAGCGATCTCATCCGCGGCTCCGTCCATGGTCGCCAACTCTTGCTCCGCCTGCTCCGCTTCGTGGAGTACCTCTGAGATCGTCGCACCGTACTTGGTCTTCAAGCGGTATAGCTCGGTCTGCCGAGTTCTGATTTGCTCCAGGCGTCGCGGGTCGTGCTCGATCCCATCCTTGTATTGCGACAGCTCCCGCCCGAGCTCGGCCACGCTGTTCAGTGCCATGTCCAAGTGGTCTGTGAGTGGCGCGCACCTCCCGTCGATCGCGACCAACCGTTCCACCGCCCGTTTCTGTTCGCCGAGCTGTTCGAGGATGGATCCGTCCCTTTCGTAGAGGTCATCGTGCAGCCGGCTGGAGAGCTCCAGGAGCTCCTCGGAGTTGGAGAGTCGCCCGTGGTCCAGCTCCAACTCCTCCTCTTCACCAACGCGGATGCCCGCCGCCTCTATCTCTTCCAATTTGAACCGGAGATACCCTGCTCGCCGCCGGGTTTCGCGGGCCGATTCCCGGAGACCAGCGAGTTCGTCGCGCAACCGGCGCAGTCCCTCGTGGTGAGCACGGACCTGGCCGGCAAGATCGGAGGCCCCGGCGTACGCATCCAGGATGCGTCGCTGGTTAGCAGGACTCAGCAGTCGCTGGTGGTCGTGCTGTCCGTGAAGGTCGATCAAGCATGCACCCAATCGTTTGAGCAGCCTTGTGGTGGCAGGTCGGCCATTCACCCAGGCTCGGTGTCTTCCCTCGCGGCGGAGTTCGCGGGTCAGGATCAACCAACCGTCCTCCACGTCGATGCCGGCATCGTCCAGGATCCCGACCACCTCCCCTGCCTTCTCAACGGTGAACCGGGCTTCGATGCGGGCGCGAGCCTTTCCTGCGCGGACCATACGTGCGGAAGGACGTCCTCCTACAAGGACGCCGAGGGCCTCCACGAGAACCGATTTCCCAACCCCCGACTCGCCGCTCAACACGCTAAAGCCGGGTTCGAATTGGAGCACGGACTCCTCGATAACGGCAAAGTTCCTGACGTGGAGTTCTACAAGCACGCCCGCTCCTATTCCTGCCTCCCCGAGTGCGCATCGCTCGGCGGACGCACGTCTCCCCAACGCAACTTTCGTCGTAACACCTTGAAAAACGAATGGCCGGAAGGACACACCAAGCGCACCGGACGGGAGGAACGCTCGATGAAAACCACGTCCTTCACACCCAACTGACACCCCCGTTGGCCATCGACAGTCAGCTGCAGGTCCTCATCTCCGCTGAGGAGTTCCACCGTGATCCGGGTCCCGCCGGCGAAAACCACCGGACGAACCGCGAGCGTATGCGGCGAAATGGGAGTCGAGATAATGCCGTCTACACCGGGTGGGACGATGGGCCCACCGGCTGACAGGCTGTAAGCCGTCGATCCGGTTGGGGTGGCAAATACCATCCCATCTGCACTGATATGTCCGACCACTTCTTCGTCGGCCATAACTCGAAGCTCGATGAGGCGGGCAAACCCGCTCTTGTGAACTACGACGTCGTTCACGGCATAGAAGGTCTCGCCAGTCGAATCGGCGCGGCCGCCGCGCCCAACCCTAACCGAGAGTGCCAGACGGTCCTCCACTTCGTACTCGCCCCTGGCCACGTCCGACATCGCCAACTCCAGGTCCTCCTCGGACACGAGAGTGAGGAATCCCAGCCGGCCAAAATTGAACCCGAGAACAGGGACCCCAAGTGGCCCCGCCACGCGGGCGGCCCGCAACAGAGTACCGTCACCGCCGAGGGTGAGGATCAGATTCAAATCTCCTTCGAGGTCCTGCAACGGTATCCCCGGGCGATCCACGAAGCGTGCGATTTCGGGTTCGATGAGGAGTTCACACCCGATCTGTTCCGCGTGGCGAATCACTCTCGCAAGGATCGATTCGAGTCCTTCGAGGTGCTGGTTGCCCACTACCGCCGCTCGCATTGAAGTGCCTCGGCTCAGTAGGTCCGTTCGAGAACTAGTCGCCCGATGTCGCGTAAGACGTGTGCGCCGGATAGCGGTTCGAGTTCGGCGATCGCGCTCCGGCCAAGCTCGTTGGCCCGGCGCCGGGCTCCGTCCAAGCCCAATAGCGAAGGCCATGTCGCCTTCTCGAGCTCTTCGTCCCGGCCCTGCGGTTTCCCAAGCTGCTCGGTCGAAGCCGTCAAATCCAGGATGTCGTCTATCACTTGGAACGCGAGGCCGATGCCCCTTCCGAAACGGTCAACCCTCGCCACTAAATCCTCGGGAGCGCTGGCTGCGATAGCGCCCATCTTGCAGCATACCGCGATCAGTGTCGCTGTCTTGCCTATCTGGATGCGCTCGAGTGTCGCCTCATCAACTACCTTCCCTTCTGCCTCGAAGTCCATCACCTGTCCGCCGATCGTCCCTTCGGCTCCCATGGCCTCCGATAACTCGGCGACGAGACGCCCCGCTAACTGGCTCCCCAGCCCCATTTCCTCGGCTCCGTCCACCACCGCCGCCATCGCCATGGGCACCATCGCTGTCGAGGCCAAGATGGTGGTTACTTCGTCGAACTGAATGTGCAGAGACGGCCGTCCTCTACGGAGGTCATCGTCATCCATGCAAGGAAGATCGTCCTGGATGAGCGTCATCACGTGCACTATCTCGATGGCGCAGGCTATCCTGCAGACACCGCGCGGAATCTCGTCGGCGGGAGTTGGCTCGGCGTTGCCCCCCTCCATGGTGCTCCGAACGGCATCCCAAGTCGCTACGAGGAGCGACGGCCGCACCCTTTTTCCGCTTCCCAAGACCGCATATCGAATCGGTTCGATGAGATGCTTCCACTCGGGAAGGGCTTCGTCCGCCCAGATCTCTAGTTCCCGGTTGATCACCCCTCGAATCGCCATTAGCTGTTGCATGTAGCCTCGAATCTCGCGTCAGAACGGAAGGTCGTCTGGATTCGCCGAAGCGGTATTGGCGGCATCCACAAGTTCCCGCGTAGATGATCCGATCAACTCCTCTACCTTCCCCTCGGCGGCCTCCAACCACTCTCTGGCCCGTCGCAGCTGTTGGGTGCCGCGTTCAAAGAGCTTTATCGCTCGGTCCAACCCAATGTCTTGCTCACCTAGTTTGGCCGTGATCCCCTCGAGTTCGCGCATCGCCACTTCGAATTCGAATGGCGTGTCTTTTTCCGTCATTCGAGCACCTCCGCCAAATCGTATGCGTCGCCATGGATCGACTCCGTAACCGCCGTCACGCAACCATCCTTCAGAGCGAGGCGGAACCGGCTCTCTGGCAGGAAATCACCGATGCTTGTCAGGGTCGATCCCTGTGGATCCGTGGCCACGGCGTATCCGCGTGCAATGGTTGCCAGAGGGCTCAGAGCATCCAGGGTAGATGCCACCTTGGCAAGCTGTCCACGGGCCCCATCCAGTCTCCTGCGTAGTGCGCGTTCCAGTGCATTGCCCCGGTGGGCCGCACTACTCGCCGCTGCGGCTAACAGACGCTCCATCGCACGTGGAATCCGCTCTTCCATTTGCACCAGCCGTTGCTGCGCCCCTTGGTTAGTCCGGGAAAGCCCGTGGGCCAGCGCAGTCGCCATGCGGTCTAGTTGATCCGAAGCCTGCTCTCGGTCGGGTACCGCCAGAGCCGCCGCAGTCGACGGCGTCGAGGCCCGTTTATCCGCAGCCAGCTCAGACAAGGTCACATCGGTTTCATGACCTATCCCACAGATCACCGGAACCGGACAATCGGCGACAGCCCTCACGGTAATCTCGTCGTTGAAACACCACAGTTCCTCCGCAGAACCTCCGCCGCGCGCGACCAGGATTACGTCCAGTCGCTGCTCTGGACCGTTTGTTCCCCAAGCAACCAACCGCTGGATCGCCCTTCGCACGCTCGCAGGTGCACCTTCGCCCTGCACCCGGCAGTCGGCAATCACTACATCGACCCAGGGAGCCCGCCGCCGAAGCACTTTGAGGATGTCCTGGAGCGCCGCTCCATGGCGGGAGGTGGCCACGCCGACACGATTCGGGAAGCGTGGTAAGGGACGTCGGCGGCCTGGATCGAATAATCCTTCGGCGGCCAACCGTTTCCGAAGTTTTTCCAGCTTAACCTTCCAAAGCCCTTCCTCCCCTGCGATTTGGACCCGCTTCACCGTCAGCTGGAACTTCCCGCTCTTGGTATAAACGGTGGGAAGTACCTCGGCGAAGATGTTCATTCCGGGCTCAGGGTCGTCGGGAAACCTCCACGCGTCACCCCGAAAAAAGGCGCACTTGACTGTTGCGTCTGCGTGTTCGTCGGCCAGGGTGAAGTACCGGTGGCCAGCGGCGGAGCGACTCCAATTCACTACGGTACCCCGAACCCAAATCCTGCCGATCCGCTCGAGGCGCGCCTTTATGCCCTCGTTCAGCCTTACTACGGGGATCGCCGTTTCGATGGTGCGTCCGTCGGCGGTCTGCACGGAGCGAACTGCGGATCGAACTTCGGTCACCCGGCGCTGCGTTCCGCGGAAGTGACTGTGTTCTGCAGAAGCATGGCGATCGTCATCGGACCGACGCCGCCTGGGACAGGAGTAATCCAACTCGCCCTCTCCGCCGCCTCTTCGAACGCCACGTCGCCGGTCAGACGATATCCGCGCTCGGAAGAAGGATCTTCGAGCCGATTCACACCCACATCGATCACAACGGCTCCCTCTCGAACCATGTCGCCTCGAACGAGCTCCGGGATACCGACCGCGACGATGAGGATTTCGCCTAGCAGAGTAATGGCCTTGAGATCCTTGGTGCGGCTGTGGGCCACCGTCACCGTGGCGTTGCCAACCGGTTCTTTCTGGAGGAGGATCTGCGACATGGGTAGACCGACGATGTTCGACCGGCCCACCATTACGACATGAGCGCCTGAAGTTTCGACACCGGTTCGACGAATCAGCTCCTGGACTCCGGCTGGTGTGGCGGGGCGGAAAGCAGTGGGATCTCCCTGGGACATCCGCCCTTGGTTCACAGGGTGAAAACCGTCCACGTCCTTGGAGGGGTCTATCCGTTCCGTGACCTCTCGCTCGTCTAAATGCCGGGGGAGGGGAAGCTGAACCAGGATGCCGTGGATCTCGGGATCGGCATTGAGATCATCCACGATGGCAAGGAGGTCTGCCTGCGAGATGTCGGCCGGCGGGAAGTAGTCTCGGGCGCGGATGCCGGCGGCCTCACAAGCTCGCGTTTTCATCCGAACGTACACCTGAGACGCCGGGTCCTCACCCACGAGAACGACACCCAAGCCCGGCGTCACGCCCTTGGCCGCCAAAGCTTCGGTTCGAGATTTGACTTCTTCGCGGATCTCCGCGGCGATTTGTTTTCCGTCTATGATTTGGGCTGCCATTGCTCCTCCGGCATTTCGTTGTGTTCTATTCTAACGAGCGAAATCAACTGTCCTGGATTCCCGGATTACGACAACTTTGATCTGTCCGGGGTACTGTAGTTCCTGCTCAATGCGCCGTGCCGTGCGATCCGATATTTCAGCCATCTCCTCGTCAGTGACTTTGTCGGGGGTGACGATCACACGGACCTCGCGTCCTGCCTGAATCGCGTAAACCCGCTCAACTCCTTCGCACGATTGCGCGATCTCCTCTAGCCGCTCCACACGCTTCACGTAGTTCTCGTACGACTCCTGACGAGCACCTGGACGGGCTCCGGAGATTGCGTCGGCCGCGGTCACGAGACTCGTTTCCGGGTAACGGGCAGGTTCGTCACCATGGTGTGCCTTGATGGCGTTCAACACCTCGTCCCGCTCGCCGCACCGCTTGCACAAATCGTACCCCAGATCAACGTGACTACCCTCATGGAGGTGGGTGAGTCCCTTCCCAATATCGTGGAGGAGACCCATGCGCTTTGTCGCTTCCTGGTCGAGCCCCAACTCCGCTGCCATCGCCGCTGCAATGAGAGCCACTTCCCTCGAGTGGGCGAGCTGGTTTTGGCCGTAACTGCTCCGGAACCGAAGGTAGCCCAGCGTCTCGCGGATCTCGGGGTGCAACCCGTGAACGCCTAATTCGTACATGACCTTGTCCGCCGCTTCCTGCATCACAATCTCAATATCGCCGTGGGCCTTTTCCACGATCTCCTCGATTCGAGCGGGGTGAATCCGGCCGTCCGCTATCAAGCGTTCGAGTGCCAGGCGTCCCACTTCGCGGCGAACCGAGTCGAAGCAGGACAGGATGACCACACCCGGGGTGTCGTCGACCACAAGATCAACGCCCGTGGCCGCTTCGAACGCCCTGATATTGCGTCCCTCCCGCCCGATGATGCGGCCCTTCATGTCTTCGGCGGGGAGCGCAACGGCCGACACCGAGTTCTCTGACACGTGGTCGACGCCGATCTTCTCGATGGCCTGGGAGATGATCTTGCGCGCCTCAAGCTGCGCCCTTCTTCTCGCGCGCCCACGTTCCTCACGGACAAAATGAGCCGTTTCCGCGCGGGCCTCCTCTTCGATGTAGGTAACCAACTCCCGACGTGCTTCTTCTGAGCTCAGCCCGGCTACTTCCTCCAATCTACCGAGGACATGAGCCTCGCTCAGGCCCAGCTCTTCTTCCCGTCGATCCAGACTTTGGCGGCGTAGATCCAGCTCTTCGCTGCGTCGACCCACTTCGTCGCTGCGTCGACCCACATCCTTCCACCCCTCCTCCAGGTCGAGACGGCGTTCGTCCAATTCAGCAAATCGTCGGTCCAGTTTGTCGGACCTGCTGCTTGCCTGCTTTTCCAGTTCTGCAAGGTTCAGGCGTTGAGTGCGCGCCTCCTCGGACAACGCCTCCCGTTGGCGTTGGATCTCCTCCCTACCCTTTAGCTCAGCCGTTTTGAGAATGTGCTCAGCCTCCTGCTGGGCACTCAAACGGGCATGTTCGCTCTCCGCCTTTAGCCGACCCCGGACCCTGTCCAACCCCCTCCGTTCCAGCACGATTCCGAAGCCCGCACCCACAACTGCAGTCACCAATAACAACAGCGCCTGGAACACGACGGATTCCGGCACGATTAACTTTCCACCAGCTGTTCTAGGTGGTCGGCGATTTCGCAAAGGCGCGTTTCGACTAGCCTCTGGAACTCGTCCTTATCGGCAAGCGTCCCAAAGAGTTGGTCGGTGATCATGAGTGCCGCCAGCACCGCCGCGCGCCCCGGATCACTGACGCGACCGCTTATCGCCACCTCCTTGATGGTCCTATCTACGTGCTCTGCGCAAGCCATCGTGTGTTCCGGATCGCGCTCGGTCTTCAGCGCGTAGCGGTCCCCGGCGATCTTCACCACGAGCGATTTGGTATCGGCCGCTCCTTTGCTCACAGTTCGTCCTCGACGACTATAAGCTTGTTCCTCAGGCGACGGGCTACTTCCTTCGCCTCAGCCAGGATCAATCGGAGTCGTTCATTCTCGGCGAGGAGCTCTTCCCTGGAGTCCGGCGGTTCTGCATCGACCCGCATCGGTAGAATCGTAGCGAGGTTGTCTTCAGCGTCGGATTGACGGTCCTCCACCAGGGCATCGGCCGCCTTCGACACCCGATTCAGAAGATCGAGTACCCTTTGCTGGGTCTCAGGCACCTCGGACCGAGGCATCCAGATCGTGTCCTAGTTTCCGGGTGATGGCGGCTACCTCTCTTTCAACCTCACGGTCGGTCAAAGTGCGATCCCGCGCACGGAACCGAAGTGTCCAGCCCAAAGATTTGCGGCCAGCACCTACTTCATCTCCCGCGTAAACATCAAAAAGTTCAACGCTCTCGAGCAGGTCTGACGCCGCCTCTCTCACCGCCGTCTCGACCACATCCGCCTGTACATCGGCGCCGACCAGAACAGCCAAATCTCGCCGTACCTCGGGGAAGTGCGAGGGCGCGACGTACCTCACGGCCCGCTTGGAGCGCACGGCGTCCAGATCAAACTCCATCGCAAATACCGGACCCGCCCAGGGTGGGGCGTCCAGTGCTTTCTGCCTCACCTGTCCCGCTACACCCACAACCCTACCTCCCCGTACCGCATTGAACCCAGAGCCCGCCAGCCATGCAGGCGCCGTGGTGTCACCCCCGGGTTCGAGGCTGGCCTCGCACAATTGGTGCGAAAACACATCGGCCACACCCTTGAGATCCCAAAGGTCTGTGTCATCTCCGGCTCCGTCCCAATGACCCGGTGACCGCCTGCCGGTCGCAAGGATCCCGACCCGACCACGCTCAACATAACGCTCCAAGTCTTGCCCGGACTCTGACTCCTCGTTGGCCAGACCAAAAACGGTTCCGATTTCAAATAGTCGGACATCCCTGTGGCCTCGAGCAAAGTTGTGTTCGAGGCGCCTTAGGAGAACGGGGATCATCTGGGCGCGCAGGCAACTCTCGTCCGACGAAAGCGGGTTAGGTATCCGGACGTCAGCCCGACTACCGCGAAACACCTCGGGCATGAAACTCGTGCTCCGGCACTCAAGAAACCCTTCTCGCACGCAGAACCGCCGCACCCGATCTTCTTTCTCGACCCGCGGATCTTCCGGGACGCAACTCGGCCTGGAACCCTTCTCGCCACCCCGCTCGGCGTCGTACCCCACCCGACGAGCCACTTCTTCGATGAGATCTATCTCGCGGGTTACATCGGTTCGCCATCCGGGAACGTATACCCTTAATTGTTCCTCTCCCGCACCGTTCCGTCCGGCTCCCGATCCATTCTCCACGCCGAATCCGATCGATGTGAGCGCGTCACGCACCTCGCGAAAACCCAAGCCAAATCCCAGGACCCTGTTGGTGCGACTCACTCGGAGGTCGGTCGGTGGCGGACTGGAGGGCGTCGGGCCGACGCGAAGGCTCTGAGGGTCCGCCGTGCCACCCGCCACGGCGAGTATCAGTTCCACGCAACGGATCAAAGCACCTTCCTGGGCGTGTCGGTCGATCCCGCGTTCAAAGCGGTAGGACGCGTCCGTCGAGAGCCCAGCCGGAGACCGTGTTCGCCGAACGGACATGGGTTCGAAAGCGGCACACTCGATAAGGACATCTGTCGTGCCCTCCGTCACCTCCGTATCCCGCCCTCCCATGACGCCGGCCAGAGCGATGGCACGGGTTCGGTCCGCGATGACGGTCTGGGCCGTGGCTAGCCGGTGCTCCTCCCCGTCGAGCGTAACAAGTTGCTCACCCGGCGCGGCAGCTCGAATCCGGATTTCGGACCCCCCCACGGTATTGAGGTCGAATGCGTGCAGCGGCTGGTTGCGCTCGAGGAGCACGTAGTTGGTGGCGTCCACGACGTTGCTGATGGGTCGTGCCCCGGCCGCGAGCAACCTACCCGCCAGCCACGCCGGAGACGGAGCTACCTTCACGCCCCGCACGATGGCAGCCATGTACCGGGGACAGCGGTCACCGTCCTTGATAGTCACCGTCACATCCCCGCAGCTCGCACTTGCACCCCCGTCGATCCACTCGGGCTCCCACCGGGCCGGGCCAAACGGAGCTGGACGGATATGCGGCGAGAGTTCTCTCGCCACCCCGATGTGACAAGCCAGATCGACCCGGTTCGGGTTCAGATCCAAGGTCAGGCGGACGTCGGGGAGGCCGAATGCAGGTGCCACCGCGTCTCCCGGAGAAAGATCGTCAGCAAGTCTCATGATACCGCCGCGGTCCCGGCCCAGCTTCAGCTCATCCTCCGAGCACAACATCCCGAGGCTCATCTGGCCCCGGATCCTGCGTTTCTCCAGCCGAAAGCCCCCGGGAAGGACAGTTCCCGGCGCCGCGTGGGGGTAGAGTCCTCCTGCCACGATGACCGGGGCCCCGCACACCACATCCAGAATCTCCCCGTCACCGCGGTCAATCCGACAAAGGCTCAGCCTATCTGCGTTCGGGTGCCGCTCGACACTCAGAACTCGTGCCGCGACGATCCCTTCGAGATCCGTCCCGACGGGCGTCAAGCTGTCCACTGCCGCGGCGACTGTGGTCAGGCGTTCCGCCACGGAGGACGGACTGTTGCCACTCTGCCGGAGCGAGGCAAGTTCGTCGAGCCAGTTGAAAGAGACGTTCATCCCGGCCCCCGGGTCAGACGAACTGCCGCAAGAAGGTCACGTCTCCCTCGTACAGCAACCGCATGTCCGGGATCCCATGCCTAACCATGGCTATGCGCGCCGGACCCATGCCGAAAGCATACCCCGTATACCGTTCGGGATCGTAGCCGACCGCCTCGAAGACGGCCGGGTCAACCATCCCGCTCCCCATGATCGTCACCCAACCCGTGCGTTTGCATGTCGAGCAACCACTGCCACTGCACACGGCACATGAAATATCCACCTCGGCCGAGGGTTCCGTGAACGGGTAGAACGACGGCCTGAAGCGGCTCTTTGTCCGGGGGCCGAAAAAACGTCGTACAAAACGCCGAATCGTTGACCGAAACTCAACGAAATCCACGTCTTCGTCCACAGCCAGGCCTTCGATTTGCTCAAACGCCGGGGCGTGCGAAGGATCGAACGAGTCCCGTCTATAAGCGAGGCCGGGCACCATAACCCGTACGGGGGGGCTGTACTGCTCCATCACCCGCGCCTGCATGGGAGAGGTGTGTGTGCGCAACACTACACCGTCTTCGAGGTAAAAGGTGTCCATAGTGTCGGCAGCGGGATGATCGAGAGGGATGTTGAGCGCCGTGAAGTTGTACCACGTCGTCTCTATCTCGGGTCCGTGCACCCGGGTAAACCCCAACTCGGCAAAGATCTGACAGATCTCGTCGATGACCCTCGTGACAGGGTGAACCCCGCCCTGCCAGGACGTGCGGCCGGGGAGCGAGGGATCGTACGCCACACCGTCGGTGGCCCCCGTCCCTTCTTGGACAGCCGCCAAACGTTCTTCGAGAGCCTCGGCAAGAACTCCCTTGGCTGTGTTTGCCCGTAGCCCCACGCTGCGTCGTTCGCGAGGTTCGACGCTTCCGATAGCCGACATGACGACGGGCAGCTTGCCACTTCGCCCCAGGAATTCCACCCGAGCCATCTCAAGGCTGTCAGCGTCGTGCGCGCCCCTGATCGCGGCTAGTCCTTCTTTTTCTAATTTCTCGAGCCGGGATAGGAGCGAGGCCGCTCCCGTGGTCACGAGACGTGCGCTTTGGCTACCTCGGCCAGCTTGGAAAAGGCGGCCGGATCCTTAACCGCGAGATCGGCGAGCACCTTCCGGTTGAGATCCACTCCCGCTGTTTTCAAGCCGTTCACGAAGCGCGAATACGAGAGACCGTTTTGGCGTGCCGCAGCGTTTATGCGGGTGATCCAGAGTCGGCGGAAGTCGCGCTTCCGCTTCTTACGATCCACATAAGCGTAAGCCCAACCCCGCTCTACGGAGTTTTTGGCGGTCCTGTATAGCTTGGAGCGGGCACCGAACTGGCCCCGAGCCTGCTTGAGTATCTTCTTTTTACGGCGATTCCGCGCAACGCTGTGGGTAACGCGTGACATGGCCTTACCTCCTCCTCATTTGTGGCGCGCCATACCGATCGGGCATGGTGCGCATGCAAATCGCGACGGTTATTAAGCCCCGAGCAACCGCTTCACTCTCTTTTCATCTGCCTTGGCGACCAAAGTCTTCTGCCGCAGTCGCCGCTTCCGTTTGGGGCTCTTCTTGGTGAGGATGTGGCTGTGGTAGGCACGTTGCCTGCGGAACTTTCCAGCTCCCGTCTTTCTAAACCGCTTCGCTGCCGAGCGGTTGGTCTTCATTTTCGGCATTTACTTGGGTCCTATTCTACTTGCGGTGCGGTCCCATCATCATCGTCATTAGGCGACCCTGGTGGTGGATCTCGGATTCGACGGTGGCGATGTCTTGCAGCGCTCCCTTGACTGTTTCCAGGAGCCGTCGCCCAATATGCGGATGAGTCACTTCCCGACCTCTGAACATTAGGGTGAACTTCACCTTGTTGCCCTCCATCAAGAAACGGCGGGCGTGTCTAAGTTTGAACTCGATGTCGTGCGCCTCAATCTTCGGGCGGAGCTTAACCTCCTTCACCTGGATAGTGTGCTGGTTCTTCCGCGCTTCCCGAGCCTTCCGTGCCTGCGCGTACTTGTACTTCCCAAAATCCATCAGGCGACATACCGGAGGCCTTGCTCCGGCTGCGACCTCCACGAGGTCCAATCCCCTGCTCGCCGCCAAGGCACGAGCTTCCTCCGTCGCAACAATTCCTAGTTGTTTGCCCGCCTCGTCAATGAGACGGATGGGACTAATTCTGATACGATCGTTAACTCGGGGTTCGTCGTTCACTACACCTCGTTTCCATTACCAGCTCAGGCCCCCACCCAGCCAAAGCTGAAGAAAAACAAAAGCCCGCATCACGTTATTCGCGACCGGGCACAGGGTGTACGACCTCAACCTGCCAAAACAGGTGTGTGTGACCCGGCAACTACACTGCGTTCGTGGCTGCGTGCGTCGCTCGGGCGAGGGGCGACCCCCTGCTTCCGTATTTTTCTACTTAGTCAAATCTAGTTTGACTGAGGGCGTTGTCAAACGGCGGACATCACGTCGCAAGTGCCCTGGAGGCGACCCTATCACGGAGCCGGGCGACAAAATCCTCCACCGGGAGAACCTGTTGTTTGCGCTTCTGACCCCTCGCCCGCATCGCCACGGCACCGGACTCGACCTCGCGAGCTCCAACCACCAGTAGGTACGGAATTTTCATCATCTCGCCATCCCGGATTCGATATCCGAGCGTCTCCGCCCGTGCGTCCAACTCGACCCGAAACCCATCGGCGGAAAGGCGTTCCTCCACCTGTCGCGCGGCCTCCGACTGAGCGTCCGTAACCGGCAATACGCGGACCTGCACCGGCGCAAGCCACGGGGGGAAAGAACCCGCGAAGTGTTCTACGAGCACCCCTGTAAACCGTTCCAGAGTACCAAAGATCGCCCGGTGGATCATCACTGGGCGGTGAGGGCGATTGTCGGTCCCTACGTATTCGAGGTCGAATCGCTCGGGAAGGTTGAAGTCGAGTTGGATGGTGGCCCCCTGCCATTCACGCCCGATCGCATCCTTGTACTTGATGTCGATCTTCGGCCCGTAGAACGCCCCCCCACCCTCATTGAGGGAGTACGGAAGAGCCGCCCGCTCAAGGGCCGCGCGCAACGCCTCTTCGGCCCGGTCCCACACTTCGTCGTCCCCCATTCGCTTTTCCCCGTCAGGCCGAGTGGAAAGGTCGAAGGTGTACTCCAGCCCAAGGGTCGTCATTACCTCGTGGACCAGGTCGAGGCATAGGAAAATCTCGTCTTCGACCTGCTCGGGGGTACAGAAGACGTGGCCGTCGTCCATGGTCAACATCCGGACCCTTAGCAGTCCGTGCAGAGTACCGGAACGTTCATACCGGTACACATTCGCAATCTCTGACAGCCGCACCGGCAGGTCTCTGTAACTCCGGGGGCGAGAAGCGTAAATCGTGATATGTCCGGGACAGTTCATGGGTTTGACCCGAAACGACTCCGCTTCACCCTCCCCCGTCATCGCCGGATACATGTTGTCGGCATAGTTGGGCAGGTGGCCGGAGCGCCTGAACAGGGCCTCGCTCGCAATGTGCGGGGTGTAGACGAACGAATACCCCCGTTGCAGAAGGATGTCCTCTATCCAACGCCTCAGTTCCAGCTGTATCCGAGCCCCGTTCGGATGCCAACAAATGAGGCCCGGCCCGATCTCCTCCTGGATAGAAAAGAGGTCGAGTTCGCGCCCCAGCTTCCGATGGTCGCGCTTCGCAGCCTCCTTGATGCGGGTGAGATGCGCTTCCAGGGCCGCGCGCGAATAATAGGCGGTCCCGTAAACGCGCTGGAGCATCTGTCGCTTCTCATCGCCGCGCCAATAGGCGCCGGCAGCGTGAAGAAGTTTGAAGTGCTTCACCTCACCCGTATTGGGAACGTGGGGACCACGGCATAGGTCCAGAAACGCCCCATTCCTGTATACCGAGATCGTCTCGTCGGCAGGGATCTCGGCTAGACGTTCCAACTTGAGGGGATCGTCCTCGAACAGGACCTCTGCCTCCTCACGTGTGACTTCGTTTCTGGAGAAAAGGTCCGTGTCGCGGACCACCTCTTCCATCACTTCCTGTATCCGTTCCAGATCTTCCGGGGTGAACGGTTCCGGGACCTCAAAGTCGTAGTAGAAGCCATCGTCGATTGGTGGGCCGAAACCGATCCCCGCCCCGGGAAACAGCTGACGCACGGCCGTGGCCAAAATGTGCGCCGCGGAATGTCGAAGGACGTAGAGAGCATCGGCACTGTCGTCGCCGCGGGTAACGATCGACACCTGTTCGCCTTCGGCGAGGGGCCAGTCCAGGTCTCGGATTTCCCCGTCGACCAGCGCCGCGACCGCCGCCTTCCGTAGGCGAGGGCCGATATTTGCGGCGAGATCCGCCGCCGTGGCTCCCTGTTCCACCTCCTTCGGGGTACCGTCGGGAAGTTTGACTGTTATCGGTTGTCTAACCGTCATCAGATGAAGCTCCTGGTAGCAGCCTTCGGGGTTGTCAGCGTGTGAACGAACCCGAAACTAACGAGCCCGAAACACTATCACCCGGGCCTCGGGTCCGCGCGGTACCGCTTGGCCCGAAGTCAGTGTTACCTCGACGGTCGTGGCCTGGGCCGCCCCGTCGGACAAGAACCGGTAGTACCTGGCAGTCGAGGAACGCAGATCGAACCGATTGGAGGATGGAGCGGCCGGACCCAACTGGAGCTGCCGCTGTTGCAATGGGTACCCAGACTGCAGGTCGTCCACGGAGTTGGCCGCGAGACTCTCCCACAGATCCTGCGTATCCCAGGTTGAGACCTGCGTCCGCGGGGGGAGTGTACCCTCGATATCGTCGGCCGCCGGCGCCAGGAAATACTGCGCCAAGAGATCGGCCCAGGAGGGAGATTGACCAGATACCTGGTTCACCGCACGTCGCACGTTGTCCGGACCGAACAAAAAGGCAGGGCCACCGACCGCGAGCTCTCGGAACAGCTGGTGCTCACCCGAACCCTTGACGATTCCCTCAGGTGCAGCGGGACCGTACTGGTCACCCAACCACCGAAGGAATTGATAACCCCAACCCCTCACGTTGAAACCGAGGTCGTCGTTCGAGATGGAAAGCGCGTTGAAGTTCGTGGTCCCCTCCAGGTACATCTTGACGTTCAACAGGTTGGGCCGATGATAGTCCCAAAAAACTTCCGCCGAGAGGTCGTCGAATACCAGATCGGGGAGGGACAGGTTCTGCCGAACGCCGAGGCCGACTATGTGCAGACCTGTTACCTCTTCAGCGATGTGGGAGAGCCCCTCGTTGATCCATAGGTCAGCCAAGCTGTAGAACGGGCCCGTCTGCTCGAAGACCCTTCTCCCCGTGTTGAGGAGATGTTGGTATTCGTGAGCGACTAGAGGGCGCGCCAGTTCATTGACGATCTCGGGAGACACCGGGAAACCGAATTCTCCCTCGGGATCCGGACCGATAAGCCAAATGAGCTCGCCTTCATTGCTCGCAGGGCAATCCGTCGCAGCCAGGTGGTCGATCCCCTGGTGAAACCCTATGACGATCGCGCCGCTCTCGGGGTCGGAAAGGCGGTTTACCTCGTTGGTAAAGAACGCGATCGCCCGCCCGTTGCCATCTAAATCGGTCGGTGGACCGAAGTACTCGTGCGCGATTGGCGCAACGTATCGGTCCAAGTCGCGGATGATCCCCTGGTAGTCTTCGTCCGTGAAATAATCAGCCATTCGGATGTCGGACACGATGACAAAGTGTTCGCCCACTGCAGTCACCACGGACGGCACCGGGGTATTGCTGGAGCAAGAAATCCCTCCGCCTACGACGGCGGACGTGAGGGTGATGGAATCCCCGACCTCGGGGATGGCCGCGTCGCGGCTGATGGCTCCCGCAGGACCCCTGGCCCCCGCCGGTCGCGCTCCGACACCGACTCTCTGGATCTCCCTTTCCATCTGCTCCAACAGCCGTAGGTGGGATCTCCGTTCACGCCACGGATCGCGCTGTATCTCGAAGATGGACGGGGCCAGCGAAGGATCGGACGAACCTGCGGAGGTGGTCGCGGACACTGGCGGGCGGGCGGAAAAGGCCGGGACCACGCTGGCGCTGGAGGCCGATGGGGACGCCCGCAGGCGTAACGGGGCCTCCTGCTCGGCATCGGTCGAACCGCTCATCACAACGACATGGTACTCACTAGGACCGGACGAGGAAGCCAAAGTGAAGGACGCGAATTCCTGAGGGTCTGTGAACACGTGGATTTCGCCAGGACCCAACGAGAGCGCGGGTCTCGAGGGTGGCTCAGGGGGGGGCGGCGGTGGTTCGGGCGGAGGCGGAGGACCGGTGGTATCTCCACCACACGCCAGCAACACCATCAAGGAGGTCAACGCCGCTGCGATCCCAGTGCGGCCCGACGGTGCGATCCTACCTAATCTGGCCACGCTACCGGATCCGAATGAGTGAGAGACGCGCACGCATCGACGGGGGCAAGGGGTCACCATTCCCATCTCCCACCGTAATCCTGAAGGTGGGGGCGGCGATATCGCTCTGTATACTTACGAATCGACCGCTGGATGCGTATACGTCGAAGGATACAGTCTGGTTGGTAGATGCATTCAGCGTTACAGTCGCCGGTGCCAGCGGGTAGGTCGCAGTAAATGGGCATGTGTCTCCCGCACTCGACAGGCTGAGCTGCCGATAGAGATCTCTCAGGTCCCACGTTTTCCAATGGAACCGGTTGTCTGTTGTCGGCGCATTGTCGTCGGCCACAAGAGAACCCAAGAACTCAGCCACCAACTGTGGCCAAGTGACCTGGTGACCCCTGTTACGCAGCGCTCGCTCAACGTTGTCGATGCCTGTCGTCCGTGAGGGTCCACCGGTCGTGAGATCTCGGAACAGCTCCGCTTCGTTGGTGGAGGAAAAAACACCTCCGGGACCAACTTGTCCGTATTGGTCGCCGAGCCAACGAGCGAACCCGTACGCGAAACCCCGGAAGTCCAGAGATTCCGCACCTCCCGGATCGTGCCCCTGCGAGTTCCCCAACACAGATATGGACGCTGGACCGTTAGTGTGTGCCGTTGGACAACCGCCGCGCATGAACCGACCAAGACGGTAGTGGTTGAAGAGATGAAAATCGTTGTAGAAGCGGAAGTTTTCCTGTGAGGTGCCCTCGATGTCCAGATTCCGGCGCGGCTCAAGCCCGGCAGAGTGGAAACCGACCAATTCTTCGGAGAGGTGCGCCATCGCCTCATCGAGCCACGCAACCTCTCGAATCCCCGGACGCGGGCTGGAGCCGGCTGGCGTGCGTTGTTGGGTATTGACGAGGTGAACGAACTCGTGTGTAACGGTTGACCGCAGCAAGGATCGCGCGGACCCAACCTCAACGGCGTAGCCAAACTCCGCGGTGGGATCGGGGCCGAGGACGTAGAAGATCTCTCCGTTGTTGGAAGCCGGGCACTCGCTGCTCGGGACAAGGTCCCGAGGCAGGAAAAACCCAGCTACGATCCCCTCCGCATCCCTTGCGTTTAGGCGGTTCACAGCGGCGGTGACGAATGCCAGCACCGTATTGTTGGAATCCTGATCTCGTGGTTCGCCATAATAATCGGCCACTACGGGATAGGTGTGCTCGTCAAGTTCGGCCCCTAGAACCTGGAAATCATCATCGGTGAACCTCTGGCCCTCCGGGAGTGTTTGAAAATCCAGATCCTCCACAAGGGTGAAGTGCTCTCCAACATACCTAACCTCACCCAAATAAACGGTTTCATCCTGGCAGTTCGACAACAGGTTTTGATCCACCCCTACCTTGAGACTGAGGATATCCCCAAGTTTGGGCATGGTAGCGAGCACGTAACCTCGCTCAGACGAAAACGACCCCCCAACCCTTTCCAACTCCTCGAAATTGCGGTCGCGGATGTAGCGCTCGTACGCCAACCCCCTCATTCGAGCCAACATGGCTTCGTCCACCCCATCCAAGGGTGATGGCGGAGCCCGGTCAGCGGTCTGGGACAGCTGGGACACCGCAGGCACAATATTGGCACTGGATTGCGGGGTCTGGAACTGCAGGCGGACCGTCTCTTCACTCATGGGGACGCCCGAACCAGACGACAGCACCAGCTCATAACGTCTCAGCTCGGGACCGCCTACCACCTCAATATTCGCAAGCTCAGCAGGACCCGCCACCGTCCTTGCTTCGCCCACTGCCAGATCCAGGGATACCGCTGGCGGTGTGGTCACCGGTGGAGGAGGAGGAGGAGGTCCCGTTCCGGAATCGCCACACGCCACGAGAGTCGCCGCCAAGACGACGCTTATCACCCCAAACTTCATTTTCGGCTGGACCTCCTCAAAATTAGCCACGTTGGAGTTAGCTACGTTCGCACTAGCGGATGCGCACGACAACATAACGAGGGTCCGCCGCTCCCGAGCCAGACCTTCTGTCCGGTGTATTGAGACGGATACGGATTGTCGGGTGGGGTCCGGCACTCTCCAGGAAGTAGTACCGGCCCGTGCCCGGCTCCAAATCGAACGCATCTTCGGCGTACAGGTCGTCGGTCATGGTCAGTCGATGGGGCACCAGGGGATAGGTGTCTGTAAACGGGGCTTCTCCATCAAGGACACGGTGGAGGTTCGAGTATACGTCGACCAGATCGAAAGTCGCATCTCCTATGTCAGACAGTGGTACGTCGCGTAAGGGAGCCATGGCAAATGCCTGCAAGAGCTCTTCCCATGTCTGGGGCCCGTCCCTGGTTTCGAGAATTCGTTCGATGTTCTCCACTCCTCTTGCCCTACTGGCTCCGCCACCTACCAGATCTCTAAGAAGTCCAGCATCGCCAATTCCGAACTGTCCACTCGGTTGGTCCGCAAGCCATCTCACCAGAAGCCACGCGAACCCTCTCATCTTGAGGGACTCGATCCCCCCCGGATCGCCACCATCTGCGTCACCCAACGCCTGGGTATTCTCCGGATCCGATAGAAAGTACGCGGTCCGTTCGAAATTGTTGAAGAAAAAGCGCCCGAAATTCCCCGGTGAACCGACGAGGTCCTGGAAACCGTAACCCTGTTTTTGGCGGAGGTCCCCCACCCGTAAACCCACGAGTGTTTCGGCCGTGTGCGCCAGGCCTTCACTCAACCACGCGTCCTCGAGATCCGCAAACGATCCTCCCTCTAGAATGACCCTCGTTCCAGCAGCGACCAGATGCTCGGCCTCGTGCGCCACGACCGGTACCGCCCGCCGGATAAAGGCCGCCTCGGTCACTGGATTGGAGAACCTGCCCGCAGGGTCGGCCGCCAGGGTGTATAAGACTTCCGAATGATTGGATCCGTCACACGAAGCGGGATCCGCCAGGTCCAACGGATTGAAGAAGCCACCGATGCGAGTCGTACTCCCCCGAGGAGTGAGGCGGTTAACCGCGGGAGTGAACAGGACCCAAATCAGGCCATTAGAGTCCAGGTCCGTGATCTCACCGAAGTACTCTTTAACGGTCGGCAAGACCAGTGATTCGATCTCATCCACTATCTCTCGGTACACGTCCGAGGAGACCGACCCGGAGACTTCGTTATCCTCCGCGATCGCCACGCCCTCCCCCACCGCGCGCACCGTCGCGTCGATAGTGGCCGGGTCGTCACACGAAACCGACAGGTCTGGGCGGACAGTTAGGTGGAAGGATATAGCATCCCCGGCCACCACATCCCTTGCCGGTTCACGACGAGTGCCCGCCCCGGCAGCGGACGGAGCGCCCGAGCGTCGAGTTGCCACAGCCCGGCGCGCGTTGGAACGCAGTGTAGCTTCGGTTGCGGCGAGATTCGCGAGATGGTCTCCCCGGGCGGACAGCAGGGGAGCTAGTCGCGCACGTTCGACCTCCGCGCCAGAGTCTGGATCGGGTCCGGAGATGGTCAGTTGTATACGGCGTCGGGCCTCGGGATGACGGCCCGTATTCTGGACGATCAACAGATGGGTTGTTGAAGCGTCAGACGCAGGTATTCTAAGCTCGCGGACGCTGGAAACCGGGATTACGCAGCCGTCGCCCGGCTGCAGGCGGAGCGGGAGTACACCCGTGGCTGCCCGCCCAGGGAAGGCGCACGGCGAGAGACCGGGTTCCATCGGTCCCGATTCGCAAGCGGTCACTGTCGCCAATAGCCAACCTGCGACCAGGTGCTTGCCAACCCTCATATGCTCGACCCGCTGTTGGTTTGTTCTATCCGCGCCTCCCAGGGGTACGGCTGACCCAACCGAAGAAAAAATGTGTCCTCGGGAGGCAAAATAATGTACGAGGACGATACACGAAGGCCCGGTCCAAGAACCGGGCCTTCGCTAGCAAGGTGGTTGAGGGACGCGGCGCGCCCACTCCCAAGCTGTGGCGATTTAGTACATGCCACCCATGCCACCACCGCCCCCGCCGGCGGCCATCGCGGCAGCAGCTGCGTCTTCCTTTTCCGGCTGGTCGACGACCACGGCCTCGGTGGTCAGCAACAATCCGGCAATCGATGCCGCGTTCTGCAGCGCAGTCCGCGTGACCTTCGTCGGATCTATGACTCCCGCCTTTACGAGGTTTTCATACTCGCCGGTGCCCGCGTTGTAGCCAACGTTCGTTTCGTTGCGCTCACGAACCTTCTCGACGATGATCGAGCCCTCGGCTCCCGCGTTGGAAGCGATCGTCCGAATCGGCTCCTCAATCGCCCTGCGTACAATCTGGATCCCGATATTCTCATCAGCATCGGAACCGGAGACGTCGTCCAGAGAACCCTGGCTGCGCAGAAGCGCAACTCCACCACCAGGCACAATCCCCTCCTCGACGGCGGCGCGCGTGGCGTGCAACGCATCCTCGACCCGCGCCTTCTTTTCCTTCATCTCCGTCTCGGTTGCAGCGCCGACATTGATGACGGCTACGCCACCGGCCAGCTTCGCCAAACGCTCCTGCAGCTTCTCGCGGTCGTAGTCCGAGGTGGACTTGTCGATGGCGACGCGAATCTCGTTGATCCGGCCCTTGATCGCATTCGGGTCTCCCGCACCGTCAACGATCGTGGTGTTGTCCTTGTCGATCGACACACGCTTGGCCGAACCCAAGTCGGACACGTCCGTGTTCTCGAGCTTGAGCCCAACCTCTTCCGAAATGAGTCGGCCACCGGTTAGGATCGCGAGATCCTGCAACATCTGCTTCCGGCGATCACCGAATCCAGGTGCCTTGACCGAAGCCACCTTGAGGGTACCGCGCATCTTGTTCACGACCAACGTAGCCAAGGCCTCGCCCTCGACGTCTTCCGCAACGATGAGCAGTGGGCGACCCATCTGGGCAACTCGCTCGAGGACCGGGAGCAGGTCCTTCATCGCCGACACCTTCTTGTCGTGAATCAGGATAACTGGCTCTTCAAGCGCTACTTCCATCTTCTCGGGGTCCGTCACGAAATAGGGTGACAGGTAGCCCCGGTCGAACTGCATCCCGTCAACCGTGTCCAGGTAGGTCTCCAGGCCGCGAGCTTCCTCGACCGTGATGACACCGTCCTTTCCAACCCTGTCCATGGCGTCCGCGATGAGCTGGCCGATCTCCGCATCGCTGTTGGCGGAGACAGCTGCGACCTGAGAAATCTCCCGCTTGCCGGACGTCTCGACGGAAATGCCGGCGAGATTGTCTACAATCGCCTCAACAGCCTTGTCGATCCCCCGCTTGAGTGCCATAGGATTGGCACCCGCCGTCACGCTCTTCAGGCCTTCTGTGAAGATCGCCTGGGCGAGCACGGTGGCCGTCGTGGTACCATCGCCAGCTGCATCCGACGTCTTGGTTGCCACTTCCTTGACCATCTTCGCACCGAGATCCTCTACCGGATCTTCGAGTTCAACCTCCTTGGCGACCGTGACTCCGTCCTTGGTGATGGTCGGGCTGCCAAACTTCTTCTCCAAGACCACGTTCCGGCCCTTGGGACCGAGCGTGACCTTTACCGCGCGGGCCAGCTTGTCCACGCCGGCCTTCAGCCGCTGCCGTGCAGCGGTATCGAATTCCAGATCCTTCGCCATCGGTTTATCTCCTTCGCCCGTGTTGGGCTTAAGTGTCGTTAGCTTTCGGTCAGAGGGTCGCCAGAATGTCGTCAGAGCGAACGATCACGTAGTCGTTCCCGCCAACACTGACTTCCGTGCCAGCGTACTTGCCGTAGAGAACGACATCATCCACCGCAACGTCGGGGGCGACGCGGTTGCCCTCGTCGTTCAGGCGCCCAGGCCCGACCGCGACAACCTTCCCCTGTTGCGGCTTTTCCTTCGCGGTGTCGGGAATGTAAAGCCCGCCCCGCATCTCCTCTGCTTCGTCACTCGGCTCAATAACGACTCGGTCGCCGAGCGGATTGATGTTTGGTGCTGCCACGTGCCAAATCCTCCTGCAAATCGTGAGTATTGGTCAATGAAAAGTTGTTTAGCACTCTCCTTCGTAGAGTGCTGACAGAAGATACTAGACCGGCATGGGGAGTCAAGCTTTGGGCCTCCTCAGAGGGGAGGGAGACCGGGCTGAGAGCACTGGAACTAACGATGCCGAGGAACGATATATTCCAGTGAAACTCATTCCTGAGCTCAGGCGTACGTAATGCCAGAAAGGGAGGGTGCTATGATTCGAGCACTGTTTGCTGTAGCTGTGACCGGGGTGGTCGCTTGGGGGGTCATGAACCTGACGTTCGGACTGATTCTCCCCCTGCTCTGGTTTGCTGTAAAGGTCTCGTTTTTCGTGTTCGTGGGTTACTTGGTCTTGCGGTTCGTCAACCCTGGGCTCGCGGACAAGATGAAGGACAAGTGTACCTGCTGCTTCGTCCGTAGATAGGCGCTATCCCGGCGCGATAAGCCCGGGATTATTCAAAGTTCGCTGTGCGGCCGGACCCATCGGGTTCGGTCGCGCCGCCATGTGATCGCATCGCAGGGAATCCCCGGCTGGCAGGGGTCCCCCGCCGTCTGTGAGCTAAGCGGACGGTTTCTCGAAGAGGTACTCCCCGGCGATCGATATCCCTTTGATCGTCAATGCCTTGTCGACTTGTTCAATGGTCCGGCACGAACCCCCGAGAAGATCTGCCAAGCCACCGGTGGCGATCACGAGAGGCCGTTTCTCCCACTCCTTGATCAGTCGATCAACGATCCCATCGACACCATCTATCACGGAGTAGAACACGCCGCTCCGTAAGCAGTCGAGGGTGTTTCGTCCCATCACTCTTCGGGGCCTACCCAGGTCCACCTGCTGAAGTTGGGCCGCTGCCTTCGCCAACTGGCCGGCGCTGGTCTGGGGTCCCGGTGCAATGACGCCGCCCAGGAACACGCCATCCCCCGTGATGCAGTCGAATGTGGTGGCGGTTCCCGCATCTACCACGATGGTGTCGCAGCTGTGGATCGTGGCGGCCGCCAGCGTGTTGGCTATGCGATCGGCACCCACCTGGAGAGGATGGTCCACCTCCAATCGCACGGGAATCGGTGATGTTGGTGTCAGGAAGCGCAGCGGCAAATCCAAGATACGAGCCGCGGTGACCCAAGCGTGGCGGGTGGCCGGAACTACCGTGGCCACGACCATCCTGATTGGACTTGGGAGGCCGGCCTGCCCGACCAAAGAGGTAAGGGTGAGGGCAAGCTCATCCCCCGTACTACGAGAATTTGTGGCAAGACGCCAAACCTGCCGGAGGTCGTCCCCGGCAAAATAGCCGACGACCGTCTCAGTGTTGCCGGCGTCTACCGTCAGTACCATGAATGCTCCTCGTTTTCGCCTCTGTAAACGTGCGCTCCCTGCCCAGGTGTCCTGGCTTTCTCATCCAAGGTCACCGAACCGGTCACTAACCGGCGGATGTCTCCCTCCATCGTGCGTAGCAGCAGCGCGCCGCTCCTGTTTATTCCCACGGCGACGCCGGGTAGCGGCTTTCCTCCCGGGAGAGTATGAACCACCGAGCGCCCCCGCAGCCAATCCACGCTTGCAAACTCACCCAACCCAGCTTCGTCGAGGCTGCTCGGGGCTTCTGGAATCCTACGCCCCAGCCCGCTGACGATGAGATCGGCTACCTCGGGGAGCGACGCGCTCACTCCACAGCCCATCATCGAAATAGCCGCCGGCAGGGGTTCCAGGCCGGGGTTGGCTAGCACATTGATACCAACTCCGAGGATCGATGGGGCGGATCGCGCATCCCCTATCACTTCGGCCAGAATACCTCCCAGCTTGCGTCCCCTGGCATAGATGTCGTTGGGCCATTTCACCATCGCTCGGAGACCGGGGAATCCTCGGTTCAGTGCCAGGCAAACATCGACCCCGGCGATGAGCGACAACAGCGGGTTAGCCCGTGGGTCGGGGAGACGCACGATCATGCTCAGGTACACCCCCGTTCCCTTGGGGGAGACCCATCGGGACCCGTCACGCCCGCGACCACGTGTCTGTTCGCCGGCCAATACGATCGACCCGCTCGGCGCGCCGGCAGCGGCGAGCGTACGCGCCACCGTGTTGGTCGAAGTTACGCGATCGTACAGGTGGACGGGGTGTCCCCACCTGTGGGTGAGCTCCCCAACAGACAGTCCGGTCCAGCTGGCGGCGGCCACCATCTAACGAAGTTCAGGCAAGAAAATGGAGGCCACGAGGAATCCTCCCCCCACCAACCAGCAGTACGGAGCGAATCTGTGAAACTGGCCCTGCCCCAATAGGCGCAGGCACAGGTGGATCGCGAATACACCGCTCGCGATGGCGGTGACGAAGGAAGCGATGAGAGGGCCAACCCCGATCTCGGCAATGGCCGAGTCGAAGCCCCCGATTTGCAGGACGGCGGCCCCGCCCACCGCGGGTAAGGAGAGCAGAAACGAAAACTCGGCAGCCTTGCGCGGGGTAATGCCCAACGCCGTCGCCGCAGCCACGGTGGAGCCCGAACGAGAGATCCCCGGCAGAATCGCGAACGCCTGTGCCACCCCAATGAGGACCGCTGCAGGCACCGAAGGACGAGCGTCCACGGATCGAGTCCCCGTCCAACGAATGGATAAGACCACAAAGCCGGTAACAACGAGCAAGGCTGCTGCCACCATCGGGCGTTCGAACAGGGGAGCGAGCGTGTCCCTGAACCCGATACCGACTATGGCCGCGGGCACCGACCCCAGGATCAACAACCCCAAGTAACCGAGTTCACCCCGATCACCTTGCCGAACTCCGCGCGCCAGGTCGACGAGTCTAGCTCTAAAGACCCAAGTGATCGCGCACATAGTGGCGACGTGAACCACGACCTCGAAGGCGAACCCCGGTATCTCGATCCCCAACGCGGCCTGGCCCAAGAGCAGGTGGCCGGAGCTGGATACCGGGAGGATCTCGGTGAGGCCTTGCAACAATCCGAGCGCAACACCCTCCAGTACGGTCACGCAGACGCACCCTGAGGCCCTTCGGGTTCGCGGTCCTTGCCCGACACAAGATCTCTGTACAAGCGTTCGTACCGGGGGACTACCGAGGAGGCCGTAAACTTGACCACCTGGGCACGGGCAGCGCGGGATGCCTCCTCCCAGCGAACGGTATCCTGCAGGAGAGCAACTGCGGAATGTCCCATGGAGTCGACGTCGCCGACCGGATGCAAAAACCCTGTCTCACCATGCCTCACGACCTCTCCGAGCCCCGTCCCCGACGTACCCACCACCGGTACCCCGGACGCGTGAGCTTCCAGAGCCACGAGGCCGAACGATTCCTGTTCACTCGGGAGCAGGAACAGGTCGGCATGAACCAGCAACTCGGCCACAGATTCGATTTTGCCTAAAGCAATGACTTGATCGCCGATGCCCATGCGTCGAGCCAAAATCTCGGCCTTGTGACGGTCCGGTCCATCCCCAACCAGAATCAAACGAGCGGGCATCTTACCGTGGATGCGGTGAAACACCCTCACGACGTCCGACACCCGCTTCACACTCCGGAAATTCGAGATGTGCATGATGACTTTCTCACCCGGCTGCGCGAGGCGGAAGTCACCACCCTGGGACCGGTCATATAGATCCGGGTTGATGAAGTTCGGAATCACGTCGATCTGACATTTGTTGCACAGATCCTCGTGTGTTCGGTCACGGAGCCAGGCGGAAACGGCTGTCAGCCGGTCCGATTTCTGGATCGAAAACCGCGTAATCGACCTGTAAGAAGGATCGCTCCCCACAAGAGTGATGTCTGTCCCGTGCAGGGTCGTGACCAGCTTCACGTCCTTCCCCTCTCCACGCAGCATATCCCGCGCCACCCACGCCGCCGTGGCATGTGGAATCGCGTAATGCACATGAAGTAGATCCAGGCTCTCCTGAACAGCCACTTCATGCATTTTCACGGCTAGAGCCAGGGAGTAGGGAGGGTAATCGAACAGCGGGTAGGGGTTGACCTTGACTTCGTGGAAATAGACGCCGTCGATGAACTGCGTAAGGCGAAACGGCTGGGCATAGGAGATGAAGTGCACGCGATGACCACGCCGGGCGAGATCTAAACCCAGCTCGGTGGCAACAGCCCCGGAACCGCCATAGGTGGGATAGCATGTGATCCCGATGCGCATGTTCTACTCCTCGCCGTTGGCGGGTGCCTCCGCTGACGCGCGGCGCCACACAGCTTCAACGTCTTGGGCAAGTTCAGCCGGGGGGCGGGAGGCGTCTAGGGAGATGGTTCCCCCCGGGAGTTGGTGACGGAACCAGGTCCGCTGCCGACGCGCATACTGGTATGTGACAGCCACTATCCGTTCCACCGTTTGCTCGGAAGAGTTGCGACCTTCAACAAGTGTGGCCACATCGCGGTAACCCAGCGCGTTGAACGCTCGCGATCCCTCCAAGCCAGCGCCCAGGAGGCCCCGAACCTCCTGCTGCCATGCTCCGCTCTCTATCATCGCTTCGGTACGGTCCCGAATGCGCCGGCGCAGATCCTCAGCATCAACCCGGAGCCGGAACACCACGGCACGCAAGCGCGGGTGGCTCGGTTCGCCATGCGCGATCCACCAACTGAGAGGATACCCCGTGGAGAGCGCGAGCTGTGTGGTGCGGGCAGCGCGTTGAGTGTCAAGCGGACGCCCATCTGCGAGAGCGGGGTCCAGCCGGGTGCCCCAACGCTTGAGTTGGTTCGGTCCCCTGCCCTCAATCCATTCCCGCAACCGTTCGCGGAAAGGTGGATCCAAGGGCGGTTCACCGAACATCGGATGCGTGAGGGCCCGCAGAAAAAGGCCCGTACCGCCAACCAGCAAAGGAATGGCTCCGCGGCCTCGGATCTCCCGCATCCATTTTCTTGCCAATCTGGAGAAGCGCCCGGCCCCGTATCTGTCATCCGCCTCCAAGAACCCAATGCCGTGGTGGTGCGCGGCCGCAAGCTCGTCGGCCGTGGGGGCAGCCGTACCCACTGTGAAGCCTCGATAAGCCTGCCGGCTGTCGAGTGAAATAACCTCCCCACCCAAGCGGGCGGCGACTTCAATCGCCAGTGTGGTCTTGCCGCTGGCTGTCGGGCCGACAATCGCAATGGCTGGCCGTTCAATGCCGACCAAACCGGCGATCCAGCTCTTCGGTACTAAGCCGCAGGATAGTGGGGCGTCCGTGTACATCGTGGCCAGGCAGCTTCGTAGCAAACAGGCGATCAAATAGCTCGCGGGCCTCGTCCTTGGAGAGAGGCTCTCCGGCCTTCACAGCCCCCTTACAGGCCATCGACATCGCTATGCGTTCGTGTTGGTTGCGAGCCGAGTCAACCAGAGGAGAGCCTTCCGTTAGCTCCCGGACCATCTCCCGGAGGCACTGTTCCGCGTCAAAACGAGGGTGGGGGTGCGGTGCAGCCTGTAGAACAAACGTGCACTCTCCGAAGGGCTCCAGCTCGAAACCGATCCTCCTCAGCAAGCCTTCGATCTCGTTCACCGCTACGGCTTCCGAGGGAGAAAAACGCATCGTGACCGGGAATAGCAGGGCTTGCGCACTGGTGTCGCCCTCCTCGAAGCGAGCCATGATCTCCTCATACAGGACGCGCTCGTGGGCAGAGTGTTGATCAATGATGATGAGACCTTCCTGCGTCGCCGTGAGGATGTAACGATCGTGGAGCTGCCACAGCTCAGGACCGCTGAAAGACCTCGACGTATCGGGCTCTTTGGCTCGCCCCTCTGACACAGCTGCCAAGGGAATACGCGCCACGTCAAAGAGCTTGTACTGGGGCATCGGGTCGAAGATCGTCTTGGCTCGCCTGGTACCGCCGGGTTTTGGCGACCCAAATGCCGTAACTTCCCGTTTCGGCGCCCCGATGGTTTGCACAGACTGAAGTCCACGCAGTGCCTCCCGCACGGCGCTCCTCACTGCCTCCTCAATGCCCGCCCGATCGCGGAAGCGTACCTCGGCCTTGCCGGGATGGACGTTGACGTCGACGTCCCCCGGGACCGCTTCCAAGCGTAAGAAAACGCTCGGGCGGATACCGGGGACGACGGTCGTCCGGAAGGCATCGTCCACCACGGCCAAAAGACCCGGATCCCGGAAGGGACGGCCATTCACGAAGGTATAGCGGCGGCTGCCACCGGCCCGCGCCGAATCGGGCCTCTGTACGAAACCGCTCACCGGACCTCCCGCCTCGCCGCCCCCAATCGGGATCAGCGTATCCGCGAGATCCCCCCAGATACGACGGATACGGTCCAGGACGCCACCAGCCGGGGGGGCGTCCAGGAGGACTCGCCGCCCCGACTCGAGCCGAAAACCGACCTCTGGATTCGACAAGGCAAGAAGAACCAACGCTTCACTGGCCCGACGAGCCTCCGCAGCGGCAGGGCCGAGGAATTTGGCGCGGGCCGGAAGGTCGTGGAACAAGGATCGCACCCCGACCGTCGTACCGCGCTTCCGGGGACGGTCCGTGGCCGACCGGATGCGGCCGAAATCGACTCGCACGCGCACGCCTTCTTCCGGCCTCGTCGCCGTGTGGAGTTCGAACCTGCTGACTGCCGCTATCGAAGGCAGAGCCTCGCCGCGGAAACCGAATGAGCGAACCCCCCGGAGATCTTCGGCGATGCGAATCTTGCTTGTCGCGTGCCGATCGAGTGCAAGGAGAGCATCGGCCTTACTCATGCCGATCCCGTTGTCCGAGACCTCTATCTTCGCCTTCCCACCATCCCTCAACCGCACGGATATCCTGCTTGCGCCTGCGTCGAGGGCGTTCTCAACCAGCTCCTTCACCACCGACGACGGGCGCTCCACCACCTCCCCGGCTGCGATCTGGTTGGCTACATGATCCGGGAGAATCCGTATCGGGGCTGGATCGGCACGCATGGAACGGCTCCCGTCAGGCAGCCGGAGCGGTCGCCAACCGTGGACCTTCGCGGACTCCGTAGAAGGTCCGAGCGTTGTCCGCTGTCATGGCCGCGAGATCCGCGAACGAGATCCCCCGAATCTCCGCAAGCCGTGTACAGGTGTGTCGGATGTAGGAGGGCTCGTTACGGCGCCCACGCTTGGGGACCGGCGCCAAGTAGGGAGCATCCGTTTCGATCAGCAGACGATCATCCGGGGTCCCGCGAGCAAAGTCCTCGAGCTCCGAAACGAAGGTGACGAGACCCGAAAACGAAACGAACCAGCCGGCGGCCAGAGCCCTTTCCCACAGCTCCCTCCCTCCGGAAAAACAGTGCAGCACTCCCGTAACCGAACCCTCGTACTCCCGCACCACGGCGGCCGTGTCTGTTTTCGCGTCCCGCGAGTGCATGACGATGGGAAGCTCTGTCTGCGCTGCCAAGTCCATGTGGGCCCGGAGGTTCTCATGCTGAATCTTCCGAGGCGCATTGTCATAAAAGAAATCTAGCCCCGTCTCGCCAATAGCAACTACCTGAGGGTCGGACGCCAGCTCCTTCACCTGCTCCATAACCGACGATGAAAAACTCTCGGCCTCGTGGGGGTGCAAACCTGCCGTCGCCCAAAGTCCTGGGGTAACGCGAGCGAGAGCGATCGCTTCCCGCGCGTCGCTTGGGTTGCTTGCAATCGTCACTAGGTTGCCGACACCGGAGGCGACGGCACGGTCCAAGACGGCTTGGCGATCCTCAGCGAAACGAACGGATGTGAGGTGTAGGTGGGAGTCGAACAGGGGCGGGTGGCTCACCCGCGCCCGCGGGCAGCCGCCGGTCTCGCCTTTTGGGCGTTTGATCTAGTCTCCAACTCAACCAGCACAGGTGAGGCAACAAAGATCGACGAGTATGTCCCGACCAGCACTCCCATGATCAGCACCGCGGCAAAGGGCCGAAGCACGGCCCCTCCAAACACCAGGAGCGCGACCAGAGCCATGAGCGTGGTGCCACTTGTCAGCACGGTGCGCGGCAGCGTCTCATTGAGACTCCGGTTCAGCGTAACCTCGTAAGGTTCCTTGCGCTTCTTGCGAAGGTTTTCCCGTACGCGATCAAACACGACGATGGTGTCGTTTAGCGAATACCCGATGATGGTTAGAATTGCAGCCACCGTCGCCAAACTAATCTCCACTCCGATAACCGAGATGAAGCCGAATGTGATCGCCATGTCGTGGACTGTTGCGATAACAGCGGCAAAACCGAATCTCCACTCGAAGCGGAAGGCCAGGTAAATCAAAGTCAGTACAAAAGACAACAGGACCGCGATGATGGCGGTGCGCTGGAACTCGCCTCCGACCCTGGAGCTGAGGGATTCACTGCGAACCACCTCGAAGGACCCAGGCGCAAATCCAGCCGCCAGGGTCTCCTGGACGCGGGCCTGCACCTCGCTAATCGGTTGCCCTTCCTCATCTTCTGTCAGCGGTACGCGCAGCAGGAAGTCCTGAGTATCGCCCCCTGTCGACAGTAGCTGCTGGATCTGAGCTCCCTCCGCACCTCCCTGCGTGAGGACGTTGCGGATCTCTCCGACGCTCGTCTCCTCCTGCCACTGGACCTCCAGCAGTACGCCGCCTGTGAATTCGACGCCGGCCCGCAGTCCGCCTTGGATTACGATCGACACCGCACCGATCGCGATCAGAGCGGCAGACACGATATAGGCCCGGTTCCGCATTGAGAGGAACCGGTAGTTCGCGTTCTTGAAGACCCTCATTTCGACATGCGTCCTATATGCTAATGGACTCGGTCGAGCCCCTGCGGTTCAAGTACATGATGAACAACGTTCGCGTCACATAGATCGCGGAGAAGAACGACGCCAGGATCCCGATACAAAGCGTCACTGCAAAGCCCTGAACCGGCCCCGTGCCAAACTGAAACAGGATCATCCCGGTAATCAGCGTGGTGAGGTTGGCGTCCACGATGGCGGACAACGCGTTGCCGAATCCAGCGTCCAGAGCTGTCCGCGGCGTCTTCCCTGCCGCGAGTTCCTCTCTTATCCGTTCGAATATCAGCACGTTCGCGTCCACGGCCATCCCGATGGACAGGATTAGTCCGGCGATTCCCGGAAGGGTCAGGGTCGCCTGCAAACCTGCCAGCCCTCCCATCATCAGGATCACATACACCACCAGGGCCCCGATGGCGAGCAGCCCCGCGCTCCGGTAGTAGAGTGCCATAAGAATGATCACTCCCGCTATTCCGATGATGAACGCTATGCGACCCTGCCGGATGGAGTCCTCTCCCAACGAGGCGCTCACGGTGCGCTCCTCGACAACCTGGATCGGCATGGGGAGTGCACCAGCCCGGAGGACGAGGGCAAGATCCTGCGCCTCCTGGAACGACGCCCCCGGAGCCAATTCGATCTGGGCCCGCCTGCTCAGAACGCCCTGGATGGTGGCGACACTCGTGACACGGCCATCGAGAACGATCGCCATCGACCTCCCCAGGTTGGCCGCCGTGCCTCTCTCGAACACACGAGCCCCGCGCCGGGTCATCTCAAAGGGCACGATGGGACGATTGAAGTTGGGGTCGCGGGTCGCAGGGCCGGCATCGGCCATGAGGTCTCCTGTTACTAGCGGGTCGGCCTCCAACACGTAGAGCGGGATGTAGGAGGCACCGCCGATCGACCTCTCCTCAGTGCCCCAATGCAGTGCCACACCGCGCGGGAGTGCCTCTTGAACCCCCTCGATTCCCAACCACTCTTCCACGGTAGGTTGATCTTGCTGCGCCACCAGGAGCTCACCCGACATTCCGCCCCCGGACGCGAGCACCGCCGTCAAGGGTCGAAGCTCGATCTCGTCCGTGGTCGCAGCGGCCGAATCCGCCTCCCCCTCGATCGCAGAGTCCGGTTCCGCAGCCTGTTCGCCACCGTCTTGGGGCTCGGCTTCCTGATCGTCCCCTTCGTCTTGTGGATCCCTGAGTCCCAGAGGATCATCGTCCTCCACCGCTTCGTCATCCTCGGCTGTCAGACCCAGCGTCGCTTCCAGATCCGTCTGGGTGGGGAGCGAGGGAGCCCGCAGGTTATCGGCACCCACCGACGCCACAATCGCCCGATCGATACGCTCCAGAGCATCCACGAACTCGGTGCCGTCGGTCACGATCGTCAATTCCATGAATGCGGTCTGCGTGGCAATCCGGCGAGCCCTCTCCCGGTCAGTCACACCCGCAAGCTCCAAAACGATACGATCGCCCACAGCCCGGATATCCGGCTCCTGCACACCGAATTCGTCTATCCGATTACGGTACACCGTGAGCATACGCTGAATCGCGTCGTCCACCGTGACGGCGTCTTCATCCTCCGGTTGCGCCTCCACCGCAGATTCATCGATCTCCAACGCAAGATGCATACCGCCTTGGAGATCCAAGCCGAGTTTGAGGGGCCACACGAGGGTGGATTCACCGGTCTCCTCGTCAACCACCCTGTCCGGCATGAGCGCGAAACCGCACATCACGAGAAGAGCGAGGATCCAGAACAGGCGCCAGCGCACTAAAGCGAACATCTAATGAATCACCGTTTTCGAGGGTTCCAGGGTTTCAGCGGGAAGGCCCGACAAGACAGCTGGGAACACGGCGCCGGGTGAATGGCACGAAACCCAGACAGCCCTCAATATTAGCCTGCGGTCGGCTTCACGGAAAGAAAAACCGTTTGTTGTCGAGTGTGAAATGTTCGGTACCGATCAAAGGAAACCCGATCCCGCATGGTTCTCAAACACATCAGCATTGCGAATGTACTGAAGCACTGTTGTCGGGTTCCTGTGTCGGGTCACCTCCATGATCTTGTCCAGCCGAGCGTGGTGGGCCGCCGCACTAGTAACGAAACCAGATCGCAGTGAATGCCCCGAGTAGTTGGTGGGGTCAAGACCGATTCTCGCTGTGTACCTCTTTACGAGCCTTGGCACTTCGGAGTTGTTCAGGGCTCGGCCAGACGGCTTCCCGCCCCTCCGGAACGTTTGGAACAAATATCCATCCCGGATGCCCGAAACCTCCAACCACGCACGTAAACGACTAACCGGTCTGATCGCTTTACCCTCGGGCACCGCGATCATCTGCCCGTGCCCTTCCTGATCAGTCTTCGACCGCTGTAACGCCACCATCATCTTTGATTTGCTAAGGATATTGATGTCTTTGACATAAAGTGTACATAGCTCCGAGCGCCGCAGAGCCGCAGCGAACCCGAGTGCAAGCATGGCCGCGTCCCGGCAACCAAAACGCCCGTTCGAGCAGGTGTCCAACATCGCCCTTATCTCATGCTCCCGTAGAGCTTTGACTCGGCGCGGGGGTCGTCCACGAAGCCTCGCGAGCCCCCCGAAGAGATCGCTGATCTGCGTGGTGGCGGCGGGCGAATCTCCCTCAAGCCTCGCGTAGTGTCTGTTGAGTGCGCTCCGATAGATCTTCAAAGTTGCCAACGACAGCGGGCGCCCAGTGCGAATGCTCGGTTTGAGGGCCAACTGGATGAAGAACTCTGCGATGTCTTCCGAGCAAGCTCCCTCGGGTTCAATACCCTGCTGTTCGCAGTGATCGACAAATCGCCGCCAAGCCTTCCTGTATGCAGTACGAGTATTCTCGGATCGTGAAACCTTCCGCAGTTCCTGTGCAAGGTGCCTCATGTTTTTTCCGAACGCAGCACTGTACTCCTCCAACGGCACGTCATTAGCCGCGTCCAGTTCGAAGGCAGACAGGGCCGGGCCCGTATCGGTCGGCTTCCTACTTACCCCTGTCGGGGCGTTTTGACCATCCATTCTTTCTCCGGTCTGTTTGGGTTTTGGTCCCACCGTGGCCGGTACCCACCACCTGACTGCCGAGCACGGATAAGCGAGATAGATGAAGCGTTTTAGGGTTCTCTCGCGTTTCCCGAGTCCAACCGCCCGCCTCAGTATTTCCATTTACTACGGAATCAAGACGGGTTATAACCGTGCCTTCTTCATTACGACTCCTACCAGGGACCAGCTCGTGGCAGAGGATCCCCGCTCGGCGGAGATTCTCAAACCCATCCTTCGAGGGGAAGATATACAGCGTTATCGGGCAGAATGGGCGGGATTGTGGCTAATCGCTGCCCACAACGGTTACGGCGACGTTCCTCGCGTCCATGTGGAGGATTATCCCGCAATAAAGCAACATCTAGATGGGTTTTTCTCCAGGTTGGCTACCCGCGCTGATAAGGGAACCACACCCTACAATCTTCGTAACTGCGCTTATCATGCAGACTTTAGGAAGCGCAAACTATTCTGGATGAAGCTGGCCCGTAGAGGCCGTTTCGCATTATCAGATTCCGAAATCTACTGCAACGACGCGGTCTTCTTTGTAAGGGGGCACTCCTTGAAATGGCTCTGTGCGGTGCTCAACAGTACGCTCGCGACTTGGATGATTCGCAAGACAGCCAGAACTACAGGGGCCGGGCTGACCCAGTGGGATAAATTCGTTTTGGAGACGCTACCCGTTCCACTGACGACAGTCGATCAACAAGCGCCGCTTGTACGAACAGTCGATGCAATTCTGCATGCCAAGGACGCGGACGCAGCCACCTCCGACCTAGAGTGGGAAGCGGACCGACTAGTCAGCACTTCCTATGGCCTCACCGAACGGGAAGGCGCGGTCCTGGCTAGAGGGTGGTGAGGAAAGTGTCGGGTCCTGTCACGAGGCGATAGCCTGAATCTGAGCGGCGGTTAGTCCATATGCATCCCGCACAAGCCGCTCAATTTCAGCTTCAATGACGGTGTCCCAGCGGTAGTTGGAGGTTTACTCGAGAGGCGGGAGGGAATGGTGGCTCCCCCTGCGGGACCTGAAATAGGATCAGGGGTCGCATGAAACCACACCCACAAAGGGAGACCACCATGAAGAGAAGGTACGGAGCGAGGCGGGCCGCCAACAAGCACGTGGATCGGAAGCGCCAGGCGAGGGAGCTGTTCGTACGAGATGGCCAGCACCTGTTGCCGCTGGTGGAGCTGGCTATCGGTACGGCCAACGCGATTGACGAGCTTGCACAGACGGTGGGGCACGCGGCAATCGAGGCGGTGCTTGAGTTGAGCGCGATGGAGGTGGCGGGCCCGAAGCGGCCGGGCAAGCGTCGTGCTGCCGGCCAGGTGCAGTACCACGGACGACAGGGGGGCCGGGTGTATTTGTCGGATCGAGCGATCGGAGTGGATAAGCCCCGGTTGAGGCGGCCTGGGGAGGGAGAGGTGCCTGTTCCGGCGTATGAAGCTCTACGAGAGCCTGGGCCTTTGGGGGAGCGGATGCTTGGATTGTTGCTGGGGGGTGTGAGCACGAGGAGGTACGAGGAGGTGATCGGTGAGATGGCCGAGACGGTGGGTGTAAGCAAGTCGTCTGTGAGCCGCCGGACTGTGAAGGCATCTGCGGAGCGTTTGAAGGAGCTGGCCGAGCGTAGGCTGGACGATCGAGACTATCTGGTTGTGTACGTTGATGGCATCCAAGTGGCCAAGCATCATGTACTTGTGGCTCTGGGGGTGGACACTGGCGGGAACAAGCAGGTTCTCGGTATGCGGAGTGGTGCCAGCGAGAATGCGGTTGTGGCGACGGCCCTTTTCGAGGATTTGGTTGAGCGAGGTCTGGACCCGATACGGCCGCGTCTGTTCGTCATTGACGGATCGAAGGCTTTGCGGAAGGCGGTCACGCAGTTCTTCGGCGACGCCGGTATGGTGCAGAGGTGTCGGAACCACAAGATCAGGAACGTGCTCGGTCACCTTCCGAAGGAGCTTCACGAACAGGTTCTGGCTGTTATGCGGGGGGCCTTCAAGCTGGGAGCCCACGACGGCGAGGCCAGGATCAGGAAGCTGTCCCAGTGGCTTGAGGATGACCATCCGCACGCAGCTCGGAGCCTGCTGGAGGGCCTGGAGGAGCTGTTCACGATCAACCGGATTGGCCTCCCGCCCTCCCTGAGGCGGTGCCTGGGGACGACAAACGTGATCGACAACGCGCACTCGGGCATGCGTCAGCGGCTGCGTCGCGTGACGCACTTCAGGGACGGAAAAATGGTCCTACGCTGGGTCGCTTCGGCCTTTCTGGATGCCGAGTCGAGGTACCGTAGGATCATGGGCTACGACCACCTCTGGATACTGAAAGCCCATCTGGATCAACCTGTACCGGTCCCGGTTTTCTGGACAAGTGGACGGCCTAAACATCAGGCCACCTTGCGGCTGAGCTTCTTGCGGGCACGGGTCGGGGTTATGTAGCCGTGCCGCTGGAGGAGCCAGCCGTTGTTGTAGCGTTCGATGAAGGCCCCGATCACCGCTCTGGCCTCCTCGAGGGTTTCGAAGTCGTGCAGATGGATGCACTCCTCCTTGAGCGTCCGGAGGAAGCGCTCGGCGACGCCGTTGCACTCCGGCTCGCCGACGTAGGCGGGTGTGGAGCGAATGCCGAGCCACTTGATCTCGGCCTGGAACTGCTTTGCCCGGTACTGGGAGCCCCAGTCGTGCCGCAGACCGAGACCCAGGGCGATCGCCTTGCCGAAGCCGCCCATGTGGTTCCGCACCCCCTGGCGGACCGGCTCCAGCGCCGCCCAACGGTCGCCCGTCTTCGCAACGTGCCAGCCGACGACGTCCGAGGTGCAGTGGTCGACGGCCGCGAAGAACCAGCACCAGCCCTCCGCCTTCGTCCAGAACCGCGACGCGTCCGTGCCCCAGAGCTCGTCCGGCCTCCCGGTCCGGATCCGGCCGCTGTGGGTCCGGTCCCCGCGGGCATGGCCGCGCCGCACCGGCACCAGCAGCCCGTGCTCCCGCATCAGCCTCAGCACACGGTTCTTGCCGACCCGGATCCCCCTGGCAGCAAGCCGCACCTTCACCTTCCGGTGGCCCTCGCCGAGGAACGGACTCGTCTTCAGCACCGTCCGGATCTCTTCCGCCCAGCTCTTCGTCACTCAGTGCCGTCTTCGGCCCGCGCTTCCCCGGCTCCCGACGATCGGACTCCGGAGGTCGCCCCCGCAACGCGTACACGCTCGAACGCGCCACTCGCCACGCCTCGCACACCATCGTCAGCGGGTACGGCCGCCTCGTCGCCGGACTCACCCGCCCAAGCGCCTCAAGAGCTTCCTCAGCTCGTCCCCGTACCCCCTTTTTTCAAGAAGCTCCGCCTGCAACTCGACCCGCATCGTCATCTCCCCCAGCTTCGCCCGCGTCCGCATTAGCTCGCCTCCCGGCCGGTTCTTCTTCTTCAGCCCCTCCTGGCCCCCTTGAAGGAACTCCCGCCGCCACCGCTCCAGCTCCGGCGGCGCTACCCGAATCTCCCGGCTCACCTCACCCATGTCCTCCCCCCGCAGCAGCCGCAAGACCACCTCCACCTTCCGCTGCGCGCTCCACCGCTTGGGGAGACCGGCCCGCCTCCCCACGCTGCCCGCGCCGTCCCGTTCGTCCGTCCTCCGCGACATCCCCTGCCTCCTATCTCTTGAACCCCGGATGGGTTGCTAAACCACTGTCCAGAGAAATCGGGGGCACTATATAGGACAGTTGTCCTTCGGTGTCCGTAGGCGGGTGCAGGTTCCTCGGGGCGGCCCTTCTTGGGAATCCACCTATCTTCTGCTCTACCTCTGGGTACGCGCGGCGAACGTGGGTGCGTGACCTTGCGATGCTGACGGCGTCCAGGATGGCAAGGAAGTCCGCACCAAAACGCTCGAGCAATACTCCCTTGTCTCGTCGGCGGTCGGTGGCACCCTCCGTTTCCCACTTTTGGAACTCGCGTTGCGCGTTTCCAAACACACTTTCGATGTTCGCAATCCCGATCGAGTCACGGAACGTGTCAGACTGCTTCTCCGTCATGAGGTAAACCTGATTGCGCAGGTCACGGAGGCTCGTGTTGACGGGCGTCGCCGAGAGCATGAGCACCTTCGTTCGGCCGCCCTCCTTTAGCACGTCTTCGAGGAGGCGATTGTAGCGACTGCGGGCGATCAGTTTCCCGTGGTCGTCTTTCCGGTCCCGTCCCTCGTTCCGGAAGTTATGCGACTCGTCGATTACGATGAGCTGGAAAGCACCCCAGTTGAAGTTCGCCAGGTCGATGATCCCCGAGGTACCCCGAGTACGACTCAGGTCTGTGTGAGCGAGGACCGTATAACCAAGACGATCCCTCTCAAAGGGGTTGTCCTTTTGGCTCGTGAAGGATGAGTAACGGGTCCAGTTCTGTTCGATTTTCTTGGGGCAAAGAACGAGGACCTTGTCGTTCTGCATCTCGAAATACTTGATGACGGCGAGCGCGGTGAAAGTTTTCCCCAGACCGACGGCGTCAGCGAGAATGCATCCGTTGTGTTCCCGCAAGCGTCTGATTGCACTAACCGCTCCGTCCCGCTGAAATGAAAACAACTTTTCCCAGATTTGAGTATCGTGGAGGTGTACATCCTCAATCAGGCCCTCGCGCTCTTCATATTCCAGGAGCCTGTTTTCCATGGTGTGGAAGAGCGTTTTGTAGTAAACGAACTCTGGAGAGTAGTCCTCACCCAGGCGAGCCAGTGCCGCCAACACATCTGCCTTCGCATCACGTGTCAGCTCGCGATCTCGCCACAGCTCATCGAACCAGCGCGCCAATAACTCCCGGTCCCCCTCGTGCCGGACTTCTACGTTGAGCTCGATGTTCGAATTGGCACCCGAGCCAAGCCCGCTGCGGGTAAAATTGGAACTACCGGTTACGGCGGCGCTTCTTCCATCCCGCTGAGCCAGATGGTACAGCTTGCCGTGTAGGAAGTTGGCTTGCCGGATGGTGCGGATTTCAACGCACCGCTTGATCCAGTCCTCGCATGCACGGGCCAACTGTTTTTGAGCTAAGACGCGCCGCGGTTCAATGCCCCCGTCTTCCGTGAGTCGGAACGCCTTAGCCTCGGCGCCTCCAGGATCCATGGTCCCGACCCCGTGCGGTTCACCATAGAGGAAGCGCATACCCCCTAGAGCATCGATTTCAGGGCGTAGGTCGTGGTATGCATAAATCGTGAAGTAGGCGGATACCGCAGAAAGGTGTGTCTCGGGTGTGAACTCCCTCCGGAGGTAATCGCGGACCGTTTGGTCCCGGTTGTCAATGATGGCGTTCCGAGAACTGCTCAACGGTATGCTCTCCTGGGTCATCCATTACCCCCGGCTTGGAAGTTGTTCGGGTATCCACTCTCTGCGTCACCTCAGACGGCCCCCGGCCTGCCCTAATGGCAGCTTATGCCATAACTGTACACTACTTGCAGGAACCCGCAACCGCTTCGGGCACCTTTGGCAGTTCCCGAGAAGGATTCGCAGCCTCCGGCTGTCGAGGCCCAAGTGTTTCCCTAACCGCGAACCCGGTCGGGCAGTAAACTCAGGGCGACCATGGACTCTTGAGGGGGGTGAAGACCACACGGATGAAAGAACAACCGAACCGATGGGCCACAAAACCGCGCATCGGCTTTTGGCTAGGGTTGCTTTTGTTCGGGGCTACGCTGCTCACGGACCTGGTTCCCGGCGAACCAGCGGTAACTCGGATGGCGGCGATCGCCGTGCTCATGGCTACTTGGTGGATATCGGAAGCGATCCCCCTGTACGCGACCGCGCTCCTGCCACTCTTCCTGTACCCCCTCCTCGGGATTGAGCGGACTGCGGCCGTAGCACCTGTCTACTTTAACAGTACCATCGTGCTCTTCCTCGGAGCGTTCATGATCGCCCTCACGATGGAGAAGTGGGGGCTGCACCGCCGCATCGGACTCTCCGTCATCCGGGCGGTGGGGGGTGGTCCGGCGCGCCTCATCCTGGGGTTCATGTTGGCCGCGGGACTGCTTTCGATGTGGATTTCCAATACCGCCACGACGCTGATGATGGTACCGGTTGGGCTCGCAGTGATTCTGCGGCTGGAAGAGAAACGAGGGGTCGAGCAGACCCGCCGTTTTTCGGTGGCACTCATGCTGGGGATCGCCTACGCGTGCACGGCCGGGGGAATAACCACGGTCGTGGGTACGCCACCCAACTTGGCTTTCCGCCGCATCTTCGAGATCACCTTTCCGGAGGCGCCGTCGATCAGCTTCGCACAGTGGTTGCTGCTCGCCTTTCCGATCGGTGCCATCCTTTTGGTGGTGGCGTGGTGGTTGCTCACCAAGGTGTTTTTTCCGGTGGATGGGCTTTTCGAGGGTACTGACGAGGGATCAGCGGGTGTCTCGGAGGAGCTAAAGGCCCTGGGACGGACTACTTGGGAGGAGCGCGTCGTTCTGACCATATTCGGTTGTACCGCACTCCTCTGGGTGTTCCGGGTCCCCATCGTGATCGGAGGCCTGGAGATTCCCGGATGGTCTAGCCTGCTCCCGTCCGGAGGTCTCATCGACGACGGCACGATCGCCATTGCGATGGCCGCTCTTCTTTTCCTCATCCCGGCACGAACACCCGGTGCCGAATCCCGGGCGATCGCGGAGGCGCAACTGGTACGCCGATTACCCTGGAACATTGTGCTCCTGTTTGGAGGCGGCTTCGCCCTGGCACACGGCTTTCAGGCCACGGGCCTTGCCCAATTTGTGGCGGAGGGGCTGGGCGCGATGGCTTCCGTCCCGCCACTTGCCCTGGTCTTTGTGCTGGCCTTCGCCGTGACCTTCCTGACTGAACTCACATCCAACACGGCTACCGCAGAGTTACTGCTTCCAATTCTGGCAGCGATCGGCGTATCTGCCGGTATCCACCCGCTCCTTCTGATGGTGCCCGCCACGCTGTCGACCTCGTGCGCTTTCATGATGCCCGTCGCCACCCCACCCAACGCCGTGGTGTTCGGAAGCCAACGGGTGACGGTGTCTCAGATGGCGCGCGTGGGATTGGTGCTGAACTTCGTGGGTATAGGGGTGATCACAATCCTCATGTGGACCCTCGGCCGCGCCATCTTTGGTATCGAGCTCGGAGAGATGCCGGACTGGGCCCGCACCTCCCCGTAAGGCACTAAAGCACGCCGCTACCTGAGGCGTAACCTCCCGATACCCAGGAGGGTCGTCACATGGAGGCGGGTCGCTCCGCCGTGAGTAACCAGTGGAGCAGCAGGGTACCGTCTTCCGCGCGCCGGTAGAGGGCCGCAAAGTGACCGCTCGTCGCCTCGGCAGGACTCGTCGCCGAGAACGTCCCGATCCCCGCCACGTATTCGTCGCTCAAGGTCCTGGCACCCCACGTCGTCATGTCGCCCAGGGCCACTCCACCATCGACGGCACTCTGCAACCATCCCTGAACGGACTCTCGCCCCTCCATGAGGGATGAGCCGGAGCCCATAAGGACGGCGTCCTCGGTGAATGTCTCGGCCACCATCCCGGCGTGACCCATGTTGAGGTGCGTCACGAAGTAGTCGGCGTGTGCCTGGGTGAGTTCGGCACCCTGCCCCTCGGGGGCGTCCGTCATCTGGGCGGGTAGCACCAGTTGATCTTGGCCGTCCCGGTTGGTGATCATGGCATGAATCTCCCAAACACCACCTTCCGCGGGACCAACCACTGCGAAGTAGTGCCCGGAACTTCGCACCTCCTCACCGTCCTGTTCTCCGGTCATGACGAAGTGGCCGCGGGCAAGGCCCGTATCCCCGAAGCCCATTACCTCGCCGGGATGGATCGCTACCTGTGTACCGGCGTTGGCAATCTGAGCTTCGAAGGTGGCCGCGATCGCCTCTCTTCCGTGGAGCATCGACCCATCGCCACCCCAGAGGATGGCTTGTTCGGCAAAACGATTCGCCACCATCGATCCGTGCCCCATGTTGTAGTGGGTCTCGAAGTAACCCATGACCTCCTCCGCGCCCGCCACCGCCGCGGAGGTTGCCTCATCGGCAGCCTCGGGCATGGCATCCTCGGGTGTGGCATCCCCCCCCTGCTCCGGGGCACAAGCAGCTGTGACGAGGCCAACAAAGGCCAACGAGAGAAGTGGGCGAACGAATACTGCGGGCATGGCTGGTCTCCTGGGGTGTTTGTTGCACGTGGGGTGTTGTTGCACGTGCTCCGGCGCGCCTCCTGATTGGAACGAATCTATAACACTCTCTCCGCTGGGATTAGAGGTCAAAGGTGCTAGCGTGGCCTGCTGGTACCGGATAGGGCACGCACCTAAGTTTCGCCGACCTTAAACCCGCCTTCCCAACTTTGACGTGGATTGAAAAATGCGCACACCCGCCGGCCTTGTTCGTTTCCTCCTGGCCACTCTCATCGCCGCTACTACAACGAGCTGCACCTTGGTGCGGCGGCCCCCAGCCACCGTCGCAGAAACCTCTCCCGGTGCTCGACCAGGAAGTCCGGATGAATCCGAGGACGACCTCCCGCCATACGCGGACGTCGTGACCGAGGATGCCGTAACGGATTCCGGGATGATTCACGTCCACCGGGTTGACGAAGACGTTCTCTTCGAGATCCCGAACGATCTTTTTGGCCGTGAAATCCTCCTAGTGTCGCGGGCGGCGTCGGTGCCGGACGGGATGGGCTACGGCGGTCAGAAGACCAACACACAGGTTCTCCGTTGGGAGCTGCAGGGGGAGGACGAAGACGAGGTGCTCCTCCGGGTGGTGACTCACGTAAACGTGGCGGCAGACTCCCTGCCGGTTTTCCGTGCGGTGCGTGCATCGAATTTCGAAACGATTATCGAGGCTTTTGACGTCGAAACCAGGAACGAGGACTCGACGAGCGTGGTCATAGACGTAACCAGCCTCTTTACCTCGGACGTACCTCTCTTCGGCTTACCGTCTTTCTACAGAGGCATCTTTGAGATTCGGACCCTGGATGCCGGGAGGAGCCACGTCCAGTGGGTGAAGAGTTTCCCACGGAACGTAGAGGTTCGACATGTTCTCACTTACTCCTCTCAGTCACCGCCGCAAAATGCCAGTACGAGGACGGTCTCCGTGGAGATGAATCAGTCGATGATTCTCCTTCCGGACGAACCTATGGAACCGCGGATTTACGACGAACGTGTGGGGTACTTCAGCATATCGCAGGTCGACTACGGTAGGAGTGACCAGCAGGTGGTGACTCGCCGGTACGTAACGCGGTGGCGGCTCGAACCGAGTGACACGGCCGCCTTCATGCGGGGGGAGCTGGTCGAGCCGGTCAAACCGATCGTGTACTATTTGGATCCGGGGACACCCGAGAAGTGGCGCCCCTACCTCATAGCCGGCATTGAGGATTGGAACGAAGCGTTTGAGGCTGCCGGCTTCCGGAATGCGATCCAGGGCCGGATGCCACCTTCATTTGAGGAGGACCCAGAGTTCAGTCCCGAAGACATACGGTATTCGGTCATCCGCTGGTTGCCGTCGCAGGTCCAGAACGCGTCGGGACCACACGTGCACGACCCCCGCACTGGTGAGATCCTCGAGAGTGACATCCAGTGGTACCACAACGTGGCCAACCTGCTGCGCAACTGGTACCTGATTCAGACGGCGGCCGCCAATCCGGATGCCCGGCGTGCACTCTTCGATGACGAAGTCATGGGTAAGCTGATCCAGTTCGTAGCGGCCCACGAAGTCGGGCACACCCTCGGGCTCCAGCACAACTTCAAAGCCCACTCGGCCTTTTCGGTGGACTCCCTGCGATCCCCTGGATTCGTGTGCCGGGAGGGCGTGTCATCCTCGATCATGGACTACGCACGCTTCAATTATGTGGCGCAGCCGGAGGATGAAGGTGCGTGTTTCGACCCGAGAATAGGCGAGTACGATCGATGGGCGATCGATTGGGGATACCGGCCAATTTTGGGAGAGGATGCGGATTCCGAGCGAGAGACGCTGAATGGCTGGGTGGGTGAACGGGAGAACGACCCGCGGTATTTCTTCGGGGGCGGGGCCATGGATCCAAGCTCCCTGACAGAAGCGGTGGGGTCCGATCCGGTGGAGGCGAGCGACCTCGGGATCGAGAACCTCAAGCGCATCCTACCCAACCTCATCGAATGGAGCGGTGAGGGGCGGGAGGGTGAGAGCTACGAGGAACTGGCCGAGCTGTACAACAACGTGGTGGGCCAGTGGAATCGATACATGGGGCATGTCCTGAACGTGGTCGGTGGCGTCACGGAGGTCCGGAAGGTGGTAGGACAAGAGGGATCGGTGTACGAGTTCGTCACCGCAGAAGAACAGCAGCGTGCCATGGACTTCTTCGCACGGCAGGCGTTCGAAGCTCCTGGGTGGATGATCGACGAGGACATACTTACGCGGATCGAGAACCCGTCCACTGTGGAACGGCTTCGGGGCGTACAGGGCCGGGTGGTCAACCAACTGCTGGATCCGGGACGCATGCAGCGATTGATTGAGGCCGAGGCACGGCTCGGCGAGGACGCCTACGGCTTGGGAGACATGCTGGAGGATCTTCGGGGATCAATCTGGTCCGAACTTGAGGACGGCAGCTCGATCGGCCTATTCCGACGCAACTTGCAGCGGGGTTACCTGGAGCGTCTCGACTTTCTCATGAACTCCGAGGTGTCATTCCCGCAGTTCCCGCCCGGCTTCAACATTTCGAACTTTATTACCCGGGTGGACGTGTCCCAGTCGGATATCCGTGCCTTCGTTAGGGGGGACCTAATGGGGCTCCAGGACGACGTGGAAGATGCCCTTGAGGGGAATTTGGACTCCACCACCGAGCTGCACCTGCAGGACGTGTTGGCCCGGATTGAACTGATACTGGATCCCGACTGACCGGTGCTTGGCCGGTCCCGTCTGGGGAGACCGGTCAAGGCGAGGAGGGGCCATGGTCTACAATGGCCCCTCGCTTTGTTTTCGGCTGAATACGAATTTGGGCTGAAAACGAAAGCCTACCCCCGCCCGCCCTAAGGGGTGTTGTTGCGCACCACCTCGACACGGCTGGTCCGCTCCTTCGGAGACTTGCGGAGCGTAACCGTGAGCACCCCGTTGTCCAGCCGGGCGTCGACATCACCATGCTCAACCTCGGCGGGTAGCATGAGCGCGCGTGAGAACTCGAGACTGCCGCGTTCCCTCAGATGGAAGGTCACATCCTCAGGGTTTGCGGACTTTCGCCGTCCCTTCACGTTCAAGATGCGGCGATCGAGCGTGACCTCAATGTCCTTCTCATCGAATCCGGGCACGTCGAATTCGGCGCGATAAACCTCGTCGGTCTCGTACAGGTCGGTCGCAGCCACACAGCACGCCGCAGCATTCGCGGCCTTCTTGGCGAGACCATCAACCCCAAACAAACCATCAAAAACCTGCTCAAATGGGTTCGCAGTGCGGACGACTGGGGTGTGGCAAATGACTTTCGGGATCATCGTTCTTCTCCTTGCATTGGTAGTGATCTGTGATCCGTGATTTTCGTGCCGGCCACCTTCGGACTACGGCCGGACGCCCACTCCAAGTGCAAGGTCGATGCCAACCAGGGACGGTTGACCTCTGCCGCGAGTGCAGAAAAGACCGCGGGCGAGTGCCACTTTGGCGGCCAAATGCCCGCGGCCTATTCCCAGGCTGTCATTTCGGCAGCCTGTTTGATAACTAGAAGCGGTACCGAACTCCCAGCTGCGCTCGCCTTGGGTCTCCGAGCCCACTCCGAATCGTCCCATCGAAGTTGAAGAGGAGTCCAAACTGCGCAGTGTCGAGGTAGTTGTCCGCGTTCGTAAGGTTGAATACCTCCAGCACCGGTTCGATGGATTGCCCGTTCCCGAGCTGGAACTCCTTGGAGAGTCTCAGATCAACCATAAAGATGTCGTTGTCACGACGAAGGGTGTTTCGCGTGAGGATCGAACCATCGGCGCAGATACGGTCCGCTGCGGTCCCGGCTCTGCCTCCCGCGGGTGGGGCGAACGGGTTGGACTCGGTGGGGCCGCAGCTCTCCGACATCGGTGACGCCGATAGGTAGCGGAAACTGCTGTTCAGGTAAGTGCTTCCCCCGAAATCAAACAGAAAATAGCCGTTCAGCTGGTGGCGGCGGTCCCTGAGAGACCAGTTGTACTCGGGGGTGAGGTTGGTTGCCGAGGCGTAGTAGTAGTTGAACGGATCTCGCTCGTTGTCGTCATCCGACTTGTCAAACGAAAGCGTGTAGTTGGCTTCGAAGTTAAGTACTCCCGAGAGCAGGTCTTGTCCGCGCAGGCCCGTCGTAACGGCGCTGTACCGAGAGCGCGCGTTGCTTTCCATCACTGTCAACTGACCGATTGGCGCCGGAGCACCCGAGTACGGGCTCCCTAAATCCCCTGCGTTCCTGTCGACGAACCGGAACAGATTGTCCGCCCGAGAGTGCCTGAACGAAACGCTCGCTGCAAATCCATCGCCGAGCTGTTGGTCCAGCCCCGCCCCGAAGGCCCACGTACGGGGTACTTCGAGGTTGCGGCTCGGTACCTGCAACCCTGGAAACGCCAGCGTCTCGCCTGGGCCCGGCGGGGTGAGGAAGTCGCCGATGTTGGGTGGCGGAGGGAGGAACGTGAGTTCGCTGCCTGCCGCAAGCGTCCCTTGGTACGCACCGTTGGAGGTCCGGTGCTGAGCAAACACAAGCATCGGGAGCCGAGCAAAGTACGACCCGGCATTCAGACGGACGCGGGTCCTGCCGTTTCCACCCGGATCCCAAGCGAGACCAAAGCGAGGCTGGAAGTTGTTAAGGTCGTCCGGGATTATTCCGGTAGTCGGGAAGGAGGGGTCGCTCAGCCACGGAGCGTAGTACGTGTCCTCCGGTTGGATGAAGACATCCGGATGCCAACTGCCTTCCCACCGCAGACCCATGTTGATGGTGAGTTTGTCGCTTGGCGTCCAAGTGTCCTGAAGGAAGAGCCCAAGCTCCTTCTGGTTGGCCTCCTGCTTCCCGAGGTCTGCTTGTGGCGTGTTCCCGAGCGCAGTGGACTGTAGGTACAGGAGGACTGGGCCCGTGATCGACGTCCCAACGGGACACGTTCCGGTGATGCTGTCGGAGCCGTCGGAACAAGTGACGTATCCGTTTCCATGCGTCACGAAGTTCATGAACCCGTCGACCGAGGCAAATTTGTACAAGCCGTTCGCCAGACCGATGAATTGCTGGTTCACAGCCGTATGGTTGAACTCGACCCCGGCCTTGAACAGGTGATCACCCGCGAGGAGCGTGAGGTTGTTGACCAACTGGAATCTGGTGTCGTACCCGGGATCGATCGGCAAGAAGTATGGCATCCCGATGCGAAACCCGTCGGCAAAGTCCATCGCGATGTCCGGAAACGGGCGTCCACCTATGTCTTGGAAAGCGGGCTGCGGAGGCGCGGGCGAATTCGGCAGCAACGGGCCTTGGTAACCGCGCGGCCTGTCCTCGCGCGCAATCTGGAAACGGAATTCGTTGGAGACGGAATTGGAAAGTTGGGAACGAAAACTCGCATTCAGAGCGTGCGAAAAAGCTCTTTCCTGCCCGTTGTTGCTCAGACCCCACGAGTCCACATCGAACGTGCCGTTGAGTTGTTCCGACCAGGTGTAGTTGTACTTAACCGAGGCCTGGTGACGGTCGCTCAGGTTGAAATCGAGTTTCGCGAGCAGGGCGCGGTTGTCGTTGGTGCGCTCTATCGGCCCAAACTCGTTCTCGAATAGCCCCGGCCACGTCGTGTTCAGGAAGTCCTGCAACTTCGCGAGTTCCCCCGAATTCACGACATTCCGGGTCTGCTGCTTGGTCTCCGTCCCCTCCTGTTGGTCGTAAGCCAGGAAGAAGAAAGCCTTATCCCGGGCGATGGGCCCTCCTAGCGTAAACCCGAATTGATGCTGTCCGAACTCGGGCTTTTGGGCGCCCCGACTCGCCGGATAACCCCCTGAAATGCCATCCCATTGGCCGAAGTAGTGGGCCGACCCTTGCAGTTCGTTGGTACCCGATTTCGTGATGAGATTGACGAAACCGCCTGCCGAACGACCGAATTCGGCTGGAGCGCCCTCGCCCACCACTACCATCTCCTCGATGGCGTCTTGGTTGAAGGTGAAGGCTGGACGCTGTCCACCACGCTGCTCGCCGAAGAAGGGGTTGTTGAAATCGGCTCCATCCACGGAGATGTTGTTGAAGATCCCTCGTTGTCCGTTGATGTTCAGGACATCTCCGTCGGGCCCTTGGGAGATGGAAGCACCGGGCGCCAAGAGCGCGTGAGTGAGATAGTTGCGACCGTCGCTCGGGAGCGAGCTAACGACTTCGTCGGAAAGTCGATGGGAGCGCGTCGCATCGCGGGTGTCGACCAGGGGCGTTCCCTCTCCGATCACGGTTAGTTCTGCGAGTTCGACCACCTGGAATGCAATCGCCAGGTCGACGGTCTCACCCAGACGCAACCTGACTGCCTCGACACCGGCGATCCCCAGCTGCCCATCCGCCCGCACCGAAACGTCGTAGGTGCCTGGTTGGAGCAAGGGACGCGCAAAACGACCATCCGACACCGTTTCGACAGTGGTTTCGAAGCCTGTCTCCTGCTGCCGGATCGTCACCGAAGCTCCGACGATCGGGACCCCTGTGGGATCACTCACGATGCCGGTGATAACGCCCGTAGTCGCCTGAGCCTGTGCGGCTACCTCGGATGGTAGCCAAAGGGAGGACATGGTACACGACGCTATGGCCACACCCATAGCCAAAAGGTGCCAAGTCAGTGGGCGCGTGCGTTCACGAATAGAAGACATACGCAATCCTGCAACTCCTGCATTTGGTGAGTGCCGAGGGTTGGTCGATAGGACCAACGGCGCGGAGATGAATGGGCCCGGCAGGATTCGAACCTGCGACCTTGGGATTATGAGTCCCCTGCTCTAACCAGCTGAGCTACGGGCCCATTTCATGCCGGCCCAAAGCTATCGTTACTGCTCCTGGGCTGCTAACGCACCTCCCCTGCATTGACCTTCACCCGGGGGGCGCCGTCGCCCTCGACAACCCTGCCGATGACGGCGGCATCGTAACCTGCATCTCGGAGCTCGCCGACAGCTCTCTCTGCGTCGTTATGGTCAAGGGCGACGAGCAAGCCTCCGGAGGTTTGGGGGTCGTGGAGGATGTCTCGCGACAGTTGGTCTGCCCCATCACTCCATTCAACATCCCCCTCCGCACCGCGCTCATTCCTTCGTGTTCCACCAGGGACATTTCCGGCTGCCGCCAGTCGGAGCGCACCCGGCAGAAGTCGCGGAGCACTGGCCTCGATCACGGCACTAACACCGGAAGCACGACACACTTCCAGCAAATGTCCGAGTAACCCGAATCCCGTTACGTCGGTGGCACAGTGTACATCGAGCCCCTTGAGCACCTCCGCAGCCGTACGATTGAGCCGGCGCATTGATGCTACCGCGGCCTCCACCTCATCCGTCTCCGCAGTCCCTCGTTTGAGGGCGGTAGTCACTATTCCAGTCCCCAAGGCCTTACCCAATACCAGAACGTCTCCCGGCTGTGCCCCCGATTTGCGCCACATCCGCTCGGGATCGACCAACCCGAGCACGACCATCCCGAACTTGGGTTCCTCATCGTCGATGGAATGCCCACCCGCCACCGGAATACCGGCGTGACGACATATCTCAGCCGCACCCTTCAGTATGGCCCCGATGACTTCGGAAGAGAGCTTGGCCACCGGGACCGCCAGCACGTTGAGGCCAAACAGCGGGCGGGCACCCATCGCGTAAATGTCGCTCAAGGCGTTCGCCGCCGCGATGGCACCGAAGTCGGAGGGGTCATCCACAAGCGGCGTGAAGAAATCGAGGCTGGCTACCAGCGCATCACCGCCATCGAGTTGATACACGGCGGCGTCGTCCGGACCCTCCAGGCCGATGAGCAGCCGGGGGTCGGGTACCAACGGGAGGTGCTCAAGTATGCGGCCCAGATCCTCCGGGCCAAGTTTGCAAGCTCAGCCCGCGCCGTGGGAGTACTGCGTCAGGCGGGCCGCCTGTGCCGAGGTTGATTCCATGACGAAAAGATACTCGCGAGGGCTGGTACCTGCCCTACCAGTTTTTCTCCACGACAGGGTCCTGAAAACGGTTGCGTCCGGACATCCGATCCCGGATTTGCGCCTCTACATCTCCTGCTCGATCCAGGAGCGCCGTGGCTTCTTCGGGTGACATCATCATGGCCTCCCCCGAACCACTCCCTGAAGCGGCCCCGGACCCTCCACCCTGTGGGGACTCCCCTTCCCCGCTCTCCTGACCGTCTCCGCCCGATTCCCTGGCTTCGTCCAGCCATCGGTTCACGAGCTCCAGGTTCCAACGTGCATCTTCGTCGGCTGGTTCGGCGCGGAGCACTTGACGAAACGCCTCGCGGGCTGCCAAGAGGGCATCGTGCCGTGCTCGCGGATCCGCCTGCGAAAGACGACCGCTGAGGGCCGAACTCAGTCCGAGGTTGTAGAAGGCCCGCCCGCGCACCGTCAGACGTCCACTGCCGACGGATTCGAGGAGGGGGACCTGCGCATCATCAATCTGTCCATCCAGCAGCAAGGCAGTGCCGTAGTTGTAATAGTCTACCGGCCTTCCATATTGCTCGGTCCACTCCCGGTACCGGGCTACCAGTGGCGAACCGTCGTCTTGCCCAGCCTGTGGTTCTTCTCCGGGCGGAGCCTCCTGTCCCGCCCGGGGATCCTGCAGCATCGGCGGGCCCACTACGCCCCCGACCAGCAGAGCTAGCAGTCCGTGGATTAACCCTCCGTAGCACCGAGACCGCCGAGGCATTCGGCTGGCAAGGCGCGCCGAGGAGTCATCGCAACCCCCTGACCTATCCCCGCGGTAACGCAAAACCCTCACTCCACAAAAATGCAAATGCTATGATTACCAAGAGAAGGACGCCTGCGTTACCCGGAGAGGCTAGCGATCGTCGGCGGGCTCCCACGACTGCGGCTTCCAACGCGGCGGATCCTCTCGAAGCGGAGATGTAGGAGCCGCCTGTCCCCTCTGCCATCGCCTGTAGGGCCGCAGGCTCCAACCGGGTTGTGACCGGTTCTCCACTCGAATTCTGTAGAACGGTCGCACCCGCGCGCCGCCGACTGACCCCCGTCGGGTCCAGCGAAGCCTCCCGGGTTAGGGGGATTTGGGCTCCTTGGACCGTCCCTATCCCGACGGAGTGCACGGTAATCCCTAGCTCTCGGGCTCGTTGAGTGGCCTCATCGTGCGAACGGTCAGCCGTTTCCTCGCCATCGGAAAACAACACGACCGTTTTGGTCGCTCCGTCCTCCCCGGAGACAAGTAGATCGATCGCCTGTGTGAGTCCGCTCGCCAAGGCGGACCCTCCTAGTCCGACCGCCGCCGGTTGAACGGCTTGCACGAACATCTGCACTGCCCGCGAGTCCGTTGTAAGTGGAGCGAGGACATAACCCCGGCCAGCGAAGTACACCACCCCGATCTGACCCTCGAGCTGCATGGCAAGGCCGCTCGCCAGATCGCGCTGTACCTGGAGACGATTGGGATCGACGTCCGTGGCAAGCATCGAGTTGGAGGCGTCCAGCACCAGCACAGTCTCCCGCCCCTCAGTCCGCGTCTGTTCCCGCTCGTCGCCGCTCGATTGCGAAGCCAACGCGAGGGCAAAGACTCCGAGCACAAGCAAGGCCAGCCGGATCACGGGCACCCCGGCACGGGGGAGCCTGGTGAATCGATGGAGCAGTGGCAGCTCGGCGATCCGATCCAGATCGACGGCAGAGCGCCGGAACTCCCGGTGCCGTAGCAGCAACACCAACCCCGCCAAGGCGGCCGCGATCAACACCGTACCCACAGTCAGGCCCACACCCTGCGCGAAACCTGCGCAGACACCAACAGCTCCAATCCCACCAAGACGAGAGCCGCTAGCAGGAGTTCTCGCCTCATGCCCACCCTCTCTTCGGTGTGTACCTCGGTGATCGGCGTCGCCTCAAGTTCATTGATGCGTTCGTAGATGCGCGTGAGCCCTTCCGGATCCGTAGCACGGAAGTACACTCCGCCTGTCTGCGTCGCCATCCTCTCCAAGAGTTCGTCGTTCACGTTGACCCGGATGTTGGCGTACTGGTAGCCATAAGCAGTGCGCGCCACGGGCACAGGCGCGACGCCATCCTTCCCAACACCTATGGTGTAGACACGGATACCCAGCGATGCGGCGGCCGCAGTCGCCTCCTCCGGGGAGATACCGCCGCTGTTGTTGTCCCCGTCGGTGAGCAGAACCACAATCCGGGACTCGGGCTCCAGATCGCGTAAACGGTTGGCCGCGGTAGCGAGCGCAACTCCGATCGCCGTGCCATCCCTGAGTTGCCCAGCACCCAGCCGCTCGACCGACTGTTCAACGATCGCGTGATCCAGTGTTCCGGGCACCATCGTCAGGGCCTCTCCCGCGAACGCCACCAGACCGATCCAGTCGGATTGACGGTTTTCCACGAAACGGACGACCTCCCGTTTCGCTACCTCAATGCGATTGTCGGGCCGAAAGTCCTCCGCCAACATCGAACTGGATACATCCACCGCGAGCATGATCGCCACGCCCTCCCGAGTGCTCTCGACGTTCTGCCATACCCGCACGGGATTGGCCAGAGCCAGCACCAGCAGGGCCAGGGCCGCGGTCCTCAGCAGGTCCGGAAGGCGCCACCACACCCAGTTCACCAAGCGCCTTGTCCAGCCCTGACGCGCCCGGACCGCACCGGGGTAAGGAAGTCGCGCCCGCAGTTGGTGGGATAGCCACCAACCCAGTGGGAGCAGTCCGAAGAGCAAGAGCAAAGGCCAGGTGGTCAGCGCAAACCCGCTCATCGCTCGCCACCGTCGATCAGATCCCCGCCCTGTTCGGTGGCAGGCACCGGTTCGGACGCCGCCGGCATCGCGGGCGCGCGAGCCGCCGCCATCTCGGCCTTGAGGAACTCTGCACCCACGGCGATGTCATCCAGCGGGGCATCGTGTTCCGGCTGTAGGCGCCCAAAGCGTGCAAAAACAGAACGCCGGAGGCTGGACAGCAATGGACTACCCCGCTCCACGAGGCTTTGCAACTCGGATGTGGGTCCCCAGTCCCGGGTCGCCCCTGCCCATCTGTGTAGCGTCGACTCGTAGCGATCGTAGAAGCGCCCTGCCGTAACGCGCCGCGCCACCCACGACGCACGGAGCCGCTCCAATTCGCCGAGAGCCTCCTCACCCGGGTCCCGAGGAATGGGCGGGGGACCAGACATCTGGCCGAAGCGGCGCCAAGCCAACCATGCGAGTGCAGCAAGGCCCGCCAATATCCCCGCCATCCACCAACCGCGGCGGGGCTCCGAGAGAAACCCTCGGGCATCCCTCAGCTCCAGCGGTTCTTCAGACACCGGCGGGATAACGCTCGCCACCAACACGGGCAGCGGTTCGATCTGACGGGTCACCCCCCCGGCCCCGTCGAGAACAACTTCCACCGGATCTAGCTTCACGGTATCGGCCTGCCACGCGATCAAGGTGTATTCGGCCGTCCACACGCGACCGGCTGACTCCGAAAGCACCTGCACGGGACCACTCTGTTCGGCGTGTTCCGGAAGTGGAAGTTGATCGGGAAACGTGACTTCGCCCTCCCGACCTTGCCGGACCTGTATCTGGACCAGAAAGGTCTCTCCGACCCGAACTGGTTCACTGGGGACGGTCGCGTGGAGATCCACGGCTGCCTGTCCGTGAGAAACGCCGGGTGTGGCGGCTATCCCCAAGACCGCCAGGACTCCGAACCGCAGGAACCCCGTCACTCTCAAATCGACCTTTGGCGCCCTCGCGCGGTGAAGAAGGCGAAGAGTTTGTCTTGATAAACGACGTTCGTATCGAGCTTCACCAAGTCAACGTGGCAGCGGCCACACAGGGACTCCAGCTTCTTGTCGCGTTGCGCCGCTTCATGCTCCAACTGACCACGGACCTTGTCAGAGCTAAGGTCCACAAGGGCTCGTTCGCCAGTTTCGGGGTCCACCAACTCGACCCACCCCGACGTGGGGAGTTTCCGCTCCCCCGGATCCCGGATGGCGAGCGCAATAACGTCATGACGCCCGGAAAGGCCAAGAAGCGGTCGAGTGAGATCGCTTTCCCCATCCTCGAAGTCCGAGATGACGAACACCAGCGATCGTGCCTTCAACATGCGGGTCGCCGTTGTGAGCGCGAGGTCAAGATCCGTGCGCCGCCCTTCCGGTTGGATGGCAACGAGTTCGTGCACCAGGCGCAGGTTTCGGTCGCGCCCCCGGGCCGGACGGACATAGCGTTCGATTCGGTCGCTGAACAAGAGCATGCCGACCGGGTCGCCTGCCCGCATCGCAGCGAGAGCCAGCACGCTAGCAACTTCTGCAGCGCGCTCCCGCTTCAGCGATCCTCGGGTCCCAAAATCGTTGGACGCCGACACGTCCACCACGAGCAGAACTGCCAGCTCCCTTTCCTCCACAAACCGTTTGACGTATGGACGCCGCATCCGTGCGGTGACCTTCCAGTCGATGGTCTGAAACGGATCTCCGGGCACGTATTCCCGGACTTCGGAGAACTCCAACCCGTGGCCACGAAAGAGCGACGGATAGGGACCCAGAGCGGGGCTGTTCATGAACCGACGACTCTTCAACTCCAGTTGGCGAACCTGGTTTGCGGTGGCGACCGGGTCCAGGGGAACAGGCTTGGGGCGGCGCCAGAAGAGGTCGGAAAACCTCACGGAATGGGTACGGTTTCCAGCAGGCGGTCCAAGATCTGTTCCTCATCGACCTGCTCAGCCTGAGCTTGGAAGGTCAACACGATACGGTGCCTCAGCACGTCGCGCGCAATCGCTCTCACGTCGCTCGGCTTCACAAATCCTCGGCCCTTCAGGAATGCCTGAGCGCGTGCTGCTCGGGCCAAATATATGGAAGCCCTTGGCGAAGCCCCGAACTCCACATATGGGACCAGATCGTCGAGATCGTGGTTGCCTGGATCCCTGGTCGCGCAGACCAATGCCAACACGTAGTTCTCCAAACGCCAGTCCAGATCAATGTCGGGGAGAATCGCTCGCGCTTTCATTATCGCCTCGGGCCCCACGACGGCGCGCACCGGAGGAGGATCCTCGCCCTTCATCAGGCGCATGATCTGGCGCTCCTCCTCCACCTCGGGATAACCGACCCGGGTCTTGAACATGAAGCGGTCGACCTGAGCCTCCGGGAGTGGGTATGTACCCTCGTGCTCGATCGGGTTCTGCGTCGCCATGACCAGAAACGGCGTCGGGAGCGCATGCGACTCCTCGCTAATGGTGACTTGGCGTTCCTGCATCGCCTCCAAGAGTGCCGATTGCACCTTCGCCGGGGCACGGTTGATCTCATCGGCGAGCACGATGTTGGCGAAGATCGGACCCAGACGCGCGGTGAAAGAGCTGGTCCTGTCATCCCAGATGAGTGTGCCCACCACATCCGCGGGCAGTAGGTCGGGCGTAAACTGGATCCGTTTGAACGTCGTCCGGATCGTCTCGGCCAAGGTGCTGACAGTGAGCGTCTTAGCGAGCCCTGGCACCCCTTCCAGCAGAATGTGTCCGCCCGCGAGTAGGCTCATCAGCACACGATCCACGAGGTGGTGTTGACCGATGATACGCCTGCTCATTTCGGCCCTCACATCATCAAGGAACCCCCCAACGCCTCGAATGGTCTCCGCACGGGCTTCTATCTCTTGCTCGGTCAGTGTTTTTGCTTCTGTTGTGAACAGATTCATGGACTCTCGATTTTCAGTTGGACCGGGGCTCTCCCCGTGGCTACCAAAATCCGACGTGGGATTTTCTCCGATTTGATCGCCGCTAGCAACCCGAGGACACCGCACTTGCCAGTTGCGCTATCTCCGCTTGTGTAAGGGCACGCACGTGGCCCGGTTCAAGATCCTCAAGGAGGATGGGGCCAAGCGCGGTCCTGCGTAGGCGGCGAATACCGACTCCCAACGTTCGAAACATGCGGCGGATCTCTCTGTTCCGTCCCTCTCGCAGCACCACTTCGAGCGTCCCCGGGCCTACCCATCGGCTCGCAGCTGCGCGTGCCGGCCCGTCATCCAGCTCCACACCCTCCTTCAGAGTTCCGGGAAGGTTGTCTGGACGGGGACCATCGACGGTGACCTCGTAATGTCTCGGCAATCCACTTCTAGGGTGGAGAATTCGATGGACGAGATCGCCGTCGTTCGACAGAAGGAGTAGGCCTTCGCTCCAGAAATCCAGTCGCCCCACGTGTGGAAGGTGCCCGTATTCTTCAGGGATGAGGTCATAGACAGTGGGACGAGACCGAGGATCTTGGCGGGTGCATACGTATCCAGGCGGTTTGTGCAGTACCAACCACGCGGTTTGGCGCAGTCGAACCACCTTCCCGTCGAACTCCACGACCTGAGATGTGGGGTCGATGCTCGTACCCAGGCTCGCAACCGTCCCATCGACATTGACGCGCCCCTCGCGAATCAAGATCTCGCTTCGCCGGCGCGAGGCGATTCCCGCTCGGGAAAGAAACTTCTGCAATCGCACGTGTCCTCCGGCAGCCGGGGATTAATCCTGCGTCACACTGAGATCGCCGTCCGCAGACCCGCCCTCGGGTCCAGCTTCCTGTTCGTCCCGAAGTTCCCCCACCTCGTCGTCGGGCTGGACCAAGGCGATGGGCAGATCCCGGGGTTTCGGAAGGTCGTCCAGGGATTGGAGAGCAAAGTGATCGAGGAACTTGGACGTGGTCCCGTAGAGCAGTGGACGCCCCAGGCCCTCCCCCCGGCCAACGACCGCAACCAACCCCCAGTCCTGAAGGGTACGCAGGACGTGGTCGGACGCGACTCCCCGGATCCCTTCCAACTCGATCCTTCTGATCGGTTGCCGGTACGCGATGATGGCCAACGCTTCGAGGGCGGCGCGCGATAGCGTGGGCGGACGGGGAATGGATTCGAAGCGCTCCAGATAAGGTGCAAATTCGGGTCGCGTGAGAATCTGATAGCCATCGCCCAGCTGGTATATCTGGAACGCGCGTTCGTGGGTGTCGTACTGTTGGCGGAGCGACTCCAAGGCAAGCCTGACGGCTTTTGCACCCAACTCCGGATCGGCCTTGGCGAGGTCGTTCACGGTCAAGGGTGTCTGGCTCGCGAACAGCGCCGCCTCAACGATCAGCTCTTGCTTCACGTAGATGTCTCTTTCGCTTGGGCCGAGATCCAAATTGAACCGAACCGCCGTGCCTGTTCCAGCCTCAAAAATTGCTGATGGGCGAGTTCCAAACATGCCAGAAGCGCAGCCACAACGTGGGGTCTATCGTCCCATTCGGGGAACATCCTTCTGAATGGGAGGCGATCCTGCTCGGCCAGGAGCTTTCGGATGAGTTCCACTTTTTCCGCCGAGGAAACCAGTCGGACTGGCGCCACATGTGCAGTCAACGGATCCGGCTCCCGAATTCCCAGCGCCGCTTCGAGCAGGTCGTCCCACGTCGTAGCCAGCTCTTCGGCCTCCGGCTCCTTCCGCGGGATTTCCGGTTCCGGGAAGTAGCCCTTGGGCATGTGGCGGCGCCGCTCATACTCGTTCGCCCGAAGGATGCGGGACACGTCTTGGTAGAGTTCGTATTCGAGCAACCGCCGGACAAGCTCGGCGCGTGGGTCCTCTTCCCACTCCGTCTGAGGGCGTGGCAGAAGGAAGCGTGCCTTGAGGCGAATCAGGGTCGCTGCCAGTTCCAGGAACTCGCCCGACCGATCCAGGTCAAGTCGATCCAGCCCGTCGGCCAACACATCCAGGAATTGGCGTGTAATCTGCGCGATGGGAATGTCGAAGATGTCGATGTCCTGTGAGCGGATCAGGTACAGCAGGAGATCGAGAGAACCTTGGAAACGATCGATCTCGACCACGAACGGCTCTGAGCTTCGAGCACTCAGGAGACGATCTGGGTTGGGCCTTACCACCTTGAACGGTCCGGGGGGCAGCGGTACCTTGTGGCCCAGTAGACGATGGACTGCGGCCTCGGGTGGGCCGCGAAATGCACGCGCATTAGAAGCGCATTAAGGAGATAAGAGCAGGTGCCGAATAACGCGAGCCACAAGAAACGGCTACGGCAGTCGCGCGCACGCCGCCTGAAGAATCGCAAGGTGCGCTCCGAAGTGCGGACGCGGCAGAAGCACTTGCATGGCCTCGACGACCGGACGGAGGCAGATCAGGCTCTGTCGGGCCTCTATCGAGTGCTCGATCGGGCATCGCGCAGGGGCGTCATACCCAAGAACACGGCCGCGCGCCAAAAAGCTCGGGCAGCTAGGCACGTCCAGAGCCTCGGTTAGACGGTAGCGCCGGGTCCTTCGCCGGGGCCCAGTTAATCAGACTCATCGGCGAACCAGCCAAGTTCCGTATCCACATCCAGGGATAGCGACTCCAAGAAAGCGAGCTGGTCGGGGGCTGGCACGACATTATGGGCCTCTGAAGCTTCCAGCGTACCCTCCGACTCTGGCTCTGGCTCTGGCTCTGGTTCTGGGGGGTTAGGCTCTACTTCTGGCTCTGTAAGCTCAGCTCTTCCAGCGGGTTTGTCCTGGCCTTGGGCCTCTTCTGCACCCTGGATTTCGCCTGCGTCGTCGGTGTGTTCCTCGGCGTGTGCGTCGGTGCCGGAGGGCTGTTTCGCCAATTCCTCCTCTTCCAAGGGGCCCTCTCCCGGGGGTTCCTGATTGCCGGGGACCTCGTCCTTCGAGTCCTCTCCCGGCAGGTCGTCTCCCGGCGGCTCGGGCTCTGTCGTCAACTTGGGATCCGGAATCGTGGGAAACTCGAAACCTGCGCCGCCCAACACCTCCAACGCCGAATCGATCCAATCGTCATCCTCGTCTTCATCCGCCAGTAGATCTCCATCGTCGGCTGGGGGGTCGTCCGACGTCGCGTCATCCGACATCGTGTCCTCCGCGACCTCCTCCGGAGCATCCGGCGAGGCTGTCTCCAAGCTGACATTGACCTCGGGGCCCGCAGGAGGTTGATCAGGCGGCTCTGGTGGCGGCTCCTCCACGACTTCCTCCGGAGCATCCGGCGGGGCTGTGTCCAATACGACACTGACCTCGGGTTCCACGGGAGGTTGATCAGGCGGCTCCAGTGGCGGTTCCTCCGCGACCTCTTCCGGAGCATCCGACGAGGCTGCGTCCACGACGACCTTGACCTCGGGTTCCACGGGAGGTTGATCAGGCGGCTCCGGTGGCGGTTCCTCCGCGATCTTTTCCGGAGCATCCGGCGGGGCTTCCGGATGGCCTTCCTCGGTGGAGTCTACTTCGTCAGCTACCTCCTTACTCGATTCGGCGGCAGCGTCTATCCAGCCGAGCACCGCCCCAGCTTCAGCGATGACGGCCTCCTCGGCGCGAATACCGCTTTCCAAGGATTCGATCTCGTCATTTACCAGGGCGATCCGTTCGTTGCGCTCCGGCTCGTCGATCTCTCCGATCTGGAACCGTAGATTCAGTTCATCTCGGCGATCGACTTGGGCGGCACGAGCCTCCATCAGGGCGGCCTTGCCAGCCAACCGCTCATCCTTCAGAGCCATCACCTCGTCGGAAAGCTCCGTGAGGTTCTCGATGGCGGCGGCTAGCCGACACTCGTAGTCCTCCCGGACGCGCGTTTGGGCCGCGACGCTCGTGGAGGTCTTGATTTCGGCCAGCCTGCCCAACCAGACGCGAAGCTGATTGCCTTCCGCAACCAGTTCCCGTGCACGGTCCAGCACGGCCGTCTCGTCGGTGTCTGGCTTGCCGCTCACGCCCCCTCCTCCTTTGACCGGCTTGCTTCGTACCGGATCTCGCCCCCTACAATCGTGCAGTCGACGAGCCCTTGCACTTCCCAACCCCCAAACGGGGTATTCCGGCTCTTCGAACGAAAACGCCTTGGCTCCACAGTCCACCTGGCCTTCGGATCGAAGATGACGATGTCCGCGCGACTGCCCGGGCGCAACGTTCCACCGTCTATCCCCATGGTACGGGCCGGGTTCGTGGACATCCGCTCGATCAGACCGGCCAGCGAGAGAGACCCGTCTCCAACCAGTTCCCGGAGACACACCCCCAGAGCCGTCTCCAGACCCACGATTCCAAATGGGGCCTCATCGAAAGCGCGTTCCTTCTCCTCATAATGATGGGGCGCATGGTCGGTAGCGATAATGTCGATCGTTCCGTCTATCACAGCTTGGCGTATCGCCTTTCGGTCGGCCGCAGACCTGAGAGGGGGATTCATCTTGGCATCCGTGCAATATCCGCGGACCGCATCTTCCGTGAGCGCCAAATGATGGGGGGTCGCCTCACAGCTGACCCGAACCCCCCGTGCATGGGCCAAGGCGATGATTTCCACTGATTCGCGCGCCGATACGTGCTGGATGTGGACATGACCGCCGGTCAACTCTGCCAAAGCTACATCCCGGGCCACGATAGTGGATTCGGACGCATTGGGGATCCCTCGCAGCCCCATCGCAGTGGCGACCGCACCCTCGTTGACGACCCCGCCGTCGGTCAGTGACATGTCCTCCGCGTGTTGCAGCACCGGAATCCCGAAGGTCTGGGTGTATTCCAAGAGACGCCGCATGAGAGCGGAATTGGCGATCGGTTTTCCATCGTCCGTCACCGCTACCGCCCCCGCCTCGACGAGAGACCCAACCTCCGTCATCTGGCGCCCCTCGAGTCCTATCGACGCGGCTCCAACCGGACTGACCCGCGCCCCGCCCTCCCCCTTTCGGGCCCATCTCCGTGCCTCTTCTCTCACAAACCCCACGGCTGCCGGATCGTCCAAAGGAGGCTCTGTATTGGGCATGGCCCAGATGGTGGTAAAGCCACCGGCAGCGGCGGCCTGGGCACCCGTCCTGATCGTCTCCTTGTGCTCTTGGCCGGGTTGTCTCAGATGCACATGGACATCGATCAAACCAGGTGCCACAACCAAACCCTCGGCAGAGCGCCTGGGCACCCCGTCGGGACCCGTGATGCCGCGAGCCACCGCCTCTACTCTTCCGTCACTGACGAGCACATCGCGGACTTCATCGATCCCGGAAGAGGGGTCGATTACTCGGCCACCGACCAACAAGATCGACTTACCCATAGCGGAGGGTGCCGCGCCAGGCCCGGATCACCGATTTCTGGCCTGGGCCGCCGCCTCGATACCGGGGAGACCGCCGGCAAGGAGGTAAAGGACCGCCATACGGATGGCTACCCCGTTCGTAACCTGAGGAAGGATGACAGACCGCGGACCATCCGCCACGTCCGAATCGATCTCGACGCCGCGATTCATGGGGCCGGGATGGAGGATGATAAGATCCTCGCTGGCGTGTTCGAGCCGGGCTGAAGTAACCCCAAACACCCTGTTGTACTCGCCCAATGACGGGACGTAGCTGCCGCGCATCCGCTCCAATTGGAGGCGGAGTACGTAAAGGACATCGCACCACTCCAAAGCTTCCTCAAGACGATCAAAACGATGGACTCCCAAACTATCGATGGCAGACGGGATAAGGGTTCGGGGCCCGCAAACGCCGACCTCGGCATCGCACTTGAGGAGTCCCCAGATATTGGAGCGAGCCACCCGCGAATGAAGCACGTCGCCGACTATGCATACGCGACGCCCCGCTATGGTCCCGAAATGATCGCGGATGGTGAGAAGATCCAGCAGGGCCTGTGTCGGGTGTTCGTGTTGCCCGTCGCCCGCGTTCACCACGTTGGATGGGATCCGGTCGGCGAGGAACTGAGCGGCACCCGACGATCCGTGGCGGACTACCACCATATGGATGCGCATCGCTTCGAGGTTTCTGGCAGTATCGACGAGGGTCTCACCCTTTTGCACGGACGATCCGGTAGCCGAGATGTTCACGGTGTCGGCGGAAAGTCGCTTCTCCGCGAATTCAAAGCTGATCAGGGTCCGGGTGGAAGGTTCGAGAAAGAGGTTGACGATCGTTCGCCCTCGAAGTATCGGGACCTTGTTGATCCTTCGTTCCCCTATGTCCTTGAAAGGTTCTGCGGTATCGAGTATCGCCTCAATCTGTTCGCAGGTGAGAGATTCGAGGCCGATGAGGTCCTTCCCAAGGTGGGTGTTTCGCGTATCGACAGTCACTCGGAGTGCCCCGGCGCGTCTAGCTCCACCAATTCAATGCTCCAATATCCATCGGTGGGCGGTACTCGGACCGCTACCTCCATGTGGGGACCGGTATCGAGGGCATGCCCGGCGTAATCGGGTTGGATCGGAAGTTCGCGACCACCTCGATCGACCAACACGCAAAGTTCCGTCTTGAGGGCGCGTCCGAAGTCGGCGAGCTCGTTCAGGGCGGCACGAATGGTGCGTCCGGTGTAGATCACATCGTCCACGATGACGACGTGAGCACCCTCGATAGTGCCGGGAATGCGGGATGTTCCAACCTCAGGGAAAGCTCCAACCTGGGCGAAGTCGTCCCTGTATAGGGTGATGTCGAGGGAACCCACGGAGATTGAGGGTCGTTTATCCCGAAGCCGGCGACCCAGTTCGGCCGCAATGATGTCTCCCCGGCGACGAATGCCTACCAGAATTAGTCGAGCCTCGGGAGGTACGGCGGAGTCCAACTGCTCGCTAAGTTTACCGAAGAGCGCGAGCGTCGCCGCTTCGTCGAAGAGGGGGCGTGTGCGCATGAGTGTTGGGGTGAAGATTATAGGCTGAGGGCCGTCCATATTCAACGCAGGTACAATCGGTGACTGTCAAAGTTCAGTAGAAATGTCCGGGTTTAGCAGCACCGTAGATTAAGGGAACCATCCCGCAACGTCGGAGACAATCCATGACCGCTCCTGTGATAGCTCGTCAACTCACCATCAGGTTTGCGCTTGTCCTCGCTGCTTCGGCGGTCGGGGCCTGCAGCGTAGCCGACGCCGAAATCCCTCGGGAGGCGGGTCAGGAGGAAACTATGAGCGGTACTCCAACCTCAATGGCGGGCCGGTCCACGGTGTACGCCCCCAACGGGATGGTGGCCACCAGCCAGCCAATGGCCTCCAGCGTGGCTCTGGGGGTACTTCGGGACGGGGGCAACGCGTTTGATGCGGCTATCGCAGCGTCTGCCGTTCTGTCCCTTGTGGAGCCCCACATGACCGGACTGGGCGGCGACCTATTCGCGCTCTTCTGGACGGCGGAGGAGGGGCGGCTGGTAGGACTTGATGCCACAGGGCGCGCCGGAACGCATATGACACCGGAGCGTATCCGTACGGATGGGTACGAGGATGTTCCCGGCTCTGGTCCCGGTGCGGTCACGGTCCCCGGGGCGATAGCCGGATGGGGCGCGCTCAACGAGCAGTACGGAAGCTTGCCCCTGGCCGACCTGCTGGCCCCGGCGATCGAGCTCGCAGAGAAGGGATTTCCGGTGACACCGATCATTGCCGACCAGTGGCAAGGCCAGCTTAGCAAGCTATCCCGCGACCCGGGGGCGGCGGCCACGTATCTGATCGACGGAGAACGCGCCCCTAGCGCAGGAGAGTGGCACCGCAACCCGGATCTGGCTGCCTCGCTGCGGATGATTGCCGAGGAAGGACCCGCCACTATGTACGGAGGTACGCTAGGCGTGACCGTGGCCGATGGGTTGGCGAAGCTCGGGGGGTACTTGACGCCCGACGACATGGCCGCCATGGAGGTACGGTGGGTCGAACCTCTATCGATCGATTACAAGGGATGGACTTTGTGGGAGCTACCGCCGGCGGGCCAAGGCGTGGCGGCCCTCCAGATGCTGGGGATGCTCGAGGACTTCGACCTCGCAACCATGGGACACAACTCGGCTGATTACCTGCACCATCTCATCGAGGCCAAGAAGCTGGCTTTCGCGGATCTGGCACGCCATGTCGGAGACGCGGACCACATGGAGATTGATCCCACCGAACTACTGGATCGCAACTACCTAGCCGCCAGAAAGGCACTAATTGATCCGGCGGTGGCCGCCACCCGCGTCGAACCGGGGGAGTTCGCAACCGCCACGGAGACCATATACCTCTCGGTAAGCGACCAGTACGGGAACATGGTGTCGTTCATTCACTCGATCTTTGGATACTTCGGGTCGGGTATCGTGGTACCGGGCACTGGATTCGTGCTTCAGAACCGGGGCGCTGGGTTCACATTGGAGGAGGGCCACCCCAACCAAGTGAGCCCCGGGAAGCGGCCCTTCCACACTCTGATCCCCGGATTTGTCACGCGGGACGGCGATCCGGTGATGGCCTTCGGCGTAATGGGTGGCTCGATGCAACCGCAGGGGCACGTTCAAGTCCTCTTGAACATGGTCGAATTCGGGATGGATCCCCAGGAGGCGATTGACGCGGCTCGGTTCCGGCACTTGGGCGGGCTGCGCGTTGCGGTGGAGCAAATAACTCCGGAGTTGGAAGCAGGGCTCGGCGCGCTTGGCCACGAGCTCGCCTCATGGAGGAACGCTTCCTTCGGTGGAGGGCAGCTGGTAATGAAGCTCGAACGCGGTTGGGCCGGCGCATCAGACCCCCGCAAGGACGGTCTGGCTATCGGGCATTAGGCTTGCCGGTTTCCCAGACCATTGCCCGAGGCGGCGGCGTCTTCGATTTTGGCAGCAATGTTTAGGGCACTCCCTTTCCGAGATGTTAGTCGCCGGTACGCTTTGGTATCGGTGGTGGCGGGCCTTCTAAGCGCACCATCCAGTTCGGCGACCGAGCTTCTCCCCCATGCGCTGGCACCTGGGGTACACGATTGGCAAGAGCCGCCCGAAGTGGTGGTGGATGGACCAGCTGTTGTCCTGACTGGGGTACCGATCTCCCTTGAGCTCTATCTCGAGGGCGAAGCGGGCGGTACCTACAGTATCGTGTCGGCACAGGGGCAAGCCCTCGCCGTCGGAGAACTCCCACTCCGAGAGGCCGTCAACGTCCGAGGCATCAATCTTCAATCGGATGACCTTCCGTTATCGGTAACGGTGAACTCCGGCGGGCGGAGCGCCACCACGGATTACGATGCGCACCAGCTCCCTGGCTGGATCAGCCTGTTGCCCCCTCTGATAGCGATTGCACTCGCCCTCGTTTTCCGCGAGGTGGTGCTCTCCCTCTTTTTCGGGGTCTGGTTGGGGGGCACGTTTATCGCCGGTCTGAATCCGATAAGTGGTCTTGGGCGAGTGGTCGACACTCTGGTCGTGCCATCTTTGGCGGATCCCTCCCATGCGTCGATTCTGGTGTTCTCGGCGCTACTCAGTGCGATGGTCGGGGTGATTTCGCGCTCCGGAGGGACACGGGGAATCGTCCGGGCGGTGAGACCACTGGCGACTTCTCCACGTCGGGGACAGCTCGCGACCTATCTGGCGGGCGTGGGCATCTTCTTTGACGACTACGCCAATACGCTCATCGTGGGGAACACTTTCCGGCCCATCACCGACAAGCTCCGCATCTCCCGCGAGAAGCTTGCGTATCTGGTCGATTCAACGGCTGCCCCCGTGGTTACGATCGCCTTCGTCTCCACATGGGTGGGATTCGAGATTTCGCTCATCCAGGACGGCCTCCGGATCGCCGCTGAACAGACGCAGGAGCCGGCCTTGGCCGCAGCCCTCGCCAGCGCTAGCCCCTTTGATGTTTTCCTTCGGACCATTCCCTACCTGTTTTACCCGATTTTGGCGCTCGTCATGGTCGGGCTGGTGGTGCTGACCCAGAGGGATTTCGGACCGATGCACGCTGCGGAGGTTCGGGCACGTAGCGGTGCCGGGGTTCTGCGGGAGGGGGCGCGTCCCGTAATGAGTTCCGAGGAGTCCGGTATCGAGGCGAAACCGGGTATCGCGGAACGTTGGTATAACGCGGCACTTCCCATCCTCACCGTCGTCCTGGTCGTGCTTATCGGACTCTACATGGACGGGCGCAGTGTGGTCGGACCCGCGACCCTGCGGGAGACGTTCGGGGCTGCCGACCCATTCAAGGCAATCCTGTGGGGTTCACTCGCTGGCGGGATCGTGGCCATCGCTCTCGCCACCGCCCAACGGATCCTAACCCTTAAGGAAGCGATTGACGGTTGGGTGGCGGGGGCCCGTGCCATGACGGTCGGATTCGTCATCCTCACATTGGCGTGGTCGCTCGGAAAGGTCACGGAGGAGCTCAGCACGGCTCTCTTCCTGACACAACTTCTAGAGGGCAATCTGGCCCCCGCATTGGTGCCCCTACTCACGTTCGTAACAGCAGCAGCCGTGAGCTTCGCCACCGGGACGGCGTGGGGGACGATGACCATCCTCCTGCCGCTCGTGGTGCCACTGATCGTATCGCTCGGGGGCGCCGCTGGATTTGAGACCGGGACAGGAGGGACGCTCCTCATCAGCACTGTGGGTTCTGTCCTTGCCGGCTCGATATTCGGCGACCACTGCTCCCCGATCTCGGACACAACCGTCTTGAGTTCTATGGCCTCTGGCTGTGACCACATGGACCACGTCCGGACCCAGCTTCCATACGCCTTCGTCGTAGGGGTTGTGGCGATGGGCTTTGGCTTGGCAGGAACGGCCTATGGCTTACCTGTTTTGGTCGCTCACCTACTGGGCGTCGGGACGCTATTCGCGTTCGTCTGGTTCGTCGGCAAGCCTATCCGCGCCACCGGAGCCGGTTAGCGCCCGCACCGGTACACCGTTCGAGTGTCGACGATTGCGGGCTCGGCGCTCCCGGAAGAAGGACTGGAGCAGTTCTCGTGAAGCCTCCTCCAGCACTCCGCCAATTACACGGGCTCTGTGATTGAGCCGCGCATCGTACGCTATATTCCCCAAGGACCCGCACATTCCGGCCTTGAGATCTGCACAGCCGTACACGACACTCCGCAAACGGGCCAGAACGATCGCGCCCGCACACATTGCGCATGGCTCCAGGGTGGTGTAGAGGACGTGCCCTTCCAGTCGCCAGTCGCCCAGCAACAACGCGGCATCCCGAATTGCGAGGACCTCGGCGTGAGCCGTTGGATCCGAGAGTTCGCGGGTTCGGTTGTGCGCCTCCCCAACCACTTGCCCCGACGGGTCCACGACCACCGCCCCAACGGGCACCTCTCCCAGCGCCGCAGCTTCGGCGGCCAGCACCAGGGCCCTTCGCATGTGGTCCTGATTCACGCTTCGCTCGAGAGGTAATCCACAGCCGCGTCGATCCGCGCGCAGACCATGGGCCATTCCATCATCGCCATCACCTCGAAGATTCCGGGGCTGACCCCCTGACCCATGAGCGCCAATCGCAGGGGATTGATGACCCTCCCAGCCCCGATTCCCACTTCCGACGCAACCCCACGCACTGTCACTTCGAGCTCGTCCAGATCCTCAAACGAGGCGGCCTCCAACACCTCTCTCAGCTTCCGGAGAACTTGGACCACATCTGCGGGTCGCTTCCAAAACCGGCGTACCGCAGTCTCCTCATAGGAAACGGCCTGGGCGAAGAATGGCGACACCTGTGCGGCGAGGGCCGGCAGCGTCCGAGGACGAGATTTGACCAGGTCGATGACCTCGACCAAGCGGGGAGAGTCGACGCGAATTCCGGAAAGTACTTGGGCGGGGAGAGATGCGACGACATGGCGCGCCAGGACTTCGGAGGGTGTCGTCCCAATGTGGCGTCCGTTCAACCACTGCAACTTCGCCATGTCGAACACGGCGCTCTTCTTCACCACTCGATCGAGCGAGAAGTCGCGAATGAGTTCCTGTCGGGTCAGGAGTTCCCGATCGTCCCCGGGAGACCATCCCAGAAGCGCAAGGAAGTTCACGATTCCACCGGCCAGATAGCCATCGTCCCGGTACGCGAGGACAGACATCGCCCCGTGACGCTTCGAAAGGAGCCCTCCGTCGGGTCCCAGGATGAGTGGAACGTGGCCGAAGACGGGGGTTTTCTCGCCAGCGGCTTCGTAGATCAGGATCTGTTTGGGCGTGTTGGATATGTGGTCGTCGCCGCGAATGACGTGGGTAATTTGTGCATGCAAATCGTCGGATACGACCGCGAGATTGTAAACCGGTGTCCCGTCCGAACGCAGGATGATGAAGTCGTCGATGGAGCTTCCCGGGAACCGGAGTTCTCCATGGATCCTGTCTTGCCATGCGATCTCGGCGTCCGGCGCGCGAAAACGTACGGCCGACGGTTCTCCTGCCCGGTGTCGCTCCTCAGCCTGCTCCGCTGGCAGCCGTCCACACCGGCCATCGTAACCGTAACCGGCTCCCGTCCGGCTTGCGGCTTCACGACGCGCAGCCAGCTCCGCCGGTGTGCAGAAACATCGGTACGCCGCACCCGATTCCAATAACCCGAGTGCAAGCGTGCGGTGCCGCTCCACACCCTCGGCCTGGAAATACGGCCCTTCATCAACGTCGATCCCCAGCCACTCCAAGCCATCCAGAATCGCCTGTGTGTGTTCGGGGAGGGATCTGGATCGATCCGTGTCCTCGATACGCAGGATGAACGTCCCCCCGCAGGAACGCGCGAACAGCCAGTTGAAGAGTGCTGTTCTCGCTCCTCCAACGTGCAGGTAACCCGTCGGGCTGGGAGCGAACCGCACTCGGACTGTGGGGTCAGTCATGGCGGAGTTCGTAGGCGAGTACCAAGAGCGTCGTCAGGAGGACAAGGGCGTTGGCCTGGTGTAGGGATGCGAGACCCACCGGGACCACCAGGAGAAGGGTAGCCACTCCCAAACCCGCTTGAACCCAGACTGCGACAAAGCTGGCGTGCGCCCACCGACGCGCCGTAGGGCCAGCCGACCGTGCACACCTCGCCCATAGGAGCGTTGTTCCCGCAGCCAGAGCAAGCGCCAAGATCCGATGGTTGAACTGAACCGTGAGGCGATCCTCGAACAATCCGTTCCACAGACCTCCGGCATAGAGAGTCGAGGGCACCCAGCTACCATCCATCTTCGGAAAGGTGTTGAACATGAGCCCGGCATCGAGCCCCGCCACGAGTCCGCCCGACAGCAAGGTAAGGCACGCGGCGACGAAGACTCCCGTGGCCAGCCTCGTCAGCGGCGTCCGTGCGGTGGTCCTTACGCCGGCCCTGCTTTCGGCCCACCATTTGGGGACGCCCTCAGGTCCGGGGCGGATCACCGTCAGAGCAGTCCACAGCGTTACGCCGTACACGAGAACGGCGAGCCCCAGATGGGCGGTCAATCGATACTGGCTCACGTGAGGTTGATCCACCAACCCGCTCTGCACCATCCACCAACCGAGCAAGCCCTGGGCACCACCTAGAGCGAAGATCGCCAATAGGCGCGGGAACATGCTTCGGGGGATTGCTCCGCGCCACCAGAAGAACGCGAAGGGGATGAGGAAGACGATCCCGATGACTCGGCCGAGCAAGCGGTGGATGTACTCGAACCAGAAGATCCGCTTGAACCCCGAGAGGGTGAGGCCCTGGTTGACGAGTAGGTACTCTGGCGAATCCCGATATGCCGCAAACTCGTCTTCCCAGGCAGCGTCGGTGAGCGGTGGGATGACTCCGGCGACCGGCTCCCAGTCGACCATCGAGAGCCCCGATCCGGTGAGACGGGTCATTCCTCCCACCACTAGCGTGGCGGCGATGAGCACGCACCCGACCAAGAGCCAAACGGCGATCAACCGAGAGGCCGGTGGGGATGTTTTCACAGTCCTCGGAGCCTCCCAGGGTTGGGGGATGGGAATCCCGCGCCGGCGTACTCATTGCGTACCCGTTCCCCCATGCGGCAGGTTTCCGCCTCTCTCAGAGGGTTCTGGGGCAGCGGGCGGCGGAAGATAAGGCAAGGGTGGTGGAGAGGCCAAATATGAATCGAGAGGACCGCCCACGGCTTTCCCTTTTCGCCGTGAAACGTCTCGCACCGCGATTGCGTCCGCATTTACCGGCCGTCATTGCGGCCGGTGTGTGCTTACTTATCAGCACGGCTATCGGACTCATCTTCCCACTGGCGGTCCGCTACCTGCTCGACGCCGCATTCGGGGAGGCCGAGGCCCATCTCTTGGGAACCATCACCCTGGGGTTGCTCGGGGTATTCGTTGTCGCGGGGTTCCTCAGCTTCTTGGAGACGTACTGGCTGGGCGCAACCGGAGAACGGGTCGTCACCGGCCTACGCAACGACTTGTTCTCGAAACTGGTCCGGCTTCCGCCCGGGTTTCACGCGGAGCACCCTTCGGGAGAGCTAACGTCTCGCCTCGCCTCGGACTGCAGCACCCTACAGGCGGTCATGGGGCATCAGATTGCGGAGCTCCTGCGGCAGTTGCTGTCTCTGTTTGGGGCACTGGCACTGCTGGCACTTCTCCACTGGCAGCTAATGCTCACGACCTTGGCGGTGGCTCCGCTGGTGGTGCTCGCGGGGTTCGCCCTCGGTCGGTTACTCCGAAAGCGGAGTAGCGAAGTTCAGGACCGGCTGGCCGAGGCGCACGCGGCAGCGGACGAGGCGTTCGGCCAAATCGAAGTCGTTCAAAGCTTCGTGCGCGAAGAACACGAAAAGGCTCGTTACGGGAAGCACCTGTCCGCGGCTCTCGACTCGGCTCTGATCCGGGCCGTGGTTCAGGCAGCGCTCTTCGGAGTGCTCACGGTGGTGGCGTTCGGGGGGATGGTGGTGGTGCTTTGGCAGGGGGGCCGGTTGGTCGTGCAGGGACAGATTACCGCGGGACAGTTGGTGTCATTCCTCCTGTATGCTTTTTCCGTCGCCGCGTCTATCACGGCCCTGGGTTCGCTATGGGGTTCGTACCAAGAAGCTCAGGGCGCGGCGCGCCGGGTGTTCGATCTGCTCGACCGTAGCGATCCCATAGCCTCGCCTGCCGCGCCGATTTCTTTGTCGGGCCACGGACCCCCGCCGATTGAGTTCGACTCGGTTTCGTTCCGGTATGGGGATGAAGAACCGTGGGCGCTGGAGGGAGTCGAGGTTAATATCGGGCCGGGCGAGGTTGTGGCCTTGGTTGGTCCGAGCGGTGCGGGAAAGACGACGTTTGCATCTCTGATTCCCCGTTTCTGGGACGCGACGGAGGGAACCGTGCGTTTCCGCGGCACCGACGTACGTGAGTGCGCGCTACACGACCTCCGTGAGCGCGTGGGCATAGTACCCCAGGACCACCCTCTCTTTTCGGGTACTATCGAAGAGAACATCGGGTACGGACGGCCGGGGGCGGATCGCTCCGAAATCGAAGCCGCAGCGAGGGCGGCGCACGTGACGGAGTTTCTTGATCGGTTGCCGGATGGCTTGGACACGAAGGTCGGGGAGAGAGGGGTGCGACTGTCCGGGGGCCAGAGGCAGCGCATTGCGATCGCCCGAGTCCTCCTAAAGGCCCCGGATGTGATGATCCTGGACGAAGCCACGAGCGGGCTGGATGCGGAGAGCGAGGGCCATGTGGAGGCGGCTCTTGCAGCCGCAGCCGAGGGAAGAACCACGGTGATCATCGCTCACCGGCTCCGAACAGTTAGGCGGGCGGACCGTCTTCTGGTCCTGGACCGAGGTAGAGTGGTGGAGGCGGGTCCTCACAGCGAGCTGGTCAGGGCAGGCGGACTCTACACCCGCCTGTACGAGGGGCAACAGTTGGAGTAACCCCTGCCCTCCCTGGGCACCCACCGCCTATCTGTACGCGCTGCTCTACTGCACCCTGCTCTATTCGAGGAGGGCGTCGATCTCCTTGGCTAACGCCTGCGCCGTTTGTGGGCCCAGAAACTCCTTGCGCACCCAGCCGTCTCGGTCGATCACGACGGTGAACGGGAATCCGAGGGCCCCGAACGTGCTGAAGGCGGTCTCCATCCCAGTTATCCAGTTCTGGTACCCGACCCCGTAGCTCGCCAAGAAGTCTTCGATCTCCTGGTCGGTTCCCGAGTCAACGGCGATTCCGAGGATCGTGACGGGTTTGTCCTCATACCACGATGCGAGAGACACCAGCTCAGGTAGCTCGGTGCGGCACGGCAGGCACCAAGTCCCCCACAGGTTAGCTACGACTACCGTGCCCGACAGTTCACTGAAGCTGGCTTCCCCTCCCCCAAGAAGCTGGAACACCTCGGTAGGAGCGGGTTTGGCACCGGAGGGGACCGTGGCTGCGACGGACCCTGTCTGGGCTACTGGCGAGCCCTGATTCGAGCTTTCTCCCTCACCCTCTCCACAACCCAACGCAGTCCCGATCACGACCGACGCAAGTAGCGGGAACTCAATCCGTCGGATCTTCATCGAGGTGTCAGGACTGTTCCCGGCAACGCCCAGGTCAACTCCCCTCCATCAACTACGAACTCACCGTTAACGAGCACGTAATCGACGCCCGAAGCGTATTGATGGGGTTCGAAGAACGTCGCGTGGTCCTGCAGGCTAGCCATATCCACAACTGTCACGTCGGCAATAAATCCTTCCTGGATGGTGCCACGATCGTCGATGCCGAGTAGTTCGGCCGGCAGGGTGGTGGAAGAACGAACCGCCTCCTCCACCGTCAACACGCCACGTTCGATCGCGTACCTGCGGATCTTGCGGGGAAAGGTACCGTAGAAACGGGCATGTACCGGACCATCACCAGTAAGAGCGATCCCCGCATCCGAAGCCGTCACCAACCAGGGATACCCGGAGAAGGTCTCCACGTCGATCTCCGAGAGCGAAAAGCCCCGGACCCGAGCCCCACCCGGTCGGGATGGGTCCCCCTCAAGCTGCAGACGAATAGCCGCATCCACGGGATCCACATCCCAGAGTTGAACTAGTTCGGCAAGTGTCTTTCCGACGACCGTATCGTCGGGATGATCCATGATCACAAGGTTGGCGGCCCCTCCCCGCCGACTGATTTCGTGCAAGATGTCGGCTCGCACATTCTCCCCCCTGCTTTCCAGAGCTCTACGCAGGGACTCCGCCCAGTCTGCCCCGTCTGAGGAAGCAATCCAACGGGGAAGCAATACCGTGTTCCCATCGCTGCCGGTGGTGTTGTACGGGTACTGGTCCGCCCAGATCGGTACGCCCCGGGCACGGGCTTCTTCGATGAGCTCCGCGATCTGTTCACCGGCGCCCCAGAAGTCGTCACCACGAGCCTTGATATGGGTGGCTACAGTGGTGACGCCGGTGCGTTCGGCTACCGAGATGTCCTCCAGAATCGTCTCGATCATCGTCGGTGGATCCTGTGGATGTTCGCTCGGCCACCACCACATGGGGGTGTTGCCCGAACTCCGCTCGTGCACGATGTAGATGCCCCCGCCCCGGCCGGCGGCCTCCACGAGGGGGATCAGCTCCTCTGTGTCGCTCCAGATGCCGGGGATGTATTCGAGGCCCGCGCTCAACCCGTATGCGCCCTCTGCCATCGCTTGTTCCACCATGAGGGTCATCGCCGCAACCTCATCTGCGGTTGCCAAGCGCATGAAGTCGTGCCCTAGAACAAGTTGCCGGATCGTGTTGTGACCCACCATGAGAGCTGCGTTGGGACCGTGTCCCAGTGACTCGAGAGCCGCTCGTTGCTGGGCAATCCCGGATTCCGGAGATCCGCCATCCTGGTTGACGACCACGGTGGTGATCCCCTGGCTTACCAGGTTCGGGGCTGCCCTACGCATCGCCCCATCCGTTCCGGGTCCGCCGGGGGCTGTCAGACCTTGGTCGGCGTGCGAGTGAATGTCGATGAACCCCGGAAGTACGTAGGAGTCAGGACCTAGATCAATGATGCGAACGCCGCTGGCTGCCGAAAGGTCCCCAATGGCGGCGATCCTACCCTCAAAGATACCCACGTCGGCGCGGAAGGCCTCCGTTCCAGTGCCGTCCATGACCTGTCCACCTCGAAACAGGATGTCGAACTCGACCGAGGGAAGCGTCTGGTCCGCAACCTGGAGGAGGGCCTTCGCCGGGGCGGCAAGCGTCACTGTCATTCCAAACAAGGCGCACGAGAAGACGTACGAGACAAGCAGCGCAGAGCGACGAGTACCGAGCGGTCGATTCATCAAGTAGTCGCGCACAGTATCTCCCGATGAGTTGCTGGAAGTTCGTATGAGGTGAGTTAGGGGGTGAAGATAGACTTTTTGGAGCCCACTCTCCACATCTCGGATTTGCGGGTTGTCTCCGAAGATGATACCTGCGAGTCATGGAACCTCTATTGTTGCGTGCGCTGGCGAAGAAACCTGTGGAACGAACTCCCGTGTGGTTCATGCGCCAAGCTGGCCGTTGTTTGCCCGAGTACCGAGCGATTAGGCAGGAGACGGGGTTCTACGACCTCATCTCAGACCCGGAGGCCGCCGCTCGCGTTACCCAACTTCCGCTGGAGTATTTTCCGGTGGACGCACTCGTTCTGTTCATGGATCTCTCTACTCCGTTCGATGCCGCCGGGGTGGAGGTCGAATTACGACCGGGTGTCGGCCCCGTGCCTCTTCATCCCTGGGGAGGGCTGTCCGATGTGGACCGCCTGCAACCCTTCGAACCTCGCGAGCGCTTGGATTTCGTGCTGGAGGCGATCCGACTCCTCTCCACATCTCAATCCCTACCCGTGTTAGGGTTTGTGGGGGCCCCCTTCACGCTTTGTTCGTACCTCGCGTTCGGAGCTCGGGAGAGTAGGCTTGCGCAGCTACGAGCCTTTATTCGTGGTCAACCCCGGACATGGGACCGTTTAGCTGCGTTTTGGGCTGAGCATCTCGCCGAATTTGCGGTGGCGCAGTTCGAGGCCGGTGCATCGGCGATCCAAGTCTTCGACTCCTGGGCCGGGGTGTTGAGTCCGGCTTCCTATCAACGCCACGTGCTTCCCTACTCCGCCCGGATCTTCCGCCGACTCAGGGAAGCTGGGGTTCCGACCGTGCACTACGGGGCGGCTCACAGGGCATTTGCCGATGCGGGCGGCGACGCCATCAGCGTCGACTGGCGACAACCGATTGACGAAGCCTGGGATTCGGTTGGCCATGAACGGGCCATTCAAGGGAACCTTGACCCGGCTCTCATCCTAGCCGGGGAAACCGTGGCCGTTGCCGAGACGCGCGACATCCTTCGGAGGGTGGGTGGGCGTCCGGGTCACATATTCAACGTGGGGCATGGCCTTCACCCCGACTCCGACCCGTCCGTGATCAGAGCCATCGTAGACGAAGTGCGCCGGACCGCCACTATGGGCCCCTCTCGGCAACCTCCGCCGCAACCCTCTCAGCATGCTCTATGCGAGTAGCGATCCCGAGGCGCGCAGCGTAGCTGCCACACAGCCAGAGATTGCGCGGTGGATCGAACCGCAAGTCACGCCACGAGCGGTCCCACGCCGGAAGAGCGGGCCGGGCTACTTGGAGGACTTCCGGAACATCCCCATGGATCGCCTCATAATCGGTTTTGACAACCTCTGCGATCCGGTCATCCTGCCACTCCGCCACCTGCGGGTCGAGGCCCCCTCCCAGGTAAACAGTACAGATCCCGTTGCGGCCGAACAGGTAATCGTTCCAAGTGACCCCACGGATCCGCAACGAAGATCCCAGACTGACTTGCATCCCGAATCCTTGTGGTGAACCCGGGACTCGCACCGGAACCACGACCACCCGATTGTAGGTTAACCTGGACAGGCCAGCCGCCGTTTCGGGGGCGTGGGGCGCTAGGAGACGTCCCGCCTCGGGGCCGGGCACCGTGAGGACGAGCCGGTCGACCTCTTGTGAACCGGGATCCGGACCTCCCCACACCACCTCCCATCCACTTTGAGTGTGCCCGTGCTCCGATCGCCGAACACTCTCCACCGGGCGCTGCAGATAGACACGAGATTCGTAGCGAGCGGCCAGGGCGTTGGGCAGAACTCCGAGTCCGGCGCGAAACGTAAACGCGGCACCCTCGTTGGAGGCTTCGCCAGCGCCGTCCCTAGCGAAGTCGTCAGCCGCCGTGTCGGTTGCCGTGTTATTCGCGCGCAACATTCCCGCCAGGGCCCTACTCAGACCCTGCTCTTTCATTATTAGGGAGGCGTCCATTTGGTTCGGATCTGATCCGTACATGGCGGACACTACCGGGCCGAACAGCCGGTGGTATGCCGCCCTTCCACATGTCCTGGTGATGTACTCCGCTACGGATTCGTCATTCAGGACCGCCCCTTCGAGTGGATCTTGGAGCAGTCGCTGGCGGGTTCTCGGCGGCAACAGCGAGGTGGTCCGAGTTGCGCGGTCGGAAGTCGGAAAGGGGTGGAGCCGCCCTTCGGCCCAAACGAAACGTTGCGCCCCGGGCGGCGCTTTGAGGAGCTGCGAATCGAGGGCCAGTTCGTCTACGAGCCGTCTTACGGATCCTACGAGGCGGGTCCGCTGCGCCCCGAGCTCGATCACTTCGTCGCCGTCCACGTGGGTGCGGATCGCACCGCCAACCATGTCCGAGGCTTCGAAAACGGTCGCCGCAATACCGCGGCGGGCCAGGGCGTGGCACACAGCAAGTCCCGAAATCCCGCCCCCCACTATTCCGACGCGCATGGAAACCTCCCGCCGGAGACCTCGGCCCACAGAGATCCCGTGAGAATGGTAGGTTGTCTTTTTCGATCGCTGGCCGCTCGAAGCGGGGCGCGGTCCGCCTGATTCAAGCTACCAGGGTAAGTTAGTGGACGAACGACGCTCTCGTATGCCAGCAGTGCTCCTGCTTCATTTCGGGGAGCCCCCAACGCCGGATTCCTCGGCCGTGATCGACTTCCTGGAGCGGATCTTTTCGGCCAACGCCACGCTCGAGGTGGACCGAGACCCTGCCCGAATGCGCCAACGCAGCCGTGAACTGGCCAAGAAAAGAGCCCCCGGCCTGCTCCACGACTACGAGCAGATTGGTGGATCCCCTCTAAACGCCCAAGCAGAAGCCCAGGCGGGTGGCCTTCGAAGGGCTCTGCGGGCGCGGAGTCTGGACGCCGTCGTGTCCTCGGGGATGCAGTTTACGCCACCCTTCATTGAGGAGGCGGTCGAAGATCTCATGGAAACGAAACCATCGGAGATCGTGGCCATTCCCGTCTACCCGCTGTGCGGTCCCTCCACAACCGTCGCCGCACTCAAGACCGTCGATCAAGCCCTCGACAGAGTTAGGGAGAAGTCCGCGACTGCGAGCTGTCATCTGTCCACATCGGTCCGCCGGGTCACGGGTTGGCACAGACACTCCGGTTATATGGAGTTGCGGGCCGATGCCGTCAGGAATGCCGCCTCCGCTATCGGTTGGGACCTTCACGATCCCGCCACTCGCATGGTGTTCAGCGCGCACGGCACACCGCTTCACTACGTCGCCAGGGGCAGCCGATACGTAGAGTACGTGGAGGAGTGGTGCAGCGCTCTGGCAGACACCCTGGGATTGGATCAATGGAACCTCGGGTACCAGAACCACTCAAATCGCCCCGTTGAATGGACTCAACCATCGATAGAAGACACGCTCCGGAGCATCGCCAAGGGGACGGAAGACGGTGCGGATCCGCCCGATCGCGTGCTGCTGGATCCCGTAAGCTTCATGCACGAACAGTCTGAGACGTTGCGGGAAATCGACCACGACCTGAAGAAGGTCGCCCACGCTGCAGGTCTGGACTTTCATCGCGTCCCGATCCCGCACGATGACGTCCGATTCGCGGAAGTTCTTGCGGACCTTACACTTGCTGCTCTCGGGGATACGGAAGTGAAGGTGCCGCCGGCAACCTCCTGCCGATGTTATCCGAGTGCGGACGTCTGTTTCAACGGAAGCTAGGAGCCTGCGCTGCTGGGTGGCCTAGCTACCCGCGGTAAGTTCCTCCAACAGGCGGTCCGTCGCACTCGTAACATCTCCCTGCAACACTGCCGCCAACATGTCTGCTGCCTCCCGGATCAGTGATTCCGGGGCGCGGCGATCGTTGTCGAATCGTACAACCTCACCGAGGAAAACTCCCACCAGTTGCGGTGGAGATTCCTTGCCTCGCCACGCTTCCACCGCACGCTCGGGCTCGTACCCCACACCTGGGACGCTTTCCATCCAAGGTTCGTCCGGCTCGTCCTCCTCGGGCCCTTTCTGTAGTCTGTCGGCGTCCAGCGTGACTAGCGCAAGCAGCGTGGCTTCAACCCCCGGCCCTCCCTCGCGAACGTTGAGCGCCACCGGGACGGGTTTATCAAAGAGGTTCAAGTTGAAGAATTCCCGAGCGTTTTCGTACGGAAGAACGCAGCGGCCGATCGTCCGGCCCTCGTGCGAGGTTCCGATGCAGATGAATTCGTCGGGCGTCAAGTAGTGGTCGATCCGTTCCACATCCAAGGAGACCGGCCCTGCTGTCCCGACGAGGATTCGCCTCTCCTGGCCCGCGGGCGGCGGCACCATATCGCCAAAGTAGAGGGGCGCATGGCTCATCTGAATACGGCTATCTCTTCCAAGGTCTTTTTTGTGATGTCGGGCACCTGAGCATCTTCGGACGGATACCCCACCACAAGCAAGAGGAAGGGACGTTCATTCCGGGGACGATCCAGTAGACGGTTCAGGAAACCCATGGGGCTGGGGGTGTGCGTCAGCGTCGCGAGACCGGCTGTGTGTAGAGCTGCGATCAGCATCCCGGTGGCGATCCCAACCGACTCGGTGACGTAGTAGTTCTTGCACTTCTCATCCCCACGAAGCTCGTACCGCTCGGCAAACACCGCTATCAATACAGGCGCGTCTTCCAGGAAAGGTTTGTTCTCGTCGGTCCCTAGGTGCGCGAGAGCCTCCAACCACTCCGCAGGGGCTCTGTTGCGGTAGAAATCCCGTTCTTCCTCCTCTGCCGCCTCGCGAATCCGACGTTTTAGATCCGGCGAGCGGATTACCACAAACTTCCAGGGCTGCCGGTTGGCACCGTTCGGGGCCGTCCCTGCCGCCTCAATGCACGCGTCTATGACCTCCTGGGGCACGGGATCGGGGGCGTAATCACGCACCGTGCGACGACGACGCAACTCGTCCCTGAAATGGCGGGCGCGGGCCACCATATTCTCCGGATCCCGGCGGACATAGGACTCCAGCGGACGCGGACGATACGCATCAATCACCGGATGCCTACCATCCCCTTTACCGAATCAATCAACTTCTGCGAGTCGTATCCCACACCGTCCTTGAACACCACCGTCACGGCCTCGATCGCCGCAGGGTCGGTCTCAAGATCTCCGTCTAGGACAACGAGGTCGGCCAGCATCCCCGCCTGGATCGTCCCCAAATCCTCCTCGATTCCAAGAATCTGGGCGCCATTTGCGCTGACTATCTTTACCGCCGTCGGAGCGTTGAATCCCGCCTCCACGAGCAGCTGGTAGTTACGCTGGTCACCGAAACCCGCTATCGCACCACCGATTCCGGTCGGGTCCACGCCGGCCGCGAGCACTCCACCCGCCTCCACGAACCCGCGTTCGAAGGCCATTGTCTTCTGCAGATGGTCCTCCGTCATGGGCCAATCCGGCTCCGCCTCGATCTGATCCACCATCTCCAGGTACGCGTCGCGCGCACCGGGGTCGAGTGCCTCGAGGGTAGGTCCGTGCCGCACAGCACGCCCCTTTGTCATGGGCTCCAGTACAGCCATCGTGGAGGTAATCCCCACACCGGACTCCACCATCGAGAGGATAACCGATCTCGCTGTCTCTCCAGCGGGATCTGCAACCTCACCTATGCGGACCATCGAATTGGGCGGACACTCGTCGGGCTCCTTCATCGGATCGAAGTCGGTGGCGGTGGAGAAGCCGTGCTCGATGTTGTCGATCCCCAGCTCTACCGCCTCACGGAAGGTGATCGAGCATATGTGCCCTGTGACGCGCAGGCCGTGGGCGTGGGCTTCTTCGATGACGGCCTCCAACTCGGCACGTCTAATGGTGGTGTACGCCTTTATCCAGGACACACCCTCCTGGGCCCAATACTGCACAAAACGGCGCGCCGCCTCGGGGGACTCAACCTTTGCCATCTCGGGCAGGCCGAGGGCGGGTCCGGTCACGTACGGTGCGGTGATGTACATCCGAGGACCCACTGCACGCCCCTGCTCGATGTTGTTCTTGACGTTGAGATCCGCGTAAGGAGACACGCTCCCGGTAGTCCGGATAGATGTCACGCCCGCTGCGAGGTACAGCCTTGGGGAAGTGAGGTTCCCCTGTGATCGTCGGCCCCCCGCGCCCATATAGAACATGTGATTGTGGAGACCGACCATGCCCGGAATCACCGTATGCCCGTCGAGGTTGTGGACCTCCGCGCCTTGAGGGATCGAGACGCTCTCTGCGGGACCCGTGGCGACTATGCGGTCACCCTCGATGACGATCGTCTGGTTGGCGTTTACCCCCGAACCGGACCCGTCGATGACCTTGACACCTGTGAGGGCGATCACCGGCCCCTCCACCGCCACGAACTCTCGAACTTCGGGTGTAAGGTCCGCCGCCTGCTGGCTCACTGCGGGCCCGGGAAAGCCTCCAATCAAGGTGATGGCGGGCACGGTGCAGGTCACGGCTGTGCAGGTCGCGATACGCGCTTTAATCGATCCAATTCGCACGATGATTCTCCTGATCTCCAATGAGTCTCTCAATTGACGGAAAACACCATCTTCATCCCGGCCTCCAGGTGCTCGGCAATGTGGCAGTGCAGCATCCATTGTCCAGGATTCGTCAGCTCCAGCAGCAGATCCACGCTTCCCCCCGCGGGAACCAGTACCGTGTCCTTCCACGCCAGGTTTTCGGAGCGAGTTCCGTTGACGGCGAGTACGAGGAACCTCTGACCATGAATATGTATGGGGTGGTTCATTTGGTGCAGCGTCTCGCGCACGCTCACTATCCTTAACTTGACGACTTCCCCGACCCGAAAGTTCCATCGGATGTCGTCGTTTTGGAGTCCGGTTGACGGTTCGCGGAGGATCCAGGATACCTCATCCGGCGTGGCCATGAGATTCATCATCGGCATGGTGCGAACCGCCTCCAGAGGGTGGAAATAAGCCGAGTCGACCTGCATGAGTCGCTCCACCGAGAGCGGTAACCCGGAGGCGTTCATCTCCAACTCCAAAAGGTGATCGACGGGCCTGTCAAAGTGTTCCCGGTACTGGGCGATCTCAAGGACTGCTCGCTCGTTACCGCGAAGGGTGTCGAACTCGCTGTCGATCCGGGCCTCGGTGTTGGCGGCCTCAGCGGCTGCACTATCGCTGCGACCGGCGTCAGGTGAACCAACCGTCACCCAACCCATCGTATCCGTACGGGACACGAACCGGCCTCCAATGTGATCGATCCCCTGTACGGAGTTGATGATTGGAACGTCGCCAGGCGAGTCGAAACGGACGTGGACGACGTACCGTTCCGCCGGGCCAATGACGACATTGTCGATCCGCTCTTCCCGTTCAAAGTTCCCGACGTCGGTCCCGACGAGCTTCATGGCTGCGTCGCCGAAGCGCAGATTGAACGTCCTCGTATTGGAAGCGTTGGTCAGGAAGAAGCGCACGACGCTACCGGTTTCGACCGAGAGTCTGTAGTCGGTCCCTCCGTTCAGCAGCATGGTATTGCCAAAGCGACCCATGAGGGCGTGGGTGGCACGCTCCAGACCCCATGGCACCAGACCGTGTTCGCCTAGCAGAAGGTCGTCCAGCATCAGGACCTCCTCGCGATGGGCCGGACTGAAATACTCCGGGTCCGTTGGTTGCGCCACGAGGTTACCGGCGAGGCCCATGTCCTGTTGGACCTCTTCCCTGTGATGGGGATGGTACCAGTAGATCCCTGGATCCGGGAAGTGGATTTCGTAGCGAAACGATTCTCCCGGCAATATCGGCTCCTGAGTGACCCCGGGCACGCCATCATACCTGTTTTCGAGCCGGATCCCGTGCCAGTGGATCGCCGTCGGCCACTCGATACTGTTCTTGAATCCGACCGTGATGGTCGCCTTCTCCGGTACCCAAATGAGCGGCCCCGGGATCTGTCCGTTGAACCCGTAACCGAGGAGTTCCCGGTCGCCGATCCGGCGCCGAATCATTATTGCCTCGAGTGAAATCGAATCGCCGTCCGCCAGAGTCAGGAGTTCTCTGGGGCGGGCGTCGACGACCGTCTGGTCAGGGTCCTCCGGCAACCAAGGCGACACCTCGGGGCGCAGCCGCATGAGCGACGGGAGCATCGTGACTCCCTCCGGCATGGGGACATCTCCCCAGGGGTCATCCGGCGCGGCCATATGGTGACCGGTATGCGACTCGCCGCCGGGAGTCTCAGGATCGGGAGTTTCGGGGGTGGCGCCGAGCGCAAACTCCAGAAAATCGGCTGGTTGTATGCGCTGAGAGGGCGACTGGGCTCTCAATACGTAGGGTCCTGTGGGTTCGGACACATCGCCCGCCTCCGCGGTTATCAGGACGGTGAACTTGTTGAACCCTATCGTTCCAGCTGTGACGCGGCCGCGTGCCGGCACCTCGCTTAGCCGAAGCATTGGAGTGAGAACCGGTGTAGTCACCCATGCCACATACCTGTCCCAAGGGCCGAGGGATGACGCAGGAGGGAGATCGGTGGAGATCACGGCCTCGTGGAGGATGCGTCCATTACGATCGGTCGCGACCGAGAACGGCCCGCCAGGCCAGCGCAGTTCAAGGAGGCCGCGACCTTGGAGAACCAGCGCCGTGGGGAGCAGCGGCACGCAGTACAGGTCGGCGCTGACGGTGGGGATGTCCAGGCTACCTGCCGGTACGCCTGCATCCGGCGGCTCGTCGACATGCTCGCAGGAGGCGTAACTGTGTAGGGCGGCTTCGGCAGCTGGGTGCAAGCCAGGTACCGCCAACAGCACGGCCACGGTGAGCGCCTTTGATCTCATAAGGTGAGCGCTTAGCACTTAGTGGAGCATCTTCGGGAACATCTTAGTGAAGCGCCTTGGTTCTCCCCCCGTCAACGGCAATCGATACTCCATTCACATAGCTGGCCCGCTCTGAAGCGAGAAACGCCACCACGGCCGCAAACTCGGCGGGTTCCCCCAAGCGTCGGGCCGGGATGGCCGCGTTCCAAGCGGCTTCGATTTCCGCGGGAGATACTCCCTTGGCCTCGGCTTGTGCGGCTGCCAGTTCGACGAGGCGTCCTGTGCGTGTAAACCCAGGCAAAACGTTGTTGACCGTAACCCCAAACGAGGCGACTTCGTTTGACAGAGTCTTCGCGAAGCCGGTGACCGCTGCGCGCACACTGTTGGAAAGAATGAGTCCGTCCACGGGTTCCTTTACGGCGACGGACGTCACGTTGATGATGCGACCCCAACCCCGATCCTTCATTCCGGGTAGCACCAGCCGGGTCATCTCCAAGGCGCTTTCCAGGTTCAGTCGGATCGCCTGCTGCCAAGCCTCTGCGTCATGTTGCTCGAAGGTGCCGGCAGGAGGGCCCCCGGCGTTGTTGACCAGGACGTCGACAGGCCCCACGTGTTCGGTGACCTCCGCCACGAAGGCTCGGACCGACGCCCCGTCAGAGAGGTCCACGGGAGCCGAGAACACACTTCCCGGACCCCGGCCGTCCACTGCCGCCGCCCCCTTAGAAAGTTCTTCCTCGCCCCTCGCGCACATGGCAACGTGGGCACCTTCGCTCGCCAGCTCCTCGGCCACCGCGAGACCCAGCCCCTTCGACGACGCGGCGACGAGCGCCACGCGCCCCTTCAAACCGAAATCCATCAGTCTTCCTCGTGAAAGTAGGAGTCGGAACCGTCGAGCCAATCCGCTCTCGGTGGGCAGAATATGTCGACGTCGAGCGTAGCCTCCAGTGCCATCGCCTTGTGGGGTAGGTGCGAAGGGATGTGAAGGATTTCTCCCGACCGCACCACGATCTCGGTCTCACCATCCTCGCCCAGCCAAAAATGGAGCGCACCCGAAATGATATAGGTGAACTGTTCGTTCTCGTGCGAGTGTTTCGGAACTACGGAACCCTTGTCGAGGATGACTTGGGCGATCATAGCGCGTTCTCCTGTCACCATTCGGCGGCGGAGACTCTTAGTCACGGGTTCCAACGGCATATCCTCCCAGCGAAAGTGCCGGGCTTCTTGTTCTTTCATCTCGTCACTCTTTGTAATGTGTTGTTCGATTGGTTGGCATTTTTGGTTGGCGTCTGATTGGTGCGGTCACCCTGGAGTCCACGACAACCCCGTCCGAAGGTTGAGGCCGCCGCTCCGGCCAGTGAACCCGTGTCCGACGCCGACATCAAGGATGAACGCCCCGACCCGCCACTCCGCGCTGGCTCGGGCCTCGCCCACGTCCTCGGTTCCCGGTGGGGAGATCTGACGAGTGGTGGCAGCTCCTTGGATGCCCGCGGCGATGCTGAAGTAAGGCGAGGGAAGCCAGACCCACTCCAAAGCGTACGCGAAGAGATCGTTCTGAACAAAGTGTTCGACGGGAGATTCGGCAATCTCCACCCCCAAGATACCGGTAAAGTGCCACCGGGGAGCCGTCCAAGCCAGAAGACCGGCAATCACCACCTTGGTGGTGTTGGTCCCGATTCCTATCAACTCGTCCGTGTTTGGCAGCTCTACCGCTAGGTGCCCCCCAGCCGAAACCCCCTCTTCGCCCCCGATCGGCGCAAATGACACCGACAGCCGGAAATCTCCTACGTCCGAAACCTTGTCGTCGGTACTGCTCGCGGCAGGCGGCAAGGGTGGATTGGGGTCGCGGCTATCTATGTGGAGAAGCTGCCGGAGCACTCCCCTGACTTCAAACGCTGCGCTGGGTCCGATGGGGATCCCGACGTACAAGCTGCCGAGCTCCGTGACGTCTCCGCGAAGGCCGCTGAGACCAAAAACCGCTCTGGACACCCAAGCCCCCCCGGCACCCAGGACGATTCCCTGGTCGAGAGGCGCCCCGACCGCGGGAACCAAGGACCCTCTCCGCAGTTGTGCATGGCCCGGTTCGGTTAGGAAGGCGAGGGTGCTGAAGGCTATCGCGCCGGACACGATGGCAGCAACAGCGTTTCTCATCCTCATGACGTAGGTGGCAGCTCGCATTGGAGGACGGAAAGTAGCTTGTCGATGAGCTGCTAGTGATGGGGCTGCTAGTATGGGGTGGGGACCTGGCGTAGGTTTTCGCCATGCTTCGCTCCGTGATCCCGCTCCTCGTTCTCCTCGTTGCGGCAACATGCATCCTGCCCACGCCGGTCGCAGGTCAAGGGTCACGCCTTCCAGCTACGGTGGAAGCTGGGCTGATCCTGAGGCAGCTCGACGGCGTAAAACGGGTGCTCATGGTCGCAGCCCACCCGGACGATGAAGACACTGCTCTCTTGGCTTACCTGGCACGAGGATTGGGCGCCGACGTCGCCTACTTCTCATTCACGCGAGGCGAAGGCGGTCAGAACCGGATCGGCCCGGAGCTGGGCGAGGGACTCGGGATAATTCGTTCGGGGGAGCTCTTGGCGGCCCGGGAAATCGATGGCGCCAAGCAGTTCTTCGGGCGGGCGTACGACTTCGGTTATTCGAAGACGGCGGCCGAGACCCTTTCGAAGTGGCCCCGTGAGATCGTCCTCGGCGATCTCGTCTACGCGATCCGCCTTTTCCGTCCGCAGGTTCTCGTCTCCCTATTCGGCGGTACCGAACGCGACGGCCACGGACATCATCAGGTCTCCGGGATTCTGAGCCACGAAGCGTGGGATGCCGCTGGAGATCCTACCCGCTTTCCCGAACAGCTGCGTGATGGCATCGAGCCATGGGCGCCGCTGAAGCTCTATACGCGCACTTTTTTCGGTCCAACGGCAGAAGGGATCGAGCTCGATACTGGAGAACTGGATCCCCTCCTTGGACTCAGTTATCACCAGGTCGCCATGTCCAGCCGCAGCCAACACCGGTCGCAAGATTTCGGCACGGTTATTACGCCGGGGCCACGTTCGACCTCCCTTGTCCCCCTGGCGTCCCGCACCGAGGGTGAAATCGATCCCGCGATATTCGCAGGCATCGACACGACCCTTGCTTCGCTGACCACCGCCCTGGGGATGGAAGCGGCGGAGGCACGAGAGGGGTATCGCACTGCCCTGGCGCGTGCCGGTTCGGAACTTCGCGCGACCCAACCGGAAGCCGCTTTCCCGGCGCTGGCGGAGGCCAAAGCACACCTGCAGACGCTGATGGAACTCGTTCCACCCATTGGAGGTCCTGAGGGCTCCGAGCTGTCTCAGGGCTCCGAGCTCTCCGAGATTCTGGAGGTGCGCCGAGAGCTCGGGCGCCGTAGTGACTTGCTGTCCCGGGCACTGCTTGCAGTGGCCGGCGTTCGGGTGGAGGCGAGGGCTAGAGACGACATCCTGGTTCCCGGCCAGGAGGTGGTGGTCGAGACGCGTGTCTGGAGCGGAAGGCACGCCACGGTATTGCTGGACCCGCCGAGTGTCGAGGTACCGGAGGGTTGGGGAGTGGAAGGCCTCGCCCCCGGTGAACGCGACCAACCGGACGATCTAGGGCCATTCGCTCGCTTCTTCCAGCGGGAGGGTCCGGGTCTCCCTCCCGGCCAACCCGCCACGGTGGCACCCAACGAGATTGCGCACTGGCGGTACAGCGTGGCGGTACCGACCGACGCGGAACCCACGACGCCGTATTTTCTGAAGGTTCCCCGGAACCAGGACATCTATGAATGGCCGCAGGATAGGGACGCACACATCCTGCCTTTCGTCCGGCCGCCAATCACTTCCCGCACCGGTATGGAACTCCAGATTGATGGAGTGGCCGCCACCGTCGAGGTCACCGACGAGGTGCGGTATAGGGGGGTGAATGGGGCCACCGGAGAGTTCTGGCACCCGCTTCTGGTCGCTCCATCGGTCTCCGTGACCCCACTCGCCAATCCGGTCGTGTGGCCGGTCCACTCTCCTGAAGCGCGCGAGCTCGCCTTCATCGTATCGAGCAATGATCCGGAACCGGTGAGCCATCGGCTGATTCTGGATCTTCCCGAGGGCTGGCGAGCACTTCCCTCCGCCATTGACGTCGACCTATCCGGGCCCGAAGACGAACAGGAGGTGCGGTTTACCCTGGAAGCGCCGTCAGATGGGGACGAAGGGGAGTTCTTTGTGCAACCGCGCCTTGTTTCGCCCGAAGGGATGGAGGACGTCCGGCCAGGGGTGTGGGCTACCCTCATCGACTACTCGCACATCGAACGCCGACTGCTCACGCGATCTCCGGCAGTGAAGGTTCTTCGAGCAGACCTTAGAGTGGCGGAGCGGAGCACCGGATATGTGATGGGGTCGGGGGACGAAGGTCCCGAAGCCATCCGCCAACTCGGCCTGGACGTGGAGTTGATCGGGCCCGGTGATTGGCAGGCAAGCACGTTGGACAAGTACGACACGATTGTGCTCGGGGTGCGCGCATACGAGGCTCGGGACGACCTCAAAGCAGCCAATCGGATGCTGCTCGAATGGGTCGAACGCGGTGGAACGCTGGTCGTCCAATACAACCGGTACGAGTTCAGCGAGGCGGATTACGCCCCCTTCCCGATCACCATCGAACGCCCCGCTCCGAGGGTGACCGACGAGACCACCGTTATCTCCATCATCGACGACACCACCCCCCTCACGACCGCACCGAACCGGATCGAGGCGAAGGATTTCGAGGGCTGGGCACAGGAACGGGGCCTGTACTTCCCCTCCACGTGGGATCCCACCTACAAGACCCCGTTCGAGATGGCCGACCCGGGGGAGGAGCCGCAGCTTGGTAGCCTCTTGGTGGCACCCTCCGGCGAGGGCGTCTATGTTTATACGTCTCTATCCCTCTTCCGTCAGTGGCGAGCCGGGGTCCCCGGTGCGCTTCGTCTGTGGGCCAACCTACTCTCGATCGACGGAGAGACGTGGACACCCCGCATCGCTTCGTGAACGACGACGGCGAGGTGCCACCACTCGGAAGCTGGAAACGCCTTTACCTGGCGGTGTTCATCTATACAGCCGTCCTAATCGCGCTCCTCTACGTCGCCACGAGACTGCTGGACACTAGCATCCCCCAGTGAGCCCGTGGCACCAGTGAGCCAATGAGCCCGCTCGACTGGCTCGTTTTTGCCATCTACTTCGGCGCGGTCGTCGCATTTGCTGCCTGGCAAGCGCGAAGAAACCGTGGCGTAGAGGGATTCTTCCTGGCCAACCGCCGCCTCGGTTGGGGAGCCATCGGACTCTCCGTGATGGCGACCCAGGCAAGTGCCATCACCTACATCGGCACCACTGGCCAAGCCTTCGACGACGGGATGAAGTTCGTCCAGTTCTACCTGGGACAACCCATCGCGATGGTTATCCTGTGTGCGTTCTTCCTCCCTCGTTTCCAACAGACTCGCGTTTTCACCGCGTACGAGTTCCTGGAGCGACGGTTCGACGCCAAAACCCGATCCTTGACCAGCTTCCTCTTCCTACTTTCGCGGGGCCTGGCCGCGGGAATAGTGCTCTACGCACCCGCGATCGTGCTCTCCGTCATCTTGGGATGGGACGAACGAGTCACGATTTTGGTCATGGGCTTAATCACCATCACCTATACCATCATGGGGGGCATAACCGCTGTCATCTGGACCGACGTCGTACAGATGATCGTGATGTTCGCGGGGATCGGTGTCGCTCTGCTGATGCTCTTCGGTACGCTCCCGGACGGAGTCGGAGTGGGGGACGTCGCCTACATCGGCGGAATCCAGGAGATGTGGACCAGTATCGACCTCTCGTGGGACCCTACGGACCGGTACACACTGTGGTCGGGCCTCATCGGGGGTCTCTTCCTCGCGCTCGGCTACTTCGGCACCGACCAGAGCCAAGTCCAACGCTATCTGACCGCCCGCAACCTTCGGCAGAGCCGCCTCTCTCTGATCTTCAATGCGTTCGTCAAGGTACCGATGCAGTGCTTCATCCTAGTCATCGGCGTCCTCCTGTACGTCTTATATCATTTCGAGAAACCACCCCTCATCTTCAGTCCGGCGGAGGTGGCGGTCGTGGAAACCAGCCCTCGCGCGCCCGAGTTCGAGCTGCTCGAAGCCGAACAGGAGACCCGCCACACCGAACGGCGACAGGCGACGTTGGAGCTGCTCGAGGCTCGGCGCACGGGTGAATCAGGCCAAGTGCTGGCCGCCAAGACCCGAATCACAGCCTTGGACGAAGAGCTGGGAGAGCTCAGGGAGTCCGCGAAGGAAATCGTTGCCGACGTCCGGGGAACCGCGTCCAACGACGTCAATTACGTCTTCCCGAGTTATCTCGTCCACTACGTCCCAGCGGGGATACTTGGGCTACTGATTGCCGTCATCTTCGCGGCCGCAATGTCGTCCCTCGATTCGGAACTAACCGCTTTGTCGAGCGCTACGGTGATGGACTTTTATCGTCGTCACTTCAAACCCAATGCCTCCGACAGCCACTACCTGATCGTATCTCGCTTGGCAACGCTCGCCTGGGGCGGATTCGCGATGGCCTTCGCGTTCTACGCGGGGCAGCTGGGATCTCTGGTGGAGGCCGTAAACGAGGTGGGGTCCATCTTTTACGGGGCACTCCTCGGCGTGTTCCTACTGGCGATGATGGTGCCGAAAGCCACGGCTCGAGGGGCGTTCTGGGGACTCCTCGGGGCGATGGGAGTGGTACTGGCCGTTTCTCGTCTAACCGATGTTGCTTGGCTGTGGTATAATGTGATAGGAACGATGACCGTACTGGTGATAGGACTCTGTCTACGGACGGCGGCCCCCACACAACCAGAACCAGCATGATCGTAGCCTGCACCCGCGCACGCCATCCCAAAACCATTGAGGTGATTAGAAATGTTAACTGACGTACAGATTGCGGAGGCGCAAACCCCCGCGGTTATCGGAGAGATCGGGGCCAAGATCGGACTGGGCTCCGACGAATTGGTTCCCTTTGGTCACTACAAGGCCAAGGTTCGGCCCGAGTCCATTTACGCCAGGGAACCCGGCAAGGGCAGGCTGGTTCTTGTCACCGGGATCACGCCGACTGCCGCCGGCGAAGGGAAGACAACCGTATCGGTAGGGCTGGCGGACGGCCTGCGGCGGATCGGGTCGAACTGTGTGCTCGCAATCCGCGAGCCGAGCCTCGGGCCGGTATTCGGTGTCAAGGGAGGAGCAGCCGGGGGTGGGTACTCTCAGGTGATCCCCATGACGGACATCAACCTCCACTTCACGGGTGACCTTCACGCAATAACCTCTGCCCACGCACTGTTGTCGGCCGCTCTGGACAACCATCTGCAGCAGGGAAACAAGCTCGGCATTGATCCGCGGCAGGTTACCTGGCGGCGGGCAGTCGACATGAACGACCGGGCCCTCCGCAACATCGTCGTGGGACTTGGCGGACGGATCCAAGGAGTACCTCGCGAGGATGGGTTCATGATCACCGCCGCCTCCGAGGTCATGGCGATCTTCTGTCTGGCGGCTGGACTCGAGGATCTCGAACGACGCCTGAGCAACATCATCGTGGGCTACACCTACGACGGCGAGCCGGTCAGGGCCAAGGAACTCAATGTGGCCGGAGCGATGACCCTCCTGCTGCGCGAGGCGATCGGCCCGAATCTAGTTCAGACCCTGGAGGGCACACCCGCGTTCGTCCACGGCGGCCCCTTCGCGAACATCGCCCACGGGTGCAACTCGGTGATGGCCACGCGGGCGGCACTCGCATTTGGCGACGTAGTGATCACCGAGGCCGGATTCGGGTCGGACCTCGGATCGGAGAAGTTCTTCGACATCAAGTGCCGGATCGCCGGGCTGAACCCCGAGGCGACGGTGTTGGTGGCGACGATTCGGGCGCTCAAACTGCACGGCGGCGGGGCGAAGGATGCGCTGGCGGTACCGGACGCCGACGCCGTCTCGCGAGGGCTGGTGAATCTCGGAGCTCATGTGGACAACGTCCGCGGGTTCGGGGTCGAACCGGTGGTGGCGATCAACGTCTTCGGCACCGATTCCGAGGATGAAATCACCGCGGTGGCGAACGAGTGCGAGCGACTGGGAGTCCGTTATGCGCGTTCGGAGGGCCACGCTCGAGGCGGAGCGGGTTGTGAAGACCTGGGTCAGGCCGTGTTGGATGCGCTCGACGCCGGCACCGCCAACTACGCCCCCAAATACGACGAAACAGCCCCCATCAAGGACAAGATTGATGCGATCACCCGGAAGGTTTACGGGGGAGAGGGCGCAGATTACACAGTCCGTGCGACCAAGGACATTAGGCAGCTGGAGGCCGCGGGACTCGGGAACACGCCCGTATGCATTGCAAAGACTCCCAACAGTCTAAGCGACGATCCGACCAGACTGGGGCGGCCGACAGGATTCCGGATCACAGTCCAGGACGTGCGTCCCTCCGCAGGTGCCGGTTTTGTGGTCGCGCGCGCGGGCACCGTGATGACGATGCCTGGGTTCCCTCCCGTACCGGCTGCGGAAGCGATTAGGATCGCGGAGGATGGGAGCGTCGTCGGTCTCTTCTAACCGGATACCAGCCCCGTGTTCAGGGCGTCCGTTTCGCATTGCGGGCGCCCAGTAGCGCGTTCCGAGTGGTCCAGTTCCGTGTTTCGGGCGTCCAGTCCTGCATTTCGGACTCGCCGTAGCGTGTTCCGGACCTCCAGATCCGCGTTGGAACGCCGATGATCCGGATCGAAACCTCCCTTGGGGATTACGGGAAGGCGGTGGAGGAGCGCGTCCGGCGTTGGAGCGACGACGGAGTAGCCACCCGTCTATGGGCACGCGACGCAACGCTTTGGTCCGGCCACACGCAGGCCTCGGGTATCTCCGATCGGCTCGGCTGGTTGGATCTGCCGCGCGATTCGGAGGGTCTCCTAAGGGATCTGTCTTCGCTGGTCTCGGAGATTCCGTTCTGGATGTCGGATATAGTCCTCGTGGGTATGGGCGGGTCGAGCCTCGCGCCGTGGGTCACCACCAAGATCTGTCCAGGCCAAGGACTGCAACTGACACTTGTCGACTCCACACACCCGGGCACGATCCGCGATCTGGAGTGGATCAATCCCGCCAACACCGTATTCGTGATCGCCAGCAAGTCGGGGACGACAATCGAGACGCTTTCTCTGTTTCGTCATTTCTGGTCGCGCACAGAAGAGGTGGTGGACGACCCTGGGGCGCACTTCGTCGCCATAACCGACGAGGGATCTCCTCTACAGGATGTGGCGGTTCGGCACGGATTCCGTTCGATCTGGAATGCCCCCTCCGATGTGGGAGGGAGATTCTCGGCGATCAGTGCCTTCGGGCTGGTACCGGCTGCACTCTCGGGCGTGGATGTCGCGGCGTTGCTACGAGAGGCGGAGGAAGCCAGCGAGCTGTGCCAAGTCCCCGGTGCCGACAACCCGGGCGTGGTTCTCGGGGCTGCTCTTGGGGAACTCGCGCGGCAGGGACGAGATAAGCTCACCTTCCTGACGGCCAGTGGTTGGGAATCATTCCCCGCCTGGGCCGAGCAACTCGTCGCGGAAAGCCTGGGCAAGGATGGTAAGGGGATTATCCCGGTCGCCGGAGAAAGGCTTCCCTCACCGGACCTATACGGTGACGACCGGGTGTTCGTGGGCCTGCTCAACCACGAGTCGGTAGAGGAGGAGGCCAAGCAGTGGGGTGAGCCGGACCACACCCGCGAATTCCTGGAGGATTTGGAGGCGCTGGGGCATCCGGTTATCCGGTTCACGCTGGAGGATCCCCACGAGGTAGGAGCTTTGTTCTTTACTTGGGAAGTTGGAGTGGCCCTGGCAGGCAAGGCTCTGGGTGTACAACCCTTCGATCAACCCGACGTGGAGATCGCCAAGCAGCTGGCAAGAAGGGCGATGAAGCGCGGAGGCCGAACCGATTCGACCGATGACGAGGATCCCGATACGCCATCCGTTGATCTCGTCTGGGAGCGCCCTCCATGGGGACACCACGCCGCCCAACACCAAAGCCCTCCAGACGCTGACCACCTTGCTTCGACTGTGCACCGGTTCCTGCAGCGGGTTCCGGACGACGGGTACGTCGCAATCCAAGCCTTCGTCAGAAGTGAGCTGGATGAAACGTTTACCACGCTCAGGGAGGTCCTGTCCGCGGCCACCGGAGCGGCCGTCACGCTGGGATTCGGTCCTCGGTTCCTGCATTCGACCGGCCAACTTCACAAGGGTGGCGGAGACGCGTGCGCCTTCCTCCAGCTAATGGACGGAGTCGGACCCCACGTCCCGGTACCGGGTCTGGAATACTCCTTTCGCCACCTCTTCCGCGCTCAAGCTGAGGGCGACGCCCAGGCTTTGGCACAGCGCGGGAGAAACGTGTTGCGCGCTCGGATCGGTTCCGTCGATTCGCCGGCCTCGCCGGAGGACGGACCGGACCTGGGGCTGTCCCGCCTCATCGATCTCATCATCTCGGTAGGAGGCCTGGCCGCGTCCTGAGCAGCTCCCGGACGTCCCGTCGATGCGCACCCTTCGGGGTCCGGTCGGTTTTCTCTGTCGCTTATCGATTTCCGGCTTCGAGGCGCACGCACAAGCGTTCGTGATGCAGCAGCAACCTCTTTGCCGGCAGACCCCACGCATATCCACCGGATGACTTAGTCGTCCCCAGCACTCTGTGGCACGGGATAAGGATCGGAAGCGGATTACTCCCCAGCGCGCCCCCGACGGCTCGGGCGTACCGACCATTGGCCGCCTCCGGGTGGAGCATCCGAGAAATCCCTCCGTACGTCTCCGTAATCCCAAATTCGAGACTCGATACGGTGTCCAATACTTCCTTTTGGAAAGGAGTGAGCGAACTCGTATCCAAAGGAAGGTCGAAGTCCCGTCTTTCGCCGTCGAAGTACTCCATTATCTGGCGCTCCACCTCGGACAGCCCTGCGGAATCTCGTAAAGGCATCCCGGAGAATTCCTGGCAGAGTTGGTCCTCATAATCGGCATCGCTCTCCGCACCCACCGACACCTTACTCACACGTCCTTGGAGAGAGGCGACCCTCATCTCACCGAGAGGAGTGTCGAACTTGTGCCATCGGACACATGGCTGATTGCCTGCGCCGTTCTTTAGCTCGTTTTCCATGGTCTATCTCAATTCTTTTGTCGTGGAGTCTCTGGTGGTCCTCCCAGACTTCGGTCTTCCAGGATAGTTTTCCCGCTCCGTACCGTTGGTCGCTCCGACATTATACACATTCCCGAACTTCAAGCCTAAAGTCCCTCCTATATGATATCCAGACAGAATCTCCGAACTGCCGCGGGGGCGATTCTCGTGCCCCTTCTTGCCGTGGGCCTTGGTTGCAACACAACAGCCGAGGACCAGGACTCCTCTCCTCCCTTTGCAGGGGTGGAACGAGAACCGCTTCCCGAAGAGAGGTACTTCGCAAGCCTCACGCAGCTGACGTTTGAGGGCGAGAATGCCGAGGCGTATTACTCCTCGGACGGCCAAAAACTGATCTTTCAACGGCGCCATGAGGGCAGCATCGAATGTGACCAGATCTTCACGATTGGTCTCGAGGGGGGTGACCCCGCAATGGTGTCCACCGGGCTGGGCAGAACTACCTGTGCGTACTTCTTCCCCGGCGAGGAGAGGATCCTCTACAGCACCACCCACCTGGTCGACGACGCGTGTCCGGCACCTCCCGACATGAGCCGGGGTTATGTCTGGGCACTCTACGATTTCGACATCGTCACCGCCAACGAGGACGGGTCCGACGTCGAGGTGCTTTTCCAGTCTCCGGGGTACGACGCTGAAGCCACCATTTCACCCGACGGCACGCGGATCGTCTTTACGTCTACTAGAGACGGAGATTTGGACCTCTATTCCATGAATGCCGACGGATCCGACGTGCAACAGCTAACTACGGAGCCGGGTTACGACGGGGGGGCCTTTTTCTCACCTGACGGCACCAAGATCGTGTATCGGGCGCGGCATCCGGAGACGGAGGAGGAGCTTGCTGACTACCGCTCGCTGCTCGCTACCAACCGGGTCCGGCCAGGCGTCCTGGACATCTATGTGATGGATGCGGATGGCTCCAACAAACAGCGCGTCACGAACTTTAATGCGGCTAGCTTTGCGCCCTTTTTTCACCCGAGCGGCGAAAAGTTGATCTTCGCGTCCAACCTCGAGGATCCGAGTAGTCGGAACTTCGACCTCTACCTGATCAATCTGGATGGCACGGGGCTGGAGAGAGTGACGTTTAGCGAGGAGTTCGACAGCTTTCCCCAGTTCTCGCCTGACGGCAGGTATCTGGTGTTCGGTTCAAACCGGCACGGATCCCACGAGGGGAACACAAACGTGTTCATCGCGGAGTGGCAGGAGGACTCTGACTAGCTACCTCAAACTTGAACTAGAGGCACCTGATTTCCGTGCGCGTGATGCCTGTGCGCGTGACTTACTTCGGAACGACCTCGTCTTTATTTCGAGAGCCGGAAACACCGGAATCGAGGGTGCCGCTGGGTGCGGCCATGACAAGGACGGGCCATGAATCGGAATACGGGCAGGGGTTTTTTCGTTGTCTTGGGTATCTTCGCCGGAACGTTTCTGACCGGAACCGCAGAGCTGCACAGCCAGGATGGTCTGCTTCAGGAACCGGCTGATGTCGAAGGCACATACGGCTACGTCCGCTTCCTGGAGGGCTCTGCCGACATCATCCAGGTGGGGACCTCGGAGCGAGTCAAAGTCAGCGTCAACGAACCTGTCCTCGTGGGGGACCAGGTGTTTCTAGCCGGCGGCGCACGTGCTGAAATCGTCTTGGCCGACGGCAATATCCTCCGAATCGACCAACGTTCAGACATCTCGTTCCGGACCCTGGCGAATTCTTCGGACGCCGAGCACTCGGTCTCCACGGTGGAGCTACTGCGCGGCACCATTCAGGTAATCGCCACGCCGGACGCCTCTGATTGGGAGCTTCCCCGAGTAGAGACCCCGCAGGTAAGCGTCGAACCGAGGCGTACCGGTTCTTTCCTTGTCACCGTGTCGGATGCTATGGACACCGAAGTAACGATCCGGGTGGGATCGGCCGACGTCGTAAGCCGAGACGAGATCGTCGAGGTGCGAGCTGGGCAGACCCTCCGAGTAAGCGGTCTAGCGGGCAGTTTTGCTTTCCGAGATTCGCCGGGTGCCACCGAAATCGAGCGCTGGGGACAGCGGCTCAGTGCCGCCAACACGGGGGCGTACGCCCAGCACGTCGACCCAACTATTCACTACGCCGCCAACACCTTGGACGGACACGGGACGTGGGTGCGGAGTGGCGGTGTTGCGGCGTGGCGGCCTCGCGTCTCTACAGGATGGGCTCCCTACCGACTGGGTCGGTGGCGACACACCCCGACCGGCTTGTTCTGGATCTCCCACGAACCGTGGGGCTGGGTGCCTTACCACTACGGACGCTGGGATCTGGATCCCTTCTACGGATGGGTCTGGTTCCCGGGGACCCGTTTCGCGGCAGCGCACGTGTATTGGTACTGGGGACCGTCGTACTTCGGTTGGGTCCCGGCGGGTTACTACCGCCGCCATCACGGGTTCCGGGGCCGGTGGGGGTTCGGGGTGCACGGGTATATCGATGGGTCGTATGGCGGGTTCCGGCATTGGACGTTCCTGCCTCACGGGCGCATAGGGCACCGCCGCCAGTTTGCCTACTCCGTACCTGGAGGGGACCTCCGCCGCCGCGGGCGCGCGGTTGAGAGGGGTATTCTTTTCACCGACAGCCGGTACGTGAAGCGTGACCGGAGTCCAGTGGGGGTGGCGTCCGACCTCCGGCGAGCCGTGCCCCGGGGGGATAACCGCACTGGTAACGCTCGCACTGGTAACGCCAGTTCTCGGTCGGCGATCCAACCCAAGATACACACCAGTCCACAGATCAATCGCGTCGGCGTGCGTCGTCCCGAAGCTCGCGTCGGACCCCCCCCCGGTTCGGGAGCGACACGCACGGTACCGCAAGCTTCCGGTGACCGCCGGGCCGTAAGTCGTACGCGGCAAGCCACCACAACGCCTCTCAAGAGCACCTCGGTGCCGTCGACCCGGCCTAGGGAGCGGTTCACCGGATCTAGAACCGCTCGCCCCGCGGGAACAACGAGATCAACGCCGACGGTTTCCGCCCGACCCCAGGCCCGGACTTCGACTCGGACTGCAGTCAGGGCAGGGACATCCCGTTCAACCCCCAGGCCGACAGCTCGCCCTGCGGCCAGGCCCACACCACGGTCCGCCGCCCGACCCACAGCTCGATCGACCGCTCGGCCTACCTCCCGGACTCCTGCTAGGCCAACAGCTCGCCCTGCGGCCAGGCCTACACCACGATCTGCCGCCCGACCCACAACTCGATCGACCGCCCGGCCTACCTCCCGGACTCCTGCTAGGCCGACAGCTCGCCCCGCGGCCAGGCCTACACCACGATCTACCGCACGACCCGCAACCCGATCGACCGCTCGGCCTACCTCCCGGGCCGCTGTGAGGCCAACAGTCAGATCCTCAACCAGGGCCGCGCCTAGATCTGCAGTGCGCCCGACAACCCCTTCACGAGCCCCGACAGTCCGCTCACGAGCGACATCACCTTCCCGGACTCCCGTTAGGCCAACAAACCGCGCCACAGCCAAACCCACACCTCGTTCCTCCGCCCGCCCTGCCTCCCGCACGACTGTACGGAGCTCAAGTCCGGTGCGGCGTACAGGCACGCCTCGATCGGGCGCAGCCCGGCGACGCGGGGGTGAGGCCCCCGCACGTTAGGGCGCTAGTGATCGGGCCATATTTCGGGATCCCGCACCATCTCCGGTTCGGGATCGACGCCTAGTCCCTCCACGATCCGCACGTAGTGGTTGAAAAAACCCACCACCTGCGTGGCAGTCAGGATCTGGGCGTCGGTCCAACCGACTTCGCGCAATTCTTCGATGTCGTCGCGGTCTGTCGAGGTCGCAGACTTCGTCAAAGACACTGCAAAGTCCAACAACCGCCTGTGTTTTTGGTCTAGATCAGCCGTTCGATAGTCCTTTCGAATAGCACGTGCGAGGTCGTTGCTTGCTCCCGTTTGACGGAGATCCTCCCCGTGTGACTCCGTTCAGTAGAAGCACCCGAGTTCCCGCGACGTAACCGTAGCAAGCATCTCGCGGACCTCTCGAGTCAGCGGTCCAGGGGCCAGCATGAGTGCACCGTAGAGGCCTAACGATGCGCTCATTACGGTGGGATTCAAGCTCTGTATCGCAACGACGTTGTACACGCGACCGGCGCGACGCGTGGCCTTGTCGTATTCGCGGTGAAGCAAGCCCTCTGCATCTTCGGGATCTACTATTGCAATGTGCGGCATGCTGATGTTCCTCGTCCCTAACGAAGTATGAAACCGTCACCCCATGGGTCCTCGGAGTCGATGACGAACTCGTGACGGCCTGTCACCCAAGCCCGTCCACCTACCTCCGGGATTACGGCGGGCATGTCTCCCACGGATGTGGTCTCCAAGATTCGACCGCTAAATCGGCCTCCGATGATACTCTCTATGAAGATCGTCTCGCCCTGGGTCACTTGATCGCGCGTGTAGAGCAAGGCCAGGCGCCCGCTCACCGCGGTTCCAGTTGGGCTCCGGTCAAGCTCACCCTCGGCAAAGATGCACACGTGCCTTGAATGGTGGCGCGCGTCTTGGGCCGGTCCCACAAAAACGGTTCCGTAAAGGAAGCCCAGATCCTCGCCTCCCGGATGGGAGATTTCCGCCTCGTAAGCTGCCGCCACCGCGCTACTGATGGCACGACCGGCTTCAATCAGGGCCCCGGCTTGGTCTGGCACCAAGGAGAGCCCGATCGACGTCGCATCGACGTACGCGTAGAACGCTCCTCCGTATCCGATATCGAACTGCACCCTCCCGACGCCGGCGACATCTACCTCCCGATCAACGAGTCCAGCGAAGGACGGTACGTTGACGAAGCCCACCTCGTGAACCCTCCCTCCCTCCACGCTGGCGGAGGCCCGCACAAGTCCTGCCGGCGTGTCGATGGCGACCGCCTTCACCCCATCGCCCGATCCACCGCCTACCCATCCCGACTCCAAGGCAAGTTTCGTCACTCCGATAATCCCGTGACCGCACATCGTGGAGTACCCCTCGTTGTGCAGAAACAGCACTGCGAAGTCGGCCTCTTCCGTGGTCGGGGGCATCACAAGGCACCCGTACATGTCGGCGTGCCCACGCGGCTCCCACATGAGCGACCGACGCAGTGAATCGTACCGCTGCCGCGCTTCGCCGCGGCGCTCCAGGACGGTGGAGCCATCCGGCACCGGGAACCCCGAGACGATCACGCGAAGCGGCTCCCCTTCGGTATGCATGTCGATCGTCCGGATCCGGGGCCAGTCGCCAGATGGCCACACCCATTTCTCTTCTTGAGGGCTTCGCCGCCCGATGAACGGCCACCAAGGGTCTTCCTGGTTCACTCGCCTTCCCTTTCGGCTGTATCTCCGGCATCTACCACTGACATTGGATAGAACTCTATCTTCCACCGCCTAACAAACCACCGAGAACCCCACCTCATCGAACTGGATTACGAACATGAACCCGAAACCGATAGCAGCCGAGCTCATTGGTACGTTTGCCCTGACGTTCAGCGTGGCGATTTCGATCAACAGCCCGGGGTTCCCGATTCCAACACCCATGGTCGCCGGACTAACCCTCGGCCTGCTCGTCTACATCCTGGGACCCATATCGGGTGCGCTGTTCAACCCCGCCGTCACGATTGGTGTGTTCTCGATAGGCCGTTTGGAAGCTCGCCAAGCCGGTGTCTTCATCTTAGCACAGCTCGTCGGTGCTGCGCTCGCTCTGTTTGCCACAGGTCTTTTCTTCATGAATCCGGCACCGGTCGAAGCTAGTTCGGCCGTCCGCACAGGCGTGGCCGAGGGTCTCGGAGCAGGCTTGCTGACTGCCGTCGTGGCAGCCGTTGTTGTGGGGCGTATCCCAGCAGCGGCCAGCGGGTTGGCGATCGGAACCGGCCTCACCATCGGCGTATCCTGGGCCGCTCCGTATGGGAACGGCATCCTCAACCCAGCGGTGGCACTCGGCCTCGGTTCGCTTTCGATCGCCTATGTCTTGGGGCCGATCCTCGGCGCACTTGTCGGAGCCCAAATTTCGCGTCGCCTGGGAGATGAGCTCGTGAAGGAGTAGGTTACTCGGCTCGCGGCCGAACACCCTGGAGGGGTCGTTAGCGATACCGCTCCATAAGGGCGTCCAGCTTCTCAGACCCCGGGCACAGTTCCTCGAAGGGGAGGTTCCATAGGGGGCGGTCCACGGTGTTCATCACGTCGTGGAGGTCGTGGGAATCTTCATCCAGGAACAAGAGGCCTGTAGGCACCTCGCCCTCCGACTGCCGGGAACGGACGTAGGAGTAGGCTGCGTCCCGATCGGTCGGATCGTAATCCGCATCGGTTCGCCGGAACCGCACAACGCTTCCATCGTGCAGACGGACGTCGCGCTTCTCACCGGGATCGACCTCGGCCACGATCTCCTCGCTCGGTGGCACGAAGTCCGCCGGAGAGAGGAACGCGGCCTCCTGCGCTTCCCGAAATCGCTCGCGGGTGGACAGATAGCTCTTAGTCGACCCTACGTGGTCATTGAAGGTCACGCACGGCGAGATGATGTCCACGAGGGCGAGTCCCTTGTGACGGAGCCCCGCCTTGATGATCGGGATTAGCTGGGCTCTATCCCCCGAGAAGCCTCTGGCCACGAACGTAGCACCGACGGAAAGAGCGAGAAGCACGGGATCGATCGGCGGTTGCTCGTTCGGAACGCCCCTCTTCGAGAGGCTACCCGTATCGGCCGACGCCGAAAACTGTCCTTTGGTCAGCCCGTAGACGCCATTGTTCTCGATCAGATACAGGAGATTCAGGTTGCGGCGTACGGCATGGCAGATCTGCCCGAGACCGATCGACAGCGAATCTCCATCCCCGGACACGCCTATGAATACCAATTCGAAGTTCGCCGCATTCGCACCGCTCGCCACGGAGGGCATGCGCCCGTGCACCGAGTTGAATCCGTGTGACTCGGACATGAAGTAAGCGGTGGTCTTGGAAGAACACCCGATGCCGCTCATCTTGGCGGCCCTATGGGGTTGGATGGAGAGTTCCCACGCCGCATCCACGAGGGCAGCCGTCACGGAGTCGTGCCCGCATCCCGCACACAGCGTCGACATGGCACCCTCATAGTCGCGCCGAGTGAGCCCGAGTTCGTTGCGCTCGAGTTTCGGGTGAAAGACTCTGGGTTTGGCGATGTGAGTCATACCACGCCCCTCTCCGCTGCCGGCAAATCCTGGCCCAAAAGCTCCGTTACCCGTTCAACCACGAAGTCAGCACTCAGGGGAAGCCCTCCGTACGAGAGTCCGCTCTCCAGCCGCTTTCTGGGCACAGAGGTCTCCAGCGACAGGAGCGACCTGAGTTGGCCGTCCCGATTCTGTTCGATCACCACGTTAAGGTCGTGCGCGTTCAAAAAATCCTCCACTTTCTGCGAAAATGGGAACCCTCGCACCCGCATGTAGTCGAGATACACACCCTGTTTTTCGAGTATCGCGATCGCCTCCTTAACCGCCCCGTCGCACGCCCCTATCGATACGATCGCATTTCGCGCACCTGGCCGACACGAGATCCGTGGTTCGGGCACGGCGTCTTTTACACCTTCCACCTTTCGGGCTATTCGATCGAGCACATCCTGGTATTCGTCCGGATCCTCAGTGTAGTGACCGTGTCGGGTGTGGCCGGAGCCCCTCGTAAAATAGGCCCCCGTGGGATGCTCCCCAGGGATGGTGCGGTACGGAATCCCATCCCCGTCGACGTCCAGATACCTGTAGAAAACCTCCATCTCCTCCAGCTCTTCCGGCCCGAGCACTTTGCCCCGGTCGGGTCGGTACTCGTCGTCCCATTTGAATCTCGGCACCACCCAGTCGTTCATCCCTATATCGAGATCGGACAGCACGAACACGATGGTCTGGTAGCGCTCCGCGAGATCAAAGGCCCGCACCGCAAAATCAAAACACTCAGCGGGGTCGGCGGGGTATAGACAGATGTGCTTGGTGTCGCCGTGAGAGGCGAAGGCGCAGGTGAGGATATCGCCCTGTTGGGTGCGCGTGGGCATCCCGGTGGACGGACCAACCCGCTGAACGTCGAAGACCACGCCCGGTACCTCAGCGTAGTAACCGAGCCCCAGGAACTCCATCATGAGAGAGATCCCCGCCCCGCTGGTCGCGGTGAAGGAACGTGCACCCGCCCAACCGGCCCCCAGGACGATGCCTGCCGCGGCCAGCTCGTCCTCCGCTTGGATGATCGCGACTTTCCGCCGACCCGTCCCCTCCTCCACCCTCATCTGCTCCGAAAAGGCGGTAAAGGCGTCGATCAGGGATGTGGAAGGAGTGATGGGATACCATGCCGTAACGGTCGCGCCCGCGTAGATACAACCCAAGGCCGCCGCCGAATTCCCGTCGATGACGATCGCATCGGCGTTTTCGTCCATATGTTCCAGGTGGACCGGAAGAGGGGCGTCGAAGTGTTCGGTCGCGTAGTCGTACCCCAGGTGGATGGCGCGGTAGTTGGCTTCCAGAAGGTGGGCCTTCTTCGCCCCGAAGGTCTCTTGCAACAGACCCTTGATCACGTCGAGATCGATGTCCAGCAGAGCAGCCAGTGCCCCCGCGTAGGCGATGTTCTTCATCAAGATGCGGAGTCGGGCCCCTTTGAAATTGTCGACACACATCTTGGCGAACGGCACCCCGAGGAAGTTCACGTCTTGCCGCTGAAGCGCGCTCGCCATGGGCCAACTGGAGTCGTGGAGGACCCAACCACCCGGCAAGACGTCGTCTATGTCCCTCTGATACGTCTCGGGGTTCATCGCCACCACGACATGGCACAGGGGTGTGCGGGACAGGTGTCCCTCGGAGTTCACCCGAATCTCGTACCACGTGGGGAGACCTTGGATATTCGACGGGAAGACATTCTTCCCCGATACCGGGACCCCCATTCGGAAGATCGCCTGCATAAGGAGCCCGTTGGCGCTTGCCGATCCGGTGCCGTTAACCGTGGCCACCTTGAGGGAGAAGTCGTTCACCCCCGAGAGCATCGTCCGAGGAGCCAGTGGATTAATCCCGCGTCGCACCGAGACCGCAGAGGCTTTCGGTCGGCAAGGCGCGCCGGGGAGTCATAGCTAGCCGGGAACTCCCGGTATACGGGCCTCGGGCTCGATCATCTCGCTGATCCCGATCCCCGAGTAGGGGTGGTCATCGGTCATCCCGGCGTATGGCTTTAGCAGGTCAAACGTCCGCATGTCCCAGGCCGCGGTCGGACAGCGCTCGGCGCAGAGGCCGCAGTGTACGCACAGGTCCTCGTCCTTCACCATCACCCGGCCTGTGTGCGGAAGGTCCTCCGACACGTAGATGTCCTGCTCGTGGTTGTCGGCCGGCGCAGTGAGTCGGGTCCGAAGCTCCGCTTCGTCCCCGTTTGGGGTAATCGTCAGGCAGCTCAACGGGCAAATGTCTATACAGGCGTCGCACTCAATGCATAGCGAGCCGGTGAAGTGGGTCTGGATGTCGCAGTTCAGGCAGCGCTCCACCTCCGTGAGAGTCTGTTCGACGTCAAACCCCTCTTCGACCTCCGTGCTGAGCTTCTGAAGCCGTTCCTTCAGTGGCGCGTGGCGCATCTTCCGGCGGTGGGCGTATTCGTAGTCGTTGGAATACGTCCATTCGTGGAGGCCCATCTTTGCACTTACGAGGTTCATGCGAGGCTCGGGACGTCGCCGGATGTCCTGTCCGTTACAGTAGGCGTGAATCGAGATGGCCGCCTGATGCCCGTGTTCGACAGCCCAGATGATGTTTTCCGGTCCCCACGCCGAATCGCCCCCGAAGAACACTCCTTCCCGCGTCGACATGAACGTCTCTCTGTCGACAACGGCTTCCCGCCACTTGTTGAACTCTATCCCCGCGTCGTCTTCGATCCACGGGAAAGCTGTCTCCTGCCCGATCGCGAGGATGACTGCGTCCGCCGGGAAGAATGCTTCGTCCAACTTGGTGGAGCGCAGACGGCCCCCTTCGTCCGGGTGCCACTCCACGATATCGAAGTTCATCCCCTTGAGGATCCCGTCCTCAACCACGAACTCCGTGGGAGAGTGGTTCTCGACGATGTCCACCAGCTCTTCCTCGGCGTCCTCCAGCTCCCAGGGAGACGCCTTGAAGTACGGTTTGGATTTCCGGGCCATCACCTTGACGTCGGTCCCCCCAATTCGTTTCGACGTCCGGCAGCAGTCCATTGCTGTATTTCCGACTCCAATCACCAGCACCCGCTCTTCGATTGAGGTCGTGTGACCGAACGCGACGGATTCCAGCCAGTCGATTCCAATGTGGATATTCGGAGTGTCGTAACGGCCCGGGAGGCGAAGTTCCTTCCCTCGGGGCGCGCCAGAACCCACGAAAATGGCATCGAACTCCTGTTCCAGCAGCGCATTCATACTGGTGACCGGCGAGTTGTAGTGGATCTCGACCCCCATGTCGAGTATGTAGTCGATCTCTTCCTGGAGGACCTCTGGGGGAAGCCGGAACTGTGGAATGTTGGTCCACATTAGGCCGCCTGGCCGGTCATTCTTCTCGAATATCGTCACCTCGTATCCCAAGGGCATGAGATCCCGGGCTACGGTGAGGGACGCGGGTCCCGCGCCGACGCACGCTATGTGCTTGCCATTCTTTCGCTTCGGGATCGAGGGAAAGCGCGGGACGATATCTCCACGAAGGTCTGCAGCGACCCGTTTGAGGCGGCAGATGGCCACTGGCTGCTCCTCCACGCGGCCCCGGCGGCAGGCGGGTTCACAAGGGCGGTCGCATGTCCGCCCGAGGATGCCGGGAAACACGTTCGACTCCCAGTTGAGCATGTAGGCGTCATCGTAACGCCCATGGGCAATTAGGCGAATGTACCCCGGCACGTTGGTGTGTGCGGGGCAAGCCCACTGGCAGTCCACCACCTTGTGATAGTAGTCGGGATGTCCGACCTGCGTCGGTTCCACGTTGCTGTCGTGCCCCTGTTCAGGCTTCCTACTCTTTACACCCCCCTCGGCCCGTCCCCTCCACCACTACACGTAGGGGGTGGCCTGCTCCGCAATCCTACATTGTCTGTCTGCATTCTGCTAGTACGAATATTCTTGGGTTGCGACTGCGCGCGCGCGGCGGGACCTTGGCGCCATGCACACCCCCAACCTCCGATCCCTCACCGAAATAGACCTGACGGACCTGACGAAAGTCCTCGTAAGGGATACGGCGGCTTCGGCACCAGAACCACTCGCTGCCGAGAAGCAGCCGGTGCACCTGATAGCGACCGGAGCGCACCTCTTCCGAAGGAATACACTCGCGAAGCTCGGCACTATAGCTGAGGGGTACGCGAGACGGTACGCGCCGGACCCTGAGTCGCTGCAAGCGATGGTCCCGGATGCAATCGGGGGATTGGGTGACGACGATGCGGCAGCGGTCCACGGATCAATGATGGCCAAGCTGTCCCGGGATCCGGTGCAGAGCATCCTAATTGACTTTGAGGATGGATTCGGATCGCGGTCGGACTCCGAAGAGGACGAGGCTGCTGTCTTTGTGGGGGGCGAACTCGCACATGCGCACGAGCAGGGTTCTCTTCCCGAATCAGTCGCTATCCGGGTACGGCCAATCGGTGGATCGGACGACGGAACGAGGGCCGTTCGTACACTGGATCTCGTCCTCACGTCTGCTGTTCGCCTGACCCGGGACGGTCTTCCACAGCCGTTCAACATCCTTCTCCCCAAGGTTCTGGCCCCGAGTGAGGTGGAGTTCATGACCCGCACCCTGGATCGGTTGGAGGCGCGTCTGGGCTTGACCGCCGGTGACATCGGGATTGAGTTGTTGGTAGAGTCGGCGCAGGCCTTGGTGGCCCCCGACGGCCGGTTCGCGACCCGCGCCCTTGTCGAAGCCGGCGAGGGACGCTGCCAGCGGGTACACCTCGGAGCCTACGATTTCCTTGCGTCGGCCGAGATCGCGGGCCGCCACCAGGATCTCGGACACCCTCTTTGTGATGCGGCGCGACAGGTCATGAAGCTTGCACTCGCTGAAACGGGGGTACAGCTGGTCGACGGGGTAACGGTGGAACTTCCGGTGGAACCACACCGCGGAGGCACCGCATTGACCGAGGACGAGATGACGGAGAACCGACGGGCTGTCCGGCGAGGGTGGCAAGTCCACGCCGCGGATGTCAGGCGATCGTTGGCGCAGGGCTTCTATCAGAGCTGGGACCTGCACCCGAGCCAATTCGTCTCCCGTTACGCGGCGGTCTTCTCCTTCTATCGGGAGGGCCTTGCCGACGCCTCCGTGCGCTTGCGGGAGTTCGCACGAGGAGCGAGAAGGTCTCGGCTCACGGGCTCCACTTTCGACGATGAAGCCTCGGTCAGGGGGCTCGTCAACTTCTTTCGGCGAGGATTGGCGTGCGGAGCACTAACTCAGGATGATTTGGCTAACCTCGGAGCCGAGACCCGTGATTTGGTGGACGGTGACAAGCCCTAATGGTATCAAGGCTAACTACGATTAGGGCGTCACGCACCTATTGTAACAAGGCGGAAACGCACTCCTCCGCCTGCCCCCAGTTGGGTCCACGCCACCCAAAGCGCATCCCCGTCCCGTACGATACGAGGGAACCCACTTGAACGTGCCCCGCCCGTTTCCGAAACAGTAACCGGGTCGTCCAAGACGCCATCCGGACGCACCCGGCGGAGCTGGATTCGTGGTGCATTCCCCGAAGTCTCCAACCACGCCACGATCGCCGATCCGTCGTCCAGTGTTGCGATGTCAACGCGTCCCAGAGGAAGGCCCTCATCTACCCGAATCCGAGGCCCGAAGGACTCACCCCCGTCTGTGGAAAACGCCGCATACACCTGCGGTTCTCCACCTGCACCAGTGAACCAGGCCGCCGCAAGCATCGAATCTTCGTGCGTAGCCAGTTGGGGGCCGTTGACAGGACATCCGGGAATCATCCATCCATCGTCCGCAAGCGGTTCCGGTGCCGTCCAGTATTCGCCCGAACCCCTTGCGACAGCGATATTTCTAATCTCCTCCAGACTCCTGTCGCGCCAGGCCGCCACTAGCCCCCCGGCGAATGGTACGAGCGAGGTCTGGCAGCATTCGCAGGTGCGGTCATCCACCGTTATCTCGGGCCCGAGCTCCCCTGCCGGGCTCAAGGTCCTGAACCTCAAGGACATTGGGCCATGTTCCCCGTTTCTGGTGGTGGGAAGCATGGCCTGGCCGTCCAACCACAGGACCCCGGCTCCCTCTCTCCAAGGTACCATGGACACGAATCCGTGCTCGGTCGGCGATGCATCGTCGTGCACTCTTATGGGCTCCGACCACGTCATACCATCGTCGTGGGATAGGGCCACGAACACGTGATAGGCGTATGGCAGATCCGCGGTTTTCTCGAGCCAGTGAACAGCTACCGTCCCATCAGTCATCCCGACGGCTGACGGAAAGTCGGCCCAGTTTACGAAGAGATCGGTCGAGAATCTGACGGTGCTGGGATCTCCGAGTCCCTCTCCGTGAACCGTCGCCACCCGTACCGCGTCCCCATCGCCTTCCGGTTCGATCCAGGTCAACAGCAGATCACCTTCTGGCGTGGCGGTCAGGTTCGGTTGGCCGGTGCCCTCCGGAGCGTGAGATTGGGGGCCGGGTGTCAGCGACACCTCTCCGAACTCTCCGAAGTCCCCGAACTCTACCACAAGGTCCTGTGGTTCCTCTGCGGGAGTGGGCGTTGCCCGCGAATCACATCCCGCGAACACAACCACATAGGTCCCGGCCACCCAAGTTGAGAGCAACCTCACGTGTCCGACCTTCCTCTTACTATTTCCGCGCGCTCGACCCTTTCGACGCACTCGCCTAGCACTTCCAACGCTAGATCGATGGTATCAAGGTGGGTGCGGAACGCGAGAATCGCCATGCGAAGCATGAGCTTCCCGTCGACGAAGGTGGAGGACAGGAAGACCCGTCCGTCGCGGTGCACCTCCTCAATGAGTTGGCGGTTGAACTCGTCGGCGTCTCCATCCTCCGGTACCCACCGATAAAACACCACGCTGAGATCTGGTTCGGGCCCAACCTCAAACCCGAGCCGCCTAGCCTCTCGCCAGAAGTACAGGGCGAGTTCCCTCTTCTCGGCGAGGCAGCTGCGGAAGGCGTCTTCTCCGTGGAGGAGGAGCGGGAACCAAACCCGCAAACCCCTGAAGTTTCTGCTCAGTTCGGGGGAAAGGGCGGCCGGCGATCGCCGCACCCTTTCAACCTCCGCCATGTCGCGCAGATAGTTGGCTTGGTACGAGTGGGCTTCGGCAAGGGCCTTCCCATCTCTGACCAGGACGGCTCCTGTCCCGTAGGGAAGAAAGAGGCCTTTGTGAGGATCAAGGACCAACGAATCTGCACGATCCAATCCCGCGAGCAGCTCCCGGCAACTATCCAACAGTGCGAAGAAGCCGCCGTATGCGGCGTCCACATGGAACCACAACGATTCCTCCTCAGCCACATCCGCCAGCGCGCTCAGTGGATCGACGGCCCCGGTGTCGGTGGTGCCCGCAGACCCCATGAGGACCCAGGGACGGAGTCCGGCCTCACGGTCTGCCTCCACCTGTTGGCGCAGCCCTGAGGGACACATGCGGTATCGGTCGTCCATAGGGACCTCTCTCCGCACGGCGTCTCCCAAGCCGGCCACATGGAGGGCTCGGTCGAGGCAGTGGTGTGCGTGCGAAGTCGAGTAGACCACAGCTTTCCCGAATTCGCTGGCTGTAAGGCCTGCACATTCACGCGCCGTGACTACGGCGATGAGGCTCGCCAGGGAACCTCCCGATGCGAGGTTGCCGGCAAAGGTCTCGGGATAACCGATCAGTCGCGCCATCCAGCGCAGAACCAGATTCTCAACTTCGACGGCACCCGGTCCCGTGAACCATACCCCAACGTAGTCGTTGGTGACGTCGGCCACGTAATCGCCTAGTGCCGAGGCGTAAAGGCCTCCCCCCGGGATGTACGCGAGGTGGCCAGGGTGAGCGGGCAACAACCCAGGTTGTACGATCGACTCGTCAACAGATTCCAGGATTTCGTCGATACCCCTAACGCCGTTCTCTGGCGTCAGAGCTCGCAAACGCCGGGCCGCCGACTTGTCGTGTCTATAGGCCGGACGCTGGTCGAGGCTATCGAGGAGGCCTTGGGCGAAGGCGTCTACGCGCTCCAAGAGGTGGGTGCGATCCTCCCGGCTGGGATCCAGGGCGCGTGCTCGGCGCTCCAATTCCCGAATCCGTGCGCGACTCGTTCGCGCGGCTCGATCCTCTGTCACCGAACTTCCTCCCCGATGCTCACCAGCTACCGCCACCGACCTCCCCTAGTCCTCATCACCAGTCCGCTACCGCTCGTTGAGCAACGGCGAGAATTATCTTGGCGGAGTATCTTACGCCGTCTGACGGCCCTGGGCGAGACGCTATCGGGAAGTGTGCAGAGGGATGAGGAATGAGATGAAAACTCGATATCTGAATGTGCCGAACACCGGAAGCCGGGGCTTTTCGTCACCCTCAAATCGCATATCCCGGATTGGGCTGGGGCTGGTTCTCGCTCTTGTCGCCACATCCCCGATCTTCGCCCAGTCTCGTGCGGAACGTATCGAGAGCTACCTGCAACGTTTCCACGAAACAGGATTGTTCAACGGTTCCGCGCTCGTGATCGACGCCGGGAAGGTGGTGTTCGAAGGGGCTTTTGGTCTGGCAGATTTCGGAGTCTCCGTGCACCCGGATGAGGGCTCAGAGCCGGAGATAGTCGAGGAGGCCGCACCCGGGGACCTCCCGGCTAACACCGCCAGCACCAGATTTCGGATTGCGTCCATTACGAAGCAGTTCACTGCGGCACTTGTGCTACGCCTTGCCGAGGAGGGGCTCCTCCACGTCGACGACCCCATTAGTCTGCACATCCCGGAATACCCCGGACCGAACGCCGATCGCATCACCATCCACCATCTCTTGAACCACACCTCGGGAATCCCCTCCTACACCAATCTCGAGGGGTACATGGAAGAGGACACGATGACGCCTCTTTCCCCCGAGGAGATCATCGCCCTCACGTGGGATGAACCGCTGGAGTTCGAGCCCGGTACTGAGTTCGCGTACAATAACTCGGGGTACGTCCTGCTGGGCTGGATCGTCGAGAAGATTACGGAGACGAGTTTCGGCGAAGCGCTTCACGAGTGGATCCTGGCCCCCTTGGAGCTCTCCGACACGGGCTACGACCAATCGGTGCTGCCTGACCCGGAGCAGGGTCACGCGAGGGGACATACGCGCACGCTGACAGGTCACCGGCCCTCGCAACTCATCGATCCCACCCTTCCGCACGCCGCGGGAATGCTGTACTCGACTGCGAATGATCTGGCGCGCTGGGCTTCCGCACTGTTTGGATGGGGCGGACTCGTCGGTCCCTTCCAAGACGAAAACACCATTCATCAAATGATGACGCCCGATCTCGAGGACTACGCTTACGGCGTTCGAGTCAGCCACCTGGACATCGGACGCGAGTCCGGGGTCCGGGTCGTGGAACACGGGGGAGGGATCTTTGGGTTCTCGTCCTATTTGAGGGTGTTTCCCCACCATGAACGGCTGTTAGTTGTTCTGGACAACACTACGGGTGACGTACGACCGCTGGTAGCGGGACTCACGAACCTGTTGTGGGGTGTTCAACCGACCGAGCCTCGCCAGTCAGTGGCACGCCGTCTCTTGCCCATCGTCGAATCCGGCGGGGCGGAGCCGGCACTCGCCCGCTATTTCACATGGCGACGCACTCGTCCCGAGGCCTACGACTACTCACCGGGCGAAGTCGTGCGGCTCGCCGCCCATTTCCGGGCGGAACAGCCGGAGGTCGCATTAGCCATCCTGGAGGGGTTCTCGGAAGAAGAACCACATTCACTGCCGGTGGTGTTCGCCCTGTCCGATCTGTTGGCAGCCCAGGGCGACACCGCCGCCGCCGCCGGACATGTGGAGACAGCCCTTACCACCACCCCTGGGACCACGTCTCTTCTCACTCGCCTGCGGGCACTGGGCGTAACTCCGGACCCTGTCCTCACCCTGCCTACGGTAGCCGTGGACTCGGCGTCGCTGATGATTCTCGTTGGAGAGTACCGCCTCAATCCTGGAACCGGCCTTACCGTGACCCGGGAGGGCGCCTCCCTCCTGGTAGGTCAGAACGATGGAACGCCACTTCCCCTCCTCCCGCAGGGGCCGCGGCATTTTTTGATGCGCGGGACGCGGACCCAGTTTGAGTTCGTACTCCGGGAAGGATTGCCGGACGCCGTGATTGTCGTTGAGGACGGGCGGAGCGCCGTGTTTTCCCGGGTAGGACCACCCCTGAAATAACCAGCCGAAGCATGTACGACGTCGCCGTAGTCGGGCTCGGCGCGATAGGAAGTGCCGCGGCGCGCGAGATTGCCGTTCGGGGGTACTCGGTGGTGGGGCTGGATCGCTGGCACCCTCCACACCTTTTGGGATCCGCCCATAGCAAGACCCGGCTCTTCCGCGAGGCGTGGTACCATGGTTCTCCGTACGTACCCTTGTTGGAGGACGCCCGCGAGCGGTGGGCGGAACTCGATCGGAGGGCCGGGGGTAAGTTGACGCGGAAGATCGGAGCTTTGATGATCGGGCCTCCAGGGGCTCACGCCTGCGCCACCCTGCTACGGGATTCGGTCGGATACGCGCTGGATGTGGTCGCCATTCCTCCCCCCGAGGCGCGGCTCCGATGTTCGTGGCTGCGCCCACAGGAGGATGATGTCATCGTGTTCGAACCTTCGGCCGTGAGCGTGGCGGTGGAACCGGCAATCGATGGGGCCTTGGCGGACGCACGCCAAGAAGGTGCCACACTGCGTTTCGACGAACCGCTCGTGGCGTGGACCGAGATACGGAGTGGGATCAAACTCAAGACAGCGAAGCGGGAGTACGAGGCACGCCGCCTGATTCTCGCGGCAGGAGCGTGGACCGAACAGCTGCTCTCCGGCGTGATCGACGTGCCGCTGAAGGTCGAGAGGACGGTTCAGTATTGGTTCGAGCGGCCCACGGTCCAAGAGGTCGGTACGGAAGGTTCCGCGTGGGTGTGGGAACTAGAGGGTGGTCACAGCTGGTACGGTTTTCCGCCTTCCCATCTTGGCGTGAAGACTGGATGGCACATAGCGGGTGGCCGTGAGACCGACGTCGGGAGCCTAGACCGAACTGTGCACGCTGGCGAGGTGGATGCGATGCGGAGTGTCTTCCGAACCCACGCACCTGACGTTGGGGGGGAACTTCTGGATGCCTCCGTCTGCATGTACACGATGACCCCGGACCATGACTTCGTCTTGGACCGGCTCGAGGGGGGCGCGGTCTCGTTCTTCGCCGGCGGTTCAGGCCATGCTTTCAAGTTCGCACCGGCCCTCGGGGAGCTTCTCGCGGATCTCGCGACCGACACCGCGACCGCCCACGACATTTCGGCGTTTTCAGCCCACCGCTTCGGCCCCTGATTCATATCAACGCGAAACACTGACGGGTCTAACCCTCGTAATAAGGGCGTGGGTTACCTGATTACCTTCCAAATGTCCTTTGAACGCGGAGACGCCGAATGAAAAAGATTGCAGCCTTGATCGGCATTGTCTTGATCAAAAAGCTACTGAAAAAGATCAGATAGTCAGTCGGTAGGCAGTCAGTCCGGGGCGGGGCCGATGCGTCCGGGGCGGATTGCCGAAAGGAAGCGTACTGGCTTCATCGCTTCACTATCGTACGAATAGTATATGAAGATCGGTGCCCCACGGATCTTGTCACGTTCCGCAAAGCCCCAGTAGCGGGAGTCGCGACTGTTCTCCCGGTTGTCTCCCAGCATGAAATACCGCCTGTCGGGTACGATGACGGGTCCCCAGTTATCCCTGGTCGGCCTATAGTTTTCGCGTCTGGTACTCGGGACCAAGTACTCGCTCTGCCAACTCATCTCCGGGTTGTACTCGTCCCTCAGACGGCGTTCGTGGATGGCCCAGGGTTCATCGACCTGAACCCCGTTCCGGTATAGGATCCCGGCCTCCATCCGCAGTGTATCGCCGGGCATGCCCACCACTCGCTTGACAATGTCCAGGCCAGGGTCGTGATCCGACCTGAACACAACGATGTCGTTGAGGGCCGGGTCCTTCCAACCAGGTATCCTGAGTCCCACAAACGGCACTTCCGACCCAAAGGCCATCTTGTTCACAAGCAAGAAGTCGCCGACCAAGAGGGTCCGCTCCATTGATCCCGATGTGATGAAGAAGGTCGCGAACAGGAAGGTCCGGATTATCAGAAATATGATCACGGCCATGACGATCGTACTGAACCACGCCCTCCACCATGCTTTCGTGTACCTGGGCGGCGGCTCGGGCTTCTCCTTGGCGCGCTTAGACTTCCTGTCTTTACGCGATTTTCCTTTTGCCATGTATTGCCTGGAGACGACGTTTCTTGGATTTGCCGGATTGTCGGACTTGCCGGAATGATGATGTTGGCGGGAATAATACTCCGCTAACGGCGGCGACGCTCACCACGGAGCTACATGAGCGCATCGGCGTAGACATGCAGCTCCCAACCACCCTCTCCGCGCAACACACGGGCCACGTCGAGCCTCAGGAGCCCGTCCAACAGAGACACCCCGACACCTACTGTCGTCACCCAATCCTCGGAATCGAACTCCGCCCGTGGTCCCGCCCAGGCCATGTCCTGGAAGGCCACCACCCGAACGAGGCTTCCACCCACGCCGTAACCGGGCGTGGAGGACCCGAATCCACGTCCAACTTCCCAACGACCAAACGCGAACGCCTCTCCGGCCACGTCTCCGGGCGAGAACCCCCTAATCGTGCGCGGGCCTCCGAGCAGGTATCGACGTCGCTGCTCCGGCGGATCACCGAAGACGCGCCCTCCCCCTCCTTCGACCGCCACGTTCCACTCGCCTAGCGGAACGATCAACGCCGCCGAGGCTGCCGCTCGCCCAAAGGGGCCAAAGTCGCCGGTGGCAACCTCACCCCACACCTGGGTGCTCAGCATGGCCTCCTCGGGATCCACGCCCGTGAAAGCCACGAGGTTGAAGTCAACTCCAACCAAATCTCCGGGTTCAGCCACCAGATTGTCATCGAATTTCCAGGAGTCAAACAGGCCGCGGGCCGAAAAATCCGTCGTCTTGGGTGCGTCCGCGTGGCGTTCGGCAAACAGCGAGGCGTGCAGACGCACCCGGGTTCCGTCGGTCGCAAGGCTCAACGAGGTACCCGTCTCTCGGTAGTAGAGACCGATATCGTGGCCCACGAGGAGGCTAGCCAGCGAGTTCGAAACCGCGAACGGATCGTTCCAATCCAGGGTCTCGGTCAGGCGCCTGTACGCCGTAATGCCGAACCTTCCCCAGCTAGTCTTCCTCCACCACTCCACCTCCAAGCCGGGCCACCAGTTGCTAAGCGCTAACCGCGGCCGCACTAGAAAAGAGGCATCCCGTCCAGTTTCCCAAGTGAATTCGGTGGCCACCGACAGACCCTCGACCCGATTGTACCGGAAATGTCTCCAAGAGCCAGGATCCAGGCGGAATGGGAGCAGCTCGGTACCGGGAACGGCGGCCGCGTTAAGTCGGTCCATCACCAGATCGATTTCGTCCCCGCTGAAAGCCTCGACGCCCGCGGAAAACAGGGGTGGTGGAATTTCCGGCGCGCTGATCAACTGGTCTTCGGGGGGCCTGACCATGACGACTCGTCGAACAAATTGGGGCAGGCTGTCGTTCTGTGCTGTCAGTGGGTCGTCCCGGAACTCCAAGCTGTCCTCTTCGACCTCGATCCATCGAGCCCATCCCTCCGGGAGGTCCTGGCCGGGATCCAGATCCGTGGCGGTGTCTATCTCGTAGTCCTCGAAGGTCCATTCGTAACGAACCGGCATTTCCGCAACGTCGCTGACTCGCGCTGTGGCGTCGAAAGCCATGCGGTTGGGAAGCCACCAGCGCAGGTCCTGCAGAGCGTAGTCGATGGTGACAAAGCGGACCTCGGCCCGGATCGGCTTTACGAAAAACGGCACCTCGGCGGCGTCCTCGGGCTCCTCTCGTTCAAAGTCGAACTCGATCGCGGGCCGGTAGGCAGCCCTCGCCAACACCCCGGTCTCCGCGTCGAACCACAGGGAGCCCGAGATGAGATCGAAGCGCCGCTCTCGGGGCTCCACCAACGTCTCGACGAGCGTAATAGTCTCGGCCGCGTTTGGAAAACGGATACGCAGGGTGTCCCCGGTCCGGTACCGATAGTGGAGGTAGGCGGTGTCGGCCAACGGATGGAGTGCCCAATCGGCCCCCAGCGGCACCTGATCACTGGCGGGGTCCAGCGCGTCGAAATCCAGGTCGAAGACGTCATCATCCGAAGGGTCTTCTTCGAACTCAAGACCCTGGCCGGCTATCGGTACGCTACGACGAACCCCGAGCCAGCGGACGATGTGTTCACCTTCGGACGCCCAGCGGACACGAGCTGCGCGCTCCTGATGGAAGAGAGCTCTTTCGCGACGAAAGCTCTCGCTCCCGAACCCTGCATAGATCCTCTCCCGGAATGTGGCCTCGAAGCTACCAAGGCCGTCCGCCCGTTCTTTACGGTTGGCCATGCCGTACTCGATCAGAGCCCGGGCGCCGACGTCCGCATAGGTGTCCGCAGGTTCCACCGGCCTTTGGGCTGCGACCACCGACGGACCCACAAATATCGCGAGGAGCGCTGGTGCCAGGTGGTGGATGTAACGTCGGAGAGTGGATGCTTTCATCGCTCTTGGATACGCATCCCGCTGCGCGCACGTTTCACTGGGGTCGGCCGACCCCTGGACACCTCGCACGAATAACCCGCACCCAACTCCCTTATTAGGCGGTGTCGGCATGGGCCTTTACGCAGATCATCTCTTTCCTCGAGCGATGGAGATCGCGCTCCGCGGACCGGTTCACGAGAGTTTACGATCCAAAATCCTCGCTGCCGCTCGGGGCCGGGTCCTTGAGATCGGGTTCGGCACCGGGCTCAGTCTAGAGTGTTATCCCCCCACCGTAGAACACCTTACCGCTCTCGACACGTCGACCCACCTACCACGGCGTGTGGAGCGACGGATGGACAGTGCACCCTTCCCCATCGACTTCGTGCAACTGGATGCCGCCGGCCCCCTTCCCTTCGCCGATCACAGTTTCGACACGGTGACCAGCACATGGACCCTGTGTTCGATCCAGGAACTCGGGAGCGCGCTACGAGAGGTCGCACGAGTCCTAAGGACGGACGGCTGTTTCCTGTTTCTGGAACACGGCCGGAGCTCTGATCGACGCACAGCGAGGATGCAAGATTTGTTCACGCCGATACAGAAGCGAATCGCTTGCGGATGCCACCTGAACCGCCGGATCGACGATGAAATTGGATCGCACGGCCTCCGCATCACTGCCTTGGATCGCTTCAAGATCCCGGGCACACCCAGATTCCTCGGTTCGTGCTATGCCGGAACCGCCACCAACGACGTTGCCTGAGTTGTGGTCCCTATCTTCGTCCTAGAGCTAGAGCGATCGCGCCTCCCACAAAACCCGACACAGAGGGACCCAGGAGGAAAAGAAGGGCGTACCCCCAATCGGCCGACGGTGGGTCCTGGTACGAAATCCAAGCACCCATCAACCCGAGGAACAGGAGTCCCCACCCCGGAGCAATCGCCCAGATGGCGACGTATCTCCCGCGGTGCCACAGCGTCAGGACACCCGCCAACAGAGCGTAAAAGCCTACCCCGAGTGCCACAGGTTCCCAACCCGGATCCATGACGAACACCAGACCCAGCCCAAGAATCCCGGACACCGCGCAAATGAAAAGCGAAAAGGCCAACTTTATGGTGGACTTCATGGGGTGCGAATCTGTCCTCTTTTCGTCAGTTTCTCAATATGGTGAACGCAATATGGTAACATGCAGAGGTCCGAAATCCTCAATTTGGCTTTGGTGCGTACTCCCCGTTGTGGTTTTTCTGGCCGGTGGGTCGCAAACCTCGGACCCGGGGAGGCCGGGCCCACGTGTTGAACCCGCGACTCTTTCCACCGCCTCAATCGAGAGACTCGGCTGGATGGCGGGGCACTGGTTTGGAGAGGCTTTCGGCGGGGAGATTGAGGAGGCTTGGTTCAGTCCGGCAGGGCGCTCCATGTCGGGTTCATTCAGGCTGGTTCGAGACGAAGAAGCGATCATGTACGAACTTCTCCTACTTGAAGAGGATGAGGACGGGTCGATCTTCTATCGATTCAAGCACGTCGGAAGGGGCTGGGAACCATGGGAGGAGACCCCGCTCGAGTACCGACTTACCGAGACCGATGGCAGACATGCCACGTTTCGAAGCACGTCGGATGAGCCGCTGCCAAATGCGCCTTGGTGGTTCACCTACGAGAGTCCGGACGACGATAGTCTGGTGGTTTCGATTTACGGAGCACAAGGGGGCGAACCCACCGTACTCGCGATGGAACGGCGTTAGGCACATCACACGGTGGAACGGAGAGACTAGGAGGGGGTAGAAAATGGCTGCCTATACATGCGATGAGTGCGGCATGAGCATCGGGACGATGACTTGCGGCACCTGCGGCTGCGAACTGGAACACGGTACCCTTACGAAGCCCGACGGGACAAAGGTACAAATCTCTGAATGCCCCGACGGTCACGGGAAGGTCAAGTCTCCTATGTGCTGCGGCGCAGACATGGTCTGCACCACGTAGGTGGAGGGGATTCGCGGATGAGGGATAGAGGGATGAGATTGGTGGCGGGGATTGCGCTTTGCGTAGCGCTCGCCTCGCCGGTTCGGGCAATGCAGGACCCCGTGCCCGAGCAAGAGCGGGAAGAGGCGACACTCGTCGGAACCGTCTTCAACGCTATGACGGGAGAGCCTGTCGAGGGTGCGCTGGTACAGATGCTGGGTTCCGGCCGCGGGGCGCTGACGCAGGCAGATGGGGCCTTCACGATTGAGGACACTTGGGCCGGGCGCGACTCCATCGAAGTCCGGTTCATCGGATACGATCCGAGCCGGACCTATCTCGACCTGGAGCCGGGGACGACAACCCGGGTTACGCTCAGCCTCACCCGGGTCGCGGTTCGGGTGGCCGATCTCGTGGTGGAGGTCAGACAGAATCGTACCGAACGCAACCTGAGCGGCGTTACGCGTCGTCTGAAGAGTGGATTCGGGACCTTTTTCTCACCCCGCGAAATTCGGCTTCGGCAACCCCGCCTTCCGAGTGACCTGTTCCGCGGTGAACCCGGCGTCACCTTCGGGCGAATCGAATACGGTCGCGCCGAGATCTATCTTGGCCGCGGAGCGGATCGACGCTGTCCCCCAGCACTCTTTCTCGATGGCGTATATCAGCTGAATATGCAAATAGACGACCTACCCCGTGACGAATTGGGAGCCGTGGAAGTATACAAGCGGCACTCCGACATCCCTTCCGAGTTTCTCCGCAGCACCTCCACCTGCGGCGTCATCCTGGTGTGGAGCCCGGCGAGCCCGGAATTTCAGGAGTGGGCGGCCGACCTAGAAGAGCCCTTCTGACGCTTCCCCGTTCAGGGTGAGGTTCCATTCCAGCTCGATGTCGGAGCGAAGCGAGTGGAACACCGAGCAGTATTTGTCGAACGAGAGCTGAATGGCGCGGCGGGCCTTGGCCTCGTCAACCCTTCCTTCGATCGAAAAATCAAACCGCAGTCCCGTAACGTACTTCGGCTGACCATCGGATCGAGTGTTCTGGATGGTCACGGTGAGGTCTCGGAGCTCCTGGCGCCCCTTCTCCAGGATTAGAACCACATCAATCGCCGCGCACGCCGCCACAGACTCGCAAAGCAGGGCGACGGGGCTCGGGGCGACTTCTTCATTGCCATCAATGCGCGTCTCAAACCCCTTGCGTGCCCCCTTGAAGCTGAGGCCACCGAGCCAACTGAGGGTGCCCACATCGGAAGAAACTATGGTTGCCATTCCGGATCTCTCGTTTAGGTGTTTTCTGTATAGGTGTATGAATTCCGGATGTTGAAGGAGCGGGTTCCGGAGGTTCGGAAAGTTACCGAGGAGGCGACCTCCGGGCACGCAACGACGGCGCGGGAGATGCCGGGAGAAACCCGCCAACCATAGATTGCGTAGGTGCCAGTAAAGCTAGGAGAAAGAGACGAGAATGGAATTAATACTCATAGCGATCGCAGGAGCAGCAAGCTGGATCGCATCCCGAAATCTCATTATCAACAGGTTGCGGTACATTGACGCGATCCATAACCGCTACTTCCCCATCGTGGGAGGTGTGCTGGCGGCCGTCGTCACCGCGTTCGTGCCCTTCCTACCTTGGGCAATTCCGTTCGTGGTTGGGGCAGGTGTAACGCTAGGCATAAGGAGGGGTCGGGAGGATACGAAAAAGAGGATTCCCTCCGACTATTAGAGGTCGGAGCCTCTCAGCGGTGGGACATCGAGCTTCAAAGAATCGTAGCGTAGCGCGGGGCTAAACCCTCAATGCCTGCGCGTCTGAGACGGCAGTGCTGCACTGGCGGACGGTATCAACACTCGAGATTGCACATCCACCGTGAATATCTGGTCTGTCTCGCTAGACAACACCCAGGCAACGGTACCGTCCCGAGAGAAAACCACCTCCCGGGGAGCTTCTGACAGCAAGATCTCCGTAAGCACCTGCCCCGCCCCCAGGGAAAGCACGGCGATCTTCCGGTCCTTCCGATGGGAAACCCATGCTTCCGGCTGAGCGTTGTTGAAAGCGATGTGGACGGGCTCCGAACCCCCACTCGGGAACCTTGTCAGTTCGTCCGCCGTGTAGCTGTCATTCAAGACGCTGATCGAGTGGTCTCCCTTGTTGGCAACCCAGAGGAGTCCGTTAGGGGCCATCGCTATATCGGTCGGCTCCTCCCCCGTGGACACGTTTCGGGAGTTCACGGTCAATCGATTGATGACCACAACCTCATCTGATTCGGGCAGCGTAATGTAGATGCGCCTGTCCCAGCGACCCATGAGCATGTCCGACGCGCCGGGAGTCCGGAGTTTCCAGAACATGCGTATCGTTCCCTCTACCGAATCCAGCTCCACTATTCCGGGTGCGTCGACGGAGCCACTCTCGACCCACAGGCGATCGGGCGTCTCGCCGACGGCCAAGACTCCCACGCTATTCATGTCCGTGGGGTGCAAGGTATCCAAGACCCGCCCCGATTCCATGTCGATTACGAGAATCTCACACGCGCCGGAGCGATCCTGGCAGGTGGCGGCAAACGCATGATTGCGGTCCGTACTCCAGGCAAGGTTTTGTGAGTCTACATCGGAGGGCAGGTAAGCGACGACGCGGTTTCGGGCCACGTCTAGGATCAAGGGCCCGTTGGCGTCCGTCGCCAGAAGCACCTCGCGGGGGTCATCCCAGTGAGTAGCGTGGCTCCCGTTCTGCGTCTGCGTGGGAAGGGTCTGAGCCGGGGCACCGGAAACCGGGTTGACGAAACTCGGAGCGCTGAAGAAAAGAAGTGGCGTAGCGGCACCCAAGAAGACCCGCGTTCGACTACGGACACGCGCAGATAGCTTCAGCGTGGCACCACCTTCCACGTTGCCGCCCATTACCCCCCCAGGGAACCCTTGCCGATGTACCCCCTAGAAAATGCGGCCTTGGGCACCGGTTGACAAGCTACTCGATGATGCCGTTAATCCTGCGTCGTACCGAAACCGCCGGGGCGTTCGCTTGGCAAGGATTCGGGGGGCCAGCTTAACGGGGGAGAACGAGGATGCGGGCACGCATCGATAGGCTAACTGATAACGCCCAACTGCTGGTGGCCACTGAATCCATCAATCCTGCGTTCGGCGGTTCCGGAGAAGCGAGCATCGCGAACGTGACCGAAAGCCTCATGCAGGAGGCAGGGCTTGAAGTTAGGCGCTTTGAAGGCCGGGACGGACGCCCGAGTGTGGTGGGCCGATTACGGGGAGACGGGCGGGCGCCCGCGCTCATGCTGAACGCTCACTACGACACGGTGGGAGTGCACGGAATGCCCGATCCCTTCGCGGCCAGGGTCCAAGATGGAAGGCTCTACGGTCGGGGGGCCTACGACATGAAGGGCTCACTCGCGGCTTGCTTTGAAGCCACGCGGTTGGTTCAGGAAGCGGGGGTGACTCCACTCGGAGACGTCCTGGTGGCGGCCGTAGCAGACGAAGAGTACGGGAGCCTTGGCACAGCCGAGTTGGTAAAGGCACGCAACGACGGAGAGCTCGGTTTTGGGCGGGCGATCGTAACCGAACCGACGGCACTCAAACTCTGCGTGGCCCATCGCGGTTTCACGTGGCTGGAGGTAACGACACACGGGAGGGCCGCTCACGGGAGCCGCTACCAGTTAGGGATAGATGCCAACGTCCGAATGGGCCGATTTCTCGCGGCGTTCGAGGAGTTCGCGGCCTCCCTTCAACAGAGGCCCGGGCACCAACTCCTTGGCCCGCCATCTGCTCATTGCGCCGTGCTCCAGGGGGGAGTGGGCCTAAGTACCTACGCAGCTCAGTGCACTCTCAAGATCGAGCGACGGACGGTGCCACCCGAGACCTTGGAGGACGTGGAGCTTGAGATTGACAGCCTGCTCCGTGGTCTGCGCCGGGAAGATCCGTCGCTGCAAATCGAATCGAGGATCCTCCTCCACCGAGAGCCCTTCGAAACGAACACGGGGACGCCCGTCTGCCGGGGAGTCATGTCCGCGGCCAAAACTGTGCTCGGACACACGCCGGACGTTGTAGGAGACGATCCATGGATGGACTCGGCGCTCACGCGCGCCGCGGGAGTGGACACGGTGGTAATCGGACCTCGCGGTTCCGGCGCGCACGCGGATGTCGAATGGGTCGATCTAGCCTCTTGCTGCCGCCTTGCCGAGATTCTCGCTCGGACCGCCTGCAACATTTGGAATTGACCGGGTGCGGTCCCGCGCACGGGCAACTGCCGCCCGCCAGTCGTCTTCGAAGAACTCTCCTATGCGATCCAGCTCCTTTTGACAAAAAAGCGGGGTAGGATCTAGCCTTTTCTCCGGTACCATCCGCGCCCCAGCGAGTGCCACGTGCCAAGCTGCACGCCGCAATCTGATTCGTAACCAAGCTCGCCGCGGGGTATGTGGGTGAGCACCGGCTCCGAACCCTGATCGACGAGCCGCCATGGCGTTCCCGACCGCCCGTAGGAATCGGTATTGCTTATCGCTGTAGGATCGGTTGATGGGCGTCACGGAAACAACCGAAGGATCGACGGAAGCTCCGACCTCACTTGCGATCTCCTCCACGAACCCTACCGGGTCTTCCAGTAGATCGTCGAACAGGAACACGCGCGTCCTGTGGTCAAAGTACTCGTCCAGCACGTCTATCCTGTGTTTGAAACGGACAGAGGACCATGGACGGACTCCCGCTTCCCCCTCAATATCGACGAACTCCGGTAGCTCGACGGGTCGCAACTCCTTGATCTCCCGCAGGTACATGGACCGGATCCAGTCGGCGTGTCTCCGGATCACCAGTAGGGGCTGTGCTTGGGGTACGGCCGCTGCAAAGTCGCGCACAGTGGGCTCGAACTCCCGGTAACCCAATTGCCGAGAGACAAGCACGGGGGTGGAGTCATCGCGGTTGATCTCCCGTACAGCCCTCCGAAAACGTTTTCGACCTACATAACGGACACCGCGAAAGTGCGGGAACACGCTTTCCTGCAACCACCTGGAGGCGGCTCGACCTACCCCGGCGTGGAAGTAGACGGGAGGCCGGCCATCTCCCTTCAAGCCTGGACGATTGGCCAGGGCTCCCAGTCGCGCCACCTGCCCCGTGTGAAGTCAGGGAATTCAACAGGTGAGCTGCCCGCCGCAACACTGATCTCGGAGAGTTCGCACACGGCACTTAGGCTTGCTGCGTCGTAGACGTTCATGTCCGTGGGAAGTCCCTCGCGGAGGCACTTGACCAGCCGGTAGTCCTCCATGAAGTCCATACCGCCGTGGCCGCCGCCGATCGACTCCTCCCGCAGCGCTCGCCAGAGCGGATGTTCGAACTCGTCATAGTAGTCTGCCGCGTCGTCCCAAGCGTGCCCCGAGCTCCGGCCTTCGATAAATACACGGTCGGGGTAGCCCTGGAAGATCCCCTTCGTACCCTGAACCTGGTTGATGCGGCTGTACGGCCGAGGCAGGTTGGTGTCGTGCGAGACGTAGATGGTGCCGCCCCGATGGGTCTGGATGAGGCTCCCGTTGACGTCTCCGAGTGCGAATGTTTCAGCCCGTTTGGGGTGTCCCTCGGGGTAGTGCGTCGCCGCCCAATTCTGAAGACCACGTGACATACTGCTCATCGAAACGAGCAAGGAGTATTGGTCACCCCTGTTGATGTTCATGCAGTTGGCGACGGGCCCCAAACCGTGAGTCGGATACAGGTTGCCATTGCGGGACCAAGAGTGATCGCGACGCCACAGACCCTCCCCCTCGTCGGCGAACTTGATGGCTCGGAGGTCGTGCAGATACCCGCACTCCGCGTGGAGGATCTCTCCCAGGAGTCCTCGTCTGACTAGGTTCAGACACAATAGCTCGGCTCGGCCGTAGTTGACGTTCTCCATCATGACGCAGTGCCGTGACGTCCGTTCCGCCGTTTCGACCAACCGCCAGCAATCCTCCAGCGAGTACGCAGCCGGGACTTCCGTCGCAGCGTGCTTCCCGCTTTCCATCGCCGCCACACAGATCGGGACATGCCACCGCCAGGGAGTCGCCGTGTACACGAGATCAACTTCCGACTCCTCGCAAAGGCGCTGGAAATCGGTATCGCCTCTCGTATAGAGGCTGGGACGAGGATGCCCTGCCTGCTCTATGATGTCAGCCGCTCGCTCGGCATGGGCTGCCCGAATGTCGCACACGGCACTCACCACACACCCCTCAATGCGAACGAGGTTGCGAACATGTGCCGTCCCCATCCCTCCAACCCCGACGAATCCGATCCGAACCTGCTCCATTGGCTCGGCCACCAGCGGATACTCGGGTGGGCTCCCGATTCCGGGTGGAGGCTCGATTTGGTTTGAACCCGAGGCGCGGGCCCCCCGGGATCCGGACCCCGCTCCGGGGTTGCACCCCGCCAATGCACCTCCCGCAACTCCCAGTGTGGACGCTTTGAGGAAATCGCGCCGATCTACACCAGTCGGGCCGCTCAAAGCGCCTCGCCATCCGAGGTTTGATCCGTGGCCAAGCCCTGATCAATGGCATCAACCGCTACAACGAGACCTGACAGTCCGGGCACTTCCGAAGCACTAATCTCGGCGATCACGGTCCGAACCCTCCCCAGGAAGTCGGCATTCTCGGCCCTGAAGCGGTCCAGGGCATCTTCGACGGACGACAGCTCTTCGGCGAGGATCACGATGCGTTCCGCCAGCCGGCAGCGGGCATTCTCCAGGCGGCGAACGAGGATGCGCACCGCGCGCTGATCCCACGGGCTATCCGTCGCAAGAACCTCGAACCGCTGGCGAATCCAGGGGAAGTTGATGTCAGCGGCGAGCCCCAGGTAGGCTGCCCCCACTGTCTCCGTAGAGGCACCTGTCGCCCGTATGAGCTCCGCCATCGAGAGGAGCTCCTCGGCGTAACGGAACGTCGTGAGGTCCACAGACGTTTTCGAGTCAAGGCCCCACCTCTCGCATCTGGCCCGTCGGCGAGTGTAGGCCTCACGGCGCGCCCCTTCCAGGAGATTCGGGAGGACGCCCTTCAACTCCTGCATGGGCTGGTGAAGCCCGTTGACAACATCGTCTATTGGTGCGGACACGTCGGTCTGGTGGAGCAGCCACCGCGTGGCCCCGGTAAGGGCTTCGGAGAGCATCAGATAGCCTTCCAACTGGTCGGACATCGCCACCACCTCTCCTGACAGGCGCAGGCGGTCGTATAGGTTCTCCGCATCCATGACGCGGGTCGCCACGTACCAGGTACGCGCGATCGTCGCCGCGGAGCGCCCGGTCTCCTCTTCGAGTTCCGAACAACTGGTCGCGCCCATGCGGTCGACGTAGCGGTTCGTGAGGATCATGCCGGATATGTACGTCTTCAGGCGGTGCGCGCCGATGTCGCTCTTGGAAACGACCTTGAGCGCTTGGAAGGGGAAGTAATCCTGCGCCAGCGTAATCATGGCCGGGTCGGTCGGCACGTCGGACGAGCCGAGCGCCTGCTTCAGGTGCAGCTTGGCATGGGAGAGCACCGTCGCGAGTTCCGGTCGCGTGAGCGGCGTCCCGGCGTGTTCCCTCTCCGCCATTTCTTCACCCACCGGCAGGAATTCCAAAGCCGGATCGAGCAATCCATCGGCGTCGAAACGCTGAATGACTCTCCGGAAAGCGGCTGGGTGCCGACGCGCCCGAATCGAATCCAGGCTCAAGGCCAGACTCTGGCTCCAATTGTTCTGGAGAACCTTGTAGGAGACCTCGTCGGTACACTTCCGAAGGACCTCGTTGCGGGTGTCCTCGTCCATGGCACCGCGGTTGACGGATTCGCCGAGCAGGATCTTGAGATTGACCTCGTGATCCGACATGTCCACGCCAGCCGAGTTATCGACGGCGTCAGTGTTTATCCGACCGCCAGTGAGTGCGTATTCAACCCTCGCCCGCTGCGTGAAGCCGAGGTTTCCACCTTCGCCAATCACCTTCGCTCGTACGTCAGCCCCGTCGACTCTGGTCGCGTCGCCGGTGGGGTCGCCGACATCCGCGTGGCGCTCGAGGCGAGCCTTCACATAAGTCCCGATCCCCCCATTCCATAGGAGATCGACCGGCGCTTTCAGCAAAGCCTTGATGAGCTGGTTCCCGTTGAGTGTGTCCGCTGTTACGCCTAAGCACTGTTGTACCTGTGGACCTATCGGGATCCGCTTATCCGTCCTCTCGTACACTCCACCGCCCTCACTCAGCACCTCGGTAGAGAAGTCGGCCCAGGAAGACCCCGGGAGTTCGAAGAGTCGCCTCCGCTCGTGCCAGGTCCGCTCTGTGTCGGGATCGGGGTCGAGGAAGATGTGGCGGTGGTCAAAGGCCCCCACAAGCCGAATCCGGCGGCTGAGAAGCATCCCGTTCCCGAACACGTCGCCGCTCATGTCCCCTATGCCGACAACGGTGAAGGGCTCATTCTCATAGTCCAGCCCAATTTCGTTGAAGTGGAGCTTCACGCACTCCCAAGCCCCACGCGCGGTGATCCCTTCCTCCTTGTGGTCGTACCCTTGGGAACCGCCGGATGCGAAGGCGTCGCCCAGCCAATACCCCGCTTCGATGGCCAGCTCATTGGCGGTATCGGAGTTCTTTGCCGTGCCCTTGTCCGCCGCCACGACCAGATACGGGTCATCCCCGTCATGGAACACCACCCCGTCGGGGTGAACGATATCGGGCCCCACCACGTTATCGGAGATCTCCAGAAGACCTCTGATGAACTCCACATAGCTGTCGAGCCCCGCAGCGAGGCGTGGCCCCCTCTCTTGGGGGAGCTTCTTGGCGATGAACGCCCCCTTGGCGCCCCCCGGCACGATCACGGCGTTCTTCACGCGCTGGGTTTTCACGAGCCCCAGCACCTCCACCCGAAAATCTTCGTACCTATCACTCCAACGGATCCCCCCTCGCGCCACGTCGTCCATACGGAGATGGCACGCCTCGGTGCGGGCACCTCGGAGGTAGACCTCGTGTTTGGGGCGAGGTCGAGGCATGAACTCCACTTGGTCGGAGGCGAACTTGAGCGCGATCAGCGGGGATCGGCGATCTCCACCACGATAGAAATTGGTTCGCATCGTGGCCATGATCAGGTCCATGATGCGCCGCAGTGTCCGATCTGTCTCGATGCGGCGAACCGAGACAAGGCTCTCCGCGAAGTCTTGTTGAAACTCCTTCACAGAGTCGGCGTCGACGTCCTGAGCAGGATCGAAGCGAGCCTCGAAGACTCGGAAGAGCCGCCGAGCGATTTCGGGATGGCTGGTCAAGGGACGCATGCCCCCAACTGGGCTGGCTACGGCCCGGATGCGGAATGCGTAGCCCGCGTAGGCCCGCAACACGCTCACCTGTTCCCAAGTCAGCCCAGCCGAAACAACGAGTTCGTTTAGCGGATCATCCTCCGTCATCCCTCCATGAATCGCCTTTACGGTGTCGGCGAGTCGGTAACCGGAGGAGGTTACGCGCGCACCCGAACCCGGTGCGGCCGTGGCGTCGAACACCTGGATACTGGCGTGTATCGAGTCCTCAAGGAGATCTACGGAAAACCTGAACGAGCTCAGGACGTGGAGGCCCAGATTCTCGAGGGTTGGGATGACGTTGCTGAGTTCAAAATCGCCGCGGCGCGCATAGAGCCTCAGTTGGTGCCGGTCCTTTTCTCCCCCAGGGTCCGCATCCAGCAGGAACTGTGGTTCTCCCGAGTTCACAAACTCCTGGAGACACTCCAGATCGCGGACCGCCGTCGTTGCCTCGAATCCAGCTTGATAGCGGGAGGAGAAACGGACAAAGCGGCGAGCAAGGTGATGGGCTCGCTTGGGTCCGTGGACGGGGGTCAGCGCGTCTTCGAAACGTTCCTCCCACGTACGGGTCGTAGTGCGGATGATCGCCTCGATCGGTTCGAGATCGACTGGCTCCGCATCCTCCAGATCCCGCGCGAGATAGAAGTGGAGCCGGGCCTGGTCACCTTGACCGAGAGCCAGATGGTAGTTGAGAAGTGTGCCCTGGTAAGCCTCGATCAACGCTGCTTGGAGTTTGCGTCGAACCTGGCCCGAGAAACGCTGCCGAGGGAGGATGACGAGTACTTGTACGCCCCGCCCCAACTGGTCTGGCCGCGCGCTCACCTGTACGTCGTCGGCTCCCTCAGTCGCCATCACGGTGTCGACGACCGATCTGATTTCGTCAACCGATGCGAGGAAGAGCTCCTCCTTGGGCATCGAATTGAAGGTGTTCAGAATGATGTTGTAGTCGTGAGAACCACGGGGCGCTGCTTCTTGCTGGAGCACCTCGCGAAGTTTGCCGCGGAGGATCGGAATCGTCGATGCGTCCTGGGAGTACGCCTTTGCGGTCAGGAGCCCCAGGAACCGATCTTCGCCGGTGATCGTCCCATCCTCGCTGAACCGTTTGACGCCGACATAGTCCATACGGACATGGCGTCGTATGGGACTCTCCGCGTTAGTCTTGGAGATGATGAGCGTGGGGCCGCCGAGCACCCTGGCGCGAAAATCGGGCGCCAACTCGTCGACGGCCTGGGGTTGGTGATACCGCGAAGTGGAATCGTCCCTGAGAATCCCAAGGCCACTCCCCGGTTCAACCCGGATGAACTCCCGGCCCTCTGAATCCGGCTCAATCGTGTAGCGTCGATACCCGAGGAAGACGAAGCCAAGCTCGGACAGCCAGCGGAGCAACTCCTGAATCTCCGCGAGTTCGCTCGACCTCCATGGTGTTTTCCTCCGCTGTTCCTCTATTTCGCTCACGAGCTCGGCCACGCGGCCAACCATGGGCTCGAAATCTTCGGTCACGGCGATCACCAGCTTCAACCGGGCTTCCAGGTCCGCCTGCAAGCTCTCCCTGATCTCGAGGTCGTGGGCTCCGTCGATCTCAACGTTGACCACCGACCATTGGCGGCCGTCCTCGGAGCGATCCCGCACCTTCGTGATGCGTCCGCCAGGATCCCGGTCCACCACGAAGACCGAATGACGCAATCGATCGATGTCTATTTCCACCGAATGCAGAAACTCTCGGATCGTGTCTACGATGAACGGCCGGTCGATCATCGCAGTTTGGAGCACGCCGCACGTCTCGTCCTCCGGGTCCCACTCCACGCGGATTGCTACGGCGTCGGGGACGGCCCCGTCCAGCAACCGGTACAAGCCGGCCATGTCGTCGGCCCCCTCCTCAACTGCTCCGGGGCTTGCAAACTCCGTCCGTCCGCGACTGAAGACGCGACTCATGAGTCCCCGGACGGCTTCCACCGGGGCATCGGGTAGAAGTGCTTCGACCCGTCTAATCAGTGGTTCGAGCTGGATCTGTTCGGACTCTCTAGTCATCACTGCCCTCCGCTTGAGGCATGGGGCCGGTCACGGCGTTCCGGAATATACCGGATACTTCGATTCTGCCGAAGGGGTTCCAGTCTCTTACATTAGGGTACGGACGCCCTCCGTCCGACCCAAGCCCACTAGAATACCTGGAGATCACGAATGGTAATATCGATCGAATACTGCACTGCTTGAAACTACGAACCACAAGCCGCCAGTTTGGCGGCTACGCTCCGGAGCGAGGTTGAGGGAGTCGAAATCGAGATGGTTCCGTCCGGTGGCGGGCGTTTTGAGGTAACTGCCAACGGGACACTCATCTACTCCAAGCTCAAGACGGGTCGCCACCCGTCGCACGAGGAAATACTGGCCGCCCTGCCCTAGCCACACGTGGCCGTGGCGGAATCCGGAGGAGTTATCCGGCCCGGCCGTACCTGTCTTCGAGACGTACCAAATCGTCCAATTCAGGGGTGCTTACCTCTAGTATCACGCTGTCGGACAACGCCTCGAGCCGATGGATAGTACCCGGGGGGATCGTAATGGTTTCCCCGGGAGTCCACTCAAAAACCTCATCGTCTAATGTGAAGCGGATGCTCCCTGACTGAAGCATCATCGTCTCGTGTTTGATGAGATGCTTCTGCAGCGACAGCACATGCCCTGCGTTCACCTCCAGCACTTTCCCGGCGTAGTGCTCATTGTGGGCGTACCAGATCTCGCGCCCCCACGGCTTCGGTACGATGCGGGGCTGGGAGCGTAGCGCTCCCGCTTCTGCTCCTGCTTGGCTTTGTTTCAAGTTGTGTTTACCTCGCGGCGCTCGGCGCTACTGTGCGGTTAACCCGGACCTTTGCGAGCGACACCAAGCTGCCATCTCCAGGGCTCGTTGTCACCAGACCTCGTACCACGAACCGGGGACGGGCGCCGGCAGTGTCTGAACCCGGGTACCCGCACTGGTCACCTCGCAAGCCTTGAACCTGAGGTCGATACTCCCACCCGTGAAGTCGACTGCCGTTGCCGATCCGTCCAAGCCCGCAACTATTGCGCCTGTAATGGTGACAGGACCCTGTATTCTCAAGGTCTGCCCCACGAGTATGAGACCATTCCATTCGAAGGCATCCCCAACGATAAGGTCGTCTCGAGCAACGATTGCGCCGTTCCCGGAGTGGGTGCGTCCCAATGTCGCCTTCTCCTCAATGACTATGTGTGGCCGGTTGTCGTCCCCTTGAGAAGGCCATGGATCGGCCGGGAAGATCGCGTCGGGCGCATACGCCCAGGACTCGAATAATTCCGACCACCAAACGCCTGTTATGTCCGCGGGTTTGCCACCGGATATGTCAACCAGAAGGGGTGATCCCTGTACGGTAATGCTCGAGGTGTCCGGTTCGGATCCGACAAATGCAATCGCGGCGACCGGTGACGCTTGTTCAGGACAGTTTGCACCTTCGGCGTCTACCCCTGAGATCGTCCCGGTTGGTATTCCCTGGACCTCGCCGAAGGCGGTCAATGCTCCGGGAACACGCGGGGGATCCGCAAACCACATGACGCGCCCCACAGTCCGGCGAAAGTCAGTCCCGCCGACCGTTATCCGCCCTTCCGACTCCGCCCTGTATAGTGACTCTCCCGTCCCCAAAGTGAGCAACTGCTCGTAGGTGATCATCGCCGTCCCCCCTCCACCGACCACAGGTGGATGCGAGGGCTCCGGGCCCCGGTCGGGAAAGAGGCTGGCAGCCAAACCTGCCTCCGCCAGGTAATGGGTCCTGCTCGCCACCGCAAAAGACCTGGACATCTGTACGTCCACCCACGTTATGAAAACCGCCGTCGCGCCCATAATCGAGAGGGCGGTGAGGAATATCAGTACCGTAGGAAGGATGAACCCTTCCTGTTGTTGGTGTCGCATCCCCCCAACATCGGACGCTGTTTCAAGCCGGGGTCAACGTCTCGAGCTGACCACACCGCGTGTGGCGATCCACGTCTCGATCGACTCTTCCAGGGCCGGAAGCGTAAGGGCGCCGTGCATCAACACCTGGTCGTGGAACTCCCCAATAGAAAACGCCGTTCCAAGACGGTCCTCCGCCTTCGTTCGCAGGCGTTGGATCTCCATCTGACCGAGTTTGTACGTAAGAGCCTGGGCCGGTGAGGTAACGTACCGATCCACTTCGATCTCAATGTTGGCCTCCGAGAGGAGAGTGTTCTCCTTCAGGAATTGGGCCGCCCGCTCGCGGGTCCAACCGTAGGCATGAATCCCTGTATCCACGACCAGACGGCTGGCTCGCCATGCATCATATGACAGTTGACCCAACAGGCTGGGGCCATCCACATACAGGCCCATCTCGTCCGCCAGACGCTCGGCGTAGAGTCCCCAGCCCTCTGTGAAGGCCTCGGAACCGAGGTGGCGTCTGAACTCGGGGAGTCCTGTGAGACCTTGTGCTATCGACATCTGAAGGTGGTGGCCCGGGATACCCTCATGAAAACTCAGAACATCGGCTTGGTATCGAGGACGGATCTCCGGGCGATAGGTATTCACGTAGTAGGTGCCGGGCCGCGTCCCATCGGGCGCCGGCTCCCTGTAGTAGGCGACTCCGGCCTGGGGCGCTTCGTAGATGGGGATGGGCCGGATCACATAGTCCGCCGTGGGAGTGGTATCGAACCACTTGGGCATCTCGGCCAACGAACGTTGGTGCGCCTCCTCGGCCCGCTGCATGATCTCACCGGGCCACCGGAAGTGCATCTCGGGGTCCGAACGGAGAACGGCCTGGATCGACGCCAAGTCATCCTCGTGGAATAGATCGAAACCCACGTTGCGGATCTCTTCGACGACCCTCTCCACCTCCCTCAAACCTCGTTCGTGAATCTCCTCGGGCGTTAGATCGAGAGTCGTATAGCTGCGGATCAAAGCCCTGTAGCACTCGCTCCCGCCCGGTAGACCCAACAGGCCTACCTTCTCACCGTCGCGGGCGTAGCCGTACAGCTCGTCACGGAGGAAGTCGCGCAGACGACCGTACGCAGGGCGTATGCGATCGGTCACCGTCTCTCGGATACTAGCTCGGAAGTCGTGCCGGGTTCCCTCGGGCCAATCATCCAGCCGACGGCCAGCAGGGGCGTATAGAGGCCACTCCTCCACGGGCCGGCCAAGCAGGGCGTCGAGCTGAAGAATCGTGCGATCCACGGAGACACGTGCTGCCACCCGATCCATCTCGAGCCCCGTCATCAAGTTCGCGATGTGGTCGTCCATGTAGTCGGCCATCGCGTTCCAGCGCCGGATCATGCGCTCCCCATCCACCGGCGTTTCCAGCGGTTGGGCGGAGACAACGTTCAGAAAATCCAACTGGAAACCGGTGCGGTAGTCGACGGCCCAAGTCTCGAAACCACACATCTGTTCGGAGACCTCCACCTGGAGGCGATGATCCAGGGCGTAGTACGTGAACCGATCCGCCTGTTGCAGGGCGGCAAGGTCGATTGCACCAAGCGCTCCGATCAGAGCCCTCACTTCGCGCTGGCGCCCGCTCCTCCCCGGTTCCGAGATATCCCGCACCCGGTCGTTCAAGCGGTTCGCTCCGAGATAGGTGGCCTGAAGTGGATTCCAGGTCAGATACGCGTCCCAAAAACGGTCAGCCAGGGCGTCCAGCTCACCCTTGGCCGGGGCCTCGGACACCGCCGCCGTGGTATTGCCACACGCACCCAGGACGCCTGCAAGGAACAGCACGAGGAGGCCGAAGAGCCTCACCCGCTGGAGCCGCGGGCGTTGCGACGAGGTTGGTTTGCTGGACAAGGCGGATCCGCGTTCGAGATTCATTTAATCTATGCCGGACTACAAAACATTCGTCTTGTAAGCTTGCACACAGTGCCGCAAAAAGTGAGTCCGGACATTAGGTTTCGGCAAGAATAACAGTAACGGAACCGCAAGAAAAAATGAGGAATCGATGTCAGAATCGTTCTATACGGCTCGTGCGAGAGTGGAAAAGGTGGAGGGCGTAACCCGCCGCGCGCTCCTGGAGGAGGGGACGGAGATCGACTTTGGAGTTCACGGTCCGATCAAGAAACACTACAGGATAGACGCAAAGGATCTGCCGCTGCCAGTAGATTATCAGGTGGCAGCTACTGGCGCATGAATGTTGGGGACCCTGAACGGCGCACTGGAAGTGCGCGGCTGCAGCCTGCCTCCTGAGAACCTCTCCGCCGAAGTCGAGGGCATAAACCGAATTCGGGACCGCCTTCCCTTGCTGGAGGAGATCCTAGTCCACTACAAGATTCGCGTGCCCGCCGCCGATCGCCCGACTCTCGACCGAGCCCTCGAATCGCATGCCTCCAAATGTCCCACGGCGAAGTCGCTCGAGGGGGCGGTCACCGTGAGCTGGACCGCGGACATACAAGAGGTTTGACCAGGTGAACTTCGAGACGATCGACTGGATCGCGTTTGCCGGATTCATTGCGATCGTACTCGGAGTTTCTCTATATGCCGCTCGTGGACGTCACGACGCGGCGGGCTACTTCCTGGCAGGGCGGAATCTCCCCTGGTGGCTCATCGGGTTCTCTCTCATCGCATCGAACATCTCCACGGAACACTTCGTAGGGCTGGCGGGCCAGGGACATACACTCGGTCTGGCTGTGGCGAGTTGGGAGTGGATGGCCGCCGTCACCTTGGTCCTGGTGGGCATCATCCTTCTTCCCCGATTCCTGAGCGCCGGGATCTACACCATCCCCGAGTTTCTGGAGTACCGGTACGGGGTTGGGACGCGCACGTTGATGGCGGTGCTCATGTTGTTTGCGTACACCTTCGTTGCTGTCGCGACGGTGCTCTATTCCGGTGCTCTCGCCCTCCGTTCAATGTTCGACATCCCGCTGTTGACCGGGATCTGGTTGATTGGGATCCTCGCGGGAGCCTATACAGTGTACGGGGGGCTGAAAGCGGTCGTTTGGTCGGATCTACTACAGGGCCTCGCGCTCTTGCTAGGAGGGATCATCATCACCGTCATCGGGTTCCGTACACTCGGGGGAGTCGGAGCGTTTCTGGAGATCGCCGAGGGCAAGCTGCACACGGTCCTCCCATGGGACCATCCCCAAATGCCTTGGGTTGCTGTCTTTATCGGTGGCCTGTGGATCCCCAACATCTTCTACTGGGGCCTTAATCAGTTCATAACCCAGCGCACGCTCGCCGCACGAAGTCTGGCGGATGCGCAAAAGGGGATTTTTCTGGCCGGATATCTCAAGCTGTTGATCCCGTTCATCATCGTTCTGCCCGGGATCATGGCGGGTGCCCTGTACCCCGACCGCATTCAGCTGGCTGACGAGGCGTATCCCATCCTGATTCGGGAACTGCTTCCAGTGGGGTTGACGGGGATCATGTTTGCGGCGTTGTGCGGAGCGGTGATGAGTTCGCTCGATTCCATGCTGAACTCGGCAGCGACAATTTTCAGTGTGGATATATACAAACGCCATCTGCGCCGCGAGGCGACTCCGAAGCGTCTTATGGTCGTGGGGAGGGTGGCGACTGCTCTGCTTGTGGTCGCTGGTTGCCTGTGGGCTCCGGTCGTGGGATCTCTGGAGGGAGGGGTCTTCCAATACATCCAGCGGTTTTGGGGGTTCATATCACCTGGCATAGTGGCGGCGTTCGTTTTCGGACTCGCTGTCCCACGCGCCCCCGCCGCGGCAGCCTTCGGCGGGATGGTCTTGGGCATCCCCGTTTACGGCCTCCTTCTATGGATCTATCCCGGGATCGCCGACCTGCACCTCATCGGCATCACCTTTTGCGTGGTCGTGGCGTACATGGGTCTCGTTACTGCAGTACGCGGGTTGCCTGAGCCCAAAGTTCTGCCGCGTGCGGAGGCCGTGGACCTTACTCCTGCGCCGGGACGCTGGTGGTGGGCGGGAGGAGTGATTGTTTCGGTCGCCGCGCTGTACTTGGTCTTTTGGTAGGCGAGATGCTTTCGGTCGACGAATCCGGACGGCGACTCCCCTCTATCCTGGGGACCCCGCTCCGCCGCTGGTTGCGCTTCGGGTTGGCGATGGCGGTCTTAATGCTGGCAAACACGCTGTACCTCGTGGCAAACCGGCTCGCGGACAAGTTGGGAGTGGAGTTCTTCGCGATCGGCGAAGGTGCCCTGCCCCGCCTCTTCCAGGGGATGGTCTTGGCCCACACGGCCGTTGGGCTGCTTCTCGCGGTGGTCCTGTTCGGGTTCCTCACCGCCCACTTGCCGAAGGTGTGGCGACGGAGACATCGAGCCTCGATACTCACCGGCGTCGGGATGGGTCTAACCGGAGCAGTGCTCGTGCTCACTGGGCTCTTCATCCTGACGGAGGCGGCGAGCCAGGGGAACAGTTGGGTGTGGTGGGCACACGTGGGGAGCGCAATCCTGGTCGTCGCGGGGTACGCAGGACATCGGCTGACCAGCCTTTCTCGCCCTGGGTTCGGGGCCCTTCGGCGTTTCGCGGTACTCACGGGTGGTGTCACGGTCATCCTGGTGGCCACCCACATGCTGACTGACAGGGGTCCACGATTTACTCCCGAGGGTGTGGCCGCCTTGGCCGAAGGAGGGAATCTGGAACCGGGGGGGAGAGACCGCGAGGCTACGGAATTGGGCCGGGTGCCTCCGCGCAGCCCCTTCTTTCCGTCGCCCGTCACAACCGCGTCAGGGGGCAACGTGGCTCCGTACCTCCTCACTCACGAACCACCTTCATCGGATCGATTGGAGCGCCTGCGGGCCGAGGTGGAGGCCCAGGGCTTTGTGGTTGACGACCGCATTGGTGCGGCATCCTGTGCGCGGTGCCATCCGGATGTGGTGGAGCAGTGGGCGACGTCCGCCCATCGCTTCGCTTCCTTCAACAATCCGTTTTATGCTGCCACCATCGACGACATGCGAGCCGGATCGCTCGAAGTGGGGCCAGATCTGTTGGCGCATTTGACCGAGTACGGATTGGCGCCGGACGCCGCGGGACGCGTCAAGAGCAAGTGGTGCGCGGGATGCCATGATCCCGCTCCGCTCCTGTCAGGCGCGATGGAGTCGGAGATCGACAGATCCACGGTGGCCGCCCAGGCGGGGCTTACGTGTCTCGGGTGCCACCGCATCGACCTGATCCACGATCGTACGGGCAACGGCAACTACAACATTTCGGACGAACTTGAGGACCCCTACATATTCGCCAGCGCCCCGCCCGGAAGCTGGAGGCTCTTCCTTCACGATACCGCCCTCAAGGCACGCCCCGACGTCCACAGACGGCAACTTCTCAAACCGTTCCACGGTACGTCGGAGTTCTGCGCCACCTGCCACAAAGTCAGCCTGACTGAACCGGTTAACGGGTACCGGTGGTTGCGGGGGCAGAACGAATACGACGCTTGGCACGATAGCGGCGTCGCGAGGAACGCCTCTCGCACTTTTTACCTGCCGCCGGCTGCCCGTGTGTGCCAGGATTGCCACATGCCCCCGGAGGAAGCACCCCTCGGGGACGTTTCTGCAGAAGGTGGCCGTGTAAGGTCGCACCGCTTTCTCGGAGCCAATACGGCGCTCCCCTTTGTTCGGGGGGACACTGCCACTCTGAGGCGAGTCGAGGAGTTCCTGCAAGACGAAAAGCTCCGCGTCGACATCTTCGCGATTCGGCGAGGGCCGGATGACGATCCGGAGATGGGGATTGACCTGTCTCCACCCACTGTCTCGCCGGGGGAACTCGTCACCTTCGAGGTCGTCACTCGGAATCTCGGGGTTGGACACACCTTCCCGGGGGGAACGAACGACTCGAACCAGGGATGGCTGGCATTCGAGCTGGTGGACGCCAACGGGGATACGATAGCCACCAGCGGACAGCTAGCGGACGGATACCTGGATCCAACCGCCCACGTTTTCCGGGCTGTGATCCTCGACCGCGAGGGTAATCGCATCCATAAGCGGAATGCGCAGGACATTCACGTGACAGCGGCCGTAAATGTAATCGGACCAGGGAGTGCGGACGTGGCCCACTACCGGATACGGCTCCCCCCAGATCTCCCGGATGGCACGCTTACGGCCCGAGCACGCCTGATGTGGCGCAAGTTCGACAAGACCTACACGGAGTTCGCTTGGCGGACCAACGCGGAGGGGTTCGCGGCGTTCGACGATGTCCCGGAGCTGCCTGTCACCGTAATCGCCGAGGACGAGGTGCGCCTTGGCGTGGGGGGGCCCGTCGCCCCCGTAGATATCGACGCGCCAGGAAACAGTGGGAGCGCGGAGGCAATTTGGGTTCGTTACAACGATTACGGGATCGCGCTCCTCCGGGAGGGGAATACCCGGCTCGCCGTGCGTCCCTTTGGCAGGGTGGCAGAGTTATTCGGAGACCGCGTGGACGGGCCGTTGAATCTGGCGCGGGTGGCACTCCAAGCGGGCAATCTGGATGACGCCTTCGATAATTTGGAGAGGGCCGAGGCGATCCAGGCGGGGGATCCCCGCGTGGCTTGGGTCTGGGGCGGAGCCCATCAGGAAGACGGGGCCTACGAGGCCTCCGAGGAAGCCTACCTCGCGGTGTTGGAGGCGTTCCCGGATGACCGTGCCGCGTGGTTCCAGCTGGGGCGGACGCGGTACCTGGACCGTCGGTATGAGCCGGCTTTGGAGGCGTTCGATCGAGTGTTGGAGATCGACCCTGAAGACCGGCAGACCCACTACAACCGGATGCTCGCGCTTCGGGCACTGGGCCGGGACGGCGAGGCTGCGCGCGCTGAGGCCGCATTCGAGCGTTATCGCATCGACGAGGCTGCGTTGGCGCTCACTCGGGCGTATCGGGAGCACAATCCGGGCGTAAACCTGATGGCCCAGGCGATCCGTATGCACGACCTGGAGGTGTTGGTCTCGGAGACTGCTTCAGAGGACTCGAGGTGAGACGCGGCCTCGGCACGTGGCTGTGGCTCAAGCGCCCCACCCTCCTAGTCGGTGGGATCGCCGCGGTGGGGACTCCCATCGCTTGTAATCCGGGAGCTGACGACGGCCCCTCGGAAACACCCGAGTACACTCAGGTGTCGACCGACTTCGCAAGCCGTACAGATGGGAGCGCGACGACGTCGATCCGGTTAGTAGATATAGCTACCAGCTCGGGCATCGATTTTGTCCACGCCACCGGGGCATTCGGCGAAAAATGGATGCCGGAAACCATGGGAAGCGGGATCGCGATCTTCGACTATGACGGCGACGAGTGGCCGGACCTGTTTTTCGTCAACGGCACGAACTGGGAGGGGAGAGGCGAGGATCTCGGAGCCACATCCCGGCTGTTTCGGAACCGGGCCCGTGGCGACGGGACCTACGAGGATGTGACGCAGACCGCGGGCCTCGCGGACCCAATATACGGTATGGGGGCGGCGGCGGCGGACTTCGACGCCGATGGCGACACGGACCTGTACGTCACAGCAGTCGGCGACAACCGGCTCTACAGGAATGACGGCGGGAGGTTCATCGACGTAACCGCAGAGACTGGTAGCATCGGAAACGCACCGGGGGCGACGGAATCGGCGTGGTCGACGGCGGCCGCCTGGTTCGATGCAACCGGCGATGGGTGGCTCGACCTCTTAGTGTGCAACTACGTCGACTGGACGCCCGAGACTGACATCTTCTTCACTCGGGACGGGGTAACCAAATCGTACGCCACTCCGGAGGAGTACGAAGGCGAGTCGTGCCGTCTCTTGGAGAATATCGACGGTATTCGATTCGAAGACATAACGGTCGAAGCGGGATTCGAGAACCCGGAGGGCAAGTCGCTAGGCATCGCAATAGACGACCTCAACGGGGACGGCACCCTCGACGTCATGATCGCCAACGACACCTACCAGAACTTCCTCTATTCCAGCCTGGGCAACGGTCGCTTCAGCGACGTCGCGCTCGACGCAGGGGTGGCCTTCGACGAGTTTGGGCGAGCGCGGGCAGGTATGGGCGTGGACGTGGCCGACCTCCTCAATCGCGGCCAGCTGTCGATAGCCATCGGAAACTTCTCCAACGAGCCTGTCAGTCTCTACACCCAGATCCAACCGTTCCTCTTCCAGGATCTAGCGGGTTCTGCCCGCCTCACGCGGTCGACCCTGCTCCCGCTGACATTCGGTCTGCGGTTCGCTGACCTGGATCTGGATGCCTACGCGGATCTGCTCCTTGCGAACGGTCACATAGAGCCCGAAATCTCGGCCATCCACGATGACGTGTCCTTCGAACAGCCGCCCCAGTTGTTTCGGAACGATAGGCGTGGTGGTCTGGTGGACGTGAGCAATCTCGTCGGAGATGACTTCCAACACCCCTTGGTAGCGCGTGGGCTCGCAACGGCCGACCTGGATCGCGACGGCGACCTCGACGTCGTGATGACGGCTAATGGCGGACCCGCGAGAGTATTTCGAAACGATCTGGCTCCAGGCCCAGGCTGGGTCCGAATCAAACTCTCGGGAGCGGCCCCGAACCTAGGTGCGATCGGAGCCACCGTACTCGTGTTTTCGGGAACCAACCGACAACGGTTTTCGATCTCGACGTCGTCCTCCTACCTCTCGCAATCGGAGACCAATCCCGTTCTAGCCGGGCTGGGAGGCGCATCCAGCGCCGACAGCGTTATCGTGACGTGGCCGGGAGGTGGGACGACCCGAACGGGGACAATCGAATCCGGCACATCGGTGGAGGTTCACGAATCCGGACGGTGAGTTGGGGGTCGGATGCGCATTTGCCAACACCGGCGGTTAGGCCCAAGTTTTGCGGTGGTCGCGATAATCAATCTCATGTTCCTCCCCACCCGATCCTTGCCCTATGCCCAATCGACTTGCCCAGATGGAGTGTGTACCCTGCAAGGGCGGGATTCCGCCGCTCGAGGGCGCGGAGTTGGAGGCTTTGGCAGGTGAACTGGGCAATGGCTGGCAGGTCGTCGATGGCCACCATCTGGAGAAAAGCTACCGGTTCCCGAACTTCGTGAAGGCACTCGACTTCGTGAATCAAGTTGGAGAGGTCGCCGAAACTTGGAACCATCATCCGGATCTTTATCTCGCTTGGGGACGCGTCGGTGTTCAGATATGGACGCACAAGATCGACGGCCTCACTCAGAGCGACTTCGTGTTTGCGGCTAAGGTTGAAGAGATCTCCCGCCCCGAGTAGACAGACCTCGGAGGAAGGGTCGATCGAGCGCAGACTCGGAGAGATAAGGGGAGCCCGCCCAGGCCCCTTACTGATCTGTATCGCCGGCCTACACGGGAACGAACCCGCCGGTGTGCAGGGAGTACAGCAGGTCCTCCAGGAGCTCGGCCGCGGAAAGATCCCCATTCGAGGAGATTTGATCGTCCTGGCCGGCAACATCGCGGCGGGCAGGAAAGGTCAACGGTTTGTTGACGAAGACCTGAATCGCGTCTGGCAGCGCTCCCGCGTGGAAGCGATCCTAGCATCAATCCGCGCAGCGCCACCCGAGGACGGAACCGAAACCATGCCGATGGTCGGGAGCGCCGAGCTCAAAGAACAGCGAGAGTTGCTGGTTGAGCTGCTGAGGGCCCAGGAACGAGCTCGGGGCCCGGTATATGTCCTCGATCTCCACACCACCTCTTCGGAGGGCCCACCCTTCACCACGATCGGGGATACCCTTCGGAACCGAGCGCTCGCGCGGCGGCTGCCCGTCCCCGTGGTGCTCGGGCTTGAGGAGCAGATCGATGGCCCCATGCTGGCCTGGTTCGACCACATCGGTTGGTGCGCCGTGGGGTTTGAGGGCGGCCAGCACGAAGCGCCGGAATCCACCACTGCCCATGAGGATGCCGTCTGGCTGTTTTTGGAGGCGGTGGGCGTGATTGACGCCAACACCGCACCCGGGCACTCCGAACGACGGGAGAGACTTCGCGCCAAGGCGCGCGGACTCCCATTTGTGGTGGATGTCAGGCGAAGGCACGAAATCCGGGAGGACGACGAGTTTCGGATGCGGCCCGGCTTCAGGAACTTCGATCGGGTCCGCGCCGACCAAGTTGTGGGGGACGACAAGAGGGGACCGGTTGTGGCTGGCATGACCGGGCGAATCTTCATGCCCTTGTACCAGAAACTCGGGGACGACGGTTTCTTCGTCACGCGGCGACTGAGCCCGACCTGGTTGAGGACTTCGCAGGTATTGCGCCGCTGCGGAATGGATCGACTCGCAACCTGGCTGCCCGGGGTCTTCCCGCACCCGGAGCGAGACGACGCCGTCGTGTTGTCCTCCCTGGCGCGCAACCGGGTCGTGGTGGGCCTGCTCCATCTTCTGGGATTCCACCGGCGAGCCACCCGAGGGCGCGCGTTGATGGTGAGGCGCCCTGAGGGACGCGAGGGAACTACACCCCGTATCTAAGGACTGGCTGACGATGTTCGCCGCCTGGAGGATCTCCACCGCCTGCTGCATGGGGATTGTATTCCTGACGCTGGCGCCAACAGCCTGTACGGAACCAACGCTCGAGCCAGGTCCCAATCGCCGTCCCGAGGCCGTAGGAGTTGTCTCCACCATGGATCTTGCCCTCGGCGACACCGTGTTGGTGGACCTCTCCTCCTGGTTTCAGGATGACGATGTAGAATCCCTCCGCTTCGAAGCGCACGCAGACAACCCCTGGGTTGCGACTGTCACTGTAGAAGGTTCCGACGCCAGGGTTATTGGGACGCGGAATGGCGAGACATCCGTAGTAGTAACAGCGAGGGATCGGAGTGGGTTGGCTGCCAGTCTTCATTGGGGTATCCGGGTGGGGACCCCAGTATCGCTTGAAGCCTCCGTGGCTCAGGCGGTGGAGGGCGGGACCGTGGCGATCGACATCTTCCTCGGAGCCGCATCAACCGAGGACCTGACTTTGGCCTATTCGGTGACCGCCGACACGATAGCGCGCACTCCCGATGCCGACGGCGGCGATTACGGTGAACCCACCGGATCGATCACGATACCTGCGGGAGCGCTGCGCGGGTCGATTGTGATCCCCGTGCCGGACGACAGCGAGATAGAGCCTCCGAGGGAGGTCTTCGTATTGATGCTGGAGCGCCCTCCGCTGGAAACCGGATATGTCCGCACCGGGTCCTTCGCCGCGACGGTGGCGATCCGGGAAGGAGTGTGCGACCGAACGCTGGCCCTTCAAGAAGTGATCTTGGAAGCCTTGGACCAGCAGAACTGCACCGACCCGGACCACCAGGACCTCGCCAACGTAACGTCACTCGACTTGGGGTTGGACCCCGACGAATCGGAGTCAGCCCTTCGGGTTTTCTCCCCGGCGGACCTGATGGGTCTCTCTCGGCTCGAGTGGCTATCGCTGAGAGGCAACAAACTCCGCACGCTCCCTGTGAACTCGTTCGACGAAACACCGGCACTCCGGGTCCTTGACCTGGCCTCCAACGAGATCGAGTACCTGCCGACCACCCTCTTCTCGTCTTTGAGCGAACTGGAGTGGCTGTCACTGCACAACAATCGATTGGCCGACCTGTCCCCTTCCCCGTTTTCGGATCTGCGTTCCCTCCTGACTCTTCATCTCTCCGGAAACCGGATTGATGAGCTGCCGGAGGCCGTGTTTGAAGGGATGTCCGGTCTCGACCAGGTAACGTTGTCCGACAATCCTGGCGCGCCATTCCAGCTCACATTGGAGCTGGAGCGGATTGATGGCAAATCTCCTGGTGCCCCTCTGCCCGCCCGCTTGCGCATCAACCTGAGGGAGGGTGCCCCCTTCGACATAGTAGTGCCGTTGTGGGCCGCCGGGTCCAAGCTGACCGCGGACGCACCCAGACTATCCGCGGGAACCACGCAGAGTTCAGTAATCTTCGTCTCGGAGGACGACCGCTCGGAAGAGGAACCGGAGGAAGACGAGGAAAAGGAGGATTACGGCGGTGCCGTGGCGGTGAGCTTTCTGGTACCGTCGGCAGAGGCGGGATACTGCCCGGTTCCCTGCGATGGGTTCGAGGTGGTGGCTTCGGAGCCACTAGTTCTCCGGAATCCAGACTCGCTTCAAGTCAGCCTGAATCCTGCTTACGTCTCTCAGGCCATACAGACGAGGGACGGCAGCGTGCCGCTCGTGGCTGGGCGCCGCAGCGTCATCCGGGCCTTTGTCACTGCCAACTACCCCAACACCATTACGCCGATTGTTCGAGTCCGCTTCCTGCGGCAGGGAATTCCGGTCCACCAAATGGTACTCGAAGCTCCGCCAGCGGGGATCCCTCGGATCATCGAAGAAGGCCGGTATGAACGCTCCTTCAACGCGCTCTTGCCGGACAACCTACTTGCCCCGGGAACCCACATTCTGCTGGAGATGGACACCGCAATAGGGATCACCCTCACCGAGGAAAGTACGACCCGTTTTCCGGCAATCGGCCATATGGAACCGGACGTGAGGGTGGTTGATCCGCTGAAGGTGACGGTGATGGCCATACAGTGGACCGACGCCCGAAACCAAGATCTGAATGGTAGAGTCACAGACCTTGCGCGTCAGCTAAGAGACCCGATCCCCGGGAGCACCGCATCGGAAATGAGGCGGATGGCGCGAACGCTCCTGCCCATACCCGATATTTCGATTGAGCAGCGGCCACCGTATCTGACGTCGGCGGACACTTCCTCCGAGGGGATCTTCGGGTTGTTAGGCGAAATAGATCTGGTTCAGGCTCTCGAGGGTGCAAGGGACGAATTCTACGTTGGGCTGTTCTCCATGCCGCGTGCCGCGTCCCGACCATCGAGTGCCCCCTGGCCGCCGGGAGTGGCCGTCTTGGAGGGACGATCTTCTCTGGTGAACACGCACACCGAAACGGTGGAGCTCCTCCCGAACGAACGGCTGGGCCCGCTGTTCGCCCATGAACTCGGGCACAACCTGGGGCGGCCCCATACTCCCTGCGATCGGCCCTCTGCAGATCCGGGCCAGACCGATCCCACGTATCCGCACATGTCCGGGGTCATTGGAGCCTGGGGCAGCGACCTGGACCTGAGCGAAGGCGGGTTGGGCGACCTCTACAGCCCCTCCGGGTACAAAGACCTCATGTCTTACTGTTACCCGCAGTGGGTCAGCGATCACACGTGGACCGCCATGCTGGAGTATTGGGAACAACACAGCAACCGGCAGGATTCCGGCAGTCCGATGGCGGGATCAAGAACGCAGAGATTGGTGCTGTGGGGGGGTGTCTACAACGGCCAACCATTCCTGCGGCCGGCGCTCGTATTGCCTGTGCCCGAGCTGCTCCCGGAGCGACCCGGCCCGTATGAGGTCTTGGGACTGACCGAAGACGGCCAAGTCTTGTTTCGGTATTCGTTTGAACCCCGGGAGGTGAACGAGACGGGGAGCTTGTTCCGTTTCGCTGTCCCGTATCGATCGGAGTGGGAGGAAGTGCTTTATCGTCTCGAGGTGCGCGGCCCGGGTGGCCGGGCGACCGTTGACCGTGAAGCCGGAGGGAGGGCCGCCCTCCTTTGGGACGAGACCTCGCGTCGGGTCCAGGCCTATGTGCCGGACATGTCGCAAGCGGGTGGCGTAGGACCCTCTGGGTCTGGGCGTTCAACGGCGAACCAGAGGGTCATCCGCGGCCTCCCTCGTGGGCGAAATCCTTGAGGACGTCGATCAGCGCCGCGATGTCCTCACCATCGTTGTAGACGTGCGGCGAAACCCGCAGTGCGTCCCCGCGGAGGGAAGCGTACACCCGGGCCTTCTGCATTCGATCATCGAGGAAGCCTAGATCCAGCCCCGCTGGGAGGCGGACACCCATCATGTGATCCGCTCGCCACGCTTCGTCCTCCACTGGCCACCCCTGAGCCCGCGCAAACTCCGCCAGTGGAGACAACAGGCTCTGGCAGTAGGCACCGATTCTCTCCGGGCACCACTCCTCCACCAAGCGCAATGCTTCGCACAACATGGGAACCAAGATGAAGTTGGACGTCTGGCCGACATCGTAGCGGGCGGCCCCGGGCCGGTACTCGTCCGTGTAGTCAACCAAGGCCTGGAAGTCTTCCGACCCGGCGCGTCCAATCCACGTTTCCTCCAACGGAACACCCCCGTCAAAGCGGGGACCGAAGTAGCCCAACGCGGTGGCGTAAGGTCCTAGCAGCCACTTGTACCCGACGGCGATCATGGCGTCGGGTCGTACAGAGCGCACGTCAAAGGGGCCGGCTCCAATCAGCTGACCCCCGTCAATCACCAGCGCTGACCCGGTCTCGTCCGCCCGCTCCCGTATGCTTTCAAGGTCAAACAATGTTCCGTCGGTCCAATGGCAGGGAGGGACAGTGACCACCGCCGTGTCCGAATCGATCGCTTCAAGTACGCGCTCGTTCCAAAGCCGTCCTGAGGGTGGTGGGCCAGGCCGGTCGACCGTACGGACTGTACCTCCCGTCTCATTGGCCCGACGAAGCCATACGTAGACGTTGCTTGGGAACTGTTCCCCCAGGATGACGACGTTCTGTCCCCTCGCGACCGGGAGATTGCGGGCCGCGATCGCCGTTCCGTAGGAGGTGGAGGGGAGGAGGGCTACGCGCTCCGCTGAACCGCCAACGAGGTGTGCGAAGCGCCGTCGGACTTGGTCCACCTCCGGGAAAAACTCGGAGCTGGCAAATGGCGTCGGCGACAACTTGCGCTGTAGACCTCGGACACCTGCCTCCGCCACTGACTTGGGGAGGGGTGCAAAGTAGGCACAGTTGAGGAAGTGCGCGCCCGCATCCAACTCGAAACTGTCTTTCTTGCAGCCAATGGGGGGATGAGTACTCACGGCGTGTCTTCCTCCTGGGTGGTGACACCTTCATGGGCGGGGCGCTCTGGACCGGCTGAGAAACTGTCGCGGACCCTTTGCCGATCGATCTTGCCGGTGGGTGTCCGAGGCAGGCGTGGAAGCCACTCCCACCGGCGCGGTATTCGAGGTCCGGAGAGGCGGCCGCGAACCCAGGTTGGAAGTTCATTCAAGAGGGAGGGGGTGCCACCTCCCACCACCGCCGTCACTATCTCTCCGTACGTGTCGTCGGGCAGGCCCAAGACCGCAACCTCACTCACGCCGCTGTGTTCCGCCAAGGTTTTCTCCACGAATCCGGGATCCACATTGTCACCGCCACTCACGATCCGATCGCTCCTGCGCCCCAGCACCTCGAGCCGGCCATCGCTGCGGAGTCGCCCCAGGTCACCCGTGTCGTGCCAGGCATCGCTGGGTCGGAGCGCCTCGCCATGATAACACCGAAAGAGGGTTCGGCCGCGAATCTCGACCGACCCTTCGGCGCTCACCCGAACGTCGAACCCTTCTAATGGAAGGCCCGAGGAACGGTCACCGCTTCTAACGTCCTCAGGGGGTGCCGTGCACACTTGGGAACCAGCCTCCGTGAGCCCGTAGGTGAGTGCAATCGGCCAACCCGCCGCCAAAGCCCGGTCCACGAGGCGCAGCGGTGTAGCGGCTCCACCGATGAGGACAGCACGCAATGTGGCGGGTGGCTCCAGGCCGAACTCCAACAGGCGCACCAGCATGGCGGGCACTAGTGAAACGTGTGTCACTCCAACTTCGGCAATGGCTCGTGCCACCGCGGGGGCATCGAATCTGGGCCCGGCAAAGGCGATCCCCCCTTCAGCGACCATCGTCCGTATGGCTACCGACGCCCCCCCTATGTGAGCCCAACTGAGCGTAGCGAGCCACGTGCATTCGCTGTCGAAACCAAGCCGGTCGTTTGAGACTCTGGCGTGTGCCAGCAAAGCATCCAGATCATGCCACACGAGGCGGGGTTGTCCGCTGGTACCGGAGCTTGGAAGGACTACATCGGCGGCAGGCCTCCTTTCAGGGTGCTGTTCGAGTCGGTACAACCCGAGCGACGCCATACATGGTGAGGTTGATGACAACTCGACATCCATCGCGTCGCCAAGCTGATCTGTCCGGGGCTTCCGCACGCCCCGGCCCACGAGAGCAAAATGCGGGCGGACTTGCTCCCGAAAGACTCGATGCTCGTAGGCGGTCCAGTCAGGGTGTTGAAGAGCGAGTCGGGCGCCCGTTTCGGCGATCGCCCAGAACGCAACTACACCGACCGGTTCCAACCCAAAACAGTGGGCGACTGTGTGATCGGCTCCCACACCGGCCTCTTGGAGGAGTCCCGCCAGGCGTCCCGCCTCCTCCCGCACGGCGGTCGCGGTCCAACGACCTCCTATAGAGGGTTGGCTTGGGCCGGCGTCAGAGGACACAACCCAAGCCGAACAGCATTCCCACGACGCCGGTGGCGCGGGCTGTTTGGGCCAAAGCCGCGTTGAGGTTACGCGGGTCTCCGCCCGCCCAAACCGTGCGGAGGGGCTGCGCAAGGAGGAACACCGCGCCCAGCGCGATCAACGTGAGCGTAGGCCACCAGCCGGCTAACACCCCTCCAGCAATCAACGCCATGCTCCCTACAAGGAGCAGGGTGTACTCCGCCCGGGTGGCGCGGCCGCCCAGTATGACTGCGAGCGTCCGTTTCCCGACTGTACGGTCGGTAGGCATGTCTCGAAGGTTGTTCACAACCAAGATCGCCGTGGTCAAAGCCCCGATCGACGCCCCGGCCATCGTTGCTGCCCATGACCAGCTAAGGGTCTGCACATAGTACGTGCCGCCTACAGCGATGGGTCCGAAGAAGGCAAAAACGAAGACGTCTCCCAGACCTCGGTACCCGAACGGCCACGGGCCGCCGGTGTAGCAGATGCCCGCAGCGATCCCGGTCAGGCCGATGGCCACGATCGGCCATCCACCTCGGGAAACCAGATACGTCCCGACCGCAAACGCCAACAGGAAACTCACCCCGGCTCCCGTGCGCACGGCTTGTGCCGACAGAGCCCCGCTCTGCATCACACGTGGCGTCCCCAAACGCTCGGTTGTGTCTGCACCGCGCACAAAGTCGGAATAGTCGTTTGCGAAGTTGGTCCCTATCTGGATGAAGATCGCACCAAGGAGGGCCGCCACCCACGGGAGGGCGCCAAAGTCACTGTCGGCGTGCGCCAGTCCTCCACCCATCACAACCGGTGCAATGGCCGCCGGAAGGGTCCGGAGGCGTGCCCCCTGTACCCAGGCTCCTACCCCAGGCAAACGGACACGTTCAAGGGCGCCACGGGTACTTTCGAAAGTCGGGCGTCCTCTTCTCCAGGTACGCGTTTTTCCCTTCCTGCCCCTCCTCCGTCATGTAAAACATCATCGTGGCGTGCCCGGCCAACTCCTGAAGGCCGGCCTGACCGTCGCAATCCGCATTCATGGCCGCCTTGAGGCAGCGGATGGCGAGCGGGCTCTTCCCGAGTATCTCCTTGGCCCAGTCAACACCCTCAGCTTCCAACTCGTCCAGAGGCACGACCTTGTTCACCAGTCCCATTCGCTCTGCCTCCTCCGCGTTGTACTGGCGACACAGGTACCATATTTCTCTAGCCTTCTTCTGACCGACGGAACGTGCGAGGTAGGAGGATCCAAATCCCCCGTCGAAACTCCCCACCTTGGGCCCCGTCTGCCCGAAGATTGCGTTGTCGGCGCAGATCGTAAGGTCGCACACTACGTGCAGGACGTGCCCACCTCCGATCGCATAACCTGCCACAAGAGCGATCACAGGCTTGGGCATTGAGCGTATAAGGCGCTGAAGGTCGAGCACGTTCAACCTCGCCACGCCATCCTTTCCGACGTACCCGGCCGTCCCGCGTATCCTCTGGTCACCACCGCTCGAAAAAGCCCACTTGCCGTCCGCCGCCGGACCATTCCCGGTCAGCAAGACGACTCCCACCTCCTCGTCATCCCGCGCATCCACGAACGCTTCGTACATCTCGAACAACGTGTCGGGGCGGAATGCGTTCCTCACTTCGGGTCGATGAAATGCGATGCGGGCGATCCCGTCGGCCTTATGGTAGGTAATGTCTTCATATTGTTTGACTTCTTCCCACGTGACTCCGCTTGGCGGAGGCCAAAACCCATCGGACATCCTCAACACCTCCTTAGTTTTCAACCGTGAGCGTGACCGTGCTGACTAGTGGTGGCTTCCCCCGGAAGCGACTTCCTCCACGAGCAAGGTGACGCTTGCGATCAAGCGCGATCGTTGCGCCCAGTTCTCTTCCCGATCCATCTGTACCTCGCTGATCCGAATTCCCGGGCGACCGAATCCAGTCAGGAGTTGCTCCCTCAATTCTTCGTTAGACCGGACAGCACGGTGCGGGATACCGGCCGCTTCGGCAACAGCTCCGAAGTCGACGCTATGGGGCATAACGATGTAAGGCGTAAAGGGAGGATCATAGTCCCGGATCGGCAGAGAGTGGAATATACCTCCACCTCGGTTTTGGATCAGTAAAATGTGCAACGAGTGCTCGATCAGGCGCCGGTCAAACAGTGCCCCGATGTTGTGCAGGACCGTGAGATCGCCGAGGATGGCCACCGTGGGTTTGCGGGACGCCGTAGCCACACCGAGAGCCGCACTGATATTTCCGTCAATACCGCTCGCTCCCCGCAGCCCGATGGTACGTAAAGCCCGATTCCGGGTCCCCGCAAACATGTCGACGTCGCGGATTGGCATTGAATTGCCGATGAACCACGCACCGTCCTCGGACATGAGGCGCGGTATCATGGACGCCACCGAGGCCTCGCTCCAGCTGCCTTCGAGCTCGCACCGCACCGCCTTGGCGATGATATCGTCCAGCTTCCGCCACCTACCCAGCCAGTCGACGTCCGCAGCTGTGCCCCCTGCCCCTTCGGCCACCCGTGAAAGGCGATCGAACACGTCGCCTGGATCAGCGTGACAAAACCGAGGTGTGGTATCGAGATGAGGCACCAATCCGCCCGCCGGGGCCACCACCACTTGAGGTGCGGAGGCATGTCGCTCCAGCCACGCCCCGACCGCGAGGGACGTTGGAGATCTCCCACATCTAAGCACCAGATCCGGGGTTAAGCCAGCGATCTTTTCGGACCTCAAGATCAGATCGGCGAAACCGATCGTCACGCTCCGGGCACCCGCCCCAAAACGTGCGCCGGAGAGCGGGTCGGCCAACACGGGTATCCCGCGCCGCGCTGCGATATTGAGAGCCGCCTCCCCCCACCGGGGTAGCTGTGACGGTCCACAAACCAACACTGGGCGTCGAGCCTCCATGAACAGCCGTACCAGCTCGTCCTCCTGGATCGAACCGGGGATCGCCTCCTGCCGGCTCGTTGACGGCTCCATTTCCGGAAGTGGAGACTCCACGAACCCAGGCTCAGCTTTGAGGTCACCAGGAACCTGCATCGGTTCCAGCGGCTTCTCGAACTGCAGGTTTAGGTGAACCGGGCCCCGGCGGGGTCCCAACGCCGCTTCCCACGCTGCTCGGCCAACTCGGCGCAACCCCTCCGCGCGCGCAGGATCCGGGAGGCCGATGTCCGCGTCGAACCTGGGATACCGTCCGAATAGCCCCTGCTGAAGGATAGTCTGGTTGGCGTCAGTGCCTCGCAGGCTCGCCGGCCGGTCGGCGGTCAGTGCGATCAGAGGGATCTCTCCGTTAGCGGCTTCAACCATCGCCGGCAACAGATTCGCGGCCGCGGTGCCGGAAGTGGTGACCACTAACGCAGGCCGGCCGGTGGCCGCTCCGGCGCCCAGCGCAAAGTAGGCAGCAGAGCGTTCGTCCACATACGGGTGCACCGTTATCCTCGCCTCTCGGGACAGAGCGTCGACCAGCGGTGAGGACCGAGAGCCGGAACCTACACAAGCGTGCGCGACACCTAGATCGACCAGCTCCCCGACCAGTGTCCGGGCCCAGAGAGCGTTTCGGTTCGGTGCCGGCGGATCCCCTTCGAGCACGTCAAAAAAGGCGGAACTGGAGTCGCAACGTGCGGCCCGGCTGCGGCAACCCGCACTGATCGAAGACGGCCGCGTGCGTCAAGTTGTCCGCGAGCACGGAGAGCTGCATCAGCCGTCGCCCGCCAACCATGAACTCTCGACTGATAGCGGCGTCGAACACAGCGCTCGCATCCAAAGCAAGCTGCTTGCCCAGGTCAGGATGTTCGCAATACTGGCTCCCCATAAACCTCCCAGCCACCCTCGCCCGGAACCCACCCAAGCTCTGCTCGAAGTAGGCACTCGCCGACAGTTCGGGTTGATACTCCGGTCTCGCACCCGGAGCCGCAGCCGGATCGGCAAGGCCCACGTTCTGCCAAGTCATCGACCCACCCAACGCCGTGTGTTCCCACTGGGCATCGGCCAGCATTTCGATGCCGGTCGCGTCTACCCTGGACCGATTCTCACGCCGGAATCGACCGTCTCCGAAAGACTGCCTCACGATCGCGTCGGACAGGACCTGCGTGAAGAGAACCCCCTGCACATCCACACTCCCGCCAAAGGCGGACAAGGTCGACGTCATCCCGCCCTCCGCCGTCCTGAGCACCTCGGGAGCCAGATCCTGGTTGGGGACAAACCTCCCTAGCGCACCGGAATACAGCTCGCGGAGAGACGGAAAGCGGACGCGTCTACTCAAACCCGCGTGCATCACCGTCTCCGACCCCAGCAGCAGAGACCCTCCGATCCGAAGGCCTACGTCCCCGATCGGGTCCCTTGGTTCGCGACCACCGGCGTCCGGCGTTGATGCGTGGTCGAAGCTAGCTCCAGCGCTGAGCCGTATCCTGGACGTGATGTCGCCCTCGCCCAAAGGTGACTCGTACTCCCCGGCAAGACTCAACAAACGCTGGCTGTACCTCTCCCTACCGCCCGCACCCTCCTCCTGCACTCGGCGAGTGGATGCCACCGTAAGGGCAGTCCGGAACACGCCGATCCCTGCCTGGTGATCCGACAAACCCCTAAAGGTCAGGGTCCTGTCTGTCGCCCTCTCATGATCCACCACGTTGTTGTACAAGAGAGACTCGAACGCATCGATCTGTGACTCGGCGGAATCGAACCCGAGGCTAATTTCGAAATCACCAGTCCCAAACGGAGTTTGCCCCCACGGTGTCCCCCCCGAAAGCACTAAAACTCCTCTCTTGGAGTCAGGAATACGCCAGAGCCGGGGATCTGAGACATGAAGCTCGGGCGGCACCCCTTTTTCGGCGTCGTAAGCAAAGGCCGAGGCAGCCAGCCAACCCCCTGTTGGGGAGCTGTATCTGCCAGTCACAAAAGCGCTTCGATGGAGCAAGTCGCTGTTTGTACGGTCGTCGTCACCACCCTCATAAGCGGTGCCGATCCCGCTAGGCAAGCGGACATAGTCCCGGGAGCGCCACCCCACCCCGCCCTGAATCGACAGCAAGCCACCGTTATCGGAGGCCACTTGATGCCCGATACGCCCTCCGGCAAAGAGCGCTCCGGTCTGATCCACTCCACCCTGAATACCGGTGGAGGGACGAACCGACCTTTCCTCTCCCCGTCCTACGTCGATGTGAATGACCCCACCCAACACATTCGGTCCATGCAATACCGACGACATGCCCCGAAAGAACTGGATTTCGCGAGCAGCGTCCACAGGGATCAGGGAAAGATCCGTCCGCGCGTCCCACCCCAGAGTCAATGGGACACCATCCAACAAAACGGCAATCTGCCGGGATTCCGTCCCCCGGAGAGTCACCTGGGCCTCGCCCCTGGAGTTCTCCCGTACCTGAAGAAAGGGAATCCGCCGCAAGGCCTCCTCCAACAGAGGGACCGGTTCCACATGGGGCACCGACATGTCGAGACGGACGGCGCTTGCTCCCGAGGGACTTGCCAGGGGACGCACCGCTGTGACACGTAGATCCTCCAGCGTGAACACCGAGTCGATGCGGGCGCTGTCCGGCACCTGACCCACGCCAGGGCCCGACGTCAAACCCAAGGCGATCAATGCCCACGAGATGGGCCGGGAGATGATGGGCCGGGAGATGAAGAGCCGAGGGATGAACCGAGGGACTGTCACGGAGTCGACGATCCGTCGTCTTGAGCCCGCGCACGCCATGACCGAACGCCGATTACAGTTAGAGCCAATCCCGCCAAGATGGCTGAAAGGGTGCCCACTACGTCTCCGGTCCGTACGTACAGGGTATGGCCGTCGGTGGTTTCGACGACCCCACGGAAAGCATCTGGCTCGAAAAGCTGTGTTCGTTGGCTTACGCGACCCAGCGGGTCCACAATCATGGAAATCCCTGTGTTGGCTGAACGCACCGCTCCTATTCGAGTCTCGATCACCCGCATCACGAGGTGCGCCGGGTGCTGCCACAATGCGCTCGTTCGACTCCACCATGCGTCTCTTCCAAACCACGAGTCGTTGGTAATGTTCACCAGGAAGTCAGCTCCGTTCCTCCTGTAGTGGCGCGCCAAGGGCGAAAAAATAGACTCGTAGCAAATCATCGTCCCATACGAGATTTCGACATCTGCTCCGACATCTGCCGTCCCGATTCGGACAGGTTCCTTCCATTCGCCAACTCCAAAATTGCCATCCATGTAGGGCAATCCCGCCAACCACCTAGGCGGTATGAACGGGACGCGTTCGACAAGCGGAACGAGATAGCGTTTATCGTACCTTTCAAAGTTCTCCCCCACTGTGTTGGACGCTGCCGGTACGCGATAGTGGAACGCCGAGTTGAACGGTTGATACTTGCGATCGCCCAGATCGTTCGCTCCCAAACCCCCTACTACAACATCCGCACCCAGTCGAGACGCTGTTTCCCACCCCCAGGTGACCGCATCCGGCCATCCTCGATACCCAAAGGATGGAAGTGCATCCACGAGCGCCCCCTGAAACATCGTCTCCGGAAAGACGACGAGATCCAGGGCGACATCATCTGTCCACGTCTCGGTCAACGTCTCCACCGCTCGGAGCGCGCTGTCAGTGGCTGCCAGAGGGTCATCGTTTTTCAAGTGTTGTGGCACGTTCGGTTGGACGATCCCGACCGACGCCGCCGGTCTCGTCTCCAAGGTGTTCCACCTGTAAAGGGAGTACCCGAGAGGCCCCGCCAACACCACCATGAGCAATGCCACCTGAGGCCCGACTGGCCTCCATCCCTTGCGCCTCCATGTGATAACGCCAGTGGCTACAATCGCGTTGGCGGCCGCCAGCCACAAAGACAGCCCGCGTGATCCACCCAGGTCCGCCGCCCCTACTAAGACGGGGAAACCGGAGAGTGTGTCACCGAGCTGCATCCATGGGAACCGAATATCGTGCAGATGCGCCCGTACCCATTCATTAGCCGTCCAAAACAGTGGGAACGCGACTGCGACCGGCCACTTGAGGCGTCTGCGCACCAAGTGGTAGCCCACCGCAGCCCAGGACAGGATCACGCAGAGAATCATGACCGGGGCCAAGAACGCCAGTAGAGCGAGCCAGGTATAGAAGGACAGCGCGATGACGAGCCAGTAGAGGACCAGGCTGTAATACACCAACCCGAAGAAAAACCCGCCGATTCGGGCTTGCCGGCGGCCCGCCGGACCGGATTCCAAACCCTCCAGCCAGACAATGAGGGGAACGAGGGCCACGAACGAAGGGACAATCAGGTGGAAGGGTGGATGGGCCAGAGCCATCAACACCCCGCCGAACAAGAGGAGCCGCGGTCGATTCGGGACGATCAGGGCGCGGTACCTCGAGGGCCGCAACGCGCTAAACCGTGAGTTCGAGGGCAGCATCCATAGCGGAGCCCACAATGTCGATTGTGGTAGAGATGTCGTCGTCCGTGTGCGCGGTGGACAAAAAACCTGCCTCGAACGCGGACGGAGCGAACAAAACCCCGCGCTCCAGACAACAACGAAAATACTGGGCGAAGAACTCGGTGTCCGAAGCCTTGGCGGAATCGAGATCGAAAACCGGAGAATCCGTGAAGAAGATCCCCCACATGGATCCGATTGAGCTTCCCGTCACCGCAACACCGCGTTTTTGAATTTCGGCCACGATACCGTCGACCAAGGTTCGGGCCCGGTCTGCTAGGAGATCAAAGGGATCCTCCTCGGCGAGTACATCCAGCTGAGCCAGCCCCGCAGCCATCCCGAGGGGATTACCTGACAAGGTGCCGGCCTGGTACACCGAGCCTTTTGGCGCCACCATGCTCATGAGTTCACGCCGTCCCGCGTAGGCGGCTACCGGGAGTCCCGCTCCTATCACCTTGCCCAACGTCACCAGATCCGGCACCACGCCGTACGCCTCGGCGGCCCCACCCCTTGCAACGCGCAAACCCGTCATGACCTCGTCGAATATCAATAGCGTGCTGTTCCGGTCGCACATCTCCCTGAGGCCTGGGAGGAACTCCTCTCTGGGCAAAATGAGGCCCGCGTTTCCAGCCACAGGTTCCACAATGACGGCGGCTATCCTGCCGGCGTGACGGTCGAACGCCGCGCCCACGGCGGAAAGGTCATTGTACGGCACTGTGACCGTGAGTGCCGAAACACCTTCGGGGACACCCGGAGAGTCCGGTAGCGAGAGCGTGGCCACTCCGGATCCTGCTGAAACCAGGAACCCGTCGGCGTGTCCGTGGTAGCAACCCTGAAATTTGAGCACGAGGTCGCGACCCGTGGCTGCCCGCGCGAGACGTACGGCGGACATGGTTGCCTCCGTGCCGCTGTTCACGAACCGGACCATCTCCACCCCGGGCAGCCACTGCACGATGCGTTCCGCGAGGGCTACCTCGCGTTGGTTGGTCACGCCGAAACTCATCCCACGTCCCGCTGCGTCGCGCACCGCCTCGACCACGGCCGGATGGGCGTGCCCCAGAATGAGTGGGCCCCAGGAGAGCACATAATCGATGTAGCTGCGCCCCGTCTCGTCGTGCAGGCGGGCTCCTTCGCCTCGCGCTGCAAACAACGGCGGCAACCCCACCGAGCGAAAGGAACGCACGGGGGAGCTCACGCCGCCCGGCATCACGGTCCGGGCTCGTTGCACGTGGTCGGGACTGTTCTCGCTCAGCGACCCCACGCACTCTCCATACCCAGCACCGGCATACTCCTCCGGGCACTGGCTGGCGCGTCACCGGCCCTCCCTCCGGGTATTTGCCGGGGAGCCCTAACGGGACGCTCGACCCCCTTTACTGTGGCACTTAGATCGAAATCGCTCGCATGGTCCACCTGAACCTTCACGAGCGTTCCTGCCGGTAACGTCTCCGTACCGTGCAACACAGTGACTCCGTCAACGTCGTCCGCCTGCGAATCCAGCCGACCCTTGTAAAGAGGTTCTCGCGGTGGGTCGTCGAAGAGGACGCCGACCACGGGGTCGTCGGCATCGACTGCTCCGTCCACGATCGCGATTCTCTCCTGTCCCACTTCGTGCTCCAGCTTCTCGGCACTAACGGCCGCCTGCACCGCCAGGACCTCCTCAAGGCGAGCGGTCGCCACCGACTCCTCCACAAACTGGCCCTCCATCGCTGCGGCGCGGGTCCCCTCCTGCGGGGAGAAGGCAAACGCTCCCAGCCGATCGAACTCCGCTTCGTCAACGAACTCCACCAGTTCGCGAAACTCTTCGTCCGTTTCTCCGGGAAAGCCCACCAGAACCGTAGTTCGCAGAGTCAGATCCGGGATCGAATCCCGGAGCCACGAAATCTTACGCCGTAGACTCCGCGTCCTCTCGGGACGGCGCATGCGGGACAACACGGTGTCACTTGCATGCTGAATCGGCATGTCGATGTAGGGCAGAAGACGCGCCTCCGTCGCCATCAGATCGACGAGGGGTTCACGCAGCCCCGCCGAATAGATGTACAGGAGGCGGAACCAAGGGATACTCGTTTCACGCAACAGGGTGTCCATCAATGTCGCGATATCCGAGCCGTCCCGGAACTCCCGGCCCCAGTGGGCGAGGTCCTGGGCTACGAGATTCAGTTCGACGACTCCCTGCTCCTCGAGCCTCTGTGCCTCAGCCACCAAACGAGACATTTCGAACGACCTGTGACGCCCTCGCCAGGAGGGAATCGCGCAAAACGCACACCCGTGGTTGCACCCTTCGCTCACCTTCAGGTATCTGACGTGCTTCGCCCCCAGTGCCAACCGTTCGCCGGGATGCATCCGCGCTTCGCCCTCCGGGAGAAAGCCGCGCGTTTGCAGCTCGGGCACCAACCGATCCAGATCCTTGAGCCCCAGGAAAACGTCCACCTCTGGCAAGGCCCCTTCCAGCTCATTTCGGTAACGTTCCACCATGCAGCCAACCGCCACTACTGCACGGCACCGACCATCCTGCTTGCGCCGTCCAGCCGAGATCAGTGTCTCTATCGACTCTTCCTTGGCGGCGTCGATAAACCCGCACGTGTTGACGAGTATCACCTCCGCCTCGCGCACCGACACGGTTTCCGCACCGTAGCCGGTGAGGGTCGCAAGCATGCGCTCCGAGTCGACGGTGTTCTTGTCACATCCGAGACTCACCAGGCCTAGACGCACCGCAACTGCCTCCTCAGGACCCAGCCCTCAGACACGGAGAGTCCTCGGGGAATACAGGCACCCCCGATGGGGTTACAAATTCGAAGTTTCCTCGGGCCATCTGGGCATTGGGTTCCAGGCTTGAGAGCGTCACCGTGCGCACAGTCTCATTTTGTTCGTGCACCCGAAAACGGCGGACGAGACCGTTATTCACGTCGATCCACAGGTCCACCGACTCATACCGCGATTCCGAGGGCAAGGGCGTAAGGACGAGGTGGTGGACCGGCTGGCCGGTTACCTCTTCCATACCCACGTGCTCGGACCGGAAAGCGTCCCGTGCCTCCGCAAGCAAGCGTCCCAGCATGTCCACGCCGCCCGCTTCCACTCCCTCCACCAAGGGCTGGACAACGATCTGATCGTGCAGAGAAGGCTCATAAAGCCACAGGCACTCTCCGTCCGCCACATAGAGGTCGCCTACGGGCTCGTCGAACGCCATTCGGAAGCGGTCCCGCCCCACCTGCATCCACGTGCCATTACCGTCGCGCGTTCGCTCCAGGAGCAGATTCTCAATCCTCTGCGAGAATTGAGCCCGCAAAGATCGGACCCCAGACTGGGCTTCGTGAGCAAACGCCAGGATTGAATCCGGATCCTGCTCTCGCGGAGAAAGCTGAGCCAAGGATGGGCTGGCTCCGATACAGCCAACTCCGATCCCGGCAAAAAAGAAAAGGGCGAACCCGGACCCCAATCGTGAATCGCGCCCTCTCCGCAATGTCACCCGCCGGCGTCCGACGCGTCCAGGTCCGCAAGTGTTCCAAGGACTTCACGTGGCTTGGAACCGTCCGCAGGCCCAACGACTCCGGCTTCGTGCAGTTGGTCAATAATCCTGGCCGCTCGACCATACCCTATCTTGAGACGACGCTGCAGGAGACTGGTGGACCCCACGGAGTTCGCGATCACGATCTCCGCCGCCTTGTGGAACAGTGCGTCCCTGTCCGCCGAGGCCCCGGCTGAGCCCCCACCGGAATCCAGCGCCTCCGCCTCTATCTCCTTCATAAGATCGATGATGTCGGGTTCTGGAAGCGACCCACCCTCCTGCTCCTCCTCAGCTTCGAGTGTGGCCCGGGCCCGATACCAATCCAGTATCCTCTCGGTCTCCTCCGAAGAGACAAAAGCACCCTGTATCCGCATGGGATTGGATTCACCCGGCGGCAAGAAGAGCATATCACCGTTCCCCAGTAGACTCTCGGCCCCGTTTTGGTCGAGGATTGTGCGACTGTCCACCTTCGAGGCGACCCGGAAAGCGATCCGGCAGGGGATATTGGCCTTGATCAGCCCAGTCAGGACGTTGACCGACGGCCGCTGCGTCGCCAACACCAGGTGGATGCCCACAGCCCGCGCTTTCTGGGCGAGTCTCGCCAAGGGCGTCTCGACATCCGACTGTTGGGTCATCATGAGGTCGGCCAACTCATCGATGATCAGAGAAATCAGAGCGAGAGGCCCTTCCTCGTAAGGCTGGGGCTCGTCCTCCACCCCGCGCTTCGGCAACACAGCCTTTTCCTGCGCCACTCGCCGATTGAATTCCTCCAGGTTGCGACACCCGTTCGCCGACAGGAGGGCGAAACGCCGATTCATTTCGTACACGGCCCACTTTAGGACTGTCGACGCATCCTCATTGTCTGTGATTACCGGATGACGGAGGTGCGGCAGGTCAGCGTACACGGACAGCTCCACCATCTTGGGATCAATCATCAAGAGACGGAGTTCACTCGGCGTATAGCGGCAAACCAGACTTGTGATGATGGTGTTGATGCACACCGATTTCCCAGAACCTGTCTGTCCCGCTATAAGGAGATGGGGCATTCGGGCTAAATCCGCGTACACCGGCCGTCCCGAAAGATCCCGGCCCAGCGCCAACGGCAAGCGAGACTCTCCAGAACGCCAAGTGGTACTCTCCAACACTTCACGGAGACGCACTATTTCCGGCGTAGGGTTGGGCACCTCGACTCCGACCGCCCCCTTTCCCGGAATGGGGGCCACAATCCTGACCGAGGGGGCCTTTAGGGCCAGTGCGATGTCGTCGGTCCGGGCAGTGATCTGCCCCACCTTCACGCCGGGGGCGGGGACTATCTCGAACTGAGTGACCACAGGTCCGGTGGTCCAACCCCCGATGTCCCCGGCCACCTTAAAAGTGGAGAGCTTGTCAATGAGGACGTCGCCCAGCCGCGCCAGATCTTCCGGGTCAAGGCCACTCCCCCCGCCAGCAGGCTGATCCAAGAGCGCTACGGGAGCGAGCAGCGGCGCATCGGGATCAATCGCCGCCTCGGTGGCACCCTCTCCAGCCGGGGGGTCAACCATCCCGACATACTCCGGCAGGTCGGATACTGGCTCGCCCTGGAGACCTTCAGTCTCAGTTTGTGACGCCGCGGGATCAGTCTGGAACGTCCCGGTATTCTCCCGAGTCGCTCCGTATTCGGCGCTCTCCGCTTCCTCCTGAGCCTCCGCCTCGGCCAACGCCCTGTCTTCCGCTGCGGAGAGGCGCGCAGCTCGACGCTCTTCGCGCCATTCGACGAGCTCGGCATACTGCCACTCCCACGCCCTACGCAGCTGCCGCCACACACCCGCCGACAGCCACCGCCCGAACCGTCCGCCACCGCGCAAAGTTGCCCACAGCCCCCGCCCTGAATGGGCGATGGCACGGCCGAGCGGCCAGTCGAAGATAAGAAAGACGATGACGGTCGCGAGTACTCCGCCCGTGAGTGTTCCCCCGATTCTCCCCAGTGCACCGTGAACCATGGGTCCCAACTGAGTCCCGACCCAACCCGGATCAAGGGGAGTAGTTCCCAGTTGCGCCGCGAACACGAAGGGTGGAAGCAAAACCAGCGCGCACGTAACCAGAATGCTTACTCGAATCGCCAAGCGGCGCTCGCCGAGCCCGAGACAATACGCGGCCCAGATCAAAGCGGGGATCACGACCCCGGGGGCCGCGTGGCCGAAGACAAAGAAACCAGCACGGAACAACAGATCGCCGATAGATCCGATCCAGTTGTTGCCGTCTCTGATTAGCGGCGAAATCAGCGCCAGGCCACCAAGGACACTCCCGAGCAAGAGCCCCACACCGATCCACTCACGCCTGTGCTTGGATTCCTTGGGCGCGGCGCGCTTGGCCATCACTCGCCGCTCAGAAAACGCTCCACGAACCCCGTGTCAATCTCCCCGGACACGAAGTCGGGGTGCTGAAGAATCTGCCGATGGAAATCGATGGTGGAGTGGATCCCCTCGAGAGTGAACTCTTCCAGCGCGTAGAGAGCCCTCACCCGCGCCTCCTCCCGAGTCCTTCCGTAGACGATCAGCTTGGCGACCATGGAGTCGTAGAATGGTGGGACCAAGTACCCCGAATACGCGTGCGAATCCACTCGTACCCCAATCCCTCCTGGGGGATGAAATGTGGAGATGACCCCGGGCGAAGGCCGGAATCCGTGTTCCGGGTCCTCCGCGTTGATCCTGCACTCGATCGCGTGACCCTTAATCGGCGGCGAACCCCCGTTCCTCAGCTCTTCGCTCAGTTTTTCTCCCGCCGCAACGCGTATCTGCTCCTTCAACAGGTCTACTCCCGTCACTTCTTCGGTCACGGGATGCTCCACTTGGATCCGCGTATTCATCTCCATGAAGTAGAATTCACCGTCGGGCGCCAGCAAAAACTCCACAGTTCCGGCACCGCGATACCCGATCGCTTCCGCTCCTTTCAGAGCCGCCTCTCCCATCCGGGCCCGGAGTTCCGGGGTCACTGCAGGGCTTGGCGCCTCCTCAACGAGCTTCTGATGACGACGCTGGCTGGAGCAATCTCGTTCACCCAGATGCACCAAGTTGCCGTGTTCATCACCGAGCACCTGGACCTCAATATGGCGTGGGCCCTCGATAAGTTTCTCCAGGTACAGCGTCGAATCACCAAAGCTCATCTCGGCTTCACTGCGCGCCATCTCATAGTGGCGGCGGAAACGCCGGGCGGAGTACGCGGCTCGCATCCCCTTGCCACCGCCACCAGACGCGGCCTTGATCATGACCGGCCACCCTATCGCCTCGGCCGCGACCAATGCGTCTTCCACACCCTCGAAGGGCCCTTCCGACCCTGGAACCACCGGCACACCGGCCTCAATCATGGTGCGACGGGCCTCCGCCTTGTCCCCCATCCTCCGGATCTGATCCGGTGTGGGACCTATGAAGGTGATGTCGCTGCGCTCGCAAATCTCCGCGAACTCCGCGTTTTCGGCGAGGAAGCCGTAGCCTGGGTGGATTGCCTCGGCGCCCGTGATCTCCGCCGCCGCAACTATCCTTGGAATATTCAGATAGCTCTCGCGGGCGGAGGCGGGTCCGATACAGATATCTTCATCGGAATAACGGACACAGAGGGAATCTCGATCGGCCTGCGAATACACTGCGACCGTACCAATTCCGAGTTCCCGGCACGCGCGGAGGACGCGCAAAGCGATCTCACCGCGATTGGCGATCAGGACCTTCTTGAACACTGTGCGGCCCCCGGTTAGTCCGTTTCGATCCGGAAAAGAGGCATCCCGAACTCCACCGGATCTTCGTTTTCCACCAGTACCTCTCGCACGATACCGTCAACCTCGGAGGTGAGTTCGTTCATGAGCTTCATCGCTTCGAGTATGCACAGGACCTGCCCCACTGAAATCCTGTCACCGGGCGATACGAACGGGGGTTTCCCGGGTCCCTCCGAGCGGTAGAAGGTCCCGATCATGGGGGAAGTGACTTCATGGAGGGCGACGGGATCCGGCTCACTCGCGGTGGGGGAGTCCGGTTCATCTGCGGAGGAACCTTCGGTGCCGGTTACGACGGCACCGGCTGGGGCTGGCGCAGCCACCGGGCCTTCGGGCACGCTAGCAACTGGAGGTGCAAAGGCAGGTGCCGCGGCCACCGAGACGCGCGGCGACTTGCGTATACGGACCCGGGTGGGGTCACCGTTCTCAGACGCGACGAGCTCCAAGTCGAGGGAGTCCACTCCGGATGTTTCGACGAGTTCGATCAAACCTCGTAGCCACTTGATATCCATAGTCAGGTTACCCGTGTTATGTACTTGTCCTGAGTCCTGTCCACCCGAATCACGTCCCCAACCTCCAGAAACAACGGCACCTGGACTACCGCCCCAGTCGTCAGCTTGGCCGGCTTGACGCCGCCCTGCGCAGTATCACCCCGTAGTCCAGGATCGGTCTCCACAATCTCCAACTCCACAAACTGGGGTAGCTCGACCGAAAGCACGTTCCCGTCCCGGTTCAAGCCTTCGCAATCCATATTCTCCTGGAGGTACTGGAGCTGGTCGGCACCAATCTGATCCGGTGATAGCGGAACCAGATCGTACGTTTCCATGTTGAGGAAGTAGTAGAGATCACCGTCGCTGTAGCTGTACTGAAGGGGACGACGTTCGAGACGAACTTCCTTGACCTTCTCCCCGGCCCGGAACGTCTTGTCGATGACCCCTCCCGCCATGACGTCCTTGAGTTTGGTGCGTACGAAGGCACCGCCCTTTCCCGGTTTAACGTGTTGGAAATAGGTGATGGTGTAGAGTGTGCCTCTGAGCTCTATCACCATTCCGTTCCGAAAATCAGATGTATCGGCCATAACAATGCAGTTTCTTGAAAAGCAATTCTCTAGACGCAGATCCAAAGGGGGAACCCCAGAACACCCTGGAAGGTTACGCCAGCACGCCGAGCTCCCTGGGTAGGCTGCTGAGCGTACGGCCTCCCTCTTCCGTTACGATCACGTCGTCCTCAATTCGCACCCCGCCCAACCCTGGAAGATACACACCGGGCTCGACCGTGACCACGTTGCCTGGCTTCAACAGACCGTCGTCACGGGTCGACAAGCTGGGCGCTTCGTGCACTTCAAGACCGAAGCCATGCCCGGTGGAATGGCCGAAGTATTCCCTGAATCCGTGGTGCTCAAGCACATCCCTCGCCGCCGAGTCCACGCTCCGCGCCGGGACCTCGTGCGCGATCACCCGCCGGCCTTCGCGCTGGGCCGAATGTACAGCCATATGCACACGTACCTGCCAGCCCACCGGACTTCCAAGTACGAAGGTACGTGTAAGGTCGCTGCAGTAACCATCAACCCGAGCCCCCCAGTCGATCAGGAGCAGGTCCCCCGAAGCCAGACGCCGGCCGGAAGGTTTGGCGTGCGGCAGTGCAGACCGCTCTCCGCCCGCCACGATAGGATCAAAAGGCAAGGGTCCGGATCCCCTGTTGCCCAGCTCCGCCACCAGGGCCGTGGCCACTTTCCTTTCAGTCGGCGCACTAGCCCAGTCGATGGTGCGAAGCATCGCCTCCAAAGCCTCCTCGGCGACGTGTACGGCACGCGAGATTGCGTCCTGTTCCACAACGGATTTGACCTCCCGGAGCTCCTCTACAAGGCGACACTTGGGTTCCCATGCGATGGCCGGGAGAACTTCGCGTAGCTGTTCGTGCTGAGACACCGTTACTCGGTCGGGATTGAAAGCCACCGGCCCCGGTGTTCCGTCAGCCACGGAGGGCAAGGCGGACTGCCAACCTCGTTCGCCTATCTCGACCCGCACTTCGTCGCCCACCTCTAACCCCGCCTGTTCTTCGTACCGAGAATCCGCCAACAAAGCGGACGACCCATCGACGGGGAGCCACAGGCCACCGGCCGACCCTGTGAAACCGGTCAGATAGCGTACGTTGGCGGGAGAGGTAACGAGTGCCGCCTCAAAGCCGGCGCCGGACAGCGAAGCGATGAGTCGCTCGCGCCTGCCCCCGAATTCGGTCACTCCGAGCGGCTTCGAAGGCGTTCTAACAGCCCCTCTAAACCAAAGAGGTAGCTCGAAGCCCGAAAACCAACGACCACTCCCAAAGCAAGATCGGAGAGGAGGGACTTGTGCCTAAAGGGTTCCCGGGAGAAGACGTTCGAGATATGAACTTCCACGAATGGGAGGCCCGCGCCCGCCAGTGCGTCGCGCAGAGCTACGCTGGTGTGTGTGAAGGCAGCGGCGTTCACCACCCACCCATCCACCTTGGGAGCCATCTTCTGAATCCAGTCCACTAGCTTCCCTTCGTCGTTCGACTGGAAGGACTCGCATTCCGCTCCGAGTTCTGCAGCCCTGTGTCGGAGTAGCTCGTCAATACCGGCAAGGGTCGCGCTCCCGTAATGCTCCGGTTCGCGTTTCCCGAGCAGGTTCAAATTGGGACCGTTGACGACCCCGACGGTGATCGACGATTGAGGCCGGGGAGGGCGTGAAACGCGTTGCATTGCGCGGACGACATTCCGTTAGAAGGACTAGTTGGCCGGGGCTCGGAGAGACTAAGGGAAGCTACCCAAGAGCAGTGATCTTCTCAACCAAGACAGTGCCCGGCACCCCCCCGCAACACCCCCGCAAGAGGGCTTTGTGCGGGATCGCGTGGTTTGCCGGAGTGGGGGGTCTGACTTAGGTTTTTGCGCTGTCTTCGGGCGACTCCCCGCCTCATTCGGGACGTCTGGAACACTCCGTTTTCGTTGATTCCCTCGTTCGACATCAGGATTGGTACGTTCGCATGTTCATGCGGAAAATGCGCTCAAGCGCAAAATGGGTGATGGGCCTAATGGCCTTGGCTTTCGCCGGGTGGCTGGTCTTCGACGGCATTACGGCGATGCAGGGTGGTGGCTTCGGCGCACAGATCAACCCCGTGGTGGGGCACGTTGCCGGGCGCGACATCCGCAACGATGAATGGAGCATCTTCCTGCAACAGGAACTCCAATTCCGGCGCCAGGGCCAAGTCCTCAACGACGAGGAGCTATACGGGGTTACCGAACAAGCGTGGGACGGCCTCGTGGACAGGGCGTTGGTGGCAACGGAGTTCAACCGTCTCGGGCTGGTCATCACCGACGACGAGATAATCGCGGCCGCCAGGACGCAGCCTCCACCCGACATGATTTCGCACCCGGCGTTCCAGACGGAAGGCGCCTTCGATCCCGTCAAATACGAGCGTTTCATCCTTGATCCCACTACGGATGCGACTCTGCTCCTCCAGCTCGAGGCCTACTATCGGGAGTTGTTGCCGAGGGCCAAGCTCGTGTCGGCCGTGAGCCAGGGTGTATACGTAAGCGAGGAAGAGGCTTGGCGGTTCTACCGGGATGTCAACGAGACAGCGACTGCCCGCTATGTACGCGTGGACCCATTGTCGATTCCCGATTCCGTCGTCTCGGTTTCCGACGCTGAAATCGAGGCGTACTACCGGCAAAACCAAGACGAATTCGTGGAACCGGCCTACGCATTGGTCAACCTCGCTAGTGTGTCGCTGGAGCCCACTGCGGAGGACACGCTGGCCGCGATGAACAGAGCCGCCGAGTTAGCCGGTCGGGCCCGCGAGAGCGATGATTTCGGGACCATCGCGACGGCGGAATCGGACGATCCCACGGCGGGTGACAACGGTGGCTACATGGGTTCGCATCCCGTGTCCGTCTACGATCCCACCCTCGTAGAGGCCGTGGAAGGGCTCGAGCCGGGTGAGATCACCGATCCGGTTCGCACTAATGCAGGTTTTCACGTGCTGCAGATGGTTGGCCGGCCGCCGGATTCGCTCGAATTGAATCAGATTTTTGTTCAGGTGGAACCATCGGGGGAGACGGAGGATGAGGTCTTTACGCTGATCGACGACCTTGAGGACATCGCTCTTAGGAGTGACTTGACGACTGCGGGGGACTCGGTGGGCGTCGAAGTGCACAACGACGTTCGATTGCCGGAGGGTTCATCGTTCGTGATTGGCGCGGGGCAGCTGGCGGTTGCCGTGGATTGGGCGTTGGGACCGGAAGCAGAAATCGGCGACCTGTCTGAATCCTTCGAGAATGCGACCGGTTTCCACCTGGTGGAACTTCTCGAAAGACACGAGGAGCAGACTGCTACCTTGGCTGCCTCCTCGGCCACAATCCGTAACACCCTCCTGCGGGAGAAAAAAGCCGAGCACGCCGCGAACCTGGCCGCCGAGATGTTGGCTGATGTGGAAGCAGGGCAGACTCTGGAGGAAGCTGCCGCGTCACGGGGTTGGACGGTTGAACAGACCGAACCATTTGGACGGGGTGACTTCGTTCCGGGGTTGGGTCAAGCTTCGGAAGCGATCGGTTTCGCTTTTGGAGCTGCTACCGGTACGCTTAGCGGGGTCCTTCGGGCGGGCGATGCTTCGGTCGTCGTTCTACTCGACAACCGGGAGGACGCGACCCGCGAGGAATTCGAATTGGTCTCGGAGGTCGTCCGGAACCAGCTGGTCTCCGAACGCGCTCAAGTGTACGTCCAAAAGTGGCTCGCTGCCCTCCGAGAAACCGCAACCATCGAAGATCACCGCGACAGATTGCGCATCCTGGCTGAGCAAGCAGCCCAGTCAGCCCCTCCGGTCTTCTAGAAAGAACCAACCTTCTAGAAGTACCAACCGTTTCGAGGGTCTCCGCCCAGCGGTGGATCCGCTAGGAGGGGTCAGGTCAGGAATCCTGACCGACGTTACTTGGTTGTGTGCTTTCCTTTCGGGAGCTGGAGGAAGACGGGGTTGTGTCGCCCGGGATTTCCGTGCGAACCTGGCCTTCAACTTCCTTGATCGAACCCTTGAACTCCCGGATTCCCCGGCCAAGGGAGCTTCCGATTTCCGGCAGGCGCTTCGCTCCGAATAGCAGAAGAATAGCCAAGAAGATGAGAAGCAGTTCCCACGGACTGAGACCAAACATTTAGAACTCCTTTGCCTGAATTACAGCAGCGCGCGAGCGATCCAAGCAGCGACCAAAACACCGACGACTGACAAGAAATTGACTCGTAGCACGAAGGGACCGATGCTCACGGCAATCACCTTTAGGTCGATCGCGATGGCGTCCAGCGACGCAGCAACCGTGGTCACGAAGAACTCACGGGCCGCCGACGGCGGGATCGCTATTATCGCAAGCTCGGTCACGAGTGCACCTAGCACAAACCCGGTGACCAATATGATTATCGTGCGTTTCGAGGTTTTTCGTGACCCCAATCCCAGATCGGCCAAACATCCTCCCTTGGTACGCTATTTGAAAACTAAGCTGCGGGCTGCCCGCCTAACCTAGCGAATGAACTGCTTCCAAACCAACATCGGAGCTGGCTCAACGATCGATGAACCGCTGGTCGTAGTCCACCTTGAGGTCGGGTGCATCTCGGAGGGACACACTCATCTGGAAGATGAAGTTCCCGTTTGGCGCCCTTGAGAACATGAAGGTTGCCATCCATCGATGCAGATCCCGGTCCACCGTCACCAGGTGCTCTGCAAACCTCCCCGCCGTGATGTTGTAGCTAGTGCGCCACGCCACACTCCAGTTCGGTGTCGGATTCAACGACAATACAGCATTCATCGATTGCCGATCGGGACGGTTCTCGGACTCTCGACCCCGACTTAGCGAGTAGGTCAAGGAAAGAGACCAGAGCCCTCCACCTCGGAGTCCGGGATCGGAAGGGTCCGGGTTTTCCTCAAAACTCTGCAGACGATACCGAGAATCGGAGGTATTCCGAAGCCGTCGCTGGGGGTCCATCGCTCCCATCCCACCACGAAAACCACCTCCTCCCATCCCCATCATCCCACCAGCACCGCCCCCGGACGAACTGAAGGTGAAACTCCCCGTCACATCCGAAACCATTGGGGCGAAGGTTCTTTCCTCACCCACCCCCTCGAAGAGGTCCAGGGACATATTGAGGGAAAGACCGCGCAGGAGGTCTGAGTTGATTCTGTGGGTCCAGCGGTCAGTCCTGAACAACGGTTGATCATCTCCCCCAGAAAAATCGAAGTCGAGAGGGCTCGAATTGATCCCCAGGATGACGATGTTCCGTCGCTGTTCCGGCCGGCGCGGGGCACCATCAACTGGCACGGACGGCTCCTCTTCCGAACCACCTGGCGCCTGCATCAGCCCCCGGTCGAAACTCTCCATAGCACCATCCCCAGGGCCCGCCAAAACAGGTTCGGGGACATCTTCGAGACTCTCCAGCCCCTCTTCTCCAAACCCATCGGTCACGGCCGGTGAATCCTCCTCCAGCAGACGTCCCTCAAGGTGGGCCTGCGTCTCTTCATCCAACTCCACGTCCGGGTGAAGCTTGGCCTCGAACGTCTGGTTCAATGAGAAGCTTAGGCGGCTCTGAGCATCTGACGTACGGAAACCGGGGATCTGGATGAGAGTGTCGCGCTGTTCAACTGCTGGCGAATAGTCGAACTGGAATCGCGGAGAAACCTTGTGACGGACACGTTCGAAGGGGCCGAATCCCGGGAAGAACCCGTATAAGTCCGTGGACATGCTGGCACCGATCCGCAGCCTTGAGGGTGTGCTGAGCCATTCGGATTCCGTATCCGATGAGCTGTGGCGGCTTCCGTCCAGCTTGAGGTTCGGACGTAAGGTAGTACTGCCGATGAGATCAACCTGGTAATCGACTGTCGCGTTATAGTTCAGGTTGCGAGTCGCCGGAAGCGCCGTACCTCCCTCAGCCAACAGCGAATCCGACAGGATCTGAGAGTCATCGTTGTAGTCGACACGGCCTCCGACACCGAACGACCCCAGTCGCAACTGGGCATTGGACGCCGCACGCGTCCCCAGTGAACCACTTCCGTCCGGGCTATTCCTCTGCGACCGCGTGGCCGACACACCTCCGTTGATGACAATGTTGTTGAAGGGGCCGCTCAAGGTTGGCGGGGCCTTGAAGAGAGTCACGGGGGAGAAGTTGGCTTGTACTCTCGGCAGTGTCAGTTCACTGCGACCGCTCTGTGCACCGAGGTCCTGGCGGCGGCTGGCACTCACGTTTAGCGAGGCGAAGGGGAAACGGTGTTGAAATCCGGCATCGGAAGCAATGCGCTGAGTTTGCAACGTGGGGTCGAAGCTCTGACGCTCTAAGACCCTCGTGTTGGTAACGTAGTTCGCAGACACGCGAAGATTGGTGACGGGAGACAACTCATGGTCGTGGTTGGCTCTCAGCTCGAACGTACGCTCGTCCCCGATGCTGTAACTCGCAAGAACACTGCCGCGGAAGAACTTCTTGATGTTCCGGTACCTGACTCCTGTGTTGAACCGGGAGAACCGGCCGCTAAACCAATCCATGGTAGCCTGGGCATCCATGAACCGATTTAACGCGAAGTAGTAACCGAAGTCAGTTATGCTCCTCCTGCCTCCGCTAGACGTGGATACGATGTCGTTGATCCCGAACCTGGGGGGTAGGAACCCGCTTCGCCGGTCCGGGCGAATGTCCTGGGCAAAGAAAGGCAGCCAAGCGACGGGCACATCGTGTATGTAGAAGGTGACAGGCCAGGCCAGGATCACGTCTCCCGGTACCGCCTTGATCTGCCCTGCCTCCATAAAGAAGTGGGGATGATCCTCTTCGCACGACGTAAACCGGCCGGGTTCGACGAACACCACGTGCGCACCCCTTGGGGTAGTGTTGCCCTGGAGGAACCACTGCGCGCCGCGCTCCGTGATCGACGTACGCGCGTCCATGATCGTCCCGGCACGTTGCTCCAAATCGTAGTAAAGCATCGAATCGCTGGTCGCGTCCTGCTCAATGGTCCGCAGTTGCAGGCCACCCCGAGCCTCTATGAACTTCGTGGCCCCGGAGTATGCGATCGTGTCGGCCTGCACTTCGTTTCCCTGATAAGAGGCTTGGGCTTCTCGCCTTAGGAGGAGAGACTGCTCCTCCACATCGAATGTCAGCGTCCTGCCCTGGTATTGGATGACCTGGACATCGGCCATCTCGGCCAGCTCCCCGAACACGGCGTCGGGAGATGGGAAGGGCGGGTCGTTGCGGGCCACGGTCGAGTCGGCCGCACTGGAATCGATAGCCGTGGAATCGTTAGCAATGGAGTCGGTAGCCGTGGAGTCGGGGCGGAGCGTGTCCTGCTGTGTGACGACCGTGTCGGTGTCGGCGACCGCGGTCCAGCGCACAGGTGCTGCGTGAGCTGCCGGAACCTGGGAACTCCCCAGTAGGGCGGTGACCACTGCAATCAGGAGGACCGCCCAGATGCAGTAGGAACTATCGGCTGTCCGCGTCCGGCGACCTGCGCTGTTAGGCGGCGTTGGACTCTCCCTCTCTTCGGCGCCGGCGCCGGAGCATTCGTACCGTCACGATTGAGGCCTCGTACAGGATCATCATGGGCAACATCATCGCCAGCATCGTGTAGGGGTCTGCTGGAGTGAGCAGGGCTGCGACGACTGCCATGACGACTATCGCATGGCGGCGGTACCGTGCCAATCCTTCCGGTGTCACGATTCCCAGGAGGGATAAGAAGACCAACACCACTGGAAGCTCGAAGATGAGCCCGAACGCAAGGATTAGCTTGGTCGCAAAGTTCAGGTACTCGCCAATCATGATCAGCGGGGTCAGCTCATCGCTATAGAAGGTCAGTAAGATCCGAAGTCCCAAAGGCAGAACGAAGAAATAGGCCATGGCGACACCGGCCATAAACAACAGGGTTCCGGCAGATATCGCAGGAACTGCAAATCGTCGTTCGCGTTCGTAAAGAGCTGGGGCAAGAAAAGCCCAGGCTTGGGACCCCACATAGGGGAGTGCCACAATGAGGCCTACGATGAACCCTAATTTGAGGGTGATGACAAACGGTGTGAGCGGACTGGCGAAGTTGAGGTTACCATCCGGCAGGAGGTCTTGAATCGGCCGTGATACGATACCGAGCACATCCCACTGAGTCACGGCGACGAGACCGATCACAAGGCCTACCACGAGGGCCAAGAGAGAACGGATGAGCCTGGAACGGAGTTCCCCTAGATGGTCCAGGAATGGCATCTCCGCCGCGTCGGATTTTTCTTTCTGGCCGGGCAGCAGTTTCACACCTGATCTCCGTCCGATAGGAAGAGGTCTACTTGGTTGGGAGCGAGTGAACGTGCGCGCCTAATGAGTTCGCGCACCTCCTCCATGAACTCGGTCGTATCTTGGAAATCCCTATAAACACTCGCAAACCGCACATAGGCAACCTGATCAGCGTCTTGCAATCGTTCCATCACGAACTCCCCGAGCTGCTCGCTCGGAACCTCTCGTACCCCATCGGTCGCCAAACGTGCCTCGATCTCGAGCGCCATCTGCTCAATGTCTTCGAGGGATACCGGTCGCCGCGCACAGGCTACCTGGATCGAGGAAATTAACTTTTCCCGACAGTACTCCTCCGAGTCACCGTTTCGTTTGCGGACGACCAACGATTCACGTTCCACCTGCTCGTAAGTGGTGAACCGATGGTCGCAGGCGGTGCATTCCCGGCGCCGTCGGATCGCAAGACCACCTCTGCTGGTGCGAGAGTCTACTACTCTGTGGTCCAGATGACGACATTTGGGGCACTGCACGATTCGCTAGGAGAGGCCGACCGCCACGGATCAGCCGCCGAGCCTCTGCCTTTCCTGGCCGGCAAGGAGAGCCTCGGGACTGTCGGGGTACCCGTCCTCAACCTGCGTAAACAACCGTATCGCCGCCGCAGTGTTTCCAACTTCAGCTTCAATCAGGCCTCGCCGGTACAGCGCCGCAGGGGCCCGATTCGAATCTGGAAACAGCTCGGACACACGCCGATATTCGGTCAGCGCTGAACCCGGATCGCCCTCGTCCTCGAAAGACCGTCCGATGTAGAACTGCGCATCGGGAGCAAGTTCATGCTCACCGTTCTCGGCGAGGAAGGATCTGAACGCGTCTCTAGCGGTCTCGTAGTTGCCCACGTTGTACATGTTCAGAGCCAGCGTGTACAGGCCCAAGCCCTCCTCGGCGTACTCTGACTCCCCTGAGCCAGATTCGAACCCGACCGATCCACCGTCCATTGGGGGGGATGCCTCCGCCAGGTCTGTAACTACCTGATAGATGTCATCCAACCGTTGAGCGAAATCGGACATGACCCCGATCATCTGTTCAACGAGATCTTCGATCCGTCCGATCCGACGATCGGCTTCGGTGCGACCTGTCGCCTCTCTACGCTCGTTCGCCGAATCCACCTCGACGAGCGCTCCTTGAAGCTGGGTGATCAATCTGCGCTGGTCGGCCCTAAGTGTCTCCATATCGGCTTGAAGCGTCCGGCCGAGCGTGTCCACATCACCCCGCGATGCGCACCCCGAGCTGGCGGCAATCAGGAGCGATGCGGCTGCAACCTTCCCAAGGGACGCAAACCGCCGTGGCAACACTATTTTTGGGGACAAGCGGCTCAGATGTCCCCAGCGGTGATTACGAACTCATCCCGGCGGTTTTGCCGCCATGCGGACTCGTTGCTCCCCTGCGTAAGAGGACGCTCCTCACCGAAAGTTACTACCTCTAAACGATCGGCTGAGATCCCGAGGTTGGTCATATATTCCAGGGCCGCTTGGGCACGCCTCAATCCCAACGCCTGATTGTACTCCAGGGAGCCGCGCTCGTCACAGTGCCCTTCGATACGCAGTGTCACCTCTGGATGGTCCCGCATTTCATCGGCCTTGCGCTGCAGCACTTCTGCCGCTTCGTCGGTGATCTCGGAGAGATTGAACCCAAAGTGGATGCGAGCTGTCAGGGCGTCGAGAGTAATGGCCCGCTCGATCTGCTCGGGGGCTGACTCCGCACAGGTAGTCCCCGGATAATCGTCCACGGCTTGCCGGAGCAACCGTAGCGCGGTTCCGTAGTCGCCGTCGTCCATCGCGGAACTCGCTCGGTCACACAGCTGTCGGGCGGCGGCTTCAGCTCGTTCTGCGCTGTCGTCTACCGGCGGCGGCAACTCCACGACCTCTTCGACGGGGGCCACCTCGGGTGGCGGATTGCCACTGCAAGCCACTGCTACAAACGGGATGAGCAAAACGCAACCTATGCGCAGGCACCAAGACATTTGAACAGACCTCCTTGACCTGAGTAACGCGGCCACTTGCCGCACGTTAGCAACCCAAACGTATGAAATTTATGAACCGGGCGGAAGGCGCGGAGACCAGTCGGGGAGGCCGTCGAGCCGCCCGGATGTGAGGATGCGGGCGCGGTTCGTAACAACATCCAAGATCATGATCACGGAGCCGCGAGAGTCCTGCTGTGCAAAGACAAGGTGCCGTCCGTCGGGAGCCCAGCTGGGGTCCTCATTCTCTCCGCGCCTGGTGAGCATCCGGCGGTCGGTGCCGTCTGGATTCACGGTGAATACCTGCCATGTACGCCGGTTGAGGGCTGCGTATGCGATCCGATCCCCGTTGGGAGACCAGTCCGGGCCCACCGCATTGGTTCGTTCCCGCCTATCGTAGACGCTGATACGCCGGGGAGTACCTCCCCCGAGACTCTGGACGTATATCTGAGGTTCGTTCGCGGGGTCGGACTCGAAGGCGAACGACTGGCCATCGGGCGAGAACGCAGGGTTGAGCGACGCGGCGCGACTCTGCGTGAGGGAGCGACCACCCTCCATTACGATGTTGGTTATGAAGTTTCTGTCGGCAGCCGCGTACGCGAGTCGTCCCTCGGGGTCGTATGCGGGAGTCAACACGAGGCTCCCGGACGCCACTTGCCTCCTCCGGCCCGTGATCAGATTCACCTCGATGAGCGAAAAGGCACCCGTTTCGGTTTGCTCCGTGAACGCGATGTGCGATCCGTCCGGGGAGAAAACGGGCGAGAAGACGTTTTGTCCGTCCGTGCGAATCTGCCGTATGTCCTCGCCGTCGCTATCCACCAGGATTAGGCTCGACGTCCCGTCCCCATTTCTCCGGCGCAGAGCGATTCTCGTAGCCGCAATGCCGGACTGGGCTCCACGCGTGACCCACGAAACGATTTCATCGGACACCCGATGAACCGCCATGCGGAAGTCCGTTGCCCCGAGTGGCGGGAGGCTGAACGCACGAACATTGTCCAGCCGGCTGTAAACAACATCGTGCAAGCCGACCCGAAGCAGGGGTGCGTCGGAACCACCGGTAACGTCCATGGTAACAAGCCACACGATACCGAGCTGATTCCACAGATCATAGTTCGGGGGGTCGCTCGAAGGCAGGGAATCGGGTGGAGCCAGGATCTCAAATCGATCCGAATAGTCCAGGTCAGTCCGGACGATCCGGGTGATGACCCCCGCCACATCCTCCAACCCGGGAGCAACTTGGGCCGGCATGATCACCATCTGCGGCACGTAACCGGGCTCGTACGTCAGTCCCAGCCGCACAGAAGCCACATCGCGCTCTTGGGCGTGCAGCCCCCCAGTGGCGCCGGCGACAGCGATGATCAAACCCAACCCAACGGCGACTCGACTCATCTCTCGCTCGGATCGAAGAAGAAAGACACTCGCATCGCATCCGCGGGGAAGGCGGCTGGAAGCGGCCCAAACGCTCCTGCCCGTGCCGCGGATTCAATCGCGCCCATCGCCACGAGGTTGAACGGCCGGCTCCTGGACCGCGCTATCCATTCGAGATCCGTCACGGAACCGTCCCGGTGAATCACGAAGGCAATTTCCGCCCTCAGGTCCCGGGCACCCGCCGGTGGCCTCCAATAGCGGTTGATCTGCCGGATTATGTTCCTGTTATACTGGGGAAACAAACTGTTGGCCCCTTCAATCTGTACATCTACGATCTCTTCGCCCTCCTCTTCTGTACGCGCAGGCTCCTCTTCCGGCTCCGGGTCCGGCACTACCTCCTCCTCGACGGCCGGTGTCTCTGTCTGCGGGAGGGGATCAGGTGTGGGTTCTGGGGGCGGTGGCCGGTTTTCTTCCTCGCGGACCTCGGGTTGGACAGCATCGGTTCGTATCGGTGCATCTTCCGGGGCGGCCGCTACCATACGGACTCTCACCGAAGGCGGAATCTCCAGCGGGCGCAGAGCCTCCGCGCCCACCAAGAAAGCCGCTCCGACCACTCCATGGGCGCACAGGGACCCGACGACAGCGCTGCGAGAAGGACGCTGGCCCGTGCGGTCCCGGAACAGTCGATTGCCGGGTGAAGCCACTAACGGGCGCGGGGCGGTTCGGTGATTATGCTGACGGCACCCCCCGAATCTTGAATCAATGACATGACCCGCGTGGCCGTGCCCAGCGTGATGCCGGTATCAGCCTTCAGGAACACCTCGGGCGAGTCAAAACCTCCGATGGCGAGTTCTATCGTATTGGCAAATTCATCGAAAGTCACCGGTACATCATCGAGGAAAATCTGCCCCTCCGCATCAATCGACACAACGAGAGACTCGGAAGAACTCAACGGACCCGATACGGCCTCCGGCACATCAATTTCTATGCCTCCCTGTAGAATGGGGGCCGTAATCATGAAGATGATGAGGAGGGTGAAGGCGACATCGACCAGACTCGTGACGTTAATCTCCGCGACAACCCCGAAGGCGTCGGGAGCATCTGTAAAACGCCTCTTCATAGCAGTCCGTCGCGGGCCAGGATACCCACGAACTCACTGGCAAAACCTTCTAGCTCACCTGTAAACAGGCGGAGACGGGAGGCGAAGTGGTTGTAGGCGATCACGGCGGGTATCGCGACCGCTAAACCGGCCACCGTGGTCGTCAACGCCTCAGCAATGCCGGGAGCGACCGCCGCGATGTTCGCGGATCCCTGTGACGTGATCCCGATGAAGGAGTTCATCACCCCCACGACCGTGCCCATTAAACCCATCAGGGGGCTGACCGAGCCGATGATGGCGAGCCAGGGGAGCCCGTGGGCCAGATCATCCTTCTCACGCGAGAGGTTTTTTTCGAGGATGAGCCACAGGGCCTCTAACTGAGTCGGACTCAAGCCCGCTGCAGCTTCACCTTGCGACCCTCGCCCTCTGGCCGGAACGCGCGGCTTGAGAGCGGTCGGGCGGAGCTCCTTGAAGAACTCGATCCCGTCCCGGAACACCCGGCGATAGGGCGAATCGTCCAGGAGTATGATTCCCTTGCTTAGACCTTGGAGGTCGTCAGCATCCTCCATCGCGGCGACAAAACTATCCGCGTCCTGGTTCACCCCCCGCAGCTCACGGTACTTCCAGATGATCAATATCCAGGATGCCACGGAAAACAAGGCGAGCACGCCGAGTATGATCTGGGTCGCGAGAGTCGCGCCCAAAATCATGTCGATTGGGGAATTGATGGTGCGGACGGAGGCCTGTGGCAGGTCCGTCGTCACCAGCAGGGGCTCGAGGCTACCCGAACCGCTGAACGCCAACATGTATAAAGTCACCTCCCGTCGTCCCATCATACCCATCGCGGCGTCTCTGACCGACTTCCTCACCGAACCTCGACTCCTCGTCGAGTTTCGACTCGCGACAGTCTCTCCTCGCTACTTTGACGTCTTTGAACAATTCAACGTTGCCGCTGGATCCCGAGGCAAGCCACCGCAAGGCCGTCGTTGGCCCGTGCATCAGACGGTTCATGGCCGCCCGTCCCGCGACGCGCACGCCTGCTTGGTCATCCGCCGAAGGTCCAAGGGCTGCATCCAGCGCCTCAGCCACAATCGCCTCGGCGTTCCCTCGCAACCACCTAATCGCTGTGTCGGCTCGCCGTCCCCGGTACCAGGACCAGAACCGGGCCTCGTGCGTCGCAACCACGGCCTCCGCCCTCCTCGTCTCCGACAGGCGGCCCTGAAGAGCTTCGTCTACGACTGCGCGCAGGTCGTCAACGTTGTGTAGATGGACCCCCTCCTCATCTCCCACCTCCGCCGCCACATTTCGCGGCACGGCTATGTCGAGTATCGATAAGGGACGGTCCTCGGACCGCCCGACAACGTCACGACGGGTCAGGCCAACTCCGTCCGTGCACGAAATAACCAAATCCACCTTATCGAGTGCGTTCCGGACCTGATCCCTCGGAACGTGGATCGCCCCAAAGGGTCGCGCGACACGCCGCGCTCGCTCAGCATCACGACTCGCAGTCCACACCGTCCCTATTCCCGCCCGCCGGAGACATTGCATCGAGAGGCGTGCCATTTCACCGGTGCCGATTACAAGGGCCGGCCGGCCGGCAAGTGTGCCGAGGTCCTGCTTGGCAAGTCTTACCGCGGCACTCGGTATTGAGGTTGCCCCAGCCGCGATCGATGTCGCGGCTCGTACATGCCCGCCCGCGGCGAGAGCCGACTGGAAGAGGCGATGGAGCACGGGGCCTACACCACCCTGGCGCGACGCTATGTAAGCACGTCCCACCTGCCCTTGGATCTGGGGTTCTCCGATAATGAGGGAGTCGAGTCCGCTGGCTACCCGAAAGAGGTGATTCACCGCCTCCCGTCCCCGCAGGGTGCTGAGGTGTTCTCCGCCTTCCGTCCCTAAACCCGACGAAGCACAGAGCATTTCGTGCGTCAGCGACTCCACATCCACACCTTCTTCGCCGACCGCGTAACACTCAGTCCGGTGACAGGTGGACAGAAGAACACATTCGGCAACTCGCCGGCGTGCCATGAACCTCTCAATCCAGGGGGGCACGTCCTCCGGTGCCACAGCAAAACGCTCCCTGACGTCGACACCGGTCGTTCGGTGACTGAGCCCGACAACTACGAGTTCTCTCCCCTCCACCACCCTGTCCCAGCCCATCCTAGAAGGGCAGGTCGTCGTCGGTCGCTACGTCCGCCCCAAAACTTGATTTCCGGTCGTTCTGCTGTTCATAACTGCTGCCACCACTACCCTGGTTCCAACCGCCGGTATCGTCTCTGCCGCCGGCTCCACGTCCACGAGAACGGTCACCCGAACCCAGCAACACCACTTCCATGGCACGGATTTCGGTCGTCCAACGGGTCACTCCCTGTTGGTCCTCCCACTTCCGATACTCGATGCGACCCTCGACGTAGATCCGCTCGCCCTTTTGCATGTACCTCTCGGCAAGCTCCGCCAACCTGTCCCAGCAAACGACTCTGTGCCACTCCGTCTTCTCCTGCGTCTCCCCGTCCCGAGACCTCCATTGCCGGTTGGTGGCAACGCTTAACGTGGCCACCTTGACGCCGCTCGGCGTCGATCGGACTTCGGGGTCGGAGCCCAAGTTACCAATGAGCGTAGCCTTGTTCACACTGCGGGCCATATGCACTTCCTTAGTTATATAGGAGTTTTGATGTCTACAACGGTGTGCTGAAAGCCACCCAAAACATAGAGGTGAATCTCAACACGGAAAAGCGGGGCAGCCTACAAAGTTGTTATGCTCCGGAACGAAAACCTCATCACCAGAGCGTCCTCGGCGGGGAGTTCGTAATACCCCGCGCGGCGGCCGATGACCTCAAACCCCTGAGCCTCGTACATGGCCACGGCAACCTCGTTGCTTTCGCGTACCTCCAGGAATACCGACCGGGTTCCGCGGGCTTTAGCGTCTTTCAGCGCTGCCAGGAGAAGAGAGCGTCCGATCCCACGACGCCGGTACTCCGACCCGACCGCAAGGTCTCCTAGCTTGGCTTCGCGTCCAGCAAACCACATCGCTGCGTAGCCATATACAATGTCCCCATCGGCCACCGCGGCCAGGAGGCAGACGTCCGGATGGCGGAGCAGTCCCTTGAACGTGTCCAGGGTCCACGGGGCGGTGAACGATGCGTGCTCGATCTCCATTACCTGGGATAGATCGTCAGCCTCCATACTGCGGATGGCGTAAGTGGGAGCGAACTTGGAGGAGGAGTTAGCGGGACTCGTCACGGCGCACCGGCAACCCGCTCAGCCCCGGATGCACGCACATACCCGGGTTCCCACGATCCGATCTCATCAACGTGCCCACCCGGTCGATGCTCGGCCAACCACAGGAGAGCGGCAGCCCGCGGGGCCCCGACCCACTGCGGCGCCACCACACCGCCCGCTCCCTCGATGAGCTCGGAATGGCGGATGGCCCCTTCCCCCGCAAACACCCACTTGCCCGCTCCTAACGAACCCCCGAGATCGCTCGGGCTATCGATCTCACCCAACAGTGAGATGAGGTCGCCTATCGCCGCTACCACCGGGCCCACAGTCGCGGGCCCCACTGGACCGTCAGCATAGGCGGCCCCATACACGTCGTTCCGCCTGGCGTCGAACAAGGCGCACACGGAAACACCAGTCACGGTCCCCGCGCACCCGAACCACGCGCCCGCCGCTACGGTGCGGAGGCTCGAATAAGCATAGAGCGGAATATCCATTGCCTGGCACCAACCCTTGGCGAGCGCAGCGGCTATTCGTACCCCGGTGAACGAACCCGGCCCGGACCCAACTACTACCCGCCGCACCGCCTCCGGCCCCTTCCCCACCCGAGCGAGAAGCCGGTCCGCTTCGACGAGGATGACCTCCGAATGCGCTCCCTGTACGGAAAAACAAGACTCCCCCAGCAGCGAGTCCCCATCCCCGAGCGCCACTCCTCCAAACGACGTGCTCGTTTCCATCGCCAGCGTCAACATCACTATGGAAGATAGGGTGGTAATTCAGGTAGTGGGGGAACCGACCCCGTTGCCGATCCGCGAAGCCGCCGCAGGGAGCCATCGTCCACGATTTCCAACCAGATGTCCCAGCGATCGGGCCGTAACTCCCCCTGCGCCCGTGCCGCCCATTCTACGAACACGGGACCGTCACCACCCTCCAGTTCTTCCCACCCGAGGGCGGGAAGTTCGGCCACACCGGCAATCCGGTAGAGATCCACGTGCGCGATCTGACCGGCGTCCCCTTCGTAAATGTGAACCATCGTGTAGGTTGGGCTCGTCACCGCCACCTTGACCCCCGCCCCCTCGCAAGCTGCCTGCGTCAATCTCGTTTTCCCCGCTCCGAGCCCCCCGTAAAGGGCCACGAAGACGCCATGCCGCACCGCAATCCTCCCGACCTCCACTCCCCAGGCACAGAGCGTGGCCTCGTCGACCAACCCCTCGACACCGGTAACGCCCTCCACACCTTCCCCGGCCCCCACTAACGATTCGATGCCGGCCACTCCCCCGACCTTTGACCCGCGACCCGCCGTGCCTTGGGCGCTCTCTCCGCGTGCGCGCGAAGCTCGAACAGGTCGTCCCTTAGGCGCGCCGCTTTCTCGAAATCCAGCGCCGCTGCCGCTGCCCGCATGTCCCGTTCTATAACCTCCAGCAACTCCTCCTCCGTGTACCCCTCATAGGTCGGCTCTCTCTCGGCAACCGCGGGACTCGTCTCCCGAGCGTCGGCCACCGCCGTCGAAAACCGGATCTCCGCCACCGACTTCTGAATCGAACGTGGCTCAATGTCGTGCTCAAGGTTGTACGCCGCCTGCACCTCGCGCCGCCGCGCAGTTTCGTCGATAGCCCTCCGCATGGAGTCGGTCACCCGATCGGCGTAGAGAATGGCAGTCCCCGCGATGTTGCGTGCAGCCCGTCCGATGGTCTGGACCAACGAACGTTCCGAGCGCAGAAACCCCTCCTTATCGGCATCCAGGATCGCCACGAGCGACACCTCCGGCAGGTCCAACCCCTCCCGGAGCAGATTTATCCCCACCAGGACATCGAAGCGGCCGAGCCTCAGGTCGCGTAAGATCTTGACTCGGTTGATGGTAGCGATGTCGGAATGTAGATATCGCACGCGCACCCCCCGCATGGCGAGAAACTCCGACAGGTCCTCCGCCATACGTTTGGTCAGCGTCGTCACGAGTACGCGATCGCCCTTCTCCGTCCGGCGCCGAATCTCACCCAACAGATCATCGATCTGCCCATCGATCGACCGCACTTCCACCTGAGGATCCAGCAGTCCGGTCGGCCGGATCAACTGTTCCACCACAACACCTTCGCTCTTTTCCAACTCGTGATTCCCCGGAGTCGCGCTTACAAACACGCACGACGGCACCACTGACTCCCATTCAGAAAACGAAAGCGGACGATTGTCCAGGGCCGAAGGGAGACGAAACCCGAACTCCACCAACGTCGTCTTCCTGCTCCGGTCACCTTGGTACATGGCACCGATCTGAGGCACGGTCACGTGAGACTCGTCCACTATTACCACGTAATCGTCCGGGAAGTAGTCGAGGAGACAGTAAGGACGTTCTCCCTCTTCACGACCGTCGAGGTGACGGCTGTAGTTCTCGATACCAGGACAAAACCCCATTTCGGTCAGCATCTCCAAGTCGAAACGGGTTCGCTGCTCCAACCTCTGGGCCTCCAGCAAACGCCCGTCCCCCCGGAGCCCCCTAAGGCGCTCTTCCAACTCGGCGTAAATGTCTTGGCAAGCTGCCTCGAGGCGGTGTTCCAGCGTGGCGTAGTGCGTGGCCGGGTAGATCGCGGTCTGGGAAAGCTGTGTGATCGTGGCTCCGGTCATCGGGTCGATCTTGGAAATCCTGTCGATGGTGTCACCCCACAACTCTATCCTGACACCCTGTTCCTCATACGCCGGAAGAACCTCTATCACGTCCCCTCTCACCCGGAACGTACCGCGGACAAAGTCGAGGTCGTTGCGCGAATACCGGATCTTCACGAGGCCCAGAAGGATCTCCCTCCGGGTGATTTCCTGTCCCTCTTTAAGCGTGAGCATCAGCGCCTTATACCCGACCGGATCGCCCAACCCGTAGATCGCCGACACGGAGCTGACCACCACCACGTCTCGGCGTTCCATCAGCGAACTCGTCGCCCGAAGCCGGAGTCGGTCGATGTCTTCGTTGATCGAGGCGTCCTTTTCGATGAAGGTATCCGTAGAAGGGACGTATGCCTCAGGTTGGTAGTAGTCGTAATACGAGATGAAGTATTCGACCGCGTTCCGGGGGAAGAACTGCCTCAGTTCGCCGTAGAGCTGAGCGGCGAGTGTCTTGTTGTGGCTCATCACGAGAGCGGGCCGCCCCACTTCGGCGATCATCGCCGCCAGTGTGACCGTCTTCCCACTCCCGGTGACGCCCAGAAGCGTCTGCCAGCGGTCTCCACGATCAATGCCTTCCGAGAGCTCTCGAATGGCCCTGGGCTGATCGCCCATGGTCTCGAATGGAAGCTGGAGATCGAACTCCGCCATGCCGCGCCGCTCGGTTATTCGATCGTTAAGTCGCTCTCTCCGAACGACTCTTTGCGTTCCACAGAGAGAACGCCCCTCACTCCGTAAACCCGGCGCAGCACCTTCTTGAGGTGCGTCAGGTCCTCCACCTCCACTACGAACTGGCCCCGCATACCACCTTCGATCCCCTTAATGTCGGCAGACTGAATGTTTGTCCCTGTGTCCGTCACCGCCCGCGCGATGTCTGCGAATAGGCCGTGCCGATCCGTCCCCTCCATCACGATTCGGACCAGGAATCGACGCGCACTGTCGGACTTCCACTCGATGTCGACACGGCGAGAGGGATCGCTGGATAGTTGCAGGACATTGGGACAATCATGGCGGTGAATCGACACTCCCCTTCCTCTGGTGATGTACCCCATCACAGAGTCTCCGGGCACGGGCTGACAACACTTGGAGTAGCGTACCATGATGTTGTCCATACCATGGATACGGATCCCCTTGTGGCTCTCGCCCCAGACCCGATCCACCAGTTTGTGAAGAGGACTGTGGGAGCGCTCCGGGACGGTCGGAACCATCTCCGGGAACATGGCACGCGCGATCTTTGTGATGCCCACATCCCCGCGGGCCGCCCCGACATAAAGTGCCTCCACGCTATCGAAGTCCAAGCGCTTGGCCGCTGCCTTCACCACCGTTTCGTCCAGCTTCCGGCGCCCCCGCCGACGACGCCACTCTCGGGTAAGGATGTCTCTTCCGAGGCGACGAGCCGATTCGTACTCTTCGTCCCGAATCCAACACCGCACCTCGTGCCGGGCCTTGCTGGTCTTCACGAAGCCCAGCCAATCGCGACTCGGCGTCTGTGAGTCGGATGTCAGAATCTCGACTGTATCCCCGTTCCGGAGCGGGCGGCTAAGCGGGGCAATACGCCCATTGACCTTGGCCCCGGAGCAGTGGAGGCCGACCTCGGTGTGGACGGCGAAGGCGAAATCGATGGGTGTCGCCCCCTTCTGCAGCTGTTTGACATCACCCGCCGGGGTGAACACGAATATCTCGTCCTCGAACAGGTCGATTCGGAGGAACTCCATGAACTCCTCTGGTTCGCGCGTCTCCTGCTGCCAGTCCAGAACTTGCCTAAACCAAGCCAGCTTCTCGTCGACCTCGTCGCCCTTCTTACCCTCCTTGTAGCGCCAGTGCGCGGCGATCCCGTACTCCGCCGTGCGGTGCATCTTGTCTGTACGGATCTGGATCTCATACAGCGAACCCCGCGGACCGAACAGCGTCGTGTGCAGGCTCTGATACATGTTCGACTTGGGAGTGGCGATGAAGTCGTGGAAGCGTTCGGTGAGGGGCGTCCAGCGGTTGTGGACAATCCCAAGCGCGTGATAGCAGTCGCGCACCGAATCCACGATCACCCGCATGGCCAGTGTGTCGTAGATCTCCCCGAACTTCTTGTCCCGCTTTACCATCTTCCCGTAGATGGACCACAGGTGTTTCGGGCGCCCTGTGACCTCGCACTTAATGCCCGCCTCTTTTAGCTCGTTCCGGAGGGGTTCCTCCATCTGCCGGATCAACTCTTCGCGCTCGCTTCTGGTCGCAGCCACCGACCCGACGAGACGCTTGTACGCCTCCGGCTCCAGGAACTTGAATGCGAGGTCTTCGAGCTCCCACTTGATGCGAGCCACCCCCAAGCGATGGGCGAGAGGGGCGTAGATCTCTCGCGTCTCGAGCGCAATTCGGTGGCGGGCCGACGATGGCATGTACTGAAGCGTGCGCATGTTGTGGAGGCGGTCGGCGAGTTTGACAAGGATGACGCGTGCGTCGCTCGCCATGGAGAGCAGAAGTTTCCGGTAAGTGGCAACCTGCCGTTCCGCCATGTTACCAAGTTCGAACTTCGCGATCTTCGTGAGCCCGTCCACGATGGTTGCGATCTCGTCCCCGAACTCGGCACGGATCTCGTCTACAGTGGTGTCGGTGTCCTCGACGACATCGTGGAGGAGCGAGGTCGCGATGCTCACCGTGTCGAGACGGATTTCGCTCAGAATCTTGGCGACCTCGACACAGTGCTCAATGTAATCTTCGCCGGACGCCCGCTTCTGACCATCATGTTTTTCGAGGCTGTACTGATACGCCAGAGCAAGCACATCCAGGTCCAGCCGGTGTTCCTGGCCGTCGATTGCGGCGAGGAAATCGTCAGGCAAGAGGGCGCGCGAACCTCCGGACTCCTCTTTGGATTCCGGTCCAGACCCCACCCCTGACTCCACTTGGGGGAGCGTGTCTCGTTCAGCGATCTTGGCCCTCAGTTCCACTCGTACAGCTCCGATCGTGTCGGTCTTAATCCCAGCCAATTCAGTACAAGCTAGCACACAACGGCGCCAGGCGGTCCCGGCGGGGTGCACACCCTTTCCGTGCGCGGTCCCAGCTTAGTCACACAGACCACGGTTACACAGACTCACATACTCGCGGTCTCCCAGAATAATGTGATCGCGGACCGGTATCCCCAGGAGGCGGCCGCTCTCAACAAGTTGCACTGTGACAGCGATGTCCTCGGCGGAAGGCTCCGGTTCACCGCTCGGATGGTTGTGGCACAGGATGATGGACGCACAGGAGGTAGCAATCGCGGGTCCAAAGACTTCCCGGGGGTGGACCAGGGAGGTGTTGAGGAGGCCCACCGTGAGGCGGCGTTCGAGAATGATGCGGTTTTGCGTGTCCAGATAGATGACCCAGAACTCCTCCTGTTTCCGGTCTCGCAAGAATGGAGCAAGCCGTCCGAAGACATCCGCCGGACTCATTATCTGATCGCGGGTCCGGGCCGGTTCGGACGCCAGTCGCCTACCCAGCGCGAGGGCCGCGACGACGGCCGCCGAGCGAGCTGGGCCGATTCCCACCACTTGCTCGAGCGCGGCGGGTTCGGCTCGGGAGAGGGATCGCAGCGAACCGCCGTGATGTGCGAGCAGGTGGCCGGCGACGTCCACGGCGGACTTTCCGTTTGACCCGCCGCCGAGGATGATGGCCAGCAGCTCCGTCGTGGACACGGCATCCGAACCTTGGTTCCGGAGCCGTTCCCGCGGCCGCTCCCCGACCGGCAGCTCTTGTATGGTGAGTGGCATGCCAGGATTGTCCGGGAGAGTGTATAATGGGTATCAAGAGCAACACACCCGCCAGATTCACCGCATAGATTGGAGATCCAATGCTTTCACGAATTACCCGTACAACTTTTCTACTACTTCTCGGCATCGCCGTACACACCACTTTGCCCACACCGGTCGCGGCTCAGGAGGTCTTGCTGCGGATGATGCCGGAGGCAGGCTTGGTGTCTCGTTACTCCACAGTTATAGAGACATACGTCTTGGCTCCGGGAATGCCGGACGAGCCAATCTTCACAATGGAGGGCGAGTCTACGGATGCCGTCACGGAAGTCTCGGGGGACACGTATCAGCTGACGTCCACGGTCGATTCGTGGTCTGTTTCCCAAATGCCGATGATACCCATGGAGGGTCTCCCCGACCTGTCGGGCGCGCAGTACACCGCGGCTACGGATTCGAGGCTGTCGGACTACAGCCTCGTCGACACAGGGACGCTCGAGGGGACGGCTTTGGAAACGACCGAAGCGTCAATGGCGCAGAAGGCAATAGGATTCCCTGAGGAGCCCGTGGCCGTTGGTGCCAGTTGGTCGGGGTCTACGACGGTTCCGATCCCGGGGCAGAATGGGGGTACCACGCCGCTGGAGGTTTCCGTGACATATACGCTGGAGTCAGCCGAGGACGGTGCCGTACGCATTCTGGGTGAATCACTCCTGGACACGTCCTTGGACTTTGGAGGAGGAATGATGGCGACCGCCACGGGGACCTTGACCATCACAACGCATCTGGACCTTGCACTCGGCCGCATCGCCTCCAATGAAAGTGAAATGGTCCTGAACCTGTCTATGATGGGCCAGGCCATCGAAATGGAGGTGTACAGCACCATCGAACTGATCCCGGAGAACTAACGCAGTAGGGGCGCGGGGCGCGTCCTCGCTACCAAGCGATGGCGTGCCCGTCCCGGCGGGGATCTGAACCGCCCGCGAGAGCACCTGTCTCAGAGTCCCTGTAAACCCCCTGCACGCCTCCCGGATTGCCCGGCTCGGCGAGGTAGTGACCCCTCTCCGCCAATCCCGCGTAGACATCCGATGGGAAACCGTCCTCCAGATAGGTCACGGAGTCCTCCGGAATCGGCGTCCGGCCTCCACCCCGGTTAATCGCCATGCGCGGCGAAGCGATTGCGTGCTGGATATCCATTCCGCCCACGACGAGTTTGGTGATGACCTGACCCACCGTTTGAGGAATCGTGTAGCCTCCCGCGGCCCCGATAGCAGCCACGAGGTCGCCCTCTCGAGTCACGATGCACGGCGTCATCACACCCTTCGCTCGGGCTCCTCCCTCCAGATGGTTAACGTGACCTTCCTCGAGAACGAACCCGAACGTATGACCGTTGTTCAAGAAGATGCCGGTGTCGCCGGCGATCACCCCACTCCCGTACACGCTCACCAGCGACTGAGTAAACGCCACCGCATTTCCCCAACGGTCCGCCGACGAAAGGCTGGTTGTCCCGAAGAACGGGTGGGGAGCACCGGAAAAAGACGCCACACGACCCGCCTGGATGCGCGCTCGCTGTTCGTCGGCATAGGACTTGGAGATTATCCGCTCCACAGGAATATCGACATCGCGCCCCGTGTTGTAGACGTCGTCGTCGATCAACGCCAGCTTCATCGCTTCGAGCCAGAGGTGCGCAAAGTCGGTGCCGTATAGATCCATGTCGGCGAGCCCGAAGCCCTCCATGATGTTCAAAGCCTGGAACATCGTCATCCCGCACGACCCGGGCGGCATCGCGTACAGATCGTGGCCGTGGAAACTGATGGAGAGCGGCTCTCTCCACTCCACCTCGTAGGATGCGAGGTCCTCAAGAGTCATGTGCCCGCCGTTCTCGGCAAGGAATGACACAATGCTGCTTGCCAGTTCTCCCTGGTAAAGGTCATCGGCACCTGCCCGCGCCAGGTGAGCCATGCTCGCTGCCAGTTCGGGCTGTTTGATGATCTCTCCCATGCGCGGTGGTCGACCATTCGGAAACATCACACGGGTAGTCGATGGATATCGACCCAACTTTTCCGCACTTGAGTTGGTGTGGAGCTGATCGAAGCCGGAGACGACAAATCCATCCTGCGCCAGCCGAATCGCGGGTTCGAACACGTCCCCTAGATCCATGGTGCCGTAGCGTTCCAGGGCGGCGGCCCAACCCTTGAAAGCGCCTGGCACGATCGGGGCCTTGTATCCCTGCTCGAAGTCGTCGAGCGTCATCGTTTCCGGGGATGACGCCGCGGGCGCCCGCCCCAGAGCATCCAGTCCAACAACGCGATTCTCTTCCGCCAGGTAGATCAACATGTATCCGCCGAACCCCCCGATCCCGGACATATAGGGCTCGGACACGTTCAGGGTGGCGGCAGCCGCCACGATCGCATCAATGGCGTTGCCACCCTGCATCATTATTGTCGTCCCAGCGAGCGAGGCATAGTAGTCGGCGGCAGCCGTGACGCCGCCCTGGCCCCACACACTCTGATGAGATCTCCCGAGTTGGGCGCCACCCCCTCCCCACTCGCTGATGGCGTCGGCCGTTGACGAGGGCGTCCCCTCGGAGTTGCAGCCAAGAACGGAGGCACCGGCTGTGGCGGCGGCGGAACTCAACAGAAAATCACGACGTTTCATGGGGGGCTCCCTTCAAGTCCGAGTTGTGTTACCTCCATGATAGGCAACCACTACCACCACTCTCAAGGGAAGGCCGAACTCATGAGAGGCTGAGATCGGCCAGGGCTCGCTCCATCAGCTCGACGTCGGAGTCGAAGGATGCCAAATCGAGGGGACCGAAGGAGAAGCGGAAGAAGGAGCGGAGCGGGGACTCGTCACCCAACCGGAGCATGTCGCAGTCCGTCCCTTTCAGGATCGCTGCCCCGTCCCGGAAGAGACGTTCGTTGAGGGCTTCCGCACTGATGGCCCGGGGGATCCGACACCAGTGATAGAACCCTCCCGTTCCCGAAAACAGCTCCAACCCTAACCTGGCGAACGCCTCTCCGTACCTCTCCCGCTGTTCGAGATAGTACTTCGGAACAGCTCGCCGCACCTCCGGAATCCGGTCCGGGTCAAGAAGCTCCAGGGCATACCGCTGAGAGGGGTGAGCCACGCCGCCCATCCCGAAGGAAGAAAAGTTCGACAGAACCTCGATATGGCGACGCGCCCCAACCACCCAACCGATCCGAATGCCGGGTGCCTGCAGTCCCTTTGTCGCCGCCCCCACTACGAACAGGTTGGTCTCTTCGATGTCCTGGACGTGTGCAATCGCGCTTACGGGCGGAGCGTGGAGGAGTTCGTAGGCCTCGTCCACGAGCACTCCCATGTGATCGCCCTCGCTGGCTCGGACCAATGCCTCCAACTCATCACCCGTACGCGTAATGCCGGTGGGATTGCACGGGTTGCTCAGTAGGACGAGCGTTTTCCCCTCTCGAGGCTCGATGTACTTGGATATCGGCGGTCGGAAGCCATTGTCGGCACCACTCTTCACCAGGTGATGGGACCGCCTCAACCCTTTCAAGAGGTCGTAGTACGGGGTGTACTCCGTCGATGCGATGCGCACCTCAACGTCCGGCTCCAAGAACAGGAGCAGAGCCGTTAGCGCGGGGCGACCGCCGGCGAACACCATGACGTTCTCCGGCGAGATAGCCGTGCCGTAGTACTCGGTATAGTAGCTGGCTAGCGCGTTCCGCAGCTCCGGCAGACCCCAAGCCTTTGGATATCGCCGATCCAGGGTCGTTACCGTGACGGCGCTCGGGAGCGGTGGCCCGCCCGGAAGTTGGTCGGTGCGAGGGAAACCCTGGCTCCACGGGTGGGTGCCCGGCTCGCCCATGTACCGTCCGAAGGTCCCCATAAAGGCGTACAGCGTCTCATAGATGCCCATGGGGGGCACATACCTCAGAAACACTAGCCGTCCTCCGTCACTGGGGCAGCTACCACCGAGACGTCGCGAACCATGCCACGAGAATCGTGTCCTGCGACGTCGCAAACCAACGTGTACGCACCCGGTTCGAGCGTGAGTTCAACGGAACGCACCTCCCCCGACGGGAGATCGTCTTCGGTCTCCCACAGTACCTCTCCGTTCCTTGGATCGACGAGCTTGAGGTTGTGGGGTTCGAAGCCTTGATTGCTGAGCCGCAATTCGACCGTGCCCGCAGGCAGCACCTCCGGGCTCCCAATGATGTACTCGAGGAGCGACACGTCCACCACGGCTTGGTCCGAGAGGGTTTCGGTCGGGACTGGGGGTGGGGTCTCCGTCCGAGGTGGGACTTCCCCTCCGCATGCTCCGACCACCGTCACGAGACCTGCGATGAGGAATCGCACTATCCCAGGCGACCGTGACATTTCTTGTACTTCTTCCCGCTGCCGCACGGGCATGGAGCGTTTCGGCCTGGCGCCTTGGCGGCCACCGCAGGGCGCTTGGAACCCGAGGTGGCCCCGGTGGCAAGCGCCGCCTTTTGCGCGGAGTCGTCCGGCTGGAATTGGTCGGTGCGAGCCGCGGCCGACACGCCGACCGGAGACATCTCACCCGCGGGTCCACGGGGTACCGGAGTCGCGGAGGGTACCGATCCGCCCGGACTTGGCTCCGTCGGACCGCTTAGTCCCGTAACCCGCGGCGCCACAGGTGCTGCCGGCTGTCGCACCTCGATCCGAGCACGGAAAAAGCGGTTGGCGATGGTACGCCTGAGATCCGCGACCAGGCTCACGAACATCTCGTACGCCTCTTTCTTGTACTCCACGAGCGGGTCCTTCTGACCCCAGGACCGGAAGTGAATTGATGACCGCAGGTGATCGAGATCGTAGAGGTGATCCTTCCACTTCTCGTCGATGACCGACAGAACCACAAACCTCAGGACCTGTTCCCACACTGAACCGAACGTCTCGATCTGAGCGCGAAACCGATCCCGGCCAGCTTCGATCACGGCTTCGGCAAGCTCCTCCGACGAAGCCCAGTTGTCCGCCGAGGCACCCGCCTCGTTCCCCGTGCCTTCCTCGTCATTTCTCGGAAGCACTTCCAGAGGGAGGAAAAAATCGAGCAGGAGGGCTTCGCGCAGGCCAACCAGATCCCAGTCGGTGTGCGTACTTCCGGACGGGACGAATTCGTCGACGACTTCGACCAGTGCCTCGTAGATCATCTCCCAGGCCTGGCCTTTGAGGTCTTCACCCCCCTCTAGGGCAGACAGGCGCAGGTCATACACGACCTCGCGCTGCTGGTTCATGACGTCGTCGTAATCGAGCAGCCGCTTGCGAGCGTCGAAGTTCTGCATCTCGACTCGCTTCTGAGCTCGTTCCACCGACCGGGTGATCCACGGGTGGCTGATGACCTCCCCCTCCTCGACCCCGAGCCGGTCCATAACCTTTGCAACTCGTTCGTGCATGAAGAGCCGCATCAAGTCGTCTTCGAGCGACAGGAAAAAGAGGCTCGCACCCGGGTCTCCTTGACGGCCCGAGCGCCCCCTTAGCTGTCGGTCGATACGGCGGGATTGGTGCCGTTCCGTACCCAGGATCTGGAGACCGCACGGTGGAGCCTCTTCGCACCCGCGTTCCTTGATCTCCGCTCGCGACAGGTCGGGTTCCTCCGTGGTCTGACCGAAGGCTTCCACGTCGGGGAGGATCCCGCACACCTCACACTGAATGCAGGGGGCGGCGAGCTTAATGTCTGTGCCACGGCCCGCCATGTTCGTCGCGATGGTGATCGCCCCTGGCTGTCCGGCCTTTTGCACGATGATGGCTTCCCGCTCGTGTTGCTTGGCGTTGAGGACTTCGTGCGCCAGACCTCTGCGTTTCAGCATGCGGGAGATGAGCTCGGACACCTCCACACTCGTGGTACCGACGAGAATCGGGAGCTGGTCCTCGTGAATACTCTGTATCTCATCCAGCAGAGCCGCGTACTTCTCTTTTTTCGTCTGAAAGATGAGATCGTCGTTATCCACTCGACGTACGGGCCGGTTGGTAGGGATGACAACGACTTCGAGCCCGTAGATCTGGTGAAACTCCCCTTCCTCGGTCTCGGCCGTGCCAGTCATTCCTGCCAGCTTGTCGTACATCCGGAAGTAGTTTTGGATCGTGATCGTCGCGAGCGTTTGCGTCTCGCCCCGAACCGTCACCTTCTCCTTGGCTTCGACTGCCTGGTGCAGCCCGTTCGACCACCGGCGACCGTGCATCTTACGGCCCGTGTGTTCGTCGACGATGACAACTTCCCCACCCTCGACGACGTACTCCACATCCCGCTCGTACAAGGAGTGGGCCTTCACAAGTTGATGGATGATGTGGATCATCTCCGACTTTTCGGCGTACTCGTGCTCCAGGCCCTCAATCCGTTCCCGCTTCTCATCGTCCGAAAGGGAGTCGTCCTCCTGAACGCGGTGAACCTCCTCCGAAATGTCAGGGACGACGAAGGCATCCGGGTCACTGGGAGATAGCACATCAAGACCCTGATCTGAGATCTGGATGGTGTGCCCCTTCTCGTCCATCGAGTAGAGGAGGAGCTCATCCGCCTCGTACAAACGCTTCTCCCGCATCATGTCCGCTTCTGTACGTTGCACGATCTGCTTGACACCCGACTGGTTGAGCAGCTTCAAGAGGCGTCGGTTCTTGGGCGCGCCACGACGGGCGGCGAGGAGCTTGAGACCCGCCTCCCAACGGGTGTCGGCGGAGTCGTTAGCCTCGGCCTCCTCAAGCAAGGCCGCGCCCTCGGCCACTAGCCTGTTGATAATGGTCGATTGTCTGCGGGCGACGGATTGCACCCGGGCGTTGTGTTTCTGATAGACGGTTCGGTCGTCCCGCCCTGCAGGACCGGAGATGATGAGAGGGGTACGCGCCTCGTCGATGAGAACCGAGTCCACCTCGTCGATGATCGCGTAGGCGTGGGGCCGCTGCACCCGGTGTTCAAGCTGAACCACCATGTTGTCGCGGAGGTAGTCGAAGCCGAATTCGTTGTTGGTTCCGTAAGTGATGTCGGCGTTGTAAGCGGCCCGCCTCTCGGCACTCCCAGGACGCGAGTCCTCCAAGACTGCTACGGTGAGTCCCAGGTATTCGAACACGACGCCCATCCACTGGGCGTCCCGCCGTGCCAGGTAGTCATTCACGGTGACGAGGTGGACGCCGCGGCCGGGTAGTGCGTTCAGATACAGGGGCATGGTGGCGACGAGCGTCTTACCTTCTCCCGTTGCCATCTCCGCGATCTTGCCCTGGTGGAGGACGATGCCCCCGATGAGCTGAACGTCATAGGGGACCATGTCCCACACCATGTCGTTCCCGGTCACCTTGATCTCGGTTCCCAACAGGCGTCGGCACGCCTCGCGCACGGTGGCGAACGCCTCCGGCAGCAGGTCGTCCAGTACCGACTGGATGGCAGCCCCCAGGTCTCCCTCCGCCGATGCAATGCGTTCCGCGAGGTCCGCTCGTCGCTGGGGATTCTGGGTTTGCCTCCGCTCTTCACGCAGAGTCTCGAGAGCCTCTTCTATCTCTGTGGTACGCTCTTCAATAACGGCGCGGAACTTTGCTGTCTGCCCCCGAATGTCTTCGTCGGGGAGCGACGCGAGGCGTTCCTCATGTTCCTTGATGCGGGCGACAATCGGTCGCATGCGCTTCATTTCGCGGGTGAATCGCGTACCGAACACCCGCTTTACAACCGTTTTCAGCATCTCTTCTTCATTGCCTTCCAGCCAATTCGTAGCCTACACCGGAGATCTGACCCACGGGGTCCGTCCGCCGCCAGGCCGCTTCGATCTCGTACCGTATGGACTCCGGGACCAGATACCGGATCGAGCGCCCCTCTGCCAGCAGCCGCCGGATTCGACTCGATGTGATGTCGAGCCGCGGCAGCTCCAGTGCAACGTACTCAATGCCAAAGGGGGATGGCTCCGGAAACTCCTCTCCACCCCGTCGCATGACCACGATCTCCACCAGTTCCGCGATCTGGAGCGGATCTCTCCAACTATCGAACGTCGCAAACTGCTCCGTCCCCATCGCCAGCATGAAGCGCGCCCCGGTCACTCTCCGAGACAGCTCCGCCAGCGTGTTCACCGTATACGAGGGCCCCGGCCGTTCCAGCTCCAAAGCCGACACTTCGATCCGCTCCTCACCCGCGAACATGGCGTTTACGAGCTCGAACCGTGCGGCAGCCGGGAGCACGGTGTCGCGGTGTGGCGGATCCCCGGACGGAATCACGATCAGACGGTCAATCGGGAGACGTTCCAGAAGCTCCACGGCGGCTCGGGCATGGCCGAGGTGCGGGGGATCGAAACAGCCCCCGAAAATGCCGACGGCAAGGTCCCGGTCTCCACCGAGGTGCCACGTCACTTCGTCACCCCGACATCCTGCGGCGCGGACGTGACGGCCAGCTCGTTCGCCTGTTCGGAATCTGGGAACTCCTCCAGCAGGCGTTCCCGCACGCCTTCCGCCTCTGTATCGTACCCGACTTCCTGATAGGCCCTGTACAGGCGCAGCAACAGATCCGGGAGGTATGACTCGCCCGGGTCCTCCGAAAGTGACTTCTCAAAGTAGACGATCGCGGATTGGGCGAGCCGTTGGCGGTCCTGGTAGTACTTCCCGATCTCATAGCTCTGTTCGGCCAACCGCGACTGCGCTTCCGCCTTGATTCGCTCCGCCTCCGCGGTGTGCGGCGTCCCGGGGAAGAACTGGATCAAACGCTCGCACTCTTCGATGGCACGCCGAGTAAACTCCTGCGACAGCGACAATCGGGGGGCGGCTTCCAGGTATGCATTGCACGTGCCGAGCTGGGCGTCGTCGGCGAGCGGGCTACTCGGTCGATCGATAGCCAGCCGCTGAAACTCCGCAATCGCTTCTAGTTCGTCGCCTTGCCGCATCCTGGATTGAGCAACCATGAACTGCGCGCTATCCACCATTGGGTTCAGCGGATCCCGGATCATGAAAGCGAGGAACCCGTCGGCGGCATCTTCGTACTCCTCGGCCTCAAACTGCTGATGCGCCCATTCGAAGAGGTCGGGAGCGGAAATGTCCTCGGGCGGCCCAGATCGACCGCAAGCCACGGTCAGGAGGCTAAGAGCCCCCGCCAGCAGTACCGTCGTCCGACCGGAATTTCGTAGCGGAGCTGGATCGGGTACGCGGGACCGCGCGCCTTGAGCCCGAGCGATCACAGTCCGGATGGTCAGAAGTTGGGTGATCAGAGTCCGAACCTCAGCTGTCGTATGTACCGCTCGGTTTCGGACGTGAGCCCGAAGCTACGCGTCGGATTCAACGCCATCACCTGATTAAAACTCTCGAGAGCCAAGTCCTCCTCCTCTTGCTCTAGGAAGATCTCCCCCCGCCTGAAGTGCGCCCAGACCATGAGCGTGCGCGGTACCCCGAGTTCGACGAGTTCCGTTAACAGCTCCAGCGCCATTTCCGGCCGTCCTTCCGTACGTTCCGCCTCGGCGACCTGATAGAGGCAGGCCCCATACCCTTCATTGGCAGCCTCCCAGCTGCCGTCGCGCCACGTGGCCTCCTCCAGATATTGCCCGTAGTACGTGAGCCCGGCTCGACACGAACCCTCCAGCTGCTGGTAGGTGGATGCGACTCTGTACAAGAGGTCCGGTCCTGGTTCTTCCAGGTATTCCAGGAGGGCAAGGTAAACCGGAATCCGGCGCGCAGGGTCCGGATCGTCCCCTCTAACATTGGCCAACTGTGGCAAGACGTCGGCCGGAGCATGCCCCAGCTTCCAACGTACCAACGCATCTATCGCTGTGGTCATTCTTTCCGAGCGCCGCTCCGCTGCCGCCTCACGGGCAAGTTCCACGAGATCCGCTGTGACCTGATCCCTCGTTTCCGCCCCCGGATCGAGTTCCATCACCGCCTCGTAAAGCTCGACAGCGTCAAACACATCGCCGTTGGCGGCGTACGCGTGCCCCAGCCTCAACACGACTTCCTCCGTGTCTCCGAGCACCCTCTGCGCAAGTTTATACTCGGCGATTGCCCGATCGAAGTCGCCGATCGCGTAGAACTCGTCACCTCTCCCCAGCGCACGTTCGTCCCCGTTTGCGCAGCCCGCCGCGACGGCGCATCCAATCATCGCCACGACCGCGACAGTCACCTTGGAGCTTGTCATTTCGGATTGCGCCGGCTTTTGGACCGGAACAGTCCGTATTTGACGATACAACGCAGTGCCGAAACGCCATCTCTCCATGTAATCTTCTTCCCGTCCTCAAACGAACGCCCCGCGTAGGAAATCCCCACTTCGGATATTCGCCATCCTGCGTGGGCAACCTTGGCTGTTACTTCGGGCTCCACGCCAAACCCCCGCTCCTCAATCGTCAGGCCCTCCACAACCTCGCGACGGAAACATTTATAGCACGTCTCCATATCGGTGAGGGTAAGATTGGTTACAACATTCGAGAACAGCGTCAATAGCCTGTTCCCTGCATAGTGCCAAAAATAAATGACACGGCGGGGGTTGGAACCGTAGAACCGCGATCCGTATACGACGTCCGCACTCCCGTTCAGGATCGGCTCCAGCAGCTTCCCATAGTCCTCCGGGTCGTACTCGAGATCCGCATCCTGCACCACGACCAGAGCCCTGGTGGTAGACGCCAACCCCGTATTCAAGGCCGCCCCCTTCCCCCGGTTCCGGCCGTGTGAGTGCACACGATCAACCAGCCCTTGGCGACGCAGATCCTCAATGATACCCGGGGATCCGTCCGTAGATCCATCATCCACCACCACCAATTCGGCCTCCGGCACCACGTCCCGCACCTTCCGAACAATGGTGTTTAGGGTCCCCTCTTCGTTGTAGACCGGCATTACCACGGAAAGCTGCGATCCTCCATCCGGCACGCTGGCCGATTCCACCGAGGCAGGCATCAGGCACCGACCAGAGCTTGAGCAGGTCCTAGCTCTCCACGTTCCCGCAGGGCCTCAAAGTAAGCAACCGTCTTCCGCAAACCGTCTTCCAAAGATACGAGCGGCGTCCATCCCAAGCGTTCCTCCGCCAGCGTGATGTCGGGGCAACGCCGAACAGGATCTTCGGTAGGCAGTGCGTGCCATTCGATCTCGGACGGCGACCGTATCTCGGCAAGCACCATCTCGGCGATATCCCGGATCGTGTACTCCTCAGGGTTGCCGAGGTTGACCGGCCCTGGCTCGCCCGAGTTGAAGAGTCGCCAGATACCCTCAACGAGATCAGACACATAGCAGAAGCTGCGCGACTGCGAGCCATCCCCGTAAACCGTCAGCGGGTCCCCTCGGAGTGCCTGTACGACAAAGTTCGAGATGACCCGACCATCGTGGGGCCGCATGCGGGGTCCGTAGGTGTTGAAGATCCGAACGATACGTGTATCCGCGGACCGGCTGTTTCGGTAGGCCATCGTGAGAGCTTCGGCGAACCGTTTGGATTCATCGTATACGGCTCGAGGCCCGACCGGGTTCACGTTACCCCAGTACCTCTCCGATTGTGGGTGTACCAGTGGATCGCCGTAAACCTCCGACGTTGAAGCGAGCAGGAAGGGGGCATCGTGCGCGCATGCCAGATCTAGGAGGGACATCGTACCCATCGCTCCAACCTTCAGCGTCTCCAGGGGGAGGCGAAGATAGTCCACGGGACTTGCGGGGGACGCGAAATGAAGGATGCCGTCGATCGGCCCCGAGATAGAGACCGGTTCTGTCAAATCCCTTTCTAGCAGATCAAAGCGGGACTCCGTTTTTAGGTGCGCCAGATTGTCTGCACTCCCGGTCACGAAGTTGTCTACAGCCACCACCGAGTGTCCCTCGGCAATGATCCGATCGGTGAGATGGGAGCCCAGAAAGCCGGCCGCCCCGGTCACCACGTATCTGGACGTCACGGGCGATTCCCAGCCTGGTGTTGACTCCCAACTTGGCGGCGGCCCACGGGGTAGTACTCGAACCCCATTTTCTCCATTTCATCCGGGTCGAAGAGATTTCGTCCATCGAAGATGATTTGCTCGGCCAGGAGTTCTCGGACAGCGGACCAGTCGGGTCGACGGTACTGCAACCACTCTGTCATTACCAAGAGAGCGTCCGCGTCGCGGAGAACCTCATATTCGTCACTTCCGTAATGTACTTCCCGGTCCGAGAAATGTTGGCGTGCGACCCCCATTGCCGCCGGATCGTGGGCCGAGACCAAGGCTCCGGACTCTAACAGTCCGTTGATGACTACCCGTGATGGAGCCGCGCGCATGTCATCCGTCCCCGGTTTGAAAGCCAAACCCCAGATCGCGAACCGGCGTCCGGTGAGATCTCCAAAGCGTTTGACCAGTTTGCGCAGGAGGAGGGTGTGCTGCCGCGCGTTTCCCTGTACCACGGCACGAGCGATACTTGCATCCACGTCGCACTCCTCCGCCATGTTCACAAACGCCGTCAGGTCCTTTGGAAGGCAACTTCCTCCAAAACCCGTTCCTGCAAATAGGTATTCGGGGCCGATACGCCTATCGGAACCCAACCCAGACCTGACCGCCTCAATGTCGGCTCCGGTAGCTTCGCAGACGGCTGCTATCTCGTTCATCAACCCCACGCGTGCCGCCAACATGGCGTTGGAGGCGTATTTGGTGAGTTCCGCGGAGGCGATGTCCATGAAGAGGATAGGATGACCGGATCGGACGAACGGTTCGTACAGCATGCGGAGCATGACACGGGCGAGTGTCGAGTCCACACCGCACACAACCCTGTCGGGGTAGAGGAAATCGTTGACGGCCGTTCCCTCTCGGAGGAACTCGGGGTTCACGCAAAGGTGGAAGGGCTCTGTCACGTGTTCCTCCATCAGGGCCCGTACCCGCGCGGTCGTTCCAACCGGCACCGTACTCTTGATGACGACCACCGCCTGCGGTTTCATATGGGTAGCCACGGTCGTCGCGGCCTGGAGGACTTGCTCGACGTTCGCTGCCCCGTCTTCTCGAGCGGGCGTTCCCACCGCGATGAAAACAGCATCCGCCGAACCAATTGCCTTCGACACGTCCGTTGTGAACCCGATGCGGCCATCACCGAGATTCTCCGCCAGGAGGTCGTTTATCCGGGGCTCGTAGAACGGTACGCGGCCTTGCCGGAGCCCGTGGATACGATCGTGTTCCACGTCCGTGCAAATGACCCTGTTGCCCGTCCCCGCCAGACACACCCCCGTGACGAGCCCCACGTACCCGGATCCCAGGATCACAATATCGAGACTCTCCGGAACCTTCAAATCCTTCACTGCCTTCACTGAATCATCCCCACGCCACCTGTCGCGCTAGCTGGCGCGCCGCATAGGTCACCATGAGATCTGCCCCGGCTCTGCGAATCGCGTACGCGGTTTCCAGGCGAGCGGCTTCGGTATCGATGGCTCCTACCGCACCGGCCGCTTCGAGGGCCGCATGTTCCCCGCTAACCTGATATGCGACCGTCGGTAGACCGAATCGATCCTTCACTCTCCTCAACACGTCCAGACTTGGGAGTGCCGGCTTGACCATGAGTATGTCAGCTCCCTCAACGACATCCTGTTCCACCTCACGTATCGCCTCCCGGGCATTGCGCACATCCATCTGGTAGGTACGCCGGTCACCGAACGCCGGTGCCGATTGGGCTGCATCCCGGAAGGGGCCGTAGAAGGCACTGGCATACTTGACAGCGTAGGAGAGTATTGCGACTCCATTGTACCCACTTCCATCAAGCGCGGTGCGAATGGCTCCGACCCGTCCATCCATCATGTCCGAGGGCGCCACGATGTCCGCGCCGGCCCGGGCATGACTGACCGCTTGCGATGCCAATCTCGGCAGGGTGGCGTCGTTGGAGACATCTCCACCTTCTACGAGACCGCAGTGCCCGTGGTCCGTATACGCACAAAGGCAGACGTCAGTGATGAGGGCGAGATCTGGAACCGCCGATCGAATTGCCCGCAGCGCCCGCTGCACAATCCCATCATCTTGGTCAGACTCCGAGCCGGTCGCATCCTTCTCTGTCGGTATCCCAAACAGCAATACGGCTCGCACTCCGTCTGCGTTGGCGGCCGCCGCTTCTTCCACCGCCGCATCCACATTCATCCTATAGACACCCGGCAACGACTCGATCGGTGTTCGACAAACTTCCCCGTCAACTACGAAAAGGGGCAGGATGAAATCCGAGGGCACCAAGCGCGTCTCTTTCACGAGTTCACGGAGAGATGACGAGCCACGCAATCGGCGAAGACGCACGGATGGAAAGGACGGAGGGGTTGGAGGGGTCGGCTCAGACACTCTTCGCTTCTCCGGCCGCAGACACTAGCGATTCCACCAAACCCTCCCCCGTATGTGTGGTGGCGATCACATCCGCCGGGAGGCCCAACTCTGCCCCAACACTCCCAGTCACGGGACTAATGACCGCCACCCTGGCTCCCCCTGATTCACATCCTACGAGCTCCACGTACGAGCGTACTGCGGATCCAGCCGCGAAGGTGATCCAGTGGAGGGTTCGACTCGCGATACAATCCCGTAAGGCGTCGCGTACCGCCGTATTGGTCACCACCCGGTACGCGGGCACCACCTGAGTCTGTACTCCGGAGGCGTCCAATCGTTCGCGCAGCACTCGCCGCCCCTGCTCCGCCTGCAGCAGCATGACGCGCACATCTCCTCGAGCTTCCGGAGGCATTCTCGACAACACCATATCCGCGAGCGCCTCGGCTCGGAACACGCGCGGGATGTCGCAGGGTACACCGAAGGCGGTCGTCAGGGCTTCCGCGGTTTGCGGGCCGATCGCGGCAAATCGAGGGCCCGGAGGGAGTACGGAGGTCAACTCCCTAAGTGCCAGCACCGCCCTGGCGGAAGTCATGAGGACCCAATCGACTTCGCACATCCCTGCCAACGCGTGGAGCAGATCCGCCGTTTGGGAGGGCGGGGCGATCCGCGTGGTTGGCAGGTGGGTTACAAGGGCACCCCGAGCCCTGAGTTGCCTTACGAAGCGTTCTGCGCTGCCCGAGGGACGCGTCACCAAGACATGCTGGCCGGACAGAGCGCCCTGCCCATGGTTCGTCACCGACTTGGAAATTGAGGTGCGGGCCAGATTCGTCTCCGCACTCTCTGACCCTACCCCCGTCAGGACGGCTTGGTAACCTTCCCCGCTTTGATGCACCGAGTACAGACTCTAACCCGCCGCCGCGTCGACCCTTCTACAATTCGGATCCGCTGCAGGTTGGGCATGAACCGTCGCTTGCGCTTGTTATTGGCGTTGCTGACGTGGTTGCCCGTTCCGGGACCCTTTCCGCAGACGTGACAAAAATTAGCCATGGACTACCCGGGTCAGTGTACTACGATCGAGTCGGCGAGCAGGAAGCTAACGGACTCCGGGATCATCTCTCCTGCATCCGGACGAACCGCTTCGGTATCCACCCACACTTGAGCGATCGAATCGTTAAAGCTGTAAACACGCCCCGCCAGGTAAACACTGTCGCCCCCGTACAGGGTCGAGATTCCCTCGGCTCGCAAGCGTTCGATCGGAGTCACCGATAGCAGCACCGGATATTCCTCAGTTTCGTTGAGAGCGATCGAAAAGGCCGCCTGCCCCAAACCGTTCATTATTCTGATTCCTTCAATGACGACGTTCCGCCCGATAGACCCGGTGGGGTCCTCAAGCAGGTCGACGGCGTTGAAATCCCGTTCGGCCTCCACGGCAGCAGCTGCAGCAGCCGCACGATCAGCCTCCACTTGCTCGGTTTGGTCTCCCAACCACAAGAACAGGGCCAAAATGGCACCCACGGCCGCGGCCCCGAGGACGATCCCGATCCAGCCCTCGCCTCTGTTAGACATCCTTACCTCCGTCCGTCAGCTGGTTTCGCTCGCGTGCCGATCGGGCCCTACGCATCGGCATCCAAAAATTCGATCAGTGCCAACTCGGCGCCGTCTCCCTTTCGCGCCCCCAGCTTCATGATCCGTGTGTATCCGCCGGGCCGATCCTGGAAGCGGGGTCCTATCTGGTCAAATAACTTGCGCAAAGCAGTGCGATCCGCAACGTCTCGGGCAGCGAGCTGCCGACTATGCACGTCGCCCCGCCGGGCAAGTGTCACAAGTCGCTCCGCGAATGGCCGGAGCTCCTTCGCCTTCGCCTGCGTCGTCCTGATGCGTTCATGAAGTATGAGGCTCGTAGCCAGATTCCGCAGTAGCGCACGCCTATGGCTGCGGGTCCGGCTGAGTTCTCGTCCCTTCTTGCGGTGTCTCATTCCTCGGTCGACCCTGCGGCCCCAACACCGGCGACTTTGAGACCGAGCCCTACCGTGTCGAGAGCTTCGACAATGGCCTTCAAGCTCGTGTCACCTATGCCTTCCACTTTCAGCAGCTGAGATTTCGTCATCTGAGCCACGTCTCCAACAGTATAGATGTTGGCGGTCTCCAGCCGGTTCCTTATACGGGTCTCCAACCCTACTTCTTCGAGAGATTTGCTCTGTTCGGTAGGCCTCCCAGAAGCTCCGGCCCCGTCCGCAGAATCCCCGAAAAATCGCGTTTCAAGCTCTCCGAATTCTCCTACCTCGCCTTCCATGAAGAGCTTCCCGTTAGTCGGCCGCGCGGCGAAATCGGATTGCCCACTAAAGAATCCGAGGTGGTGCCGGGCAATCTCTGCCGCGTCGGTCAACGCCTCCTTGGGTTTGATGGCCCCATTGGTCTCGACATCAATCTGCAACCAATCGAAATCCGTCCGCTGCCCAACCCGAGTCTCCCTCACCGAGAAGTTGGCGCTGGTGACGGGATTGTAGACGGAGTCGATCCGGATCGTCCCCACGGGGAACTCGTCGCGTTCCTCCAGCGCTTCGGGATCCTCGTGGTGCTCCGCCATCACGAATCCACGTCCCCTATTCACCCACATGTCGATCGTCAGGGGCTGATCCTTATCGACCCCATCCTGCAGATCAAAGAGTACGAGATCGGGGTTCATGATCGTTACGGGACCAGCCGTTTTCAGTTGATGTCCCGTAACCGCTCCGGGTTCGTGTACGGAAAGCGATAGCTTCGCCGAGTCTTTACCTTCGTCGAGTACGAGCACCAACCTCTTCAGATTCTGAATCAGCTGGTGAACATCCTCCACGACGTTGTCGATCGTCTGGTGTTCGTGCTGAACTCCATCCGCCCTAAAGGCCCAGACCGCGGCGCCCGGCAGAGATGACATCAAGACCCGACGGATCGAGTTGCCTATGGTATGCCCGAAGCCTCGTTCCAGCGGGTGCAAGACAAAGGAAGCGCGATTTTCGTCCTCCGACGTTTCCGTCAATTCCTCGGGGAAGACGAAATCGTGCGTATTCAGAGACACCGTCATATCTACTCCAACTCTATCTATTCGGTAGAAACACCCGTCGCACGGTCGGCGACGGCACTACTTGCTGTAAAGCTCGACGATCAGCTGTTCTTCTACGGCGAGCGGGATGTCGGAACGCGTTGGACGCTCGAGAACGCGCCCGGCCACTCCTTCGTAGTCCACCCCCAGCCAGGACAGCGGATCCCTCGCCTTGCGGTCTTCAATCGACTCCTTGACCACGGGCAATTCACGGGAACCGGCTCGAATCGAAATCTCGGCCCCCGGTTTGACGCTGTAGCTCGGGACATCGATGACCCTTCCGTTGACCAACACGTGCCGGTGGCGCACCAGCTGGCGCGCCGCCTTGCGTGACGGAGCAAACCCCAACCTGTATACGATGTTGTCCAGCCTGCTCTCAAGGGCCACGATGAGGTTCTCGCCGGTGATCCCGGGAACGCGCGAGGCCTTCTCGAACAGGTTGCGGAACTGTTTCTCCGCCAGCCCGTAAATCCGCTTCACCTTCTGTTTCTCGCGCAACTGGACCGCGTACTCGGAGTTCCGGCGCCTACGACGCCCGATACCGTGTTCACCCGGCGGAAACGCACGGCGCTCTATCGCACACTTATCGGTGAAACAACGCTTACCCTTGAGAAAGAGCTTTTCTCCCTCGCGCCGGCACAGCCGGCACACCGGGCCTGTATAACGTGACATCAGACTCGCCGTCTCTTCGGGGGCCGACAGCCGTTATGCGGCACCGGCGTAACGTCACGGATGGAGCGGATTGTGAGACCCGCTGCCTGCAGCGCTTGAATCGCCGATTCGCGTCCGCTACCCGGCCCCTGCACGCGAACATCGACGCGGCGCATCCCCATGCCGACAGCCTCCCTGGCCGCGGTCTCCGCCGCGATGGTGGCCGCGAATGGAGTGGACTTCTTGGATCCCTTGAACCCGGCCTTGCCGGCACTGGCCCAGGCCACGGTATCGCCCGTCACCGTGCTAAGCGTAATGATGGTGTTGTTGAAGGTCGCCTTCACATGGGCCACGCCTTCAGCGTCGACCTGGCGCTTTTTCTTTCGAACCGGTTTAGCCATTCAGTCTCGTACTCTCGTCTCTAAGGTCCGCATCTTTGTGGTGCTGCCCGGAGATACCGGGCGAGATTAAGCGGACTTCCCTTACCCTTACTTTCGCGGTGCCTTCTTCTTGCCGGCGACCGCGCGCCGCGGCCCCTTCCGCGTGCGGGCGTTTGTGTGCGTACGTTGGCCCCGCACCGGCAAACCTCTGCGATGCCGCATGCCGCGGTAACAGCCGATGTCCATGAGTCGCTTCACATTCATGGAGTTCTCGGTGCGTAGCGACCCTTCGACCTTATAGTGATTCTCGATTACACGTCGGAGCCGACCTACGTCATCATCACTCAGTTGATGGACGCGCTGGTCGCCGTCAACACCTGTCTCCAGCACGATATTCCGCGCGGTCGACCGACCGATTCCGTAGATGTATGTAAGGCTGATCTCGAGCCGCTTGTCACGTGGAAGATCGACGCCCGCGATTCTTGCCATCTAACCCTGCCGTTGCTTGTGCTTCGGGTTCCGACTACAGATGACCCGGACGACACCCCCCCGCCGGATAATCTTGCAGTGTTCACACATTCGTTTGACGCTCGCGCGTACTTTCATTCCTGGTTCTCGCTTTCGGAGTAGCCCTACAAAATATCAGGATGCGTTATCAGTTTCAAACTAAAATCGAGTATGCTAGGGCTAACTCTGCTTGTAGCGATAGGTGATCCTCCCCTTTGTCAGGTCGTACGGGGAGAGTTCTACAGCCACGTGGTCACCCGGGAGAATCCGGATGTAGTTCATGCGGATCTTGCCGGACACATGGCACACGATACGGTGGCCGTTCTCGAGTTCCACACGAAACATCGCGTTGGGGAGGGCTTCTAAGACCTCGCCCGCAACCTGAATGGGTTGTTCTTTCGCCACTAATTCCCTCCTACCGTAACCGGGCTCTTCGCCAAGGTCAGGATACGTGGTCCCTCCTCGGTAACCGCAACTGTGTGCTCAAAATGTGCGGACAGCTTCCTGTCCGCCGTGACAACCGTCCAACCGTCCCTGAGGGTGCGAATGCGGCGGCCTCCCTGGTTTACCATGGGTTCGATGGCGATCACCAAACCCGGTTCCATACGTAGGCCTTTACCCCGGCGGCCGAAATTGGGCACGTGAGGATCTTCGTGCGGCGCCAACCCGACCCCGTGTCCAACCAGCTCCCTGATGATCTCGTATCCGGCGCCCTCGACGTGAGTCTGTATCGCCGCCCCCAAATCACCCAACCGGGCTTCGGGCTGCGCTGCATTGATCCCTATGTCGAGCGCCTCACGCGTCGTCCTCAGCAATCTGGTGGTCTCCGCCTCCACCTCACCGACCGGCACCGTCAACGCCGCGTCCGCAAATAACCCATCAATCTCGACCCCCACATCCACGCTCAGGATGTCTCCATCGCGGAGGACGCGGGAGAACGAGGGTATCCCGTGTACAACCTCGTGATTGATGCTCGTGCAGAGCGTACCCGGAAACCCGTACAGCCCCTTGAAAGCCGGCGTCGCGCCCGGATATTCGGCGATGAGCTCCTCGGCGTCATCGTTCAGCTTTCCGGTCGTTACTCCGGGTTCGGCACGGGCGGCCGCCATCTGCAGCACCTCCGCCACGATCGAACCAGCCTCGGCAATCCCGTCAATCTGGGCCGCGCTCTTGAGGGATATCAACTCGACACCCGCGTCGGTTCAAGCGTTTCCACGAGGCGATCCTGAATCTCCTCAACCGTGCCCGTGCCATCGACATGGATGAGCCCGGCCGCCGATCTGGCGTAGTAGTCCAGGAGGGGCTCCGTCTGTTCCCGGTAGACGACCAGACGATTACGGACCGCCTCCGGCTCGTCGTCCGATCGCTGATTCAGTTCCGAGGCGCACTCTGGACACGCCGCCCCCTCTCCGACAGCCCGGACGTGGGTAACGTGCCCGCACTCGTAGCACACCCGACGCCCCGAGAGACGGGCAATCAGTTCGTCCTCTGGCACGTTCAGCGCCACGACCGCATCCAGCTGCAGCCCCAGGCCATCCAACAGATCCGCGAGGCCGTCGGCCTGAACTACCGTTCGTGGAAACCCGTCGAGTAGAAACCCAGCAGGTGCACCTGCTTCGGAAGGATCGTCCCCCGGACCCGACAAACTCTCAGCAATCAGGTCGAGCACTACCGCATCGGGCACGAGATCGCCCGCCTCATAGTAGACGCGGACTCGTTCGCCTACCGCGGACCGCGCTTTGAGGGCCTCTCGGATCATATCGCCGGTCGAGAGGCGAGGAATTCCGTAACGGATCGCCAACAGCTCGCCCTGGGTGCCTTTCCCAGAACCGGGCGCACCCATGAGAATCAACCGCATGTTTGCCGGAAACTCGTCACACGTAGCGCTGGCGACCGCGGTACTTGACCCGTCCCTTTTTCATGAACCCTTCATATTGACGCAGGAGCAGGTGTTGTTGCAACTGCTGCATAGTGTCCAGAGCAACCCCGACAACGATTAGCAGCGAGGTCCCCCCGAAGAAGAACGTCTGGAGGTCGAAGACGGAGAAAATGATGTAAGGCATGGTCGCGATAAGCGCGAGATACACCGATCCGGGCAGGGTTATCCGAGTGAGAACGAAATCGATGTAGTCCGCCGTATTGCGCCCGGGTTTCACGCCGGGGATGAACCCGCCCTGTCGCTTCAAGTTGTCCGCCAGATCCGCCGGATTGAAGATGATCGAGGTGTAGAAGTAGGTGAAGTAGATGATGAGGACCACGAAGAGACCGTAGTACCAAACCGTCCCAACCTGGAGCGCCTGACTAACTTCATAGATGAAGCGCCGCACACCCGAGCTGCCGGGCCCTGGGTTCCCCATGAACGCTGCAAGCGTCCCGGGGATGATGATGATCGACTGGGCGAAGATGATCGGCATCACACCGGAAGAATTGATCCGTAGCGGGATGAATGACCGTTTCCCCTCCTGGATACGTCCTCTCCCGATGACCTTGCGCGGTATCTGTACCGGTATCTTCCGCATTGCCATCGTAAGTGTGACGACCGCGGCCATGACCATGACCAGCGTGGCTCCGAGCAGGATCAGGCGCATGAAGGTTATACCACCCGCACGGTACAGCTCGAAAGTGTTGATCACCGCACCAGGCATGCCTTGCAGGATCGAGAAGAAGATGAGCAGGGACATGCCGTTGCCCACCCCCCGTTCCGTAATCTGCTCTCCGAGCCACATGACGAAGACGCCACCCGTCGTGAGCATCAGCACGGTGAGGAGTCGGAACGCAAAGCCGGGATCAGTTACGGCGCCCGGTTGCCCTTCGAGGAACAGTGCATACGTATACGACTGGCCGATGCAGAGCAGGACGGTCGTATAACGCGTCCATTGGGTGATCTTCCGCCGCCCCTCTTCGCCCTCCTTTTGCAGCTTCTCGATTGCCGGCATGACGGCGGCTAGCAATTGGAAGAGAATGCTGGCGGAGATGTAAGGCATGATTCCGAGCGCAAAGACGGTCGCCCGCTGGAGACCGCCACCCACGAACAAGTCGTAGATCCCGAAGATCGTCCCCTGGAACTGCCCCGCTAGCTGTTGAAGCGCAACGACGTTCACACCGGGCGTGGTGATGTGGGACCCGAGCCGGTAGAGGGCGAGGCAAAGGAGCGTGAAGAGGATCTTCGTCCTGAGCTCGGGAACCTTGAAGATGTTCGCGGCGGCTGCGGCCGCTTGGCGGGGGTCTGCCATCAGCTAGTCAATCACCTCCGCACGACCGCCCGCGGCGACGATCTTGTCCCTAGCCGACGCACTGAAGGCGTGGGCACGCACAACCAAGGCTCGCGCGATCTCGCCGCGACCCAGGATCTTGAGCTTCTTTCCCTTCATACCCTTTGCATTAACACCCACCACACCGGCGGCTATTAGCGCTTCAGGGTCCACGGCCTCGTCGCTCTCCATGCGGTCCAGCGAATCGAGGTTCACAACCACCCATTCGGTGCGCCGATGGGGCTTGAAGCCGCGTTTCGGGGTTCGGCGGTACAGGGGCATCTGGCCCCCTTCAAACCACGCCGGGATCGAGGCTCCGCTCCGCGATTTTTGTCCTTTGTGACCCCGTCCCGAGGTCTTGCCGAGGCCGGACCCACGACCGCGCCCCCTCCGCTTCCGCGCGGAACGCGAACCTGGGGGGGGTTGGAGGTTGTCGAGTCCGATTCGTTCTTGGTCAGGCATCTTCTTGTACTTCCTCTACGATGACGAGGTGAGCAACCCTGTGAACCATGCCGCGGGTGGCGGGATTATCGGGCTGTATCACTTCATCCTGATGATGGCGGAGGCCCAATGCGCGCAAGGTCGCCCTCTGCTTCTTCTTGGCGCCGACGCCGCTCTTCACTTGTCGGATTCGCAACTCAGCCACGCATGGCCTCCTGAACCGTCTCCAAACTGATGCCGCGTTCGCGCGCGATCTGTTCGGGGGTGACCAACTCGCCGAGGCCCCGCATGGTTGCGCGGACGATGTTCAGAGGATTGTTGGTCCCCAGACTCTTCGTGAGAATGTCCTGAACTCCGGCGCATTCGAGGACGGCACGAACCGGCCCACCGGCGATCACACCCGTACCTGGGCCAGCCGGCTTAAGCAGGACTCGCCCGGCACCGTGGCGACCGAGGATCTCATGGGGGATGGTTCCGTTCATGACGGGGACTTCTATCATCGCTTCTCGCGCCTGCTCGAACCCTTTTCGTATGGCCTCGGCCACCTCGTTCGCCTTGCCCAGCGCCATCCCGACCTTACCTTGGCCATCACCCACCGCCACGAGAGCCGTGAAAGAAAATCGCCGTCCTCCCTTGACGACTTTCGCCACGCGGTTGATGAAGATGACGTTTTCCTTGAGGCCGTCGCTGTTGTCGCGTCGCTTTCTGCCTTTAGCCATTTACCCTCTCGTTAGTGCGCCGTGCACCATTAAAACCTAAGTCCTCCGGCGCGCGCTCCTTCTGCGAAAGCCCGGACTCGCCCGTGATATGGATAGCCCGCTCGGTCGAAGACGACCTCGTTCACCTCTTTCTCGGTCGCCCTCTCGGCCAACGTACGACCAGCCAACCACGCCGCCGCGACCTTGCCCTCTCGGCCGTCGGCATCGCCGCTCAACCCGGCGCACGTGGAGATGCCCACGATCGTAGTCCCGCGGTCGTCGTCAACAAGCTGTCCCTCCATGTTCTGGAGGCTCCGGAAAACGACCAAGCGCGGACGTTCAGCACTTCCCTGGATCTTCTTCCTGATCCGGGTGTGGCGCCGCTGCCGCCGCCGTCGCCGTTCTTTTGCTTGACTCTTCATCGTACCTGCCTATGCCGTGGCCTTCCCGGCCTTACGGCGGACGTGTTCTCCCTGATAACGGATGCCTTTGCCCTTATAGGGTTCGGGCGGCCTTACCTTCCTAATCTCGGCGGCACTTTGGCCAATCTTTTCCTTATCGATCCCGGAGACCTTGATCAAGGTCGGCGACTCCAAGTCGAACTGGATGCCGTCGGGAGGTGTAATATCTACCTGATGGCTATACCCCACATGCAACACGAGGTTTGGCCCCTTCTTCTCCGCCCGGTAGCCTACTCCGTGGATCTCCAACTTTTTCTCGTATCCGTCGCACACACCCTGGACCATGTTCGCCACGAGCGAACGGGTAAGCCCGTGCAGGGCCCGGTGGCGGACCAGGTCGGACGGTCGCGTGACGATCAGCCGGTCGTCTTCGAGCTTGATACGCATATCAGGGTGTAGGCGTCGCTCCAAGCTGCCCCGGGGTCCCTTTATGCGGACAAGGCTGCGATCGAGCTGAACTTCAACTCCCTTCGGCACGGGAATGGGGAGTTTCCCTATCCTCGACATTCTCTCTCCTAACCGCCCGTTAGTAGACGCGGGCGATGATCTCACCGCCGATACGTTGTCGCCGAGCATCACGATCCGTCATCAAGCCGCGGGATGTGGAGAGGATGGCAATTCCCATACCAGCCCTGACTTTCGGAGCGGACGCCGCCTTCACGTACTTACGCAACCCTGGCTTCGACACCCTCTCGAGAAGCCTTATCACGGGCCGCTCGTCCGGTGTGTACTTGAGGTACACGCGCAGGCGCCCGTGCCGGTTGTCGTCGAGGACCTTGTACCCTCTGACGAAGTGGTTTTCGGTGAGGATACGGGCGATCTCGATCTTTATCTTCGACAACGGGATGTCGACCCGCCGGTGTCCAGCTCGTCCGGCGTTGCGGATCCGTGTCAGCATATCTGCGATGGGGTCTGTCATGCTCATGCTTACCAGCTCGCCTTCCGAACGCCTGGAATCTCCCCACGCAGGGCCTGCTCGCGGAAACAGATGCGACACAGCCCAAATTTACGCATGTATGCGCGTGGACGTCCGCAGCGATTGCATCTCCGGACCGTGCGGGAGCTGAACTTCGGCTTCCTTTTTGCTTTTTCGATGAGTGCGGTTTTCGCCATGCAGAGATTTCCTTCGCGTGCCGTAGCTCTAGACCACGACCGGTGTTTCACCCCGAAAGGGGAGGCCCATTTCACGCAACAGTGCTAGTGCTTCGTCATCCCGGTCCGTCGAGGTGACGAACGTGATGTTGAGACCATGGATCTTGATGATTTTGTCGTAGTCCACCTCTGGGAACACCATCTGCTCCCGGATACCTACGGTATAGTTCCCTCTGCCGTCGAATGCTCGAGTGCGGAATCCGCGAAAATCCCGAATCCGCGGTACGGCGGCGCTTATGAAGCGATCCAGGAATTCGTACATCCGGGCTCCGCGAACGGTCACCATCGTCCCGATCGGCATTCCTTCGCGCAGATTGAAGTTGGATATCGAATTGCGCGCGCGAGTGATCACGGGCCGCTGCCCGCTGATGACCGAAAGTACCTCTACGGCCGCATCTAGCAGCTTGGGATTGTCCTTCCCTTCTCCGAGACCCGCGTTGATGACGATCTTTTCCAAACGTGGAATCTGGTGTGGGTTGGAGTGCCCGAACGCGTCTGCCAATCTCCCGCGCACCGTTTCCTCGTAATGGGTGCGGAGTCGCGGCATTCCAGTTCCATTGAGTGAACTCATCAGTCGAACTACTCCGTTAACTCGCGGCCGCGATGGCAGTGCCGCAGCGTTTGCAAATTCGCTCCACCGTTCCGTCCGCATCGCGACGCCGATTCACTCGGGCAGGTCGCTCGCAGCGCTCACACCGGAGCATCACGTTGGATATTCGGATCGGTTCCTCGTGGGTGATGATCCCACCCTCGGTGATCCCGCCGGAGGCGTTCTGTGAAGGGCGGCGATGATGCTTCCGCATGTTCACGTCCTTAACCACTACGAGACCCCTGCCGGGGAGCGTGCGAAGCACCTCGCCGGTGGCGCCTTTGTAGTTTCCGGAGATCACCTGCACGGTGTCGCCAACCCTAATATTCAGCTTGACCTTGGCCATCTCAGATGACCTCGGGTGCCAAGGAAACGATCTTCATGAACCGCTTTTCGCGCAGCTCCCGCGCCACGGGGCCGAAGATGCGAGTCGCCGTCGGTTCGCCGGCTTCGTTAATGATGACCGCAGCGTTTTCGTCGAACCGAATGTAGCTGCCATCACGCCGCCGACTTTCCTTGGCCGTGCGCACCACAACCGCCTTGATGACGTCCCCCTTGCGCACATTTCCACCTGGAATGGCGTCCTTGATCGTCGCGACGATGATGTCACCCACCCGCGCGTAACGACGGCCCGAGCCCCCGAGAACGCGGATACATAGCGCCCGGCGGGCGCCTGAGTTGTCCGCAATGCGGACCATCGATTCCTGCTGAATCATGTCGTGCCTCTATCAACAATCGCCGACGGATCAGTCGGGCCTCTGGATCAGGTCCAGAACCCGCCAGCGCTTCTTCTTGGACAGCGGACGCGTCTCTTCGATTCGGACGATGTCGCCAACCCTGTAATCATTGGCATCGTCGTGTGCATGATAACGCTTCCGACGGCTCACTTGCTTCCCGTACAAGGGGTGGGCAAGACGGCGTTCGACCGACACGACCACTGTCTTGTCCATGCGGTCGCTGACCACGGTTCCGGTCCTAACCTTCCGGCGTCCCTTCGCCGTACTTGCTTCAGCCACCAACCTTCTCCTTCCGACCAACCCTTTCCCTCTGCACGGTCCGGAGACGCGCTACATCCCGTCTCAAGTTCCGCATGAGGGTGGGGTTTTCCAGTTCCTCTCCGGCCGATCGATAGCGGAGTCGCGCCAGCTCTTCTCGAGTCCGCTCCAGCTCCTCCATGAGTTCTTCGTCCGTAAACTCGCGAATCTCCTGCGCCCGCATATCAGTCCTCGCGTACCAGGAAGCGGGTTTTCACCGGGAGCTTGGCAGATGCGAGCTCCATCGCCCGCTTCGCCAGTTCCACGTCGACACCCTCGAGTTCAAACATTACACGTCCGGGTTTGACGGGTGCGACCCAGTACTCGGGATTCCCCTTACCCTTCCCCATTCTGGTCTCCGCCGGCTTCTGCGTAAGCGGTTTGTCGGGGAAGATACGAATCCAGACCTTTCCACCACGCTTGATCCGACGAGTCATGGCCACACGCGCCGCCTCTATCTGGCGATTGGTGATCCACCCCGGTTCCACGGCCTGCAGGGCATACTCCCCGAAGGAAACCTTGTTCCCACGGTGCGCCTTGCCTCGCATCCGACCCTTCTGCTGTTTTCGGTACTTGACCCGTTTCGGCTGCAACATGCGCTCTTACCCCCGAGCCCTTCGCGGGCGCCGACCCGGTCCGCCTCGGCCACCCGCCGTGTAAGTCTGCCCACGACGGTCCTCAACGATCTCGCCGTGGAAGATCCACACCTTGACGCCGATCGTTCCGAAGGTCGTCTTGGCCTGACGTTCCGCGTAGTCGATATCCGCACGCAGTGTGTGCAGCGGCACCCTGCCTTCGTGATACCCTTCTGAGCGAGCTATTTCGGCACCGCCGAGGCGTCCTCCGCACTTGATCCGGATACCGGCTGCGCCTGCGCGCATCGCCGACTGCACAGCTCGCTTCATGGCCCGGCGGAAGCTGATCCGCTGGGTGAGCTGGTGGGCCACGTTGTCCGCCACGAGTTGTGCCTCGGTCTCTGGCCGCCTTATCTCCTCGACATTCACCGACACCTCGGCGTCGGTCAGCAGGGCAATTTCGTCGCGTAGCTTGTCGACTTCCGCACCACGTTTGCCGATCACAACGCCGGGACGCCCGGTGTGGATCGCGATGACGATTTTGGTTGATTTACGCTCGATCTCGACACGGGAGATCGCGGCATGGGAGAGTCTCGCATGGAGGTATTTGCGGAGCTGCTCATCTTCCTGCAGAAGCCGCGGAAAGTCCTTGGCTGATGCATACCAGCGGGAACGCCACGGCTTTACCGTGCCAAGCCTGAAGCCGTAGGGGTGAGTCTTTTGGCCCATTAGTCCCTCTCCTCCACGACGACGGTGACGTGGCTGCTCCGCTTGCGAACCGGGGCGGCCCTTCCATAGGCGCGTGCCCGCCAGCGCCGGAGGGTCCGGCCCTCGTCCACATAGGCCTCTTGCACGTAAAGCGTATCCACGTTCAGGCGATCCCCTTCCTGGTCAGCCTGGTACACCGCGTTGGCCACGGCCGAGCGGAGTACGTTGTCGATTATTCGAGCCGCCTTCTTCTTCGAAAATTGAAGCGTTCCATAGGCGGCGTTGACGTCCTGACCCCTGATCTGGTCGATGACGAGGCGCATCTTCCGTGGAGACATCCGGACGTTCCTGGCCTTTGCGGTTGCCCTCATCACCGCCCTCGACGGTCCCTGGCCGAGCCGGCGTGCCCCCTGAACGTCCGTGTAAGGGCAAACTCGCCGAGTTTGTGACCCACCATGTTCTCGGTGATGTAGACCGGGATGAACTTGTTGCCGTTATGGACCGCCACGGTGTGACCGACGAACTCCGGGCTGATGGTGCTTGCCCGTCGCCAAGTCTTGAGGACTGCCCTCTCCCCGGTGGCGTTCATCCGTTCGACCCTCCGAAGAAGTCTTTCATCCACATAGGGTCCCTTTTTGACGCTTCTTGGCATTGGTTCTCCTAAGTGGCGCCCCGACCGCGCTTGCGGCCCCGAACGATCATGCGATTGCTCTGCTTCCGTCGTTTCCTGGTTTTACGGCCTTCGGGTTTACCCCAAGGGGATACCGGAGGTCGCCCGCCAGAACTCCGACCCTCGCCACCGCCCAACGGGTGATCCACCGGGTTCATGGCTACCCCCCTGACCTTTGGACGGCGACCCTTCCACCGCGTCTTGCCGGCTTTGCCAGCCCGAAGGAGTTCATGCTCCACGTTCCCCACCTCGCCGACGGTGGCACGGCAGGTATTCAAAACCATCCGCACCTCCGTGCTCGGGAGCCGAAGGGTCACCGTGTTCCCCTCCTTGGCCACCACCTGCACCGACGTACCGGCAGAACGCGCCATCTGTGCGCCGCGTCCGGGAGTGAGCTCCACCGCATGCACCACAGTCCCCAGCGGTATCTCTCCTAGTGGCAAGGAGTTTCCACGCGTAGGCTCCACGCCGGACCCTGAGACAACCGCCTCCCCTTGACGGACCCCGCGCGGATGAAGGATGTACCGCTTTTCTCCGTCGGCATAGTGCAGTAGGGCAATGCGGGCTGAACGGTTCGGATCGTACTCGATGTGGGCGACCACAGCTGGAACGCCGTCTTTGTTGCGACGGAAATCGATTCGACGGTAGCGCCGCTTGTGCCCCCCGCCGCGGCGACGAGCTGTAATGTGCCCATGGTGATTTCGGCCGGCCTTTTTGGAAAGCCCCTCGGTCAGCGACTTTTCTGGCCCGCTTCGCGTTACTTCATCAAAGGAAGAAACGCTGCGGAAGCGCGATCCCGGAGTCACTGGCTTGAATTTGCGGATTGCCATCAATCAGGCTCCTTCCATCGGATCCAGTGGACCCCCCGCCACCTCGATGATGGCCTTCTTCCAACTGGGCGTCCGCCCCGATGTGCGTCCCCGCCTCTTGATCTTTCCGGGTACGTTCATCGTCCGGACCGAGGTCACCTTTTGACCTTCGAAGATCGCTTCAAAAGCACGCCGAATCTCGATCTTGTTGGCACTTCCCGCCACCTGGAAGGTGTACTTGGGTCTGGGTTCCACGTCGCCGGAGTCGATTCTGGCTTGGAGCCGCCGACTGATCCCACTCGTACCATCCGCCTGGAGAATTGACGAACTCTTTTCGGTGAAAATCGGTCGGATGATGATGTCTCTGGGCGACTTCATTACTGCTTCCCCTCGCCGTCCATGCCGGCATCTTCCACATCGGCGTCGCTGGTCTCTGCACCGAACGCATCGGCTTCGACGAGCACGAAATCGGCCCACAAGATGTCGTAGGCGGACGCCTCGTTCCAAGGAAGTACGCGCACATCCGGAAGGTTGCGAGCCGAAAGATACACCGATCGCCGGTTGCCAGCCGTGAGCAATAGCGTGTTGGCTTCGGTCCGATCCAATCGATTGATGAGATCGACCACTCGCCGCGTCTTTGGAGCATCGAAATCGAAAGCCTCTATCAGGGCGAGGTCGCCGTCCAAGGCGCGCGCATTGAGTGCCGAGCTGATCGCCAGACGCCGCAAACGCTTCGGAACCCGAAGGTTGTGAGATCTCGGTTGCGGACCGAATACGACGGAGCCGCCGCGCCATAGGGGAGAGCGTACCGAGCCAGCTCTTGCCCGACCGGTGCCCTTCTGGCGCCAAGGTTTACGTGAACCACCTCGCACCGTGCTCCGGGTTTTTGTCGAGGCGGTGCCTTGTCTCCGGTTCGCAAGGACTGCTGTTACGACCTGATGAAGAGCGTCCCTGTTCACGACCCCATCGAATGGCGTCACTGGGAGCTCTCTTTCTTCACCCGCGGAGCCATCGGAGGGGTAGCACATCGCTTTCATCGTCCAGGCCTCACGACTACCACCGTCTTGGGACCTCCTGGGACTGACCCCCTGATCAGGAGCAGGTTCTTTTCCGTATCGATGCGGATGATTTCGCGGCTCATCGCGGTACGGCGCGTCCCCCCCATGCGGCCCGCCATCTTGCGACCCTTGATGACTCGAGAAGGGTCGGTTCCGGCTCCGATTGAGCCCGGGGCGCGTAGTATGGACGTTCCACCGTGCGACCCTCGGCCGCCCGCAAAGCCATGGCGCTTCACGACACCTTGAAATCCGCGTCCCTTGGTCGGACCCGAGACACGAACCCGTTCCCCTACCTCGAACATTTCGACGGTCACCTCTTCACCTGGTTCGAATGTCCCACCATTTGATTTGAACTCAAAGAGGTGCCGCGGTACGTAGTCCAGACCTGCCCGCTGGGCGTGACCTGCGGCGGGCCTCTTGACCCGGTGGTCGGGGACACGGTCGAACCCGAGCTGTACGGCCTCGTACCCGTCCCGGTCCTCCGTCTTGACCTGGACTACAGGGCACGGACCCGCCTCAAGTACGGTCACCCCGACGGAATGTCCGTTTTTGTCAAAGACCCGAGTCATGCCGATCTTGCGGCCGATCAATCCAGGCATGTTGCTAGTCGACCTTGATTTCCACATCGACGCCCGCTGCGAGATCCAGCTTTGTGAGAGCATCAATCGTTTGGGGACGCGATTCGTGTATATCGATGAGGCGCTTGTGGGTCCGGTATTCGAACTGCTCCCGCGACTTCTTGTCGACGTGCGGGCTGCGGAGAACGGTGTACAGCTGACGGCGGGTGGGGAGCGGGATGGGCCCACTCACAGACGACCCTGTCTTCTGCGCTGTACGGACGATGTCCGCGGCGGTCTGGTCGATAATCGCCGGATCAAACGCCTTGAGTCGAATCCTGATTTTCTGCGCCATTCGTAGTCCTTATTAGTCATCTTCTCCGGACGGCGTAGCAGACGCACTCGTATTTGCATCCGAACGCAATTGTCCCATCGACCAAACGTTGGGGGGTGATTCGAGCCGCCACGCAGCCCTATTACAAGACAGGTTACTGCGCTGGCTTTCCTGACATCAGCACCCACCGCCGGTCCGGCATCGTAGAAGGCACTCCCGCGGTCAAACGGTCGCGTAGGATCATCCGAACTGAAACCTGAACTGGCGACGGGACTGAGAATCCAAGACCTCTAGTTTGCGCGTCCGGCTCACGGACACGGACCAGCGGTCCTATCAACTGAACTACGCCAGCACCCTCTACAAATGAGCCTTCTAACTTACTTCGCTCACGGGTGGCATGTCAAACATCAATGGTCTCCCATCAGCAGCACTTCATACGAACGCAACGACGGGATCCCGAAATCGTCTCGCACCTCCGCCCATACCTCGTTTCCGCGGACGGCTAGCACCCGCAGGCTCCTCGGAACGACTACCTTCCTGGTGCTCTCGTCCGAGCGGAGCACTGTCCATTCTCGGGATTCGCTGGTGCCCGGACCCGCTCGCTGGAACCAAATCACGCCGGCGGAGTCCATGAGCAGCCCCTCGTCGACTATGCCGCGACCGAGATTCGCGATCGGCGGATACGATGGCGGGATCTCAAACGCACCCGCCGCTGCCTCAACAGCGGCAGTGTGACTGGGGAATAACCCCATTTCCGCCATGCGTTCAAGCGGCGAAAGGCCCGCCAACCAATCCGTTACATCGTCCTCATCCAGACCATGGGACTCATACGGAACAACGACCACCTCAGTCGTTCCGTCGACCGTCAAGTGCTCAATTGTGAACGTCGGCTCCTGTTCCTCCGCATCCCTGCGAACTACCAGAACACGATCCCCTCGAGATGCTACAAACAGCATGTCCGAGTAGGAGTAAGGGTTCCGTATCCGCAATCCCGAACCACCACCTGGAATGGGCACCGCAATACTTCTATCCCCAAAGTCCAGCACCGTAAGGAGGTTACCCGGCCCAGCAATCCCCTCTTCCGTGAGAGTGTAAAGGAGGACTTCGACGAACCCCTCTCGGTCGCTGTTTCGGACTGCAAGTACATTGCCGTCGGACATCAGCGCGAAAGGCCTCAGTGGACTCGATTCGCCCGACAGGTAACTCCATGTCGAGGGCCCCACGCTGTTGAGACTCGAACCGCTGGCAGCGTCGTACAGATTGATTTGGGGCCGACGCAAATCAACCACCCAGAGAGTGTCTCCGATCACTCCGGCCCGCCACGGTGCCAGCAGTTCGCCGGGTCCCTCACCACGCCTGCCGATCAGCCTTTGGAAGGTCCCATCCGGGTCGAATACGAGCACGTTGGCTTGGTTGGCATCCAAGACATAGACAGTCCCGTCGTGGCCAACCACGAGCTGTTCTGTTCTCGTCAGGGCCAAACTGTCGGGTACAACGAAGGTGTTCAAGAACCGAACGTCACCAGCGGGTTCTTGAGCCGCCGTTTCGGCGCACCACAGCATTGCCACCGCAACCGCGAGTAACGGCGAGCAACAGTTCCGGGGCACAGCTAATTGATCCATTCCCATTTGTATGTCACCAACTCAACGCTGTCGGTCCGGCGTACAGCCAGCAGACGGCGCTCATCCGGGTCCGTATCCAGTACGCCGAACGGTACATCTATTTCCGCTCGGGTTATGAACAACCCCTCGTCATCGTATATCACCAAGTGGCGGCGATCGGATTCCAGATCCGAAAGAACCTGCAAGAAGAACCCGTAGTCCAACGTAAACACTCCCGTGCTTACCCACTCCCCGTTCGAGTAGAACCGTCGGCCCGGCCCGGAAATCCCCTCTGAGCTTGTCTCTTCATCGTCATCCCCGACCACCACCCAAGCAAAAGGATAACGTTGTTCAACCGACATCCTCCCGTCAGACCTCCCCAGCGTCTCTCCGAACGCGCGATCCTCCACCATACACTCCCCATCGGTAAACCGAATCAGCATCCGGGTGCCGTCGCGATCTTCGTCCACCACCTCGACAGAGAGGTGGCCGGTGCCAACGTCGACAAAGGCTGCGCTCTGGGGCGATCTCACCAAATCACGGCAAAGTTCAAATGGTCGACCCTCGCCCGAAGGAATGAGCCACACAGCCTCCTGACCCCAGACGAGGCTCCCCTCCCCATCCCGAGAAAGGACACCCCCCAGAATCGGTTTTCGGGATGGAAGGCGGGTGCTCGACATTTCTCGCAACCGGAGACGCCCGATATCTCTGGCCGCTGGAAACAGGTTGCTCGGAAACTCGGTGACCAGGCCTGAAGAGCGGAGCCTGGTTGCCCGAGGCCAAATTTGCGCTCCCGTAGCACCAAAGAGCCCCTCATAAACCAGAGCGGGCCTCACGATGCTCCACTCCGTGATCAACCACCTCTCAGCCGCCACTTGTTCGAAGTGCACAGTGCCTCCGAACCAGGACTCCATCACCTGGACACTACCGTAGCCGGGCCGGCGCCCAAGAAGTTCCATCCAGGGGCGTCTCCAAAGGATGTAAGCTTTCAGGAGCGGTAGCTCGTATGAGCCCAAAAACCCCTTTACCCCCGTATACTCGAAGTCCAGCTGCTCCGGACCCCCAGAATCCTTGTCCAACCAAAGCACCCCCCTCACATCCACTTGCTCTCGTCCCCGTCGAGGCTCAAACCCCAGCCCCACTCGCCCTTCGTCATCGCCTTCCACATGCAAGCAGTGCGTGGCCAGGAAACCCAACGACGCTAGCGCCTCCCCATCAGGTGCATAAAACACCGACGACGTATCGTCCAACACCTTGGCGTACCCCTCCGCCTCCAAGACCGACGGGGGTGGAGCTGCGAGTGCCCTGTATGCAACAACGGTCGCCGTATCCCTACCGGCAAAGTTAAAGACGAAGCCCCCCCACGGTATTTCCTTACCTGCCGAATCACCCGTGTACGGATAACGCCAAGGTCCTCCGATGATGATGCTCTCTCCAACTTCGGCTTGACGGACTCGTACATCTCCAATGCCTGCCTGCGGTCCCCCGCACTGGCCGGACACTCGCTCTGCGTGGTGGCAAACAAGTCCGGCATCGGTATCGGCCGTATGGGAACTTCCAAACGCAGCACCAAAGACGTAGCTCCGCCCACCACCTCCACAACATCCGACTCCCACGGCTCGTACCCAAGCCGATCCACCTGCAGCTTGTATCCCCCAGGCAACAGTTCCCGTAACTCGAAGGTGCCGTTACTCGAGGACAGCACCTCTCCAGCGACCACACCCTCCGTATCTAGCAGCGTCACCCGCGCCCCCACAATCGCCTTCCCGGAACCCGCCTCCGACAACACCCCCGACAACGACCCCCAACTCGACGGCACGGCACCCTGCTGGGCAACGGAAGGCCCGCCAGAAACAAAAACACACACCCACACGGCGACCACGCCTGGAGAAAACCGAATCGCTAACAACCGCTTGAGGCCCGTGCATCGCACAGAGACCGGCGCGGCGCTCGGTTGGCAAGGTGCATTGGAGGAGGCGTAGATCCGGACCAGGCGGTGAGGGACGGCCTGTCCAAGCATACCTCGTACCTAACCTAGTACGGCGACCACCACCTTACGGCTATATGTCAATCAGGGCTGTTCGGTCTCGCATTTCGGACGCCTCGTCCGCCGAGTAGGCCCTCGTTACGATGCGGCCCACGCAGTCCCTGACGTACGGTTCCAGCGAACTTCCCGGTCCCGAGTCCAGAACACACTACAGTCTATAATGGACCCCCACGAAGCACAGAATGCGTTATCGTCATCATCCACCCCTTGGAAGCAATGATCGTCCGGGTCCTCGACAGTCCCATCGCACTCACCGGTTATAAAGTCGTCGCATGTCTGGCATATCCCCCCGTACTGAGCTTCAACGCTAGATGTCCCAACAGCGAGCAAAACACCTATCGCCAATAACTGAAACAGTCTCCTCACGGCAGAACCTCCCTCGATTCCAGTGTGGCGGGCCAATGACGGATAGCCATTCAATGAGAATTAAATGGGTGAGTGCCCAAACGCGCAAGGAACAAAACCAACCGCAGCAAGAAGCTTCTCCGCCACAAGTAGCGCAACCATTCCTACTTGGTACGCAGTTGCTTTGGGGTGGTCCTACTTCGTTGGACAGTTCGAGGGCAAAGTTAAGGTGGATTCCGCGTGGTTTTGAGAGCCCTCGAAAACCTCGGTACGGGCCTTCGCCTACACGAATCATAAGCCCCGGTCACAGACTGGGGAAGGCATGCGGCACCGCATGGGGGACCGAACTTGCGATGACATCTTGAGGGCCGGGGTGGTCCCACCGGGACCTCGGCCCCGCGCCCGACCCAAACGAGGTCAAGCCAGCCACGTAGACGCTCCTTGCCATAACTGGTAGACACCCAACCGGTGTGCAGACCAAGCCCGGGGATGCCAGGTACGAGGAGGGTGTCCCAATCGTAGTTGGAGGTGGGGTGGCTCCGATGATGTCGAATCATGCTGCGACGGGGTCGTCTGTTGGGCAAGAGTCGGGTTTGAGGAGTTGATCCAGATGGGCTTTCAGTATCCAGAGGTGGTCGTAGCCCATGATCCGACGGTACCTCGACTCGGCATCCAGAAAGGCCGAAGCGACCCAGCGTAGGACCATTTTTCCGTCCCTGAAGTGCGTCACGCGACGCAGCCGCTGACGCATGCCCGAGTGCGCGTTGTCGATCACGTTTGTCGTCCCCAGGCACCGCCTCAGGGAGGGCGGAAGGCCAATCCGGTTTATCGTGAACAGCTCCTCCAGGCCCTCCAGTAGGCTCCGAGCTGCGTGCGGATGGTCATCCTCAAGCCACTGGGACAGCTTCCTGATCCTGGCCTCGCCGTCGTCGGCTCCCAGCTTGAAGGCCCCCCGCATAACAGCCAGGACCTGTTCGTGAAGCTCCTTCGGAAGGTGACCGAGCACGTTCCTGATCTTGTGGTTCCGACACCTCTGCACCATACCGGCGTCGCCGAAGAACTGCGTGACCGCCTTCCGCAAAGCTTTCGATCCGTCAATGACGAACAGACGCGGCCGTATCGGGTCCAGACCTCGCTCAACCAAATCCTCGAAAAGGGCCGTCGCCACAGCCGCATTCTCGCTGGCACCACTCCGCATACCGAGAACCTGCTTGTTCCCGCCAGTGTCCACCCCCAGAGCCACAAGTACATGATGCTTGGCTACTTGGATGCCATCAACGTATACAATCAGATAGTCCCGATCGTCCAGCCTACGCTCGGCCAGCTCCTTCAAACGCTCCGCAGATGCCTTCACAGTCCGGCGGCTCACAGACGATTTGCTTACACCCACCGTCTCGGCCATCTCACCGATCACCTCCTCGTACCTCCTCGTGCTCACACCCCCCAGCAACAATCCAAGCATCCGCTCCCCCAAAGGACCAGGCTCCCGTAGAGCCTCATACGCCGGAACAGGCACCTCTCCCTCCCCAGGCCGCCTCAACCGGGGCTTATCCACTCCGATCGCTCGATCCGACAAATACACCCGGCCCCCCTGTCGTCCGTGGTACTGCACCTGGCCGGCAGCACGACGCTTGCCCGGCCGCTTCGGGCCCGCCACCTCCATCGCGCTCAACTCAAGCACCGCCTCGATTGCCGCGTGCCCCACCGTCTGTGCAAGCTCGTCAATCGCGTTGGCCGTACCGATAGCCAGCTCCACCAGCGGCAACAGGTGCTGGCCATCTCGTACGAACAGCTCCCTCGCCTGGCGCTTCCGATCCACGTGCTTGTTGCCGGCCCGCCTCGCTCCGTACCTTCTCTTCATGGTGGTCTCCCTTTGTGGGTGTGGTTTCATGCGACCCCTGATCCTATTTCAGGTCCCGCAGGGGGAGCCACCATTCCCTCCGCCTCTCGAGTAAACCTCCAACTACCGCTGGGACACCGTCGGTACGAGCCGCGCCTTTCTCATGCCGCCACCCCGCTCCGGTAAGTCTCGCCCGGCGTCCGGCCGCCCAACGTCGAGTGCGGTCGTACGTCGTTGTAGAAGTTCACCCACGAGCCGATTATCCGCTCTGCGTCCAGCCCGTCGCGGAGCTCATGCAAGTACACAGCCTCGTACTTCAGTGACCTCCACAGCCGTTCGATGAAGATGTTGTCCAGGAACCGGCCGCGACCGTCCATAGAGAACGCTACTCCTGCCTGCAGCACTCGGTCGGCGAAGATCGCACTCGTGAACTGAGAGCCTTGATCCGTGTTCAGGATCTCCGGAGTCGCGTGGCGGAGTGCCTCATCCAGAGCAGCGGTACAGAACGTGGCGTCCATCGTGTTGGACAGCCGCCAGGAAAGGACGTGCCGGGTGGCCCAATCCATCACGGCCACAAGGTAGAAAAACCCCTGGCTGACAGGGACATACGTGATGTCCGCGCACCAGACATGGTCCGCCCGGGATATCTCCAGACCGCGCAACAGGTACGGGAAGACCCGGTGTTCCGAGTTCGGCATGCTCGTGCGCGGCCGCCGGTAGGTCGCCTCCATCCCCATGAGCCGCATCAGCCGCCGCACCCGGTGCCGGCCCGCCGTGACACCCTCTCGGCGCAGATGCCGCATCATCTGCCTGCTGCCGTAGAACGGATGGTCCATGTGCAGCTCGTCCATCCGCCGCATCAGGGCCAGGTTCTCACAGCTCTCCCCCTTAGGCCGGTAGTAGAACGACGACCGGCTCACGCCAAGCAACACGCACTGCCTCGACACGCTCAGCCGTCTGCCCGGTGCGACCATCCCCTTCCGCTCTGCACGGCTCAGCGCTCCAATCCGCGCCGAAAAAAATCCCGCTCAACCGTCAGCTCCCCGATCTTGGCGTGCAGGTCGCGGAGCCTCTCCTCATACTCCTTGACAAGCTTCCGTCTGCCGCCCCTGGCGAATACCTCCGGCACGGCATCCACCAGCTGCCGCTTCCACGCACTCACCTGGTTCGGATGAAGTTCATATCGCGTCGCGATCGCCTGCACGCTGTCGCGCTCCTGGAGCGCCTCCAGCGCCACACGACCCTTGAACTCCGCCGTGAATCGTCGCCTCTTCCTGGCCATCTCGGTGCCTCCTGTTCCGTACAGGAATCCACCTTAACCACCTGTCCAAAAAACCGGGACCACCTCACTTCGTCCGTGTACACGGCAGACCGAAACCCCGTGTAATCCGCGACGATCTCCTTAAATGTGTCGCCGTAAGTCTGATCCGCCACAGCCTGGGGCCGGTTACCCACCTCCTTCTTGCCACGCCCCAGAGGCAGCCTCCGGCATGGCCCTCGGCTGCCCTCAATACGGGAATATGGGCGAGCTTTGGTTTGTCGACGGGCTGCTATGCCGCTGCGTCTATGCCGCTGCGTTCGCGGAGAGGATTGCCTCTGCAGTGGAAACAGGAACCACTTCGTAGTGCGAAAACTGCATCGTGTAGACCGCCCGTCCTTGGCTGAGCGAACGGAGCTTGGTGGCATACCCGAACATCTCGGACAGGGGCACTGATGCTCCAATCACTTGGGCTGAGGACCGCTGGTTCATACCGGAAATGCGCCCCCTGCGACTCGAGAGATCTCCCATGACGTCGCCGAGGTAGTCTCCCGGCGTCACGACTTCCACATCCATTACAGGTTCGAGAAGTGCTGGGCGTGCACGGCGGGCACCCTCCTTCAGCGCCATTGATCCAGCAATCCGGAACGCCATCTCGCTGGAGTCCACCTCGTGGTGCGAACCGTCGACGAGCGTCGCCTTCAGATCAATGAGCGGATAGCCCGCGACCACGCCGGAGTCCATCGCGTCGCGGATACCCTTTTCCACGGAGGGAACGTACTCACGCGGCACGTTGCCTCCCCGAAGGGCCGATTCAAAGATGAGCCCACTCCCAGGCGCAGCCGGCTCGAGATTGATCACGACGTGTCCAAACTGGCCGCGGCCACCTGTCTGCCGGACGAAGCGTCCCTCGATCTTGTCCACGGATTCTCGGATAGTCTCTCTATAGGCTACCTGAGGCTTTCCGACATTCGCGTTGACCTTGAACTCGCGGCGCAGTCGATCGACGATGATCTCGAGGTGTAGCTCTCCCATACCGCTGATGATCGTCTGGCCGGTTTCGTCGTCGGTGAACACCCGGAACGTGGGGTCCTCCTCGGCCAGTCGACCCAGCGCTTCGGCGAGTTTGTCCTGGTCTGCCTGTGTCCGAGGTTCGATTGCGACTCGGATGACGGGTTCAGGAAAACTCATGGATTCGAGGATGATGGGCGCCTTGGCCTCACATAGCGTGTCACCGGTACGCGTATGCTTCAGACCGATGGCGGCTGCTATGTCGCCTGCGAATACGGCTTCCCGCTCCTCCCTCTTGTTGGCGTGCATCTGGAGAATCCGGCCAACCCTCTCCTTCTTCCCCTTGGTCGAATTGAAGGCGTGGCTCCCCGCCTCCATCGTGCCGGAGTAGACCCTGAAGTAAGTCAGGCGTCCGACGTAGGGGTCGGTTGTAATCTTGAAAGCCAGGGCCGAGAACGGTGCTTCCTCGTCGGCTGGACGCTCTTCCTTGGTCTCGTGCTGCTGAGGCCGGTGGCCCTGGACCGGGGGTACGTCCAGTGGGGACGGCAGGTACTCGATGATGGCATCGAGCAGCCGCTGCACCCCTTTGTTCTTGAACGCGGAACCACACAGGACGGGTGTAATGCCATTGGATAGGGTCGCGACACGAACCGCCTGACGGATCTCGTCCTCGGACAGTTCCTCGCCCTCCAGATACTTCTCCATCAAGTCGTCGTCGAACTCCACCGCTGCTTCGATCAACTCGGCGCGGCGCTCCTCCACCTCATCCTTCAATGCATCCGGCACGGGCCCTTCAGACCATCGCGCGCCCAGGGAAGCATCGTCGTACACGATCTTCACGCGGCGAATCAGGTCCACCATCCCAGTGTAAAGTTCACCCTCTCCCAAGGGGATCTGGAGGGGATAGGCGTTCGCCCCCAAACGCTCGCGCATCTTGCTCACGACGTTCATGAAGTCCGCGCCGACCCGGTCCATCTTGTTTACGAAGGCTATGCGGGGGACGCCGTACTTGTCGGCCTGCCGCCATACTGTTTCCGACTGGGGCTCTACTCCGCCGACCCCACAAAACAGGGCTACTGCGCCGTCGAGGATGCGCAGGCTGCGTTCCACTTCGACGGTGAAGTCCACGTGGCCAGGCGTGTCGATGATGTTAATGCGGTGGAGCTTGTTACCGACCTTCCAATTGGCGGTGGTCGCCGCGGAAGTAATCGTGATGCCGCGCTCCTGTTCTTGTTCCATCCAGTCCATCGTGGCGTCGCCGTGATGTACCTCGCCCAGACGGTGCGTCCGTCCGGTGTAAAACAGGATGCGCTCTGTCGTGGTCGTTTTTCCGGCATCTATGTGCGCCATGATGCCGATATTCCGAAGCCGCTTGAGCGGGGTTCTTCTCTCCATGGCTCGATCTATGATGTTTCCGAGTTAAGCGTCCAAAGAATCCGATCGTCGTCTGCCATTATCGGCGGATTTCGGGTCCGGCGTGGATGGGACAAGTCCCAGAGGGGCGCGGGGTTGCCACGACACCGAGATTCAGGTCTAGATGGGTCAAAAAAATCGGGGACGGTTCGGGCACCGACCCCGCGCTACAGTACTTTGATCGTACTTGACGATAGAAAGTGAAAATAAGGCCGCCAAGGCGTGCGCGTCAATCCAAGTAACGTTACCGCACCCCCGGAAACTCTTCAGGTTCTGGATCCTGGCGGCAAGTCCTCATCGGGCCAAATGAGGACCCTCGTCCGGATGCAACCAACTCCAAAATTTGACCCGGAGATCGTGGGCTGATCCCTTTCTGCGGATCCCGACTATATGCAGAAGGTGCTGCACATGCCCCAGTCCAAGAGAAGCCGGAGGAGAAAAGCTAAACTCAGGAAGAAGAAAGCGCGGAAGCGAAAGGCCCGTGAGGCGGCGGCTCAACCCCATCAGCTCCCGCAGCCACCGTTCGACCCAGCGAAATGGCCAGGAGTCGATGGCCCACTAGCGTCTTTCATCATCGCGGAAACCAAGGACACACTTCGTTCCTATGTGGCACAACCCAACATTCCAACAAGCATGGCACGAGGGGAGGACGACGCAGCTCGAGGAGGATACCGGCACCGGCAGATCGTTGAGCTGGTACAAAACGGTGCGGACGCCACGCTGCACAGCGGCAGTGGACGGATCGAGATCCTATTACGAGAGAGTTTTCTCTATTGCGCAGACGACGGCCGCCCGGTGTCCAGGGATGGCGTCAAAGCACTCATGTTCCCAAACCTTTCGCCAAAGGGCGCCAAAGAGGAAATCGGTCGTTTCGGACGGGGATTCCGGTCAGTGCTCGCCGTCAGTTCCACGCCTGAGTTCTTCTCGCGCCAGGGCTCGTTCGGGTTTGATCGTGACTACGCTAGGAACCGGATTCAAGAGAAGGTGGAGCTCAAACACTATCCCGTGTTCAGCCTTCCCAAACCTCTCGATCCACTGCGCGAAACCGAGACCGACCCCGACCTGAAGCGCCTGATGGGGTGGGCCTCCAACATCGTGAGGTTGCCGCTCCTAGATGGGACTCACACGAAGGACCTCGAAGAACAAATCGAGAACTTCGCTGGTGAGTTCATGCTGTTCACCAAGGGCGTTCATCATCTCACGATCACGGGACTGGCTGCAGATGTCCGACAGATCTCCCGAAAGGCAGCTGGTGAAGATTGCTGGACCCTGAATGACAGGGGCACCGAAACAAAGTGGCGGATTGTCAGAAAGACTCATGAACTATCCTCCAGGGCGCTCGCTGACCGGCGCACGACCGACGCTGACGAGCGGGTCGAGATCACTTGGGCAGCCCCCGTTGGTTCGTGGAAGGAGTCAGCCGGCGCACGAAAATTCTGGGCATATTTCCCAACTCAATCCCGGTCCATGTTGGGCGGAATCCTCAATGCTCCCTGGAAAGTCAACGAAGAACGTTCAAATCTCCTTGAGGGATCATTCAACGAGGAACTCGTCGACGCTGCTGCCGAGCTTGTCGCGCATACCCTCCCCAGGTTCGCCACAAACCATGACCCGGGCACACACCTCGACCTACTCCCTCCCAGACGGCGCACCCAAGACCAGACACTAACGCTGCGGCTCAGTGAGCAGTTGTTCCGACATCTCTGGAATCAGGCGGTTATCCCGGACAAGACTGGTAGACTGCGCCGAGCAAAGGAGATCAAGTACCCGCCGCGGGAGGTGATGGGGAGAGACCGACGGCACTCGAGGCAACTCAAGGATGCCGTGGGGGCTTGGTATCGGGGCAGGGCTGTTTCCGAGGACTGGGTCCACAAAGATGTGCTTAGTTTCAGCCGATACAGCCGGGTAGACAGGCTCTCCCATAGGACAGGCAAGCTCTTTAGCGACCTGAAGCCTGGAGAGACAGCCCATTCAGCCCTAGGCCGTGTTTCTCTCCGTGAGTGGTTGGAGGCCCTTTGCCCACAGAGGATTAGCGAGAACCCAGCGCGCGACTCACGACAGGCAATCCGGGTTGCACACCTCCTGGAAAAAGCTCGGCTGGACGCGACTGATGCGGAAATCGTGCTTCTCTCAGGGCCGGCGGAAAGGTGGGCACCGATCGCGGGTGGCGCCCTCCTTTGGCCAGAAGGCCAAGACCCGCCCGACGACCTGGAAACCGTATCCCCGGCTGTGGCCACAGATGAAATCGGACCATTGCTGCAGAAGATGGGAGTTCGCGAGGCGAAACCGGAGGACGTTTTTCGCGGACTTCTGAAGAGCCTGAAGCGAGGAACTGCTGAAAAGGGAAAGGTATGGCTGCAGGCTAGGGGGCTAGCTCCCCAAGTAGCTGCCGAGTTGATCCTCGAAATGGACACGGAGTGGTTTCGGCGGTTCCCAATCAAGACGGCCGCGGGCACGTGGGAACCGATCGCGCAGATGATGCGTGGAGGGACTATTATCGACGCGGCCTCACCCCAGGATTTGCGGTTCCTGGTCAATGAGGACTACCACTCGGGCGACGGGAAACTCTTATCAGAACTCGGGCTGCGGGGATACGGTGTCGTAGGGCAATGGGACGGTTCGTGGGACCCGGGCTACAAGACGTACCTCGACGAGTGCCGATCAGCTTTCATCAATGAGCGCCAGCCGGGGACTGCCAAACCGCGTCGCGACCGTCTCGAGTTTGCCAAAAGGGAGACCGCCGGCCCCTTTACTCCGTTGCCGCACCTGTCCAAGTCGGCAAAATGTGCGCTGACATGGGACCTGCTAAAGAACGATCGAACCTTCTTGAAGTGGGAACTCCGGCACGATACCCAAGAAAAGTATGGGAGTAAACGGTTCCCGGCGTTGGGACAGCGAAGGTTGAAACAGTACGGCGAGGTCGAGCCCGAGGTGACCCTCGCAGACGTCATCAACCGACCGACGGATTACCCTGCGGTTCTGCAACGATTGTACAAGCTCCCCACGGCCAACCTGATACGAAATGCATGGAATCTCCCCGAGTCCATTTGGGAACCTGAGGGGCAAGAGGAAGCGGTCCCACTACTGGATCGGTGGCCGGGGTTCGCGAGTCAAGGTTCCGACCTGCGTTCGTCCAAGATAGTACGGTGCGCCCATTTCATGGTGGACGGAATCGACGATACCGAACAACGGGCCGTGAAAGTCGGTACGATCGTCTATTATCGGGCGGACTCCGACCCGGTTCAAGAAATCAAAGATGTTGCGGCGGCACTCGAGATCACCCTTGGAGAGAGGTATGCTCGCCAGATCCACCGCTATCGGCCTCCACAGAGTGTCGCACAGGAGCGAGATCGCATTCGAGAATGCGCCACCGACGAAGAACGGCTCCTCGCGGCCGTGGGAACGAAGGCGCTCCGCAAGCGTATTCCAGACGAGTATCTGGCGTACAAAGAAACGGTTGGGCACGGACCGCTTTCGGACGAAGAGATTGCAAGCGCAAGTATCTCGTTCTTCCACACCGCAGCCTTGAGACATCATCGGAGGGATATCCAGGACCTCAAACCTCCAACTCAGTGGGCGGGGGGTGCCAAAGCCGTGGCGTTTGTCGAGTCGTTGGGGTTCGGACCAGAGTGGGCGGGGGAACCAAACGTGAACCGGGATCCCTTCGAGACGGTGGAGGGTCCTCTGAGTCTTCCTAAGCTCCACGACTACCAGGAGAAGGTCGCGACGAGGCTGCGCGGCCTCCTTGCGGACGATACCACAGATGACAAACGAGGGTTGATCAGTCTACCCACGGGTTCTGGTAAGACACGGGTCGGGGTCCAGGGAATCGTGGAAGCCGTTGTGAATGACGGATACCGCAGCCATGTGCTTTGGGTGGCGGACCGAGACGAACTCTGCGAACAGGCGGTACAGGCTTGGCTCGAAGTGTGGCGAAGCGAGGGGCCAAGTGGTCGAACTCTTCGTGTTTCGCGGTTGTGGGGTGGAATGGAGGCCCCGGCGCCTGCTGACGACTTTCACGTTGCGGTAGCGAGCCTGCAGACACTCACAGCGCGCCTGTCTCGCGAAGACTACGCGTTCCTCCAACGCTTCGGAGTGGTGGTCTTCGACGAAGCCCATCGTTCGGTAGCCCGCACCCCGCGAGAGATCCTGAAATGGATGGGTTTCCGGAAACAATGGCAGAAGGAACCGTCGAACGTGCAACAACCCGTGCTGTTGGGCCTGACGGCGACCCCTTACCGGAGCGATGATGATGAGACCCGCCGTCTCGTCAACCAGTACAACGGGAACCGGCTGGACTTGGGTGTCTTTCCGTCGACCGACCCCCGCAGTGTGATTCGGTATCTTCAGGACAGGGGGGTTCTTGCCCGGGTCAAACACCAGGAGATCCGAGGCGGAGCGGTAGACATGAGCAAATCCCCGGGCTGGGACTTACCGTGGCTTCCCCGGAAAGCCGAGGACGAGCTCGCGTACGACGCCACACGTACCATCGCCATCCTCAATGCTTACAAAGACCACGTGCAAAGGGACATGCCCGACGCACCTACGCTCGTTTTCGGTACATCTGTCCGCCACTCGCAGATCCTCGCCGCGGAACTAACCGCGGCCGGCGTGCCGGCTCGGGCGATTAGTTCCTCCACCGAAAAACCCGTCCGTCGGCGGGTAGTGGAAGAGTACAGGGAAGGCAAACTGAGAGTGCTCGTGAACTACGGTATCTTCCGAGAAGGGTTCGACGCGCCCAAGACCAGGGTGGTCATTATCGCGCGGCCTGTTTTCAGCCCCAATCTTTACTTCCAGATGTTGGGCAGGGGAATGCGCGGACCGGTTAACGGCGGGAACGAAGAGTGCCTTGTCCTAGACGTCAGTGACAATCTCGAAAACTTCGACCGCGATCTGGCCTACAGGGGACAGGAGTGGCTCTGGCATAGACCCCGGTAAACTCGTGCAACCTCCCTGTCGCGGAGCCAAAGCAGTTTCCAGGCGCACAGCAGTTTAGGTCCCGGCCTTAGCGGACTCCGGGGAATCGGTAGACGATGGCCCCCGTCCCAGGGAGGTTGTCAATGTCGGCGATTCCGTCGTCGACCATCGCACCCAACGCTGCCTTTACCGCACTTGTGCTCGCCCCCGTCTCCCTTACCGCCTCGGCCAGGGTCAGACTGGCTTCTCCTGTCTCCTGATCGATCGTGGCGGCCCGCAGAAGTCGGACTTCGATGGAGTCTTCCTCGATTTCGGGAGGCTCCTCCTCAACATCCTCCTCGTCGGAACCGCCAAAAGCCTGTCCGGCCAGCACGGCGGCGACTATCCCCCATATCCAGTACCCCTCCATAAAGGCGAACAAAGCACCGACACCGAGGAGGCCCCGGATGATTGCTCCGGCACTGAAGGACAACCGGCCACGACGGGTGACTCCGGTTGGTGCGGACAAAGGCGGATCTGGCATCGTGCTGGTCGCGCCCCCCCATGCCATCGGCGACGTAACCTTGTAACGATCTTGAGAACCGGTCGCCACGAGGGCAAAAGACCGCCCGTTCCTTTTTCCGGTCGTGAGGACCTGCGTGACGTTGTCCGTCCATCGTTTTCCGCCCTGCGCGGTTACCAACAAACGATCACCGGGCCTCACCTGCTCCGGATATGGACAAAAGACCCATGCTCCGTATTGCCCGAACTCCCCGCGCCCTTGTTCATCGAGGATGGCAGGTGTCGCCCGCCAAGTCGCCATTGACCGACCTCCGAGTATCCGACAAGTACTGTGCGCTCCGGGGTATTGTCCACACCCCCCGCCTTCTCGGCAAGCTTAGCAGAATGCTTTCGGTGACGGCGGCGACTACTATTCCCAAACGTTGCGATGCTCGAGTCAACGCGGGGGCAGGGACTTTCCACTGTCAGGGTACTTTCGGCGCATGACAAAGCAGATCACGATGTTGAGAAGGTGAGACGGAAGGCAGTCGTGCGACTGGTGTTGTGGCTAACGGCAGCCACGTTCCTTCAGAGCTGCAGCCAAACGACTCGTGAAGACGCGCCCGACTCAGGCGAGGCGGACCTCGTCGGCCTAGGAGAACCTTCTACGTATCTCGCACGCAGGGCAGGCGGTGCCGTCACCATTGATGGGCACATTGAGGAACCAGCGTGGGCCGAGGTACCCTGGACCAGTGATTTCATTGACATAAGGGGCCCGGACTGGCCTACGCCGCCCTGGGTGACGCAAGCCAAGCTGATGTGGGACGAGCACGCACTGTATGTGGCGGCCAGACTCGAGGAACCCCACGTCTGGGCGACGCTGAGCCAGCGGGACGCGATCGTCTGGAGGGAGGACGATTTTGAGGTCTTCCTGGATCCGGATGGCGATGGACTCAACTACTTCGAGATAGAGGTAAACGCGCTCGGGACGGTGCTGGATCTCTTTCTGGAGAGGCCCTACAACAAGGGAGGTAGCGCGATCATTGACTGGGATCTGGATGGCCTGCTGGTTGCGGTGAATGTGGACGGCACGGCAAATGAGCCTTCCGATATAGATGCCGGATGGAACGTTGAAATGGCCATCCCGTGGGATGGACTTACGCCACCGGAGAACTCAGGGGGCCCGCCAATCCAACCGCCGACGGCTGGTGACGAATGGCGGGTTAACTTCTCGAGGGTCGATTGGCCGCTGGTCGTGCGGGAGGGACGCTACGTGAAGGAGCGAGAACTCGTGGACTGGAACGACCATCCGGAAAACAACTGGGTCTGGTCACCTCAAGGGAGAATCAACATGCATGTGCCCGAGATGTGGGGGAGGCTGGTGTTTTGTCCAGCTTTGCACGGTACGGACGCACCGAGGCACTGTAAGTCGGCGGATTCCGAGACGGGAGGAAACGAGTGAAGCGCCGGGAGTTTGTCACGACGATGGGCGCTTCGGCCTTGGTCCTACCAGTTGCCGCTTGTCGCCCCGAGGAGAGGGCGACGCCGGACGAGTTTAGTGTGTGGGCGTGGGTACACGGTTCCCGGGGTCGCGACCTCGGGGAGTGGCGCCGTCAGTTTGCTCGTATCCGGAGCGCCGGGGTGGAGGCGGTCCTTGTCGGCGGTGGAGACATCGACCTCGTGTCGGAGGCCGCGCGCGCGGAAGGACTTGCCTACCATAGCTGGTTCTGGACTCTCAACCGAAACGGTGACCAGTGGGCCCAGGCGAATCACCCGGAGTGGTTTACCGTGAGCCGCAACCTCGAATCATCGCTCGAGAACCCACCCTACGTCGGGTACTACAAGTGGGTGTGTCCATCGCGCCATCAAGTGCGAGAGTATCTGGCCGGGCTGATCTCCGACCTGGCCGCTACCCCCGGCGTCGACGGGGTTCACCTCGACTATGTTCGCCACTGCGATGTGATTCTGCCACGAGGTTTGTGGGACCAGTATGGACTCGTGCAGGATGTGGAGCACCCGGAGTTCGATTTCTGCTACTGCGAAGAGTGCCGGTCGCAGTTTGTGGACATCAATGGCCGGGACCCGCTCGACCTTCCCGATCCGCCGAGTGACTCCGCGTGGCGCCGCTTCCGTTGGGACTCGGTTACCGCCACCGTTCGGGAACTGGCCGACGCGGTGCATGCGGCAGGCAAGCCGATAACGGCTGCCGTATTCCCCACACCGGAGATCGCGCGCACACTGGTTCGGCAGGCGTGGGACGAATGGCCGCTCGATCGCTTTTTTCCCATGCTCTATCATGGATTCTATGTGGAGGATATCGAGTGGATCGGAGAGGGGGTTGATGAAGGTGTTGCCGCACTTGGCGGTACGCCCCTCAATGCGGGGTTGTATCTACCGGACCTGTCGCCGCAGGCGCTTCGGCAGGCAGTGGACGTAGCACGCCGGGCAGGCGCTTCGGGAGTGTCCTTCTTCGAGATGGATGGACTCACCGACGCGCACCTCGCAGCTCTTGGCGACGTCATATGAATGCAGCCGACCCGCTTAGGAGGACACAACCCGTGTAGGAGGACACAATGAGGAGAGAATCGACTCGGCTGGCACGCACCGCCTGGGCGATGGTCGCCAGTCTGCTCGCAACACCACTGATTGGACAAGAAACGGATCCCTACCCTGGCCCGTTCCCCGGCGGGTACCCATCCATGACCGAGCGCGTGGGATCGGGCAAGATGTACATGGAGGGGTACTTCCCTCCCCCGGTGACGGCATCTCCGACGTACCCGGCATGGTCCCCCGACGGCGCCTCGATTGCCTTCGCTTACCAAGGCCGGATTTGGATTGTGCCGACCGAGGGAGGCGTCGCGCGCCAGGTCTCGAGCGGCCCTGGGTACCACTCCCAACCGACTTGGGCTCCTGACGGTACGACCCTCGCGTACGCAGCCGACATCGACCTTAACTTCGATATCTTCCAGCTCGACCTCGAAACCGGTTCATCCCTCCGGTTAACAACGGATCCGAATCTTGATCTCAGGCCCCGATTCTCTCCCGACGGATCCCGCATCCTCTTCACCACGTCCCGGGATGGGACGTTCGACCTCTGGGCCTACGACGTGGACGAGGGGGTCAGCACCCCCGTAATCGCCCATCCCACGGCACACGACATGGCTGGCGACTGGATCGGCGACACCGGCAACATCGTTTTCGTCTCAAAGCGTGGTGAGGCGGCCCTCGGGTCGGGTTCGCTATGGCGGTGGGACGAGGAGGTCGGCGAGGCGGAACTCCTGGTCAGAATCGAGACCAACTACCAAGCGGCGCCCGTCGTAGCACCGCACGGCGGGTCTGTCGCTTACGTAACGGACGCCTCGGGGAACAACGACCTTTACCAAGTACCAACCGTCCCAGCGGCCACCGCGCAAGATCGCTCGAGTCCCGGCATCCAACCGGTTCGTCTCACCCACACCGAGTCGGACGAGTATTTTCCCTCCTGGTCGCCCGATGGTGAGCGGCTCGTATACGCCCGAAACGGTGGCACCCCGGGAACAGTACGCACCACCGACAGCGGGTTGGGGTTTGGTCTATACACGGTTGGGAGAGGTGGTGGCGAGCCGCAACGGGTGCCCATTGAGGACTACGCGTGGGCCGAGCCCATGGGATCGCTCCGGGTGCGCGTCTCGGACAACGACGGGGAGTCTCTTCCCTCCCGGGTATATCTGACGAGTTCGGACGGCCGCGCCTACTTTCCGGACACTAGCTTCCCGCGGGTGCTTAGTGGTCCCGAGGCCTACTACTTCCACTCGGACGGCACTTTCTCTGTCACGCTGCCGCCGGGCCCCGCCGAGATCGAGGTTTGGCGGGGATTCGAGTACGAACCCGCCTCTAGAACTATCGAGATTGAGGCCGGCGAGTGGACCGCGGTGGAGATTACCCTGGAACGCTGGATAGACATGGCTTCCGAGGGATGGTACTCCGGCGACAATCACATCCATCCCAACTACGGCGGGCACTACCGGATTACACCGATGGATCTCGCCAACAAGGCTCTCGCAGAAGATCTGAATGTGGCGAACGGGATGATCGCTAACTACTGGGCGAACAGCCGTGTGGAAGACCTTGAGCATTTTCTCGGCCATCCGCATCCGCACCCCGACCCCCGCACGATCGTCTACTACAATGAGGAGTACAGGCCCAACTTTTTCGCCCACATGTCGTTGCTTAACCTCGTGGAGCTCATCACCCCTTTCTACATCGGGTACGAAGGCACGGCGTACCGCGAACTATACCCCGACAACGCCTCGGTACTGAGGCAGGTCCATGAACAGGGTGGGATTGGCGGGTACGTTCATCCGTTTGGGCTCAGCCATAGAGGCCCTGGTTTCGCGGCTCCAAGCGGTGCCCGGGAACTACCAGTGGATGCGATCCTTGGTTTGGCCGATTTCGTCGATGTCGCCTGTATCTGGAGCGATGAACTAGGGACAGCCCAGATCTGGTATAGGCTCCTAAATACCGGCTCCCGGATACCTGCGACGGCGGGCACAGATGCCATGACCGACATTTGGCGACATCCGGCCGTTGGGACGACCCGTTCGTATGTCTACACGGGGAAGAATGCACTCGACTACAACGAATGGGCTGATGCTATGGCTTCGGGTCACGCTTTCGTGAGCAGTGGGCCGATACTCAGCTTGGACGTTGATGGCGCGGGGATGGGTGACGAACTCTCGGTGACCTCGGGAACTACTCTATCGGTTTCAGCGAGCGCTCGATCCCTTTTCCGAATGGAGCGGCTCGACATCATCCAATCGGGCGAGATCATCCATACGGTCGAGGCCACTGGCAACGGACGACGCTTGGAAGTCGAGATCCCGGTCGAGGTGGAGGAGAGTGGTTGGATTGCGGCGCGGGTACTCGGCCCTCCCCAGCACGGCGCGATGGATAGCTATCTCTTCGCGCACACCAATCCTGTATTCGTTGTAGCTGACGGCGAACCGATTCGTTCGCAGGAGGACGCCAGCTTCTTCGTTCGGTGGATAGAGGATACTCTCACCGATCTCCACTCCATGGACCGCTGGGACGACCCCGCTCACAAGGCGGAGGTGATCGCTACGTTTGAGGAGGGGCTCCGTCTCTATCAGGCCCAAGCCGATGGGCCCGGAGACGTTTGAGGTTTCGGATATCGGCCGCGGTGCCGTCATCACCCTTCGGGGTCTCCAGCATCTTGGGGATATGACTGAGGCGTTCGTCTCGCATTATGCGGCGGAACGGCGCGTCTCCCATGGTGCCGCACCCAATGCCCGCGTGCCTGTCCTTACGCGCTCCCAAGGGGTGCTGTGAATCATTGATGTGGAGGAGCTCGAGCCGCTTCATCCCCAATACACCGTCAAAACGTTCCCACACGCCGTCGTAATCGTCCACCAAATCATATCCGGCGGCGTAGGCGTGGCATGTGTCCAGACAGATACCAACACGGTCTCGGTGCGGTGTCGGAATCGCATTGAGGATGGAGCGCAGGTTCTCGAAGCTCGCCCCGACGGTGGTACCGGAACCCGCCGTCAGTTCCAGCAGTATCCTCGTCTTCGCATCGACCGCCTCTAGTGACTTCCCTCGAGCGTTGCGAGCAAGGCCTCTATTGATCGCCCCGTCCGTCGCGTTTCCCGGATGCGTAACCATGAAATCCAGACCCAGGATAGCGCAGCGGCGAAGCTCTCCCTCGAAAGAACGTTGGGATCTGCGCCAGAGTCTACGGTCGGGCGAAGAAAGGTTGATGAGGTACGAGTCGTGGGCCCCGGCCACCGATATTCCATGCTCGGAGCGCGCCTCCCGAAACCGATCGGCGACGGCGGCATCAATCTCGGGCTCCAACCATCGATTGGGTTGTTTCGTGAAGAGCTGTAGGACGACGGCCCCAATCTCCGCAGCACGGCCGGGCGCGGTGTGTAGCCCACCGGCTACGGAAACGTGCGCCCCGAGTTCATCGCTCGGCATCATCTATGGTGTGCGCACCGTTTTCCGACGCTGGGGTTACCGGCGGTGACTGGTTACCAGCGGTAGTGGGCGAACGCCTTGTTGGCTTCGGCCATGCGGTGCACCTCTTCCTTGCGGCGGACGGCCCCGCCATCACCGCGAGCAGCTTCCAGGAATTCGGCGGCCAAGCGAGCGGCCATCGTCTTCCCAAACCGGCTCCGCGCGTAGTTTACCAGCCAGCGGCGTGCCAGCGAGTCGCGGCGACGGTACGACACTTCCATCGGCACCTGATAAGTTGCGCCCCCAACCCGCCGACTGCGGACCTCGATTATCGGCTTGGCGTTCTGAAGCGCCAACCGAAACACATTCATAGGCGGCTGGCCGGTCCGACTCTCGATCAAGTCCATGGCACCGTAGAAAATGCCTTCGGCGACCGACTTCTTGCCGTCCAACATCAAGATGTTGATGAACTTGGTCACTTCGGTGCTCTGGAAGCGGGAATCGGGCGGTACTTCGCGCTGCTCGGCGCGGTTGCGTCGTGGCATTTGGTCGGCTTCTACTTCTTCTTTGAGCCGTACTTGGAACGGCCCTGGGTGCGATCATCGACCCCGGATGCGTCCAACGTGCCCCGCACGATGTGGTACCGCACCCCGGGGAGGTCCTTCACTCTCCCTCCGCGAATGAGCACGATACTGTGCTCCTGTAGGTTGTGCCCCTCGCCCCCAATATACGCCGTCACCTCGTATCCATTCGTGAGCCGCACGCGGGCGACCTTCCGGAGGGCGGAGTTGGGTTTCTTGGGTGTTGTGGTGTACACGCGCGTGCACACGCCTCGCTTCTGGGGATTCCCCTCCAAGGCGGGCGCCTTGCTCTTTTTCTCGATCCTTCGGCGGCCCTGTCGGACCAACTGATTGATCGTCGGCATTCGTACTCCGTGTTTTCTCGTTCTAAAGAACCCGTGCGCGGCTGCAGCTAGTCACCGAACACCGGGATCCCCGGCCGAGGGGGGCAAAAAAATCGGGGGCGGTGTGGCAAAACCGCCCCCACATTGAACTGCCGTCCGTCAGGACGGCGCGCAGGAGAGATTAGTATATAGACCTCAGCCTGTCAAACAGTTCGGGCCACTCGGTCGGACAGTCAGCAAGCATCCGTTAGGCGTCCGAAGACAGCACTCCCGCGAATATTTTCTTGGCCGGTGCGCCATCATCTCTGCCAAGTGCGGGCGAGGTGATCGACGTATCCCGCAATCCGCCCAGGATCGCCTCTCCCTTCGGTGCAATGGCGCCGGACAAGGGCCGGCGAGCACTGAAGAGCGGTTCGCCGCCCTCGTCGAGGAACTCCACATCGGAAAACCTGTGTGTCCCCGTTCCGGCCGGTACCAGCTGGCCGATTATGATGTTCTCCTTGAGTCCGTGAAGCTGGTCACGCGCGCCGCGCACTGCCGCGTCGGTTAGGACGCGTGTTGTTTCCTGGAATGATGCCGCGCTGATGAAGGACTCCGTGGAGAGACTCGCCTTGGTAATCCCAAGCAGGATCGGTTCTGACTGTGGCGGCTTTTTCCCTTGCTGGATGGCCTTCTTGACCTCGTCTCGAAAATCCATCCGGTCCACATGTTCGTTCTCCAGAAAATCTGTATCACCCGGGTGCTTGACGCGGACCTTTTGCAGCATCTGACGCACGATCACGGCAATATGCTTGTCGTTGAGGCGGACGCCCTGCAGTCGGTACACCTCCTGAATTTCGTTCAGCAGGTACTCCTGGACCGCGCTGGATCCCTCTACTCTCAGCTTATCGTGCGGATTCGCAGGGCCCTCGGAGAGGCGGTCTCCCGCCTTAACCATGTCACCCTCGTGAACCCTCAGATGCTTCCCTACGGGTATGAGGTATACGTGCTGGGAACCGTAATCATCATCCATCGTGACGATGATCTCGCGTTTGGCTCGCTTGATGCCGCCAAACGACACCCGCCCATCCACCTCGGTGATCGTGGATGGATCCTTGGGGCGACGGGCCTCGAACAGTTCTGCCACCCTCGGCAGACCGCCCGTGATGTCTCGCGTCTTGTAGGCCTCTCGGCTCCACCGGGCAAGGTGATCGCCCGCATGCACTTTATCGCCATTTGAAACTCGCAGCTGTGCGCCCACGGGCATGATGAACATTCTCTCATCACCGCGGTCGTCCCGCATCAAGATGGCCGGATGCAGCTTCTTGCTTCGGTCCTCGATGATGACTTCTTGGCGGCGCCCGGTGTTCTCGTCAAGCTCCTCACGCAAAGTCACTTCGCTCTTGATGTCTACGAAGCGGACCTCTCCCGATCGGTCGGCCACGATGGGCTCGAAGTAGGGATCCCAGCTGAAGAGTGTGGTGCCTACCTGGACCACGTCTCCATCCTGGACATGCAAGGTGGCGCCGTAGGGAACGCTTAGACGTGGGAGAGTTCGGTCGTCTCCCTCCGCCTTCATGATCAGATGGCCCTCGCGGCTGGTGACAACCTTTTTCCCCTCACGGCTCGTCACGGTCGTGATCCGATCGTCGAATTCGACTCTCCCATCAAACTTGGAACGCCGCTGCGTCGTAACCGCGAGGCGTGCCGAGGTTCCGCCGATGTGGAAGGTCCGCAGCGTTAACTGGGTACCCGGCTCTCCGATGGACTGTGCCGCGAGGATCCCAACCGCTTCGCCCAAATCCACCAACTCCATGGTGGCCAGGTTCCTCCCGTAACACTGCTGGCACAGGCCACGTCGCGACTCGCAGGTGAGGACCGACCGAATCGTCACGCTCTGGACCCCGCTCTCCTGGATCCTTTCGCCATCCTCTTCTGTGATCATCTGGCCGGCTTCGATGATTACCTCCTCATCGAACGGATCGATCACCTCCTCGGCCGCGATGCTCCCGATCACACGGGTACCGACTCGTTCCAGGATGTCCTCACCTTCCTTGAGATCGGTGACCTCGTACCCACGGGCAGTCCCGCAATCCTTCTCTATGATGGTGACGTCCTGCGCCACATCGACGAGACGGCGGGTCAGGTAACCGGCGTCCGCCGTCTTGAGCGCGGTATCAGCAAGACCCTTACGGGCTCCGTGGGTGGAGATGAAGTACTCGAGCACGCTCAACCCCTCACGGAAGTTGGACTTGATCGGACTCTCGATGATCTCCCCGATGCCTCCAGTAAGTTTCTTCTGGGGTTTGGCCATGAGGCCTCGCATCCCGGCGAGCTGCCGGATCTGGTCACGAGACCCTCGGGACCCCGAATCCAACATCATGAAGATCGGGTTGAATCCGCTGCGGGACCGGCCTAACTCCTTGATGAGCACGTTGGTTACGTCGTTATTCGCGTGCGTCCACGTATCGATGACCTTGTTGTAGCGTTCACCCTTGGAGATAAACCCTCTACGATAGTGCCGCTCGAAGTTGTTTACCTCTTCCTGAGCTTCGCCGAGGAGTTCCTGTTTCTCGCGCGGGATCTCCATATCATCCAGGCCGATTGACACGCCGGCCGCCGTGGCGTGGCGGAACCCGAAATCCTTCATCCTGTCGAGGAACTCCGTTGTGGCGTCGAGACCCGCCACCCGGAACGATTCGAAGACAAGATCCGCCAAGTCACCCTTGGCCTTCGTCTCGTTGACGAAGGGGAGCCCAGCGGGCAGCATCGCGTTGAACAACGCGCGCCCTACGCTCGTCTTCACCCAGCTCCGGTCCGTCCCACCCTGAACGTCGTGCTCATCGACTAGCAACCAGATCGGCTGCTGGTAGTCGGTGACGCCGTCTCGGCGCAGGTAACCGGACTCGATGGCAAGCTGGACCTCTGCGGGAGACGAAAACCGCGGCAGTGAGTTCTCTGGTTGATCGTCGAAATCGTGCCGCACCTTGGTCATGTAGTAACAACCCAGAACCATGTCCTGGGAAGGCGAAGCCACGGGGCGTCCGCTCGAGGGCTTCAGGATGTTGTTGCTGGAAAGCATCAAGACGCGCGCTTCCAGCTGAGCCTCGAAGGAGAGGGGTAGATGCACCGCCATCTGGTCTCCGTCGAAGTCCGCGTTGAAAGCGGCGCACACCAAGGGATGGATCCGGATCGCCTTCCCCTCGACCAGTACGGTTCAAAAGCCTGAATCCCGAGCCTGTGCAGGGTCGGGGCACGGTTGAGGAGAACCGGGTGGTCCTGGATTATTTCCTCGAGCACCTCATAGACCCTCGGATCCTCTTCCTCCACCAATCTCTTAGCCCGCTTTACCGTCTCCGCGTAACCGCGGCGCTCCAGCTCATGCAGGATGAAGGGCTTGAACAGTTCCAAGGCCATCTTTTTGGGAAGACCGCACTGGTGCAGCTTGAGGTCGGGTCCGACGACGATAACAGACCTACCGGAGTAGTCGACGCGCTTTCCAAGCAGATTCTGCCGGAACCGCCCTTGCTTCCCCTTGAGCATGTCCGATAGCGACTTCAGCGGACGCTTGCCTCGACCGCGGATCGCCTTCCCCCGGCGGCCGTTGTCGAACAACGCATCCACCGCCTCTTGGAGCATGCGCTTCTCGTTCTTGAGAATCACCTCCGGAGCCTTCATTTCCAGAAGTTTCTTCAATCTGTTGTTGCGATTGATGACCCTCCGGTACAGGTCATTCAGATCCGAAGTCGCGAAGCGGCCCCCATCCAGGGGAACCAAGGGTCGAAGATCGGGCGGAATCACCGGGATCACATCAATGATCATGTGTTCCGGGTTATTTCGTTTCGCGGACTCGACCCCACTGTGCCGAATCGCGTCGATCACCTTCAGGCGCTTCAACTTGTTCGCCTTCCGATGCTTCGAGGTCTCGTTCCTTACATCGTCCCGCAGATCCTCGGCAAGCTTGTCGATGTCCAGCTGTCCGAGCAGCGTGCGGATGCCCTCCGCACCGGTCTCTGCGCGGTAGGCCATGTCGCCTTCGTCGCGCGCTTTCAGTGCCAGATCCCGGTACTCTCTTTCCTCCAGAATATCCCCGTGCTCGACGTCCTGTTTCCCGGGCTCCGTAACGATGTACTTCGCGTAGTAGATCACCTGCTCGAGGTCGCGCAGCTTCATGCCCAGCAGGTAGCCCATCTGCGATGGAAGGATCTTGAAGAACCAAATGTGGGCAACAGGAACGGCGAGTTCTATGTGCCCCATGCGTTCGCGACGCACCTTGGAGTTCGTGACCTCTACACCACACTTGTCACAGATGTGCGACCGGTACCGGATACGCTTGAACTTGCCGCACGCGCACTCGTAGTCCTTTACTGGCCCGAAAATCCTTTCGCAGAACAAACCGTCGCGCTCCGGCTTGAAGGAGCGGTAGTTGATGGTCTCCGGTTTGGTAACCTCACCGGTGCTCCATCCCTTGATCTCCTCGGGCGAGGCGAGTTGAATCTGGATCCAGTCGAACTCAACCGGGCTCCTGCCGTGGGAACGCGGGAAATCGATCATGTGTTACCCCTGTTAGTTCTAGTTGACGGTTGGCGGTCGAATGTTCCGGTCATGAACCAGGAAGCAAACCGCCTTCCGGAGCATCGTTCCCCAGCTTGACATCCAATCCGAGTGCCTGGAGCTCCTTCCGCAGGACGTTGAAGCTTTCCGGGACGCCCGGTTTCGGGAGGTTGTCACCTTTGACGATCGCTTCGTAAGCCTGGCTTCGGCCTTCGACGTCATCGGATTTCACGGTGAGCATCTCCTGCAGCGTGTAGGCGGCTCCGTACGCCTCCAGAGCCCAGACTTCCATCTCCCCGAAACGTTGCCCGCCGTTTTGCGCCTTACCTGCCAGAGGCTGTTGCGTGACGAGGCTGTAAGGGCCGATGGAGCGGGCGTGGATCTTGTCGTCGACCAGGTGGGCAAGTTTCATCATGTAGATCTCACCCACCGCCACGGGCGACTCGAATGGTTGTCCGGAGCGACCATCCCGCAGCCGCACCTTTCCGTTCGAGTACATGCCGGCCTTCTCCATGAACTCGTTGATCGCTGCGTCCAGACCCCTCCGCACGTTGCTCGCTGCGAGCGCGTGCGCACGAGGCCATCCCAATTCGGAGAGCTGGCCGTAGGTGCGGGCCCCGGAAACATTTTTCGCCGCTTTCCGGATGAACTGGGCGAGTTCCTGCAGAAAACCTCCCAGTGGTCCCTTATCTAAGAGATAGGAGTCCAAACTCCGGCCAAGCCCAGCACCCTCCGTGCCGTCATCCAGTCCGTCGAATGCCTGGATTCCGCGAACGATTTCCTGAACGAGATCGTGGTCCACCTCGGGTGCCTGGATGTGGGTGTTCAGCGTTCGGCCGGCCCACAACGTGCCCCCTAATTTGAGCAAGGCTCCTATTTCGTGTTCGCTCGCGCCTTGGAATACGGGCGTGTCCGCCTCGAAGTTGAGGAGGCGGGCGGCCCACCCGAGGGTCATTTCCAGGATTTGGCCCACGTTCATGCGGCTGGGGACACCCAGCGGATTGAGGACTATCTCCACCGAACGTCCGTCGGGCAGTATCGGCATGTCCTCCTCCGGAACGATCGAGGAGATGGTGCCCTTGTTGCCGTGGCGCCCCGCCATCTTGTCGCCGACGGAGATCTTGCGCTTCTCGGCAAGATAGACCTTGACAAGCTGTACCACGCCGGGCGATAGGTCGTCGGGCAGGAAGATCCTGTCGATGCTGTCCTCGGCGCTCTCCCGGTAACGTTCGACCCGCTCTCTGGACGCGATCACCAACGCGTCGATCCGGTCGTTGATCGCATCGTTCGTCACCTCGAGGTTGTCGATGTTGACATCTTCAAAGTCCACCTTTGCCAACATGCGTTTATTGAGCTTGGTCCCTTCCTCATAGACGGGTCCGTTAGGTCCGCTATAATCGAACGTCCTGACCCTTTGATTCCAGAGCAGCTCCCGCAGCTCTGCATCGCGGGCGTCTTTGACTCGGCCGATTTTCTTCCGCTCCTCCTCTCGAGTCTTCGCGATGCGCTCGCCGTGCTCTCGCTCCAACAATGGGTCGTCCCTGCGCCGAGAAAAGAGCTTCACGTCGATGACGGTTCCCTCTACGCCGGTGGGGACCCGCAGTGAGGTGTCGCGTACCTCACGCGACTTTTCGCCGAAGATCGCCTCGAGCAGCTTTTCCTCCGGCGACATCTCCGCATGCGCCTTGGGGGTGATCTTGCCGACTAGGATGTCTCCCGATTGGACAGTTGCTCCTATGCGGATGATCCCCCGCTCGTCCAGATCCACGATCGCTTCATCCGAGACGTTCGGCAGCTCCCTGGTGATCTCCTCCGGCCCGAGCTTGGTGTCCCGAACGTGGAGTTCAAGCTCCTGGATGTGAACCGAGGTGTAGACATCCCGCTTCACCAGACGTTCGCTTATCACGATCGCGTCCTCGAAGTTGTGTCCGTACCACGGCATGAACGCAACTAGCACGTTGCGACCGAGGGCTAGCGAACCTCCATCAGTGCCTTGCCCATCCGCGATCGCCTGACCCACCTCGACCGCTTGACCCACCTCCACGATAGGCCTTTGGTTGATCGCGGTATCCTGATTTGAGCGCCAAAACTTTCGGAGCTTGTAAGGATCGTATTGCCCCAGTCGTGCTAGAGGTGCCTCTGCTTCCCGAGCCTTCTTCGGGGGCCCGGTGTCGATCGTGATCTTCTCCGCAGTCACCCGGGTAACCGTCCCCGCACGCTTCGCTATCACTACTGCCCCGGAATCGTTGGCCACCTTGGACTCTAGTCCCGTGCCCACCAGGGGCCGCTCCGGGAACAAGAGCGGGACTGCCTGCCGCTGCATGTTGGAGCCCATTAGCGCACGGTTGGCGTCGTCATGCTCCAAGAACGGGATCAGGGCAGGGGATACCGCGACCAACTGGTCGGGCGCTACATCCATGAAGTCGATCTCGTCCGGTCGCAGCTGCGGGTAGTCGTCCTGCCGCCGGCACAGCACGAAGGGCTGCGCGAAGGTGCCATCCGGGCTCAGCTCCGCGTTGGCCTGGGCCACCGCATGCTGGTGCTCGGTTCGCGCCGACAACCACTCGATGTCCTCGTGCATGACCTGCCCGTCCACCACCCGCCGGTACGGAGTCTCGAGAAAACCTAGATCGTTCAGCTGCGCGTAGGTCGTCACCGACGTGATGAGCCCGATGTTCGGTCCCTCCGGCGTCTCGATGGGGCACATCCGCCCGTAGTGCGTGAAGTGGACATCCCGCACCTCGAAACCGGCCCGCTCACGGGTCAGGCCTCCCGGCCCGAGCGCGCTCAACCGTCGCTTGTGCGTGAGCTCGGACAACGGATTGGTCTGATCCATGAACTGGCTGAGCTGAGAGCTGCCGAAGAAGGCCTGGATCACTGCACTTACGGTGCGCGCGTTTACCAAATCCTCGATCGCCATCTTCGCAGGGTCGTTATTCATCCCCATGCGCTCGCGGACCAACCGCGCCATCCGCGACAGACCGACGGAGAACTGGTTCTGGATGAGCTCCCCCGTCGACCTGACACGCCGGTTCCCCAGATGGTCGATGTCGTCCGATGTCCCGCGTCCCTCGTGAAGCTCCATCAGGTAGCGGATGATGGCCAGGAAGTCCTTCTTGTCGAGTACCGACTTGTCTTCGGATGGAGTGGGTGCACCCAGCAACCCGTAGGCCGTTCTTAGGCGGTGGTTGATGTTGATTCGCCCAACCCGCCCCAGATCGTATCGCTTGGGATCGAAGAAAAGACCCGTGATCGCTTTCCTGGCCGTCTCAACGCTCGGCATCTGCCCCGGTCGGATGAGGCTGTAGATGAGCCTCAGGGCCTTCTCTTCGTTGGTCCTGAAGGCCCCAGGGTGTAGCTCGGGTAGCCCACGCAGCAGCGTCCGTTCCTTCTTGAGAGTGTTCTCCAGCAAATATGAGTCGCCGCCAGGCCGGGCCGTGAAAACCTGTACCTCACGGACCCCGTGCCCCTTTAGCTCTGCGAACAGTGCCTGGTCCATGGTCGCCCCGGCCTCGGCCAGCACCTCGCCCGTGCCGTGATCCACAACGTCGATCGCCAACTCAGGGCTGACACTCCAGTCACGCCGCCGCTTCAACTCGTCGAACGTTCTGCCGCGCAACGACACCAGGGCCGTTATCGCATAAACCTCGATAGCCTCTACGTCATCGGCTGCTCGCTCGAGCCTCTCGATGACATCCCCATCCAAACTCTCACCCCGCCGCACCAAGAACGCATCGTCCGAGCCGAAGCACTCCACCTCTTCAACGCCCGCTCGCTCAGCGAGCTCAACGAAGTCTACGTCGAAGAGATCGCCTACTGCACCGAGAAGTCCCTCGTCCTTCTCACCCCAGACATCCTTGGCCAACCACAGAGTCCCGGTTTCCGGACGATCCTCCTCCTCACTTAGGACCTCTTCATCTTCGTCACCGATCCTCACTCGAACCGTCTCAAGTTCCTCGGCAACAGAGCTGAGGATACTCCTCGCCACTTTCGCGCCCTTGATCTCGCGCAGTAGCGGAGCCTCTACACCCTCATCGTAGCCAAGACCCTCGAAAAGCACCTCCACATCGATACGCCGCTTTACATAGAAAAGATCGAGAATGTCGATGTCCCGACCGTATCCCAACGCTCGCACCAACGCCGTGACCGGAAACTTCTTCCTCTTGTCGATGTATGCCCAGACAACGTCTTGAATGTCCAGCTTGAACTCCACCCACGAACCCCTGAACGGGATGACACGCGACGAGAATAGCTTGGTCCCGTTCTGATGTCGGCTCTCTTCAAACACCACACCCGGAGAACGGTGCAGCTGACTCACGATCACTCGCTCCGCACCATTGATCACGAACGTCGCCTGCGGCGTCAAAAGCGGTAGATCTCCGAGAAATACCTCCTTCTCCCTGAGCGACTCTACAGGCGCATTCTTCCGCCCAGACTCCTTAACTATCAGCCGCAGCTTCGCCTTCAAAGCAGCAGCATACGTCATATCCCGCTCAATGCACTCGTCCACAGAGTGCTTCGGCTCCTCAAGACCGTATCCCACAAACTCCAACTCGATTCGCCCGCTCGTATCCGTGACCGGGAAAATCTCGTTGAACACTCGCTGCAGCCCGATATCCTCCCGCTCCTCCGAGGGACTCTCGCTCTGCAGAAAACGCTCAAATGCCACACGCTGAATATTCAAAAAATGCGGCATGTCCATCTGGCGATCGAGCTTGGCAAAAGAGACTACAGATCGGCCATTCTTACTCAAGTGGCATCTCTCCTGAAAACCCCGCACAACGACGGGGAAGTGTACGGCTGCCTCCGCCACGTACAGTCACGACGCACGAGGACGCACGACAGCTCCGGGGGCCAGGCGATCGGCGCCCTGACCCCGAAGGGAACGGAAACGAGGTGTGGTTCAGGAGCTACTACTTGAGCTCCGCCGTGGCACCCCGGGCTTCCAGTTTGGCCTTGATTTCCTCTGCCTCCTCTTTGGAGACGCCCTCCTTGACGGGCCCGGGAGCACCGTCGACCACCGCCTTCGCTTCTTTCAAGCCTAGGCTGGTGACCTCTCTGACAACCTTGATGACCTGGATCTTCTGGTTGCCCACGGTGGAGAGGATGACATCGAATTCCGTCTGCTCCTCTTCGGGAGCCGCTCCGTCACCCGCGGCCGGGACTACAGCCACAGGGGCCGCCGCCGAAACGCCGAATGTCTCCTCCATCTTTTCTTTTAGCTCCGCCGCCTCAATCAGCGTGAGGCCTCCGATTTGCTGTAGCAGGTCGTCGATCTTTGACATTTTGGCTTTCCTAATTTTCTAGCGGTTGGTTTTGTGGTCATGCCCCATCCGGCTCTCGCGCCGATAGGGACGGGCAACGGCCTCGCCTACGAGGCTTCGTCGTTCTTCTTACCTATCTGGCCGATCATATCGGCGATGGACCCCATGAGCGCGTTCATCACTCCGGCAATTCCACCTGCACTAGCGGTGAGTCCACCCGCGATCGACCCAAGCAATACCTCTCGAGGCGGTATGTCGGCGAGCTTGTGGACCTCTTCCTTGGTAGTCAGCTCTCGGTCCACGATCCCGATCTTTACCACCGGAAGGTCATCGTGTTCCCGGGCGAAGTCGCGGAGGATCCTGGCCGGGGTCACCGGGTCCGTCTCGCTCAAGACGATCCCCGTGGGTCCGTTCAGATATTCGTTCACGTCGGGCATTTCGAGAGGTTCGAGTGCCCGCCGCATGAGCGTGTTCTTGACGATGCGATAGCCGAGACCCTCCTCCCGCAGACTATCCCGAAACTCGGTTATCGTCTTCACGTTCATGCCGGTGAAATCGGTCAGAAAGACGACGTCATTCTCGCCTAGCTGACGTGACAACGCCTCCGTGACGGCTTGTTTTTCCTCAAGTCTCATCGCGACTTCCTGTCAAATCTACCGGTAGAGGTTTTCGTCGATCGCCACGCCGGGCCCCATGGTGCTTGTCACCGTGACGCTGCGGACGTACCGACCCTTAGACGCAGCCGGCTTCAAACGCACGACCTCGGTGAGCAGGGCATCCAGATTCTCACTGATGTTCTCGGTCGGGAAGCTCACCCGCCCGATCGGGGCGTGAACATTCCCGGTGCGGTCGGTCCGGAACTCGATCTTGCCGGCCTTCGCTTCTCTTACGGCGCGGGCGATGTCCATCGTGATGGTGCCTGCTTTGGGGTTAGGCATCAGGCCACGCGGGCCCAAGATGCGCCCGAGCGGGGCCACCTTCTTCATCATGTCCGGCGTGGCGATCGCTACATCGAAATCGAGCCACCCATCCTTGATCTGATCGATGTACTCCGTCCCCACGTAATCCGCGCCCGCTTCTTCCGCCTCGGAGATCTTCATCCCCTCCACCAAGGCCAGCACCTTTAGCTCCCGGCCCGTGCCGTAGGGCAGAATGACGGTGCCTCGAACCACCTGGTCGGCCCGCCTCGGATCCACGCCCAGATTGACCGCTATCTCGACGGTTTCGTCGAACTTGGCGAAGGCGACTTCCTTGACCTTCTCAATCGCCTCGCGCGGCTTGAGCCGGCCGTTCTTCTTCACCAGATCCTGGGCGGCGAGGTGTTTCTTGCCGTGCTTCGGCATGCTGTCTGTCTCTCTCGTTTCCTAGTCGGCCCGCTCGATCCCCATCGAGCGCGCAGTACCCTCTATCATGCGCATCGCCGCCTCCACGTCAGCGGCGTTGAGGTCCTTCATCTTGACCTCGGCAATACGGCGCAACTGATCGCTGGTCACCTTGCCGACCTTCTCTCGATTCGGCTCGGCGGACCCCGATGCCAGCCCTAGTTCTTTCTTGAGCAGTTCAACCGCTGGAGGCGTCTTGGTGATGAAGGTGAAGGTCCGGTCCTTGTATACCGAGATCTCCACCGGAATCAACGTCCCCGAGTCCTGCTGGGTCTGGTGGTTAAAGGCCTTGCAGAAGTCCATGATGTTGAGTCCGTGCTGACCCAGCGCAGGTCCAACGGGGGGTGCCGGCGTCGCCTGCCCTGCCCTTATCTGGAGCTTGATGAAGCCCGTTACTTGCTTTTTCGGTGGCATCTATCAGAAACCTTCCAACTCGGTGTAATCGAGCTCCACAGGCGTGAGGTCGCCAAACAATTTGACCTGAACCCTGACCTTGCCCTTCTCCGGCAACACCTCTTCCACTGTGCCGCTGAAGTCCTTGAATGGGCCCTCCGTGATTTCCACAACCTGATCCCGCCGGAAGGGGATCTCCGGAGCTTCCTGCGCCTCCTCCAAGTCTTCGGCGATGCCGAGGATCTTGTTTATCTCTTCCGTCCTCAACGGCTGAGGATCCCCGTCACCGACAAACTTGATGACGCCCGGAACCCGGGTGATCCAGTCCATCGTGGGAGGGGTCAACTTCATCTGTACCAACACGTAACCGGGGTACAGACGCTTCTTGGTGAGAACCCGCTTTCCACCTTTTATCTCAACCACCTCCTGGGTAGGTACCAGGATTTCGCAAGGCGGATCGTCCTTCCCATCCCAGGTCTCGATTTTCTGCGTAAGCACGACTTTGACCCGTTCTTCGCGGCCCGCGTACGTCTGCAACGCGTACCACCGCAATTCCGAATCCGTGCCCCCCCCTGCATCCATCACTTTATCCTCAACCTCCGAAAGTATTGACCACAAAACGGATGAAGGCGGCAAACACTGCGTCCATGGCCCCGATTACGGCCGAGAGGATGAGAACGAAGATGAGAATGCCGATCGTGGCGCTCCTCACCTGATCTCGATCCGGCCAGGTCACACGGCGCATCTGCGCCTGAACTTCTTCGGCGAAGTTCTGCGTGCCCTTCAAGGCGTTGCGCGTTTTGCGCACGATAGCGGCCAACTAATCTCTCCTTGCGTGCTTTACGGGGTCCCCCTCGAGTCCGGCTAAACGAACCCGACCTCTGGAACCCCGTCCCTTATCGGGTTTCCTTGTGCTGTGTGTGGCTGTTGCATCGACGGCAGTACTTACGAAACTCAACCCGTCCCGGATGCTTCCGCCGGTTCTTATTGGTGGTGTAGTTGCGCTCTTTGCATTCTGTGCACTCGAGCGTGACTCGAACCCTCATTAGGCCCCCGAAGTCGAAGATGGCCGGGGGTTACGCCTCCCCCCGGCCGCGTTTGCTTGCTGGTGGTTTTACTCGTGGATCTTGGTGACGACGCCGGCGCCCACGGTCCGTCCGCCCTCGCGGATCGCAAACCGGAGATTCTCCTCCATCGCGATCGGGTCTATCAACTCCACGTCCATGTTCACGTTGTCGCCCGGCATCACCATCTCCACTCCCTCCGGCAACGACGCAGATCCCGTCACGTCCGTCGTCCGGAAGTAGAACTGCGGCCGATATCCGTTGAAGAAGGGGGTGTGCCTCCCACCCTCGTCCTTCGTCAACACATACACCTCAGCGCTGAACTTTGTATGCGGCGTGATCGACTTGGGAGCGGCTACTACCATACCCCGCTGGACCTCCGTCTTGGCCACTCCTCTCAGCAACAACCCCGCATTGTCGCCAGCCTGTCCCTCATCCAAGATCTTCCGGAACATCTCCACTCCCGTTACCACTGTCTTCCGCTCCGATCCCAGACCTACCAGCTCCACTCCTTCGCCGGTCTTGATGATTCCCCGCTCGATCCTGCCCGTTACCACCGTCCCGCGACCGGTAATCGTGAACACGTCCTCCACCGGCATCAAGAACGGCCTATCCGTCGCCCTCTCGGGTACCGGGATGTAGCTGTCCAGCGCATCCATCAGCTCCCCTATACACGCCGTCTCGGCAGCCTCGGGATCCCCACTCTCCAGTGCGGCCAACGCCGACCCTCTGATGACAGGCACATCGTCGCCCGGGAATTCGTACTCGCTCAACAGCTCCCGAACCTCCAGCTCCACGAGCTCCAGCAGCTCCTCGTCGTCCACCTGATCCACCTTGTTCAGGAACACCACGATGTAGGGCACGTTCACCTGACGTGCCAACAAAATGTGCTCCCTCGTCTGTGGCATTGGACCATCCGCGGCGCTCACCACCACGATCGCGCCGTCCATCTGCGCAGCACCCGTAATCATATTCTTCACATAGTCGGCGTGCCCCGGGCAGTCCACGTGCGCATAGTGACGACCATCGGACTCGTACTCCACGTGGGCCGTCGCAATCGTGATGCCGCGCTCTCGCTCCTCCGGCGCCTTGTCGATCTGGTCGAACGCCACGTACTCGCCCAACCCTTTCGCTGCCTGCACCTCCGTAATGGCAGCCGTCAGCGTCGTCTTCCCATGATCCACGTGCCCAATCGTCCCTACATTCACGTGTGGCTTGGTTCGCTCAAACTTTTCCTTCGCCATCGCCCGTCTATCTCCAGTATTGAATGGTTGTCGGTTGGCCGGTCGCCCGCCCCTTCTAGCAGCGCCGAATCTCTGGCCTCGTGTGCGCCGTTCGGTTGCGCACGTGGGCCTGGTGGTTGATTGTCTGTGTTTCTTGAACCGCGGAACAAAATGGTGGGGGGAGGATTCGAACCTCCGAAGGCATTAGCCAGCAGATTTACAGTCTGCCCCGTTTGGCCACTTCGGTACCCCACCGGGACCCCCGCCCGACGGAGGCGTTCCACTCCCGAGGGCAGCTGCCTGCTCGACTGAGCTGGCGGTGGGACTCGAACCCACAACCTCCGGATTACAAATCCGACGCTCTACCGGTTGAGCTACGCCAGCACCCTACGGAAGGGAATTCTACAATGTAGGCACCGGTGGCTGTCGGTGTCAAATATATTTCACACCCGATCGGGGAGGAGGAGTCGAACCATGCAGAGGCTGAAAATGAGCCAGCCAAGACGGAGGTACAGAGCCCCTAACTTACTGATTGTCATAGCTTTGTGGAGTTTGGCCGGTTGCGGTACCGGGGATTCCGGCGCGGTCCCGAGCGAGGACGTTGTTAACACCGCTTTTCACGACTTCCGGGTCGAAATGGTGGCCGACTCGCTGGTCCGTCCATTCTCCATGGCTTTCACGCCCGAGGGAGACCTGATGGTCACCGAGCGACCGGGGCGTTTGCGCATTATTAGAGACGGCGTGTTGCTGCCCGATCCCGTTGACGGGCTACCACCGATCCGTGCGCTCGGAAGGGGGGCGCGTTCTGTGAGAGGTTTCGAGCAGGCTGGTCTTCGCGACGCCATCCTGCACCCGGATTTCGCCTCCAACCGACTGCTCTACCTGAGCTATGTGAAGCCGGGAGCGGACTCCCTCGGTACGATCGCGATCGCGCGCGGAAGGCTGGAGGATGATCGGCTGACGGACATGGAGGAGCTGTTCCACGCCAACGCGAGGGGGAATGGCTCGGAGAGGAGTTCGATGTGGGGCGGAAGGCTTGCGTTCGACCACGACGGATACCTCTTCATGACGATCGGGGACCGGCAGTGGCCCCCCTCGGGGGACCTGGAGGCACATCCCGCCCAGGATCTGTCCACTCACAACGGCAGTACGATCCGGCTCCACGATGACGGGAGTATCCCGGATGACAACCCCTTGGTGGGGCGGGAGGGATCTCAACCCGAGATCTGGAGTTGGGGACACAGGAACGCCCAGGGGATGGCGGTGCACCCGGAAACCGGCGAGGTGTGGCAGAACGAACACGGCCCCCAAGGAGGGGATGAACTCAACGTAATCGAACCGGGTGTCAACTATGGATGGCCTGTAGTCGGTTACGGAGTAAACTACGGATCGGGGGCGCGGATTCATGATGGGACACTGATGGAAGGCATGGAGCACCCGGCGCACATCTGGGTGCCGTCGATTGGCGTTTCAGGAATGCTCTTCTACTCGGGGGACGCGTTTCCCGAGTGGCAAGGAGACCTACTGGTGGGGGGCCTGAGTGGACGGCAACTCGTAAGGCTGCGTCTCGAAGGGAGAGAGGTCGTCCGGGAAGAGACGATCCTCCGAGGCGTTGGACGGATCAGGGATGTGCGGGAGGGGCCCGACGGATTGATCTATTTGGCAATCGACGGTGAAACTCGGGACGTAGACGGGCCCCCTACGAGTATCGTGCGTCTCGTTCCAGTGGAGGATGGGTAGCGGTAGGTACTGGTCCCTGGGTCAGGCTGGTGCCGTGGACGATGCTATGGGAGTACGAGTGCCTCGCCAATCAGTTCTTGTTGGTGCTCTGCGTGCTTGCCGGCATAGCCCTCTGCGGGACTCGCCCGTTCGGGACGACCGATGTAGCTGGGTTCTCGCCCGGTGGTGTGCCGTAAATGGGACCGCAAGAACATCCATGCACCCATGTTTCGCGGTTCCTCCTGAACCCACTGGATATCTGCCGATTTGGGATAGTGGGAGAGGGCTTGAGCAAGTGCCGCGCCCGGGAATGGGTATAGCTGCTCCAATCGAATAATCGGGGTCGTACGATCTGGCGGGGCCGCACGGATAAGGTCGTAATAGACCTTTCCGGAGCAGAGGAGGACGCGGTCCGTCGTTGCCATTCCGTCATTGGGGGCCACCTCCCCAAGCACCGGTTCGAAACCGCCTTCCGCGAGATCGGTGATGGTGGACCGAGCCAGCGGGTGCCTCAGGAGACTCTTCGGCGTCATCATGATGAGGGGCCGTCGTGTCGCCCTCAGGGCCTGCCACCGAAGTGCATGGAAGTACTGTGCGGGGGTCGTGCAGTTGGCGACACGGATGTTCTCCTCGGCCGCGAGCTGGAGGAAGCGTTCGATCCTGGCGCTGGAATGTTCTGGTCCCTGCCCTTCGTGACCGTGCGGAAGGAGCAGGACGAGCCTCGTCTCCTGACCCCATTTTGAACGGCCCGACACGATGAATTGGTCGATGATCGCCTGACCCACGTTGACGAAATCGCCGAACTGCGCCTCCCACATGACGAGGGAGTCCGAAGCGATCGTCGAGAACCCATATTCGAACGCCAACGTACCGGCCTCCGAGAGGGGACTGTTAGTCACATCCACCTGGCCTTGGCCGGCGTCGAGGTGGGCCAGAGGCGTCCATGTGCGTCCATCGTTCTCATCGTGAAGCACCAGATGTCGATGGCTGAATGTTCCTCGCTGGCTGTCCTCCCCTGTCAACCGTATCGACACGCCGTCGGTCGCCAAGGCACCGAGGGCGAGCGCCTCAGCGTGCCCCCACTCGATGTTGTCATCCAGGGAGGCGGCTCTCTTCTCCAGCTGCCTCCGGAGTTTGACGAAGGGTGAGAACCCGTCGGGCCAGCGATGGAGGCGTTCATTCAGGTCACGCAGCCGCTCTTCCGTCAACGAAGTCGGAATCGGTGCCTCGGGCGGGTCGAGCAGTCGCGGCGGTTCCTCGGTCTCCTCCGGATTGGCGGCTCTTTCCCTCTTATGCGCCTGTATGGACTCGCGTGCCGCATCAAACTCGGTGTTGATACCCGCCGCCATCTCGTCGAGTTCCTCTCGGGTGATAAGCCCTCGCTCCACCACCGTATCCGCGAACTGAGTACGCACCGAAGGGTGTTTCTTGATCTTGTCGTACATCACCGGTTGGGTGTAGCTGGGCTCGTCGCTCTCGTTGTGGCCGTGACGTCGGTAACCAACGAGGTCTATGACGATGTCTTCTCCAAACTCAAACCTGTAGTCGACCGCCAGGCGTATAGCTGCCATGCACGCCTCGGGGTCGTCCGCGTTTACGTGAACGACCGGGAGACGGAATCCCAACGCGAGGTCGCTTGCGTATCGGGTGGAACGGCTGTCATCCGGCAGCGTGGTGAAGCCCAGCTGGTTGTTCGTGATGATGTGGATCGTCCCGCCCGTCTCGTATGCCTCCAAGCGGCACAGATTGAGAGTCTCGGCAACGATCCCTTGCCCCGCGAACGAAGCATCCCCGTGGATGATTATCGGGAGTACCGCTTTGGAGTCGGGTGACTCTCCGTTGAAGCGTGTGGCCCGCGCCATGCCCAAGACCACCGGATTGACGTGTTCCAAGTGGCTTGGGTTGGGAGCGAGGAGGACATCCAGGTCGAACTCGTCTTCGGCGACCTTCGATCGGCCCCCGACGTGATATTTGACGTCTCCAGAACCGTGCTCCGGCAGCGCCGAGGAGATTCCCCGCGCCATCTCTTCTTCGAATTCGGCCACGATCGATTCGTAGGAGAGGCCCATCACATGCGCGAGCACGTTCAGGCGACCCCGGTGTGCCATCCCCAGCATCACTTGGCGCGCCCCACAGCGACCTGCGCTTCCGAGGATTCCCCTCAGCATGGGGACCAACATCTCCAGCCCCTCTATGGAAAACCGCTTCTTCCCCAGATAGGTCCGGTGCAGGAACTTCTCGAGCCCCTCGACGCGCGTCAGCCACTCCATGACACTCTTTGCTCGTTCCCTACTCATCAGGAGGCGATGGCGGTGCGATTCGATGTAGTCGACCAGCCACTCCCGCTGATCCATGTCCTCCATTTGATCGAGCTCGTACCCGAGCGGTCCGCAGTAGATCTTCTCCAGACGATCGAGAACCTCCGCCACGTTGTCCCCAAGGTGGGTCAGCCACACCGCCGAGGACGGGATCCGCGCCAAATCTTCCTGTCGCACCCAGTGAAAGGCAGGTGCCAGTAGAGGGTGCCACGGTGGGGCGGAGCCCAGTGGATCGACTTGCGCTCCCAAGTGTCCGTAAGCTCGGTATGCCTCAACCAAGGCGCCGCCAGCTGCGGCCAACCTGAGGTCGAACGACTTGTGTCGGTCAACCGGTTCTGCGTCGATGCGGGAGACCGGCGGAGGTTCTGCGATGGCGGATCCGTTTGCTGGGACCTCCACGGAAGGAGCCGCATCAAAAGGCGGCGGTACAAAGCCCATTCGTCGGCGCTCTTGTTCGAAGAGAACGTCGGCGTACCCTGCGTTGTAACCGTCCGCGAAGACCGATCCGTCACTCATTGGCTTCTACTGCCTGTCAATTGCCCTCTACTGCCGGTGCACGTGCCCGTGTTCAACAGCGTCCCCACTCGACGAATCCGACAGTTCATTGTACAGGGTCTCCAGCCAGCGATCGGTCGATATGAAACCCGCCCCCCAACCGGACCATTCTTCCGCCACGCCTTCGGATTGGATCTCCTCCAGGCTGAGGCCGTTTTCCATCTTCTCTTCCACCATCGCAAGGTTCTCCCGAATCATCCTCACGTACGTGCTGAGGTCGTCCAGATTAGAGAGAGGGCCGTGCCCAGGAATGATCCGCACATCGTCCGGCATGTAGTTGATCACCTGTTCGATCCCCGCGATCAGGCCCCGCACGCTGCCACCCGCCGCGAGGTCAACGTAGGGGAATCGTCCCTGGAAGAAGTCATCGCCCATGTGGAGAACGTTGGAGTCGGTGAAGTAGATGAGCGCGTCGCCATCGGTGTGCCCGGATGGGATATGAAACGCCCTGATTTCCTCGCCGTTGAAGTGAATCGAGAGCGATTCGTCGAACGTCACAATTGGGAGGCCAACTGCCGATGTTCCTCCTGAAATCAACCGTGTCCTGACGTTGGTGTGGGCAACGATCGTGGAAGCAGCCCCGAATTCCTCATTGCCTCCGGTGTGGTCCCCATGGTAATGGGTATTGATCACAAAACGCGGGGTTGCGGCGTCAGCTGACTCGCCAACACCGACCAGTGCTTGCCGGATCTTGTCGGCGAGGGGCGCGAACTGATCGTCCACCATGAGGACGCCGTCGGGCCCCGATGAAACTCCAATGTTCCCGCCCGCTCCCATCAGCATCCATACGGAACCCGCTACATGCGTGGCGCTGACCTCGACGTCGGAGAAGTCTTGTTGGGACAGTCCGGGCGAGGCGTAAAGGGCTGTGAACAGGAGTACGGCTGCAAGCGAGGTACGAATCTTCATTATCTTTGCTCCAGGCAGGTTAAGGGTTGCCGGCAGTTTACTTGCCAACTCTAGAAAGATAGCGAGGACGGTCACCTAGTGCCCCCAGAGAAAGACGACATCATGCCGCAGCGCGCTTGGTATTCGGTTGCAGTACAACGTATCGCCACTCACTTCGCCATCCAGATCGCCGCCCCCGTAGCCTCCGTCGCCAAAGCTGGGATTCTGGTGGGCGGTGTCGCATTGGCCGGACCGATGTGGGCGGAGCACGTTTCGGCCCAAACGAACCCCCTGTGGACGCAGGAGAAGGTAAAGAACTACCTACCTCACATGACGGTCCCCGAGGTACGCGATTTCCTTACGCGCAGCGACATGGTGCTGATTCCAGTGGCCGCGCTGGAGCAACACGGAAATCACCTACCGATCGGCACCGACTATCTGAATGGGGTGGAACAGGCCAAGCTCGTTGCCCAACGCGCCGACGTTCTCGTCGCTCCGATCCTACTGCCGGGGCAGTCCCCTTATCACATGGGGTTTGAAGGTACGATCACTCTTCCCTCCACTCTGATCCAAGAAGTCTACGTGGAGGCGGTGAAGAGCCTCATCTCTCACGGCTTCAAACGCTTCCTCATCATGAACGCGCATGGCGGCAATCGGGCTATCACCACCTTTGTGGTCGACCGGATCAATCAAGAGACAGCGGGGATCGCAGTGGATTTGGGGGCCGTATCGAACCCCTTCAGGGATCGGGAACGTCTGTCCTCGATTCCGCTGCCCACGGGTAGAGAGTTGGACCGTCACGGCGGAACTCCGGAGACGTCGAGCTCCCTTTACTTGATGCCGACGCTGGTGGAACTGGAGGCGGCCGTCCCGGCTGATGTGACCATGCCCGAGCACCTGGAGGCGATGTTACCAGATGTATTGGCAGGCGATCCCACCGCGTTGGCCGTGTTCCTCGCGGAGGGTCTGAAGGACGAAGCGACCGGCAAGGGTACATCGTCTAGTGAAATGTCGTCTACTGGTGTGTGGGGCATTCGAGATCCCGCGCTCGCCACGGTAGAGAGAGGACGCGTAGCCACCGAAGTATTCGTCGATGCGGCCGTCGCATTCATCGAGCGGTGGAACCAACTCCGGCCTCCCGGCCTCTAGAACCCACTCAGTCCGCGATCTCCCGGAGCAAGCTCCAGGCGGCCGGCAACGCCACCGCCAGCACCTATAATTCGGCTGCGAAAACAGGAACGGGGCCCGCGGCGGCAGCGTTGGCACATGTTGCATTTGCCTAGTCTCGTGGTTACCCTGCTCGTTGTCGAATTTATATTGCTCTTTGGTACTTTTTGGCACTTCTGCGGAGACGATGATACCCGCAATGAAAGGGAATGCTCATTAGCGATTCGGCCCCCCCCTTTGATACCAATACGAGCCCGTTACCGCCACAAAACGGTGCGCCGCCGCTTCTGAAGGTGCCGAGTGCGTATGCCGAGAGTTATCCGGCAGCGCGGGCCCAGACCGGAGACTGGATGCGGGCGGATAACTATGTCGCCCACACCATGATTGGCGACCCACTCGCCGATGCCGCAGTCGATGACTTGGATCCCCTTGGACCGGAGGAAACGAACCGGCTGCTTAGGGAGGCCTTTCAGGGCAACGACGAGGCCCTTAGAAAAGGGCCGGAGTCGCTCAGAGAACTTTTCGAGTCGGCCAAGCCGCCCGATTGGCTCGACATGTCGACGTTCATGCCCGCATGTCGGTTGTTCCATCGTGCCGGAACCATCGTACTCGCGGCCATGGTGGGAGGGACTCTGGTCGAAGGGTTCGCGACCAACATCGCCAAGTCGTTTTTCATGACAGGCAGGCTGCGTGACCAGGGCATCAGGAGGTTGAAGCAGAACAACCGCCACATGCTCGAGATCTTCATGCCGGGGGGCCTCGAGACATATGGCGACGGGTGGGCGTACTCCATCAGAATCAGGATCGTTCATGCGAGGATCCGGCGTCTGCTTGAGGCCTCGGACGATTGGGACGAAGAAGAGCTTGGCATACCGATCAGTGCGGCGCATCTCGGTTTCGCCATTTCAATTTTCGGGGCGCGGACACTCCAGTATATGGAAAAACTCGGGGGTACCGTCACCGACGAGGAACGCAAGAGCTTCATGGCCGTATGGCGGTATTCGGGATACCTGATGGGCATTCCCGAGACAATCCTCTACACCGACGAGGCCGACGCCCTTGCGCTCGCCAGGATTGGCTTGGCGTGCGAGCCTCCTGTCTCACTGGAATCGAGAATCATGGCGGCGTCGTTGATCAATTCCGCTCCCTTGTTCATCGGCCACATGGAGGGGGATCAACGTAGGAAGACGGCAAGTTACGGGTTCGACATTTGTCGGGCGTTGCTCGGTCCGGAGTTGGCCGATGGATTGCAGATCCCTGATCACAATACACGTGGAGTCCTGTGGAAATTCCGCTGGACCAACCGTCTCCTTAAGCTCGGGTCTAAGCTCAGTCGGACTCGCGCAGCCGAGAACGCCAACATTATGACGTTCTTCGAAGTCTCCATGTACGAAAAGGACGGGATCAGCTACAGGTTGCCGGACCACCATTTCGCTGAAAGGTCCTCCTCGTATTAGAAGGGTGGCTGGTGGCCGCTACTGCAGAATAGCCATGGCCTCGTCAGCCACGGTAACGCCGCTCGCAACTACACCGTTCAGTGAAGGCATTTTTGCAGCATAATCGCCTGCCAACATCAGGTTGTTGACGGCGCCTAACGAAACCAAGTTTCCAGAAGTTCGGCGGGGTGCGAGCAGCCTCGGCGGGGGCGCGCTCGACGAAGCAGCGGTGAAGAATGCGATCCATTTTGGCCTTCCTCCTTCTGGTGGCGATAAAGTACGTCAGTAAGTGCTTGTGGCGTGTGAGGCTCGAGTGGTTGCCCGGGTCGGATCGCAGTTGGGAGGAGATCCGGGTTGTCGCGATCCTCAACCACACCAGTTTGTTCGAGCCCATCTTTGTGGCCGCAGTCCCTGTGGAGTTCCTGCGGGAAGTAGCCACTCACGGCGTAGTTCCAGTAGCGGATGTGACGACATCCCGGCCGCTTGTCGGCAAGCTCTTTCGGAACCTCACTCCTAACGTCGTCAGCGTGACCCGCGAGAGGGACGAGAGCTGGGACGATTTCATGAGCCGGGTGGACACCCCAGGTTCCATTACCGCGATGTTGCCGGAGGGACGCATGATGCGGGCCACGGGCTTGGACTCGCGCGGTAACCCCATGACCGTCCGGGGTGGCCTTTCGGATATCCTGCAACGCATCCCTGCCGGTCGCATCCTCCTGCTGTACAGCTCCGGATTGCACCATGTGCACACGCCGGGCGATTGGTCTCCACGCTTCTTCCGGCCGGTAAGAGGGAAGATCGAAACCCTGGACATCCCTTCCTGGCGGGACAGCCTCCTCAATCCTTTGGACCCGGAGGGGTTCAAAGTGGCGGTGATTGAAGACCTTACCCGCCGCCGAGACCGTTGGTGCTACACCGAGGTGGCCTACGGGAAGGGTTGGACGCCGCGCCCACCGTCCGAACCGAACAGACCGTTGTCCTAACCGACCCGACCGGCGTCAGCCGGCTATATCAGCCGGTCCTGTTGCGAGTGCGGGAGCGCAAGCGCACCCATTCCCCGCGCTCGTCTCTAGACCACGCTCGCCCCTCCAGCACCACCATTCCGACCATGGCGGCGTTCCCGATATCGGCGACGGGATCGTGCTCTAGAACCAGGAAATCGGCCCGTTTACCGGCCTCCAGCGTACCGCGTTCGTGAAGTTGTCCGAGCGCGATCGCCGAATTCCTGGTAGCCATGCTAAGGACGTCGAGCGGCGGTATGCCGGCGTCAACCAGCAACTGCATTTCTCGATGGAATCCCAAACCCCATAGTCCGGATCGCGGTGCATCGGACCCTACGATGAGACGGACCCCGTTCTCGTGTAGGGTGCGCACCAAAGCCTCGGCCTTGGGCCATGCCGCGTGTATGCGCGCCCGAGCGTTCGCCGATCCAGAGGTGCACTCGATGGTGCCCTCGCTTTCGCAACTCAGTAGACTGGCCGCGCGAACCAGCAAGGGCATTATGGCTGCGTCGGAAGAGAGTGCGGCGTTCACCGCCCGCGTGACCTCGGTGCCAGATGGATCCAGATGTTCGAGCCACGCGGCGCCCAGACCGCTTGGCGATGTTCCAGGGGGTGGCCATCCCTCGCGATCCTCGGATGCAAGAAGCTCTGGATCCCCGGATACTAATGGGCCTGCTACCTCCACCCCGGCCCGCAACGCGAGTACCCAGCCCTCGCCCATCCGGTCTGCCCACATCGGCGCACCGGCCCGGCGGGATGCCCTAGCCATGGGAACGAGCCAACGCGCCGGTACTCCGGAAGCCACCGAAACAAACGGCGCTCCGTCCTCTATCTGACTCTGGACTGCGGCCGTCGCATGTTCTTCCGACTGCAGAACAACCCCCGCCCCGCCCGACGCAGCTCCAGTACCGAGAAGTGGGCCGCCAATGTAGAGCTTGGGGCGCGGATCCCTACCGAAGCTCCCTCGACCTCGTTCCCGGAACGTCTCCGGCGACACGGAACCGTCCCGGACACCCGTTATTCCGGCCGCGAATAAACGGGTTAGATCTTCCTGGCTCTCTGGCGACGCATGGGCATCGATGAAACCCGGTGTAACGAACGCTCCCCCCAAATCGACCACTCTCGTGCCCTCGGGCAACCCCATCGACCCGCGCAGTCCGACAGCCCGGATTCGCCCATTTACCACGTAGATCGCGGAGGAGGGACGTGGCGGCCCATCCCGACCATCGATCAGCGTCAGATTCACATAGAGTTCGCCGGCCACCGGAAGCAGGGGGCTGGGGACCTGTGGGGTTGCAGCGTTTGCGGCACCCAGAGCCCCCGAGACTCCGACCAGAACCAGGGCGATGGAGGTACGGATCACGCTTCCGCCGGACCCCCTGCCCCGGTCGACGACTCTGACCGAATAAAGAGTTCTCGCTTGGGATAGGGGATCTCGATCCCGGCATCCTCCAATGCTATCACCGCCCTCTCGGTTATCTGGTCTGCGATCCGTCGGCGCAACCGCGCTTCGTTAATCCACACTCTCAACTGAAGGTTGACCTCGGACGGCCCGAACCCGCGGACTATAACGATCGGTTCTGGATCCGTCTTCACACCCTCCGTCTCCAGAGCCAGTGCTGCGAGGAGCACCTTGGCTCGTTCGATTTCCGATTCGTACGCCACGGAGAAGGGAATGCGCAGTCGAATGTGCTCCCCCGACATGGTGTAGTTCACGATGTCCCGTTGCATGATCTCGTTATTCGGAACCACCACGAGGAGGTTGTCGGGGTTCCTGATCTTCGTAGCCCGCAGACCGATCTCCACAACGTCGCCCCAGGTCCCTGTCTCGGTCGGTGCAGTCCACAGCTCGATCCTGTCTCCAACCTTGAAGGGGCGATCGATGATCAGAAGCACACCTGCGATGAGGTTGGACAGCGTGTCCTTGGCGGCGAGAGAGAGCGCCAGCCCCAGAACACTGGCTCCCGCCAGGACCGGCGCGATGTTCACGCCCATCTCGGACAATCCTACGATTATCCCGATTCCTATGATGGCGATCCGGGTCCCCTTGTTGACCATCGGGAAGGCCGTCTCGTCGAGAGGAGTTTCCGTACGAGAAGTCACCTCGGTTTCGATGACGGTCAGGGCATCCCCGGCCAGCCGACTGAGCGGGAAGAAGAGAATCGCTATCCAGATGGCCTGGATCCACGTTGAGGCGGGTCCCAGCGACCAGATGTCGGCCAGACGCCACGCCACCCACGCGAAACATGAGATGACGACAGCCGAGTGCACGAAGTGAGCCGCATAATCATCCAGCTGCGTCTTGGTCTTCGCGGCCCACCTTTTGACAAATCTGCCGATTACCGTACGGGCCACGAGGTAAAGGAGGCCCCCGGCCAGTACCGTCGTCAGGCTCGGGACCCATCTGGGGCCGGTAAAGTCTAGAGTCCGCTGCCACAAGGCGGACAGCTCGGCCGAGCTCAGCGCAATACCGAATAGTTCCATGTGATCCTGTTCGGGGTGTTGGTTGCGATCGAGAACGTCACCACTAGACAAAAGATGACATTCAACAAAGATGAGGGGCGAGGCATATCTTTGCAGCCGTCCCTGTACATCACGGTCAGGATTTTAGATCTCTTGGAGAGAACACAATGATCCTCACGAAAAAACTCAAGCGAATCGGGTTCGTCCCCTTCCTCTCCGGCCTCTCGATCCTTGGTCTGGCAGCCGGCGGTGGGGCCGTTGCGGTTCTAGCGGTCGGCGCGTCGGCGGGTGGGGCGACCGTCCTCCAGGAAGACGTGCCGCCATGGCGATGGTCGGAGGAGCGTGTGTTCGAGGCGGTGAACCGCGTGCGAGCGGGGCGTTCGCTGAATCCGGACACTTGGCCCGATGGCGGTCGTGTTGCGGTCCTCCTCTCCTTCGATGTAGACAATGAAACGATTTGGCTACGTAACGGCGATACCAACGTTGGGGGACTCTCGCAGGGGGAATATGGGTCGAGAGTGGCCTTGGGGAGGATCCTGGATCTTCTTTCCGAATACGACGTTCCGGCTTCCTTCTTCGGCCCGGCGCTGAGCTTCAGCCTGGCCCCGGAACAGGTAGCACAGATACAGGCGGCCGGCATGCATGAATTCGGCATCCACGGCTGGATCCACGAACGCAACGCCACGCTCCCTCGCGAGGAAGAGGAGAGGTTGCTCCGAATGGCGATAGAACGCATGACGGAGCTCACGGGAGAACGACCTGTGGGATACCGTGCACCCTCTTGGAACTTCAGCGACTCCACCCTAGATCTGCTGCTGGAGCTCGGGTTTCTTTACGATTCATCGCTGATGGCGGATGACCGACCGTACGAGATCAACGCAAACGGGGTCCCAACCGGGCTTGTGGAACTCCCGGTGGATTGGATTCTAGACGACGCCCCACTGTTTAATCCGCTGGGAGACCGCTACGCGAATCCTCGCGAGGTGTTGCAAGTCTTCAAAGACGAGTTCGACGTGGCGTACGAAGAGGGAACATTCTTTTTGCTCACAATGCATCCGCACTATATTGGGCACCGTTCCCGGATTGTGATCCTGAGGGAACTCATCGAATACATGCGCTCCAAATCGGGAGTGTGGTTTGGAACGCACCGCGCGGCGGCGGAGTGGGTTCGCGAACAGGCAGGCATGCCATAGAGATTCTCGGATCGTGTGGTCGCCGAGGAGGAACGAGGAGGGAGATTATGATGATGATGGACACGCCATTGAACCGACGGAACCACGTTCGCCGGGACTCAGTGAGGGCAGTATTGCTGACGGGGTTGACGGGGCTTGTGATTGCGGTTGCCGGGTGTGCAACTCCGAGTGCGGACGCGCAGGACGTGAACGTTCAGTCCGAGCAGACACTCACGGTTTACAAGACCGCCACGTGCGGATGTTGTGCGCTGTGGGTGGAACACATGCGGGAAGCCGGATTCACTTTGGAGGTACATGACGTCGGTAACGCGGAGCTAGGAATCCTGAAGCAGGAATCCGGGGTCCCGTTGCGACATCAATCGTGCCACACTGCGCTGACGGACGACTACGTCTTCGAAGGCCATATCCCAGCAGACGTTATTGCGAAATTCCTGGAAGAGGGGCCGGACCAGCGAGGGCTTGCCGTGGGAGGTATGCCGATCGGATCTCCAGGAATGGAGATGGGTGATCGCAAGGACCCGTACGACGTGGTGGCGTTTGACGAGGCGGGTAACGTTACCATCTACGAGAGCCGGTAGCTTCGTTGGAACCGTCTCCGCCGGTTGTCGCGTTGGGGTGGTCTGACCGGCGGTGACGCTCATACTTCTGGTCGCGGTCGGTGCCCTGGTAGTGGGTGCCCTCTTGTACATTTTCTTTCACGGTCGAATCGAGACGCGGGTTGGACTGGACCGAATTGTGTTCTTCGTCTTGCCGGTCTTGGTCGGGTGGGACGCGATTTCCGACATTCTGACCGAGGGCGACTGGCTCCCTTTCCTAGCGATCTTGGTGGGATTTGGAGTCCTCCACCTTATTGAAAGGGTATTTCTCTCGCTCGGGGAGCGGTTGGACGACGCCGCTATCTTCCTTGGTATGGCGAGTCTGGCCCTTCACGCCTTGGTGGAGGGCGGCGCTCTCATACCCGGAGCCAGCCAGAGCTACGTGGTGGCGGTCGTTCTCCATCGTATCCCCGTGGGCTTACTGGTTTTTTGGTTCTTGCAGCCGAAGTATGGGAACTGGGTTCCGTTCGGGGTCTTGACCGCTCTGATTACTGCCACCTGCGTTGGTTTTGCAATCGGGCTCGAGGTGTTTTCAAACCCGGAAGCGTACACTTATCTACACGTCTTCAACGCCTTCGCCGGTGGCACCCTGCTACACTGCGCTTATCACATCGGCCGTCACAGGCACCAGCACTAGGGGACTCTAGTTCTAGTGTTGGTCCTGGCATTCCTGTTGCGCCACCGCCACCCGTTGTCCGAGTAGCCCCATCTGGACCCTGTACCGGTCCCGGTTTTCTGGACAAGTGGACGGCCTAAACATCAGGCCACCTTGCGGCTGAGCTTCTTGCGGGCACGGGTCGGGGTTATGTAGCCGTGCCGCTGGAGGAGCCAGCCGTTGTTGTAGCGTTCGATGAAGGCCCCGATCACCGCTCTGGCCTCCTCGAGGGTTTCGAAGTCGTGCAGATGGATGCACTCCTCCTTGAGCGTCCGGAGGAAGCGCTCGGCGACGCCGTTGCACTCCGGCTCGCCGACGTAGGCGGGTGTGGAGCGAATGCCGAGCCACTTGATCTCGGCCTGGAACTGCTTTGCCCGGTACTGGGAGCCCCAGTCGTGCCGCAGACCGAGACCCAGGGCGATCGCCTTGCCGAAGCCGCCCATGTGGTTCCGCACCCCCTGGCGGACCGGCTCCAGCGCCGCCCAACGGTCGCCCGTCTTCGCAACGTGCCAGCCGACGACGTCCGAGGTGCAGTGGTCGACGGCCGCGAAGAACCAGCACCAGCCCTCCGCCTTCGTCCAGAACCGCGACGCGTCCGTGCCCCAGAGCTCGTCCGGCCTCCCGGTCCGGATCCGGCCGCTGTGGGTCCGGTCCCCGCGGGCATGGCCGCGCCGCACCGGCACCAGCAGCCCGTGCTCCCGCATCAGCCTCAGCACACGGTTCTTGCCGACCCGGATCCCCCTGGCCGCAAGCCGCACCTTCACCTTCCGGTGGCCCTCGCCGAGGAACGGACTCGTCTTCAGCACCGTCCGGATCTCTTCCGCCCAGCTCTTCGTCACTCAGTGCCGTCTTCGGCCCGCGCTTCCCCGGCTCCCGACGATCGGACTCCGGAGGTCGCCCCCGCAACGCGTACACGCTCGAACGCGCCACTCGCCTCACACACCATCGTCAGCGGGTACGGCCGCCTCGTCGCCGGACTCACCCGCCCAAGCGCCTCAAGAGCTTCCTCAGCTCGTCCCCGTACCCCCTTTTTTCAAGAAGCTCCGCCTGCAACTCGACCCGCATCGTCATCTCCCCCAGCTTCGCCCGCGTCCGCATTAGCTCGCCTCCCGGCCGGTTCTTCTTCTTCAGCCCCTCCTGGCCCCCTTGAAGGAACTCCCGCCGCCACCGCTCCAGCTCCGGCGGCGCTACCCGAATCTCCCGGCTCACCTCACCCATGTCCTCCCCCCGCAGCAGCCGCAAGACCACCTCCACCTTCCGCTGCGCGCTCCACCGCTTGGGGAGACCGGCCCGCCTCCCCACGCTGCCCGCGCCGTCCCGTTCGTCCGTCCTCCGCGACATCCCCTGCCTCCTATCTCTTGAACCCCGGATGGGTTGCTAAACCACTGTCCAGAGAAATCGGGGGCACTATACCCGCACGTATTCCGCGGGGCCGTTCCAATCAGGAAGACCTCGGGCTGTCCCCGGCACCCCCATCCGGCTCGGGAACCCGTCTCCGGCTGCACGTCGATCCACTCCACACCGGAGGGAACCCGAAAATCGGCGTCGCCGTTGCGTCCTACTGCGCGCAGCAGGAAATCCGCGAAGATCGGCAGGGCTGAACGCGAACCGGAGACTCCTACCGGCGAACCATCATCGAACCCCACCCAAACGCCGACCGCGATGCGAGGTGTGTAGCCAACGAACCAACCGTCGCGCCATTCGTTCGTGGTTCCCGACTTGGCGGCCAGCGGCCCCCGGTAACCGAGTGCCCGAACCCCCCGGCCAGTACCATCCTCCACCACTCCCTGCAGGGCGGAGGTGACGAGGAACACCTCAGATGCCGCGGCGACGCGTTCGCGCGAACCCTCCTGATCCCACACCAGCGAACCAGCCCGGTCGATCACGCCGCGGGCCGCTACCGGTGGGTGGCGCACCCCTTCTGCGGCCAGCACAGCGTACGCGGAAGTGAGTTCGAGAAGGCTCACCTCGGAGGCTCCCAAGGCAAGCGCAGGATAGGGGGCCAAATGGCTCGTGATCCCGAGCTTTTGCGCGGTGGAGACAATCCGCTCCGGTCCGACGGCCATACCTAGACGGGCGAACGGGACATTTCGCGAACCCTCCAGCGCGTCGCGGAGCGAGATGTCCCCCACAAACCGCCTGTCGTAGTTGGAGGGCCTCCACATTCCGGCTCCCGTCCGGAGGGAGAGGGGCTCGTCTTGTAGCATGGAAGCCAGCGTGAACCCCGCATCGCGTTCCAGTGCCGTGAGGGCAACGATCGGTTTGAAGGCGCTACCGGGTTGGCGCCTTGCCTGCGTCGCTCGGTCAAATTGCGAAGACCCGTAATCCCGTCCTCCGACGATCGCGAGAATGTCACCGTTGGTCGGATCCATGGCGACCAGGGCGGCCTGGAGGGGTGGGCCCTCCTCCTCGGAGTGGGAGCGATCACGTTCGAAACGAGCCAAGCCCTCGGCTACAGCCACCTCAGCGGCCCTTTGCAATCCGACGTCCAGCGCCGTTACCACCGTAGTCCCCGCACCCTCCGACGCGAGTCGCTGGACCTCGGGGGTGAGCCGGGCGTTCACATAGTCGAGATACCAACGTGCGTCTACAGGCGCGGTGGCGACCTGCCAAATGTTCAGTTCGCGGGTCAGTTCCTCCTCGTAAAGACTCTCCGAAATCTCTCCTTCGCCGAGCATCTGGCGCAGCACGAGGTCCCGGCGGACTCTGGCCCTCTCTGGGTGGCGCCGAGGCGAGAACACGTTCGGGCCGCGGATAATGCCCACGAGGAGCGCGGACTCGCCCAGGGACAGTTGGGCCACGTCCTTGTTGAAATACACCTGCGCGGCGCGTCCGAAGCCGTGGATCGCCACACCGGCGTGCTGGCCCAGATAGATGTGGTTCAGATAGGCCGTGAGAAGCTCATCCTTAGTAAAGTGACCCTCCAACGAAAAGGCAATCGCCACCTCTCGTATCTTCCGGATCCATGTCCTGTCGGTGGACAGAAACAGTGTGCGAGCCAGCTGCTGCGTGAGGGTGCTTCCGCCTTCGGCGAGTTCTCCGCTGCGCACGTTGCTGACGATTGCCCCAGCGATGCGTCTGGGATCGAGGGCTCCGTGCTCGAAGAAACGGCGGTCTTCCACCGTGAGCAGCGCTTTGATCAGGTGTTCCGGGATCTGTTCGAGGGGGATTTCTATTCGGTCGCCGTGGGCGACGGCACTTGGCCGCCCGATCCACTCGGGATCGAGCAGAACAGACGGTACGTTTTCGCCATCGGCGTCCCTTATGCGGGAGATGGAACCTCGACGGTCGAACCGCACCTGGATGAAGCCGCCGGGGTCGAAGTAGTCTCCGAGCCGAACCGCCCGGCGCCCGATGCGAAGGTCCCTCCCTCGGAGACGAAACTCGCCCGCTCGGGGTAGGCTGCGGTTCGTCGGCTCGTACCGGAGGCGTACGAGATGGCCCTCGAGCTGCGACGCGTCGAGCTCCAACCCGGGCCTCAGTACGAGAGGTCGCGCCATGTACCGAGTGGGGACACTCTCCCGCAGTACTTGGAACTCTCGCCCGACCCTGTGGTGGAACACCCAGGTGGCTACTAGGCCGGTAAAGGCCAGCACGCACGCCAAGACCAAGGCCCTTCGCCGCATCCGGCGTGACCAAAGTCTCTTCCCGGCCTTCCGCCTCTTCTTCTTCCTCTTCTTCATCACGGGTCTTGGTTCCTCATTACGGGGTTTGACGAGTTGTGGGCGGGAAAGGTTTACTCCCCCCGGCTACCCGTTTACCCCGCGTCTTTGATGTAGGTGCAGAATGTCCCCGGATCGATGTTGGAACCGGAGAGGACGAGTCCAATGCGGCTAGCCGCGAGGCGCTCCCGGAGAGGGCCACAGATCGCGGCCAAGGGAGATGCTGACGCCGGTTCCGTCACGAGTTTGGCATCTGCGAACATGGCGTGCATGGCACTCCGTAGTTCGTCATCCGTCACCAGTACCGAGTCCTCCGCATATCTCTGCACCAAACCGAAGGTTCGAGGTTCTGCGTACGGGGCGCCGAGGCTGTCGGCGATGGTATCGATTCGGTCAATCGCCATGGGTCTCCCTGCATCAATGCTCCGGCGCATGGAGTCGGCTCCATACGGCTCCACCCCAAAGACTCGGCAGGACGGTGCTACCTGCGAGATCAAGCTGACGATCCCCGCCAAGAGTCCGCCTCCGCCAACAGGCACCACGACAGCATCGAGCTCGGGCAGCTGCGCCATCAACTCCATACCGATCGTTCCAGTCCCCCTGATCGTACCTTCGCTGTCGAAGGGGTGTATGAAGAGGCGACCCTCGTCCCTCGCAATCTCATCCGCTCGGGCGAACGCACTCGCTCCATCCGGAGAGAGCTCAATCTCCGCACCGTACCTCCGGCACCGCTCGACGCGCCCAGGGTTGGCGGAGGTCAGCATCACAACCTTGGCGCTGGTTCCAACTACGGCTGCGGCATAGGCGACGGCTATCGCGTGGTTGCCGGCACTCACCCCCGTGACCCCCCGAGCGAGGCTATCGGCAGGAGCGGTCAGAACATTCTCGATCGCCCCCCTGGCTTTATAGGACCCGCTACGCTGAAAGAGTTCTAGTTTAAGGAAGATCTCCGCCCCTTGGGGCAGATGGACCGTGCCTGCATCCGGCACCCACCTACGAACTGGCGTGTGGTCGATCCAGGGTGCGATTCGGTCGCGAGTTTCTTCGCAATCCTCTACGGAAGGGGGTGGAAGTTCCTGTGGGTTCACGATCTCTAACATCCGAAATTTGACAATGTGGCGACGATGGGCGATCCTCTCGGCCATGAGAGAGTTCCAAGATTATACCGGTCATACCCACCATTACCGCCACTGCGGAGGCCGGTGATCGTCCAGTTCCGAGCTACAGGGAGCTAATACGAAACGATGCCGGCCAGGAATGGCCGGTTTTTTTGTTCCCTGCCATTTCGCCGGACTGAACAGACGAGATCAAATCCAATGCACGAACAGACCAGACTTGCCCTCCCCAAGGGCCGTATGCAGGCGGGGGTCCTCAACCTACTGACCGACGCCGGCGTAACGATCCACCTGGATGAGCGCCGTTACCGACCGTCCATTTCACTCGAAGGGTTCAGCACGAAGCTGCTAAAGCCCCAGAACGTGGTGGAAATGTTGCAGGCGGGATCCCGCGATGTCGGCTTTGCGGGGGCCGATTGGGTGGCCGAACTCGGAGCGTCCGTGGTGGAGCTCCTCGACACGGGGCTGGATCCGGTACGCATCGTCGCCGCCGCACCAGCGGAGATGGTTGAGAAGGGTACCCTGCGGAACCGTTCCCTGGTGGTCGCATCCGAATACCGGTGCATTGCGGCGGAGTGGATCGCGGATGAAGGGCTGGAAGCGACGCTGGTCAGGTCCTATGGAGCAACCGAGGTCTTCCCGCCCGAAGACGCGGACGTGATCGTGGATAACACGGCTACCGGGAGCACGCTGAAGGCAAATGGCCTTGCAGTCGTCCAGGAGTTGATGACGTCGTCCACTCGCATGTACGCCAACCCCAGGGCGTTGGACGACCCGCGACACCGCGACCGGATCGAGAATCTGACCTTGGTTCTGTCGTCGGTGTTGCAGGCCCGGCGTCGCGTCATGGTGGAGGTGAACGTAACGGCGGACCGTCTCGATACGTTGGTGAGAGTCCTGCCGGCCATGCGAAAACCAACGATCTCCCGCCTGCACGGAGAGGACGGTTACGCGGTACGCGTGGCAGTACCGAGGGATTCGTTGCCGACGCTGATTCCGTTGGTGAAGGAGCGTGGGGGGACGGATGTGATCGTGTCTCAGCCAACCCAAATCGTGTCATGAGCGGATCCGCGCAATCGGTCTCGGAGCCGATTCGACTAGATCACAACGAGCGTCTGAACCCCGCTCCGGAGCTGGAGGACATCCTACGCGAACTGCCGGTGGCTGCTCTTTCACGGTATCCGGATATTGCTGGGCTGGAGGCGCGGTTGGCGGCGCATTGGGGAGTCGCACCGGATTGCGTGCTCGTGGGAGCGGGGGCCGACGAGTCGATCGAACGACTGTGCAGTGACCTCCTGGGAGGAGGTGGAGAGATGGTTGCCGCGACCCCAACGTTTGAGATGATGGAGTTGATGTCGAAGGCCGCGGGAGGAGGTTTCAGGAGTGTACCGTCGCTTCGGGATCCTGCCCCGGCCGATGCCCTTCTAGGTGCGGCGGGGGAGGTCATTACCGTTATCTCTCCTCACAATCCGACGGGCCTCGAGGTGCCGGAAGAGGTTCTTTACAGAATCTCGGACGGCCTTCCCGAAGGTGCCCTTCTCCTAGTGGACCTCGCGTACGTCGAGTTTGCCGATAACGATCCGACCCTAAGCCTGTTGGAGCGCGAGAATGTGATCGTTCTCCGGACGTTTTCGAAGGCGTGGGGACTTGCGGGCCTGCGGGTGGGGTACGCGCTTGGTCCGCCGGCGCGTTTTGCCGCCATTCGGGGATCTCGGCCCCCATTCACGGTGGCTACTCCATCGCTTTGGATCGCGGAGCGGGCGTTGGCTTTGGGTGAGAGGATTACCCGGGGGTACATCAGGTCCGTCCGGAACGAGCGGGAAGGATTGAGGAGGGCGCTCGTCGCGGTGGGGGTGGATGCACTCCCTTCAACAGCCAACTTCGTGTTTGGAGTGAGTAAGGACGTGGACCTGCTGGACAGCGTACTCCTCGAGAGTGGGTTTCGGGTTCGGCGGTTTTCGCACATGCCGGAGGCCATTCGGATCACGGTCCCGGGTGAGGAGAACCTTTTCCGTCGACTGATCGAGGCTGTGAACGCATTCGGCAAGCAGAGAAAGACGTTGCAACGTGGCTAACGAAAACACGGAGCGTACGGCGTCTCTCCGCAGGGAAACCGCGGAGACCAAGATCGTGGTCAGTCTCAATCTCGATGAGGCGGGGTCGCTGCGCATTTCAACGGGCCTTGGGTTTCTGGATCACATGATTCAGGCAACCGCGTTCCACTCCGGGTTCAGCCTGGACTTGGAGGCGGAGGGAGACCTGCATATCGACGACCACCACACGGTGGAGGATACCGCTCTGGTTATGGGGGCGGCCCTCCTGGACGCACTGGGGGATCGGGCTGGTATCCGGCGGTTCGGGTACGCGTATGCGCCCTTGGACGAAGCGCTGGCACGAGCCGTGATCGACTTGTCGGGGAGACCCTCGGCGTGTGTTAACCTGGGTCTCGACCGAGAGTTCCTGGGGGATGTGGCGACGGAGAATCTCGACCACTTCTTCAGATCGCTCGCGACTGCCGGGCGGTTCACCCTGCACCTCGACGTGCTGCGCGGACAGAATGACCATCATCGAGCCGAAGCCGCGTTCAAGGCTTTGGGGTTGGCCTTAACCGCCGCCTGTTCACGCGATGGCGGGCCGGGAATCCGAAGTACGAAGGGGGTCCTGTGAACACGATCGGTGTGGTTCCCACCGGGGTGGCCAACCTCCGGGCCGTCGAGGCCGCATTTGAGCGGCAGGGAATGACCGTGCACCTGCTTGCGACGGCGCAGGAGATCGATGATGCCGAGTGGGTTGTGCTCCCCGGAGTGGGTTCGTTCGAGAGTGGTATGGAGGCTCTGCGAGCTCAAGGATGGGATCAGGTCTTGAGACGTCGCGTGATGGAGCGACGCCCCACACTCGCCGTTTGCCTGGGTCTACAGCTGTTGTGCGAGGAGAGCGAGGAAGCGCCCGGCGTTCGCGGGCTCGGATGCGTTCCGGTGACGGCAGGACGGCTGCGGAGTGCTCGCGTCCCACACCTGGGATGGAACGGCGTTTCACCTGCCCCGGAAACCGCCTACCTCCGCGCAGCGGAGTACTACTTTGCCAACTCCTACGCCGTTCGCAACGTACCAGCTTGTTGGAAGCCAGCCTGGACCTGGTACGGAAAGCAGTTTGCGGCTGCTTTCGAGGATGGGGGCGTGCTAGCCTGCCAATTCCATCCGGAGTTGTCGGGGAGGGCCGGGGCCGCGCTCCTAAACCGCTGGCTGAGACTGGCACCGGAGAAAGCCAGACACTGGCGTCAGAATCGCAAGCATGTGGACCAGAATCGGGCGGAGACGGTAGCATGCTAAACGTGCGCGTGATTCCGTGCCTCGACATCCGAGGCGGGCGAGTGGTAAAGGGGGTGCGCTTCCAGGGGCTGGCCGATCAGGGCGACCCCGTCGAGCTGGCGCTCCGATACCAACGCGAGGGCGCCGACGAGATCGTTGTGCTCGACGTTTCGGCCACAGCCGAGGGCCGCGTGTCGAGCATCGACACGATCCGAGGGATCCGCGACGCCGTGTCCATCGCACTCACGGTTGGTGGAGGCGTGAAGAGAGCGGAGGATGCGCAGGTGCTACTGGAGGCGGGTGCCGACCGTATTGCGGCCAACACCGCCGCGGTGACGGATCCCCGCCTCTTGTCGGATATCTCGTCCCGTTTCGGGGCGCAATGCGCAGTTCTCGCGCTGGATGGGGCTCGGAGCGATGCCACGGAGTGTGGTTTTGAGGTCGTCACTCATTCCGGAACCGTCCGGACTGGACTCGACGCTGCAGAGTGGGGACGCCGCGCCGTTGAATGCGGTGTCGGGGAGATACTGCTGACCAGCTTCGACCGGGACGGGACCCGGAAGGGTTACGATCTGGCCCTCATTCGAGCGATCCGAGCGGCTGTCAACGTCCCGATCGTCGCGTCCGGAGGCGGAGCGAACGCCGGGCACATGAGCGCCGCTGTCAGGGCCGGGGCAGACGCGGTTTTGGCGGCATCAATATTCCACCAACGCGAGTATTCAGTCGGTCGGCTGAAGGATCGGTTGCAGCAACTCGGGGTGACAGTGCGGCGATGATCGTTCCTTCGATCGACCTCATGGGCGGACGGGCAGTCCAGCTCCGCCGAGGCAAGAAACTCGAGATCGACGCCGGAGATCCGAGACCGCTTGCAGAGCAGTTCGGGATGGTGGGCGAAGTGGCGGTCATCGACCTCGACGCCGCGTTGGGTCAGGGTGACAACACCGAACTCATCAAGGAGCTCCTTGAGCTTGCCCCCTGCCGAGTCGGGGGTGGTATTCGGTCGCGGGACGCGGCGCTCGGGTGGCTCGACGCGGGTGCCAGACGAGTCATCCTGGGTACGGCCGCTACACCCCGGATCCTTTCCGCACTCCCCGCAGACAGAGTGATCGCGGCTCTGGACGAGAAGGCGGGGGAGGTTGTGGTTGAGGGGTGGCGCGAGGGCACCGGCCGTGGAGTCAGCGAACGCATGACTGAGCTCCGGAACCTCGTCGGTGGTTTTCTGGTCACCTTCGTGGATGTCGAGGGTACGCTAGGCGGATTGCCACAGGAGCGGGTAGCGGACTTGGTTCGGGACGCAGGGACGGCGAGAGTAACCGTGGCCGGGGGAGTTAGGCAGGCCACTGAGGTCGGCGCCTTGGATCGCTTGGGTGCGGATGTACAGGTGGGGATGGCCCTCTACAGCGGACGAATCTCCTTGGCCGGGGCAGTGGCGGCTACGCTCAAATCGGATCGCCCGGATGGTCTCTGGCCGACGGTGATTCAAGATGTGTCCGGGGGAGCGCTGGGTCTGGCGTGGTCCAACCTTGAGAGTCTGGACGTAGCTCTTCGCGAACGGCGCGGCGTTTACCACAGTCGTTCGAGAGGTCTGTGGCGGAAGGGCGAGACATCCGGTGCCGTGCAGGAGCTGGTAAGCGTGGGGGTGGACTGCGACCGGGACACACTCAGCTTTCTTGTCCGCCAGGCGGGCTCCGGGTTCTGCCACACGGGAACACCTACCTGTTTCGACAGTTCGACAACTCCTCCCCGTTTCGGCGTAGCCGAACTTGAGGCGCGGTTGCGGGAGAGAGTGGACACCGGGAACAGCGAGTCCCTCACCCAGCGGCTCCTCGCCGACCCCTCGTTCTTGCAAGAGAAGTTGTTGGAGGAGGCACAGGAGCTGGCGGCAGCCGAGTCCAAGGCTGAGGCTGTGGCCGAATTCGCGGACCTCCAGTACTTCGCGCTTACGAGATTGCTGGCGGCCGGGGGTTCTCTCGAGGACGTGGAGGCCGAGCTCGCGCGTCGCTCCCTGAAGATTCGGCGTCGAGAGCCGCGTAGACGGGCGGTGGATTCCCCCGGCAAAGGCGATTTGTCGCGCACCCGGCCGAGCAACTCGCTTCTTTTTCCAGATCTCACCCTGGAGAAGGCCATTCGGGCCACCCGGAGGCGAGGGATTGACAGCGAGACGATGGCGGTCGCGACCCGGATCGTGACGGATATCGAAAACCGGGGAGAGCCTGCCCTCCGCGAGCACGCTGAGGCCTTCGGTGACGTGTCTCCCGGGGGACCGCTTCTCCTTCCGCGCGAAGAGCTGGGGGCATCCGCCGGGGCTTTGGATCCGGAGACACTGGAACTGTTACGCCGGACTCGAGACCGGATTAGGGGGTTTGCCGAGGAGCAGGCGCAGTCATGTAAGGAGGCGGGATTGCTCGTCGCCGGTGGCTGGGCAGGAGACCGGATGCTGCCTGTGGACTCGGCCGGGTGCTACGCCCCGGGTGGGTTGTACCCGCTGCCTTCATCCGTCCTGATGACTGTCGTTCCTGCCCGGGTAGCGGGCGTGAAGACGATCTGGGTTGCGTCCCCCCGGCCCGCCCAAGTCACCCGTGCAGCAGCTTGGGTAGCGGGTGCCGACGGCCTCCTCACAGTCGGTGGCGCCCAAGCGATCGCCGCGCTCGCTTTCGGGGTCGGTATGCCCCCCGCGAACCTCATCGTGGGACCGGGCAACCGGTTCGTAAGCGCGGCCAAGGCCTTCCTTTACGGGCGCGTCGGCCTGGACACGGTAGCGGGTCCTTCGGAGCTATTGATCGTAGCCTCTCTTGACGCTGAACCACGGCTCGTCGCCGCTGACTTACTCGCTCAAGCTGAACACGCTCCCGATGCAGTACCCCTCCTGTGCGCGCTGAGCCCGGATACCGTGGAGCACGTTCGCACCGAACTCGAACGCCAGCTCGAGGACCTGCCAACGGCAGGGGTTGCATCGGAGTCCCTCGCGGGTGGCGGCGCGTTGGTGGCATCGGATCTCGATGAGGCGGGTCGCATTGCCGATGCCATCGCGCCCGAACATCTGCACCTGCACGGACGGTCGGCAGAGGAGCTCGCAGACCGCGTTACACGGTATGGCTCTCTCTTTGTGGGGAGCCGAACCCCGGAGGCCGCGGGCGACTACGGAGCCGGACCCAATCACACCCTCCCCACATCCGGAACCGCCGCCTTCGGATCTGGCCTGTCCGTGTTCACCTTCCTCCGGCGGCCCACATCGCTGACTTTGAATGCAACCCACGCGGGGTACGATGACCTGCTCCGCGACGCTGCCCGACTTGCTCGATTGGAGGGCTTGGAGGCACACGCCAGATCCGCTGAAATCCGCCTAACGGACTGATCCTCCGAATACTCTTCGACCCGGCGTGTAACATCGGGAAAGTCCACCCAACAACATCCATAAAGAAACGGATCTATGCACCGAGAGCATGCGCGCACGCAAGCCGATGACCGGGCGTTAATCCTGCGAACCCAGGATGGCCACCGCAGCGCATTTGGCGAACTCGTACAGCGCTATATGGAAAGGGCTTATTTCTCGGCCTTGGGGTTGGTCGGAAACCACGAAGACGCCTTGGATCTGTCTCAGGAAGCCTTCGTCCGAGCCTTTCGAGCACGCGCCGCCATAGACGCCGACCGTCCCTTCTACCCATGGCTATACCAGATCATCCGTAGACTCTGCTTCAACCACACTCGCGACCGGCAACTTCATCGTCGGAAAATCTACGCAGCGGGTAAGTGGCTCGCGGAGACCACCTTGGGAAGGGGCGCGGTGAGACCCGACGTCGCGGTGGAACGCTCAGAGTTGCGCGATCAAGTGGCGGCGGCCCTAAGAAGGCTTCGACCGCACCACCGAGAGATCATCGTTTTGCGAGAGTTCCAGGAATTGCGTTACCGAGAAATCGCAGAACTCCTCGAGGTACCCGTGGGAACGGTTATGTCGAGGCTCTACACCGCCCGGCGCAGTCTGAGTGACGAACTCGTAGCCGTCGGGATCTTTCCCCCCCGAGATCCTAAGCAAAAGGAGAACAGCGTCGACGAAGCTGCCGCAGACTCGGCCCCTGCTCCGGAGCCGAAAGCCAGATCCATCTCTCTCCACTCCCACTCCCTCCAACCTGCCACTGCGAGGGGCTCGGGAGGCCAGCCATGAACCGGGTGGCCCCGAGAGGAGAGGCGGCACCTGCGTCCGGCGACGACCGCCTACGGCGCCTCTTGATGGCAGTGGTGGATGGGGAGATCGATAGCACCGCTCGCAGAGAAGTGGAGGTGGCCCTGGCCAAGGATCCGCAGCTCCATGACGAACTTGCAGTCTTTCGCCGCCTAAAGGAGGTGACCAAAGCCATGACACCGAAGAAACCCTCGAAAGAAGTTTGGGAGACCTACTGGGAGGACGTCTATCGGCGCCTGGAACGCGGGCTCGGTTGGATACTCGTGTCCGTCGGGGCCGCTGTCTTCCTGACATGGAGTCTCTGGGTCGCAGCCCGCGACATCATCGCGGACACCGAGATACCAGGGTTCGTGCGCTGGTCCATCCTGGCCCTCTTGGCGGGCCTTGTCGTACTCTTCGTTTCCGTGGTCCGGGAACGTCTATTCATGCGCAAACGCGACCCCTACAAGGATGTCATCAGATGATAATTTCCCCTAGAAATCACCTTGACGGACATCGCATCGTCGAAGAACTCGGGCTCGTGCGCGGAAGCACCATCCGGGCCCGCCATCTCGGACGCGACCTCCTTGCGGGTCTCAAGACGATCGTGGGTGGCGAGATCCAGGAGTACACCAAGATGCTGGCGGAGGCACGCGAACAAGCAGTCGACCGCATGCTCGATGAGGCAAACGCCAGGGGAGCCAACGCGATACTGGCAGTCCGTTTCTCCACCGCATACGTGATGGGAGGGACGGCGGAAATTCTGGTATATGGAAGTGCTGTACGGGTGGAGCGGGAAACGTGATGGCGACCCGCAGGCGGCGGGCCCCGGCGAGAGGCCTGATGGTGGCTGGGGCCTTGATCAGCGGGTCGGTTGGCGCGTTGTGGCCTGTTCCCGCTTTGGCTCAGGATGCGGAGATGCCGGATGCGGGGATCGCAGGACGATGGAACGGAAGCGTCGCCCTGCCAGGAGCCACCCTCGATTTCTCCGTGTCATTCGAAGATGCCGGCGGAGAGTTGTCCGCATTGCTCGATATTCCGGGCCAGGGGGCACACGATGTCCCGCTGTCCGCGGTCTCTTACGAGGACGGGATGGTTCATTTTGAATTGGAAGCACCTATCGGCCTCGCCGTGTGGGAGGGCGAGCGGGACGGCAATTCCGTCGAGGGCCGGTTTACGCAGGGTGCCGTGGAAGCGGATTTCACGATGACTCTCGAAGTGGACGATGGAGGGGATTCCGAACCACCGGAGCAGCTTCCGTACGAGGAAGAGGAGGTGGCCTTCGAGAACGGGGAGATCCACCTGGAAGGCACACTGACGATACCCGAGGGAGCTGGACCCTTCCCCGCCGTGGTGATGATCACGGGGTCGGGTCCGCAAAATCGGGATGAGGAGCTGCTGGGGTTTCCGGTGTTTCGGGTTATCGTGGATCACCTGACCAGAAACGGAATCGCGACCCTGAGGTACGACGACCGAGGGGTCGGTGGGTCCACAGGCAACGTCTCCAAGTCAACGACGGAGGACTTCGCGACAGATGTGTTGGCGGCCGTGGAAGTGCTCGTGGCGCATCCGGCGGTTGACCCCGACAGGATAGGGTTGGTGGGGCACAGTGAAGGCGGTGTAGTGGCCCCTCTGGCCGCCACCCGTTCGGAGCGCGTAGCCTTCGCTGTGCTGATGGCTGGCACGAGCGTAACGGGGGCCGAGATCATCTACGAACAGTCAGCCGCCATTGCGAGGGCTGCCGGGGCTGCCGAGGGGGATATCGAGTGGACGACGGCTTTCCAGCGCCGGCTCTTTGCGGCGATCGAAGCGGATGAAGAACTGGACCCGCTGCGCAGAGAGCTGCACGAGATGATCAAAGCTCAAACCGAGGCGTTGCCGGAGGATCAAAGGGCGGCAATCGTAGATATTGACGCCTATGTCCAGACCCAGGTCAGTGCCCAGGTCGACCGCGTTTTGACGCCGTGGTTTCGGTACTTCCTGTCCTACGATCCGGCGGTCGCGCTCAAAGAGATGGACCAACCCGTCCTTGCACTGTTCGGAGACCTAGACCTGCAGGTGCTGCCGTCGCAAAACGTTGATCCCATGGCTGAGTCGCTCCAAGATCACCCCGATGCCACGATCGAGGTCATCCCAGGAGCCAACCACCTCTTCCAAGCGGCGACCACTGGTTCTCCAGCGGAGTACGGAACCTTGGAACCGGAGTTCATTGAAGGGTTCCTGGACAAGATCTCGGACTGGATTCTGGAACGCTTCGGCAACTGAGGAGAACCGGCAATGGCAGCTCGTACCACCATCCCGATCCTTTTCGTCATTGCAGTACTTCAGGCGGGCACGGCCGTTTTCTCGCAGCCCGTTACCGGTCAGACACCGGCTGAAGAGGTCAGAAGCCTCGCGACTCGGGAGTCGGTGATCAGAGCTTTCGAGATAATCGAATCTCTTGAGCCGCGAACACTGGCGGATCACATCGAACTCACCGAGGTGGCCGCCCCGCCCTTCATGGAAGAGGAGAGGGCTCGTGTGTACGCCGCGTGGTTGCGAGATGCAGGGGCGGATTCCGTATTCATCGACGAGGAGGGGAATGCGGTCGGCGTCCGGCTTGGACGGGGAGGAAGCCGAGGCGAAACGAGGTTCGGGGAAAGGCGGACAGTAGGCATCTCGGGACACCTGGATACGGTGTTCCCCCCCTTCGTCGATGTGACTGTCCAGCAGCGCGGCGACACACTGTTCGCACCGGGAATCGGGGACGATACGCGTGGCCTCATCGCAGTACTCACAGTGCTCCGCGCGCTCGAGCAGGCCGGGATCGAGACGGAGGCCGATGTGCAATTCATCGGAACGGTCGGAGAGGAAGGCCTGGGGGACCTGCGGGGGATGAAGTACTTGTTCCGGGAAGGAGCTCCGCCGATTCACTCGTGGATCGACATAGATGGTTCGGGCCTCGGTCGGATCATCAACCAAGGGCTCGGGTCTCACCGCTACCGCGTCTCGTTCAAGGGCCCCGGCGGCCATTCCTGGGGAGCCTTCGGGCTGGTCAACCCGGCGCATGCTTTGGCGCGGGGGGTTCGCTACTTCCAGGATGCGGCGGACACGCTAACCCGTTCGGGGCCACGGACGAGCTACAACGTAGGACGCGTCGGAGGCGGCACCTCGGTGAACGCGATTCCGGCTGAAGCCTGGATGGAGATAGACATGCGGTCGGTGGATGACGAGAGTCTGAACACGATCGACGAGGCGATGCAGGACGCCATGCGCCGAGCGCTGGACGAGGAGAACGCGTTGCGGCGCGACGGACCCGCGCTGGAGTTGGTGCTCGACCAGATAGGAAACAGGCCGTCGGGCGCCGTTCCAAATGATGATCCGCTGGTATTGCGGGCCCAGGAGACTCTTCGGCTCTTCGGGGCCGAGCCGGAGTTGGCGATCGCCTCGACAGACTCCAACATCCCGATCTCCCTGGGGATTCCCGCAATCACCATCGGTTCGGGCGGCCAGGGAAGCGGGGCGCACTCTCCGGGCGAGTGGTGGATCAACCGGGAGGGACACCTGGCGATTCAGGCGGCCTTGCTGCTCCTCGTGAGCGAGGCGGGTCTCGCGGACCCTGTTCCCTAAGCACCGGCCCTTCGGCGCTAGCCCGCCGTGTTTCCACAACTCCCATCGGGAATGACCTCGGCTTTACGATGAAGACGCACGCGGGCCGTTTTGGGCTCCACACGGCGACGGCGGTCGTCGTGGCCAACATGGTGGGAACCGGAGTTTTCACCAGCCTCGGGTTCCAACTGGAGGTCCTCAGTTCGCCCTTCGCTCTCCTCATGTTGTGGGTGGTCGGTGGGGTGACAGCCGTTTGCGGGGCTCTGACCTACGCCGAGATCGGCTCACGGGTGCGCAGGTCCGGCGGTGAATACGCCTTCCTGGGAGAGATCTATCACCCGGCGGCAGGGTTCATCTCCGGGTGGGTTTCAGCTACGGTCGGGTTCGCGGCACCCACTGCGCTGGCTGCCATCACTTTCGCCACCTACCTCGCCAGTGTGTTTCCAGGGCTTCCAACAACATGGCTCGCCGTGGGCCTCATCCTCCTTCTAGCGCTGGTCCACGGCAGCACACGCGGAGCCTCCGGCGGTTTCCAACGCTGGTCCACCACCGTCAAGGTGGTACTCATCATCGGGTTTTGCTTGTGTGGCTTCGTCCTGGTGGAGGCGCCACAAGCAGCCGACCTTCGCCCCGGCCCCAACGATCTCTCCAGTCTGTTCACAGGTGGGTTTGCCGTATCCCTGATTTATGTATCGTACGCTTACTCCGGGTGGAACGCGGCGACGTACGTAACCGGCGAACTCCAGGATCCACGACGCACACTACCCTTGGCGCTCGGGCTGGGAACGTTGGCTGTGATGGTCCTGTACCTGGGCCTCAACTACGTGTTTTTGAGGGCGGCACCGCCAGCCGAGATGAGGGGACAGGTGGAGGTCGCTTATGTGGCGGCAGAGTATATTTTCGGACCGTCCGGCGCTCGAGTTATGGGCGTGGTGCTCTCACTTCTGATGGTATCGACCGTGAGCGCCATGGTGTTGGCGGGACCGCGCGTCCTGGCGGAGATCGGGAAGGACTACCCAACGTTCCGGATGCTCGGACGGGTAAATGCACACGGCATCCCGACCACCGCAATCGCTGTGCAAGCCGGTCTCAGCGTGATCTTCATTTTAACGAGCTCCTTCAACACGATCTTGGTCGCCTCAGGCTTCACGATGGGGCTGAATACCGCTCTGGCTGCAGCGGGCGTGTTCGTGCTCCGGATGCGGGATCGGGGACAGGTGCGTAGCAGAGCTTTTCGGGTGCCCGGATTTCCGGTAACACCGATCGTATTCCTCACCATCACGGGGTGGACGTTGGCATACATACTTCGCGACCGTCCGATTGAAGCTGCCATCGGTCTCGGTGTGGTGGTTTCGGGCCTTGGTCTATGGTGGGTCACGCGGTATCGCGGACGGCGGGCAGGATCCGCCAACAAGGGGTGACCGAATCCTCTGGAAAGCGGCAGGTGATACTGGCCTTCGCCGCTGTCTATCTCATCTGGGGGTCCACTTATCTCGCAATCCGACTAGTGGTGGAGACGATCCCTCCACTCCTCTCCGGTGGGGTGAGGTTTCTTGCGGCGGGACTGGTATTGATTGCGGTAGCCCGTATTCGGGGAGCCCATCCCGCCACGAAGGCGGAATGGCGATCGGCTTTGATAGCCGGATTCTTGATGATCGCCGGGGGAAACGGGTTCCTGAGTTGGGCACAACAGTCGGTACCATCGGGTGTCGCGGCGCTGCTCGTCGCGACCGTGCCCTTATGGCTTGTGGCGTTGGCCGCGGTGGGTCCGGAGCGTGAGCCGCCGACCAGGAGAGAGATCTGCGGTTTGGCTCTCGGATTCGGAGGCCTACTGATACTCTTGGGCGGGTCCGGTGCTGAAATCGGGCTGGGCGACACCACGCCCCTTAGCGCCATACTGGCCTCAGGCAGCATCGTGCTCGCGTCTCTCAGCTGGGCCTACGGGTCGATCTACAATCGGCGAGCCAAGTTGGCTTCGCCACCGCTGTACGCCACCGCGTTAACCATGACGGCGGGCGGCAGCGCGCTCTTGGTGCTGGGGGTTTCGGTAGGAGAGCTATCCCGGCTTCCAGAGCAGCAGATTACGACCACATCCTGGTTGGCGTTGCTCTACCTCATCGTATTTGGCTCGATCATCGCTTTTTCGGCCTACGTGTGGCTTCTGCGAAAGGTGCGCCCTGCCCTGGTCGGGACATATGCTTTCGTGAACCCGGTCGTGGCCCTGCTCCTTGGGTGGTGGTTGGCCGATGAAGTCCTCACGCTTCCGGTACTGGTCGGGAGCGCGGTGATAGTCGGGTCGGTCGTCCTCACTCAGGGCAGGGGGTCGCGGACCGGCGACAAACGTCTGACGACCAGGGCCCCTGCTTCCCGGTGAAAGAGGAGAACACATCATGAGTCGCACCAGGATCCAACGCACAATCGCCGTCTTCGAGGCCTCGCGGCGCCCGCTGTTTTCCGCCTTGAAAGACATCAGTCCCACGATCTTCAATTGGAAGCCCGCGCCCGATGTCAGGGGTATCGGACAGATCTGCCGCCATATGTATCGGGTGGACATCTGGTTCCTCGGCCAGCTCGGCATCAAAGCTGTAATCACCACCGACGGCCCTGACGCAGTGGATGTCATCGCGTCGCGAATGCGTACGATTCAGGAGCAGGTCATCGGCGAGGTGGAAAAGTGTGGGAGCGACGAAGATCTTCTCGTCGAGCGCACTTCCCTGGATGGGGGCTCAACCGCTCGACTCGGTCCGGTGGTGATACACATGGCGCATCACTACCTCTACCACTTGGCGCAGATTGTATACGTGCGACGGATGCACGACCGTGACTGGAACGCGCCCCTGGCCGAGTGGGAAGAAGCGACACACCTGATAGGCGACTACGTGCTGGAAGGCTAGAGGGGCCTCCGTCGTGACCGCTCCTGCGCGACGATCTCCTCGTACTTGGCCATCTGGTCCTCCGTCAGGGCTTCCTTCATCGCAGCCGTGGTCCGCTCGCGAAGTGTCATCATGCGCTCACGCATCGCTCCCCGGCCTCCACCACCCGACCGCATCTGCGACATTAGAGCGGTGGCGGCCTCCAACTGCTCTTCCAAGATCTTGCGAACCTTGGTTACCTGCTCCTCGGTTAGCGAGAGTTGCTCGGTGAGCGTCTCCATCCGCTCATCAATGTCCAGCATCATGGACATCTGACCGCCACCGGGGCCCTGGCGTTGACCCGGCCGCTGAGCTTCTGCGGGGGTCGCCACTGCAATGCCCAGTACAAGCACGGCGATTGCCGCGATGAAATTCCGCTGGTTCTTCATATCACGTCCTCCAGTCTAAATTCTTGAGTTCCTGGCCCTTAGAGTCGTATCTAAAGAGACACACCCGAACCAATTAGCGTTGACACAAATGCGTTGGGTCCGGGCATGGGTTACGGGCATGCCACCGCCGACACCTAGCGTTAGACTCAAAGCGACTCACGGACTCGGAGTCGCATGCTGGGAAACTGTTATTGACCGGAGGTGTTCTGTGTTAAATCGCGTTACCAGATCAGTCGGGTGGTGGCTGGATTACGTCCTGGTGTCGACCCTCGTTGTGGCTCTCCTGGTGGTGGCGACATCGCCGATTGTGGCTTCGCCTGCAAAGGCTCAGGACGCAGGCGGGGGACTCCCTTCCATTGAGGAGCGGACATCCGGTATGGAGCGCATGGATGGTTTCGTGCCCATGTACTGGGAGGCCTCATCCGGGAAATTGTGGCTGGAGATCGCCATTTGGGACACCGACATCCTACACATGACTGGACTCGCTTCGGGGCTTGGCTCGAACGATATCGGTCTGGATCGAGGTGCCCTGGCCGGATCCAGGGTCGTGCAGTTCCAGAGCGTGGGTCCCAAGATCTTGGTGGTGCAACCGAACCTTTCCTTCAGGGCCAGCAGCACCAACGCCCGAGAGGTTCAAGCGGTCACCGATGCGTTTGCGCCTTCGACGCTGTGGGCCTTCGAAGCTGAGGCCGAGACCGGAGACAGGGTACTGGTCGATGGGACCGAGTTCTTCGTACGCGACATGGTCGGGTGGGCAGGTCGCCTCCGGCCCGGCACCTATCGGTTTGACGCGTCCCGCAGCGCGATTCATCTGCCCATGACGATGGGATTCCCGGAGAACACCGAGGTCGAGGCATCCCTCACCTTCGTACGCCAAGCGGGCGGTGGTGGTTTTGGGGGCGGAGGAACGGCTTTCGAAGGGGTGGGCAATGTGGCGGCGACGGGGGCGTCGGCAACCATCCGCCTGCACCACTCCTTCGTCCAGTTGCCCGAGTTGGGGAGCTACACGCCGCGCCGGTTCGATCCCAGAGCGGGGTTCGGGTCGATGACCTATGCCGACTATTCCGTTCCGCTGGGAGAGGAGATGACGCAGAGGTTTATTCGCCGACATCGACTGGAGAAGGTGAATCCGGCGGAGGAGCTCGGGGAGGCCGTTGAGCCGATCGTGTACTACCTGGATGCCGGTGCGCCCGAACCGATCCGCACGGCGTTGCTGGAAGGAGCCCGGTGGTGGAACCAAGCCTTCGAGGCGGCCGGTTATCAAAACGCTTTCCAGGTCGAGATCCTGCCGGAGGGGGTGAGTTCCCACGACGTCCGGTACAACGTTATCAACTGGGTTCACCGCGCCACCCGGGGCTGGAGCACCGGCGGCTCCGTCACCGATCCTAGGACGGGTGAAATACTGAAGGGTGTGGTGACACTTGGCTCCCTGCGATGGCGGCAGGACTACTTGATCGCCGAGGGGCTCCTTTCTCCTTATCAGGATGGGGACGAAACACCGGAGGAGCTGAGCGAGTGGGCGCTAGCCAGGATCAGTCAATTGTCCGCGCATGAGATCGGGCACACGCTAGGCCTGGGGCACAACTTTTACGACAGCGAGCTGGGCCGGATCTCGGTAATGGACTATCCACATCCACTGATAACTCTCGACGACGGCGAGCTGGATTTTTCTGAGGTGTACGACGTCGACATCGGTGAATGGGACATGGTCGCGATCCGATACGGATACACCGACTTCCCCGACGGCACAGACGAGGACCAGGCCCTCCAGGAAATACTCGACGAAGCATGGGACGAGGACCTCATCTACCTGACGAACCAGGACATCAATCTGCATCCGAGGGTGGATCAGTGGTCGAACGGTACCGACGCCGGGGCCGAACTGGAGAGGATGATGGCTGTCCGCCGACACTCTCTGGACCGGTTCGGAGAGATGGCTATCCGCACGGGCCGGCCGCTCGCGACTCTGGAGGAGGCGCTCGTTCCGCTATACATGCACCACCGGTACCAGGTCGACGCGGCCGCCTCGGTGCTTGGGGGGTTGGATTACTCCTATGTGTTCCGTGGGGACGGCCGCACCGCTGTGAGACACGCACCGGGAAGTGACCAGAGGCGCGCTCTTGCCGCCCTGGTCGAGACCATTCGGCCGGCGCAGTTGGAGATCCCGACAAGTGTGTTGGCGCTGATCCCGCCGCGACCGCCCGGGTATGGAGCCACTCGGGAGATGTTTCCGCGTTACACGGGCCGCGCCTTTGACGCGCTCACCCCGGCAATAGTGGCTGCGGACCATACTGTGTCGCGAGTGTTGAACCCGGGGCGGGCAGCAAGGTTGGTGGAACAGAATATGCTGGACCCCGACCTCCCCGGACTCCAGGAAGTGATGCACGAGCTACTCCAGGCGACTCAACCTGTAGAGGGAGAATCCGACTACCAGACGGCAATCCGGCTGGCCGTTACCCAGGTCGTGGTGGACCGCGTAATGGTGCTTACGGGGGCCACGCCGATGCCTCATGTACGCGCAATCGGAACCCAAACGCTGACGCAGCTGCAATCCTACTTCGGTGAGAACACGGATCGCGGCCTAGCCGGTGCATTCGAGGACATGTTGACTCAGGATATCGGCCGATTCTTGGATCGACCCGCCGACTCCTGGACCCCTCCCCGCACTCCGCAACCTCCACCCGGCGCGCCTATTGGTGAACCGGCGTTCGAGTGGGTCGGTCCCGACGAGTGGACCGCTGCGGGGCCGGCGGGTTGGCGTTGGAGCTGGGGCGCGGGATGGGATTGGCCGCTAGGGGCCGGGTACTGCGCTACCGATATCCAGTGGCGATAGCGATCACAAGGGCAGCGGCCCCCAGGATCATCAGCAGGAGGTAGCGAGGGAGCACGAACCGCAACCATTCAGGGAAACTGACCCCGCTAGCCGCGAGGATCGCCATGAGCGCACCATTCGTGGGAGTGATCAGTTCGCACAGGCCGGCCCCGTACTGGTAGGCGAGTACGGTCACCTGCCTTGAAATGCCCAAGAGGTCGGATAACGGCACCAGGACGGGCATGGTGAGCACTGCTTGCGAACTTACACTCGGCACAGCCACGTGGAGCACACTCTGGGCCCCCGACATGCCCACGGCCGACAGCACCAACGGCAATCGCTCCAGGGGCACAAACAGGCCCCTCACTATTGTGTCGATGATGCGACCATCTTGGAGGACGACCAGTATCGCACCCGCAAATCCGATCAGGAGGGCCGCGTACGCCATCGATCGAAAGCCTTCCGCGTAGGCCTCGGCCGTACGCTTGATTCCCAAACCACCGACCAACCCCACCACACATCCCATCACGAAGAAGAGGGCCGACATCGGATCGAAGCCCCAACCTTCCACGGTCAACCCCCAGATGAGGATCCCGAATGTGGCGCCGACGATCCCGAAGATGGCGATATCCCGGATCGAGAGTGCTTCGGCGTCGCTTTGCCCGTCGTCCGGGGCCACCTGGGGATCTGTCCGGGTCCGCCCCGCATACGAGGTGGTCCACCAAATCCACAGTCCGAGCGCGATCGCCATGAAGACCAATCGGAAGATGGCACCCGATCCCTCAGGGACGTCTGCGACACGCTGCGCTGTCAGCACCTGAAAGGGGTTGATGGGACTGAACGATGACCCGACGAAAGCGGATCCGGCACTCACGGCCACCGCCACCAACGGAGTGTACCCCAACCTCATGGTGAGCAACATCAAGGGCGGCACGAGAGCGATGATCTCCTCTTGCAAGTTCTGGGCCGCCCCGGCGAGCGCGAATAACACACAGAGAGCGGGGAGGGCTATCCGACCCACACCCGGCCCCCGCCCCGCAAACCAGGAGATGGCGCGGCGCAAAGCTCCCGTCGCTTCGAGGACTGCGAAAGCTCCGCCGATGAGAAAGACCAGAAAAACGACGTCGGCCCGCTCCGCCATCCCCCGCGGGATCGCAACTATCGCATCAAAGAACCCTACCGGTGTCGCGTCCACGGGTCCGAACGTACCCGGAACCACAGTCATCTGACCCGTCTCCGGATCTACATCCCGCCCGTATTCTCCGGCGGGCAATACCCACGTTAGTGCCGCGGCGGCCAGGATGAACCCGGTCAACAGCGCCAGCGGGTGGGGGAAAACCAGCCAGCGGCTTAGCCCCCCCTTCGCCGTCATCTTCCCGCTCGCTAGCCCCCCGCGCCTCCCTGGGCTGAGACCTTCCGAACCGGCACCTCGAGGCCGAGGTCGCGCCCCTTGTCCACCGCCCTAACTCCTTCCGATATCCAGCGCGGGGCAGGGGCACCGAGTACGTAGTGGTCGAAGAACTGCTGCATGCGCTTGGCCCAATCCTCCTGATTGGCTCGCCTTCGCAAACCGTGACCCTCATTGTTGTAGTTGAGCATGTATACGGGTATGCCGAGCCGCCTCATCGCCACGAACATCTCGATCCCCTGGTACCAAGGCACGGCCCCGTCATCGTCGTTATGCAGCATGAGCATCGGCGTCTGAATCTTATCCGCGAAGAACACGGGGGAGTTGTGGACGTATCGGTCGCGTTCGTCCCATAGCGTGCCGCCGATCCGACTCTGGGTGCGCTCGTATTGGAACATGCGGCTCATTCCAGACTGCCAGCGGATTCCTCCGTAGGCACTCGTCATATTGGAAACGGGAGCACCCGCTTCCGCCGCCGCAAAGAGGTTGGTCTTGGTGAGCATGTAGGCTATCTGGTAACCGCCCCACGAGTGCCCCTGGACCCCGATCTGATCCGGATCGACGAATCCCTCGTCAATTAGAGACAGTACGCCGGGGACTACCGCGTCGATCGCACTCTCGCCGGGGTAACCGATTTCGTAGGGAATGTCCGGCACGAAAACGACATAGCCGCGGCTCACGTAGAAGGACCAAGCGACACTGGAGCTTCCCGGTGTCGGTGGCCGGTAGCCGTGCAGCTGGTCCGACATCCGCTCGTAGAAGTAGACCATCATCGGATATTGCTGCGCCGGATCGAACCCGTCCGGCTTAATGAGGATGCCGTCGAGGGGCGTGCCGTCGTTGGACGTCCAGGAAACCAACTCCGCGCTTCCCCACCGGTACTCGGCCTGCTGTGGATTCGCATCGCTGAGTCGTTGTGCATTTTCAAAACCGTCGTCGCTCGTCCAAAGGTCGGGGTAATCCGAAAAGGTTTCCCGTTGCCAGACGATGCGATCCCCGTCTCGTGCCTTCTGTGCACTCCGATAGCGAGCGTCGCTCACAATGAGATCCTGCGGGGGTCCACTGTCCGTGCTACCCAAGGCAAATCCCGAGGCCTTTGTCTCCATGTCGAAGACCCCGAACGTAAGGTCGCCTTCCGCGATCGCCCGACCGAGTTCGTAACCGAACCCTTCCGAGAACTGAGGAGCCACACGGTAGCGGCGGCCATTCTCACGACCCGATGTGAGCCGTATGGCATCTTCCGGACGCTCCGGATTAATGCGCCACACATCGTGCTTATCCGAGAGGAGTACGGCGGCGTCGCCCTCCACCCAACCGCCCGACCCGTACGGTGGGGGGTCCTGAGGATGGTCATCGAGCTCATTGTGGAAGGCTTCGGGCAGGTCCGCCGTAAGGCTCTTGACCGGCGCGCTCCCATCGAGCGGAGCGGCCTTCCAGTCTCGCTCCCCCCCGTCCCACCACAACGCCCACCCTCCATCCGGGGATAGGCTCACTCCTCCAAAGCCTCGGACGCGAGTCGCCAACCGCCGCCGTTCGCCGGTCTCGACGTTTACCGCATAGGCGTCCTGGTACCGGCCATCCCAGGAGATTTCTTGGCGGTACGGCAGGTCGCTGCTGCCCAGGAAATGGTCGCCCATGCGGGACTGGGTCATCGAGGTTTCGGGGACGTCAGTCGTTGCGAGTTGGACGACACCCTCCCGGCCCATGTGGGCCACGGCCAAATAGGATCGATTGCGCTCTCGGTTCGCCTGCACTAGCTGCATCGGCTGCAGGTAGTCGTCCCGCCAATTCCAAACGTCGAGGGTCACGCGGTCGTCGGACAGTGGTTCGTCTTCCGGTTCAGGTTCGGGCTCCGGCCGCGGTGCGGTTCCAAAAAACACCCGGTCCCCGTCGTCGCTTATCGACACGTTCCCGTTCTCGCTCACCCACCATCCAGCCGGCACTCCTGCGGAGGCGTGATCCGCCACCTTGTTGAGGTCCCCATCGGACCATGTGTAGAGGGCAAAACCCGGTTGATCGAGTTCCCACTCGTCTCGGTTGCTCAAGAAGGCCAATACGGAGCCTGACTCATCGAAGGCCAGTTGCAGGTAGTGGCCCTCTCCGGTCAGTACGTCGACGCTGTTCCCACTGGCCGGATCCACGAGGTGCACTCCATCCCCTCCTTCATCCTCAGTGGATGTCACAAACGCGAGGCGTGTTCCGGCGTCGGCAAACGAGTACCTCACCACGTTGTCGAAAGTGAACTCGCTCCCCGAGTCGAGATCGAGAAGCCCCATGACCTCTCCTTCATCCTTCTCGTGCCGCTTCTCGTATTCGGCGGAGCGCTCTTCCTCTTCTTCCTCTTCCTCCGCTTCTCCCTCCCCCTCTTCGCTTTCTTCCTCTTCCTCCGCTTCTTCGCCCTCCTCGTCGGTCTCGTCCTCCGCATCGGGGTCTTCGGAGTACAGCCAGGCAACGTAGGCGCCGCCATCCGACGGAACGTCGAAGGAATCGATGGGACCGTAACGACCGATCACATCACCCTCAGATGCAAAGTGTGCGGCGAGATCCAAGACCACGAGCGAGTCTCCGGGTAGAGAAGAATTCGAGTCGCCCTCTCGGCGCATCGAATCCAGGACGACCTGTGCTGGAGTCACCCGGAAGGCCAGAAAACGCCCATCTCGGGTAAACGTGGGGGCCTCGCCCCGTGGGTGGCGCCTGGTGGCCGAACCATCGGTGCGAGCGATCAGGAGTGTTGGATCGGCGTCCCAAGGCCTCTCTACCCATGCCAACCACTCACCGTCCGGAGAGAGTACGCGCCCTTGGATGGAGCTCCACTGATAGGTGTCTTCGTGTTCCAGTGCGGGATTAGTTTCCTGTGCCGTAGCTTCCGGGACCGCCACCGGGAAGGACCCGAGGACGAGAATGGCGGAGAGCGCGAGGGCATACGCAACGAATGGTCGGAGGCGCAGGGCGTTAGACATCGAGAACCACTCCTTTGATTGGTTAAATGACGGCTGATTTGCTACTTGACGGCCGTACTCGACTTCGGACTAACGATAATGTGCCGGCGGGTGCGCTATGGCTACCTGGGCAAGCATTTTGGCCGGCGATGCGGCTGTGCCACTGAGGTGGTCCCGGTTTTTTGGACAGGTGGTTAAGGTGGATTCCTGTACGGAACAGGAGGCACCGAGATGGCCAGGAAGAGGCGACGATTCACGGCGGAGTTCAAGGGTCGTGTGGCGCTGGAGGCGCTCCAGGAGCGCGACAGCGTGCAGGCGATCGCGACGCGATATGAACTTCATCCGAACCAGGTGAGTGCGTGGAAGCGGCAGCTGGTGGATGCCGTGCCGGAGGTATTCGCCAGGGGCGGCAGACGGAAGCTTGTCAAGGAGTATGAGGAGAGGCTCCGCGACCTGCACGCCAAGATCGGGGAGCTGACGGTTGAGCGGGATTTTTTTCGGCGCGGATTGGAGCGCTGAGCCGTGCAGAGCGGAAGGGATGGTCGCACCGGGCAGACGGCTGAGCGTGTCGAGGCAGTGCGTGTTGCTTGGCGTGAGCCGGTCGTCGTTCTACTACCGGCCTAAGGGGGAGAGCTGTGAGAACCTGGCCCTGATGCGGCGGATGGACGAGCTGCACATGGACCATCCGTTCTACGGCAGCAGGCAGATGATGCGGCATCTGCGCCGAGAGGGTGTCACGGCGGGCCGGCACCGGGTGCGGCGGCTGATGCGGCTCATGGGGATGGAGGCGACCTACCGGCGGCCGCGCACGAGCATGCCGAACTCGGAACACCGGGTCTTCCCGTACCTGTTGCGCGGTCTGGAGATATCCCGGGCGGACCATGTCTGGTGCGCGGACATCACGTATGTCCCTGTCAGCCAGGGGTTTTTCTACCTTGTGGCCGTGATGGATTGGGCCACCCGGCACGTCCTTTCCTGGCGGCTGTCCAACACGATGGACGCCACGTTCTGTACCGCTGCTCTGGATGAGGCACTCCGCCACGCGACTCCGGAGATCCTGAACACGGATCAAGGCTCTCAGTTCACGAGTGCGATCTTCGCCGACCGAGTGCTGCAGGCAGGAGTAGCGTTCTCTATGGACGGTCGCGGCCGGTTCCTGGACAACATCTTCATCGAACGGCTGTGGAGGTCACTGAAGTACGAGGCTGTGTACTTGCATGAGCTCCGCGACGGGCTGGACGCAGAGCGGATAATCGGCTCGTGGGTGAACTTCTACAACGACGTACGACCGCACTCGACGTTGGGCGGCCGGACGCCGGGCGAGACTTACCGGAGCGGGGTGGCGGCATGAGAAAGGCGCGGCTCGTACCTGGCATCCCCGGGCTTGGTCTGCACACCGGTTGGGTGTCTACCAGTTATGGCAAGGAGCGTCTACGTGGCTGGCTTGACCTCGTTTGGGTCGGGCGCGGGGCCGAGGTCCCGGTGGGACCACCCCGGCCCTCAAGATGTCATCGCAAATTCGGTCCCCCATGCGGTGCCGCATGCCTTCCCCAGTCTGTGACCGGGGCTTATGATTCGTGTAGGCGAAGGCCCGTACCGAGGTTTTCGAGGGCTCTCAAAACCACGCGGAATCCACCTTAACTTTGCCCTCGAACTGTCCAACGAAGTAGGACCACCCCACCACAAAGACACCGACGCACTAGATTCTCAGCGTGCATTGTACCAGACCACCTGCCAACAAGAGTGATTCTTAGATGACCGTAATTATGGATCGTTTCCCCACCACCCGGGTCGATGAGTCCCGTCTCTCCTCGGTCGATTTTGATAACCTCCCCTTTGGGAAGGTTTGGTCGGACCACATGTTCCTCGCCCAGAACATCAATGGTGAGTGGGGTCGCAGTGAGATCGTGCCCTACGGCCCACTTCCCATTTATCCGAGTGCTAAGGCGTTGCAATACGCCGTGTCCTTGTTTGAGGGGTTCAAGGCCCACAAGACGCCCGGAGGAGATTTGGCGGTATTTCGGCCGGAGATGAACCTCGCGCGCTTCAACCGGACCGCCTCTCGCCTTGTGATGCCGGAGATAACCCGTGACATCTTCTTTGATGCGCTCCGGGAGCTATTGATGCTGGATCGATCCTGGCTGCCCGATGCTGACAAGGGGGCCTTGTACATTCGCCCAAGTTATTTCGGTACCGACCCAACGCTGAGCGTTGCTCCCGGCGAGTCTTTCCAGTTCGTCCTCATGACGTGTCCCGTCGGCCCGTATTTCGGCAAGGCGACTGATCTCAGTCTGGTCGCGACCCGCAAGTTCGTTCGGGCTTTCCCCGGCGGAACGGGTGGCCACAAGCCCGCCGCCAACTATGGACCCACCATGCTGGCGGCTGCGGATGCACAGGATGAGGGATACGACAACGTTATTTGGCTCGATGCCCGCGAAGGTCGGTTCATAGAGGAGTGCGGAGTCATGAACATGTGGTTCGTGATTGATGGAACCGCGATAACACCGCCACTCTCGGGCACGATCCTTCCGGGGGTGACCCGCGACTCGGTTATCCAACTTTGCGGCGATTTGGACATTCCCTGCGAAGTACGTAATATCTCTATCGATGAACTCTTGGACGCTCACGCTGCCGGCAAGCCCATGGAAGCCTTTGGTACCGGCACGGCAGCGACGATTGCACCGGTGCGGCGGCTCGGCATCGACGGTGACGATATAGTTTTGGAGAGTGGCCCCGATTCCGTGGCGCAAAGAATCAGGGACGTATTGTATGCAATCCAGACGGGGCGTGCGGACGACCCGCACGATTGGCTCTGGATTCCCTGACCGGAACAATTGCAAATGGCAAACTCCACTAGCACCAGTGATGGCCCATTCAAAGCCACCTTGTGGATCAGACCGGCATATCGGACAGATTTTGTAAACGTCCATGCCAGGTTGAACGAGGAGTTCGGGGAGGAGTTCGCCCGATACCCTAAAGCTCTTTTTGTATCTGCGCATACCACGGCCGGGTACTTGGATCAACGCGCTGCACGACGCTTGGATGAGAAGGACGACGGGGTTCGGAAGTTCATCCGCATCTTCAACGATTTCTTCCCACCCGATGCCGGGTACCAGCACGACGAGATGGACCTTCGGGACGAACTTTCGAACGAGCAGAAGGTTGTCGAACCGCGGAACGCGGACTCGCATTTGAAGTTCATCAGTTCCGGGATGGCGAGCGCGGCGACCTACGAGTTGAATGGCCAGGAACCGGTGTGGTTTGTCGATCTGGACGGTGTGTACGACGGAGAACACCGGAACCGGCGGACGACGGTGGTCGGTTACGGATCCGAGGAAGAGGTGACGCGGCGCAGGATCTATGTCGACGTTTCGGACAATGAAATCGACACTTTCGACCTCAAGAAGCCTGAGACGGGCTTCCTGCAACGGCTGAACGAGCTGGTGGCGGCGTTCGATGTGCGCTTCGGCAGGGTCGACATATCGCTCGCGCCGGACGAAACGGACGCCTGTCTGACGGTCAACGAATATGAGCCCCTCCTCATGGACGTTGACGTGCGCGGTGTTTTGAGAAGGCCGCTCCGCTATGCGCAGACGGGAAGACGGGTAGCGGGTACCGGGCTGAGTTTGGCCAAGAGAGGCTTGGCAACCGTGGCCAAGAAGGGCCAGGGGGTTGTGACTGATCCCGGCAAGGTGCCGAGTTTCGTCAAGAAGATGATCCAGCAAGGGAACATTGCTGAGGCGATCACGCACGGGGGCCTTTTCGAGGCCGTAAAGAAGGGTGGCAAAGAGCTTCGGAGCTCAATCGGAGGACCCGAACACAGCGGCATGGACATGGCGGTGTTTGACGGGATCCACATGCTCAACTTGGCTCTCCAGAGAATGGGAGTCGCCTCCGACAGCATCGTTCGGGTATTGGGACGGGTCCTAACACCTCCCATGGATAGGTTCTATGGGCTTCGCCGAGGCATCAGCCTTCCAGTCATTGAGGAAGATGGAAAACCCAACGTCCCGTGGGGGACCTACCAGAGCCCCATACTTATCCAGTGGAAGTCGACTCCGAGCAGGATCCGGGCATTGGAGGCCACGCTAATCCGCTTCAAGTAAAGCCGCGGCGGGCGGGCCACACTCCCGGCCCAAGTTCCCGACTCCAAGGTTGTGGGGGTACGGCGTCTCGCCTTAGATGAGCGCGCGCCCTTGGGCTCCGTCCACTGCGATGCACGCGCCAGTGATTAGGCCGGCCCGTTCGGATGCCAGGAACGCGACCAGGTCACCCACCTCGTGGTCCCTTCCGAACCTCCCCAAGGGAAGATTGGCTTTCACGAACTCTTTCATCCCCTCGGGGTCCGCCTTCACGCGGCGGTCCCAGCTACCACCCTCGAAGCGGATGGACCCTGGGGCCACGGAATTAACTCGGATACCCTCCGACGCGTACTCCAGCGCCATGATTCCCGCGGCAGAGATCATCGCTGACTTGGTGGTGTTGTAGGCTACGAGCCCGGGGCCTCCCTTTTCCCGTCCGAAGACCGACGATACGAAGACGATCGATCCGCCACCCTCTCTCATGAGCGGGATCGCGAGCCGGCTCACGCGCAGGGCCGACAACACGTTGAGCTCGAAGATGTCGATCCAATCCTGGTCCCCGATCTCCTCGAACCGGCCGCGACGGTTTCCTCCCACATTGTTTACGAGGACGTCCACCCTCCCCCACTTCGAACGCGCCGCATCCACGAGCTTCGACGCACCATCAGGCGTGGAGATGTCGCAACAGACGGTGATCACTTCGGCACTCGTGGACGATCTCAAATCCGCTGCGGCCTTCGCCAAGCCCTCGGCGCCCCTGGCACAGCACACGAGGTGAGCCCCCTCCGATGCGAGTGACCGTGCGGAGGCGAGGCCAAGCCCGCGACTAGAGCCCGTGACGATCGCCACCTTGCCTGAAAGTCCTAGATCCATGGTTCGATTCTTCGTTGTTGTAGGTTCGGTTGGTGCATGATGGCACCGTTGCGCTTTGAGACCCGTAATCTTACGGGAGGGGTGGCATCCCGGCAGCCACCTTGCAACGCGACCACGGCACGGAACAGATTCCAGTCCATGAAATTGAGAAACAAACCTGTAAGCTGGACAACGTGGCTCTTTTTTGGTGCGGCACTGGTGCTTCCTCAGGCGGCGTGCGCGAGTGGTCGAATATCCGAGCAACCGTCATCTGAACCTGTCGCAGAAGAAGTATCCTCAAACGAAGCCGACGTGCCCGTGCCCCCAAATGCTTCGTTCACCGAAGCCCAGGCGAGACGCGGACGGGGCAATTTCGGGGAGTTGTGTGGAAGTTGTCACTCCCGAAGTGAATTCCGGGGGGCCAACTTCCGATTTCGATGGCGGCGACAGACAGCGTGGGATTTCTGGGTGCTGGTATCACAAACCATGCCGGAGAACGCTCCTGGCTCGTTGCGGCCATCCGAATACCTTGATTTCGTGGCCTATGTGCTGGAGATGAACGGATGGGAGCCGGGGGAGGGAGAGCTGGAGGCTACCGAACGGTCCCTGGTGAGTTTTCCGCTGGACAAAGAGCCCTGAATGGCTGACGGATCCAGAGACCGGCGGGACTTCCTCAAGGCCACGGCACTTGGATTGGCCGGAGCCTCGATCGCTGCAGCTCCAACGAAGGCCGACAGTGGCGGTCGGATTTGGGGTTCCCCACCCGATCCGCGTTCCTCCCCTCTCGCGGGGCCCCGAGGCCAGGCCCCGGATGTGGTCGTTATCGGCGCCGGGACCTTCGGGATCTGGACAGCCCTCAACCTGGTTCGGCTCGGCGCCACCGTTACGGTCGTTGACGCCTACGGTCCAGGGAATTCCCGCTCCACATCCGGCGGAGAGACGCGCGGCGTCCGTTCATCCTATGGCAACCTGCCGCATGGATTGCTCTGGAACCGCTGGGCCAACGAGGCCATTCGGCGCTGGTTGGAGTGGGATGCACAGGGTGCCGAGATCCTCCTGCCGAGGGTGTTTTTCCAGACGGGAGACCTCGTCATGCGGGACGAGATGGAACCGTACCTCGAGGATACGATCAGTCACTGGGAGCAACTGGGCGTCGAACACGAAGTGCTCGGTGTGGACGAGATCAACCACCGCTGGCCGTGGATTCGCACAGAGGGGATTGGGGTGGCGATGTACGAACCGTCCGCGGGCGTCGTGAGGGCGCGGCGGGCAATCGAGTCGGTGGCGAAACGGTATGAGCTCGAGGGCGGCGCAATTCGTATTGGTAGGGCTGCGCCAGGTGCCGTCGATGGGAGGACTCTCAACGACGTTCGCATTGATGGAACGGACGACCTCTCGGCATCGAACTTTGTTTTTGCCGTGGGCCCCTGGTTTCCCAAGGTATTCCCTGAGTTGATGGGCAACCGCCTCCGCATCCCCATCGGAAACGTGTTTTACTTCGGAGTGCCGGACTCCAGGTTCATCTTCCCGAACATGCCGAGCTACGGAGTACCTGGGTGTACCGGGTGGCCAGCATTGGGGCCCGATCACCGCGGTTTCAGGGTGCGGACGGGCGGACAGGCTGGCCACGACCCCGACACTAGCGACCGCTGGGTGCCTCCCGAAGCCCACGACTCCCCTCGCAGAATTCTCGAACAGTACTTCCCCGACCTCGTGGGCGCCCCGATCAATGAGACTCGAGCGTGCCACTATGAGTTCGGGCCCAGCTTCAACTTTCTCATCGATCGCCATCCGGATTTCGACAACGTGTGGTTGGCGGGTAGCGGCTGTGCGGAGGCTTTCAAGCAGGGCCCCGTGCTGGGCGAATACATAGCCAAACGGGTTCTCGACATGGACGAGAGTCCTGATCTCGCGGAGCAGTTCCGGTTACCCGAGGAGGGATTTGAAGACCCGGAACCGTAAACCAGGCCGGACGTTCCCCATCCTCCCAGGCGTCTTCTGGCTGGTGTCGGCCGTCGCCGCTTTCGGTTGCTACGGCCCCCTTCGCTTGACACCGTCGGACCACGCCACGGTGCTGCAGAACCATACTCTGAACGCGCCGCACCCGGGAAACCCGGGCCCCCATTCCATAGGATTTCTTTATTACGGCAGCGGCACTGATCGACATCGTCCCGAGTTCCGAGACTCCGTGTCGATTGTCACCGAATCCGTCGACGCTTCGAGTCTGGTGGACCTCGGATCTTCGGCCCGGGAACGGAACGACTACTGGGGGTTTTCTCCGGACTCCTTCCCCATCAATGGCCGAGTGTGGTACCCGGATGGGGATGGGCCCTTTCCCCTGGTTCTCATAGTCCACGGAAACCACGACATGAGGGATTTCTCCGACCCGGGTTATCAGTACTTGGGAGAGCTACTCGCGAGCCGGGGTTACGTGTTCGCGTCGGTGGATATGAACTTCATCAACGGGGGCATACGGAACGAGAACGATGGCCGAGGTTGGCTATTGCTGAAGCATCTTGATGCGTTTGCGACGTTCGCCGAGGATCCTTCGACTCCGTTCCATGGGCGGATTGATCTCGAACGCATAGTGCTGATCGGCCATTCGAGGGGTGGAGAAGCGGTGGGACACGCGGCTGCCTTCAACGTACTCGCACGATACCCGGATGACGCCTCGGTGGAGTTCGATTTCGGGTACGGGATCAAGGGGATCATCGCGATCGCTCCGGTGGACGGGCAGTACCTGCCGACCGGGCGTCTGGTGCCCGTCCGCGACGTCAGCTATCTGGTATTCCACGGGTCCCACGACGGGGACGTGACCAGCTTCCACGGACTTCGACTGTTCAACCGGATCGACTTTTCGGAGCCGGGAAGACACTTCAAGGCAGCCGTCTACATGTATCGGGCCAACCATGGCCAGTGGAACACTGTTTGGGGGCCGAACGACAACGGGCCTCGCAGTAGCCGCCGGCTGGACTTGCGTGGCCTGATTGATCCGGAGGGGCAACGGGAGTTTGCAGCGATCTACGTCTCGGCGTTCCTGGAGACGGTCCTGGGGAACTCGGACGATTACCTACCGCTGTTTCGTGATCATCGAACCATCGGAGACTGGCTGCCGGAGACGATGTACATCACCCAGTTCGCCTCCAGCACGTTTCGGGCACTCGCAACCTTTGAAGAGGACATCGACGTCACCACCGGGACTGTCGCGGGGGCCAAGATTCATGGCGATTCTCTTGGTATCTGGAGAGAGGAGCTACTCGATCTGAGATCCAGGAATCGGCCCACCACATCAAGCTCTCAAGGTTCCAACGCCGTGTGGTTGGGTTGGAATAACCGATCGGGCGGTTACGCCAGCTACCGGATCACGATCCCGGAGGAGATCGCGGCGCAACTGGAGCCGGGATCAGAGTCGGGGTGGAGCGTTGACCCGATGTTGGGAGGGGTGGAGGGAGAACCCGGACCAAGGAAGGGAGCCGACGAGGGCGGGCAGTCCGGGGAGGGGCCACAATCTGAAGAGCGAGGACGGGACCGCGGGGATGAGCAGGAGACGGAGCAGCTTGACCTTAGCGTGGTCCTGACCGACGCGGACGGGAACACGGCCAACTTGCCGCTGTCACGCTATGGTCCGATCCGGCGGCCGCTGGAAACCGTTGTAAGGAGGCGGAACGACGCGGATGGCTTCGATCAACAGTGGGAGCTGGTCCTGCAGTCGTTCTCCATCCCCATACGGGACTTCGTCGCGGCGAACCCAATCCTTGATCCCTCCGCCCTAGTATCGGTCGGCCTTCTGTTCGACCGGGCGGAGGCCGGTACCGTTGTGGTGGACAACATCGGATTCTCGCTCGCGGAGGTTAGCAGCTCGCGGGATTAGACCGGCCTAAGCCCTAAGCCCGAACGTCGCGACCCCTATCGAAAAGAGAGACCGAGGCGGTGCGCCGCGCGTGCGGTACCGAAGGACTGGAACGCGTACTCCAGCGTGATGGCATCCCCGGTGAAGGCGGCCCCGAACGTGTAGGGACTTCGTTCATCGGCAACGACACGCTCGGCTCCAAAACGCAATCGAAATGTGTACCCCGTGACGGGCCAATACGACAATTCCACTCCGCCGGCGGGTATCACTTCCCCATCGCGACGCACCCTCATCTCCGCCGTTGCCAGCATATCCAGCTCGCCAATCCACACCTGTCGCGTAGAAGCCCCCAGTGCGAACTCGCGAGGGATCTTCGTCGTCTCGGATAGTTGTGGGTCGCGGCCGAGGTGTCGCGCCGAGAACGCAACTAAGAGGGGACCTAACTCACGGGCCACCCCGAGGCTCACGAGAACGGACTGACCCCGTAGGGCACCCAGGCTCGATTCCGTGTAGGTAAGCACGGCACCCGCGTCGAGGCCCAGTATGCTCCGACCATACCCCAGGGAAGCCGCTAGCTCCGAGTACTCGTTATCCATGTTGTGTCCGAGTACTCCTTGCATGTCCGGCGACGGGGTCAGGCCGTCACCGCTGTACCGGAGCGTTTGCAGACCCAACGCAAAATCACCAAGACCGACCGATCCCCTGCCCGCGGCTGTGAAAAGCACGGCCTCTCCATGATCAAGTTGCGCACTTCCCGTGACCCCGGACGAACGCCCGATCAACCCTGGGGCGTAAAAGATCAAGTCGGCGCTGCCTCCAAAGAGGTTGGGTGCGTTGCCAAAGGCGGCAGCCTCCACACTGGCCGGCACTTGCAAGACGAGACTTCCATACCCGGACGCGTGATCCGAGGTTTGGCCGGATACCGGGACGGTTCCCAACCAACCTCCCACCAAAACGAGCGTTAGGGCTCTGCCTAGCAGCGAGTCTACGTCCCTTCCGTCAACCGACGGATCCGAACATTGCGGAAGGCGACGGGGTCGCCGTGGTCCTGCAAACCGATGTGCCCGTCCACCACCGTGCCGTATTCCGGCCACTCGGTGAACTTGCTCCCGGCGACGAGCTCCAGCCAATCGGGCGAACCGAGCTCGTACCCGACAACTTTCACGCCGTTCATCCAGTGTTCGACGTTCTGGCCTACCCGCACTATCCGGACCGCGTTCCATTCGCCCGCCGGTAGCGCGGTATCCTCCGTAGGAGCGTGGAGACCGTAGTTGGATCCCGCGGAAGTCAGAGCACTCCCCCCGTCGGGATGCCCGTCATCGTCGAGAACCTGCATCTCCGGACCCGACTCGTAGGCTCGGCGCGTTTCCTCGGAAACGCCGAAGAAGATCCCGCTGTTACCCCCCGTGGAGACGCGCCACTCAAGCCTGAGGTCGAAGTCCGTGTAAGTGTCCCGAGTGATAATGGTTCCCCCCTCGCCCCCGGGAACAAAGTTGATCACGCCTTCCGAAGCCTGCCAACCGGCAGGAACGTGATCCATGCGGAACCCACGCCAGGCACTCAAGTCGTCTCCAACTACAAGAGGCTCGAACCCTTCCTCCGCCTCCTGTGCGCCGACTTGGCGGGCCTGGAGTTCCTCCGTCTCTCCTTTCACCCTCTCCACCACTTCCCTTATCCGAGGGATGAACCTTCGCGCCTGATCAATCACGGCCGACTCGTCAACCGTTGTAACCTCCCCGACATCCACCACCATCGCACCGTGCACGAACACCGTTTCAACGTCGTGACCGCTCGCGGCGTACACCAGATGAGAGTACACCTCGTACAATGGAGTAAGGCCCGCCCGATCCACGTTCAACACGACGATGTCCGCAAGTTTCCCGGCTTCCAAGGAGCCTATGTCGTCGGCCAGTCCGAGTGCGCGGGCGCCATCGATCGTTGCCATCCGGAACACGGTCTCGGCAGGCAGGGCGGCGGGATTGCCCGAGACAAACTTGTGTAGCTTGGCGGCCATGCTCATCTCGTCGAACATGTCCAGATCGTTGTTGCTAGCCGGACCGTCTGTACCCAATCCCACCGGGATTCCGGCAGCCATCGCCTTCTCCACCGGAGCCGCGTGCGGAATGCCGAGCTTCATGTTGCTCTCGGGGTTGTGAGCGATGCCTGCCCCACTGGCGCCGATAGTGGACAAGTCGTCGTCCGAAAGATATATGCCGTGGGCCAGGACCGTACCTGGCCGCAGGGCGCCCACCGAATCCAGGGCGTCGATCACCGCGAGTCCGTTCGCCGCTTGAGATTGGCTGTCTTCGGTCGAGTCCTCGGCCGCATGAATCAGAAACACCGCTCCGTTCTCCGATGCGATCCGCGCGGCTTCGCCTACTACGGCGAGCGGCGTCGTATAGAGAGCGTGGGCGGCGACGGCCGGGACCACGAGCGGGTGTCCCAGCCACGTCTCGAAGAAGGCCTGGGCGTCCACTAGGGCACCCTCCGGAGATTCAAAATCGGGGGCCGGAAAACCGATGACGGTGGGGCCCGCCACGGCTCGGATTCCCGCTTCCGTCGTTGCCCGTAACACGTCTTCGCGGAAGTAGTACATGTCCGTGAAAGTGGTGGTGCCGCTCTTCAGCATCTCGACCGCCGAGAGCAGCGTCCCGTGGTAGACGAACTCCGGGTCGACCAACGCGGCTTCCACCGGGAAGATGTGCTCCTCCAACCAGACCATGAGAGGGAGATCGTCTGCGAGGCCTCGGAGGAGCGACATTGCTGCGTGGCCGTGGGTGTTTACGAGGCCCGGTATCACCAGGCGCCCCGTGGCATCGACTGTCGCAAGACCGTCTGGCCTGGGGTCATCCGGCCCGAGCACCTCCGCGATGCGTTCGGCCCTGACCACAACGGCCCCGCCCTCCAACACCGTCCCCGCTTCGTCCATCACCACCACGGTGCCTCCGTCGATTATGAAGGACTCTGGGGATTCGGTCCAGGCTGCTACGCCATCGACGCGGTCGGTATCGGGGGTTTCGGACTCGCAGGCCCCGAACAGCAAGATACCCGCAAGAATGGGTATGATCCTGATGACATCGAAATCCATGGCCTACCTCCGGCCGTTAGCGATGTTGAGGGCTTCTGGGCGGCGTCTGAGTACCAACATACTCCAGGTTCCGATGGCCGGCCCGATAGCGAGGGGTGCGAAGGCCCATTTCCAAGTAAGGGCTTCCTGCCATGCGGGAAGCGCCCGGATCGTCACGATGGTGAGCAAAAAACCGGCTGCCGTCTGCAAAGTCAACGCAGTGCCCACGTATCTCGTGTCGGTGAGCTCGCTTACGCAGGCCGAGAATTGGGCGGAATCGGCGAGCACGGTGGAGCCCCACAGAAAACACAGGGGGACGAGCAGCCATATGGGCCCCGCGTAGAAGAACCCCGCCAACAGGCAGCACGTACCGCTGACCGCCATACTCACCGATGTGACTGCAGTACGGCCCACCCGATCGGCCAGCACGCCTCCGAGCCAAGCACCGACGCACCCCGCCGCCACGGTGACGAATGCGAGGAGAGAAGCAAGCGTGGGGGTAGTTGTCGCAGAGGCGTCCGCCGCGAAGCTCGCGAGCAAGAATACGGGGAACCAAGCCCACACCGCGTACAGCTCCCACATGTGACCGAAGTAACCGGCGTTGGCCAACATCGTTGGTCGGTCCGATACGATGCGGCCCACGACACGGGGATCGAAGGGAGCTGCGGGGGCCTGGTAGGGGCCTGACCTCAGAGTGACTAGGGCCAACGCGGCGGCAAACACCGCCAATCCCGACGCTCCGAGCAACACCACTCGCCACTCGCCGACTCCTCCCAGTGGGCGCAAGAGATGGGGTACGGCAGTGCCGACCGCCAGGGCTCCGATTAGCACGCCTATCGCGGTTCCCCGCCCTTCCTTGAACCAACCGGCCACCATCTTCATTCCTGGAGGGTAGATGCCGGCAAGGGCGATCCCCGTAACCACCCTCAACGGAATGGCTATACGCAGGGAGTCGGCCCAGAGGGCAATGGCGACCGTGGCGACTGCCCCCACAAGGGCTGATCCGGCGATCAATCGTCTCGGATCCCACACGTCGGACAGGGTGAGAATCGCTGACGCCAATGCCCCTACGGCGAATCCTATCTGCACCGAGATCGTCAGCCATGCGGCACCCGAATCTCCAAATCTCCACTCTTCTCTCAATTCAGGGGCCACTGCAGTGACCGAAAACCACAGCCCCATCGCCAACAGCTCCACCAAGGCGATGAAGGTGAGTTGGCGAGCCCGGTCGCTGCTAGCCTTCGTGATCGGCGTACCTGCCCTGCAGGTCCCGTACCACCGACGGATCCGCGAGCGTCGTCGTATCGCCTAGAGCCCGTCCCTCGGCCACGTCCCTCAGCAGACGTCGCATGATTTTCCCACTCCTCGTCTTCGGGAGTTCGGCCGCAAAGATCAGGTCGGCGGGCCTCGCGATGGGCCCGATCTGTTTGGCCACGTGCTGGCGGAGTTCCTGTCGCAACTCGTCCGACGTTTGCGTTCCCTCGACCACACTCACAAAGGCCGCCACCGCTTCTCCCTTTATCTCGTCTTTACGTCCCACAACTGCGGCTTCCGCGACCGCATCGTGATCGACCAGGGCCGACTCCACCTCCATGGTGCCTATCCTGTGGCCAGCGACGTTTAGCACGTCGTCCACCCGACCCATGATCCAGAAATAACCGTCCTCGTCCACCCGGGCCCCATCCCCTGGAAAATAGGTGTCGGGCCACTTCGACCAGTACGTCTCCCGAAAACGCTCTTCGTCTCCCCACACGCCCCTCAACATCGATGGCCAGGGAGACAGAATCGCCAGATAACCGCTCGTTGCGGGCTCCCCCTCCTCGTTGAGGATCGCTGCCTCGACCCCCGGAAAGGCCAAGGTAGCGGTACCCGGTTTCGTCGTGACCGCCCCTGGCAGAGGTGTGATCATCATCCCACCGGTCTCCGTTTGCCACCACGTATCGACGATGGGGCAACGCTCGCCACCGATCCGTTCATGGTACCACATCCACGCCTCCGGATTGATCGGCTCGCCGACGGTGCCCAAGAGACGCAGGGGGGAGAGGTCGTACCTGGCGGGCCACTCGTCCCCCCACTTCATGAACGCCCTGATCGCAGTAGGGGCGGTGTAGAAGATCGTAACCTTGTGTTGCTCACATATTTCCCAGAACCGACCCCGGTCCGGCCAATTGGGAGCTCCCTCGTACATGACGACGGAGGCTCCGTTCGCTAGCGGGCCGTACACGATGTAGGAATGTCCGGTCACCCATCCGACGTCCGCCGTGCACCAGTAGATGTCCTCTTCCCGAAGGTCGAAAACCCAGCGCGTGGTGGCGGCGACCTGCGTCATGTAACCACCTGTCGTGTGCATTACGCCCTTGGGTTTCCCTGTGGTGCCGGAGGTGTAGAGGATATATAGCAAGTCTTCCGAATCCATCGGTTCGGCCGGGCAATCCGAATCCGCTCGGGCAATCAATTCGTGGTACCAGTGGTCACGTCCCTCCTTCATCTCGCACGCGGGTGCATCTACCAGGTCTCCGAAGCGCGCCGCCTTGGGGTTCGAGGCGTGTGCCCGCTCGACCACCACCACTTTGTCGACGTAACCCAGCCCCTCAATCGCCTCGTCGGTGCTTTCTTTCAGGGGGACGATGCCGCCGCGCCGATAACCTCCGTCGGCAGTGATCACACAGGTGGCCTCTGCGTCTTCGATTCGGTCCCTTAGAGAACGCGGGGAGAAGCCTCCGAAAACCACCGAGTGGGGAGCACCGATGCGGGCGCAGGCAAGCATCGAGATCGCCGCCTCCGGGATCATAGGGAGGTAGATCGCCACCCGATCCCCTTTACGAACCCCCAGACGCTTGAGCGCATTGGCGAATCTGCACACCTCCTCGTAGAGCTCTGCGTAGGTATAGTGCCGCTCGTCTCCCGGCTCGCCAATCCAGGTCAGGGCGGTCTTGGTTCCCCGGCTGGCGAGATGTCGATCCAGGCAGTTGTAGGCCGCGTTGAGGGTGGCCCCGGGGAACCACTTGGCGTGTGGCGGGTCCCACTCCAGAACCGTCGTCCAATGGGAGAACCAGTCAATGTCACCCGCCAAACGCTCCCAGAAAGCCAAGCGATCGGTGGCTGCCTCCTCCCACGGGGACGTATCGCTCACGCGTGCGCGCCGGGCGAACTCCGGCGTTGGCGGGAAAGTGCGGAATTCCTGCAGGAGGACATCCATATCACCGGCTTTGGAGGGCATTCGAGGAGCTTCCTTTGAGTTGGGGGATCGAAACACAGGCTTGAGGAGGGCCTGGCCGCAAGCGACATTAGGCAAGGTCTTGGCGGTCCTCGCAATGGGGTCAAACTAGGTCTGGAGTATGCCGATGTCGGAAAGCACCTTGATCATTGTCCTGATCGTACCCATGGTCCTTGCGCTCGCTTTCGGGATTTGGGCCGGGCTCGGATACCCGGGCCTGTTCGCCCTTGATGCACGAACCGGGAAGGCATCCCGCGAGATGCCGTGGAAGAGGCTCGCCAAGGGAGGCCGGTTTCCTCTCACCAGCGAGGTCCGGCGTGAGAAGAAGGAGGAAGAGGAGCAGGAGGCCGAACCCGACAGCTCCTCCCATTTGCGGCCCGATTTCACACGGGGGCGGAGGTTCAGCGGCTAGCAACTCGTGGACAACTCGCGCTGCACTCGTCATCCTAACCCTTGTCGGGAAGCGATTTTCTGAAAACGTTTATTGTGACGTGGGGTCGGGAGAGATCGGGGTGGCCGCCGCAGAGGTCGCGCGGGGGTGCACACAAGGACTAAGAGGGGGCTCGTATGGTTAAGGCTGTGCTGAGTTCGGATCAGGCGCACGCTCTACTCCGTATCGCGACGGGGTTGATGTTCTGGCAGCACGGGGCACAGAAGCTCTTGGGCTGGTTTGGCTCAGGTCCGGTCGAAGGCGTTATTCCGCTGACCGCCGGCGTGCTTGAGTTTGCTGGTGGCATCCTGATTGCGGTCGGATTCCGTGTACGCGTGGTTGCGTTTGTGCTTGCCGGCCAGATGGCCGTCGCCTACTGGTGGCGCCACGTCGGTGCAACCGAGGGCATGGCGAGTCTGGTTCCGATCATGAACCGTGGCGAGCTGGCAGTGCTCTACTGCGCGCTCTACCTCTACTTCTGGACTAGGGGTGCGGGGATCATGAGCCTTGATAAGAGGTACGGCATAAAATAGGCGGTACCGCGGCGACTTGACTCACGCGGCGAGGGCGATGGTGGGGATCGGGGGTCGCATAAGTCCGCGTTTGGATGCATCTTTTGTGCCCCATGTACGAGTCCAATGCCGTCGAGTTGAAGTGGCAGAGGTGGTGGGAGGAGCGCGGGACTAACGAGCCCGATCTCGACACGGCTGAACGCCCCTTCTTCAATCTGATGATGTATCCGTACCCGTCGGCCGAAGGGCTGCACGTAGGGAACCTCTACGCCTTTACGGGAGCGGACATCTACGGTCGCTTCCGGCGTCTTCTGGGCGACGATGTCTTCGAACCCATCGGGTATGATGCGTTCGGCATCCACTCGGAGAACCATGCGCTGAAGGTCGGGACCCACCCGATGGAGCTCATCCCCTCGAACATCCGGAACTTCGAGAGGATGCTGCGGGCGGCCGGTCTGATGACGGATTGGTCGCGCACTGTGGATACTACGGATCCGGCCTACTACAAGTGGACCCAGTGGGTCTTTGTGCAGCTCTTCAAAGCTGGCCTCGCGGAGAAGAAGGAGGCGGCCGTCAACTGGTGTCCCCAGGATCAGACCGTGTTGGCCAACGAGCAGGTGATCGCGGGGCTGTGCGAGCGGTGCGACACGCCCGTCGAACAACGCATGCTGAGTCAGTGGTTCTTCCGAATCACCGACTACGCGCAACGGCTCCTTGATAACCTCGAATGGATCGACTGGTCCAAGACAACCAAGACGGCTCAGCGCAACTGGATAGGCCGTTCGGAAGGCGCCCGCATCTGCTTTCCGCTTGAGGAGGGTGGAGGCGAGGTGGTCGAGGTCTTCACCACGAGGCCCGACACGCTCTTTGGAGCAACGTTTATGGTGCTCGCGCCGGAACATCCTGTGGTGGAGAGGGTGACGGGGGAGGCGCAGCGGGAGACGGTCGAGGCGTACCGGCGATCGGTGGCGGCGGTGGACCTGGTGCAGCGCCAAAAGGCGGAGGACCGGGACAAGACGGGGGTTTTCACCGGCGGGTACGCCCTTCACCCTCTTTCGGGCGAGCGAATACCAATCTGGGTCGCCGACTACGTTCTGATGGACTACGGGACGGGGGCGATAATGGCGGTGCCGGGCCACGACGAAAGGGACTTCGCATTTGCGCAGAGCTTTGGTCTTCGCGTACAGCCGGTCGTGTGCTCGCGAAGGGCACTCCCAGAGGGTGCGGATCCGGCGTCGTGGTGCCCGGATCTTACGGAGGGGGCGTTCGTCGAGCATTCCTCGGACGAGATCCTCATAAACTCCGGTGCGTTCAGCGGCATGGATGCTGACCGGGGGGGCCGAGCCATCGTCGAGGCTCTGGGCGAGAAGGGGCTTGGGGCGTCCGAGATTAACTACCGCCTGCACGATTGGTGCATCTCACGACAGCGCTACTGGGGACCACCCATCCCCATCATCTACTGTGACGAGTGTGGTCCCCAGGCGGTCCCGGAGAGCGACCTCCCGGTGGTTTTGCCGTACGTGGAGGATTTTCGACCATCGGCCGACGGTGTCTCCCCCCTCGCCCGCAGTGAGGACTTCTTCCTGACATCGTGCCCGGCCTGTGGGTCGGAGGCTCGTAGGGAAACGGATGTCTCGGATACTTTCCTGGACTCCGGGTGGTATTTCCTGCGGTATCCGTCCACGGAGTTTGACGACCGTCCCTTCGACGAACGTCGGACGCGCCGCTGGCTGCCGGTGAACAGCTACATCGGGGGTGAAGAGCACTCCGTGCTGCATCTCCTCTACTCCCGTTTCCTCAACATGGTGCTCTACGATTTGGGACACCTGGAGTCAGAGGAGCCGTATCATCGTTTCCGGAAGCACGGCCTCCTCATCAAGGAGGGGGCGAAGATCTCCAAGTCCCGAGGAAATGTGATTCTCCCGGACGATTACATCCATCGCTCCGGGGCCGACGCGTTCCGCATGTACCTCATGTTTCTGGGCCCATTCCAGCGCGGGGGCGATTTCCGGGACAAGGGTCTGGCTGGGCCGGAACGGTTCCTCCACAAAGTCTGGGACAGTGTGGCGGGAGCGGTTGAAGCAGATCGTCGCGGGTTTGACGATCCCGAGGTAGAGCGGGCAGTGCACGCCACGATCAAACAAGTGACACACGACCTTGAGGAGCTCAACTACAACACGGCGATCGCCGCTCTAATGGATTACCTGAACAAGGTCCGCCAGGGCGGACGTACGGCGTCCATGGACGAGATGCACCCGTTGGTGGTGCTCTTGGCTCCGATCTCTCCGCATCTGGCCGAGGAGCTGTGGGAAATGTTGGGTGAGACGCCGAGCGTATTCGACCACGCGCCTTGGCCGCAGTGGGACGAGGAAAAGCTCGTGACCGAAGAGGTGGAGATACCGATCCAGGTCAACGGAAAGTTGCGCGCCACGGTCAGGGTCCCTGTTGGCGCATCCACCGAGGCCGCGCAGGTGGCAGCGCTCGCCGAGGAGAACGTCCAGCGTCAGCTAAACGGCGCCACCATCCAAAAGGTGATTCACATACCCGACCGCATGATCAATCTGGTGGTCAACCGGTAGGACCGTTCATCGCGACTGGACGTCCCTCACCACTGGACAGAACCCTCCTTGGTGGCGTCGATCTCCGCACCGTCTCCCACCCCGAACAGAAAAGAACGCAAGTTGGCGTAAAGGAACTCTCGCGCCTCCGGTTTGTGGAGCCGCAATCCGTAGTGATTGATTAGCAGCATCTGGCGTTCCTTCCACTCCTCCCAGCACGAACCGCAAATCTCGGAGACTATTCGCGTGCCCAGCTCTCCGGGGAAGGGAGGTCTCTGTATTCGGTCCTCCTCCGTTGTATCGCACCGAGTACACTTAAAGGTACCGCTGGAATGACGGGTGGATGTATCGTCGTTGGAGCTCAACTTTGGATCCTGTTCATTGTCGGAGGGATCGGGGTCGCCGGGTCGTGTCTAACAGCCTTCAAGACTCTATCGAGGCCGAGCCATGGATCGCCGCGCTCAACTTCACTTAGGATCGCCTCGAGTGCCGGAACCAGGGACCCGTAATGCCGGTAGACTTCCTCGAAGTCATCGAGCCTCGTGTAGTATAGCCGCCGTGCCGCTATCCACGCGTTGTCGAGGGTGGACGGAGCGAAGGAACCATACGCTCCCGCCCGTAGCTCGGGCTTGTAATCCGATTCGAATCGCTGGGCCGCTTCCTCGAATGTTTCGCGTTTCGCAGAGCGTTTTTGGTCATCCGGGAGAGAGGACGCGTAAAGCCTTTCGAGAGGCTCCAGTATGGACCGATAAAACCGGCCGAATACGCGCGTGTCGTGCCAGCGTAGGCGGGCTCGTTCGCACATGCGCTCATCTCGTACGGCATCGCAAAAGTATTCGATGGCGCCGCGCGCACCGACAAAGTTCGCAAAACTCTCGTTGAAATCGGCCTGGCCCGTCGGATAGAAGGTACTATGGGTTATCTCGTGGATGATGGTGTCGGTGAGTGAGAGGCTATCCGCCCGCAGAGTCGATGAGAGGATCGGATCCGGGAACCACCCCAAGGTGGAAAACGCTGCGACCGGACGGAGCTGAACATCGTACCCTTGTTCGGCGAGTTTTTCGGCCTCAGCCCTGGCCGCCCCGAAGTCGAAGAATCCCTTGTACGGTACGTGCCCTACTACTGGGAACCACCACGTCTTCCACCGAAGACTGAACTCCGGTGCGGCGACGATGTTCAGCGCCAGGGTGTCCCGGTGGAGTTCCGTGAAGGTCTCGTAGCTGCTCCCTGCTCGTAAGCCGAGATCGCGTTCTGCGAAATCGCGTACATCGAGAACGAGCCGCAGTTTGTCCCGGGTCAATGGGGCGATCGTCGTGTCGTGCGTCACGGAGCGGATGGGCCGCCGGGATGACAGGATGCGCGCCTCCTCCCACCCAGCCCGGAGAACGTATGCCGGTGAACAGGCGATAGGTCCTCCGACCACGACAACGGCCAGCAACGCCATGACAAACCGGGTGCGCCTGACGCAGCTGGGACTGGATACGGATCTCACGCACATTCCACGTAATGCAGGTGTTCGGTTACGTTGACCGGCACTTCCCGAGGAGGCCAAGAAATCACCGGAATGGACGTACCACCTACGCTCCTTTCTCTTGTTGCCAATGTAACGCACGTCGGAGGATACCCATCCCGGTGTGGGCCGGAAAGTTGGGAGCTGAGTTGAGCTGGGAACTATTGGTCCACGGACGGCTGGGGGCACGGATCCGCGACACCCGGAGACTGCAGGGATGGGAGGCTGGGCCCGCGACGGAACACACGGTGTGGCTTCACGGCGCTTCGGCTGGCGAGCTCTTGGGCGCGCAACCGATTGTCGAAGCTTTGCGGGACCGGATGGGCGGCGACGGGGTTCGCCTCCTGATCACCTACACCTCGCCCTCGGCGCGCAAGGTAGTCGAACGCTTGTCGCCACAGATGGCGTGCTTCGCTCCGCTCCTTAACAAGCGCTGTAGGGCGGCCATAACCGTGGTGCGACCTGAGCTGCTCGTACTCGCAAAACACGACGTGTGGCCCGGTATGGTCCGCTCGGCTGCCAGGGCCGGGGTCCCGGTGGCCCTCGTGAATGGGACCGTGAGGGCTCGGAGCCGCCGCACAAAAAGGCTGCCGAGGGCTCTATTCCGGGCAACCTATGGCGCAATCGATGTTGCGGGCGCGGTCAGCTCAGCCGACGCGGCTCGCCTCGTGAAGCTGGGGATACCCTCCGAGCGCATCCACGTTACGGGCGACGCGGCCTTCGACACGGCCTTCGCGCACGCGGCTCGCGCCGGGGCCGCCGAGATGGTGCGTCGGTTGGAGGATCGGTTCCCTCCCCTGGACCCCGGCGGAGTACGCCTGATCGCGGGATCCACCTGGCCTTCGGATGAAGCGGCGGTGCTCCAGGCTTTGGCCGAGCCGGTGTTCGCGGACTGGCAGGTGATGCTGGCCCCACACCTCCCTACACCGGCGAGGGTCGAGGGGTTGCTCCACTTGTGCCGGTCGCGCGGGAGACCAGCCAGCCGCTGGAGCACCCTCGGGAGCGAGGCCCTCGACCAGCCGCGGACAATTGTCTATGACGAGGTGGGCGGGCTCGCCGACCTCTACCTCGGCGGTACCCTCGCCTACGTCGGAGGAGGACTCGACGGACGGGGGCTTCACAACACGCTCGAACCGGCGGCGGCAGGTCTCCCAGTTGTCTTCGGCGCGCGCCACGATCGGACCGACGCATGGGAACTGGAAGCGGCTGGCGGCGCTCTATCGGCCCGCCGAGCCACGCTCGGACTGGCATTTGGACAGGCGGCTGCCCATATGACGGCAATGAAACGGTCGGCACGTGCATTCGTCGCCGCAGGCAGCGGGGCGGCTAAACGAAGTGCCGACCTACTTGCGCCCTTCCTGGAACATCGCCCCCCACCATGAGCGCTTAGGTCCGAGGACAAACCAAAAGATCGTGCCGACTATCGGACACAGGAAAAGCATTAGGAGCCACAACACTGTGTCTCGTCTAGGTGCACGCGCGGCGAGCAGCATACCGGCGGACCAGATGTTGACGAGGCTCAGGAGCACCGCCAGGGACACCCATTTGTCCAAGGCTGCCGCCCACTCGAGGATGTTCATGCCACCGCCGCCGGACGCCGAAATTGAAGACGGTACAAACGCGCATACAGACCCTCGGTGCCAAGCAGGGTCTCGTGAGTACCGGACTCCGCTACCCTTCCATGGTGGAGAACCAGAATCATGTCCGCTCCCTGAATAGTAGACAGCCTGTGAGCGACGATTAAACTAGTTCGTCCCTCCATTAGCCGTTCCAATGCCTGTTCGATCTCCGCCTCGATCTCCGAGTCCACGGAGCTTGTTGCTTCATCCAAGAGGAGGATCGGTGGATCCCCTGCGAGGGCCCGGGCGAAGGAGACCAGCTGCCTTTCTCCGACCGAAAGGTTTTCGCCTCTCTCGCTCAGCGCCTCATCGAATCCCCCTGGTAGGCGTGCCAGGTGCCTGTCCACTCCCACATTCGCTGCGGCGGCTTCCACCTCACGCTGGCCAATTCCGTCGCGCCGAAGGGAGATGTTGGTCGCCGCTGATCCCGAGAAGAGATACACATCTTGTAGAACCAGCCCCATACGTCGGCGTAGGTCTTGGAGGCTCAAATCCCGTATGTCGACACCGTCCAAGGTGATCCGGCCGCGCTGCGGTTCGTAGAAGCGCATAAGGAGGCTGAGCAGAGTCGTCTTCCCCGCCCCGGTGGCGCCCACAATCGCAACTCGTTGTCCCGGTTCGGCCACGAAGCTGATACCGCGAAGCACCCAGCCGTCGTCGTCCTCCGGCGATCCTGCCCGCCCCTCTACCCCGTCCCAAACCGTAGAGGTTGCGAGCTCGGCTACGACTCCGTCACGATCCTCCTCCGGTGTTAAGTACCGGAACCACACATCGTCGAATTCTATCCTCCCCCTAACCTCCCCAGGGAGGGCCACAGGATTTTTCGGATCCTCGATCCCCGGTGCCTCGTCCAGTAACCGAAAGATGCGCTCCGAACTCGCCATCGCACCCTGCAGGATATTGTATTTCTCTGATAGATCCTGGATTGGGCGGAAGAAGCGCCGGACGTACACCAGGAACGCCACGATCACACCGAGGGAGACTGTGCCCTGGAAGGCAGAACTCCCCCCGAACCAGATGATCAACGAGAGCGCGATCGACGCCAAGATTTCGATGACGGGGAAAAAGACTGCGTAATACGTGATGGAGCGGAGGTGGGCATCCAGATGGTCATCGTTGACCACCTTGAAGCGTTCGGTCGTCGCCCGTTCTTGCCCGAATAGTTGGACGACGCGTACCCCGGTGATCCTCTCCTGCAGGTAGGCATTGATCCGGGCCAGGCGTACCCGAATGTCCCGATATGCTTCGCGCACTTTGCGCCGGAAGATCCATGCGGCCAGGAAAAAGAAGGGTAGGACAGAGAATGTCACCAGCGCCAAACGCCAATCCATGAGGAGCATGGCGCCCATGATGAAGGCGACGGTAAAGAGGTCCCCGAATATCGTCACCACCCCCGAGGTGAACATCTCGTTGAGAACCTCGACGTCGCTGGTGATGCGCGTCATGAGGCGGCCCACTGGATTTCGGTCGAAGTACGCGAGGCGGAGGCGCTGGAGGTGAGCGAAGATCTCTTGTCGCAGATCGAGCATCACGTTCTGCCCGATCCACGTGGTCAGTATGGTGCGGGCGTATTCGAGAACCCCCGCGAGAAGTAGCGATACGACGAAGATGATCGCGAGGAGGCGGAGGAATGCGAAGTCGCGACCGGGAATTGCTTCGTCTATTGCTTCCTTCATGAGCCACGGGCCGACGAGGGCAAGGCCGGAAGCGGCTATGAGCATCAGCACTGCAAGGACGACCTTCCACCGGTAAGGACGGAGGTAGGCCAATAGGCGCCGCATTAGACGGGCGTCATACGCCTTCCCGAGGGCTTCTTCCTCCTGCAGTAGACCGTCGTGAGCGTCCATGGGCCAAAGCTATATCCATAGCAGGCCTCGTCCAATTGGAGCGAACTCGGTGAAGGCCCCGGTTCTGGAGCGAGATACGGCGTTTTCTGGCTATCTTTCGGGATCGTACCAGTTTATCTGGAGATCCGGAGGACGCCTGTATACTACCCTGGGACCGCCGCGACTCGAATCGTGAACCCGAAAGCTTGGTGACCCCCAGCATCCGCGTGCGCGGTGCTCGCCAACACAACCTCAAGGGTGTCGATGTCGACATTCCGCGCGGGGCGCTCACCGTCATCACCGGTCCATCCGGATCGGGAAAATCCAGCCTCGCGTTCGACACTGTCTACGCAGAGGGACAGAGGCGGTACATCGAGTCGCTCTCCACGTACGCGAAACAGTTTCTGGAGCGGATGCCCAAACCGGCTGTAGACCTCGTGGAGGGGGTCGCGCCGGCGGTGGCGATCGACCAGCGAAACCAGGTGCTGTCGAGCCGGTCCACAGTGGGCACCGTTACCGAGGTGTACGATTACCTCCGCCTGCTTTGGGCGCGGGTCGGTATCCCGCACTGCCCGCGGTGCAACACGCCGGTGGTCCCCGATACGGTGGCGTCGGCCGTCAATTCGCTCCTCGACCTTAAGGCTGGAACGCGCCTTGTCATCGCCTTCGCTCCGGAAGCCGCGTTGAGCACAGGACACCTCATTTCCGGGACATTGGTGGCGAATCTCCTGGCACGAGGGTACGTGCGGGTATTGGTGGACGGCGAGACGCTCTATCTGCCTGACCTGGATCTACCTGAGGATTGGCACAGCGGGGACCACCGAGAGGAGGAGGTATTGGTCGTTGTTGACCGGGCGGTGGTGAGGACGGAAGAGCGCGAACGGTTGAGTGATTCCCTGCTCCGTGCTTTCACAGAAGGGGGAGGAAGGGCGGTTGCACTCGCCTACGAGCAGGAGGGATCCGAACCTCGACGATTCTTCTTCGACCAGGTGCACCGCTGCCGCGGGTGCGGGGTCGAGATGAGTGCGCCGGAGCCGGTCCTGTTCAGCTTCAATAGTCCGGCCGGGGCCTGCGATACATGTTCGGGATTCGGCGCGGTCCTGGAATATGCTCCGGAGCTGATCGTTCCCGACCAAGGAAAGTCGCTTGCGGAAGGGGCACTCGACCCGTGGACCAAGCCAAGGTACGGATTGGAGCGGTACCGGCTCTCCCAGTGGGTAGAGAGGGTAGAGTTGGACGAACACGAGAGTTGGGAGGCTCTCCCCTCGGAGGCACGGGAGGCGTTGGTGCACGGCGGCACCTTCAGGGGGCGAAAGTTCCGGGGCGTCATACCCTTCCTGCGTTCCAAGGAGCGCAAGCGTTACAAGCCCTACATCCGGATGTTCCTGCGCTCGTACCAGATCCCCGTACGGTGCGAGAGTTGCGATGGTGCTCGGCTCAAGCCGGAAGCGCTGTGGGTCAAGGTCGATGACCGATCGATCGCCGATGTGGCCGCCCTTTCGGTCCGGGACGTCGCCTGCTGGGTACGCGGCGATCTAAACTTGGGACCGTTTGCGCGTGGCGTAGCCCGGACGGTCCGTCGCGAGCTTATGGATCGCTTGTCCTTCCTCGAAGATGTGGGGCTGGGATACCTAACCCTCGACCGACAGGCGAGATCTCTGTCCGGAGGGGAGATGCAGCGCATTCGGGTCGCGGGATGCCTCGGAAGCCGCCTGGTCGACACACTCTATGTTCTGGACGAACCGTCGATAGGTCTTCATCCGCACGACATGGAGGCCTTCACCACCGTGCTCAGTCGGTTGGCGCGGCGGGGAAACACTGTGTTGGTGGTGGAACATGAGCCATCGATCTTGGCCGTCGCGGACCACGTGGTTGAGCTCGGCCCGCGTGGTGGCCAAGCCGGTGGCGAAGTTGTCTTTGAAGGTACCTGGACGGGGTTGACGGCTGCGGAGACAGGGACGGGGTCGGCGCTGCGTCGTCGAAGGCGGTGGAAAGGCTCGAGGCCGGATGGGGATCGTCAAGGGATCGGTGGGAGCGGGCGGCCGCCCGCACCCACGCTTCGGCTTCGGGGCGCAACCCTCCATAACGTGAAGGGGGTGGATGTTGAGGTCCCTCACCGGGCGCTGACGGCGGTCACCGGAGTGTCAGGATCGGGAAAATCGACGCTGGTTCGGGGGGTCCTGCTGCATGCCCTCGAGCACACTCTGCGGGGTGGGTCTTCTGCCCGGCCTCATTTGGGAGATGCGGAAGGACACTACGATTCCTTGGTCGGGTACGAGGGCTTGTCCGATGTCGTGTTCGTGGACCAGTCCCCGATCGGGCGGTCGCCCCGGTCCAATCCGGCCACCTACGTCGGCGCGTTCGGCGCGTTGCGCGACATCTTTGCATCTACTCCCGCAGCCCGTACTGCAGGGTATACCGCCGGTTGGTTCTCCTTCAACCGACAGGGAGGGCGCTGTGAACGGTGCAAAGGGGTGGGCTTCGAAGTCGTCGAAATGGTGTTTCTCTCCGACGTAACCGTGGTATGTGAATCCTGCGGAGGGTCCAGATACCGACCGGAGGTCTTGGAGGTAACGGTTCGAGGCATATCGATTCGGGACGCACTGGAGATGACCGTGGACGAGGCGATTCGTTTCTTCGTACGGGCCGATAGGCTCGGGGCCCGTCTATGGCAGCTGCAGAGGGTTGGACTCGGGTACCTGCGCCTCGGGCAGCCGACCAACACGCTTTCCGGGGGCGAAGCGCAGCGACTGAAGATTGCGCGTGACCTTGCCCGCGGGCGGAGGGAAGGTGCTTGCCTGTACATGTTCGACGAACCGACGGTTGGACTCGGATTGGCAGAGGTGGAGACGCTGCTCACCGTGCTTCGGGCTTTGGTTCGCGATGGACACACGGTCGTCGTGATTGAGCACAATCTCGATCTCGTGTCGGCGGCCGACCACGTTATCGATATTGGCCCCGGACCCGCTGCCGAAGGGGGCCGTGTGGTGGCGTCGGGACGCCCCTCGGAAATAGCCCGGGTGGCGGAGTCCAGGACGGGGGCGTTCCTCCGGAACTCGACGCGATTAGGTTTGTGAAATGACCGATTACAAGGCCGAAGCCTAACGTGGTGGAGCCGAGAGCACCGGAGCCCGGCGCCCGGGACAAAGCTGAGAACAGTCCCGAGGTGGGCTCCGAACTCGTACGCCGCGTACGAGTGGAAACGCCGGAACACGTGCGCATTGACTTCGTTCTCGCCGATCTCGGGACTCGTGTAGCGGCGTTGTCCCTTGATGTCGGGATCATCGTGGTCGTCGGTGTGATCCTGGTGTTAGCGCTTCTATTGGGTCTATTCGGGGGCTTCGACTTCCTACGGGAGGCCGCCGCCACAGTATTGGTCACAATATGGAGCGCGAGCCACGTCTTCCTGCTGTCGGTCTATCTCATGCTCTTCGAGGGTCTAGACGGTGGGCGGACGCCGGGGAAACGCATGCTCGGCATGCGTGTCGTCCATACCGGTGGGGAGCCCCTGTCCTTCAAGGGTGCAGTACTCCGCAACGTGATTCTGTTGATTGACCTCCTTCTCGGCGGAGCGTTTTTCATCCTGTTCAACCGTCGAGCGCAGCGACTAGGGGACATCGTGGCAGGTACGATGGTGGTCCGCGACTCGGCCGAAAGCACTGTCGTAACGGCGCCGGAATCGGGATTACCCGCCAATGTACCTGGGCTACGCGGCCAGGCCGGGGCGGTGATGGCCAGGGAACAGGGCACCGAGTGGACCGCCTACGAAGTTCTTGTGGCAAAGGGTCGGAAACAGGGGCTCAAGAACCTTACCGAGCGCGAGATCCAGGAATTCGGCCAGCGGTATCGGGGGATCGCAGCCGACCTCGAACGCGCGAGAACTTACGGAGCGTCCCGACGGCTGGTAGGGACTTTGCAGGAGCTGGTAGGCGCCGGACACAATCTGCTTTACTCAAGGTGGGGCCGAGCCGCGGTTTCGCCCTGGCACTGGCTGGCGGTGGGTTTTCCGAGCACGGTTCGTCGCCACTGGCGTCCCAATCTGCTGGCGGTTGTGTTGTTGTTCGGCCCAATCTTGCCAACGTACTTGGCGGTGCGCGCCGATCCCGTTCTAGGCCGAGCATGGGCCGGCCCCGTCATGATGACGAGAGCCGAGAACACGGAGAAGGGCAATCCGGACGCTACATACCTCGCGAACTCCAACACCGAGTACGGCTCACCCGCACTCGCCTCGGAGGTCGGCACGAACAACGTGTCCGTTGCTCTTAACATTTTGGCCGGGGGTGCCACCGCCGGCATCCTGACGGTCTTGGTCCTATTGTACAATGGGATACTCCTGGGCGCAGTGTTTGGGGCCTACGCCAATACAGGGGTTCTTCCCGTGATTCTCGCTTTTGTGTTCCCTCATGGGTTCATTGAACTAGTGGCCATCTGCATCGGCGGAAGCGCTGGCTTTGTACTCGGTGCCGCACTTTGGATGCCGGGACGAAGGTCCCGGGCCGAGGCCCTCATCGAGCGGGGGAAAACCGCGCTGTCCTTGCTGGGTGGGACCGTCCTCATGTTGGTCCTTGCAGCTGTCATCGAGGGGTTCTATTCGCCGACTGCCCTCCCCGCAGCAGCTAAATTCTGGTTCGGCGGCGTGACTGCGGTACTTCTTGCCCTGTACTTCGGACTCGCGGGAACGGGAGTCTACCGGAAACTCAGCCGGACAACCCAGCAACGGGTGGATTAGAGCAAACCTCTTTCCTTGATTTCCACGTACTTGTCGAGCGTGCGCGTCAGCGTATCCCCCGGGGGCGTGTCAACCACGATGATCCCGGATTGGCGCATCAAATGCAGGGTCATCGCCCGAGCTTGGACCAGCTCTTCGGCGGCCGCACGATCGTAGGCGTCCGTGCGATGCCGCACCTCCCCGGAGGCGACCTGTTCAAGTTCGGGATTCTGGATGGCGATAGCCAAGGGAAGGTGAGAGCGGCCCGTGCGGGCGAGTGAGCGCACGAGAGCGCTGGACACTGCCGGGTCGATTACATCGCAGAACAGGATGACGAGGGAACGCTTCCGGAAGTGGCGCCCCAAAGTCGCGAGGGCGAGCGGATAGTCGGGTTCCACCAAACGGGTTTCGACCCCCGCCAGAACCTTGGCGAGTGCGGCTGGATCTGTCCGGCGAGCGGGCGAGACATGACGGATTCGATTGTCGAAGACCAGAGTCCCCACCCTGTCTCCAAATCGCTGGGCCCGACTCGCGAGGAGCATGCAGGCACCCAGAGCATAGTCGATGCGCTCGCGAACCGGAGATAGGCGTTCACGCATGTACCGGCCTGCATCGATCGCGAGGACGATGTTCTGGCTACGCTCTGTCTCGTAGTTCCGGACCACATGCTTTCGGCGCTTTGCCGTCGCCTTCCAGTCGATAGTGCGTGGATCGTCTCCCTGTACATAATCCCGTAGACTCTCGAACTCGCGACCGTCGCCCCACCGAGATGTGCGGCGCAACCCCGGCAATGCCGACGGATGGCGGATCGCGTAATTCCCATCGGACCGAAGGAGGTCGTGGACCCCCGGCTGTACCTGCAGGGTGTGCGTAAGCTCGACCTTGGTCCTGCGCCAGACCAACTTGAGGGGAGAAAGGGTACGCAGGTGCACATCCCCCAGTTCAAGGAACCCCCGGGTGCGTGGGGTCGCCTGGTATCGCCACCCAACCGAGGTTCGGGGCGGTATCGTCAGCTCTACTCCCTCCCCATCTCCTTCCGCGTCATGTGAGCCGGGGGCCCGCCGCAGACAGGCGTCCAAGTCGTCGGTCACCCGCGTCGTCACGCTGCGCAACGAGGAGTTGGTAACGGTCAACAGCACCTGTGTGGCGGCTCCCAGGGCCGACAGTCGGGGGGCCTTGCGCTCAACTTCCGGCGGCTGGGTGCGGCGAGCGTCCAGGATAGCAAGGGCGATGATCAGGAAATCAACACCCACAGCCACCTGCGCATTCGCCAAGAAGAGGAACGACGAGGCACCGAGCAGCACGATCGTGAGCCGGGCCGGAACGTACTCGATTAGGCCAGCTTTGCGCACAGGCGCGGTTTCCAAAGCGGTCTCCGAAGCGTTTACAGGAGCCGCTACCGGGGGGCCTCGAGCGTACCCAAGAGTGCGCGCAGCTCCTCGTCTGAGGAACGTCCCTCAACTTCGGCCTCCGCAGTGAGCACCACCCTGTGCCGTAGCACCGGGAACGCAAGCGACTTCACATCATCGGGCCACACCTCGGTGCGTTTGGACAGCCAGGCTTCGGCCCGCGCGGCTTGAAGGAGAGCGACGCCCGATCTCGGGCTGGCCCCGAGCACAAAGGTCCGCGTATCCCGGGTGGTGCGCACAATGTGCGTCACGTAGTCCCGGATGCTGTTTTCCACATGCACGTCGTTTACCTCGGCCCGGATCTGCTTCAGTTCGTCCCGCGTGATCGGATCCCTGATGCCGTATGTCTCCTCGTTATCCGCGGCGAACCCCTCCATGTGACGGTCGAGGATCGCTCGTTCAGCTTCTTCGGACGGATAGTCCACCACGATCTTCATTAGGAAGCGGTCTACCTGAGCCTCCGGCAAAGGATAGGTCCCCTCGTATTCCACCGGGTTTTGAGTGGCGAATACAGTGAAGAAGTCCGGGAGGGGGCGCGTCTTACCATCGACGGTGACCTGACGTTCCTCCATCGCCTCTAAGAGGGCCGCCTGTGTCTTGGGTGGGGCACGATTTACTTCATCGGCGAGGACAAGATCCGCGAAAACCGGGCCGGGTCGATACCGAAATCCCGATTCTTGCAGGATGTTCACACCTATGAGGTCGGTCGGCATGAGGTCAGGCGTAAACTGAACGCGACCGAATTCCAGCCCCAACCCGCGCGATAGGGCACGGACGGAAAGCGTCTTGGCGGTTCCCGGGACCCCCTCGAGTAGGGCGTGTCCCCGGGCGAGGAGGGTGATAGCCATCTGGCGGATCACGGTTTCCTGGCCGAGCACGACTCCGTCCAGTTCGTTCAGGAGGCGAAGTATGTTGTCATGGCACGTCAAAGGACGGACCTCCGTGAGGTGAGTTCATCTACGCTCGCAGCGAGAGCCACGAGATCTGTGGACTTAGCTGCCAGCACCTTCCGAACAGGATCCGCCACCTCCCCAAACACATCCAGGAGTTCGCGGGCATCCTCCCGGTTACGGGGTTGCGGGCGGCGGGCCGTACGGGCAAGGGGCGCAAGCATTAGCAGGGCAGCGGTCTGGTCGGCCTCTGTGCGCCGGTAAAGATCGCCGAGTGCCATAACATACTCCAATGGCGACCGCCGTTCGCGATCCGGCGGTGCTACGGCCGGTTTCGGGGAACCGAACCTGAGACCGGCGCATAGTAGGGCCAACAAGGCGATCGCAATCGCGTGAGTCAGAGCCTGGCCGCCGGAACTACCGAAGAAAAATCCAGCCAACGTCTGCGCTGGAGAGCGGAGATCGCCCATTCCCTGGTGGAATTCCGAAAAAAACAGGGTGTCTCTGTCGCTCGTCCCCCCCAGGAGGGACCTGACCGCAACCACCGCCAAGGGGTGTTCGGCGATCGTTCCATTGCTGAGTGGCTCTGCGTCGGCGAGGACGATTATTTGGCCCTCCCCCATGCGCAACACGCCCGCGACCAGCACCTCGCGCGATGATTCCATGCCTGCGAGCAGAGAATCCACCTCCACACCCTCCTGCGACAACACCCTAAAACCGTAATTCGACGGACCAGGGAGCGACAAACCCGCAGTCCACCGGTGGTCCCGCCACTCGAGGTCGTGCACCGACGCGTAGAGGCTGTCCATCGGGATGTTGTTTCCCAGGGTGAAGCCTTCGAGCCCCATGGAAGGCCTCCCAGAGGGGAAGATCCTTAGTGAGTCGAGCAGTGGATTTCTTGACTGGAGGGAAACTGGCTTCTTCGGTGAAAACAGGAGAGTCCCTCCCAAACGAATATGGTCGAGCAGGGCACCAACCTCCCCGGCACTCGGAAAGATGCGCGGTTCCAGCAATACGACGGCACCCCGGACAGGGGCCGCATCCGCCCACGGAGTCAGTCGACGTGCGGTGGGTATCCCCAGTTCCGGCAAACCCCGATAGAACGCGGCCACTCCATCCGACGTAGTGCGAAACGACGATCGGATCGGAGCTGAAGTCGCTCTCCCCTCTGGGCGGCCGAAATAGCCCACCAGGATGGCCAGGACCAGAATCACCACTATGGTGCGCACTTGGCGCTTGGTAAGGTTCAAGACTCTCTCTCGATACCATCGATCGGACAACCGGAATCGCGCGCGAGATCCAAGAGGGCTTCAAATCCCTCGACGGTGCGCAGACTCTTTCCGAAGGCAAACGCCTGGAACGATTCGAGAAAGCGTCGTCCGCCTGGGAATTCTGCTTGGTAGTCGCCGGGCGTCTTGGAATCATGAAACATCAACGTGCCCTGACGATCCAGGTTCAGGATCCAACCCTGATAGAGTGCCGTGGCCGCCGGACGGAGCGCACCCTCCCGGGCCCTACGTAGGGAAACATCGAGCCACTCTTGAACGGTGAGGGCGACGTGATCTCCCTCCGCTTCAGCCTCCATGATCTGGCGAACCAGTCTCGGGGCGTGACGGGAAGCCAGGTGGCCAAGGAGCACCACCAGGACGAGTATAACGATGAGCACCGTAAGAGAGGCCCAAGGGGAACCAGCGCCTGCTTCAACAAGCCAGCGCAAGAATTCTCTAAACCATTTTCCGAACGTATCCCAAATGAATCCCAAGAACGACTGGCGGACCTCGAACTCGATGAAGTCGGGATGAGCCAGGATATCTCGGAAAACCCCGGCTACCTGCTCTGCGGACGGGATCTCTTGGGCCACGGAGGTTATGTGTGTGCCGCCTCCGTCGTGCCGTCGCGCCGTATTCGCCGATCATGGAAAAGCAAGAGGATGCTGCCGGCGGCGAATGGCGTGAGAAGTGAACCGACGGCTGACTCGATCGTATTGCTCAGCCACGCGTCCGTTGCAGTAACCTGATCCAGGCTGGTCACCGGCTCGAAGAAATTGATGCCTCCGAGAACGAATGCCCCGACCGCACTGGGTCCCGCCGTAATGATCGTCACCACCAAAGTTACCGCCATCACCCGGACCCACCCCCCGCGGCACAGATAGACCCACCGGCGCACCGCCTTCCAGGGGCCCGCCCCCTCCAGCACTACCGCGGGAACGATCCCGAAGAGTAGAGCCTGCGCGAACAGTGCGCCCACAAATCCAAGTCCCATCACAATGGGGAGGAGAGCCGTCGGGCTCCCGCCTCCCACCACGAATACTCCTGCTACGAATACTACCAGAATGACAATGAAAAAGACGATGAAACACAGAATGGCGACAATGAGGGTCGCACCACCGGCTGACAACACGCTGGAAAGGCTGGCGACGCAAGCACTCCATGGGGTGGTATCGCGCCCGCAAATCCGCTCCCGTATCGCCGTGGTTACCACGACTCCGGCCACCAACCAACCCACGAACCCAACAAGCAAGGCCACAATCGGCGTAAGGGGTAGCGACACCACATAGAACACGGCGTAAACGAGGGCGCTGGTCAAAAAATACAGTAAGAAGTCGCGGCGATAGAGCTGAAAGGCACCGTCCACGATTTCCGCGAACTGGAGTGGCCTATTCGGAAGATTTGACATGGCTGACTCCGTGTCTGGGTTAAGGGGTCTCGCTTCTCACGCGCGGTTTATCTCCTCGGCAGCTCTGAGGCCTGACTCCAAGGCACCGTTTATCCACCCCCTGTTACTAGAGATGTGCTCCCCGGCAAAGTGCAACGGGCCCTCTGGTCTGGCGAGTTCGGCCGTGAGTTGTTGGTCCTGCTGAGCGGTGGGCGATGCCCATGCCGCACGACTCCAGGGATCGCGCTGCCACGAATGGGATGTGCCAGAAATGGCGGACTCCACCGCTCCGGGGAGGAACGCTTCCCAGTGATCCAAGACACGTTCCAAACGCCCTTCCACCGAGAGCTCATCGAGTTCGTCGGCCCGCGCACCTCTCACATAGGTCATCAATACGCCTTCGGGCCCCGATGTATCCCATGTGGGATGCCAAAGCTCCTCAGGCCAATCGGTGACGCCCCAACCGTTGAGACCTTCCGCCTCCCAGAATCGGTCCCGAAAGCGAGCGTACACCCGCGTAGCACTCTGATATCGAAAGCCACCGTTTGCCGCCTCTCGCTTCGCAGCAGAGAGAGGCGGAGAAAAACGAATACTGGAGAGGAGCGGCACAGGGGTGGTCACCAACACACGGTCCGCATCGTGACTTCGCCCGGTGCGCGACACCACACGTACACCGTTCCCGACCACGATCTCCGTAACGGGTGAGGAGGTGGTCACCCGACGTTCCAGGGCATCGGCAAAGGCTGTGGGCAGGCGGTCCGTCCCCCCTCTGATCTTCACAAAATCGGGCCACTGCGAGAGGAAGTCCCTTGGCGAGAGCGTTTCTCTCCGGCCACCCGTAACCTGGACAAAAAACTCCGTCTCCGGATAGAAGCGATCCAGCTCCAATCCGAAATGGTTCGCGTACCCCAGGGTCAGATCGTGCTCCGGACGAATTCGGGCGGCACCCGCCTCGGCCAAGTGGCCACTTGCGAACGGTTCCCGCAGAGTAAGGACGCGACCCCCGACGCGCTCTCGGGCTTCCAAAACGGATACCTCGTGACCGGACCGCATGAGCTCGTACGCCGCCACCAAACCAGACATCCCGGCGCCAACGACTACGATCCGCTGCGGCCTGCTGGCTTGGCCCAAGCGCCCCGGCGTATCAGTCGGTTCGAACGGACTTGTGGAACACCCAAGGAGGCCCAGCCCTGTCAGTCCGCCAACGTTCTGTACGAAGGTGCGCCGACTGATTTCCATGCGAAACTCCTAGGCTCCGAGCTTGTCCCGCACCGGCGAGTCGAGGTCGGATACCTAATCTCCCCGACTCCTGAAGGCCGCCCACGCGGCACGCATCCAAGGTAACAGGGTAGGCGTCCAAGAGGATGTAAAGAACGATGCGAAAGGGGCGTGGAAAGTGGAAATCGACCACCTGTTCCGGTAGATTTGAGGTGCCCCGGACGCCGCACGAAGAACATCTCCATCACCCGAAATTCAGGGTTGTTCATGTCAAAGGAGAGCTTAGAACGGATCCAAGCGCGCCATCTCGAGACCGAGATGCGCGATTCGTTCATCGACTACTCGATGAGCGTGATTGTGCAGCGCGCCTTGCCCGACGTAAGGGACGGTCTCAAGCCCGTTCATCGACGCATTCTGTACGCAATGCAGGAGGCCGGACTCACCCCGACGAGGGCCTATCGCAAGAGTGCGACCGTGGTCGGAGACGTCATCGGGAAATACCACCCCCACGGTGATGGCGCGGTCTACGATTCGTTGGTTCGCATGGCACAGGAGTTTTCCCTGCGGTACCCGCTGGTGGATGGACAGGGCAACTTCGGGTCTGTCGACGGCGACTCGGCCGCCGCCTATCGCTACACCGAGGCCAGGCTCACCCGCTTCGCGAGCACACTTCTCGCGGACATCGACAAGGAGACGGTCGATTTCAGGCCCAACTTCGACGATCGTCTCCAGGAACCGACGGTCCTCCCTTCGGCTCTCCCCAACCTCCTGGTAAACGGTGCACAGGGCATCGCCGTCGGGATGGCCACCAACATCCCACCCCATCATCTCGGTGAAATCGTAGAGGCGTGCCGAATTCTGATCGACCGCCCCGAGGCCTCTATCGATGAACTCATCTCGGTGGTGCGCGGGCCCGACTTCCCTACGGGAGCAAACATCCTCGGAAAGGGAGGAATCCACCAAGCGTACCATACCGGCAGAGGCCGCATCGTCATGCGGGGATCCTCCGAGATCGAGGAAATGGGAAGGGGCCGGGAGCGGATCGTCATCACCGAAATCCCCTTCCTTGTCAACAAGACGCGCCTCATCGAACAAATCGCCCACTTGGTTCGGGAGAAGCGGGTCACCGATATCTCGGACCTGCGGGATGAATCCGACCGCGACGGGATCCGGATCGTAGTCGAACTCAAGACCGGGGCTATCTCCCAAATCGTTCTGAATCAGCTTTACAACGGAACTCAGCTCCAGACGAGTTTCGGTGTGATCATGCTGTCTCTAGTCGACGGTGAGCCGCAGGTCTTGGACCTCAAAACGATGCTCATGCACTTCCTCGAACATCGGCACGAGGTAGTGGAACGTCGAACCCGGTACGAATTGCGTCTGGCCCGCGAACGGGAGCACATCCTCGAAGGTCTCCGCAAGGCGGTCCAGAACATCGATCAAGTCATTCGCATTATCCGTGGATCCGCCGAGACCGAGACCGCCAAAAGAGAGCTGATCAAGGCGTTCGAGTTCACCGAGAGGCAGGCGACAGCCATCCTCCAGATGCGGCTCGGGCGACTGACCGGCTTGGAGATAGAGAAGCTCGAGCGCGAGCTGCGAGAGGTCCGCGAGCGGTGCGAATACCTGGACGAGATCATGGGTTCGCGAGTGCGCCGCATGGAGGTCGTTCGCGAGGAGATGGACGAGGCCGCCTCCAAGTTCGAAGATCCCAGGAGAACCCGGATTCTGGCCGACGACTCCGACCTCACAAACGAGGACCTGATCGCCGAAGAGGACATGGTGATCACCGTTTCTCGGGCAGGTTACATCAAACGGATAGAGGCGGACACTTACCGCGCGCAGAGGCGGGGCGGACGCGGTATCGGAGGCATGATGACCCGCGAAGGGGACTGGGTGGAGCACCTATTCTACGCCTCCACCCACGACTATCTGATGATCTTCACCCAAGCGGGCCGCGTGTACTGGTTGAAGGTGTACCGGATCCCGATGGCCGGTCGTACAGCGCGGGGCCGGCCGATTGTTCACCTGTTGCCTATGAGCAAGGACGAACGGATAGCTGCACTCCTCCGCGTCCGCGAGTTCAGCGACGATCGTTTCGTCGTGTTCGCCACGAAGAACGGTGTAGTGAAGAAGACGCGCCTCTCCGAGTTTCGGAACGTCCGGAGCAATGGGATTTGGGCCGTCAGGGTGCGGGATGACGACGAACTCATCAAGGCCAAGATCACGGACGGGAACAACGAAGTAATCCTGGCTACCCGCAGTGGGTTAGCGATTCGGTTCCACGAAACTGACACGCGCAACCAGGGGCGTTTCACACATGGGGTGAAGGGTACCAATCTGGGTGAAGGCGACGAAGTCGTGGATATGGTGGTCGTTCGCGAGGGCGGGACGTTGCTCACCGCCACGGAGGGGGGGATAGGTAAGCGGAGCGAGGTCGCGGATTACCGAATTCAACGGCGGGGCGGGAAGGGTTTGATCAATCAGAAGACCAGTGAACGGTCCGGGCCGGTGATAGCAGCCGTGGAGGTGGAAGTCGACGACGAGTTGTTCCTCATCACGCGCAATGGGATCGTCAACCGACAACGGGTTGGGGAGATTCGGGTCATTGGACGCAACACCGCGGGTGTCCGGCTGATCAACTTAGATGACGGGGATGAACTCGTGGGGATCGTGCGGGTGACTCCGGACCAGAACGACGGTCAAGATCGAGAGACGGAGGAGTGACTACCGGGATGGTCACGGGACTCGTAACCACCACGGACGTGGAGGTTGCCTACGAACGAATCCGCGGGGTGGTTCGGCGCACGCCACTTCTGCCGGTCCCATCCCCCACGGTTGGTGGGCGAGCTGCTACCGACAGTCCGGACGGGATCTGGCTGAAGTGCGAGAACCTCCAGCGGGTATCGGCGTTCAAGGCGCGGGGTGCCTACAACTATGTGAGCCTCCTGAACGAGGAAGAACGGGCGGCGGGCCTGCTCACCTACTCTTCCGGTAACCATGCGCAGGCAGTGGCGTGGGCGGCTCGCGAATTCGGGGTCCGGGCACGAGTCGTAATGCCTGTGACCGCCCCCGCCGTTAAGCGGGAAGCAGCGGTCGCGCTGGGGGCCGAAGTCGAATTGGCGGGAACGACGTCGGCGGAACGCCGTGCCAGAGCCGAGGAGATTGAACGCGACACGGGAGCAACCATGGTTCCGCCCTTCGACCACCCCGACATCATCGCGGGTCAGGGCACGGTAGGCCTCGAGATCGTGGAACAGCTGGGGACGCGGAAGCCCGGCCTCGTGCTCGTACCCATCGGCGGGGGCGGGCAGGCTGCCGGCATAGGAGCGTTCATGCATGAAAGCTGTCCCGGGACCAAGGTGGTGGGCGTCGAGCCGGAGGGAGCCGCCTCCATGTCGCAATCATTACGGACCGGGACTCCGGTGACACTGGATCGGGTAGACACGGTGGCAGACGGGCTGAAGCCGGTTCGTCCGGGAGACCTGACGTTTGTTCACGCCCGAGATCTGCTCGACGACGTTGTGACCGTTTCCGACGATGCGATCCGGGAGGCCGTGCGGTGGCTTTTCGGGGCGAAACTGGTCGTGGAACCCTCCGGTGCGGCGACGGTGGCGGCCCTCATTGAGGGTGTTGTGGAACCGCCGGACGCAGGAGAAACGGTGGCAGTCCTTTCCGGGGGCAACATCGATCCCGCGCTCCTTGCGGCGTGGATTAGCGGGTAGACTCGGCATATCCCGTGTCCGTGGACGCTGGCAGACCCACACTTCTGTTCGATATCGATGGCACGCTCATCGATAGTGCCGGTGCCGGGCGAGGCGCCATCGAGACAGCTCTCCTGGAGGTCTACGGGACGGCGGGCCCTATCGACGATTTTCCATTCGACGGGAGGACGGACCCGGAGATCGCTCGGGTGTTGCTCGGACGGGCGGGTCTAACGGCCGGCGACATCGACGAGGGACTGCCGAGGCTGTGGCGGACCTACACCGCCAACCTGAAGGAGGAGGTAGCGGCGCGGAAGAACCATATGAAGCCCCTCCCCGGCGTCCCGGAACTGCTCGATGCGGTATCCGAGATGGACGTCGGCGTCGGTCTGGTAACGGGGAATATCGAGGCGGGTGCGCAGACCAAACTTACCGCTGTCGGGCTCTGGGAACGCTTTTCATTCGGCGGGTACGCATCTGACGCCGACGACCGAAACGACATTCCGCCATTTGCGATTCGGCGGGCCACGGAGGCCTCCGGAGCGCGGACCGATCCGGAACGTACATGGATCATAGGAGACACCGGGCACGACGTTGCCTGTGCGCACGCGTGCGGGTTGCAGGCACTTGGCGTGGCGACGGGACGCTTTTCCGTGGAGCAGTTGCTGGACTTCGGGGCCGACGAGGCTCTCTCGTCGCTACGGAACACACCTCGAGTCCTCTCGATTTTGGGGTTGGCCGGCGTCGCCGTGGGGGGCTTGTCGTGGCGGTAGCCGGGAAGGTGCGGGCGGATGTCCGGGCCGGGAACAGCGATGTTGAGTGCACGCTCGACGTGCTCGTCCCCGGACAGGCCGCACGGCGGCGGGCCACGGTCATCTGGCGATCCGGAACCTTGCTGGTGGATGGCGAACAACTGGCGATCGGCAAGCTTTATTGGGTTTCGCGTCGATCACGTCTCGCGGTTCTGTTCGCCACCCAACAAACCATCGCCTTCTTCGGCTCGGAGCAGGAAATCCTTAGGCTCACATGGGCGATCCGGCCTCTCCTTGATCTGGATTGCCAGAGAGCTTTGCTGAAACCCGCGACCTTGGAGACAGTGATCTGCGCCGCCGCCACCGCAGTTGAGGGGCGTATCGGGAACAAACGGGTCGCCGGGCTCCGCTTAGGGGTTTTCACCAAGAGGGGCGTACATTTCTTTGAACGGTCGTCCCGGAAGACTGTGTCGTGGCCAGCTCGCCGGACCTGGGTGGAGGAGGACGGGAGCAGCGGCCGACCCCAACCCATCTTGGATCTCCGTACCACAGAGGCATCGATCAAGTTGCGGTACCTGTTCCGCGAAGAAATATCGCAGATAGTGGATGCCGCTGAGAGGATCCCGCAGAAGGCGGTTGACGCACTCGAGCTTTTTTCCGAAGGCGAGGTCGCACCGTTGCCCGCGGACGTGCCTGTATTCCATACAACCAGCGACTCGTTCTTGAAGCTGCAAAAGGCCGCGGCCAAGGATGTGGCCCTCGATCCGTCGGTGGGAGAGCGGTTCGACCGAACGTACTTCGAAAACCACTTCCACAGACTCGGGGAGATCGTTGTGGGCCCCTTGATGATGCGCCGCTCGGTTGCGCTGGAGTCTCCGACGCTGAGGCTGGCTGTCTCCAGAATGGACGCCACCCAGCTCCGCCGAGATACGGCGGTGGCGTTCCAGAACGCCGCCCGGTACTTGTTGGAGGTCTACAGCTCCGAGGTCGAGGGATTTGTGACCCTGAAACGGTTGGAGGAGGAACGTAAGGACCGTGCTCTCCCGAGTGGTGTCTCCTCGTCGCTTTCCCGCACGGTCAAGGTTTCCACGGAGAAAATGGATCCGGCCTTCGACAGAGTCGCCAACAGCCAACAGGAACTCCTGCAGCGACTGTTAGACCTCGACAACGCGGCCCCTGGCACCGGGCGTTCCGAGGTGGAGGAAGCGACGGAAATCTGGAACGAGGATCTCAAACAGCTCGACGCCGCGTACGGTGCAGCCTGGAAGGATGTACTGGACAAGATTGTGGAGCTGTGGTCAAAAAAGTTCATCCCTAATCTCAAGGACCTGGCCTCCGCACCGTCGCCCCGGCGGCGGCGAGGAAGCGCGGCCTTGATCGTAATGCTAGTCTTTCTCGTAACATTGGTCTTGGGCGTCGTCGCCAACGCACGCGGCTGGCTCCCTGACCTACCTTTCTGACAGGAGTCAAAAAAGTGGCCAAGCAGAACAACAACTCGAAGATTTTTCTAGTGCTTCTGGCCGTGATCATCGTGGCCGGTGCCGGATGGCTGGTTTTCGCCGGTCAGGACACGCCTGACTTGGCCACCGGAACACCCCCTGCATCATCGGAAGTCTTCGAGAGCGTCGAAGCGGATCCGAACGCCGGGGTCGCGATAGGACCGGAGTCGGCACCCATCACGATTGAGGAGTTCTACGATTTCTCATGCCCGCATTGCGCGAATTTCGCCGGATTTGCTGGCAAACTGTTGCGCCAAAACTATGTCGATGTCCCAGACGCATCCGTCCGTTGGGTCGCGTACGACTACATCCTGGGATCGTTCCCCAACTCGTACGCGGCGCACGTGGCGGCACGATGCGCTGACGAGCAGGGGCGATACTGGCCTGTCCACGACCTCCTGCTCTCCCGGCAGACAGAGTGGTACGCCTCCCCGCAACCGATGGGCTCCATCACCGAGATCGCCGAAGCCGGCGGCGTTGAAATGGGCGCATTTCGAACCTGTCTTGGGGAAGACCGTCACGAGGAACGGTTGATCGCTTCCTACAAGTACGGGGCGAGCAAGGGAGTCACAGCCACCCCGAGTCTGTTCATCAACGGCGAGCCGATCAGCTTGGCGGGCGTGGAGCCGTACGGCCACATAGAGAACCTGATTCAGACCCACCTGCAGGCAATGGACGGGTCCGCAGAGGAAGACTCCGACACGCCGTAAGGGGTAAGGGGAGGAACGCCAAGTGGGCTTCGTAACCCGTCGTCAAGGGATTGTGCTGGCAGCACTTGCCGGATTCTTCGTGTCCCTCTACCTGTTTCTCACCGCCGTCGGCGTCTACGGCGAACTCGTCTGCGGGGCTGGCGGTGGTTGTGATATCGTGCAGGCCTCGCGATTCTCGAGCTTCCTCGGGTTTCCCGTGGCCGGTTGGGGGGTCGCCTGGTACGGAGGTGTCCTGGGCGTTTCAGTCATCGCGCTCGGGCGTATGGGAGTGTCGGTATGGACCTCGCGGGCGTTCGTGGTTTTGGCTACGGGCGGACTCGCGTTCTCAGCCTACTTAACCGCCCTCGAGATGTGGGTCATCCATGCGTTCTGCAGATGGTGTGTCGGCAGCGCCATCATCACGGTCGTGATATTCCTGCTCACACTACGAGAATGGCCCCTAGCCCTCCGCGATTCACGCAGGTCCTCGGCCGGGTAAGTCCCCGGAGAGAGCGGAACCGCGCCGAATGGGAGCGCGCGACCTAGCGATTCAAGGGGAGAGAAGCAGTCGCTGTCCCAAGAGACGATCGGGGTTCGCCGCCTCCTTCGGTGTGAACTTGTTGATCCAACCGCCGCTATACGAAGCGATATAGAGGTCGCCGTTCTCATCGAGATCGAGTTGATGAGGGAGAGATAGACCTCCGGGCCATGTACCCCGTCCGATAGCACCGGCCTGGCCGTACGCGCCCCAGTAGTCCAGGAGCACGCCATCCCGGTTGTATTTGAGCACGCGATTCAGGCTGGCGTCGAGCACCCAAACGAATCTGTTCACGTCCAGCCAGATGTTCACGGGGTCAAAGATGTTTGGCCACTCCTCAAGGAACTCGCCGTCGTGTGTGAACAGCTGAAGGCGCTCGTTCTGACGGTCGGCCACGTAAACGCGGTCTTCATCCACGGCGAGGCCGTGCAGTAGGTCGAACTCCCCCGGACCCGTACCCAAGCCCCCCCACTGCATGATGAAATCTCCATCCTCCGAGTACTTGATGATCCTGGAGTTCCAGTAACCATCAGCCAGGAGGAACGTTCCGTCTGGCAGGAATGCCAGCTTCGACGGCCACCCGTATGTGTACGGACCCCAGTCGGACCGCGCGCGAGCATCCTCCCTGGTCTTGGGGTGATCCCGTTCACCGAGCCGAAGAGCAATCTCGCTGCCGTCGTTGGTGAACTTCACTACCTGCATGTGGCCCGCCCCACCACCGCTGTCGATGACCCAGACGTGACGCTCCGGGTCGTAGGGGTTTATGTACACCTGGTGGGGGAGCGTAAATAGAGAGTCCCACTGCGCCCACTGCTCTACGATCTCGCCGTCGCCGTTTGCGACCACTATGTAGTTGGTGCGGCGCAGACGGTCACCCCGAGGCTCCGACCGATCGGAGGGCCAGTCTCCTCGCGTGACGACGATGATCCGATCGGAGTGATCCACGGCAACCCCGGCTACCTGCCCCCAGCCCCATTCTTCGTCGTGGTTCGAAGCCGGCTTCCACCACCCCTCCACGGGATCGTAGGGCCCGGTCCGGTCATCGCCCCCCTTGGTCATGGCTGACGGCATCCCCCCCTCTTCGGCCGCGTAACATGACCCTGTCACAAAGGTGAGAGCCAGAATGGCCACCGTCCCGCGGGACCTCATCTGCCGCCTCGGCCGTTGTCTTCTTCCTCGGTGGTCACCGCCCAGGGGTCGTCAACGCCGGCTCCTGGACAGGAGTCACCTGTATCCAGGAAGTGAGTGTGTAGGCACAGAAGCGGCGCCCCCAAACTCGTCAACAACTCGACCGTCTCCGGGTATGCCACGCGGGTAAAGAACCCTGCCCTACCCCCGCGCGCCATGTCCGCGGTCGATTGACCCAGACGGGTGATCGCCGGGACGTCGGCACCCTGCGATATCAGATACTCGATGAGCTCGTTGTCCCCCCGTGACGCGGCGTAGTGCAGTGGGGTATAGAGCCAGGAGTCACGTTGGTTTACGTCGGCTCCCAGCTCTTCGATCAGATAACGGACGGCCGGCAGGAACTGGTTTGGACGGTTCCGCACGCTAAAGGCACCCAACCCCAGGTAACCGCCACCCGCTGCGGCGTGCAGGGGCCACGCGTTCGGGGCGCCCATGGGGATGTGTGGAAGTGCGGAATCCTCCTGCTGCCGACCATCCTGCTGCCTCCGCTCGCGCATTCCTACCGCCGGCCATCGGGTTGGCAGATGTGGGTCCGCTCCGTGAGCGACCAGCAGCTTCATCGCGGCGAGGTCCTGCGCAAACGCGGCCCGCCAGAACGGGGTCGCACCGGTGAGGTCGACACCCATCTTCGTGAGGCCGTACTCCCAATACCAAAGGTGACTATTCAGACGCGGGTTGGGATCCGCCCCCGCCTCCAGCAAGGCTGTGAGCACCTCAATGTGGTTCGCTTCCTGATGATCCTGCGCCCTCGGTTGAGGATAGTTCGATTTCGGGGCCCACTGCGTCTGAAGCACGGCGAAGAGCGGCGTGATGCCGTCGGTGGAGCTTCCGAGGGTTGGGTCGGCACCAGCGTCGAGTAAGTCCAGGGCAACGTCAAACTGCCCGTTGAGGGCGGCGATAAGCAGGGGCGTCGTCCCGTCCGCACTGGCTTGGTTCAGGTCTGCTCCACCCTCCACCAACCTCGCCGCCGCCTCTCGGTGACCCTCCCTCGCCGCGTAGTGCAGTGCAGTCATTCCTCCTGTCTTCCCGACCAGCACCTCCCTGTACGGGGGACGTACGACGTCGGGACCGCCTGGGTAATCGGGACCGACCCGAGCAAGCGTGCGGGGGGTGGCGCGATCCGGCTCAAACCCGGAGAGAAGGAATCTGCGTTGCTCTTGAACGGCCGCTTGGACCCGGGTTGGGCTGGGATCGTCTGGCCAGACGGCGTCTGGATCCACCTCCGGACCGTACGCGCCGAGCGTTTCTTCCGGTGCTCCCACCCAATCCCGGAAACGGCGGTTCGCCTCCCTATCCACCGCCAGCTGGGAAAGGACATCCGTCGATTTGGTTTGAAGGCTTGGGTCGGCACCACCCTCCAGTAGCGTCTTCACCGCCTCCCACCGATTCGCTGCGGCGGCGAACATCAGCGGTGTCTGACCCGAGGAGGCCTCCCGTGGGTCGGGGAGCGCTCCGCCCGCTAGGAGAACCTTCACTGCCGCCACACCGTCCACTGCCCCCGCTGCGAGGTGGAGCGGTGTCGCACCGCTGCCGGAGGTCGTCGCGTTGGGATCCGCACCGAACCCGACCAGCAACTTCACAACACCCTCTGCTCCGTTGCGCGCCGCGACATGGACCGGCGTGTGGCGGCCAATCCGGGTTCCCGCCTCCACGTCGGCGCCCGCGTCGAGCAGCATCCGTGCAATTGCGACATCCCCGCCCATGGCGGCCAGATGCAAAGCCGTGAGGCCGTCTCCACTGGCTGCGTTTACGTTGACCCCGTCCCGGAGGAGCTCTGCGACCGACTCTCGATCGGCGTGTTCGACCGCCGTAAGGAGATCCTGTCCCGACACATCCGTATCGAGGATGCCCTGCCCCACGGCACCATCCGCCTGAACCGCCAGAGTGCCTAGACCAGCCAAGGCGCATAACGCGACGAATCGGAGGGCTGGCATCTTCATGCCCCCGACCGCATATCACCCCGTGGGCCACTCTCGTTCCCGACCTCGCTTCCGCCGACGTACAAGGGCAGGCTACCATCGCTGTCTCCGAACGTGGTCATCTCCGGATGGCCGATACCTCGCATCAAGCTCACGAAAGCGTTCGCCATGGGCGTGCCATCTGGTGCTCGCACGTGCACGCCCCCATCCAATGCTCCGTTGGCACCACCAAACATCAGCAGCGGGGCTCGCCGGTGGTTGTGGAGGTTTCCATCGGCCATCGGGGAACCCCACACGATCGCGGTCTTATCCAACAGCGACGACTCCCCCTCAACTGTGTCCCGCATCTGTTCGAGGAAGTAGGCCAGCTGTCCGAGGCGGTAGGTGTTAATCCGGTTGAAGTCCATGATGTCCTCGGCAAGGTTGCCGTGGTGCGACGCGCCATGGATCGATTTGGTGGTACCACTTCCGGGGAAAGTGCGGTTGGACTGGTCGAAGCCGGTCTTGAAGGTGATTACGCGCGTCATGTCGGTCCGCAACGCGAGCATCTGCAGGTCGAACATGAGTCGCATGTGTTCTTCGAAAGAATCGGGTACTCCAGAGGGCGCCTCCGGCATAACCCTCTCTTCGCCACTCGTGTTCCGAGCCTCCACCAGCTGGATCCGTCGTTCGATCTCGCGAATATGGTCCACATACTCATCCAGGGCGTGACGGTCGGCGGCGCCAAGCGTCCGCCTCAACCGAGCCACCTCACTGGCGATCCAGTCAATCATGCTTCGATCCGTACGGCGGCGGGCCGCCCGATCCTCCTCGGTGTCCCCCGCACCAAAAAGACGCTCAAACACCACGCGAGGCTCCCGGATTGCGGGTAGTGGTTGGTTAGGCGAGGCCCAAGCGAGCGACGTGGTGTACGCGCAGTGGTAGTTGTATGCGCAACCACCACCCCGATCTATCCCCTCAATGCACAGTTCGAGCGAAGGGAGCACGGTGTCGCGCCCAAAGCGTTCCGCGTGTAGCTGGTCGAATGACGTCCCGAGATAGAGGTCCGAGCCCTGGGTTTGCTTGGGATGGGCCTGAGTAAGGAAAACCGCTGTCGAGCGGTCATGATCCCCGCCGATCTCCTCGGCGCGCGACGCCTCCGCGGACCGGCAGTCGGTGTTGCTGACAATCGTCATGTACTCGCGAAACTCTTCCAACGGCTTGAGTTGGCTGTCCGCCACCAGCTCGAAATCCCGACCCGTCTGGGCGGGAGCGAAGAGATGGCGGGCATCCCCCCAGTCGCTCGACCCCGCGACACCCATTGATTCCTCGATACACACTAGCCGGGTGAACTCTGTCTTGGTGGTGGGGTCGGTCCACGCCCGACCAGCAGGCACCATGGCGTCGAGGAAAGGCAGAGCAACGCAGGCCCCCGCCCCCTGGAGGAAGGTTCGGCGCGAAAGGTGAGTCCCTGTAACGATGTTCACGAGGTCCCTCCGTCGTGCTGGGTTTGCTTAGAGTCGTGCTGGGGTTCCTCAGATTCCTCATTCATGGAAGCCTCTGGAGCATCCTGGTCGGCGAATGGGGCGGGCCGGACTCTTCGAAAGGCATCGCTGCGTACAACTCCCAGGATGAATGAGGACATCCGGTAGTCATTGGCCTCCGCTTCCCGCGCGATAGCCCGGATCGAGGGTTGGTCGAAGTACTCCACCCGCCGCCCCACGGCGTATGCCATGAGGTGGGCCGCAAAATTCCTCACGAGCGGGATCGGCCGCTTCGTCAAAACCGTGACAAGATCGGCGGGCGTCTCAACGTCGGTACCGTCGTAGTACGTGCCGCGCGTATCGAGAGGCACGCCGTTCTCGCGCGTCCGTACGCGACCTGTGGCGTCGTAACCTTCCATTGCCAACCCGATCGGGTCCATGAAGCGATGACAGGCGCGACACGTCGGACTTGCCGTATGCATCTCCAAGCGCTCTCGGGTGGTCAGCAAACGGCCACCGGTAGCCGCTTCCGTGTCGTCGAGGGCAGGCACGGTCGGGGGAGGAGGCGGCGGCGGGGTCCCCATCAGCACCTCCATCACCCACTTCCCTCTTAGGACCGGCGACGTGCGGGCCGACATCGAAGTCAGTAGCAGGACACTCCCATGGCCGAGGATCCCCCGCCGCGAATCGTCGGGGTATGGAACCCTGCGAAACTCGTTGCCGCTGATGCCATCAAAGCCGTAGTGGGCGGCCAACCGTTGATTCAGGAAGGTGTAATCGGCGGTGAAGAGCTCCAGCAGGCTGCGGTCCTCCCGCACGAGATGCTGAAACAGCAGCTCCGTCTCGCGCACCATGTCGTCGCGCAGCTGTCCCGTGAAGTCCGGGTACAGGTACGGCTCCGGTTGGTTGTCCTCCGTATCCTGCAGCCGCAACCACTGGGATGCGAAGCGGGTCGACAAGGCCTCGGCCCGCGGATCGTCCAGCATACGGCGCACCTGACCTACGAGCACCGCATCCTCGGAGAGTAGGCCCCGCGAAGCCAAATCCCGCAATTCTTCGTCCGGGCCTGTCGCCCACAGGAAGAAGGAGAGACGGGACGCTAGGTCGACGTCCGCGATGGGATAGGAGGTGTCCTCCCCCGCGTCAGTTAGAGCAGCCGGCGGAAGCTGTTCCAGTCGGAAGATGAACGACGGGCTCGCCAGGATCGCCTGCAGGGCCGTTCGCACGCCAACTTCAAATCCCTCATTCTCGGCCGCACGATCGTAGAACGACATGGGGCCCGCAATGTCCTCTTCCGATACCGGCCGGCGGTAGGCCTCGCTCGCGATACGGGATACGATTTGCCTGGCACACGTGCGAGCATGGTTGGAGTGAGCCGCCGCGGATGAATCCTCCGCCGTTCCCCGGGGGTGACAGTGGAAGAGCCTTCTCCGGCTTGGCGTTTCAGAGATACCGGCGGGACGGATCGGACCTGTGATCGCGAGCGAACTCAGGTGGGGCAGCGCCGTGATCCCGTAGTTCGCCCACGCCTGTGAATCCTCACCCCCGACGAACGACCACCCCGGGGTCTTGAGACGATCGTCGTACGGTCCTTCCATGGTCCGGATGAACGCCGCCGCCACCTGCCTCTGTCCGCCCCTCACAAACACCGGTTCAGTTCGAACGGGGTAGGTGGAGCGGCCGCCGTGTTCCAAACCGAGCTTGGCAACTCCGACCCCATCAATCGAGATGTCCACGTCCTGGAACCCGGTTCCCCTGCCGAAGAGGGTTTCGATGGTGAGGACGTATTCCCCGTCAACCGGGAAATCATGCGTTATTACCATCCCACCTCGGGTCCCGTACGGCGTACCCTCAATGTGGTCCCACGCATGCTGCGATACTCCGATTGGGTTCGTGTACTTGGTGGAGCGGGAGACGGCGTGGGGGTTCCCAACCGCGAGGCGGCTGACCTCTGTCGCGGCTCGGAGGTAGGCCTCGAGCAGCGTTGTCGAGAGTCCTTGGGCGTCCGACATGTTGTCGAACGCGCCCAAATAGGTGTCGGCCGGAAGCCAGCGGTCCGCCTCAATCTTGAGGTCCAGAAGATCAAGGATCACCCGTTCGTATTCGGCCCGGTTCAGCCTCTGGAACCTCCGAGACCCGGGATTCGGGTCGCGTGCGGCCGCACGATCGACAGTTGACTCCAGCGTCTCGACCAGTGCCAGAAGAGTGTCCGGTGAAGGCCGCCGCTGTCCCGGAGGGGGCATCATCCCGGCGCGCAACTTGCGGATCATCTTCTCAGCCGTAGGCGCCTCTTCATTCGCCGCCCCTACGTCGAAGTCCTCCAGAATGAGGTTTCCGCGTAACAGGCGAGCGTTGTGGCACCGAGCGCAGTAGGTCTGGACAACCGCGTTGAGATCCATCTCCATGGGATCGACCGCGGACGTGGGTGCTTGATGGGGCGAGGCCGGCACTCCCCGCGGGCCCGCAACTGGAGGGGGTCCATTCGCGGCCTCTTGCAGGCCGGCACCGGGGACAGCTTCAGGAGACCCCGAAAAGACGAGCCAAAGCAGCAAGAATACTGGCACACCGTGGATCTTCATTCCTGCACCCCGCAGGATCAGGTGTTACGTGCGATTGTCAGCCATCAAAACGTAGGAAAACTCGTGGAGCGCGGCTATCCCCACCAATGCCGACAACGGTCCAAGAAGGAGGTTCGCCTACGGTACCCGAGGGACATCACCCATGCGAATGGAACAGGTGCGTTGGGGACAGATGTGTACCAAACCCGGACTCAGCGACGTACTGTAACATGGATCCCGATGGAGGCTGCGTAACCCTTCCCTGCGGACATCCCTGATTAGTTCCGCCCCGGTCGCGCTCGGGTCGCCGGGCAAGGGCCCGACGAAGGTCAGAAACCGATCGCCTTTGAGACCTTTGCGGCCAGCACGCGTTCCAGCGTCACCCCCGTCGCTACGTCCCGCCGCTCAGTGTACACGATGAAGATGTCGCTCAGCGGAGAGTACAAGTAGTTGAAGCGCACGTTGCTCACGAGCTGATCCAGAGCGGCGTTGTACTGCACGAACGCGCTCGCGAAGATTCGCGTCGAGAAGCCGTAGTCGATCCGTCCACCCAGCACGTCGGCGGTGAAGTCGCCTCCGGGAAGGCTGATGTCGTTGTGGACGGCCGAAAGGTTGGCGGAGAAGTGATGACTGGGACGCCATGTAATTGCTCCGGAAACCGACGTTCGGGTGCCGCCGAAGAAGCTGCCGCGCTCCAGGCCCGCAGACCCTGACAAAGCAGTCCCCGGCCTCGATCGAAACCGCACCGAACCTTCTTGAAAATCGTACGAGCCGATCGGGATGGTCACGTCCGCTGAGATCGGGAAGGAGTCCTCCAACATCTCAAAACGATCCGCGTAGTTCAGGCCGATGGAACTGCCGTCAACGAAGGAAACATCGAAGCCCACCGTCCGCGTACGGGTGGCAACAACCGAGTTGAGGTCGCGGATCTCGTCGATCTCCACATAGGGATTCACCTCCTGGACATTCCTTATGGGAGGTCGGGGGTGCAGCCCCACAGTCAGATAACGTTGGCGGATTCCGCGCCTGCGCACGAACCCGACCGCGGGGTCGAAGTCATCCCCAATGTGCCGCCAGAACGCCGACGCGTCCCAGAGGTCATCCCTCCAACCAACCCACATGCGACCGGCCAGCTGGTTGCCGGCAGCATCCGGAGAACTCGTGAGCGCCACATAAGGGGCGACCAGGAGCGAAGGCAGGGGGCGCAGATTCACATCGAACCCAGCACTCCGATTGAAGGCCTCGTAGCCCTCCACCTCCGCCCCGATCCCCTGTCGATTGACGAGGAGAAAACCTGCGTCCGAATTCCCGAACAGTCCGCGGCGCGCCCGCAACACGGAGAAGTTCTCGCTTGGCCGTTCCCCGTCACTCTGGGTAACCAGATTGAGCATCCCAACCTCGAAACCACCCGTCCTGCCCGTAACGCGCGCGCCCCCAAGGATGGGTATCGGACGTCCCCCTTCGTCGAGGCCAATCCGCCGAGAATGAAACAGAGTGAAGTCGCGAAGAGAAACGCCGGTTCGGTAGCTCCTCTCGGATTGGTCACCGAAGGCAAAGGTCCCCGAGTTTTCAACAAAGAACTCACGCTTCTCAGGAAAGAAGAGAGGGAAGCGGGTCAGGTTCACTTGCTCTTGGTCGACCTCGACCTGCGCGAAATCGGTGTTGTAGGTGACGTCGAGGGTGAGGCCTGGCGTCAGCCCCAGCTTGACGTCGAGACCGAAGTCACCCCGCGTGTCGGACCCATCGGGTGCTGCTAGCGTCCCGGTGACGTTGTCTGCAACAAGATATGGTTTTACCTGAAGGTTCAGCCCCGGCCGCACATCCCGGAATCCCGTGAGGGTCCCAGCCTTCGACATCTTGTGGATCTGGTCGCGGCGGTCGAGGGGTGCCCAGAAGGTGTCCTCCGCCTTCCGGCGTATCCGTCTCAGGATTTGGAGACCCCAGGTCTGGTCTTCATCGGACGGATTGAACCGCAGTGTGGAAAACGGGATCTCCATCTCGACGGTCCACCCGGAGTCGGCGCGAGTCGTCTCTACCCGAATCGGTCCTTCCCACGCCTGATTCTCGGAGCGGCTGTCGTCAAAGAGCTGCACGTCCTTGAGGGCTCCTCCGGGATTCACCAAAAACATGAAGCCGTTCCGGCGGTCGAGATAGGTGTCGAGTGCTATCCCGAATACGTCCGAGGTTCCGCTACTGAAATCTTGCTTGAGACTCGAGATGAAGAGGCCGTTGGGATCCGAGTCGTAGCACATGGCAGCCAGGTAGAGAGCCCGCTGATCATACGCGAACCAGACCACCGTCTTCTCCGTCGCCGGTGCCCCGGTGAGAGGACGCGACTGCACGAAATCCGTCAGGGGGGAGGCCAGCTGCCACACCGGATCGTTCAAGTCACCGTCGACTTGCGGGGGTTGGTCGGTACGGAGGGCGGTCGCTTTGGGACGCGGAGCAAGTTCTACAGCGATCAACCCGGGAGGCACTTCCGTCGCTTGCCCCGCGAGATGTCCCGCCTCTGCAAGAGCCAAGGCCAAGGACAAAAGGATGACGGGAGCGGCTGGCGGGGGGCGGGCCGGTGCCACTCCGTGCCGTCTACTGGTCAGAGACACCGCGCTCGAACACCACGTCGCCGTTGAACACCGTCATCTGGCATTCCATGTCGCGCAGTTCATGGGTCGGGACCGAGAGGGGATCCCGGTCCCAGATGGCGAGATCGGCGTACATCCCGGGGACGATAGTCCCGACCTTCTCTTCTAGAAACATCTGGTGAGCCACCCATGTGGTGAATGACCGGAGAGCGGTTTCGGCATCCACCGATTCTGCACTACCGTAGGGATCCGCGCCGTAGACACCGAGAAGGGGAGTTCGGGCTACGGAAGCCCACACTCCGTACCGGGCGGGAAACGGGGTCACGAAGTAGTCGGAACCGCTGGCCCAGATCATTCCGCGTTCCTGGTAGGAGCGAAGCGGATTCAGTCTGCGTGCACGTTCGGGACCGAAGTTCCCTGCGTAGGTGTCTCCGATCCACCAGGTAAATGTCGGAGAAGGCTCGGGATAGGCGGTCTCCCACTCTCGTTGAAGCTCCGCCATCTGATCCAGGGCACGGTCGGTCGGGATGTTCGAGTGAATGATGCCGTGGCGGAGACCCGGCGTCGGGGTCGCGTCCAATGCCTCTGCGAAGCTGTCCACGGTCCAGTCGATGGCGCGATCGCCGATCGAGTGGATGCTCACGTGGAGGCCCGCGTCGTGGTAGGCTCTGAAGCGGCGGCGCAGCTCATCTGGATCCATGGTTGGGTAACCGCGATTTCCCGTGTCGACGCTGTCACGTTCTCGGTTCCAGTCATCGTACAGCCAAGCAGTGCGGGCCCCGCCACTTCCATCAATGTACAGTTTGACGCCCCCGGAGATGAGTCGGTCATCGCCCGTGGATTCGTAAGGGCGGGTGAAGGTCGCGAGGCTGTCGGCATACCGGCGAACCTCCTCCGGTGTAACACCCCGCGCACTCCAGAGAGCGAAGACACGAACCGTGAGATCGCCGTTCTCGAGCACGTCACGGTACGCTTCCCAGGTACTTGGCCCTATCCCCGGATCCTTCGCACCGGTCATGCATTCGGCGTTGAAGGCGTCGGCCAGATCCCGAATGCCAGCACGCCGCTGGTCGGCACCAAAGGGAGGGATGAGTTGGGTCACCAGGCCCATCGCGGATTCCTTGAGGATTCCGGTTGGCTCTCCAGCCGGATCGCGGTCGATGGTTCCTCCAGGCGGATCCGGTGTCTCTGCCGTAACTCCGGCCATCTCCAACGCCACAGAATTCGCAACTCCGTAGTGGCCCATGGTGTGGGCCAACCAAACTGGGTGCCCCTGCGACACGTCGTCCAAGTCGGAGGCGTAGATGTAGCGTAGTTCTTGGAGTTTCCCTTCGTCCCACCCACCGCCGCGGACCCAGTTCCCCTCCTCCAACATACCAACCTGTTCGGTGACTGCCCCCCGCACATCGTAGATCTCCTGCACGTTCGGGTAGCCGAGGTCGAGCCGGTAGAGGCGGTTCGTGCCACCGCTGGCGAAGTGCACATGGGCGTCCATGAGACCGGGCGTCACGGTCCGTCCGTCCAAGTCGATTGTCCGGCTCTCGGGGCCCGCCAAGGCCATAACCTCGTCGGTGGCTCCGACGGCGACGACGTGTTCCCCCCGCACTGCCACCGCTTCAGCAATCCGCCCGTGGTCGTCGAGCGTGATGACGTTCCCGTTCACCAGTACGAGGTCGGCCGGCGGTGTCCCGTCCGGGGGATTGCACGCCATCGAAGCGAGAGTAGCAGTCACAGCGAGCCAGTGGCGAGTCATGGTTCGCGATCCTTGATACCGGTGGATTGGGCCCGAATCAGGCGGTCCAGCAATGGAAACGCCGAATCGACGTACAAGTTACCCTCTTCTACTATCCGGCTCTGGTCACCTCGCCTCAGCCCGCCTCCCGAGTTCTCACCGTAACCGCCGTGGAGAGCTTCGACGACGTCCATGCCACTGACTACTTCACCGAAGGGTGCGAAACCCTGGGAATCCAGACGAGAGTTGTCGGCAAGGCTGATGAAGACCTGTGTGGCCCGCGTCCCAGGCTCGGTGAATGCGAAGGCTACCCGACCTTTCGTATTGGAAACGCGGACCGAGTCGTCCGGTATGTACTCATGTTGCCACTCGGCCGTGAGAGCCGGATCACCAGCTAGACCCCACTGCACGATGAACCCTGGAACAACCCTGTGGAAGCGAGCGTCGTCGTAGTAGCCGGACTCAACAAGCGTGAGGAAACGACGCGCTCCCTCGGGCGCCCACTCAGGGCGCACCGCAACCTCGAACTCTCCCTTGGTGGTCTCTAGCGTTACATGGATCGGACCTGCCGCCATACTTTCTGCCAGGTGGAATCCGTCCGGGGACCCGGTGCAGCCAAGGATCACGATACCCGATAGGAAACCCATCGCCGCCGTGGCCAAGATCTTTTGCATGGCTGATTCTATTGCGAACACGTCACAGCGGGCGAGTGGATGATATGATTCCGGCATGCTGGACGGAGACAATCGCAAGAGCGGCGGGTTTCCGATGTTCACGGCTAGTCTTGCCTTTGCCATCTGCCTAACTATGGTGGGTACGGGGGCAACAGCTCAGTCGATTGAGGACGCCCATCTCGCGTTTACAGAAGGACGTTTTCTCGATGCTGCGGACCTTGCCGAGGCAGTCGGCACGCCCGATGGCCTCGTGCTGGCGGCGCGGGCGTTAGTGGTCTACACCCAATACCAAGCCGCGGAGGGGGATCGAAGGTCCCTATATCAACGGGCGATTCGATTGGGGGAGGAGGCCGTCCGGGCAGACCCCAGGAACCCTGACGCACATTTGCACGCTGCCAGCGCAATTGGACGGTATGCGCAACACGTCGGGGCCATGGCGGCGGGTCGCATGGGCCTCGCAGGCAGGATCAGAGCGCGGTTGGAAACGGTGCTCTCTCTCGATCCCGACCATTCCACCGGCCACCTGGGCCTTGGTGCTTGGCACGCCGGTATCGTCGACGCCGGGCGTCTGGCTCGCATTATGTACGGGGGGAATCGAGAGGAGGCCACGAGTCATCTGAACCGAGCGCTGGAACTCGCTCCGGACTCGAAGGACGTGTTACTGGAGGTTGCGGATTGGCTCCCCGTGCTGGAAGGAGAAGAAGGCAAGGCACAAGCCAAGGAATTGTTGATCAGGGCGGCTGCAATACCGGCTCGCGATGCCTGGGAGGAGCTACTCCAAAAGGCCACCGAGACAAGGCTGGCGGAACTGGAGTCAGGCAGCTCGCCCTGATCGGGCCCTTACCTCGAGATTCTCGGGATTCCCCGGCTGACGGATACGGACAGGTTTCGGTCGCTCCCCCATGACCTCGGCAAGTTCCCGGTCCAGTTTCGCACGAAGCCGCGGAACTGGCCGGTGCGTGGATTGTGGACCAACGCCATAGGCTCCCTCTCGTTGGCGGTCATCATCGTGTAACCCGACGGTCCGCCGAACACTATCCGCTCAAGTCCCTGCAGCGCAGCCGGATCGATCGGGATGACGAAGGCGAAGTTCCCGGTCTTCGGCTGGTTCGGGGCCCGCGTCTCTGAAGGCACCGGGTCGAGGATGGTTTCATTGATGTCAAAAGACACCGAAAACAGCTGCCCGTCGCGGCCCGTACCAGATACGTGGTAATCTCCCGGATTGGTCGGAGGAGTCGGCGGTGCGTCCACCAGAAATGCTGGTTCCAGAATCATCTTCTGCCCCGAAAACCGTCCCCACACCAGTAGTCCTGGCCGCAATTTTCCTCTCGCCGCAAACGTCTGCGGCATGCCCGCGTTCTCGGTGGTAAGACGGTAATTCAGGCTCTTCTTGAAGTTGTGGGCGCTTACCCCCCAGTTCGATTCACAATACGCCATAACGTCATGTGCCTTGGGACTCTTGATCTGCTTGGCGAAGGGGTCGTAGCCCCGGTGGTGGATGTAACCGAAACTGTTCGGAAAATCCGAATCGCTACCGACAGCCCCACAGCCGGTAGCATGCCACAAGCTCAAGTTGTGGCCTAGCTCGTGGGCCATGGTATGGGGATTAGTCTCACCGACGGCCGAGTGCCCCTCTATTTCCGCCCTTCCGAGCAGTGGTGTGCCGGACGGGAGATGGGCGGCACCGTAATAGTAGCCTTCCGCATCTTCGAGGTTGCTAAGTGCCTCAATTTCGTTTGACCAGGTACTCCAGCCAGCGCTTGTGGCAAGGTCCGCATCAGTTGAGAAGGGTTCGTGGATTACCAGTTCGTAATCGTCGATGGGCCATACGGCGCGGCTGCCGAGCAGGCTCGGATGATCTTCGGTGAGCGAGTCGGCCCACGTTTGGATGTCATCGTCGTATCCGGGGTGCCGGGTTTGGTAGGTGGGGACGATTACATGTTTGAACGCTGGGGTCGCAGTCACCGCAATCGCCTGCCGGCCGGTGGTCGGGAGGCGGCGGACGCTACCGGACTGCCAGGTGACCTCGTCGTCCGGATCCACCTCGACCACGAATTCCATTCCCTGCTGGAAGACCGAATCGGGAACATGGACGTTCCACGTCGGATCGCCCGTCGTGTTGTTGTAGTTCTCCTCGTCTTCGGTGAGATCCCACGGCAATTCCTTGATCCGCTCCGTGGCGGTGAACACCGTGTCTCCGGACGAATTGTAGAAGGTGGCACGGACTTTGGGCTTTGCATCCGTGGCGGCCAATTGCCCGGTGAGGAATACCCGCAACAGCCCCGGCCGGTCCGCCAGGGTCGGAACCGTATGGGCCCAGTCTTGATTGACCTGATTCAGGTGAAATTTCTCGGCCCTGATAATCGTACCGCAGGTCGGCAGGGCTTTCGCATCCGTCGATTCGAGACCGTCCAGCCACTTGGTTAGACGCGAGTTGTCGGGGCGACACAGCCCCGTGTTGCCGCCCACACTGAACGTCTTCAGCGAGGAGAGGTCTGCGAGTGCCACCGGAATCGCCCCACTCAACTGATTATTGGCCAAGGACAGGTAACGGAGTTTTGCGAGGTCGTTGAGACCGTACGGGATGGCTCCGGTAAGCTGGTTATCCGCCAAGTCAAGCGTATCGAGGTCGGTCATGTCGGCGAGCAAGGTCGTGAGCGTGCCGGACAGACGGTTGTTGGCAAGTTTCACCGCGCTCACGTTGTCCACGGAGTCAGCGGTTATGCCGTACCAGTCATTCAGCGAGGCGTCCGTTGTCCAGTTTGTAGATGTCGTCCAGCTCGTTCCGCCTGCATCGGTGTGTAACGCCACCAGCGCCTTGCGGGTATGGGGGTTCGGATAGGCCGGGGTGAAGCAGCTGGGCAGATCAAGGGCGTCAGTGTATTTCAACCCGTTCAACCACGTGGTGAAATCCGGATCGGCCGACCTGCATAACGAGGTGTTGCCGGAGACTCGGAGGTTCTCTACGGACAAGAGCGTAAGATCCTCCGGCAATGCCCCGGAGAGATCATTGTTCCGCAGGTCCAGGCTTGAAAGGTTTTTCATCCCACCGAGCTTGGGTAAGGATCCTGTTAGTTGATTGCCACGGAGATTCAGCACTAGCAGCGACGCCAATTTTCCGATTTCACTCGGTATTTTTCCGGAGAGCTCGTTGTTCTGGAGCTGCATGAGCTGAAGTGTGCTGAGATTGCCAAGCTCGCTCGGAATTTCGCCGGTCAGCTGATTGTCCTCCAGCCTAAGTATCCCCAAACGCGAGAGGCTGCCGAGCCCAGGCGGAATCTCGCCGGACAACTGGTTGTTCGAGAGGTTCAGTGTGAACAAGTACTCGATGTCTCCCAACTCCGCAGGAATCTTGCCTGTCAGCTTGTTGTGCCCTAGCCCCAACTTGATCAAGCTGGCCAAAGAACCAATCTCTTTTGGGATGGAATTGGTGAGGTTGTTTTCGTATAGCAACAGCTCATACACGGAGCCGGACGGCGCGGTCACGCCGTACCAATCATCGAGGTCGGCTTCCGCATCTAGCCAGTTCGTTTTCGTGGTCCAGTTACTTCCTCCCGTCTCCTTGTAGATGTGCGTCAGCACCGCGCGGTCACCCTCGGGCGGGGGGTCGGGCTCGCAGGATCCCAGGTCGGCCGCATCGGTGTTCGCGATGCCCGCAATCCACGCGTTGAGCGTGGTGTCACTGGGGAGACAGAGCGACGTGTTCCCGCTCACAAGAAAATGCGTTAGCGAATCCAGTGAGGTCAGGGCGGTGGGCAGCTCTCCCTCGAGCTCGTTGTCGTTGAGGTGAAGTTGCCGAAGGCCGGTAAACGAACCCAGCTCCACGGGGATCTCGCCTGACAACTGATTGCCATGGAGAGACAGGTACGCGAGACCCTCCAGATTTCCCAGACCCGAAGCGATCGCGCCGGTCAACTGGTTGGAGGACAGATCCAGAGTGTCAAGATGAGCCAGGAAGCCGAGCGTGTCCGGCAGAGTCCCCGACAAGCTGTTGCTCGACAGCCGGACCACGGTCACGCGGTCGACATCGTCGGCTGTGATCCCGTACCAGTCGTTCAAGACAGCGGTCGAGTCCTTCCAGTTTGTCGAGTTCGTCCATGAGCTGCCCTCCGTCGCGTCGTACAGCGCTGCAAGGATAGCGCGGTCCTTGGCCGAGGGAGGAGGCGGCGGTGGATCGGTCGTTTCCGGTTCGGTGCGAGCCGTGGCCGAAGCCCAGGGCGACTCGTAGTAGCGGGTGGTGTCCCACGCCACCGTACTGCGCACGAAGAGTCGGTACTCCGTGTCGGCCGCGAGCCCGGATACCTCCGCCGAGCTATCCGTGAACGCCGGGACGTCCGCCGAGTCCACGAAAGTCGCCGGGGCAGTGTCCGTCGTATCGGAGCTGTACCCGATCTCGTAGGCTGCGTCGGCAGCGTCAGCCGCCCCCTCAATCGTCCATGACAACAGGAGGGCCGACGTTGAAGCCGGCGAGGTCGAGTCAGCACTCGCACTCGTCGGACTCGGCGATGCCGTTGCCCCGAAAGCAGAAGCCGATGCGTCGCTGCACGTTTCATCGCTCTGCGTGTCGCCGCATGCCCGCACCTGCACTTCGTACGCCTTTGCAGTCGCGTGTTCGCCTGTCCGGCCGCTCACCTTCCCGCTGTCGACAGTAACCGCAGCTAGCGTCGCCCAAGCCGTCCACGAGGCCCCCGCCTCCCGGCCCTTCACCCGGTACTGCGTGTTCGCAGCAACCGCATCCGCCACCTCCCCGAACGACAGCCCCATCGTCTGGGCTGGCGTGTCCGAATCCGTATCCACATGCAGACCCGTGGGCTGGGCCGGCGGCGGTGGTGGCGGCGGCGGGTCTTCCGCACAAGTCGGCAGGTTGAGTGCGTCTGTGTCCTCCATCCCATTCAGCCAAGCGGTGAATTCGGTCGTGTTGGGACGGCACAACGAGGTATTGTTCCGCGCCAGAAAACGGCGCATCTCCGTAAGGGCCGTGAGTTCCGACGGCAGCTCGCCCGTGAGCTGGTTGTTGTAGATGTACAGCCCTTCGAGCTTGGTCAGACTGCCGAGTTCGGAGGGCACCTCTCCGGTCAGATTGTTGGCACTGAAGGACAAGTGCACGAGTTCCGTGAGCTGCCCGAGTTCCGTCGGGATCCCTCCGCTCAGCCGATTGTTCCAGAAAGACAGGTAGCGAAGCTTCGATGCGTTGCCCAGTTCCGCCGGAAATGACCCGCTAAGCTGGTTCCCTCCGACGTTGAGCGTATCGATTCCTGACAGGTCTCCCAGCGAACTCGGCACCGATCCCGCCAGCCCGTTTCCACCGAGCCAAAGTTTGGAGACGATATCCGCCGTATCGGCACCCACCCCATACCAGTCGTTCAACGCAACGGTCGAATCCTTCCAATTCGTCGAATTCGTCCAAGAACTCCCAGACATCGCATCGTAGAGACCCTCAAGCGTGCCGCGGTCATTGACCGGGGGAGGAGGCGGCGGTGGATCGGTCGTTTCCGGTTCGGTGCGAGCCGTGGCCGAAGCCCAGGGCGACTCGTAGTAGCGGGTGGTGTCCCACGCCACCGTGCTGCGCACGAAGAGTCGGTACTCCGTGTCGGCCGCGAGCCCGGACACCTCCGCCGAGCTATCCGTGAACGCCGGGACGTCCGCCGAGTCCACGAAAGTCGCCGGGGCAGTGTCCGTCGTGTCGGAGCTGTACCCGATCTCGTAGGCTGCGTCGGCAGCGTCAGCCGCCCCCTCGATCGTCCATGACAACAGGAGGGCCGACGTTGAAGCCGGCGAGGTCGAGTCAGCACTCGCACTCGTCGGACTCGGCGATGCCGTTGCCCCGAAAGCAGAAGCCGATGCGTCGCTGCACGTTTCATCGCTCTGCGTGTCGCCGCATGCCCGCACCTGCACTTCGTACGCCTTTGCAGTCGCGTGTTCGCCTGTCCGGCCGCTCACCTTCCCGCTGTCGACAGTAACCGCAGCTAGCGTCGCCCAATCTGTCCACGAGGCCCCCGCCTCCCGGCCCTTCACCCGGTACTGCGTGTTCGCAGTAACCGCATCCGCCACCTCCCCGAACGACAACTCCATCGTCTGAGATGGTGTGTCCGAATCCGTCTCCGCCTGCAGACCCGTGGGCTGGGCCGGCGGCGGTGGTGGAGTGATCGTTTCCGGTTCGGTGCGAGCCGTGGCCGAGGTCCAGGGCGATTCGTAGTATCGGGTGGTGTCCCACGCCACCGTGCTGCGCACGAAGAGTCGGTACTCCGTGTCGGCCGCGAGCCCGGATACCTCCGCCGAGCTGTCCGTGAACGCCGGGACGTTCGCCGAGTCCACGAAAGTCGCCGGGGCCGTGTCCGTCGTGTCGGAGCTGTACCCGATCTCGTAGGCCGCATCGGCAGCGTGAGCTGCGCCCTCGATCGTCCATGATAACAGGAGGGCCGACGTTGAAGCCGGCGAGGTCGAGTCAGCACTCGCACTCGTCGGACTCGGCGATGCCGTCGCCCCGAAAGCAGAAGCCGAGGCGTCGCTGCACGTTTCATCGCTCTGCGTGTCGCCGCATGCCCGCACCTGCACTTCGTACGCCTTTGCGGTCGCGTGTTCGCCTGTCCGGCCGCTTACCTTCCCGCTGTCGACAGTAACCGCAGCTAGCGTAGCCCAATCTGTCCACGAGGCCCCCGCCTCCCGGCCCTTCACCCGGTACTGCGTGTTCGCAGCAACCGCATCCGCCACCTCCCCGAACGACAACTCCATCGTCTGGACTGGTGTATCCGAATCCGTATCCACCTGCAGACCCGTGGGCTGGGCCGGCGGCGGTGGTGGCGGCGGCGGGTCTTCCGCACAAGTCGGCAGGTTGAGTGCGTCCGTGTGCTCAATCCCGTTCAACCAAGCCGTGAATTCGGTCGTGTTGGGACGGCACAACGAGGCATTGTTCCGCGCCAGAAAACGGCGCATCTCCGTAAGGGCCGTGAGTTCCGACGGCAGCTCGCCCGTGAGCTGGTTGTTGTAGATGTACAGCCCCTCGAGCTTGGTTAGGCTGCCGAGCTCGGAAGGCACTTCTCCGGTCAGATTGTTGGCACTGAAGGACAAGTGCACGAGTTCCGTGAGCTGCCCGAGTTCCGTCGGGATCCCTCCGCTCAGTTGATTGTTCCAGAAAGACAGGTAGCGAAGTTCCGATGCGTTGCCCAGTTCCGCCGGAAGCGACCCGCTAAGCTGGTTCCCTCCAACGTTTAGCGTATCGATTCCTGAGAGATCTCCCAGCGAACTCGGCACCGATCCCACCAGCCCGTTTCCACCGAGCCAAAGCCTGGAGACGACATCGGCCGTATCGGCGCCCACCCCATACCAGTCGTTCAACGCGACGGTCGAATCCTTCCAATTCGTCGAATTCGTCCATGAACTCCCAGACATCGCATCGTAGAGACCCTCAAGCGGTGCCGCGGTCTTCGGAAAGCGGGGGCTCCGGAGGATCGGTGGGGTCGTCCGGGCACGTTGCCAGCTCAAGAGCGTCGGTGTCCTCAATTCCGTTCAACCAAGCGGTGAACGCCGAGTCGTCAGGCCGGCAGAGCGAGGTGTTGCCGCTCACTATGAAGCGGTGCAGCGACGTGAGCAACGCCAACTCCGACGGAAGCTCACCTGTCAGCTGGTTGTCGCCCAGGTTCAGGATCTCGAGGTTCGTCAAACTGCCTAGTTCACCCGGAATCGCCCCGGTCAGTTGGTTGTACCTCAGGTTCAACAACTGGAGTTCGTTCAGATTGCCCAGTTGGATGGGAATCGCACCGCTAAACTGATTCCGCTGCAAGTAGGCAATGCGGAGGGTCGAGAGGTCGCCAAGTCCGGTGGGAATCCCACCAGTAAGCTCGTTCATTCCCAGATTCAGGGTGTCCAACGTCAAAAACTGCCCAACCGAGTCCGGCAACGATCCTGCCAAATTGTTGTTGTGCAACCAGAGCCGGTTCACCTGGTTCAGTTGATTCGCCGTCACGCCGAACCAGTTGTTCAGAGCGACCGTCGTGTCCAGCCAATTATCCGCATCAGTCCAGCTGGTACCGCCGGTGGAGTTGTAGAGCTCCGTCAGGAGGTCACGGTCACCCGCATCGGAGATAAGCATGACCCGATGCTCGGAGGAGATCCCAGTAGCAGCCTCGTCCTCGAACTCGGGGATCTCCGGCCCCAGCTGATCGCCGCCATAGCAGCTCATTACAACCAATGTGAGGAACGCCGCGAAGACACCAACACTGCGAAGTTGCGCCGGAGTACGGGGCCACCGCTCCCCTTCAATCTCCCCGGAGAAATTACGGAAGGTACGTGCTCGAAGGCCGCTTCCCATTTGGCTTGCTCCCGTCGTCGTCCACCCCACCACCCCGCAAAACCACGGACCCCTGCCCGAATATGCGAAGCTTACGCCCTTATCCTATCGCCCTCCCTCCCTCTATTGCAAGCCGAAATTGGATCCTATGGCGTCCACGGAGAGCGTCATCTGTTACGCCGCCCACGTGTCGGGCGCACGATTAGAATTCTAGCGCGTCAGCAAGGATGGGTCCCCTCTCCTCGAAGAAGACGACAAACCGGGTATGGAACTCGCCATCCCGGAATTCGTTGACGATCAACGGAAGAGAGAACTGTCGCGGTTGCTGGAAGAAGCTGTTCCCCACATAGCGCAGTGAATTGACGCCCTTCATCAATCGATTCTCGACCTCAAACCCGGGCATCGCCGCTTTGAACACCTCTATGTCTTCAATCGCCTCGGCTCCGGCGAACTTGAGCGTCTCCAAGAGCATTTCCAAGGCGTAGACCTTGGTACCGGCCTCGTCATTCCACTCGCCCACGTGCTCGATGTACGCCGCGTGGAAGTCCTGCATGTAGGTATCGGCGATCTCCGACGTGTATGCTCCGCCCGGCGAGATGAAACCGTTGGCAACATCGCCCGCTACCTCCGACAGGATCTTCGCATCCTGCCCGGTCTCGGTACTCATCAATCCGCCGTACCCCAGTTCGCGGGCCGCTTTGATGGCGAGCGGCGCGTGTGCGGGCGCCACACCAGACAGCACGATGAGATCGGGATCGAGGTCCACGACCGGTGACATGACGGGCACGAAGTCAGTGGTGTTCGGCTCGTAAGTTTCCGTGGCGCTGAGCACCTCGAACCCCATCAGTTCCGCCGCGCCAACGCTCTCGTCACGCTGGTCGAGCGGACCGGGTTCGTTGCGCGCCACGAAAGCAATCGTAGCGATTCCGTGGTGCTCCCTCAGCAGGTAGTAGATCACGGGTGCCGACTGGTAGGAGGCGATCATACCCAGGATGGAATTGCTGGCCGGCGGCGTGTACAGCTCCCTCGGAAACGCATACGCAACGTTCATGGCACCCGCCTCCTCCAATACCGGCACAATCGCCTGTGCGGGTCCACCGGAGTTGGGTCCGATGATGTACTTGATGCCTTCCTCTGTCAGTTCGCGGGCGCCGGCCACTGCCAGCTCTGGATCGTTCTGGTCATCAATCGTAATGATTTCGATCCGGTAGTTGACACCGTCGATCTCAACCCCGCCTTCATCATTGTACATGCCGGCTGTTACCTCGGCGCAATAGCGGTTCACCAACCCCCATGACGCATTGGGACCACTCATAACGCCGAGGACGCCGATCTTGAGCACCGGCGGCATCTCCTCGCCGGGGGGTTCCCCTGGGGGTTCGGTCGTGGTCGAGCCGCACGCTCCGCTAAAAGCACACGGCGCCACCACCGCAGCGAGCATGGCGAAGACGTTCCTAGATCCAGCGTTGCGTCGAGCTGGCTTTTCCATCGAACCTCCTACGTGATGCACGAGTCTATGTGGGGGCATGAGTACATCATGGTCTAACCGGGGGGTCTCCTGCGAATCGCCATCCGGGCACGTATTCCCTGGGCGGCGCATCGCCGAGGAGCCTGGCCCGCACCATATCGACCGGCATCCGCCCACCACGAAGAATGGCATCGTGGAACTCTCGGTCGGTCATCACCCCGGACTGAACCAACTCTTCGTGGAGTGCCCGGAACTGGAGGCCGCCGATCATGTAGGCCACCTGATACAGAGGCGAGTACGAACCGTTGAAGCTGCGCCTTACCTCGGCCTCGGCGTTGGCCCGTTCGTGGCCGACGTTTTCCACTAGAAAGTCGATTGCCTCGTCGGGGGTCATCCTACCCAGATGAAAAGAGAGGGAGAAGATGATTCTCGCCGTCCGGTGCATGCGCCAAAACAGCATTCCGATGCGATCCTCTGGGGTGGATGCGAAGCCCAGGTCCCACAGCAGCATCTCCCAGTACAGGGCCCAACCCTCACCCCAGAAGGGGGTCGAGAAGGCGCGACGGTGGGTATTGTAGCGGCTGGTCATGAAACCCTGGAGATGGTGGCCAGGGATCAATTCGTGGTGCACGGTGGCTCGCGAAAAGTGCTCATTGTTACCACGCATACTCATGAGCTTGTCGCCGTGTTCCATGGCATCCGTGGGGAAGGACACCTGGATCACCTCGCCACCCAGGAAGAAAGGGGACACCTTCTGGCGTTCGGGGGACATCATCTCTATCCGCCAGATCTCGTCGGCCAGTGGCGGCACCGTCACCAGATCCCGTTCCGTTACGAACGCCACCGCCTCCTCCGCTAGCGCGGTGATCATGGCGGGCTGGTCCCCTGGGTCTCGGTGGAGCGTTTTCACATGTTCGAGCGCGGCCCGCCAATCATCCCCATACCCCAATTCTCGGGACGCCTCCACCATGCGGGCCTCGCACCAGGCGTATTCTTGTTCGGCAATAGCGATGAGTTCGGCCGGCGTGTAGGCGATCATCTCGTGGCGCAGATCGCCATTGAGTCCGTCCGCCCCGATCGGATCGCCCACAATCGGCTCGTCCTCTCCCTCGCGATGGCCGATGATCGACTCTCGCAGGAATCCGGCGTACGCACGTAGGCTGGTCTCGGCGCGACCGTAAGGATGCTCCATCCACCAGGTGAAGACGGGATCGTACCCGGCGTAATGATCGAACCAGCTCCCGAGAATCCGGGTTAAGTCATCCAGGGCGAGAACGGCACGGAGCGCCACAATGCGAGAAAGGTCCTCTCCGGACGCAATCCTCTGTTCGAGCCCCTCCCTCGTAGTTTCGACCTCGGCCGGGAGCCCCGCGAGCCTTTCAGCCGCCGAACGCGGTTCCACGGGCTCTCTCCGCCTCCTCCGTTCCTCGAGTTCCACGATCAACGACGTGAAGGGGATGAACTCCTCCATCTCCTCGGCCAGTGTCATCTCCCGCCCCAGGAGGTCCTGCCGGTATTCGAGCTCGTTGCGGAGCAGCACGTAATCAATCCGTCCTTCAAGCCCTAGAGCGTCGAAGTCGAGGTCCGCTAGTTGCTCCAACCAATTGGAGTAGAAGGTCCGATAACGTCGATTTCGGTCCGAGGAGTAAGGCACATTCCACCGCCGTCCGAGTGCCGCCCTATCGGTCGTGTAACGATCCACGAAAGGGGCGAGTTCGCTGGTCTGTTTCGACGCACTCGCTGCCATTACCGATTGAACCTCGGGGATGGACTGGGCTCCGGGAGGTGATTGGATGTCCATACCTGACGCGGGCGCTGCAACCAATAACGAAGTGGTGGTGACGAACGCTCTCATACTTCCCTCACTTTGCCGACATGCCGGGCGGAAACCCTCAGATAGGCGGCCCCGACCTCACCTCCGGCCACCCGGAACAAGTCTGCTGGGCCGGTAAACCACCCCACAAGCTGCATTCCGGTGCGTCCTTCCCAACAGGGGCCGCTAACGAACCCGCCGAGGTTCGCAATACCGGCAGGAGCGTTCTGGTCTGTACGAGTACTATCTAGGCGTTTCCACCTCGTTACAGAAGAGACCTATCGATGATTCCAATTGGTCGATCCATTCCACGATAAGGGGGGTCTCTGGGGCGCACAGGCCCGCATTGCCATAAAACGATAGCCGTCGCAAGCTCGACAATCGGCTGAGTTCCGGTGGAATCTCCCCGGTGAGTTGATTGTCATAGAGCCAGAGCTCGTACAAGTTGCCAAGGTTGCCGAGTTCGGACGGAATCTCCCCGGTGAGCTGATTGTTACTGAGGTCGAGATTGCGCAGGTTCGCGAGGTTTCCGAGTTCCCGCGGAATACCCCCTGTGAGTTCGTTGGTACCCAGATCGAGAAACAAGAGGCTAGACAGCTGGCCCAGTTCCGGCGGAAGCTTGCCGACGAGTGAATTCCAACCCAGGCGGAGCTCGCGCAGGTTGGTGAGGTTCCCGAGTTCCGGCAGAATCTCTCCAATGAGTTGATTGTTATCGAGGTCGAGACGTGTCAGCTTGGCGAGATTCCCGAGTTCGGAGGGGATCTCCCCGGTGAATTGATTGTTACTCAAGTCGAGACGATCCAGGTTGGCCAAATTCCTGAGTTCCGGCGGAATCTTCCCGGTGAGATGATTGTCACTGAGGAGGAGCCATGTCAGGTTGGCAAGATTCCCGAGTTCGGACGGGATTTCCCCGGTGAGTTGATTGTTACTCAAGTCGAGACGATCCAGGTTCGCCAAATTTCCGAGCTCGGACGGGATCTCCCCGCTGAGTTGATTGGCCTGGATGAAGAGACCGTTCAGGTTGGCAAGGTTCCTGAGCTCCGGCGGAATCTCGCCGGTGAGTTGGTTGTTACTGAAGTCGAGACGATACAGGTTCGCCAAATTTCCGAGCTCCGGCGGAATCTCCCCCGTGAGTTGATTGTCAAAGAGGGAGAGATCGCGCAGGTTGGCGATGTTTCCGAGTTTCGGTGGAATCTCCCCGGTGAACTGATTGTCAAAGAGGTAGAGCGAGACCAAGTTGACCAAATTGCCGAGTTCCGAGGGGATCTCCCCGGTGAGTTGATTGTTATCGAGCCGGAGATAGTACAAGTTGGCAAGGTTCCCGAGTTCCGACGCCATCTCTCCGGTGAGCTGATTGTCATTGAGCCGGAGCTCTCCTAAGTTGGCAAGGTTGCCAAGTTCCGACGGTATCTCCCCGGTGAGCTGATTCTTGTAGAGGTCGAGACGATCCAGCTTGGAAAGGTCCCCAAGTTCCGGCGGAATCTCTCCGGTAAGTTGATTGTCATTGAGCTGGAGCTCGCGCAGGTTGGCCAAATTTCCGAGTTCCGGCGGAATACCCCCTGTGAGATGATTGTTACTGAGGTCGAGACGATCCAGGTTAGCCAGATTTCCGAGTTCCGGCGGAATCTCGCCCCCGAGTCCGTGGTCGGCGTCCCGTCTGTCGACCGAATTCGATCGTCCGCTGAGATTTAGCGAGACCACCCGCCCGGACGTATCCACATCGACTCCGTACCACTCGTCTAGGGGCCGATCCGACAACCAGTTCTCGTTGTTCTTCCAGTTCGGACCATAGGTCGCCTCGTAAAGCGCTACCAGCGCAGCTCGGTCAGGATTGACTACGGTAATCTCAGCACGGCCGCTCACCTCACCGGTACTTGCCGATTGGATGCCCACACCTGCCGCGGGCCCTGCAATCAATAACGAAGTGACGGTGGCGACGAACACTTTCATACTTCCCTCACTCTGCCGGGATGCCGACGGGAAAACCCACAGATAGGCGACCCCGACCTTACCTCCGGCCACCCGGCCCCAGTCTGGCAGCAACCGGTGGCGATGGATGTGCCGCCGGGTCCCGAAAGCGCGATGGAGGCCAGATCGGCCGCCCAACCGCCCTCCGCGGGGATGGTGAAGACGAAGCTCGATTCAAGGATTTCCAGGTCTGGCAGAAGTGTCACAGCTCGACTGTGTTCCGCGATGGACGGTGATCGACTCCAGCCACTCCTGAAACGCCTGATCCGTTGGGACACAGATCTCGGTTCCCGTATAGCTGAGTTCGGTCAACGCCAAACCGGTCAACGAATCCGGTAGCCTCCCAGTCAAATCGTTGTCGTCAAGACGCAATACCGTCATTCGATGAAGTTGGCCTAGCGTGGGTGAAACCTCGCCTGACAACCCGTTAGCGCGAAGATCCAACGAAACCACATGTCCTCTCGAGTCTGCTTCCACGCCGTGCCACCTCTCCAGCGCGTTCGATTCGAGCCAACCGTCCGACTCAATCCAGCTGCCCCCGTCCCAGATCTCGAACAATGCCGCTAGAACCGCGGCATCCACCTCGTTACAGAAACGACCTCTCGATATTCCCGATAGCCAGTCGACGATAAGAGGGGTCCCTGGAGCGCACAGACCCTCATTGCCGAAAAACAATAGCCGTCCCAGACTCGACAATCGGCTGAGTTCCGGTGGAATCTCGCCGGTGAAATGATTCGTTTGGAGCCAGAGAAAATTCAGGGTCGTGAGGTTCCCGAGTTCCGGCGGAATCTCCCCAGTGAGTTGATTCTCATGGAGGACGAGGGTTTCCAGGTTGGCAAGGTTCCCGAGTTCCGGCGGAATCTCTCCGACGAGTTGATTATCATGGAGGGAAAGAGAACGCAGCTTGGCCAAGTTGCCGAGTTCCGGCGGAATCCGCCCGGTAAGGTAATTGCCATTGAGCTGGAGCCAGCCCAAGTTGGCGAGGTTCCCGAGTTCGGACGGGATATCCCCGGTGAGTTGATTGCCATCGAGGCCAAGAGCGCCCAGGTTGGCGAGGTTCCCGAGTTCGGGTGGAATCTCCCCGATGAGTTGATTGTCATTGAGGCCGAGACTACCCAGGTTGGCGAGGTTCCCAAGTTCGGGCGGAACCTCCCCCGTGAGCTGATTGCCACCGAGGGAGAGATCGTGCAGGTTGGCCAAACTTCCGAGTTCGGGTGGAATCTCCCCGGTGAGTCGATTGCTAGAGAGGCCGAGACGAGCCAGGTTAACGAGGTTCCCGAGTTTGGACGGGATATCCCCGGTGAGTTGATTGTCACGGAGGTTGAGACGATCCAGGCTGGCAAGGTTCCCTAGTTCTGGCGGAATACCCCCTGTGAGTTGATTGTCACCGAGGAGCAGGTCTTCCAGGTTGGCAAGGTTACCTAGTTCCTGTGGAATCTCCCCGGTGAGTCGATTTTCTTGGAGGTTGAGAAGCTCCAGGCTGGCGAGGTTCCCTAGTTCCGGCGGAATACCTGTGAGTTGGTTGTTCTCGAAGCGGAGATAGACCAGGTTGACCAAGTTGCCGAGTTCCGGCGGAATCTCGCCGGTGAGTTGATTGTCATGGAGGTAGAGGTAGCGCAGGTTGGCCAAGTTACCGAGGTCCGGCGGAATCTCCCCAGTGAGTTGATTGTTCTCGAGGTAGAGCGCGCGCAGGATGTCTAAGTCGCCGAGTTCCGGCGGAATCTCCCCGGTGAGTTGATTCTTCTCGAGGTGGAGCGCGCGCAGGTCGACCAAGTTGCCGAGTTCCGGCGGAATCTCCCCAGTGAGTTGATTCTCACGTAGGTCCAGAGAGCGTAGGATGGTGAGATTCCCGAGCTCCGAGGGGATTTCCCCTGTGAGCCCGTTGTAGGCCAGCCCGAGCCTCCTGAGGCTAGACAGCTGACCCAGTTCCAGCGGAATCTCGCCCTTGAGTCCGCGGTAGTTTCGTCTATCGGTCGGACCCCATTCTCCATTGAGATCTAACGAGACCACGCGCCCTCGCCTATCCACATCGACTCCGTGCCACTCGTGTAGGGGACGATCCGACAACCAGTTCTCGTTGTTCTTCCAGTTCGGCCCGTCTGTCGCCTCGTAAAACGCTACCAGCGTAGCTCGGTCGGGATTGACCACGGTAATCTCAGCGCGTCCGCTCACCTCACCGGTACTTGCCGCGATCGTTACGTTCCCACCCGCCGCAGTCGTCACAAGTCCCCGCTCGGTTACCCCCGCCACCGCACGGTCGCTCGTCGACCATGCAAACTCCACCATCACCTCCGCACCCCCGGCATCGAACGCAGTTGCCACCAACTGGAGAGTGTCGCCTGCCTCGATAGCGGCGGCAGCTGGCTCCACCGTCACCGTGATCGGTGGCGTGCCGTCGGTTACAGCGGTCACTAACTCGGTCGAATCGCCCTCCACCTCCTCACAGCCCGACTGCGTTCCGCGATGTACGGTGATCGAACCCAGCCACTCCTGAAACGCCTGATCCGTTGGGACGCAGAGCTCGGTCCCCGTATAGCTGAGCTCGGCCAACGCCAAACCGGTCAACGAATCCGGTAGGGTCCCGGTCAAATTGTTGTCGTCAAGACGCAATACCGTCATTCGATGAAGTTGGCCTAGGGCGTGTGCAACCTCGCCTGACAACCCGGTAGCGCGGAGATCCAAAGAAACCACATGGCCGCGCGAGTCTGCTTCTACGCCGTGCCACCTCGCCAGCGCCTTCGATTCGAGCCAGCCGTCCGACTCCGTCCAGTTATCCCCATCCGAGGTCTCGAACAGCGCCGCCAGAGCCTCGGCATCCACCCCGTTACAGAAAGGACCTTGTACTAGCGACGAGTCGTGTACTCGGTCCAACTGGTCGAGCCAGTCGACGATAAGGGGGGTCCCTGGAGTACACAGGCCCGCATTGCCGTCAAAAAATAGCAGTCGCAAGTTCGACCAACGGCTGAAGCCCGGTGGAATCTCGCCCGTGAGTTGATTGTTTTCGAGGTCGAGACGCTCCAGGTTGGCGAGGTCCCCGAGTTCCGGCGGAATCTCCCCGGTGAGTTGATTGTCACCGAGTAAGAGATATCTCAGGTTGGTCAAACCTACGAGTTCGAGTGGAATCTCGCCCGTGAGTTGATTGTTTCGGAGGTCGAGAAAGGTCAAGTTGGCGAGGCTCCCGAGTTCGGGTGGAATCTCCCCTGTGAGTTGATTGTTATTGAGGAAGAGAACGCTCAGGCTGGCGAGGTTCCCGAGTTCGGGTGGAATCTCCCCTGTGAGTTGATTGTTAAAGAGGTAGAGATCGCGCAGGTTGGCCAAATTCCCGAGTTCGGGCGGGATCCCCCCGGTGAGTTGATTGTCATAGAGGATGAGACGACTCAGGTTGGCGAGGTTCCCGAGTTCGGGCGGAATCCCCCCTGTAAGTTCGTTGTCGTGGAGGAAGAGAACGTCCAGGTTGACGAGGTTCGCGAGTTCCGGCGGAATCACGCCTGTAAGTTGGTTCTCACTGAGTAAGAGCCCGTCCAAGTTGGCGAGGTTTCCGAGTTCGGGCGGAATATTCCCGGTGAGTTGATTGCCATTGAGGGAGAGATCGCGCAGGGTGGCGACATTCCCGAGTTCCGGCGGAATACCCCCGGCGAGTTCGTTGTTCTCGAGGTTGAGATCGCGCAAGGTGGCGAGGTTTCCGAGTTCGGGTGGAATCTCGCCGGTGAGACGGTTGTTACTGAGGGAAAGATCGCGCAGGCTGGTCAAACGTCCGAGTTCCGGTGGAATACCCCCGGTCAGTTGATTGTCTTCGAGGTCAAGATGAACCAGGTTGGCAAGGTTCCCGAGTTCCGGCGGAATCTCGCCGGTGAGCTCATTGCGTTGGAGATCGAGACTATCCAGGTTGGCGAGGTTTCCTAGTTCGGGTGGAATCTCGCCGGTGAGTTGATTGCCACTGAGGGAGAGATAGCGCAGGTTGGCCAAACTTCCGAGTTCGGGCGGAATCTCCCCCCTGAGTCCGGGGTGGACGTTCACTATGCTGGTCGAATTCCACGCAATGATATCTAGCGAGACCACCCGCCCCAACGTATCCACATCGACTCCGTACCACTCGCCTAGGGGACGATCCGACAACCAGTTCTCGTTGTACTCCCAGTTCGGGCCGTCTGTCGCCTCGTAAAGCGCTACCAGCGCAGCTCGGTCGGGATCGACCACCACCTCACAGTTCGACTGTGCTCCGCGATGTACGGTGATCGAACCCAGCCACTCCTGAAACGCCTGGTCCGTAGGGACGCAGATTTCGGTCCCCGTATAGCTGAGCTCGGTCAACGCCAAACTGGTCAACGAATCCGGTATCCTCCCTGCCAAATCGTTGTCGTCAAGACGCATTACCGTCATTCGATGAAGTTGGCCTAGGGTTGGTGAAACCTCGCCTGACAGCCCGTTAGCGCGGAGATCCAGTGAAACCACATGGCCGATCGAGTCTGCCTCCACGCCGTGCCACCTCTCCAGCGCGTTCGATTCGAGCCAACCGTCGGACTCCGTCCAGTTATCCCCATCCGAGGTCTCGAACAGCGCCGCCAGAGCCTCGGCATCCACCTCGTTACAGAAAGGACCTCGCACTCGGTCCAATTGATCGAACCAGTCGACGATCAGAGGGGCCCCTGGAGCGCACAGACCCGTATTGCCGTAAAACAATAGCCGTCGCAAACTCGACAATCGGCTGAGTTCCGGTGAGATCTCCCCGGCGAGTTGATTGTTGTTGAGGAAGAGATAGCGCAGGGCGGTGAGGTTCCCGAGTTCGGACGGGATCTTCCCGGTGAGTTGATTGTCACCGAGGTCGAGACGATCCAGGTTGGCGAGGTTCCCGAATTCTGGCGGAATCTCCCCGGTGAGCTCGTTGGAACCCATAGTGAGATACCAGAGCATTGACAGCTGGCCCAGTTCCGACGGAATCTCCCCGGTGAGCTCGTTGTACCTCAGAGAGAGATACGAGAGCTTGGGTAGCTGGCCCAGTTCCGACGGAATCTTCCCGGTGAGTTGATTGTTATTGAGCCGGAGCTCGTCCAAGTTGGTGAGGTTACCGAGTTCGGACGGGATCTCGCCGGTGAGCTGGTTGTAACTGAGGTCGAGACGATCCAGGTTGGCCAAATCTCCGAGTTCTAGCGGAATCTCGCCCTTGAGTCCGTGGTCATACCGTCTGTCGGTCGGATCCAGTCGTCCACTGAGAGCTAACGAGGCCACCCGCCCCGACGTATCGACACCGACTCCGTACCACTCGTCCAGGGGACGATCCGACAACCAGTTCTCGTTGTTCTCCCAGTTCGGGCCGTCTGTTGCCTCGTAAAGCGCAACCAGCGCAGCTCGGTCGGGATTGACCACGGTCATCTCAGCGCGGCCGCTCACCTCACCGGTACTCGTCGTGACTTCCGTTATCGATTCAACCTCGGGGATGGACTGGACTCCGGGAGGTGATTGGATGCCAGCCTCGTCATCTACCTCGCTACAGAAAGAACCTTGCACTGAGTCCAACTGGCCGAGCCAATCGACGATCAATGGGATCCTTGGTGCGCACAGACCCGCATTGCCATTAAACGACAACTGTCCCAAGCCTGACAATTGGCTGAATTCCGGCGGAATCTCCCCTGTGAATTGATTGTCATTGAGGACGAGGGATTCGAGGTTGGCGAGGTTCCCGAGTTCGGTCGGGATCTCCCCTGTGAGTTGATTGTATTCGAGGTTGAGACTGTCCAGGTTGGCGAGCTTCCCGAGTTCCGGTGGAATCTCGCCGGTGAGCTCGTTGGAACGGAGGGAGAAATCCCAGAGCCTATACAGCTGACCGAGTTCCGGCGGAATACCCCCGGTGAGCTCGTTGGAACCCAGGTCAAGAGCCCTAAGCCTTGGCATCTGGCCCAGTCCCGGCGGAATCACGCCTGTGAGTTGATTGGTATGGAGGACGAGGCGTTCCAGGTTGGCGAGGTTGCCGAGTTCGGGCGGGATCTCCCCCGTGAGTTGATTGTCGTGGAGCCAGAGGTTGCGCAGGTTGGTCAAATCTACGAGTTTCGGCGGAATACCCCCGGTGAGTTGATTGCTATAGAGGTAGAGAACGCCCAGGTTGGCAAGGTTCCCGAGTTCCGGCGGAATCTCGCCGGTGAGATGGTTGGAACCCAGCCAGAGATACCGGAGCCGAGGCAGCTGGCCGAGTTCGGGTGGAATCTCGCCGGTGAGATGGTTGTTTCTGAGGAAGAGATCGACCAGGTTGACCAAGTTGCCGAGTTCCGGCGGAATACTCCCTGTGAGTTGATTTCGAGCGAGGTCGAGACGATCCAGGTTGGCGAGCTTCCCGAGTTCCGGCGGGATCTCCCCGGTGAGTTGATTGGCAGCGACGGAGAGATCGCGCAGGTTGGCCAAGTTGCCGAGTTCCGGCGGAATACCCCCTGTGAGTTGATTCTCATCGAGCCAGAGCACGACCAAGTTGGCGAGGTTCCCGAGTTCGGGCGGAATTTCCCCGGTGAGTTGATTAGCACCGACGGAGAGATCGTGCAGGTTGGCCAAGTTGCCGAGTTCCGGCGGGATACCTGTGAGTTGATTGCGACCGAGAAGGAGCCGTGTCAGGTTGGTCAGATTTCCGAGTTCGGGCGGAATCTCCCCGGTAAGCTCGTTGTACCTTAGAGAGAGATGCGAGAGCATAGGCAGCTGGCCGAGTTCCGGCGGAATCTCGCCGGTGAACTGGTTGGTACCGAGCCGGAGATCGCGCAGGTTGGCGAGGTTCCCGAGTTCGGACGGGATCTCGCCGGTGAGCTGGTTGTAACGGAGGTCGAGACGATCCAGGCTGGTCAAATTTCCTAGTTCCGGCGGAATCTCGCCCTTGAGTCCGTGGACGTGATTCAATCGTCCATTGAGATCTAGCGAGACCACCCGCCCCAACGTATCCACGCCGACTCCGTACCACTCGCCTAGGGGACGATCCGACAACCAGTTTTCGTTGTTCTCCCAGTTTGGCCCGTCTGTCGCCTCGTAGAGTGCTGCCAGCGCAGCTCGGTCCGGGTTGACCACGGTAATCGATTGTACCTCGGGGATGGATTGGACTCCGGGAGGTGATTGGATGTCCAGACCTGCCGCGGACCCTGCAACCAATAACGAAGTGACGGTGGCGACGAACACCTTCATACTTCTCTCACTCTACCGACATGCCGACGGAAAACCCACAGATAGGCGATGGCGTTCAGTACCAGAACCCCGGCTCCGAGCATAATCTGGGTCTCTCTATCGAGGCCACGGGGATAGATGACCGGCACCAAGTAACGCTCGATGAACCCACCTGAATACCCGGCCTCACCTCCGGCCACCCGAAGCTGGTTTTCCAGCGGCGTTAGGGGACAGATCCACCCGGCAAACTCGATAAGAGCTCCCCACACCGCGCAGGGAACGTGTGCCCACACCACTTTCGGCCGCAGGACCGCCGCGAACCCTCCCGCCACCACGAACGCGATAAACGCAAAGTGGACCAGAAGAACAACGTCTGCCAGCAGCCGGTAAACCATCCCCACAAGCTGCATTCCGGTGCGTCCTTGCCAACAGGGGCCGCGAACCCGCCGAGGTGCTATAGTGCCCCCGATTTCTCTGGACAGTGGTTTAGCAACCCATCCGGGGTTCAAGAGATAGGAGGCAGGGGATGTCGCGGAGGACGGACGAACGGGACGGCGCGGGCAGCGTGGGGAGGCGGGCCGGTCTCCCCAAGCGGTGGAGCGCGCAGCGGAAGGTGGAGGTGGTCTTGCGGCTGCTGCGGGGGGAGGACATGGGTGAGGTGAGCCGGGAGATTCGGGTAGCGCCGCCGGAGCTGGAGCGGTGGCGGCGGGAGTTCCTTCAAGGGGGCCAGGAGGGGCTGAAGAAGAAGAACCGGCCGGGAGGCGAGCTAATGCGGACGCGGGCGAAGCTGGGGGAGATGACGATGCGGGTCGAGTTGCAGGCGGAGCTTCTTGAAAAAAGGGGGTACGGGGACGAGCTGAGGAAGCTCTTGAGGCGCTTGGGCGGGTGAGTCCGGCGACGAGGCGGCCGTACCCGCTGACGATGGTGTGCGAGGCGTGGCGAGTGGCGCGTTCGAGCGTGTACGCGTTGCGGGGGCGACCTCCGGAGTCCGATCGTCGGGAGCCGGGGAAGCGCGGGCCGAAGACGGCACTGAGTGACGAAGAGCTGGGCGGAAGAGATCCGGACGGTGCTGAAGACGAGTCCGTTCCTCGGCGAGGGCCACCGGAAGGTGAAGGTGCGGCTTGCTGCCAGGGGGATCCGGGTCGGCAAGAACCGTGTGCTGAGGCTGATGCGGGAGCACGGGCTGCTGGTGCCGGTGCGGCGCGGCCATGCCCGCGGGGACCGGACCCACAGCGGCCGGATCCGGACCGGGAGGCCGGACGAGCTCTGGGGCACGGACGCGTCGCGGTTCTGGACGAAGGCGGAGGGCTGGTGCTGGTTCTTCGCGGCCGTCGACCACTGCACCTCGGACGTCGTCGGCTGGCACGTTGCGAAGACGGGCGACCGTTGGGCGGCGCTGGAGCCGGTCCGCCAGGGGGTGCGGAACCACATGGGCGGCTTCGGCAAGGCGATCGCCCTGGGTCTCGGTCTGCGGCACGACTGGGGCTCCCAGTACCGGGCAAAGCAGTTCCAGGCCGAGATCAAGTGGCTCGGCATTCGCTCCACACCCGCCTACGTCGGCGAGCCGGAGTGCAACGGCGTCGCCGAGCGCTTCCTCCGGACGCTCAAGGAGGAGTGCATCCATCTGCACGACTTCGAAACCCTCGAGGAGGCCAGAGCGGTGATCGGGGCCTTCATCGAACGCTACAACAACGGCTGGCTCCTCCAGCGGCACGGCTACATAACCCCGACCCGTGCCCGCAAGAAGCTCAGCCGCAAGGTGGCCTGATGTTTAGGCCGTCCACTTGTCCAGAAAACCGGGACCGGTACAGTGCCGACTAATTCCTGGGCAGCCCTCGGCTGAACAAAGCCTGAGTGTCCTGCCGCAGACCGTAGGCGGCCACTTGCCCGGGAGCCAGGGCGGCGACCGCTTCTTCGCCTCTCAGAAATCCTCTCACCTGTCCGCCCTCACCCTCGCGCAGAATCACCATGGGATCGTCAGTCTCGCCGTCGAGCTCGGCCGTGCCACCGGGTCCCGAAAGCGTTATCGAGGCTAGACCGGTCGCCCAACCGTCCTCGGCCGGGATCGTGAAGACGAAGCTCGACCTTCCCCTTCCGTCGTCGACGACCTCTGGCATGTCGAAGGTGTAAGAGAAGGCGATCCCCCCGTCGACTGTGCGTGCCGTGAGGGTGTAAGTGTTGCCGGGGGGCGGCACTGCCGGGGTAGCATCCACCACAAAGGCAGGGTCCAGGTACGGAACGCCGTCGGCGTCCACTCCGCCCCATACGAGGAGTGTGCGGGCCTGGGGCGAGGCCGCAAATCGATGGGCGGCACCCTCCGCACTCAAACGATACCGTAGTGCTTTGCTAAAGTGGTAGTCGCTGATCCGCTGCGGGTAACAATACGACATCAGATCCTGCTGGGAGGGAGACACCAGTTCCTCGGTTTCCCAGTCGAACCCCCACGCGCCGGTGTTTCCGTATTCGTACGAATACGACGAATCCACCCCCGAACGATAGCCGCACGGCGCGTGAAACAAACTCATGTTATGTGCGAGTTTGTGGGCTATGGGATTAGGCAACCAGGAGGGCTCCGAAGCACTCACCCACCCTGGAGTATAGGCCACACCCCTATCTGAGAAGTTCGTCATCATGCCCACGTAGTACCCGCTTCCATCTTCCATGCTGCGGAGTGCATCAGCTTGGCTAAGGACATCACGCCCACGGTCGCTCGAGGTCAGTACCAGCTCGTGCGCCGTCACCGACATATCGGCGACCGGCAAAAGGTACCGTGTCCCGGCAAGCAACCGATGCTCCTCCGGGCCTTCGGTCATGGTCCGCACCGTCTCGACAATTGACGAGTCCTGATCTCCCGTTTGGACGAAGGGAATCAGCGTCAGGTCAAGGCGCGGCATCGCACTCACTTCTACGGCCATTCGGCCCGCCTCGGGAATCCTGCGTCTGACCCCCAGTGCCGGGTCCACAACACCGTCCGGGTCGACTTCGATCACCACCTCCAAACCCTCCTGGATCGCCTCTCCCGGGATCTCGACGTTCGCTGACAACCCAAGATCGCCCTCGTACAGCTCCAGCGGGATCGGCCGACTACCCCTCGGAATCTCCGCAACATGCACCTCCGCACCGGAATGGAAGAAGCGCGCCCTCACGGGCGGAAGGGTCTCGCTCGTTTCGTACGGTGCCGTCACAAACACACGCAGGAGTGCCGGCTCCCCGGCCACGAGGGGCACGGGAAACTCCCTTGATTGGACAACTTGCGTAAGGTAGAAGTCGGCGAGAGGGCAGTCGGAAACCCGTCGGGACTCTATGCCGTTTAACCATGCCTGAAACGCCTCGTCCGCAGGCGCGCATAGCATGGTACCGGGAGCTTGAAGACGTTCAAGATTATTGAGCTTCGCCAGAGAGAGCGGGAGTGCCCCCACCAGTCCGTTGTTGCTGGAGAGGCGGAGAGTGGCGAGGAAGGAGAGATCGCCCAGTTGCTGTGGGATCGAACCGGTTAGTTGGTTGCTGGACAAATCCAAGTCCCACAGACCGGAGATCTGGCCGAGTTCAGGGGGAATCGAGCCGGTAAGCCGGTTGCCGAACAGCGACAGGCGTTCCAGGCTTGAGCTCTGGCCGAGTTCAAGGGGAATCTCTCCCGCGAGGTTGTTGTTGGCGAGGTCGATCCCAGTGACCTGCCCCATCTCGTTTACCTCAATTCCATGCCAATCGCCGAGAGGGCGGTCCGTCAACCAACCTTCGTTCCGGGTCCAGTTGGCCCCACCGGTCGCCAGGTAGAACAGTCCAAGTATTTCGCGGTCTGAGATTGGCTCACAACCCGACTGCGTTCCGCGATGTACGGTGTTCGACCCCGGCCACCCCTGAAATGCCTCGTCCGTTGGAACGCAGAGCTCGGTCCCCGTATAGCTGAGCTCGGTCAACGCCAGTCCGGTCAACGAACCCGGTAGCCTCCCAGTCAAATTGTTGTCGTCAAGACGCAGAACCGTCGCTCGATGAAGTCGGCCTAGGGCCGATGAAACCCCGCCTGACAACTCGTTAGCGCGGAGATCCAGCGAAACCACATGTCCGCTCGAGTCTGCTTCCACCCCGTGCCACCTCTCTAGTGCGTTCGATTCGAGCCATCCGTCCGACTCCGTCCAGTTGTCCCCGTCCGAGGTCTCGAACAACCCACTGAGAACCTCGATATCGACCTCGTTACAGAAAGGACCTTGCGATTGCAGCTGGTCGAGCCAGTCGACGATAAGGGGAGTCCCTGAAGCACACAGACCGGCATTGTCGTCAAACCTCAACCATCCCAAGCTTGACAATTGGCTGAATTCCTGCGGAATCTCCCCTGTGAGTTGATTCTGACTGAGGCCGAAAGCATTCAGGTCGGCGAGGTTCCCGAGTTCCGGTGGAATCCCACCGGTGAGTTGATTGTCACTGAGGAAGAGACGAAACAGCTTGGAAGGGTTCCCGAGTTCAGACGGGATCTGACCGGTGAATTGATTGTCGTAGAGGTACAGAGAGCTCAGGTTGACCAAGTTACCGAGTTCCGACGGAATCTCCCCGGTGAGTTGATTGTTATGGAGGAAAAGACTGCGCAGGCTGGCGAGATTTCCGAGTTCCGGCGGAATACCCCCTGTGAGTTGATTGTCATGGAGCCAGAGATCGTGCAGGTTGGCGAGGTTCCCGAGTTCTGGCGGAATCTCGCCCTCGAGTTCGTTGGAACCCAGAGAGAGATTCGAGAGCCTAGACAGCTGGCCCAGTTCCGGCGGAATCGCGCCCTTGAGTCCGTGGTGGTCGTACCGCCTGTAGGTCGAATTCCATTGTCCACTGAGATCTAGCGAGACCACCCGCCCCAACGTATCCACACCGACTCCGTACCACTCGTCTAGCGGACGATCCGACAACCAGTTTTCGTTGTTCTCCCAGCTCGGCCCGTCAGTCGCCTCGTAGAGCGCTACCAGCGCAGCTCGGTCTGGGTTGACCACGGTAATCTCAGCACGTCCGCTCAACTCGGGGATGGACTGGACTCCGGGAGTTGGGTGGATACCCAGACCTGCCGCGGGCGCTGCAATCAATAACGAGGTGACGGCGACTAACACTTTCATACTTCCCTCACTTTGCCGGCATGCCGACGGAAAACTCACAGATAGGCAACCCCGACCTCACCTCCGCCACCCCGGAACAAAGTCTCGCACCTCAATGCACCGTCAGTTCCTGGGCAACCCTCGACTGAACAAAGCCTGAGTGTCCAGCCTTAAACCGTAGGCGGCCATTTGCCCGGGGGCCAAGGCGGCGACCGCTTCTTCGCCTCTCATAAATCCCCTCACCTGTCCGCTTTCCCCCTCGCGCAGAATCACCATGGGATCGTCAGTCTCGCCGTCGAGCACGGCCGTGCCACCGGGTCCCGAAAGCGTTATCGAAGCTAGATCGGTCGCCCAACCGTCCTCCGCCGGGATCGTGAAGACGAAGCTCGACCTTCCCCTTCCGTCGTCGACGACCTCTAGCATGTCGAAGGCGTAAGAGAAGGCGATCCCCCCGTCGACTGTGCGTGCCGTGAGGGTGTAAGTGTTGCCGGGGGGCGGCACTGCCGGGGTAGCATCCACCACAAAGGCAGGGTCCAGGTACGGAACGCCGTCGGCGTCCACTCCGCCCCATACGAGGAGTGTGCGGGCCGGGGGCGAGACCGCAGATCGCTGGGCGGCTCCCTCCGCACTCAAACGATACCGTAGTGCTTTGCTAAAGTGGTATTCGCTGATCCAGTTCGGGCCACAGAATGACATCAGATCCTGCTGGGAGGGAGACACCAGTTTCTTGGTTTCCCAGTCGAACCCCCACGCGCCGATTCCGTATTCATAGGGATAGGACGAATCCACCCCGGAACGATAGCCGCACGGAGCGTGAAACAAACTCATGTTATGTGCGAATTTGTGGGCTATGGCATTAGGCCGGGGCTCCGAAGCACTCACCCAGCCTGGAGTATAGGCCACACCCCTATCTGAGAAGTTCATCATCATGCCCATGTAGTACCCGCTGCCGCCTTCCATGTTCCGGAGTGCATCAGCTTGACTAAGTACATCACGCCCACGGTCGCTCGAGATCAGTACCGGCTCGTGCGCCGTCACCGACATCTCGGCGACCGGCAAGAGGTACCGTGTCCCGGCAAGCAACTCATGTTCCTCTGGGTCCTCGGCGATGGTTCGCACCGTCTCAACAATTGACGAGTCCGAATGTCCCGTCTGGACGAAGGGAATCAGCGTCAGGTCAAAGTGCGGCATCGCACTCACTTCTACGGCCATTCGGCCCGCCTCGGGAATCCTGCGTCTGACGCCCAGTGCCGGGTCCACAACGCCGTCCGGGTCGACTTCGATCACCACCTCCAAACCCTCCTGGATGGCCTCACCCGGGATCTCGACGTTCGCTGACAACCCAAGATCGCCCTCGTACAGCTCCAGCGGGATCGGCCGACTACCCCTCGGAATCTCCGCAACATGCACCTCCGCACCGGAATGGAAGAAGCGCGCCCTCACGGACGGAATGGTCTCGCTCGTTTCGTACGGTGCCGTCACAAACACACGCAGGAGTGCCGGCTCCCCGGCCACGAGGGGCACGGGAAACTCCCGTGACTGGACAGCCTGCGTAAGGTAGAAGTCGGCGAGAGGGCAATCGGATACTCGTCGGGACACTACGCCGCCTAACCATGCCTGAAACGCCTCGTCCGCAGGCGCGCATAGCATGGTGCCGGGAGCTTGAAGCCGTTCAAGACTATTGAGGTTCGTCAGAGAGAGCGGGAGTGCTCCCACCAGTCCGTTGTTGCTGGAGAGGCGGAGAGTAGCGAGGCTGGCGAGATCGCCCAGTTGCTGTGGGATCGAACCGGTTATTTGATTGCGGGACAGATCCAAATCCACCAAACCGGAAAGTTGGCCGAGTTCAGGAGGGATCTCCCCGGTTAGTTGGTTGCTGGACAGATCCAAGTCCCACAGACCGGAGATCTGGCCCAGTTCAGCGGGAATCGAGCCGGTAAGCCGGTTGCCGAAAAGCGACAGGCGTTCCAGGCTTGAGCTCTGGCCGAGTTCAAGGGGAATCTCTCCCGTGAGGTTGTTATCGCTGAGGTAGATCCCGGTGACCTGCCCCATGTCGTTTGTCTCAATGCCATGCCAATCGCCGAGAGGGCGGTCCGTCAGCCAACCTTCATTCCGGGTCCAGTTGGCCCCGCCGGTCGCCAGGTAGAACAGTCCAAGTATTTTGCGGTCTGAGAGTGGTTCACAATCCGACTGCGTCCCGCGATGCACGGTGATCGACCCCAGCCACTCCCGAAACGCCTGGTCCGTTGGGACGCAGAGCTCGGTCCCCGTATAGCTGAGATCGGTCAAAGCCAAACCGGTCAACGAACCCGGTAGCCTCCCCGTCAAATTGTTGTCGTCAAGACGCAATACCGTCATTCGATGAAGTCGGCCTAGGGCAGGTGAAACCCCTCCTGACAACCCGTTTGCGCGGAGATCCAACGAAACCACATGTCCTCTCGAGTCTGCTTCTACGCCGTGCCACCTCTCCAGCGCGTTCGATCCGAGCCATCCATCCGACTCCGTCCAGTTGTCCCCGTCCCAGATCTCGAACAGCACCGCCAGAGCCTCGGCATCCACCTCGTTACAGAAAGGACCGAGCGGTAAAACTCGGTCAAGCCAGTCGACGATGAGGGGAGTCCCTGGGATGCACAGACCCGCATTGCCGTAAAACAATAGCTGTCCCAAGCTTGATAATTGGCTGAATTCCTGCGGAATCTCTCCGGTGAGTTGATTGTTATGGAGGCTGAAACGATTCAGGCTGGCAAGGTTCCCGAGTTCCGGTGGAATCCTACCGGTGAGTTGATTGTCATGGATGAAGAGAGCGTCCAGGTTGACGAGGTTCCCGAGTTCCGGCGGAATCCCTCCGGTGAGTTGATTGTTATGGATGAAGACACGATACAGGTTGACGAGGTTTCCGAGTTCCGGTGGAATCTCTCCGGTGAGTTGATTGTTATAGAGGTAGAGACGATACAGCTTGGAGAGGTTTGAGGTGGTCCCGGTTTTTTGGACAGGTGGTTAAGGTGGATTCCTGTACCGAACAGGAGGCACTGAGATGGCCAGAAAGAGACGACGATTCACGGTGGAGTTCAAGGGCCGTGTGGCGATGGAGGCGCTCCGGGAGCGCGACAGCATGCAGGCGATTGCCGCGCGATATGAACTTCATCCGAACCAGGTGAGCGCGTGGAAGCGGCAGCTTGTGGATGCCGTGCCGGAGGCGTTCGCCAGGGGCGGCAGAGGGAAGCTTGTCAAGGAGTATGAGGAGAGGCTCCGCGACCTGCACGCCAAGATCGGGGAGCTGACGGTTGAGCGGGATTTTTTTCGGCGCGGGTTGGAGCGCTGAGCCGTGCAGAGCGGAAGAGGATGGTCGCGCCGGGCAGACGGCTGAGTCTGTCGAAGCAGTGCATGCTGCTCGGCGTGAGCCGGTCGTCTTACTACTATCGGCCGAAGGGGGAGAGCTGTGAGAACCTGGCACTGATGCGGCGGATGGACGAGCTGCACATGGACCATCCGTTCGACGGCAGCAGGCAGATGATGCAGCTCATGGGGATGGAGGCGACCTACCGGCGGCCGCGCACGAGCATACCGAACTCGGAACACCGGGTACCCTACCCGTTGCGCGGTCTCGAGATATCCCGGGCGGACCATGTCTGGTGCGCGGACATCACGTATGTCCCTGTCAGCCAAGGGTTTTTCTACCTTGTGGCCGTGATGGATTGGGCCACCCGGCACGTCCTTTCCTGGCGGCTGTCCAACACGATGGACGCCACGTTCTGTACCGCTGCTCTGGATGAGGCACTCCGCCACGCGACTCCGGAGATCCTGAACACCGATCCAAGGCTCCCAGTTCACGAGTGCGATCTTCGCCGACCGAGTGCTGCAAGCGTTCTCTATGGACGGTCGCGGCCGATTCCTGGACAACATCTTCATCGAACGGCTGTGGAGGTCCCTGAAGTACGAGGCTGTGTACCTGCATGAGCTCCGCGACGGGCTGGACGCAGAGCGGATAATCGGCTCGTGGGTGAACTTCTACAACGACGTACGACCGCACTCGACGTTGGGCGGCCGGACGCCGGGCGACACTTACCGGAGCGGGGTGGCGGCATGAGAAAGGCGCGGCTCGTGCCTGGCATCCCCGGGCTTCGTCTGCACACCGGTTGGGCGTGTACCAGTATAGCAAGGAGCGTCTACGTGGCTGGCGGGACCACCCCGGCCCTCAAGATGTCATCGCAAGGTCGGTCCTCCATGCGGTGCCGCATGCCTTCCCCGGTCTGTGACCGGGGCTTACGATTCGTGTAGGCGAAGGCCCGCACCGAGGTTTTCGAGGGCTCTCAAAACCACGCGGAATCCACCTTAACTTTGCCCTCGAACTGTCCAACGAAGTAGGACCACCTCAGTTCCCGAGTTCGGACGGCACCTGCCCGGTGAGTTGATTGTTATGGAGGCTGAAACGATTCAGGCTGGCGAGATTTCCGAGTTCCGGCGGAATACCCCCGGTGAGTTGATTTCTATCGAGGGAGAGAGAGGCCAGATTAACCAAGTTGCCGAGTTCCGGCGGGATCTCCCCAGTGAGTTGATTGTCACTGAGGTTGAGACGATCCAGGTTGGTAAGGTTCCCGAGTTCTGGCGGCATCTCGCCCTTGAGCCGTCCTCCACTGAGATATAGCGAGACCACCCTCCCCGACGTATCCATACGGACTCCGTACCACTCGTCTAGGGAAAGATCCGACAACCAGTTCTCGTTGTTCTCCCAGTTCGGCCCGTCAGTCGCCTCGTAGAGCGCTACCAGCGCCGCTCGCTCCGGATTGGCCAGGGTAATCTCAGCACGGCCGCTCACCTCGGGGATGGCCTGGACCCCGGGAGGTGCTTGGATGCCCAGACCTGACGCGGGCCCTGCAATCAATAGCGAGGTGACGGCGACTAACGCTTTCATACTTCCCTCACTTTGCCGGCATGCCGACGGAAATCCACAGATGGGCGACCCCGACCTCACCTCCGGCCACCTGGAACAAAGTCTGCCAGCAACCGGTAAACCATCCCCACAAGCTGCATTCCGGTGCGTCCTTGCCACAGGGGCCACGAACCCGCCGAGGTGGCGGCTAATTCCTGGGCAGCCCTCGGCTGAACAAAGCCTGAGTGTCCTGCCGTAAACCGTAGGCGGCCATCTGCCCGGGAGCCAGGGCAGCGACCGCTTCTCCGCCTCTCAGAAATCCTCTCACCTGTCCGCTCTCACCCTCCCGCAGAATCACCATGGGATCGTCAGTCTCGCCGTCGAGCACGGCCGTGCCGCCGGGTCCCGAAAGCGTGATGGAGGCTAGATCGGTCGCCCAACCGTCCTCTGCCGGGATCGTGAAGACGAAGCTCGACCTACCCTCTTCGTCATCGACGACCTCGGGCATGTCGAAGGTGTAAGAGAAGGCGATCTCCCCGTCGACTGTGTGTGCCGTGAGGGTGTAAGTGTTGCCGGGGGGCGGCACTGCCGGGGTAGCACCCACCACAAAGGCGGGGTCCAGGTAAGGAACGCCGTCAGCGTCCACTCCGCCCCATACGAGGAGTGTGCGGGCCTGGGACGAGGCCGCAAACCGCTGGGCGGCACCCTCCGCACTCAAGCGATACTGTAGCGCATTGCTAAAGTGGTAGTCGCTGATCCAGTTCGGGCTACAGTACGACATCAGATCCGGCTGGGAGGGTGCCACCAGCTTCTCGGTTTCCCAGTCGAACCCCCACGCGCCGATGTTTCCATATCCATACGGATAGTACGAATCCACCCCCCCAGGACCGCCGCACGGCGCGTGCCAGAGGCTCATGTTATGCCCGAGTTCGTGGGCTATGACACCAGACGAGGGCACCGAAGCACTCACCCACCCTGGAGCATAGGCCACACCCCTTACATCCGAGAAGTTCGCCATCATGCCCATGTAGTACCCGCTAACATCTTCCATGTTCCGGATTGCCCTAGCCTGCTTAAGGACATCACGCCCACGGTCGGTCGAGATCAGTACCGGCTCGTGCGCCGTCACCGACATATCGGCGACCGGCAAGAGGTTCCGTGTCCCGGCAAGCAACTCATGTTCCTCTGGGTCCTCGGCGATGGTTCGCACCGTCTCAACAATTGACGAGTCCGAATCTCCCGTCTGGACGAAGGGAATCAGCGTCAGGTCAAAGTGGGGCATCGCACTCACTTCGACGGCCGTCCGGCCCGCCTCGGGAATCCGGCGTTTGACTCCCAGTGCCGGGTCCACAACGCCGTCCGGGTCGACTTCGATCACCACCTCCAGACCCTCCTGGATGGCCTCACCCGGGATCTCGACGTTCGCTGACAACCCAAGATCGCCCTCGTACAGCTCCAAGGGAATCGTCCGCGTGCCCCTCGGAACCTGCGCAACATGTACCTCCGCACCGGAATGGAAGAAGCGCGCCCTCACGGGCGGAATGGTCTCGCTCGTTTCGTAAGGTGCCGTCACAAACACACGCAGGAGTGCCGGCTCCCCGGCCACAAGGCGCACGGGAAACTCTCGTGACTGTACAGCCTGCGTAAGGTAGAAATCGGCGAGTTCGCAATCGGGCATCCGTCGGGACACTACGCCGCCTAACCATACCTGGAATGCCTCGTCCGCAGGCGCGCATAGCATGGTGCCGGAAGCCTGAAGCCGTTCGAGATTATTGAGCTTCGTCAGAGAGAGCGGAAGTGCTCCGACCAGTCCGAAGTTGCGGGAAAGGCGGAGAGTGATGAGGCTATTGAGATTGCCGAGTTCCTGTGGGATCGAGCCGACAAGCTGATTGTCATCCAACCCTAGATCTTCCAGGCTGGAAAGTTGGCCGAGTTCAGGGGGGATCGAACCGGCAAGCTGGTTGTCCTCCAACTCTAGGTCTTCCAGGCTGGAAAGCTGGCCGAGTTCAGGGGGGATCGAACCGGCAAGCTGGTTGTCATCCAACTGTAGGTCTTCCAGGCTGGAAAGTTGGCCTAGCTCAGGGGGGATCGAACCGGCAAGCTGATTGCCGGACAACCACAGTTCTCGCAAGCTGGAGATCTGGGCAAGTTCAGGCGGAATGGAACCGGTAAGCCGGTTACCGGCCAGTCCCAGGGCCTTTAGGTTGGAAAGTTGGCCGAGTTCAGGTGGGATTGAACCGGTAAACTGATTATTGTGCAGCCCTAGCCATTCCAGACTGGAAAGCTGGCTGAGTTCAGGAGAAACCGAACCGGTAAGCTGGTTGCGCCCCAGATTTAGCTCTTTCAGCCTGGAAAGCTGGAGGAGTTCAGGGGGCACCGAGCCGGTAAGCTGGTTGCGCCCCAGGTTTAGCCATTCCAAACCGGAAAGCTGGCCGACCTCAGCCGGGACAACACCTGTTAGTCTGTTCGCGTGCAGTCTGATCGATGTGATCCGCCCAATCTCGTTTGCCCGGATTCCAAACCAATCGCCGAGAGGGCGGTCCGTCAGCCAACCTTCGTTTCGGATCCAGCTGGCTCCTCCCGTCTCCCGGTAGAACAATTCAAGGATTTCGCGGTCTGACAGAGTGTCACAGCTCGACTGTGTTCCGCGATGGACGGTGATCGACCCCAGCCACTCCTGAAAAGTCTGGCTCGTTGGGACGCACAGCTCGGTCCCCGTGTAGCTGAGCTCGGTCAAAGCCAAACCGGTCAGCGCACCCGGTACCCTCCCGGACAAATTGTTGTCGTCAAGGCGCAACACCGTCATTTGACGGAGTAGGCTTAAGACTGATGGGACCTCTCCTGACAGGCCGTTGCGGCGGAGATCCAGCGAAACCACGTGTCCGCTCGAATCTGCTTCCACGCCGTGCCACCTCTCCAGCGCGTTCGATTCGAGCCAACCGTCCGACTCCGTCCAGCTACCCCCGTCCGATGTCTCGAACAGCCCCGCCAGAGCCTCGGCATCAACCTCGTTACAGAAAGGACCTCTCGCTGATTCCACTTGGTCGAGCCAGTCGACGATAAGGGGGGTCCCTGGAGCGCACAGGCCCGCATTGCGGTAGAACCAAAGCTTTTGCAAGCTTGACAATTGGCTGAGTTCGGGTGGAATCGCCCCGGTGAGTTGATTCTGACCGAGCCAGAGCTCGCGCAGGTTGACGAGGTTCCCGAGTGCCCGCGGAATAACCCCGGTGAGTTGATTTCTAACGAGCCAGAGAGTCCCCAGGTTAACGAGGTTCCCGAGTGCCCGCGGAATACCCCCGGTGAGTTGATTGGTATTGAGGAGGAGCCGTGTCAGGTTAACGAGGTTCCCGAGTTCCGGCGGAATACCCCCGGTGAGTCGATTGTTATCGAGATAGAGAGTGCCCAGGTTAACGAGGTTCCCGAGTTCCGGCGGAATCTCCCCTATTAGTCGATTGTTACTGAGCCCGAGAGAGCTCAGGTTGGCGAGGTTCCCGAGTTCGCGCGGAATAACCCCGGTGAGTTGGTTCTTGAAGAGCCAGAGACCGCGCAGGCTGGCGAGCTTTCCGAGTTCCAACGGAATCTCCCCTATGAGTCGATTGTTATGGAGGACGAGGGCGACCAGGTTGGCGAGGTTCCCGAGTTCCGGTGGAATCTCCCCGGTGAGTCGATTGTTATCGAGATAGAGAGTGCCCAGGTTAACGAGGTTCCCGAGTTCCGGCGGGATCTTGCCGGTGATCTGGTTGTAACTGAGGTTGAGACGATCAAGGTTGGTCAAATCTCCGAGTTCCGGTGGAAGCTCCCCGGTGAGCCCCCGCAGACGGAGCGCGGTCACCCGCCCCGACGCATCCACATTGACTCCGGACCACGCGCCTAGGGGACGATCCGACAACCAGTTCTCGTTGCCCTTCCAATTCGGGCCGTCTGTCGCCTCATAGAGTGCTACCAGCGCAGCTCGGTCGGGATTGACCACGGTAATCTCAGCACGTCCGGTCACCTCACCGGCACTTGCCGTGATCGTTACGTTTCCATTCGCCGCGGCCGTCACAAGTCCCCGCCCGTTTACCGCCGCCACCGCAAGGTCGCTTGTCGACCATGCAAACTCCACCATCACCTCCGCACCCCCGGCATCGAACGCAGTTGCCACCAACTGGAGAGTGTCCCCTGGCGCGATAGTGGCGCCAGATGGCTCCACCGTCACCGCGGCCGCCTGCTGCGCGACCAATACCATGGCGCTGCCCGACGCCTCTCTCGCCGTCGCCGTGACTGTTGCCGTGCCGTTCCCCACAGCCGTCACCAAACCGGTCGAATCAACCCCCACCACCTCCGGATCGCTGCTCGACCATGCCACGGCCTCATCTTCCATCGTGCGTCCAATCTGGTCTCGAACATCAGCCGACAAACGCACCGTATCCTCAAGCGCAGCCAAGGCCACCGTATCCGGCATCACGATCACCGCGGTAGGCATGGGCCCGATAACCGTGACCGTAGTCGATCCGGCCAAATCACCCGCTGTCGCCGTAATCTCCGCTTCGCCCGGCGCGATGCCCGTCACCAAACCGATTGAGTCCACAGCCGCTACCGAAGGCGTCGCACTGCGCCACGACACCGATCTGCCAGGCACCTCGTGGCCCCCCGTGTCCGTCACGCGCGCCACAAGCCGAATAGTGCCGCCCTGAATGATCTCACCATGGAGCGGCGTAACCTCCACCGCGCTCGCCACTTGCCTCACCTCCGCAGTCGCCGAGCCCCTCACTGAACTCGCTGTCGCTGTGATCGTTGCCGTGCCGTTGGCTACAGCGGTAACCAGCCCGTCACTGTCCACCGTCACGACCCAGGGCTCTGAGGTCGACCACGCCACAGTTGCCCGCATTCGCTGGCCGTTCTGGTCGAAGACCGTGGCAGACAACCGCACCGTATTCCCGAGCGCCGAGAAGGACAGCGTTGCAGGGGTGATCTCGACCCGGGTCGCCACCCCGGCAGGAGGTGGTGCGGGCTCGGTCGCGCTGTCGCCGCAGGCTAACCCAAGCAGCAGCACTACGGCGAGAGCCACCGGGTTCCGCTTATTCGGAAGACGGACTAGCCTCCCCAACCGACCCTGTTCGTCTGTACTCTGAGGCAACTAGCAACTCCTTTGTGTCTTGATGGAAACGAGCATGGTCGGCATAACATGCATCAATGCGGTATCGAGAGCAAAGACAGATATTAGCCCCGGGGATGGTGAATCACGCTGGCCACGCAGAGGGGGAAGACGAGGGCATTTGCCGGTCTGTGCGGATTCACTTGACCCTCGGTAGCTTTGCGGGAATGCGATCCTCTATCATCATCATGGTCGCTGCGGCCTTGGGTAGCGTTCTCGCCGCGTGCAACGAACCCCAATCGAGTACCGGCCGCAGCTTGGTTGCCGTAGCCAGCAATCAGGAGTTGATGTTGGCGGTGATCGAACCAGCCGCCGAGGTCTACTGGGACGCCGTCGGGGTAATCATGGACGAGGAAGCAACCCACGAGATCCGGCCCCAGACACCGGAGGAGTGGGAGGAGGTGGAGAACGCGGCCTTCGTTCTGGCTGAATCCGGCAATCTCCTCATGTTGGAAGATCGTGCGGAGGACAGGCAGCCCTGGCTCGCTATGTCACAGGCCCTAATCGAGGTGGGAAGGCGAGCCATAGAGGCGGCGCGCAACCGAGATCCGGAGGCCGTCTTCACGGTAGGGGGTGACGTCTATCAGGTGTGCACAGCGTGTCATGCCGTTTATGCGACGGAAACCCTGCGCCCCAACTACGAGCCGAACAGTTCCGCGGACGAGTCCCGCGTCACACCGACCCCATGATCGAGCGCTTTCTGACTTGGCTCGGCGAAACGCCATGGAGCACGGCCCTCTTGGAATCGCTGTATGTGTGGCCGCTCGTCGAGTCGACTCATGTGGTTACCCTTGCTCTCTTCGCCGGCACGACAGTGATGATGGATCTTCGCCTTGTCGGGATCGGCTTCCGCCGGGTTCCGGTAACCTCGTTCACTCGCCGGCTTCTTCCCTGGGCCCGGGTCGGATTCGTCATCATGGTCATCACAGGGTTGCTGCTGTTCTACTCGCAGCCCCTTAGGTATTACCACAATGTCTTTTTCCGCCTCAAGGTGGTGGTGCTCATCATCGCCGGGATCAACGCCGCCGTGTTTCATGCGGGGGTACACCGGAGGGTCGGCCAGTGGGATCTGGATTTCAAGGTTCCGCTCGCAGCTCGGGTGGCTGGTGCCATGTCGCTCGCGGCCTGGTCGGTGGTCGTCATTACGGGGCGGATGATCGCCTACAACTGGTTCGACTGCGACATCCAGCCTCAACCCGGGTGGGTTAACTGGCTGGCGGATTGCTCCGCCGTCGTGGACGGAGTTGAATAGGCGTGGGGCGGTTTAGTGCGGGCCGGTTTTGCAGGGCCGGATTTGGTGTGGGCAGGGTCGCATAGCACTGTGATCGAGTTCTTTCGATGGGCCGAGTCCTCGGGCCTGGGACGGGCCATCAACGAATCTGTATGGGCATTTCCCGTAATCGAGGCGGTCCATCTTCTCGGTCTGTGCCTGCTCGGGGGTTCCGTGCTGGTGGTGGACCTTCGCCTGCTGGGAGTTGGTCTTACATCGCAAACGCCGGCGCACCTCTGCCGTTACGCACGGCCCTGGTTCATCGTGGCGGTGCTGTTGATGATCACCACCGGGGTACCGCTCTTTTTCTCCGAAGCCATCAAGCTGTACTACAACACTTCTTTTTGGCTAAAGATGGCTACGCTTCCCCTGGCTCTGGCTTTTACATTTGTGGTGCGGGAACGAGTGGCACGGCGGGGCACGCTTCAGCCCGGCCCCAAAGAACGCATCGTGGGAGGCATATCGCTGAGCCTCTGGTTGGTGGTTGCGGCGGCCGGACGGTGGATCGGCTTCTCCTGATCCAGCACCGACCTGGGCCCGTGCCCCAAGTGAATTCGCCCATGGTTACCCAGAGAGAGAACCGTAGTACCCAAAAGAAAACCGAGCGATTTGGAATCGATTTCCGAGAGACGCGAAAATGAAGTTGGAGAACAACTAATGAAGTCGGAAAACAACCATTTGTGGCTTATTCGGTTGAAGACCTACCTGCTCCTAGTCGTGGTGGCGGGGAGTGCGGGATGTGCAGAGATCGCGGACGGTGGGGGCCCACAGCCACCCCCCGAGCCGGACGAGGTCCTGAAACTGGCACTGCTGACCGACCTTTCGGGGGGACTCTCGGAGCTCGGCATGAGCATAAGGGACGGGTTTGAACTGGCGATTGATCACATTAACGAGATTGGAGTCTTTGGGCGGCCGGTGGAGACCTTCATCACCGACACGCGCCTGGACCGGGATCACGCCCTGTCCGAGGCCCGCCGGCTGGTGGCCTTGGGTGTACACGGCGTTGTGGGAGCAGTGGCAAGTGCGGTGACGATTCCCGTGGCGGAGGAGGTGATCGCACCCGCCCGGATCCCGATGCTGTCGCCGGGTTCGTCCTCGCCTGGCCTTACCACGGTACCGGACAACGACTTTCTGTTTCGGACCACGTTATCGGATGTCGAACAGGGGCCGATTCTCGCCCTTGTCGCTTTACAGCAGGGGCTCACGAATGTCGGGTTGATTTACCGGAACGACGCCTGGGGCCGTGGTATCGCCGAGGCCTTCGAAACCCAGTGGGCCACAACAGCGGCAGGCCCGCTTGTAAGCGTAGCGATTGATCCGGGTGCAACAACGTACGTGGACGCAGTTCGGGAGAGCGCCTCGCAGGGTGCCGAAGCTTTGGTCCTGCTCGCCTTTCAGCCCGAACAGGAGACCGTAGTGCGGGAATCTATCGAAAATGGCGTTTACGATCAGTTCCTGTTCGGTCCGACGGGACGATCGCTGGAGTTATTGCGCGGGATCGGCCCCGAACACCTCATCGGCATGGGAGGCACAGGACCGGGTGCTGCCCAAGGCACGGCGTCGGCCACAGCGTGGGACGCCGCTTTCATGGCGGAATTCGGATATCTCCCTGGGACTCCGTACGCGAAACAGGCCTATGACGCGACCGTGGCGCTGGCCCTCGCTGCCCAAGCGGCTGGCAACGTGGACGGTGTGGCGATCCGCGATCAGTTGCGAGCCATCGGAGCCGCTCCCGGGCAGATAGTTCTGGCTGGGCCAGGGAACGTCGCCGCTGGCCTGCGCGCCGTGGCGGAGGGGACCGATGTGGATTACGAAGGAGCGGCTCAGAGCCTCGATTGGGACGCCAATGGGGATCTCTCCAAGGGATATGTGGCGATTTGGCGGTTCACTGCAGAAGGGACCGAACAGGTCACCGTGATCCCCTTTTCGCGCTGACTTCGAAGTTCGCGTTGACCTCGAACGAACCAAACCCGTAGGCAATAATCTCGGTATTCGGAGAGGATCATGACTCGATTCAACCACTCCAGGGCGGCGGCGCAAAGGTTACTGTTTGCCCTGACGATGCTGGTGTTGTGCGCTCAGCCGGCTGTTTCTCAGGACTACTTTCCGGGTCGGCATCCAGACTGGGAGCGCCGGAGCCCCGAGATGGCGGGCTTGGATCCCGCGATGATCCAGACCGCCGTGGACCTCGCTATTGCGGGGGAGTCCCAAGCCCCGCGGGATCTCGCTTTCAATCACTTGGGAACCTTCGGGCGGGAACCTCTCGGCGACGCGATCGGTCCCTTCACCGTGCGCGGCCCTCAATCGGGTCTGATCGTGCACAGGGGATACATCGTTGCGGAATGGGGAGATCCCGCCAAGGCCGACAACACCTTCAGCGTATCCAAGAGCTTTCTGTCGACGACGGTGGGTCTCGCGTGGGACGGCGGGCTAATCCGCGACATTCATGACCCGGTCCGCGACTACATCCCTCCGCTCATTCTGGATCATGGAGACGGAGAGCCCGGCGATGAGGACGGGAGACGGGCGAAGCTCCTCTTCGAATCCGAGCACAATCGGGGGATCACTTGGGATCATCTGCTCAGGCAGACCAGTGACTGGGAAGGCACGCTGTGGGGAAAGCCGGAGTGGGCCGACCGTCCTGACCAGGACCGGAGCACGTGGGGGACCCGCGCCCGCCACGAGCCTGGAACGGTCTACGAATACAACGACACGCGAGTGAACCTGCTGGCGCTGGCGGCCACGGCGGTGTGGAGACGCTCCCTGCCAAGTGTACTGCGCGAACACATAATGGATCCGATCGGTGCCTCCACAACGTGGTCCTGGCATGGGTACGACAACTCGTGGGTCATCCTGGATGGGCGTCAGGTCCAGTCAGTTAGCGGCGGTGCCCACTGGGGAGGCGGGATGATCCTAAGCGCGTACGACCAGGCTCGGTTTGGCCTCCTGACCATGCACAAGGGGAAGTGGGACGGTCGGCAGCTGGTGTCCGAGGAGTGGATCGACATGGCCACGACCCCGGGAAGCGTGAACGAGGGCTACGGTTTTATGAACTTCTCTCTGAACACCGGACAGCGGCGCTACACGGAGGCGCCGGAGTACACGTGGACCCACACGGGCGCGGGATCGAACCTGATCTACGTCGACCCGGAGAATGAACTGGTCATCGTGTGCCGGTGGATTTCAGGCCGGGCCTTCACCGAGGTCGTTCACACCGTTTTGGGTGCTTTGGAGGGAGCGAGCTAACAGCGCGAGCTGGCTAGCAGCGTCCCCGGTCGCGTCTCGCCCGAAGAAGATCTTCTTCGTAGGGAGCCCCTGTACCTGAGGATCCCAGAAAGATCTTGCTCCCGTCCGTGAACGTCACGTCTCTTCCATTGGCCCGGTTTAGGGAGTGGTCCTTGGCTTGGTAGCCATCCACGATGATCTCGGTTCCGGGCTCCAGGCAGTCGCGACGTAGTCCTCGCCGGAGTAGAACATTGGGAGTGCCGCCCTCCACCGCCCATACCTCGGTGGCCCCGTCGTCCTGCACCACTTCCAGATGAATCCAGGTGTGAGGGTTCACCCACTCCAGCCTCACGATCTTTCCTTGCAACCGGACCGGGGCGTTTCGGTCGAACTCGGCTCCGAAAGCGTGGTGTGCAACGAGAGGAGCTGCGATCGCCACCGGTAGTACGATCGCCATGGCTAGAACCAACGCGTCCCTCTTCAGATTGTCACTATTCATTGATTGTCACGTTTCATTGTCGGCTGTTACCTCCTCGGCTGCTGCCATCCAGCGCTATCACGGCCTCTCCTGCGCTCTGGCCCCCCTCAAGACGTTCTCCAGCGAGTAGTTGGCTTCGTGGCAGGCGTATTCGTAGACCAGACCTGTCAGGCGCATGAACGGCACTTCACCGCGCCACGGTTGTGTAAACACGAGGGGGTCATCGACCGTGAACTCGTAGTTGATCACGTTTTCGCCGGCCCTAGTAAACCGTTCCGTCACTCGCATCTCCTCCGAGGGTGGGATGCCCTGCAGGGTCTGGTTGGGATGTAGGTTGGTGGTTTCCACTACCAGAGTGTCCCCTTCCCAGCGACCCCACGAATCACCCATCCAGGGCCTGACGTGGGGCGGAAGAGGCTTGGGTTCGCCCATCCGGATGACGCGGACGTCGTGCACCATCTCCGTCATGATCATCACGTGGTCGGGGGTCTGCACGATGGTGTAGTTGTTGTTGTAGAAGTAGTTGGGGAGCATCGGGGGCCCCGCGTTGGAGCCGAAGGACATGATGCAGCGCTCCGCGAGCGGACGGTTTTCGGGATTGTCGAAGGAGCCGAACTGACTCACAAACTCTCGCCGGGCCATTAGCCACGCTCGTCCATCTTCGCTGAGTTCCGGTAGGCGGCCGCTGGGTGGATCTACCACCAGCGAGGTCCGAGGTTCTCCGTTGAAGACGGCGACTCGGTCGCCCGAGGCGATGTAGAAGGAGTTGTAGCCACCGGTCCCCCCGGACGCGGCGTCGAAGCGAACGTTACCGGTAAACTGCCCACCGACTGGCGGGGCCTCCCGGTCGGGGTCGCTATCGGCGAAGCTCTCCGCCCGCTCTTCGTGGTAACCGCCCTCCATCTCGGCAACTTCCTCTGGGGTGAACACAGGTCCCATTCCCTCGGGCCTCTGGATGGGGGTCATAGTCGCGTTCGTCCAGTTTCCCTGCAGGTCGGGACGCCCATCCGGCGTGCGCGGAACCGTCCATGAAGCGTCGGGGGTGTTTTCTGCGCCGATGTCGGTGTCTTGTGGGACCCAGGCGATGAAGAGAACGACTGCGGCTAGTGTCGCGAGAGCGGCAGTGCCTGACGCCAACGGGAGATTCTTCGTCATCACCTTCCTACCGAATCGGGGTTTTTCGTAGGTGTCCATACATCAACTCTTCCACAAATTCGACGCACTTGAACTGACCCAGACGTGCATTCGGATCGACGTTTCGGTACAGCGGCATCCGTATCTTCCACGGGCGGGAGTAGGTCTGCGGATCAACCAGCTCGGCCTCATAGGTGATGTGATCGGGACCGGTGAGCAGTAATCGTTCCGTGACCTCCAGAGCCGCACTGTGGTGGTTCCCGGCCCTGTCGAGCCATGTACGACCATTGAAACCGGAGACCCTCACCACCAGAGTGTCGCCGGCCCAATGCCCGACCGACTGACCCATCCACGAATCTACCTGTGGGGGGCCGGGATCCTCCAGGTAGACTTCCCGCATCGCTCCGGCGTACTCGTAGGCGAGGAACACCTTGCTGTCACTCTGGAAGATCTGGAAGGGGAAGGGCATGTACGTCGCGCGAGGGATGCCCGGCAGGTAACACCTGATTTCTGGATCGCTGTCCAGCCAATTCTCTCTATTCCGGTTCCTGACCTCCAGTGCCTCCGGCAAGTAGGGGATCTCCCCGCCGACCACGACCCCGTATCCAGATGGGACTGCGCCCACCGCCCCCAGCGCCACGACCTCGTTGGCCGGTACGGGTACGACCGGACCCGGCTGCATGGCGAGAGCGGGCCGAGCCGAGTGCGCCTCAATATCCCAGTGCGCGTTCCCCAAGGCTTGCCAAATGCCATTCAAGTCCGGACGGCCCGACGCCATGCGCGGGATTCCGTCGGGTTGGCTACATCCCGCGATTGCAAAAGAAAGTCCCAACGTCAGGCCCACTAGCAGCATGTGAGCCCGCGGCATCATCCCGGTGGTCGGGCAGGCCGGACACGTGTTCACGTACGAATAGCGATGTTGCATGGTAGCCCGAAGGTTCATGGTAGCCCGAAGGCGAGCAGAAGATTACCAGGCATCTGTCCGAACATTCCGTATCCGCTGTTTACGAACAACATCCCTCCGGCCACCACCGGTCCGGGTCCATCAATGGCTCCTCCCCGGACATCCACACCGTTGGAGGTCTGCGTGACCTGCGTGGTGTCGAAATCCCAAAGCAAGCTGCCGTCGTCCGTAGCGTGTGCCCTAATGTGCCCATCGAGTCCTCCCACGAAAACAACCCCTGGGCTGACGGTGGGGGCAGCGGAGTACGCGGGAAAGCACCAGGGTTTACCCTCACATACATCGGCGGGTGGCTCGGCGCTCCACGCCACCTCACCCGTCGCCAGATCCAGCGCGTAGAGGCCCGGCGAGGGACCCCGCTCCGGGTTCACGTCCACGACCACCGTTCCCCTGTCCGAGTTGGGGGCGTAGGCGTAACGATCGTCCGCGGCCATGCCCCAATGGATTCCGCCCAGTGCCCCTCCCTTCCCGACCCGGGTCGACCACACCACCGTCCCGTCATCCGGGTCCAGAGCCCAGACCACGCCGGATTTCTGACCTGCGATCAGGATATCGCCCCCGTCAGGGAGTTCGACCAGCATGGGCGCCATACCGAAATCCAGATCGGGACCAGGTGGGTCGGGACAGTTACTACTGTAGCTGGCTGAGATGCAGGCCATGTTGAAGGCATCCAGCGAGGTCGCCTGGAACGACCACACGAGCTCCCCCGTCTCGCTGTCTAGAGCGAGGATGGCATCGCTCGTTTCGGTTGTGGGGCGGGTGTAGTTCTCCCCGGTGCCGACGTAGACCCGCCCTCGTTGTGCATCCACAGTGGGGCTCGACCAAACCGGCGCCCCCGACGGACTCCACTTCGGTGTACCTATATCACTGGTGCCGGCTGTCTCCGGGTAACCCGGAATCACTCGATGGTACCACACGACATCCCCGGTTAGCGCGTCCATGGCGGCCACCGCACCCGAGGCGGTGCAACACTCGTACCGAGGATCCGCCGAGAGAGCGACTTCCCAGGATGAGATCGGGATGAAGAGGGTTCCGTCGTGCAGGGCCGGGCTCCCCGTGACACTCGAACTTGGGTGCCAGCCCACGCGATACTTCCAGAGGAGGTCACCGGTGCTGACATCGAGGGCGTAGGCGTTGGAGCGGAAATCTACGAACCAAGCTGTCGGTCTCTCCTCTTGTCCAGGGCCCGCCAGCACAGCGCCTCGGACGGCCGCGTCCGCCTCGAAGCTCCAACGCACGCATCCCGTGGCAGTGTCGAGGGCGAGAACCTCACCGAATGGGCCCCCGACCAGAATCGTGTTCGCCACCACAGTGGGTTTGGTGCGAACCTCCGTCGCGTCGGGAAATCCGAACGCCCACAAAAGCTCCAGGTCTGCGACGGAACCAGCATCCAGCCCGGCGCGTGCCGCCGACTGAAATCCCGTCCCCTCCAAATTGCCCCCGAACCCCATGGATGAAATGGCGTCCAGGTCCAGGCCTGACCAGCCACGACCACCGCCGGAGCAGAACGCCGACTCGGGCAAGATCGCGTCGGAGTATTTTCGGCCAGTCAGGTACTCGGCCAGACCGATGCGCTGTTCCGGGGTGAGGTCCGCGCCTTCCGCCTGCATGACCCCATCTTCGAGGGCGTAGACGAGGGCCCGGGGAGAGAGCTGTTGGAGGAGTGTGAGTCCGGGGACTCGTGACTCTCCGGAATCTGTATGGCAGCTAGCGCACGCCTCCTGGAAGAGGACTTCTGCGGGATGGGGCGGGGATTGTTGGTCTTGGTCTTGGGCTTGGCCTTCGAGAGCCCGGATCGTTACCTGGAACGCCGCGCCCGCAATGAACACGGAGAGGACAACCTGCCGGACAGACCTCACCGTTCGGTTGAATCCATGATCGCTCGGTAGACGATGGGCCGGATGATCCGGTTTAGGGGAGCCGCGCCGAAGGGTTGAAGCTGCGTCCAAGCCATCACTATGAGATCCTCGGCAGGGTCAACCCAGAAGTAGGTGTTGGCCACGCCGGACCACAGGTAGGTCGGCTCTTCCACGCCAAGGGTTACAGAGAACCCGAGACCGAATCCTTGTTCCGAAGGCCACTCGCTGATGGGGGCCAGATCCTCCGGCAACTGATTGGTCGTCATCTCGCGTACCGTCTCTGCCTTTAGCAACCGGACGCCGTCCAACTCTCCCCCTCCCAGCAGCATGCGACAGAATCGCAGATAGTCCGCAGCCGTCGAGGTGAGACCTCCTCCCCCGGAATACCAGTGGGGCGGACGGGTGAAGGAGCCGTCGCTACCGACCACGAGTCCGTCATCGGTGCGGCTGTAGACCACCGTAAGTCGATGCAGGTTCTCGGCGGATACGTGGAACCCGGTGTCATCCATCCCCAACGGTTCGAAGATGCGGCTTCGGAAGAACTCGTCCAGCGAGTGCCCGGAGGCGACCTCCACAACTCTTCCCAGGACATCGGTGGACATGCTGTAGTTCCACCGAGCCCCGGGGTCGTCGATCAGCGGCAGCGATCCGATTGCCTCCACCGTCTCCGCCAGATTGCGGCCGGATTCCCGGGATAGGGCGCTCAAGGCCCGATTGTACATCGAGTCGACAGGGCTATCGCCGAAGATCCCGTAAGTGAGCCCTGAGGTGTGCAGAAAGAGGTCGCGAACCGATATCGGGCGTTCGGGAGCGCGCGTTGCACCGTCACCGTACACCTTGACTCCCGCAAATTCGGGAAGGATGTCGCCGAGGTCATCGTCCAAGGAGAGGAGGCCGTCCTCGACCAACATCATCGCCGCCACGCTCGTGACCGGTTTCGTCATGGAATAGATGCGGAAGATGTCATCGAGTGCGAGGGGGTCTTCGTCGCGTTCACGCCATCCGTAGGCATCCCAATGCACGATCTCCCCTTCCCTGGCGACCATCGTCATGATCCCGCCGGTGGCCGCCCGATCGATGAGGGCCTGCATCGTGGGGCCTATCTCAGCGAGTACTTCACTGGACATGCCGACGGCTTCGGGTTTTGCCGTGGGGCCGAGCTTTTCCTGCGCGACGCCGACCGCCGGCACAAGGGTGGCCAGTGCCACGATCCGAGTAGTGAAAAACAACCGAAACGGTTTAGTCATGTTGTTGGAAACCACCTCTTTGTTGGAAATCCTCGTCCCGTCTCAGATCAGGTCTAGGACGGTTTCAAGTGCCCGTCGTCCCTCGCCGGCGGCACCCGTCCAATTCTGGTGACCCCTGAGCTCGGAATGGCCGATCGCAACTCTACCGAAGGGATCTCGGATGACATCCGGGGGCGCCGCTTGCCCGTCGCGCCCGTAGAAGAACCCTGGCCCCGGCGCAATATAGGCGTGACCCCACCGATTCAGGATGATTCCTCCGATGTCGCGGGCCGGGTCGAATCCTCCGTCCCCGAATAGCGTAACCATCTGATCGCGCAGCCGCTGTTCGTAGTCCGCAAAGGATGCGGAGAGCATCTCCATGCGTCCTGCGTTCCCCTGGTCGGCAGGTGCAAGACCGGGCGATTCGTACGTGATATAGAAGGTCAGCATGGTCGGACTGTCCGGATCGTGGGGCGGCCGATAGTCTCCGGCGTACATCGGTCGGCGGATGTTGCACGAGAACCCCAAGTCGCCCTCGTATATGCACGCCGCAATCCCTAGCCGATCCAGGAAGCGCCAATTACGCAGAGCCACGTTGGCCACCAGTATCGGCGCATGCACGAAGTGCTCGTAGGCGGCCGAGTGGGTATCCGGCAGGTCAGCCGCCACGTACCGGTTCATCCAACTTCCGCTGGCGAGTACGACCCCGTCGGCGAGGACCGAGTACGCCCGCCCTCCGTGCACGTACGTGACTCTGACGGCCCCGCCAGAAAGACCCTCGTGCCGAACGTCCACCACAGTGGACGACAGACGCATGCGCACCGGCTGTTCACGCCGGTCAAGGGCACCGAAGTCCACCCGCCCGTTGATCACGTCTCCAAGCTCGAGCGCGCCTTCGATCCCGCCGGGGATGACGTCCTTGACGAAGTACCGCGCAATCCCAGCGTTACCACCCGGAAACGAGTGGAAGGTAAGACCATCGTAACGCGAATCGCCGCCGAACCCGGGGAGGGCAAAGTGTTGGCCCCACCACGCTGACACGGCATCGCAACCCAACCCGATGATGCTAGCGAGGATAGGGTCCACGTAACGGGTGACCTGGGAGGGGAGGCCCAGCACATCCTCGTAGTAGGCCTTGAGCGTCATTCCATCCAGCCACGCGCCCATAGCGTCGTCACCAGCCGGCAACCTCCCCGGAAGGTGGTCTGTAACCTGGGCCGACCGCCACCGCTCGAACCCCGCCTGCACCTCAGGCGACCAGGGTGAACGGGAAAGATCGGCCCACAATTCGGGGATCCAGCCGTCGGATCCATCTTCGAACCAGTGTCCAACCGAGAACTGGTCCTGCACCCAATGCATGAACCCGTAGTTCTCCAGCGGAGCCCGGACGTCGCCTGGATCGGCGGCGTACTCAAACTCCCTGGGGATGCTAAGCGACTTGAAGTAGTCGTCGGGCGTCCCCGTGACGGGAGGGATCCCGAAATCGTTCGACCCCTGCGGTCCGGCTAGACGCACTCCATCAACCTCAATCTCGTTGCGCTTGGCCTCTCCGCCGAAGATGGGGTGATTATCGATGAGGAGGCACCTGCCCCGGGGCCTATGGCGCTTGAAGTGGTGCGCTGCCGAAAGTCCGGCGAGGCCGCCTCCCACGATGACGACGTCAAACCGTTCCCCCGTATCGGTAACGTCGCCCGCCCGCGAGATGCCGTCCCGTAGTCGGTGCGCTACTTGTACCAGTTTCGGGGTGTTGCCGTGTGAGGTCGCGTAGTCGCCGATACCTCCAGGTCCATACCAATCCCCTCCCAGGGTTTCCGACCACGGCTCCACTGGGCGCGCCACGCCTGCCGAACCACGAGGCATGTCAGCACCACCGTCCCGCCTACACCCGCCGAGAATCGCTGCGGCGACGCCGGCCCCAGCCAGGTGAACAAAATCACGGCGTGCGATGGTGTCGTTACGTTCGGGGAACTCTGGCACGGCGCCCTCGGCGGTTGGTGGGTTGGTTCCTGTACTTCCTGTCCGGGCGGCTATCGCCCCATCACCCTGTAAAATGCATTCTAAAGGAACCGTGATGACTGCGGGAGTGGGGCCGGACGGGATTCTCGGCTGTTGGCACACCGAAGATAGATGGTCTGAAGCGAGGAGGAACAGATATGCTGTTAGCCATGCGGTCAATCATAACCACCGCCACCATCTCCGCGATCTGTGGCGCTTCATTCGCTGGGATACAGCCCGTGGCGGCCCAGGAGGAGCAGGCCGAGGAAGGGCGGTCTCGTGAGGGAAGGCCGCTGGAACTCGCGGACTACTACCGGCTGAAGGGCGTTGGCGGCTCTGCCATGTCTCCGGACGGGGAACGCGTGGCCTACGTCGTGACGTCCGTACTCGAGGAGGAGAACCGCCGACACAGCGAGATCTGGCTCGCAAACGCCGATGGAAGCGGAGAGCCGACCCGCCTAACCAGCCCATCGTTCAGTTCATCCTCGCCGCGCTGGACACCCGATGGCCGCCATCTGGTGTTTACCTCCGGACGACCGGGCGGGGACGGGAGCGGGAGCACTTGGTTCCTCCGGATGGACCAACCGGCCGGCGAAGCCTTCCAGATTCCGGGTTTGGCGGGATCGCCGGTCTTCAGCCCGGACGGACGCTGGATCGCGTTCACCAGACCCACCCCGCCAACTGTCGGCACCGAGAGCGAACCCTCCCCCAAATCGGAGTTCGAGAAAAGAACGGTCGCACGCTTCGACGGGAGGGTCTACGATTGGATGAACTACCGGTTCGACCGGCGGGGATACCTCCCAGACCCACGCGATCCGCATGCGACACCCCCTCGAGAGATCTACATCCTCCCAGCGGAGGGAGGTAACGCCAAGCGCATCACCGACATCGGGATCAACGCATCCGGCCTCTCCTGGAGCCCCGACAGCGAGAGAATCGTCTTCACGGCGGACTCGGATCAGCGCAACGAACTCACCTACGAGCGGGCAGACCTGTGGGTGGCGACTCTCGATGGCGAGGTGCAGAGGTTGACCGACGACGGATACAACTACTCGTCCCCAAGCTGGTCTGCGGACGGAGAGCGCGTCGTCGCTCGCGGGAATGAGGGCCTGGACATGGTCATCGCCGCAGAGCGGGGGCATGGCGCGCCATCTGACATCTTCGTGTTCGACGCCGCCACCGGGGCGCACCTCCGCAACCTGACGGCCGAGTGGGATCTCATCGCGGGATCCCCGGAGGTCGCTCCCGACGGTCACGTTTACTTCTCGGCTGCGGTCAGCGGGAACACTCACCTTTTCCGCGTTCCGGAGGCAGGGGGGACGGTCCAGCAGGTTACCGAGGGGGAGCGCCGCCTCAACGGCTTCTCCTTCTCCGGTGATTATTCGCGAGTCGCGTTTCAGGTAACGACGCCGACCGAACCCGGCGACATATGGACCATGAAGGTGGGAATGGAGGATGAGATTCGGGTTACGTCGTTGAACAGAGCACTGTTGGCGGAGCTCGATCTTGCCACGCCTGACAACCTGCACTTTCGGAGTCCGGACGGAACCGAAATAGAGGGCTGGCTACTCCCCGCTCGAGGATACGGGGGTGGTGAAGGTGGCTTTCCGCTGATTCTGCAGATGCATGGGGGTCCGCACGGAGCGTACGGAACTTCCTTCTCCTTCGATCAGCAGCTTCTGTCGGCGGCCGGTTACATGGTTCTGTACACCAACCCACGTGCTTCGACCGGTTATGGGGAAGACTTCCGGTGGGGCACCTGGGGCGGCTGGGGATTCAATGATTACGAGGATGTGATGGCGGGCGTGGACCACGCACTGGCCCTGTACGACATCGACACCGCTCGTATGGGCGTCACCGGCTACTCCTACGGCGGTTATCTCACAAATTGGGTCATCACCCAGACGGATCGCTTCGCCGCTGCGGTAGCTGGTGCGTCGATCTCCAACTGGGTAAGCGATTATGGGGTGGCCGACATTCCCCGTACCAAGGAGAGCGAGTTCTACGGACCGCCGTGGGAAGAGCGCGGGCTGGAGAATCTCTTGCGGTCTTCGCCGATCATCCACGCCAAGGAAGTAACCACACCGACGCTGTTCGTCCACGGGGAATCGGACCACCGGGTGCCGATCGAAGAGGCAGAACAGATGTACGTGGCGCTTCATAAACAGGGCGTACCCGCGAAGTTCGTTCGGTATCCGGAGTCGTATCATGGTGGTTGGACGCCGTGGCGTATGGTCCACCGAATGTGGGTCCAACTCGAGTGGTGGGACGAGTGGTTGCAACGGCCCGGTCTACAACCGTGAAATCTGGTGTGCGTTTCCGGCTGATAACGGGCGGGGTGGCCCTCGCACTGGGGACCGCAGCCTGCGATTGGGGGGACGTCCAGCCGGGATTTGGCGATACCTGGATAGGGCCGCAGTCACCGGACGACTCCTGGGTGATCACCGGTGGGCGCTGGTTCGACGTTCACTCGGGTGAGCTGGTACCAAATGGTGGAATCGAGATCCGCCAAGGTAGAATCGTGGCGATTCACGCCGATGGCTATGAGTTTCGCCCGGACACCTCCTCGGCCGGGCCACGGTTTGCGTCGAATCTCGACGACAACCAGACGATCTTTCCGGGTCTCGTGGATCTTCACGCCCACTACGCCATCGACCTGTTTGGGGCGGGTCGGGTGGAGGAGACGGAGGCCTACCCGGAGCTGTTCTTGGCGAATGGGGTCACCACGACCTTTCCGGCCGGCGAACTAGATCCGGAGCGTATGCGCGAACTCAGGCTCGCCATAGAAAGGGGTGACCGCACCGGGCCCCGTATCCTCAACTCTGGACCTTACTTCGGTTCCTGGAGGCCGGGCTGGGACAATTCCGTGATCACCGCCGATTCGATTCGGCGGGAGGTGGATCACTGGGCCTCACAGGGTGTGGCGGGATTCAAGGCCAAGAACATTCGCGCCGATCATCTGACCGCGTTGATTGAACAGGCTCATGTGCACGGCCTTACAGTAACGGGCCACCTTGGTTCGGGGTTTGGTGACTCCGTAAACCCCCGCGACGCAATTGAGATGGGAATCGACCGGGTCGAACACTTCCTCGGGGGTGACATGATGCCCGCGGACAGGACGGCGTACGCATCTCTCCAGGAGTTCGATGGTTTTGACGGGCCGGCGCTGAGGAACATCATCGACCTCTATGTTGCCCGGCAGGTACGGTTCGATGCGACACTTTCCATCTACGGGTATTGGGGTCCGCACGACCCCGAAATGAGGGAGTACTGGACTGACGAGCTGCGTTTTCTGACCCCCCATATGCGGGAGATTATTGAGGGCCGTCCACCCCGGCCGGTGCTCGAATCGTTCGCCTTGATGTCGCCGATCAAGCGGCGGACGCTCCGAGCGTTCTACGAAGGGGGTGGTCGGGACTTGATTACGCTTGGGACGGATCTCCCTAGTTGGGGGCGGTATTTTTCTCCCTTTGCCGTTCACCGCGAACTACTTGCTTTGTCGCGTTCAGGGATTCCGGCGGCAGACGTGTTCCGGATTGCGACTTTGAACGGGGCGCGGGCGATGGGACTTGGCGACGAACTGGGTAGCATTGAGATAGGAAAGCTGGCCGATCTGGTGGTCTTTGATGGTGATCCTCTCGTCGATATCCGAGCGACTAGGAACGCGAGCCTTGTCTTTACCGAGAACCGCCTCTACGCGGCCTCTCTCTTGAAGACTGCCGCGGAAGGGAAGATCGGCCCGGCCAGCGCACTCGAAGAACCAGTCTGGAAACCCGGCCGGTAGCCGCGCACGGCTTTCCCGCGAGTCGCTAGGCGATCGTGCGGGCGTGGATTCTGGAGCGACAGGCTCCGATTGAGGACAAACCGCTCCGCCAAGTGGACATACCGGACCCGACACCGGGACCGGGGGAAGTTCGGATACGAGTGCGTGCCTGCGGAGTGTGCAGGACCGACCTCCACATTGTGGAAGGAGATCTGCCCGTCTCGCGGTCACCCATCATCCCGGGGCATCAGGTCGTGGGTACAGTCGATTCGGTTGGGCCAGGGGTGGAGACACCGGAGCTCGGAGCGCGGGTCGGCATAGCGTGGCTGCGTGACGTTTGTACCGACTGTGAGTTCTGCGCCGCTGGCAGGGAGAATCTGTGCCCAGCCTCCGTCTACACGGGGTACCACGAGCACGGGGGGTACGCGGAGTTCGCCGTAGTGCCAGCTCGCTTTGCGTACGGCATCCCCAGCGTCTTCGGAGATGAGGAGGCGGCTCCGCTCCTGTGCGCCGGCATCATTGGGTATCGTGCGTTACGGCGGGCCCAACTGCCTCCAGGGGGCCGCCTCTTGCTTGTTGGATTCGGGTCCTCCGCGCACGTTGTGCTTCAACTGGCTCGGGCCCGGGGACATGAGGTGTACGTGGTCAGCCGTGGGTCCAACCACCTACGGTTAGCGCGAAGGATGGGTGCCACTTGGGCGGGGGCGCCGGGAGATACCGTACCGACAAAGGTTCACTCGGCGATCATCTTCGCCCCGGCGGGCCACACCGTTCCGCCCACGTTGGAAGCCGTCACGCGCGGTGGTACGGTAGCGCTAGCAGGTATCCACATGAGCTCGATACCACCGCTCGATTACGACCGCCACCTCTTCCACGAAAAGACGCTGCAGAGCGTGGAAGCGAACACCAGAGCCGACGGCGACGAGTTGCTGGCCGAGGCTGCCAACATCCCTATTCGCCCCCGCGTAACGGCTTTTCCATTCGAAAAAGCGAACGAGGCGCTGTTGGCGCTAAAGGACGGTTCTCTGAATGGGTCAGGGATACTGGCGCTGGATTGATCCCCGGAAAGGTTGGCTGACCCGCGAAGCTGGGAAGCCTGGCGGGCCAACTGGAGCACTTACAGGCGAGGCGGGCCCGTCACCCTCCTGGCCTGTTCTACTGGTGAATGCGCCAGAAACCTTCCAGAGCTTCTCCCTGCTTGGACTCCCGCAACTTGTCGAAGGCGCGATTCCGTATCTGCCGAATCCTCTCGCGGGTGACGCCCAGCAGTGTCCCGATCTGCTCCAGGGTCATCTCCTCGCCGTCGTCCAGACCGTAGTACAGCACCAAGATCTTCCGTTCCCGCTCGGTCAGATGCTCCGAAAACATCTTCTCCAGGAAATCTCGGCGCGCCTTGACCTCGACTTCCTCCTCAATGTCCACCCGGTCCCGGTTGGCGAACCGCTCCCCGAAGGAAGCACTGTCCCGATCAGACTTGTCGAGCGGTGCATCCAGACTGAGCTCGGCGGACGCCACCCGACGCAGCGCACGCACAGTGTCCACCGGCTCCTCCATCTCCTCAGCAATCTCACGATCGGTCGGCGTCCGGCCGAACTTCTGGGTAAGGGCCGTCTCCGTCCGCGACAACTTCAGGAGGTTGGAGTTCTGATTCAGGGGGATACGCACGGAACGGGTCTGCTCGGCGAGCGCCTGGAGGACGGTCTGGCGGATCCACCACACGGCATACGAGATGAACTTGACGCCCTTCTCGGGATCAAACTTCTTGACCGCCTTGAGGAGCCCCTCATTCCCGATGCACACCAGTTCGGCGAGATTCAGTCCGCGTCCTTGATACTTCTTCACGTAGGAGATGACGAAGCGGAGGTTGGCGGTGACAAGTCGTTCCGCCGCCTCTCTGTCTCCCGCCCGCGCCTGCCGAGCGATGTCCCGCTCAATCTGAGGCGTCTCGATCAGGGGGTAACGCTCGACATCCTGCAGGTACTGGTCGAACGAGTCCAACACAGCCATGTCGAAGAAGCTGCGCCGGTTCTGGGGCGAACTCGCAGGCGAGTTCCCAGGGGGATTGCGTTTATTGGAAGTTGCGGTACTGGGCATGGAAATCAGTGACCTCTGATTAAACCGTGATTCTCAAGTAAAATCGTGATGGTTCCTAGTAAAGCCGTGACCCAACCAAAACCAAAGTGGGCATAGCCGGTGAAGTATATTAACCCGTAAGGGGCACCGCACGTTTTATGGGAAGGCCTTCGCTTCCACGGGGTTAGGCGCGATCCCTCCTTCGGCACGCCTGCTCCAGCCGTCGCAGCCGGGATAGGTACCAGAGTGTCGCGGCCCACATCAACCCGTAACCAATTCCGACGAACCACCAATGGTTGAGTTGTTCCGTCATCGGCCCTCCACGGTGGCTTCTCCGGGTCCTGCCAGTTCGTACGCGAGCTCCTCCTTGGCCACTCTATAGCGCCGCACCCAGAGGTATGCGAACGCCAGCGTATAGGCCGCGAATGCCAGGAGCATCACTGTGCCGAATAGAGTCGCCATGGAACGCGGGGACGACGGTGGCTGGTGCAAACTCCTCCACCAGAAAACAGATAGGTAGACGATCGGGACCTGCACAAAACCCAGGACCCCTATAACGGCGGACGCCCGCGCGCGCGCAGCAGGATCAGTTCCCAACGACCGCACGATGAGATACGCACCGTAGATCGGGAGAAGCAGGGCAGTCGTGGTCAAACGTGGATCCCACTCCCACCACACGCCCCAGGTCGGACGAGCCCATAGCGATCCGAGGACCAGGGTGAGAACGGTGCAGAGCAGGCCTATCTCCACCGCGGACAAGGCCAGCAGGTCCCATTCGGGTTTGCGCTGAACCAGGTACAGGATGCTCATCAGGAATGCCACAAAGAAGGCGAGCATCATGACCCAAGCCGCCGGCACGTGCACATAGAGGAGGCGCTGAACCTCACCCTGGAGGGCGTCGGCCGGCACCACGAAAAGTCCCCACACGCTCACCAAGATTATGGCTGCCAAGGCTGTCCAGCCGATTATGGAAAGTCGGCTCACCTTACGGCATCCCTCCGCAGTAGCGGGGTCATTCTTCGAGTACCACGGGAAATATCCACACGCACACGACAAAGAGTATCACATCATAACCCACTAGCAACCTCATCCACGTCCCTGCCCTCCCCAAGGGATCACCCGTGAGGAAAGCGTCGGTCGCCCCCACCGCTCCGAGAATCACCGGCACCAGCGCGGGAAACAGGAGCATGGGAAGGAGCAACTCGCGGGCACGAAGATGGACAGTGAGGAAGGAAAAAAAGGTGCCCACTACTGAGAATCCAAACGTTCCGAGTGCGCACACGGCGGCCAGTGGAAGCAGGCGAGGAAGCAGGTCGAGTGCAAAGAGGACGGCCGCAAGGGCCACCAGAACGACCTCCAGGGCGACAAGCAGTAACAGGTTACCCGCCAGTTTCCCGAGATAGATGGCACGTTCGTCGCCTGGGTACATACGCAGTTGACTCACGCCGCCGGCAAGCTCCTCGTGCTGAATCGTGTTACCGAGCGAGAGGGTGCCGGTGAATACGATCGTAACCCAGATGATCCCGCTGGCGAGCTCGGTCAGAACGCTGGGATCGGGACCGACGGCGAAGCTGAAGAGGAAGAGGACAAGGGCCGCGAAGGCGAGGAGCGCCGCGATCCCTTGGCGGGTTCGCAGCTCGGTGACGACATCCTTGCGGGCGATGGCGGCCGCACGCCGAGCGAGGGGACTCAGCTTGGGCCTCCGATGTCGACTTCGGGTTCGGGGGTGACGCGTCCTCCCTGGAGATGGATGATACGATCGGCCAGGCGCGCTGCCTCTGTCGTCCGGTGCGACGCGATAAGGACCGTCGTGTTCCGGGCCCGCCATCCCACCACGGTTTCAGTCACGAGCTCGATTCCTTCGTCGTCCAAGCTCGCAAAGGGCTCGTCGAGGAGGGCCAGATCCGGCGATTTCAGCCTGTGGCGTGCGAGTTCGAGCCTCTTTCGCATGCCGGCCGAGTAACCACGCACCGGCACGTCGGCGTCGGAATCGAGCCCGACCTCGCCGAGCGATTCCCGGAGGGCCGCATCATCGGTCTCGATGCCGCACATCCGGGCGGCAAAACGAAGGTTCTCGAGTCCGGTTAGACCATCGTACGCGTGTCCGGTCGCCGACATGAAGACCGTTCGCGCCCGGACGGCTTGGGCGGAGGCGGGGAGGGTGTGGCCGAGGACCTGGACCTTGCCGGCCGTCGGTTGCAGAAGCGAGCTGACGATGCGCAGAAGGGTCGTCTTCCCCGTGCCGTTGGCTCCGAAAACCACCACGACTTCGCCGGACTCGGCGCGCAGATCCACGCCGCGGAGTGCCCACCGATTCCCGAAGCGGCGGGTGACACCTTCCAGCACCAGTGCGGGCACGGGGCCGTGTTTGGTCATCGTGGTCTCGGCCCGGAAAGTGGCCTGCCCCCGGCGCCGGGAGTACGTTGCCGCCCATGAAGCTCGAGGACATTGCGGCGCTCGCCCAGCCATCCGACTCCAAGGTAGTCCTGCTGGTACTTGACGGTCTCGGCGGTTTGCCGCGGCGGCCGGGAGGCAAGACGGAGCTGGAGTCGGCGGTGACGCAAAACTTGGATGAACTGGCGTCGGAGGGTACGTGTGGACTTCACATACCCGTGGCTCCCGGTCTGACGCCAGGCAGTGGCCCCGGCCACCTCGCACTCTTCGGATACGATCCCCTCCTTTACCGGACTGGGCGAGGTGTCCTCGAGGCTCTCGGGGTGGGGTTCAACCTGGGCGAGCACGATATCGCGGTCCGGGCGAACTTCTGCACTCTCGACGGAGCCGGACGCATCCTGGACCGGCGAGCCGGCCGCATCGAGTCCGCAGCGGCGGCGAAGCTCGCGGAGAGGCTGGCAGACATCGCGTTGCCGGGAGCGAGCACCTCCGTGCGCCACGTCTCGGAACACCGCTTCGTCCTCCTCCTCCACCCGGATGAGCCTTGTGGTGCGGACGTCTGTGACACCGATCCAGGCCGTATCGGGGAACCCCCCGGGAGCCCGGTCGCAGCCGCCGAGAGCTCGGAACCGGCCGCCGCGTTGCTGGCTCGTTGGCTCGATGCGGCCGGCCACAAGCTGGCCGGGGAGCGCACGGCCAATGGAGTCCTCTTCCGAGGGGTATCGAAGTTGCCGGATTGGCCAACCTTTCCGGATGTTTTCGGGATGCGCGCCGTGGCCGCGGCCGCCTACCCTATGTACCGTGGCGTCTCCCGTCTTGTGGGCATGGAGGCCGTGGCAATTCCTGACGGTCCCGGCCCACTGATCGAAATCGCGCAGGAGCGGCTCCCGGGTTGCGACTTTCTCTTCCTCCATCACAAAGCACCCGACAAGGCGGGCGAGGACGGGGACTTCGACCGTAAAGTCGCCGCCATTGAGGAGATGGACGCCGCGATCCCGGGCCTGGTCGCGCTCGAACCCGACATCCTCCTCATCACCGGAGATCATTCGACTCCCGCCACAATGGCGAGTCATAGCTGGCACCCGGTCCCCTTCCTGTTGTGGGGCGGCCCATCACGGCGAGACCCCGTCAAATCATTCGGGGAGACGGCTTGCGGCAATGGTACACACGGGATCGTCCGGGGCTGCGACCTCATGCCGCTTGCGGCGGCGCGCGGTGGGCGCCTAGCCAAATTCGGAGCCTGACAGACCTAACCTACTGCCCTACCCGTGATGCGCCTGCCGCGTCCGGTACAAGCCACCTGCGTTCCCGGCCTGGCGTGGTGGTCGGCCCGTGTCCCGGGAAGAGGCGCGTCTCGTCCGGGAGCGTTAGTACCTTCTGACGTATGGTCGCGAGGAGTACCCCGAGATCCCCTCCCGGCAGGTCGGTGCGTCCCATCCCATCCCTGAAAATCACGTCGCCCACGATCGCTTCGGGCGTCGATTGCGATACGAAGATGACGTGACCGGGAGCGTGACCAGGGGCGTGAACCACCTTGAACCGCGATCCTCCGAATTCGATGTCCGAGTCCGCTACCAAGTCGTGGTCCGGAGGCGGCGGTTCCCTTATCGTCAAACCCCACATCTGGGCCAGCTCGCCAGCCGCGTCCAGAATCGGGCGGTCGAGGGGATGCATGTAGATGGGGGCGCCGGTAGCTTCCTTCGCTTCCGCCAATCCCTCCACATGATCGACGTGCGCATGGGTCAGCAGGATCGCTTCGATGTCGAGGTCGCGCGCGTGGGCAGCCTTTATGGCGGCTGTGCTGGCATCTCCCGGGTCGACCAACAACGCTGTCTTCCCGTCGTCGCAGGCCACGAGCAGTGTATTCTCGCAGAACGGCTGTCCACCCGTAAACGTGAGGATCTCGATGTTCCCCTCCCAGTCGCGTCGTCGCGCTCTTCGCAGAGGTTCGTAGTAGGATTAAGCCGGGTCCGGTTACCCGCGAAGGACGGAGCCGACAGGCGAACGGGAGTGTACCGGCGATTGCCAGAGGCGTCAACGAAATCTTCTAATTCTGAAGGCTGTCCAGCTTGAACTTTCTTCCAGGGCGTCGGGATCTCGTCTCCCTCGTCAAACTCGCAAGCCCCATAGCAACCCTCCAGTTTGGGATCATGTCGATGGGGATGGTGGACACGGCGATGGTGGGCCGCGTGTCTCCCGTAGACATCGCCGCGGTGGCCGTCGGCAACCTTTACTTCTTTCAGATCGCCGTGTTCGGGATGGGCGTTCTGCTGTGCCTGGAACCGATCCTGTCGCAAGCGATCGGGGCTTCGGACGACGATGCGGTCGCTCTAGGGATCCAGCGCGGGTTGGTGCTGAGCGTGGGGCTCGGGATCCTCGTGTCGCTCTTTTTTCTCCCGGCGGCACCGATCCTCTCCCTTTTGGGGCAGCCTCCCTCCGTGGTTCCGATCGCCGCGGACTATGCGCTTGCCGCCATTCCGGGCATGATCCCGTTTTTTGCGTTCTACGTGCTGCGGGTCACGATGCAGGCCTTCGGAAGAGTGGCACCGATCGTATGGACCATCGTGGGTGCAAACCTCCTGAATGTGTTCTTGAACTGGGTCTTGATCTTCGGAAACCTCGGATTCCCCGCCATGGGTGCGGTTGGCTCGTCATGGGGGTCCAGCGTCGCCCGTTGGTGCGTGGCCCTGACCGTCTTCGTGGTCAGCTGGAAGCACGTGGGCCCCTACCTGCGTCGATTTCGGCGTGAGATCTTAGACCTCGGCGCGCTCAAGCGAATGCTCGGCTTGGGAGTCCCGATCGGATTCCAACAGCAGCTGGAATTTGGTGCTTTCGCGGCGATCGGTCTGTTGATGGGCATCTTGGGAGTAAGCGAACAAGCTGGTCATCAAGTGGCTCTCCAGCTGGCTGCCAGTGCCTTCATGATCCCGGTGGGGATAGCGGCCGCGGCATCGGTACTCGTGGGGCGGGCCATCGGGAGAGGCGACATGCCCGGCGCACGCCGTGCCGCCGGTGCCGGGATGCTGGGAGGGGGGGCCTTCATGGTACTGACCGCCGCCGTGTTCCTCACCATACCTGGCGTCCTGTCGCGACTGTTCACCGCAGACCAAGAGGTGTTGGCGGTTGCGATCGCCCTAATCCCCATCGCGGGGCTATTTCAGGTTGCGGACGGGCTGCAGGCAGTGGCTGCCGGCGTACTCCGGGGGGCGGGGGATACGAGGTGGCCCTCCATCTGCAGTGCGGCCGGTTTCTGGCTGCTGGGAATGCCTATCAGCTTGGTGATGGCGTTCGTCTTCGGGATGGGCGCGCAGGGGCTGTGGTGGGGCTTGGCAGGAGGTCTGTCCGGAGTCGCCGTGCTCCTGATCGGACGTATGTGGCTGGTGTTGGGCCGACACATTGCGCGGGTGGAGATCGACGAAGCTACTCCACAGTTCTAGTGTCCGACTCGTTGGGTAGCGGTTTGCGACTGGGCGGCGCGGTTTTCCGAATGACAGATGCGCATCGACGAGCGCGCAAGTGACACAAGGAACTCGCAAGCCTCCAGGATCGGTGCGCCTACAATGACGAGCCGCCGATCGGACAACCCGAGAGACTCGAAGAGGGCCAAGTCGGCTACTACCACGTTCACCTGATGGAAACGGGTTTGGCCGATGTCGAGCGTCGCCATGCGGGCGGGTACTGCGGGGATGTCCCAGGAGCCGACGCCTCTTGGCGCGAGAGTGAAGGGTTCGCCGGTGATCTCCACGCCGCTCGCCAGTGCAGCCGCGGTGTTCATGAGCATGTAAGGCGCGCCCGTGTCCAAGATCGCGGTGACCGACGCAGAGTTGACGGTGGCCGAGAACCCTATGAGCTCTCGTCCCAAATCGTGCAGACCGACCGGAGCACCCAGATTGTCCCCCGCCCCCTGGCCGGGTCTAAAGAACCTGATCTCTCGCCGAGGGCCGTCAATCGCGACATCGTAGGAACGCATCAAGTCGATCCCAATGATCCCATCGTACTGTACACCGGCTTCGTCCGTCACGAACTCGTCTTCGACGACTAGCCGATTACCCGGTCCGGCCACGGCTCGCCCAAACGAAATCCTATTTCCGTGCACGAGCCAAGCCGTCTCCGTCCCGCTTCCGCCGTGCAACCGTGTCCACCCCACCTTCGGGAGGGCAAGGTAGCGCGCAACCGAATTGGTCACGCCGTGCGTGTTGGCCCCCGTGTCCAAGACCAGCCGGAGTGGGGCGTGCCCTGCCCTTCCGGAGATCGTGAACCATCCATTACGGAGCTGCAGTTCCACAACCGACACCGGGGTGGCCGAACGAGCGGTGTCTTCCTGGACGCGCACTCCCGTGACTGCCGCCTCCGGCTTGGGGCCGGCGATCCCCGCGCCAAGGTCATAAGCGACCGCGCCGGACAATGTCTTGGCGGGCACTGAAACAGCCCCCAACCCCAGAAGGATTGCCATCCATCGCCTTATGTCACGTTTTTGTAACATCCTTCTTTACATATACGTGACATAGGGTAGAGATGCAAATACGCGGGCTGCGCGAGCGCCGCTCTACAGCTCGCTACAGCTATAGGGCTACATATCGGGCGTTAGCAGAGCCTCCCTATCCAGAACCTCGCCACCGAGCACAACCGCTCGAACATTCCGGGCATCCTCAATGTTCTGCAGCGGGTTCCCCTCGAACACCACGATGTCCGCCAACTTCCCGTGAGCGAGGACTCCTCGATCCGGAAGACGGAGGGCTTCGGCTCCCATACGGGTAGCCGACACGAGGACGTCCACCGGGGACATCCGTGCTTCCACATGGGATTCCATCTCTCGCTGAAAGGCGAGGCCCGGAGGTGCGTTGGCTACCACGCCGTGCGACCCCATACTCACCTGCCCCCCGGCCTCCGCGTACTTAAGTGTGAACGCCGCCATGTTCCGTACTGCGGCCCAGCGCACGTCTTCCCCCTGTGCAGCCATGGGAGGCTCGAAGACAGCGAGGGTGGCGGTGAGGTTCACTTCACGCTCCAGCATGAGTTCGATGAGCGCCTCCGCCCTCGGGCCCCTTGGATCCAGAGAGGCCCACAACTCGAGTCCGCCCGGGCCTCGGTGGGCACTCTCCCTGATGACCGCCTGGCGAAACTCCTCCGCACGTTTGGGTCCGACAAGCGCTCTCCCCACGGAGCGGGTGTGTTCGATGCCATCCAGACCAAGGCGTATCGCATCTCGGGGATCCACGATCTCCAAGTGCCCATGCACCGGCACGTTTCGTTTGTCCGCTTCCTCGATGATCCCCTTGACCATCGCAAGGGAAAGGCGGAAGTAGACCTTGAGGGATGTCGCACCCGCGTCGATGAGTTCGTTGGCAGCGACGCGCGCCTCCAGTTCATCCAATACGACTCGGGAGAGGGTCGGATAAGCCGGGTCCTTGCCATCGAGGATTGGTCCCGAGTATAGGAAACGGGGTGTCGGGAGGCCCGCAGCTCGTACGGAGGCGAGCCAAGCTTCGTTATCCTCTATCCAGATCCCCATTTCGCGTTGCGTTGTCACGCCGTTCGCGAGGAACTGGAGGGGGAGCTCCGGGCTCGCGTCCTCGCCGGATCCATCTATCGATGCCCACGATCCCGGCGAGTAGTGGAAGTGGAGATCCACCAGGCCAGGTGTGACAAGTCCCCCAGTAGCATCCAGCCTCTCGGCCCCTGCCGGTATTTTCGCGGAGGCCGCCGGCCCTACCCACTCGACCCGGTCTCCCCGCACCAGGACGGTCGCGTCCTCCAGCACCGCTCCGGTGCCGTCGAAGACAGTCCCTCCCTCAACGGCCAACCAACGCTCCTGTGCAGCCGCGGACTCCGCCACAAGGCAAGCCGCCGCCAACAGCCCTGCCAGGAAAGATGTCGCTGACTTTAGATGTGGAATTCGCAAGTTTGCCTCCTCTCAGGGCATTATTCGCCGTGCGGGGTCGCTTTCGGTTAGAACTGTCCGGAGTAGACCCAGTGAGTCCCGGCCAGTAGTCCACCTCTAAAGGATAAGCGGAGAACAGCAAGCCATGGCAACACTCGTTCGGTTTAGCACATCATCGGGTACGCGGTGCGGAGAACTGGAAGGCGGGATCATCCACGACCTCGCGGGCAGCCTCTTCGAGGCCCCCCGCCGCACCGGAAGGACCCGATCCTTGCAAGACATCACCCTGCTAGCGCCGGTGACCCCATCCAAGGTCATCGCGGTCGGCCTAAACTACCGCAGCCATCTTCACGGCCGAGAGATCTCGTCGGAGCCAGGTATCTTCCTCAAGCCGTCTAGCTGTATCAGCTCTCCGAACGCCGACATCGTGCTGCCGGCGGACGCCAGCAACGTCCACTACGAGGGCGAGATGGTCGTTGTCATCGGCAAGGACGCGCGCCACGTAGAGGTTGAACACGCCGCCGAGCACATTCTCGGTGTCACGGCCGGGAACGATGTCAGCGAACGGGATTGGCAGGCGGGCGACCTGCAGTGGTTCCGCGCCAAGGGGTGCGACACCTTCGGCCCGATCGGACCGGCGATCGCGACCGACGTCGACTACAACAATCTCCTCTTGGAGACGCGTATAAACGGCGAGACCCGACAATCGCAGAGGACGGCGGACCTCATCTTCCCCGTAGAAGAGGTCGTGAGTTTTTTGAGCCGTTACGTCACCCTCTTCCCCGGCGACGTCGTCTTCACCGGCACTCCGGGCTCCACCCAGGCCCTCCATCCGGGAGACGTGGTGGAAGTCGAATTGGAGGGAGTTGGCGTTCTACGAAACTCGGTACGCGCTGGTCCGTAGCCCCTGGTCGGTAGCCCGTGGATTAACAGACCTACAGGCCGGAGCTACAGGCGCAGGACCTCCTCAATGTCAGGCTCCAGTGGGGTCGGTTTCATTGCAAACGAAACCGCCAGGAAGAGGAGGAGGGACACCGCCAGGGCCGCCGCACCGTGGTCGACCCCGTATGGGAGACGGACGTTCGCCAACCGGAGTCCAAAGTTGATGAAGAGGCTGGACACCACGGCCACATTGGCAGCTGTGGCATTGGCCCGGGACCAGTTGAGACCGATCCCGATGATGGGGACGAGTGCTGCGGCAAATGTCCCCCACCCGAAGACACCCAGAAGCGCCACCAGATCTTGCGACACCAGGGCAATGACCGACGCGACCAGGGCCAGGGCAACCGTCACACCACGGGCCCAGGCCAGCTCGTGCCTAACTGCCCTATGACTGAACACCCTTGGTAAATCGTGCATGATGGCCGCCGTCCCGATGTTGAGAAACGCATCGGCCGTCGACATGATGGCCGCTAGCAAGGCCGCTGAAACGACGGCAGCCAAGAGCGGGTGCGCGAACGCGGTGAGGAAGGCGGGGGCGGCGGCGTCCGCAGCGACGAGCGGGGGGTGCCCGCCCGTCAGGACCAGAGCCCGCATGCTGTAACCGATCCCGACCCACAGGAGGGCCGTGAAGGTGTAGGCCAGGATCCCTAACGGGACCACATACCGAACGTCCGTAACCCGACGCAACATCATGAACTTGGTCATGATGTGCGGTTGTCCCACCACGCCGAGGCCAAATACAAAGAACCAGGACAACCCGCCGATCATGCCCAGGGTACCCCAGGGACCGGCCGCCGCACGATCGTCCGCGGCTATCACTTGGCTCATTTCGGCGAACCCGCCGTCGAAGGTCTGCAACACCGCCACGAACACGAGGATCGATCCCACAATCATGATCGCCCCCTGCACCACGTCCGTGTACACCGACGCGACAATGCCACCTGTCACCGAGTAGAACACGAGCACCGAGCAGGAGATGACGACGCACAGCAAGAGGCTCGGATCCGCCACTACCCCGGCCTCCCGGAGAACCCCCTGTAGAACGATCGACATCGCCAATACCTGCGTAGCGAGATACCCCAATACTCCCAGAAGAACCAGCACCGCCACCGATCCTCGAACGGATGAGGAGCCATACCGCGCCGCCGCGATATCAGGGAACGAAACGCAGCCCCGGAGCTCCGAGATGAGACGGATCCGTTTGGAAACCATCGTGAGCACGATCAGGTTGGAGATGACGATGGTGGTGATGATCCAGATGGAACTCGTGCCCATTGCGTAAACGAGTCCGGGACCGCCGACGAAGCCGAATCCGCTCATGGTCGTGGAGAAGATCGCGAACGCGGTTACCCAAGTACCCAGCCTCCGCCCCGCGATGAAGAAATCGGTCGTCGATCCGGTGCGCCGAAGTGACCACACCCCGATCCAGAGGCATAGAGCGAAGAAGACCAACACGGCCACCAGCGTCATCATGCCCCGGCCCGTGCCCGCCAGTTCAGTCAGAGGTGCCCTCCCCTTCCCGTCGTCTTTCCAGAAGCGCCCGGAAACGGGCTTCCTCTTCGGGCCCGTAGTAGGCTTCCCGGAAGGAGATCATTACAAGGACGACCGGAATCCAAGGTAGGAGAGTGAGTCCATACACCAACCAGCTTGTGGACACCGGGAATCCCCACAGGAGTGATGTGTGGCCTCCCTCATACCGGGCGTAGGCCTGCATGAGGGCTACAAAGACCAGGAGGTAGACGAGGTACCAGCCGGCCATGGCCTTGTGCAGCCAGTGACCGGCCCGGAGCCCGATGTGCGACACAGCCCAGTGAGTTCCGAGAACGATCAAGCCCGTCACCATACCGGCCCAGAGCGGAGCCCCGGCGCTCCCGAAGTCGACGCCCTTTAGCATGGGCGGGTATTCCGGGTGGGGCGTGGGACCCGTGGCACCGGCCCCTGCGATAAGTGCCGCTACCAAGAGAATGACGAGTACCGAAACCAGAGCCAGTATGCAGAAGAAGAGGCGGTCCATGTCCGGGAAGGTGCCGCATCCGGGGCGAGGACGGTAGCTTTTCCGCACCTAACCATCGGCACCAACAGGAGACCATATGCAGAAGTCAGTCGTCCACGTAGCAATCACCGGCGCCGCCGGCAATATCGGCTATCAACTTGCCTTCAGAATAGCAGCCGGCGACATGCTCGGGCCGGATCAGCCAGTAGTCCTTCAGCTCATTGAGATTCCACCCGCCCTCGGAGCTCTTCGAGGCGTGGAGATGGAGCTAGCGGATTCCGCATTTCCGCTGTTGAGCGACATCGTATGCACGACAGAGATCAATGAGGGGTTTACCGGAACCGACTACGCGATCCTCGTAGGCGCAAAGCCCCGGGGACCGGGGATGGAACGCGGCGACCTCCTGGCTGACAACGGCAAGATCTTCGGTCCACAAGGGGTGGCGTTGCAGGAGCACGCATCGCCGGACGTAAGGGTGTTGGTGGTCGGCAACCCGGCCAACACCAACTGCCTCATCGCGGCGGCGAACGCTCCGAAGCTGGATCGACGCCAATTCACGGCAATGACGCGACTGGATCACAACCGCGCCATCAGCCAGTTGGCCGCCCGAACGGGACGTCACTCCACTTCGATCAAGCGCATGACGATCTGGGGGAACCACTCCGCGACACAGTTCCCAGACATCACCAACGCCACCGTGGATGGTGTGCACGCAATGGATCTGGTGGATGAAGACTGGTACCGAAACGACTTCATCCCCCGAGTGCAGAAGAGGGGCGCCGAAATCATTGCGGCCAGAGGTGCCTCCTCCGCCGCCTCTGCTGCCGCGGCTGCAATCGACCACATCAGGACGTGGGCGTACGGCACGCCCGAAGGTGACTGGACAAGCATGGGAGTTCATGCGGACGGCGGCAGCTACGGGATAGAGGAGGGAGTTGTTTACTCCTACCCTGTGACCTGCGAAAACGGGGATTTCCGCACTGTCGAGGGGTTGGAGCTGGATGATTTCAGCCGTGAGCGGATGGCGATTACAGACGAAGAGCTGCGGACCGAGCGTGCCGCCGTGGAGGACCTGATTACCGGTTGAGGATAACGCTGGCGGCCGCGGCGCCCGGACGGCCGTTGATTCCGCCGCCAAGATGCGTGCCGGCCCCCGAGAGGAATAGACCGTCGATCGGTGACCGGTACTTGGCCAAGCCCCCACCGGGCCGACCAAAAAACGCCTGATCCAGGGTCATCTCGGCATGGTAAATGTCGCCCTCCGGAAGGCCAAAGGCATCCGCCAAGACGGCCGGGGTCTGTACGAGCGTATGCGTGACCCCGTCCGAAAGAGCAGGTAGGTGGGGTGCTAGCGCATCGATGACGAGCCGATCCAGGGGTGGCACCCGCTCCTCGTCCCGACCCGATTGCCCCTCTGCCGTAGCGCCAGCGCCGCTGGGCACGTAGTGGACGAGAGCCGAAACGATGTTATGGCCCACTGGGGCCAGGTGCGGATCGAGGGCTGTGGTCGCAACGGCTTCTATGATGGGCTTACGGGAGAGGTGCCCGTACTTGGCGTCGTCGGCGGCCCGCTCCATGTACCGAAGCGACGGTGCCAGAGTCAGGAGCGCTCCCTGGGCCACGGCGAGCTCGCTTTCGTCCGCGGTCTCGCCCTTTCCTAGCAACCCCGAAAACGCCACATGCACCGCCGCGCACGCACCCCGGGCCCTGATGTTCCGGGCAGCACGTCGCGTTTCAGGGGAGAGGACGGCCGGGTCGAGGAGTTCGAGCAAAGTCGTCCGTGGGGCCACGCAAGAGAGTACCGTCCCCGCCAGGATGACGTCCCCCGAGGCCAACTCGACCCCGGTGGCCTGTCCTCTGTCGACCACAATGCGGGTGACTTCTTCGCCAAGTCTTACCTCGGCTCCCAGCGAGACCGCCGTTCGCAGTAGAGCCTCGCCCAACTGCCCCATGCCCCCCTTGACCCGAACTCGGCCAGGCGGCCACGCCGTGGATCCGACGCCCAGGTGGAGCATCGGGAAGCCGGTCCCGGGCGCGAAGGGGCCTCGGCAGATTCCCCGCACCGCGTCTACGGCCAGAGCTCCCTTCAAGAGCTCGCTTTCGAACCATTCGTCCAGTAGCTCCTCGGCAGACATCGGCAGGAGCCGCATCAACTCAAAGACATCCTTGCGCCCTGCCCTGCCGAGCTTGACGCCGAACCGCAGCAGGCTCCAAGCGTCGGCTGCGCCCACCTCGTTGGCCTGGGGCAGGGGCAAAGCGTAAAGACGCTCCAAGGTTCGGCTCGCCTTCGTCAGCGAATCGACGAACGATGGCCATCGCCTGCCATCCCGCTCCGAGAAACGTCGAATCGAGGTAACCGTCTGCTCAACATTCCTCGACAGGCAGAGAGCGGTGCCATCCTGCGCAGGGGCAACGAGCACGGGGTCCGGCCGCAAGAACTCGCACCCCTGCGAACGAAGGCCAAGGTCTTTGGCAATCCGCGCATCGAACTCGCCCATTGCCTGCGTCCCGATGTCGACCGAGTACCCCGGCCAGACCTCCTCCGTGGCCAGACATCCTCCGGCCGAACTCCGTTTCTCCACGACTACAACGCGCCGGCCTGCCTTGGCCAAGTAGGAGGCCGCAACGAGCCCGTTGTGACCCGCTCCGATTACGAGGACATCCGCCCGAGTGCCGCTCACCGTTTGGACGATCTCAGGATTTCGAGAGCGGCCAGCCGACCAGACGCTCCGCACACGCCGCCGCCCGGATGGGTGCCCGAACCACACTGCCAGAACCCTCGCACGGGGGTTCGATACCTCGCCCACGAGGTCGCCGGACGGAAGAAGAAGAGCTGCTGCGGGGACAGCTCGCCGTGGAAGATGTTTCCCTCCGTCAGCCCCATCGATTCCTGCATATCCAGCGGGGTTACGACCTGCCGGTGGAGGATCGCGTCGCGCAGGTTGGGGACGTAGGCAGCAAGAGTACCGATGACGGCATCCCCGAACGCCTCGCGCGTCTCGTCGGTCCATCCCGCGGAAAGGGCGAAGGGGGCGTACTGAACGAAGATCGACATCACATGGCGTCCCGGAGGTGCCATCCCCGGATCGATGATCGACGGAACAACGATGTCCATATACGGCCGGCGTGAGAAATGACCGTATTTGGCGTCGTCGTAGGCCCTCTCCAAGTAGTTGACGCTCGGGCTGATGGAGAACGCCCCTCGGTAGTGAGGTCCGGGTTCCGGAAGACAAGAAAACCGAGGTTTTTCGGAGAGCGCGAGGTTTACCTTCCCTGACGATCCTCGAATACGAAACCGCTGGATCGCCGCCTGGAAGTCGTCCGGGAGGACATTGTCCGGGAGTAGCTCCAGGAAGGTGCGCTTGGGATCCACCCCCGAAACGACGACGGGAGCGTGCAACTCCTCCCCCGAGGAAAGTACAACCCCCGTGACCCGTCTCCCCGACGTGAGCACGCATTCGACCGTCGCTCCGGTTCGTACCTCGGCACCGAACGCCTGCGCTGCGGAGGCGATGGATTCGCTTACAGTCCCATTTCCTCCCCTGGCGAATCCCCACGCCCGAAACGCACCGTCGATCTCACCCATGTAGTGATGGAGGAGGACGTAGGCCGTACCTGGAGATCTGGGGCCAAGAAATGTCCCGATGATTCCACTCGCCGAGAGCGTCGCCTTCAGCGGTTCGCTTTCAAACCATTCGTCCAGGTAGTCGGCGGCACTCATCGTCCCGAGCTTGTAGAGCGCCTGAAATTCAGTCGATCCGAGCCCTCTGACCTGTTTGGCGAGACCGGCCAAGGACCGCAGATCGCGTAGCCCCGGCGATACGGGATCGGGCGGCACCATCGAGAGCAATGGCCTTACGGCCCACGCGAGTCGGCCCATGAGCGTCCCGAACTCTTCGTAGCTCTCCGCGTCTCGGGGGGAGTGGCGGTACAAATCGCGCCTGGTGCGATCGTGGTCGCCCCACCTCCCGAGGTAGTCGCCGTCGGGGAGGGGCGTGATCGTGCTTTCCAGCGGGAGTATCTCGAGGCCATACTTCGGGAGCCGCAGATCCCGGATGATTTCAGGCCGGAGCAGACTCACGACGTAGGAAGCAACCGAGTACTTGTACCCCGGGAAGATCTCTTCGGTGACGGCTGCCCCACCCACCAAGTGCCGCCGCTCGAGGACGACAACGCTGAGCCCTGCCCGCGCCAGGTAAGCAGCGTTTACCAAGCCATTGTGTCCGCCTCCGACGACGATGGCGTCATAACGGTTCCTAGTCACCCGATCTCTCGTTTCCGGGGCGGATCAAAGAAGGGCGTATCCACCACCTGGACGGATGCCCGTCGTCGCATGTGTTCGACGGTGATCTCCATCTCGAGTGACGTACCGGCGGAGGCATGGTTAGCCCTTAGGTGTGCTAACCCGATGTACTGCTTGAGAACCGGGGACCACGTTCGACTGGTGACGTACCCGGCCTCTCGGCGTCCCGCATACAGGGGCACGCTGTCGCGCTCGGCCGAAGTCGGCACCTGAGGAGGAAGATCGACCCGGGCCCAAGCCGCCTCCACGGAGGGCCAGTCCACCCGGATCCCCCGGAAACGCCACTCGCTCTCGGCAGTGCGCTCCGCCTCGAGCGCCCTTTGCCCAACGTAGGGTGCCGTCTTTCCTTGGCTGACCATCCACCCCAAACCCAGTTCAAAGGGTGATGAACGTTGGCCGGCGATGACAGCCTGATGCGCAGGCACGTAGTCAACGCCACCGAGGATCAGTCCGGCCTCTATGCGGGCGATGTCCAGAGCCAGCATGCCCGCAGGCCGTAGCCCGAACGGTTCTCCCGCCTCAACCACGGCGTCCCATACCGTGAGGGCATCGGAAGCAGAAATCCAAATCTCATAGCCTAGATCGCCCGTGTACCCGGTCCGGGAGATCTCCACCCGTATTCCCTGGATATCCGCTTTGGCAATCCCGAAGTACGGTAACTTGGCAGGATCCAACTCCGCGCCGGTACCGCCGCTGCCGTCCCCGGTGCCGCAGGGGCCACCGCTGCCGTCGGTGCCAATGATCGCCTGCAGGATGCGGGCCGACGCCGGACCTTGGAGTGCCAAGGCAGCGACGCTATCGGTCTCGTCAGCAATCGTCACCTGGAGGCGGTCGGCGTTCTCCTGCAGCCAGAAGAGGGTCGGCTCCGCGGAGGTGAGGCGGAAGTCTTCGTCGCCGAGACGCTGCAGAGTGCCATCGTCCCGCACCTTGCCAGCTGCATCACACCAAGTGGTGTACAACACGCTCCCAGGCTCCTGTGAGGAGATGTTGCGTGTTACGACTCTGTTCAGGAGTTCGGCGGACCCAGGTCCCGTGATCCGGTATTTGTGCAGAGGAGAGATATCGATGAGTGCGGCCGAAGAGCGAATCGCGTGGTACTCCGCGTCGGGCGACGGCTCGTAGGAACTCGCCGCAAAATACCCGGCCCATCGCCTCCAGTTGCCCAGCTCACACAGGGCCGAGGTTCGGGGATGAAAGGGCGTACCGCGTAAAGCGGGGGGCGGGCGGCCTCCGCCGCGGGAGCGCGTCAGCGGGGGAGGCGCAGAGCGACTATTTCAGCGGGCACACCGCGCCCCGCCACCGCCATCACGATGTATTGCGCGCCATCGTGCAAATACGTCATCGGCACGCCGGTCTGGTGAGCGGGCAGGTCGATCTCGGCCACGATCTCCCCGGTGTCCTTGTCGTGCGCCCGGAGAATACCCTCGGATCCGGAGGCCATGGTGCCGCCTCCCGTACCCGCAAAAAGCAGTGTGGGCGTTACCAAAAGCCCTGCCCTGCTGGGCCGCCCCGTGCGGGACAGCTCGACCCCCTCGAGTGCCGGGTGGTTCGCCACAAACGAAGGCGTGTCGTCGTTCGCGATCGTCCACACCTTCTGGCCGGTACGCATGTCCAAGGCTGTGATCCGTCCCCACGGCGGTTTCACCAAGGGCAAACCGCGAGGACCGCCCACGCCGCGGGGTCGGCCGGCGATGTACTGCATGTTGGAGCGCTCGGGATCGTTCACGAGCCCGATGACCGAGGGCCAGGTGGCGGACCCCACGAACATGCGCTGCGTCTCCGGGTCGAAGGCCGCGCCGGGCCAGTTTGCGCCCCCGAGACTACCCGGCGTGATCAGAGTACCCTGGTTACCGCCCTCCACGATGACGGTCGGAGGGGTGAAGAGTTCGCCCAGCGTCAGCTTGGTCGCGATTTCCCGAGCTTCCTGGGCCAACTCCGGAGTCAGATCCATGAGGTCATCTTCCGAAATCCCCTGGAGGTCGAAGGGCACAGGCAGCTCCGGGAACGGCTGAGTAGGCGAATACCACTCTCCCGGCACATCTCCTGCGGGTACCGGGCGCTCCTCGATTGGCCACACCGGCTCTCCGGTTCGTCGGTCGAACACGTAAGTGAACGACTGCTTGGTGACCTGCGCGACTGCCTCGATCCTTCGACCATTCACGTCGATATCCATGAGGACCGGTGCCGCCGGCGGATCGAAGTCCCATATCCCGTGGTGGACCGTCTGGAAGTACCACACCACCTCGCCCGTGTTGGCGTCCACGCACACGATGCTCTGCGAGTAGAGATTGTCCCCGGGCCTGTGGCCCCCGTAGTAGTCGCCAGTCCCGGCTTCCACGGGGAGATAGACATACTCCAAGTCGAGGTCCGCACTGAATGGGGTCCAGACCGCTGCGTTTCCAGTGTACGACCAGGAGTCACCCTCCCACGTATCGTGTCCCGGGTCCCCTGGTTGTGGGATGGTGTGGAAGGTCCAAAGGAGTTCTCCGGTGCGCGCATCGTAGCCTCTGACGTGGCCGGGGGGCATTTCCTTTGTGGGCGGTCGCCCGCCTTGGGGGAGGGCGGCACCGACCACCAGCACATCTCCTACCACGACCGGCGGAGAACTGGACCCGATGCGGTCGTTTACCAGGTCCACTTCCCGCCCCAACCCGAGCTTGAGGTCCACTATCCCGGCCTCCCCAAACGCCGGGTCCGGCACGCCCGTGGCGGCGTCCAAAGACACCATGTGATAACCGGGGGTGATTAGGTATACCCTCGCCTCACCGCCATCCGTCCAGTAGGCGACGCCCCGCCCGGAGTTCCCTCGTGGAGCATTCCGCCCCCGCTCTCCCTCGTCGAGGCGGTACATCCACAACGTCTCCCCCGTCGCAGGATCGATGGCCACGGCCGCCCTGCGGTACCCAGCCGTCGCGTAGAGGACCCCGTCAACGTAGATCGGGGTCACTCGGTAGTACCCCTCCGGTGTGGGACCGAAGTTGCGCGCGTGCCACCGCCAAACGACTTCCAGCTCCGCCGCATTGGAGGCGTCAATCTGATCCAGTGGCGCATACCGCGTAGAGCCGGCGTCTCCAGCCCAGTAGCGCCACTCACCGGCCTCCGTACCTCCCTGAGCGGCAAGCGGGGTGGCGATCACCTGCGGCCCCAGTCCCAGCAGCTCGATTCCAAACGAAATTCCAAACGAGAGGATGAGCGGTGTGAAAACCATCTGTCCGGCCCGGAGTGTCTTTCGCATCATGATGCATCGCTCCCTAGCAAAATGTCTGCCGGCCATTCTATGGCGCTTCGGCCTTGTTCGGAACATGTACCCGACGCAACATCTCTCTAACAGCCTGTGGCTCTTGGATTTGTCAGCGAGCTGCCAGGTTCCGCACACGAAAGGAGTTATCGATGATCCGCCGCCTATCCGCCCCCGTCCCTGCCCTTCTCTTCCTAAGCCTCGTCGTTACCGGAGCTGCCGCACTCACCCTCCCGGTGGCCCTCCCAGTAGCCGGCCAGCAGCGAGCCATGACAATAGTCGATTTGATCGACATCCCCGCCTTGGCGGATCCGCAGATCTCTCCGGACGGGACGCAGGTTCTCTACGTGCGAACCGACACCGATTGGGACGCCAACGGCACCACATCCCATATCTGGCGCGTGAACAGGGACGGGACGAGCTCAACCCAGATGACGAACGGCCAAGGAGGGGAGTCCAACCCCAGGTGGTCTCCGGACGGCGCACACCTCGCCTTCGTCGCCAACCGTCACAACACGGATCACCGCCAGATCTTCAGGATGCCGGCCAACGGCGGCGAAGCACGAGTAGTGTCAGAACACGCAACTCCAGTGGGGTCGGTGGAGTGGTCCCCGGATGGCCAGTGGCTCTACTTCGTGGCCGTGGACGAGAAGTCCGAGGCGGAGAAAGCGCGCGAGGAAGTCAACGACAACGTGTTCCGGTACGAAGAAGATCAGCGACCGAGCGGGTTGTGGCGTGTTCCCGCCGATGGTGGAGAGGCGGAACGGGTGACGGAGGAGGGACTCATGGTCCGCGGTTACTCCATCTCTCGGGACGGGACGATGTTGGTGGTTCAACTGGCACCTTCGCCCCTCTTCGATGACATGCTCAACTCCGAGCTGTGGGTCATGGCTGCCGATGGCTCGGGCGCCCGGCAGGTCACATCCAACGGTGTCGGCGAGAACGGCGCCACACTTTCATCGGACAATTCCCGGATCGTGTTTGTGGCCAACACCAACGATGAGTTAAGCGACTTCTACTACAACCAGCGCCTTTTTGTGGTCTCGAGCGAGGGTGGCGATCCGGTGTCTGTGCTGCCGGGAGGAGACTTCGACGTCAATGGAGCATTCTGGTCGGCCGAGGGGGATCAGATATTCTTCCGTGCCAATATCGGGGTGCGCCAGCATATCTTTGCCATCGACGCCAACTCCACGGACCCCTCCCAGGCGAACTCCCTCACACCGGGAGATCACGCAGTCGGCTCATGGACATACCACCCCGGTTCCGACACCCACGTCTTCTCCCTCAACAGCCCCGCCAACGCGGGGGATCTGTGGGCGATGGCGGGCTCGGGCAACGCGAGCCAGGTCACCACTGAACTCAACTATCTAGCCGAGGACTTTCTCCTCCCGAGGGTCGAGGCAGTGCAATATCCCGGCGAGGATGGGGTGCAGGTCGAAGGGTTGCTCTTCTATCCCATCGAATACGAAGAAGGGACGCGTTACCCGCTAGTCGTCCAGACTCACGGAGGTCCTCCCTCCTCCGACAAGTTCGGCTTTTCCCGCTCCAGCAACTACGAAGCGGTTCTCACGGCCAATGGTTGGTTCGTATTCAAACCCAACTATCGCGGGTCGACGGGCTATGGCGATGAGTTCCTGCGCAACATGATCGGCAACTACTTCGACCAGGCGCACAAGGACGTCATGGCGGGGGTCGATTGGCTGGTCGAACGCGGCCTCGTGGACGGCGATCGCATGGCCAAGATGGGGTGGAGCGCCGGCGGACACATGACCAACAAGATCATCACCTATACAGATCGTTTCAAAGCAGCCTCTTCGGGAGCCGGTGCCGTCAACTGGATGTCGATGTACGCCCAGTCGGACGTGAGGATCTATCGCACGCCATGGTTCGGCGGGACGCCTTGGGCCGAAGACGCCCCCATCGAACAGTACATGGCGGATTCGCCGCTGTTCGACCTCCACAAGGTGACGACGCCCACGATAGTACTGGTCGGGGAACTCGACGCTCGTGTCCCGATGCCGCAGTCGGTGGAGCTGTATCAGGGATTGAAGTACAACGGCGTCCCCACCCACCTCTATGTGGCCCCTGAACAGGGTCATGGGTGGAGGGAACTCCAGCAGCGCCTATTCAAGGCTAACGTGGAACTGGACTGGTACTACCGCTGGGTTCTCGGGGAGACGTGGGAGTGGGAGAAATCTCCTGTCCACCCCAAGGACGAGCCGCGGACAGTCAGCTAATACCGAGGACTTAGGGCTCAGGAATTCGAGGATGGAATGCGGAATGGGAAAAAGGAGGGATAGGGAGATGAGAGCTTTCCTCGCACCGCCAGCGGTAGCAGTGCTTACCACCATCATGGTCGTCGGATCCGTGGTAGGTACTTCGTTGTCCGGCCCTCGCCATGGCCCGCAATTGGCTGCCCAGGAACCGTCCCCGGCCTCCGCGGCCTCCCTTTCCGCGACCTCCCTTCTTGAGGGGTACAGTTGGCGCAATATCGGCCCGGATCGTGGTGGACGGTCGATTGCGGTGAGCGGTGTTCGAGGACGCCCGGAGGAGGCGTATTTCGGGGCCACGGGTGGCGGGCTTTGGAAGACCGTGGACGGAGGAGACAACTGGCGGCCCGTGACCGACTTCAAGATCAACTCGTCGTCGGTCGGAGCCGTTGCCGTCAGCGACACGAATCCCGATCTGGTTTTCATAGGGACGGGCGAGACCTGCATCCGCGGGAACATCCTCCCGGGAGACGGCATTTACCGAAGCCGGGACGCCGGAGACACTTGGGAACACGTCGGGTTCTCAAACTCCGACGCCATCTCCAAGATTCGCGTCCATCCCACCGATCCAAACGTCGTTTACGCGGCGGTCTTCGGCCGGTACAGCGCGGAGAGCGAGGAGCGAGGCGTCTACAAGAGCACTGACGGTGGGGACAGTTGGACCAGAGTCCTGTTCAGAGACGGGAAGACCGGTGCCATAGACCTCGTCATCGATCAAACCAACCCCGACGTACTCTACGCATCCCTGTGGGAGGCGTTCCGCAAGGAGTACACCATGTCCTCCGGTGGTCCCGGGAGCGGGATCTTCAAGAGTGTCGATGGAGGAGATACTTGGACCGAGTTGACTCGCAATCCTGGATTTCCTGCGGAGGGGATCGTGGGACGGATCGGAGTGTCCGTTTCGGGAGCCAATCCCCAGCGCGTCTACGCTCTCTACGAGCATGACGAGGGCGGACTATTTCGGAGCGAGGACGGGGGTGCGACGTGGGCTCTCATCAACGATGAACGCCGCATTCGTCAGCGGGCTTTCTACTACACCCACGTCTTCGCAGACCCACAAGACGAAGACGTTGTGTACGTCCAGAATACGTCATTCTTCAGGTCGACGGACGGCGGGGAGACCTACGAGGTCATCAACAACGGCACCCACGTCGATTTCCACGATTTCTGGATTGATCCGGACGACCCGGCCCATGTCGTGGTGGCGAACGACGGTGGAGGTGCCGTGAGCTTCGATACTGGCGGGCACTGGACCGATCAGGAGTTTTCGACGGCTCAGTTCTACCACGCTGTAACGACAGCTCATATCCCCTTCCACGTCTGCGGTTCCCAGCAGGACAATTCCACGCTGTGCCTGCCGAGCGATTGGAACACGGGCAGGTTCCAACTCGGGGCGGGTCCGGCGTCCGGGGACTTGGGAAGCCTGACGGCGGGGTCGATGGCCGTCTCATACAGGGCCGGAGGGGGTGAGCCGGGGTATATCGCACCCGACCCCCGCGATCTCGACCTCTTCTATTCCGGTGTTAACAACGGGCGCTACATAGACAAGTACAACAGGCGACTGGGGACGACCCGGGAGGTCAACCCGTATCCGTGGTTTTACTCGGGGGAGCCGGCAGCCGACATGGTCGAACGGTGGCAGTGGACCTTCCCGATAGTCTTTTCTCCGATCAACTCCGGGGCTTTGTACACGGCGTCCAACCACCTGTGGCGAACCACTGACGGCGGGAATAGCTGGGACCGGTTGAGCCCAGATCTGACGCGAGCCGCGCCCGAGACCTTGGGACGGTCGGGAGGGCCCATCACGGGAGACATGAACGGCCCCGAAGTGTATGCGACGATCTTCTCGGTGGGCCTCGGGAAGCTGGACGAGGACGTGATTTGGGCGGGGTCCGATGACGGTCTGGTACACGTCACGCAGGATGGAGGGGACACGTGGACCGAGGTAACACCACCCGATATGCCCGAGTTCGCTCGGCTGAGTCGGATCGATCCGTCCTCGTTCGAATCTGGACGGGCATATGTTTCGGCTCGTCGCGCACTCCTGGACGACCGGACCCCCTACATCTGGAAGACCGCCGACTTCGGTGCCACCTGGACGCTGATCACAACTGGCATTCGAGATGGGGCGTACGTGAACGCCGTCTCCGAGGACGCTTCCCGGCCAGGGTTGTTGTACGCCGGCACCAACAATGGGGTGTACGTGTCCTGGGATGACGGCGAGGTGTGGGAAGAGCTCAACCCGGGGCTTCCGGACCTGCCCATAGTAGACGTTCTCCCACAAGAGAATGAACTCGTGATCGGGACTCACGGCCGCGGGTTCTGGGTGCTGGACAACATCGCGCCCTTGCGCCAGTTCCAGGAGGAATTGGTGGGCGGCGGTGCCTCCTTGTTCGAGCCTCCGGATGCCTACAGGTCGGCCAACGGAGTGGTTCTCTCCTGGTGGTTGGATGAGACTCCGCAGACGGCGGCACTTCAGATCCTGGACGCCGACGGCCAAGTCCTTCGCACCTATGTCCCGGAGAGCCCGGCAGACACGGCCGCCGCAGAAGGCGAATCGGAGTCCACAGCGAGCCGCCCGAGCCGCGACCGTTGGGCGAGCCCCTCGATTCCCGTGGAGGCGGGACTCAACCACTTCCGGTGGGACCTGCGAACGGAACCGGCAGCGACGTTTCCAGGGATGATCTTGTGGGGAGTGCGCACCCTGTCCTCGACCGTTCCACCGGGTACTTACGAGGTGCGCCTCGTGGTGGACGGTCGGCCTGTGACCACCAGTGTGACGGTGCGCCGAAATCCCTGGATTGAAGGGGTCACGGACGCGGATCTGCGGGAACAGTACGTCTTCAGCCGGGAGATTTGGGAGCAGGTGGATGCGGCCAACCGAGCGGTGATGTCGATCCGTCGTGTTCGGGCAGAGGTCGATCAACGGTTGGAAGGTTCCGATGACGAGGGGCTGCGGACGGTCGCACAAGACTTGTTGGAAGAGGCAGCGGAGCTGGAGGGGTTAGTGTACCAGGTCCGGAATCGCAGCAATCAGGATCCCTTGAATTTTCCGATCCGTGTAAACAACCGGCTGGCCAACCTGCTTTCCATGGTGGAGCGGGGCGATGGGCGTCCGAATGCGGGTATGCGCGAGGTCTTCGGCATCATGAAGGACGAGCTTGCGGGATACTTGGGGCGGCTGGACCGGCTCTTGGAGGAGGATCTGGCGCGCGTGAACGACGAGTTGGGTCGTCTCGGACTGCCCCCCGTCGACCCCTATTTGGTAGTTACCGCGGCCAACACGACGCGTTGACCGGGTCAGGTAGCACCGGCAACGACGCAGTTGATCGCGGCGATCCCGCGGGTCGCTGCCGGCTCGTCCCGCTCGCGCTTGAGGACGCCGACGAGTTGTTCTCCCTCACCGACGCCAACCGTGGGCACCTGCGGCGGTGGCTTCCGTGGCTCGACAGCGTGCGCGAGGTCGATGACACGCGGACGTTCATCCGCGCCGCGCAGGCGCAGGCGGCCCGCAACGACGGCGTCCAGCTCGCCCTGCACGTCGATGGCCGCATCGCCGGTATGGTCGGCCAGCATCACGTCGACTGGCGCAACCGGAGCACATCGCTCGGCTACTGGATAGGTGAGGCCTGGCAGGGCCGCGGATTGGCGACGACGGCGTGCCGCGCGCTGATCGCGCAGGCCTTCGGCAGCCGCGGGCTCAACCGTGTGGAGATCCGGTGCGCGGCGGACAACCACCGCAGCCGGGCTGTCGCACAGCGGCTCGGCCTGCGGGAGGAAGGGCGGTTGCGCGACGCGGAATGGCTGTACGACCACTTCGTGGATCACGTGGTCTATGGCGTGCTGGCGCGAGAGTGGCGGATGACGGCGGGCTTGGTCGGGCGACGATTGCCGGCCACGGGAGGGAACAGATGAGGGCGCAGACTATCAAGATCGTCCCCTCCGCCGCTCGCTCAGCGAAGCTCCGGACCAGTCCTTCATCGACTGGCATACGCGCGAGGTCTTCAGGGGCCCCGCTCGCTGGTGACCCCTGTGGTGTCGGGGTTCCATCTCCTTCGGGACGCTCCCGCCGCTACCACACACGGTGCACCTCAAAGGCGTCAAGTGCGTTGTCTCGCGAGATCAGCACCATACTGTGCCGCACGGCTTGAGCAACGAGCATCCTGTCAAACGGGTCTCGATGCACGCCTTTCAAGCTGCCAGCCCGCTCGGCGTCCTGCACGCTGATCGGAAGCTCCCGAAAACCCTGGCTGCGAATCATCCCCAGGGTGTCGAGCGTACCTTGATCGGTCACCCGGAGCTTCCCAAGCCGATGCTTGGTGGCGATTTCCCACGCTGATGCGGCACTCACAAACCGGTGGTGTGCCGGGTTTGCGATGAGGTCTCGAGCCCTGTCCGACAGTCTCGCGCTGTCGGCAAGCCACCAGAGAAAGGCATGCGTATCAAGCAGAAATCGCACCGCTATTCGCCTTCCCACGCTTTCAACTCGTCTTCCGGGAGCGGGTCGAAGAACGCGTCCGTAATCACGATCCTGCCCTTCATGACGTCTGGCTGTGGGCGGACCGGAGATTCACAACGCACGATCCGGGCCACAGGTTGATTCCGCCGAGCGATGACCACCTCTTCTCCAGCTTCAGCTCGGGCCAGCAGGCGAGACAAGTGGGTCTTGGCTTCGTGAATATTATAAATCGGCATCCGGGACTCCATTCAGGCTCTGAAGAACAATAAGTTGACTAGGAACATGGTCATACAATTGACTCGGCGTCAAGCAGCCGCGTTTCTTCCAAGGACCAGCCCCAGCGGAAGCGCCCGTCCTCTTCTCGTGGCTATGCAACTCGGCCCGAACAACGAGGTCTTCGTTCTTCGAAGCACGGTCTCGTTGGAATCATTTGGGCTACTTGCTCCTATAGTGCCCCCGATTTCTCTGGACAGTGGTTTAGCAACCCATCCGGGGTTCAAGAGATAGGAGGCAGGGGATGTCGCGGAGGACGGACGAACGGGACGGCGCGGGCAGCTTGGGGAGGCGGGCCGCAGGGTGCGCGTTGACAGCACCGTGACGGAGACGCACATCCTGGATCCCAGTGACAGCCAGCTGCTGTACGACGCGGTGCGTGTGCTGTCGCGGCTGCTGGCGCGGGGCCGGAAGCAGTTGGGACCTGATGCCTTTCCCTTCCACGACCACTGCCGGGCGGCGAAGCGGAGGAAGTGGAAGATCCCCAGGGTACGGATGAAGCGTAAGGTAAAGCTGTACCGCGAGTTGCTGGCTGTGGTGCGACGGACGCTTCGCTACGTGGATGCCGCTCTTGTGGCGGTCGTCCGCCAGACCGTGCGCCGGGTGCTGAGGGGCGAGACGGTGCCTGCGGAGGAGAAGGTGGTGAGCCTGTTCGAGCCCCACACCGACATCATCCGCAAGGGCGGGCGCCGGGTTCAGTACGGGCACAAGGTGAACCTGAGCAGCGGCGCGAGCGGCCTGGTGTTCGATGCCGTGGTCGAGGCAGGCAATCCGCCGGACAGCACCCGGTGTCTGCCGATGATCGAGCGGCACGCAGCGATCTATGGGTCGGTGCCGGAGCAGCTGGCGTGTGACGGGGGCTACGCCAGCAAGGCCAATCTGGTGGGCGCGAAGGCACTGGGCGTGCGCGACGTGGTCTTCCACAAGAAGGCGGGCCTCAAAGCCACCGACATGGCCTCGTCTCCACGGGTCTACGGGCGGCTGAGGAACTTCCGGGCCGGAATGGAGGCCGTGGTCTCGTACCTCAAGCGCTGCTTCGGCCTCGGACGTTGCAACTGGCGCGGGTTAGAACACTTCCGCGCCTACGTCTGGTCCGCCGTCGTCTCGCACAACCTATGGGTGATCGCACGTTGCAAGTTGAAACCGGTGTGAGCCCACCAACCCGACCGCCCCCCGCAGCCCCGTCAGGCGAACCCGCTGGTACCGCTGTGCCCGCCATCCCCGAAATCACTCTTGCAACCGGTCAATCCGGCTGAAAACCCCTCTCCACCCGCCAGATTACAACCTCAAACCGCCCCTTTCCGGCGAAACACCAAATCACTCCCTCATGACCGCCTCAACTGGCCCTTCCGGGGCGAGAAAACGGACAAGAACTAGCTAGAATGAGAGGGGCTCGTCATTCCTGTGGGGAAGCTCCGCGAGCACTCGCGGAAACGTGTGCCGGTTGAATCCAAACGCACCGTACCTTTCCATCTCCCGGGGCCACGAAGCACTGGATGTCGCCAGGAATGGCTGTGGAAACAGTACGGGGCGCCCGAGCTTGATCGCTTCCCATCCTTGATACCGGGTTCCACTTGCTTCTTCGGCCTCAACTATAAGCGTTGCGTCAGACAGAAGGGCCATTGTCTTGTTTCGCCGAGGGAAATTGGACTTGTGGTTACGCCCTCCCGGGGGAAACTGCGACACGAGCAGATGATCCTGGCCAATACGATCCTGAAGCCCACGGTTACGATGCACTGCATACCGTCCCAGGCACGTACCCAGTACGGCGATAGTTCTTCCCCCTGACGCAATGGCCGTCGCATGCGCCACCGTATCGATGCCAAGCGCCAGACCGCTCATGACCGTGATTTCGTGCCTGACCAGGACCTTTGTGATCGCCCGCGCCCACGCTACGGCCTTTTCCGAGGGATTGCGGGACCCGACGACGGCGATAATCGGGCCACCCTCCAGGAGGGAGCGGTCTCCCCGCAGGTACAGAGCCTCGGGTGCGGCTCGCTCCTCAACCTCTGTCAGCGACCCGAGCAGGTCCGAGGGTTCGGCTGAAACAAACGTGGGGTCTTGTTCCGTCAGCGGCTGCTTTCTGCCTCATAGCTGAGGTGGTACAGATAATCGATCCTGTCCAATAATACCCAGCACCGCGAGCACCGCACCTGTGCCGGGGGTCAGCTCCACAACGCCCCCGATCGGCACAGCGAAAAGCCGGTCGCCGAACGACGTAGTGTGATCGCCGTCATAGAGAAGCACGGGTTCAAACATCCCGAGATTGTCGCCACTTTTCGGGAAGAAACACTTAACCCAACCGCTCTCTCGTTTATCCTTAGGAGTTAGCTACCCCAACAAGCCCGCCGTTGAGGTCTGCGTTCGATAAGAACAAACCCCCGCAACCACTGCAGAAGGTTGTGAAAAGAAAGAACCCGAGATGAGCACCGAAAGCGTTTGAGGCAAAATGGCCAGAAGCAGGCTACTAGACACGCGCACGGTCAACTATCTCGAGCTGATCGGCAACAGCAGGTCGTATCACGTTCCGCCGTACCAGAGCGACTACTCGTGGCGTCACGAACAGTGGGAAGACCTGTGGGACGACATCGTGGAGATGCGCGACTCGGAGAACGACCGCCACTACATGGGGGCAATGGTGGTGGTAGCCGAATCGGACCGGCGGCTTGTGGTAATAGACGGGCAGCAAAGGCTTGCCACGCTCAGCATATTCGTGCTGGCCATCATCAACGCGCTGCACAAGCTCGCGGAGTTCGGCCGGGAACCTGATCGGAACGCCACGCGGGCAGCCGCCCTTTGTCAGCGTTTCATTGGTGAGCAGGACCCCGCTTCGCTCGTCGAGACCAGTCGGCTCAACCTCAACGATACCGACAACGGTTTCTATCAGGACTATCTGGTCCAGCTAAGGGAGCCCGTCAATCCCAAGGGACTTATTCATTCCAATGGGCTCATGTGGAAGTGTTTCTGCTATTTCGAGCAGCGGATCCGCGACCTGGACGGCCTCGGCGACGGTACCGCGCTCGCCCGGCTCGTGTCGGAGACGGTTGCGAGGCACCTCGTGTTCACTCTTATCACCGTCGAAGACGCGCTGAACGCCTATACGGTGTTCGAGACGCTGAACGCGCGCGGTCTTGAACTGACCACGACCGATCTCCTGAAGAACTACATATTTGCGAGGGCGTCAACCGCTGATCGCGACGCAATGTTGCGCAGATGGAACCGGATCGCCGCGACGGTGGGTCAGGCGCAGGTTCCGCATCTGCTTCGTTACCACATGCTTTGCTATCTCGCCAAGGTGCGCCGCCGCCGTTTGTTCAAGATTGTTCGCGATCGGTACCGGTCGGCCCGCGACGTCTTCGATCTTCTCCAGGAGCTGGAGGATCGCGCCGAGGTGTTCGCCGCGATCAAGGACCCGTCGCACGAATTCTGGCTGGACATCCCAGGGGCTCGAGCACACGTGTCGGAGCTTCGAGTGTTTCGGGTCACCCAGATGATGCCCTTGGTGTTTGCCGCGTGGGAAACCTGGTCAAGACGCGACTTCGAGCGCGCCCTGAAGTTGATTTGCGTCCTGTCCTTTCGTTACACCGTCGTAGGGAGACTCAACCCCAACGATCTGGAAGTCCAATACCATCGGGCGAGCAGGGCGGTGGCCAACGGCGACGTGGCGACTCCCCGAGAGCTCTTCGAGGTGATCAAACCGATCTACCCGTCCGACGAACAGACGCAAGCGGATTTCTCGTTCCTCTCGATCAATTCGCGCGGGCCGCGCAAAAAGTTGGTCAAGCACATTCTGGCCCGACTGGAAAGCGACGCCTCTGGCAAGCCGTGCAACGCGGAAACGGACCCGGGTACAATCGAACATCTGTTGCCTGAAAACCCGGGGCCTGAATGGGAAGAAGCGTTTCCGGCGGGGACGCATACACAGAATCGGTAATCTAACGCTTCTTGAAGCCAGACTGAATCGCAAGATCGGGAACGCGGCCTGGGCCGAAAAGGTCCGGGCGTTCCGCACGAGTGGATATGCGCTCACGCGGGCGATACCCGAACTGGCGCCCGAGGAATGGACCCGGCCGGTTCTGGAACAAAGACAGCGTCGAATGGCAGAGCGAGCTGTCCATTTGTGGCGTTCCGACTTCGCATAGAATGGCCCTGCGCGACATGAGGGTGGGTTAGCTCCACAACGCCCCGATTGGTACAGCGAAAAGCCGGTCGCCAAACGACGTAGTGTGATCGCCGTCGTAGAGAAGCACGCCCAGCTTGAAGCGATTCCCCGCAGTGCGCCGGAGCCGCCTCAGGCCGGTGAGGTCGCCGGAGCGCAACGAGGCGGCCGCTTTGACCTCGACTCCGTAGCAGTCGCCCGCCGCATCCTCAACCACCATGTCCACCTCGACCTTGTCCTTATCACGGTAGTGGTGAAACGTCACGAACTCGTCCAGCCAGCCCGCCTGTTTTCGCAGCTCGTTGTAGACGAAGGATTCCAGCAAGGCCCCAAGCTCGGCCGGACTTCGCAGCAGCCTGCGACGGGTAATGCCCCGAAGAGCGCACATCATGCCAGTATCGACGGCGTGCAGCTTGGGGGTCTTTACCAATCGTTTGGACTCGTTGGAATGCCACGCAGGAATGCGCTCGACCAGAAACAGTTGCTCAAGAAGCGCGAGGTACCGCCCCGCGGTGATCCGGCTCAGGCCCAGTTTCCCCCCGAGCGTCGTGAGGTTGATGAGCTGGCCCGAAAGCAGAGCCGTGACTCGGAGCAACCTGTGCATTGAGTCGATGTGTTCAATGCGAGGCAGATCGTCGAGGCTCTGCTGGATCAGGGTGTTGGCGTATTGCCGGTACCACGCCTGCACTCGCTTCTCCGTCGCTCTCAACACGGGCTCGGGAAAGCACCCGGTGACGATCCGGCGGATCAGGCGATCCCGAATCCGCACTTCGTCCGCAACCGGAGCATCGCCGGCGAGCACCCTGGCCAGGAACGTGGGGCGAGTGCCGCGGATCTCGCATTCGGACAGCGTCGGAAGTCGCACCGTCTCCACCCTGCCCACCAGTGCGTCGGACACGGCGGGAAGCAACATGGCGTTGGTCGAACCGGTTAACAGGAAGCGGCCGGGCGTGCGGTCCTCGTCGACCGCTTGCTTGATCGCAACGAGCGTGTCGGGAACCCGTTGCACCTCGTCCAGCGCGATCCGCCCCGCGGGAAGGTTCCGTATGAAACCCACGGGATCGGCGCGGGCCAGCTCGGCTTGCGCCAGATCGTCGAAGGTAATGTACTGCCATCGCTCGTCGATCAGATGCCTGATCAGAGTCGTCTTGCCTACCTGGCGCGCGCCCATGACGAATACGACGGGCGTGTCGGTAAGGGCTTGCGTGACCGCGCGGGCGGTGTGGCGGATGAACATGAGGCAGCGTCCAATTGTACAGGATGTTAGCGTCTAATCGTAAGTACTATGCCGTCCAATTGTAAGTGCGTGGGATAAGGTCGCGGCGGGATTGGGGCTCGGCTGAATCCGTAATCACGACCCTGCCCTTCATGACGTCTGGCTGCGGGCTGACCGAAGATTCGTAACGCACGATTCGGGCCACAGGTTGATTCCGCCGAGCGATGACGACTTCTTCTCCAGCTTCCGCTTGGGCCGGCAAGCGGGACAAGTGAGTCTTGGCTTCGTGAACATTATAAATCGGCATCCGGGACTCCCTTCAAGCGTCGAAAAAACGAAAGTTGACCAGGAATGTGGTCATATGAATGACTTGGCACCAAGCAGGCCACGAGCCAACACATCAAGGCTGGCCTTGTCTCGCTGCAGAAGATCTTCACGGCGGTAAGCTACCGCTGTACCGGTCCCGGTTTTCTGGACAAGTGGACGGCCTAAACATCAGGCCACCTTGCGGCTGAGCTTCTTGCGGGCACGGGTCGGGGTTATGTAGCCGTGCCGCTGGAGGAGCCAGCCGTTGTTGTAGCGTTCGATGAAGGCCCCGATCACCGCTCTGGCCTCCTTGAGGGTTTCGAAGTCGTGCAGATGGATGCACTCCTCCTTGAGCGTCCCGAGGAAGCGCTCGGCGACGCCGTTGCGCTCCGGCTCGCCGACGTAGGCGGGTGTGGAGCGGATGCCGAGCCACTTGATCTCGGCCTGGAACTGCTTTGCCCGGTACTGGGAGCCCCAGTCGTGCCGCAGACCGAGACCCAGGGCGATCGCCTTGCCGAAGCCGCCCATGTGGTTCCGCACCCCCTGGCGGACCGGCTCCAGCGCCGCCCAACGGTCGCCCGTCTTCGCAACGTGCCAGCCGACGACGTCCGAGGTGCAGTGGTCGACGGCCGCGAAGAACCAGCACCAGCCCTCCGCCTTCGTCCAGAACCGCGACGCGTCCGTGCCCCAGAGCTCGTCCGGCCTCCCGGTCCGGATCCGGCCGCTGTGGGTCCGGTCCCCGCGGGCATGGCCGCGCCGCACCGGCACCAGCAGCCCGTGCTCCCGCATCAGCTTCAGCACACGGTTCTTGCCGACCCGGATCCCCCTGGCCGCAAGCCGCACCTTCACCTTCCGGTGGCCCTCGCCGAGGAACGGACTCGTCTTCAGCACCGTCCGGATCTCTTCCGCCAGCTCTTCGTCACTCAGTGCCGTCTTCGGCCCGCGCTTCCCCGGCTCCCGACGATCGGACTCCGGAGGTCGCCCCCGCAACGCGTACACGCTCGAACGCGCCACTCGCCACGCCTCACACACCATCGTCAGCGGGTACGGCCGCCTCGTCGCCGGACTCACCCGCCCAAGCGCCTCAAGAGCTTCCTCAGCTCGTCCCCGTACCCCCTTTTTTCAAGAAGCTCCGCCTGCAACTCGACCCGCATCGTCATCTCCCCCAGCTTCGCCCGCGTCCGCATTAGCTCGCCTCCCGGCCGGTTCTTCTTCTTCAGCCCCTCCTGGCCCCCTTGAAGGAACTCCCGCCGCCACCGCTCCAGCTCCGGCGGCGCTACCCGAATCTCCCGGCTCACCTCGCCGATGTCCTCCCCCCGCAGCAGCCGCAAGACCACCTCCACCTTCCGCTGCGCGCTCCACCGCTTGGGGAGACCGGCCCGCCTCCCCACGCTGCCCGCGCCGTCCCGTTCGTCCATACTCCGCGACATCCCCTGCCTCCTATCTCTTGAACCCCGGATGGGTTGCTAAACCACTGTCCAGAGAAATCGGGGGCACTATACCGCAGCCTACTCGGTCGTCGCGTAGCGGGTGCAGAAGTCTCAGACGTTGGAGACGATGCGGGCGGTGTTCATTTGGGAGAGTTCTTCCTTAAGGCTCGTCACGCATCTGCCGTTGGCGTCGCGCCAGGACCTCACCGGCCGCCGTTCGCCGATAACGCTGGCTCCGGCTCTTGGGTTTGTCCGGCAAAGTCATCTCGACCAGGCCAGCGCCAAGGGCGGGGCGAATGTAGTGAGAGTTCTCTCTTTATCTTCCAGTCGTTTATCTTGGGGGGACTTGCCAGGCATCATGATCGGCGGTCCCAATGCCTGCGCGTTCGTGGGCCGGTAGCCGGGTGAGAAACCAGGTGCGGTCCTGGTCGGTCTCAAAGCGAGGCGGCGGTGAGCCGTTGCTGCGCATCGCCCGGAGGATCTTCGGCACTCCTGTCGAACGGCCCTCTGCAAGATCCAACTCTTTCAGGAATTCGCCGATCCTGCGGTTGCGATAGCGACGGCTGACGGCCTTGCCTTGTTGCAGATCCTCCATTCGGATGGAGCGATCCGAACCGGGGAAGCTGAGCACCACCACCTCCTCGGGCGTAATTCGCACCACCACCGGCTCGCGTACCTGGTAGGAACGGTGGTAGATGGCGTTACCGATCGCCTCTTCGATCGCCCCGATCGGAAAACTCCAGAATCGGGCCGGTCGGGATGCTTGACCACTGTCTCCATCAGGTAGCGATGGTCGATGTAGCGCACCGCATCGCGCAGGATCGCGGCCAGCGGCCCGCGAAACTCTTTCTCCTCGAAGACGTCGCCGCCGGGACCGTCCGGGAACCAGACCACATCGATCTGCGTCACGGGAAAGAACTCGTGCGGGCGGTCGTTGAAGAACAGCAGGCCAACGTTCTTGGGAAACGAAGCCTCCACTGGGCCGCCGATAATGTTCATTCGACGTCCTAGGTCCTCAATGGACAGGCTGTTCACTTTCTGAAACAGGTCGCTGCCGACATCCTGCAGATGCTCCCGAATCAGCCGGAGGGAGAGATCGTCCAGCGAAGCGGCCTTGGTTGTATCGGTCGTCGAACGGCACCGTCGCAGACAGTCCGGGCAGCTCGCGCTCAGCCTCGCCGACCGCGGGCACCCTGCTGCCAAGCCTGCGGAGCCGCCATGGTTGGTTGGGCACTACGGCGCGGCGGTGTGGGTCAGCTGCAAAGCGCTGGCGTCGAAGGTATAAACCACACTCAGTTCATCGTGACTCGGGCCCGTCTTCAACGCCTTGTGCACAATGAGCGCGTCGGCGAAGTCCGCATCCGTGCCGCGATATGCCTGTAAAGCGTTCCACACGACCGCATCGTCCTCAAACCGCAGGTTGGGTTCCTGCAATAGCCTGTCAACGACAGCGATCACGTCGGCCCTGCTTGCCCGATAACGGCGGCCCAGCAGCGTCCACACCGCCTCCGCCAGTACAACATCCGTAATCAAGACGCGCTCGGTGCCTTCGAAAACGTGACAGGATCGTTCGTACTGTAGCTCGTCGTCCTGCAGGAGATAGCGGAGCAGGACGTTGGTGTCGACGGCAATCAACGCGGGCGCTCCCGCCTCAGCTCGATGGCGCTCTGGCGCGACTCCTCATCGGAGGCCGTCTCGTCCACTCGAAGATGAGACAAGCACCCCCGCGCACTCCCGGGTTGCATGCGAATGATCGTAATGCGACCGTCGGCAACGAAACTGCGGCATTCGTCACCCGGTTCGATACCGGCCAGCCGACACTGGGCTGCCGGAAGCGTGATTTGGCGTTTGGAACTGAGTTTCGGCATCATCGATTCCAGGAGGTTCTACGAATTGACCTATAAACTATAGCAAATTCTTTACTTAGAGGCTATTTGTAAGGCGAATTATCATTCGCGCCGCCATCGCCTCATTCATCTCGGCCAACACGCGGTCCAGTCGTTGCCGCCAGGCCCGCCTTGTTGGCAACATACCGGGCTTGTCGGTCCGTTGGTCTGGATCGGCACGACCAGCCACATTGTGACATGATCACGACCAAGCATCCGAGTCACCGGCGGAAAGTGGCCGACCTGCAGTCCGACATCACCGGCCTAAGCAGGTCCCACCGTTGCATCCGGCCCGACGACGCTACCGCTTCCGACGCGTACGGCGCGATTCGTCGCCCCCAAGTTGTACAGAGGCTTGGGATTTGCCAGATGGGATTCGCTTGGTTCCTCCCTTGCTCCGAATCCACGGACTGACCCGCCTATGGCCCTCCGCAAATCCCACTTGTACGCCTCGCTCTGGCAAAGCTGCGATCAACTTCGCGGCGGCATGGACGCCTCTCAATACAAGGACTACGTCCTGACGCTGCTTTTCATGAAATACGTCTCGGACAAGTACTCGGACGACGATTATTCCGATATCAGGGTACCCGCCGGAGGAGGGTTCCCGGACATTGTTGCCCTCAAGGGACGAAAGGAGATTGGCGACGGCATAAACGTGGTTATCCGAAAGCTCGCCGACGCAAACGAATACCTGCTGAAGGGCGTGCTGGACCAGGCCGACTTCAACGACGAGACCAGACTCGGTCAGGGCAAGGAGATGACCGACCGGCTGACGAAACTCGTAGCGATCTTCGAAGGGCTCGATTTCCGGGCGCATCGTACCCACGGCGACGACATTCTTGGCGACGCGTACGAATACCTCATGCGGCATTTCGCGACGCAGTCCGGCAAGAGCAAGGGACAGTTCTACACCCCAGCGGAGGTATCGCGGATCATGGCCCGGGTCATCGGAGTGGGGCCGGACACCCGGCTCAGCCACTCCGTCTACGATCCGACCTGCGGCTCCGGATCACTCCTGATCAAGGCGGTGGACGCGGCGCCGAGAGGGCTGACCGTCTACGGACAGGAGATGGATGTCGCGACGTGGACCATGGCGCGCATGAACATGATTCTCCACGGCAACACAACCGCCGAGATAGAACGAGGCAATACGCTCGCGGTGCCCGGATTCACAGATGGACCCACGCGCCTGAAGCGCTTTGATTTTGCGGTCGCCAACCCCCCGTTCTCCGCCAAGGCCTGGTCGAACGGGGTCGACCCGGACAACGACCCGTTCCGCCGCTTCGAATACGGCATTCCACCCGCGAAGAACGGAGATTGCGCCTTCCTGCTCCACTTCGTCGCGTCGCTGAAGAGCACGGGCAGGGGCGCGATCATTCTCCCGCACGGGGTCCTGTTCCGCGGCAACCGCGAAGCCCGCATCCGTCGGAACCTGGTTGAGCGAGGATGGATCAAGGGCATCATCGGGCTCCCCGCCAACCTCTTCTACGGCACCGGAATCCCGGCCTGCATCGTCGTGATCGACAAGGAGCAAGCGGCAACTCGCAAGGGCATCTTCATGGTGGACGCCAGCAAGGCGTTCCAGAAGGACGGAGCCAAGAATCGTCTGCGCGAGCGCGACATCCACCGGATCGTCGATGTCTTCAACGACCAGCGCGACACGCCCGGGTTCGCGCGCATGGCGCCGCTCGACGAGATCGCCAGCGCCGAAAACGACTTCAATCTCAACATTCCCCGCTATGTCGATTCGAGCGAAACCGAAGACCTACAAGATCTTCGCGCGCATTTGCGAGGCGGCGTTCCCGATCGAGACATAGACGCGCTGGACAAGTACTGGCATGAATTCCCGACTCTGCGGCGGGCATTGTTCGCCCCGGGCGACCGGCAAGGCTACGGGAGAGTGCGCGTACCGGCGGACGATGTGAGCAAAGTCGTTCTCGGACATGACGCGTTCATCGCCTACCGGAAGAGAGTACAGAACGCCGTCGCCGATTGGCGGGCCAAGCATGAACCCCGCCTGTACGGACTTGATGTGGACGACTCACCGAAAGCCCTGATACGCGAACTGTCCGAGGATCTCCTGGGGCACTTCGCAAATCTGCCGCTCATAGACGCTTACGATGTCTACCAGTGCTTGATGGACTACTGGGACGAGGTCATGCAGGACGATGTGTACCTTGTGGTGACGGGGGGATGGGCGGCTGGCCGCGAACTTCGTACACCTCACAAGAAGGAGACGCCAGACTTTGTCACAAAGTCCGGAGGATCTACAAGAAAACATGTTGGCACTCTGATCCCCGCCGATTTAGTCGTGACTCGTTTCTTCGGCCAAGAAAACACCGAGCTTGCGGAAATGGATGCTGCCCTGGAGGCGATTACCGAGCAGAAAGCCGCGTTCGAAAAGGAAAACACGAGCGACGATGGTGCGCTCGTCGACCTTGAAGGCAAAAAAGGGGCGATTACCAAGGGGAAAGTGCAGCAGCGGGCCGTAGCGTTGAAAGCGGTGATCCTTCAATCCCACCCCCCTGGGACACCAGAACATTCCCAAGCCAAGGGAATCGCAAAGACAACATTCGGCTCTCGCCCCTGGACATGCGGTACCCAAGATGACGAAGGCCTGTTCGAAGAGCTGGACCGGTTATACGAATATCTTCGTCTTCATGCCAAAGAACTTGCGCAAAAGAGAAGCTGCAAGCAGAAGCGAGATGAACTCTACACTCAAGTGCTGATCCGCTACAAGACTCTCACCGAAGCCGACATCAAGTCGCTCGTAGTGGTTGACAAGTGGATAACCAGCATCGAGGCTGCGGTCAGCCAGAGAATCGACTGCGTGACGACGGGGCTCGCGGACAGAGTCATGGTACTGCAAGAGCGGTATGGGGCAACACTGCCGGAACTCGCGCAACGGGTTGAGGGCCTTGAGGCCCGTTTACGAGTGCACCTGCGCGACATGGGAGTGGGTTAGCTCCACAACGCCCCGATCGGCACAGCGAAAAGCCGGTCGCCAAACGACGTAGTGTGATCGCCGTCGTAGAGAAGCACGCCCAGCTTGAAGCGATTCCCCGCAATACGCCGGAGCCGCCTCAGGCCGGTGAGGTCGCTGGGGCGCAACGAGGCGGCCGCTTTGACCTCGACTCCGTAGCAGTCGCCCGCCGCATCCTCAACCACCATGTCCACCTCGACCTTGTCCTTATCACGGTAGTGGTGAAACGTCACGAACTCGTCCAGCCAGCCCGCCTGTTTTCGCAGCTCGTTGTAGACGAAGGATTCCAGCAAGGCCCCAAGCTCGGCCGGACTTCGCAGCAGCCTGCGACGGGTAATGCCGACGGTGTCCCAGCGGTAGTTGGAGGTTTGGTCGAGAGGCGGGAGGGAATGGTGGCTCCCCCTGCGGGACCTGAAATAGGATCAGAGGTCGCATGAAACCACACCCACAAAGGGAGACCACCATGAAGAGAAGGTACGGAGCGAGGCGGGCCACCAACAAGCACGTGGATCGGAAGCGCCAGGCGAGGGAGCTGTTCGTACGAGATGGCCAGCACCTGTTGCCGCTGGTGGAGCTGGCTATCGGTACGGCCAACGCGATTGACGAGCTTGCACAGACGGTGGGGCACGCGGCAATCGAGGCGGTGCTTGAGTTGAGCGCGATGGAGGTGGCGGGCCCGAAGCGGCCGGGCAAGCGTCGTGCTGCCGGCCAGGTGCAGTACCACGGACGACAGGGGGGCCGGGTGTATTTGTCGGATCGAGCGATCGGAGTGGATAAGCCCCGGTTGAGGCGGCCTGGGGAGGGAGAGGTGCCTGTTCCGGCGTATGAAGCTCTACGGGAGCCTGGTCCTTTGGGGGAGCGGATGCTTGGATTGTTGCTGGGGGGTGTGAGCACGAGGAGGTGATCGGTGAGATGGCCGAGACGGTGGGTGTAAGCAAATCGTCTGTGAGCCGCCGGACTGTGAAGGCATCTGCGGGGCGGCTGAAGGAGCTGGCCGAGCGTAGGCTGGACGAACGGGACTATCTGGTTGTGTACGTTGATGGCATCCAAGTAGCCAAGCATCATGTACTTGTGGCTCTGGGGGTGTGCACTGGCGGGAACAAGCAGGTTCTCGGTATGCGGAGTGGTGCCAGCGAGAATGCGGCTGTGGCGACGGCCCTTTTCGAGGATTTGGTTGAGCGAGGTCTGGACCCGATACGGCCGCGTCTGTTCGTCATTGACGGATCGAAGGCTTTGCGGAAGGCGGTCACGTAGTTCTTCGGCGACGCCGGTATGGTGCAGAGGTGTCGGAACCACAAGATCAGGAACGTGCTCGGTCACCTTCCGAAGGAGCTTCACGAACAGGTTCTGGCTGGTATGCGGGGAGCCTTCAAGCTGGGAGCCGACGACGGCGAGGCAAGGATCAGGAAGCTGTCCCAGTGGCTTGAGGATGACCATCCGCACGCAGCTCGGAGCCTTCTGGAGGGCCTCAAGGAGCTGTTCACGATCAACCGGATTGGCCTCCCGCCCTCCCTGAGGCGGTGCCTGGGGACGACAAACGTGATCGACAACGCGCACTCGGGCATGCGTCAGCGGCTGCGTCGCGTGACGCACTTCAGGGACGGAAAAATGGTCCTACGCTGGGTCGCTTCGGCCTTTCTGGATGCCGAGTCGAGGTACCGTCGGATCATGGGCTACGACCACCTCTGGATACTGAAAGCCCATCTGGATCAACCCCTCAAACCGGACTCTTGCCCAACAGACGACCCCGTCGCAGCATGATTCGACATCCTCGGAGCCACCCCACCTCCAACTACGATTGGGACACCCTCGTAATGCCCCGAAGAGCGCACATCATGCCAGTATCGACGGTGTGCAGCTTGGGGGTCTTTACCAATCGTTTGGACTCGTTGGAATACCACGCAGGAATGCGCTCGACCAGAAACAGTTGCTCAAGAAGCGCGAGGTACCGCCCCGCGGTGATCCGGCTCAGGCCCAGTTTCCCCCCGAGCGTCGTGAGGTTGATGAGCTGGCCCGAAAGCAGAGCCGTGAGTCGGAGCAACCTGTGCATTGAGTCGATGTGTTCAATGCGAGGCAGATCGTCGAGGCTCCGCTGGATCAGGCGATCCCGAATCCGCACTTCGTCCGCAACCGGAGCATCGCCGGCGAGCACCCTGGCCAGGAACGTGGGGCGAGTGCCGCCGATCTCGCATTCGGACAGCGTGGAAAGTCGCACCGTCTCCACCCTGCCCACCAGTGCATCGGACACGGCGGGAAGCAACATGGCGTTGGTCGAACCGGTCAACAGGAAGCGGCCGGGGGTGCGGTCCTCGTCGACCGCTTGCTTGATCGCGACGAGCGTGTCGGGAACCCGTTGCACCTCGTCCAGCGCGATCCACCCCGCGGGAAAGTTCCGTATAAGACCCACGGGATCGGCGCGGGCCAGCTCGGCTTGCGCCAGATCGTCGAAGGTGATGTACTGCCATCGCTCGTCGATCAGATGCCTGATCAGAGTCGTTTTGCCTACCTGGCGCGCGCCCATAACGAATACGACGGGCGTGTCGGTAAGGGCTTGCGTGACCGCGCGGGCGGCATGGCGGATGAACATGGCGCAGCGTCCAATCGTAAGTGTGTCGACCGGGAACCGCGGCGGGGTTGAGGCTCGGTTGAGGGGATGCTGTATGCCTTTTTGGCCCCTTGGATGTCTACATTGGAAGCCGAGACTACCCGGTTTGGGTAGGAAACCGACGCAGGTGCCGGGAGGGCACGTTTGAAGGAGCGGAATCATCCTCGTGAGCGTGATACACTGGACACATTGAAGGGAGTCGTTGGACCTGATGTGGGCGAGCACTGCGGCATAGCGGGCCGCAAAGGCCGCCAACGGCGAGATCGCCCGGATCGTGAGGTCGGCCGGCTGACCCATGGGCTGATGGAGGTGGCAAAACGATGACCGATATCGGCCTCACGCAGTCGGAAGCCGATGCCCTGCTGCTCATGAAGAAGTATGATGCAAACAGTGCCAGGACATGGGATTTCCCCGACCACGGCGGAAAGATTGCGATCTCGCTGGTTTCCGAAGACCGCCGGGAGCGATTCGTCCTGGACGTTCTCCGGGGCAGGATCAGCCTAAGAAAAGGGACCTACCAGACTCGTGGCCGGACGGTCGCGGTATTGGCGCGGCTGGACTTTGGCGGGCCGCCTCATCGAAACCCTGACGGACAAGACATCGATTCACCCCATCTTCATCTCTATCGGGAAGGATACGGAGACAAGTGGGCGTATCCGGTTCCACACGACCGCTTTCCGAACCTCGACGACGCGTGGAGGACCCTACAGGACTTCATGCGATTCTCCAAGGTCGTCAAGCCACCGAACATAAGGCGAAGCTTGTTCACATGATGAGTGATTTGAAGGTGCTACTGGATCAGTACGCGACGTGGTTGCGGGACGAGACGGCACTTCGCGAAGTCGAGGAGTCGATCGAAATCACTACTCCCTACCTGGATCGCCACAATGACTATCTCCAGATATATGCCGAACCTACTGCCAACGGTTTCGTGTTGACCGACGACGGGTATACCCTCGACGACCTGGAACTGTCCGGATGCAAGATCAACAGTCCTAAGCGTCAGGAACTCTTTACTACAACTCTGAATGGATTCGGCGTACGGTCGAATGAGGGTGTGCTCGAGATTGATGCGTCAGCGGAGAACTTCCCGCTTCGCAAACACAATCTTGTCCAGGCGATTCTAGCGGTAAACGACCTGTTCTACCTTGCCTCGCCTACCGTGGCAAATCTGTTCGTGGAAGATGTGGCAACCTGGCTCGACTTCTGTAAAGTCCGCTATACCCCGAACGTGAAATTCACCGGAAAAAGCGGTTACGACCATCGATTCGACTTTGTTATACCAAGATCGAAATCCCATCCCGAACGAGTACTGCGCGCGGTAAATCGCCCGAATCGGGACTCCGCGCAGGCGATGGCGTTCGCATGGTTCGATACGAAAGAAACTCGCTCTTCCGAATCCCTCGCCTACGCCATCCTGAACGACTCGCCCAAGAGGATCGCCACACCCATCCTGACTGCGATGAGTAGTTACGGTGTGCGTCCCATTTTATGGGATGCCCGTGACAAAGTGCGTATGGAACTCGCCGCATGATCGGGGGCAGCCGTATTCCCGATGTCGGCAGGAAGGGTGCCATTGCCCGGGGTTGAGGGGGAGTGGGAGGAGGTGCGGTTAGGGGAGCTCGCTGAAATCAGGAACGGAGGCACGCCGCGTACGTCCATCTCCGAGTACTGGCATGGCAACATTCCGTGGTGCACTCCCACGGACATTACGGCCTCTCCTGGACGGAATCTCGTCACCACCGCTCGAACCATCACGGAGAATGGGCTCAGTGGCTGCGGCGCTAGCCTCTTGCCAGCAGGCAGCTTACTACTCTGTAGCCGTGCCACGATCGGCGAGGTCAAAGTCGCGTCGATGCCCGTTGCCACTAACCAAGGATTCAAATCGTTGGTATGCGGGAAGTCGATCAGTCATGAGTACTTGTACTACCGCCTTGTCACGCTCAAGGAGCGTATGGTTGAACTTGCCACTGGCTCCACCTTTTTGGAAATCTCCAAACGCGACGTGGCCAACATTCCAATCCCCCTCCCACCCCTCCCCGAACAACGCGCCATCGCAAGTGTCCTCTCCGACATGGACGCGGAGGTGACTGTGCTGGAGCGCCGCCTGGACAAGACCCGTGCTGTCAAGCAGGGCATGATGCAGCAGCTTCTCACCGGTTCCATCCGACTTCCGATCCCGGATGCTGTCCCGGAGCGCGAGCCGGGCCGATGACGCCGATCCGCGTCTTCATCAGCAGCGTCCAACGCGAGTTCGCCCGGGAGCGGGAGCATCTGCGCGACTACCTGCGCGGCGATCCGCTGATGCGTCGTTTCTTCGAGGTCTTCCTCTTCGAGGACGTGCCCGCCTCCGACCGGCGACCCGACGAGGTCTACCTGGACGAAGTCGAGCGGTGCGAGATCTACGTCGGTCTGTTCGGGATCGATTACGGATTCGAGGACTCGGACGGGATCTCGCCCACGGAGCGCGAGTTCGACCGGGCCACCCAGCTGGAGAAGCACCGGCTGATCTTTTTGAAGGGTTCCGAGGGAGACGAGCGGCACGCGAAGATGCGGGCGCTGATCGGGAGGGCGCAGACCGGATTGGTGAGAAGGCGCTTCGCCACGCAGGCGGAGTTGGTGGCCGGGCTCTATGCAGCGCTCGTCCGGTATCTCGAAGCCAGACAACTGTTGCGCTTCGGACCGTTCGACGCGGCCCGTTGCTCGGGGGCCACACTTGACGATCTGGACATCGAAGGCATGTACCGCTTCATCCGGGTGGCGCGGAGATCGCGGCAGTTCCCGCTGCCGGAGGAGACTTCCCCGGCCGACCTGCTCAGACATCTGAACCTGCTGAACCGGGGACGGCTCACGAACGCCGCCGTGCTGCTGTTCGGCAGAGCCCCGCAACGCTTCCTGATCTCTTCGGAGGTCAAGTGCGCGCACTTCCACGGAACCGGGGTCGCCAAGCCGATCCCTTCCCTCCAAGTGTACAAGGGCACGGTCTTCGAGCTTGTGGATCAAGCGGTGGATTTCGTGATGAGCAAGATCGCTCTGTCGGTTGGGACAAGGGCAGAGACGGTGCAGGTGCCCGTGTCCTACGAGATCCCGAAGGAGGTTGTGACGGAGGCCATCGTCAACGCGGTGGCACACCGGGACTACACGGACAACAGCAGCGTTCAGGTCATGTTGTTCGCGGACCGGCTGGAGGTCATGAACTCCGGCCGCTTGCCGCGGCCGCTCACCGTCGAGAAGCTGCGCGTGGCGCACCCGTCGCTGCCCGCCAACCCACTGATCGCCGAGTCGATGTACCTGCTCCGCTACATCGAGAAGATGGGAACCGGGACGGTGGACATGATCCGGCGCTGTGCGGAGGCGGGCCTGCCCGAGCCCGAGTTCGAAGCGGGCGCGGGGTTTGTTGCCCGAATCCGGCGCCCGGGCGGCAATCGCAGGCGGCCTGGCACCGTCCGCGCGACTACCCAAGAAAGTCAAGGTGCCAAGCGAGAGACTACCCAAGAAAGCCGCGATACTACCCAGCAACTTGGCAAGACTACCCAGGAAATCGGCGATGCTACCCAAGAATGCGGCGGTAAGGCGGAGTCGAGGCCTACCCGCGACCGCATCCTCGCTCTGCTGCGAAGCGATCCGTCATTGACGCGCGCCGCCTTGGCCTCCCGCATCGGGATCACGCCGGAAGGCGTCAAGTACCATCTCGACAAGCTCCGGAAGGCGGGCCGCATCCGTCATGTGGGACCGACCAAGAAGGGACGCTGGGAAATCCTCGAATCCGGATCGACCCGGCCATGACTTCTGTCGGCGAAAGGAGGTCGAGACGCAGCGGCCGGTCGTCGCGCACTTCCGGGACGGCCTCGGCTACCGTTACCTCGGAGACTGGCGGGACCGGGACGGCAACCGAAACGTCGAATCGCGGATCCTCGCCAGCTTTCTGAAGCGCGGCGGCCATTCCACGAACCTGATCGCGAAGGCCGTTGCGAAGCTCGACCAGGCCGCCGCACTGGGCGGAAGCCGCACCCTCTACGAAGCCAACCGGGAGGTCTACGGCCTCCTCCGGTACGGCGCGAGGGTGAGTCCCGGGGTCGGCCAGAACACGGTCACGGTCGATCTGATCGACTGGAGCGATCCGTCGGCCAACGACTTCGCCATCGCCGAGGAGGTCACGGTCGGCGGCCGGAACACAAAACGGCCGGATCTCGTTCTCTACGTGAACGGCATTGCGCTGGGCGTGATCGAACTGAAGCGCTCGACCGTGTCGGTGGCCGAGGGGATCCGCCAGAACCTAGCCAACCAGAAGAAGCACTTCATCCGGCACTTCTTCACGACCGTGCAGCTCGTGATGGCGGGCAACGACTCCGAAGGCTTGCGCTACGGCGTGGTCGGAACTCCCGAGAAATACTGGCTGCGCTGGAAGGAGCCTGCCGCGGGCCAGTCCGAGACAGCCCCGACGGTGGGCGGTTCGCCTCTCCTCCAAACGCTCTCCGACCTCTGCGCGCCGGATCGTCTCCTCGAGCTTGTCCACGACTTCGTGGTTTTCGATGCTGGCGTCAAGAAAATCTGCCGCGTGAACCAGTATTTCGGCGTAAAGGCGGCGCAATCCCACGTGAAACGGCGGGACGGCGGGATCATCTGGCACACTCAGGGCAGCGGCAAGAGTCTCACAATGGTATGGCTTGCCAAGTGGATTCGGGAAAACGTCCGCGGGGGCCGCGTTCTCGTCATTACCGACCGCACCGAACTCGACGAGCAGATCGAGAGGGTTTTCCTTGGCGTGGACGAGCAAATCCACCGGACGGAGAGCGGCGCCGACCTCGCCCAGGCGCTGGCCGATCCCGCCCAGTCGCTGATCTGTTCGCTCGTCCACAAGTTCGGCGCAACAAAACGAAGGCGACGTCGACAAGTACGTGAACGAACTTCGAGCCAGCTTCTCCCGCGGCTTAAAGCCCGTAGGCGACATCTACGTTTTCGTGGACGAGTGCCACCGCACGCAGTCGGGTAAGCTCCACCGATCAATGAAAAAGCTTCTGCCGGCCTCCACACTGATCGGCTTCAGGGGTACGCCTCTGCTCAAGTCGGACAAGGCGAGCAGCGTGGAGACCTTCGGTCCCTACATCCACACCTACAAGTACGACGAAGCGATTCGCGATAAAGTGGTGCTTGACGTGCGCTACGAGGCGCGCGACGTCGACCAGCGCCTGGCCTCCGAAGAGAAGATCGACAAGTGGTTCGACGTCAGGACTCGGGAGCTGAGCGACCTTGCCAAAGCGCAGCTGCGTAAACGCTGGGGCACCCTGAAGAAGGTCGCGAGTTCGCGCGATCGGATCGACATGATTGTGAACGACATCGTCTTCGACATGAGTACGCGCGACCGGCTCATGAGCGGACGGGGCAACGCCATGCTCGTATCCGACAGCATCTACGCCGCGTGCCGCTTCTTCCAGTGCTTCAGCGAGAAGGACCTGAAGGGCAAGTGCGCGATCGTGACGTCGTACCAACCGGCTCCGGCGGACATCACGGGAGAGGAGTCGGGGGAAGGGCCAACCGAGAATCTACTCAAGTACGACGTCTACCGGCGCATGCTCGCGGCCCACTTCGACGAGCTCGAGGACGTCGCCGTACACAAGGCGGAATTGTTCGAAAAGGAGGTCAAGAAACGCTTCGTGAACGAACCGGGGCAGATGAAGCTGTTAATCGTCGTGGACAAGCTGCTGACCGGTTTCGACGCGCCGTCCGCAACGTATCTCTACATTGACAAGAAGATGCAGGACCATGGTCTCTTCCAGGCAGTGTGCCGAGTCAACCGACTCGACGGCGCCGACAAGGAATACGGCTGCATCATTGATTACAAGGATCTCTTCCGCTCGCTGGAAAGCGCAGTTCGCGACTATACGGGCGAAGCCTTCGACGGCTACAGACGTGAGGACGTCGAGGGACTGTTGACGGATCGCCTGGAGCGGGGACGGGAGCGGCTGGAGGAAGCTCGCGAAGCCGTCCGGGCGCTGTGCGAACCCGTCGATCCGCCCCGCGACACCGCGGCGTACCTGCGCTATTTTTGCCACGACGGGATCGGCGACAGCGAGCAGGCATCGCGTCAGCTGGACGCCAACGAACGCAAGCGCCTAACACTGTACCGCCTCGTGGCCGCGTTCCTACGCGCCTGGGCCGACCTGGCCAACGAGATGATCGAGGCGGGGTATACGGAGTCCGAACGACACAGTACTCGGAACGAAGTCGGCCACTACGAGAAGGTTCGTCAGGAAGTCAAGCTGAGCAGCGGCGACTACGTGGATCTGAAGATGTTCGAGCCCGCGATGCGGCACCTTCTGGACGCCTACATCAAGGCCGACGACGTGGAGGTGCTGTCCACCTTTGACAACAAGACCCTCGTCGACCTGCTCGTCGAATGCTCCGGCGACGCCCTGGAACAGCTTCCGCCCGGGATCCGGGACAACGAACGCACCGTCGCCGAGACCATCGAGAACAACGTCCGCCGCCTGATCGTGGACGAGATGTCCGTGAACCCGAAGTACTACGAACAGATGTCGGCGCTGCTCGACGACCTGATCAAGCAACGCCACGACGATAAGATCGCCTACGAGGACTACCTGAAGGAAGTGACCGCGCTGGCGGCGAAGGTGAAGCAGGGCGAAGACGGCGACCCGCGTCCGTCCTCCGTCAACACCCCGAGGCGGCGCGCAATCTACGACAACTTGCCGCCGGACATGGGAGCCGCCACGCGCGAATTGGTCACGCTGGCCATCGATCGGGCCGTCCCTAGAAAGACGGACGACGATTGGCGCGGCAACCCGATCAAGGAAAACCAGCTCCTTAAGGCCGTTCACGAGTCGCTTCTGCCCTACAACGTGAACGCAACGGCGATCTTCAATGTGGTGAGGGAGCAGAGTGAGTACTGAATCGCGCGTGGCCCCATCCACCGACAGCCGACGGGATTGGTCTTCTGCCACGCGTCTGAAGGTAGGTGGCATCCACGTCCAAGTCGTCCGCAAGGACATCAAGCACCTGCATTTGGGCGTTTATCCCCCGCACGGACGAGTCCGCGTTGCCGCGCCGCTGCGGCTCGACGACGAGGCAGTACGCCTGGCGGTGGTCTCGCGGTTGGCCTGGATTCGGCGAAAACGCGATGGATTCCGGAAGCAGGAACGTGAATCCCGCCGCGAGTTCGTGTCCGGCGAGAGCCACTACTTCGAGGGGCGGCGTTACCGGCTGGATGTGATCAACGCCCCCAGCGGCCGGACCGGCATTCGTCTGAGGAGCAATGCATGGATCGAAATGCGGGTTCGTCCTACGACCGGTCGAGACTCCCGCGAGGCAACGCTGTACGCGTGGTATCGAGCCCGGCTCCGCGAGCGGATCCCCGCATGGGTCGCCAAGTGGGAGCCGAGGCTCGGTGTGCATGTGGCCGATTGGCGCATCCGGCGCATGAAGACGCGCTGGGGTACCTGCAACGCTGCGGCACGCCGCATCTGGCTCAACTCCGAACTGGCCAAGAAGCCCGTGGCATGTATCGAGTACGTCCTCGTCCACGAGATGGCCCATCTCGTCGAACCGCGGCACAATGACCGCTTTCGGGACATTCTGGACCGAGTGATGCCGCAATGGCGTCTCCGTGCCAAAGCCCTGAACCGCACTCGTCTTGCGGCCGAGGTATGGGACGGTCGCTGACGGTGTCGTGCCCCGCACGCCGGTGACCAGTCTCGGAGTCGTCCACTTCCCGACTCATATCACGTTGCGGTAAATTGGTGCTCTTCCGGCCCCGTAGCTCAGGTGGATAGAGCGCGGGATTCCTAATCCCGAGGCCGCTGGTTCGAGTCCAGCCGGGGTCATTCCGTGTGGGGGGCCGTCCCAACGGATCATAAGCACGGGAGGACGCATATGAGCGCGACTTGGCCGGAGACCGCCCGAGTCCTCCTCCCTCGCCTGATGGGTCTGGCGCGGCAGATCCGCCCCACATTCCACTTGGAGTCTGTCGCAGGCATGGTCGCTCCTTCCTTGGGCCAACTCGGCATTGAACTCGTGATCTGGGATGTGGACGGCACCCTGACCGCACACCACGACGGCTCGCTTCATCCACGCATCGCAGATGCCGCCAAGGCTCTATTCGCAGCTCCGGGCCTCGGCCACATAGTTGTCTCCAACTGTCGCGAAAAACGCTTCGGGATGCTGGCGGGGATGTTCCCCAAGATGCCGATTTTGCTTGGCTACGAGACGCGCCGAGGACCTGCCTATCGGGTGCGCACAGGCAGAGAGGAAAAGTGGAAAGGACCAGGAGCCGAACGGGCGCAGGATGCACCGGGCGAGCTGTCTCCAATCCGCAAACCCAGCCGCCGCCTGGTGAAGGCGGCGATGGACGAGTACGGCTTTGGAGATCGACCCAACGCAGTCCTCATGGTGGGAGATCAGTACTTCACAGATATCGCATCGGCACGGTTAGCAGGTATTCGCTGCGCGAAAGTTCGTACGTTGCAACGGAGTAGCTTCCCTGCTCCCGTACGGATCTCTCAGCGGTTGGAAGCGGTGTACTACCGACTGCGGCACGGGACTCCTAACTATGGCCTGACGCTACCAACACCCGAGCCGGAGGCCACTTAGGCATGACTCTGGAAGGCGTGCAACAGGATGTCGTTGCCTGTGCTCGGTGCCCGCGACTCGTGGAGTGGCGACAACGGGTAGCCCGCGAGAAGAGGGCCGCCTACAAGAACGAAACGTACTGGGGCCGGCCGGTGCCCGGGTTCGGCGATCCGGACGCACGACTGATCATCGTCGGTCTCGCCCCCGCGGCGCACGGGGCCAACCGCACCGGCCGGATGTTCACAGGCGACAGATCGGGAGATTGGCTATACCGAGCGCTCCACCGAGCGGGGTTTGCATCACAGCCCACTTCAACTGCCCGCGGAGATGGACTGGTGCTCAAAGACACTTGGGTCACCGCGGCGGTTCGCTGCGCACCGCCGAAAAACAGGCCTACGGCGTCCGAACGCGACCACTGCAGCGAGTACCTCGACCGCGAACTCGATCTCTTCTCGCGTGTAAGGGTGTTCGTGGCCCTGGGTGGTTTCGCATTCACCCAGCTTCTGAGGTTGTTCAGGGCCCGCGGAATCGAAATCCCACGCCCCGCCCCTCGGTTCGGGCATGGGATCGAAGTATCACTCGATGACGGAGTGATGATCGGGTCATATCATCCGAGTCAACAAAACACCTTCACAGGACGACTCACCGAAGAGATGTTCGATACCATCTGGACCCGCGCCAAGCGACTCATCCAAGGCGGCTGACTCAACCACCCCCATTGTGGAGAGGCTATTGCGATCAACTAATCCGATGAACGGACCCGGTAATGCCAAGACAATCTGGTCGTGGGCGTTGTACGACTTCGCCAACTCGATCTTCCCAGCTGTAATGCTGACCGCCGTCTTCCCGGTGTTCTTCCAGAGCTACATCGTGGAGGGCGAGGCCGGCGTGGGCGAACTCCTGTGGGGGCGTTCCGTCTCCATCTCTGCGCTGATCGTGGCGCTCACCGCCCCGCTCCTCGGGGTGCTCGCCGATCGCTCGGGTCTCCGGAAACGCTTCCTCATCGGGTATGCACTTACCTGCGTCCTCGCCGTATACGCGATGACCGTGTTGGCACCGGGCATGGCGGTCCTCGCCATGGTCCTGTTCATCTTCGCGAACGTCGGGTTTGAGGGTTCGCTCGTGTTTTATAACGCCTACCTGCCTGAGATCGCCGCCCCAGAACGTCAAGGCTGGGTCTCCGGGCTCGGCTTTGGGGTGGGTTACATCGGTTCCGCGCTCGGTCTCCTGCTTGTCATTCCATTCGTTCCCGACCGGATGCCTCTGGTATGGGTTACGGTGGCCACCTTCTTCCTCGTATTCTCCCTCCCCGCGTTCAAGAACCTGCCGCCGGACCGACGTGCCCCCGGGCGAATGCGCGATATCGTGGTGGACGGACTGGCCGACTTCAAGCGCGTGGCGCTCGACGTATTGAGCTTACGCGACCTCCGTAACTTCCTCATCGCATACTTTTTCTATATTGATGGGGTGCTGACGATAATCGTGATGGCCGGGCTTATCGCCACCACCACTTTCGGGTTCACCCAGGAACAGACGATCATCCTTTTCCTCCTGGTTCAATTGTCGGCACTCGTCGGTGCACTGGCCCTTGGGCGCCCTACGGATACGTTCGGACCCAAGTTGGTCCTCCTCGGAGTGTTATCGGTCTGGGTCGCGGTCGGGATCGCCGCCTTCTTCGTCGAGAGCGTGACGACCTTCTATGGACTGGCCGTGGCTGCCGGATTGGGACTGGGGTCGACACAGGCCGCCAGCCGAGCGTATGTGGCGCAGCTCATCCCCAAGGGTCGAGAGACCGAGATCTTCGGGTTCTATGCCCTGTGTGGGAAGACGTCGTCTATCCTGGGGCCGGCACTCTTCGGTTTCATCACCTACATGGCAAACGGCAACCAACGGCCGGGATTCTTGCTGCTCACGGTGCTGTTCCTGGTTGGTGGACTCTTGTTGCTCCGGGTGAGGGATCCATCTCGGCGAACGGCGGGGGCCGCTTCCTGACGTGACCCCTCCGCCAGCGGCAGTCGCGCGCACCAAGGACCTGCGCGACGAGCTGAACGAGCACAGCTACCTGTACTACGTTCTAAACGAGCCTGCCATCTCGGATGCGCGTTACGACCAACTCTACGGGGAGTTGCAGGAACTCGAACGGGAGTACCCGGAACTCGTGGCACCGGATTCACCCACTCAGAGGGTTGGAACCGAACCCGCCGATGAATTCCAGAGCGTCGAACACGCCGCCCCGATGCTTAGCCTCGAATCAGGAATCGGGCCAGCTCGATTTCGGGCGTTTGACGACCGACTGAGGAAGGTGCTGGAGGACGACGTAAGCTACGTTGCGGAACTCAAGATAGATGGACAGTCGGTAGAGTTGGTGTACGAGAACGGGGTCTTCACTCGCGGAGCCACGCGAGGCAATGGCACTCAGGGTGAACTCATAACCAGTAACCTTCGAACGATTCTGTCGCTGCCACTCCGGCTTCGGGAAGAGTCCGGCCCACCACCCCCCTTCCTCTCCCTCCGCGGAGAGGTCTTCATGCAGAACCGCAAGTTCGAGGAACTCAACGCTCGGCTTGGCGAAAGCGGGAAATCCTTTGCCAACCCCCGTAATGCAGCGGCCGGTTCTTTACGACAGCTGGACCCGCGCAAGACAGCTGATCGTCCCCTCGATCTCTTCGTTTACGACATCCTCGCCATGGACGGCGACCACCCCCGCACGCAGGTCGCCGCGCTGGACGCAATGTCCGCTTGGGGATTACCGACCAATGACGCCTTCGTGCATTCGGACAGCGTGGAGGAGGTGTTGGAATGGCACGAGCGCATCGAAGCCGGCCGCGAGAACCTCGAGTATGAAGTCGACGGTATCGTCGTAAAATTGGACGATGTCGAAGCTCGACAACGCGTCGGAGAGACGGCCCATCACCCCCGCTGGGCCTACGCCATCAAGTTTGAACCGCGAGAGGGAGAGACCCGCGTCGAGAAGATAATGACCGACGTCGGGAGGACAGGTATCGTGACTCCTGTTGCGATCATGGAGCCCCTCATCCTTGGTGGCGTGAAGGTGAGGCGGGCCAGCCTCCATAACCGGGAGTACGTGCAGGGCAAGGACATTCGGGAGGGCGACCTGGTACTGGTCGAACGGGCCGGTGACGTAATACCCCAAGTGGTTAGGCGGATCAAGGAGGAAGGGCGTGCGCGGACCCCACCCTGGTCGCCACCGGAAACCTGCCCCTCCTGCGGCACCCGCCTCAAGGACCGTGGACCGTTCGTCTGGTGCCCGTCTCGGCTAAAGTGCCCGAAACAGCTTGCCGGACGGGTCCAACACTTTTCTTCGCGGGATGCGCTCGATATAGAGGGTATGGGTCGCGAAAGGTCTCTACAGCTGGTCCAGTCGTCGCTGGATCCGGAGACGAAGGAGGATCGTCCGCCCCTCGTCCGGCGTCTTCCAGACATCTTCAAACTTACGACCGCGCAACTTTGCACCTTGGAGAGGATGGGCGAGAAGTCTGCCGGGAACCTCGTGGCTGCCATTCAAGCTGCCCGCGAAACGGAGCTCTCCCGGTTCATCTTTGGACTGGGCATACCGGAGGTGGGGGTCACCGTAGCCCGTACGCTCGCAAGCCACTTTCCCTCTTTCGAAGGGCTCCTCGCCGCCGACGAAGAAGAGCTACAGGCGATTGATGGGATCGGACCTCGGATGTCCGAGGCGATAGTCGTCTTCTTTTTTGAGTTCTCGGACGTTGTGCATGAGCTGCTCGAGTTCGTCAATCCGGTACCGCCGAAACGGGACGAAGTGACATTGGAGGGGCTCCGTTTCGTTCTCACAGGAAAACTCGCAGGCATGACGAGGGCTCATGCTTCGGCCCGTCTCCGGGAACTGGGCGCGACGGTGGTCTCCAGCGTTAGTTCCAATACGGATTATCTGGTGGCCGGGCCGGGAGCGGGTAGCAAGTTGGAGAGGGCCCAAGCGATTTTAGATCGAGACTCAAGCGATGGAGTTCGCCTGCGAATTGTGGACGAGGAATGGCTGATGGCCCTTCTTGACGGAGAACCTCAGCCTTCTCTCGGCCTCGGAATCGACGTAGACACGCAAGCTGACGCCGAGACCTAGACGGAGGTCACCTGGAGAACATCGAGATCGCCCGCGCTTTGGTGGAGGTTGCCCACCTGATCGAGATTCAGGGGGCCAACCCGTTCCGTATCCGTGCATTTCGCAATGCGGCCCGAACGATCGATGCCCACCCCGTACCGATCCGCAAACTCCTCCAGGATGGTGTCAGCCTCACCACACTTACACATGTCGGGAAGGGTGTGGCGGGGGTGGTGACTGAGCTCCTGGAGAGAGGGCGGAAGTCCGTTTTCGAGAGCATCGCCCCGGAGGTGCCGGCCAGCCTCGTAGCAGTCACGCGGATCCCGGGGCTAGGACCCAAGAAGGCACGAAGGCTTTGGGATGAACTAGGTGTGGAGACTATCGATGATCTGGAGGTGGTGGCGCGGGAGGGTAGAGTTGCGGCGCTGGAGGGCTTCGGCCTGAAAACGGAACAACGGATCCTGAAGGGGGTTGCCGCTTACCAAACGGCGACATCCCGACTTCTCCTCGGCCACGTGGACCGGATCATACCCGCGCTGGTGGACCACCTGCGAGCAACGGGGAACTTTGAGCGGCTTCAGGTTGCCTCCAGCTACCGTCGCCGAAGGGAGACCGTAGGGGACACTAATCTAGTAGCCGTGGCCGTCCCCGGCCGCGCGCACGCAGCGGCAGATAGCCTGCGGAGCTATGTCGGCGTGGCGCAGGAGATCGAGACGGATGAGGCTTCGGTATCCGTAGTCCTCCAGATCGGGCTCCGAGTCCACCTGCGACTGGTTCCGGCCGAGAGTTGGGGGGCCGCCCTCCTCTTGTTCACCGGTTCCGGTAGCCACATCGACGCCCTCGGCAAACGCGCCCACGCCTTGGGGCGTCGTTTTACGCAAGCAGGGATCGACACCGCTGAGTTGTCCGCCAAAACCGAGTTGTCCACCAAATCGGAGGAGGAGGTTTACGGATCTCTGGGGCTGTCGTGGATTCCGCCGGAGATGCGGGAAGGCCGTGGAGAGGTCGAGCTGGCGGCAGAGGGATCCATACCAACCCTCGTCAGGGTGGCCGACCTCCGTGGTGACATCCACATGCACAGCACATGGTCCGATGGGCGCGCCTCGCTGGAGGAGATGGTGTCGGCGTGCGCATCCAAGAAACACGAGTACATGGCGATCACAGACCACTCCAAAGCCCTCGCGATGGTCCAAGGTCTGGATTCGGTGCGGCTCCGGCAACAGTGGGCCGAGGTGGACCGCATCCAGGGGGCACACCCCGAAATCCGGATCCTAAAGGGCATGGAAGTGGACATTTTGAAGGATGGGACACTGGATCTTGAAGATGACATGCTGGAACAACTCGATGTGGTCATCGTTTCGGTGCACTCGTTCTTCGGTCTCGACAAGGCCACGCAGACGGCGCGCATCTTGCGGGCGCTGTCTCATCCCCGAGCGATGATTATGGGCCATCCGACGGGTCGCATGATCAATAGGCGTCCTCCCATCGACGTCGACATTGAGGATCTTCTTCACGCATGCCTGGAAAACGGGGTGGCGGTGGAGGCAAACTGCGGCCCCTCCCGACTGGATTTGCGGGATACCCACCTTCGGAGGGCACGCGAACTTGGGGTACCGGTGGTTGTCGGCACGGACGCGCACCGTCCGGAACACCTCGATCGTCTACACTACGGGGTCGATCAAGCTCGACGGGCTTGGCTAGAAGCCGACGATGTCCTAAATACGCTCCCCGTTGATCGTTTTCTCAAAGCACTCCGCGGATAGAGGGCTTTTTCGCATTTCAAACGGCCCGTCGAGGCCGGGGGCAACACGTGCAGTTCGGGACTTCTCTTTCACGACAACACCACATTTCCCTGACCCAACAGCTCGCAGTATCCCTGGAAGCCGCGATTCGAGATCGCATGGTGGGGTGGAACGGGGGATTTCCTTCTTCTCGCGAGGTCGCCGACACTTTCGGGGTCGACCGAGGCACGGCTCGCGCCGCCCTGACCCGGCTCCAGTATCGTGGGCTGTTGAACGTGCGTCCCGGGCGGAGACCACACATCGCCCCCCTGCCCGAATTTGCAGTGCAAGGAAAGGGCGACCCGACTCAGTCTGCGTTGCAAGCCTTTTTCCGAGCTGGATGGGAAAACCACAGGACGCGAGCCAGCCTCCTACAGGAGCTCGAACTTGCGACGGGGGTTCCCGCATACCCATTGGCAGAGCTTACGCTTTGCGAACCTCGGCCAGGGTTGCGAGCCGTACTGACCCGGGAACTCGAGATGACCACGGACATGGCGGTACGTCAGATTCCGTGGGGACGCTTGACCGACGCGGCGGGGCCGGTGTTCTTGCGTCGCGAACTTGTGAGCCGCGTGCGTCGAGCACCTATCGAGATGATTCCTCTGCGGCTCGCCGGGGGCACAGAGATGCGGAAGCTCGTGTCCAAGAGTAATCCGTCGGGGGCCGGCGGCCTGCGCACGGCAGCAGTTCTCTCCGGCAGTACCACGATCCGGGACTACGCCCTGGAACTGGCGGCCTGCGACTTCGCCGCGGGTGTCAGCTGTATGGTGATAGACCCGTCAGCGAACCCCACCCAGACACTGCACACCTTGGAGGCGGCTAGCATCGTTCTGCACGATGTTCTGTGTGCGCCAAATCGGATGATGCCTCGCAAACCCGTTGTCCCCATACACCTCCTACCGACCCCGGAGTGCGAGCGGATCCGGCACTATCTCGGCACATCCGACTTGCAGCTTCGTTGACGCTTCCGTCGTACAGCATCCCCACTTATGGGTCTTTTGGGTGCCTGAGGTTGAACCGTTATCCCACGTTGACTATAATCGGCTGCTGCACTTCGCTGGCCCGTGGTGGAATTGGCAACACGTCTGGCTCTGGACCAGAAGATTCCAGGTTCGAGTCCTGGCGGGCCAACTGGAGCAAGTCCCGCGGAGGGGTGGCCGAGTGGCTTAAGGCGGCGCCCTGCTAAGGCGTTGACTCGAGAGAGTCTCGTGGGTTCGAATCCCACCCCCTCCGTCTCCTCCGGCACACCCGGAGGTCCATGGACGGGTGGCCGAGCGGACTAAGGCGCACGCCTGGAGAGCGTGTGGGCAGCAACCCTGCCTCGTGGGTTCGAATCCCACCCCGTCCGTTACATCCTCATCGTTTTGCTTGGTTGATCGCTGCTTGCTCACCGGGGCAAGCATCCTTAGGATCTTGGCCGTGTCGATCGTCATTGCTCGCATCGTCCCGGAGAGGTGGCAGAACGGCAATGCACCGGTCTCGAAAACCGGCGCCCTCACGGGCTTGGGGGTTCGAATCCCCCCCTCTCCGTTTTCGCCACCGCGGTCCTCCCTAATGAACGCATCGACCCTCATGGACCCGCTGAAGGACCCGCTGAACCCCGAATGCGCCTCGGGGACGGCCTCGAGCTTGTGGACACAGGGGGATTGGTGCCGAAAGCCGTAGTCCTGCTCAGCGGCGGACTGGATTCAACGACGGTTTTGGCCATCGCTGATGCCGAAGGGTACGATCTCCACGCTGTGACGTTCCGTTACGGACAACGGAACGACGTCGAAGTCGAAGCGGCCCGCCAAGTAGCGGCGGCGGCGGGTGTCAGGGAACATCTCGTGGTTGATCTGGACAGGCGGCTCTTTCCAGGATCGACGCTGACCGACCTCGGTCGCAAGCCGGGGCCCAACGCGACCCCCTATGTCCCGGCCCGCAACACGGTGTTTCTGTCTCTGGGTCTGTCGTGGGCGGAGGGTTTAGGCAGCCGCGACATTTTCGTTGGGATTAACGCCGTCGACTACGGAGGGTACCCCGACTGCCGGCCGGTTTTCGTGGAGGCGTTTCAGCGGGTTGCCGATGAAGGCACGGAGATGGGGGCCAAGTCGGGCAGCGGCCCCCGGATCCACGCGCCGCTCCTGCACCTGTCCAAGGCCGAGATCATCCGGAAGGGAGCAGAACTCGGCGTAGACTACGGCCTTACACACAGCTGTTACGAGCCTGATGCGGTCGGCGCGGCATGCGGGAGGTGCGGTTCATGCGAGCTCCGTCTCCGCGGTTTCCGGGAAGCAGGACTGGATGACCCCGCGGAGTACGTGCATCGAAGGCGGCGGTCCGACCCCTGTTAGGTCCCGGTTGGCGGTTGCATCTTTCGGAACCAAAATGACTTGGATACAAACTCACTGGATCGCCCTCGCCTTGCTCGCGCTTTACGGCGCGATGATCGTGCGGCATGCGATAGAAGGCCGTCGCCGCACGGAGGGGCAGGTCGATTACTACGTGGGCGGGCGCGCGATGGGCGGATTTGCCCTGGGGCTTTCGTTCTTCGCCACCTACTCGAGCACCAACAGCTTCGTGGGTTTCTCGGGGCAGGCGTACACCTACGGTGCTCCGTGGCTCTTGCTGGCCCCAGCGGTGGTCGTGTTCTCCTTCTCCGCTTGGTACTGGATCGCCCCTCGTCTGCGGGCTTTCACCGGGGCCGTCGATTCACTCACACTTGCCGATTACGTGGGTTCTCGATTCGAGACCGTGGCCGGACGATGGGTATCCGCCCTCATAGTGGTGTTCGCGAGTTTTTTGTATATGACCGCGGTCTTCAAGGGGATAGGAAACCTGTTACAGATCTTCCTGGATATTCCGTACGCGGCTGCGATCGTGTTTGTTTTTCTGGTAGTGGTGGTCTACACGGCGGTGGGGGGATTCATCTCGGTAGTGAAGACGGACGCCGTCCAGGGAGTTGTGATGGCGGGCGCGGCACTGCTCCTGTTCTGGGGAACCGCGCGGAGTGCGGGCGGCCTCGACGTTTTTGAGACACTCCGGAGTGCCCCGGAGACGAGTGGACTCTTCCGGTGGGATGCCGCGATGCCCTTCCCCGTGCTGGTCGGGATCATTGTGGCTGGCTCGCTAAAGTTCATCGTCGATCCGAGACAGCTGTCCCGCTTCTACGCTCTCTCCGGTGCACAGGCGTTGCGAAGAGGTCTCGTCGTATCGACCGTCGCGTTCCTCGTGGTTTACACGCTACTCCTTCCCGTCGGACTAATGGCTCACGGGGTGATCGGGAGTGCGTTGGGGGATTCGGATCTGGTTGTGCCCACCCTCCTAGGGGACGCCGGAGTACTCCCGGCATTCCCCGCTGCCTTTATTCTGGTCGCGATGCTGGCTGCTGCAATGTCGTCGCTGGACAGTGTATTGCTGGTGATGGCATCGACGTGGGAGCGGGACGTCGTGTCGTTGTGGCGACCACTTCAATCGGCTCAGGCTGTTTCCAGAACGCGATTTTGGGTGCTCCTGTTCGCCGTCATCACGGCGGGCATCGCCCTCAATCCACCGGGCAGCATAGTCGAACTAACCGTTTTTTCGGGGAGTCTGTACGCCGCCTGCTTCTTCCCCGTGGTTGTTCTCGGTCTGCTGTGGAAACGTGGCACCGGAACGGGGGCGCTGGCCTCGCTAGTCGCGGGTGTGTTGGTCCTGCTGGTGTGGCCGTACATGCCGTACACGGACGTTACCCACGAGGTCTTCCCGGCGATGGCAGTGTCCCTTGCGATGTATGTCGTGTTCGCCCTGAGGCAGCCACCTCTCGCGGCGGCCAACAAGCTGAGCCCGACCCCGGCCGGGGACGGTTAGCCGAAATCCACCTGCCGGACGGATTCGACGGCCTCAATGGCGACTAGCTGATCCAAGACCTTGGTCGGTAGAGCACCACCATCGATCCTGATCACCTCTAGTGACTGCCCTTCCGCACGCCTTCTCGCGAGATGATACTCCGCGATATTGGCATTCGCCTTTCCGAGAGTCGTACCAATAGCCCCTATCACACCTGGAATGTCCTGCGTCCGCACCAACAGACAGGTGCCGGAGGGGTCGGTATCAACCCAGAAGTCGCCGATTCGGATCACCCTTAGTTGGGATCTGCCCGACAACACCGCACCGCCTACGATGAGCTCCTCACCCGAACTGGAGTTGGCTGAGAGTTCGACGTAATTCGTGTAGTCGCCTACCACCTTGGTCCGGGCCCCTTGGATGTCGAGGCCCCGTTCTTCCGCGATCGACAGTGCGTTGACCAGATTGATGGGCGGCTCCACCCTCTTCTTGAGCACTCCCTCCGCGACCCCGGCCACGAGCGGCTTGAGTACCGCCCCGACGCTTCCGCCGTAACGTACCTCTATCCGGCCCGGCTGCCCGTCACCCAACTCCGACAACAGAATGCCCAGACGGCGCCCGAGGTCCACGACCGGACCCACCCTTTCTGGATCTCCGTCGGCGAAGGGAGCGTTAAGGGCTGACCCGTAGCGGCTTTGCAGCAGTCCGTCGCGCACGGAGATGGCGATCTGCCGCGAGACCTCTTGTTGCGCCCTTAGGGTGGAGGCCCCCAAGTGCGGAGAAAGAACCAGATTGGGCGCGTTCCGGAGGGGACTGTCTTCAGGGAGGGGTTCCTTGTCGTACACGTCGAGTCCCGCCGCCTTCAGGTGACCGCTTTCCAAGGCTTCGGCAAGTGCGGTCTCACAAACCAGCCCGCCGCGGGCCGCGTTGACGAGAATCGCTCCTTCCGGCATGGACGCGATTTGTTTGCGGCCGATTAGGCCGGTGTTCTCTGGTGTGCGCGGGATGTGTAGGGTCAACACCTCCGCCTTGGTCAACAGGTCGGGAAGGGCAAGGAGTTCCACGCCGAGTTCGCCTGCTCTGGTTTCGGTGACGAACGGATCGTGCGCCACTACGTGCATGCCGAAAGCCTGGGCTCTCCGCACTACTTCGGTGCCGATGCGGCCTACGCCCACAACCCCGATCGTCCTCCCGTGGAGCTGGGCACCCCTCAGTTCGCTTCGCCTCCACTCGCCGGCCCGCACGCTCGAATCCGCCTCCGCGATTCGTCGGGCCGCCGCCAGTAGGAGCGCGAAAGTAAGCTCTGCGGTGGAGTATGTGTTGGCCGCGGGGGCGTTGAGCACAGCGATCCCGCGTCGTGTCGCCGCCGGAATATCGATGTTGTCTACACCAACGCCGGCCCGCCCGACTATCCGCAGCGTAGAGCTCGAACCTATTAGCTCCGCCGTGACTTTGGTGCGGCTTCGGACGATAAGAGCCGAAGCCTCCTCCACGGCTGCTGCGAGCGTCGCAGCGTCGCTCTCCGTGTGATCCTCCACTACTAATCGCGGCTCGGCCTGCAGAACCTGAATCCCCTCTGGCCGCAGCAGGTCGGCTATGACAACGCGGAGTTTTTCGTCGACTGTCATTCCCGGATGACTCCGTCCAAGACCTCCAACAGATCCTCAAGCGCGTCCAGGGTGTGCTCACCCATATGGCCGATCCGAAAAGTCTTGTTCCTCAGGGGACCGTACCCTGGAGCCACCGTGTACCCCTGCGCAGACACTCCCGCGGCCACTTCCGGCCCTGTGATGCGCTCGGGCAGGGATATGGCCGTGACTGCAGGCGACCGATACCCCTCCGGAGCAAAGAGGCCGAACTGCTCGCCGGTGCTCGCTGCGGTTTCTTCCACCCAGCGATAGGTGCGTTCTGCCATCGCCGAGTGCCTGGCCCATCGGTTTTCCAACCCTTCCTCCCGCAACTTCTTCATCTGGACGGCCAGGGCGTAAAACAGGGACACCGCCGGGGTGGTTGGCGTCTGCCAGCGTTCCATGTTCTTCTCGTACTTGAGAAGATCGAAGTAGAACCCGCGATTCTCGACTTCCCGTGCCCGGGCCAGGGCACGTTCTGAAACCGCCGCCAAGGCGATCCCCGGGGGCATGGCCACAGCTTTCTGGGAGGCCGTCAAGACGAAATCGAGCCCCCACGCATCCGTCTCGATTCGAGCACCCCCCATCGAGGACACCGTGTCTACCACCACCAACACATCTTCGTGTCCGTTGACCACGGCAGCCAGATCCTTGATGGGATTCAGAACACCAGTCGAACTCTCGGAATGGACCAGCGTCACCAGGTCGTACTTGCCCGGGTGCTCGGAAAGAACCTTGTCCAACTGTTCCGGCATGTTCGGCTGGCCCCAATCGGTCTCCAGCAAGTCAGCTGGCCGGCCGGTCGCCTGGGCAATCTGGTAGAAGCGCTTGCTGAAGGAACCGCACACGACGCAGAGGACCCGGCGACGCGTGAGGTTGGTGATGGCAGCTTCCATCCAGCCCGTTCCGGAGGATGTTGACAGGTAGATGGGGCGAGAGGTACGAAACAACCAGGACAGCGAGGGTTGCATGCCCTCCACAAGATCCGACACCTCCCGGCTCCGGTGCCCAACAACGGGGCGATGCATCGCCTCGAAGAGCTCTGGTGGTACCTCGGTCGGGCCGGGCAGGAAAAAACGTCCATACGGATTGTTGGCTGACATTCTATGACTGGGGTTCGTGGTGATGGGGGCTCGGGTCCGCCTTCGCGCGACGGTTTGTTTGTTTGCCGACAGGAATATATAGCCTTTCAAACCAACTTACCCGCCGGAAACCAACTTACCCGCAGGTCATGTCCATCCCTAGTGCGCTCGGCCAGAGGTTGACCGGGAACGATGAGCATCGGATTTTGGCATCTTCCGAAGTACCCCGGAACTATGGTTTCCGGCCGGTATTCGAAAACCACCACATCTGGAGCAGGCTTGCGATACTACGCAATTACCGACGTGCTTCCGGAGGACGTACTCCGCGGAGCAAAAGAGTTCTTTGAAGAACACTCCACGCTTTCGATCCGCGACGAAGACTCGGATTCCGTCACCTTTGCTGGATCAATCGGGTTGGCGCGTTTCTCCGTCGACCGCCATGGCGGCCACACCAACGTACATGTCGAGACAGATAGAGTGGCGGGTCTCGACGTGACCGATCTAGCGCGAAGGTACCTGTATAAGCTTCGGGCCTCCCAATCCCGGTCATGAACACCCCCTCCATCACCATCAGACTCATCATGCCGGACCGCTGGTTGGAGCAGGTGGCCGAGTTTGACCCTCGCACCACCGTGGCCGAAGCCAAGGAGTTTGGGATCCGGGCCATGCTACAAAGGAGCTGGGACGACCCCTCCGACTTCTACACTGAGTTTTTGGAACGGGAGATCCGGGACGAGTCGCGCACCTTGGAGGCCGTTCGAGTCGAAGCGGGGAGTGTCCTCTCCATACGCGCCTACGACCTGGGACACCATCGCCGCTTCGCTGGTTGATCCTTAGTTTGGGGGCCGGTCCACCGGTCCCTGTGATGTGTGTGAGTTGATGTGCTTCTCCGTGTGTGATCTCTACGTAGTGTGTGAACTGTGAAAGCGAGTGAATTGTGAACGAGATGGAACCGATGGAGGCCCTTCGTGCGCCTCTCGGTCGTGGCCGACACCTAGCCCTGATCGCGTCCGAGGGTGCTGGTCTAGCAGAGATTTACGCCGCCGCCACCGTGCACGATCTGGCAGGAATCTCAGGTCAGGGACATGCCATGGTGCTTACCGCGAGCCTCGACAGGGCGCGGCGATGTGCGGCCAGGATGCACCCTGTTCTCGACGCGAGCGGCCATTCCATTCTGGTCGTCACCCCGGGGCTCGCCCTGGAGGACAGCGACGAGACCGTCGTCTTCGTAGGACCACCGGGCCTATGTCTGGAGGCCGTGCGTCGCGGCCAGCTCTCGGCGGATCGATTGCGGACCATGATCCTCGATGACGTAAAGGCGCTGCAGCCAGCGTGGGTGGCTGTGGAAGCGCTTCTTCAGATCGGAGACAAGGAGACACGCCGTATCGCGGCCACCCATGAACGGGACCGGACGTTCCACCAGGTTCTGGAACGCTGGTTGCCCAGGGCCCGCCGATGGCCGGAAGAACTCTTTAGGGACGGCGAATCGGCAACGGCACTGCCCGGGACCACAGCGGAATCCATAGCAACAGCAGCGGTGCCCACTCGAGAATCCAGGTTGGCGCGACTCGCGGAACTGGTAACCACAATAGATGAGTCCCAGCGGGTGGAAGACCTCAATGTGGAGACCTCCCCAGATGTACTAGCCGAGGTCCGCGCCGCAGTGTCGGTGGCAGGGTTTGAGGTGGCCGGTGCCGACGATTCGGCCTTCCTGCGGGTGGGGTGCTGGGGCGAACTCCCCCCAGCCGAGGCCGTAATCTCGTTTGAGCTACCCCCGTCCGCCGCCGCTCTCGCCACCTCCGTGGCCTCCACCACGCATTGCTACGCCATCGTGGACCCCCTCCACCGCCGTCAACTGGAACTGATGGCGCAGAGGTCCGGTTTGACTCTGACCACACTCCCGGACGCTCCGGACCCAGCCCTAGTAGACGACATCGAATCATTCCGGCGCATCGTCGCAGAAGCGGTCGAGAAGGAAGATCTCGCAACCGGCCTCTTGTTGATCTCCCCTCTGGTTGAAGCCCACGGTGCCGCACAGGTGGCGGCCGCCTTAGCCTCCCTCGTGCGCGCGACGACGAGAACCCGGCCCCCGGTCCGGACCCGAGAGGCGCGAACGCGAGAGGCCCGAATCCGAGAGCCCCGGACCCGAGCGAGCCGCCCCCGAGAGGCCCGTCCCCACCAACAAAGGCGACCCCAGGCCCCGGCACCCCGGGCCCGAGTCCGCGACCACCGGGCAGAACGTGCCTCCCGGGGCAGCTGGACCCGTATGTGGGTCGACGTCGGACGCCGGGACGGAGCGGGTCCCGGTGACATCGTCGGAGCCATAACCGGTGAAACCGTGGCCAAGGGTCCCCACATTGGACGCATCGATATCCGGCAGAACTTCAGCCTCGTCGATCTGGACTCGCTCATCGTGGACGATGTCATTCGCGATCTGCAAGGCAGCCTGATCAAGGGTCGTGAAGTCAATACCAGGAGGGATCGCCACGGGGGCGGGTGATGTTTGCGGCCGTACGGCAGTTCTGGCGCGACCTTCGTCCTCATCGCCTGTACGGGGCGATGGGTTTCACACTGCTCGTGCTCACCGCCGGGACCATCGGTTTCGCCATCACCGAGGGTTGGGGGTTATCCGACTCCCTCTTCATGACCGTCATCACGATTTCGACCGTAGGATACGGAGAGGTCCAACCGCTAACGGAGGACGGCCGGGTCTTGGCCGGATTCTTGATTGCGGGTGGGGTCGTGACACTAGCAATCTGGTACGCCCTCATCACCGCCTTTCTGGTCGAAACGGATCTTGGCCAACGCTTTGAGGTTCGCCGCTTGAACAAAAAAATGGAAAATGTCCGCGATCACTTCATCGTATGTGGGGTCGGGCGGACAGGAACCAGTGTCCTCGGGGGACTGAGGAGAGCCGACTCCCCCCACGTCGTCGTCGAAACCGATCCCGACAAGTTGGTGTCCCTTCGGGAGCGAGATCCGGGAGTTCTAGCTCTCCGCGGCAACGCCACCAGCGAAGAAGTGCTTCTCAAGGCCGGCATCCGTCGCGCTAAGGGGTTGGTGGCCGCCCTCGGGGCCGACGGTGATAACGTCTTAGTCACGCTCGTAGCGCGCTCCCTGAACCCCAGCCTCACCATCGTGGCCCAGGCACGGCTACCGGATTCGGACGCACCCTTGAGGAAAGCGGGGGCGGACCATGTCGTGAGCCCGCATGTAACTGGAGGGGCCAGGATGGCGTCCCTCGTACAGAGACCCCACATCCGCTTCTTCCTGGATATGGTGGTGCCGGGTTCCTCCGACCTGATGGTGGAGCACGTCCCCATTCCCCCGGACTCCGAACTCGACGGCGTCCAGCTGAGAGCCGCCGAGATCTACTCCCGACTAGGGTTACTGGTGGTGGCGGTCGAACGCCACGTCAACGGCGAGATGCAAGTCACCTACAACCCGGGACCGGAACAGCGCCTACACGCGGGGGACGAATTGGTGGTGCTGGGGAACCCCGGTCAGGTGGAACGACTGCGCAGCTTCATGACTAAACGCGACTCATGAACGGAGTCCACTTCTCCTCGGATGATGGAGGAGTAGAAAGGCTCACGGACACCAGGAGCACCAGAGACACGAGGAGCCCCGGTATCACCACGTAGTCGCTGGACAGTAAATCAATGCCCGCCATCCCAGGTAGTGGCGCCTCCAGTGAGAGCCCCAAGCGGGACAAAACCATACCTGTGACCACCGTCCCAAGCCCTCCGGCGATGCAGGCAACGCCACCTGCGGCCGTCACCCGCTTCCACAGGAAGGCTGCGAGCAGCACCGGCGTGAGACTCGCACCGATCAACGAATAGGCGTAGAGGGCCATTTCCAGGACGGATGTGAACTGTGTCAACGCCAACACGCCCAGTCCCCCGAATGCCACCACCGCGCCGCGCTGCAAGTTGAGCTTCTTCTTCTCCGAGGCCTCCGGATTAATGAACCGCTCGTAGAGATCCCGGCTGACGTTCGTTGAAGGCACCAGCAGGAACGTATTGCCGGTGGAAAGCACGATCGCCACGGCCGCCGCAAAGAGAATTGCACCCCCAATCGCCGGCAAGCCGTGTCGGGCGATGTGGAGGATGATCGTCTCCGACTGCGCCCGGCCGACCACGGACACAGCACCTTCCATGGCGAGCTCGGGAAATACGGAGCGCCCAACGATCGCAGTCAAAGCCAGCGCGGTCTCGATGAACACGACTCCAATTATCATCCCCGCCACCGCTTTACGGGCGGCCCCCGGGTTAGCGGCCGATGAAAACTTCTGGTACATCCCGCTGTCGCCGAGGAGCAACAGAAAGGTCGGGAGTGCCACCCCTGCAACCCATAGAATGTTGTGGTCGCCGATCAGGCTGAGGTGTTGAGCCGGAAGACCATCCACGACAGCCCCCACGCCTCCGTTGGACAGGATCAGGTAAGGGAGGGCGATGAGGATCCCGAGCGTGATGATTATCCCGTTCAGGAGATCGACCGATACGATCGATACCATTCCCGCAAGCGCCGTGAAGGTGACGATCAGGAATGCGGTGATGTACAACCCGGTCTGGGGATCAATCGCGCCATCCGTGACGATGCTGATGATCCAGCCCCCAGCCCTGAATTGGTAGGCAGCGATCGTAACGTACGCGAGGATGATGGCAACAGTTCCAAGAACCCTCGCCACGGGATTGTATCGCTGTTCCAGCAGATCCGGAACGGTGTATTTGGCGATCGCGCGGACGCGGGGGGCGAGGCGGTAGGCGACCAGCAACCCAGCCCACGCACCAAAGGAGAACCAGAGCTCCGCCAAGCCAGTCCGGTAAGCCAAACCCGCCCCGCCAAAGAGAGACCCGGCACCGATCCACGTACACACGAGCGTGCCGACCAGGAGCGGGATAGGAACGTTGCGCCCCGCCACCATAAAGTCTTCGTGACTCTGTACGGTCCTCGAGCGCCAGATGCCGACGCCGATAAGGGCAAGAGGGTACGCAAAGACGGCGATGACGAGTGGATCCACGGCAGTACCTCCCTATAGCCTTTGCTTACTGGTTGTTAGCGGCCCTCACCCATCCGTCGCTTTAGCTCCTCCAGCAACACGTCTGCCCTCGCCTCCCGCTGCGCCTGCTCACTCATGTAGTCGTTGGATGACGAGCGCCCCCGAGGGTTCATATCATCGTCCAGCTCGCGCATCGCGTCGTCCAGATTAGAGCTGCCTTCCATACGCTCGGCCATACGATCGAACGCATCAGTGGCGTCGCCCCGCTCCGTCGAGCGTCTCATCGATCTGGACCTGCGTTCGCGTACACTCAGAGTGCCTCGTTGAGCTTGAGCCTTCTTGAGTTGTTCGGTACCTTCGGCGACGTCTTGTCGAAGCTGGGACATCTCCCGGCGGGCGGTTTCCGCCTTCATCACGAGGAGCTCGAGGCGACGCCTGTGCCGGTCGGCAAAATCCTTCGCGATCCGCACCGTCTCCTCGTCACCGATTCGGGTTGCCTGTTCGGCCCTCCGATCCGCGACTCGTGCCGCCTCCTGCTCGGCATCCGCCTCCTTGATCCACCTCGTGAGGTCTTCCTCCACCTGCGACAGACGAGCCTTCGTCTGCACAAGCTCATCTCGCATCCCTCGGATGACCGCATCCACATCGTCATCCGTGAACCCGGGGCTCTTGGCCTCCAGGCGGTCGAGCGTCCCTTCCACCATGCGGCGTAGTCGTTTCAGCATGGCTACAAAGTGTACGCCCCTTGGCTTGGTGCCAAGAACCATCGCCGGGATAGCTTGTTGACGTACCTTGGACCCTGGGCAACACAGCTGGTCAACACGAGGGGCAGAGGCCATCTACCCCACCATCTACTCCAGGAAAGGGGCGCCAACTACTCCATGAAAGGAGGTCGCGAAGTCTCGATGGGCGTTGAGAAGGAACGTTACAGAGTTAAGGGGATGCACTGCGCCGCGTGTTCGGCGGCGGTGGAGCGGAGCCTAAACGCTCTCGGCGGGGTAGCCGAGGCCAATGTGAATCTCACTCAGGAAACCGTCCTCATCACGAGGCAGGAACGCCTGGGCGCCACGGATCGGTCGTCCGGAGGGCTGGCGTTCGAGGACTTGGCAGCAGCCGTTGAAGCTGCCGGTTACGGGCTGGAGGAGATCGATGAAGCTGGATCTCCGGGGGCTGCACACCAGGAACGACTGAGGGCGGCAGAGACACGAGCCGAAGAGGCGCGGCGGACGATGCTCCTGGCATGGGGACTCGCACTTCCAGCGGTAGCGTGGATGCTCCCCGAAATGATCTTTGGAGTCCACTGGCCCACACCGCTGGTATTCCACGGCGGGATGACCCTACTCGCGGCGAGCGTCCTCGGATGGCCAGGCCGCGGCACCCTCAGCAGTGCGTGGAGGTCCAGCCGCAGCCTATCCCCCAACATGGACGTACTCATCGCCTTGGGTGCAGGCGTCTCCACCCTCACTGGAGTCTGGGCGGTGTTGCACGCGGTCGGCCTTGCTCCCGCGATAATGAACTTCGCGGGTGTCGGGGCGATGATCGTGGCAATCCATCTCACCGGGCGGCATGTAGAGGCGAAGGCACGGGGCCGATCGTCCACAGCTATCGAAGCACTTCTAGCGCTGGAGGCCCCAACCGCTCGCGTGGAGCGGGATGGGGGGGAGATCGAAGTAGCCACCTCGGAGGTCCAAGTCGGCGATGTGGTGTTGGTCAGGCCGGGGGAGAAGATCCCGACCGACGGAGTGGTTTTGGACGGGCACGGCGCGGTTGATGAATCACTCGCCACCGGAGAGTCCCTCCCCGTGGAGAAATCGGCAGGCGACCGCGTCATCGGGGCGACCTTGAACCAATCTGGAGTCCTGCGCGTCGAGGCGACCGCGGTCGGTGCAAACACATTCCTGGCAAACGTGGTCCGTCTCGTCGAGGAAGCCCAGTCCACGAAGGTGCCTATACAGGAGCTGGCCGACCGTATCACGGCGGTTTTCGTACCCGTCATCGTCGTCATCGCGGCCTTGGCATTTGGAGCGTGGGCCTTGTTCCCTGCCCCACTCGCGGAAGCGGCGACTCGCGTCTCCCTACTCCTCCCGTGGGCGATTCCGGATCTGGAGAGCTTCTCTTTGGCCCTGTTCGCCGCGGTGGCCGTGCTGGTGATCGCCTGTCCGTGTGCCCTGGGCCTGGCGACCCCGACGGCTCTCACGGTGGGCACGGGTTTGGGGGCCACCCGAGGAGTGCTCATTCGCCATGGGGCGGCGGTCCAAGCGCTCAGTCGCGCGGACACTCTCGTCTTCGACAAGACTGGTACGCTGACGCAGGGTTCACCGCGCGTCGTTGAGGTGCTCTCCCTTGCCAGTGACGTCGAGCAAGATGACTGGCTGGGGCTCGCGGCGGCGGTCGAGGACGGATCGGAACACCCCCTCGCACGTGCCGTGGTGCAGGCAGCTCGGGACAAGGGGCTCGTCGTGACACGCGCCAGCGACGTTACGGCCCGTATCGGACGCGGAGTATCTGGAGAGGTAAATGGGGTTCGAGTGCTGGTTGGGAACCTGAAGCTGCTCGAGGAGGAGGGCGTCGATCCCGGCTCGGCGCGTGAGACGGCACGCGGCTTTGAGGAACAGGGGATGACCACCGCATGGGTGGCCGCGAGCGGCATCGCGCTCGGCCTACTCGCGATCTCGGATCCGGTCAAGGACGACGCCGAGGAAACCCTCTCAAAGTTGGCGGCTGAGGGCTACCGGACGCTTATGCTGACAGGGGACAGTGAGGCTGTGGCAGCGACAGTGGCGTCCCGCCTGGCGATCAGCGATTACCGAGCCGGGCTCCTCCCAGACGACAAAGTCCAAGCCGTGAAGGAGTTACAGCAGCGGGGCCGCACCGTGGCTTTCGTGGGAGACGGGATGAACGACGCCCCCGCACTAGAAACTGCTGACGTGGGGTTGGCCATCGGCTCGGCTACCGACATTGCCATAGAGGCGGCGGGCATCACCCTGGTTGAGGGAGATTTGCGGTCGGTGCTGAGGGCTACTCGTATCGCGAGGGCCACCTTCCGGAAGATCCGCGAGAATCTGTTTTGGGCTTACGTCTATAACGTAATCGCGATTCCCGTCGCCTTTCTGGGCCTCCTCCACCCCATCATAGCGGAGGCCGCAATGGCCCTGAGCTCAATCACCGTAGTCGGAAACGCGAACCGACTGCGACGCGCCCGCATCCCCTAACCGCCCCTCTCCCCGGGATGGAAGTGCTGACCAGCCACGGGCTCCCCGAACCCAACCAACGGAGATGACCCCGCGGGGGCCAATACATGCAGTGGAAAGCCCGTACGTGTCCTTCTCAAAAGAAGCAGGCATTTGCTTGACGTACCCCCCCCCCATTTTTGGCCATGGGGAGTCGGAGCGCGCCCCCAGACAAGACCGGCAAGCCTGAGGAGGGTGACGATGAGACCGCAGAATCAGATGACGATCAGAATTCCTGCGTGGACAGCAAAAGTCGGTGCCATTTCCCTTGCCGGGCTTTTGGTGGTAACTGGCGTGTACACCCTGCGCACATCAGTGGAATTACGTGAAGCACAGAGCGAAATGCGAAGCCTGGAGACTCTGGTTGAAGCATGGAAGGAGGGTTTTCTCGGGCGTCCCACCGCGTTTCATCCTTCGCTGAGCCACCTGCCTCCGCCTTTTGTGAAAGGCGTGGAATGGTATTCAGAAACAGCAAACAGCGACATTGTGTGGGGAGCAGCCCACACCGGAGTTTACATGGTTGTCGACTGGGAAAACCCGTCGTCACAGAACGCTGTTGATGTGGCACTCGAGGTGGCCGAGAACGTGGGGCGCGAGGTCTTCTTGCTCGATCCCTTGCCTGGTAATGGTCCACTTTGGAGAGAAAAATACACCATCGGAGAAAGTGGGCTCCGTGTTGTTACGCCCGAAAACGGATGGTGGTCGATGGGAATTCCGACGGGGGTTACTCCCGTGTGGTTTGTTGTTGAAAACGGCAAGTTCGCCGGGATTAACGTTGGCATGGGAGAGTTTGGCGAATCTCTCTTTGACACAAGCGGTAACGCCGTTTTTTCATACCCTTCCGTTAACATCGCTATACCATACCCTTCGGAGTAAGTCGGAGAAGGTCGAGGATGCCCCCTTTTATTCAGATCTTTAGGAGGCGGAAGGGGAGTCTGAGATGCAGTAAATGAAATCTCTTATGGCTCTGTGAGACAACAACGGGTTTATCGACGCTGGGCCGGTTTGGTTTTCTTGGCTCTGGGCTGCAATACCGTCCCTCAGGAGTTGTATGAGATGCCCGGCTTGAGTGACGTACAACCAGAAGAACCGATCGATGTGTCCACCTGGAGCGCTGTACCGCTTCGGACATATGGGTCCCTTAGCGGCGAGGATGGTCAGCTTGTTCTCGAGGCGCCAATAGATGCAGCCGTACTTTCGGATGGGGGGCTTGTCGTAGCTGATGTTTTTGCTTGTACCCTGACAATTGTGGATCGTCCATCCGGTAAGGTACGAGACGTGTGGGGTGCTTGCGGAGATGGTCCAGGGGAGTTCCGCCAGATTAGTGCTGTGACTGTGTGGAAGGATTCCCTATTTGTTTATGACCAACGTCGGCGCGAAGTCGTGGTGCTGTCGCCGACCGGTGACGAGGTACGTCGACTACCCGTGCAGTTTTTGCGCGCGTCTGATTGGGCATTGACACATTTTGATGTGCTAGATGACTCCACGTTTGTTGCCGCAACCGAAGGCCTAGGCGAAGCCTATGTTGGTTTCTTGGATCGCCGGTCCGGGAAGTTCGATAGCAACATATTGGCTAAGTCTCCCGCAATTGCTAATGAATTTGCGGGGGGAGGAGTCGAATCCCTCCGACGTATGGGGGGTATGTGCCTCCCCCCGGATCATGTCGGGCCCTCTAGAACGATAGTGGTGGTAAGCGACTGGGCTTCAGAGGGAGTTGGCTTCGATCCCAACCACAGGGGCGAGCTTTGGCACTACTTGTACCGGTCCCGGTTTTCTGGACAAGTGGACGGCCTAAACATCAGGCCACCTTGCGGCTGAGCTTCTTGCGGGCACGGGTCGGGGTTATGTAGCCGTGCCGCTGGAGGAGCCAGCCGTTGTTGTAGCGTTCGATGAAGGCCCCGATCACCGCTCTGGCCTCCTCGAGGGTTTCGAAGTCGTGCAGATGGATGCACTCCTCCTTGAGCGTCCGGAGGAAGCGCTCGGCGACGCCGTTGCACTCCGGCTCGCCGACGTAGGCGGGTGTGGAGCGAATGCCGAGCCACTTGATCTCGGCCTGGAACTGCTTTGCCCGGTACTGGGAGCCCCAGTCGTGCCGCAGACCGAGACCCAGGGCGATCGCCTTGCCGAAGCCGCCCATGTGGTTCCGCACCCCCTGGCGGACCGGCTCCAGCGCCGCCCAACGGTCGCCCGTCTTCGCAACGTGCCAGCCGACGACGTCCGAGGTGCAGTGGTCGACGGCCGCGAAGAACCAGCACCAGCCCTCCGCCTTCGTCCAGAACCGCGACGCGTCCGTGCCCCAGAGCTCGTCCGGCCTCCCGGTCCGGATCCGGCCGCTGTGGGTCCGGTCCCCGCGGGCATGGCCGCGCCGCACCGGCACCAGCAGCCCGTGCTCCCGCATCAGCCTCAGCACACGGTTCTTGCCGACCCGGATCCCCCTGGCAGCAAGCCGCACCTTCACCTTCCGGTGGCCCTCGCCGAGGAACGGACTCGTCTTCAGCACCGTCCGGATCTCTTCCGCCCAGCTCTTCGTCACTCAGTGCCGTCTTCGGCCCGCGCTTCCCCGGCTCCCGACGATCGGACTCCGGAGGTCGCCCCCGCAACGCGTACACGCTCGAACGCGCCACTCGCCACGCCTCGCACACCATCGTCAGCGGGTACGGCCGCCTCGTCGCCGGACTCACCCGCCCAAGCGCCTCAAGAGCTTCCTCAGCTCGTCCCCGTACCCCCTTTTTTCAAGAAGCTCCGCCTGCAACTCGACCCGCATCGTCATCTCCCCCAGCTTCGCCCGCGTCCGCATTAGCTCGCCTCCCGGCCGGTTCTTCTTCTTCAGCCCCTCCTGGCCCCCTTGAAGGAACTCCCGCCGCCACCGCTCCAGCTCCGGCGGCGCTACCCGAATCTCCCGGCTCACCTCACCCATGTCCTCCCCCCGCAGCAGCCGCAAGACCACCTCCACCTTCCGCTGCGCGCTCCACCGCTTGGGGAGACCGGCCCGCCTCCCCACGCTGCCCGCGCCGTCCCGTTCGTCCGTCCTCCGCGACATCCCCTGCCTCCTATCTCTTGAACCCCGGATGGGTTGCTAAACCACTGTCCAGAGAAATCGGGGGCACTATATACTTCACTGATTTGGATTTGCCCCCAAGATATGAAAACGGCAGTTGGTCGCGGGGTCCGTGGTTCATCAATGTTGATTGCGGGTCGTCCGTGTTTGTCACCAGGGTAACTACGTTAGCCCCGGAGGATTGGAGTTGACCCGGTTTGGCGGACACTTTTTCTTTTGGGACACGCTAAGCAGGGAGGCACACCATGGCGGGAAGAGCAGGCAAGAGGTATCCGCCCGAGTTTCGTGAGCGGCTGATCGAGATGATGCGGGCCGGGCGGAGCGCGGAGTCGTTGGCGAAGGAGTTCGAGCCGACCGCGCAGACGATCCGGAACTGGGTCAGGCAGGCGGACATCGACGAGGGTCAGCGCAAGGACGGGATGACCACCGAGGCGCGCAAGGAGTACGCGCGGATGAAGCGCGAGGTCAGGCGTCTGCGGATGGAGCGGGACATTCTAAAAAAAGCCGCGGCCTGGTTTGCGAAGGAGAGCGGATCAATCCCCAGCGGGGATATGCGTTCATGAGGGCGAACCGGGCCTTGTTTCCTATTGCGGCCATGTGCCGGGTGCTGGGTGTCTCCACGAGCGGCTACTACGACTGGCTGAGTCGCGATCCTTCGCCGAGAGCGAGGCGCGACATGGAACTCAATACCCGGATCGAGGCGATCTGGCGCGGGAGTCGCGGGACCTAGGGACGGCCGAGGATTCACGCGGCGCTGAGATCCGAAGGCGTCCGCGCGGGCGGCAAGCGGGTGGCACGTCTCATGCGCCGGTTGCACATACAGGGCGTGACGCGCAGGCGTTTCAGGACGGGTACGACGCGCAGAGCGCATGGTGCTCGGCCGGCTCCCGATCTCGTCGGGCGCGATTTCTCGGCCGATGGTCCGGATCGGCTGTGGTTGACGGACATCACGCAGATGCGCACGGGTTTCGGCTGGCTTTACCTGGCCGTCGTGCTGGACGCGTGGAGCCGCAGGATCGTGGGCTGGGCGATGGCGTCGCACATGCGGACCGAACTGGTGGTCCATGCGCTGAAGATGGCGATCACGAGACGGCAGCCGAGGTCGTCGCTGGTTCTTCATTCGGACCAGGGATCGCAGTACACGTCGATCGCTTTCGGCGACCTTTGCCGCGAGGCCGGCATCCGTCAGTCGATGGGATCGGCGGGCGACGCGTACGACAACGCCATGTGCGAGAGTTTCTTCGCGACGCTCGAATGCGAACTCCTCGACCAGCAGCGATTCGCGACCGGCGAGGCCGCAAGGCGGAAAGTCTTCGGCTTCGTCGAGGGCTTCTACAACACCCGCCGGTCTCATTCGTCCCTCGGTTACAGATCTCCGGTCGAATTCGAGAGAATCAACCATGCGGGCTGAGACGGTCCGACCTCGCGAGAAACCCCGTACATTAGGGGATGCCCGATTCTGGAGACCGTCGCGTACGCGGCAGCGCACCGGGTTCAAACACGGACATTCCAATCACTCACACCCCAAACATTTCACTGTCCGTGCAAGCGGGTCAGCTTCAGATAGAGGTAGAAATCTACCTCTGGGCACGGCGCGAGCGGCGAAAACAATCTGGGAGGCTCGGACATACAGCGGGGAATTGGTGATGAGACTCCAAGTTGACGACTTGAATTCCTTACTTAGGGCTCCCCCTCTGGCCCTAAGAGGGGACACCATGTTTGTGATCTCAATGAGAGATCGACCCTATCCGGTGATCGGGGAGATTGTTCTTGAACGGAGCCCATCATGAACATGGGCCGTTTCTCGCACTCTCGCGCAATTTAGAGGGTCCTTCCACTCCCCACCCCCTGTCGCTCCCCCTCCTTTGTATACCGCGTCTCCCTTCTGGTGACCGCAACCCTGGGGCAACCCCCTGTTACCCGACCCAAGGAGATACTTTCACCAGGTTACGGTTTCCGGTGCGTCCGCCCTTTGGTCCTAAGAGTGAGCTCACCATGGCTCACCCGATCGACCACCGATTCCACCTGATCGAGATCACCGCAAGTGCGAACCACGGCAAAGGCCAGGACCGTGGCCTCTGTGTGGACCTTCGCGAGGAGTCTGGCGCAAGCGTACAACGTCGCACCGGTGGTGATCACATCGTCTACTACGGTGAGGCGGCGGACGCTCTCCAGTACGAGTGACTGCGATCCACGAACTGAAATGGTCCGAAAGTGATCGTTGACGGTTGGACGGTGGCCGGGAGGCGCCCACGCCGATTTCTGGACTGCTTCCTCCCGCTGCAGCCAAGACCGCTGTTTCCCGAGCCCAGCGTCCGCCAGCGCGGCTACCAGTTCGCTCGTTGGTGACAAACGCCTTTTGTTCGGCCGGTGTGGAGCGTGCCCGGGTACGGGACGAGAGCGACAGTCGAACCAAGGAAATCGGCGAAGTATTCACGAGGCTCGCCGAGGCCAACCATTTTGCGACCTTCGGGAGCCTCTCCGGATTGGGACGCTTGAGGTCCATCACTAACTGCCAAGCATCCCTCGTTGCAGATGCATCGTGGTGCCCTGGACGGCCGGGTCTATACACCGCGACCGAGCCAAAGCGGACCGGCTCAGAAGGGGAGCGAACCGATGCCGTCGAAGGACTTGTCGGCTCGATACGGCAACTCCTGAAGCACCAGAGGCAACGTCTTCGCGTCGAACGCGAATGCACCGTACTTGATCATTTCGGCGGGCCACCTGGCTGAGGCTCTGTCCACAAACTTTCGGAGGAAGAGCACGGGCCGAGCGAGTCTGATTGCCTCCCACCCTTGGTGACGGGTACCACTTGCCTCGGTCGCTTCCACGATCAATGTGGCGTCTGAAAGCAGTGCCATCGTCTTGTTCCGACGTGGGAAATTCGACCTCGTCGGGAAGGATCCCGTTGGAAACTGTGATACCAGCAAGCCGTGTTCTCCGATTTCGTTCTGGAGACGTCGGTTGCTCGCGACCGCGTACCTATCCAATCCCGTGCCCAGAACGGCCACGGTCTTTCCCCCACAGTCCATTGCGGTGCGATGCGCTACGGTGTCGATACCCATCGCCAGACCACTCACAACCGTGACGCCATGGTCAACCAGCATTTTCGTGACTAGCCTGGTCCACTCCAGACCCTGCCGGGAAGCCCGCCGAGAACCCACGACGGCGACTCGCGGGCCGAACTCAAGGAGCTTCCGATCACCTCGAAGGAAAAGCTCCGGCGGCGCAGCATTGCGCTCTACGTCCGTGAGTGGCCCAAGTAGCTCCTCGGGTTGTGCGGTACTGAGCATCTACGGTGCCCTCCCTTGGCGCGGAACCCCATTCCTTGTGCAAGCTCCAAGTAGCTGCCAGCGTGTATAGATCACGTTCCCTTTCTCGCACTTTCGCGCAATCTAGACGGTCCTTGCACTCCTCACCACCTGTCGCCCCCCCTCCCTTGTGACCCCGCCGCAGTTGCCTAAATGGCGCGCCGGGGACACAATAACGGTGTGCTTTCCGCGACTGGGAAATCCCTACTTTTTCAGAGAGTTGCCGATGTTGTCAGGTCTGGTCAGTTACGGAGGACTCGGTCTCGGGTTCTGGTATTTGGGTGCCCCATTCGTCTGGGGTTACCCGTTCGGTTTTTTGTGGTGGCACAGCATCGTGCTCGGCGGCTCAATCCTAGTCGTCTCGATCACATACCAGCTCGGCGTAAACCGAATCAGCGGGTGGGGGCTCATCGCACTTGGCGCCTACAGCATGCTCTCGCCATTCATCCATGGGTACCTACCGAACGCTCAAGCCTTCTTCAACGACAGCTTCTTTGGGATCGCGACGATCGGTGCCGGGATTGCCATGGGTGGCGAAGGCATCGTGGCAGCCGAGGAGGCACGGCCCGCCTAACCGCCCGGTTGGCATGTGCGATCCGGTTGTTCGGCCCGTACGGTCCGGGTGGCCGGTTTCGCCTAGCTACTTGAAGTTTGTCCTCCACTTGACCATGCGTGTCGCCCGCACCTGTCTCGCCCCTGCACTATTCCTTGTATGCGTGGTATGCGTGACTGGGTGCGGCGAGGAATCGATTGCACCACCGGACCCCCCTTCCCCTCCTCAGAATCGGCGCCCCGTCGCGACACAGGTAATCCGCGCCCAGGAGGTGGCCTCTGGCGAAAGTGTGGTTTTCGCCATGGAGTCGTACTTCAGTGACCCGGATGATGATCCGCTCACCTACCTCGCCGAGTCCTCCAACACGAACGTCGTCACGGCCACCGCGCAGGGGTCCTCCTTGACGGTGGTCGGAGTCTCCCAGGGAGAGGCGCGTGTCACCGCCCGAGCCCGCGATCCAGGGGGTTTGCAGGCTCGGCTGGATTTTGATGTGCTGGTGCCCGCTCCTCGGGGGCCGGATTACGCCCCATTGGAGGCCTTGTACCAAGCTACAGGTGGCGACCAGTGGGCTCTCCGAACCAACTGGTTGAGCCGTCGGCCCATAGAGACTTGGCACGGGATAGAAGTCGACGGCGACGGCCGGGTTGTGCGGATTGATCTTGAGGCAAACGGCCTGAACGGGCAGGTGCCGAATGAGATCGGTGGACTGACCCGGCTCCGCGTCCTGAACCTTTCCCGGAACAACCTGCAGGGCACGCTACCAGGAGGAATGGCGCAGCTGGAATCCCTCAACCAACTCGCTCTGGCCGACAACGAACTCGGCGGACCATTGCCGGCGTTGGTCGCCGGACTACCAGTGTTGCAGAGTCTCCGGCTGGCTAGGAATGCCTTCTCCGGACCGATCCCGCCCGAGATCGGAAACCTCGCCGGACTGGAGACACTGGACCTCAGCCACAACCAATTCACAGGCCTGATTCCCACTACTCTTGCGGGCCTTCGCTACCTCACGGCACTGCTGTTGCAAGGGAACGACCTGTCGGGTGGGTTCCCGGCGGAGCTCACCGGCATGGGTCGGCTTTTTCTCATCAACCTCTCGAATAATCCCCAACTCACGGGCGCACTACCGGCTGGGCTTCCGTCCCTCGAAAACCTGCGGGAACTTCATCTTGGTGGGTCTAACCTGTGTTATCTGGTGGATCCGGCGTTTCATGACTGGTTGGAGGGGTTGTATCGGCACAGGGTGGCTCCTTGCAGCGGCGAACCCTCGGTAATGATGGTCCAATCGGTGCAGTCATCCGAGTTCCCGGTACCACTTATCGCGGGGGACTCCGCACTCCTGAGGGTCTTTCCCACCGTCAAAGAGGGGACGTCGGTGGGGATCCCGCCCGTCCGTGCGCGATTCTATCTGGACGGCATGGAGACGCATGTCTTGGAAATCGCGGGGCAGTCGAATCCTGTGCCCGTGGAGATCGACCCTGGGTCCCTCGAGTCGTCTGCCAACGCCGTAGTTCCTGGTCACGTCATTCGCCCAGGCCTTTAAGTGGTGGTGGAGATTGATCCGGGTGGCACGCTGGATCCCGCCCTCGGCCTTACGCGGCGTATTCCGGAGGTCGGGAGTTTGGCTGTAGAGGTGAGGCAGATGCCGGTATTCAACCTCACCATGATCCCCTTCGTACTTGCTGGTAGCACCGACCGGACCATAGTCCAAATCGTCAACGATCTCACACCGGACCACGAACGTCTGTGGGATACCCGTACTCTATTGCCGATCGGCGACATGGAAGTGATCGCTCACGACCCCGTGGAGACGTCCACGAACAATCAGAATCGCCTGCTTGCCCAGACGAACGCCATCCGTATCGCCGAAGGCGGGGTGGGCCACTACATGGGCACGATGGTCAACAGCGACGGCGGTGGGTTGGCTTATCTCGGTGGGTTTGCCAGCTTCTCGGACCCGCGCCCCGACATCATCGCGCACGAGTTGGGTCACAACATGAGCCTGAGCCACGCTCCGTGCAGCGCACCCGGGGCCGACCCTTGGTACCCGGCACCCGGCGGCATGATCGGGAGCTGGGGGTACGACTTTCGCGGGGGCGGAATGGTAGTCCCGCCGGATACCCCCGATATGATGGGGTATTGCCACCCTCGGTGGATCGGTGGTTACCACTTTTCAAACGCATTGCGGTACCGGCAGAGCACCGAAGGAAGAGTGGAAGATGGTCCGCCTACCACCGCCCACGCGGGGAGACCTCACGAGACGCTTCTGCTCTGGGGAGGGATCGAAGGCGACGGAACTCCATATCTGGAACCCGCATTCGTGCTGGACGCCCCGGCTTCACTACCCACAGGCGGAGGCCCATGGGAACTCCTCGGGTCATCCGCCGAGGGCGAGACGCTGTTCCAGCTCACCTTTGGTATGCCTCGGGTTCCGCATGGGGGTGGAGCGTCGAGCTTTGCCTTTGCGGTGCCGATTCAGTCCACCTGGGAGGCGGAACTCGCGAGCGTGGTTCTGCGGGGACCAAGCGGCACCGCATCGCTGGACCGATGGACGGAAAACCCCACGCTCATCGTTAGGGATCCTCGAACCGGGCAGGTTCGTGCCATCCTCAATGAGTCGGCGTCGGGCGCCGGTGCGGCTCCGGTATTCGCCGGGATGGAAGTGCTGACCAGCGACGGGATTCCCGAACCCAACGAACGGAGATGATCCCGGGGGCCCAATGCATGCAGTTTACTTATGTTACTTGGTGTCGCAGTGATTGGAGGAGCAGCGAATGAGTTTTAGGCAAGGTCTATTTGGAGGCATTATCACTGGGATTATCATTTCCCGTGTGGTCATAGCCAACGTTCATATTCCGGCTCTGGTATTGCTGGGAATGGCTATCGGAGCGGCGGCGTTATTCTGGTTTGCCGCGAACCGTAAGGCGGTTGAATGGAGTTGACCCGGTTTGGCGGACACTTTTTCTTTTGGGACACGCCAAGCAGGGAGGCACAACATGGCGGGAAGAGCAGGCAAGAGGTATCCGCCCGAGTTTCGTGAGCGGCTGATCGAGATGGTGCGGGCCGGGCGGAGCGCGGAGTCGTTGGCGAAGGAGTTCGAGCCGACCGCGCAGACGATCCGGAACTGGGTCAGGCAGGCGGACATCGACGAGGGTCAGCGCAAGGACGGGATGACCACCGAGGCGCGCAAGGAGTACGCGCGGATGAAGCGCGAGGTCAGGCGTCTGCGGATGGAGCGGGACATTCTAAAAAAAGCCGCGGCCTGGTTTGCGAAGGAGAGCGGATCGATCCCCAGCGGGGATATGCGTTCATGAGGGCGAACCGGGCCTTGTTTCCTATTGCGGCCATGAGCCGGGTGCTGGGTGTCTCCACGAGCGGCTACTACGACTGGCTGCGTCGCGATCCTTCGCCGAGAGCGAGGCGCGACATGGAACTCAATACCCGGATCGAGGCGATCTGGCGCGGGAGTCGCGGGACCTAGGGACGGCCGGGGATTCACGCGGCGCTAAGATCCGAAGGCGTCCGCGCGGGTGGCGCGTCTCATGCGCCAACTGCACATACAGGGCGTGACGCGCAGGCGTTTCAGGACGGGTATGACGCGAAGAGCGCATGGCGCTCTGAGGTGGTCCCGGTTTTTTGGACAGGTGGTTAAGGTGGATTCCTGTACGGAACAGGAGGCACCGAGATGGCCAGGAAGAGGCGACGATTCACGGCGGAGTTCAAGGGTCGTGTGGCGCTGGAGGCGCTCCAGGAGCGCGACAGCGTGCAGGCGATCGCGACGCGATATGAGCTTCATCCGAACCAGGTGAGCACGTGGAAGCGGCAGCTGGTGGATGCCGTGCCGGAGGTGTTCGCCAGGGGCGGCAGACGGAAGCGTGTCAAGGAGTATGAGGAGAGGCTCCGGGACCTGCACGCCAAGATCGGGGAGCTGACGGTTGAGCGGGATTTTTTTCGGCGCGGATTGGAGCGCTGAGCCGTGCAGAGCGGAAGGGGATGGTCGCACCGGGCAGACGGCTGAGCGTGTCGAGGCAGTGCGTGTTGCTTGGAGTGAGCCGGTCGTCGTACTACTACCGGCCTAAGGGGGAGAGCTGTGAGAACCTGGCCCTGATGCGGCGGATGGACGAGCTGCACATGGACCATCCGTTCTACGGCAGCAGGCAGATGATGCGGCATCTGCGCCGAGAGGGTGTCACGGCGGGCTGGCACCGGGTGCGGCGGCTGATGCGGCTCATGGGGATGGAGGCGACCTACCGGCGGCCGCGCACGAGCATGCCGAACTCGGAACACCGGGTCTTCCCGTACCTGTTGCGCGGTCTGGAGATATCCCGGGCGGACCATGTCTGGTGCGCGGACATCACGTATGTCCCTGTCAGCCAGGGGTTTTTCTACCTTGTGGCCGTGATGGATTGGGCCACCCGGCACGTCCTTTCCTGGCGGCTGTCCAACACCATGGACGCCACGTTCTGTACCGCTGCTCTGGATGAGGCACTCCGCCACGCGACTCCGGAGATCCTGAACACCGATAGTGAGTTTGTAGGAATCGGTTTTCTTGCTGTGGCCTGACTCAAACACCGAATGACTCATGAGAGGTCGTGTGCCGGATGCGCACCGACCCGCGAACACGGACATTCCAATCACTCACACCCCAAACATTTCACTGTCCGTGCAAGCGGGTCAGCTTCACTTCTCCTCATGGTGGTCTCCCTTTGTGGGTGTGGTTTCATGCGACCCCTGATCCTATTTCAGGTCCCGCAGGGGGAGCCACCATTCCCTCCCGCCTCTCGAGTAAACCTCCAACTACCGCTGGGACACCGTCCGGGTTATTGTGGTAGCGGCTGTTGTTCTAGCTCTTTGGGGGGTTCGGGAAGCTTGTCGGTCATGCGCGTCGATCTTGGAGAGAGTCGTACGGGGAGCACGGGAAAGACGGAAGATCTTGACAAAGAAGGGGGGGGATAAGATGAGTCCCTTCATAGTTTCTGGCGCTTTGTTTTGCAATAATGTGTTTCTTGCTGCACATCCGTTCACTGGAGCGCAACATCCGTTCGCTAGAGCGCGACCTCGCACTGGAGCGCACCTCCAAACAAGACCGGAAAGCCTGAGGAGAGTCACGATGAATCCGAAAAATGAGGGGATCACAATTCCTGCGCGGGCCGCAAAAGTTGGTGCCATATCCCTGGTCGGGTTTTTCTTGGTATCTGTTGTGCACACTTACCTGCGTACATCAAGCGTTGAAGTAGTGGTCTGGCCCGTTTTGGTTGCCGTGTTAGTCGCTTGTGTCCTTACCATTATTGGGCTGCGCAGGCGAAGGAAAGAACGCGTTGGTGCGGGGCAGCATCCCTGAGGGAATTGGCCAAGGAGTTTGTGGGGTGGTCCTACTTCGTTGGACAGTTCGAGGGCAAAGTTAAGGTGGATTCCGCGTGGTTTTGAGAGCCCTCGAAAACCTCGGTACGGGCCTTCGCCTACACGAATCGTAAGCCGCGGTCACAGACTGGGAAAGGCATGCGGCACCGCATGGGGGACCGAACTTGATGCGGCCGTGCAAGAGTTGCGGAAAGGAGTCAGAGAACGATGAAATCGAAAAATGAAGGAACGATCACAATTCCTGCGTGGACCGCAAGAGTTGGTGTCATATGCCTTGCCGGGCTTTTCTTGGTAGCTGTTGTGTACACCCTGCGTACATCAGGTGTTCGGGAATTGCACTGGCCCCTCTTTTTTGGCGCCATGCCGGTCGCTTTATTCCTTGCCCCTGTGAGGGCGATAAGAAATAAAAATGAGGGGACGATCACAATTCATGTGTGGACCGTAAGACTTGGTGCCATGTGCCTTGTCGCGGGGCTCTTGGGAGCTGGTTTGAACACCTACCTGCGTACACCAAGTGTTCCCTCGGCAGTGTATTGGAGCGTTTATGTTGCCATGGTAGTCGCCGCTGGTTTCGCTGCCATTGTAGGGCTGCGTAAGCAAAAGCAAGAACGAGTTGGTGCAGGGCAGCAGCCCTGAAGGCATTGGCTAAGGAGTTTGAGCGCACGGCGAATACCATACGCAAGACTGCTTCGGCTTATCGCCAAATAGGAGCTTAGTTCCGGCCCTCTCTCAAAGCGGCCACGATTCCGTCGGCCACCTTGGCAAGGCACCGTTCGCCTATCTCGCGGCTCAATCCCCGCGCATCCCCGAGGATGCCATTTGGTGTTACGGCCCGGAATCCATCCCGGAACACACGCTCCGCCATGGCACCGTCAAATCCCCCAACTGTACCCTCCACAGCCAGATCCGCTCTTACAAGATCGGGCCGGATACACAGCATCTCGGAACTCTCGGCAATATCGGCGTGCCCCCCAACTCGGTGGGAAAGCCGCGAATCCACCTCTCCCACCGCGTCCCGCCACATCCGCACGAAACCCTCAAGATCGGTGTAGGCGTGGACCCTCGTGGCAGGTCCTACCGCCGCACGTAGATCGTCCAAGGCATCCGCCAAGGGTTGGAAGTTCCCGCCGTGCGAGGGGACGAGGAAGATGTCTCGAAACCCGTGCCGGGACATACTTGCAACGTAGTCCAAGCAGATCGCCTGAAAGGTCTCGGTGCGCAACGTGAGGGTGGAGTTGACCCGGTTTGGCGGACACTTTTTCTTTTGGGACACGCTAAGCAGGGAGGCACACCATGGCGGGAAGAGCAGGCAAGAGGTATCCGCCCGAGTTTCGTGAGCGGCTGATCGAGATGATGCGGGCCGGGCGGAGCGCGGAGTCGTTGGCGAAGGAGTTCGAGCCGACCGCGCAGACGATCCGGAACTGGGTCAGGCAGGCGGACATCGACGAGGGTCAGCGCAAGGACGGGATGACCACCGAGGCGCGCAAGGAGTACGCGCGGATGAAGCGCGAGGTCAGGCGTCTGCGGATGGAGCGGGACATTCTAAAAAAAGCCGCGGCCTGGTTTGCGAAGGAGAGCGGATCAATCCCCAGCGGGGATATGCGTTCATGAGGGCGAACCGGGCCTTGTTTCCTATTGCGGCCATGTGCCGGGTGCTGGGTGTCTCCACGAGCGGCTACTACGACTGGCTGAGTCGCGATCCTTCGCCGAGAGCGAGGCGCGACATGGAACTCAATACCCGGATCGAGGCGATCTGGCGCGGGAGTCGCGGGACCTAGGGACGGCCGAGGATTCACGCGGCGCTGAGATCCGAAGGCGTCCGCGCGGGCGGCAAGCGGGTGGCACGTCTCATGCGCCGGTTGCACATACAGGGCGTGACGCGCAGGCGTTTCAGGACGGGTACGACGCGCAGAGCGCATGGTGCTCGGCCGGCTCCCGATCTCGTCGGGCGCGATTTCTCGGCCGATGGTCCGGATCGGCTGTGGTTGACGGACATCACGCAGATGCGCACGGGTTTCGGCTGGCTTTACCTGGCCGTCGTGCTGGACGCGTGGAGCCGCAGGATCGTGGGCTGGGCGATGGCGTCGCACATGCGGACCGAACTGGTGGTCCATGCGCTGAAGATGGCGATCACGAGACGGCAGCCGAGGTCGTCGCTGGTTCTTCATTCGGACCAGGGATCGCAGTACACGTCGATCGCTTTCGGCGACCTTTGCCGCGAGGCCGGCATCCGTCAGTCGATGGGATCGGCGGGCGACGCGTACGACAACGCCATGTGCGAGAGTTTCTTCGCGACGCTCGAATGCGAACTCCTCGACCAGCAGCGATTCGCGACCGGCGAGGCCGCAAGGCGGAAAGTCTTCGGCTTCGTCGAGGGCTTCTACAACACCCGCCGGTCTCATTCGTCCCTCGGTTACAGATCTCCGGTCGAATTCGAGAGAATCAACCATGCGGGCTGAGACGGTCCGACCTCGCGAGAAACCCCGTACATTAGGGGATGCCCGATTCTGGAGACCGTCGCGTACGCGGCAGCGCACCGGGTTCAAACACGGACATTCCAATCACTCACACCCCAAACATTTCACTGTCCGTGCAAGCGGGTCAGCTTCAGGGTGCCCGGAAAACCCATGTGGTGTTCCGAACACCCCACCCGGATCGTAGGGGCCACCAAGGCACTCCCGAGTCGCTCGGCGACCTCAATGGCCAGTCGATCGCCCCGGGCCGCGTCGACCAAGAGGGGGAGGTGCGGGCCGTGCTGTTCCACCGCCCCCGCAGCAACGACCACACTCGTATAACCGGAGGCAATGGCCTCTTCAACCTCCGGCCACGTCATCTCCTCCAGGAGCAACCGCATTCCGCGTGGCACCGTGGCGTCCTGAAACGAAACTTCGTCCTCAGCTGCCGGCCGATTTGAAGGCCTTTAGCACCTCCCTAGTCAGGTCCCAACGATCGAAGCCCTGACGGCCGTAATCGAGCCCCCGCCGTACGATCACCAGATCGAGCGACGGCACCACGATCACGAACTGACCCCGGTTTCCGGCTGTAGAGTAGGCCTCCTTGGGGACGTCGGTACGACCATCAGGAACCAACCACCACTGGCCGCCGTACTGCCTACCAGTTTCCGTAGTCGCCGGCGCCGGAGTCCGCACAAACTCAATCCACTCCTCGGAGATCAGCCTTTCGCCGTCCCACATTCCATTCTGCGCATACAGCATGCCGAAGCGCGCCAGATCTCGGGCTGTGGTGTACACCTGGCTACTCAGAATAAAGTCTCCAAAACGGTCAGTACTGAGCAGCGTATTCCGCATTCCGAGCTTGTCCAAGAGGCGCACTCGGGGGAATCGCAGGTAGATATCCGGATCGCCAATCGCCTTCTTCATCGCGTAGACACCGAGTAGGGTGTCGTAGTTCTCATAGTCCCAATGGGTCCCCGGTTCCCTCATGAGGGCCCGATTTCGGGCACCGTCGACCGAACTCGCACCCGCCCAATACGAGAATCCTGACCCCGTCGCGTACTCCATCCTCCTATTGTCCACCGTGTACAACCCGCTGGACATGTTGAGCACGTGACGGAGGGTGATCTCCTTCCGTGGGTCTGTCGCGGACGACCGCGCTTCGGGGAGCCAGTCGAAGGGCAGCGATTCATCGAGCCCCAAACGTCCTTCGTCCACCAACATTCCAATCAAAGTGGACGCAATGCTCTTGGCGGTGGACCAGGTGCGGGTCTTGGTGTGCATGTTCACACCCGACGCGTACCGCTCGTGGATGATGCGTCCCTTATGGACTATGACCAAACTGAGAGTCACCTGTTCAGGAGACTCCCGATCGAAGGCCCAATCCGAGGCCGCGTGAATCGCGTCGGGATCGACCCCCTGCGGGAAGGGTTGACTGTACAAGACATCGCCCGCAGGCCACTCCAGCGTTGATTGGTCGACGGCAGGCCGCGATTTGCTCACATCTACGCCCAGATCGCTCGGACCGCCTTCGATGCCAGCGTCGGTGAGGATCGGAAGACCATCGATATCCTCAAACCCTTGGTCGGGGGAAAGAATGACGCACCCTATTCCCTCGCGGAAAGCTGCCCGCATAACGGGTATCGGACCGGATGTGCCGATTGCGACGGCCTGTCGCTTTCTGTCCACCACGTAATCGCCGCCCGCTGGCGATCCGACAGGATCGTCCAGATAGGCCAACTCCTGTTCAAATACAGCCTTCAACGACCTCTCCCCTGTGAAGAGACCATTGCACATGAGGATCGCCTGCACGCCACGCTGGATCATCTCTCTTTGCGGCGCAAAGTAATCCCACGACTCTCTCTGCTGTGCCTGCACCGGCGACGGCCGGGCCACGAGAGAGAAGGTCAGGAGAGGGGCCAGAAACGCGCTCACTAACGCGGCAACAAAGAGGCGGGAAGACAGGGTACCTTGGCGAACGGTGCCGGTCATGGGTTTCCTCCGGAAGATCGGTTGGAAGTGGTCTTTTCACGTTCTATCGGGAGCGACAGACACGTCGGTCCCCCTTCGCACGGGAGACAAAGTGCATCTGCCGCAAAGGTAACTACGTCGCACCCGGCTGCGATCAGCGTCCTGTGCGTCTTCGGAAAACCGTCAATAGCGAGGATCTGTCGGGGACCCAGCGCAAGCACGTTTACGGAAAGCCCGGCTGAGGCCCGGAACTCCTCGGGGTCGGCCACGACGCACTCCACTCCGCGTGACTCCAGAAACTGAAGCAAACTGGCGGGGAGAAGCGGGGCGTGGCAAAGGATCAGGTCGTGATCCAGAGGACTGAGAAGGGAGAGCAGGTGGAGACACGCCTTGGGGCCCAACCAATGCGGGAGGTCGTACGCAAAGACTTCCACCCCCATCGGAGCCAGCAACTGCTCCAGCTGGTCGATGCCCTCCTGATTCGTCCTATACCCTCTCCCTACGAGCACCGTCCGTCGGTCGAGCCATACCACATCGCCGCCTTCTACCGTACCCGGTTCCACGATGCGCCCTGCGACAGGAACACCCAAACGCTGGTACAGGTCGTGGTGAAGACGTGTTTCGGGGCGGCGGGCGACCTTTCCCGGGCGGAGGAGGAGAGGCCCGCGGGGGGTCATTATCGAAGGATCGAATGGAAAGATCGCGTCCGCCACATTGAACCCGGAATCTCCCGGTACCCACTCGACCGCGGCTCCCGAGCCCGCCACGAGATCGGCGAAAGCCTGGTGTTGCTGGGCCATCTTGGACCGCTGCACCGGAGCCGCATATCCCCATTCCTCCGGGTCAGCACTGAACGTCGCCTCGTCGGGGTGCCGGAGAGCGACACGCCGCAGAGGGCTCACCATGTCGCCCAAACCAAACCCAAGCCTGGTTGTAACCGTCACCTCACCCCCGCACGTGGCGTTACGAAAGCCGTTATGCGGAAACAGTTTCCCGAACCGTCACGTAGCTTCCGAATGTCACTATAGGAAAGCACGAGGCAACAAAACAACGTATGATCGGTGGTTGTTTACGGATCCCTGCGGTAGGACCGCACGGGCGGTAACCGAGCTCCTGTCCCACCAGTGGGTTCGGCCTCCGCGACGACGGAGAGAGTCAGGGTTCCGATCCCGTCGATCGACGCCGAAACCACCTCCCCGGGTTGCAAAAACCGTTGTTCACCCCGGTACGCCGTCCCCATCCCGGTGCCCCCGGAGGTGCCATTGTTGATTACGTCACCGGGAAACAGAGTCGAAATCGACGACCCATACTCAATGAGCTCCCACAGCGTATGGATCATGTCCCCCGCCGTGGCTTCCTGCATGCGTTCCTCTCCCACACTCAGAGTCTGGCGGAGCTCCTCCATCGGATCCCCGTAGAACTCTTTCGGCACTATCCACGGCCCCATGGGGGCGAAGGTGTCGTGCCCTTTCCCTACAAACCAATCCGAAGTCAGAGGGTTGCCACCGGGAGGGCGTCCGCCCCGATCGGAGACGTCGATGGTGATCGTGTACCCGAACACATAGCTCTCGGCTTCCTCCGCGGAAACGTACTTGGCTGCTCGTCCGATGACAGCCCCCAGTTCGACCTCCCAGTCCGTGCGATCCCGGCCCCACGGAATCACGATCCGTCCCCCGTCACCCGTTATCGCACCGCGCGATGGTTTTAAAAAGAGGTACGGGACCCCTCGGTTCTCGCGCCTCTGCCTCCGCGCCTCTCGCCTTTCCTCTTCGGTCCCGGTTTCGTCAACGTGGCTGTAGAAGTTGACGGCCGCATTCAGGATCTTCCCGGGATACAAAATCGGTGGCAGCGTGCGCACGTCGTCCAAATCGTATACGTGAGCGGATCGAGCGCCTCCCATCAACCGATCGTTCTCTACCAGATCGTTCACGATCTCGTACAATCGGGGCTTTACGCCGTATTCGTACCGACCGATGAGGTCGAGCATGTCCACGGGTGCGGGCACCTTCGGGTAAGCCGGATCCCGCTCCAGTGCAGCATTGGCCCCCGCAATGTCCACGACCAGCGCATCTCGCAAGACCAGGGCAACACGCGGCGCGCCGTCTATCTCGAACGTCCCAACCTTGAACGGTTCGGCCACATCTCCGGCCCCAGGTAGCTGGGCGACTCCACTCGAGGCGAACAGTACCAATAACGGGGTGAAAACGGCGGCGAGGCGAAGGAAAGATCGAAATCGCATTCTGAACTCCTTAGTGGATGGAGGACCCGGCCAGATGAGGGTTGATCCGGGGTGACGCAATCCAGGACCGATTCATGGGACCAGGCCGTCGAGTTCTTCAATCGTCGCAAGTGAGGGACCTCGTTCGGCTTGCAACCGCCGGGACACCGCCTCCGCTGCCCGCATCACCCTGAGCATGTTGTCGGCTGCCAACATCCGGAGTTCCGACTCCGACCATCCCCGGCGAGACAATTCCGCGAAGAGAGCCGGGTAAGTGGAGACGTCCTCAAGCCCGACTGGTCCTCTCGGGATCCCGTCGTAGTCTCCCCCAATAGCCACATGCTCCACGCCCGCCACCGCTCGAATGTGGTCTATGTGGTCGGCAACATCGGCCAAGGTGGCGCGCGGTGCTTCGTTCGGGGGACCCTGATAGTTCCGGACGTCGTCATTCACAAAGAACTCAACAAAGGTCGCCATTACGACCCCGCCGTTCTCGGGTAACCGGCTCAGCACGTCATCTGGGACATTCCGTGGGTGGTCCGTCACGGCGCGCGCCGACGAATGCGAAAAGATGACCGGGGCTTCGGCCACGTTCAGCACGTCGTGCATGGTTTCCGGTGACACGTGCGAAATGTCCACCAACATCCCGAGCCAGTTCATCTCTCTCACCACCTCCTCCCCGAAGGCGGAAAGGCCGCCGAGTTCAGGGATCGCGCAGCAGGAGTCTGCCCAAGGGATGTTTGCACTGTGGGTGAGCGTCATGTAGCGGACGCCGAGGGCATAAAACGCCCGCAGAGCTCCCAACGAGTTCTCGATCGCATGCCCGCCTTCCATCCCCAGGAGCGATGCGATGCGACCCCGATGGAAGGCGTCCATCACCTCTCCGGAAGTAAGGGCCAACTCGAGCTCTTCACGATGATCGGAGATGATCTGGAGGGCGATGTCGATCTGTTCCAGCTGAGTACGGGCACCATTCCTCTCGTCCATAACCGAGGAGGGGACGAAAACCGACCAGAACTGGGCACCGACGCCACCCGCCCGGAGGCGTGCGAGGTCAGTATGGCCAGGTGTGGGCGAGGCAATGTTGTAGGCCCGTACGTCGCGAGCTGCGTCCGCATTGCGGATCGCCCAAGGCAGATCGTTGTGCCCGTCAAAGAGGGGCACACTCGCGAGGACGCGCTTGGCGATCTCCAGGTGCTCGGCGTCCGAGTCCTGGCCATGGAGAGCCGAAGCACCCAAGCCGTTGCCGAAACCGACCGCGACTAACGCGGCAACTACGGATGTTCGGAAAACGTACGACATGCCAGGCGCGGGATCGGGCATCGGAGGAGACGCAGGATCGGGCATGGATATGCTCCCATTCAGTGGAGAGTCTATTGTCGGGCCGAAGATCTGACGTTGAATTGGAGGGCTGTTAGTTCCTAAGGTGACGCTTGGAAAATAAACTCGCCATGGCAATATGGCTGAACCCCCGCCTCACACTATCTTTATTGCTATGCATTTGAACTGTGATTTGGGCGAGAGTTACGGACCCTGGGAAAAGGGGGCCGATGCCGACGTGATGCCGCTCATCGATTGGGCGAATATCGCGTGCGGAGGACATGCCGGGGACCCCGACACCATGGCTCGGACGCTCACACTGGCGGCAACCCACGGGGTGAAGGCGGGTGCACATCCAGGATACCCCGACCGGCGCAATTTCGGGCGTCTAAAGCTAGGATGGCCGGTAAACTCCGTAGTACTGGAAATGCAGGCTCAGATTGGGGCGCTGCAAGCAATTTCACGGGCGCTTGGAATCGCTCTTCACCACGTGAAACCGCACGGTGCCCTGTATCTTGCGATGATGACGGACGACGAACTCATCGTGCGTTTGGCAGAGGGGGTCGCCCGCGTGGACCCAACACTTGTCTTCGTTCTACAGGCAACGACCGAGGACGACCGTTACCGCAAACTCTTGGCGCACACGGAGCTCCAACTAGCGTTCGAGGCGTTTGCCGACCGCGCGTATGATGGCACCGGCCGCCTGCGGGCTCGGACTGAGAAGGGAGCCGTGCTGCACGACGTGGATGAGGTCGCGGCCCACGTGTCCAACCTGTTAGCCGGACGTGTGGACACACCGGACGGTGTGCGCGAGGTCCGCGCCGAGACTCTGTGCGTGCACGGCGACAACCCCGCTGCACGCCAGCTCCTGCAGTCAATCCGAACGATGGTCGCCCGCCCGGGTTGATCTCCTTCCCGGGACCGGCGAGTGCTCTCGTCACGCTCCCCGTCGCGGCGGATCGTGAGGGGGTCCTTCGCGTGCTCCGCCTTGAGGAGTTCGCGCACAGAGCAGTACCGGGCCTACGAGACACGATCCCCGCTTACAACCGTCTCCTGCTCGAGGGGTCACCGGATGGATGGGACGAGGCAGAGGTGGAAGCTCACCTAACTGCCGGGATCGAGGCGTGCCTCGCAGAGGAACTCAGTCCGCCAAATGCGGATACCGTGATGCTGCCGGTGTGTTACGACCCGGAGTTGGGACCGGATCTGGAGGAGGTGGCCGAGCGCGCCGGGTGTACTCCGAAGGATGTAGCCAGAGTACACAGTGATCCGACCTACTATGTGCTAGCGACTGGCTTCGCTCCCGGGTTCCCCTACCTGGGGGACATCGACGAGTCACTCGCACTTCCTCGGCGACCGGCACCCCGTCCCTTGGTGGCTGCGGGAAGTGTGGCAATCGCGGATCGGCGGACGGGCGTTTATCCGTCGGACAGCCCCGGCGGGTGGAATCTCTTGGGGCGCGTTCCATCAAGCTATTTCACCGACGTCGAGGAAAGGATAGGGCGCTTCCAAGTCGGTGGTGCGGTACGTTTTGTGCCCGTTTCGAGGGCGGACTACGAGGCCGAATGCGGGTAAGTGGGGGTCCCATGGGAGTCGTGGAACAACCGGGGGCTCAGTGCACCGTGCAGGACCTCGGGAGGAAGGACGGACGGCGCGTTGGCTTGGCACCGGGCGGCGCCATGGATCAGCTCGCTTACTTGTGGGGAAACCGGTTACTGGAGAACGGGCCCGAGGCACCTATGCTCGAGGTGGCATTGGGCGGTCTTACAATGCGGTTCGAAGAGGACTCCCTCGTGGCTCTCACGGGAGCGGACTGCGGCGCGACAGTTGACGGGAATCCGGTAGGGGTGTGGCGGACAGTCTCAATCCGGCACGGACAGAAGCTTCGGCTCGGCTACTGCGCAACCGGGATGAGGGCGTACATCGCATTCCCCGGCGGTCTCGACGTTCCAGCGGCCTGGGGGTCGGCTTCTGCGGTACTCCGGGATGGCCTTCCGGGCCTGTTGGGGCGCCCGCTCGGCCGGGGGGAAGAGTTACGCTGGCGAGACCCCGGACGGACGCTCAACTCACGCCGATTGTCTCATGGCCACATACCCAAGCCACCAACTGAAGTCGCCCTCCCTTTAATCACCGGGTACGAATGGGATCAATTCTCGTTCGAGGATCAGGAGCTGGTTTTCTCAGGTACCTGGAAGATGGATCCAGCTAGTGACCGCACGGCTTGCCGCCTCCGCGGGCCCGTTCTGGCCTCAGGGCCTCGGGCGCTGGACTCCGTGCCTCTCGTTGATGGCACCGTCCAGATTACAGGCGACGGGGTGCCGCTGGTGTTCATGAGGGATCGCCCGACCATAGGGGGGTACGCCAAGCTCGGATCCGTCGGGTCAGCGGCATTAGACGACCTAGCTCAGACACGACCCGGAACACCTATCCGATTTTTCCGGGGCGATCCTCCCGCAATGAGACGCAAGATGGTTCAACGCGAGACTTTTTTCGGTATCTGAGAAGCCCCGGCGCGCGGCACTCTTGTTTTTGGGTCGCCCTACGGGACGGCGCAATGAGCTTCGATGCGCTGGTCCGTCCTGCCCTCATCTATTTCGCATAACAGGACGTGATCGCGTCCAGAACCAGCGTCGAACACCACTTTGGCCCTAGTCACCGCCTCCAGTGATTGTGGATCCCCTGACCCGCCACTCAGCTCCCACCAACCCTCGTCCGCGGTAATCGGCACGTCATTATAGAACTGCCATGTGCCCTCGTCATCCCCCGTGACGATGAATACCTCCATATCATAACCATCGACAAAGAACGTCGGATCAGCCAAGACCCTGAATGCACGGTAATCGCTCTGCGAAGGTTCAATCCGCAGATCCACGGTCCCATCGAACGGCAACGGTGGTGGCGGAGGAGGTGGCCCCGGCGAACATTCGACTTCGACCCTGTCCGAAGTCCTGCCCTCAAGGATGGTGCTCACTAGTACTCGGGAACTGACCACCGCTTTGACCTTGGTCACTTCATCCAGAGACAGGGGTCGCCCTGCGTTTGATGCCTCGAGCTCGCACCAGCCTTCGTCAGCAGTAATGGGCACATCATTCGAGAAGCACCCTGCAGTCGCACCGTCGTCCGTGACGATGTAAACATCGAGCTCAAGGCTGTCGACAAAGAAAGTCGGATTAGCCAATAACCGGAAGGCCTCGCGATCCTCCTCGGAAGGTTCGATCCGCAGGCCCACGGTCCCATCAAGGGGAGAGGGTGGTTGCAGCGGAGGTGGCCCCGGCAAACATTCGAGTTCGACGCTGCCCGCAGTCCTTCCGTCTAGTATCGTACACAACAATACCTCCGGCCCACCATCGCCATCAAATACCACCTTGGCCTTAGTCACCGCCTCCAGTGGTTGTGGCTCCCCTCCCCCTCCACTCAGCTCCCACCAATCTTCCTCGGCGGTAATCGGAACAGTGTTCGAGAGTTCCCACGTGGCCTCGTCGTCCCCGGTTACGACGTAGACGTCCAGATCGTTACGGTCCACAAAGAAGGTCGGATTGACCAAAACCCTGAACGCGTCAACAGGTCTCCGCGAAGGCTCAATCCGTAGACCCACGGCCCCATCGGGGGATGGAGGTGGTGGCGGCTCCGGTACACAATCGGCTTCGACCCTATCCACAGTCCGTCCTCCTAGGAGCGTACACAACAATACCTCCGGCCCACCATCGCCATCAAATACCATCTTGGCCTTAGCCACCGCCTCCAGTGGTTGTGGCTTCCCTCGCCCGCCACTCAGCTCCCACCAACCCTCTTCAGCACTCATGGACACATCATTCCAGAAGTGCCAAGCAACCCTATCGTCCCCGGTTACGACGTAGACATCCAGATCGTTACGGTCCACAAAGAATGTCGGATTGACCAAAACCCTGAACGCGTCAACAGGTCTCCGCGAAGGCTCAATCCGGAGGGCCACGGACCCTTCAATAGGCGAAGGTGCTGAAGGTGTTGGAGCAGGTAGCGGCTCGGGTGAGCAATGGGCTTCGATGTCGTTGGCTGAAGGTGTTGGAGCCGGCACCGCCGAACACTCGGCCTCGATTCTGTTCGCAGTCCTTCCTTCCAGGATCGTACATGGTAGTATGCGTTTCCCCGAGTCGCCGTGGAACTCCACCCTCGCTTCGGTCACGGCATCAAGTGAGAGCGGGTCCTGTTGTTCGCCGGCGGACAGCTCAAACCAACCTTCATCAGCAGTAAGGGGTGCGAAATTCCAAAAGTTCCAACCGACCTCATCGCCCCCCGTCACCAGATGGACATGCAGCTGAAAGCTGTCGACAAAGAAACCAGGATTAGCCAAAACCCGGAAGGCGTCGTAACCGCTCCTCGATGGTTCGATTCGGAGGGCCACAGACCCTTCCCCTCTGGCGTCGGCGTGTTCGGTCATACGCGCCACCTGGGGGGCCCGACGATGCTTGAGCGGTCTTGCATTCCCTATTCTCCAAATCTGATCATCCAAAGAACAGCACGTTTAGCACATAGTACTACGTTGCCGTACACTGTGTAGCGACAGATTCAGACTTGACCAAAAGCGAAGGTCGTGTACGTTGAAAGGACCAGCCATTATGGGGCTGCTTGTGACGGGTGGAAGCGAACAGGGTTGGAGGGAATCATGAGCAAGATCATATTTTCGGCGGTAACCGCGATGCTCTTCCTGGGTGTCGCCTCAGACGGACAGGCCCAGAGTCTTCGGGGCTCCACTCCGTCTCTCAACAAACAGAACCGGGTCGCCCGAGACCACGACTTCACGTATATCCAGACGGCTGCGCAGGTGCAGAGGTTCGTCGAGGCTGGGTATCTGGTTCCGGTAACCAGTTCCCGAACTCACCGTCTCCATGACCTCTCGTTCCCTGTCGCACGGCCGGAGGTGGCACTCTTCATTTCACGCTTGGGGCAGCAGTACCACACGGCGTGTGGAGAGCAATTGGTCGTCACCAGCTTGACCCGACCCAAGAGCCACCAGCCGCGAAATGCGTCGCCCCGGTCGGTGCACCCGACGGGAATGGCCATTGACCTCCGCAGGCCGAACAACATGAACTGCCGACGCTGGTTGGAGAGTGTGCTTCTTCAGCTAGAAGGCTCGGGGGTTCTCGAGGCCACCCGCGAATCGCGGCCTCCGCACTACCATGTGGCGCTCTTCCCCAAACAGTACGCCGCCTACGTGGAGCGGGTACTCGCAGGCGGGACTTCGAATAGCGTACCGTTGGAATACTACGTGCTCGAAGGCGACTCATTGTGGGAAATCGCTCGCGAGTACAACACGACGGTGGACCGCATACGCGCGGACAACAACCTCCGCGGCAGCCGCATTTACCCGGGGATGGTACTCACGCTCTCACGCTGATCGTGTGTTCGAAGACCCAACCACACTGAAGGCGACTGGCGCGGCGATCGCGCTTGGCGTCCTGTGGTTGGTGGAGGGGGTCCTCCCAATGTTCGAGGGCCGGAAGGACCGGGTTCGGCATAGTCTTCACAACATCGCGCTGGGTGTGGGAAACGCTTTGGTTGCCGCAGCGATCTTCGCCGCCGCCACCCTCTTTGTGACGGAGGCTGCCCGGACACGTGGAATCGGGTTGCTTCATCTCCTCGATCCTCCCACCTGGAGCCGAATCGCCATCGCCGTCATCCTCTTCGATGCGTGGCAGTATCTGTGGCATCGCCTGAATCACATGGTACCCTTCCTGTGGCGGTTCCATGCGGTCCACCACTCCGACGCCGAACTCGACGCGAGTAGCGGTCTGCGCTTCCACACCGGAGAGATCGTCCTGTCTTCCGTAGCTCGGTTGGCGGTGCTCCCGATCCTTGGGCTAACGGTGGCCGAGGTTCTGGTTTATGAAGCGATTTTGCTCCCTGTGATCCTCTTCCACCACAGCAATGTGCGGGTGCCGGAACCCATTGACCGTCGGTTGCGCTGGTTGATCGTGACGCCGTGGATGCACTGGGTTCACCATTCCGACCAGCGCCCGGAAACGGACTCCAACTACTCCAGCATCTTTTCGGTGTGGGATCGACTGTTTGGGAGTTTCCGGTTACGGACGGATCCCAGCACGATTCACCTTGGGTTGAAACAGTATGATCGGACGGAATGGGGCACCTTCACTGGCATGCTCGCCATGCCGTTTCGGCGGAAAAGACCTGAATCCCGAGGTGCGCCGCCACCAGTAGAGACCACCACGGAGGAGCCGAGATGAGGGGCGGAGGCGAGCAGAGCCAGGCCCGGCGCTGGATGGGACGCGTGCGCGGTTGGTTGAGAGGCGCTCGCGACATCTACGAGGGTCTGTACATCGCGCCGTACCGGGCCACGATTCACCGAGAATACCTGCGACGGCATGACGCATTCATGCTACTCGGGTTCTCCGACCTCCTTGGCGTACCCAACCCAGTGCAGTTCTACATGCTGGAGCTGTATCCACAACTCATCGACGAGTTTCATGAGTGGCACCTCCGAGCCGGGTTGGAACGGGCCCCCGAAGGCGGTTTTCGTTGTTGCTGAACCATCCTGCGGGATCGCTCTAGGTGGACGCGCAGCCGGAGGACTTCCCCTTCCCTGACAGGTGGATCTCGTTTTTTGGAGGCAAGGGTGGTGTTGGGAAGACGACGATGGCTGCCATGGCGGCGCTTCGCCTGGCGAAACGAGGCCACAAAACGCTGCTGGTATCCACGGATCCGGCGCACTCCACAAGCGACATTCTGCGAACCACCCTGAAGGACACGCCGACGGAGGTCGCCGATCGGTTTTGGGGGCTGGAGATAAACCCTGAAAGGGAGGCAAACGACTACATCGAACGGGTCAAGGATCGCATCGCGGAAGCCGCCCCTCCCCGCTTACTCGGGGAGGTGTACCGGCACGTCGACCTGGCACGCGTGTCCCCGGGTGCCGCAGAAGCCGCGCTCTTTGATCGATTCGCCAGATTGATCGATCATGAGGGCGCAAACTACGATCGCATCGTGTTTGACACGGCCCCCACCGGCCAGACGTTGCGCCTCCTGTCGCTACCCGAGTTGATGACGACTTGGATGACGGGGCTCGTCAAACGCCGGCGGAAGATCAACGCTCTGACCAAGATGTGGCGGAATGTCGCCGGTACCGAGGACGTCGTGCCTGCCGAAGGTGACGTGCTGGTCGATACCTTGGCCAACCGCCGCGATCGCTTTGCGCGAGTGAGGGATGTGCTCACGGACACGTCCCAGACGGCGTTCATCTTCGTGGTCATCCCGATGCGCCTCCCGATCTGGGAGACCGAACGAGCGGTGCAGGCACTCACGACGCACGGGGTTCCGGTGGGGGCCGTGGTGGTCAACCAGGTCATTCCGCCCGACCCCGGTTCGACCGCAAGAGCAGGCCCGGACGCCTCTTTCCTGAAATCCAGAAGAGAACGCCAGGCAGAGCACCTTGCGCAAGTTTCACAAAAACTGGGAAATTGGGTTCTTCTCCAAGTGTTCCTGCAGGAGTCGGATCCGGTGGGACTCGATGCTCTGGCGCGGATCCCGGTACAACCTTTGGAAGTGGAGGTAGCCCAGTGAGTGCGATAGTCCTGCTCGTAGTCGGCTTGTTTGCGTTCCTCACTGGCGTTCTCATTTACTCGCGTTTCATAGCGCGCCAGGTGTTCAAGCTGGATCCCGGTTTTGTGACCCCGGCCCACGAGTTTGCCGACGGTGTCGACTATGTGCCCACCAACCGGCACGTGCTGTTTGGGCACCACTTCACCTCGGTGGCGGGCGCGGCCCCCATCGTCGGGCCCGCGATCGCGGTCATCTGGGGCTGGTTGCCCGCCTTCCTATGGGTCGTGTTGGGAACGGTATTTGCTGGAGCCGTACACGACTTCAGCGCACTGTGGATCTCCAGCCGTCACAAGGGACGGTCGATCGGCACTCTGACGGAATCCATCCTGGGAAAGAGGGCGCGGGTGCTCTTCCTGCTCATCATCTTCTTCCTCCTCCTGATGGTAAACGCCGTCTTCGCCGTGATCATCTCCAACTTATTCATGGCGCATCCGGGGGCGGTCGTTCCGGTGTGGGGATCGTTGGTGGTGGCGCTCATCGTGGGATTCCTCATCTACCGGACCGGCACGGGTATCTTCCTCCCATCGATCGGCGCACTGATTACGCTCTATATCCTCATCTGGTTCGGGCAGGACATGCCCTTCACCATGCCGGACTTCATCGGTTTCGGAGCGACCGCCGCCCAACTTGAAGCAGCTGGAGGGGATGCCGCCGCAGCGGCTCAAGCGGCAGCGGCCGACGGTCAACGGGTGGGGTGGATCATCGTCCTCTTCGCCTACACCTTCGTGGCGTCTGTACTACCTGTGTGGTTGCTCCTGCAGCCCCGGGATTACGTGAACGGCCATCAGCTGTTTGTGGCGCTGGCGATCATCAGCGCTGGCGTGCTCTTCGTAAACCCGGAAGTCATCGCTCCCCCGGTGAACTCGGATCTACCCGCCGACACACGCAGTTGGCTACCCCTGCTGTTCATTACAATCGCGTGCGGGGCGATCAGCGGGTTCCACGGTCTGGTGGGTTCCGGGACCTCCTCCAAACAGCTCAACAAGGAGACGGATGCGAGGTATGTCGGTTACGGCGGCGCGATCGGCGAGGGAACCTTGGCGGTAATGTCGATAATCGCATGTACGGCGGGCTTTGCGATCTTCCTCTCGAGGGACGTTGGGGCGGCTGAGGGATTGCTGCGGTGGCAGGTTCACTATGGCAGCTTCGAGGCGGCGACGGCCGGAGCGACAACCGCGTTCGTGAATGGAGTAGGGGTGTTGGCAGCAGGGATCGGGATCCCCGAGAGCGTGGCCGTGATCTTTGCGTCAGTGGTGGTCATTTGTTTTGCTGCAACAACCTTGGATACGGCGATTAGGCTTCAGCGCTATATCATCGGCGAACTGGGTGTCGAGTATGGGGTCAAGGTGATCCAGAACCGGTGGATTGCAACCACGATTGCCGTCGTCAGCTGCGCCTTGCTCGCGTTGTCGGCCGATCGCGGAGCCGGCGGGATGATGATCTGGCCCCTCTTCGGGACCACCAATCAGCTTCTGGCGGGCCTCACACTTCTGATCGTGTCGCTCTACCTGATGAAGAAGGGACGCCCGTTCTGGGTGACGATGATCCCGATGGGGTTCCTCCTGGTGATGACAACGTGGGCCATGCTCATCAACATCGGGGGTTTCTTTGACAGCGGTAACCAGTGGCTACTGCTGGTCCTGGGATGCGCGATCTTCGTGCTGGAGGTCTGGCTCCTCCTGGAGGGGACGGCCGCCATCAAACGCTCCCTGAGCAGACGGCGGCAAGCAACCTAGCGGCGGGGTCGCCGGGCAGGTGGCGGAGCGTATTCGATCTCGACTGACTCCATCTGCTCTTCGGTGAGCTCCTCCTCACCCATCGGCGCCGCGTTAAGCTTGAATATCCAGGTGATGACGTCGATGTAGTCTTCGACCGGAAGGCCGCCTGGGTTGTCTTCGGGCATCGTTGCAACGATTTCCTCGAACAGGGTCTTCACCGTGGCACCCGCCCATGATTCGACGAAGGCACCGCCGAAGTCCTCCTCAAAGTGGCACTCGGCACAAACGTTGTAAAAGATGTCTTCACCACGGGTGGCTTGTATCTCCGTGAAGACACCGCTGGCTGTGGTTCGGTTCTCCCCGGGATCACCCTCCGCGTCGGGATCTTCCTGCGCCGCGAGTCCCGTACCACTGAAGAGCAAAACCACCAGCGCGGTTCGCACCCACCCGCGCTTCAGGGGGCCGCCGGTTGACCACCGTATGTTGTCAGCACTTCGGTTCATTGCTTGTCTCCGTCCTCATCGTCCTCAGTCTCCGGAGGCCGGGGCCGGTTCATTCTCAGCGACACGCCACCGAAGAAGGAGGACCCCGATCGTTTCACCTCGTGTTCACCATCGTAAAGGTAGTCCAACAGTGCCTCATTCCACGACAATCCAGCTGTGGCAACCAGCTCCATCCAAGGACCATAGGCCGTTTCGTCGGGAGCTTCCGTGGTACCGCTCCAGATCGTGATGTTGGAATCAAACCCGAATCCCCCACTACCACTGGACCCCTTCAGCGGCATGTGGATCAGCACGCTATCTGTCATCGGGAGCCGGAAAACATCTTCGTCGAAATCCGCACCGTATCTCTCGTACCGGGCGTACGAACGTCGGTTGAGGTCAGCCACGTCTGGGTCTGAGTTGATCCCGCGGGTAATGTAGTCGCGGATTGTAAAAGCGGCGTCTTTGTGCCGGGGATAGGCCGGGTTATCCACGTACCCGAACCCCGGCATGAACCACCCCTTGTTGAACCCCCAGTTCCGTTCCGTAACCCGTCCCCGGCGAACCAACCCAGTGTATTCGCTGAATAGCTGAACGACCTGGTGGGATGGATAGCCGTGCGGATTCAGGAAGATGTCGGGTAGCCAGCGGTTCCAGATGCGGTTGCGGATCGGAGCCTCGGGATAGATCGGATGATCGTCTCGGGAGCCTGAGGTGATATCCATCCCGAGCGGTCCAAGGTATCCGGCGTGGAGGATGTAATCCGGAGTAATGCGATACAAATCGTAGGCGAGTTGAGCGCCGTCCGGATTGGTGAAGGGGTGGATGACGACGTTTACATCTTGGAGCTTGGCGCGTTCCTCGGGGTCGGTGAGGATGAGTTCCGCGTGTCTCAACACGTGGCTGGTCGATGAGACCTCATTTGCGTGCTGGCGGGCCGAGTGCAAAACGGTGGGTTTGTAGGTAGTGGCCTTGGCCATCGATAGATGAGAGGCAGTTATCGGCGGTTGAAGATCGAGAGCCCAGATATCCCGGCCTAGGTACGACTCCCCCACCTTGTACATCGTCGCTTCGTCGAAGGTCGCCGCCATCTTGGCCAGTATCTCGTGGCCCTCGGGGGGAGGCATCGGGGTATCCCATTGGACCAGGCGTTCCCCGTCATACTCCCAGTCATCCGGCAGCAGGGCAGTCCAGTCCGGGAGCGGGCCGGGCGTTCCGTTGGCAGTTAGATGGCCCGTCACACGCGATTCCGGGTCCTGCTCGTGGCTCCACTCGGCCCACACCTCCAAGTCTCCCAGCGCTTCCCAAGCGAGGGCGTCCGTGTACAAACCGGCCGCGCGCAACGACTCAATCTCATCAAGCGTGGCCACCACCTGAGCCCCGGAAACCATGCTGGCGTCCACTTGCCGCGCAGTCGCGTACGTGAGGAGGCTGTCACGTACGTCCATTTCGGTATCGACTGGCACCCGCAGCGCCAGATGGGAGAGTCCTGTCCCATCTGCCCGCACCACAGCGCGCCGAGCAGATGGCCTCTCAAGGTTCGTTTGGGGAATGTCGAGGCGTACCGTATCGGCCACCCCATCCGGATCTTGGAACGACACGACTACAGCTGGCCTCGAAGTCGCGAACCCTGTGAACCGAATATTGACGGTGGGGGCTTCCCCGTCCCCACGCGGACGCATGACAGGAATGATGCGCCCCGGAAATGTGAGGCCCTGCCCGCGGGAATTACGTCCGAGGATGTCGAAGAACTCGATCGTCCCGAAGTAGACCTCCTCGTGGAGGGCATCCATCGGGGCATGGATTTCGTTGTCGATCCCGAGACGGTAGTCGGGCTCGCTCATCGACACTTCGACGGTGAGCTCTCCGAAATAGGGAGCGTCGGAGCTGCCACCCAACGGGATGCCGTCATGCCGGTCCATTACGTAGTCGTAAACCGCCGGGAGGACGTCGCTCTGGTAGTAGTCCCAGAAGGCTTCGGGTTCCGTGCGGATCCGCTCGTCTATGAGCAACCGGTCTCCGGCTGTAGCCTGTATCCACCCCGTGGTTACGCGGACGTGTTCGTAGTCGCGGAAACGGTCAATGTAGGGACGGAGAACCCAACGCGGTTCGAAGGAGTCGGTAAGTAGGGTGGCCCCCGCCGGGTCCGTGACGAGGACCTCGTAGGTGGGGCCGGAAGTTGTTTGTTCGAAACGTATGCTGGCGAGGTCCAGATTCAGGTCACGAGCAAAAACTTCGTCGATGGGGAAGATCTCATGCAACCAGCGGATGGGGGTGTGAATAGCCTGCTGCGGCCATTCCTCCGGTGGATCGTTGCGCCGGAAGCGGATGATGATCTCACCGATTTCCTGGCCCGCGATCTGAGGAGCCACCACCTCCTCTAGCCACGAATAGCCCTGTTTGAAGGCCGAGAGGATGGTCACATGGACGTCATCTTCGGCGGCCCCGACCTCGATGATGGCGTCGCGCACCTCTTGTTCGAGTGCGCGCCGGATCTCTGGCGGTTCGCTGAGCCTGGCTTCCACCCTGACTGGGCCCGTGGCCCCAGCTCCCACCGCGGGGAGCACCTGCTCGTTGACTAGTGACCGGAACTCTTCAACTTCGGAGGGGAGGGCAAAATCGTGCGCGAATATCTCCGCGGCGTTTTGGACGTCGCGGTCGTCGATTGTCACACCCACCTCGGGGACTCCTAGGACGGAGGCTGCCCGTTCGGCAACATACGCGCCAAGATCTGGATCTGCTTTTTCCACCGACATCAGCACGTGAGGGTTGTTGAGGTCGCCTTCGGTCTGCCCGCCCTCCGCTAGTTGATCCGCGATTTGATCAGCGATGCGTCCAAGTTTGTAGAGGCCGATTGCCGCTTGCCCGACCGGTGTGTGCCCGGCCAAGGTACCCCATAGCTCACTCTCGACGTCGTCCACAGTGGGACGGTCGGGACCCCGTTCTCCCAAATGGGGGAGAGTCACTGCAAGGGTCGAAAGCGCGTTTTCGGCCCCTGCTGCATCCGGACCGGTCACGACCAGGGCGGATTTGGATCCGAACGCATCGGGCACGAGCTGAATGAGTCCTTCCCCGGGGCTCAGCTCCGCCAGATCAATCCTCAAGCTGTCGGAGAGCTGGTCCGTGAAGGTGTTATCAGTTCCCGCCAATACCAACGTTGGTTGGCTCGCTGGGGAGTCGATGTCATCGGCCGGCGTCGTAAGAGGTACGATGATGCCCGTGGCCTCAAGTCCGAGCCGTGCTGCCAGGTCCGGGAGCACATCAACTCCCTCATTGCCTGGGGCAAGCATGACGTCCACCCGATTCGGGATCCGGCCGCCTCCCAGCAGGCCATCCGAGGTATAGAGGTTCGATAGGTCAAGATCCGACTTGCCTCCACTCCCCGGACGTCCGGACACCGGCCCCGGCCCCGGAGGCCGCGCTTGGCCCTCCAGCCGGACCACCCGCGCACCGGCCACATGCACCTCAACGGACTCGAGCCCCGGATACGCGAGGCGATTTACGCCGCCCTCCTCGTCATCCTCAGCATCGAGGTCATCGCCGTCGGAATCGGTCTCCCCCGGATCATCGGCGTCCTCGGCGGGGGTCTTGGCACCCGCAGGAAATCGGTCCAGCGCTTCGGCCGCAGCGTCGGCCTCGCCTTCGCCGACATCAAGGTCCGCGATGATGCGGCCCACTCCGGGGCGGTCCGCTCGGACCCTGGCCTGCCACACCCTAACATCGGCCACTTCCAAGTCAGCCTCTTCGAGCAGGGCTGTAATGTCCTTCCGCACGTCATCCAGTGTGGCTGTCGATAGGGTACGGGTGTGGGGCAAGACTCCCGCGAACGCACGAGCTGCCGCCAGCAGCCCTTCGTCGTCCCCACCAACCACGAGCACCCATGTGCGGCCTCCCTCCTCCCTCACAGCCACGGCCCCCTCACCGGCGTCCAGGGAGGATGGATCCACGCCCGGAGAGCTTAGGGCAGCCGCCGCCAACCCTCCGCGCCCAATGGCGATCCCGACCGTCTCCGCCTCGAGCTGGGCCCCTGGCGACGCCCTCGAAACGGGTAGGTGCATGGCCGACGTCTCAAAACCCAACCGGGCCGAGACCTCAGCGGCAGCCGTCAACTCCGTGACGGAAGGGTCCTCCCCCAGGACGAGGACCGCGTTGACGAGATCGGGTACGCTGTCGGCGTTGGTGTCCAGCACCAGCCCCCCCAACTCGAACAGCGATATCAGATCGCTAACCTGCTCCGCTTCCTGAGTCGATTGCGTTTCCTGAGCGACTACCGGAGTCCACGTCGCCAGTTCCAACAACACGGTAGCCGTTACAAAGGCGGCCCAGCCCCTCATATCATCCCGCGGAATACCAACACTAGCTCAGCCTTCCCCGGCTGGAACGTGGTCCTCGAGAGCGACCTCGAACACAAGAGTGCTATACCCCGGGATCCCACCGGGATTGCCTTCGGCCCCGTAGCCAAGGTTGTATGGGATAACCAGCCGGCGCATCTCCCCTTTTCGCATGCCGGTGACACCTTCCACCCAGCCGTCAATCAGCGGAGTCGATCCCAACACAAACTCCAGGGGCTCTCCTCTGTCGTGGCTCGAATCGATCTGCGTTCCGTTTGGAAGCCACAACGTGTAGTGCATATGCATTCCGTCCCCGAAAACGGCCCTCGGACCACTTCCCTCCCCCAGCACCTGAACGAAAAGACCGGTCTCAGTCTCCTCCATGGCATCGAGGTCCACTTCCAGATCGGCTACGAACTCCACTTCCCGGACATCTACCACAACTCCCTCGGGTACAGCCGCCATCTCGGCCTCTCCTTCTGCCTCCGCCGCGGTGTTTTCTGCCGATTCGGCATCCATCTCTTCAGCGTCACGGGCGTCTCCGCCGCAAGCCGCCAAAGCCCATACCATCAAGGCAGGTGCGCTAAAGACAGGTAACGGATTCTTCCGTCGCGGGAATCGATTCGGGATTAGAGTCAGGGGTGACATCATATTCATCTCTCGGTGTGAGTGTGTCGGTGTGAGTTATCTCGGTAGGAGTTGCGAAGGGGGTCGGTTCCGAGGTGTGTAACCTCGCACGATACATAGGCTCCAACAATATACGGTCACGTCTTGACGCTATCACGTCGGGGCGATTTGATTCGCCCTGCGAGAGTCGGTGAACCAGGTTGGTGGTGAGCAAGCCACCAAGCACATAACAGGGATTGGCAATGACGAAACATGAACGCGTCACGACGATAACAGTGTTCGCAGGGGTAATGGGATTAGCGGCGGGTCTGGCGCTGGCGACACCGGCGAGTACTGGAGCGCAGGAAGTCGGCCCTCCGAACGGATCTCTCGTGATCGTGGGCGGGGCAATGCGGAGCTCTGAGATTGTGGGCCGGTTTGTGGATCTTGCGGGGGGGCGCGCGGCTCGGATCGTGGTGATACCCACTGCGGGCGGGCAGCCTAGTTACGATCAAACGTTCGGGGGTTTGAGGACTTTCCGAGAAGCAGGTGCGGCAGATGTCACGCTTCTCCACACAACGGATCCCCAGGAAGCGGACACCGATGACTTCGTCGCTCCCATACGAGAGGCGACGGGCGTCTGGTTCACGGGTGGACGCCAGTGGCGGCTCGCAGACTCCTATCTGGACACGCAAACCGAGGATGAGCTGTGGGCACTACTGAGGCGCGGGGGCGTGATCGGAGGTTCTTCAGCCGGTGCCACCATACAAGGGTCCTATCTGGCGCGCGGTGACACCCGGACGAACACCATCATGATGGGAGATCACGAAGAGGGCTTTGGGTTCCTACGCGAAACCGCGATCGATCAACATTTGTTGATGAGGAACCGTCAGTTCGACCTCCTTGAGGTTATCGAGGCTCATCCGGAACTCCTGGGAATAGGGATCGACGAGAATACGGCGATCGTAGTGCGGGGTGATCGATTTGAGGTGATCGGTGAGGGGTACGTGGCGATTTACGATCACGAGTCGATGCTCGACAGCGGGGGGCGGTTCTATTTCCTCGCCCCGGGTGACCAGTACGACATGGCCAGACGGGTGGCCTATCGCCAAACCAGGTCCATGGAGCCGCTGGACCGAGTGGAAGCGCGCCGATGGCCAGGCCGGGACCCGGGCGGGGAACCGGGCCGGGAGCCGGGACGCTGACGGGAGGCTGATGCGGGGATAGAACCGTCGACGATACAACGGGTGGGTGCCGTGCACTGATCCTGTTCGCACTCATGTTTGCGGGGGAAGCGGCGTTCTTCCTGCCATTCGTTTTGGCACGCGTGTTTCGGCCGACCCTCTTGGATGTGTTCGGGATCACCAATTTGCAGCTCGGGGCGGCATTCGCCGTTTACGGAGTGGTCGCCATGGCTGCTTATTTTTTCGGGGGACCACTGGCGGACCGCTACTCCGCCAGGCGCCTAATGGCGGCGGCGCTGGGCCTCACGGGCGTTGGCGGCGTGTGGCTCCTATTCCTGCCGGGGCCAGGTGTGATGCGACTACTGTGGGCTTGGTGGGGACTGACCACAGTGCTTCTGTTCTGGGCAGCCATGATCCGCACCACCCGGCTGTGGGGTGGCCGCTCCATGCAGGGACGGGCGTTTGGGTGGCTCGAAGGAGGGCGAGCGATGCTCGCGGCGGCGGTCGCTTCGGTTTCGGTATGGGTGTTTTCGCTGGCGTTGCCAGGGGAGGCCGCCGAGACCTTGACGCTCGCGGAGAGGTCAGAGGCGTTCCGCGTGGTGATTCTGGTCTTCACCCTAATGACATTGCTCGCGGCTGTTCTAGTCTGGTTCGTAGTGCCGGAGGGCCGGCGGCGGAACCCGGAGCACGCCGCCTGGTCGCGGGACGGGATCAAGGCGGTGTCCCGAATGCGCATGGTGTGGTTGCAGGCTGGGATCGTCGTCTGCGCCTACGCTGCCTACAAGGCCACGGATGATTTCTCTCTCTTGGCTCGCGACGTGCTGGCCTTCGACGACGTTGCCGCCTCCAGCATCGGAACGCTCGCGCTCTGGTTGCGGGGTGCCGTCGCCATCGCGGCGGGTTATCTGGGTGACCGACTCGACTCGTCCCGTGTCATCTTGTGGGGTTTCGCTGTGCTCACGGTAGGATGCGTGGCCCTGGCTACCGGCGCGGTCAGCGGAGGCGTGGCTTGGATGGTGGTTTCATCGATCCTAGTAACAAGTATCGGCGTCTACGCGGTGCGCGGCCTCTACTTCACGCTCCTTGAGGAGGGCGCGATCCCGCGAATGCACACCGGAAGCGCGGTGGGGATCGTTTCGGTGCTCGGGTTTACCCCCGATGTGTTCATGGGAGGGGTGATGGGATTCCTCCTGGATCGCTCACCCGGCGCCCTCGGTCATCAACATGTGTTCGCCGTCGTGGCTGCTTTCGGAGTCTTCGGTTTCCTGATCGCTTTTGCGTTCAGGAGGGCGGTCACCCGCTAGGAACCCAAGCGCGCCACCTCGGCCTCGGCCGCAATGAATCCGAACCCGGCCCATCCAGCGCCTTCCAAAATCCGCCGATACATGTCGTAGGCCTGATCTTCTTGGCCGTTGTACAGGTGCCACGTGGCCACACCGTATGCAGCAGCGACTCCTGCTGGATCTCCCTCCTCGGGGTCCCAGAGGTCTTCCGGCGCTATTTCGCCCTTGTACATGAGCAGCAGTTGGTGGTACGGATGGTTCTCTATCACGTCCAGCTCGGCGTTGATCGGTTCCAACACGGCTGCCGCCTCTTCATCGCGGCCCAACCGGCGGAGGGCCATGTACCACCAGTGGGAGATCGCCACCAACTGGTCCGGGTTAGTCGTGACCGCCAAGTACGCCTCGTACGATGGTAGAGCGGCCGCGAAATCACCCTTCAGGTAGTGGGCCAGGGCCAGATGGTAATGGATATTGCCTTGGAGTGTACTCGTCGGAATGCCTCGATCATTGGGCTGGCCGTCCGGCTCCACCTCGTCTTCCGCACCGGCAACCAACTCGGCCCCATAGGAAAGGTCGTCGATCGCCCTGTCGAAGTCGCGCAAGCTGATCCACCTGTGGCCTCGGTGCCTGTACATCCGGGCGTCCGCAGGGTGCTTCTCAATGCCCTCCGTGTAAACCTCAACTGCCTCTCGGTACAAACCGGTGTAGGCGATCCGCCGCCCTAACCAAATGATCGCATCCGCATCATCTGGGTTCTCGTCGTATGTGGCCCTAGCCTCCGCCAGCTCCTCCGCTTGTTGCGCCTCCACCTCGGGAGAAGGTTCCGGCGGATACAATGGGTCGCCGAAAAGCGAGAATGTCTGGGCGCCTTCGGGGAGCGCCGCGCCGACCTCATCTCCGCTGGATGAAGACGTGTCGCAGGCAGCGGCGAACAAGGCGATCGGGAAGAGTGTGAGCAGAGTGATGTTGCGGGAGGGGATCATGATGCTCTCCAGAGGGTTGTTTTCACGGGACGGTGACACGCTATCGTCGGAATCACAATCTCGGTGATGGAAGCGCTGAGCCGCCATGCCACTAGGTGGTGGGATGCGGTGAATTGGCTGGGCTGCTATAACACGACGGTAAGCCATGGTAGTTTGGTTTTCAGAGTCTACCAACACCCCGTCCTGTGAAAGTGCGACTGTCATGCGATCCAACAAGAGCAACAAGTCGTCCGAGACGACAACATCCCGGAGGAAGTTCCTGCTGACGGCGGCAGGCGGACTGACGGCAGCAGGCGGAGCCGCGGGACTGGGGGCGACTGCCCGCGGAGTCTCGGCCTTGGATCCCAGCTACCTGACGTCCGGCCGAGGGAAGGTGAACGGGAGCGAGGCGTCCGGGGGGATGGTCGTCGCGCGCGGGCCCATCGCAGTGGAAGCGGGCGTCAAGGCTCTCCGAGCCGGAGGCAACGCGATCGACGCCGCCATCGCGACCGCGTTCGCGCAGTTCATCACAACTCCCTTTTCGGCGGGCGTGGGAGGCTTCGGCTGCATGGTCGTGTATGATGCCGACTCAGGCCGCGCAACTTCGATTGACTTCCACGGGAGGGCCGGGAGCGGGGCCACCCCGGACATCTTTGTGAGTGCACTGGAGGGGCGCATCTACGGCCACGCGGACCGGTGGAAGGTTCGGGGAGACATCAACCAGGTCGGTTACAAGTCGATCGTCACGCCGGGCACCGTTGCCGGTCTGTGGGAGGCATGGAGCCGGTTCGGGACTCGGCCGTGGGGCGAGCTAATCGAGCCCGCAATTCGGTTGGCGTACGACGGCTTCGAGATTCCTCGTGCCCTTGCTCGCGGGTTCACGACCCGCACTGAATCCACGAGTGGGGTGGTCCCCTTCTTCACCAAGGTCCAGACCACGGACGCGTCGGCCAGGATCTTCCTCAACAATGGGGTGCCATGGCGCGCCGGTGAACTGCTCGTGCAAAGGGACTACGCGCGCACCTTGGAGCTGATCGCCGAGGGCGGAGCCGATGTGTTCTACCGGAGCGCGATCGCTGAGAGGATCGCGGCGGATTTCGAGCGGAAGGGTGGGTTCATCACTCTGGAGGACCTCAATGCCTATTCCGCTGACGTGTACGAACCAATCCAGGGTACATACAGAGACCACACGATCTGCACCAACGCCCTCCCGGGGAGCGGTCCTCAGGTCCTGGAGATCCTGAACCTTCTGGAAGGGTACGATGTGCCGTCCCTCGAACACGGGAAGGCGGAGCACGTCGAACTCGTGGGCCGGGCGCAGATCCTGTCCTTCATCGACCGGCGCCGGTACCACGGCGACCCTCGATTCATCGACGATCCCACCGGAATCCTGATTGACAAGGAGCGGGCCGCGGAACTCAGGGAGTACATCGATCGTCGCGAGTTGCCGCCGGATGTTTCCGAAGAGCCGCCAGAACCCCCTCACACAACCCACCTCTCCACGGCTGACCGGGACGGCAATTGCGTGGCCCTTACACACACGCTGGGTTCTGCATCCGGCGTGGTGACGGAAGGACTGGGGTTCACATGGAACAACTGCATGTTCCAGTTCAACCCGATCGCAGGCCGCCCAAACTCCATTGCGCCCGGGAAAGCTCGGATAACCGGCATCTCCCCCTCAATCGTACTTCGAGGAGGGCAACCGATTCTGGCGACCGGTGCTGCGGGCGGCACGCGCATTCTCGGCGCCGTTCAGCACACGATCAGCAACTCCATCGACTTTGGTATGTCCGCGCTTGAGGCCGTCTCCGCGCCCAGATGGCATTGGGAAGACCACCTCCTGGAGCTAGAGCCGCAGCTATACCATCACCTGAAGGCCGATCTGGATGACCGCGGGATGGATGTAGCGAACGATGCCTTCGTCGCGGAACTCCACGCCGTGGGAATAGATCCCGAGACTGGTCGCCTTACCGGGGGCCCAGACCCACGTGGATGGGGCGGGGGCTCGGCTACCTCCTGGTGAAGGCTACCCCCTCGTTCATCGCCAGACGGAGAGCACCACTGCTTGCGATACTAGGCACGCGCAATTGAACCCCAGGCTGAGGGCGAAGAGGCCTGGCTTACTACGCTCGAACGCCACTTTCTGGTGTCCGAAGTTGAGCATGAAACCGACCGTCACCAGCAAACCCATGTGGACGCCGATCATCACCCCACCTTCGGAACCGGCGAGTAGCTGAGCCAAGACGTATGCGGTGACAAGGGATAACAAGAAACTCAACCCGTACGTCTTCGCCGGGTTGAAATCCTTCATGATATCTTCCTCGGTCATCTCCATGAGGGCGAGCCACTTCTTCCCGAAGAGCGGACCGTACCACAGGAACCCGATCACCATCGGGATGACCCCCGCCACCAGCACTGCTAGCCAGTTTACCTCTTGCATTTGCTTCTCTCCCTTGTTGATGGCCTCCACAAAACAAAACCGACGTCCCTTGGAATTGAGGCCACCCCGGCTCGATATCAAGGGGTACCCACCCACAAACGTGTTAGCTTGTTTAGCTGTTCTTGGAACCGATAGGACGAATGGTCCCCATCAAAGCCGGGTTCTGCTGGGAAGCCGGCGTTAGGAGGCTGGGCGAATGAACAAAGATCAGGGTTTGAGAGGACGATACTGGTTCGTCGATGCTTTTTGGGAAGGCAACGACCAAACCGACCGCTTTCTGGAGCAGGGCATTTGGGAGTGTGGACGGGACGGTGAGGAGTATCGGAAACAGGTGCTTTCGATGCGACCGGGGGATTGGGTTGCGCTCAAGGTCTTCCCCGACAAGCGCCATCCCCTTGATGGCGGAGAGGAGCCCGCGATGCAAATCAAGGCGACAGGGAGGATCGCCGAGAATCCACAGGACGGGAAGAGCTTGAAGGTCGATTGGGGCAAGGGGTACGAACCGCGGAATTGGTACTTTTTTGCCTACTCACGGGCCATTTGGCAGGTGGAGCCCACCGACTGGTACCGGCGCAACCTCATACGGTTCGCCTTATTCGGGGAACCCCAGCAGGTCAACCGCTTCCTGGCCGAGGAGTGGGACGAGGTGTACAAACCGCCAGAGTGGGAACCGGTGGTGACAATGGGAGGACGGTACCCCTCTTATGCGAGCATGCGGCACCTGCTGAAAGTTTGGGAGGGAACGCCCGAGAGACACCGACGGGGGCTCGAATCTACCCTGGCCAACATCCGGGGGACTAATGAGAACCAAGTTCACTGGAAGAACCCCGACTCGTGGATCCCCGAACGACTAACGGGTGCGGACCGCAAGCTTGCACAGGCCATCTGGAGTGAAAGTAACGGGACTGTAAACCCGCGATACGCGATGCCCTCCTGGTTGGTGTGCAGCAGGTATTCGCTAATCAAGCCTGACACCAACGGGGTCCTCCGCGTGACGCCGCGCGGGCACGAGTTCTTGGGCCTAGAGGGTGGGATCACGGAGCGTCACTTGGATCGCGCTGAGGCGTTGGACGTCGTGCTCAGGCTCATCAATGACCAGCAGCGGAAACCAGGGCAGTTGCTCCCGCTTTGGCGAAGTCATCTCGACGAGGTTGGCAGCCGGGTTCGTGGCAAGAAATCTCGGACTCAGAGCCTTAGCACCCGACTCAGCAACCTGAAGACTCGAGGACTGGTCTTGTCCGAAAGGGGGACCTATTCCGCCACGGAAGCGGGACGGGCATACCTGGGACTTTTTGGAGATGAGCCATCACCGCCGCCAGAAGGTGAGAGGGATACCCCACCCAGAGGCGAAACCCGCCAAGAACGGTCCAGCACCTCATACGATCTGGAGGGCATACTTGATGACGGGTGCTTCCTGCCGAGGCAGGAACTCGAACGCCTGCTGACACTCCTGAGAGAGAAGAAGAACCTGATCCTCCAGGGGCCTCCCGGAACTGGGAAAACATGGCTATCCCAACGCCTCGCCTTCGCCCTGATGGGGGAGAAAGAAAGAGACAGGCTTCGAGCTGTGCAGTTCCACCCCAATCTCTCGTACGAGGATTTCGTCCGGGGGTGGCGACCCGGAACCGGGGGCACGCTCGAACTCGTGGATGGGACTTTCTTGGAATTTGTCACTACGGCGACGCACGACCCGAAAAGGGATTACGCCATAGTAATCGAGGAGATCAACCGGGGTAATCCGGCCCAGATCTTCGGAGAACTCTTGACCCTACTGGAGGCGGGAAAACGGAACCCCGAATCCGCCCTAGAGCTCAGCTACAGCCGGGAGGAGAAGAAAGGACAGTTAGAGCGCGTTTACGTGCCGCCAAACCTCTACGTCATCGGGACGATGAACACGGCTGACCGCTCCCTCGCGATGATCGACTTTGCCCTCCGTCGTCGCTTCGCGTTCGCAGACCTGAGTCCGCAAATCGGGACGAGCTGGCGCAAGTGGGTAACGGAACACTTAGGCGTGGATCGAGACACCGCGAGTGAGATCGAACGACGTATGGCAGCCCTCAACGAACGGATCCGTGGTGCCTCCAGCTTGGGGACACAATTTGAGGTCGGACACAGCTTTGTGACTCCCGAGGACCCGCTCTCTGGGGGGCCGAACAAGAATGCAACGAGAGACTGGTTTACGCGGGTCGTCGAGAATGAAATCGGACCGCTCTTGGAGGAGTATTGGTTCGACGACTCGAAGACCGCGGAGAAGGCTCGGAAGGACCTGCTCAAGGATTGGCCAAGGTAGCATCGGTGGTCATTCCTGTCCGCAACCTTTGGTTGCTGCTCTTTTACGCCTCCGACCTGTTCCAGCAATGGCCCGATTCGCGCCGCGTTGCCCTGGAGGAGAACCCTGATGATCTGGCCGAGCTATTGGCGGAACTCCTTGCATACGCGGTCGAGAAGCGGTTGCGTAGGCACCTTAGTCTCGGGTACACATCTCGGGCTGCCCACCTCTCCAGGGTCCGGGGCAGGATACTCGCACTGGAAACTGAGGCCCGACGTCTCCTAGAGAGAGGCATGGTTGCCTGCCGGTTCGATGAACTCAGCATCGACACACCCGGAAACCGGTACGTGCGGGCTGCACTCGAGACGGTTGCGAGCATGATCCGGGAAGACGATCCCATGGCGAGCAAATGTCGCGGACTGGCCCGGAATCTCGAGGCTATGGGCGTGTCCCGTCTCGTCGATCCGAGGAATGCTAGGGGAGTTGATCGCGCTGGCCTTCGGGATTTCGATGACCGGTTGATGATCTCGGCCGCTCGCCTGGTATTCGATCTGGCCCTCCCGACGCAGGAGGCGGGAGGGACATTGATGGTAGACCCGCGAAGGCGAGAAGCATGGATGCACAGGTTGTTTGAGAAAGCGGTGGGCGGCTTCTATAAGGTGGTGCTGCGCCCTAGAGGTTGGCAGGTGAAGGGTGGGAGTCGACTCGAATGGCCAGCGGAAAACCCTTCTGACGGGATCATGGACGTACTGCCAACGATGAATACCGATATCGAACTTGTGTCCCCGGAACGCGACCGAAAGATAGTGATAGACACCAAGTTCACGGGAAGCACCACGCAAAGCCAATACCGAAAAACTCTCAAGAGTGGATACCTATACCAGATATACGCCTACCTGCGGTCGCAGGAGAAGGAGGCCGATGCGCTGTCCAACACGGCGGAGGGGCTCTTCATTCATCCGGTGACCCAGGCGGAGGGAGCGATGGACGAGGCGGTCGCGGATGAGGAGATCACGGACGAGGAGGTCACGATTCAAGGCCACCGCATCCGTTTCATCAATGTGAACCTCAGCGGCACGACGGCAGCAATTCGGAGCTCTCTCTTGGCTGCCACGGAGCCATCCACGAATCCCACATCACCTTCGGGTTCATAGCCGATCCGACCGATCGGTTCGACCACCCTCAAGCACATCAGGAGCTCGTGGCAGACAGAGTGGCGAACAGAGACGCGGGCGGGAGAGGGTCGTACGTTTTCAAGTGACGTGGTGAGAACGCAAACAGTGACCCAGGTGGCAGAATGCAAACCAGCACCGGTATCGCTGGTCGACACCCAACGATCGGGCCAACTGTAGAGTTTGGTGCAGACGGGCCGTGAGTATTAGCACGACTTTCCTGCGCCGATGCATCGCCTCCTTCGAACATGCGAGGGCGGGACTCAAGGAGAAGGGATCCGCCGACGATGTCATGTACGACATTTACCGCGCCGCCTGTGTCAAAGAGTTTGAACTCGTATTGGAACAGTCCGGCAAGCTCCTCCGAAAGCGGTTGGCCCTCTGGTTCGCGAGCCACAAACAGGCCGACCACCTCCACTTCAAGGATCTCTTTCGACACGCGGGACGGCACGGCCTGATCGCGCCGGAGGCGGTCGAGCGATGGCTGAGTTATCGTGACAATCGCAACTCGACGGCGCACGACTACGGCGAGGGCTTTGCCGAGGCCACACTCGCCTTGCTGCCCGACTTCGTTGCGGATGCGAAGGATTTGGCTGACATGATCGACAAGGGGAACCGTGACTGAGCACATCCATCTGCAATCCAGGCACCGCCGGATGCTCGAGACCATCCTGCAGGAGCACTTGCCGGAGGTTGAGGTCTGGGCCTACGGGAGTCGCGTGAACGGCCGCAGCCACGACGGCAGTGATCTGGATCTCGTGCTGCGTGGACCGGGGTTGGAGAAGCTCCCGATCGGGTGTCTGATGGACTTCGAGGAGGCCGTTCGGGAGTCCAATATCCCGTTTCTGGTGGAGGCGCGGGACTGGGCGCGGTTGCCGGAGGAGTTTCACAGGGAGATTGAGCGGGATCACCGGGTGCTGAAAGAGGGCGAATCCATCGGGTGAGCACCAACCAAGTGCAGCAACAGGACGTCAGGTACCAACCAGACGAAAACCCGCCCATCCCGATCAGTCTGGGACTGGGGTTCCAGTACTCTATTCTGTGCCTCGCGCCGATTGTCCTCACCCCCACGATCATGATCACCAGTGCGGGAGGGAGCGACGGCTACCTCTCCTGGGCCGTATTCTCGGCACTCATTGTCAGCGGCGTGACCACGATGGTCCAAGCTCGCCGGATGGGGCGCATCGGAGCCGGATATATCCTCGTAATGGGGAGCACGAGCGCCTTCTTGGCAGTCAGTGTATCGGCCATCGAGCAAGGGGGCCCGGCCATGTTGGCCACCCTCATCATCGCTTCGTCGATCATCCAGTTCGGCCTCGCCGCGCGCATGGCTTTGTTGCGAAAAATCTTCACGCCCGCCGTCGCGGGGACCGTATTGATGCTGATCCCCGTCACCCTCGCACCTCTCATCCTCCGGAAGCTGGGTGAGGTCCCGGTCGACGCCTCTCCCGCCGCAGCCCCAACCACGGCCCTCGTCACACTTCTGGTCACGGTCCTCATCCCGCTTCGTTTCGCGGGCGTACCGCGCCTGTGGGCCCCCGCCATCGGCATCCTGGTAGGCTGTCTCGTGGCTGGACTTGGGTTCGGGATCTACGACGTGTCGGCGATCGCGAGTGCGTCCTGGGTGGGCCTACCGCAACTCGAGTACCCTGGGGTGGACCTCTCATTCCCGCCCGAATTCTGGGCTCTCCTGCCGTCTTTCGTGATGGTCACCCTCGTCGGAGCCATGGACACTTTGGGCGACAGCATCGCCATCCAGCGGGTGTCGTGGCGGAGGCCTCGTGCGATCAATTTCCGATCAGTTCAGGGGGCCATCTCGGCGGACGGTCTGGGCAACCTCCTGTCGGGCATCGCGGGCACCGTCCCCAATACCACCTATGGCCTCAGTATCGCCGTCGCCGAACTCACCGGAGTCGCGGCCCGCCGCATCGGCGTCTGCGTAGGCATAGCCTTCGTAGTCTTCGCGTTCCTGCCGAAGTTCATGTACGCCATCATTTCGATTCCGGGGCCGGTGGTCGCAGCCTATTTCGTCATCATTGTGGCTTTGATCTTCGTATTCGGGATGAAAATCCTACTCCAGGATGGGCTGGATTACCGGAAGGGGCTCATCGTCGGGGTCGCCTTCTGGATCGGAATCGCCTTCCAACTCGACTGGATTTATCCGGAGTACTTCCAGGGGGCGTGGGCCGAACTTCTCGGAAACGGGATGACGGTTGGCGGTTTCACGGTGATACTCCTGAGTGTCTTCGCCGAGGTGGCTGCCGGACGTCCAGATAGGCTGCGGACCGACCTGACCCGCGACAGCTGGTCCGAGATCGACGGTTTTCTGGTAAAGTTCGCCGAGCGCAAACGGTGGGGGCGAAAGATGTCCACGCGTCTAAGGGCCGTAGGTGAAGAGACCTTCCAGATCCTCACTCGGAGGGCGCGCCAGAGACGTCTGCTCTTGGTCGCTCGCAAAGACGGCGGGTCTGCAGAGCTGGAGTTCATCGCGTCCACTGACGAGACCAACATCGAAGACCAGCTGGCTATGCTTCAGGACGCGGGTGCGACTGTCCCCGCCGAGGCGGAAACGCCGTTGCGTCTATTGCGGCACTACGCCTCGTCTATCCGGCATCAGCAGTATCACGATATCGACATCGTGACCATCCGAGTTGAGAGAACCCCGGACGCGGACGTAAGTGCGGGGACTTAATCCACGTCCAGATTCACGATGCGTAGGTCGCGCCACCGTACCTTGATCCCGCCCCCGTCATGGATCTGTAGAGCGACGGAACCCCGCGCGGAACCAATCTGATCGTCCCGCAGGTCTACCATCTGCGTATTGTTGAGCCAAGTCGTGACTCGGTCACCCACAGCACGGATCCTGAGGGTGTTCCACTCTCCCATTCTGAGGACTTCGTCCAGAGTCGGGTCAGGTTGGACTAGCCAACCGCGCCCGTAGGACTCGTAGATGCCACCTGTGAAGGCACCTGGAGGAGCCACCTCGGCCTGCCACCCACTGACCGTGGTACCGTCAACGCTCGAACGCAGGAAGACACCACTGTTCCCGTCGGCTTCCTGAAGGAACTCGAGTGAAAGGTCGAAGTCACCCCAAGTCTGTTCCGTAGACAGATATCCGTAGGCCGCATCCGGCCCACTCTCGCACACGAGGTCACCCTCCTCCACGTACCAATTCTCGGTGCCGTGGACCCGCCATCCCTCGAGATCTTCTCCGTTAAACAGCGACACAGCGTCCAACGGGCGAATGCGAATGTTCCGGTACCAGACTTTGCGGCCGTGGTCCTGCAACCCAATTGGCCCCGACTCCGCGCGACCATATTGCGGGAAGGGAGCAAACTTGCTGGCTGCCACCAGCTCCTCCCACTCGGACGACCCCAGCTCGTACTCGACCGTCTTCACCCCGTTCAACCAATGTTCGACCAGACCTCCACGAATGAGGATGCGGCCCTCGTTCCACTGCCCGGGACCGTGCAAAGTCTTCGGCCCCGACGCGTGCAGATCGTAGTTGTCTCCGGTCAGGTGGGTGTGCATGTCCATCTCGCCCATCTCCAGGTAGGCCGTGTCATTGAGGACCTGGTATTCGGGGGCGTTATTCCAGATCGCCCTGCCCTCCTCCTCCATCACCCGATACAGCACGCCGCTGTTGGCAACCTCCGAGAGTTTGAACTCGAACCTCAGGTCGAAGTCGACGAAGGAGTCCGTCGTGATGATGTCCCCACCCACGGGTACGTCCGGGTCTGTAGCCGTGGCCCCCACAACGAGGGATCCGTCAACGACAGCCCATCCAGTGTCGGGGAAGGCTTCCTGCCCGTAACCTCGCCACCCATTCGTGGTCTCCCCGTCGAATAAGAGCCGCCAACCCGCAGCGACCTCCTCCTCGGTGAGGGTGTTCGGGGGAACCTGTGTTTGCTGGTCGGCGCCCGAATCCTGTGATCCCCCTCCGCATGCACCGAGGACCACCGCCACAGCGATAATCGCGTACCCCATATAGGCACGGGCCGGGGCCAAACCACGTTTGTACCACATCAGATCAACTTCATTGCGTCTGGATCCCATCCCACGATGCGTTCGTCGAAGTAGCTGAGGTTACAAGCCAGAGCCGGTGCCGCCGCACGCAATCCGAAGGTCGCATTCTCCGCAACTGGCGGACCACCTCGGACGGCGTCAAAGAAGTTGTGGAAGTGATCCAAATGCGCCCCTCGGTAACCCGACTGAACCTCATAGCGGGCCTCGGCCGGCGGCAGCATACGCCCCCGGGGCGAACTCTCCTCCTCCGAACCCGCATCCGCCATCTTCTCGGCCGAAAAAGCGTCCACCGGATCGAACACGGCGTTGCGGCGCAGCACGACCTCCGTCCAGGTGACGTCCATCGCCCCTTCACTCCCCACGAGGCGAAGGAAGGTGCTCCCCGAGGTACCGTCCACGAAGTTGACCCGCAGCGACAGATTGAACCCGGGATGTGCATCTGTGTCGGGGTAGTCGAACACACCCAGCAGAACGTCGGGCACTTCGCGGCCGTCCTTCCAGTAGCGGAGTCCGCCGGCAGCCTGGATGCGGCTCGGACCCGTGGACCCGGTAACAAAGTGCAGGCTGGAGAAGAGGTGCACGAAGAGGTCCCCGGCGACCCCCGTCCCGTAGTCTGTGTAGTTGCGCCACCTGAATACGCGTAGGGGGTCCCAGTCGCGTTCTGGAGCTGGCCCCAAGAACCTATCCCAGTCCACCGTGGCTTCCGAAGCCCCGGCCGGGATGGGGTACTGCCACGCCCCTATCGGATCGTTCCGAGCCCAAAACCCCTCGGCGTAGTTCAGTTGGCCGATTGCCCCATCGAGGTAGAGTTCGCGAGCCTTCTCATTTCCCAGCGAGCTCATCCCCTGACTCCCTACCTGGAGTACGGAACCCGACTCGGCCTCGGCGCGAATAAGTTCCTCCCCCTCTTCGATCTGGTGAACCATCGGTTTCTCGAGATAGACGGCCTTACCCGCGCGCAGAGCTTCTACTGATATGGGCTGGTGCCAGTGGTCAGGCGTCGCCACGATCACGGCGTCGACGTCGTCCCGTTCCAAGATCTCTTCGTGGTACCGAGTGGTGGCCAGCTCCGTACCGTGGCGTTCACGAACTGCCTCCAGACGCCCGTCAAACACGTCACAGGCGGCCACCAATTCCACGCCGGGTACCCGAAGGGCGGCGGACACGTCGGCCATCCCCATTCCACCGGCACCGATGACGGCGAGTCCGATTCGATCAGAGGGTGGAACGGACTTTTGATGCCGGGAGAGTATCGTCGGGCGTACGGGCGCTGCCGCACGCGTGGCCGAATCGGAGGCTGCCAAGAGTGAGGGCCCTCCCGCGGCCAATACAGAACCCGCCGTTACCGACTTAACGAATTTCCGCCGTGTCGAGGGTACGGCGTCCGTCGGGGGTGTCGCGTCAGGCAAGGAAAAGGCGTCCGCCGAGGATGAGACGTCAGTGGTCTCCGAGGAATCTCTCGGATGGTTCGATACATCGGTCAAGGTGCGCCCTCTCGGAGTTTTCTGTTTGCAAGAGCCGCCGACATCTTGGAATGCTAACGGATATCCCCAAGTACTCAAAGACGGGCCATCGTTACGGCGATTCCGAAGGAGGTCACGCAGCGTTAAGCTGCATACAAATTGTTGTTGTCGGAAAACAGAGTTGTTGTCGGAAAACAGATCTTGGTTCGAAGAAGAGGACGTCATGGTTAGAAGACAGAGTTGGGGAACGTATCATCGTACTGGGCCGGGGCGGATGGCCGGCATTGGTCTCCTCGCCATGGCCGGGATCGGCTGTGGTGACAGCTCCGTGGGACCTGCACCAGATGAAACCCCCATCACAATAGCGGCCGCTGTCTCGCAGTCCGGACGGTTCGAAACCCTCGGAAGTGCCCTTTCTGCTGGGTATCGCCTTGCCGTGGACATGTTGAATGAGAGGGGTGGTATTCGCGGTCGAGAGATGAACCTCATTCTACTGGACGACGGAAGCGACTCTGAGACCAGCGCACGCATTTTCGGCGAGTTTGTTGCAGCCGACACAATCGACGCGTTGGTTGGCCCGTACCCCAGCACGATCACCGCCGCAGTTCTACCCGTTACCGAGGCGGGCGCCGTACCGTTGGTGGCATCGACGGCTTCCTCTCCGGACCTTTGGGAGGGACAGAGTCGCGAGTGGAGCATCCAGGTTCTGAACCCGGCACCTACGTATCTTCGCGGCGTCGTCGAACTGGGGGTTGTCGCCGGTGCGCAGACCGTCGCTCTGACGTGGGAAGATGCGCCCTTCACCGCATCAGTCGCCCGCGGAGTGCGAACTGCGGTCGATGCCGCTGGCCTGCAGATGGTTTTCGATGAATCCCACCAGGAAGGGACCGATTATGGGGCGATCGTCGCTGCCGCGCAGACGGCCGGAGCCGATCTGTTCGTGGGCGGAGTTTACGACGAAGGTAGCAAGCAGCTGACCCGGGCGGCCGCCGCTGCCGGCTACCGGCCTTTGCTTAGCGCATTCACTATCGGGCCGGGCAGGGCAACCTGGGGCGAGGAGATAGGCCCGGCCGGGGTGTGCGTTGTTGGATCCACCCCCTGGAGAGCCGGGGTACAGACATCTGGCTTCATCGCGACAAGTGACGCGATGGTCGAGCGACTTAGAGAAAATCTGGGCGGAGAGCCTTCATACCATTCGGCCGCTGGTTTTGCCTCGGTGGAAATCCTGGCGGAGGCCATCGACCATTCCATCGAAATGACGGGTGAAGTAGACCGCACAGCGATCCGCGACTATCTGTTTGGCTCCACCACCAGGACCGTGCTTGGGGCGTACGGGGTGCATCCGCTCGATACCCCGCAGGCCGGCGTACAGCGAGCCCTCGAAAGCGTGCTGGTTCAGTGGCAGGAAGACGGTGCCGGAGGGCTCGTCAGCCGCATCATCCATCCTCAAGAAGTGGCCGAGGCACCGCTTTGTCTCAACCCATGAGGTAACCCTTGGATTAATCCCTGCGTCGCACCGGGATTGCCGATGTGTTCGCCCTAGCCTTGCCCGCAGCGTTCTTGCTACGTTTATGTGTTGATAGGTTGGGTTGTTACGCCCTCGTGAGACGCACAGTCTCGCCGGAGAAGCGGGGTAATCGGTCACATGGCAAGATCTCTTTTCAACAAGCGATCAGGCTTCCGCCAGGGTTCTGGGTTCCGTCGGCCCTCGGTCGGGGCATCTTTCGCCCTCTTCCTCTTGGTCTCTCTCGCCTTGGTTCCCCTAACCGCACTCGCCGCAGCGGATACCGAGATCGGGACGGTGTCCTCCCTCACCGACCCCGAGCCAGTCGCTCTCCTATCCGATACTCTGACCAACTCCATCGTCCAGTCGGTATGCACCCGTTGTCACAACGACAGGCGGCCCGCCAACGCCGGAAACCTCTCCCTGGAGAACTTCGACACTAGCCGCGCTGATCCAGCCACGACGGAACGCATGATCCGCAAGCTGCGCGCCGGGATGATGCCTCCCCCCGGACTTCGGAGGCCCGAGGAGGCCACCCTCCAAGCCATGGCCGAGGAGTTGGAAGGGCTCTCCGACGCGTGGGCTCACGCCGACCCCAATCCTGGTTTTCGCACCTTCCAGCGGCTTAATCGTGCAGAGTACGGGCAGGCGATCAAGGACATCTTTGACCTTGAAGTCGATATCGACACATTCCTTCCCACCGAGACGATTAGCGACAACTTCGACAACATTGCTGACGTTCAGATGATGTCAGCGACCCTCATGGAGGGGTACCTCCGAGCCGCAGGCGAAATAAGTCGCATGGCGGTTGGGGATTTGGCCGCTGACGCAAGGCAGGTCACCTATAAGGTTCCCAAGACCGCATCCCAGGCGGTTCGTGCGGAGGGAGCACCATTCGGGACGAGGGGTGGCATTTCCGTGATGCACATCTTCCCGGCCGACGGCGAGTACGTCTTCAAGATGGACTTTCACCCGGGACCCACCGGATTTCTCTACGGGATGACCTCTGAGGACGAGAAGATCGAGGTTTCTATTGACGGGGCGCGCGTGGCCCTCCTCGAGATCGACCCCTTTATGTCAGAATCGGATCCGCAGGGGATGGTGATTCAAACGGAGCCCATTCATGTCAAGGCCGGGCCCCGTCGCCTGACCGCGGCGTTCCTGGCTCTCCAAGAGGGACCGGACAACGACCTCATCCAACCCATCGAGTACAAGCTGGCTGACTCGAACATCGGAAGTGCCTACGGAGTCACCACACTCCCACACCTTCGCGATCTCCTCGTCACCGGCCCATTTGTGGTCACCGGCGTATCCGAGACCGCCAGCCGACGGAGGATTTTCAGTTGCCGGCCCACCGCCCCTGAGGAAGAGAACCCCTGTGGGCGCGCCATCCTGGAACGACTTGCGAGACAAGCTTACCGGCGCCCAGTGACTGAGGATGACATCGGCGATCTGATGATCTTCTTCGAGATTGGACGCGAGGAGGGTGGATTCGAGGCTGGGATTCGGGTGGCAATCCAAGCCATGCTCGCCAGTCCCCACTTTGTCTTCCGCTTGGAGGAAGTTCCAGCCGGCGTGCAACCGGGTGAGGTGTACCCGATTGGAGACATTGATCTGGCTTCGCGCCTCTCCTACTTCTTGTGGGGGACCTATCCGGACGAGGAACTCCTCGCCGTCGCGGAACGGGGTCAGCTGTCCGAAACGTCCACCCTTTCCGAACAAGCCCGCCGATTGTTGGCCGACCCGCGCGCCGAGGCCCTTGCGACGCGCTTCGCAGCGCAGTGGTTCCGCCTGCAGGACTTGGACAAGATCCATCCCGACGCCCTGCTGTACCCCTACTGGGACCACGGTCTGGCTCAGGCGATGCGGCGGGAGACGGAACTCTTTTTTGATCATCTGGTCCGCGAGGACGCGAGTTTCCTTGAGCTACTCACCGCCGACTACACCTTCGTCAACGAACGTTTGGCGGGGCATTACGGAATAGAGGGAGTCACCGGAGCCGACTTCCGACAGGTGCAGTTGCCGGACGAGAGCCGTCGCGGCGTCCTGGGGCACGGCAGCGTGCTTATGCTCACTTCGCATGCCGATCGCACCTCCCCGGTTCTGCGGGGCAAGTGGGTGATGGAGGTGTTGTTGGGGAATCCGCCGCCGCCGCCACCGCCCGATGTCCCAGACTTGGAGGCCACAGACGAGGCGGACGAAGGTCGCTTCCTCACTGTCAGGGAACGCATGGAGATGCACCGGGCGAGTCCGGCATGTAGGTCGTGCCACCGGGTCATCGATCCAATCGGATTGGCCCTCGAGAACTTTGACGTGACCGGGGCGTGGAGGATCAAGGACCAGGGACGTTCGGTCGACACCAGTGGCGAGCTGTACGACGGCACGCCCATTGAGAGTCCGGCTGATTTGCGCGCAGCTCTGTTGAAGAGAGAAGATTCTCTGGTGCGCACCTTCATCGAAAACCTCATGGCGTATGCGCTCGGCCGTAGGATAGAGTGGTACGACATGGCCACGGTTCGCGAGATTGCACGCACCGCGAGGGACAACGATTACAGGATGACGGATTTCATCATGGGAGTGGTGCTGAGTGCACCCTTCCGGACGAGCCGCTTGGAGTTTATCGCCGAAGAAGACATCGACGCAGGCGACATACAGGAGCACTGAACATGGATCTCATCACCGGTCAACACATGTCCCGCCGCACGGCCCTGAAGGGTCTGGGTGCCACCGTGGCGTTGCCCTTCCTTGACGCGATGATCCCCGCCGGCCGACTCGCAGGATCGGTTCGGAAGACGGCGGATGCTACCCGCTTCATTGGCATCGAAATGGTGCACGGAGCTGCCGGGTGCAATGAGTGGGGAGCGTCACAGTTCATGTGGTCGCCCGAGAAGGTGGGGCGAGGATTCGATCTGTCGCCGAGCAGCCTGAGTCCCTTGGAACCGTGGCGCGACTACCTCACCATCATCTCCAACACGGATGTGGAGGGGGCCGAGGCGCGGACCCCAAAGGAGATCGGCGGAGACCACTTCAGGTCTAGCGCGGCGTTCCTCACGCAGGCGCATCCGAAACAGACCGAGGGTTCGGATGTCTACGTCGGAACATCGATGGACCAGTACTACGCGCAACGATTTGGGCAGGACACACCGATTCCGTCGATGCAGCTCTGTATTGAGAACGTGGATCAAGCCGGCGGATGCGCTTACGGATACGCGTGCGTTTACACCGACACGATCAGCTGGGCGGCGCCGAACGAACCGTTGCCCATGATTCGCGATCCGAGGGCAGCATTCGACCAACTCTTTGGGGCCGGCGGGACGGCCGAAGACAGGGCCCGCAGGCGACAGACCGACCGGAGCATCCTCGACTGGATAATGGGCGAGGTCGTGGGGTTGAAGCGTAATCTGGGCGGGATGGATCGGCGACGGCTCGACCAATACCTGGACAACATCCGCGAGATCGAGCGCAGGATACAGCGCATTGAGATGCACAATACAAGCGGCGAAGCCCGGGATATTCCGGAAGCGCCTCCTGGCGTACCTGATGACTTCCAAGAGCACGTCCACCTGATGTTTGACCTGCAGGCCTTGGCGTTTCAGTCAGATCTGACGCGGGTGTTCACATTCAAGATGGGGAGAGACGGTTCGGGTAGGGTGTACCCCGGCAGTGGCGTGGATGCTGGTTTCCACCCCGCATCTCACCACGGGGGACGCGAAGAGCGAGTCCGTGAGTACGCCGAGATCAACCGCTACCACATCAGCACCATTCCGTATCTGTTCGAGAAGCTGGCCGCGATTGAGGAGCCGGACGGTAACCTGCTGGACAAGGCGATGATCCTTTACGGTTCTCCCATGGGTGATTCGAACCTCCACAACCACAAGCGGTGTCCACTCTTTGTGGCTGGTGGAGCTAACGGGCAGTTGGACGGTGGGTTGCACATCAAGGCGGCCGACGGCACTCCGATGGCCAATGTCATGCTCAGCCTGCTCCACAAGCTCGGAATGGATGACATGAAGAACTTCGGCGACAGCACCGGTGAGTTCTCCTTCTCGGTTGCGGCACAGGAATAACATGGCTCGGACAGTGCGGTGCCTCGGCATTCTGGCCCTGCTCGTAGTAGTCACAGCGGCCGGACGGAGTGTTCTCGTCGATGCTCCCGTAGCGGAAGCCGCTGCCCGTGGCGACCTGACGGAGGTCCGTGAGCTACTCCGGTCAGGGGCAGACGTCAACGAAGCCCAGGGCGATGGGATGACAGCCCTGCACTGGGCTTCACTCCGGGGAGATGCGGGCATGGTTTCGGTGCTCTTGTATGCCGGAGCCAACCCGGAAGCCACCACCCGCCTCGGCGCCTACACTCCGTTGCACCTCGCCGCGAGAGAGGGAAGATCCGAGGTGGCGCGCCTCTTGCTCGAAGGGGGGAGTGCCGTGGATCCACCCACTACAACGGGTGCCACGCCTCTCCATCTGGCCGCGGGTACTTCCAGCGTAGGGGTGGTGGATGCGCTGCTCTCCAGTGGTGCTGAAGTCGATGCCCGCGAGGATAAGCACGGACAGACACCCTTGATCTTTGCCGCTGCCGACGGCCGGCTCGCTGTGGTTCGCGCCCTCATTGAGGGGGGAGCAGATGTTGCCGCTGCCTCCAATGTGGTGGATTTCGTGGAACGGGCGCAGCTCGACAGTGAGGCCCGTGGCCGGAGGCGCGAAGTCCAGGCCGCTATCCGGAAGGCCGAAGCAGAGGCTCGAGGGGAGACGATCGACCCCGGCTCGGTAACGCGCACCGACACACCATCCGGTCAGGAACCGACCCGCCGCGAGGCTGCTGACAGGGCGCAACGCGACGGGCAGGCCGCCGACGCCGACTCCACCGCCGCCAGCGCTAGCGAGGAGCCCACGAGTGCGGACAGCGAAGAGCCTGAGACTGAGGATCCAGAGGCGGAACCAGAGAGCAAGCCCGAACCCCCGACGGGTCAGGGTGCCGGGACCAATCCGGCCGATGATACGTCAGCGAATCGGTCAGAGGAGACCCCGGCCACCGCGGCAGCACCTGCGCCGCGCCCGTTGGGGTACTCTGACCTCGTGGGTCAGCAGGGGGGGATGAACGCCCTTCACTACGCGGCCCGCGAGGGTTACGCGGATGTGGTTGACGCGCTGCTGCACGCTGGCGCGGATCTGAACCAACCGACGGATGGCGACCACAGCACCCCGATGCTCATCGCCATCATCAACGGCCACTACGATCTGGCGGCAGATCTGTTGAGCCGAGGGGCCGATTCCAATCTGGCCAGTGAAGACGGAGTCGCGCCGCTGTACGCGACCGTAGCCAACCGGTGGGCACCAAAGGCTCTTTACCCCCAGCCAACGGCGTTCCGGCAGCAGGAACTGGACTATTTGGAGCTGATGGAGCTACTGCTCGCCAAGGGAGCAGACCCGAACCGGCGCGTCAACACCCATATCTGGTATTCGGCATACAACTTCGACCTGCTGGGCGTGAACTTCAGCGGGGCGACACCGTTCTGGCGGGCGGCAAAAGCTCTCGACATTCCTGCTATGCGCCTCTTGGTAGCTGCAGGAGCGGATCCTCACATTCCGACCCGGAAGACTCCGTCGAGGCGTCGGCGATCCTCCAACAACAACGAAGAGGATCCCAGTGGTCTGCCACCTGTCGAGGTCGGGGGGCCGGGGATCCCTGCCCTCGTGGCAGCAGCGGGGTACGGATACGGACGTTCGCGCACGGGGAACCAGCACCGCCACGCACCAGACAGCTGGCTCGTGACCGCAAAATATTTGGTCGAAGAGCTAGGGGCTGACGTGCACGGAAGAGATTCCGATGGTTTCGGGGCGCTCCACTATGCCGCGGCGCGGGGGGACAACGAACTGATCGAGTACCTCGTTGGTAAGGGCGCCGACCCACTCATAGTCGCCAGGTCGGGACAGACCACCGTGGACATGGCCAATGGACCCATCCAGCGCGTGCAGCCGTTCTTCGAAACCATTGCCCTGCTCGAGGGGATGGGAGCCAAGAACAATAACAAGTGCCTGAGCTGCTAACACTCCCGAGTCGGATCAGGCCGAAACCGTAACTGAACCACCTGCTGAACCCCCAGCCCGATCTCGCGTATTCCCAAGGCGGTGTCCCCTGTCACACCGCCGCGCCAGAGTGCTATTCCCCTCGGCCATTCGGCCTCGTGCAATAACGAACCGTCAGGGTCATAGACAAAAGCACGATATGTAGTGTCTGCCTCCGCCGGCCAGAGATGCACCCACAACCGGCTATCCTCATCGTACAACATGTGCTGGATTACGGGCTTCCGTTCAGGGACCGTGAAAACAGGGAAATCAGGGCTCACCGGCAGCATACGCTCGCGCGTTTCGCGGCTCTCGTTGTTCGCTCGTAACCTTTCGGTTTCGGTCACCAACGGGCCGACAACGTCCCTTTCAACGGTTGCTCGCAATGTGCCGTCCAGACCGTAGATCTCGACATTGAAGAAAGGGGAGAACGCCCAAGCAAGATCTCCGTTGGGAGCGTGCGCCCAGAGCACATCTGCCGCGAACGGCGGCGGCCACATCCTCTCATATAGTACTTCTCGTCCTCCGGGAAAGATGGCTGTCACGACGGGCCACTCCCAAATTCCGAAATCTGGATCGGGCTTCGCAAATTCAGTGCGGGATACCACATCACCGTCAGCAGAAATGTGAAGGTACACCTCGCCAGGCCCCCCCCCTCTCCACCCTCTCCGGATGGTGGTGCCCGTGCGCCCCACGAACATTGGGTTGCCACATCGGGCACCGCCTTCTTGGAAAGACACGTGGACGGTCCGCAAGTATTCTGCGGCGGTGAGTCCGACCGAAAACAGCTCGAACTCCCACGAATGCTTCACCCAAAGCTGGCCCGCCGGATTGATGGCCATACCGCAGAGAGACCAGCCCGACTGAAGCTCGCCAGGTCCTTCACCGGGTCCGGCTACGTGGAACAGGTAGGTACCATCTGGCCCAAAGACGCGAACGTCCGGGGGACCGGAGTCGGCCACGTAGATTCGGCCCTGTGGTCCCTTCGCCAGGGCAGCCACTCGCTCGAACTCATACTGAGGAGCCCCCTGCAACACCCCAATCGTCAGCTCCACCTCTCCTCGGAGCAAGGAATGGTTCTCCACAACGATATCCCGAGGCGCATCCACCTTGGAGGTATCATCCAGGTGCTCTTTGGGGGTGTTGCAACCGGAAACAATCAAGCCTACTCCTGCCGCCAAGGCCGGCAGTGCATACCGCTGAATCATTTATCCGGTGCTGCCGATGGTTGCAGAAACCGTAACTGAACCACCTGTTGAACCCCCAGCCCGATCTCGCGTATTCCCAAGGCGGTGTCCCCTGTCACACCGCCGCGCCAGATTGCTATTCCCCTCGGCCACTCGGCCTCGTGCAATAACGAACCGTCAGGGTCATAGACAAAAGCACGATATGTAGTGTCTGCCTCCGCCGGCCAGAGATGCACCCACAGCCGGTTCTCCTCATCGTACAACATGTGCTGGATTACGGGCTTCCGTTCAGGGACCGTGAAAACAGGAAAATCAGGGCTCACCGGCAGCATACGCTCGCGCGTTTCGCGGCTCTCGTTGTTCGCTCGTAACCTTTCGGCTTCGGTCACCACCGGTCCGACAACGTCCCCTTCAACGGTTGCTCGCAATGTGCCGTCCAGACCGTAAATCTCGACATTGAAGAAAGGGGAGAACGCCCAAGCAAGATCTCCGTTGGGAGCGTGCGCCCAGAGCACATCTGCCGCGAATGGCGGCGGCCACGCCCTCGCCCTCTCATATAGTATTTCTCGTCCTCCGGGATAGACGATTGTCACGTCCGGCCACTCCCAAATTCCGAAATCTGGATCGGGCTTCGCAAATTCAGTGCGGGATACCACATCACCGTCAGCAGAAATGTGAAGGTACACCTCGCCAGTATACACCTCGCCACGATGCCCCATTCTCCGGATGGTGGTGCCCGTGGGCCCCACGAACATTGGGTTGCCACACCGACCACCACCGGAACTTTCTAGGGGAGACACGTGGACGGTCCGCAAGTATTCTGCGGCAGTGAGTCCGACCGAAAACAGCTCGAACCCCCACCCATGCTCCACCCAAAGCTGGCCCGCCGAATCGAAGGCCATACCGCAGAGAGTCCACCCTGACCGAAGCTCGCCAGGTCCTTCACCGGGTCCGGCTATGTGGAATAGGTAGGTACCATCTGACCCAAAGACGCGAACGTCCGGGAGACCGTAGTCGGCCACGTAGATTCGGCCCTGTGGTCCCTTCGCCAGGGCAGCCACTCGCTCGAACTCATACTGAGGAGCCCCTTGCAACACGCCAATCGTCAGCTCCACCTCTCCCCGGAGCAAGGGATGGTCCTCCACAACGATCTCCCGAGGCGCATCCACCTTGGAGGTATCATCCAGGTGCTCATTGGGGGTGTTGCAACCGGAAACAGCCAAGCCTACTCCGGCCGCCAAGGCCGGCAGTGCATACAGCCGAATCATTTATCCGGTGCTGCCGATGGTGGTACTGCGCTCGAGGGTCCAGTTCGATGTCTCTTGGCCTGTGCTTGCGAGTGACCCAGGACACAAGCAACGACGACGAGCGCGGAGGCGGTCCATAATCGCCCCATTACGATCCCCTGGTTTCTGTTCAGTTTGATTTTTGATGGTTTGAGGATCTGGTAACCGACCACATACGACACGTCTAGGGCGGTCTTGCTCCACAACACCGAGCTGAGACGTCCTCTATAAACCGGGAAAAACACTCAGACCTGCTCCTCTGGATCCAACGGAGACTCCTGAGCAAGGACTCGGCGCGCTAGGAGCGTGAGTGAGTCCCAAGCGGGATTGGCCACCTTACCCCTGACAACGTTCTCGGCGTTGACTCCGACCGCGAAGGGGGTCATGAACACCCGCCACCCAGCTGTTGCGTCGCCGGTGGGATCCGCAATCACCGACACCTCAGGACCAAGCTCTTTCGCAAACTCACGCACTTGGTCGACGCGCCCCGCACAACAAACCACTGTCTCAACAGCATCAAACTGATCGGCCGCGAAGTGAGAAATCTGAGGGCGGCGTGTAATGCAGGGTTGGCACTCGACGGACATGAACAAGACCATTCGTGGGCGGCCAAAGGGCCCCGTCGCGCTATGTAGTTCCTCTCCGCCAAGGGGGGGTGCCACGGTTCCCTCCGGGGGCCCGTGAAGGCGAGATCTACCCTCGCTGGACCTAAGCTCCAGCTCAGCATGCTCTCTGAGCATCATGACCACGGATAGGGCCAACACCGAGACAACGATCCACAGGACAGCGTAGCTGGTCCAGAAGATCCACGTCATGGAACTCCACGCACGGCTAAGCTGGCCGTCTCCTCCTTCGTCGCAGCCTTCGCTGCGGTTGCCACATTGACCATGGAGTCCAGTAGGGTGTACGACAGCATCATCCCAACAATGGTAGCCCCCCCGAGAGCCCAGACCTCCAGGGAAAGGGTCCAAAGTGGAGAAGAACCTTCAGGATTCCCACGTGCCTGAATCGCCACTCCTAAGGTCACAAGAATCAGGACGGTGTTTCGAAAGATGCCCAACGAACCGATGTCTCCTCGTCCGCCATGTTCACCGAAACAGCCACAACCTCCTTGGTACCCTCGCCGCCTGAGCACGAGGAGGACTACAGTAGCCGCAAGGAGGAAACAAACGCCCACCCACGCAGCATACTCCACCATTAATCCCGAGACGAAAGCTCCGGCCACCACACATTCCGTGACGATGACCGTGCCGACGACTGCCGCCAGTTGACTCTCTCCTAGAGAAGGGACAAGGAACTTCAACGCTGCACGAAAAGGTGCCCCGGCGCGGATCTTTGCCCACGCGGCCGCGAGCAGAACCGCAGACAATAGACCTCGTCCAGCTGCGATGAGGTCGGGGAGGAAACCCGGGTCGGTCAGTTCACTCTCCGGGTGTGCCCCCGGTCGGGTCAGGCCGAAACCGTAACTGAACTACTTGTGGAACCCCCAGCCCGATCTCGCGTATTCCCAAGGCGGTGTCCCCTGTCACACCACCGCGCCAGATTGCTATTCCCCTCGGCCATTCGGCCTCGTGCAATAACGAACCGTCAGGGCCATATACAAGAGCACGGTATGTAGAGTCTGCCTCCGCCGGCCAGAGATGCACCCACAACCGGTTCTCCTCATCGTACCACATGTGCCGGATTACGGGCTTCCGTTCAGGGACCCTGAAAACAGGGAAATCAGGGCTCGCCGGTAGCATACGCTCGCGCGTTTCGCGGCTCTCGTTGTTCGCGCGTAACCTTTCGGCTTCGGTCACCACCGGTCCGACGACGTCCCTTTCAACGGTTGCCCGTAAAGTGCCGTCCAGACCGTAGATCTCGACATTGAAGAAAGGCGAAAACGCCCAAGCAAGGTCTCCGTTGGGAGCGTGCGCCCAGAGCACATTTGCCGCGAACGGCGGCGGCCACATCCTTTCATATCGTACTTCTCGTCCTCCGGGAAAGACGGCTGTCACGACGGGCCACTCCCAAATTCCGAAATCTGGATCGGGCTTCGCAAATTCAGTGCGGGATACCACATCACCGTCAGCAGAAATGTGAAGGTACACCTCGCCAGCCCCCCCCCCCCCTCTCCGCCCTCTCCGGATGGTGGTGCCCGTGGGCCCCACGAACATTGGGTTGCCACATCGGCCACCACCTTCTTGGGGAGACACGTGGACGGTCCGCAGGTATTCTGCTGCAGTGAGTCCGATCGAAAACAGCTCGAACCCCCACCCATGCTCCACCCAAAGCTGGCCCGCCGGATCGAAGGCCAAACCGCAGAGAGACCACCCCGACTGAAGCTCGCCAGGGCCTTCACCAGGTCCAGCTACGTGGAACAGGTAGGTACCATCTGGCCCAAAGGCGCGAATGTCCGGGGGACCGCGGTCGGCCACGTAGATTCGCCCCTGTGGGTCCTTCGCCAGGGCAGATACTTCCTCGAACTCATACTGGGGGTCCCCCTGCAACACCCCAATCGTCAGCTCCACCTCTCCGCGTAGCAAGGAATGGTTCACCCGGTCAAGCATCCCATCCCCCTAGCGCGCAGCCAAAACCAAGTCTGCCGGTCAAATGTCGTCCCCGGGATCGGGACCGTACACCTGTAGTTCGCACTTGGAGGAATTTGCCGCGCGACAGACGCAATACCTCCACTTATCCTCCTCATCCTCCTCATCCTCATCCTTGCATTTGCAATCACAAGCGAGGGTCAAAGAATCAATCGGCCCCTCACACCAACAATTAGCCAGGTCATCGGGAGGGAACTGGGGACAGGGCCCATTGTGCGCGCAACATTTGGGTCCCGCACACTCCCCGGTGGCAGTGCATTGGCAGAAGGAAGTCGATCCCCAAACCCGTGGAACAGCGGGGATCGCCGTACCGCCAAAGATGACGAGGGACATCGCGCGCGTGAACGTTCGGCGACTAATCACCGAGAACCATGACGAGTCGGCTATGTCCTCCCGCTTGTTCGCTGAACGGACCCAAACGTTTTTCAAAAACGAAATCACGGTCACTCCTTTGTTAGTGAAAACCTGGAAGTAACTGGAAAAGAATGGGTCGCAACATTGTCCCAGCCACGAACGCAACTGTTATCCGGCTTAGCAGGGCTGGGATAGGCCGCGACCACTCCAACCACGACATACAGGGATGCAGGTCTCCGGGGTTCTTTGCTAGGCATCTGCCCACGCTAAACAAAGGGACTGCGCGGGCGCAGGCGAATACGGCGAGGATTCCGGCCCCGCGCTCCGGCTCACCCATGAACACGGCTAGTGCCAAAACCACATGAATTGTGCCAGACGTCGCTAGGGTTGCGATGCCGACCCCAAGACCCATTCCAAACAACAGGGCATACAACGGTCTCCCGAAGCGCATCCACCATCGAGGTATCATCCAGGTGCTCGTCGGGGGTCTTGCAGCCGGGAACATAATCGGGCGGAGAAGCAACCCCCCCATGACGAGAATAACCCCAACGCGCACAGGCACTGGGGGCAAGTATCCGCCGACCCACCCGAGCAAGGCCCCAAGACCCGACCCCATGGCTACAGCGCCAAGGGTGAACAGTAGCGGCCCGCCCAAAACTCGCGTGAACCAAATGGTAGAGTCGCCTCCCACCGGGGACGTGATCGTCTGGATCGAATTTGCACCTCATGGCGAGTACGTAGCCAACCATCCCGCGAGCGCGGCCAACGTTAGCGAGGTCCACCAAAGGGTGACTGTGCTCCCAATAGCCAAGCCGGCTCCGGCTGCCAGAGCCGGCAGGGCATACCGCCGGATGAATACACCCAACCCAGAATACCCAGAAACGTAAACCGCCTGGTGGGGTCGTTTCATTATGTTCCAGCACCGGGTGCCGGTCCGTGCACTTTGTACCGGACCAGGTAGGGTATCTCTAAGTCATCGTGCTCTAAGAACCAAACCGCCTCTAGCCCAGCCCAAACAAGGGTGCCGTCGCCTGGGGGCGTGAACCGCCCCAATAAACGGCCGGAGGCGTCGAGCACTTCCCATTGAAACGATTCTAATCCCCTACGGGCCCGCAACCATGTGGTTCCCGCCTCTCCGGCCAACACCCGATCAATTGCGGGGAAAAACGGCACCGATCCAAACAACTCTGTTAGCCCACGCCGGTACGCCACCAAATCCTCCACCGGACCTCCCGCAGACACTGACTCCATCCACTCGCCCACGAGATCCTCAATCCATGCGTCGGGAACCGCTACCGGGTCATAAGAAAACTCCTCGGTCCATAGAGTGTCCGCCCATTCGTTGAATCGAACCACACGGTACGTATGACGGTCTCGATTGGAAGCAGCAGACCGGTGAACTACCACCGCTCCTGAGCCATCGGACGCCGCTGCAAACAGAGATTGGTCAAACACGGGAAGGGGAACGAAATAGTTGATGCCCGAACGAAGGCCCTCGCGTAATACCGCGGTCTGCGAGCGACCGGAGATCACGGTAACAGTATCGAGAAGCATGCCGCTGCGACCCACCCGCACAACGTACTGAGGACGGTAAGGCTCGACAGCCTCTTCCGCTGCACCGAGGTTGTACTGAATGTGGGCCGAGCCGTCCTCAAGAAAGGAGTAGACGTACGGAGTTCCTGATGGCTGTGTAGGGTGTGGCGCGAGTTGTGTAGAAGACACGAATTCCAGGTTTGGAGCAAAGTGCTGGATTCGCCTTAGCTGGGAGTCGGAGACCCAGATCAGGTCACCGCGAGTTCCCATTCTGCCTACGGATCCGAATTCGCCCGGTCCTTCTCCGGGGCCACCAAGACGAGTGATGAAGTCACCGTCCTCGGTGAAGACACGGACAATGTCCTCTCTCGGCTGAGTTACTAGTAGTTTGCCTTCATGAACGAGTACCCGCCCCACGCGGGTCAGCGTAGCTTCACTGTCGGACGGTGCTGCCGATGCGCTGCCGATGGTTGTGCCGCGCTCAAGGATCCAGTTCAATGTCTCTTGGCCCGCGGCCTGTGAGCGCCCCAGGACACAAGCAACGACGACGAGTGCGGAAACTGCTGTCTTTCTTCTCGACGGTCGCCGGTTCTTGAAGGTCATTGGATCAGGATGCGATGCAGTTGGGCGCGCATATCGGCTGTCGCTACCGCCGAATAAACGCGGTCCATAATCGCTCCGGTACAACTGTGCCGGAGCGGCGTGGGTCGGTTAGCGGTGACGATCTCAACGCGGCGCAGCTGGCTCGGAGTGTCGCCCAGACTGCTTCGGGGAGGGGTCAAGGCCGCGGCATCAACCACAATGGACCCAGATGCGCGGCCATTCAGGCCAAAAAAGACCCCTCCGCAGTCACCCGTCCCGTCTTCTTTAATGCTCTCCCAACATACCCGGTCGTCATGTTGAAGTCCGCACTCATTGCTCCCGGAATCTGTATCGACGCAGTCGAAGAGCCCGTCATCCTCGGAAAGTTTACATGTTTGACAATCCATCCCCCCCGATTGAGCACTTCCGGGACCGGCGACGGCTAGAACGAGGAACACTGTAAGCACCCACAGGAACATATGACGTTGACGCATTTTTCTGATCTCCTGGTTTCTGTTCAGTTTGATTTTGACGGTTTGAGGACAGTAGCCGATCACAGATGGCAACTCTAGAGCGTCTTCCTCCACAACCAAGCTACTATTAATCGTTTTCATCTCTAGAGGTTGACGGTCAGCGATCGGGCGCTCCGCGCCACCGCCAGTGATAAAGAACAACTTCGCTACGTTCGAATGTGCGTAGTAACGCAATCGCGGGGGCATCAGAAGCCGCCGCGAGAAGGCCGATCGGCGCCTCCAGGACACGAGAAGAACGCTCCTCACCCCGGCTATTGTAAACCACCAGTAATCGGGCATCGCTGGTAACGTCGGCCACTACCTGAAGGACCCCGCTCCCAACGGGTAGTGCGTTCAGTGCCACCCAGCGTGGCGGGGGGATGCTATCGGGCCTCTCCGCATTCTCGGGTGGCGTGGGCTTAAGAATGGACTTTGTCGCACCCCCATCATCAATCTTCCAAACGAAATGAGGGGGTTCCCGAAGGCCCATCAGCAAGTCGGTGTCCGTCGCCGACAAAAAGAAGCGGTCGTACGGTCCTTCGACGGCGATGATAGGTTCCTCGAGAGCTATTTCACCGTCGCGCAAATGATATAAAGCATTGCTTCCGCCAGAGCCGGCCAAGAGCCACCAGCCATGTAAACCCCTGACAGCTGCGTGGATTTCCTCAACGGCGAGAACAACCTGTGAATGGGTGTGGGAACTATTCCACCGAAGGAGGGAGAGGACCCCGTTGGACTGCACGACCTCGACCGCCCCTCCATCCAGAAAGGCACCCCCAACAATTTGGGCAGATCCCTCCGCAGAGGTAGCTGCAACCTCCACGGCTCGAGGTGCCTCGTTCTCCTCCAGAAGGAACAAATCCTGCCTACCCAGAAACCAAACTAGAACTCGGGTGCCATCCGGAGACAAGGACGCTCCAGCAACAACCGATTGGGCTGGTAGGACGTGAGCAGATGCCTCGGTTAGCTCTAGGTCCGCTCCTTGATACGAGGCGGAGGGGAGGACGGAGCTAGACGCCAAGGATGGTGCAACCAGACTGCAAAGCACAGAGAAGGAGGCACTGGGCAGCCATGACATTGCTCTCTCAACGGTCGAAAGCGCGCACACTGAGCGGTCCTCCTAAGACTCTGCTTTAGTAAGCATAATACTGAAAGCCTAACTGCCTGACCTCGGGGAGGCCAATACCTCTAGGGGTCCTCCGGTTCCGGGGTCACTTCGTCCACGATCCGCGCGAGTTCGTCGTAGGCTGCGGGATCGACCTGATTGAACTGGGGAATGACCCCCGCCACCCTCCCATCGGGACCGACAACCACCACCGCACGACTATCGACCATGTTGTTTTGCCTGAGGCCACCTCCGAAGTCCACGAACGTGCTACCGTTGTTGTCGGCATCGCTCGCGAAGAGGAAGGGGAAGTCCTCGTCTTTCAACCACGAGGCAAGTTCGTCCACCGGATCGTTCGAAATTCCGAGAACGACGACGTTGCGGCCCTCATTGAAGAGACTTGCGTACTGATCACGGTACGCTCTCATCTGAACCGTTCAGCCGGGCGTTCTAACCCGAAAGAAGAATGCCAGCACCACTGTTTCTCCGCGGTAATCCGAGAGACGGACCGCATCGTCCAATACGCCGTAACGCGTAGCGCCGGGAAGAGAAAAGTCAGGGACTGGCGTGCCCGCTGCGAGAAGATCGTTTTCTTGGGCCATCAAGCGTTGGTCTCCCACGGGGGTAACGAGAGCGAGCAGCACAAAAAGTGCGGAAAGGATCGTTTTTCGGTGCATTTGGGCGGTCTCCTTTAGAAGATAGTCAAGGTGGAGTCTAGTCCCGTACGCGGGCCTGCACCAACTCAACCCTTCGGGCCGGAACCGAGGTCGAGAAGATACAGGTATACAAAATTCGTTTATTCGAGTATACAATTGGCTTATACGAGAGCCCCTTCGCCCAACAAGGTTCGAGCCGAACCGGAACAGAGGTTGCCATGGACTCCTGTCGAAGCGTTGTGCACACGTTTGCGTTGTACCGGTCCCGGTTTTCTGGACAAGTGGACGGCCTAAACATCAGGCCACCTTGCGGCTGAGCTTCTTGCGGGCACGGGTCGGGGTTATGTAGCCGTGCCGCTGGAGGAGCCAGCCGTTGTTGTAGCGTTCGATGAAGGCCCCGATCACCGCTCTGGCCTCCTCGAGGGTTTCGAAGTCGTGCAGATGGATGCACTCCTCCTTGAGCGTCCGGAGGAAGCGCTCGGCGACGCCGTTGCACTCCGGCTCGCCGACGTAGGCGGGTGTGGAGCGAATGCCGAGCCACTTGATCTCGGCCTGGAACTGCTTTGCCCGGTACTGGGAGCCCCAGTCGTGCCGCAGACCGAGACCCAGGGCGATCGCCTTGCCGAAGCCGCCCATGTGGTTCCGCACCCCCTGGCGGACCGGCTCCAGCGCCGCCCAACGGTCGCCCGTCTTCGCAACGTGCCAGCCGACGACGTCCGAGGTGCAGTGGTCGACGGCCGCGAAGAACCAGCACCAGCCCTCCGCCTTCGTCCAGAACCGCGACGCGTCCGTGCCCCAGAGCTCGTCCGGCCTCCCGGTCCGGATCCGGCCGCTGTGGGTCCGGTCCCCGCGGGCATGGCCGCGCCGCACCGGCACCAGCAGCCCGTGCTCCCGCATCAGCCTCAGCACACGGTTCTTGCCGACCCGGATCCCCCTGGCCGCAAGCCGCACCTTCACCTTCCGGTGGCCCTCGCCGAGGAACGGACTCGTCTTCAGCACCGTCCGGATCTCTTCCGCCAGCTCTTCGTCACTCAGTGCCGTCTTCGGCCCGCGCTTCCCCGGCTCCCGACGATCGGACTCCGGAGGTCGCCCCCGCAACGCGTACACGCTCGAACGCGCCACTCGCCACGCCTCGCACACCATCGTCAGCGGGTACGGCCGCCTCGTCGCCGGACTCACCCGCCCAAGCGCCTCAAGAGCTTCCTCAGCTCGTCCCCGTACCCCCTTTTTTCAAGAAGCTCCGCCTGCAACTCGACCCGCATCGTCATCTCCCCCAGCTTCGCCCGCGTCCGCATTAGCTCGCCTCCCGGCCGGTTCTTCTTCTTCAGCCCCTCCTGGCCCCCTTGAAGGAACTCCCGCCGCCACCGCTCCAGCTCCGGCGGCGCTACCCGAATCTCCCGGCTCACCTCACCCATGTCCTCCCCCCGCAGCAGCCGCAAGACCACCTCCACCTTCCGCTGCGCGCTCCACCGCTTGGGGAGACCGGCCCGCCTCCCCACGCTGCCCGCGCCGTCCCGTTCGTCCGTCCTCCGCGACATCCCCTGCCTCCTATCTCTTGAACCCCGGATGGGTTGCTAAACCACTGTCCAGAGAAATCGGGGGCACTATAGCGTTCACCACCTTAGCTCTGACGTTGGCCGCGTTACCCCTCGCAGCACAGGAAGGGGCAGTTGCGGGCACCGTCACTGCCGCCGAGCAGCCGCAAGGACTTTCTGGCGTCGCGATTGCCCTCGAAACGGAGGGAGGCGAGACCATTGGGGTCATTAGTGGTACCCGAGGCCGCTACCGGATCGACGGCGTTCCGGCCGGGGAGTACACGGTCACCGCGTCAATTATTGGGCGGCAGTCGATGAGCGAAACTGTCACCGTTGCGGCAGGGCAGATCACTCGACTCGACTTCTCCCTCCAAATCACTGCCATCTCCATTGACGAGCTTGTCGTCACGGGAACCGTCGCACCCACCTCCGTGCGAGCTCTCCCAACCCCAGTCACGATTTTGGATCGTGCCGATCTCGAACGCCTCGCGCCACGCAACGTGGCCGAACTCGTTCGGGGGTCGGTGCCGGGGGCCGTGTATAGCGATGAAGGACCGGGTGCGCGCTACGGATCGTTCTCAGTACGTGGCATTTCAGATCTGGGGGCGGCCTCCACCCTCAAGATTTATGTGGACGGCGCCGAGGTCGCCGACCCAGCTTACGTGACCAACTTGGATCCGGACGTGATTGAGCGGGTGGAGACGATTTCCGGGCCCCAGGCCTCCACCATTTATGGATCGAGGGCGTTGAGCGGGGTCATGCAGATCTTCACTCGGCGCGGTTCGGGCAGGGACTGGAAACAACCGACCATCTCAGGTGCTGTGGAGATGGAGATGGTGCAGTCGGATTACGTCGCAAATACTCCTTCCGCACCCGAGTATAAGGCGACGCTTTCCGGTGGCGATACCGGATTCGGCTACTCATTTGGGTTCCGGGGCACCGAGGAGCCGGAGTGGGTAGATCGCCTGACGATGAAAGACAGGCACCTATTTGGGAGCATGAACTTCAAGACAGGTCCGCTCACGGCGTCCGCGAGTGCCCCCCTCCAATCGGGTGAGAACACCTTTAGCTGGAATCCGATCCTGCGGGAAGTGTTTCAGCGGACTGGTGCTCCCGACAACCCCCCCAGCAACCAGATCCTCAAGACCGACAGCGATACATACAGCTTGACGCTCGGGCTCGAGGCCACGGATTGGTGGGATCACGAAGTCAGGATCGGGTACGACAAGTTCGAGGATACCTACCACGATCCCCTCCCGAACCCGGGCGGCATGTACAACGTTAGGAGCCGGAACACCAATCGGACCTCGCTCGCCTGGAATAGCACGATGCGAGTGCGACCCTCGGATGCACTGAACGGCAACGTGGTTATCGGTGTGGATCGAACCAACTTCGCGTTGCACAGCCATTACGGGGATTTTGCTGACTGGCGGGATTACGAGACGCCGGGAGACGCATTCGAGCGGGAACAGGAAAACGTGGGGTACTTCACCCAAATGCAGATGGGGCTGAACAGCACCTTCTTCATGACGGCCGGACTCCGGTCGGACCTCCATCCCGAGAATTCAACACAGGCGCAGACGTGGTCGCCTCGCTTCGGGTTGTCTGCCGTAACGTACGCGGGCGATCTGACACTCAAACCTCGTTTCGCATGGGGGCAGGCTGTTGTCGTACCGGATAACGACCAAGTGGGAGGAGACGAGAACGAGTTTTCCATCCTCCTACCCAACCTGGATCTGCGGGCCCAGAAACAACGAGGGTACGACCTCGGGCTCGACATTTTCTGGGGTGACGCCTCTCTCGCAATCACATATTTCGACCAAGACCCAATCGACATGATCGAACTGGTCCAAACCGGGGTCGATTTCGAGGGGCCTTTCCCGCGAGGCATCCTTCAGTACCAGAACCTGAACGAGGTCAACAACAAGGGTTGGGAGCTCAAGCTGGAGGCGCACCCTGCCTCCAGCCTCACTCTGAACGCCACTTACGGGAGCACAACCAGTACTGTCACAAAGCTGGGAGAGTCCTACACCGGGCACTACACCGAGGGTGAGAAGATCGACAACCGCCCCCAATGGACTGCAACCTTGGGCACCAGCTGGACGCCGAGGCCTGGGACGGTTTTGAATCTGGACTTGGTGCACTTTAGCGACTGGCGAGAAGGTGACTTCGCTCAGTTCCTGGCTGATATCTACACCGGCAACTTCAATCCGGTGGAGCGGGATTATCCCGTCGGGTACCGAATCGAGTACCCAGGCTTTACCAAGGTCAACATCCATGTGTCACAGGAGCTTACGAGCGCACTCACTGGGTACATGCGCGTCACCAACCTGACGAACAACGACGCCTTCGAACGACTCAACACCCTCGCCCCACGTCCGCGGACCATCACGTTCGGGCTACGGTTTTGAGATCGGTGTCTTTCCCGGCGGGTCGAAGTTAATCCCGGTCGCCGAACGCCTCCTCCAGTGCTGTTGCACCTCCCACGACCGGAAGCGTGAGCGACGTACCACCGGTATCCACCGTCAACACCGTCCCGGGCTCAGGATGAAGGGTGTAGTTCTTGTTGCTTGAGAAGATCATCAACCCGATCTGAGCCCCCGCCGGGATCACCTGGTCATCCGGCTGAAGGGTGAAGGTCACGTCAACGAACTCGCCCGGCGTGAGCGGTTCCGACGTCCGGGGCCTCGCCATGTCCTCTGCACCGGCGTTGGTCGGGTCCGCCCAACCCGCGGTGATCAGATTGTCGTTAATGAAGCCGGCATCGGTCCAAGGCAAGGAGACGAGCCACACCGACAGGTTCGCCTGTGGAGCGTCCGCGGTCATCCGCACAGTGACCTCGGGAAGGCCTGAGATATGTAGCGGCGCGGCGAGCCCCGGCGTCGCGTAGAGGAGGCGGTTCGGAGACTCGTCCGCGCTCGCCAAGGTCGAGACGTCGAGGTTGAAGTCGTCGGTGAAGGAACCGGTACCCAGAGCCCCATCCCCCCTCGCTGTCACAAGCGTCCCAACGCTGTTCCCGTCACCTTCAGGCCGCAGCGTCACACCTGCTGCGTCCGGGTGGGGATAGTCTGGATAGGGCGTGGGTTCGAGCCGATCGTCTTGGCCGCGCACGATCCAGGCGCCGGGCTCGTCCGCAGCTGGCTCCGTACCGAGACCACCGATCAAGTAGCGGGTGAACCAACGGTTCATTAGCTCAAACGGAGGCGGGCCGCCGTGACCGCCCTGGTGGTAGTAGATCTGGACCGGGACGCCACGCTCCTTGAGAGCCTGGGAAATCCGGTAGCTGTGCTCCGGCATCACGTTCCAGTCGTTGAACCCGTGGCTCATGAGTGTCGCCGCACGCACGCCGTCGATGTGGTTCAGATAGTCGCGCCCAGCCCACCAATCGCTGTAGTCACCCGTCGTCCGGTCCATGTTCGCCATCATCTCCCCGTCCCGGACGTTCTCGATGCAGTACTCACGTACCGAAGGCGGGCCGCTGAGGATGAAGTCGAAGAGCACGTCAACGTCCTCGCCGGGGTAACCACCGGGAGAGCGGATCAATCCATTTGATCGGTAGTAGTGGTAGTAGGACGTGTTCGGAGCGACCGGGATGATTGCCTCCAGCCCGTCCACACCCGTTGTCGCTGCGGCCAGGGGGAGGGTGCCGTTGTAAGAGGTCCCGGTCATCCCGACCTTGCCCGTACTCCAGCCAGCCGCAACCTCAGTGTCCCCGTCCACCGTGGTGAAGGCACGCGCTCGTCCGTTGAGCCAATCGATCACCGCTTTGGGAGCGAGCGTCTCGTTCTGTCCGCCGACCGTGGGGCAACCCTGCGACTGGCCGGTGCCAGGCGACTGGGAGTGTACAACCGCGAATCCCCTAGGTACCCAGTCACTTACGTGGGAGTTCGATATGACGGACTGCTCTTCTAAGTGCTCGATCGTACCCGGGTATGGATCCCGGGGTGGCGGGCCCTCACCGACCTCCTGCTCAAGGCTCCAGAAGTGAGCGAACTCGATGCCGGCCGTGCCCGAATAGTAGGGGCTCGTTTCGTATATCACCGGCACCCGCACGCCCTCGTCGGTCTGAGCCGGCCGGGTTACGGAGGCGCGTACGCGATCCGCAAGACCATCGCCATCGCTATCGAACTCGGTCTCGACCCACACCTCTTCCCGGATCCACTGCTCGGAGTCCTGGTATTCTGTTAAAACCTGCGCTCGCCCATCCTCGATCACGTGGGGTCCGGGAGGGAGCGTGTCGCCGGGTGCGCACCCGCCTACCAAGATCGCCGACGAAATCAGTGTCACAACAGGAACGGAGCACCATGTGGGCCGGGCTACCTTCATCGTGAATCGTCTCCCTGGTTCGTCGCCTCCTCAGCCAGCCGCTCCTGCTCGGCGCGTGCCGCCACCAGTTGGTCGTACTCGGGCTGATCCAGATACGTCACGTCTACCCAGAGGTGCGCCATCTCATCGACGGTTCGGTCACCCCAGTCCACCCACTGCTCCGGGTCGGGATTGTTGGGATTCTCAGCCGTATTGTCGTGCCAAGCTGTGATTATCAGCGTGCTTCCGGCGGGCAGCAGAGGCGCGGCATCATCCTCGTAGATGTAGTTGATGTGCCAGTTCCACTGGAAGTTGTCGACCTGGTTGATGAGCTCTTTGCGACCGTCGGGATACACCACCTCCAGGGACATCGCCTTGCCCCGCATGTGCATGTGCGGCTGGAAATTCTCCAATCTGGCGGGCCAACGCAGCTTGTGGAAATCCTGGGTCACTGCGATTTCGCCGGGGGGTATGTCGAGACCGGTTGGTCCCGTCGCGTTGTAGAACATCAATCGGGTCCGGTTCCGAGGTTCCTGTCCCTTTGGGTAGAACCAGATGCCGAGTTCCACGTACGCGTCCTCCACCACCTTGCCCATCGCGTGCATGTGGACTTCCCAACGAATCCGAGAGCCTGGAAGCATGATCTTCCCCGCCCCGTCCGGGAATATCTCTCCCTCTTTGCCGACGGCCCACTCCATGAACAGGCCGGGACCGCCCATCGCACCACCACGAGTGCTGGCCTGCACGATTCCGGGATTCATAGGGCTCTCCTCTTCGTCCTGCTCGAGGAATGCGAGGACGTGATGGGTGATGGTACGTGCATCGTTGCCGGCAGGTTTGATTTCGATCGCCTTCACCCATCGTGGCTCGGTTAGGCCCGTGGGAGTCACCGGGCGGAACCACTTGTCCTGTGTAAGGGCGTCCAGCGTGTACGGCTCCGAGGCGACCACCAGATCCGGCTCTCCGAAATCCGGGGCTAAGCGCCACTCCTGGGGGTCGGGGAACACTACCGGCGGAGGCATGTCGCCGGCCTCTCCCTCCACTCGACCTCCATCGATCCAAGCCACGAGCGTTGCGATCTGCTCCTCCGATAGGCTGCGGTCGTTGCGGAAATCCTGGATCCCCACTGTTGGGTCAAGGTGCCACGGCGGCATCACTCGGGTACTCACCATTTCCCGAATGCTCGACGCCCAACGATAGGTATCCTGATAGGTGAGGAGCGGCATCGGGGCTATCGACCCCTCTTGGTGACACTCCTGGCACTTTGCCTGAAGGATCGGCATGACGTCGCGCGTAAACGTGACCTCTTCCTGTGCCAGCGCCGCCGCCGGGCCGAGTCCTCCGGTCGCCATTATGGCGTAGGCGGCAATCATGCGTCGTGTAGTAACGGTTTTCATCGTCAATCCCTCCTGCATCATCGTTCCTGCATCATCGCTGTACTTCTACGGTCACGAATCCGTTTGTCCAACAGCACTGAGCGTGGCCGGCAGCCGAAACGCCCGATGCATCGTTGGCGCGGACCCGAAGGACATAGGTGCCCGGTTCTGCGAAAGTCACGTCGGTCGAGGCCATGCCGCCGCTCGACGGGACCCGTGCGGTGGACTCTGAGAAAGCCACCTCCCCCGGTCCTTGGTGTTTGAACCATGTCAGGTTCACGGGAGGTTCCTCGGCGCCGCCACTACGCACTGAACCTCTGCGGACTCCGTCGTCTTTCGCCCACACGACAATCGTGTGCGGGACGCTGGCAAGGGCGTTCTGGGTCCGGCCCCATACTCCGGCCGGTCCCGCACCCTGATCACCATCCTCCTCAAACCAGAGGACTGGGGGTGTGTTGCCGCCTCCCGCCTCTCCCTTGAGCGCATCGATTTTCCAATCCGAGTGGATGTGCCCGGGAATGCGGGTCGTCTGGCCCCTGGTCGTGAGCGTCCAGTAGACCTTGTCATCTTCTCCAAAGTCGGCAGGCACCCGGACGACGAACACCCCGAAGTGTCGCCTAGGGGCGAATAGCGTGGGTTGGGCGCCATCGAGCTCCCCCGGTTCGATCCGGTTGTCGGCACCGAGCGGGACCTCGATCGTCTCCTCGAAATTCCGGTTCATGTAGCCGAATGACAGAGAGAGCGTTCCATCGGCGTTCTCGTACCAACCTTCGTAGGCGGGGGTAACCGTCTGTCCGCGTCCGCTCCGGCTCCCTAGCGGGATCTGCCCGGACACCGGGACCACACCGAGAACGAGCGCGGCTAAGACCCCTCCGAGCACCCACCGGGGCGGCCGCACTCGGGCAAAAGGCACCCGTCCCGCTCCGATCATCCTGATCCGCCTCACCTACTGGTCGGAGCCCGCCGCCATGGAGGCGCGGATTGCCTTAACTGTCTGGTCCACACGGTATTGGAGGAGCTTCCTCCCAGTCTCTATGGCCTTTTCTTTGGGCGCTATTGACACGCCATTGATGCTGGCCCGATCCGCCCGTACACGCTCGTCGTACCGGACGGCGGTGGGGTCGGTGACCATCATTATGGCCGTGATCACGAAATCATCGTGGATCCCCTCGGGGTCGGTCTCGTAGATCCCGAGTTCTTCGTTCATCCACTGGTGAACCTCCCGGTATCGGTAGAACTCCGGGATGAAATGGGCACGGGCGTCAGTCCATCTCCCGTTAAGGCGGGCCGCTACGGCCTCCATTCCGGACTGGTTTCCTCCACTGTCACCGAACAAGACAATGTCCGTAAACCCGTGAGCCTTGAGGCTGGAAGCGACGTCATCAAGGACGGCTTCGAAGGTCTCTTGGCGGAGGCTGATGGTCCCAGGGTAAAGCATGTGTCCGGAGGGTTCTTCGATCCCACCCTCGGGCACCAGCTTGATGACGGGAGCGCAGAGTGCATTCCCGAGTTCCCGGGCCACGCCTTCGCAGGCTCCCTGCAGGACATAGTTGTGTTTGCCGGTGGCGAGATAGGGGCCGTTCTGTTCAATCCCACCGGTGGTGATGATCGCGGTGGTCTTCCCGTCCCGCATCAGATCTCGAACTTCCATCCACGTCAGCTCTTCGATCCAGACCGAGTTCAGCATGTCGATAGGGCGCTCCGACTGGAGCTCTTCTTGGACAGCACGTTCTCGTTCGGCCATCATCGCGGCGCGCTGCTCCGGAGACATGTTCCTTTGTTGGGCAAAAAGGGCGGCGGGTAGGAGCGCGACCGATAGGATGGAGACGATGATCCTTCGCATTATGTCCTCACATAGGTTCCGGGGGTGTAATGATGCGGCTCAACCAACAAGTGAGAATGGCAAAGGCCAAGGGCATCAGCAAGCGAAACGGCGTGGCACCCCAATCAGCGCTCCTGCACCTTCACGGTGACGATGTCGGTATCCAGGTACTGCTGGTGACGCACCGACGACGCAAAGTGCCGTAGGAGACGCAGCGAAAGCTCGTGTTCGACGGGGTCCGCGGTATCGTCCTCTTCCGCGATCAATGCCAGTCGGTCCTCGATATTGCCCTCTCCGCCCGACGCAACAAACTCCATCTCAACGTCCGACCGCCCCGGCCTCACGATCACGAGAAGTCGGCGTTTGGCGTCTTCCTCTCCCCTGTTTGCGTTGAGCACCGAGATCGTCTCCTCGGAAACTAGCCGCAGCCGGTTGACGGTCCTCCGGCTCCAACTCCTCCGAATGGCCACTTGGTCGATTACCTCGTGCACCTTGGATACGGCCATAACACCGAGCTCTGTCTCAAATCGCTTCTTCCCAAAGTTGGTGAGCTCCAAGAAAAGTGTCATGCCCAGCGCAGCCAGTCCGCCGGAAGCCATCCCGTTGGAAAGAAGTTCCCCTAGCCATCCTTCCAACCCGCCGGGGAAGAACACCTCGTACTGAAATCCAGCCCCGATCCAGAACGCGAGTCCCACAATGGCGGCTTTGCGGATGTCCATTCCATCCTTGACCACGATGCGAATCCCTAAGGTGAACAGCATCGAGATCATCACCAGGAGGTATCCCGCCGCCACCGGCCCGGGGATGGCCAGGAAAATCGCCAGCGCTTTCGGGAAGAAGACGAGTGCCAGGAAGAATACACCGATATAGATACCCACCCGGCGCGAAGCCACTCCTGTTATCTCCACCGTCGCCACGCCCGAAGCGCAGGTGGTGTTGGGGACGGTTCCCGTTAGGCCCGAGAGCAGGTTCCCGACACCATCCGCCGCCACCGCACCCTGCACGGATTTGAAATCGGTCGCCCGCGGAGTGCGCCATGACACCTTCTGGATCCCCACTACATCCGCCACCGTTTCGATCGTCCCGATCAGGGTGACGAACACAAACGCGGGCAGCAAAGCCCAGAAAGCGGGACCGAAGTCGAGCGACAAACCTGGCCAACCATCGACCGGGATCCCGAACCAACCTGCCTCTACGATCCTCTCCCATTCGTACAGACCAAAGCTGGTTGCTACCACGCACCCACTGAAAACACCGGCTATCGGGGCCCAACGCCGTGCGGAACCGGTTCCACGCAGAACCATTATCGCCGTCACCCCGAGGGTGATGACGACACTCAATACAACACCGCTCCCGGATACCCCCTCCGGGATCTCCCCCATAAGCTCAGCGATCACGGGCAAAATCGAGACCGCGATCAGCATCATCACCGTACCGGCCACGGTCGGCGTGATGATCCGCCTAAGGAGTGCAAGTCGAGAGGCGATTCCGAACTGGAACAGTGAGGAAGCAATCAACAGGGCCATGAGAAGCCCCGGGCCACCCTGTGTCAAAGCTGCCACACACACGGCGATGAAAGCCCCGGAGGTGACCATGAGCAGGATGTAGCCCGATCCGATCTTCCCCACGCGGGCCGCCTGGAGCATCGTAGTTATGCCGGAGATTGCGAGGGCTGCGAATGCGGCCCAGGCGAGGTAGGCGTCGTCGAGTCCGGCCGCCCGAACCACGACCACCGGAATCAGAACGATCTCGCCGAGCTCCAGCATCATGAGCTGAAGTGCCAAGCCCATGGCCAGGCCGTGCGGGGGGTGTTCGTCGGGTTCGTATCGAATCTTGGCCCTATCTTGATTCTCTAGCGTCACCGTCCCCCCTTTATAGTCCAGCCGAAGTCACACTCTTGCATTATGCCGACATAAATGGGGTACAGGCAACGGATTGCCCGTACTTGCCGCGATCCGTCAACCACAACGACGTTCACACCACCTTCCCAACCCTCAGGAGGACCAATGGCCGCTGCCACCAAAGCATGTACTGTTCTCGCGACCGGATTGGCTTTTGCTTGCACCCCATCGCAGGAATCCGGGATTGCTACCGGCGCGAATGGAGCGGCCCTGGTCGCGGCGGATGGTTCCATCGACCTTGACCGGTATTACACCGCCGCCGAGACCGACCGCATCCTAGATGAACTCGCCGCTCTCCATCCGGGGCTGACGGAAATATCCACGATCGGCGAGAGTCTCTTGGGTTACCCGCTCCGGGTGATGACGATAACGAACGAAGCGACGGGACCTGCCTCCGAGAAACCCGCCCTGTACGTCGACGGGGGCATTCACGCCCGCGAACTCACGGGCTCCTCAGTGGCCACACACGTCATCGCGTATCTCCTGAACGGGTACGGCCAGGACGATCAGGTCACGTCCCTCCTCGACACCCGCACCTTCTATGTGCGACCCAAGTTCAATCCCGACGGAGCCGACCTTGCGTTGTTGGAGGACGAGCGGCTCCGGAGCACCACCCGCCCCATCGACCAGGACCACGATGGCGTCGCTGATGAGGATCCGCCGGATGACTTGGACGGAGACGGTCGCTTGACTCAGATGAGGATACCCGACCCGGAAGGCGACTTCGTGATCGACCCCGACGACTCCCGGATCCTGCACCGGGATCCCGGGGGGATGATGACCGGCCAGCGGTACCGGGTACTCTCCGAAGGGATAGACAACGACGGTGACGGAGCCCTCAACGAGGACGGGGTCGGGGGGATCGATATGAACCGCAACTTCCCCAGAAACTGGGAGCGCTGGCACCTGCAACCGGGGTCTGGGGACTACCCGTTGTCGGAGCCGGAGACGCGCGCGACCGTCGAGTTCCTCAACTCCCACCGGAACATCACCGGGATCGTGCACGGGCATACGTCTGGCGGGTTCGTGTTCAGGCTCCCCTCGGCATCTGCACCCTCGCTATTTCCGCAGATAGATCTCGCCCTGATCGTGCACCTGGGTGAGGAGTACACGCGCACCACCGGCCGTCCGGTCGTGCCCAGCGCGACACATCCGACTCTGCACCGCTACGGCACCCTCATCTCCTGGGCATTCTGGGACCAAGGCGTGATTGGTTGGGTGCCCGAATTCTCACCGGGGCCGGAGGCATGGGTCACGGACTACGACGGAGATGGCGAACTCTCGGAGGCGGAGCAACACCGCTTCAACGATGAAGAACTAGATGGCTACTACTTCACCGACTGGGCTCCATACGACCACCCGGAGTACGGGGAGGTGGAGATCGGGGGATGGTACTCCCTTTTCTGGGGACAGAACCCCCCGGCCGAGTTCTTGGAGGAGGAAACCACCCAACAGATCCCATGGATTCTATACCTAGCGGAACAATCTCCCCTTATCGAGGTGAGTAACACTGTCACCACTTTCAATGACGATGGCACGGTTCAGGTGGCGGCGACGGTCACCAATTCAGGATTCCTTCCCACGAGTCTCACCGACCGCGGAGCAGAGGGCTCTCCCGGACCGAACGGTATCCTCCAGAACCAGGTAGTCCGACCACCCACGGCCACCCTCGAAGTCCAGAATGGGGAGATCATCTCAGGTAGGGCTCGTGTACGCCTGCCACACTTGGCCGGTTCGAATCCCTTCCTGGAAGCAGTTTCGGAGCCATCGGCGACGGCCTCCTGGACCATCCGTCCGGCGGCGGAGGGTGAGCTGTCCGTGCGCGTCGTGGCGGCCTCGGACAAGGGCGGCGTCGTGAGAACACCTTGGATCGAGGTGGGTAACTGATGAGCTATCTCCGGCAGCACTTCGGCCTGCTTGGCAGAGCGGTATGCTCGGGTGCACTTGGAGTTTCTTTCGCGGCCGGGCTCGCCACTTCATTCGCCGCTCCCCCCGCCGTTGCGAGCCAAGCCTTCGAGATTGAGGAGGCGACGATAGCCGGAGTCCACACTGCGTTCGAGTCCGGCAACCTATCTTGCGCCGGGCTGGTGCAGGGTTATCTAGATCGTATCGAGGCGTACAACCGGCAGGGTCCCATGCTGAACGCCGTTGGCGCACTCAACGAGCGAGCCTTGGAAGAGGCAACGGAATTGGACCGGCGGTTTGAGGCCGAGGGGCTCACCGGTCCCCTGCACTGCGTACCGGTGCTCCTCAAGGATCAGGTCGAAACCAGCGACATGCCGACGACCTATGGGTCGGCACTCTTCAGCGACTTCGTGCCTGACCGAGACGCCACGGTGGTGCTTCGCATGAAGGAGGCTGGGGCGATCATCCTGGCCAAGACCAACATGGGCGAGTTCGCGTCGCGGTACGTCGGGTCGGGGTTCGGGATTATCCGCAACGCGTACGATCCGGCGCGCAACCCAAGCGGGTCGTCTGGCGGGACCAGCGTGGGGATCGCAGCCAACATGGGCCTCGTAGGTATCGGTGAGGACACCGGTGGTTCGATCCGGGGGCCGGCTGCCGTGGCTTCGCTGGTCGGGCTTAGGCCCACACTTGAGCTGGTGAGTCGTCACGGAATGATGCCTGCGAACCCCACCACAGACACGATGGGGCCCATTACTCGCACCGTCGCCGACGCCGCGATCCTCCTTGACGTAATCGTGGGCTATGACCCGGGCGACCCTATAACGGCGCGCGCATGGGGCCGGATACCGGATTCGTATGCGGAGGCATTAGATCTCGACGGGCTCCGGGGTACCCGCATCGGGGTCATCCGCGAACCCATGGACCGTGGGGTCGACACCAATTCAGCTGGATTTCAGGAGGTCCGGCAAAGGGTCGACGAGGCCGTACACAACCTCCGAGAACTGGGGGCGACTGCCCTCGACAGCTTGGAAATCCAAGGCATCGACCGGGTGAATGCGGTCTTCTCACTCAACTCCTACGAGACGGAATCGGCAACCGACGAGTACCTGGCCCAACACCCTGGCGCCCCATACAAGAGCCTGAGGGCGATACTGCTTTCCGGGATCGTTACGCCATGGCGTTCAAGGGGGTTGGCGTCGTCCCTCGGCAAGACCACCGGCGACCCGGGCTATCTCGATTATCTCCTCGCGCGAAACGAGATCAGGCGGAACGTGCTTGCGGCGATGGCGGAACACGATTTGGACGCGATCGCGTACTCCACCTTCGATCATCCCCCCACACTCATCGCCCCAGATGTCGAGACCAACCCCACACCGACTGACCAATACGGGTTGGGGGATAATCGCCTGCTGAGTCCCCTAACAGGCTTCCCCGCCATCACAGTACCGGCGGGATTCACGAATGATGGCCTCCCAGTCGGACTGGAGTTGATGGCACGACCCTTCGAAGAAGGTCTGCTTATACGCTTCGGTTACGCCTACGAACAGGCAACGCAGCATCGTCGGCCACCGCAGGATGCCCCTCCGTTGGGTGCTTCTGGCCCCTAGTCTCTGGTCCAGTGATTCACGGTCGTATGACATCCTCCATGCCTATCGTTCCCTGAAGCAGGATCGGGTCTACCTCCCCCGTCATCTCCCAGCGAGTAAGCACGGTCGGAATGACGCCGGCTTCGTAGAAGGCGTCGAAGAACCCCTTCACCGTGAAGCCGTTACCCTCCAGGAGGGCGTACTCGGCCAGTAGCTCTTCGATCTGGATCTTCCCCGTGATGTAACTGGTTCCGTAGCCAGGTTGGCGCAGGTAGAGGTGCTGCTCTCCCCGCACCAAGGCCCCGTCCGGCAACCATCCGCGCGGAGTCCAGCGCATGGCATGGGCTACGGCCTCCTCAAGGTTGAACCCGCCGCCGTGCAGATGGAGACCGCTCAGTGCCCGCGCCCCCCGTTGGGCGAGCATGATCCACGTCAATTCGCGAGAACGGGGCGATCCTTCAAGGAGGCCGAGGTGCATGAACATCTCTTCGACCCCGGTGGCCAGCCCCTCCGAGCGTGCGTCGTAGATGTTGTACAGGGCGGGTGTTGCACGAATCCGACTGGGATGCGGGTCCTCCTCCATCTGCGCGAGCTCGATCCAGTGGTGCATGTGCGGGCGAAAGGCGTCGGGGTCCCGATAGTTCACCTCCTGGAAAAAGTTCCTGATTTCTCCGGGTTCGGCGGGGGTGAAGCGGCCATTGACCGCCCTAAGTGCCGGATCCATCCAGGGCTCAGTCGTCTGTACGCCTTCCGCTTCAAGGAAGCGCATGTAGCGATCGACGGAAGTGTTCAGTCTCCGGTCATACTCCTCGGCGGACGCAATCCTCGGCAGTTCGGGGAGGTCGCGGTTCCGGTTCTCTTCGAGGCGGAGCGACGAGTGGGCGCGGGCCAACTCGCGGCGCATGATCGTCACCTGTTCGTCCCAACTGTAAGGAACCAGGTGGACGTTCTGCATGTACCAGGTGTAGTGGTCTCGCCCGAGCCCCGAAGGACCGACTCGGGAACTGGCCTCCTCCTCTATCCACTGTCGAAATGAATCGGAGGCGGCTCTAGCAGCGGCGATGGCTGCGTCCAAGGCCTCACTGGTACCATTCACGCGTCTGGCTAAGTCGTCGAGATCGGAAACCTGTGCTCTGAACGATCGAATCCCGGCCATCCAGAGGTCCCTGGCCTCCGCCCCCGCCAGATTGAGGACCGCAGCCTCGAGCAACCGAGGAATTCGAGAGATCCGATCCGCCAGAGCCGCAGCATCGGCTTCGGATAGCGGGTAATCGTATTCCCACAGGTCGATCCAGCCGTGAACCACAGGACCCTCGTGCGCGGGGACATCGCTCCGGGATGGAAATATGGACGCATAATATGCGGGGTCGCGGGCCCAGGGGCGGCGAACGCGATGGTCGAAATCGAGCCCGTTTAGTTCAGCTCGGACGATGTGCCAATCAATCTGTTCGGAGACGCTCCAGCCCGTGGTATCAAAGGCTGCCAGCCGATCCATCCAGGAACCAAGTTCCTGATGCTGGGCCGTCATGGCATCCGACGAGTAGTCGGGGACACCCTCCACGAACGATGGGGCCTCGAACTCCCTCCACTCCAAGAAGAACGCCACGAGCTCCTCGTGCGTACTGCCGCTCGCTGATTTGTCCTGGTCACCGTCCGGCCCCGCTCCCGGCGTGCATGCCGCAAAAAGAACCGCAGCCGTAAGGACACCCCATCTGACAGGGGCGCAGGCAGCGCGCTGCAAACTCATTACGGCACCATCTCCGTACGGCGCAGCACCCACCGTGCCAGCCACTCCACGTTGCGGGACATGAGGTCTCGTTGCAGGCGCGGTGACCGTACGCCGTGTGGTTGTCCGGGATAGATCACCAGTTCGGCCGGTGCCTTCCCAATCGCCCTGACCGCCTCGAAGAACTGGATGCTCTGCTCGGCGGGCACACGCTCATCGTTCTCTCCAACCTGAATCAACAACGGGGTCGTCACATTCGTAACGTGTCGGTACGCCGAACGTTCTTCGTACAGCTCCCAATCTTCCCACGGCTTGGGACCCAGATACGTGTGATAGAACTCCGGGATGTCGGTCTGCGAGTACATCGAGATCAGGTCATTGGCCCCCGCACCGGCACTCGCCGCTTTGAAGCGGTCGGTCTGTGTGATCCCCCAGTAAGTGTGGTGACCGCCGAAGCTCCATCCGCTTACCGCCAGACGCTCCGGATCGGCGATTCCTCGTTCGACCATCGCGTCCACGCCCGAATCGATGTCTATCCAGTCGCGTCCGGAGATGTCGCCTCGGTTCAGGCCACGGAACCGTTCGCCATAGCCTGTCGATCCTCGGTAGTTCGGTTGGAGGACGGCGAATCCCATACCCGCGTATACCTGGACCGGGTAAGCGCCTCGGGTGGCGTGGAATCGGTCGGATGAGACTCCCGACGGACCACCATGGATTACGAGAACCAAGGGCACGCGGTCTCCATCCACATATCCGACCGGCAGCGTCAATACTCCTTCGATTTGCTCTCCGTCCGCGCGTGACATCCACCGTTCGACTCGCTGCGCGCCGAGGTCGAGACCCGCCACATGCGGGTTGACGTCAGTCAGTCGAGACGGTGCGAAGGTGTTCTCCGGGGTCGCGTGGATGTCAGCCGGCGAATGCCCGTCCTCAGCGGTAAAGGCGAGCACCCCACCATCTGCGGAGGCAACCACATTTGAGTAGAAGCGGCTCCCATCCGTGAGGTCGACCGGCAACCCCGTGGGCACTCCGTCGGCAAGATCAATCCGGTACACGGTCGCACCGGTGCGGTGGGACGCAGCCACGATGAGTCGTGACCCGTCGGCATGAACGAATCTGGCATTCTCATCCAGATCGCCGGTTAGCGACACGGGCGTCCCAGGACTCTCTTCGCCGGAAGCCGACACTCGCCACAGCTGCCGGTTAAACGTCCCTAGCGTCTGTCCCGATCCGGAAACGATGAGCCCCACATCCTCGTGCCACGCCACCGGATCGTCGGACCCCGGAAGAGAGGTGACCATCAAGGGGGTTGCATCCGGACCAGTCGTTACATGGGTGGCAGCGTCGTACACGGTCCTCAGCACGGGGGACGCACGAGCGCTGAAGGCAATCGCTTTCGAATCCGGTGACCATACGAATTGCTGGACGTGCATTCCGTCCGGAGACCACTGGACAGCCGAATCGGCACGGTCGCGTTTCAGCTCCGCCACATACAGGTGCGACCACTGGTCCGTATAGACTGAATCCCACACCATCGGCCTCCCGCGCACTTCCTCTAACTCGCGATCGGCGTCCGTGGGTGGGGGATTGGCCGCGAACGCCAGGCTCCCGCCATCCGGCGAGAACCGATAACTCCCGACGCCCGTCTCATGGGAGGTTACGGGCCAAGCCTCACCGCCATTGGGTCGAATCCCATAGACCTGTCTCCTGTCGTCGCGGTCAGACGCGAACGCCAGCCACCCACCGGAGGGGTGCCATTGAGGAGAACCGTCGGAGCCCGGACGAAACGTGAGTTGCCTAGCGTCCTCGGGACCGCCGTCCGACGGGACCACCCACACGTCAGTCTCCAGTCTGTCCTCCTCCATACTTCGTTCGGACACCACGTAGGCGACCCAGCTGCCGTCCGGACTAACCGCAAGCTGCGAAACCGTCCGGAGTTCGAGGACATCCTCGACCGTCATGGGGCGGGCTTCCCGTGGTTCCTGGGGTTCCTGGGCCACGAGTGAGGTGGCGCCGGTGCCTATTGCGACGCTCCAGAGAGCTGGGGCGGCCCAACCGCTCACGGCGGAAAGAACCCCGCCGCCAAATCGAAGGCCAAGCTTCATGAGTCACTTCCTTGGGTATCGGTGGCCTGAGTATCGATTACCTGACCATCTATCACGGCCGGAAGAACCCGCTCCTGCAACGCTAGCCAACTGGATAACTCGGGCCGCTCATGAAGTGTCCACCCGAAAAAGACAGACACGATGTCGTGCTCCGGAACGACGTGGACGAATTGGCCGCCGTAGCCATTCCCCGCGAACACCCGTGCCCGACCCCCCTCCCGAACCGGGACCCACCACTGGTATCCGTACCCGACGTTCTCGACGATCGGCAATGTAGACATCTCCACCCACTCTTGCGATACGATCTGATGCCCGTCCCAATCACCTCCGCGCAGCATCAGATAACCGACGCGGGCCAAGTCATAGACCGACAGGTACAGACCGCCCTCGCTGTCCACCTCTCCATCGGGCGTAATCTTCCAGTAGTATTCATCGATTCCGATCGGTCCAAACAAACGCTCCTCTGCCCACGAGTCGAGCCGCTGTCCAGTCGCCTCCCCGACGATCTTCCCCAGGAGCACACTCACTCCGTCATTGTAATCGAACTCTGTCCCGGGTTCGGTTTCGACGGGGCGTCCCAACACGTAATCGATCCACCGATCACTGGCCTCCAACTCCACGGTTGGGTGCGTATCGTCGTCATAAGTTTGGCCCCGTGTAGCCCAGTCGATCCCGCTCCGCATGGTCAGAAAATCCTCGAGTGTGGCTGCCGCCCGCAGAGGTTCGGTCATGTCCACCCCCAGAGATTCGAACCACTCCCAAGCCGGAGCCTCGACGCTCGCGATGTGACCCTCATCCACGGCGATGCCGAAGGCGACCGAGGTCACGCTCTTGGTAACCGACTGGAGGGTATGGAGATCGGTCTCCCTGTAGTACGGGTGCCAGGCTGGATGATCATAGTTGTATTGATGATCAGTGGTATCCCCGACCCCACGGAGGATCTCGGCATATTCCGCTGCGTGATCCCATCGACGGTTCGCCACCACACGCCCGTTTCGGATTAGGAGGAAGTGATCGATGAGACCGTAACGACCGGAGTCGATGTCCGCGATCAAGGAATCAATGGCACCGGGATCGAATCCCTCCGCTTCCGGTGTGGACACTGCCCAGGTGGTGCCCGGCCAGGACGGACCGCTTGCATCCGGAGCACAGCCCGCCATCGCAGACAAGATTGCTCCGAGGATGAGTACACGGGCGATAGCCACGCAGCGAGGTTTCATGGAACTACCCTCCCTTGGTGTCTCGGGGTATCGGGCTTGGTGTGGGGTATCGGGTTTGAGGCGGCGTCCAGCACTTCCTCTGGAGTCCTCAAAGAAAGGTCGTTCTCCAGGATGAGGGCCAACAGCCCTGTCGCGTTGGCCACGGCAAAGCTGATGCCGTTCAGGTTTCGTTCGGGAGGCACCCCCGGAATAGGTCGAGGATAGGGCGAAGCGAACAGCACCCTCCGGCCCGAATCTTGCTCGACCCGCAACTCATGTCGTGGCAGACTGGGATCGGCGCCCACGCCAAGGACCCCTGGAAGGCTCCCTGGCAGCCACCGCACTCCCGCATCCTCAAAGGCGGCGACCACCAACGTTCCCCGCTGTAGGGCTCGTTCCACAGTTTGACCCAAGAGGGTTTCCCGCTCCGCGTTCCGCGTCCCCAGGCTGAGGTTCGCCAAATCACACCCCTGGCGTGAGGCCCTCTCCAACGCCTTGGCCAGCGTATCTCCGTCCGTCTTCAGGGTCTCGCCGAACACCCGAACCGGGAAGAGGCGCGCCGCCGGTGCCTTCTCCTGTATCGCTGCCATCACTGCAGTGCCATGTCCGAGCCGATCCACCGTATCCGCCTCGCCACCCTGACTCGACACAAGCGAGAAACCCTTCCCCATCGGGCCGATGTGAGGGTGCTTCGGATGCACCCCACTGTCGATTACGGCGATGGTGATGCGGCCGGCCACGCTCGGGTTAGCCGCGCCCGTTCGACTGCAACCCGCCATCAAGGCTTCCTGCAAACAGAGCACGGTACGGACCCGGCTCGTTCGCCAACGCTTCTGGACGACCTTCCTGCACGATTCGCCCCTGATCCAAGACCATCACCCGATGGGCCCGCCGCGCCAGTTCCTCTCTGTGAGTGATGATGATCGTGGTCCGTCCCCTCATCAGTTTGGCGTAACTGGCAAGCACGCGGCCTTCGGAAGCGGGATCCAACGCTCCTGTCCCCTCATCCAGCACCAACACCGCCGTATCCGCGACTAGCGCCCGCGCCACGGCCAGCCGCTGGCGTTCCCCAGCCGACAATTGCCGACCCCGTTCACCGACCACGGTGTCCACCTTCTCCGGCAGCGCGTCTATCAAATCCCCGAGATCGGCGGCGCGCAGCGCCTCCTCCACCTCCTCGGTGGAAGCCTCAGGACGAGCATAGAGCACGTTGTCCTGGATCGAAGAGTGCAACAAGTAAGGCGTCCGATTCACAACCATCACATGCCGCCGCACGTCTGCCAACGCAATCCGACGCAGGTCCACGCCGTTGAGCAGCAACCTCCCGTGGTCTGGATCCAGATGCCGTTGCAAGAGATCCGCTATCGTCGATTTGCCGCTTCCGCTGGGCCCCACGAGGGCGACCACCTCCCCGGGTTCGACCTGGAGATCCACTCCGTCGAGTACCGGTCCTCCCCGCCCAAAGTCGAGTCCAACTCCCTCCAAGGCAATCCTTCCGGCTGGAGCCACCAAGCGCTCGGCTCCCGGCGCGTCTGCCACATCGGGAGGGGTGTCGAGCAGTTCATGCACCCGGACGAGAGAGGCTCGGGCACTGGCGAGGTTCGCATACAAACCCATCAGTCCCTGCACCGGAGACAGGAGACGCATCTGGTAAGCCATGAACGCCACGAAGGTCCCCAGCGTCATCTGGCCGCCGATGACCCTGTACCCACCGTACAGGAAGACGGCCGCCGTCCCGGTTTGCAGCAACAAACCCGGCAACCCACCCGCCAGATACGTGAATAAACGCATCGACAGTAGCGCCTTCACAAAGTGTGCGTTGTGCCGGCCGAAGCGCGCGACTTCCCGCTCCTGAGCGTTGCTCGCAACCACCAATCTCATCCCCTGAATCGTCTCGATCAGGAAGTTCCCTATCTCGGCGCTGCGCTCCCGAAGGGTCCGCACGCGTCCCTCCAGCTGTCGACGGTACCGAATCAAGGCCCACAGGCTAGGAGGCAGAGCCACGCACCCCACGGCAAAAAGCACTGGATCCAGCCACGCCAGCATGCCCACCGTTCCGGCCAGGAATAACACGTGCCCGAAACTGGCAAGGAGCGCATCGCTCGTTACGCGCTGAACCTCGCCAATGTCATTGTTGATCCGAGAGACTATGTCCCCGAGGGGACGGCCGGCGTAAAAGCGCGGCGACAGCAACTGGAGGTGCCGGTACAGAGTCAGCCGCATGTCAAACAGGATTTCGGCCGACACCCGCGTATACCGCATGCCGCTGAGCACATTGGTGACGAAAATCCCGACCGTGATCACCACGAACCAACCCACCGTGGTTGCGAGAAGGGGGAAATCACCTGCCAGGATGGCGTCGTCCACCATCACTTTGGAAAGCCAGGGAAGTACCAAACCCAGGCCAGTCCCAGTCAGGGAGAGTAGGACAACCGGAACCAGGGACCCGGCACGGGGCCGAATGTATGCGAGGGCCCGCCTCAGATGCGGGTCTCGGAAGGGGCTCTCCCGGCCCGTCACCTCCCCGGATCGGGGACTACGACTACCCGCGTCATGTCCGCGTCGAATTCAACCGTACGGAGATACTCAAAGTTCTCCTCGTCGTAGATATCGATGGTGTTCCCAGCGTTATAGATGTAGAGGTACTCACCATTCGCACTCGGCATCAGCGCCATGCGAGGACGGCCGGCAAAGGGGATCCGCGCATCCACCCTCCCCGCATCCAGATCGAACTTCCACAACTCGTACGACCCGATCTGGGATTTGAGTCCATACCCCTTCGTTCCATCCGGCGAAAGCGAGAAGGTGACCCCGTCGGAGGGTCCAATGGGACGGAAATCCACGTTCTGCGCAGCCATGTCCACGGTCGCCACGCCCATCAGGTTGCGGTTCTGTACCGGATCCCGCATTCGGAAGAGTCCTGTGTACACCCCCTCGGCCTCCTGGTATGGACTCTGCGCAAATGGCAGCGACATCCGGCCCAGGCCCGGCTCGAATGGCTCTGAAATCTCCCATCGGTCGAGCTCTTCGTACGTTTCGGAGTCCACCGCCACCAGATCGTCCGCAAACATGTAGAGGGTCTCGCCATCGGGCGAAAAACGGAACGCACCGATCTGGTCGGCGTCGTCGTCCGGCCACGGGATTGTATCCCTTACGCTGTAGGACTCCAGGTCGTACGCGAGGAGCACGGGCTCATCAATCCGGTAACGATCGGCTAGCCGGGTTCGTGAACGGACTGTCATCGCCATCCAAGTGTTGGACGGATGTACTCTGTACTCCGCGATCCAGCGGCGCGTATCGCCCTCGCTCAGTGTAAACTCACCGAGAGATTCCTTGGAATCGAGCGCCACGATCTCCATCGTCTCGAAGAAGGCATCAAGGACAAAAAGCCGAGACCGATCCTTCGACACGCTGATCCGCGTTGGGATCGCATGCTTCACGGGGACTCGATCCACCACCTCCTCGGTCGCCTCGTCCCACACCAGCACTTCGTTGCTGTAGGTGCCCATGTACCAGTGCGCGGTGCGTTGCTCTCCCCCCCGCGCCTCGGAAGCTGTCTGGGCTTCCACGGAGGAACCCCACCCGTCAAGGACGAGAAGGAAGAGGGTGGCGACGAAGAAAAGCCGGCGGAAAGCGGATCGAACAGGAGCCGTTATCACGGAAAAACGAGATCCAGTTTTCGCCAATCCTTCTGAGCTGCTGCGCACTTGGCCGTCCAGTCCGGTGAGTGATTGAGCTGGTCTGGAACGTGAGCAGGCCAGAAGCAGGCGAGATGACAGTCGAAGAGATCGCGTTCCACCGGCTGGCAGAGACCCGCGGTACCCCCGCTGGAGTCCACCTCCCACCCCGGCGCAAATACCAATGAGCACCCGAGCGGAAAGTGTGGTCCGTCCTCCGGCGGCCGACTTTCCAAGCCCACGACGTCATTCGAACCCGTCACATCGACATCCTCAGGGGACAAATCCCGCTCCGCTTCCATCTCGAGCTGGGCCTCAATGCGACCCGCCTTCTGGTTGATTCCCTTTACGTGATGCAATGCGTCATCCTCCTTTGTTCCAGCCGCAGGTCGCCGGCGAGCGACCCCGGGTCAATGGTCGAACCGAGCCAAGTACCCGGGATTACGCTGTGACAACTCTCCGTAGACCTCCAAACACGTATGCGTCCAGCTCCGTACCCAGTTGCAAAAGTGCAAATTGGGGGCTGTCGTCTCTCCGTATCTCGTATGCGCCTCGTGGTAACACCCCCCCGAACAGATGGGGCGGGCCCAGCAAACATGACATTCGGGTTTCTTGCTAACATGGTGGGCCTCAAGAAAGTCCCGCTGTCGATCCCGATCGATGCCCTCGGCCACGGTCCCAAACGAGTGGTCGTCGGAGTAGGCGAAGCGGTGACAGAGGGACACGTCGCCCCCGGTAGTTACACCCATGAGACCCAATCCCGCTCCGCACGGATAGGCCTTGCTCACCCCCTTGTGGATCTCTTCCAGGGTGTCTTTGACGTTTGAAAATCCGTGGTGGCGGTTTTCGACGGCAGCCTCAAGCCATTCATTAGCCAGCTCCTCGAACTGCCTCAACATCCGGGTGTATCCCTCGTGTTCGATCTCGTAATCGCGTCCGGAAGCCGTCGTTACCGGCGCGAAACCAACTTCCCAAAAACCCATCTCATCCACCAGATGTCGATAAATGCGGGGAATGTCGATGTTCTCCCGGGTGAGGGTGACCCGTGCCCCGATCGGCCTTGTCTTATGACGACGCAAGAGCTCCTTGATACGTGGTTGAACCACTTCGTAGGACCCTTTTCCGCTGTGGAAGACGCGCATGCGGTCCTGCATCTCCTTGGGACCGTCAATCGACACCGTGACCCCTATCTCATTCTCAGCGAGCCATTCGATTATGGCGGGCTTCAGCAAGGTTGCGTTCGTCGTGAGGCTGAACTCGATTCGTTTTCCAACTTCCTCTGCGCGACTCCTGGCGTACGCCACGGTTTCTTGGAGAACGTTGAAATTGAGCAGTGTCTCCCCACCAAAGAAGGTGAGGTGGACGACTTCCACCGGGCCGGATTCCCGGAATAGGAACTCGACTCCATCGCGCGCCGTCGAGTCGGACATGAACTTCGGATCGTCGGTGCAGGTCGGGTCGACGATCTTGTCCTCTCCATATTCGTAGCAGTAGGTGCAGGCGAGATTGCATTTGTTGGTGACGTTGAGGACCATCGTGGTGAGCGGGAACCCCTCGGGAGGGAGATCGTTTGCCACACTTTCCACGGGCACCCCGAAGTCCCCAATAGCCCTGATGTTCCGGAGCTCCCCCATACCCCTCCACACCGCTTCGGAGGAGAATCGTTCGCGAAGGAAATCGATGATTTCACCGGGGGTGCGAGGACCGTAGGCGAGGATGTCCAAGATCGCCGCAGCCTCCGGACCGAGTCGGAAGATCCCCGCTGATGGAACGAGATAGATGAAACGCTGATCGCCGGCTTCAAAAGAATGGAATTCGCGACGGCAGAGCCTGGAGTCGGGGACCACGCCCGCCATCCCGGTGGGGTGCTCGTGCGGGATGGGAGCCGAGGAGCTCATGGAACCAGCTCCGTGGGGAAGCCGCGCCACGGTTCCCACCTCAGGTACAGCGGCACAGTGACGATCAGGTGAGCACGTGCGCGTAGCGGTTCTTCCCCGCCGTCGTACGTGGCTACCACCCACACATCTCCGACGTTATTGCGCATACCATCACGTTCGGGGTTGGGTCCGTCCGCTGCCGGTTCAAAGGTCCCCTCTGCAGACAGGGTACCCACATATGCTAGGTCGTTGTCGTCGAAGGTGGCCGTGTACTCCTCTAGGCTCCAGGTGACGGGGACCCGGCCCAGCCTTACGTCATCTTCCGTGCCCGCCTCTCCGTCGGCACCGTCATCCCATCCGATCGCGTCGTATGCCTGGTACCCCTTCGGGAAGTTCGCTCCGCCGACGCGTGCCATCCCGGCCTCCGGTAGGACTTCGATGCGATCTACGCCATCGTGTACGCTGACCGCACCCTCCACAAAGGTGGTGCCCGCAAAGAGATCCCGAGACCCCACGGCGGCGTCCGCGGCGACGTCAAGTGTTAGTCGCACCTCCGAGTCGCCGGCCGACACCACCGACTCCACGCTGACCCCCGGACCAAAGTCAAACTCGGTCGGCGCTCCCGCAGCCGGCATGTTGACCCCATACACCGAAACCTCGTGCTGCTGGCCCCGCAGGAGGGCCTGGGGATGAACCGCTGTCACGGCACCCTCCGCCTCCATCCGGGTAAGGGTCACGTCGGGCCCAAACTCATCGTACGCACCGGCAAACCAGCGCCCGGTCATTGTGCGCCAGCTCCGGTCGACCACCATCACCTCGCGCATGGCGTCGGTCGCTTCCGAATTCGAGCGACCCCTCCACTGGTACCCTGTGTATACGATCGCCTGTCCCGCCCGGTCCTCGGTTTCGCCCGTTTCGGCCCACGTCCACGAAGCCGTCGTCCGGAACTCGTCTGCGGCGCCACCTGGGGTAATCTCCACCTTCCCGAAGAGGCGCCCCTTACCCGGTTCGAATCCCGAAAGCGCCCAGGTCCCGGACAGTCGTGGTGGTCGCATCGACGCCGACCATGCCGACCACTCAGGGGTCCGGAGCGGATATGCCTCCGAGAGGTGATCGATCGCTTCCTCCATCGGCTCAAAACCACCGCCGCCGCGGAATGCTTGGAAATCGACCAACGGGTATAGACCTCGGTGGGTCGCCATAAGCAGCTCCCACTCTTCCCTGGTACGACGCTGCGTGATCACGCGGCCCATGCTGTGACACTGGATACAGGTGTTTTCCACATCCCGGTTGGCCTCGTAAACATGGTCAATCAGCCGGCGTTCGACCTCGAATCGACCCGGTTCCAACTCCTCGGGCGAGAGGCCCTGGTAGTTGGCCAAATACCGCACGGCCTCGCGGGCTTCGTTTGGGGAAAGCTGCACGCCGTTGAGGGCCAACATGCGACGAATCGAAGTCTGCCAACCCTCGGGGGTCTTCCGCTCGTACGAGATCCGCGACATACGGCCTTCGTCGTCGCGCTCGTGACACCTCTGACACCGCCGTACAATGATCTGGTTCTCGATCGGGAACCCGACGTCTTCCGCTTCGGCGACCGGTGATCGAGACGGGCCATCCGACTGGGGAGCCTGAGCCTCGCAGACGACGGCGGAGACGGCGGAAACGACTAGCGCAATGGCTGCGGTGGCAGCAAGTCGGATCATCCATCCCCCTGTGGGCGGTCGCTTGGGTGTTCGTTTGGTACATCTAAGGTGAGCACTTGCTCAAAACGGCGCCATATGTGATTTGTGGCGTCCCCTTCGGGCTTTATCTCCAGAAAGCCGGCAGTCACCGCAAACGAAAGAACGGCGAGGAAATCGGGTAGGCTCATCGAATGGTCTCGCCGATACATCTCCCGCCGGCAGCTTTCGAAGATGTCCGGCACCCGGTCGGCTCCCGACACCTTCGACGCCCGAGCCACAACCTCGAGGACGTCAATTCCCCTCACAAACCGGGTAGCCCGCGGACAACGCTCACTTATCAGGTGTGATTCCAAACGCATCCGGTCCCCGACGACGACCGGTCGCTGAACTGTTCTTACCCCTCGTCCAGCTTTGAAGTGGATCCGGTCAGTCGTACGCATGGCCTCGAATGCCGCACGAACACCTTCCCCTGCCAGGAACCCTTCAGCCTCCGAGTCTGTCAGCGTTGGAGCCTCCTCGCTGCTGCCCCTCTGTGCCCCTGCTTTTTCGGCGGCCCGCGACCGGGACACCCAGAACTCGTCGCCGTGGACCCGTGCTGCGTGGCGCAAAAAGGAAAGCGCCTCGCGTGCGCATGTCCGCACGACCTCTTCTTCTTTTTGGTGGTACGTCGCGAGGGCGGGAGAGGTCATCTCCTCCTCCGAAAGAAGGGTGTTCAGCACCACTCCTGCCAACCACGCCGATGACAGGGCCTTCTTCACTCCGTACGACGACAGGGGATCGAGGAAGGAGCCGGCGTCGCCTACGAGGAGTAGGCCGGGTTCGGCATACCGGACAGCGCGGTAAACCGAGGCGGGGCAGACACGGGCGGGTCCCGTTACGGCGCCGTCGGAGAGCAGCTCCGACAGACGGCCAGCCTTGTCCAGCTCCGACCGCCACAGATCCATGAGTCCCGACTGCCCCCGTGCTGCACCGGTACGTCGGGGATCGAACATGACTGTAACGCAACGGGTATTTGCGGATGTCGGCACCGACCAGGCCCAGCCATCACGGTAACTCTCGACGAGAGTGTACCCAGGTGCTCTCGCTCCTCCCCGCCACTCGGCGGCCAGCGCAAGGGTGGACAGTTCGGTCTCGTTTATCCGGAGTCCCTTGCGAGCCACCACGCCCGCTCGCCCAGAGGCATCCACCACCCAGTTGGCGCGCCATTCGACTCCACCGGCCGCGCTCACACACCAGTCCTCGCCTTTCGAACGGGAAACGCTCGTTACGGGTCCCTCCGACAGGACCGTCGCGCCAGCCGCCCGCACCGACCGCTGGAACAAACTTTCCAGTTCCCGCCGCTGCACATGGAACCCGTGTGACCCCGCTGGGAATCTTTCCTCGCGGCCGGAGGTGTCCGCCCACCACACCACGTTCCCCAGGTTTTGCACGAAGCCCGCCCGCTCCATGACTTCCAACATGCCTCCCGTAGCGAGAAGCTTGCGGGCCGACGGCGGTATGGATTCCCCGAGCCATGGCGCGGGCGGCTCAGGGCGAGTCGCAAGTGCCACGGTGTGTCCTCGGCGGGCGAGGAAGGATGCCACGGAGCAACCCGCCGGCCCCCCTCCGATCACTACTACGTCAAACTCGCTACGGGCCCTCACTGATTAGAGGGCCTGATCTGCCGTGTCAGCGTCTCCGATCGCGGAGCGAGTTCTCACCGGGACCGTCGACGGCAAAACAGTAGAAACGACCGTCTCCACCCGTACCCCTGAGATCTGCCAAGCTGCAACCCCGCGATCCGTGGGCCTGATTCCAGGAGGTGGGATTCTGACCGCCGCCGATGCGATCATGGTGACCCACCAGCGCGCTCCCCTCCCCGCTGGACGTCCAGTTGCTGCAGGTAGTGTCGCCTTCGTCGGCCGAGGCCATCCCGTTCATTAGGGATCCGGTGAGGATGTCGTGCTGGTTAGGAGTGTCTCCGCGGCCGTTCACGGGGGTTCCTGTCTCCGTGAGGATCGTCGCCTTGGTGAGGTTAGGGCCGTTGCTGTGGAGGTGGTCCACGTCTCTCGCGATGAGAGTGCCTTCGGTGTTGTACCACGGCCCCGGCCCGATGCGGTCACGGGCGTTCACGCCGCCCTCTCCCGTGGTGCTCAAGTAGGCGCGCCAGGTCCTTTCCGGAAGATCGGCCGCCATAGCCAGATTTTCGCAAAACGCGTCGGCCCCATCGAGCCCTCCGAGATCGGCGCCGTCCCCGGGATTGGAACTCGTAATGAAGAAACTAGTCCTCTCGTCTTGGGCACTCGCCGGGCTAACCGCCGGTCCAGCGACCCCTATCATTGCCAGCACCAGGGCCGACATTCCCATCGTTCTTCGCATGTTCCCAGACCTCCGCTGTTTCGGGTTCCGTAAGTGTTCCAGGGTTGTCATCGTTGTCCCCGGGGCTTCGTTGGCCCCGGAGTTTCGCTGTCTACGGTACTGCTAGCGCTTGACGTATTTCCGCATCTGCCGGGGCCCTACCTCAGCTCCATAGATGTGCCCGTGCCGGTCTACGGCGATGCCCTCAGCCCCGCTCGTACCAGACGAGTCCGGGTCCGGCTCCGGGTCGGGGATGAAGTGAGTCACCCAACCGGTCCGCGCATCGCCGATGTAAATCCCTCGCAGCCACCCCTTGTTCCTTCCCGCATTCGATTCCGAATCGGTCGCATAAAGGACATCGTTTTCGTCAATGTAGAGGCCGCTCGGGCGGCCGAATTGGTGCCAGGTCTCGAGGTGGTTGCCCTCCTGGTCAAAGATCTGTATCCGGCTATTCGCACGGTCCCCCACGAAAAGGCGTCCCTGGGAATCCATTGCCAATGCATGCGGATCCCTGAACTCGCCATTTGCCGTTCCTGTCTGGCCCCACTCCATGAGATACGTCCCATCGCCGTCGAATTTCACAATCCGGTTGTTGCCGCCCGCATCATGCCCATCGGCCACGAAGATGCTCCCGTCGGGTGCCACTAGAACATCTGACGGTTTGGTGAAGTGAGTCTCTCCACCCCCGGCCACGCCGCGCTCGCCGAGGGTCATCAAGACCTCGCCCTCGGGGCTGAACTTGTAAACGACGTGCCCCCATCCTTCGGGCACGGCAGCGAACCCCGTCGCATCGGCGAGCCACACGCTTCCGTCCGGCTCCACGAACATGCCGTGGGGCCATGCGATCAGGCCCGCCCCGAAGCTGCGCACCAAGTTTCCTTCCAAATCAAACAGAAGCACCGGGTCATCGTTGCTGCCCACGCAGACGTTCGCCCCGCAGCGCTCGCCCACCCAGATCATCTCCCCACCGGGTGTCGGGAAAACGGCACTGGTCGCCCCCCAGGACCGGCCCTCCGGGAGATCGCCCCATCCATCGGCAGCACGGTACGGATTGGGGGCCGTCAACTGAGCACCGACCGGACCGGGGGTAACCAACCCGGTTCCAACAAGGCCGACTCCGCATAACAACAGCACTCTCCCCAGCAGCGTCCCTCCGTCGGGGCCGTTCTTCGCGATTCCTGGTTTCAACATGCCGCCTCTCCTCTCGTTATAGCTCGCAGTCGTGTCGTTGCCTCCACCCCTTGGCAAATTCTGTTTTGTGGCGTCCCTCCGCCAGACGCACACTCCCCCAAACCTGTCATCTCCCCGCAGTCGATACGTCATTCTTGACTTCCTTGACGTCGGGAGGAGAGGTACCGAAACCCGCGTTCGAGGGCGAACCCCATTCCCAAGACCAGGAGCAGCAGGAGTCCCCATCGCGTCACGGTGCTCCACAATTCTCCGCTGGTCGGGGGCCAACTAAAGTCATACGCGAGCAGCTCCGATCCCCTGTCGGTCATCCAGTGCCAGCCGGTGTGCCCGATCAAGACCGAGAGGATGATAGTTCCGACCCGCCCCACGTCCCACACGCGGAAGATCCAGCCCAGCAACGGCATCGCAATGACGACAATGACCAACTGCCCAATCTCCACACCCACATTGAACGCCAACAGCGAAGCGACCAGGTGCGAACCCGCAAACTGCAGCGTCTCCGCGAGGACAAAAGAGAACCCGAACCCATGCGCGAGGCCAAATCCGAAAGCCACCGCCCACCGCCGCCGGGGCCGATGACCGATGATGTTTTCGACGGCCATAAAGACGATGGACAGCGCGATCAGAGTCTCGATGAGTGCCGGGAACCACAGAGCGCGCGGAGCGAATCCGAAGGCGGAGGCGATCAGAGTGATAGAGTGAGCGACCGTGAACGACGTGACCACCGGTACAACTGCCCAGATTCGGCGCAACGGGATGAGAAGACATAGGAGGAAGAGGATGTGATCGATCCCGTCCAGGATGTGCTCGAACCCGAGGATCGCGAAGCGGAGGACGGCCTGGTGCCATCGAGGATCCAGCCGAACGAGCCCCGGGTCACCCAGGTACTGGAACACTCTCTCCGGTCGGTCGGGTGCCAAGAGACGCAGGACGGAGACGGTGCGTAGGCCAAGGTGAGCGAATCCCGGGTTCATCGAGAAGCGCGACTCTTCCGATTCAATGTCGTACACAAGCCACACGTCGAGTAGGGCCTGTCGCCACGGAAGATCAAGGTTCGGATCCAATCCGGGGTCGGTGAAGTGCGCTTCGGCGGTTTCGTAGGAACGGAAGGAGCGATCGGAAGGCAGGGAGACGCGGACCTGGCGTATCTCGGGAACCGCCAACCGGCGATCCTCTTCGAATACTTCGACATAGTCGGCAAGCCAGAGTTGCGCAGCGTCCCTAAGGAAGGGACCGGCTGCATCCAAGTCCAGATAACCGCGCCCATACTGGGGGAAATCCACGTCCCGCATTGCCTCCAAGGGGACTCGTATAAGCATGTGAAGCTGGGTATCGACCGGTCTGACAAACACGCGGACAGTCACGTCGGCGGGGATATCGTGGGGAGCGGCCACAGCGGGGGAATCGTGCTCCGCCCCTTCAGGTGCGGCCAGCTTCGTCGTGACGAACACACTCGTCCCCAGCACTACGATTGCCAGACACAAGGCCCGCCGGAAGGTCATGATGCCCATCACTCTCCTTTATTGGCGTGGGTGTATTGGCGTAGGTGCCAACCGGGTCTCCTCCGAAAATTCGCCCGGCTGCCGGCACCGCCCTATCCAGCGGCGGCCACCGTCGACATAACAATGTCACTTCGCATCCGCCGTCGGCACCCTCTCTCGGCACCTCCCTCGGATTTCACCCCGACACCGCCGAAAGTCTGGACTAACGAGGATAGTCAGGGTTAATCTGAGAAGCTGGCTAACGAATAGGTTTCCGTCCGTGGAAGGAGAAACTCGTGTCTATCCGAAAGGCCGTTGCCTCCATAGCGCTCGGCGCAGCAACAACTTCGATCTTCGTCGCCTGTCAGGGCACTGCAAACGCCAACTCTGACGCAGGTGGGGAGGGTGGACAAACCCAAGCCCCTCGTTTCGAGGTCGATCCGTTTTGGCCCCAGCCACTTCCGGACCACTGGGTGCTCGGATCTGCGATTGGCGTAGGCGTAGACTCCCGTGACCACGTTTTCATCGTGCACAGGGGCAATCTGACCGAACGCACCGAAGGCGGTGCCGATGCCGATCCTCCGATTGGGGAATGCTGCCGCGCGGCCCCGCCGGTTCTCGAGTTCGACCCAGACGGCAATCTCGTCAACTCCTGGGGAGGGCCCAGCGAAGAGTACGAATGGCCAGCGTCGAATCACGGGATCACCGTCGACCACATGGACAACATCTGGATCGGTGGTAACGGTCCCAACGACACGCACATCCTTAAGTTCTCGCGGGATGGGGAGTTCCTAGCATCCTACGGGGAGCCGCTCGCCGGTCCCGGGGCCGACAGCCATAGCGAGATCCGTTTCAATCGGGTCGCCAAAATCTCCTTTGATGCGGAGATGAATGAGGCATATCTCGCCGATGGATATGGTGGTCGCCGAGTTGCGGTCCTGGACGCCTCGACGGGCGCCTTTAAGAGGTTCTGGGGAGCCTACGGAAACGCCCCGGACGACACTCCCACGCCGCCATACGACCCGGATGCCCCCCTCATTCAGCAGTTCCGCACGCCGGTACACTGCGCCGAGCCGTCTCACGACGGGATGGTCTACGTGTGTGACCGCCCCAATGACCGGATCCAAGTTTTCCAGCGAGATGGGACCTATGTGGACGAAGTCCGCATCGCCCCCCGCACGCTCGGCGACGGGTCGACCTGGGACATCGCGTTCTCTCGGGACGCCGATCAGCAGTACATGTACGTGGCGGACGGAAAGAACATGCGGGTCTACATCATGGACCGCGCCTCACTGGAGGTCCTTACGAGCTTCGGGGACGGCGGTCGCCAACCGGGCCAGTTCTTTGCGGTCCACAGCATCGCCACGGACTCCGGGGGCAACATCTACACTACGGAGACCTACGAAGGGAAGCGCGTTCAGAAGTTCGTGTATCGTGGCCTGGGACCGGTGGAGGCCGAGCACCAGGGTCCGCCGTGGCCGGGCTCGGGCATGTAACCTCAGAAGAAGGACGAATCGATCCGGGCGTATACGAATCGCCCGGTGAACCCCGAAGCCGAGCTATCGCGATAGGGGAATATGCCGTCCGAGCGGGGCGGGAAGATGTCAAAGACGTTTTCCGCCCCGACCGTCAGCCGCCAACGACTCCCGATCTCCAGAGAAGCCGTAAGGTCGATCAACGTTCGAGATCCGAAGCTGCGCACAACCTCCGGCAGCCCGTTCGCCCCAAGCCAAATCAATTCTTCCTGCTCCCCGAACCCGTTGAACGCTATTTCGCTCTGAAACCGGCCCAGCGTTAGCCGGCCATGGGCGCGTCCCCGCCAATCCGGCCGCCCCTCTTCGGCAAAAAAAACACGTTTCGGGTCCACGATACCCCCGACAGCTGACAGCTCCTGCGAGACGCATCTGTTGAGGTCGCCGGATATGCAGCGGACGTCGACGCGGTTCCAAGTCCAAGTAACTCCCACCTCGGCACGAGCGGATTCCGACCATGCACGCTGCCACGCGAACGCCACATCGGCACCGTACGTCTCTACGTCCAGGGCATTGAAGAAGGTGCGTACCAGATCTCCGGAAACTGGGGACGGGATCTCCTCCGAGAGCACCACCATATCGTTCACCATCGTATACCAGACACCGAAAGACATCTCCAGTCCCTCGTGGGGTACCAAGACAAGGGCGCCTCGCAGGGAATTCATTCGCTCTCGGCGTAGATCCACGGCACCGAGGGCGCGGGCGCCAGCATTCCCGACCGGAAAGATCCCCGTTTCGATCACCGACTGCGTGCCCTCGCCACCTTGGGGACCTGCGACCAAGCTCTCCCGGATATGCCCATAGTGGGATTCGCTCAGCGAGGGCGTCCGGAAACCAGTTGAGGCAGCTCCGCGAAAATCGAATCCCTCGGCCACCGTTGCCTCGAACGTCAGGGCTCCAGCAACGGCGAGCCCTAAACCAGGCGTATGCTCGATACGTCCACCGAACGAAGAACGCACGCCCTCGGCAACCTCGGCACCCAACTCAGCGAATAGCCCGGCCCCAAACCTGCTCCAGCTTCCCGCCTCGCTCGCACGGAATCCGGCCATCAACGACGAACCGACCGTGTTCACCCCACCAACTTGATTCGGATGGTATCCATTGAGCCACGACTCCGAATCCCCGGCCCCAATCCGGTAGCCCTCCCGACGAAGCTCGACGCCCACGGCCAACACGGCTGGGATCCGAGCCAGTGGGACCGTCAACGGGTGGATAACCTCAGCGGACAATCCCAACTCTGACCGGCCCAGAGAGCCAGCCGAGAATCGGCGCTTGTTAGGTATCCCAGGGTCATCTGACGTCCCGAACAGGCGGTCGAGTCCCGGCGCGCACGCTACCTCAAGGCATGGCCCAAGCGAAGGATTCTGGGTGTTGAAAAGGTCGGTTCCGACCCGGCTCTCGCCGTATCTAACGCTCCCGTCCCACCGAGTGGAGTCTTCCGAACCCCACCGCACCCCGGTCACCCACGACGCGTCCTTCAACACTGCGTCCAGCTGGGGCAGGTTCCCCTCGGGGTACAGCTGCGGCCAGTTGTCTACATCGAGCCCCCTGTTCCGCAGGCCAGCGATCTGTTCGAGCCTGTGGCCGTACCCACCGAACCCATAAAGTTCTGCCCCTCCAACCTCCTCACCGAGAGGATATCCCACATTCACGAATATCCCGCTGTTGTTTCCAGCCCCCTCGCCCCATTGATGATTGGGTTGAGGTACCTGGTTCACCTTGCGGATAACCTCTCCCCGAGCAACTGAATCGGCGTCGAACGGCGTTATCTGATCGCGCGGATCGGGCGCAGCCCGATTGGTGGCACCCCGCTGGCCATGCGCGATGGTCAAGTTGATGGTGCCATGCTCGCCCAGTCCCAATCCCCAGTGGCCCGATAAGTCGTACCTGCGACCGTCCGACGGCCAGTGGGAGGGAGCATGACTGCCGAGTGTCACCCCGAATTCGGGGCGTGTAACCTCACTCCGGAGCCGCACGTCCAATGTGCCGCCGGCACCACCCGCAGTCCTCGTTGATCTCCAGCCATCGTCAACGACAACACCGGCAACAGCTGCCAAGGGAATCGACCTCAGGTCGACGCCGCTGCCACCGGGGAAGGCGGTCGCACGTCCTGTCTGGACAGCGGCCGACGAATGGCGGCGCACTCCATTGACCATCACCACTGTGTGTTCCACGCCGAGGCCACGCCTCTGGTAGGGTCGGATGCTCGATTCAAGGAGGAGTTGGCGGGAAGGGTTGTACGATGCGGGGTCGAGTTCGCTGAGGGCGGCGCCCAGGTTCGATTGGCCCGTCGCCGTCAGGCGCTCACCGATAACGACTTCACCCACACCTGTGTAGTCGTGCGGGGTACCTACCAAGAGCGAGAGGGCGACCAACAGCCCGTGGAGAGCTCCGGTGTTGATGGTGTGGCTGTGCTAGACGGCGTCTACCAGCCCCGGTGCGGACGTCCGCTCCCCCGTCCAGTACCGATCAGGCCGCCGATTCCGCCTTTGCCTCTGGGGAATGAACCCGCTGTAATGCAATCGGTTCCGGGCCCCCTCGATGTTCCTCCACCTATTCCGCCACCTAATCCGCCGGAAAGAGCCCCCATGTCCCCGGCTCCCCAGGCGCTCGTGGGAGATCGAAGGGGCCGTTTTTCGGGCTCGGTGGGGTCGGCGTGAAGGATCCCGCGGTTGGGCCGGGCCGTGGCGTCAGATCCTACCCCGACAATCTCCGCCATCGGTGGGACGGCCACGGGCGAAAGCTGTGCGAGGGCCAGTTCCAAGGTGACCCCCTGGGCCAAGGGAGCGGAGAGAGGGACACTCGGCGGAGCGGTAGAAGCGATAGCGGACACTTTATCAGCCGCGGGGGAGGCGGCTTCAGCACGCGGAGCTGCGGCACTTCCTGGAGTCCCCGAACCGCCTGAAGGGATTTGCCCAGGCGGACGAATCTGTACGATCTCTATAAACTCCCTGGGCTGCTGATCCGCCGATGCAAGGCCCGGCCGATCCAACGGTACAACCTCGACCGGCCCCACCTCGCCTCCCGGCAGGGCAGCCCAAGCCAGCACCGCCACATGGAGCGCGACGGAGAGCGTCAGCGCAACGGCAGACCGCCCGCCGTTATCGAGTCGTGATGGAGATCGCACCAGACCAGCCGTCCCCTCCGTAACGATTGGAAGCCTGACCCCGATCCAAGATCTCTATCCTCCGGACCTGGTCGATCGACATCTCCTTGAGAGCGTCCACACCACCTAGTTCCCGGCGTTCGTCGACCCGCAGCTGGACCCCTGTCATATTCGCACCCGACATTGATCTGGTCGTTGCGAGCAGAATGATCTCTCCACCCGAGCGCCGATCAAACCGCAGTTTGTTGTGGCGCCGCAAGAGATCGTACACGCTCATCTCCGGAAAATTGACCAGGTCCTCCGCACGGATGACCTCGGAGTTGAGAACCGCCGCCGAACCACCGCTGAGGTTGCCGATCTCGGCCCGCACGTCGTCTTCATCTTCCTGGGGGGCTGTCAACGAGAGATTCAAATCCTGCTGCGCCAACGACACCGCGGTCATGTACTCGGCCGCCTCGCCCCGAAGAGCACCCATGGTGGCCCTTAGCGTAAGGACCGCTTCCCTCGGCAACCCGCAGATCACATAAAGGCCGTCGAGTCCTGACTGCGCCTCTGCTCTCTGTCTCATTCCGTCGCCGACCCAGCTCGCAGCCACCGTTGCCCCGGGGAGGATGGTCTCGGCATCCGGGTCCACCACATACCCCACGACCGCGGCCTGTGTCTCCTCATCTCCTTCGGGACAAAAATCCGCGAACGCCTGTCCTTCGACGGAGAGGGGACCTGCCAGAAACAGTAACGGCAACCCGATTCGAACAACTGACCTCTTCATGACCTTCTCCCTTATCTTCCGAATGGCCCGTAACCAACGAGAGGGGACTATGCCGCGCTCCCGCCCACAACCCTGAATGTGGTATGTTACCATGGTCACGTCTGGCACCACAGGCAAGACCGGAACGATTCATTGAAATGACGACGCCCAACGTCAAAAGGTCACCTCTGAGCCACAAAACACCGACTATGGTTCGCCGCAGGGATTTCGTCAGGTGGGCCGGAGCCTCTGCCCTGGCCTCGTCCGTTGCGCCCCTCGCAGCTTGCCTAGAAAATCGCGGGTCCATCGTCACGGAAGGCGCGGGTTACGGGCCCCTCATTCCGGCGGGTCCCGAACTGGCCTTGCCGGAAGGGTTCTCGTACACCGTGCTGGGCGCGGAGGGCCAGTTGATGTCGGACGGCCTGCCGACGCCTCGGGCCCACGACGGCATGGGGCTCTTCGAGATCGGGCAGGATGAAGCGGGCCACGATCTCGTTCGGCTGGTCCGCAACCAGGAAGTATTCGACCCTCCCGGCCTCACCCCACCGATTGTTTCTCCCAGCCTAGCCTGGGACTCCCAAGCGGGCGGCGGCACCACTACCCTGGAAGTCAGAATCGATTCTTCGGGACGTCCCCACCTGGAGCGTGATTTTGCGAGCCTGGGCGGAACCGCCGTGAACTGTGCTGGCGGCATTACACCCTGGGGCACATGGCTCACGTGTGAGGAAACCACGATGGGTCCCACGCGAGGGTTCTCGGTACCACACGGGTACATCTTTGAGGTCCCGGCCTTTTCCGACGGCCCCGTCGACGCCATCCCGCTGAGGGACATGGGCCGCTTCGTCCACGAGGCTGTCGCCGTGGATCCGAAGACCGGGTACGTCTACGAGACTGAAGACATGAATCGAAGGGCTGGGTTCTATCGATTTCGTCCTCACACCCCCGAGGTCCTCGAGGATGGCGGGGTGTTGGAAATGCTCGCCATACGAGATGCTCCACAGGCCGACCTTCGTACCAACCAGAGGCTCGGAGTCGAAAGAGGCGTCGAATGGGTGCCTATTGAAGATCCCGATCCGGAAACGGCAGAGGCCGAACCACGCTCTGTATGGACGCAGGGTTACGCACTGGGCGGGGCGCGCTTCTCCCGCCTGGAGGGATGCTTCTTCGCCGATCAAAGCGTCTACTTTCACGCCACCAACGGTGGAGACGCGCAGCTGGGACAGGTTTGGCGTTATTCGCCGTCCGAGGAATCTCTTACTCTCGTATTCGAATCCCCCTCCCCGGAGGTCTTGGACAGTCCCGACAACATCACGGTGAGTCCGAGAGGCGGAATCCTGATTTGTGAAGACAACGCCGGCACCACTCATCTGCAAGGATTGACCCGGGATGGCGAGATTTTCCCCTTCGCACAGAACATCCTCAACAATCGGGAGTTCGCAGGAGCTTGTTTCTCACCGGGGGGTCGCACGCTTTTCATCAACCTTCAAGGAGACATCAGTAGCGAAGGTCCAGGAAACCCCAGCTTCACCCTTGGAATCTGGGGACCTTGGGGTGACGGACCGCTCTAACGGGATGCGGCCGCTCGCCGTCCTCTTGCTCGCCACCCTTCTGGCAACCCAAGGTTGTGCGTCCCGGACAAGCCCCCCCGCCACCGGACCAACCCCAACGCCACCCGATGTCCTCGACTACCCGGTCGGGTGGGTGCAGGAAGGAATCGCTTCGTGGTATGGTCACCCATTCCATGGTCAGCCGACCGCTTCCGGCACCATTTACGATATGGACGGGTGGACTGCCGCTCATCAAGAACTCCCCCTCGGCACCTTTATCTTAGTAGAAAACCAGGACACCGGGAGGGAGATCAGACTCATGGTCAACGACCGCGGTCCCTTCGTGAAGGGGCGAGTCTTGGACGTCTCGAGGGCGGCGGCGCGCTCCCTCGGAATGATTGGCCCCGGTACGGCCAGGGTGAAAATCACCATCCTTCGCAGCGCCGATGCCGTCACCAGCCGGGGGGGGTGCGTCATCCTCCAGGTAGGGTACTTCCGGGACCCTGAGCGGGTGGCCGCTGTCGTGGATCGAGTGGAACAAGCGGGTTACGACGCCATTCTTTCGCCGTATGACGGTGGTCACCGTATCGAAACAGGACCCTTCCGAAACATCGTTGACGCGGACCAGGCCCGAACCCGACTCGGAGGATTCTACCGTTCTTGCGATGACTCTCCGTCTTTCAGTCGTCCTTAAGTGACCTATCGACGAATAGGGACGTGTAGTCTGTAACCCTGTGTAGCGACACCCTGCAACCTCGGGTACGTTTTGAATTGTGCGGGTCCGGTCAGGCTCGCCATTGCTCAGCGCCCGTCCCGGAGGCCTCATGGTTCGTAGTCGATTTGTTCTTTCTCTCGCTGCTTCTCTCGCGGCACTGGTCTGCGTGGCTTCGGCTCTCGAGGCCCAAGCGGGGCGCTCCTTCGGACGCAACAAGGTGGTCTACCGGTCATTCGACTTCGAGGTCCTCAAGACCGAGCACTTTGACATCTACTACTACGAGGAGGCCGCCGAGGGCGCAGTGATGGTCGGTCGCCAGGCGGAACGCTGGTACGCCCGCCTCTCCCGCGTGCTCAACCACGAGTTTCGAGAGCGCCAGCCCCTCATCCTCTACGCCGACCACACTGACTTTGAGCAGACCAACACGACCGCCCAGTTCATAGACGAAGGGACCCAGGGGTTCACGGAGATCATCAAGCGCCGGCTTGTCATGCCGATGATGGTGTCGCTCCACGAAACCGACCACCTCCTCGGGCACGAACTCGTTCACGCCTTCCAATTCGACATGACCGGCCAAGGAGGAGGAGGACCAGGGTTAAACGTACCAGGGGCGATGCGCCTCCCACTGTGGTTTATCGAAGGGATGGCCGAGTACCTCGCGATAGGCCCCATCGATCCGTTCACCACGATGTGGATGCGGGATGCGTTGGATCTGGAAGATGGGTTCCCGACCATTCCCGACCTCAATTCGGGCCGGTTCTTCCCCTACCGGTTCGGACACGCCCTATGGTCGTTCATCGGCGGAACCTTTGGTGACGATAAGATCGGCCGCATTCTCAATCTGGCAGCTCGTACGGGGAGTGCGATGGGAGCCATCGAAGCCGTGCTTGAGGTGCCGTTGGGCGAGCTCTCCGAGCGTTGGAGGAACGAGCTGGAAGTCTACTTTGCCGACGCCCGCGAGGAGACGGAAAACCCCGACAATTACGGGCGCCGCGTCGTCTACGAGCCCCCGGAAGAAGGGAAACTGAATCTGGGTCCGTCCCTCTCACCAGATGGCGACGAGCTGGTATACGTATCGCAGAGCGACCTTTTCTCGATCGAGATGTTCCTGGCGGATGCTCGGACCGGCGAGGTCAAGCGGCGTCTCACCAACAACGTCGTGGATCCGCACTTTGAGAGCCTACAGTTCATTCACTCCTCCGGTGACTGGCATCCGGGAGGGCGCCTGTTCGCGGTTGCAGGGATCAAGACGGGTGACCCGATGCTCACGATCATGGACATGAGCGACGGGAGTATCGAGCGCGACATCCGACTGGAACACACGGGGATAGGAGAGATTTTCAATCCGGTGTGGTCCCCGGACGGAAGGAACGTCGCCTTCACAGGGCACCAGAATGGGTTCACGGACCTATACACCATCGATCTGGACACGGAACAGGTGTCGCGTCTTACGTCAGACCCATTCGCCGATTTGCACCCGGCGTGGTCCCCAGACGGACGTTACATCGCGTTTACGACGGATCGATATACCACGGACCTCGAGTTGCTGGTTCCGGGAACGTACCATGTTGCGCTGTACGACCTGGAGACTGGCTCCGTTGAGGCCCTCCCGGGCTTCGACGACCAGTTCCGCAACTACAACCCCCAGTGGTCGCCTGACGGTGGTGATCTTTTCTTCGTCTCCGACCACGACGGTATCTCGAATCTGTACCGTCTCGACATGGCAACGCGCAGGCTCCACCTAGTCACGGACCTGTGGACGGGTGTGAGCGGTCTTTCGGCGCTGAGTCCCGCCATTTCAGTCGCTCGTGAGACGGGTGAACTCGCGTTCAGCGTCAATAAAGGCGGGCCGTTCAGCTACGAGATCTACGTGATCGAGGACGACGAGGTGTTAGCGGGGGTGACAGCACCCGATCTCCTCGTGGAGGTGGATGCCTCGATTATTCCGCCACGGGAAAGGATCTCCACGACACACGCTGAGTTGCTCGAGAACGCGCGTCTGGGCCTCGCCGATCCGATCACCTTCGACGAAGGGGAGTACTCGACCCGGCTCTCACTGGACTTCATCTCCCAGCCATCGATTGCATTTGGGGCCAGTGACTACGGTGTCTTCCTTGCCGGGGGCGCGAGCCTCTTCTTCTCGGACCTGCTCGGTGACCACACCCTTTCGACTTTGCTGCAGGTCAATACGTCTTTTGGGAATGCGATTCAGGGTACGGCGTTATTGGCCGGTTACGAGAATCGATCCAGTCGGTGGAACTGGGCCGCCATCGCGGGGCAGATCCCGATTATCTCACGGCAGCTCGGGATCCAACGGGTACAGATAGAAGGTCGCCTGGTGGACGTATGGACCGACCAGCGGTTCTTCGAAATCAATAGACAGGTGCGCGGTATCCTCGCCTACCCGTTCAATCGGAATTCTCGCATTGAGTTCGGGGCGGGTGCTCAACAGGTGGATTTCGCTGGAGAGATAGAGCAGTTCTTCTCGGACACGTTCACCGGTCAACTCGTCGGCAGGAATACGGTCGATATCGCCGACTGCGGGGAGGACGAGTTCTTCGGTTGCGCACCACCATCGATGTTCCAGACCAGCGGGAGTGTCGCGCTGGTATACGACAGTTCGATTTTCGGGGGCACCAGTCCGATCATCGGGCAGCGGTACCGAGTCTCGGTTGAGCCCTCGGTGGGAACCCTCCGGTACGTGACCGTGAACGCCGATTTTCGCCGCTACATCCGCATGGCGCCCTTCACGATAGCCTTGCGCGGCCTCCATCTGGGTCGCTGGGGCCCCGGTTCCAGCGACTATCGGCTTGGTCGGCTCTACTTGGGGTATCCATCGCTCGTACGCGGGTACGCCAACGACTCCTTCGACCTCAGCGAGTGCATCGGTGCCGCTGGATCCACCGGGGCGTTCTCGTGTCCCGCATTCGACCAACTCGTGGGGAGTCGCCTCGGCGTCATGAACGCAGAGCTCCGTCTTCCGTTGCTCGGGGGGATTGGCTTGATACCTAGTCCGGGCATACCTCCGGTGGAGGTTGGTGCCTTCTACGACATGGGGAAGACATGGACGAGCTATGACGACTTCAACTGCTCCGAGGACTGCGCGTTTTCGGAACGTGACTGGGTGTCGAGCGTTGGCATCTTCGCGCGGGCCAACGTCTTCGGATTGTTGATCGCGGAGCTCGACTTCGTCCGGCCGTTCGACCGCCCGGGCAAGGGGTGGTTCTGGCAGTTTAGCCTCAACCCGGGCTTCTGATCCCCCTCCCTGTGGGGACGGGCGCCCCTCAGGGAACGTTGCCACAGTAGTCAGCGGATTCCTCCAGCCAAGTGTTGGCTTGGGTGATGCCCGTTGTCTAATCCGCACGGATCCGTATGAAGGGGGGAATCCATGATGGACCTAACCACCCGCACCGCAATACTCGTAAGCTTTTCGCTCGGGGTATCCGTCGATGCCGCAGCCCAAGACATGACGGCCAACGGCGATCTTATCTCGATCGAAGAATGGACGGTGCCCTACGAGGAGAGCCGACCGAGAGACCCCTTCGTGGCACCGGACGGTCGCGTCTGGTTCGTCGGCCAACGCAGCCACTATGCCGCGGTCCTGGACCCGAAGACGGGTGGCTTCCAGCGGTTTGACATGGATGACGGCACGGGCCCGCACAATCTCATCGTCGCGGATGACGGCATGGTGTGGTACGCCGGGAACAGAGCTGAGCACATCGGCGTGATTGATCCGGGCAGTGGAGAGATCCAAAAGATCATGATGCCCGACGAAAGGGCTCGGGACCCTCACACCTTGATCTGGGACGACGACGGCAACATCTGGTTCTCCGTCCAAGGCGGCAATCTGGTGGGCTTCCTGGACACCGATACTAGAGCGGTGCGACTCGTCGAGGCTCCGGAGGTCGAGACGAGAGGCGGCAGGGGTTCGAGTAGGCCTTACGGCATCAAGATGGACTCCGCCAATCGCCCCTGGATTGCCCACTTCAACTCCAATCTCATCGGCATGGTGGACCCGGCATCCTTCGAACTGATCCTATACGATCTCCCGGAGGGGGCGCGGCCCCGGCGACTCGTGATCGATTCGCAAGATCGTATCTGGTACGTGGATTACAGCAGGGGGAAGCTGGGCCTCGTGGTCGAGGGTGAGGGGTTCCTGCGTGAACACGACCTTCCGGCGGGGGACCAGTCGCGGCCTTATGGAGTAGATATCGACAAATACGATCGGGTGTGGTTAGTCGAGACCGGGATCCAACCCAACCGGTTCGTGGGATTCGACACGTCAACCGAGGAATTCGTGGGAATGCTGGACGTCCCTAGCGGGGGCGGCACCATCCGTCACACGTACTACGACGAAAGCACCGACTCGATCTGGTTCGGAACCGACGCCAACACGGTGGGTCGGGCTATCGTGACTGCCGGAGCCCCTTAAGTAGGACCACGGGATCGGTCGAGGGGCCCCCGTGGCGTGAGGGTTCCCCGCGACCCGGTGTCATCATGGTGCGAGGCCTAAAACCGATGGGTAAACACGGTTGGCGGTGCTTGACCATGCTCATCGCCGTGGCGTTCGGCTCCGCAACTGTAAAGACGGGTACGGCCGGCTTCGTGCACGTGGAAGGGGCCCCACCGGGATACACGGGCGGTTTCGGCGAGGCAACCTGCACAGAATGCCACATCGGTTCTCCGGAGGACGACGATCCCTCGTCGCTCCAATTGGAAGGCCTCCCAGAGAGCTATGCCCCAGGCAGCGAGTACCGTGTCACCGTCCGCCTCCGAAGCTTCGAGATGTTTGCGGCGGGGTTCCAGGGAGCATTTCGGTTTGCCGACACGGATAGACGGAGTGGGCAAACGGCGGGTGAAGTGACCCCGGAGGACGGGCGCACGCAGATAGTCATCGACGCGGATACCGGAGTGGAGTACATCCAACATACCCAGGCTGGTTCAGCGGCCGGGGGACAAGAGGCGGAGTGGGCCTTCCGGTGGCGGCCTCCCAACACCCCAGGCCCCGTAATGTTCCACATTGCGGCTAACTCGGGGAGTGGCGACAACTCCCCGCTGGACGACCTCGTCTACATTCGAGCTATCTCACTGGCACCGAAGAGGCCGCCGGAGCCTCTAAAAAGATAGAACTGCCGGAATTAGTCGGTAGCCACTTAGTGCTTGGCACGACCCGCAGCGCAGTGCGCTGCAAAGTCTTCCTCGTACTGCTCTGGTAGTTCAGACTTGCGCATGTTTAGTGTGATGACCGACCCCGTCACGTACCACGCCACAGCCTTCTCGTGTCCCCTGTGCAGTAGGTCCGCCGCGTAACACCATGTGGAATGGCCGGTCCCCCGTTCGGGTGGCTCATGATTCTCCAATAGCTGCAAAAGGTAAGCACCACCGAGATCAGAATCCGCCAAGTAGACGGCCCTCATGGCTCTGGCAGCCCACGACTTTGATTGTTGGTCAACCGCACCCTGTTCTCGCTTCTCATACACTCGGCGCAGCAAGTCAAAACCCCTATCGTATGGGATCCCACCATGGACCTTCTTATTCGTAGCAGCTAGGAGTGCTCTGCGAGCCGCATCTCCTGCCCCACCCGGCTCCATATCACCGTGTAGTGCCAGATCGAACAAGCTGTCTGCCAGCGCATCAAGTTCTTGAACCGGGCGGTGTCCCTCCGTCTGCCGCAGAAAGCTCCATCTCCCCCATATGTGCCCTGCGTCGCCTTCTTCCACGTCGGATTCCTCCAAGGTCATCGGCGCTTTATCAAGTATAATTGCCGGTACTAACCGGCGACCTGCGTGCTTTGCACGACGCCCGTTGCAGTGCGCTGCATAGTCCTCCTTATACTGCTCTGGCAGTTCAGACTTGCGTGGTCTGGCATACCAGTCATGACCCATGTTCAACATGTACGCTGCATAACACCATGTAGAATGGCCTGTCCCCCGTTCGGGTGGCTCATGACGTTCCAGCAACTGCAACAGGTAAGCACCTCCTCGACCAGAAGGATCTGCTAAGTAGACGGCCCTCATGGCGTCGCCAGCCCACGATTTCAACGTTTCGTCTACCGGGTCCACTTCATCAACCGCGTCCTGTGCTCGTTTCTCATACACTTGGCGCAGCAAGTCAAAGGCCCTGTCGTAGGGGATCCCACCAGGAGGGGTTTCCTTACTCGCAGCAACCATGAGTGCACTGCGAGCCGCATCTCCTGCCCCACCCGTCTCCATATCACCGTGTAGCGCCAAATCGAACAACTTGTTCGCCAGCGCATCAAGTTCTTGAACTGGGCGGCGCCCGCCCGTCTGCCGCAGAAGGTTCCTAGCCCACCCCGTGTTCCCCGGGTCACCTTCTTCCGCACGAGCCAGCGCTTCATCCAAGGTCATTCGCTCTCTATTCCCCGCCCCCGCTTGCCCAAAAACAGGACCCGCGGTGGCCCCCATAGCCAGCACCAAACTGGCGATAGTCGTCCACAGCCAACCGACCCGACTCTCTGTCCGTGCTGCTCTCTTCATCATGTGCATGGCATCCCCCCTCCTGACCGCTCTACAACATGCTACCCTCTCGGCCGGTGAGAGTTCCGCTGCTCAGGATATGTGGAAGATCCCAGTCCTAGTCAGGGGTTGGGCACGTAACCGGGTTTGCGGACAATCTCCAACTCACTCTCAAACTCCAGGGCCCCAATCCGTAGCACCACACGGTATCGACCGGGCTCCGCGATCTCGGAACCGCTCCTTCGGCGGGTAAAAAGGGCTGTTCCGATCAACCCGCGTTCCCTTAGCTCGTCCGAAAACCTGCGGTTGAGGGATGGTGGCCGGTTCGCGCGATCAGGCCGGCGGCGAGTCCGTGAACGCGAACGTTCAGTGTAGGACTCCCCCGGTCGCTCTCTGAACTCCATTGTGGTCATCGCCCCCGACCCACCGCCGATGGGGCCCGACGGAGTCCTGCGCCCAATAGTGTTGCGGAGCTGCTCAGCGATCCGCTCCACAGCATCGGGCTCCTCGCCCTCGGCCACAAACGAATCCGCAACTGCTTGGATTCCTTCAACGATGCGCAAGCTGTCGCGCCGTTCGGCAGGCGACAGGGGAGGCGTCTCAACCCGCACCGAATAGTCCCAGTAAACCCGGCGGAGGCCACCGGAGAGCGAACTCGAGAGATGCTGAACCGTGTCTCCCTCGAGCGTCATCACGGCAATCTCCGCCTGGAATGGGCGGTTGGGCGGCGCCTCTTCTCCCGCTGCCTCGGCGGCCGCTTGGATTGAATCTCGCCGCGCGCGCGCCTCATCTCTCAGGGTCGACACCGTTTCCCTCGACACATAGAACATGAACTCCGCACCGTACGGACTTGGCACACCCCTGTAGAAACGGTGTCCTGTCGACTCCCCACCCACGAAGGGGTCACCGAACTGTAGCGCGACTCGGGGCTCGGCGAACCAAATGTCCGAATCCATGTCTCGTCCCGCGACGTGCGCTAGCGGGGCTATGTCCACGATCCACACCGAGCGTCCGTGGGTCCCCGCAATAAGCTCCCTGTCTCGCGGATGAACTTTCAGGTCGTGCACCGGAACCGTGGGCAGCCCGTTCATGAACCTGTGCCAGAAGGCACCTCGATCGAGTGACACGTAAACCCCGACGTCCGTGCCCACGAACAAGAGGTTCTCGTTAACGGGGTCCTCCCGAACCACATGTATGAAATCTGGGCCCCCTGTAGGAAGGCCCTCCTTCAGCCGAACGAAGGTATCCCCGCCATCGTTGGTCACATACAGATAGGGAGCAAAGTCGCCCGACCGATGGCCGTCGAAGGTCACATAGAATCGACTGTCAGTGTGGTGAGAAGGCTCGATGCGACTCACGTAGGTGCCCTCGGGAGCCCCTGGGAATCTTCCGGTAAGCTCGGTCCACGATCCAGCGTCATCGCGTGTCATCCACACTCGGCCATCGTCGGTCCCGGCGAACAACCACCCCGCATTCCGCGGCGATTCAGCGAGAGCGGTGATCGTGGCGTAAGTCTCTGCCCCTGTCACGTCGCGAGTTATGCCGCCCGTCGTTCCGGTGCTGATGCGAATCTTTTGACTGTCCGCATAGGAAAGATCGGGCGAAATGGGCACGAGATCGTCTCCGCGTGCGGTAGATTTCAAGACCCGGTTCGCCCCGGCGTAAAACACTTCCCGATCGTGACTCGACACAACCATAGGCGTGTTCCAGTTCCAACGCAGAACCATTGCAGCCGAATCAGCCGAAATACGGGCCGCCAGTTCGTTGGCCCGAGCCGAGTCCGCAGGGTCCACAAGGGCCAACTCATCACGTAGTGCGCGAGTCCCCTCGGACCAATTGGGTTTCGCCAGTGCACGCCGGCTTCCGCTGTTGGTGTTGAGGCGGACCATATTGCCGCCCTGTGATTCCGCCCACATCAAATCGGGATCGACTTTATCCTGCGGGGCGTAGAACCCATCGCCTCCGTTGACGGTGGCCCACATCGCATTCGTGATTCCCCCGGAGCGCCGCCGACTAGGACCGCACCAGGTCCCGTTGTCCTGCAAACCACCGCAAACTCGGTAAGGGATGTCCATGTTGTAGGACACGGCGTAGAACTGGCCGAGTGCCATGGGGTTAGGGAAATCCCAGTTACCACCCTTGTCCCATGTGATGCCGATCCCACCGTCGTTCCCAACCACCATGTAGTTGGGATTGGTGACATCCCACCAGAGAGCATGATGATCGACATGTAGCCCAAGCGTCGTCTGACCGATGGTCTGGCCCCCGTCCTTCGAGAGCCGCACCGGAGTAGATGACCATATGACGAAATCAGGATCGGACGGGTCCACACGTACCTGGGAGTAGTAGAACGGTCTGGTGTTGCTCCCGTTCATCCACCTCCAGGTACTTCCCCCATCCTCCGACCTGTAAAGCCCTGAGCCGCGTTGGCCATCCCCACTTTGGTCTTCCTCGGTCTCAGGGTTGTCCGAGTCGTCTTCCTCCGCGTCGTCCTCCTCCGGGTCGTCTTCCTCGGGTTCCTCCGGTTCCTCGGGGTCGGCCGCTTCGATCAGAGCATACATGATCGACGGATCGGAGTGCGCGATGGCCAGCCCTACCCGCCCCATTTCGGTTTCCGGGAGGCCGCCGCCCCCCAACCTGGTCCAAGAATCACCACCGTCCTCGGATCGCCAAATGCCGCTGCCAGGGCCCCCGCTCTGCAAAAACCACGGGCCTCGCACCCTCTCCCAGCTGGAAGCGAACAGCACTGCGGGGTCGTTCGGGTGCATAGCGATATCGACGAACCCCGCCTTGTCGGATACGTGGAGAATCCTCTCCCACGTCTCGCCTCCGTCTTGCGTTCGATAGAGGCCGCGTTCCTCGTTGGCATTCCATATGTGACCGAGTGCCGCGACGTAGACGAGATCGGGATCCGTCGGATGAACCACGATACGGCCGACTGCCTGCGTCTCCTCGAGACCCATTAGCTCCCACGTGATCCCGCCATCCTCGGATTTGTACACGCCGCCCCCGGGCGAAATCGAATTCCGAGAGTCCTCTTCCCCCGTCCCCGCCCAAACGATGCTGGTGTCGCTCGGAGAGATGGCGATGTCCCCCATCGAGACCACCCGCTCCTCAGTGAACAGGGATCGGAACGTGATGCCGTGGTTGGTCGTCTTCCAGATACCCCCGGTTGCCGTGGCAATGTAGAAGACGGGCGTTCCTGGAATGCCCTCCACGTCCGTGACGCGGCCGGACATGTTGGCGGGTCCTATGGAACGCCACTCAAGGGCCTCGATAAGGGTCTCCCCCGGGTATTCCTGTTCACCGGACTCTTGCTCCGGGGTCCCTTGCGCCGCCACCGGCCAAGCCAGTCCCGCCAGGATGGACGTTGCAAGTGTCAAACCGGCGATCGCGTTCATGTATCGACTTTTTGCTATTGAGGTCATTCTTCCCTTGAATCGGCTTCGGCTGTAGACATGTCCGGTTCGGGCCGCCCGCCACCATCACTCCCGGATTCCGCCCCTCCGGCAGGGCTAAACTCGACTTCTGTCGTTGGTCCGGATGCAGGGGCTGGCAGGAGGTCGCCGAAAGACTCGCCGTAGAGTTCCCAAACGGTGATGAAGACTGCGGCCACGATCGGCCCGATTATGATCCCCGCAACCCCGAACACACCGAGCCCCCCGAGGGTTCCGAGGAGGATCATGAGGTCCGGCATTTCGGTGTCACGACCGACCAGAAACGGCCGCAAGAAGTTGTCCATCGTCCCAACCACCAACCCGCACCACAAGATCAACCCGACCCCCGCCACCGTCTCACCCGTGACAAGGAGGTAGATCGACGCGGGTATCCACACCAATGCCGAACCCAGCACCGGCACGATGCAGAGGACAGCCATGACCGTGCCCCAAAAGGCAGCGGACGGGATGCCGACGGCCATGAATGCCAGGCCCGCAAGTGCACCCTGCAGGATGCCAATCAAAAATGTCCCCTTTACCATGGCGCGCGTAACCGACACAAATCGCGTCAAGAGGCGTCGTTCATCGGCGTCTGATAGGGGTATGTAGTGAAGCACCGTATCCAGGAGCTTCGGCCCCTTGGTGAGGAAGTAGAACATCGCGTAGGGGGTAACAAACGCGAGAACCGCGAGACGCATCGTCGCGGCAGAAAGGTCGCCGATTCCCCGCACCACAAAGCCCCCGAGTCCGGCCGCCAGTTCACCGGCCTTCTGCACGATTTGTCCCTCCCATGGACGGATCTGGTCCATGAAGGGGATGCCTTCGAGCAAGCGGTCTAGTGCCCCCGGCTGTCTCAACTGCTCCTGGAAGGCGGAGATCGCGGGCCCGGCTGCCTGGGTGACGTGAACGGCCTGCCCCATGACCACCCCCAGAAACGCCACGGTGGGGGCGATCAGAAGGATGGCGAAGGCAAGCAAGGTACACATCGCAGCCACCGTAGTCCGTCCCCGGAAGGCCTTGGAGATCCGTTCGTGAACGGGGTAGAGCACACCGCTGAAGATCGCGGCCAAGAGGAGAGCCATGAGGAAGGGGCGAACCATGTGCCCGAAGAGCAGAGTCACGCCAACCACCAGCAGCAACAAGAAGAATACCCGGAAACGGGCTGCGTCCAGCGGAACCGAACGCTTGTCGGTCACTCCACGTTTGTCAGTCAAGAACGTCGGACGTCCCAGTCTCGATATCGTCCACCAACTCGGCCACCAACCGCCCCGTCTCACCGGCTCGCTCTGCCCAAAAGTGCGACAATCGAGGGGCTATATCCATCCACGTGCGGTGCAGCGTTCTCCAGGCGCGCGCTTCGTTCTCCACCCACTCAAGGGTCGCCACCGCGTCCTGCGCGAGCATCGAACGGAGGATGAACCGGCGTTCACCGACGCGGAGTCCGATTCCCAAATCCCTAGCGGCCCACGCGAGGTCCGACCGAGTCAAGACCAATCCGCTCCGCACGGGACTGAGGAGGGCACCGACGAACTCTTCTCCCCCGACAACGCGAGGATCCGCGACGGCCCCCGCCTCCCGCAGAGCCAGCGGCAGCTGCCGCCCCATCCCGAGGCGTTCAACCTCGCTCGCCAATGCCGCGTCGAGCATGTCGGCCCAACTCTGGTAGAACGGGGGGGCGATGTGCCTGAGCTTGGCCGTGAAAACCGGTATCCACGGCAACATGTGCTCCCACAGCAGAGCTCGGCGGACAGCACGCCATGTAGCCGGACTTCGTTCGCACGGCGCTGTCTCGGCATCGATTTCACGGTCCGCCAACTCCGCGTAGGCCGAAAGCAGGGTGCCCAGATGGTCTGGTTCCCCAGGAAGCTCTACGTCCATAACCCGCCACCAGTCGGCAATTCGACTGAGCGGATCCCCGCCCAGGGTACCGTCTTTCCCCAGAAATACGGATGCATAGGGATAAAGCTGTAGCAGGAAGAGCTCGTTGTGCTCCGGCTCAGCCGGCGGTGTCCCCATCTGGAGCACCTGTCCTATACGCCAACTCGTCGAGTTGGGGGGTTCGAGTAGCACTCCGAGAGCGCGGAAAAGTTCCACTGGCTTGGGATTTATCCTGACTGTGGGAGTTCGTAAGCGGATCGCTGAGGTCTCAGGGGGCGGATCAACCAATGTGGTCGGCGCGTACCGTCGGGAGAGTGTCTCTTGGCCCCCCGTGTCTTCTCCAGCCACTCAAGGTACACTCGTCGCGCCTCCTCGGGGTCAACACGTATATCTCCGTAGCGGTCGCCGGGCTTCGCCTTCAACACCCTCACAGCCTGATGCCAGCAGTGCATACCTGAGATCGGGTCGGGGTGCACCGGGAAGGTAAGATTCTGGTGTACACCAACATCCTGCCACCAGATCCTACTGGTGTCGGGATCCGCGGACTTGTATGGGCTCGCACCACTCTCTCGCTGCAAGTTCCACGCGCCACTGCGCTTGGATATGTCCACCGTCGCCATCAGCTGCCGCTGACCCTCTTCAGGACCACCGTCTCTGAGCTTCCAACGCCCCATGTGATGGCTGCAGGCGACAACCCCCGGCCGGATCCCCTCCGTCACCCATGCCTTCAGAACGAAGTGTCCGATTTCGGTCTCCACGCGCACGAGGTCGCCCGTCCCCACGTCTAGACGGCGCGCGTCCTTCGGGTGCAACCACAACGGGTTCGTATGGGCTATCTCATCCAACCACTTGGCGTTAGCCGAGCGGGTATGAATCTGCACCGGCAATCGGAACGTGGAGATGAGGCACATCTGATCCGAGTCCATCACCTCGGGGTGGACGTGACTCCGGATGTAGGTGGGGATCGCGTATTCAGGCCATCCCCAACTGGCCAAGGTGGAGGACCAGAATTCCAGCTTGCCGCTGGGCGTCGGAAATCCACGCAAGATCTCCCCGTCCACACGGACTCCCACCGGACGCCGACCCTCGGAGTCCGCATCCGGCATCCCAACGGGGGAAAGGTTTACGACGGCTGGCTTCGGGGCCCTCGAGTACACGCGTCCGAGCTCGGTCTCGCCTGTGTCGATGAGCTCTTCCGCCGACACCTTTTGTTCGTAAAGGGGACCGATGTCCCGTTCGATCTCAAAAGCGCCAACGCTCCGCATGTATTCCATCGGGCTTTTGCCGTCCTTTGCGGCCCTTTCGGGAAGACCAGGCACGGCGTGCTCGAATATCCAGCTGTAGTACTCGTCGGTCGACAGGCGCTGCTCCGGGTCCTTCTCTGACGCCACGAAGTCGCGGATCCCGCGTGAGCCATCGGGGTCGATGCGCCAAGAGAGTTCCAACCAGAACTCGTTTTCCTCCCACACCTCTCCCGGATTCGTGTGGCGGGTGTCGGCAACCCTCTCACTCGCTCGCTCCCGGGCCGCACGCAACACCGGCTGTCTGAAAGCCACCCACTGGCCGTCGTGCGTCTCGTAGGAATGGAGATCGTGACGCTCAGGCCCGTGTCCCATCGGCAGAATGTAGTCCGCGAAATAGGCGGTCTCGTTCCAGGTCGGAGTAAGGGCCACATGAAGCCCCACCTTGTCCTCGTCCCTCAACACCTCCATCCACGTAAAACCATCGGGATTGGTCCACACCGGGTTGTAGACCCGAGTGAAGTAGACATCCAGACGACCCCGGCCCTCCGCCAGGAAGTGCGGCAGGAGGAAGGAGGTCTCGTACATGGTCAGAGGATACTCCTCCGGCCAGGTGAGTTCGTTCCACTGATCCGGGTGCCGGGGGAGACGAATCGGCTTCGGGATGAACTTGTTCCAGCTGCTAGGGTACGTGCCCCCTTCGGTTGCTACGGAACCCGTAAGTGCATTCAGGAAAAACAGGGTTCGCGCTACCTGCCAACCCCCTTCATTTCCGGAGGCTGCGCTGCGCCAGTTGTGTGTAGAGAGGCGGGATCCGGCTCGGGCCACGACCTCGCCTACCTCCCGGAGAGTACGGGCATCCACACCGGATTCTTCGGCCGCCCACTCCCATGTACAGTGTGCATATAGCTCCTTGAGGGCGTTCTCGAACGACTCGAAGGTCCACGGCTCGTCTGGTCTCTCGACGGAGAGATACTCCTCCCAGTTGAACCACCGCCGGACGAAGTCGCGGTCCCACGCACCCGTTGCGATCAGGTGGTTCGCGATGGCGAGGAGAACTGCGGCCTCGGACCCGGGCTGTGTCGGCAACCAGTAGTCCGCGTGTGTAGCAGTATTGGAGAGACGGGTGTCGAAGACGATGAGCTTGGCGCCGTCCTTGACACCCTCGATCACCCTCTGGGCGTGCGGGTTGAAGTAGTGACCCGCCTCCAGATGAGAACTGACAAGGAGGATGACCTGCGCGCGGGCGTGGTCGGGGCTGGGACGGTCCATACCGAGCCAGAATTGGTAGCCGGCGCGTGCCCCTGCCGAGCAGATGTTGGTGTGCGAGTTGTGTCCGTCGACTCCCCAGGACGCCAGAATGCGTTCGGTGAAACCGTCTTCGCCGGGGCGGCCCACGTGGTACATGATCTCGTCGTGACGTTTCTCGTCGATCGCGTTGCGAATACGGCCCGCAATGTCCTCAAGGGCTTCCCCCCAGGACACACGTTGCCACCGGCCCTCTCCCCTTTTGCCGGCCCGCTTGAGCGGGTAGAGGATACGATCTGGATCCACCACCTGATTTAGGGTGGCCGGTCCCTTGGCACAGTTGCGCCCGCGGGAACCGGGATGCTCCGGGTTCCCTTCGAATTTGGCTACCTCGTAGGTATCCTTGTCCACGTATGCGAGGAGCCCACAAGCGGATTCGCAGTTGAAACATGTGGTTGGCACCAAGGTATATCTGCGTTCGCGACGCTCCGGCCAGGCCCGCGAATCCAGCTCAATCCAATCATCCCAACGCTCTCGGGGCGGGAACGAGGCCAGATGCGCTCTGCTCGGGCCCTCATAGAATGTCTCGCCGCGTGCCTCGGTTTCGCGGCGGGCCGCACTAACACGCCGCTCCAGCTCCTGCACCCGCGCCCTGTTGACGCCGGTCCTCCGTTTCATGCGGACGGCCATTTCATGCCAGCGGCACCGCCTGGCCCGCCTGCACGTAGGCGTGTTCGTAAGCGAGGAGTCCAGCCAGGGTTACGATCGCGACCAGCGGAGCAATCCAGGCCCCCTCCAGTGGAACGACCAGGAGCAGGACGGCTGCCGTCACCAGCACATTGCCCATCCAGAACCACCTTGCATATCGCCCCCGGACCAGGTGGTGTACGGCCAGGGCAGCGTGGGCAGTAGGGTGGGTGAGTGTGACCTCGCCCACCACCAACAGCAGGTGGGCAACGGCCGCGCACACAACCAATAGGGTGAGAATGGGGTTGGTGGCGAGGGTCGGGAGAAACATGAGCGTTGCGCTACCGGCCAGGAGTGCTTGGACGGCAAAGTGCGGAGGCAGCAATGGGTTTTGCCACAGATCACGAGCCTTCGCCTGCGCAAACAGGTAAGCCGTGTAAACGGCAGTGCCGAGAGCTAATGGGCCCACGAACCATGCCAGAAGTCGCGCGACGTCGACCCACCCAAGAACGCTGGCTCCCAGATGCGCCACGAGCCCCACGCCATATCCTGTGATGATAAAGGCTCCGCGCACCAACCAGCTGCGGAACCTGGGCCGGAGAAAGATCAGATGAGCTCTCATTGGATGTTCCAAATCCCAGATGAGAAGCGCTCCGGTCACCGCGAGGGCGCCAAGCCCAAGTAGCGGCCCCAGCGTCAACCACACCTGACTCTCCCACCCCGAACCAGCGGCGGAGCCACTTCCGGCGGGTCCGCCGAGAGAACCGCCTCCAATGAGATCACCAAGGAGGCAGAGCAGGAGCGCAGCCAGGTAGACGCCTGCCGAGATCCCCTTGGTGAGGGTGTAGAGGCTCACGCGCCAATCCCAAGGCGCCTTATGCGAGACATCATAGGAAAGAACGGCCGCAGCCGACGAATTCGCGGCGTCGAAATGGCGTGCCGCGTAGTCCGCGGGTTGGCCCGCCCCGATTTCGTGCGCCCCCCTCCCCTGCTCGCTCCACATGTAGAGCCCACCGTCGGGTTGAACGGCCGCGAGAGGATCCAAGGTCGCCTGGTGAGCTCCCTTGTAGAACAGCTTGGGCCGGGTCTCCTTCTCCGGACGTCGGACGGTGACAGGATCGCGGCCTACCACGTTCGCCACTTTGGAGTCGGGATCGTCCAAATCGCCCACGAAGATGGCTTCCGTCGGGCACACCGTTACGCAAGCCGGCTCGAGGCCCACATCGATACGATGGGCACAGAAATTGCACTTCTCGGCGGAGTGGTCCTCGGGGTTGATGAAGATGGCGTCGTAGGGACAAGCTGCGATACAGGCCTTGCACCCGATGCAGATGGACTTGTCGAAATCCACTATGCCGTCAGGGCGGCGGAACATCGCCCCGGTCGGGCACGCTGTCGTGCACGGGGCATCGTCGCACTGGTTGCAGCGGGTGACCTGGAAAGCACGTCGGGTCGACGGGAACGTCCCCACATCCGCGTATTTGACGTAAGTGCGGGTCACTCCTAGAGGGACATCGTTCTCGGACTTGCACGCGGTGGTGCACGCGTGGCACCCGATGCACCGAGTATGGTCGATAACCTTGGCCCAGCGGGTTGGCAGCGTTTCGGCTTCGGCACTACCAGGTGCTTTTGACGCCATTAACGCTCCGTTCTTGGCACCAGTTTGGCATCACGTTGACACCACTCCGCGAACTATTCTGGACTATTCCTAGGTGTAACTAGAGCTCTCACGCCACCAATGCAAGTAGCGCACCACCCCCAGGTTACTCGAGAAGAGCTACCTCGAACCCCGTTAGCGCTGAGGTTGGCTCCCGGGAGTGGGAGTCGGCGGATCCAACGCACACCTGCCACGTCTCCCCAGCCCGACAGGAAGCTAGCGGGGTCATCGTTCCCGTACTGATCATAACGATGCCTTCGGGGCCGGGGATGTCCAGCGGATCAAAGTACGGAGCGAGCCGCGGGACCGCCTCCAGCACGGAGAGCGGGTGCCCGAGCACCTGGTTACCCTTGCCTGTAGCGGTGGGTTCGGCGTCGCCCTTCCGCCAGAGGCTTACCTGGAGGAAGTCAAGGTACTCCACCACTTCGGTAAAACCCGGATCCGCTGCCAAGATCCTGGGACCAATCACCAGCTTACCGTGGAGCCCGAAATCGGCAACCGAACCCGCCGGACTCAGCCGCCAGGAGCGTTCATGACAATCCACGATCTCCACGCCCAATGCCACCCAGGCCAGGTGTGCCGGCAGCCCCGAACCCGTCCTTGGGCCCGGTACAGGTTGCGCTCCCTGGTAAACACCGAAGACAACTTCGACCTCCAGCCGCGGTGCGCGATACGGGGATAGCGGGGCGGTAGCCCTGGTGTCGACTCCCTTTCGGGTCGTGGTATGTGCCACGGTACGGTCGTACACCGGAAAAAGAATGGGCTCGTCCAGCCCCCATTTCGCCCATACGTCAGGGTTCGTGAACCCCACCTTGTAACCCACCGCATGGAAGCCGCGGGACCTAAGCCGCCGATCCAGCTGAGCCCCCAATCGGTAGGCGCACTCTAGTCCCAGGTTGGAGGGAAGCTGAATAGCCGCACGCCGATCCCTGGCCTCCAACAAGGCCTCCACCAGCGCGCCTGTCGCATCGTCGAGAATGGTGTCGGGCCGACGGATCAACCGCTAGTAGCCGCTGCGCGCAGATACTCCCACTTCGTGTCCAGCGGCTACCGGAGCGACCAGGCGACGACCCCTGAGAGCGTGGAGCAGCTCTTGCAACCGGTAGTTCGCCATGGCGAGCGGCGGCACCGCAACCATCAAAACCACTGTCCCGAAAAGCACGCCGAACCCAAGGCTGACAGCCATGGGGACCATGATTTGAGCCTGAAGGCCCTTCTCCAAAATTATTGGGAACAGCCCCATGAAGGTGGTTACTGACGTCAGCGCTATGGGCCTGAACCGGGCCTTTGCGCCTCTCACAATAGCCTCAGCCATCGGCGTCCCACGCCGGTAACGGATCATGACGAAGTCCATCATCACGAGCGCATCGTTCACCATCACCCCCGCAAGTCCAACCAGCCCGAACATCGACATCATCCCAATGGGAACACCCATGATGAAGTGACCGACGGCCGATCCAATCAGGCCCAGCGGAATCGCACCCATAATTACCAAGGGGATGGTGTATGAGCGGAACGGAATCGCGAGGAGCGCGTAAATTGCTACCAGTGCAACGAGGAATCCGAACGCCAACCAAGTCAGGGATTCCAGTGTCTCGCCCTGCTGGCCGCCGAGCGCGTAACCCAGGCCAGGCCGATCCCGTACCAACTCATCCAGATAGTCGCCGGCCAAGACGTTGGCTTCCGGTGAACTAAGGGTCCCGGGAACCAGGTTCGCGGAAACGGAGACTGCCCGCCTTCCGTCTATACGCCGGATCGTGGCCGGGGCCTCAATATAGCTGATGTCAGCTACCTCGGACAGGGGGATAGCTCCACCGCCCGGTGCGCGGATACGGTAATCGCGGAGGTCCGTAACCGAACTCCTCTCATCCTCCGGCAGACGTGCGTATACTCTGACCTCCTCTTGTCCCCGTTGGAAGCGGGCTCCCTCAACACCGAAGAACGCTGCTCGCACCTGCCTCGCGAGGTCGTCCAGCGTTATTCCGAGGGTAGTGGCCTGCGGCTTTAGTTCGAGCTGCAACTCTCTCTTGGGTGTTCCCCGGTCATCGAATACGTCGACGATACCCGACACTCCGGCCAAGAACGCCTTGACGTCGGACACCGCTACTTGCAGCGCCTCGTCGTCCGGGTGTGTCAGCTCGACCAAAACGGGCGCTCCGAAATCGATGCCGGAACCCTCGACGGTCAACAGGCGGGCGCCGGGGATTACGCCGATACTGTCCCGCCACGCGTTAATGAACACGTCCACAGGGAGGGTTCGTTCTTCTGGCCCAAGGAGTTGAGCGGCCACCTCGACGATGTTCGGCTGCACGCCAGCCTGTACGCTTGCAGGTCCTAGGGCGTCGGATTGTTTGAATCCGACAGTGGTTTGGATGTTCTGCAGGAGGGGGGGGTCATCTTCGGGCAACTCCTCTTGCAGGGCCCTGCCGACAGCCCACGCCTTCTCCTCAAGGCGTGACGCTATCTCCCTCGAACGAGTGCTCGTTGTTCCCTCGGGCATCTCCAGGTAGGCGAAGACATAGTTCCCCTCGAGTTCCTGGAACAAGACGACCGGGACGTGTCCTCCCGCCATGAGGCCGAAGATTATCAACACTACTGCGATCACCCCGGAAAGCGTGAGCCCCCAACGCCTGATCGCGAATCTGATCCAACGATCCAACCATCCGTCCACGAACCACTGCACCAGGCGTTGGACTGCATCTTGAAACCGAGCGAACCACCCCTTCGACTTCGGCTTGCCGGGACCGACCGTCGGTAGATGAGATAGGTGGTAAGGAAAGATGAACAGAGCCTCCACAAGCGAAAACAGGAGAACGGCTATCACTATAATCGGGATGGATTTGATTACGTTCCCCATGATTCCCGGAACGAACATGAGCGGGGTAAACGCAGCGACAGTCGTGAGTACGGCAAAGACCACCGGTTTTGCCACGCGGCGCGCTCCCGTGATGGCCGCGTCCACCGACGACAATCCATCCTCTCTTCGTTGGTAGATGTGCTCTCCCACAACGATCGCGTCATCAACCACGATCCCCAACGCGAGGACAAAGGCGAAGAGCGACATCATGGTGATGCTTATGTCGAGTACCGACATGACGGCGAACGTGCCAACGAAGCATACCGAGATCCCGACGGCGGTCCATATGGCGAGGCGCAGGTTAAGGAAAATCGCGAGAGCGACCACAACCAGGACAAACCCCCACAAACCGTTCTCCAGGAGCATATTGACGCGCGATTCGAGCATCGCCACATCGTCCCAGCCCAGATCCACGTTTAGACCGCGCGGCAGGGCCGACGGAAGATCCTGCGCCACGTAGTTCTCGATCGCTTCAGCCATATCCAACAGCTGATCTTCTTCGGACCGCATGACGCGGACAGTCACGGACGGTTGCCCGTTCCAGAGAGACGTGAGGTCTTGTTCCTCGAACCCGTCTCGGACGGTGGCGATGTCCCCTAGGCGGAGGATCGAACCGTTGGCTCCGGCGCGAACCACTATATCCGCGAAACCGTCGCGGGTCGCACTCTCCCCGCGCACCGCCACGCGTATCTCCTCCTGATCCGTCTCGACGCTGCCACCAGGAAGGTCAAGGCTGCCGCGACGCACGGCCTGGCTGACCTCCTGAAGCGTGAGGTCGTAAGACCGCAGCACATCTTTCGGAACCTCAATGGCGACCTCGTAGCGGCGGGCTCCGATAATATCGACCCGCGAAATAACATCCAGTGCCGTCAAATCGTCCTGGATGCGAAGCGCCGCCTCTTTGAGAGTGTTCTCGGGCACATCACCGTAGATGACCAACTCCTGCACTCGACGGAACGGCTCCACGATCTGGACCGATGGCTCTTCGGCCTCGGCGGGGAAGCTGGTTATCTGATCAACGGCCCCCTTTATGTCGTCGAGTACCTTCTGTTCGTCGGCACTCGTCTCCAGCTCGATGACCACCACACCACTGTTTTCGGCGGCCGTGCCGAGTACCCGATCGATCCCTTCGATACCCTCTATCCGTTCCTCGACCCGCTGGATGATCGCTTCCTCAATCTCGGCGGGCGTGCCGCCGGGATAGTCGACCCGCACCTGAATGAGCCCGAGCGAGATTGAAGGGAAGGACTCTTGGGGCAACTGGGTGACGGAGATGAACCCGACCAGGAACAGAAACACCATGAGCAGATTCGCGGCCACCCCATTTCGGACCATCCACGCAATCGGGCCCTTCACGGCGTGTCACCCTGTGGTTCGGACGTACCCTCGACTTGCACCGTCATTCCGTCGGTGACAACCGACATGGGCGTCGTTATCACTGGGGTGCCGTCTGCTATATCTCCTACCACAATGACTTCATTCCTCAAATCCTGGATCCTGGTGACGGGGACCACTGCGAGCAGCGTGTCCTGCTGAACGATCCAGACCTCATCCCCCTGTTCCCCGTCTCGTAGGCCGGCGACCGGGATGGTGGCGTAGGCGTCGAAGCTGGTTCCTTCGATCTCCACGTTGGCGTAGCTGCCGATGAACAGCGGTGGGTTGGCGGGCCCGCTTGTGGACTGGGCGAAGGGGTCTGGAACCTGTACCACCACATCTACCGTGCGAGTCAGTTCATCCAAGGCCGACTCGGCACGATCGACGAATGCCGGCCATGTGTAGTCCACGCCGCCATAGTTGGAAGTCACCACCGCCGGAATACGCGTTTCAATACTCCCAGGCCGGACATCCCATAGACGGTCGATGAGGGCCGCATCGTCATCTCCCAGGGCAACAACAACCTCGACGGCGTCGGTCGCGTAGATGCGCCCGATCGATTGCCCCCTCGTCGCAAACTGTCCCAAAACAGCATTCTCGTCCCGAACAATCCCTGTGAAAGGCGCACGGAGTTGGGTCCGTTCGAGGTCCAGTCTCGCACCCTCCAAACGTGCCTCGGCGCTCTTGAGCGCGGCGCGTGCGGCTTCAAGCTGCGGTTCCTGGACGACAAGTGGGTTGGGGGGCGTACTCGGCAGACCTTCCCGCTCTGCCAACCTCTGCCACGTTGACTGCGCCACATTTGCAGCCTCTTCCGCCTGAAGCAGGCTCACAGCCAACCTTGCCGCCTCCGCTTCCGCTGCATCGAGAGCGGCCTGATAATCCTTTTCTTCAACATGAAGCAGGACTTCTCCGGCCGAGACGCGGGCTCCGCTTACGAAAGCGGGTGACACCCAAGTAACCCGGCCGGTGACTTCGGGGGCGATTGAAACCTCAGCCCGGGGCCTGATCGTCCCTCCGCCCAAAACCCGAATCGGGCCGCTGCTCACCTGCGCCGGGGTAACGTTCACCAACGGGATTCGATTCTGCGGTTCCAGCTGTTCCGGCTCTTGGCGGAGACTGACGAGGACGGCGAACGTCAGTACCCCGAAGCCGAGTAGTGCCACCACCTGCAACCACTGCTTTTCAGCTGCAAATCTGCGGAGCCGTGCGAAGGACGCGTTGGACGCGTTCTGGTCGGGGGCGTGATCGTAGTTATCGGACATCATTTTGAGCCAAGAGTTGTAGGTGACTCGACGTCCTCCTCCAACCAGGTTCCGCCTAGTGCACGATGGACACCGAGTCGCGCCTCTCCCAGGCTGCGAACAGCCATCGCCTGAGCAGCTAGGACCGAGTTAAGGGACACCCCGGCATCAACAAACACTGCATATTCCCCAGCCCCCTGCAGGTAACTGTCGCGCGCCCTTTGGTAGCTGTCGCGCGCCTCTGCGGCCGCTTCGAGAGCATTTCGGTGGCGCTCCCGCTCCTCAGCGAACCGGGACAGGCTGGTGTTAACCTCCGCGTGGGCCGTGAGAACGGTACGAATATACTGGACCACCGCCGCATCGTACTGAGCTCTGGCGACCCCCAAGTTGGCCCGCAAACGACCACCTTGGAAGATCGGCGCAACCAGCCCCGTCACCAAGTTGCGAAACCACTGGGTGAAGTCTAGCACGTCCTGCGGTTCGCTTGCCTGGAGGCCCACAGCACCGTTGAACGACACAGTCGGAAGGAGCTCCGCACGGCGCGCACCCACGAGGAGACGCGCTGCGTCCATGCGTTGGGCGGCGGCGATGACATCGGGACGACCCTCCAAAAGGGACGCGGGGAGTCGAGGTTCGGGCCATTCGCCGACGGGGCCGTCGCCGATAGCGGTGGGGAGCTCCGCGGAAAGGTCCACGGAAGGCCTCGCCAACAGAATGCCAAGACGGCCTTCGACGTCAGTCGTGGCCGTTTCGAGAGAGGCCAGGTTGTTTTCGGCGGCCCGCAGTCGTTGTCTGACCGCGTAGAGCTCGGACACGGGCACAAGGCCGGCGGCGTATGCGTCACTGGCCGTCTGCTCACGGTCGGTGAGTAACCCGACGTCCTGCTCGGCGAGTTCTCGTAGGTGACGGGTGGATACGAGTTCGAGGTAAGTCGATATGGTCGATCCGATAACCTGCAACCGGACGGTTTCGGCGTCAGCCCGTGTCGCGAGGAACTCTCGGAGGGCGGCACCGGATTGATTCCTCAGGCGCCCCCAAAAATCCAGCTCATACGAAACAGCCAAGGAAGCGCTCCAGGTGGTGAATGCGAAGCGTTCCGGGAACTGGAAACCGAAACCACCCAATTCTTCGCCCCCGAACTGCGCCCCCAACCCCGTGTTTGCAGGGGTGCTCGTCTCGGTCCGATTCACGTCCAAGGCGATTGCCGGGAGAAGTGGGGCGCGTGCAATTTGATATCTTTGCCGGAGCTCCTCGAGTCGGGCGAGGGCGCCGCGCAGGTCGAGGTTCGCAGCGAGTACTCGGTTAACGAGATCGTCCAGCAGTGGGTCGTCGAAGTTCTCCCACCATCGGATCGGTTCAGGAGCATCCTCGGGGTCGGTCTCAGCTGAGTCCCACTCCGCGGTGGCTTCGGTGACCGCAGCAGGGATATTCGGGGCGGGGGCGAGGGAGCAACCCGCAGCAACGATACTCAGCAGAATGGTGGTGCTTTGGAAGAACAGAGATACGCATGGAGCACCATGCCGCGAACGCATATTTGTCAACCTCCAAGCACTCCGTTCGGTGGGGTTGGATAGCTGTGCCACGAGGGAAGATTGCCCTTAGAAGGGGATTTGAGGCAACCCTCAAACGGGCTGGCCGGAAAACAATGTGAGTGTTGCGACGACGCGAACACCTTAGACAGAAACAGGAGAGAAACATGACGCGGAGTCTTCGAGACACGTCTGGATTTGGGAAGTTAGGGCGTGGGCTTCGGTTGGGAGCCTTGACCTTGGGCAGCACGCTCACCGCACTCGGTTCAGCCACACATCTGTGGGCGCAAGGGGCCGGACAGATAAGCCGTTCACCCAATGGTGCCGTGGTGGCGGCACAACCGTTGGCGGCAACGGCCGGTGCGAGGATGCTCGAACTGGGCGGGAATGCGGCGGACGCAGCCGTAGCCGCAGCGTTTGCAGTTTCCGTTGTGGAACCCAGCATGAACTCTATCGGTGGACGGAACCAGATCCTGATTCGAACTCCAAACGGCGATGTGTTCGGTATCGACGGGACAACATCGGTCCCCCTTGGATACGATCCGGAGACCGCACCTCAGGCTTCGTTCGGACATGCTACTGTCGGTGTGCCCGGCGTCATTGCCGGACTCATGCGGCTTCACCGGGAATACGGTTCGCTTCCTCTCACCACCGTTATGCAACCCGCCATCGACTACGCGGAACACGGCTATCGTCTCCTCCCGGGAGAAGCTCGGCGACAGGCGGGTTCACGGACAGAGATTGCCTCCTCCGCCGCAGCCAGCCGCTACTTCCTCAAACCCGACGGGTCCCCATTTGGACCCGGCGAGAGAGTGGTGCAGCCGGATTTGGCCCGCACTCTCCGTGAAATATCGCTGGGAGGCAGAGAAGCCTTTTACGAGGGATCAATCGCGAGCAAGATCGCGGCCGACATGGCCGCGAACGGTGGCTTCTTGACACCGGAGGCTCTCGCCGCCTACCGCGCAGAGGATTCCCGAATTGTGCGAGGATCTTACCGAGGATTCGAGCTCGTCGGTTCCGACATTCCTGCCTCAGGGGCGATCGTGATCCTGGCTCTACAGATCCTCGAGAACTTTGATCGGGGAGAGTACACGAAGGAAGAATGGGGATCCGCAGTTGGACAGGCGATCGGTCTGGCCATGAGCGAGTATCGCCGTCCGGCGTCGGATTCGTCTGCCGTGCGCGTCACGTCCAAAGCGTTTGCCAAAGAGCTCGCGGCGCGGGTGCGACTGCCATCTGCGGCCGGTGTATCGGGCTCCGAGCGAGATGTGGAGGCGTTGACGGGCGCGGGGCCATTGGGCGCACTCGTGGGTGAGGGGACCGATTTCGGCCTCAATGATGGACACACCACCCACCTCTCGACTGCCGACTCCGAGGGTATGGTCGTGGCTCTTACGCAGACCATAGGGCCATCCATGGGGGCCAAGGTCGCCACGCCGGGGCTCGGTTTCTTGTACGCGGTCACCTTGGGCGGTTACCTCGGGATCAGTGAACCTGGGGAACGCGCGCGCTCGGGCATCGCCCCGTTGTTGGTCATGCGGGAGGGGGAACCCTTCCTCGTATTGGGAGCGGCAGGCGGCATCCGCATTATCTCGGCGGTCGTTCAGGCAGTGACGCGAGTTGTAGACGATGGGCTGGAACTCCCCCAGGCGCTGGCCGCTCCGCGGGTGCATCCCAACGTGGGAGCGGATGGTCTGTCCAACCTGGCACTGGAAACCACTCCGGGAGACGGGTGGAACGCAGCGTCGGTGGACCAGTTCGGGGACCTGGGGTTCGAGCTACAGGTGACACCTCGCTTCGGTGCCTTTGGTCGAATACACGGGATTCAGTACGATTCGGAGAACGGCATTTGGATCGGGGCCGCCGATCCAGATTGGGAGGGTGCGGCAGTAGAGCCACGGATGGTGCCATTCCAGTGACCAGCACTCGCAATGCGTCGCCCGTGAGTTCGATCTGGCGCGCCAGGGAGGTTTCGCCTATGTGACGCGGACCGGCTCAATCACCACGACTCCGAGCACTTCGTAGTCGCCCATCGCCATCAAGATTCGGGTTCCCTCCTCCAAGGTCACCCTATCGGTGATCAAGCGGGTCGGATCCACTGCCCCCGAGGTTACAAACCGCAGCATGCGTTCGTATTCCCATGCCTGCAATCCGTGACTCCCGACTATCTCAAGCTCCCACCCGATCACCCGATCCATTGGTACACGTGGGTGGCTGTGATCCCCGGTCATCAACCCTACCTGCACATGCTTTCCCCGTCGCCTCAAGCAGGCCACGGAGTTGAAGCACGTGTCGGGATGCCCCAACGCATCGAGCGAAACGTGTGCCCCACCGCCGGTAAGATCCTGAATCTCGGTCACCACGTCTGGTGACGTCGCTGCATTGACAGTCGCGACGGCACCCAGGTCGCAGGCCATGTCCAGAGCTTCCTCCCGAATGTCGATGGCGACCACTTGCGCCCCCAAAGCCCGGGCAATGTTCACGGCCGCCAGACCAACGCCTCCACACCCATGAATGGCGACCCAGTCCCCGGCAGTTACCTTGCCCTGAGCTTGCACCGCACGGAATGAAGTCGCGAAACGACATCCGAGGCTGGCAGCCGTAACAAAATCGATTTCCTCCGGAAGCGCGGCGAGCGTCAGGTCAGCGTGCCGCAGTGCCACGCGCTCCGCAAACCCTCCCCACCCGTGGAAACCCGGCTGGAATTGATGTTCACACACCTGCTGCTCTCCCGCCCGACACAACATGCACCGACCGCACCCGGCGATGAACGGCACAGACACACGATCACCGCTCCGCCAGCGTGTTACATCGGCACCCACCTCTTCCACGACGCCCGCAATCTCATGGCCTGGTACGTGGGGAAGGGTGATGTCGGGATCGTGACCCATCCACCCGTGCCAATCGCTCCGGCAAATACCGTTGGCCTCCACACGGACCACGACGCCGTCGCGGTTGGGTTCAGGATCGGGAAACTCCTCAATCGCAAGCGGGCCCTGGTAACGACGATAGATTGCAGCTTTCACGATTTGCCCTCTTTTCGACCTGTATAGAGACTAATGGAAGCTCAACGCGTTGTCCCGGATGGGACTTACCCAGCCACATGGAGGATTGTAGAGTGAGGATTCAAAGGGTACGGCACCGGCACCACCCTGCGATCATCAGTTCCTCCGCGGTTTTCGTTCTCGGCTTTCTCGCACCTGCCCTCCTGCAGGCTCAGCAGGGAGGCATCAGGGGGACAGTTTCGGAGGAGAAAGGGCTCAGAGTACCCGCCGCGGGCGTGGTGTTATCTGGACCTGCCCTCACGGAGGGTCGCCAGACCACAACAGGGTCGGACGGGACCTTCCGGTTCGACGGACTACCCGTCGGAACGTACGAGATCCGAATAAGCGCCATCGGGTTTGCACCATTCACCGAGGGTGGCGTGACGGTCACCGCGGGACAAGCCACCTCCCTCTCACTTGTGCTGGAGGCCCTACGCACCGTCGCCCTGGAGGAGCTGCGCGTCGTAGCCACGGGTACACACTTCGAACAACCCTCGATCGGCCTCCCATACGCCGTCGAGGTTGCGAGTCGAGAGGAACTCCAAGAGCAGGGGTTACCGCTCCCAGTCGATTTCTTCAAACGCCTGAGCGTCGTTCAGGGATCGGTCGGAGAGCGCAACAGCTGGTTTAACCGCAGCGGATCCCTCATCCCGGAATCAGTCGCTACGGTCAATCTCCGCGGACTCGGAGCGTCGCGTACACTGGTCCTCCTCAACGGCAGGCGTCAAGTGTATGCTCCGGCGCGCCTCATCGGGGGGCGACCGGTGGATGTCAACGCATTTCCCACCATTTCGATCGAGCGCATTGATGTCCTCAAGGAGGGGGCGTCCGCCATTTACGGCTCGGACGCGGTGGCAGGGGTCGTGAACTACGTCACCAGAAGCGACTTCGAAGGGTTTGAGGTGACGGCCGCGCACGATTATTTCAGTGGCGGAGGGGATTCCAACGCCGGAGCGATCTGGGGCTCTTCGGTGGGTGATGACGGGCATCTGGTGGTGTCCGCCGAATGGGCGCGCCGCGAGGCGCTGTCTATACGGGAGCGAGACTGGGGGTTGCGCGACTACCCGGGGCCCGGAGGAGGAGGGTGGTCCTACTACGGGAATCCAGGGGCGTTCCTGATGCCCACTCTCAGGGGTGACGAGACGCCGCGCGAGTTCACCGACGCCTTGATCGAGAGTCATTACGGCGAAACCGCTTCCCACTTCCTGGACCCGGATTGCGGTGCCTTCGGGGGACATCCATCGGGAGTAACGTGCCGGTTCCGTTACGCTGCCTGGGACAACATTGTAGAACGACAGTCGCACGTGCGGGGCTTTGCCGAGTTCAACAAGGGACTGGGTGACGACACCCACCTCCACGTTGAGGGGCTCTGGGCACATGCCGTCACACCGGGATGGCTTACCACCCCTTCGTTTCCCCCCATCGCACTCTACGACGGGCTCCAGGTGGTTCTTCCTGAAAACCCCGGGCGCCAGGCGTTTTGCGCCACGAGAGCAACCGAAACGGGGTTCGTGTCAGAGGCGGATTGCCTCGAGGATGATTGGTTCTTCTTCGGTCGCATGGTCGGGAACAAGGGTCCCGGCCGGGAGTTGAGGCGAGAGTCGCAGACGCAGCGCCTCGCCGCCTCTCTAGAGCACGACTTCAACGGGGTCGGTGGACTGAACAGACTCGATGTTGCGGTCGGCTATTCCAGAGCTGCCGGGAATGTGAACCAGCCTGCCGAGTACGCATATCGGAAGTTCTTGGCGTACCGAGGGTTCGGGGGGCCCGACTGTGGAGTCGGTGTCCTGCGTGACCCCGGAGTCGCCGCCGGGATGAGGTTGGGACCCACGGGGAACGCTCGTCCGGGAGTGGGATCCTGCATGTACTACAATCCCTTCAGCAACTCCATCCAGCGCGCCCAGCAACCTGGCACACTCTATACGGATCGAGACAACCCCTGGTTCGACGCCGGCGTAGCCAACTCCAACGAATTGATCGATTGGATCAACGAGGAAGTCGATCTTTCCAGTACAACCGAACTCCTGACGGGAGAAGCCACGCTGAGCGGCCAGATCGCGTCTGGACTCGGCTACGCGTTGGGTTACCAAGCGCGCCATATCGCCGTAACGGGAGATCCGAACGACCAGGGCGACCTCACGCTTAACCCCTGCCCCGTGCCGGGGGATCGAACGTGCCTCGAACAAGCCGGTGCCTACACGTTTACGACGGGCTTTTTCCCGTACACTGCTTCGCAGACAGTCCACCGGCTTTATTCGGAGATACCGATAGATGTCGGGGAATGGCTAGATATCCAGCTTGCTGCCAACTACGAAGCGCACGATGTGGCGAGCAGCTTCGACCCTAAGGTGGCCGCCCGCATTCGGGTCTCTGAATCCGACAACTACCAACTGGCGTTGCGGGCATCCTTCCAATCCTCGTTCCGGGTCCCCTCGGTGGATGACGTCAACACAGACAAGGTGACGTCGCTGCAGTACGTGCAGGAAGGGGACGTTTACAAGGCGGTCGATTCCTACGGGAGCCGTGATCTCCTCCCTGAAAGGGCGATCACCCGGAACGTCGGCCTCGTCCTGTACCACTTCCCTACCCGCACCAACCTCACCGTGGATGCGTGGCGTTATGACTTCCGCGACCTGATAGAGCTCATCCCCCACGCGGCGATCACTCGGCTCTATCACGAGGGCGGCGCATCCCGAAGGGCCGTGCAGGAGTTCGTCCGCTGTCCCGACGGTTGGGGGACGGGAACGTGTGAGGCACGACTCATTGAGAGGATGCAAAACCGCGTGGTCAATTGGCCCGGGATGCTGACATCCGGTTTGGACTGGAGTGTCTCTTCGAGTCTGCCGTTGGCAGGTGGTTCGTCACTCGCCTTTGGGCTTAACGGAACGTACACTAATAGCTATAACGTCGAAGCCCTCGAGATTGGAGGAGTCGAGCTGGTGGAGGCTCGTGAGGGCGCCGGAAAGCTGAATCGGGATCACACGCTCGCATGGCCACTGCCAACGTCGAAGTGGACGGCTTCTGTGGGCTACCACACGGAGCGCCTTTCAGTCGTCGGGCATTACAACTACATCTCGTCGTACGACGACCCCGAATCTGCGGACCCCGACTATCGAGTCATCCCGTCCATGGGGACGATCGACGCAACGGTCATCGCCCGTCTTCCGAACAATCTGGAGGCCTTCATGACGGCGGCAAACGTGTTCGACACACCGCCCCCGTTAGTGAACTGGGAGCTTTCCTACGACGGCTTTACCCATGATCCCAAGGGGCGGCGTATCAAGGCTGGACTGACTTGGCGGATGCCTTAGTCACCGCCCATCGCCGTGACGACGGCCCGGCGGATCAGAACTTCAGTCAGATGCATCCGATACTCTGAGCTGGCGTTCTCGTCCTCCATGGCGGGGCCGGCCTCACTGACCAACGCCGCAGCAGCGGCAACGGCGGCCGAATCCTGGGCTCCAACAAGTGCTTCTTCCACGACAGTTGCCCTCACCGGTACGGCGGAGAAGTTGGTGAGACCGATCCCGGCTTCCGACACGGCGCCATCATCTGTCTTGACTACTGCCGCGACACCGACGATCGCCCAATCCTGGGCCCGGCGCTGGAACTTTTCGTAGGCACAGCCCCACCCAACGCGCTTCGGGACACGTATCGCCGTTAGGAGTTCGCCCTGCTGCTTGTCGGATTCGAATGGGCCGATAAAGAAATCTTTCGCCGGCACGGCGCGTTCCCCATCCGAGCCTGTCAGGATCATGGTCGCATCGAGCGCGAGAAGCGTCGATGGGAAGTCGGAAGCGGGATCCGCGTGGGCGACCGACCCACCAATGGTCCCACGGTGTCGCACCTGCGGGTCCCCGATCTCGGCAGCCACACACGCAACTAAGGGGCATGCCTCGGTCACCAAATCGGATTCCGCAAGCGCATGATGCGTTGTCAGGGCACCGATAGTAAGCCCTTCGTCGGACTCCTCCACTCCACGGAGCTCTCCCAAGCCCCCGATGTCCACAAGGAGATCCGGTCGCGCCAGACGCAGCCTCATCATGGGGAGGAGCGAGTGTCCACCAGCGATCGGCATTGCGCCCCACCCACCATCAAGCAAAAGACGGAGTGCGTGGTCCAGGGATGTCGCCTTCTCGTATTCGAATGATGCCGGAATCATGCTTTACCCCCCTTTGCGCTCCCTATTGCGCGCCATACAGTTTCGGGGCTCGCCGGCATGGGTATGTCCGTCACCCCAAGATGGGACAGTGCATCTACGATCGCGTTTATTACGGCGGGTGCCGCGCCGATCGTCCCAGCTTCTCCTATCCCCTTTACTCCCATGGGATTGGTGGTGCTGGGAGTCACCGTCCGATCCGTCTCGAAGGAGGGGAACTCGGCCGCGGAAGGCACGAGGTAGTTCATCATCGAGGACGTCGTGAGCGTCCCATCTTCCGCATAGGTGGCGGCTTCGTACATGGCCGCTGCGATGCCCTGAGCCACCCCTCCATGCACCTGCCCGTCGACGATCACTGGATTGATGACAGGGCCACAGTCGTCCACGGCCACGTAACGGAGGAGCTCCACCTCCCCGGTTTCGGTGTCCACTTCAACAATTGCGACGTGGGTACCGAAGGGGAAAGTGAAATTCGGGGGGTCGTAGACGCAGCTCGCCTCCATCCCCGGTTCCACATCTTCCGGCAGGTTGTGGGCCGTCCATGCCGCGTAGGCCAACTCGGGCATAGTCTGCGTCCGGTCCGGGACTCCCTTCACTGAGAAGGTGCCGCCTTCGTAATCCAGATCGTCGGGCGCAACCTCCAGGATATGCGCCGCCAGTTTGCGGGCCTTGTCCACCACACGCTCGCAGGCATTGTGCAGCGCGACTCCGGCCACGGAGAGACTGCGGCTGCCATAAGTGTTCATCCCATGTGGTGCTACGTGCGTGTCGCTATGGAGAACCGTCACGTCTTCGTAGGAGATCCCGAAGTGGTCGGCCGCGATCTGGGACCACGAAGTCACATGACCCTGGCCGTGCGGCGAACTCCCCGTCACCACCTCCGCTTTACCGGTTGGTAGTAGACGCACCGTCGCTGCATCCCAACCCCCGGCACCGTAGCGCAGCGAGGCTAGAACTTGCGAGGGAGCCAGTCCACAGATCTCAACGTAGGACGATAGCCCCACCCCCAACTGCTTCGACCCACCCTCACCTCGCAGTGCCGCCTGACGCGCCCGGAGATCTCCGTAGTCCGCCATCTCCAGAGCCCTTTCCAGCGCGGGCTCATAGTCTGTCGAGTCGAATGCCAGTCCACCGGGGCTCTGAGTCATCTCCCCGGCCGGGAGGAAGTTCCGTCGTCGGATCTCCGGCGTATCCACACCCACTTTTCGAGCCAGGGAGTCCATCGCCCTTTCGATGGCGTACGTTGCCTCGGGCCTCCCCGCCCCTCTATAGGCATCTGTCGGAGTGGTGTTCGTGAACACTCCGGTGCACTCGAAGTCGTAGGCTTCCCCGCCGTAACACCCGCAGTAAAGAAACGCGCCCAGAAGTGGGACCCCGGGAGCTACCAGCTGCAGATAGGCACCCATGTTGGCGGCGATCTTGACCCGATAACCGAGAATCTTCCCGTCGGAGGTGGCCGCGATCTCGATGTCTTGGACCTGATCCCGTCCGTGGATGGTCGCTAGATAGCCTTCGCTGCGCGTCGCCACCCACTTCATCGGTAGACCCAAGCGGCGGGCGAGCGCGATACAAACCGCCTCCTCCGCATATACGTTCAGCTTAGACCCGAAGCCCCCTCCCACATCCGGGGCGATGACTCGCATCTGGCCCTCGGGGATCCCCAGGGTCAGAGCAAAGAGCACCTTGGCGATGTGAGGGATTTGGGTCGTGCTCCAGACCGTGTAGTCGCCTGCGGACGGGATCGATTGTACGACGACGGCCCGTGGTTCGATCGCGTTGGGAATGAGCCGTGGCTGCGTGAAGCGTTCCTTCACAACGACGTCCGCTTTCGCGAATGCCGCGTCCACATCTCCGTTGCTCAGGTTCCAGGTGTAACACTTGTTGTCATCATAGGATTCGTGGACGAGGGGCGCGCCTTCGGCGAGTGCGCTCTCGACGTCCACCACCGCCTCCCCTTCCTCGTAGTCCACCATGACCAGCTCCACCGCATCGACTGCCTGGTCACGAGTCTCGGCGACAACCACTGCAACCGCGTCGCCCACATAGCGCACCCTGTCCTGGGCCACCGGCCAGTGATCCGGTATCCGAATGTCCTCCGTCACCGGCCATGCCATGGGAAGGCCGGCTGCCCATTCGACGGCTAGATCCTCACCGCTGAATGCCGTGACCACACCCGGCGATTCGAGAGCCTCGGAAAGGTCTACCGACGAGATCTCGGCCGCCCCGAACTCGCTTCGAACAAACGCCACGTGCAACAATCCCGGAAGTTCGAGGCTCTCCACGAACTTCGCCTGCCCCGTTAAGAGCTTCGGATCTTCCTTTCGTGGAACCCCCCCACCGACATATTTCTCCGCCGTTGCCATTCGTCGTACCTCCTTCGGGGTTGTTAGCTGCGCATGGCTTCGGCCGCCGCGGAGACGGCCTTGACGATGTTATGGTATCCCGTGCACCGGCAGAGGTTGCCCTCCAATCCAAGGCGGATTTCCTCTTCGGTGGGAGACGGATTCTCGGCCAAGAGACTCACCGCGGCCAGCATCATGCCCGGCGTACAGAAGCCGCACTGGAGCCCATGGTTTTCGTGGAATGCGATTTGGATGGGATGCCAGTCGCCGTTAGTCGCGAGTCCCTCCACCGTGGTCACGTCCGTGCCGTCCGCTTGGAGCGCGAGGACGGTGCAGGATTTGACGGACTCCCCATCCATCAGGACGGTGCAGGATCCGCAAGACGATGTGTCGCACCCTACATTGGTACCGGTCAGTCCCAGGTGTTCCCGGAGGAAGTGGACCAGGAGCGTGCGGGGCTCGACGACACCGTCGCACGCCTTGCCGTTTACGGTCATGGAGACTGGCTTCATCGAATCTCTCCTTCCGGTATCGCCGTATAGATTGCTTTCTGCCCTTGAGATTAGGAACGAATCGGAGTACGGGTCAACCGTCAGTGTACACCAAATGTATTTTTTGTCATAGGGACCTTGGGAGGAACGAGGCCATCGAGGAGTTCCCGGTTGGTCGGCGGCTTGCCTATGACGAAGCCAAGGGACGCCTCTGGGTCGTGTGCCGCCGGTGTGAGCGCTGGAACCTCTCTCCTCTGGAGACACGGTGGGAGGCGATTGAGGCCCTGGAACGAGCGTTCCGTTCCACTCGCACGCGAGTGTCCTCCGACAACGTGGGACTGGCCAAGCTCAAGGAGGGCCTCACAATAGTCCGCATCGGCAACCCGATGCGCCCCGAGTTTGCGGCATGGAGATACGGGGATCAGTTCGGTCGGAGGCGCCGGAAACATCTACTCATCTCCGGGTCAGCGCTGGTCGCCGGTGTGGGTGTCATGGCGGGGAGCTGGGCACTGCTGGGGGCGGGCGGGGCCCAATACGGTCTGTGGTCGGTTTTTCACAGTGCGTATCAGCAGCGGCAACAAGCGCGTGTCTTGATCCGCACGCGTGACAGCGATGGCGCACCGGTCCGCGTCCTTCGGAAGCACATGATGACGTCCCGGCTTCTGCCCAGCTCAGACCCCCTTGGCTGGGATCTCGCTCTGGACCATATCCCAGGGTGGGAGAAGAAGGTTCCGAAAGGGGCGGCCGGGTACCGGAGCACCATGCTCGTGCCCGGGACCGAGGCATTGGGGCTCATGGGCCCATTGATGGCTTCGACGAACAAGTCGGGCGGGAACAAGAGGTCGATCGAACTTGCGGTCCGCCGGATAGAGCAGGCCGGACACCCGGAGGCCTACCTTGCACAAGCGGCTCGCGAGGCCGAAGCAGCCTACCAACGGAGGGCTGCCAAAGTTAGGCGCCTAAAACCCAAAAAGATCGAGAGTCTGCAAAAACCGATCAACGGCACCCTCGCGGCCGGCGCGGACCCCATCCGCCTGGCCCTCGAAATGGCCCTCCACGAGGAGGACGAACGGAGGGCCCTCGAAGGCGAACTCCGTGAGCTGGAAGCTCGGTGGAAGGAAGCGGAGGAGATCGCTCGGATCGCGGACAATCTCCTACTTCCCGAAGGCATTGATGAGTTCCTGGAGGAGGCTTCGAAGCCGAAAGCCGTTGACTAGCGGACATCTTCCATCGCTGTACCGATGCATATACTATCCGCTTGCGGAGGGTGCAGCAGTGAGTCGAGTCCAAGCGCTGGAATTCAGCAGGAGAAACCGAGGGAGATCGAAGTGGCCGACCAGAGGCTGATCGTCGTGGGCGACCGCATCCTCGTGAAGCCGGTCGAGGGGGAGGGACGCTCTACCGTGGGTTTGTACCTGCCGCCGACCGCAGTCGATAACCAAGCGGTCCAGGAAGGCGAAGTTGTTGCGGTCGGACCTGGGACACCCGTCGGTCCCCCTGCAGAGCTGGGGGACGAACCTTGGAAGATCACCGCTGCCGAACCGCGGTACATGCCAACACAAGCTCGCGTTGGCGACCACGCCTTGTTCTTCCGCAAGGCTGCGGTGGAAATAACCTTCGAGGAGGAGCAATACCTCGTCGTGCCCCAGAGTGCCATCCTGACCCTCGTACGACCGGAGGACGGGGAAGCGGAGGACTCTGCGTTCGACCCGTCTTTCCTGTAGGAGTGGAAGACTCCTCTACTAGGAGACTTCTCTAGCGGTCGACGGGCAGGATGCGATTGGGACGCAAGGAGTAGCAGTTAACGGGCCACATCGCCGCCCGCGCCTCCAGCGAAGCATCGGGATCATCCCCGCGTAGGTCCGCGATGGCAAGGCCGGTCAAGCGGTCTCGATCCCGCCCCTGCGATCGGCGCAATGCCACGGCACCGCGCACCTCCGCGTTGGACCACACAAACCACAGGGTGTCAGCTCGCGTAAACCACCTGAGCTCCATTTCCGGCGCTTCTCCTTCGCGCGCCAAAGGAATTCCGCGGTATGTATCCATCGGCCTCCCCCACGCATCCACCGAATCGGGCAAGGCCATAACAAATTCCGGGGCAAGTACAAATCCGGCATCATCTCCCGACCACCCTTCGAGGACCAGCCGCGAGCAACCTCGGAAATCCCACGACCGCAGATCTGGTGGAGGTGGTGGGAGTTCAGGCTCCTCCGGTCTAAACCGGAGTGCGATGGTCACCCACACGAACACCATGAAGAAGAGCGGGATAACCACCCATCGACGTTTCTTCATTCAGAGGCTGGCCGTCAGCGGGGAGGGCGTACCCCCCGCAGACCACTGACCCGGAACAGTTCCACGTCGGCGTCCCGAAGTAATCGTGGGAGGCGCTCATTCCTGTTGCGGAGCATGGCTCTCACGTTACCCGTGCCGCGGTCCCTAGCCAACGTGATTTCGCGCGGATCTGTGGTGTCGAAGATGGCCGAACCTTCAGGCCCCGAAAGTACGATGCGGTCCAGCGAATCCTCCCAATCGAAACCAACTGGAACTGCAAAGATGAAGTATCCGTTCCCGTACTTGTCTTCGCTCGGTTCGAAGGAAAGGGAGAACGCCGCACTGCCGTCCGCACGTTCGCCGCGGACCTGGTATTGCCCAGTCCCTACGGGAAGGACGGGACGAGTCTCCAGCCACATGGGAGGCTGTAGGCGCAATTCGCCGTTCACGTAGCCACCCCAAAGGAGAAGAGTTTCCGTTGCCCGGCCCGCCATATCTGCGGCGTGGCTCCGGTTACGAGTCTCGCGGTGATCAATGACCTTCTCCCAGTAGTAGTCACTGAGCCAACCCAGGTTGTAGCAATAACCCATGATGTCGCGGCGCGTAATCGGCGATACCAAGGACCCGTCCCTGAAGTCATAACCCCATGCTCCGATACTACCATCCGGGTATGGGTAGCTCGGATCCGTCGAGCCGGCGCCTCCGCACGGAGCGTGGCGCAGGCTCAGGTTATGGCCAATCTCGTGGGCAATCTCGGCGATCCATGGTTTACCTATGCTCGCCCAACCCGGGCGCCGGGCAATCCCACGTACGTACCCGTTCGGGCTGAGCGCCGCCCCATAATAGTACCCGCTCGCGTTATCCAAAAGCCGAAGCGACTCCATTTCCAACACGAGAGCCCACTGACCTTCGTCGGAAACCAAGTCCAGATCCGTGAAATACAGGTCGCGGGCGGATGCATGGAACTCGGAGAACGGAAATGCCCATCGCAGGAGCCCGACCTGAGACCCGTCACCAGTGATTCCGCTGGTCCAGTCGGCGATGGAATCGGCCAACGGCCCCTCGGTGACACCGCTCTCCAGTACAGGAACCACGGTGATTTCCACCGGCGGCACCTCGACAATGTCCAATTCCATGGACCCTTCCTCCGGTACTCGCCGGGAGAATCCATCGGCTAACGGAATCAGCGAATCGGGATCCATCTCGAATACAAGGCCGGCTCCCGGCACCAGGAACTCGCCTGGAATCTCGGCATTCCACGATGCTCCCAAGTCGCTTTCATCCGCTTCCGCAGGAACGCGCCAACCTCCCCGCTCGATCGCGACGCTGTGCACCTCCTGGCCATCCTGGAACACCTTGGCCACGACTCTGGGATCGTAGTACACGGCATCGTGTTCTGCCTGGAGAAAAACCCGCAGCAGAGCCCGCCGTCCAGCCACCAGGCGCACTGGATCATCCAAACTCTGAATCGACTGCGTCAATGTGAATGGAGCGTACAGCCGCACGTCGCTAGCGTTATCGCACGCGGCTCCCTGGCGGTCCGGGATCGTCTCCCACCACTCCTCGAACGGACGGGCGGGCGGGCGACAGAGCCCCGTACCGGCATACCGAAACACCTCAAGGCGATCCAACCTGATCAAGGTAAACGGCAGGACACCATCCAGGTCGGGATTGTCGCTCAGGCCGAGAGTCCGGAGCTCCTGAAAGTTGATGAATTCCGCTGGCAGAACACCCGCTAGGCCATTTCCGGAGAGTTCCAGGTGGGTCACACGGGCTCCGTTGGTGCCCACCCCGAACCACGTATCGAGGGGTTGGCTCGAGAGCCACCCGCCATTGTCCATCCACCCGTCGCCGCCCGAACTATGGTAGAACGCCGCCAGAACTAAACGCTCCACCTCCTCGACGCTACATTGCGCCCCCGATCGAGTGAGAATCGACCTCCACCAATCCTGGAACGCGTCGTCGATCTGTGGGCACACTCCAGACCGTGGGAGGCTGATTAGATCGAGCTCCAACCTCATCAGAGCGCGCGGAATGAGCCCCGTAATCTGCGTGTCCGCAAGGAGGAGTTCCTTGAGCCCCAGGAGGTCGCCGAGTTCCGCCGGAATTGGCCCCGAAATCGGGTTCCCCGCGAGGACGATCCGGCTCGCTTGCTGTAATCGGCCAAACTCGGGTGGAATCGGCCCGGCAAGTTCGTTATTCGCCAGCAGGAGGTGTTGAAGGCGCTCCATGTCTCCGAGCTGAGGAGGGATCCGGCCGGAAAAACGATTTTCGGAAAGAGAGAGAACAGACAAAGACCCGAGGCGGCTGAGTTCAGGCGGAATCGGACCCGTAAACTCATTGTGTCCCAAATTGATCGAATTTATGGAGCCGAGCTCGCTCAGCTCTGGTTGCAAGGCACCTTCAAGCATGTTATGCGACAGGTCCAGCTCCCACAGCCATTGCATGTTTACCAGGCTCAGAGGAATGCTACCGGTGAGCTCATTGTTGTTGAGACGTAGGAATTCCACGTGTTTGGCTGTCCCCAACTCCGCCGGGATAGACCCTGTCAAGCTGTTCTCTCCCAGATCCAAGTGGGACAAGGTGGCTAGAAGCCCAAGTTCAGGTGGCAATGAACCCGTCAGTCGGTTGTTTGACAGATCGATCACCCTCACCCGGCCCTCCCCATCCGCCTCGATACCGTTCCATTTGGACAGGGGCTCGCGACTCAGCCAGTTGATATTGTTGGACCAATCATCGCCGCCGGTCGCCCTGTACAAGGCGACGAGAACATCCCGGTCTGGGAGCACCTCGACGGTTGCCTGGGCCGATACCGGCCCCGACGCCGCCGTAACCACCGCCGTCCCCACCCCGACCGCCGTTACTAGACCATCGTTTCCTACCTGGACCACCGAGCCGTCCGAACTCGACCAATTCACCGTGGCTCCCGAAACGTCGTTGCCGTTTGCATCGGTGACTTCTGCGGTCAGAGTTCGCTCTTTGCCCGTCCCGGAGAAAACCAGATCCGACTCGTCCAGGACCAGGGCATCCGCTACCTGCTGGACGGCCGCAGAGACCGTGCCGCTGGCAGATCCGGAGGTGGCCGTGATGGTCGCGGTCCCGTTTCCGGTAGCTTTTACAAGCCCCTCCTGGTCCACAATGGCCACGGACCTGTCCGTCGTGGTCCAGCGAATCCTCGGATTGGACAGGACGTTACCGCTAGCATCTGAAACCCTGGCGGTCAGTTGGGCAGTATCTTCCACGGCGCTGAACGAGAGTGTCGACGGGGATACCACCACGGACGCCGCGTTTCCGCCGGTTGGGGGTGGAGGAGGCGGAACAACCGATTCATCCCCTCCGCAGGCAGCGACGAAAAGGATGGGAGCTCCAGCGGCAAGCAGGCGTAAGCGTGTACGTTTCATCAGCGGCGCTTTCAGGAATGGGTCTGGAAGACAGCGGGACACTAGCTTAGCCACTGCGAACAGGTTACGTCCAGTGAAGACGACCGCCGCAATCTCCCACTTAACTCCGAATCCGGATACCTCGTGACCTCGACCGCTCCCCCTCGACACCTTCGCAACGTAGCGATAATCGCGCACGTCGATCATGGAAAAACCACCCTGGTCGACCAAATGTTGCGTCAGGCCGGGGCTTTCCAAGCGCACGAACAGGTCACGGAAAGAGTGATGGACTCCAATCCTCTGGAGCGGGAGCGGGGTATCACGATCCTCTCCAAGAACACCTCCGTCGGGTGGCGCGGGTCGCGAATCAACATCGTGGATACGCCGGGGCACGCCGACTTCGGAGGTGAAGTAGAGCGCATTCTGCGGATGGTCGACGGTGTCCTCGTGTTGGTGGATGCAAGCGACGGACCAATGCCGCAGACGCGGTTCGTTACCCGCAAAGCCCTGGAACTCGATCTGACCCCCATTGTCGTCATTAACAAGGTGGACCGGAGCGGACACCGAGCGGAGGCCGTCTACGAAGAAGTCCTCGAGTTGTTCCTGGAGCTGGGGGCGACGGATAGTCAGCTAGACGCACCCTTCTTGTTTGCCAGTGCGCGCGACGGCTGGGCCAGTCTGGAACTTCCTCAGCCCGATCAGGGACCCGATCCTGGTCTCGAACCGCTTTTCCGTGCGATTCTCGACACAGTGCCCGAACCCGGGGGGGATCCCGAAGAACCCTTTCAGATGCTGGTATCAACACTCGACCACTCCTCCTATCTGGGCAGGATCGCAATAGGGCGAGTAGAGCGCGGACGAGTCGAGGCGGGAAAGAAGGTGGCAACGCTCCCTCTTGGGGAACCGGGACTCGTTTCCAGCGCCGTCGGCCCTGACGTCAAGACGTCCAAGATCATCAAGATCTACGGATTTGACGGGATCAAACGCGTGGAACGAGAGTCGGCGGTAGCCGGAGACATCGTGGCTATTGCGGGGTTGGAAGGGGTCGAGATCGGGCAGACGGTCACCGATCCAGGACACCTGGACCGTCTCCGAGGGATCGCAGTGGAACGCCCCACTCTCTCCGTCGATTTCTCCGTGAACAACGGTCCCTTTGCGGGGCAGGCGGGTAAGTACCTAACCACCCGGCAGTTGCGGGAGCGTCTCCTGCGCGAACTCGAACGCAATCTGGCCTTGCGCGTGGAGCTCACGGACGCACCCGACACCTTCGCGGTATCGGGACGCGGCGAACTGCATCTGGCCATTTTGATGGAAACAATGCGCCGGGAAGGGTATGAATTCTGCGTGTCGAGGCCCCGCGTCATCCTTCGAGAGACATCCGATGGGAGCGTTCTCGAACCCTATGAAGAGGTGGTGATCGAGGTCCCTGCTGACATGGTTGGAACGGTGATGGAGAAGATGGGGATACGGAGAGCCGAACTCCTCTCCATGAACCCTACAGAAACGGGTCCTGTGCGCCTCGATTTCAAGCTCCCCGCCCGCGGATTGTTCGGTTACCGCTCCGAATTCATGACCGACACGAGAGGCGAGGGACAGATCCACTCTCGCTTTTTGGAATACGGCCCGCGAGCAGGACGCTTGGAACACCGCCGCCGGGGCGTATTGGTGGCTGACCGCCCCGGGAAATCAGTCGGATTCGCGCTATTCAACCTTCAGGAGCGGGCGGAGATGTTTGTGGTGCCCGGCGTCCCCGTCTATAGCGGCATGATCGTGGGCGAGCACGTCAGACCGGGCGACTTGGAAGTCAACGTCACCAAGGGCAAGAAACTCACCAACATGCGGGCCGCAGCGGCCGACGAGAATGTTCGGCTCGAACCCCCACGACGGATCACCCTGGAACTGGCGCTCGAGTTCATAGCCGACGACGAACTCATTGAGGTGACACCAGATGCGATCCGGCTGCGGAAGCGCCTCCTTGACCCGACGGCTCGAAAGAAAGCCATGCGCCGAACCGCGGCAATCGCCCGAGGTGACCGAGACAGCTGAAGCCTCTCCCGAACCACCGCCCTAGCCCGGAACTACCTCCGTGACCCAGACCAGTGGAGTGCCAGGACAGCCCCACCAACGACCAACGCCCCGACCCTGACCGCGACGTCAGGGACCAAAAGGAACCCACCCGCTAGCAGGAACGCCAACCTCTCCCACCACTGGCACCGGCGCACGGCATATCCCTCGAAGCCCATGGCGAGAAATCCGACCACGGCAAGCGTGGCCCCGCACGCGAACACGAAACCGGCGGTAATCCCGTTGATTGGCACGAGCGCCGAGTAAGCCATCATCGCGGGGATAAAGAAAAATCCGAGCGACAGCTTCACTGCGACGACGGCGCTCCGCATGGGGGACGCTCCTGCCACGCCGGCCCCGGCAAACGCCGCAAGGGCGATGGGGGGCGTCACATTGGAGGTCTGGGAGAGCCAAAAGATGATGAGGTGAGCGACCAGCAGGGGTAACCCGAGGTTCTGCAGCGCCGGCGCTGCCATCACTGAGATGACGATGTAGGCCGCGGTAACGGGGAGTCCCATCCCTAGGACGAGGGCCGCTAATCCGATCAACATCAGGGCGAGCCACAGATGGCCGGAAGCGACATTGACTACCGACTCCGTGAACGTCAGACCGATCCCTGTTTGTCCGATCACTCCGACCACGATCCCCGCCGTCGCGCAGGCGAGTGAGATCGGTATGGCCAACTGGGCTCCATTCCGGAGCCCCTCCAACACCGTACGCCAGCTGATGCGTGTCCGGCGGCGAAGCATACTAGTCAACACTATGGCGACGCACCCTGCAGCCCCGACGAGAGGTGGTGAGTAGTCCAGCAGCAGGAGTGCGATCACCAACGCCAAGGGGACGAGGAAGTGCATCCCGTCGCGGAGCGTACGTGCCACCGGCGGGGGGTTGGCCATCCCTCGCAGATTCAGTTTGACAGCGATGAGGTGAACTAGGAAGAGAGTACACGCGAAGTACAGGATCGCCGGGGCCACCGAGAGACCGACGATGTCCCGATAGGGCGTGCTGGTGAAGTCCGCCATGATGAAGGCCCCCGCCCCCATGATCGGGGGCATGATCTGTCCCCCGGTGGAGGCCGCCGCCTCGATCCCCGCAGCCTGTTCCCGCGAGTAACCGAGCTTCTTCATCATCGGTATCGTCAACGCACCGGTGGTCACCGTGTTGGCGATCGCCGAACCGGATATCGACCCCATCGCCGCAGATGCCACGACGCTTGCCTTCGCTGGCCCGCCCCGGAACCTGCCCGCACCTGCAAAGGCCAGATCGATAAAGAACTTGCCCGCACCCGTCACCTCCAAGAACGATCCGAAGAGGACGAACACGAACACGGTCCCCGCCGCGATTCCCAATGGCGTGCCGAACAATCCGGCCCCCGTGAAGACCTGAAACCGGACTATGCGCTCCACGCTGAATCCGCGGTTGGCCACAACGTCGGGAAGCAGATGGCCGAATGCGGCGTAGAGCAGAAAAACCAAGGCGACCCCGACCATCACCCAGCCCACAGCCCGCCGCGTAACCTCTAGAAGGAGCACCAGGAAGAGCACGCCGACGAGAAAGTCGTGAGTCGACAAGCCGTGCAGGATGTGGTCCACGCTACGGTAATCGAAAGCGACGATGACCCACCCGCAGTAAAGCGCGGCCACGGTAAGGACCATATCGAGGGGCCGGGACCAGTTTGGAGGCGCGGGCTCGCCATCTCTCCGGCGATGGAGCGGGTGCGCCAGGAACGCCAGGACCACTATGCATCCCAGGTGCAGGGGTCGGGCGAGGGTCGCCCCAAGGATGCCCGTAGTGCTCTGCCAGAGTTGAAACAGCGAAAGGCTAGCCGCTGCCACGAACAGAACACGGGCCATCGAAAACTTCCGGCCTGTCACAAGGTGGATGTCACTTGGGCTGCATACCCTCGGCTATGCCTTGGTAGAAGAGGATGGCACCTGGATGCAGGGGGAACCCAGGTACGTCCCTCGCCGTCTCAGGGTCCAGGAAACGAGCAACGGAGGAGATCGCCTCCAAGTCGGATCGCCTCTCGAACATCGTTTGCACTAGATCGAATGCCAACTCCTCGTCCATGCCCTCCGCCACAACGATATGGTTCCAGAGCGATGGCGTAAGGACGGGTGTGTCGACTCCCCGGTAGGCGCCCGCCGGCACCTGGAACCCTGCGTAGGCCGGGACCGCGGCGACGATGACCTCTATCTCCTCCTCGGTGAAGGGCACAAGTACCATCGGACGGGAGACGGAGATCTCGACCACAGCCGGCATCCCTACACCGCCCGCAATGAAACCCGCATCGAGCGTCCCGTCTTTCAGGCCATTTGACATCTGCGCGTAGTCAAGTTGGCGGACAGTGAAATCCGCTTCTACGATTCCGACCGCGGAAAGCACGTTCCAAGCCGTGACGGCGTTCCCCGACCCGGGAGGTCCGACGGACACCCGACGACCCCGGAGGTCCTGGATGGATCGGATCCCGGTTCCTTCAACGGTCACCAGATGAGCCACGTTCGGATAAATGCGGCCCAGCGTCCGCAGCGGCAGCGGCTCCGGAAAGCGACCACTGCCGGCCAGAGCACCAGCCAAAGCGTCAGCTTGCGAGAATCCGATTTCGCTCTCGTCGTTGGCCACCTGGATGAGGTTGGTGACAGAGCCGGCCGTGGTCTCTGCCTTCATGTTTACCTCGGGCAGCGACCTCGACCACACCGAGGCCAAACCACCACCCAGTGGGTAGTAGAGACCGTTTGTGTTCCCGGTCGCAAACGACATCGTGCGTGAACCCGACATTTCGCAACCGACTGCCAATAGAGTCGCCGCAAAAACAACCAACGACCCGAGCAGGGTACTGGCTTTCGATACACGCATTTGGGCCTCTGTTCCCAGGGTTCGCCTCTACTTTCTTCGCACGAACGCCAGGAGGGCGAAGACCAACGCCGACACGACGAGACCCACCACCATGGGATCCAACCATGCTGCGGCTTCGGACGGGGACGCGAGGCGGACGGTGCCAAGCGCAGCGAGTCCGGCACCGATCGCGCACAGAGCTTCGGTCACACCGCCGCGGCGAACAAAAACCCCTGCCACCACTGGCACAAACAAACTCACGCTCAATATGGAGTAGAACACAGTCAACGACGCAACAACACTTTCCAGCACGAGCGCGAGCAGCATGGAGAGAACCGCTCCGACGACCGCAGCCCTTCGGGCCGCCCTCAGCACCTCTGCGTCCGTCGCCGAGGGACGGAGTACCGATTGGTATAGGTCCTTGGAGAGTGAGGTAGACAACATGAAGAGGCCCGCATCGGCCGAGCTCACCTCCGCAGAAAAAACGGCCGCCAGACCCAGCAATCCCAAGGCCGGAGGTAGAATTGCCACAAAGACATGTGGGAGTGCCTGTTCGGCGGTCGCTAGTTCGGGGGCGTGGGCGCGGGCGATCATCCCAAACAGGACGGGAACGCAGGCGAAAAGAAGGAGAGCCACCCCTGCGGCACCGAGACCGAGTCGGAGAGCACGTGGGTTGGCGGCTCCATAAGCCTTCTGCACGAGACCGGGGGAGACGATGAAGGCCGGCGCCAAGAGCGGCACATAGACCCACCCGGAAGCTCCTCCGCGCAGAAAAGCCAGGTAATCCTCACTCGAATCCCCGAGACTAGCGACCGCGTCCCACCCACCCACGGCACTGAGCGCCCACGGGACCGCGATCAAGAACCCTCCCAACAGGACCCCGAGCTGAACCAGGTTCACCCACGCCGTACTAATAAGTCCACCCGCCCGGAAATAGACCAAAACGACTGTTCCCCCGAGCAGGACACCCACCCATCGTGAACTTCCGCTGACGGCGGCCACAATCTCGGACATGGCTATCAGCTGCGCCGAGACGATGGTCAGCGTTGCAAACCAAAGCAGGATAGCAATGACCAGCCGAACCGGCCGCCCGTACCGATATTCGAGGAAATCGCCGACGGTCAGCAACCGCTGCAACTTGGCAACCTTCCACAGCCGTGGACCCACCACGAAGGCCAGCAGAAGGGTTCCGATGCCGGCGGAACCCACCCACCACCATGCGCTTAGACCGTCTCGGTACCCTAGCCCGGCGGCACCGACCGTCGTCCCCGCCCCAAGGTTCGCAGCGAGGATCGTCGCGAAGAGCAGCACTGGACCCAAGTTGCGGTCGGCGACGAAGAACCCCCCACTGTTCTGAACCCGCCGGCCAATCCACCCCCCGAGGGCCGCCAGCACCGCTGCATACGCCACCAGCACCCAGACCCCGGACGCTAGTAGGTCAGACATCAAAACCCTGGCTCAGTTCCGGGCTCGGAGGTCGCTTACGGATGGGAACCCTGGAAGTCCAGTAGCTTGGCGTACCGCTCGCAGTATCGCTTCCGTCACCACCACGGCGGCCAAGGCGCCAACTTGAGAAAGTGACGCTTCTCCTTGGTACTCTCCGGTAGCGAGCCCGAATATCGTGTCGCCATCCCACGGAGTGTGGGCGGGGTAGATGGCCCGGGCTAGACCATCGTGCGCCATTTGCGCCACCTTCGTAACCTCCGCCTTGGTTAGGTTCGCATTGGTCGCCACCACCCCGATGGTCGTGTTCACCCCCAAGTTCGCTCGGTCCGTCTCGACTCCCCCTTCCCCGGGGGTGCGGCTTCGCCGCATGAGAGTGCGGGCGTCCGCCAGACCGTTCCCATCCTCGGTCCGCACACCTGCAACCACCCGTCCGGTGGTGGGATCCACCACGTCGCCCACTGCGTTCACCGCCACAATGGCGCCCACCGTGAGGCCGTCATCCAGCGTTATGGAAGCCGTGCCGATCCCACCCTTCATTGCCCGCGCCGTACCGGACACCTTGCCTACAGTTGCACCCGCTCCCGCGCCGACGCTCCCCTCTTCCGGGGAATCCGATGTAGCCGCTTCCGCTGCCAGATACCCGCAATCCGACCCGGGGCGCACCGTCCCCGACACCCCCAGATCGAACAAGACAGCCTGGACTACAATCGGAACCGCTCCTGCCGTGGTCTCGAACCCAAGACCACGCTCCTCCAGGTACCGGACCACCCCCTCCGAAACGCCGAGTCCGAACGCGCTGCCACCCGATAGGACTACCGCCTGAACCGCACTGACGCTGTTCACGGGATCCAACAACGCTGTTTCTCGCGATCCTGGGGCCCCGCCCCTCACATCCACTCCGGCCGTGGCCCCTTCTCCGGCAAGTACAACCGTGCATCCCGTGGGAGCTCCCTCGAGCGTGTGATGTCCGACCCTGATCCCCTCGACTGCCGTGATACCGGCATCGGGGCTCGGGACCTCGGCCTGCTGGGCCACTACCCCCGCCACCCAAACCGTAGACGCGGCCGCGATCTGCAAAGTGACCCACAGGACGCACAGCGAGAGATCGCGAAGCCTGAGACGGAGGCTATGACTTAAGTTCTTCACGGTCCGAGTACTCCGCGAGAGATTCCGGGTTCGCAAGTGCGTCCACATTCTTGACTGTCTCCCCCATCACGGCGGCCCTTACCGCAAGTTCGGAGATCTTGGCGCTCTTCGTCCTCGGAATATCGGTAACCTGCAGAATCCGTGCCGGTACATGTCGCGGGGAGGTGTTTTCCCGGATCACCCTCCGGATATCGTCCGTCAGGTCCTCATCCAGCTTCGCACCCTCCTCCAGTCTCACGAACAGCACTATGCGCGTGTCGTTCTCCCACGGCTGGCCGATCACTATCGACTCCATCACCTCCGGCAGGGTCTCCACTTGTCCGTATATCTCCGAGGTTCCGATCCGCACGCCTCCCGCGTTCAGGGTCGCATCCGACCGCCCATGAATTATGGCACCACCATGCTCAGTCCACTCCATCCAGTCCCCGTGTCGCCACACCCCCGGGTACACGTCGAAGTAGGCCGCGTGGAAGCGACTCCCGTCATCATCCCCCCAGAACCCGGCCGGAACCGAGGGAAAGGGTGACGTACACACGAGCTCTCCTGTTCCGCGCGGGAGCGGCTGGCCATCGTCATCCCACACGTCCACTGCCATGCCCAGCGACGGGCCCTGAATCTCACCTCTCCACACCGGCAGAACCGGATTCCCCACCACGAATCCGGCACACAGATCGGTCCCTCCCGAGATCGACGCCAGATGAACGTCCTCCTTGATGTGCTCGTAGACGTAGTCGAAGCTCTCCGGCACGAGGGGGGACCCGGTGGACAACAGAGTGCGAACGGTGGAGAGATCATGTGTCTCCGCCGGCCGCAGACCCTCTTTCCGACACGCGTCGATGAATTTCGCCGAAACACCCATTCGGGTCATCCTCACTTCGTCCGCGTAGTCGAACAAGACCTCGGGGGAGGGATGAAACGGGGATCCGTCGAACAGAACCAAGGTCGATTCGGCGGCGAGGGTGGAGGCCAGCCAATTCCACATCATCCACCCACAGGTCGTGAAATAGAAGGTCCGGTCGCCGGGCTTCACATCTGCATGCAGTTGCTGCTCCTTGACGTGCTGCAGGAGCACGCCGCCCGCCGTGTGGATCATGCACTTGGGGACACCGGTCGTTCCGGAGGAGAACAGAACGTAGAGGGGATGATCAAACGGAAGACGGCGGTAGTCGATGGAGTTCGTGGTGTGTGGGATGAGGAAGTCCTCCCACAGAACAGCCCCCTCAATCGAGGCGATGTCCGGGTCGAGATCCAGGTAGGGGACGACGATGACCTGCTCAACCGAGGGCAGTCGGTTTGCGATTTCAGCAACGCGTTCGACGACCGAGTACTCGCGACCCCCGTAGACGTACCCGTCTGCCGCGATCAAAATGCGGGGAGTGATCTGGCCGAACCGGTCCAAGACTGCCTGCACGCCGAAATCGGGGGACGCGGTGCAGACTGTGGCCCCGAGGCTCGCCGCACCGAGCAGGGTGACGATCGACTCGGGCATGTTCGGGACGTAACCTGCTATCCGGTCCCCCTCGGCGACCCCTGCCATTTCCAGGGCTTGGCCCATCTTGGATGCCTCGTCGTGTAGGGCCCGCCAAGTCAGATCCCGGCGTAGGCCATCCTCCCGCCGGAATATCACGGCCGGGGTGTCGTCGTTTCGGCGAAGCAAGTTTTCGGCGTAGTTCAGGCGTGCATCCGGGAACCAGCGGGCCCCGGGCAACTGATCGTAGTCCTCCACGACGCGATCGCCCCTGTCACCAATGACGCCGCAGAACTCCCAAACACCACTCCAAAACGCGTCGGGGTCGCGAACTGACCACTGCCACAAATCGCGCACGGATTCGGCGTTTGCGCCCCGGGACTGGTTCGCGAACCGGTGGAAGGCCGCCATATTCGACGCGGCTACCTGTTCGGGACTCGGCGTCCACAAGGGCCTGTCGCCCGGGCGTCTCGATCCCATCCTAACCGACCCCATCCAAGCCAACCCCAAGCTCGCTGCCATCAACGTTGAGCGACCGCTTAGTCGCAAACCCACGCTTGGCCTTTATAGCGTACAATGATAGCATATATATAGTAATCTTTGTGTATCAAATCCGGTGCGGCCTGTGACCCGCATCCCCGGGGGCCGCTAGCCGTGACGGCCCCGACATTTGTCTCACCTAAAATGACACTGCCGACGAACCGTAGGAATACTACACCCAAGACGAGAGGAGAACTCCCCGTGACTCAGCAACCGACGAGTGTGCGCATAGAACCGATACGAGATGGTGAACTCCCGGAAGCCCTCCTCAGGTTGGTGCGGGACCGGGGGCGTCGGAGTGCTCCGTCGGTGTGGAGGGCCCTTGACCCACTCGAACGGGAGAGAGCTCTCGAAGCAGCGGTCGACGAGGGCCCCGACGCCCGGAGAAAGATTCAGGACGCAATCGCCAGGAGGAAAAACTTTCGTCTCAAAACGGTCCTCGGCTGGCATCGCAAAAAGCTTGTTGAAAACGCGAAGACGACTCCCTTGAGTCCACCCGTTTTGAGCATGTTGCTGGTTCAACTCCACAACAGAGACCGCCGTGATTTGATGAAACGCTTTTGGGACACCCTCGGGGTCCCCAATGAGGACGGGGCACCGAGTAAACCGGAAAAGACCCACAATGGCGATCGAGACTACACTTCCGAGGAGATTTACGCGGCTCTTGAGAGTGTCCGTCTCAATCACGGTGTGCGGGAAACCGTGGTGTTTGTCTTGGCCTTGCGCATCGCTATGAACCCCTCTTTCCGCCGGCACCTCGAAGCGTGGTTCAAGAGGTTACTTCCCGGGCCGGATTCGACCTCTGGATCCAGCAAGGGCGGGGTGGATCTCCCGGAGGACGATGACGACAGTGAAGAGCCAGAAGAACAGGTGCTCGACGACGGCGGGGTCATGGAACCGGGACTTACGACGCTCGACCGCCTACTGATTGACGCTCTTGATGCCTCCGCGGACGAGATTCACGGAGGGTTTACCGAAGACCAGATGGAGGATGCCATCCAGGAGTTGATTCATCTGAACGGTAAGCGTGCCACCTCCTACTTCCATCGCGGCCTTCAATCAGTCGTGTTCGAGAATGCACCCCAGTATTCCGGCCAGCGAAACGAAGAGCAGGAAGCCTGGTACTGGGCGGGCCGGATTCGAGGATGGGCGAGAAAAGGCGATTGGTCTACCATCGCAAGTGCCTATGACGAATCGTCGGTGGTTAGGGCTCTTGGGAGGGGGCCGGGACACGCGGACACGGTGGAACGCGTGATCGACGCTCTCGGTTCAACGGACCGGAGTGACGAGGTATCCGGGTTTGTAGGTCCGAAGGCCTTCACCGTACCGGGGGGCTTGTTCTCCAAAGTTCTAAAGGTTGGAACCGAGCTTCTTCACGATGAAAAATCGCCCGGAACCGCGCGGGGAGTTTTCGAAGTCCTTGCCCAGGCCGCGAAACGATTGGAGGGTGAGGGTTATGTCGGTGCTGAACGGAATTTCTTCGACGCACGGCGCCGTCTCGCACACTGCCTCCAACAGATGGATGACCATACGCGTGCCCAGCAGATCCTGGAAGAGCTGTTGACCGATGAAGCCAATCCCAATCGACGCGCAATGATCGCAGCGGACCTGGGTCTCGTCAAAGCCGGATTCAGAAGCCTAGGTGATGTGGCCCTACCGAACGACGCAAGCCGACTGCCAGGATTCGTAACTCGTCTCACAGACGGCCGTGAGTGGTTCGAAAAATCAATTGAACACAACGTCCGCTACTCAGGGCACGGACACTACTGTCTAAGTGTTCTCGAGCTGGCCAAGTGGGCGCAGGACGTGGTCGAACCGAAGAGGGACGGGAACCAAGAGGACACAGAAAAAACGCTGAGGGAGGTCACGAACCGGCTTCAAAAGGTACAGAGACACCTAGCGGATCGACGAAAGTCGTACGGAAAAATGCTCGACCGGGTGGACATCTATATGGCTTTGGCCCTGGCCGGAGAGCTTGTCGAGATGGGCAAGCTATCGACCGCCTGCCGAGTTGTTGCCATCCGGCTGAAGGAAGGCATGGAGCTCCCCATTTATCTATTGCCGTTTTTCCTATCTCAATTGGGCGTTGCCGAGATCGTCGAAGGGCGCGATGTAGTGGCCAACCTCGCCGCATCAGGAAACAATAGGACTCTAGACGTGATCGCTAAACACCATTGGGCTCTCAAGACGAGCCCGAGGGTCCGTCAGGTGTTGGTGGATCGGGCGAAGAACCGGACCCCGAATGAGGAGGACGCTGGAACCCTCTACCAGTGTTACCACGTGTTTCTCGACAGTGGGAATGAAACGCGGGCAAGGGAGGTCATGGACCTGCTAGAGGGGTACGCGCACGCCGGCTGCGGCGTAGACCGCTTCGAAGACCTCCTCCTTGACCCTGCCGAAGGATACAGGCAGATCTGGGAGGAAGAGGAGGCACAGGAAGCCCTCGCGAGAGTACTGTACATAGGTGGCCGCGAGGCAGATGCGGCGGGGATCTGGGAGGAGCTCGGCCATTCGTACTTCCGGAAAGGAAACCTCCACCGCGCCAGAAGCATGGTCGAGGTGTTAGAAGAGTCAGAAGAGTACAGTGGTCAGGCACAAACGTTGAGAATGCGCCTCGAGAAGAAGGAGGCGAAGATGGAAGTCGCACCCGAACTCGAAGGCGAGCGGCCCAGGGGACCAACCCCGATTTGTCGGGTGTTGTTTGTCGGTGGCGACGAGCTGCAAAAACAGGACGCAGTGCTTGATGAACTCAGGGAGGAAGCACCGCACGTCAGCGTTGATTTCATTGCCTCGGGATGGACTCCTGGTTGGAGAAAGTATGCGGAGGAGGTCAAGCGACGGCTGCGAAACACAGATACCGTGGTCATGTCGGAGTTCATACGCACAGAGTTTGGCCGGAAGGTGCGCCGACTTCTAGGCGACACTCCCTGGTGGTCGTGTGGATCGCGGGGGACGGGAGCCACGGTGAACGCCATCAAGCGCGCCGCGGCAATGCATGCCCGCAGGCGCCGCACAGCCTAGGAAACTCGTGACCGCCAGCGGAAATAGGCGAACGCGGGACGCGCGATTCTAATCAACACAATCCAAAAATAGACCAGGGCCGCGGTCCCTGTGACCGCGAGCCCGAGTCCGCTGGAGGCTGACACCCAATCGGGGGGCAAGTAGGTCTCGCCAGGGGCGTGCACGGCCCTCGTCACACCCACCCCCACGCCCACGATGTGAAGCCACAAGACGAGTGCCCCGACGGTGATGTTGAGGCCCAGGATCCCCCTCCGCATCCCAGGGGTGTGGAGGGTTGACCAAGCCTCCTCTCCCTCCCTCGATTGCAGGTGTTCGCTCACGATCCAGATAACGGCACCGAAGAGGATCATCGTATCGATCCCGATCATCGCGCCCATGGCGTGACCGGTGACCACGTAGGTCCCATGGATGAGAGCGTTAAGGGGCGGCACCGAAATGAGGATCGCCGTAAACACGATCGTGATCGTCCACCACTTCGCCGCCGTAAAGGAGCTGCGCGAAGCGCAAAAAGCGCGGTCTTGAGGGTTCCGGCCCACACGCCACATATCCCATACAGCCCTCGCCAACACGATGATCTCCAACATGCTTACCACAAAGGAGATCCACTTCACAGCCGGTCGCCCTGGCAGGTGGTAGGAGTGGTGCGCGAAGTTTGTGAACGAGTTCAGGAGCCCGACGGCGAAGAGCGCGTAAGCCGTGTTCGACCGACCGTACGATGGGTCCCGGGAGATCCTCTCGCCCAGGTAAATCACCGCACCGTAGACGAATAGGTTAAAGCTCCCTACGAGGGTCCCCGTCGCCTTCCACTGGATGCGGAGGTCTTGAACGGGATCGTTGAAGATCCCCGACAGGAGCCAGGCATGTTGCTCCAGGAAAGTAACGATGAAGAAAAGCAGGCCTACGCCCCACATCGTCACGTAGACCGGCAGCTTCCAGAACTTCCGCCCGACCGCCCTGAAGAACGTCCACGTGTAGGCGACCCAGCCTGCAAGGATGAACACGGAGAACACGGGATGGAACCCCACGTACTCCCGTCCCGAACCCACCCCCATGAACAAGCTCCCCAGGATCCCAAGGCCCGCCACACCCCAGGAGATGATCTGCACCCGCAAACGCCACCGGTCCCCGTTCGTGGGTGGGCCAACGTCTTGCAGGTACCGGTACACGACGGCCACTCCGCCAAGGAAAACCCATGCCGCCGCGAACGTGGTGTGGATTGGACGGAGCTGCCTGAGGTCGAGGCCAATCTCCTGGAACCAGGGGGCCAGGGTCGGCATAGAATACAACGCCGACAGAATGCCCCCCACCAAAGTGATCCCGATTGCTATCAGCCCGCCCCGGATGAACGTGAGGACTGCGAACCTGTGCAGCGGATCCCCTTCCGAGAACGCCTTCCAGGGCTCCCCGCGCAAAGATCCCGTCCCGGAAGAATCAGACATCACGGATACTCCCACCACGGGAGGGCGGACCAATCGAGGGCCTGGCGCTCTCCCAGGCTCCCCGCGACAGCCTCGAGTTCGGATCTGTTGGCCTCAAGGAACACCATGAACGCGATTAGAGCGTCCCGGTCGGCGTCGTCCAGGGGAGGAACCGGAGGTGGCATACCCAACTGAGGACGCCCATCGGTGAGCACCGTCGCCAATGCCTCAGGCTCCAATGATGAGGCCACGAGGGAAAGGTCCGCAGCCCCCACGGGAGAAATCCTGAACGGGAAGTGGCACGCACTACAGGGCCGAGAGCGATAGACCTCGAAGCCTCTCTCTGCATCCGTGCCGGGGTCCAGGGCAGCTGCCACAGCGCGGTCGAACGCTCCCTGTGCACCGGTACCGCCGATTCCCTCTCCAGCCGGCGTTCCCATCCGTAGCTGCCCGCGCCCAATCTCAGGCCGGTCCATGGCTTCCATGAAGGCGGCCATCTCAACAGCCTCTTGATCGGTAAACCCGAGTGCGGGCATCTGTCCGCTTCCCACGCGGAGGAGAGAAACCAGCCGAGCGGAGTCCACACGGCTGGCCGCATTCGTCAGGTCAGGCCCTAGAAACCCTCCCTGCCCATAGAGCTGGTGGCATGTCTGGCAGGCATAGCGATGCCACAGGACTCGGCCCGCCTCCGCTTCGGCCGACAACGGTTCACTGCGCGCGTCCGTATACACCAGAGCCGTCTGGAACACGAAGCTGGCGACGAGTAAGGCCAGTAGTAGCTGCTTCCGGGTCGGGGAACAGGCTCCTTCCAAATCGTCTCCTGTCGTCGCAACTCATCTACCGCCGGGCGCATCCCGTCTACCTACAAGGAGTTATCTCCAACGGGAACCTTAGTTTGCGCCAAACCATACCCGCTCGGCAAGTTTTCGACATCCGACAAGGACCCCTTCCCAAGTCCAAGGCCCCGCCATGCACCCGACGACATCCATCTCGCTCCCGACTCGTCCCCTTTTCGTTGTCGCCTTTGCCGGAGTCCTCAGTACTGCGTGTACGGACGCGCCGGTAGCGCTCCCGGACAATGTTCGAGCCATCGCCCCAGTGCTCAGCGAAGCCCCACCTCCGGGCTTCGGGACCTACCCGGGAGTAGGGCACGGTGGAAACTACATGCATAACTACTACCTCCCTCCCGCGCCCAGCAGTACCCCTTGGTACCCAGCGTGGCATCCAGACGGGGAGGCGATCGCCGTTTCGATGGGTGGTTCCGTGTGGGAGGTCGATGTCGCGACCGGAAACGCTCGCGAGGTGACTCGTGGCGGAGAGTACCACTCCTCACCCGTTTGGTCCCCTGACGGCAGATGGTTGGTGTACACCGCGGACGAAGGGGGAAGTCGGATCCAGCTCCATATCCTCGATACAGAGAGCGGATCGTCACAGGCACTCACAGACGACGACTACGTATACGCCGACCCCGCGTTCTCGCCCGACGGTACCCGGATCGCCTACGTCTCGAGCGCACCGAACGGATATTTCAACGTCTACATCCGCCCCATCGCGGACGGTCAGTGGGCAGGGGACGCGATCGCGGTTACCCAGGACAACGACTACGGGGCCAACCGCCTCTACTTCGGTCCGATGGACATGCACCTGTCTCCAGCCTGGCTCCCGTCGGGGGAGGAGCTGCTCATCGTCTCCAACCGCGATGTCCCACTGGGGTCGGGCAACGTTATCCGGGTCCCCGCCCGCGCCGGGGGAATCGCCGAGGCAACGACAGTGCTCAGCGAGCAGACCCTCTACCGGACCCAGCCCGATGTGTCCATCGACGGACGCCGTTTCGTCTACTCCTCGACGGCAGGGGCTGCCGACCAGTTCAACAACCTCTATGTGCAACCGACCACGGGCGGGGAACCGTACAAGATCACACTCTTCCGTGGCCATGATGTTTTCCATCCCCGCTGGTCCCCGGACGGAGAACAGATCGCCTACATCACCAATGAGAACGGCCTCCCCCAACTGGAGATCATCGATACATACGGTGGACGCCGGAACCGCATCTCCATCGCGGAGCGCACCCATCGCGATCCTGTCGGCACCCTCTCTGTCACGGTGCGAACGGACGCGACCGGGGCCGATCCGGTCACCTCGCGGATCATTCTCCTAGGGGCCGATGGCAAGTATCATGCGCCGCCCGACGCCTACGCTCGCATCGGCCAGCGAGGCCGGTATCCCGCCTTCCACACCTCGGGCACATTCACGGTGGACCTCCCGCCGGGAACCACCGACATGACGGTCGTCAAGGGATTCGAGATCGAGCCCCAGCGTTTCTCGATCGACATCGCCCCCGGCGAGACCACCGAAATAGACGTCACCCTGCACCAGTTCACCGACCTCTCAGCCGAAGGGTGGTACAACGGGTCGACGCACGTCCACATGAATTACGCCGGCAATCTTCACAACACGCTGGAAAACCTGATGTTCATGTCCGAGGCCGAGGGCCAGGACATCGTCAATGAGCAGGTCGCCAACAAGGACAACCGAATTCTCGACCACCAGTTCTTCGTCCCTGGGGGAGGGGCTCACCCCGTGTCCACGGCGGATCAATTGGTCGTGGTGGGACAGGAGTACCGGCCGCCCTTCTACGGACACGTGTTTATGCTCGGCCTCCGAGACCACCTCATTTCACCCTACACGACCGGTTACGAGGGGACCGCCATCGAGAGCCTCTATCCTTCCAATACCGACATGATGCGGTTGGCTCAAGAACAGGGCGCAGTCACCGGATACGTCCACCCTTACTTCGGAGATGCGGATCCGCTCACGACAGGACTCGGGGGTGGCAAGGGCTTTCTGGTCGACGCCGTTTTGGGAACTTCGGACGCACTCGAGTGGTCGTCCGCGGAGAGGGCTGGGTTCTTCCCACTTTACGCGGCGTGGAGCAACGACATTCGCGTGTGCGCCACAGGGGGCGAGGATTCCATCAGCAACCTCCATACCACACCACTGCTCGGGGCCATGAGGACCTACATAAAGACAGCCGACGGACAACTGACGGCCGAGGGATGGTACGATGGGATGAGAGATGCGCGCGCCTTCGTGACCAACGGCCCGCTAGTTGAGTTTGCAGTAAACGGAGAGATAGCCGGGTCGACGCTGGAACTTCCCGCGGGGACCACCTCGGTACAGGCGGTGGCGGACGTCCGCTCCGTCGTTCCACTGACACGCGCCTGGATCGTGCGCGACGGAATGGACGTGGTTGAGCTGACCCTTTCAGAAGATCGACGCTCCGCCGCTTGGGAAGGAGAGATAGAGATTGGGGACAGTGGCTGGATGCACTTCCGGGCCGAGGGGGAGGCCGAGGAGCGCTTCCCCCTGGACGCCTCCTACCCACAGGCCTTCACGAACGCAGTGTGGTACCGCGTGGACGGGGCTCCGATCCGGGATGCCGACGGGGCGCGCTACGGTATGGCGTGGGTAGACTCGCTCCGTGTTCAGGCAGTGCAGTGGCCTGGATGGCGGTCTCAGGCTGAGCAGGATCACGTATACGCACAGTTTGACGAAGCCCGGGCCCGCTGGGAACAGCTCGCCAGTGAGGATTCCGCAGAGTCCAACGATCGACAGTGATTTGAGCACAGGAGTGAACGCCGAGCCCGGCACGAATCGGGTCTACCGGACGGAGCTTTCGCCACTCTCCTTCCTGCACCGAACCGCTTTCGTGTTTCCGGACAAGACAGCGGTCATCCACGAAGGTCGCCGGTACACCTACCGGGAGTTTGACCTCCGCGTGAGGAGATTAACCTCCGCTTTGCGGCGGGAAGGAGTTCGGAAGGGGGATCGCATTGCGTTCCTCTCTCCGAATACGCCTCCGCTCCTCGAAGCCCACTACGCGGTGCCCTCGGCAGGCGGCACGCTGGTCGCCATCAATACCCGTCTCACGGCGGGAGAAGTCGAGTACATCCTCACCCACAGCGGATCGCGGTTTCTGTTTGTGGACCACTCCCTGATGGATCTGGTGCCTGACAGCTTAGGGTCTCTGCAGGTAATCCGAATCGACGATACCGGACAACCGGGCGACCCCTACGAAGAGTTCATAGCTACGCCGGAGGCGCCGCACGAGACCCCACCCGGGACTCCAACCGCGACCACTCACGCGGGAGACGGCCCGGATGACGAAGAGGACCCGATCTCCATCAACTATACCTCGGGTACCACTGGAAGACCCAAGGGCGTCGTCTACTCCCATCGCGGCGCGTATTTGAACGCCCTCGGCGAGCTTATCGCGGCTCAATTGACGCCGAGCTCCGTGTACCTGTGGACCCTTCCGATGTTCCATTGCAACGGCTGGTGCTTCACTTGGGCAGTGACGGCCGCGGGTGCCACCCATGTATGTCTCCGAGACGTGGACCCGGGGGAGATTTGGACCCTCCTGAAGCGTGAGGGAGTGACCCACTACAACGGCGCGCCGACCGTTCAAATCATGTTGGTCAACGATACTGCGGCGGAACGGTTGTCACAGCCCGTGCGCACCATGATAGCCGGAGCACCTCCCTCCCCGACCCTTCTATCTCAGCTTCGAGACCTCAACTTCGAGCCGATCCACGCGTATGGCCTGACCGAGACGTACGGACCAACGGCCACCTGCGCTCCCCAAGAACGCTGGGCCGAGGAGGGGCACGAGCAACAGGCCCGCTTCTTGGCTCGTCAGGGGCAGGGGTTCGTGACCTCCGACCTCATGCGGGTCGTTGACGAGGGAGGAGTTGATGTGCCACGAGATGGCACAACGATGGGAGAGGTCGTGATGACCGGGAACATCGTCATGTCGGGGTATTTTCGGCAGCCGGAAGCGACGGCCGAGGCCTTCCGCCACGGAGCCTTCCACTCGGGCGACCTAGGAGTTTGGCACCCCGACGGCTACGTAGAGCTCCGCGATCGGGCCAAGGACATCATCATTTCAGGGGGCGAGAACATTTCCACGATAGAGGTGGAGCAGACCGTGGCGCGGCACCCGGCTGTGCTGGAGTGTGCGGTGATCGCCGTCCCGGACGAAAAATGGGGAGAGCGTCCCAAGGCCTTCGTCACGATAAAACCTGGGATGTCGGCAACTGAGCGGGAGATCATCGATTTTTGCCGCGAGCAGATCGCCCACTTCAAGTGCCCCAGTGCCGTCACCGTGGGGCCGTTGCCCAAGACGGCAACCGGCAAGGTTCAGAAATACGTGCTCCGCGAACGAGAATGGGAAGGGCGGGAGAAGAGGATCAACTGACCCTGATACCCGCGCCCAGGACCGTGGCTCAGCAGGACATGCAGTTGTCGTTGTTCTTGGAGCCGAGACTCTCGAGGAGCGCGACCGTCTCCGGGAATGGCGATACCCTCTGCACCGGACCGTTAGCCATGTCCGCGGTCGTCTGACCTCGACGACTCACCACGGTCACGTCGCCACCCTTCTCTACCAAGTAGTGGATCATCTCGTTGTCACCGCGTGACGCCGCATTGTGCATTGCCGTGTAGCCGCCATGATCTCTGGCGTTTACATCTGCGCCCAGCTCCTCAACCAGGTATCGAAGAGCCGGTATCCAGCCTTCCGGTGTATGGCGATGCGCGTTGCCAGCGAATCCCTCGCCGTACCCTACGCCGGTGGCGGCATGGATCGGATACACGCCCGGACCCCCTGCCGGCACCGGGGGCAGCCCCGAAGCGTCGGGAGCATTCGCGCGAGCTTCCGCCGCCGCCTCTGCCGCAGCGATGAGCTCGGTTCGCGTGGTGTCATCCAGATCCTTGAGTTGGTCGTCGGAGAAGTTGCTCTGCTGGTCCTCCGGGAGCTGGCTCCGCACATCCTTGAGAAGTTCGAGGCGCTCCACCTCCCCAAGCTCCAGATATGTCGAATCTCGGAGGGCGTTCAGGGCTTGTTGGCTCAGGAACTCGTCCGGTGATAGACGCTGGCGCCGGGGCGGTGCTCTGGTCGGAATCTCCGGATCGGCTCCGTACTCTATCAGCAACTTCATCGCCTCGAGGTCCGTGGCGTATGCGGCGCGCCAAAAGGCCGTCGCTCCGTCGGTGTTGACGAGTCCGCAGTTACGATTGCCGCACCCGGTATACACCATGTACCAAGGGTGCCGGGTTATCCGATGATCCGGGTTGCTACCGGCGTCCAGAAGAGCCCGCATCGCTGCGATATAGTTGGTGCTCTGGCGAGATCGTTCCTGCGGTTGGGGAAAGCGGGTACGCGGTTGCCACCGAGCGTTGAGCACACCCCACAGGGGGGACACACCGTTAAGATCGGATACGAGGTTGGGATCGGCTCCCCTATCGAGCAGCAGCATTACCAGATCGAACTGCCCGTTTATCGCCGCCATCAGCATCGGGCTGGTTCCATCCGCCGCGCTGACGGCGTCGATGTCCGCCCCGCCATCCAGCAACGCCACGACAGATTCCGTATAGCCCTCACGAACGGCGTGCAAGAGTGGCGTCAGGCCCCCTAGCTTCTCGACCGGGGGGAGGAACAGGCGGCGAAAATCATCGTCGCCCTCCTCTTCTTCCTCTTCCGGTTCCGGCAGACCCTCCGTGAATACACGCCGGCCTGCCCTGACCGCAGCTTGCAGTTCCTGAGGTGTCGGTGGAGTGGCCTCGTCATCCCGGCCAAAGGCCTCCAAAACCTCTGTCTCCCGGGCCGAAGCCGCCCGCCGTAGACGATCCATCTCGCTCAGTACCCGTACCGACGCCGCAATGTCCGGGTCTGCTCCGCCCTCCAACAGGACGCGAATCGCACCCGCTCGGTTGGCTGCCGCCGCAAAAGTCAGGGGCGTCTGTCCCCACGCGCTCTCGCGAGCGTCCGGATCTGCGCCCGCCTCGAGAAGCACAGCGATTGCCTCTCCATCGCCCGAGGCTGCGGCAAGATGAAGCGGCGTCGCCCCGCTCTCGGTGGTGACCACCATTGGATCTGAACCCGCTTCCAGAAGACGACGCATGACCTGTGCCGCGCCACGACGGGCTGCCAGATGGAGCGGTGTATGGTTTCCAATGCGGGTAACCGCATCGACGTTTGCGCCCGCGTAGATGAGGACGCCGGTCAGCTCCGCATTACCGCGCTCGGCTGCCCAGTGGAGGGCAGTCATGCCATCCCCTTGGGCCGCGTTCACATCGAGCCCCTGTCGCAATAAATCGCGCACCTGCTCCAAGTCACCGCGCATCGCCGCATCGGCCACCGGCGACTCCACGCCGCCGACGGCACTTACGCCACCGCTCGACGTCACCAGGGCCAACGCCACCAACACCGCCGCCAAAGCCAGTCGGCCACCCATGCGGTTGAGTCTTTCAGCCACCTTACAACCCGCTATCCACTACCGACGGATCGGCGTAGTTGAGTGGCAGGATGCCGTTGCTATCCCCGAACGTCTCCATGTCGGTGACGCCGAGACCGTGCAGGAGAGACAGCATGGCGTTGGCCATGGGAGTCCCGTCGGGGGCCTTGATGTGGACACCTCCGTCCAACATCCCATTGCCGTGACCAAGCAAGAACAGGGGTGCTCGCCGGTGGTTGTGAAGGTTCGCATCGGCCATCGGCGAACCCCAAAGCACCACCGTCTGATCCAACAGGCTCGAATCGCCATTCATCGTGTTCTTCAGCTTGTCGATCAGGTAGGGAAGCTGCCCAACCCGGAACCGGTTGATCCTATTGAACTCCAGCACAGCCTCTTCCCGGTTGCCGTGGTGGGAAGCCGGATGGAATGGCCGATCGGAGGGGCTCTCCGGGAACACCCTGTTCTGCGCATCCCGACCGGTCTTGAAGGAGATGACCCGCGTCATGTCGGTCTCCAGAGCCAACACCTGTATGTCGAACAGCATCCGCATGTGCTCCGAGAAAGAGTCGGGGACACCCGCAGGTGCTTCGGGCAGGGCACGCTCCTCGCCACTCTCGTTGCGGGCCTCCACCATCTGAATTCTGCGTTCCAGTTCCCGCACGTTGGTTAGGTATTGGTCCATGCGTTGTGCATCGTCTGCTCCCAGCGTGCGCCGTACGGCAGATATCTCACCCGATATCCAATCGAGGATGCTGCGCCTGGTCGCCCGGCGCGCCGACCTCTCCGCCTCCGACCCACCAGCCCCGAAGAGCATGTCAAATGCCACCCGCGGATCGCGGATCATGGGGAGCGGTTCCGTGGGAGAGGCCCAACTCAGGGAGTCCGTATACGCACACGAGTAGTTGTAGGTGCAACCACCGGCCTGATCGAGGTTCTCGATACAGAACTGCATCGACGGCATCGGCGTATCCTGGCCGAAGCGCTGCGCGTATATCTGGTCCATCGAGGTGCCGCAGAAGATGTCCGACCCCTGCGTCTGCTTAGGGTGGGACTGCGTGAGAAACACGGCGCTGGACCGGAAGTGGTCCCCACCGATCTCGGGCGGAGTAAACGCCTCCGCGTTCCGCACATCCGTGTTCGAGACAATCGTCAGGTGTTCCTGATATGGACGCAGCGACGCCAGCGCACTGTCGTCGACGATTTGGAAGTCCCGGCCCGCCTTTTCGGGCGCAAAGAGGAATCGGGAGGCCCCGTGTTCGACGTTACAACCTGCCAGCCCGTGAACCTCTTCGATGGCGAGCAGGCGCGTCCCCGTCGCAGCTCCTGCGGGGGTGCGGCCTGCGAGCCGGCCGGCTGGAACCATGGCATCGAGCATCGGAAGCGCGAGTGTTGCCCCAACGCCTCGCACGAACGTTCGTCGCGGGATGTGCCTACCGGTAATGAACTCCATGCCTTCTAACCCTTTCTCAACTAATTCTCTTCCATTTCGTCAACAGTGGTTGGCGCACCGGGTGCTTGCTTCATCCGGAACGCGTCGGTCTTCACGACTCCCAGAATGAGGGATGAGAGTCTGTAATCGTCAGCTTCGGCTTCGCGGACAATATCCCGAATCACAGGCTGATCGTAGTACTCGACCCGCCGCCCGAGCGCGAACGCAGCCAGATTTTCAGTGAAATTTCGGACCAGGGGGATGGGCCGGGCCAGCAGTCGATCCACGAGATGCGCCGGCGTGGAAACGGACGTCCCGTCGTAGAAATCGCCGCGCGTGTCGAGCGGGATACCGTTCTCTCGCAACCGCCACTTCCCAGTAACGTCGAAGTTATCGAGAGCAAGGCCGATCGGATCCATGAACCGGTGACACGACCGGCAGGCGGCACTCCGGCGGTGCATCTCCATGCGTTCCCGCGTGGTGAGCTGGCGCCCGTCCAGCGATTCTTCCGTCTCATCGAGATCCGGAACCCCGGGCGGTGGTGGCGGCGGCGGCGTCCCCAGGAGGACCTCCATCACCCACTTCCCTCGCAGCACCGGGGAAGTCCGATTCGCCAGGGAGGTCAGAACGAGAACGCTACCGTGGCCCAACACACCAACTCTCGTTTCGTCAGGGTACTCCACCCGTTGGAAGGCATTCCCCGCCACTCCATCAAACCCGTAATGCCGCGACAGACGTTCGTTCACGAAGGTGTAGTCCGCCCGCAAAAAGTCGAGGAAGCTCCGATCTTCCCGCACGAGGCTCTCGAACAGCAACTCCGTCTCGCGTTTCATAGCATCGGCGAGGTTTTCGTCGAAGTTGGGGAAGAAGTTGGGATCGGGCCGCACCTTGTACAGATCCTGCATCCGCAGCCACTGGGATACGAAGCGCGGGCCCAGCGCGGAGGATCGAGAGTCCCGGAGGAGGCGAATGGCTTGAGCCTCGAGTTCCGCGGGGTCCGAGAGTTTGCCCTCCAGAGCAGCAAGACGGAGCGCTTCATCGGGGGGTTGACCCCAAAGGAAGAAGGAAAGACGAGAAGCTAGCTCCGGCCCATCGAGCATATACACCTGGCCGTCGCCGACATTCTCGGGCTCCCGCTCCAGACGCAGCACGAAGAATGGACTCGAGAGGATCGCCTCCAACCCCAGCCGCACACCACCCTCGAACCCACCGTTCTCGGCACCCATGTCATAGAACCGCATCAGACCGTCGATTTCACGCGGTTCCACGGGCCGCCTATACGCAGCTCGCGTCAGATCCGTCAAGATGCCGCGCGCGCAAGGACGCTCCTCCTCGGCCGAGGTGGGCCGGCAGCTGAAGATTCGTTTCCTTACGGCGGATTCGGAGATTCCGGTCGGGTTGTACGGCCCTCCGACGATGAGATCCTGGAGGTGAGGAAGGGTCGTGATTCCGGCACCGCCCGAGCCACCCCCCGCATTGGACCATCCGTGTGGACGGATCAGGTCTTCGTAAGGTCCCTCCTGACGCCGAATGAAGGCCGCAGACACCCTGCGCTGGCCGGCACGCACGAAGATCGGCTCTGTCTCCACGGGAGTGAACCCGCGGTCATCCGCTCCCCCTCCCCGCCGCGTGTAGTGCAGCAGTGCCACACGCTCGCCATCGATGGACACGTCCACATCCTCCAAGTATGAGTTGGCACCGGAGGTAAACACCAAGGAGAAGGTGTACTCCCCATCCGCAGGGAATACGTGCTCCACGACCATCCCGCCGCGTGTCCCGAAAGGCGCACCGTCCACGCGGTCCCACGGATGCTGCGACACATATTGGGAGTTCTTGTAGGTGTGATTGATGGCAGGAGCTGCCCGATCCCCAACCGCGAGCCGGCTGATCTCGGCCGCCGCGTTCAGGTAGGCATCGAGAAGCGTGGGCGAGAGCGTCTGCACGTCCGCGATGTTATCGAAGTTCGCACTCAGCTGGTCGTTGGGAAGCCACTTCGAGGGGTCGACGACCAGCCCCAGCAGATCGTATATGGCGCGCCCGTACTCGGGACGGTTCAGGCGCTGGAAGGTCCGGTGCCCGGGCCTGGCCCCGCCGGACGCCGCCTCGTCCACGAGCGTCTCCAAAGTCTCCGCGAGTACTCGGAGGGAGTCGGCGGGCGGACGACGGCCGGCACCAGGCGGCGGCATCATTCCTGCCCGCAACTTCCGGATCATCTTCTCGGAAGTCTCGGGTTCCTCAGCGGCGTTGGCCACCTGAAATGCTTCGAGCGAGAGGTTGCCCTGCGGCGAACGGTCTCTGTGACAACGCGTGCAGGTCCCGTCGATTATCGTCTGCGGATCCCACGTACCGATTGCCGGTGTGGGAATCGCCGTGGAGGTCGCGGGGGTGGCACCCTCCGGACCCTCGCCCGTCGCGGTATGGCTGAACAGGCTCGCCGCACCCATGCCCGGTCGCCCGACCGCCTCGGCCACGCGTTCGGCGGCTCCCCGGTCGCCGGCCACCTTTGTCTGAGCAAGCAATGGGCTCTGGAGCCCAATTGCGACACCAACAACCAACAGCACGCAGGCCGCGCGCGAGCCTAACCCAATCTGCCTACAGCTAACCTTCTGCCTACATCTAACCTTGCTTCTTCGCATATGTCCCGCCGGGAAGATAGTTGTACCCGTATAACAGGTTAGGACCAAAGCTCGCTGCCACGCAAGGATTACGGGTTATTTTCTCCAGCGTACGGAATCGGGCGTGAGGTCATCCACGGAGCATGCCCCCAGCAGTGCCATCGTCCGGCGGAACCCATCCGTAAACCACTTCAGGACGAGATCGACCCCCGCCTCTCCACCCGCCCCGAGCGCGTAGAAATAGGCGCGCCCAGCCAAGCAGGCCTTCGCCCCCAGGGCCACCGCCTTAGCCATATCGCTCCCGCGCCTCACCCCTCCGTCAATGAGCACCTCCAGGCGATCGCCCACCTGATCCGCAACCGCCGGCAGCAGCTCAAGAGTGGCGGGTGCGTCGTCGAGTTGGCGGCCCCCGTGATTCGAGAGGACGATACCCTCAGCCCCCACCTCCACCGATCTGACCGCGTCCTCCACCGTCTGGATCCCCTTGAGAACAATCGGCCCATCCCAAACGGTTCTCAGCCACTCGACATCATCCCATGTGAGGCAGGGATCAAACTGCTCGTTTACATACTGAGCCAGTCCCATCGCGTCGACGCCACTCCCCCCAAGCGCAGAACGACTTACGGCGCTCGAAAAGACAATCGGCTCTGCCCGGATGAAGTCCCAAGTCCACCCCGGCTTTCGGATACCGTCCCAGATCGTGTCGAGGCCGAGTTGCGGAGGCAGCGTGAACCCGTATCGAACGTCCCTCTCCCGACGTCCCAGAACGGGCACATCCACCGTGAAGAGGATTGCCTCATACCCACTATCCTTCGCCCTCTCCAGCAACTCCCGGACGAGGCCTCGATCCTTCCACACATAGAGTTGGAACCACTTGGGACCGGGACATACGGCGGCCACCTCCTCAATCGATCGAGTACCGAGGGTGGAGAGGCTGTATGTGACTCCGACTCGATCTGCCGCACGCGCAACGGCCAATTCTCCTTGAGAATGTGCGATGCGGCTAAAGCCAGTCGGAGCGAGAACCAGTGGCAGCGGGTGCCGACGACCCAAGATCTCGGTACTGGTGTCCACCCCCGTCACGTCCCGCAGCACACGCGGACGAAACTCCAGATTCTGGAACGCGCTACAGTTCCGACCCTGGGTCCGTTCGTCCTCCGCCGCCCCGTCGATATAACCGAAAACGCCCCTTGGAAGCCGCCGTCTCGCGAGTTCCCTCAGGTCACCCACGTCGGCGCAGCGAGCCAGCCTCCGCGCCACGCTGCTGCGCTCGAACTTCCGCAGGCGCACAACCGAACGCAGAGTTTTCAGCATTGGACCCTCCCAGAGCGACGCCTGAACATATGCGACACGGTACCCCGCCCGTCTACCCCTGAGCGTTCCACAAGTACAGGTTTCATTGTTGATTCCGGCACATAAGCGTGCCCGCACATGAGCGCACGTGCCCACATGTGAAAGAGAGGTTCCGAGATGCGCAACTCTGCCACCCCAGTCGCTTGGATCACCCTGGTCGGTTGGGCCACGCTCGCGACTCCGTACGGAATGGCCGCCGCCATCCCACATCAGGAACAACAAGAAGGTCCCGAAAACCAGCCGGCAGCCGATTGGGACGTAACGGCCCCGCGCGGAGAAACGCGGGAGGTTGAGTTCACTACGAGCGAAGGGACCTGGATGTCGGTGGATGTCTCACCGGACGGAGGATGGGTCGTGTTCGATCTCCTCGGGCACATCTACCGGGTAAGCGCAGCCACCGGCACAGCTGGTGCCAACTCCGCGACCCTCCTCACGGGGGGGACCGGAGTCGCCGTCCACTACCATCCCTCCATCTCTCCGGACGGCTCGACAATCGCATTCATCTCGGACCGAGGCGGCCAGAGTAATCTCTGGCTCATGGATGCGGATGGGGCCAATCCCCGGCCCGTGTTCGAGGACGTCAACCTTCGGGCCTGGGAACCGGCTTGGAGCCCCGACGGCCGCTTTATAGCGGTACGACGATCCTCAACCATCAGAGGCGGAGGCGGTTCGGGACCCGGAATCTGGATGTACTCGGTCAACGGCGGTGAGGGCATCGAGCTTGTGGGGTCCGACTACCCTGGAGCCGCGTGGCCCGCCTTCTCACCGGATGGGTCCTCCCTCTACTTCCAGTTAAGGCGCACCCCCCAAGGCACATGGTCGGGGCGTTCCGACGTCATGCAGGGACACAGACAGATCAGGCGTCTGGATCTCGAATCGGGACGCGTCGACGAAATCACTTCGGGAATCATGGTCCAGCAGGGGCAGACCTCAAGCGGCGGGGCCGTGGGACCGGAGCCTTCCCCCGACGGCCGCTGGCTCGCCTTCGCCAGGCGCATCCCGGACGGGACAATCTCTCACAAGGGTCTCCGGTTCGGACCACGTACGGCTCTCTGGTTGAGGAACCTCCAGACCGGGGCGGAAAGAATTCTCATGGACCCCATCGAGGTGGACATGGCCGAGGGAATGAAGGTGTCGCGCGACCTCCCCGGTTATAGCTGGACTTCCGACAGCCAGTCGATAGTCATCTCGGCGGGGGGCAAGATCCGGCGCGTAGACCTCCAGGGTACAGTCGCCACCATACCCTTTTCCGCCAATGTGCACCGCACCGTCTCCGAGATGGCTGGACAACCTCAAGCCCCTCTGGGCCCAACCTTCCAGGTACAGTTTCCGCGCTGGACGGCGTCTTCACCGGACGGTAGCCAGCTCGCCTTCCAAGCCGTCGGTCGCATCTGGATAATGAACCTCCCCAACGGCCCCCCCCGGCGCCTGACCGACGACTCCTTCGAACCCTTCGAGATGGCCCCCGCGTGGGCACCTGACGGACGCTCGATAGCCTTCACCAGTTGGGACGACGAGGGGCAGGGTCACGTATGGACGGTCCCCGTGAGAAACACCGGAGGCGATCCACGGCAAATCACAAACACCCAGGGTGAATACCTCAACACGATCTGGGGTCCCGGCGGTAGGGGCGTCGTGGTCACGCGCGGATCCGGCGCGACAAGCCGGGGACGAACCATGGCCAGCAACCAGTACTATGAGTTCGTATACATAACGATCGACAGCGGTGAACCCGTCCCGATCGTAACAGTGGCGCGCCCTTATGGCGGCGGCAGACCCCTGATGCCACGCCGCCCCATACCTCAGGCGTCCTTCGGCCCCGACGGGCGTCTCTTCTATCCGGAGACAACGCTCCCGGAAGGGGGAGAAGGATCGGTCACCGAGATAGCCTCCGTTCGATTGGACGGCTCGGGGCGCCGAGTCCACTTCACACTTCCGCACGCGGACGAAGCCACAGTATCCCCCGACGGCCGATGGCTGGCGTTCCAGGAGGGAGACAACGTCTATCAAATGCCCTTCCCATACGGGGGCACCGGAGGGAATGCGGCCCAGATCGATAAACGCAACGGGCAACTACCGGTTACGCGAGTCAGCTTCGAGGGGGGCATCCACCCGCGGTGGCGGGACTCCAACACCCTGGAGTTCGTCAGCGGACCGCGGTACTACACGCACCGCCCGGCCACCGGCGAAACAGTGGAAATCCCTATCAACCTCGTGCTGCCCCGGAATCGCGCGGCAGGGAGCGTCGCCTTTCAAGGAGCCCGTATCATCACAGCCGAAAACAGGGAGGTGATCGAGGACGGGACCGTCGTTGTTCGCGACGGCAGGCTCGAGTGTGTCGGATCCTGTTCCACCGAGGGCGCGGATCTGGTCCTGGATGTGGCGGGCTCCACGATCATGCCCGGGTTAATCGATATGCACGCCCACAACCACCGGGACCACGAAGGAGTCTTTCCCCGCCGCAACTGGGAATCCGCCATATACATGGCGTACGGGGTCACGACCACGCTCGACAACTCTCAATGGTCGTCGAACGTCTTCCCCCAAGCCGAACTGGTCGAGGCAGGCGCGATGCTCGGGCCCCGAACCTTCAGCACCGGCGACCCAGTCTACTCGGGAGATGGTGCCCGCCAAAACGAGATCACCGACTACGCCGCCGCCGAGAGGAACGTCGATCGTCTCATGTCCTGGGGGGCCGTTTCGATCAAGGAGTACCTGCAGCCCAGGCGCGACCAGAGGCAGTGGGTCACAGATGCGGCCCGCAAACGAGGCCTCCGAGTTACGGCGGAAGGGGGAGATCTCGAGTACAACATCGGGATGATCCTGGACGGTCACACCGGGTGGGAGCACCCGATGAGTTACATGCCCCTGTACAGCGACGTCGCCAAGTTCTTCGGCCAGGCGGGCGCAGTGTACTCCCCGACCTTTATCGTCGGTGGCCCCAGCGCGTGGAACGAAGAGTACTTTTACCAAGAGGAGGAGGTATGGAAAGATGAGAAGCTCCGCACCTGGACTCCGTGGCGAATGCTCATCCCCTCGACGCGGCGTCGCATGATGCGGCCGGAGACCGACTACAGCTTTCCCCTAATCGCCCGCGGTCTTGGTGACATGATTGAAGAAGGAGGGTGGGGCGCGATCGGGTCACACGGACAGCTCCACGGTCTCGGTTCCCACTACGAGGTCTGGATGACGGCGGCCGGAACAGATGAAATGACCGCCATAGAGGTCGGGACCATACACGGAGCCCACTTCCTGGGTCTCGAACACGAAGTCGGATCCCTGGTTGCCGGCAAACTGGCGGATCTGTTGGTCCTCCGGTCCAACCCCTTGAATGACATACGGAACACCACCGACATCCAGTACGTGGTGAAGGACGGCCGGGTGTATGACGCCGACACACTGGACGAGGTATGGCCGACCTCGACGCCGTACGGTCCCCGCCCATGGATCGACCCCGGCGCCTTGCAGACCGATGACAGGCCCACGGATTGGTGGGATCGCCGGGGAGGAGATTGATGAGAAGATCGATGAGAAGCGCTGCGGTTGTTTCAGTACTCGCCATCACTCTCTGGGGGTGTCAAGGCACCAGTGCACCTCAACACGGCGCCAACGCCCGCGACTTCAACATTGTTGAGGCGACGATACCCGAGATGCAGGCGGCCATGGAGAGCGGGCAGATCACGGCACGGGAGCTCGTCCTCCTCCACCTGGCCCGCATCGGGGCCAACGAATGGCGACTCAACGCCGCGGTCTCGGTCAACCCCAACGCTCTGGCCGAAGCCGCCGAACTGGATCGGGAGCGGGCTGAGGGGAATGTGCGGGGCCCGCTGCACGGCATCCCGGTGGCCCTCAAGGACAACATCCAGACGACCAATCTCCCCACGACCGGGGGTTCGCTTGCCTTCGAAGGCTACCACCCGGTATACGAGGCCACCCTCACCACCCACCTGCGGGAGGCGGGTGCCGTCATCATCGCCAAAGCCGGCCTCACCGAGTTCGCGAACTTCATGGCGGGACCGCCCAACCAGATGCCCGGAAACTACAACGCACTAACTGGGTATGGACTCAATCCCTACGACCCTCGGCGCGACCCCCGCGACGGTTTTGACGACGGCCGCCCAGCCCTCTCAACGGGAGGCTCCAGTTCAGGAATCGGTACGGCAGCCAGCTTCTGGGCCGCAAACGTAGGGACTGATACCGGCGGCTCCATCATTAGCCCTTCGAACGCCAACATGCTCGTCGGAATCAGGCCCACCCTGGCCCGCATCAGCCGGTGGGGAATCGCCCCTGTCACCTTGGACCACGACATGGCGGGGCCGATGGCTCGAACCGTGACAGATGCGGCGATCATGCTGGGCGCGATGGAGGGGCAGGAAGCGGACCCCAACGATCCGGCAACCCAGGTGTGCGCCGCGCCTGAAGGGGGCGACTACACCCAGTTCTTGCACCCGGACGGCCTGCTCGGAGCTCGGATCGGAATCCCGCGCGCCTTCTACTACGAACCCGTTTCGGTGGGTAACTACCTCTTGGGCGGGCTCAACCAGGAGCAAGAGGCCCTCATGGAGGATGCGGTCGCCGCACTAGAGGCGGCCGGGGCAACCGTCGTCGATCCCGTGGAGATCCCAAGCTTCGTCGACCCCGACCCGGAGGAGAACTTCAATGCTTGGGGGCTCTGCATAGGGGGGCATCAGGCGAAGGGTGCCGACGCCGGCTGCTCTGTGAACTTCAAGTACGGAATGAAACGCGACTTCGATGCATGGCTGGAGACGCTCGGGCCCACGGCCCCGGTCAAGACGCTGACGGAACTCCGCAACTGGAACCAGGAACACCGTCACGCAGGAGCCATGAAGTATGAGCAGTCCAGGTACGACATATCCGACGAGATGGACGTGGAGGCGGACCGGGCGCGGAACGCCTCAGACATGGCGAAGGATGAACGGCTGAGCCTCACCCAGGGAATCAATGCAGTCTTGGAGGCTGAGAATCTCGACGCCATCTTCACCCCCGGGAGCCGGGGGGCGGCGCTCGCCGCCCGAGCGGGCGTACCGCATATCGTCGTCCCCTTTGGATTCGTCTCCAACGATCCGGATCCGCCCTTCCCTGCAGGGTTCGACGCCGCCGATGCACCCTTCGGCATCGGGTTCACCGGCGCTGCCTGCAGCGAACCGGCACTAGTTCGTTTCGCCTACGCCTTCGAGCAGGCGACCCACCGGCGAATGCCGCCCCTCCCTTCACCGGCGCCCTCCCCATCAACGACCTGCCGGGTCCCTACGAACGCGTCGAGCCGTGGGCTGAGCTACCGCCCGGGGCCGTCCAGTGGGGTCAGGTTACTGGGGTTGAACAGGGACCGGAGGGACACCTGTACGTGATGCATCGGTGTTTCGAGAACTCGTGCAGAGACCGACCGGAGGATCCCATCGTCAAGTACGACATGGAGGGGCGCGCGATCGACTCGTGGGGTGCCGGCCTCTTCAACTACCCACACGGATTCCATGTAGACAGTGAAGGCAACGTGTGGGCCACCGACGCCCGGGGGAGCGGGCCACTCGGGCATCAAGTGTTCAAGTTCAGCTCCAGCGGGGAGCTGTTGATGACGCTTGGTCAGGCTGGTGTCGCGGGCTTGGGTACCGACGTGTTCAACCAACCAACCGACGTCCTCGTCCTTCCCGGAGGAGACATCCTCGTCACCGAAGGACACGGCGAAGGCAACAATCGAGTAGTCCGGTTCAATCCGGAAGGGACATTCATCACCGCTTGGGGTGGTACCGGTACGGGGCCAGGGGAATTCTTGGTGCCACACGCCATCGATATGGATTCCCAGGGCCGCATCTTCATTGGGGACCGGAGCAACAACCGGATCCAGCTATTCCGGGAGGATGGAACCTTCCTGGAGGAGTGGACGCAGTTCGGGCGACCGAGCGGAATCTTTATCGACGATGATGACACGATCTACGTGGCGGACTCGGAGAGTTGGGGTCCCGACAATCCGGGGTGGAAGAAGGGCATTCGGATTGGCAGTGCCCGCGATGGTACGGTGACTCACTTCATCGAGGACATCGAGTCGACCACTAATCCTCACAGCGGTGCCGAAGCAGTCGGAGTGGACTCGGAGGGTAATGTTTACGGTGGGGTAGTCCGACGACGAATGCTGGAAAAACACACGCTATTGAGGGACGATACCGGCTAGGCTCTGCGTCAGGGTACTGCGCCCAGAGCCCCGTCAATCACGGCCGCGTAGGTATCGAGGAAGGTGTCGAACCGCTCAGCCAGGTTCTGGCAGTGCTCGTCGGTGTGGGCCAGCGAGACCGTGACGAACCCGCGCGGAGCGAGGAACACCCCGGCAAGTAGCATCTCGAGGTGGAATAGAGTCCGCGCCTCGGGAGGTGTCGCCGCATCCCCCGGCTCCCGGAGCGGCTTCCGCTGGAAGTGGACGGTCATGATCGAGCCGCAACCGGTCACTTGGGCCGGAGCGTTCCGGCGCTGGGCCACCCGGTTCAGTTCGTCTCGGAGTGCATACCCCCTCTCCGTGAGACGCGTCGCGGCCTCGGGCGTGAACACATCCCGGAGTCCGGCTAGGCCGGCGGCCATGGTCAGGGAGTTGTTGTTGTGGGTACCGGGGTGGTTCAGGTTGTCGGAGCGGCGCGGGTCAAAGTAATCCACCAGGTCGGCTCGTCCCCCAAAAGCGCCGAAGGAAGCTCCCCCGCCGAGGTACTTACCGAACGTCGTAAGGTCGGCGTGAATACCGAGTTCTCCTTGACGCCCTCCTGGTCCCAACCTCGACGTCTGGACCTCGTCGAAGATGAGAACGGTGCCCGTATTCCGCGTTTCCTCCCGCAACATGGACAGGAACTCAGCGGTGGCCGGCAAACATCCACCCGCAGCCAACATCGGTTCGACGATGACCGCGGCCAATTGGGATCCGTTTTCCCTGATCAAAGCCCGGGTGCCTGCCACGTCGTTATAGGTGCCGACTACCCACGGGAACGGTGCTTTCAAGCGCTGGTCGGGAGAGGAGAAGTTGAACACACTCCCGTGGTATCCGCCCATGAAGGCCATGACGCCGGTGCGCCCGGTGACAGCCCGCGCGAGGCTAATCGCCAGCAAGTTCGACTCGGTCCCGGAACAGGTGAAACGGATGCGCTCAACCGAGGGGAAGCGGCTGCACATGAGTTCGGCAAATTCATGCTGGTTGGGGCTTGGGCCCCCAAACGTCAGTCCGTGCTCGGCACCCTGCCGGATCGCGGCCTGGATCACCGGGTTGGAGTGACCGTAGAGTCCCGCCGTATAGTCGTTCAGAAAATCGAGGTATTCGTGGCCGTCAACGTCGTAGAGCTTCGCACCTTCTCCCCGCACGATCGTCAACGGAAACGGGTCGAAGTGGTTGATGGTTCGCGTGTCGCCGCCCGGCATATGCCGGGTCGCCTCTTCAAACCGAGCTCTGCTCGATGGGTTGGCGTCGGCGTAGCGTGTGGCGGCTCGTGCTGCGCATTCCGCTAGCGTGGGCTCGGCTAGACTCGGGGCACCCGGGTAGGCATGGGAACGGGTCGGGGCAACGCGTGAAGTCTGCATCGTAACTCCTCCCACCGAGCTGGATTCGGGGCGTTCGGGCTGGGTTCGGGGCACTCCTGAACAGTATATCTTGCGCACCGGGCATCAGGGTACAGGGACCCGTCCCAGGCCCGGGGAACAAGGCCCTTCGCTAGAGGAGGAAAAATTGGAAAAACGCCGGCTGGCCGGCACGGAGCTGAACGTTTCGCGGGTGTGTATGGGCACGATGACGTTCGGCTCGCAAACCGATCTCGAGACGGCGACCGCCATGGTGGATCTATGCCTGGGGCGCGGCATCAACTTCTTCGATACCGCAAACGTGTACAACCAGGGGCGGTCCGAGGTGTTTCTCGGCGAGGCCCTCGGTGAACGCAGATCCGACGTGGTGGTGGCAACCAAGGTGTGCAACCCGATGGGGGAACCCGAGGAGTACACGGGTCTGTCACGAGACTCCATGCGGCGGGCCATCGACGCCTCGTTAGCGCGCCTGGGTACGGACCACATCGACATCTACTACCTGCATCTGCCGGACTACGAAACCCCGATTGAGGAGACGCTGGCAACACTGCAAGAACTCCGCGACGAAGGGATGATTCGGTACCCCGCAACGTCCAACTACAGCGCCTGGCAAATGTGCGAGATGTTTGCGGTGTGCGAGCGGCACGGCTGGGAGCCGCCCCGGATAGCCCAGCCTATGTACAATCTGGCTGCCAGGGGGATCGATCAGGAGTACCTGCCGTTCACGCGTCGCTACGAAATCTCGAACATCGTTTACAACCCATTGGCAGGGGGCCTCCTGACAGGCAAACAGAACCGCGAGTCAGGGGCTCCGCTGCCGGGGGCTCCGCTCCCAGGGACCAGGTTCGACGGAAACCAGATGTACCTGGATCGATTCTGGCACCGGGAGTACTTCCGCGCGGTCGAAGAGGTCCAGGAGATAGCGAAACGGGCAGGCCTGTCACCGGTTCAGCTTTCTCTCGGGTGGTTGCGGGCGCAGGCAACAGACGTGGATGGTATCATCCTTGGGGCCTCCACCATCGAGCAGCTCCAAGAGAATCTAGATGCCTTCGAAACAGCGATCCCAGGGCAGGACATCCAGGACGCCTGCGACGGCATTTGGACCCGGCTGCGAGGCCCGACTCCTGCCTACAACCGCTAGACAAGGACTCTACTCGTGACCTTACGCATGGCCGCAAGCAAGGCCGCCGAACCGAGGCATCGCCCGTGAGCATCCGCGTTTGCGTTGGAGGGGCCACCGGATGGACCGGGTCGCGCATCGTCGAAGCCATCCTCAAATCCGACGAGTTACAACTCACAGGGGCCGTCGCAAGGCAGGCTGCCGGAACCACGATTGGACCAGGCGTCACCATTCACGACAACGTAGCGGCAGCCCTATCCGAAGCTGCGGACGTGTACATCGACTACACCCATCCCTCCGCCGTCCGCGCAAATACGATGGAAGCGATCGACCGAGGCGTCGCAGTCGTTATAGGGACCAGCGGCCTTACGGGAGACGACTATCGTAGAATCGACGTCGCTGCCCGAAACCGCGGAACCGGCGTTGTGGCGGCGGGCAACTTTTCGATTACTGCGGCCCTGCTCAAGCACTTTGCGTGCATCGCCGCGCGGCACGCGCCGCATTGGGAAGTCATCGATTACGCCTACTCCGGAAAACCGGACGCCCCGAGCGGAACAGCTCAAGAACTCGCCGAAACCCTCGGGGACATCGCCAAGAACCGCTTGCAGGTGCCGATAGAGGAGACCCTCGGCAACCCCTCTACGCGGGGCGCCTCCATCGGGGGTGCTCAGGTGCACTCCGTACGGCTCCCGAGCTTCGTTCTCTCCGTGGAAACGATTTTCGGCCTACCCGGAGAGCGCCTCTCCATCCGGCACGATGCCGGTGCGAGTGCGGAACCTTATGTGGGTGGAACCCTACTTGCCGCCAAGGCGGCTCCGAAGCTGATTGGGCTCACACGCGGCCTCGACACCCTTCTTTTTTCGTCTTAGTCCCCTTGTGTGGTCCCTACGATTGCCAGGCGTGTCCCCTCTGGGTTAACCGCGAGCCGGGTAATCCCCTGAATCCCGTCCTCGGCAAGGTCAGCCACCTGCACCCAACCACTGTCCTCCGTCCAAGAGTGGAGCGTGGAGCCTTGTCCCATCAGGATCTCTCCTTCGGGCGTCCACGCGTAGTCCTCACTTTCCGAGAGCGTAGATGTAATCGGAGTGGTGCTCATATCGACGGGATCCAGTGCCTCGATAACCCACTCCTCGTCCGTCAGCTTGCGGATGAAGGATATCTCGTCTGTCCCCGGAATCCGGTGGATCGAACGCCCGGGATTCTCCGCGACAACCGACACTTCCCCCGTCACGGCGTCGCCCACTTGGAGGGTCGGAGGGTTCCCGAGCACGAACATCGCAACAACCCTGCCGTCGGCCCACGCATGGTAACCGACCGGTTCGACTGAAGAGAACACCGGACCTAGATCCGTTCCGTCCAGACCGTAACACCATAGGTACTGCTTCCCGTTCTGCTCCCGAATGGCGGAAAAAGCCTCCATTCCCGGCACCTGCACCGGGGAGAACTCGCTCGCTCCCTCAGTGATTGTAACGCGTGCGTGAGAGCGCGCGGAAAGCGAGTAACGGGAGACCTCGGTCTGGAGGCGATCCACATCTGACACATACAACAGGTGCGCCTCAGTGACCTCAAAGTTCGGTTGGTTGTCGTATCCGTCGCGGGCGATGATGGGCACGACATCGACCACCGCCAACCCTCCGTCGCTGCGATCGAGTGTCGCCATCCATATGTCGGTGTCGGGAGCATTGGCCGCAGTCGGCGTATAGTCCTCTGGCGCAGGACCTATCTCGGGTACGGGACCATCCGGAGGAGCACCGACACATACCCCGCTGTCAGCGCCCTGCTCTGCCCCGCCACAGCCCCACACCGCTCCGCCAACCAGGACAAATGCCCCCCAACCCAAGACCGGCCTACTTGCCATCGACGATTTCATTCCACAGCCCCCTGAAGTTACAGGACCTGGTTTGCCACGAACGCTCCGACGTAAGCGAGCACCAACATGAACCCCCATTGAGCAAGTGGCCACCGCCAACCCCCCGTCTCCCGTCGCATGATCCCCACCGTGGACATGCACTGCAGCGCAAAAGCAAAGAAAATAAGGAGGCCGACTGCCGCCCCGAGATCCAAGTCCTGCTGGAGCGCGGCCCGCAGCTCAATCGAATCCTCCTCGGAGTTTTCGACGCCGTAGATCGTCCCGAGAGTCCCCACAATCACCTCGCGAGCAGCGAGCGACGACACCAGACCCACGCCGATCTTCCAATCGTAACCGAGGGGCGCGATGGCAGGTTCGATGACCTTCCCGACCTGACCCAGCGCGCTCTCCTCCACTATCGGTGGCTCGCCATTCACCTGCGGGAACTGCGCCAGTGCCCACAGAACGATGGTAGTGAGCAGGATGATCTTCCCAACCCGGCGCACAAAGACCTTGGTCCGATCCAGAAGTCGGAGAGCCGTGCCCCTCACCGACGGAATCCGGTACGGCGGGAGCTCCAAAACGAACGCGGAACGGCGACCTCGGAGAACCGTCCGTCTGAGGATGAACGACGTCCCGATGGCGGCGAGGGTTCCCAAACCGTACAACCCAAGCAGGGTTAGTGCCTGTGTGCCCAGGAGGGGACCCAACACCGGTTGGGCGGGTACGAACGCCGCGATGAGAAGAGCATAAACCGGCAGCCGTGCGGAGCACGTCATGAACGGGGCTATGAACATCGTAGCCAATCGATCCCGCTCGCTCTCGACCGTCCGAGAGGACAGGATCGCCGGCACCGCGCACGCGTAGGCCGAAAGAAGCGGGAGGAAGGCGCGCCCTTGGAGGCCTACCCGCATCATCAAACGATCCGCGATTACCGCAGCGCGTGCCATATACCCCGAATCTTCGAGTATCCCCAGGAAGAGGGATAAGATCAGAATCTGAGGAAGGAACACGAGCACGGCACCGACCCCCGACCAGATCCCATCGATCAGAAGACTCCTGAACCAACTCTCCGGAAGACGGGAGGCGATCCACTCTCCCGAGCCCGCAATTGCGAAGTCGACACCATCCATGAGAGGCGCGGCCCAAGTAAAAATCGCTTGAAAAACCAGTGCCGCTAGCATCAAAAACGTGGCAGGACCCAGGAACCGGTGAAGGAAGAGTGCGTCGAGGCGGTCTGTTAGCGGACCCGGCCCCGATGAGCTATACGACGCAGCCTTGAGTGCAGCCCGCACGCGTTCCCTCCGCATCGAAAGAAGCTGCAACAGGGGCAGCTCCAACCGACGGGTGGGTTCGCGCTCCCCAGCCGCTCCGGGGCCGGCGACACGGATCCCCCTCAAGAACGAAGCGACTTCCTCCAAGCCTCTTCCCGACCGTGCGTCCGTTCGCACCACCTGGACTCCCAACTTCTCGGCCAAGGTGGCGTCGTCCAGCTTCCCCCCACCGCCTTCCAGTTCGTCCGCCATATTCAGGACGAGCAACGTTGGCACCTCTCTGGCCAACACGGGCTCCACCAACAGGAGCTGAGTCTCGAGTCTGGTGGCGTCTACGATGAGGACGATTCCCGACGGTGCGGAAAGTCCCTCTATCCGGCCAAGAAGGGCGTCGCGGGTGATTCTTTCGTCTGCTGACCGCGCCGAGAATCCACTCACTCCCGGCAGATCGACAACCTCTATCTCGACCCCACCCCCGAGTCTGGCCACTCCCACATGTTTCTCAACGGTTACGCCGGGGTAGTTGGCCACCTTCTGCCGGAGCCCGGTGAGCCGGTTGAAAAGAGTCGTCTTCCCCGAATTAGCCGGACCAATCAGAGCGACGACCGGGTGCCCACCATCCGTCTGTGCTAGGGACGGCGCGGAGGTGATAGGTGCGCAATGCTCGGCTGAAGGCATGTTGTCGTACCATCGAAATCGGAAGGAGTGTCAAGGTTGAGACTGGTTCTCAACTAACTCTGACGCTAGTATCTGCGTTCTCCAGTGCAACAACAAGGGGCAACGACGAGGAGTTTCAGTGACAGTTTCAGGAACGTGAGCCAAGAACTGGCTTCAGAAACGTGAAGCAAGAATTGGCATCGGTGCTGGATATTCCACGCGAGACCGTCGTAAGACTGGTCCGCATCGACGTTTCGGACGAAGAGGCGGAGCCCCTACTGGAGCGCGGCATTCTCCCGGGGTGCAAGCTCAGCCGTGTCCGTCAATCTCCCTCGGGCGACCCGATTCTGTCGGTCGGCGGGACACTCATCGCGGTTCGGCGCGAGTACGCGGCACGACTCCTGGTCCGGCCCACCTGATACCAGCCTACGGAGGTTTTACGCGTACGGCATCACCGGCACTTTACCGAGGAGACGCGCATAGGCCGCCAGCACACCCCGGTGATGGGCTGTGTGGTCGACGATTGCGCTGACGACGGCCGCTCGGGGGCTGCCACCCATGATGCGCTTGTCGGGTATGGAGGCTGCAAGCTCGCCGTCGGACGCGTTCTTGACGGCATCAATCGCGCGATCGACCGCCCGTTCGAACCACTCCATTCCCTCGGTTAGCGAGGCAAAAGCGTGTGCCTCCTGCATGTGCCCCTCAAAGTCGAGGTTCCATCCCTCGCCAAAGGCTCCGTCTACGAACCAGTCCACGGTACCGGCCGTGTGCGCCACATGCCCTGCCACCGAGAGCAACCCCTCCTGGGGTTTGAAACTCGAGTCGTTTTCGTCGAACGTGGTCATGGCAGTTTGGAATTGCTTCTTTGATGCCACGAGAGCACCGATCAATAGCCGGCGGTAATCCATATCTTTACCTCCCAAGGTCATTGGGGATCCGCAAGTTTGCTTCCCAAAAAGGGGATAGTGTGAGGTGACGAAGGTACCCATGAGCGAGCACCTCCGCCCGCGTCTGGCAATCGACATCGGGGGCACCTTCACCGACGCAGTGCTGGCCGTGGCGGATCGGCTGACGACGACCAAGGTCCCAACTACTCCTGAACACCCCGAACTGGGCGTCATGGAAGCGGTTCACAAGGTGTTGGGGGAAGCCGGAGTCGCGGGGACAGACGTGGCTCTCGTCATTCACGGCACCACGCTGGCCACCAACGCGATCATTGAGCGGCGCGGCGCCCGTACCGCCCTCCTGGTCACCGAGGGCCACCGCGATGCCCTCGAAATGGCTCACGAGCACCGTTTCGAGCAATACGACATTGGCGTCGATCGACCTCCACCCCTCGTGCCCCGCCGCAGGCGTCTCCCGGTCAAAGAACGTGTGGATTACAGAGGCCGCGTCCTTCTCCCCCTTGATGAAGACTCCGTCCGCAGATGGCTCCCTGTCCTCGACGAACAGGAGGTGGCGTCAGTCGCGGTAGGCTTGATGCATGGGTACGCCAACCCGGATCATGAGGAGAGGATACGGGACATTCTGGAGGAGGCTCGACCTTCTCTCTCCATTACCTTGGCCTCGGAAGTCTGTCCCGAAGTACGAGAGTACGAACGCCTCTCCACAGCGTGTGCCAACGCCTACGTGAGGCCGCTGATGTCTCGCTATCTCAACGGCCTGGCCTCCTCGCTCGCCTCGGCCGGCATCACCTCTCCCTTCCTCCTCATGACCTCGGGCGGGGGACTCACCACGGTCCGCACCGCCACTTCGGTTCCAGTGCGGTTGATCGAGTCGGGACCAGCCGGCGGGGCACTCCTCGCGACCCGGCTGGCGCGCGATCTCGGGCTGGGCAACGTCCTTTCCTTCGACATGGGAGGGACGACAGCCAAGCTGTGCATCATAGACGACGAGCCGCTTCGTACCCGCACTTTCGAGGTGGACAGAAGCTACCGGTTCCAAAAGGGTAGTGGCCTCCCCGTGAGGATCCCCGTGCTGGAGATGGTGGAGATCGGCGCGGGTGGTGGCTCGATTGCTTCCGTAGACGATCTAGGACGGATCCGAGTAGGGCCCCGCAGCGCCGGATCGGAGCCGGGACCAGCAGCATACGGTCGCGGGGGGATGGACCCTACGGTGACCGACGCGGACATCGTCCTGGGGAGAATCGGGATCGGAGCTCTCGCCAAGGGGATGATAGAGCTTGATCCAGGGCGCGCCAAAACTTCGCTTGGTTCGCTTGGGGAAGTCGGCGAGGATCCCGTACAGGCAGCCGTTGGCGTATGTGAAGTCGTAGACGAAAACATGGCCAACGCGGCCCGAACACATGCCGCCGAGTCCGGGAAAATCCTGGAAGGGAGAACCTTGATCGCCTTTGGGGGCGCCGCCCCGATCCACGCAGCCCGGTTGGCGGACAAGCTACGTATCGACCGATTCCTTGTCCCGGCGGATGCAGGTGTCGGTTCGGCCGTGGGCTTCCTGCTGGCACCCATCTCCTACGAAGTCGTCCGGAGTCGCTACGCCCGGGTCAGCGACTTCCGCGAAGAGCCCATCCGTCAGGTGCTTGCGGAGATGTCCGCGGAGGCCACGATAGTGGTCGAAAGCGGTCAGCCCGGCGCCCCCATTGAGGAGATCACTCGAGCGTACATGCGGTACGTCGGGCAGGGGCATGAGATCAGTGTGGATCTCCCGGACCAACTGAGTGGGGCGACCCTTCGGAGCGCATTCGAACAGGCCTACGAAGCGGTTTATGGGAGACTCATCCCGGGACTGGATGTGGAGGTGCTCAGCTGGACCCTAGTCGCGACTGCCCCTACCCCGAAATCGGTCCCCTCATCCCAAACCACCCTTGCCGAACTTCAGACCTCCACGGTCGTCCCGTCCGGCTGGTCGGTCGAATGCTTGGGTGGCGGGCACCTGCTTGCCCGCCGCTCCGCGCCGAAGGTGACGCCCCAACGCACCTCCTCGCTCCCTCCGCGCCCCTCGGGGATCGGGGCGGATTCCGGCCTCGGGCGTCAAATCATGTGGAACCGTCTTCTCGCAGTCGTGGAGGAGCAGGCCCAGACTCTTGTCCGGACGGCCTTCTCAACCCCGGTACGAGAGGCGGGGGACCTTTCGGCCGGCGTCTTCGACCTCGACGGCCGGATGCTCGCTCAGGCGATCACAGGAACTCCCGGTCACGTGAACGCCATGGCCGAATCCGTCGGGTTCTTCCTGGCTGAGATCCCCGTCTCCAGCCTGCGCCCCGGCGATGTCCTCATAACCAACGACCCTTGGAAGGGAACGGGTCACCTCAACGACTTCACTGTTGTCACACCGACGTTCCTGGGCGACAGGCCCGTGGCGCTCTTTGCGGCAACGAGCCACATCGCCGACGTGGGAGGCCGCGGCTTTGGCGCCGACGCAAATCAGGTTTTTGAGGAGGGGATCCGCATACCAATCGGGTACCTGTTCCGGGCAGGGGAGCTGGACGAGACACTGATGAAACTCCTGCGGGCCAACGTGCGCGATCCAGACGTGGCCCAGGGAGACCTTTACTCTCTCGCCGCCTGCAACCGCGCTGGCTGCTCCCGCCTCCTGGACATGTTCGAGGAGTTCGGGATCCAAGATCTCGATTTCCTCGCCGAACACATTCTGTCGAGTTCCGAGCGCGCCATGCGGAGCAGGATTCGGGCACTCCCGGCCGGAGAATACCGACATTCGATGAGAATCGACGGATACGACGAAGCCCTGGACCTGCGTTGCCAGCTAAACATCGACGACGCGGCAGGCCAAATCGGCATCGACTTCCAGGGAACCTCCGGCACCTCAGCCTTCGGCATCAACGTGCCGGTTACCTACACGCGCGCCTACGCCTCCTTCGGTGTAAGGTGTGTGGTCGGCCCCGAAATCCCGAACAACGCCGGATCGCTGAGCACCATCCAGGTGACTGCCCCGAGGGGCTCCTTGCTGAACGCTCCTTCCCCGGCCGCGGTCGCCGCTCGTCATGCCATCGGGCAGATGCTACCCGATGTGGTGCTCGGATGCCTTGAGCAGGCACTCCCCCCCGGGTCGGTACCGGCGGAAGGAGCCTCCTGCCTGTGGAATCCCGTCTTGATGGGCGGGCACGGGCTCACGGGTCCGTACAGAGCCCAGGGTGAGCCATTCGTCGTAAACCCCTTTCACGCGGGCGGTACAGGTGCACGGCCGGGTAAGGACGGACTTAGTGCAACCGCCTTCCCCTCCGGCGTTCGCAGCACCCCCGTGGAGATCACCGAGACGGTCGCCCCGCTGGTTTTCTGGAAGAAGGAGTATCTCCCGGATTCGGGCGGAGCCGGTGAGTACCGAGGTGGGTTGGGTCAGGTGCTGGAGGTCGCGCACACCGACGGCGAGGCCTTCGCCGTCTCCAAGATGTTCGAACGGGTACGACATCCGGCGTGGGGACGAGCGGGGGGACGTGAGGGAGCCCGTGGACGGGTTTTCATTCCCGGAGGCCGGGACCTGAATCCCAAGGGGCGTGAAATCGTCCCACCGGGAGACCGTCTGGTAATGGAGACCCCCGGGGGTGGCGGCCTCGGCGACCCCAAGGACAGAACTCGGGACCGGGTAAATGAAGACTTGGCGGACGGATACATAACCCCCGAAGGGGCGCGTGATTTCAGTTGAGTCGGAGTCCGAGCCCGGCGAACCCCGTCCAGGCAAACGTGAAGTTACCCTCCGATTCAGGGTCCCAGTGCAGGTCAACCATCCCTTTGGTATACCGACCGTCCACCACCAAAAACCAACGTTCACCGACATCCATCTCGACCAGGAATCCTCCGATCAGGCCGAGCTCCGCCAAGCGCCTCAACCTGAACCGCCCCTCACACGTCTCTTTCAACTTTTCGAGATTGGGCACGCCGCCTTCGGAATGACAACTGACTTCGTGGCCGTAGTATCCACCTGCGTAAATGTACGGACGCACGCTGCTCCAGTTGGTCGTGATCCTAAACCTCGTCAGGAGAGGGAATTCGAGGAATCGCATTCGAGTGGTGGTCCCCAGTTCATAAAGGCCCGTCGTCGCGAACCCCTTCCCCACCGAAAGCGCTTCGATTTGCACGTGTAACCGGCTTAGGATGGGCAGCACCAGAAAGCCGCCGCCGACCACGTGGTTTAGGGTAGTTGACTGGAATGCCGACTCGAAATGCGTATCGCCGACCTGGAAACCGCCTTTTATCCCCACCTTCGCTTGCGCCGAGGCGGCGAATGGCACCGACGCAAATAACGCCAGACCAAGCGCAGTAGCGATCACCCGCTGGGTTCGTGTGCTGCGATTAATGGTCATATGTGTCTTCCCATACGTCGCTGCTGCGCATAGTCCGGCGCGTTAGCTTTTTCAGAGGTCCCTTCGAACAAATTCACCATCGATCAGATACCAATGAACTGTAACACACGGCCGCCGCGGCGGCGCGCTCTCGGCATCGGAGATCTCTTACTTGCACTGATCATCTGTGTGTGTGCGACACCCTCGGCGATCAGCGCGCAGGGATCCCTCTCCGTGACGGTCCTGGATCAACGCAGCACCCCTCTGTCTGGAGCCCAGATCCTAGTGGACGAACTTTCGCGTGGCGGGTCCACCGATGAGGGTGGGTCAGCTACGGTAAGCGACGTGGCTGCCGGCTCGTACACAGTGCGAGTCACTCTCATAGGGTACTCTCCCGACAGCCGGGTGGTGGTGGTCGTGGATGGCGAAACCTCGCACATCACCTTCGTCCTCGCACTGGAAGCTTTGGAGCTCGAGGGATTGGTGGTCGTCGGTAACCGCTCACGTCCCCGCACGGTTGCCGGATCGATGGTGGCAATCGACGCCCTAACACCGGCCGACTTTATGTCCCAAGCAGAGACCGACGTGGGGGATCTCCTGCGCACGGTCGTCCCCTCCTTCAACATAAACCCGCAGGCTACCGGAGACGCGGCGAAGATAGTGCGTCCGGCCAACCTCCGTGGACTGGCGCCAGATCACACTCTCGTGCTCGTCAACGGGAAACGCCGTCATCGGGCCGCTGTCATCACCTGGATCGGCGGGGGACTAGCAGATGGTGCGCAGGGAGCCGACCTGTCTGCCATACCCGCCATAGCGCTGCGCCAGGCCGAGGTCCTGCGGGACGGCGCCTCGGCTCAGTACGGGTCCGACGCGATCGCCGGAGTCATGAACTTTCAGCTCAAGGACGCTCGCTCGGGCGGATCCGTGGAGGTTCGAGGCGGCGGCTTCTTGGATGGGGGCGGAGAAAGCTACACGGTGGCGGGTAACGTCGGCCTGCCCTTTGGGAAGCGGGGATTCGCCAACCTGAGCGCCGAATACGGGAACGCCAATCCAACGAGCCGTAGCGTGCAGAGGGGTGACGCCTCCCTGCTCGTGGCCGCCGGTAACACACACGTGCTGGACCCGGCCCAGATCTGGGGCTCCCCAACGACCGAGGACGACTTCAAACTGTGGGGCAACTTTGGGTCCCCTATCGGGGAAAACATCCAGCTGTACGGACACGCGAACTACTCGAGTGAGACGGTTCACGGCGCCTTCGCCTACAGAAATCCCAACACCCGGTCCGCCGTGTTCAGCAACGATGGCGGCAAGACCCTTCTTATCGGAGACGTGCTGGACGCGAGGGATGGGGTGCCGGATGGGTCCGCCGGTTGCCCGACCGTCTCGATCACAGACGCCCTCCCCGACCCCGAGGCTCTCAACAGAGTATTGGCGGATCCGAACTGTTTCTCATTTCAGGAGATGTTCCCGGGCGGGTTTACACCGGAGTTTGGCGGGTACGCGACGGATGCCTCACTTGTTGCCGGGGCGCGTGGATTGGCGGGTGACCTCTCGTGGGACGTCAGTGCAACCTTCGGTTCCAATGAGGTCGATTTCTTCATCTACAACACTGTCAACGCCTCCCTCGGTCCGAATTCACCATCGGAATTCGATCCAGGACTCTACCGTCAACAAGACTTCAACCTCAATGCGGATTTCTCCCTCCCGATCAGCCGCTCGTTCAACCTCGCCAGTGGCGCGGAGTGGAGGAACGAGGAGTTCACTATCGGGTTGGGAGACGAGGAGTCGTGGACGATCGGGCCCTACGCGGCGCAGGGGTTCAGCTCCGGATCCAACGGGTTTCCGGGGTTCGGGCCAATTGCAGCTGGATCATGGGACCGGAGCAACTACGCCGTCTATGTGGACGGCGAGGCGGGCGATCTACTTGGCGGGGCTTGGTCAGTCGGTGCGGCGGCCCGCTACGAGCACTTCGATGACTTTGGCGCCACAGCCAACGGCAAGTTGGCGTTCCGAGTTCGGATGCTCGCGGGTTTGGCACTCCGCGGGAGCGTTGCCACAGGCTTCCGCGCACCGACACCGGGACAACAAAACGCCTTCAACGTCACAACCGAGTTCGACCGCGAACTCTTTGAACTCGTAAACAATGGGACCATCCCATCCACCTCGCGCGTAGCCGAGTTGAGGGGAGGGAAGGCACTGGACCCCGAGACCGCTCGCACGGGCACCATCGGGTTGGTCTTCGACGAAGGGCCCCTTCTTGTGACGCTCGACCTCTTCAATATCAACGTCTGGGACAGGATCGCGCTTACTCGCGTCTTTGAGCTCACGACAGACGAAAAGACGCAGCTCCTGAACGAGGGAATTGCGAGTGCCCGTAACCTTCAAAACTTCCGTTTCTTCACGAACGACTTCCGGACCCAAACTCAGGGTTTGGACTTGGTCGCGACGTATTCGGGTGAGAACTGGCGAGGAACCGACATCAGCCTGGCTCTCAACTTTACGCGCACCAAGGTAGTTGAATACAACCCCGAGCAGGTTAGCGATGTCCGGCTCCGACAGCTTACCGAGGGATTACCCCGGGTGCGCTGGCTCCTGACCGGACGGCACAGGCTGGGGGCGGATTGGAACCTGCTAGGCAGGATCAGTTATTACGGCGGCTGGTACGACTACAGGGACGATTATGCCTATCCAGGTGATGCGCTGGTGGATCTGGAGTTGTCATGGGACATGACCGAGTCGACGACGCTGACGATCGGCGGGCAGAACGCCTTCAACAACTACCCACTCGAGAATCCCTCCGCCTCATTCACGGGGAACCGATACAGCCGCGCTTCTCCGTTCGGCTCCAACGGAGGCTTCTACTACGCCCGCGTGGGCTACCGCTGGAATTGACACGCCACGACTGATGCGTCGCGACGAGGGGGGATGACCGGGGTGGGGGTCGAACCCACGACCTGCGGATTAAAAGTCCGTTGCTCTACCAACTGAGCTACCCGGCCCCGGGCACGTAAACCGACACCCTGTCAGGAACCTAACGCAGGCGATTTTTCTGTCCAGAATTTCACCGCCTGCGGAGGGGGGTATACGCCCTTTCTGAACCTATGATGGCTTCGGACACGTATTGAACCACAGACGATGTCAATGCGTCGAATACATGGAACCATCACCATCAAGCACAGTTTTTCACTTGAAGACAAGGAGCGGTAAGAGAGTTTGAAGATTTTTCTGTCGAAGGGGGCGGCTTTTGCAGCGCTGCTTATATCTGTATTGGCGGGGCCGGCCTGCGGGCCTAGTGGAGGAACCAACTACACGACGGCGTACCGGAACACTCCGGATGCCAACTTGCTGCCACCGGAAACCCGGATTCGGGGCATCTCGTTTTCAGCCCCTCGGCATGTGGTTGGACCTGATGTCTTTGAACCGGTAACGGCCACGGGAGCGGATTGGGTGGCCGTGGTCCCGTATGCGTATGTGGATCCGGCAAACTCCGAAGTGGTGTTCGACCGGAAGCGGCAGTTCTGGGGCGAAACGTCGGGCGGCGTTGCACAGACGATCGAATACGCCCACAAGTCGGGGTTGTCTGTGCTGGTGAAGCCGCATCTTTGGGTCCGCGGCCAGGGTTGGCCAGGAGAGTTTGCACCCACCGGTGACGGTCTCGATCGATTCCTCGCGGATTATCGAGAATACATCCTCCGCTTCGCCCGCGTCGCCGCAGCCTCAGAAGCAGAAATGTTCTCCATCGGCACCGAGCTGGATCTAGTGGCGGCCAGCTCGCCCCTGTTTTTCCGGGACCTCATCTCGGACGTCCGAGCCATTTATTCAGGCCCGATTACCTACGCTGCGAACTGGGATGCATACCGCAACGTCGAGTTCTGGGACGACCTCGACTACGTTGGCATCGATGCCTATTTCCCCCTCGTTGACAGCGATTCGCCATCGGTCGAGGTGCTCGAAGAAGCGTGGATCCCGTGGCTCAACGATGTGCAGTCCTTTGTGACGGGTACGAACAAACAGATACTCTTCACCGAGTTCGGATACCGGAGCATCGACGGGGCTGGCGGGCGCCAGTGGGAGCTACCGTCGGAGCGGAGTAGCGAGGGACGCCCGAACGAGGTGGCTCAGGCCGCTGCCTATGAAGCGTTGTTCCGTGTGTGGTGGGGACGTCCCTGGTTCGCGGGTGGTTTTGCTTGGAAGTGGCTGGCGGGAGATCCCGCAGGCAGGCGTGCACACCTGGATGGCGCAGCCAAAGGAGGGCGCACGGACTATACGCCACAAGGCAAGTTGGCGGAGACCGTCCTTGCCACCTGGTACGGCGGAGACGCGGTGGCGCCCATCCCTCCCGTACTCCTGTCAGTGCCTGGTCTAAACTCTCCGTCCTCCGAATAAACGGCTTCCGAATAAACACCTGACCCGACGAAGCCCGACTGCTATAGCGGGAGGTTCGTTTGGACGACCGGCGTATAAGTGAATCGGTGGTGCGGCGTCGGGCCGAACCTGTGGACGGCATCTCGATGGAAGCGGGTCGCGTACCCTTTGTTCTTGGCCCAGCCGTATTCGGGATAACGGACATCCAAGTTCACCATTAAACGATCCCGAGTGACCTTGGCAATGATCGAAGCGCACGCAATGGAGTGGGAGAGTTGGTCGCCCTTGACGATGTAATGGTCTGCCGGGAACCCCCTGAGCGGTCGTCCGTCAACTAGGACGTGGTCGACACTGAGCCGTAGCCCCTGCATGGCTCGCTTGAGAGCTAGGCTGATCGCCCCTCGTGGGTTCAGAGATTCTACTTCACGGGGAGACGCGGCCCCGAGTCTCCAAGCAAGGCTCTCGCGCCGGATCTGCTTAGCCAAGGTCTCCCGCTTACTTGCGGGGATCTGCTTGGCATCGGTGCAACCCTCAAATTGTTGGTCTCGGTGCAGGACTACGACGGCGCAGACGATCGGCCCGGCCAGGCACCCCACTCCGCACTCATCGAGTCCCGCCACCAAGCTGCACCCGGACGACCACGCTTCGTTTTCATAGTCGAGCGGGGCTGTTAGGGTGGCGACGGAGCTACGCCCTCTTGGTGGCCTCCCGGCGCTTCTTGTCGAGCCACCATTTACGCTCGGGTACGCGCGCCCGCTTACCCTTGCGCGCACGTAGGTAGTACAACTTGGCGCGCCGCACGTCCCCCCGACGGACGACCTCCAGACCCACGATCCACGGAGAGTGGAGAGGGAAAATGCGCTCTACACCGACTCCGCCGGAGACGCGTCGCAGCGTGAATGTTGCACCTATCCCCGCCCCTCTACGTCCGATGCAGACGCCCTCGAATGGCTGGACGCGCTCTTTCGCCCCTTCCTTCACGCGAACGCGTACTCTAACGGTGTCACCCGGCGCGAACGCGGGTAGATCAGAACGCTTGTAACTATTCTCTATATCAGCAATTCGGGGGTCCATGCCTGAACTTCCTTCCTACCGGGGACGAGTCGCCGCACCCGATTCGGTATCCTTTTCGACGGTAGCCCTTAAAGATAGCGTGAGTGGGTGTACCGAGTCCACTTTTGCGCGTCAGTCAGTGGCGTCGAGGTCCATTAGGTCGGGTCGCCGTTCCCGAGTCGCCTCCAGGGATTGCAACATCCTCCACCGTGCCACGCGATCGTGGTCGCCCGATCGCAGCACCTCTGGCACGGACCTTCCCCGCCAAGTCGAGGGGCGTGTGTAACTCGGAGCCGACAGCACCTTTTCGTAGAAGGAATCGGAAGCAGCCGAGTCATGGTCTCCCAAGGCCCCAGGTAACAGCCGTATGACGGCATCGATGACTGCCAGCGCCGCCGGTTCTCCGCCACTCAGCACGTAATCGCCCAGGGAGATCTCCTCATCCACGAGCTCCTCGACCACGCGCTCGTCGATCCCCTTGTAGCGGCCGCAAAGCACCGTGAGTTCGGGCTCGAGGGCAAACCGCACGGCGTTCTCGTGATCGAAGGGCCTCCCCCTCGGGGACATCGAGACTACGCGGCCACCCCCGCCAAGAGATTCGAGCGCGGCGGCGAAGGGTTCCGGACGCATGACCATTCCCCCGCCCCCACCTGCCGGAGCCGCATCGGTCGTCTGGTGACGGTCCACGCCATAGGCTCGCAGGTCTACCACCCGGCATTCGACAAGACCCTTTTCCTGTGCCCTGCCCGGGATGGAGAGAGTCAAGGGGGTTTCGAAATAGTCAGGAAAGATCGTAACAATGTTGATTTTCAGCACGGCGCGTCCAAGCTAGGGCAGCTGAAGTGCTAGATGTCGAGGAGTCCTTGGGGCAGCATCATGTGGATCTCCCGGCCCTCGAGATCAAGGCTCTGTATGAGGTCGGACTGAAAGGGAATCAGCCGCTCTCGCCCCTCCACCGACACGGCGAGCAGCGGATGCCCCGGGTTCTCGTACACATCGGCGACCACGCCAATAGAGGTGTCGTCCGCAACCACCGACATCCCTACCAGATCTCCCAGCAGAAAGTCATCCTCACCCAAGTCGGGGAGTTCGTCTCTCGGCAGGGCCAGCTGGGCACCGCGCAGACGCTCGGCCGCGGTTCGATCGGTGGTTCCGCCTACGGTGACCAGCCATCGGCCACTATGCACTCGCGCTGACTGCAGAGTCAATGTGGCGGCCTCCGGATCTCTCCCCACTAGGTGTAAACGGCGCCCAACTTGGAACACCTTTTCTGCTACGTCAGTCTCGGCGTCCAGCAACAGGCCACCTCGGATCCCGTGGGCACGGGCAACTCGAGCCACCACGACCAGGTCGGCACGAGTCACAGCGCACTACTCCGGAGGAAGCCCGGGTCAGTTGTCGCCCGGTGCCACCGGGGCGGGTCGCTGCGAGGTCCCTCGTTGACCCTCCGGAGGCCCTACCTCCACGAATTCCTGCTCCAGATCGGCGGGCGTCACACCCTCGTTGAACTGCCCCCACACCCCGGTCTTACGCAGAAGCGATCGGACGGTGTCGGTCGGCTGGGCACCTTCGTGCAGCCAGTGCAATGCCCGAGCCGCGTTGATCCGTACATGCGACGGGCGCGTGCGTGGGTTGTAGGAGCCCAGACGCTCGATCGCAGCACCGGACGTCCCCTCTCTCGAATCCGTAATGATAATGCGAAACGACGCCGCCTTCTTAGCACCTTGGCGCTTAAGCCGCATTGATGTGGCCATAACTCGCTTTCGTCCTTCCTTAGAAAAAAGGTCTTCTTGGTTGTTTTCCCGCTCGGCCCGCAAATTGGTTTCCACGTCCCAAAGCGGCCATCTGCTGCGGCCCCATCTTTTTCATACGCCGCATCATCTTCTGCATCTGCCGGAATTGCTTGAACAGCCTATTCACTTCCTGCACCGGACGGCCCGACCCGCGCGCGACCCGCGCCCTCCGTGATCCGTTCATCAACTGAGGTCGTGCCCTCTCCTCCGGGGTCATGGAAAGTATAATGGCTTCCATATGCCGTATCCTACGGGGATCCAACTCGGCGTTCTTCAACATCTTGGCGTTGACCCCGGGCATCATCCCCAGAATCCCCTGCAAGGGGCCCATTTTCTGTATTTGCCGAATCGAGGCGAGAAAATCGGTGAGATCGAACGTCCCACCCTTACCTCGAACCTTCTTTTCAATGCGCTTCGCCTCGTCAACATCGAGAGCCTTCTCCGCCTGCTCGACGAGACCGACGATGTCGCCTTTCTGCAGGATGCGATCCGCCATCCGAGTGGGATCAAAGAGCATGAGGTCATCGGGCCGTTCTCCCGTACCCACCCATCGCACGGGGATACCAAGCACGCCGTAAATGGAGAGCGCCGCACCGCCTCGAGCATCGCCATCCATCTTGGTGAGAGCAACCCCTGTGAGCTCGATCGCTTCGTGGAAACCGGTAGCGATCCGGACCGCCTCCTGCCCCGTCATGGCATCTGCAACCAGCAACACCTCGTGCGGATTGACCGCCGCCTTGACCTGGCGAAGTTCGTCGAGCAGAACCGCATCGGCCTGCAAGCGGCCCGCCATGTCCAGGATCAAGTGCCGCCTGCCGCTGCGCCGTGCCTCGTCCAAGGCGCGCTTCGCTATCTTGGCCATGTCTCGGGACAACCCGTCTTTGGCCGGGGACGGGCCGTCCGCCTTCAACTCCCCCGCCACGTTCATGACCGGCACGCCGATCGACTTCCCCAACGTCTCGAGCTGTCGCGCCGCCGCCGGCCGGTAGGGGTCACACGCCACCAACACAGGGCGGCCGCCCTCGCGCTTGAACCGCGCTCCAAGCTTGGCAGCCAAGGTTGTTTTTCCGGCTCCCTGCAAACCCACTAGCATTGTGACGGTGGGGGGGACGGCCGCCGTGACTGCTGGAGTCACCGATCCACCCAGAATCGTCACCAACTCGGTGTGCACAATCTTCACGATCTGATCGCCGGGCCTGACAGATCGCATCACCTCGGCCCCGAGAGCCTTTTCGCGCACCCGTTCAAGGAATCCGCGAACGACCTTGAGACTCACGTCGGCCTCAAGGAGTGCCCTGCGGACTTCCCGCAGACCTTCGTCCAGGGTCTTCTCCGTGATTACGCCGCGCTGTCTAAATCGCCCCAGAACGTCGGAAAGTCGTTCACTTAGGTGTCCGAGCATATATCTCCTAACATGAAAAAACGCGCTGGATCCCGATCCAGTCGCGTCGTGGGGTGACTGCCCCGGTGTGTAGACGGTCTATGCTTCTTGACGGTCTATTTGGTGGGGAATTTCAGGGAACGCGCCCCAGCCGGCAAGTGAATGGTCTCCGATCGCGCCGCCCCGACGCCCACGAATTGGACTGGCGTTCCGCACACCTCTTCGATACGAGCCAAGTATTGGCGAGCCTCGGGCGGGAGCTCCTCGGGGTCCGTACACCCGCGCGTCGGCGCGTCCCACCCCGACCACTTCTCCCAGGTCGGGCGCACTCGTCCCAGCTCGGATACAGAGTCCGGAAAGGAGGAAACCGCACGCCCATCCAGTTCATACTCAGTTGCCAGCCCGATCGACTCAAAAGAATCCAGCACGTCCAGCTTGGTCACCGCCAATCCGGTAAGGCCATTCACTGCCGCCGCATAACGGACAACCGGCGCGTCGAACCACCCCGTACGGCGAGGACGTCCCGTGGTCGCCCCGAACTCAGCCCCCAATTCCCGGAGCTTCTCGGACTCAGGACCGTCAAGCTCGGTCGGGAGAGGCCCCTCCCCCACGCGGGTGATGTACGCCTTGACCACACCCAAGACCGCATCGATCGCGGTAGGTCCGATTCCTACCCCGGTTGCAGCGCCCCCGGCTGTCGTAGTCGAGGAGGTGACGTACGGGTACGTACCGTGGTCCACATCCAGCATGGCCCCCTGCGCACCCTCAAGTAGGACGCGACCCCCACCCGCTATCTCTCGCCTGATTTCGTCCCCGGCATCAGTGGATAGATCGAGCAGTAGAGGCCGAACACGCTCCAGTTCGCTCATCACCTCATCCACTTTCAAGGTCTCTTCGGCCCCCAGACCATGGAGGACAGTGTTCGCCCGAGTCACGGCATTCCCCACCACCTCCGCCGTCCTTGTAAGGCTCCGTAGATCGCCCACGCGAAGCCCTACGCGCGCAACCTTGTCCCTGTAGGCGGGACCGATCCCCCGTCCGGTAGTACCGATGCGCCGACTTCCCCGGCTAACCTCCTGCGCCGAATCCAGCACCCGGTGATGCGGAAGAACGAGATGCGCCCGACGGCTAATCCCCAAACGGCCGTCGAGCTCCACGCCGCGAGCAGCAAGGTGTTCGACCTCTCTCTGCAGTACCCACGGATCGAGCACCACGCCGTTCCCGATAAGGCATCTGGCGTCCTGATTTAGGATCCCCGACGGAATCAGGTGGAGGATGAACTCCTCCCCCCCGACCCGCACAGTGTGCCCGGCGTTGGCTCCCCCTTGATAGCGCGCAACTATGGTGGCCTGTTCCGCGAGCATGTCCACGAGCTTCCCCTTGCCCTCATCACCCCACTGAGCACCCACGACGACGAGGCAGCGCACATCTTCGCTAAACACGCACAACCCCCGGCTCACGATGCGGTATGGGCGGTCGAGACGCCTAAGCCCGCGGCCGAGAGCGCCTCTTCCGTGATGGCAACCTGTTCGGGGGTCGCCGGACGCAGCGGAGAACGGGGAGGCCCACCGTAGAGGCCGATTCGATCCAGGGCCGCCTTCACCCCCGCTATGCCGCACCCCGCCACCACCTTTTTGTGGAGCGGACCGATCCTCTCCTGAAGTGCTCCCGCCCGACGGTGATCACCCGCCTGCCAAGCCTCGTACAGCTGTGCCGAAGATCTGGTCGCTATGACTGCTACTCCCAGGATACCGCCGGCGGCTCCCATCTCAAGAGCCGCATACAGGTGCGAACCCGACCCAACCAGGACCTGTCCGTTGGTCCCGCACGCCTCCACCATCGCGCCGAGTCTCTTGAGGTCTCCAGAGGAATCCTTGATCCCGATGATGTTCTCGTGCTCCATGAGGTGGCCCACAAGTTCCGGGGTGAGGTCTACGGGCACGAACTTGGGGATGTGATACAGAACGACCGGCCCCGAACAGGAATCGGCGATCCGCAGAAAGTGATCCCGCAGGACGTCCGGACGCATCGCCGGATTGTAGTAGTAGGGAGAGCGGACCAGCACCGCCGAGGCCCCTCGCTCGAACACCGCCCGGCTATTGTCGATCACGACGTCGGTCGCCTCTCCCCCGGTACCGACCAAGAGGACACGGCCCTCTATCTCGGTTTCCGTAGCCTCGACGAGCGCGTAGAGCTCCGAACGGCGCAGCAGAGGAGCTTCTCCTGTAGACCCCGCGATTACGATCCCCCCTATCGAGTGCGAGAGCCAGTCGCACAGGTTCGTCCGGAAGTGCGCCAGATCAAGCTCGCCGCCGGGCGTAAACGATGTCGTAACGGGTAGATGCACACCTGCAAGTGACAGCATTTGGATCATTCCTTCGGTTAGTAACCCCACTCCTTGTTGACCTCATTCAGGAGAGGACGGTCGTCAAGGTAACGTTTGATGTTCTCCACGATGAGATCGGTCTGCCGTTCCCAGAGCCGGGCCGAGGTTCCACCCGTGTGCGGGGTCACCAACACGTTGCCGAGTTCCCAGAATATGTGATCGGCCGGTAGGGGTTCGGACTGAAACACGTCCAAGAGTGCACCACCTAGCCGTCCGGTGCGCAGCGCCTCGATTAGCGCCTCCTCATCCACCATACTCCCTCGGCTCAGATTGATGAAAAGCGCACCCTCTTTCATGCTCGCTATCTCATCGGCACCGAGAAGATTGCGTGTCGAGGCGGTTTCGGGTGCCGTAAGTGCTACGATGTCGGAGGTGGCGAGCAGGCGAGGAAGTTCCTCCGGCGGCCCCAGCCACTCCAGCTCTGGAGGCATTCCTGAGGACTGGTGAGGGAGGCGGCGCAGTGCCCCAACCCGCATCCCCAGTGCTGCAGCCTTCCGTCCCAGCGCTCGGCCGATTCCTCCGTAACCGATGATTCCGAGTCTCACCCCCGACACCTCACCGCCCGCGATACCGGCGTGCAGAGGACTGGAGGGAGCGTTCAGGGCGCCCTGCGCCCAGGTGCGGGCGGCTTGGGCCCGGACGGCGAGGTGAAGCCCGCGCACAAAGTGGAATATTCCAGCGAGTGCATGGTCAGCCAACGAATATGCGTACACACCCGCAGCGTTCGTCATGACGACATCGCTCTCTCGCATCGCCGGGAATAGGGAGTTCCGCGCTCCGGCGGCCCCGGAGTGGAACCAGCGTAGCTCTCGCGCCGCGGTGAACACGTCCGGGCGGATGCCCCACCCGCAGTAAACCTCTGCGTCCGCCACCGCCTCCAGGACCTGCGCAGGAGCCGTACGCACGCCATCGCCAGTTGCTTCCAGTGGGACTTCGACGGTCCTCACCTTCCAATCGTCTCCGAGCGCTCTCCGAATTCGAGTCACCGAGGTTGGCGGCATCGACCAATGGGGCGTATCCGGAGCATACATCCAGATGACAAAGGGACGCTTCGGCAATAGAGAGAGCCTAATTCTTTCGGAACGAATCCGATGGCGCGTCGGTGTCGGTGGGCCGCAGGCTGGCCGTCCCCACCCCCATGCGGCTGCGAACCCCCTCCATGGTGAGGGCAGCTTCCTTGGCCGCGCGCTCCGCGCCGGCCTCCAGGATCTCAAACACAGAATCGGGCTTTGCCCTTAGCTCCGCCGCCCGTTCACGTGCCGGAGCCAAGTTCTCTCCCACGCTTTCGGCTAGGAGCCGCTTGCAGTCGATACAACCGATGTCTGCGGTCTGACAGCGCAACTCGATGTCGTCTCTCAGCCCCTCGCCCGTAAAGAACTGGTGCAGAGCAAACACATTGCAGACGTGCGGATTCCCGGGATCATAGCGCCTCGCACGAGCCGGATCCGTGACCGCACTCCGCAGTTTGGACCACACCTCGGCGGGCTCGTCCAGCATCCCCACCGTGTTGTCCTGCGACTTGGACATCTTCGCCACTCCGTCCAAACCCAGGACACGGCTGCTGGGACCGACGAGGGTGGCGGGCTCTGGAAACCATGTGCCGAAACGTGCATTCCAACGCCTGGCAACATCCCTGGAGAGTTCCAGATGCTGCCTTTGATCTGCTCCCACGGGGACGTAGTCGGCCCGGTACAAGAGGATGTCCGCCGCTTGGAGCACGGGGTAGTTCAGAAGCCCAGCATTCACCGACTCGCGCCCCTCCGATTTCTCCTTGAACTGGGTCATTCGGCCGAGGTCTCCCAACGGTGTAACCGTATTCAGAAGCCACTGCAGCTCAGCGTGCTGGGGAACGTGGGACTGTACAAAAAGGGTACATCGGTCCGGGTCAATCCCCGAACCAACGAGGGCGATGGTCAGATCAATGATGCGCCGTCGCAGATCCTCTGCCTGGTAGTCGCGCGTAATCGCATGTAGGTCGACGATGCAGTAGTAGCATTCGTAGTCGTCAACCATCTGCGCCCATCGAGTGAAGACCCCCAGATAGTTCCCGAGGTGCGCCCGGCCCGTTGGCTGGATACCGCTGAAGACGCGTTTCATTGCTCTAGTTGACCTCGAATGGCATCGACGAGCGGCGCGGGGCCAAATCGAATCGGATCCGTGGCCGGAAGTCCCGTCACCCGTCGGGCATGTTCGACTGCGGCACGGGCATCGCTTTCCGACAACCGGTAGGTCGCCACGGAAAGCCCAATCACCTTCCCGGGAACCGAGGGACACGCCCATGCAAGTGCATCCTCGTAACGACGCACAGCCTCGCTCAGATCCGGGAAGGCGACCCAGTCGTGGTTGCCCCCGTAGATGTGGGGCCGAGCGGGAACCCAGGTGAAGATCATCGCCTGAGGCAACGTCCCGTGGATCAGACCAAGCGTCACTCCGGAGTAACCCGGATGCATCAAGGAACCCTGCCCCTCTATGAGCACGACATCAGCCCCGTCGGCAGCCTCCAGCACGATTTGCTCGGCTGCACCCGAAATGAAGTCCGACACCACCGCATCCACGGCAATGCCCCTTCCTACGAGGAGGATCCCCGTTTGCCCCGTGGCACCAACGTTGGTGCGGATGCCCGCTGTCTCCAGTGCCGCTTGCAGCTCCAAAGAGGTGGTCATCTTACCCGAATTGCAGTCCATCCCCACGGTGAGGATCCGTAGTGCCGATGTCTCCATGGCGCGCCCGGTACCGACCGGGAGGTTTGGGGGAGAGGCCCGTAGATCGATGAGCGTGCGGTCTCTACTATCGGCTTGGCGCCGCAGGTCCTCGTCATCTCGGAGGTGCGTGTGGAGGCCCGCAATGAGGTGAAGACCTTCGTCCAACCCCTTCAACAGTGCGTCTTTCCAGCGCGGTGGTAGGCGTCCTCCCTGCGGTGCCACCCCCACGAGTAGGGCCTCGGGGGACGGTTCCACCGACAGAGCACTCTCCAGCGAGTCCACGATCGGGATTTCGCCGCCGAAACCCAGCGCCTCCTGCACCGTTTGGCCGGCCAATCGGGAGTCGATTACCGACTGAATGCGGCCGGATGCGAATCGAATCATCGACGCCGCGGTCTTGGACGTTTCGATGCCCAGCGCGCCTTCCGCGAGAATGGTCAGGCGAGACTCCGTAAGGATACTAAAATCCATCGCTGCCCCACCTAGGTTTTGCACACCGCCCTCAAGGGGCGGAATCAGATGGTGCTGTTCTCGTCTCCGGTTACACCCCGCCCGAGCACCTTCACCTCAACCTCTTCACTCTCCCCGGCACCCAGCAGACCCATCGACTGCTTCATGGAAAGGAGCTGCGCCTCGACGTCCGCTCCACCCTCCAAGGACTCGAACTCTTTCTTGAGCGTGTCACCCGTGAGTGCCTCGGAGACTTCAAAGCTGGCGATAGCTTCCCGTTCCTGCGCCTCCACACGTTCGGATATCTGTTCGAAGGCCCGGAAAGCACTGCGATCGCCCAAGCCTTGCATGGTGTTGTGGATGCGCTTTTGAGCTTCCGCGCGCTTCGACTTGGCGATGAGGAGGTTCTTCTTCCGCTTCGCCTCTTCGATCTTGGAGTTGAGCTGGCGGAGGCTACCCTTGAGAACTTCGGTCTGATCCTGATGCTTCTCCCACTGTTCCTTCAAGGCAGCCGCGTGCTGAGCCTGCTCCTGTCCGCGCATCAAAGCCTGGCGCGCCAGATCTTCTCGGCCCTTCTCAAGAGCTAGTCGTGCACGTGCCTCCCAATCCCGCTGGCTCTTGGCTTCCTTCTCGTAATCGGAGCGCAGCTTCCGCTCGTCGGCGATTGCCACGGCGACTTCTTGCTTCGCCTGGGCGAGCTGCCGGCGCATATCCTCGATGATCTCATTTAATACTTTGTCGGGGTTCTCTGCCCGAGAGATGAGATCGTTGATATTCGACCGGATCAGTCGCGATAGGCGTTCTATGATCCCCATGTCTTCTCCTACAACCCCTTATGCGCTAGCGGCGGAAGCGGCCCAGTGTGTGGTCAACGCGAGCGAAATACTCTCCGCAGAGGCTCTGAACTCGGAAAAGTCCAGGTCAGCCAGCTGCATTGTGTCGCTCAGAATCACATCACCGTCCTCGACCCCGTAAGCACCGTGGATCAGATCCGTTGCATTCAATTCAAGTAGGCGTCGGTAAAGCTCCAACTGTTCGTCTTTATCCGCTGGGGATTCGCAGATGTCGGCGCGCAACACTAGCACGGGCGGTTGGTAGCTCAAAATCGCGCGGGGGCGGTTTTCATCCCCTTCGGACCCCAAGCTGACCAACCAAATGTCGTCGTCCAGCTCCTCGAAACTGACTTCGGCTCGGATGAGGAAGCTCTCGATGTCTTCTCGGTTCAGCAAAGTTGCTCCTTGTGGTTCACTCGCGGTCACGAAATGCTCCCGCATCCCGCGCTTCACAAAGTAAGCGTTCTAAGAGATTGGTCAACGCTGGAGGCAAACGTCAATCTCCGTGGGATGCCAAAACCCACGCAACCGACCTCGAGTCGTAAGCCGCAAATCGGCCCAATCGTCCACCGGGGACTCCACGACCGCGAGACCGGCGGTAGGCATGCGTACGCTCTCGCCCGTCAGGTACGTCGCAAGCGCCGAAACACCCGGATTATGACCCACCAGCATCAGTCGATCCGCGGAGCCACCCCCCTGCGCCACAACCTTGGCATACCCCTCGGGCGGCGCGAGGTAGAGGCTGCCCGACTGCTCGACCTCTACCCGACTACGAAACGCGTCAGCTACGAGTTTCGCAGTCTGGACCGCTCTCCGGGCTGTGGAACTCACTATCCGGTCTGGGATTAGCTCGCGTTCCACCAAGAAGCTCCCGACGCGCGGGGCATCGCTTCTCCCGCGCTCGTTCAAAGGACGTTCGTGATCGTTGAAGCGCGGATCGTTCCAGGATGAGTCCGCATGCCGCAGGATCAGCAACGTTTTCACGCATCTTCCAGGGGTAAAGTCGCTTCTATTTCCACTTCGTAGTCGCAGAGCGAACCCGAGAGGAGCACCTCCAGTCCTTCCTCGATGTTTCTGTCGTCAAGCAGGCTCAACGCGAGATCCACGTTGCACGTACCCCTGCGGTCTTCTAACTGCCACATCAAGGTTCCGTCCAAGCCGCCATTTATATCAACTTCTGTAAAGAAGCCTGTAATCGTGACCGTAACGCGATCGCGAAGATTCGAACTATTGACGGTGAACGTTCCGACCTCCGTGTCAAACTGACAGTCGGAATGCGCGATCATGTAGTCGTAGCCGAGCACCAAAGTGTTCTCGCCTGGCTCCTCCATGACTCTACCAGTCACCCGGATACGTCCTCCCCCTGTGCAACCGACCACCAAACTGTCACTCGAGCTGTGGATGACGGTGGGGTAGCTGGCTCCGGTTGGATCCAACTTCGTCCCGTCGAACATCGCTATGGCCTCGATCTCTGTGAGCGGGGGGCCATTGTCAGGTCCCGTCGTACCGTCACCGTCACACCCCACGGCAAACACTAGCAACACCGGTAGCAATCTGTGGATTCTCATTCCCATTACTCTCCTTGGTATCATGTAACTTCTGGTATCGTGTAACCTCCTAGCTAACAACACCTAATACCAACGCAGCAGCCTAAGGTTCCCCACTCCCCAATCCTCTCGCCTCACCCGGTTTGAGCTAACTGCCGCGCTCAAACCAGTATGGGGCAATCCCGTCTACGGCCCACGCGTAACAGACCGACGCGTTACCAGACGGTTTCGTAACGAGAGTGGGCCAAGTCCCAATTCCTGTCGTACACATGCACCTTGTTTGTGGGTCCTTCCTCATCAATCAAGGGTCCACCCGCATGGGTCCAGGCCAGGATGCTTCCCCGTAGGTTCGAAACGGGCATACCGAGCGTACTCAGGCGTGCCGCGTACTCCGAACTCCTGTGACCGATGGTGCAATAGGCGACGACCGTCTTCCCCTCCCACCGACCTGGCTCCCGTTGGAAGTCGTCCGCCGTTATCGACCCGGGTATCCGGGAAACCGCTCGTTCCTTTTCTTCACGTACGTCCACTAGCACCACGCTCCCGGATTCGAGCATTCGTCCGACATCTGCCACCGTCACGACGTGCACCTCCGGAAACTGCTCTTCCACCTCGACCACCATCTCTTCTACTCGAGCCAATCGATCCGCGTCTGTACTGGGCGGAGGGCTCTCACAGGCGAGCAGGGTTCCAGTCACCACGAGCGCCACGCGCCTCACGGTCATCTCCATGGGCTGCTGGTCTCCTCGATCCCGTCGGCTAGCGAGCTCACTAACCTCGGGAGATCTCTCGCCGTTGTCGCACATATGGCTACTCGAACCGCCCCGTCCAACGGGACCACGAATACCCCATCCCTCCTCATCGCGGCAGCCGTTCGCTCAGCGTTCGGCGTAAACACCGACACGAAAAACCCTCCTTCATACCGCGGGTAACCCAGCCCGGCCTCGGCCGCGCATTCGTTGAAGATTCGAGCCCGCTCCCCCAAGAGGTCGCTGAGAGCCGATCGTTCCGCCTCCACTTGAGCTGCCATTCTTGGGTTTCGCAGCAGTTCGGTTGCCGCCAGCATTCCTAGGTGGTTGCAGTTCGACCAGGTCGCTCGACACGAATACCCGAGGGCATTCTCAATTCTTTCCCTCTCTGCCGGATCTTTCTCGAGGGCAACCAGAGCACCTACCCTGGAGCCATACTGAGCCAGCGACTTGGAGATGGTCCACGCAACAAGCACGGTGGCGGACTCGAGCATGCGGGGAACGCAGGACAGCCACCTGTTCTCAGGATCTCCAAACTTCAAGTACGCATGATCCAACAAAAACGCAACGGGCCCACGGCGTCCCGCCCGCCGTACGATCTCGGCGACGGCGCTCCACTCGGCGTGGTTCAGCGTATACCCGGTCGGATTGTTACAGGGGAAATTGAAAAGGACGAGGGAACGTCCCTGTTCTTCGATTTGTTCGTCGAGAGCCGCCTCGAAAGCATCCATATCGAGTCGATTCTCGCCATCAAACATGTTGAAAACCTCCAGAGACCTGCCGGCGTGGCGCAAAATCGTCCGGTAGGGTCCCCAGTAGTAACTCGGAGCAAGTGCCGCCTGTCCGGGTTCGAGAAAGTTCTGAACGGCGTGATGTAGGGCCCCCGTGCTGCCGGGGCTCGCCACGGCGATAGCGTACTGGGGAAGGGAGGAGCCCTCAAGCGCGTCGCCGATGACGGCACGCAGGTAATCCGGAGGTCCATTGATGGGGGCGTAGCCGGCTGCCTGATAGTGGGACACCGCAGAAAGGGCTTCGCTGACCACGGGCATGGTGGCCAAGCGCCCGTCGTCCAGCAGCAGGACACCAAGGGTGGAGTTGAGGACAGATTCCCCTTCCGCCGCCCGACGCACCGCCTCCTCGTGGAGAGCGAATATCGGGTCGTTGGCGGGTCTGTTCGCCGCAGTCGGTATGACTCGGCTCTTCATGTTGGACGCAGTTGCTTTCACTTGCCTGCCTGTGTGCCCTCGCTCCCGTGTGCCTTCCCTGGCTATGTGCCTTCTGCCTTCAGCCCTCAGTGGAGACGAACCACCAATCCGGTTCCCGTAAAGATATCCCCGGCTGCTTCGTTGAGTCCCGATCCAATGCGAATGTCCCACTGGAGATCGTCGCCCAATGCCCAAGTAAGGCCACCATTAACGTAGTGTCGGGTTGGGAATTCGGAGTGGAAAAAGGCGAACCACTCCACATACATACCGGTCCGGTCGCTCAGGCTGTGAGCCATCACCAGAGACTGAGCCACTTCCAGATAGTCCGAGATGTCGACGACGTCCGTTTCCCTCGCCACCTCCGTCTCACCCCAGCTGACTGCAGTGCCACTGGAGAGTGAAACGACATCGGACAGATCCCACGCCAAAACAGTGTTCACCGTCGGCCGCGCTTGGTCGTTGGTAAAGGCCTGGCTCCCCGTTGGCAGGGTGAGCAGAGGAAGGACGGCTATCGCGGGCGTCAATCCCTGCTGTTCTCGGAGGGTAACCTTGAAGCCCACCTGCAGGTCTTCCACTCCGGATACCCGATCGGTGTCGCCGTCTCGGCGGACCTCCTCCACGAGGGGATTGAGCCCCACCCGGAGCTCCAACCACTCCGCCAATATGCCCGTGCGAACCAGAACCTCGCCGAGCGAGTGAGTCGAGACGGTGAGGTCCTGACCGCCCATCCGCGTGGCGTCCCTCTCCAGCGTGTAACCGAATTCGATCTGGACCACGCCCAGTCCGACGGTCGCAGCGGATTCCGTGAAGTCTGGACGATCTCCGATTAGTGGACCGACCTGCGCGCGTGCACCGGCAGGTACCGTCAACGAAATCAAAAGCACAGCGGCCGCGAAAGCTCTCATAGGGACATCCCCGCTTCTTCCCAGGAAACCCGGATCAGTGGTGATCAGACTCTTCATAGTGGCGGGCGAGGGCATCCCCTCCGAAGTCGTTCTCCAGGTCGCGCCACGCAGAGTGCACATGATTGGCGTTGCCTTGGGTGTTGTCGTACTCGATCAAGAACACCGGCGTATGCACGCGATAGTAGTGCCCCGCACCGACCTCGGTGGACCCTGCCCAGGCAAAGTAAATCTGGTCTTCGGGGATCTCCATCTCCACTCTGTTCATCCAGTGCGCGCCGTCGGAGATATTGCCAGCGTACTCCCGAATCACCTCCATCAGGATCGCCTTTTGTATGGGAGTCATGGCGTCCGCGGTAATTCCTTCGAACGACTCCAATCGGGCGACTCGGTCATTGCTCGTCAGAATATCACTCGGTGCCTCCGTCGCAATCGTGGCTATCTCTCGCTGCTCGGCGGTGAGGCTATGCATCAGCATCCGGGCGAGGTCCTCCTCCCGTCCCAAGGGGCGCCAACCCGCCTTGGGTCCTGAAGGTACTCGGGCTGGGTTCGCACCCATGAACGCGGGTCCGGTGATGTCTAGGTCCCCCGAGGGTGCGGAGAAGTTGAGGGAGAGGTGATGACCTTCGAACCGCCACGCCCACGGCTGGTCCGGCGAAGGGTCACCGAAGATAGACACATAGTAGTCTTCGGGGTCTCTCCGCTCCGGTCTTCCCTCGAGCAGTCCGAGGATCCGCTCCAACTCGATTATGGCGTTGGCCTTGTGATACCCCTGGCTACTCATTGCTGCTTGCAACAGATCGTGGGCCGCCGATCTCTGTGCGGAGGTCATGGCCGAGAGCGGGAACCCATTCCTGCGCACCGGAGTAAAGGCCCAGTTGAAGCGCTCTTCGTCGTCGAGGTCGAACAGTGCTCGTTCGCGGGCGGATTCATCCAAGAGGGAGATGAAGTTCTGGGCGGATGCCACCAGCCAAGCATCCGGAAGCGGGGGATCAACAATCGCCGAAGGCATGCTGGTCTCCCCTTCGGGTGTCACGGCGCGCCATGACACAAGTAGAACTGCGGAGATCAAGACGCTTACCGCCAAGGCCATATTCCGTGTGGATACAGTGGTAACTCTCATGTCGTATTCCTCCCTCGCATACACAAGTGGGCTGGCACTCTCGCGAATGCCGGTTGACGTTACAGTATGAGGGTTCCGGCTGACGTATTGCCAGATTACCCCGATGCCGCCATGACGAGTTCACCTTGGTTCGCGGAGGTTACATGTCCTACTCGCTCCCATTCCGAACGCACAACGCCCACGCCATCTCAGTTGCCCTGGTAGTCGTTTTCGCGGGGGCAGTGCTTGGCTGCTCCGACGCAGACGACGCAGACCGAGAAGCGGTGCCACCGAACGATACGGCCCTTGCCATAGAACCCGAGTACACCCTCACCGCAGACCAAACGCACAACAAGTGGAGCCGGACTATTCCCCCGGTATTGACCGTGCCGTCCGGAGCAATCATTGAGGCGTTTCTGGAGGAGGCCTCCGATCAGCAGTTGACCCCGGAATCGACCACGGCCGACTTGGCGACGCTGAGTTTCGATCCCATTCATCCCCTGACCGGGCCGGTCTACGTGGAGGGTGCCGAGCCAGGAGATCTGCTGGCCGTAACGTTGCACGAGATTGAGCTGGGAGACTGGGGCTGGGTCGCCAACGTGCCTGGGTTTGGGTTCTTGGCGGATCAGTTTCCGGAGCCCTACCTCCGGATCTTCGAGTTTCAGCCCGGGGACACCCACGTCGGCTTTGCTTCCGGAATAAGGATCCCGCTACGTCCGTTCCCCGGTGTGATGGGAGTTGCGCCGGATACAGATTCGATGTTGGTGACGATCCCGCCCCGTCAAAACGGTGGCAATATGGACGACCGAGATCTTGTTGAGGGGACGACCGTCTACTTTCCAGTGCTCGTGGATGGGGCGCTGTTTTCGATCGGTGATCCCCACATTGCGCAGGGAGATGGGGAAGTCGGAGGGACCGCAATTGAGGGACCCCTTCGAGTCGTTTACCAGGTAGAGGTGATCAAGGGTGCCGGACCCATCCCCTCGCCTCACTACGAAACGGACGAGTTCTACGCGGTCACAGGCTTTGCGCCGACGATCGACGAGGCGGCGCGCAATGCGGTAGAGGCGATGATCGACCATCTCGTGAAATCGAAGGACCTGTCCCGAGCCGAAGCCTACGCGCTGGCGTCGATGACTGGAGACCTCAAGATCGCCGAGGTGGTGGACGTCCCGAACATGCTGGTTGCGATGCGCATCTCCAAGGACGTGATGGGCCGCTGACCCTACAAGTGGCACGCTTAGGAGGCCCGGACTAAGGGGGGCCCTGACTAGGGGGGCCGGACATCGACAACACGCACGGAGGGTTGCTCGTCACCGGCAGGCAGGCTTCCAGCAGAACTCTTGACCAGGGAGCGCATGAATGCACCCGGTTCCCTGAACCTGGATTTGTGACCGAAGCTGCGATCAACTCATTGAAGTCACAATGGGACAACGACTTGGCAGTGCCTTACGATAGGCGTGTATCACTTGGTGTGTCGGTAGGTCGCAAGCCGCGTGACTCGCCGGGTTTAGGGGGACCACCGCGGAGAAACGGAGAGATTCAGGAACTCGGGCCTCGGCACACGCTCCGCTCCGACGAACTCTTGGACCCGCATATCTCCCGGATATCGGGTTTCCCCTCCGATCATCCCGGGCTTCCTTCCTACCGAATGCTCAACGCTGGGGCGCTGCGCAGCGAGTGGGCGCGCATTCCGCTGCCTGGATGGCCCGACGGCCCCTTCGATGTCTACCTCGACGAGGAGGTTTCTGGCGCAATGTCCCGTCCGCCGTCTGGGGGTATAAGCTCGGGGGCTATCAAGTGCTCAAGAAGTGGCTTCCTACCGCGAGAGGAAGCTTCTCGGCCGCAGACTACGGACGGAGGAGGTTCAGCAATTCACCGACGTGGCACGCCGAATCGGTGCTATGTTGCTATTCATCACGCTCCGGCTCACGTGATTGGAAACGGCCCCCGTAAGCTCGCCGTCCAGATTTGCCGACACCTGAGGACACTGGGACCACTACATGCCGAATGACGCACCGATCCGAGCACTCACCGCCTACGAAACCCTGCGCCGGCAGCTCGAACCACTGTCGGCGCAAATTGAGGCGCTCCAATCCAACACCGGAATTTACCGCCCCATCGAGGAAGCCGCCCGCAACCGGACCCTGATGCGCGCTGCCCTTGGCCCGGCTGAGGACCTGCGTCGCAGCGTCCAACGCATCACCGAACTCACGCGCCTCGCCGGGGGGAGCCAGGCGGGGCGGCCACTACTGAGTGCTCCAACGGAGTGGAGCGAATTCCTAAGATTGGGGGCGAAGCTGGAGAAGCAGTTCGTCCTGCCGGAAACGCATGACATCCCGAAGCTCCTCGAAGCGCTGAAGATGGATGGGCTCGAAGCGCTGAAGATAGATGGGACGGCGATAGCGCTTGCGCACTATCGCGATCACGCGAGTCAGTGCCGTCACGCGATCGAGGCAATGACTACCCCGTGGCTCAACCAACAGAACCAACTCCGATCCATTAGCGGCTTTCTTGGATTGCAGCATATCGGCCATGAGCTGCTAACGAAACCGATCTTCGATGTGGAGTCGGCGGAGCGATTACGGCACTACCTCGGGGACTGGCGCGCACGAGTCGACTGGCCATCCACGATCTTCACCGATGCGCGGGATCGATCCGAGTTTTACCTGGAGCGTGGTCTCGATCCAGACTTGACCGACTTCCCGGCGATCGCCTTCGACCAGGCCATCACAAGTGCGGGTGTCAAGCGTGCCCCTCCGCCCTACATCCGGGCCTATGCCGATACCGACGATAAGCAAGGAGAACAGAACGCCGGATTCGAGCGCAACAACGCAGCCCATGACCGTCTCCAGAGGTTCGAATCCCAAATCCGTGTGTTCATTGACCAGCGGATGACCGCGACCGTCGGAGAGAACTGGATCAAGCATCGAGTCTCTGGCATGCGCAAACAATGGAAAGAGAAGCAGACAAATGCACTCGATCGAGGGGAAGCCAGACAACCTCTGATCGCGTACGCAGATTTCACCGATTACTTGAAGATCATCAAGCGGAAGGACAATTGGGAGCAGGTCTTTGTCTCGGTTTTCCAGCGCAAGTCTTCGGTCCAAGAGTCACTCCAGAGGCTCTATCCAATCCGGATTTGCACCATGCACGCCCGAATCATTACACAGGACGATGAGCTGTATCTTCACGCCGAGACGAAGCGTCTCCTGATTGCGATGGGAATCGAGACCTGAGATCGCTTGCGACCCTTATAGTGTCCCCCGGTTGTCTCGCGTTTCTCGCTGCAGGGGGGTTGACGAAGTGGAGGGGGTTGGACGACTGGCCGGCGCCGGTGACCGAGCGCGGAGGCTTGCGACGAATGCGGGGAATTGCCGGAGGTATCTGACGTCCAAGCGATTGGGGGGCTTGGCCAGAAGACGCGTTCCTTCATCGGAAACCCGGTATACGCCTCGCGGACCCGTTCCACCAAGGCGGCACGGAGAAGGTAGTTGAGCGCCCAGGCCACGCGATTCGTGTATGTACGCTGCCCGTCTCACTGGGGAGCATCTCTCGCAAATCTTTGTCCGTGAGACCTTCGGCCCTCGCCAAGCGGTCGCGCACATCGCGGATGGGCCTGTCCTTGCCATCGGCCAGCGCCCGCAGCACCGGAAGCACGAGGCTCTGCGGACATCTCCTCGAGCATCTCAATGCACTTTGGATCACGAGAGAGGTTGGCCAGCTCATTGGGCTCGGGCAACAATCCCCGGTCCGAGTATCTCAGAATCTTCTCCAAGACCGGGCGATCCGCCCATCCATTCTCCTTCAAATCGTAGATCAACCATGTCGCCGAACCGAGTCCGGCAAGACCGCCGACCCACATGGCCATGCCGGACTCGATGAAGCTCACAAAGTCTGCCGGTAAGGCTGAGGTCCCAACGAGTTCAGCCATTACCAGCAGAATGACGAGAAAGACCACGACACCGTGGAGCCCGCCTCGCATTCGGTTCTTTATCATCGGACCCTCACAGTCTTGCCAACAGGCCGCGGAAGGATGACCCTTGCGGACCGGATGAACACCAGTGTTTGGACTTGCGGATCTTGCTCACAGGCCGATTTCCGTGTCCGGACGCCCGCCCGCGAGGGCGTTGGTCCACGCTAGACACAGGTCGCGGGACCGGTAGGCGCCGTATGCGGCTTTCTCCTGCCGTTCGACGATGGGGAATGTCGAGTAGATATAGCGTATGGCGTCGCGGTCGGTGACGCCGTAGAGGTGGAAGTAGAGCGCGTCCAGCTTGGCGCGCAGCCCGAGACGGCGCTTCTCGTCCCAAGCGAAGGGCGGCAGGACGTGGCCGTCCGCGTCCACATGGCCCATATCGCGCGCGAACGGCGCCATGTCGTGCGCCGTATACGTCAGTTCCAGGACCGCCGGGCGGACGATCTCCTCTGCCGTCTTGGGTCCGAATCTCATGGTGTACCGCTCCGGCTGCACGACGGGAAGTTGCTCGAGGATGAACAGATTCAACGTCTGCCCCTGCACCTTCTGGCGCGTGACGAAATCGAACACGATCGCGTTGAGGTTGGCCGCCAACAGCCATTCTTTGCGAATCGCCGTCTCCGGTTTCAAGACCGGTACCTTGTTGCCGAATCCGACCGCCGGGAGCAGGGAAGCGATGAATGTCCGCGCATTGGTCGGCGCGGTAATCTCCTTGAAGCCGACAACCCAGCCGGACCGCGGCGGCCAGCCACACTCCGACTCCCGTACCCAGAATCGCGGGAGAGGCACCCAACTTGGGTTACGGTGCTGTTCAAGAACGGCCGGTCTCGGCTGAGCCGGGCGGTGCAGATTCTTGGGGTTGATGACGATGCTGGCGGCCCGGTGATCGAACGCCTGCACCATCTTGCCTTCGTACAGCGGCACCCGTTCGCCCACCACGCTGCCGAACCGGTTGCCGCCGATCGGCCACGCACCCTCCTTCTCCTCCAGCTCCGAGCGGGTGCGGAACTTGCCGGAGTCGTTGGTCATGTCGAACATCCGGGAGTACTTCACCGGCCATGCCTTCACCGCTTGGCCCGACGAGCGGTCCACGAGCACCGGCAGGCGGTCGTAGATCGCCGTGGTGAGTCTTGCGTCGCGCCGGGAACGGAAGATGGGAGCCGTGCCGGTGTTCGGGTTCACCCGCGCGAAGTCCTCTGCGGATAGCGGGAAACACCGCTCGGGGTTGTTGATTTCTGAGATGTCTTGCAGAAAGAATGCGCAACGCGCAGGGTCGGTCCTGGGTACCGGGCTGGCGACGAAAGCGCAGAACTTGAAGCGGCTGTCCCCGTCGGCAAAGAAGGGTGGTGCGTCGTAGCGTGTCCGGCGGTTCTCGAAATCATACAGGGCCTTGAGTCTGCCCGTGGTGGCCACGCCCTTGAAGAAGGGGGCCGCCATCTTGTCCGACGCGATCCCGGACGGAACGAGTAGCCCGACCATGCCGTCAGGCTTCACCAGCGTCATCGCGCGTTCGACGAACAGCGAATAGAGGTTGAGGTCGCCCCGCGCCAGCAGCGGGTAGTCTCCCGAAGTGCGCGCGACGCGTGCGGCCGCCGTCGCCCGTTCGCTCGCCGCCGGGAAGTCGCGGGCCAACGGGTCGCGGGCCTTTTGGAGCGCAGCGATCATGCGCTTTCGGTCCGCCGCGCGCCGGGCCAGGGCGACCTCACGTCGGCGGGCCGCAAACCACTCCACCTGTTGCAGCTTGATCCGGTCCCAGGGCGGATTGCCGATCACGGCGTCGAAGCCGCCTTTCAACTCCTTGGCCTCCCAATCGGACCATACGCCGGGGAAGGCGACCTGCCAGTTCAGGAACCGCTCGCTCGCGGCCAGTTTCAAGGCGTCCAGCAGGTGGGGGAGGTGGGCATCCTCCGAGTCGAACGGCTCTCCCCGGGCGATGGCGATCTGGTCGCCGAACACACCGTCCAGCCATTTGAGAAACGCGGCCTTGACCTCACGCTTTCGGATCCCCAGCCAGTCGAACGCGTGAAGAAGCGACATGAAGGCGTCGAGCGGAGCGGTCATCTCCGAGACTTCGGCGAAGATGTCGGCCGAACGGTGCGCCTCGGCGATCTCTGCGTCCGTCAGACCCTCGATGATCTGCATAGGAGCCGCCGCGCGCGTCGCCCGCGCCAGCGGCCCCCGAAGGAAGAGGCTGCTCTTCTCGTCTGTCCTTCGGATCGTGGGCTCGACCCACGCGCCGAACAGGCTGTCGCCGCAGCGCAGATGGTGATCCAGAAAGCTGAGCGGCGCCCCGACGGTGAAGGTGTGCAGCCACTGTGACACCTTGGCCAGTTCCACCGCCATCGGATTCTTGTCCACGCCGTAGACGCACCGCTTCAGCACCATGCGGCGAACGATGTGCCGATCGTCGAGCTGGGCCGGATCGAACGTCCAGCCACGGTCCTCGGCGTTGTCCATGATCGTGTTGCGGATGCCGTCGATCCGCTCAACCAACGGTGATAAGTATCCCTCGGCAAAGGGCTTCAGCCTCGGCCATCGCCTCGATGACTCGATCGGCGAGGTAGTCCACGAGGTTGACCAGGAAGTGGCCGGAGCCCATGGCCGGATCGCAGACCTTCAGCTCCAGCAGCTTCTCCGCAGGATCAACCCGTTTCAGGCGGCCGGTGCGGCGGTCCTCGGGTTCCTTGCTTGACGCCATCTCGTCCGCCTTGGCGGCGAACGCATCGGTGCGGGCGTCCGCCAGCGGCCCGATGGCCTCCCGCACGATCAGGTCCACCAGATCGTCGGGCGTGTAGTAGCTGCCCGAGTCCTTGCGCGCGAACACGTTCGGGCGGACAACGATGTCCCCCTCCTCGCGGACAACTTCCCTTCAAGCAGCCGCTCGTAGATGGAACCGAGTTGCTGTACCCCGAGATCCCGGTAGTTGATGTACCGCCGCCTGGGGCCGTCGCGCTCAAACGAAAGCGCATCGATCACATCGGCCATCACCGCGTCTCCCAGCCGAACCCGCGAGAGCAGGGGCGTGCGGTCGCGGTCGAACAGCCCGCCGTCGTAGGGCGGCAGGCCGATTGAGGTGTCGCCCGCATCGATGGCGCGGCATAGGTCGTCGAACGCCGACCAGTAGCGGGCCGCCGTTGCTGAGAAGACGTCGCCCCGGTCTTTTCGGCGGCCGATGTCGCCGCGCACCCGGTCCCGGAGTCCGTAGTCGTCGTAGCGGCTGTCGCGGACGGGCAGGAGATCGCGGTCTTCGGCGTAGAGGACGAAGAGGAGCCTGTAGAGCAGGACCAGCGCCGCGTCCCGCACCTCGGACAATGGAGCCTCTGGTTCCGCTCTGGCGAGTGCCCGAACCAGGTTCGGGAACACACGCTCGAAGACCAATGCCGACAGGTTGCCGGCCACCCTCTCCTGATGGAAGCGTCCTTCCTTGATCGCGCGTTTGTGAAACGTCCGCTCGTCCACCGCGCCGGGAAGGAAGGCGTCCCGCCGGAACACCTTTAGCCAATGTCGCCGGACTTCGGCCGGAATAGAATTGCGGCCATCGCCCACGATGCCGAGGACCGTCGCCAAATCAAGCTCGAAGAACTGTTCAGCGACCGAGCGCGCGCCGGCGTAGTAGAGGCGCCAGCGGGCGCCGTTTGTCAGAATGCCCCATCGAAGCTTCCCGGTGGTCCGGTCGTCGATGCGGCGGAGGTAGCGCAGCATCTGCGTCGAGGGCGCGGACTCCTCGCCCCGCCGTCCGGAGCGGCGGTCCAGCGGCCGGAGCCACCGCTTCGACTCCACGACCGCAAGGCCGTGCTCGTAGCGCTTCCACTCCTCGGCGAAACGGTTGGCGCTGTCCTTCGTGGTGCCGTCCGGGAACAGCAAGCCGTCGGGTACGTCCTGGCGACCGGCCGCCGAGAGGTTCTGCTGCCTGAGGCTCGCTGTCCAGCCGAGCCGCGCCAGCACCGGCCAGATCAGGTCGTCCTCGGTCTGGCTCTCGTTGGGCGACAGATCGGTCGGGAAATGGTTGAACAGGCTACGCAACGCGTCCTCGAAGGCCGCGAGTTGTGCGTCGGCCAAGTCCCGCCAGTCCGGAAGCCCGTTGATCGCTTCCCGAAGGAAGTCCTCGGCGAACAGGCTCCCCTCGAAGAAACGGATCGTCTTCATTCGAGACCTCCCAAGCCCAATGGCCCCGAGTCAGCTTGGCCCAGCTTCCCAGTCCTTATCTATCGTCGAGTCCTCGTCTGGCTGTAATCGGGTCCATGCAACCTAACCTTCCACCGTGCTCGAACGGGCGCGCGCGCTGTCGGGCAGGTCGCCGTTGGTGTTTCCCTCGCGGACCGGCAGGCCGCTTCCGTCAAAGGCTCCGCTCAGAGTGCTACGGCGCGCCGGGGTCGATCCTCACTGGACCGGTTGCCGCACCTCTGGACGATCATTCCACAGTTCGCCAATGGGGGCGTCTTGGCGTGCCGCTGGCGGCGGCCCCGAACGAGTCCCGGACAACATCGGACAACTATAGACACCATAGATACTTAGGAGGTTTCCTAAATCTTGACAGGTTTGCCGGCGTTCCTTCAGCGTTCGGGCATGGAGACGCTGGAAGGACAGTTCATTTCGCGCGTCAGCACGTTTTCTCGGGCGCTCAGGCCTGAGCCCGACGGCGTTCGGCAAGAAGGCGCTGGGCGACCCGAACCTGATGCGCCAGATCGGCCGTGGCCGGTCGCCGTCGCTGAGGACGGGGACCGGATTCTGGCGTTCATCGCCGCGCACGACGGGGCATCGGGCGGTGGACGCGATCCCCCGAGAAGGCCGTGACACCCAAGACCGCCCAGCAAAGCAGAGCACAACGAGGAGGAGCAGAACGATGACCGAGAACCCGAGGAATGTGAGAACGAACCCTCCGACCCGCTTCCTGCGGCTGCCCGAGGTGATGGCACGCACGGGCCTGTCGCGGAGCACGATCTATGTTCGGTTGGCCACAGGGTGCTTCCCCCGGTCGGTTGCTCTGGGCAGGCGCGCTGTGGGCTGGATTGAGGCCGAGGTCGAGGAATGGGTCGCCGAGCGGATCGCCGAGAGCCGGTTCGAGGGCGACCGGGCCGGTGGGCGCGGCAAGTCCGCGCACCGGATTCCCGAGGCCGGTTGGCGGGCGGCGGACGCCCGCCAGGTGCGGTGATGCGGTGCGCTTCGCGGCAGCCGGGGAACAGCCCATCGGGCGCGTCTAAGGCCGGTAAGCAGCACACGCCGTGTTCAACACGGCGGGCTGGCAAGGGGGCTTTCCGGCCCCCTTAGACCCCCGGACTGTTGCGCCGCTGCCGGAGCGGCGGACGCGCGGGGGCGACGCCCCCGAATCCCGTCGCCAGTGCGCTCATGGCTGACGGGCATCGCACCGTGATGGTCGCCGCGCGCGTCCCGCCCGCCGAGCACGCCGCCTGGCGGGAGAAGGCGGCCGCGGCGGGCGTCTCCCCCTCCGCACTCTGCGCGAGGCGATGTCGCGGACCCGAACATGGACCGCATCGGCAACAACCTGAACCAGCTTGTACGCTGGGCGAACACCCACAGGACGGCGACCGAGGCCGTCTCGGTGATCGCCCACCTCGTCTCCTTCGAGCGCTCGCTGCTCCGTGTCGCCCGCATCGGCGGGGAGACCGACGATGCTCGTTAAGTTCCTCTCCCACGGGAAGGGCTCGGCCAACGCGGCGGCCAAGTATCTCGTCGGCAAGTTGGACGCCGAGGGACGGGAGCGCGAGGGGGTCGAAGTGTGGCGCGGGAACCCGGACATGGTGGCCGCCGTCGCCGACTCGCTCGACTTCGAGCGGAAGTACACGTCGGCCGTGATCGCGTGGGCACCGGAGGACCGGCCCACCGAAAAGCAGATCGAGGCCGTGCTCGACGAGTTCGAGAAGACGGCTTGGGCGGGACTGGAGCCGGACCGCTACGCGTGGACGGCGGTCCTCCACCGAGAGCGCGGGGGAGGCGTCCATGCGCACATCCTCACCGCGCAGTGCGACCTCCAGACGGGCCGGAGCCTGAACATCGCCCCGCCCGGCTGGCAACAGACCTTCGCCCCGCTTCGCGACGCTTTCAACCACGAGCACGGCTGGAGCCGCCCCGACGACCCGGCGCGGGCGCAGCAGCCGGGCCATGTGGCGCCTACATCGAGGCGTCGAGGCTGCGGGCCGGGCTCGAACACGAGGCCGACCCGCGCACGCTGATCCGCGACTACCTGGTGCAGCGCGTCGAGTACGGCGCAGTCGAGGGCCGCGCCGACGTGGTCTCCGCGCTGAAGGACGTGGGGCTGGAGGTGCCGCGCCAGGGCAAGGACTACATCACCGCCCGCGATCCCGACAGCGGGAAGCGGTGGCGGCTGAAGGGAGAACTGTATGAGCGAGACTTCGAGCCCGGGCGACTTGACCTCGCGGCTGCGGCAGCGGCTCGAGGCCGACCGGAGGCACATCAAGGAGACGGCCGCGCGCGAGCTCGCGCGGCTTGGCGAGAGCTTGCGCGCCGTCGCAAGCGGCGCGCTGCGTTCCATCGAGGCCGATACGGTCGAGGCGACCGGGCGGATGCGCGAGTTGCTGATGACGGCCTGGCTCCGGCCCCTGGTGGTCGGCATGAGCCTCTTCCTCGGTATCTGCGGCGGCAGCTGGGCGACGATGCACTGGCTGTCGAGGAACATAGACTCCCGGTTCGAGACCTTGACGGAGGTGAACCTACGGATCCAGCGGGCGGGCGAGACCCTGGCCGAGATGCGGGAAACGACCTGGGGCGTGGAGCTGCGGGAGATCGGCGGGGAGCGGTACGTGGCGCTGCCCGCCGGCACGCCGGTCCGTACGGCCTTCACGGTGGACGGGCGGCCCTACTTGAAGCTGTCAAGAGAGTGAGGAGGAAGCTGCGTGACCGATTTGGAACGGCAACTGACGGCGGCCTTGGAGAGGCTGTCCGCGCAGTACGAGACGGAACAGCGGCGGCACTCCGAGCACGTCGAAGCCTTGCGGCGGCAGGTCGAAAGCCTTGCAACGGCAAGTCGAGCGGCTGAGCGCGCAGGTGACGGACTTGACCGGATACTCCGGCACCTTCGGCGCAGGGCCAGGCGTCGGGTGGAGATGACCAGGCGGCTGGTGGAAATAACGAGGCGGCGCGGGCCGGACCGGGATCATGGTCCCAGCCGGTAGAGGGAGTCCCAGCAGCGAAATAGCCTCCACGGTTGCTGGACCGTGCCGCCAAAGCGGGAAAACCGTACTCGAATGGCGGGAATCTTCATCCTCCCACGCGTCCTCGCTACGCGCAGATCTCGCTCCTCGTCAAGAAGCCGCGCCGGTTGCCCTTCGTCCCCATTCAGAATCATCAAGGAGGCCGTCCAAGAGGGAGGCGGAAAGGGCAATAGCGTTTCGGTAGCACTGCTTGCCCAAGTCTCGAACAGTTGCCCTATCGCCACAGCGGAAAGGCGGCATGATGAGCGTGACTCGGATGCGTCACGATTCGGGGCCGAGCCGGCGGAAGGAGTGCGCGGTGCTTCACAACACCGGAGACGCCGGCACCCTCCATTCTCCATCGGAAGCAAGTTCCAACGGAGAATGGAGGGTAAGAATCACCCTTCCACCCCGCAGCGGCAATCGATTCCGACCCGGCCGGTCGTACCGCTCCGCCCAACCCGGGCACGCTCGCCGCAAACCGGTCGAAGGATCCCATTTCCGAGGGCTTCAACAACCATCGGAATCCACCTTAATCTCGCCCTCGGACGGTCCAACGAACTGGGACCACCTCACAGTGCCGCCGCCGTCCGGGTCTTGCCGGTGCCGGTCGCCATCTCAACGAGGAGCTTCCGGCGTCCATTCCGAATCTGGGCGGACAGCGCCTCCACGCACTCGATCTGGTAGTCGCGGTCGATGACGCTACGGTCGATTGTGACGGTCGAGAGGTCGTGGCGGATTTTGCGCGCCGCGATCCGGCGCTCCAAGTCGTCCTGAGAATAGAAGCCCGTGATCCTCCGGGGGTGCGCGTCGGTCTCCCGGTCCAGGAAACGCACCTCCTCGCCGTTCGACAGAAACACAAGGGAACCCCAAGCTGCTCGGCGTAGTGGCACCCCTGGGAGCATGCCGTGGCCGGATCGGTGCTGGCGCGTTTTGCCTCCAAGGCCGCCATCGGGCGGCCTTGCCGGTCGCCGAGCACATGGTCGGCCCGCCTACCGTCGGGCAGCACATGTTCGTACAGCACGCTGGAACCATCCGTTAGATTCCAGCCCGCGTCCCGCAACAGAGCGTCGATCTTGACGCGTGAAAAAGCTTCCGTCTTGGTGCTCATGCCCCAGCCCAAGGATCCACTATATCGATCCCCATGTCCTCGAAATCGCGAACGTTCCGCGTCGCGAGCCTCATACGGCGAGCCGCCGCAATCGCCGCGATCTGACAATCCGCCGAAGCCACGGGACGCCCGGCAGAGCGGCGGGCGGCGGCAATGGGGCCGTAAGCACGGGCAGCATCACTGTCGAACGGGAGCACCCGGTCCTCGAAGGCGTCGCTCAGCATCGCCTCGATCCTGAAGAACAGCATCTCGCGGCGGCGCCCCAACGGGAGGATGGCGGCACCGTAACGCAACTCCGCTTCACTCACGGCCGACAGGAACAGGTCCTCCACGGGATGGCCCGAGACCCAGCGTGCGACCGAGGGTTCGGGTGATGCGCGCATCAATTCGGAGACGACGTTGGTGTCGAGCAGCATAGACATGGCTTTCGCACCTACTCGAAGGACAGCGGCTCACGCGCTGGATTGCGCTCGGGCAACTCCAAGTTCACCCCGTTTTCCGGCCCGAAGTAGGATCGGATGATGCTCGTCAGATCTCGGGATCTCTTCGCACGCCCGACCGCTTTTCGGAGGATCTGTCTCACTTCCTCCTCCATTGAGTGGCCGTTGCCGGCCGCCTGCATTCGCAGGCGGGTCCGTATGTCGTCGTCGAGGTTGCGGATCGTTATACTTGCCATGGTGGTACCTCCTTGCTCGGCAATAAAGCTAGATTCGTGCTTGCGTTGCAAGCAAGATCCCGTTCGTTCGGTGGCGAGGAAGCCGAAGCTGCTGTCCCGTGCAAGGATGAACACGTTGAAGTCGGTCGATGCGGCGCGCTGAGTCCGACCGCCCGCATCTGCCGGCCATGGGCTCTTTGGACGCTGCTATTGCGGTCAAGCAGCACAACTCCCCGTGGCCACACTCCGTGAGTCCCCTGCGGAAGTTAGCGTAGGGGCGTGCCCCCGTGATGTCCTCACTCCGCGCTGCTGCGGCTCGCTGCAATCCGCTCGCACATCCATTCGTCCACCTCGGCCTCGACCCAGCCCACGGCGCGCGATCCCAGCGAGACCGGGCGGGGGAAGCGCCCTTGCTCCAGCCGCACATAGATCGTGCTCCGCGACAGGCCCGTCCGGGCCAGCACCTCCGGCAGCCGCACGAAGCGTACCTGCCCACGCGTTTTCTGTTCGATCACACTCGCCATCGCTCTGTTCTCCTTCTCTCAATAGTCGATCCCGGAATCATTCCGGTCCTTGGGTCCTGTCGTATTCCAACGCGAGAACCCTGTCCAGCACCCGGACCTCAGTCGCTGGCGAGGTACTCGGCCCAGCCGTCCATGACCTCGCGCCTCCGGTCCAGCAGGTCCGAGCGGGCGTACGCGGCCTCGGCCTGACTGCGGACCTTGTGTGCAAGCGCAGCCTCCGCCACCTCGCGCGCCACGCTTGTCTCCGCCGGAGCTCGGAAACCTGGCCAACCTGAATGGTCTCTACCTCAGCAACAATCAACTTACCGGGGAGATTCCGCCGGAACTCGGTAACCTTGCCAGCCTGCGCTATCTCCGGCTCGGTGCCAACAAACTCAGTGGAGAGATTCCGCCGGAACTCGGGAACTTGGTCAACCTGGGCGCTCTCTTGCTCACCGCCAATCAACTCACAGGGGAGATCCCGCCGGAACTCAGCCAATTGTCGAGTTTGGGGCTTTTTGCGTTTGACAGAAATGCGGGTCTGTGCGCTCCAGGGACCCCCCTTATCGTCGACTGGCTCGACCAGGTGCGATCATCGATAGGTCCTTTCTGTAACGAGGTGGATCTCGAGGTTCTAACGGCATTGTTCGAGATCTGGGACGGGGATGTTACCGGCCATCGAAAATGTTACAGAATTGGCCACTGAAAATGTTACACTTTGGTCGTCTTCGCAGGGGGTCCGGAGCGGGCCTGGAAGCGGCTGATCGGGCGGATAAAGTCGTGTCTCCACTCAACACTGGAGGCGCGATGTTCGGGACGGAGAAGCGAGTTCTTCTGCGGCAATACGTGAAGGACGGGATGAAGAAGGCGGAGATCGCCCGGCGGCTCGGGGTGAGCAGGCAGACGGTGTACCGCTGGATTGCTGGAGGCGAGCTGGAGCGGGATGCGGACGAGCCGGTTGCGTATCGGCGGAGGTGGGAGCGTGCGTCGCAGCTGGATCCGTACAAGGGGATCATCGATGAGCGATTGGCGCAGTATCCTGCGCTGAGCGCTGTGCGCTTGTACGAGGAAGTTCAGGCTGCCGGATACCCGGGAGGGTATGGGCAGGTGAAGCGATATGCGCAGCAGGTCCGTTCTCGGGAGGCGGAAGAGCCGGTTCGGAGGTTCGAGACGGGTCCGGGAGTGCAGGGACAAGTTGATTTTGCGGAGTTCCGGCTTCCGTGGGGCAAGCGTCACGCCCTGATGGTGGTGCTCGGCTACTCGAGGCTGATGTGGGTTCGTTTCTACGACGGGCAGACGATGCCGGTGGTGATGCGGGGCTCGAAACGTCGTTCTCCTACTTCGGCGGCGTGCCCCGCGAGCTGCTCTTCGATCAAATGAGAGCAGTCATCACCGGTGACGGGCGCCATGAAGGGGGACGGCTGATCGAGAACCGGGAGTTCTTGCGTTTCAGCAACCACTGGCGTTTCCGTATTCGAGCGTGCCGGCCGTACCGGGCGAAGACGAAGGGGAAGGTCGAACGACCGATCAGCTATATCCGGAGCAACTTCTTCTACGGACGAGAGTTCGTGTCCGATGACGACCTGAACGCCCGAGCCAACCTGTGGCTGGACCGGGTGGCGAATGTGCGCGTCCACGGTACGCTGAAGGCGAGGCCGGCCGACCGCCACAAAGCGGAGGAGTCTTTTCTAACGCCGTTGGCCCCAACGGATTACCGTTCACTGACGGCATACACGGCAGCGCATGTTGATACCGGCAGGCCGACTTCCTCGCGGGTCGTTGACGTCGCCAAGCGTCCACTCTCGGAGTACGCACGGGTCGCCGGAGGTGGGTCATGAGGCCTGATTCGCGGTCCGGCCGCATCGCCGCCCAGCTGGCGGATCTGAAGATGCCGGGCGCCCTGGAAGCCCTGGACGATGTGCTCTCCGGCGTGGACAACGGCAGCACGACGGCGGGCGAGGCGATCGAGCGGCTGCTGGCTGCTCAGATCCAGCTGCGCAACAGTCGCCGGTTGGCGACGGCGATGCGTGCCAGCCGCCTGCCTGCCATCAAGACGCTGGCCGAGTTCGACTTCAGCTTTCAGCCGTCGATCAAGCGCGACCAGCTCGAATCGCTCCACGAGCTTGGCTTCGTCGAGCGCAAGGAGAACATCGTCTTTCTGGGTCCGCCGGGTGTGGGCAAGACCCACCTCGCGATCAGCTTGGCCATTGCGGTGGCCGAGAGCGGCCGAAGGGTGTATTACGGAACCCTGGGTGACCTGATCGACTCTCTCGAAGAGGCCCAGGCCGCGGGACGCCTGAAGCAGCGACTGAAGACGTTGACTCATCCTGCACTACTAGTCGTCGATGAGATCGGGTACCTGCCCGTCACCCAGCATGGTGCGACATTGTTCTTCCAGCTGATCAACCGCCGCTACCAACACGCCTCGACCGTGTTGACATCGAACAAGGGGTTCGAGCAATGGGGCGAAATCCTGCACGATGAGGTCATGGCCGCCGCGCTGCTGGACCGTCTCCTCCACGAATGCCACATCATCAACATCCGGGGCAACAGCTACCGCATCCGCCACCACGTCGAACTCGCCAGGACCATTCACCCCACCGCTTCACGCGCCATCCACGCAGAACAGACCCAACGAGGAGAGACCCCATGAGCCCCTTCCCGCGGCTGCAACCAGCCCTCGCTCCGGTCGCTCCGCTCCCTCCGCGAGGGCTGGTCGAGAGTGTAACATTTTCAATGGCCAATGACACAAGTTCGAGGTATTCGACTAAGGTCGCTCGGCTGCCTTTTTCTCGCAGTCCATCGAGGAACTTGGCCAGAGAGATCTCCTGGCCTGAGTGGGAACATCCCACCTCCAAGGCGCGCCGGAGGAGTGCGGGATTGCGGAGCTGCGATGCGTCCACTAGGTCGCGTTCGATGTTTGGTCGGACCAAGGCGTGTCGCACATATCGCCGCCACTCCGCAGGGTCGTGCCGTAAGGGGGCTGTCCCTGGGTACCCACCATAGAAGATGTACTCCTCAAGTGAGAACCCGAATGCAGCGGCCATTTCCCAATAGGACCAATGACCAACATCGAGCGGTCGGAATCTGCCAGCGAGCGATTCCGTTGTGCCTTTCTGGATCAGGTGAGGAGATGAACCGAGAATCACCACATGCATGGGGAGCCCAGAATGCTTGTCAGCATCCCAGAGACCCTTCACTATGCGAGACCAATCGGGAATCTGCTGGATTTCGTCGATGGCCAGGACAAATAGCCGGCTGCTTGCCGCCAATCGCCGGGCGCGTTCCCACTGCTCTAGAAGCCACACACCATCGAGAGATGCCCTAAGGCTGGCTGCCGCTGCACTCGAGGTTGCCGGTTCCTTTTCTGACTTGCCCAGCATCCGATGGCGGACAAGCGAACCAAACTCTTCTATACGGTGCGACGCATCGCAGTCCAAAGGGCCGACTGGATCAACGACAAGGGTGGCTGACGGATCGCCCTCTCGGCGATTGGTTTGGCATCCGGGCAAACGAGATGGGCAGATCACATCGGTCAAACTCTCCTGGAACAGACTAATAGGGCGTGTCCCGGCTGAGGTCGGCCAGCGTTCCAGTCTGGAATGGCAACCTTGGTACGCAACCAGCTTACCGGTTCGATCACGGCCAACATCAACTCCTGATTGCATGGCTACGACGACCAAGCTGCGGTCGGCGCACAGACTGGCACAGGCCCCCGTCTTCCACCTCTGTGCGGCCAGCGCGATTCACCGTCCCCGGGGCCAATATCGGACCAGTGGGTAGGCAAATGGCGATCCGTGTTTTTGCTCTCGATACGTCATTGATGCATATTGTGCCGACCATGCCCACCTCCATTAAGGCACAAAGGAGTTGCTAGTTGCCTCAGAGTACAGACGAACAGGGTCGGTTGGGGAGGCTAGTCGGTCTTCCGAAAAAGCGGAACCCGGTGGCTCTCGCCGTGGTGCTGCTGCTTGGGTTGGCCTGCGGCGACAACGTGACCGAGCCCGAACCACCGCCGGCCTCGGTGGCGACCCGGGTCGAGATCACCCCTGCATCGCTGTCCTTCTCGGCGTTCGGGGATACGATACGGTTGTCGGCCACGGTCTTCGACCAGAACAGCCAGCGAATGCAGGCAACTGTGGCATGGTCGACCTCGGCGCCCGGGGTCGTGACGGTGGACAGTGACGGTTTAGTTACAGCTCTAGCCAACGGCACGGCAACGATCACAGCGACAGCGAGCTCAGTGAGGGCCTCGGCGGCGGCGGAGGTGAGGCAAGTGGCGGCCCGAGTCGAGATCACCCCTGCATCGCTGTCCTTCTCGGCGCTCGGGGATACGGTGCGGTTGTCGGCCACGGTCTTCGACCAGAACGGCCAGCGAATGCGGGCAACTGTGGTGTGGTCGACCTCAGAGCCCGGGGTCATGACGGTGGACGGTGACGGGCTGGTTACGGCTGTGGCCAACGGCACGGCAACAGTCACGGCGACAGCGAGCTCAGTGAGGGCCTCGGCGGCTGCGGAAGTGAAGCAGGAGGCGAGCGCAGTGGAGGTTGCACCGCTCGACGGTGAGGTCGTCCAGGGTGACACCGTTCGGCTCATGGCGCGCGTGACGGACAATGGGGGGCGGGACGTGCCTGGCGAATCGGTGTCGTGGAGCAGTGTGACGCCTTCGGTTGCGGCCGTGAACTCAACCGGTTTGGTGACCGGCATCGCGCCGGGCGAAGCGGAGATTACGGCGACAGCGGGTGATTTGGCCGGATCGACTACGGTCACGGTTATCGCGCCCATGCCTACCGCGGTGGTCGTGATGCCGGATACGGTGGCCTTGGCTGCGCTTGAGGATACGGTGCGTTTGTCGGTTGATGTTCGGGACCAGATTGGACGCACGATGGAAGATGAGGCCGTGGTATGGTCGAGCAGCGATGCGGAGGTGGTGAGGGTCGATTCGATCGGTTTGGTGACGGCTGTAGCCAACGGCACGGCAACAGTCACGGCGAGGGCGGGGGAGGCGTCGGGCAGCGCCATGGTGTTGGTCGCGCAGGAAGCGGCCACGATGACGGTGGAGCCGGCTACCGCCACTATCGCGCCAGGCGACACTCTCCAGTTGGTGGCAACTGCGTTCGATGCCGGGGGTGCGGAGGTGATGGTGGAGTTCGCTTGGTCGACGAGCGACCTTGCGGTGGCGGGGGTAAACGGACAGGGACTTGTGACGGCCGCGGCAGATGGGAACGTAACGATCACGGCGAGTACCGGTGAAGTGAGTGGGCGTGCTGAGGTTACCGTGGTCAATTCCGACCGAGGTGCGCTGGTAGCGCTTTACGAGGCGACTGACGGGCCGAACTGGAAGGACAACGAGAATTGGTTGTCGGATCGTCCCCTAGGCGAGTGGTACGGAGTCGATGTGGATACGTGGGGGCGGGTGCGCGAGCTCTGGTTCACTTACAATCAACTCACCGGTGAGATTCCGCCGGAACTCGGCAACCTCGCCAAGCTGGAAATCCTCAGCCTCGGTACCAATCAACTCACCGGTGAGATTCCGTCCGAACTCGGGAATCTCGCCAACCTGCGCCAGCTCCGCCTGAGTTGGAATTTACTCGTCGGCAATATTCCGCCGGAACTCGGCAACCTCGCCAAGCTGGGTACTCTCTGGCTCGGTGACAATCAACTCACCGGGGAGATTCCACCGGAACTCGTCCAACTTTCCGGCCTGGAAACCCTCTCCCTCGGTGACAACCAACTCACCGGGGAGATTCCACCGGAACTCGGCAACCTCGCCAACCTGAATAGTCTCGACCTTCAACGCAGTCAACTCACCGGGGAGATTCCGCCGGAACTCGGCAACCTCGCCAAGCTGGAAACCCTCTCCCTCGGTGACAATCAACTCACCGGGGAGATCCCGCCGGAACTCGGCAATCTCGCCACCCTGGGCTTTCTCTCTCTGCAACACAATCAACTCACCGGTGAGATTCCGCCGGAACTCGGCAACCTTGCCAACTTGGGCTGGCTCTCTCTGGGTGACAATCAACTCACCGGGAGGATTCCGCAGGAACTCAGCCGATTGTCGAGTTTGCGACGGCTTTTTTTTGACGGCAATCCGGGCCTGTGCGCTCCAGGGACCCCCCTTATCGTTGATTGGCTCGACGAATTGGAATCAGCGAGAGGTCCCTTCTGTAACGAGGCGGATGCGGAGGTTCTGGCGATGCTGTTCGAGATCTGGGACGGGGGCAACTGGATCAAGTCGGACGGCTGGCTCGAATCGAACGCGCTGGAGAGGTGGCACGGCGTGGAAGCAGACTCCAGCGGACATGTGATTTCGCTGGATCTCCGCCGCAATCGGCTTATGGGACGGGTCTCACCATCATTAACATTCGGCCGACTCTCTCAGATGACAGTATTGCGCCTTGACGACAACAATTTGGTCGGGAAGCTACCGGGTTCGTTGACCGGTCTGGAGTTGACCGAGCTCAGCTACACGGGGACCGAAATCTGCGTCCCTACGGACCAGGCGTTTCAGGAGTGGCTGGGGTCGATCACCGTACACCGCGGAACGCTGTCGGGCTGTGAGCTATTGTCAGACCGTGAAGCACTCGAACGTTTCTACCGGGCGACGGGGGGAGCCAACTGGACCCGGAACGAAGGTTGGCTGACGGACCGCCCTCTTGACCGCTGGTATGGAATTGAGGCAAACGACATGGGACAGGTCACTCGGATCGACATCGCCAATAACAACCTCACGGGACAGATCCCGTTTGAACTCGGCCAGCTTTCCAGTCTGGAATGGCTAAACCTGGGGCGCAACCGGCTAACCGGTTCGATTTCACCGGAACTTGGCCAACTCTCCAGCCTGAAAAACCTAACCCTGGAGCAGAACCAGTTTACCGGTTCGATTCCACCCGAACTTGGCCAGTTGTCTACCCTCTCGCGTGTTCTTGATCTGAGATTCAACGAGCTCACGGGGGACATTCCGCCGGAACTCGGGAACCTTGCCAACTTGGCCGGGCTCCGGCTCAATAACAATCAACTCACCGGGGAGATTCCGCCGGAACTCGTCCAACTTTCCGGCCTGAAAAACCTGTCGCTGAATGACAACCAACTCACCGGGGAGATTCCACCTGAACTTGGCCAGATCTCCGGTTTGCAGAGATTGCTGTTGTCCGGCAACCAACTCACCGGCTCGATCCCGCCTGAACTCGGCCAACTTTCCAGCTTGGCAGACCTATGGTTGGATGACAACCAGCTTGTCGGTTCGATCCCACAGGAACTGGGCAGTCTCAATAGCCTCATCACTCTCCGCCTCTTCCGCAACAACGGACTGGCGGGAGCACTCCCGCTCTCTCTGACGAAACTCAGCAATCTTCAGCGGCTTCAAGCTTACGGCACCATGCTATGCGCGCCTGCGGACGAGGCATTTCGGGCATGGTTAGACGGCGTATTGTACCGATGGGTACCCGATTGCGCTCTCGCCGACTTCTACCTTACGCAGGCTGTGCAGTCACTAGTGTTTCCCGTGCCCCTTGTGGCTGGGGAGCCGGCACTCCTGCGTGTCTTTGTGACGGCCCCGTACGAAACGAGCGAGACCATTCCGTCCGTGAGGGCGCGCTTTTTCCGTTCCGGTGCGGAGGTGCATGTTGCGGAGATTCCGAGGGGCACTCAGCCGATCCCGTTGGGGCTGTACGAGGGCGATCTCGGGTTGTCAGCGAACGTCGAGATCCCGGGTGAGGCCATCCAGGAGGGGTTGGAGGTGGTGATCGAAGTCGATCCGGACGGCGTTGTGGACCCGGCACTGGGAGTCAAACGCCGGATTCCCGAGGCGGGCCGGACGGCCGTAGAAGTGAGCGCGATGCCGCACTTTGACCTGACGCTGATTCCCTTCGTCCAGACGGGAGATTCGGACTCGACAATTGTCGAGACGGTGAGAACCATGGCCGAAGGCCCGGAGGAGCATCGGCTGCTTGCCGGAACACGGAATCTCTTGCCGGTCGGCGATATGTCGGTGACGGCGCACGAGCCGGTACTGATCTCGAGCAACAGTGCGTACGATGTCCTTAGACAAGTTAGTGCAATCTACAGCATGGAAGATGGCCGCGGGTACTACATGGGCATGATGACGAGCTTCTCAGATCTAGGGGGTGTGGCCTATAGTTCAGCGTGGGAGAGTGCTTCGGTGCCCTCGTCTGATCTCATAGCCCACGAACTCGGCCATAACATGAGCCTGGGGCACGCCCCGTGCGGCGATCCTACGGGGGTGGACCCGTCCTATCCGTATGAAGATGGAGACATCGGCCTGTGGGGTTTCGATTGGGAAACCGAGGAACTGGTGTCTCCCTACCACTCAGATCTAATGTCATACTGTTGGCCGAAGTGGATTAGCGACTACCACTTTGGCGAGACGCTACGGTATCGGTTGCGTGAGGAGGGTGCCGCCCAGCCATTTGCGGGCTCGTCCCCGGCCCGCACACTTCTCGTATGGGGCGGAGTGGACGCCGATGGCGTTCCTTACCTGGACCCTGCCTTTGTGGTGGATGCTAGCGCGGCAGTGCCGCCCCCCGGCAACACCTACACCCTCACGGCACGCACACTCGACGGGGAGATCGCCTTCTCTTACACCTTCGACATGCCAGAGGTCGTCGACGGCGAAGAGGGCAGGTCGAGCTTCGTCTTCACCATCCCCGTGGAGGGCGGCTGGGCGACCGATCTAGCCTCGGTTACGCTTTCGGGACCCGGCGGCACGGCCGTGCTCGACGGCGAGACTGACGATCCCATGGTGATTCTGCGGGAGGGTGAGAGCGGACAGGTGAGAGGATTTCTGAGAGGCGAAGAAGCGGTCGCCGCCCTGGCTCCCGGGCAAGTGGCCGCCTACGGTTTACGGCAGGACACTCAGGCTTTGTTCACTCGAGGGTTGCCCAGGAACTGACGGCGAAATCGGGTGCGAGTTCCGACGACAAACACCCAGCGCCCTTCAGCCTAAATGGCTCACCCGTTTCGTGGAACGAAGGACGGGAGTCGGTCGAACTCGGACAGGGAGTGCCCCCCGCCAGCTCCTACCCGGTGTTTGGATCGCGATATGCCCCGAGCGCCGTCACTGTGGCGACAAGGGAACACGTGCTGAACGAAGAATGCCGGGCTAGCCACGCCCCTCCACCCAATCCGCTGCGGAGGGAGCAACCCTCAGCTGCCGTGTTGGTCGATTGCGAGGAGGGTCCGCAGAAGAACGTTCGCTCCCGCGGTGATCTGGTCGGGCTCCGTGTACTCGAGAGGTGAGTGACTTACGCCGCCCGCGCTGGGAATAAAGATCATTCCCACCGGACATAGAAGTGCGACGCTTTGGGCGTCGTGGCCCGCGCCACTCGGCATGCGCAGCGACGTCAAACCTAGCTCACGTGACTCCGCTTCGATGTGGTCTCGAAGACGCGGGTCTGTCGGCGCTGCCCGACTCTCGTAGAACTGCTCGAACGAGACTGGAGTACCTGCACGCCCAGCGATTGCAATGGCCCGCTCGCGGATCGCCTGGAAGACGGTATCGATGCCCTCCATCTCGAGGTCTCGGATCTCGAGGCTGAAAGTGACTTGCCCGGGAATGACGTTGGGTGCCCCCGGCTCCACCGACAGCCGCCCGACCGTGGCAACATGGCGTCCCGGCAGATTAAGAGCGGTTTCGTTTACGCCACTGATGATGCGAGCTGCCGTCACCATGGCGTCCTGGCGAATATCCATCGGGGTCGTGCCTGCGTGATTGGCAACCCCTTCGACAGTGACGTTCCAACGACGGATCCCGACGATACCCTCAACCACCCCGATATCAAGGCCGCCTCCTTCGAGAACGGCACCCTGCTCAATGTGCAGCTCCAAATATGCCGTCAGACCGTCAGGATCCCGCAAGGCCAAATCCAAGTTGGAGAGATCGCCTCCCAGACGCCGCGTTCCCTCGCCGATACTGAAACCGCTGGCGGTGACCACGTCCAGCTCCTCCGGAAGCACCTCTCCGGCGATGGCCCGGCTTCCTGTCTTCCCTCCCTCCTCATTAGCCCAGATGACCAGCTCTAGCGGATGCCGCGTGACAACCTCTGCATCAGAAAGTGTGTGGATCACTTCGAGGCCTGCGATCGAACCGACAGGCCCGTCGTACATGCCTCCAGCGGGGACAGTGTCAATGTGCGAACCGAGAAGGATCGGTCGAAGAGTTTCGTCTTGCCCTCGCCGAAGGCCGATCATATTGGCGGCTCGGTCCACCCGTACCTCCAACCCTAGACCCGTCATGAGGTCCGACAGCCAGGCACGTGCTGCTCTATCTTCCTCGCTATACGCCAATCTGGTTGTACCGGAGGGGGCGGAACTGAACTCCGCCAATCGATGGAGGCGGCGATTTAGCCTCTCCCCGTCCACCAGATAGGATTTCGGGTCAGCCGCGAGCCAACCCGGGGAAGTCGCAGCTCCGAGAACGCCTGCGGAGAGCGCGGCGAACTCGCGCCTGGTCATTCCTATGACGATTCCTCGCTGACCGCCGCCACCCTTTCCGAGTCGAGGTGTTTCTGGAACCAGGTGAGGATCCGCTCCGACACATCCATTACAAACTTGGGCTCCCTGGGACCATGAGGAGTGCGTGGATAGACCACCATTTCGGTCGGAATGCCCCTCCGCACCAAGGCCCTGTAGAACTCCTGTCCCTGCGTGAAAGGCACTCGCAGGTCTTCGGCTCCATGAATCACCTGGGTAGGCGTGACGACGTTCGCGATGTGGTACATCGCCGAATGACGCTCATAACTCTCGTAATCATCCCAAAACTCCCCGCCCATGTGGCCGGCGAGATAGTCCTGAATGTCTGTGGTCGTCACCATCGAGATCAGATTGGGGAGACCGGCCCCCATGCTCGCTGCCACGAAGCGATCCGTCTGCGTGACCGCCCAGGAGGTCATATAGCCCCCGTAACTCCACCCCATCAATAGAAGTCTTGAGGGATCGGCGACACCCATATCGATGACGTGGTCGACGCCCGCCATGAGATCTCGATAGTCGCCGTAGCCCCAGTCCTGCACGTTGGCGTACCGGAAATCCTTGCCGTAGCCGGTGGACCCGCGTGGATTGGGGCGCAGGATCGCGAATCCCTGCTGGGCGAAGTACTGCAGCATGTAAGCCGAAGCAGATCCAGTGAAGGTCTGGCTAAACACGCCTGCCGGTCCGCCGTGAACGTTGAGGATGAGCGGGACGAGATCACCTTCCCGGTATCCCACCGGATAAGTCAACAGTCCTTCGATCTCGAACCCCTCCGTAGACTGCCATGAAACAAGCTGCGTGCGCCCCATCTCGGGCCGGGGCACCTCAGCATGGAGGTCCGTAACCTGCTTGGGCGCGTAGCCATTGGTGGGCGAGACGAACACGTCCCATGGTTCGTCCGTCGTCTGCCACGTGAAGGCCATGCGACTCCCATCTGGAGTGAGCGCCGCAGACCCAACCACCCCATCACCGTAAGAGATGAACCGCATCTCTCCGTCGCGAGCATCCACCGCCAGCACGTGTCGCCGCGTTCCGAGTGTTTCTAGCAGAAGCAGCTCTTCGGAATCCCCGATCCAGCCCAGCACCGATGCGCTCCGATTTGGGGTGTCGATGCGTCGCCCCTCTCCCCCAGAGGCAGACATCACGAAGAGGTCTCCCAGTCCGACGGGTTCGGGTTGATCGCCGGTGGAGATGTATGCGATCCACTCACCGTCCGGTGACCAACGGGGATTGCCTTCCACGCCGGGGCCCGTAACCAGCGATGTGACGGTCCCATGGGCTGTCTCGGACAGGGTTCCGTCTATAGCCGCCGCAACGTCCGGAACAGATGTGGTCGAAATGTCGCCGTCAAGTCGCCCCGTGTTGATGCGAGGATCGCTCTGATGGGCGAAGACGATACGATCGCCTCCGGGAGCCCAGCTGTATCCAGTGATGTGGAAGTCCCCTGCGGTGAGCCTAACCGGTACCGCGGGTTCAGCAGCCTCCGGATCGAAGGCGATGACGTACAGGTGGGAGAATTTGTAGTTCTGATCGACCAGGATCACATCACGCTTTTCCTCCCGCGCCTTTTTCTCTTCAGCCGTTTCGGGGTCTCGCATGAGAAACGCGATCCGCGTGCCGTCCGGAGACCATCGATAGGTCCCAACGGACCCCTCCGCCTGCGACAGTCGCCGGGCTTCGCCCCCGTTCACCGACAGGGCCCAGATCTGCCCGCCATCCCCTGGACCTTCCCGGCGGGTGACGAAGCTCAACCACCTCCCGTCAGGAGAAAACCGAGGAGATCCTGCTGATGTTTCTCCGTGCGTCCACTGGGTCGGGCCCGAGCCTTCGGAGTCCGTCATCCAAATCTGACTCAGGTACTCGGATTGTTCTCCCTCCATGAGCGGTTCCCTAACGACAAACGCTATCCGGGAGCCATCCGGTGAGATCGCCGTACCTGAGATCGCGCGGTACTGCATGCTGAGGGCGGGGGTCCACTCGGAAACATCTTGCGCTGCGGTCGGGACCGCCAAGAACGGCGCTCCGAGGACCAGGAAAGCGCCCACACCCAGGACGCGGGCTACCAAAGCTCTGCGGAGGAGGCGAACGGAAAGGGTCATCGTTTTGAAGGTACGGGACATGGCGGAGGTTCTCCTGCGTTACGAGTGGTTGTCTACCGCAAGATGTCTCGCCTTCCGGGGCCCTTTCAAGGGGCGGCCGCCGGGACCGCTCTCAGCGTTCCTCGGAAAGAATCTCCGCGAGGGCTCCCATGAGATCCTGTTGGGGACCAACACCGGTGTACGCAACCATCCCGTTTTCGTCCAGGATGACGACGATCGAGGTGGTGGTTGCGTTGTACATACGCACGGCAGCCCCAGAGGCGTCCCAAAGAAATGGATAATCGTGGCCGCTCGACTCCACGTGGCGTCTCACTCTCCGGAGAGACTGAGACACTGCCACGGCGATGGCGATTACCGCGACATCACTGCCGTATTCGGCGTGAACGCGGTCGATCTCAGGTTGTAGGCCTTCGCACTGTTCACACCAGGAGGCCCAAAACTCGAGTACGGCCGGTCGTCCCTCAAGATAGTCGTGCAGTTCGACTTCCCCGCCTTCGAGGTCTTGCACCACAGGGTTCGGGCCGGGGGTTCCAATGGCAAGGCTCACTTGCCCGGTCCCTGCCTGGGCCACCAATGGAGCGACCCCGACCCCGCTTGCGATCACCATTGTACCGAGGAGGAGGATTCTCTGTGTATGCCGTATCATGAGTCGCCTCAAAGGTTGTATCCAGCCCGCATAAGGTAGTACTGCGCTATGCCGATCATGATGATCCCGGCCATCCTTTTCCCCCAGACCATCCAGCGACCCGCCCGCGGGAGTTTCCGGATCAGTCCCGCGGACACCCCCACCGCTATGAGTACGGCGGTCATCCCGATCGAGAAAGCGAATAGGTACAGGAATCCCATCAAACCTGCCTGCTGGGCTGCAACCCAAGTCAGCACGACCGCGAATGCCGGAGCACCACAAGGAGCTGTGACTACACCGGAGGCTGCGCCCATCACGAAAACGGCCGGATAGGAACCGCCCTCGCGGCTCGATGCCCAACCCAACATCCGGCGAGGTAGCGGGACCGAGATGACATCCAACATCACGAGCGCAAAAAACAAAAACAGGTTGCCCGCTGCGAAAAGCACCCATGGGTTGGCACCGATCTCCCCGAAGAGGCGTCCTCCAAGCCCCGCAACTACCCCCAACATCGAGTAGAGCAACGCCAGCCCCAGCGCGTAGGTGAGGGTGAGGCGAAGCGTGCGCCCCCGCGACTGAGTCTCCGGTGCTGTACCCGAGATAACCGAGAACGTGACCGGAATCATCGGCCAAACGCACGGATTGGTACTAGTGAGCACTCCAGCTGAGAACAGCACTCCAAGGGCCAGTATCGGGCTCTCGGAGAGCGCATCGAGCAGTCCACCGGCCGGCTCCACCTGCAACCCTGCCAACACCTCGGAACCCAACGCTAACATGGCGGGATCGTTCATCCCGAAAAGATAGCACGCCGAGGCCTAACTCAGGGATCCAGTGCTTTGCGCCGGGGCCGGGGATCGGATGTTGGAGGAGTTCCGGGGGGAAGTCGCAGACCGCGGCCGACGTTGCACAGTCTGTCCCGGGAAGAGACTCTCGGAATTTGCCGACAGAAGTATTCGCAATTGGATTTGATGACCATTCCGAGAATGTTCCCAACAGCGGGTTCGTGCGCCGGCGCGGAATGCGCCAACGCTATCTGACTGTGGGCGCTGCACCCCCGACCTCCCATCAAGAATGTCCAGGAGGTGAGTCCCCACGTGAGATCGACGAGATCCGCGACATCAATTCGGTCCTTGCCACCCGTACCGGGACGGTGGGCTTCGATGTTGCTTTCTTGGACCGCAGTTCGATCGGCCTCAACCATCCTCCAACATCTCAAGACGATCCGTGTACGCCTTCCCGATCTTAGCGGACGTGATCATCCCCGATCGGCTCGTACGAGTTTCAAGAAGGTTCGGTGCGGTTGCGATCTACGCCGGGGACTGCTTTGTCTGGGTTTGCGGGGCTGGAGCGCGGCAGCTTCTTCGGCGGCACCCGAACGTCGGTTTCCGGAGCAATTACATGGCATCCCAGTCATCACTTTCTCCGCGAACCTTTCAGCGGTACCACAACGACACCAGCCTTCCGGGTGGCGATTTCACTGCCGACGTGCTTGGTGGGCGGATCGACTACGGCTTCTCGACGCGGATCTTCGGGAGTGCCTTCTTGCGGTACAACGCCGCCCTGGACCAGCTCGTGAACAACGTGCGCTTACTTGTACTCTCCGCTGAGCGACATCTTTCTCGTGTATACCGAGCGGCGGGACGTAGCGACGGGGGTGACCCTGGAACGCGTGTTGGCCGCAAAGGTCTCAAAGGCGATCGGTTTCTAGCCCGAAGCCCGGGATTGGTCAAGTAAAACCCACTCCAACACGGCGGCGAGCTTCTGGTAGGTCCGGATAACGGGGGGGCGGAGAATGACTGGCACTCGGCGAACAGTCAGTGGTGTCCGTCGTCGTACATAACATGCTTGTCTTAGGTATGCCAGGTCCGTAGGTTACCCGCCTGAATCGCGGTTCTGCCTCTTGCAAGCGTTGGGGCGTCGGCTCCCCTGGAGTTTCAAAGCAGGCGCACCGTCACTGCCATGGGTCCCTCTCGCTCCGTTCTCACCGTCCAACCGAACGCCGCAGTCTGTGGGCACCATGGTGGGACAGTCGGTCTCTGAAGGGGGTGTCTTCCAGATCGGGGTTGCAGAGTACTTTTCCGACCCGGACGGAGATGATCTGACCTTCACAGCCGAAAGCTCGGACACGGACATTGTCAACGCCGCAGTTTCGGGCAGTGAGGTCACGTTGTTCGGCGTAGGGGCAGACACGGCGACTGTGACGATTATTGCGACCGATCCGGGCGGTTTGAGCGCCCGTCAAGCGTTCCGGGTGACAGTCCTTTCGGTCGCCGAATATCCCGCATTGAGGGCTTTGTACGAAGCAACCAACGGGCCAAACTGGCGGAGCAACAGGAACTGGCTTACCGACCAGCCACTCGACGAATGGATCGGCGTGCACACGGACTACGCAGGCCGAGTAATCTGGCTCAACCTACAACACAACGAACTGGTGGGCCGAATCCCGCCAGAACTCGGTCAGCTGGGCAGCCTCAAGTGGCTCATACTCAAGGGGAATCGGCTTACCGGTGAGGTCCCACCGGAACTCGGACAGCTTTCCCAACTCGGGACGCTGGACCTCCGGTGGAACGAGCTGACGGCGATCCCGCCAGAACTCGGTCAGCTAGCGAACCTTGGAGTCTTGGACCTTTCCATTAACCAGCTTGCGGCGATTCCAGTGGAGATCGGACGGCTCAATCTCGTAAACTTGGACCTCTCGGAGAACGCTCTTGAGGGCGATGTTCCACCAGAACTCGGCCAGCTTTCCAACCTCCTTATCCTAGGCCTTTCCAATAACCAATTCACCGCGATTCCACCGGAGATCGGCGAGCTTTCCAACCTCCAACAACTGGACGTTTCAGGTAACCGACTAACCTCAATTCCAAGGGAGATCGGCCAACTATCCAATCTCGAAGTTTTGGACCTGTCCGGCGCCTGGCCTCACTTTTCCACCAATCGACTGGCGGGATTTCCGCCGGTCCTCGGCCAACTATCCAAGCTCCAACAACTGGACCTTTCAGGTAACGGAATAGCGGCAGAGATCCCGAGAGAACTTGGCCGACTATCCAACCTCCAAACTCTAGACCTCAGGCGCAACCAGCTGGTGGGGGAGATCCCGCCGGAACTAGGTCAGCTTACCAAACTCCGAATTCTAGACCTTTCGGGTAGCAGCGGGTCGAGCCGCCCTGGTAACGCACTGGTGGGCGGAATACCGGAAGCACTCGGGCAGCTCTCCAATCTCGAAATCTTGGACCTCTCGGAGAACGCATTGGAGGGCGAGGTTCCAGCGGAACTTGGCCAGCTAGCGAACCTTGAGAGCCTCGTCCTCACTCACAATCAACTCAACGGTCGGATTCCCGCGGAGCTCGGCCAGCTAGCGAACCTTGGAGTCTTGGACCTTTCCAATAACCAGCTTGCGGCGATTCCAGCGGAGCTCGGGCAGCTCTCCAATCTCGAAATCTTGGACCTCTCGGAGAACGCATTGGAGGGCGAGGTTCCGCCGGAACTTGGCCAGCTAGCGAACCTTGAGAGCCTCGTCCTCACTCACAATCAACTCAACGGTCGGATTCCACCGGAGCTCAGCCAGCTTTCCAACCTTGTGTGGCTAGACCTGAGTGGTAATCTCCTATCAGGTAGCATCCCACCGGAACTGGGGGAGTTGGCCAACCTTGAGGGTCTTCAGGTCGCCCACAACCGGCTCAACGGTGAGGTCCCGTCGGAACTTGGCCAGCTTTCCAATCTCTGGTTCCTGAACATACGCAGGAACCAGCTGACCGGCACCGTTCCTGAGAGTTTCTTGGGCCTCGAGAGCCTGCGGGTCTTCTGGTTCGACCACAATAATGGCCTTTGCGAGCCGAACACTGAGGAATTCCAAGCTTGGGGGGTGTCCAGAGCCGGGTCACGTTGCTCTACCGGGGTCCCTGGTCGCGACCAATAGAAGGTGGGACCTGTTATTTCGGCGGACACAATATGAGCCTGCGGTGGCGTCGTAGTTGAAGTTGAACAATACCCATCCCTCGGCGTGGCTGTAATCTCCCAGTCCAGGACCAGCCTTGCACCCTCGCCTATATCAGCCTGATCCATCCACTTGCGTATCGTATTCGCCGTGGGCTCAACTCATGGCCAATGCCTCAGGCCTGCTCCCCGCCCGGACTGCTCAACCATCCGCGCCCTGAACTCGGGCGCGTACCTCCTCCCGCTCCCTGCCATTTGGACAACCTCCTCGTTCGTTTTAGGCCACAGCTCCAAGGTGCCCACCAATCCGGGGTAACCTCCAGAAGTGAGCAATAACACCCATCCGGGGTCGACTGCGAATGACGTTTCAGGGTGCGTTGGCTCTGGGCAGAATAGCTTCAGACAAAGTCCTTCGAAGCCATTCACCAACCATAATGGTCACTTATGTTCGCTGCCTCCCGTACCCGCCATGACGTTCTTGATGCAACTGGGTTTGTTCGGAAACAGACTTATCGTTCGCTAGGCGGATGCGTAGGCAAGCCGCGGCTGAAAATGGTTTCCAGTCCAAGTTCGTCAGACAGCGCGGGAGGGTCGCGCAGGAAAGCTCGCACCTGCCCGCTCCGTGGACTACGCATGATGAAGAGGGGTTGGTCGGTTGCTTCGTCCAACGTCGCAGTTCCACCTGGGCCGGAGAGGGTGATTGAGGCTAGGGCAGAGGACCAATTCCCTTGGTGGGGAATCGCGAACGCAAACGCCGATTCTCCTTCGCCGTCCGCGATTTCGGGCATATCGAACGTGTAAGAAAAAGCGATCTCACCGTCCCCAGTCCGCGCCGTTAGATGGTAGGCCGTACCGGGTGGCGGAAGTTGCGGTGACGCTGTAGTGAAGAATGCGGGTTCCAAGAATGGAGCGCCATCTGTATCGGTTCCACCCCAGATCAACAGGGTCGGTCCGTTGAGGGGGCCCGCCGCTCCACGAGACGCGCTGCCAGGGTTGGCCAAGCGATAACGAAGGGCGATCGAATAGTGGTATTCGCTTATCCATTCCGGACGACAATACGCCATCAGGTCAACCCAGTACGGGGGCACCAGTTCACCGGCTTCCATGTCCCACCCCCATGCTCCAGTGCTCCCATCTTTGTTGGGGTACGCTCGGTCGGTTATGGCGGGATCACCACAGGGGGCATGCCTGAGACCCAGGTTGTGCCCTAGTTCGTGCGCGATAGTGGACGACGAGGGACGAGAAATGCTCGACCACCCACCCAATATAGCTGCGCCTACCCCACCGAAAATGCCCATATAGTGCCCGCCGCCACCTTCCATGATCCGGATTGCCTCAATCTGACGGATCATCGATAATTGATCGAGCTCCGAAATCAACACGGGTTCATGCGCTGTCACAGCCATCGCAGCAATGGGCAACAAAGTTCGCGTGGCCGCTAGCAGCTCATGGTTCCGTGGGTCCGCCGCCATTGCACGGACTTTCGCATTGATCAACGAATCGTTGGAACGGGACCCGCGGAAGGGAATCAATGTCAAGTCGAGTCGAGGTACCGCCCGGACATCGAGAGTTTCTCGGCCCACCTCGGGGATGCGCCTCTGGATGCCCAGTACTGGGTCCGTCATCCCGCGCGGGTCGATCTCAATTACCATCTCTAATCCTTCGCGTAACACCGAACCGGGTATAATGGTGTTGGCTGACAGCTCCAAATCGCCCTCGTGCACTTCCAATGGGATAGGCCTGGGTCCGGGCGGTGTCTCCACCTCATAAACTTGGACTCCATCTAGAAAAAACGTCGCTCGCACGGGTGGAAGCAATTCTTCGGTTTCCACCGGTGCAGTGACAAAAACACGCAGGAGAGCAGGTTCGCCCTCTAGCAAGGCAACGGGGAACGTTCGGGATTGTACTGCCTGCACAAGGTAGTTCGACGCAGGCGGGCGACAGTGCCGGATTCGTGCGCGCGTGAACCGACTCAACCACGCCGCGAGATCCGTGTCGGAAGGAGCGCACAAGTCAGTTCCCGTCATTTCGAACTGCTTGAGCTGCGAAAGGTTGATGAGGTCAAGTGGCAATGGGCCCGTCAACTCGACGTTATTGGATAGTTGGAGCTCAAGGAGTTCTGCCAGTCCCCCTAGCTCTCCCGGCAGAGTGCCAGACAGTGAGTTATCGTCAACCCTTAACTGTTCGAGGGCTGCAAGCCGACCTAGTTCTGGAGGGATCCCACCCACCAGTTTGTTCCTAGAAAGATGTAAATATTTAAGGCCCGAAAGTTGGCTCAATTCCGGTGGCACTGGGCCGGATAACTGGTTGTTGGCCAATTGCAGTCCGATCAAAGAGTTGAGTCTGCCTAGTTCAGAAGGGATGCTTCCGGTAAGGCGATTCCCGATCAGACTCAGACCAGCTAGTTTGGAAAGCTGGCTTAACTCTTGTGGCACTTGGCCCGATAGCTGGTTGTAACTCAACCTGAGTGCCCTCAGCGAGTCGAGTTGCGAGAGGTCTGGAGGGACTCCTCCTGTGAGTCGGTTCCCGCTCAAAAACAAAACCGATAGCACCGGGAGGCGCCCGAGCTGGGGTGGTATCGATCCAAAAAGCTGGTTCCCATCAAGTTGTAGAACATCCAGCGAACTGAGGTCGGCTAGCTCCGGTGGTATGGATCCACTGAGTTGATTGAAACGAAGGCGTAGCTCTGTGACCCGCCCGGAGGTAGTGTCGACCGAGACCCCGTACCACTCGCCGAGGGGCCGGTCCGACATCCAGTTGGTGTTGTTTCTCCAATTGGGCCCGCCGGTGGCCTCGTAGAACCTTTCCAAGGCATCGCGATCGGACAAGGGATCGCATGTGATCCCCGTTCCCTCATGAGAATCAATGCCGTTCAACCACGCTCGAAAAACGTTGTCGTCGGGAACGCAAAGGGTCGTGCCAGAAAAGGTGAACTCAACCAACCCTAGCCGCGTTAGGGATTCCGGTAGGCGGCCCGAAAGAAGGTTGCCGTCGACCCGCAGCAGGGTCACTTTGTCCAGGTCCCCGACAGCCGATGGCAGGATTCCGTTTAGGCCGTTGCTCGAAAGATCTAGCGAAACCACATGCCCCAGCGAATCGGCCTCCACGCCGTGCCATTCCGCAACCGCGGGCGATTCAAGCCACCCGACGGACCGCAGCCAACCCCCGCCGTTGGTTGTCACAAAGATTGATTCTAACACCGATCGGTCGGATTCGTTGCAGAAAGCAGCTTCGTCACGGTGCTCAATACCATCAAGCCAATTGACGAACGATCTCACGCCAGGAAGGCAGAGCTGGTTCCCTTCGCCAAACTGAAAAGTGTCGAGTTTCAAACGGAGGAGGCTCTGCGGCAAAGGTCCCGTAAGCTGGTTTTCGTGGACGCTTAGCTGCAAGAGTCTCGCCAAAAACCCCAAAGACCCCGGAATGGGACCGCTGAGTTCATTGCGATTGAGGTGGAGGCGTTTGAGGTTGGTCAACTGCCCGAGCTCCGGCGGAATCGCAGCGCTAAGTCGGTTACCACTCAAACCAAGGTAAGTCAGTATTTTCAGGTCCCCGATTTCCGGGGGAATCGCACCACTAAGCCGGTTCTGTTTGAGGTCCAAGGATCCGAGGCTTATCAACCGCCCCAGTTCGGCCGGGATCTCACCGCGCAGCCGGTTATAGCTAATGCCTATGCGGCGGAGTTGGGGCAATCGTCCGAGCTCAGCGGGGATCTCACCGCCGAGATCGTTGAAATTCAGGGCCAGGTGGGCAAGTCTGGTTAACTGCCCGAACTCTGGTGGGATCTCACCGCTAAGGCCGGTGTTCTCCAAGTTCAGATACTCGAGGTTAGTCAGTTGCCCGAGTTCGACGGGAAGCTCGCCTCCGAGATCAGGATTGAAATTCAGGATTAGTCGGCCGAGCCCAGTCAACTGCCCGAGTTCCGGAGGGATCCCGCCGCCAAGGCCGTTATGGTCCAACATCAAGAGCCGAAGCTTGGAAAGGTGCCCGAGGTCCGGAGGGATATCATCGACCAATTCGTTACGAGAAAGCTGCAGCTCTTCAAGCTCCGAGAGTTGGCCAAGTTCCGGTGGAATCCTGCCGCCAAGGCGATTGTTGGCGAGGTCAAGAGTTCGAAGTTTGGGAAGGCGCCCGAGTTCCGGAGGGATATGATCGACTAACTGGTTACGAGAAAGCTGCAGCTCTTCAAGCTCCGAGAGTCGGCCGAGTTCCGGTGGAATCCTGCCGCCAAGGCGATTGCCGGTGAGGTCAAGAGTTCGAAGCTTGGAAAGCTGCCCGAGTTCCACCGGGATCTCACCGTTTAAGAGGTTGGCCCCAAGAATAAGCGACTCGAGGTTGGCCAGATTCCCAAGCTCCGGTGGAATCTCACCACTGAGCTTATTGTCATCGAGCGAAAGGGACCGTGTTATCTGCCCGGAGGCATCTGTTGTAACCCCATACCACTCACCCAGCGGCCGATCCGAGAGCCAGTTGTCGCGATTCTTCCAATTCGGTCCATCCGTCGCTTCGTACAACGAGACTAGCGCTGCCCGGTCAGGGTTGGGTGGTGGAGCAGCCACCACGATTTCGGCTGATCCGCTCTGACCACCAACTGCCGCTGTGATCACCACTTGACCCACTTCCACGGCGGATACGAGACCCGAATCGTCCACGGTGGCGATGTTCACGTCGCTCGACGTCCATGCCACCGTGGCAGCCGTTACGGTATGACCGTTCGCGTCCACTACGTCGGCGGTGAGGTTTAGCGTATGCCCTCGAAGGAGGGTGTCCGCGGTGGGCGAAATCACAATGGTGTCTACTTCTTGGGCGACCGTAACGTTCGAGACTGCTGTGACGCTCGCCGCCCCGGCTGTGATGTCCGCGCTCCCGTTATCCACCGCAGTCACAAGCCCAGACGCGTCCACGGTGGCTACTCTGACCGCATGGGATCCCCAAACCACAGACACACCATGCATCACATTGCCGTTCTGGTCACTCACCTCCGCGACCATGCGCACGGTATCGCCTACAGATTGCAGCAAGACCTCGGACGGAGACACCGTCATCGCGGTAGCGGTCGGGGTAGGGGGTGCCGGCGCTACCGGGGTTTCTCCCCCGCAAAACGCCAGCGAGACAACTGGTAAGATGCGCCAGAGCCGCAATGTCATAGGGTGACCGGAACACCGTATGTGTAGACGTATTCTTTGGTGGTCATGGGTGCCGTTTGAGTTGCTGCGTGTGGAATGAGAAACAGCCTCTGATCTCGAAAGGGCAAAATCGCAATCAGAGCGAGTCACCTGACGCCAACCCTGCTTAAGGTGCTCAACGCCATGAGACGTGCCGTACCTCCTGAGAACGCAAAGGGAAGGTGGGGCTCTGCGGGTTTAATCGCAAACATCAGCGGTGTCCGCTACGGTGCCCCTTACGGGTAAGCCAGAGTCCAACCGCCGGTCGTCGTGTTGGATCGATGGGCCCGGTACCGGACTTGCCTCGCGCACCAGGTCCGCTGAGCGATCAACCTGGTCAGCTGAGCGTTCCGAGTATCCCGTGACCTTGGCGAGGAACTTCCTGACCAACCCCTTGCCCTTCCTGTCGAGGCCTACGTGGTAGCGGAACCTCACGAGCGCCCGTTCGATGAACGCATAGGCAGACTCGCGGTCCAAAGGCGTGATGTCTGCCCCTCCGCTTCCTTCCAGAAAGGCGCTAACATCCTCAAGCGTGCGGATTCGTTCTGTCGAGAGTGTCACAATCATACCCCCCATGATGTGATCCCACCCCCGTTCATGCTCACCCCCCGCTGGAAACCAGCCCCCTGCTCATACTCATTTGTCATTGGACAGCACTGGTGAAGGGCATAGATTTCGGGCCGATGCCCGGATGACGAGCGGATGCCACGCTCGCCGACGAACTTCTCGGCCGGTGCGGCCGAGCGAGGCCGCCGAAGGGAAGAGGCCATTGGAGCAGCAAAGGGCGTGTCATGAGGCGCGAGTTGGCCGCCGTATTCCCGTTAGACCGGTTAGATTCAGGAACCGGAAGCCGGACCGCTCTCGCCTGGCTGCGGCATCGGATCGCATACTTGCAGCCGACGGGACACTGACAAGTGAGAAAGAGCATGATTGAAGCGACTGAGCTAGCATGGCCCCGCGTCGTCCCAGACACCCATTGCGATTCGCACGCGGCAGCCCTGAAGGAAGCGAGGCGGCGCGGGGCTGAGGTGACGTCCGGTGCCGTGACTCGGATCCGGAAGTCTCCTTACGGAGGGTATGTCGTCGTTAGTGTTCCGGCGAAAGCCGTGGCGCGGGCTATCCGAACGGCGGGCGGAAGAGTCTTGGTCCGCGGTACTCACGGATACGGCGAGGTGTACTTGGATGAGTGACGAGACTGGCAACGTCCCTGCCAAAAGAGACGAGCAGCCACCCGATCTTCGGGTTCTCGTGGAGTTGATGTCCAAGGCTCTGGAACTGGAGACATCGCGCGTTGCAGTCTCCACCAAGGAAGCTGAAATAGCGGCCAAAGCCCTCAAGGTCGCGGACGCCGACAACGAACGTCAGTTCCAATTCCACTCGAACCGCTTCGAAAAGCAACATGGCCATCAGACAGAGCGCTGGCGTTCGAAGAACAAGAAGCAGTGGGTCCTCATAGGCGTTGCAATCGGGTTGCCTGTTGCGATCTTGGCCTTCCTCTTCTTTGGCAGTTCCGACCAGCAACGACAAGCCCTTCAGGTGATCGGGCACGCGATGTCCTTCGGTGCCGGGGTGGGGTTTGGGTACTTCCTCGGTGCCCGAACGGGCAAGGGCACCGACTAGCGTCAGCGCGAGCTAATCGTATGGTGCCTGGTGTCAGCCGACTGACTCCGCTGCGTACCTGTTGGAACGGGTACGGGAGCCTGCATGCTCCATATCACCGCTCGAACCCAAACGCCTGCCCGTCGATCTTCAGGTCGCGGGCGTTGGCCTTCACGATGTCGACGACATCCTTCGGATAGCCGTTCTTTCCGGCGCGCCCCTCGAGGTCTAGCGTCACGCGGCCTTCCGAGCCCGGTGAGCGAGTGAGTTCGACGAGGAGCGCATCCATGATCCGGGCGACCGCGAATCCGGCCCGTTCCGGCTCGACCCGGATGCTGGCGAAGAACCGGGCTGGCGGCTGTTCGGCTGGCTCCTCCTCCGATCCGCCCGACCCGGGTTCGCTTCTTCCGGTCGATTCGTCTTCCTTCGCCCCGGTCTCCTCAGGGTCAGGCTCGGTGCGTGGGACCGCTGTGCGGCGGACGAGCAGTCCGCTTCCCGGGCCGTCCGCCACGCGCACGACACCTTCCATCACGCTGTCGTAGGTGCCGGTCTCCTCGTCGAACCGGGCGGCGAACACATAGGGCTCGACAAGATCCTTAACGAGTCGTTCGAGCGCTCGGCCAAGCGTCGCGTCGTCCCGGAGCCGCGGCATGTAGACGTAGGAGGCGAACCAGTCGCGGATCGTCTCGATGGGCACATGCGGCCTGTCGTCGGGCCAGACGTCTGCGAGGCTCCGGGCGAGGTTCTGAGGTCCCATCTTCGCGACCACGGTGCCGTCCCGCGAGATCTTGTCCCAAACCACTTTGGGGATGCCCTTCGCACCGCCCTGGTTGATGAGCCGGATCGGGCGGATGACGTAGCCCCGCGGTGTACCGGCGCCATCGCCACCAGGGGCCGGCGGCCCTGGATGGAGCACATGGACCCATGCCTGGCGGATGCTCCGCACCAAGGCTTCCCGGCTGCGCTCGGCCTGTCCCTTGGCGTCGCGCGTCTGTGCCCGGGTCAGATTGTCCCGGAGGTCGGCGTCCTTCAGAATCGATTGCCACGCGGGCTCGCGCCTGGCGTTCTGGCGGGCCGCGGCGATGTTGCCCGCGTCCCGGGCCACGAACACTAGCGCGTTACGGTAGCTTCGCTGTCCGCTGCCGCGTCGTTCGATCGCCTCACGGGCCGCGGCGACCGCTGGCGATTCGGCACCGGCACCCGGATCATGGTAGGCCGAAGGGGGAAGGATGACCAACGCCGTTGCGCGGCGGTCCTCGATGTCGGTCAGGTTGTCCGGTGCCGCGTGGACGCGCGGGAACCCGGCGCGCCTGCGCTGCTCATTGCGGAGGACTTCGACAATCCGGGCGTCAGCGCCCCTTTCGCTCACGTCCCGGGCGCGGTCTGCGGCGAATTTGTTCAGCGTCGGTTGCGGCGAGTACCAGTAGCTGTCGCCGTCGCGGTAGAGATGGGCGGAGCGCCGCGCGAGCTCTTCGAGCGCTTCCCCGAAGATCGCGATTTGGTCGCCGGGCTGGGCGCAGGCCAGACGCAGTTCGCTCCCGGTCAGGCCGCCGCGCTGGACCCCCGCGTGGGGTGCCGTCGCGAAGAACACCGAGCGCGCGGAGCGCGTCGCGGCCCGGGTCTCCGAGAACCGGGGGCGGCGCGCCTCGATCCTGGCCGTGTGCGCCTGGTCGCCATCGACCTCCGATTGCAGAATCGGACCGAACGCGCGGTCGAGCGGCTCGAAGAGGGCGGTGCGGACCTTGGTATCGTGGAAGGGTAGCATGGCGGGTGTGATGAGCGGTGCGGGGCTCTCGCCGCGCCAGAGCGAGTACACCACGTCCGCCATGATCTTCAAGATGCCGCGCGTGCGCTGGAACTCCTCACGCACCGACCAATCGCCCGAGAAACCCCTGAGGGTCTCGGGATGCAGCGGGTAGGCCCGGCGCATCTCCTAGGCATAGCCCCGTTCACGGACTTCCGCCGGAAAGTCCGCCGGGTTGTCGCGGTAGAGCTTCCGGAAGGTGCGGATGGTGGCGTCGTGCACCTTCTCCCCGGCCGGCTCGAGCGGCTGAAAGAGCCGGCGGCGAATGATCTCGAACGTCTCAGTGCCGCTCGCCGGCATCCATGCGGATTGAACGAACGCGGCCGAAGATCTTCTCGAGTCGGCGGAGCGCGTGCATCCCTTGCTCGTCGCCGACCTCAATGCCCGACTCCGGGAGCGAGCCGATGACGACGGCCGCGTCCACGGCCGCCGCGGCCTCGGTCAGCGATTGCATGAAGGCGTGGAAGGCGTCGTATTCGAGGCCGCGAAGCTGCCGTGCGAAAGCCACCACCTCGTCCAGCAGGACGATGCACGGCGCTGCATCGCGCAGGATCGAAATCATCCGCTCCGAGCCGGGGTTCGTGGGAGCGGACTCGGAATCGGCGATGCGGTCCACGGCCTCCCAGCCCCCGAGACGCCACGCGAGGTAGCCCCAGAGGGTGCGGATCTCGCGGCCGCCCCGGCGTGCATCGCCTCTGCGGCGCCCTTGTGTGTCCCGACGAAAACGGCCCGGCGGATGCGGCCGAGCGTGCCGACGCCCGCAGCCTCGAAGACCGAAGCCATGCCCGCCAAGTCCTCGGGGCGGTATCCGGCCTCGGTAGCGTATGCGAGATGGTGCAGCGCCAGCATGGTGTGCGTCTTGCCGCCGCCAAAACTGGTTTGAAGCCCGATGACCGGATCGCCGCCCCTGCCCGCCAACCGCTCAAGCGTAGAGGTCAGGACGCGCGTCAGGCCCTCGGTAGCGTAAGTGATGCGGAAGAAGGCGGCCGGATCCACATACTCCTCACTTCCCACACCCTGGTCCACCAGCGCGAGGTTCGCAGCAAACTCGGCGTCGGAAAAGCGGGCGCTGAGCACGTCCGGGTGTGGCTGGCAGACTTCGCGCCAAGGGCGGAGGGGACCCGCTGCACGAGGCTTGCCGAGCCACGGCTGCCGGGGCTCGACGGCTTTCTCGCCCCCTGCCTCGGCCAACTGCTCGTCGTAGAGCTTTCCGATGACTCCGACCGAGGAGCCGCCACCGACCGCGAGCGCCAACTCGCGCATCGCGTCCAGATAGCGGATCGCCTCGCGGGCCGGCATCTGACCGGCGAAGTGCGCGGCGCTGTTGCGCGCATCCATCGCGAGCGAGACGTAGCTTCGCGCCTTCCTCAGCCGGGAGTCGTCCGAGAATTGGAATCTCCGCTCTGTATTTCCTGTCGCGGGACCGTATCGAGCCCTGGCAACTGTTGATGATTGATGAACCCGAAAGCCACCTCGACACCAGGAATCAGATTGAATTCGCACGGATCCTCGCGCGTGTCGTCCGGGCGGGGGGCCGCGTCCTGACGGTGTCCCAGCGGTAGTTGGAGGTTTGGTCGAGAGGCGGGAGGGAATGGTGGCTCCCCCTGCGGGACCTGAAATAGGATCAGGGGTCGCATGAAACCACACCCACAAAGGGAGACCACCATGAAGAGAAGGTACGGAGCGAGGCGGGCCGGCAACAAGCACGTGGATCGGAAGCGCCAGGCGAGGGAGCTGTTCGTACGAGATGGCCAGCACCTGTTGCCGCTGGTGGAGCTGGCTATCGGTACGGCCAACGCGATTGACGAGCTTGCACAGACGGTGGGGCACGCGGCAATCGAGGCGGTGCTTGAGTTGAGCGCGATGGAGGTGGCGGGCCCGAAGCGGCCGGGCAAGCGTCGTGCTGCCGGCCAGGTGCAGTACCACGGACGACAGGGGGGCCGGGTGTATTTGTCGGATCGAGCGATCGGAGTGGATAAGCCCCGGTTGAGGCGGCCTGGGGAGGGAGAGGTGCCTGTTCCGGCGTATGAAGCTCTACGGGAGCCTGGGCCTTTGGGGGAGCGGATGCTTGGATTGTTGCTGGGGGGTGTGAGCACGAGGAGGTGATCGGTGAGATGGCCGAGACGGTGGGTGTAAGCAAATCGTCTGTGAGCCGCCGGACTGTGAAGGCATCTGCGGAGCGTTTGAAGGAGCTGGCCGAGCGTAGGCTGGACGATCGAGACTATCTGATTGTATACGTTGATGGCATCCAAGTAGCCAAGCATCATGTACTTGTGGCTCTGGGGGTGGACACTGGCGGGAACAAGCAGGTTCTCGGTATGCGGAGTGGTGCCAGCGAGAATGCGGCTGTGGCGACGGCCCTTTTCGAGGATTTGGTTGAGCGAGGTCTGGACCCGATACGGCCGCGTCTGTTCGTCATTGACGGATCGAAGGCTTTGCGGAAGGCGGTCACGCAGTTCTTCGGCGACGCCGGTATGGTGCAGAGGTGTCGGAACCACAAGATCAGGAACGTGCTCGGTCACCTTCCGAAGGAGCTTCACGAACAGGTTCTGGCTGTTATGCGGGGGGCCTTCAAGCTGGGAGCCCACGACGGCGAGGCAAGGATCAGGAAGCTGTCCCAGTGGCTTGAGGATGACCATCCGCACGCAGCTCGGAGCCTGCTGGAGGGCCTCAAGGAGCTGTTCACGATCAACCGGATTGGCCTTCCGCCCTCCCTGAGGCGGTGCCTGGGGACGACAAACGTGATCGACAACGCGCACTCGGGCATGCGTCAGCGGCTGCGTCGCGTGACGCACTTCAGGGACGGAAAAATGGTCCTACGCTGGGTCGCTTCGGCCTTTCTGGATGCCGAGTCGAGGTACCGTCGGATCATGGGCTACGACCACCTCTGGATACTGAAAGCCCATCTGGATCAACTCCTCAAACCCGACTCTTGCCCAACAGACGACCCCGTCGCAGCATGATTCGACATCATCGGAGCCACCCCACCTCCAACTACGATTGGGACACCCTCGAATCAGGCAACGGTTCCGCCTTTCTCGATCCTAAATCGTTCCACGAGTCGCTACGCTCTCCCAATCAAGGACACCATTGATTTTGTGCGGCGAACACCCGATCTCGAGAGCACCGGGTCGACGATCCAAGAACAGCGATTCTCCAGCGACTTGAAGGATTTGCTGGGGGGTTACTTCAGCAATACGGGCGAGGAGGTCCGGTTCATCTCAAAAGCAAAAGGTCGCGGCCGAAGCTTTAATCTGCCACTGTACCTCGCATCGTCGTCGGCCCGTGGAATCTCCGCTCTGTATTTCCTGTCGCGGGACCGTATCGAGCCCTGGCAACTGTTGATGATTGATGAACCCGAAAGCCACCTCGACACCAGGAATCAGATTGAATTCGCACGGATCCTCGCGCGTGTCATCCGGGCGGGGGGCCGCGTCCTACTCACCACACACAGCGATTACATCCTAAAGGAGTTCAATAACCTCATCATGTGGCACCGAATAGCCGAACACGCGGACGGAGAACCATCGGGCCTGCCCTACGATGGCTCGGAGAAACTTGATCCTACAGCGGTTCGAGCCTATGTGGCGGAGGACGGAGGGCTGACTCCCTGCAAGATCGGGCCCTACGGATTGAATGTGCCGATGTTTGACAAGGTTATCGACGACATTAACGAGCGATCGAACAAGCTCTGTGCGCGGATCGACTCGAATGCATCTGTGCCTGCTTCCGAATGAGCGATTCCTTGGCAAGCCAGGTCCGGGGGTACCGAAGAAGGCTGGCGTCGTGCTCAAGAAACTTGCCTTCGCGAAGTTAGCGGGGGGTTGAAGTGGAGAGGGGCTGAGCGGAAGGGGGTAATCTCGGCGGATTCATAGCAGGGGCGTGGTCGCGTGGTGAGCTTGCCTACACGGCATCCTCGTCCAACACAGCTGTCGCGACCGTCGCGGCCAGCGGTGCCAATGTCATGGTCACCGGTGTGGCAGGCGGTTCGGCGGTTGTAACGATCACCGCCACCGACCCCGACGGTCTGAGTGCTGCCCACGGTGTCAATATCAACGTCACCGAGGAAGAGGCTGAAACCAATTCGGCTCCAGTCGCCGTGGGTTCCATCCCGGCGCACGAGCTAGAGGTTGGCGGCACAGCAACAATCACTACCACCGGGTTCTTCACTGATCCAGACGGCGATGATCTTGCCTATTCAGTCTCCTCGTCCAACACCGCCGTTGCCGATGCGTCCGCAGAGGGTGCAGAGGTAATGATCACCGGTGTGGCAGGCGGTTCGGCGGTCATAACGATCACCGCTACCGATCCCGAGGGTCTGAGTGCTGCCCACGGTGTCAATGTCACCGTCACCGAGGAAGAGACTGAAACCAATTCGCCTCCGGTCGCCGTGGGTTCCATCCCGGCGCACGAGCTAGAGGCTGGCGGCACTGCAACAATCACTGCCACCGGGTTCTTCACTGATCCAGACGGCGATGATCTTGCCTATTCAGTCTCCTCGTCCAACACCGCCGTTGCCGATGCGTCCGCAGATGGCGCAGAGGTAATGATCACCGGTGTGGCAAGCGGTGCGGCGGTTGTAACGATCACCGCTACCGATCCGGACGGGCTGGCCGCTGCCCACGGTGTCAACGTCACCGTCACCCAGATGGAGGCGGCTGAGATCGAGATCGTCGGACTTCGGGCACCCGGTAGCAACGACTACCTTGATGCGGCCATGGTCATGGGTGAAGTCGAAGTCGTCCTCGCCGTTGAAGAGAACGACGAAGACGTTGACGATATATCGCTTGCTATCATGCCAGATGATGGCGAGGCGATGATGGTCGATGCGTGCACACCTGCTGCCCAAGGTATGGCAACGTGCCGCGTCAACACCGCGATGGCGATGGACCCCGTTGCTGGGGACATGATGTGCCACGGACGTCAGATGATGCCGAGCTATCCGAACGGCGACTACACGATCATGGCCTCAGCAATGACCGACGACGGCATGACCCGTGAGTCGGATGCACTCGGGGCCACGTTCATGAACTCCGAGTACGCCATGTTGGTGCACAAGAAGGGCAACAGCGTCTCCTCCAACAACAAGGTTTGGTACGGCGGTCCAGATGCTGTGGATGAGGACGGCAACCTTACCGACATGTCCACCGCGGATGCGTTCAAGGTCTGCCCCGTGTACTTCGACGGCACCATGATTGACTCCGTAACCCTCTCTTCTCCCGGTGCCACTCTAAAGAAGGGACCGGACTTCGATTATTGGTTGCTCGAAGGCGGCAGAAACAACTTCCGCATTCAGGGCCCAATCACTGCGATGCTCACGCAGGTCATGGACTCCGATGGTGAGTGGACGGTCGTGGACGGCATGGATAGCCCGTTGTATGCGTCGGCCATGGCCAATTTCGATTTCATGGCACCTGTAGGCGGTTGGGAGGACTGGATAACCTTCCATGTTGACGATGTCCGCGCCGGTCTCCCTTCAGCTGACCGTGCGGATCTCGGCCGCCGGAACCGTGGCAGTACAGATATCGGCGGTACGTTTGGAGCGAGCTCGGGATTCCGTTGGTCAACTGTCTTGCGGTGGAGTGCAACCTTCAGTGATGCGGGGACAGGCCTGACCACTGCTGGTGCGCCCATTGCCGTTATGGCCGGTGTGGAGACAATGGACGCTCAGGGTCGCGTAAGCTGCGCCATGGACGATGATGCCGAACCCATGATGGGTAATGGGAACGGTGACCGAGGGATCAGGTTGACCAGTATCGGCGATGGTCATTGCTATACGGCCAAGGGGTATTCGGTCCCGGACAAGCTCGGAAACGTCACGGAAAATGTCAGCTATGGTCGACAGCGCATGTCCACAACCGTTTCTCAGTACTTCAATGTAGATGTCACTGCGCCTGAGGTTACTACCCCCGCCACCGCTTGGTACCAAATGGAGTCCGTCAAGATGAACCCGGTAGTCGGGTACATCGGTGCTAGCGACGGGATGGGGAGCGGCGTAGGGATGCCCTCCGCGACACCTTGTGACGCCACAGGGCCCCGTTATCCATGTGGTGCGGGCAGCCCGTATGAGATCGGTGGTGGTTATTCGGTCGGGAATAAGACCATCAGGGGTTACCCGGTCACCTTTAGCTGGCGAGAGGGAGGCCCGAACCAAGGTATGTGGGCCTACAACATTGCTGTGCCAGACATGGCCAGTCCGACAAATACGGCCTATACACGGGCCATCTTCGGTGTTGACGGCGAAGATCCGATCGTGTCGAACCATACCACGTTGCCACCCATGCAGTCGTTTGTGCAAACGGCCACGATGTCGCTGAACGCATCGATCACGGACCGTCATAGCGGTCTGGAGGACGCAAGGCTGTTTGTATTCAGCCGACTGGCAAACATCGACACAAAAACCGGCGATATCAGACTCCCGACTGCGGAACAGTCCTGCTCGGCGTTGGTTATGGGCGCCTACGAAGCGAAGAATCTCGGTCCGGGTGGCCGTATCGTTGATTCGCGCCGCGTGCTCGACTCGGGTATGGCGAAAGCTGCGTCGCTCCCGCCGGCTGGTCTCAATATCGGAGGCAACCTGTGGGAATACCCGCTTACTACAAGTGATGACGGCCGTATGGCATCGGCGACTGTCTCGCTTGATGTGGTCCGTCCGACCAGCCGAAATGAGGCTAAGTATGACGCGACTCGTGGGCACTACGGAAACTACACCCACGAGGGGACGACCTACACTGATGTTGCGCTTGAGGACTTCTGCTTCTTCGTGTTCGCAGAGGACGCCTCGACATCGACCCCAATGGTCCGTCCGCCCAGTAACGGGTTCCGGGCGTTCAAGTTGCTTGGGTCAAGCACCGTGCTGTGGAGTGGTTCCTGATGTAGCAGGGGACCTGTTGTAACGAAGGACTGTTGTAACGAGAAAGGGGAGGCCGCGAGGCGGCCTCCCCTTTTTTTGACGTTACGGAGCAGGGTCTTCAGTCTACTCGCGATCAGTTCTTAGATGCCGGAACCGGTACAGCTTATTACCAGGTGGATTTTGGAACCCAAAGATCCCGGCGGGGTTATGTAGTCTAATGAACAGAATTCTAGAAGGGATTATTCGCCGGGAGGGTGGTTTCGTAGACGACCCTGACGATCGCGGTGGGCCAACGAAGTTTGGCGTGACGTTGCGGACGTTGGAGAAGTTCCGCGGGGTGCCACAGACTGCGGAAGACGTGCGCGACATCACCCGGAGTGAAGCGCTGGAGATCTACCGGCGCAAGTACCTGACGGAGCCAGGGATTGATCTCCTACCCGAGGGTTGGCAGGAGCCAGTGCTCGACATGGCGGTGCACTCCGGGCCGGTAACCGCGATCCGGACACTACAGCGCACGGTGGGCACCGCACCCGACGGGATAATCGGGCCGGAGACGATCGAAGCCGCCAAGATGCGAGACGACGCGGCGAAGATAACTGCGTTTTGCGTGCGACGGCGGGATATGCTGTTCCGTCTCGCGGACAAACGGCCAGACAACCGCAAGTACTGCGTCACCCGCGCCGGAGGAAAGGGCGGGTGGATCAAACGCGCCGAGGAATTCATGGTGGCGGAGAAGCGGTTATCGGAAACACAGTTTCGCGCCCGAATTGCAGGGTGGTGACTCCTCATGCCTTACTCGACCAGGAGTGAGCCCACCTTTCCGGACTCACCACCGCTCACGTTGGAGAAGCTCTTCGACATCTACGATGAGGAGGTGATTCCGGAGAAGAGGAAGCGGACCCAGCATCATAACAGAACGACGATGAACACCTTCCTCAACTTCCTCGGGAGGGACCGGCGACCCGAAACGCTTTCGCAGCGTGACTGGAACCGGTTCATTCGGGAGCGGCGCGCAGGGATGATTGGGCCCTCCGGCAAGCCCGTGTCCAACCGGACTATAACATCCGATCTGAAGGTCTTGGTAGCGATTCTCAACTGGGCCGCCAAGTCGAGGGACGAGGATGGTCGTCTGCTCATCGAGTCGAACCCGTTGAAGGGACTCAAGTTCCCGAAGGAGAAGAACCCGGCCCGGGTCGTACTTCGCGATGAGGAATACGAAGCGTTGCTAGCAGTGTCCCGCCAAGTGGACTGGCGTTTCCACGTCGCACTTGTGCTCGCCCACGAGACTGGACACCGCATCGGTGCGATTCGCAAGCTCAGGTGGCCCGACATCGATTTCGAGAACAGAATCATTCTGTGGCGTGCGGAACACGAGAAGACCGGCTACGAACACCAGACCCCCGTGACCGCGGAGGCGATCGCCGCTTTGGAGTTTGCGCGAAGGAATAATCCCGAGGCCGGGGACGCGCCGGTCCTGCCTGCCCCGCGGGATCCATCAACATGGGTGAGTCGCACACAGGTGGGTTGGTGGTGGAAGTTTGCAGAGCGTCGTGCGGGGTTGGAGCCCAAGCGTAGGAGAGGCTGGCATTCGTTGAGGCGCAAGTTCGCCTCCGACCTCATCGACCTGCCGCTCAAGGTGCTTTGTGACCTGGGCGGTTGGAAGGAGGCTCAGACCGTTCTGCAGTGCTACCAGCACACCGACAAAGGGCAACTCAGGAGGGCCTTGGAGAGTCGCCGCCGGAAAGGTCTAGCCTGATACAACCGGCGGGAGTCGCACGTCTCGATCCCCGCCGACAGCATGCATTTTAGAAAGCCGTCACCGTAGTTCGGGGAAAGAAAAAAAGGGGAGGCCACGAGGGCCTCCCCTTTTTTTGAAGTTACGGAGTTGGGTCTTTACCTAACCCATCTCACGGTAACCGTGCCGAGATGCATGAACGTGGAGTTGCCGTGCCCACCGGGCCCTGTCGGGGCACGCGCACCGTCCTCAACGTACGCAAAGAAGCACAGGTGCTCTTGGGCCACATTCTTGTACCTGGCTCCCGAACTATCCACCCATGTGCCATAGTGAAGTTTAGCCGCCGTATTACTTACAGTCGGACGGGCTACCGTCAGCGTCCCATTCAGCGTAGACATCTCTCCGGTACCCATGTCAATATGCCACTGTTTGCTGTCGTCCCAGGCTGGCTTGCCGGCCATCGGAGTGGTGACAGACAGAGACATACCGGACACCCGGCGATCGTCCAAGTACCGAGCCCCACGGCCCACCTTACCGGCGTCCCAATCAGCCATGATGTGTGCAGCGCACAGTGAACCGTCGCTTTGGTTGATGTCGCCATTCTTGCCCTTTCCGTCCACGCGAGTGAATACGAGCAGGCGGGCGTCGGTAATGCCGCTCAACCTATCCATAAACGTCTTGTTGAACGGTAGATCAACGCTACTCACAAAGTGGTACGTAGACGCCGGACCAGTTCCACCACTCTTATAGGGTGGCTCACCGTCAACAGTGAACATCGCGCGTCCCATGCTCTTGTTGCCTGGCATTGCTTTGTCGGTCACCGAAAAATCGACCGCGTACATTCCGTCAGAACTGTTGGCACGCCTAGAGAGAGTGATCGGATACCCGCTCTCACTCGCATCATAAGCACCGAGCGTGTAGCTGTGTCCCTCTTTGTAACCGCGGTTCTTGCAGGTAGTGTCTAGTGACTCATCGTCACACGCCATGATCGCCCCCGGCATAACACCAGTGGCGTCACTCGCACTGAGGTAACCAATCATGCCGTCACTCAAGGCACTCTCCCTAAAATAAGGTCGCGGTGACCACCCGATGCTCGGGGCTGTGCCATCAACCTCGAACCAGCCGGAAGAGGCGTCGACATCTTCTGTGTTACCCAGTCTGTCCATTGCCGGGTGTGCCTTCGCCATGTAGCACATACCATCCGCAAGCGAGGAAAGCTTCAGCCCCATGTTGCCGTCGCCCATCGTGGCCTCAGCGTCTTCATCCATAACGCAACGCTGGTCGCCACCTCGGAAACCGCCGGGCCTCTCGTAGTTCCCCATCGCCACACTGATGGGCGCGCTCACGCCCCCCGAACCATTTCCGTCCATGATCATCGGACTCAGCTCAAGCTGGACTGCAGAACGCGCAGTGCCGACACCGTACGGTTGGCCGGCCTCTGCCATTAGGGGACTACCCCCCTGCATGACCTTGATATCTACCGAGGCCGGAACGTGAGGTGCCATGAAATCGAAATGGGCCATCGCCGACGCATACAACGGGCTATCCATGCCATCCACGGTCGTCCATTCACCATTGGAGGAGACCCGCGCGAGCATCGCCTTAACTTCCTCTTGAATGGCATTGCCCTTACCCCCTGACAACAGCCAGTAGTCGAAGTCCGGTCCCTTCTTTAGAGTGACAGTGGGCGGCATAGTCTCGACGTCGAGGGAGTCAATCATGGTACCGTCGAAGTAAACGGGGCATACCTTGAACGCGTCCGCGGTGGACAAGTCGGGGTTGCCGTCTCCATCCATGGCATCCGGGCCGCCGTACCAAGTTGTGCCGGTGCTGGAGACATACACGCTGTTGCCCTTCTTGTGCACCAGCATGGCGTACTCGGAGTTCATGATCGTGGCACCGAAAGCGTCGGATTCGCGTGTCATCCCACCTTCGGTCATTGCCGAGGCCATGATCGTGTAGTCGCCGTTGGGATAGCTCGGCATCATCTGACGCCCGTGGCACATTTCGTCACCAGCAACAGGGTCCATCGCCATCGCAGTGTTGACGCGGCACGTAGCCATGCCCTGGGCAGCAGGCGTGCATGCGTCGACCATCATGGTGTTGCCACTAGCAGACATGATGGTAAGCGATAGATCGTCGACGTCTTCGTCGTTCTCTTCAACGCCGATAACGACGTCGACTGTTTTCATCAGGTCGGCCGCATTAATGTACTCGCGGTCGATGTTCTTGAACCCAAGGATGGTGAGCTCTGCCGGCTCCATCTGGGTTACGGTGACATTGACACCGTGGGCAGCGGCCAGACCGCCAGGATCGGTAGCGGTGATCGTTACAACCGCCGAACCGCGTGCCACACCGGTGATCATCACCTCTGCGCCATCTGAGGACGCATCGGCAACGCCGGCGTTGGACGAGGAGACTGAATAGGCAAGCTCATCGCCGTCTGGATCAGTGAAGAACCCGGTGGCAGTGATTGTTACAGTACCGCCAGCCTCAAGCTCGTGCGCCGGGATGGAACCCACCGCGACCGGAGCCGAATTGGTTTCAGGCTCTTCCTCGGTGACGGTGACATTGACACCGTGGGCAGCACTCAAACCGTCGGGGTCGGTAGCGGTGATCGTTACGACCGCCGAACCGCCTGCCATACCGGTGATCATCACCTCTGCACCCTCTGCGGACGCATCGGCAACGGCGGCGTTGGACGAGGAGACTGAATAGGCAAGATCATCGCCGTCTGGGTCAGTGAAGAACCCGGTGGCCATGATTGTTACAGTGCCGCCAACCTCAAGCTCGTGCGCCGGGATGGAACCCACGGCGACCGGAGGTGAATTGGTCTCAGGCTCTTCCTCGGTGACGTTGATATTGACACCGTGGGCAGCACTCAGACCGTCGGGGTCAGTAGCGGTGATCGTTACGACCGCCGAACCGCCTGCTACACCAGTGACCATGACATTGGCACCGCTGGCAGCGACGGTCGCGACAGCTGTGTTGGATGAGGATGCCGTGTAGGCAAGTGCATCGCCATCCGGATCAGTGAAGAACCCGGCTGCAGTGATCGTCACTGTGCCGCCCGCAGCAACCGTATGCGCCGGAATCGTACCCTGGGCTACCGGAGCTCGGTTTGGCGTGGGTGGTGGCGGTGGTGGCGGTGGCGGCTCAGGTGCCGGAGGATCCGGCGGAATGACCACCTCGACGGTGTCACCACACGCGCCGATGGCCAACACAAGCCCCAGTGCCATCAGGCCTCTGGTAAACTTCTTCATGCTGTCTCCCTCCTAAAATTGGAGTTAAACGGGTGGCAACCCGCCGCCGGGCCCCCTGGCTCCGGCTATCTTAAACGGTGTTGCTCCAACCCTTCCCGCCGCAGCGGACAATTGCAGGCACGGTGACATGACAGTCCCTGCCTACCCAATAAACGTCACACCTTCCTGCTTTGTGACATCCCGTCTGGACGCGGACAACGCAGTCTATGCTGCTCCGCAATTCTGCTTTGAGGACAGCATTGACGAGAGGTGCTGGCCGGTAAAACTCTCGGGCGTCCGGGCTACTTTTTCAGGTGGCCCCGAAACCACGACCATACCGCCCGCATTGCCACCGCCAGGTCCCATATCGATGATCCAATCAGCGGATCTCACCACGTCCAGATGGTGCTCGATAACGATAACTGTGTTTCCTCTTTCTGCAAGCCTGTGAAGCACGCCGAGCAGGTGACGGACATCCTCAAAATGAAGCCCCGTCGTCGGCTCGTCCAGCACGTATACCGTGCGGCCTGTGCTGGCCTTAGCGAGCTCCGAAGACAACTTCACCCGCTGTGCCTCCCCGCCCGAGAGCGTAGTCGCAGGTTGGCCAAGCCGTACGTAGCCGAGACCGACGTCGCAGAGCGTGCGTAGGCGACGCGCCACGGCCGGTATTGCTTCGAAGAACTCCAGTGCCTCAGCCAAAGTCATCTCCAATACATCGGCGATGCTCTTTCCTCTGTACAAGACCTCCAGAGTCTCCCTTTCGTAACGCCGGCCCCTGCAAATGTCGCACGGGACGTACACGTCAGGAAGAAAGTGCATCTCGATCTTCACCAGTCCGTCCCCCCGACACGCCTCGCAGCGGCCTCCCTTTACGTTGAAGCTGAATCTTCCGGGGGCGTACCCTCTGATGTTCGACTCGGGAAGGCCCGCGAACAGCGTCCGAATCGGTGTGAACACTCCCGTGTAGGTGGCAGGGTTTGAGCGAGGGGTCCGCCCGATGGGGCTCTGATCCACTACGATCACCTTGTCCACCAGATCGAGACCCTCCAAAGCGCGGTGGGCACCGGGCACTTTCTTGCTGCGGTGCAGTTCCCAGGCTAGCCGGCGGTACAGTATCTGCTCCACGAGCGTGGACTTCCCCGAGCCGGAGACTCCTGTGACACAGGTTAGGAGACCGAGCGGAAACTCGACGTCTATGTCACGCAGGTTGTGTTCGCGTGCACCGCGGACAGTGAGGTGTCCGCTGTCGGGCTTCCGGCGGGTCGCGGGGATCGGGATTGTGCGATCTTCCCGAAGGTAGGCCGCCGTGAGCGATTGCCGGTGTTTAAGGAGTTCGGGAACGTCTCCGGAGACCACGACCTCTCCGCCTTGACGTCCTGCACCTGGGCCCATGTCAACCACGTGATCGGCTCGCCGGATCATGTGTTCGTCGTGTTCGACGACCAAGACGGTGTTTCCGAGGTCGCGCAGAGCCTCCAGCGTTTCGAGGAGGCGGGCGTTGTCCCTGGGGTGCAAACCGATACTCGGCTCGTCCAAGACGTACAACACGCCCACGAGACGACTCCCGATCTGCGTGGCGAGTCGTATGCGCTGGGCCTCCCCTCCAGAGAGTGTGCCCGCGCTTCTCGCCAGGGTGAGGTAGCCGAGCCCAACCCGGGCCAGGAACTCCAGCCGGTTGACCACCTCCTTCAGGACTGGCCCTCGGATCTCCTCTACGGCCCCGCCTTCTGCCTGGGCCGAGGTGAGCCAAGTACGGAGCAACGGGAGTGACTCGGCCACCGGCATCTCCACCAGATTCCCGAGTTCGACACCTTCGAGGGTCACCGCGCGGCTTTCGCTCCGGAGCCTGTGTCCATTGCATGCGCGGCACGGTGCGACACTCATGAAAGCGTCGAGATAGCTGCGAACGCGGTCGCTCTCGGTATCGTGGTAACGGCGCAGGATCGCGGCCACGGCGCCTTCCCACTTCGCATCGGAGTCTCCGTATAGGATCGCCTCCTGTTGTTCGTCGTCGAGCCGTCCCCACGGAGTGTTGAGGTCGAAGTTCATCTTGCGGGCGAGTCGCTTGAGCCCGAACCCGCGCGATGTGGCGGGGGAATTACCCAACGGAAGGAGAACTCCCTCCAGAATGGAAATCTCATCCCCGCCCACGATCAGGTCGGCGTTCGGTTCTCTTTGCGTACCTATGCCGTCGCATTCGGGACACGCGCCGAAGGGGGAGTTGAAGGAAAACTGGCGTGGTTCTAGCTCCGGGAGTCCGATCCCGCAGGCGGGGCAGGCATAGTTCTCGCTGAAGAGGGTGGACTCGGGGATTGTGTCCCCTGTGGCCTCCCCTGCGTACAGGGCGATCTCCACCACACCCTCCGCCATCCTGAGGGCGATTTCGATGGAGTCGGCTAGGCGTGGCTGGTCGCTGGAACGAATCAGGAGGCGATCCACCAACACCGATATGTCGTGGTTTCTCCTGCGGTTCAGGGTGGGGGGATCCGAAAGCTCGATCAGATCTCCATCCACACGGGCGCGGACGAATCCATCGCGGAGTGCACCCTCGAAAAGGTCTCGAAACTCCCCCTTGCGGCCGCGAACGAGGGGGGCGAGCACCTCCAACCGCCCTCCTTCGGGCCACTCCATGACGTGTGCCGCAATCTGCGAGCTCGATTGCGCGCGAACGGGGCTCCCGCACTTGGGACAGTGAGGGGTCCCCGCCCTGGCCCACAGGAGCCGCAGGTAGTCGTAGATCTCCGTAACCGTGCCGACGGTGGATCTGGGGTTCCCACCCGCGGTTCGCTGCTCGATGGCGATGGCGGGAGACAAGCCCTCGATGCTGTCGACGTCGGGTTTCTCCATGACGCCCAGGAACTGCCGTGCGTACGCCGAAAGGGATTCGACGTATCGCCTCTGCCCCTCCGCGTAGATGGTATCGAAAGCAAGCGACGATTTGCCCGAACCGGACAGTCCCGTGATTACGATGAGCTTGTTCCGGGGGAGATCCACATCGACATCTCGGAGGTTGTGTTCGCGGGCACCCCGCACGATGAGTCGCGATCCGGGTTCGTGCGTGGTCACTGCCGGGAACTCCCACGCACGGCAGTGAGACCCAGGCCAGTCGCAGTAGTGACGAAGGTCCCGATCACAACTAGCCATGGCCACGCTACTACATCCGAGGCGAAGACCCAGACGAGAGTCACTGCTCCGATCCCCACTACGATCGCGGCGCGCACGCTACGGGCGTTTACGCGGGGAGCGAAGAGTGCCAGGGCAAAGGCTCCCAGGAGGCCTCCGTACACCAAGGAGGCGATGCTCAAAGACACCTCGACCGCGGCGTTGTCACCCCCGATGAGGCTGAACCCGATCGCGGCGAGGACGAGCGCGGTGGACCACGCCAGGGTAGCCATCTTCCCGACTCTCAAGAGCGCCTTCGGCGAGGCATCGGGCCGGGTCGCATGCCAAAAATCGTACGTCGTTGCGGACGATAAGCCGTTGATGGAGCTAGAGAGGGTAGACATGGCCGCGGCGAAGACACCTGCGATTAGTAAGCCTTTGATACCGGTGGGGAGCGCCTCCACGATGAACCGAGGGAACACGTCGTCGGTCGAGGTAAAGGCAGTTCCATCGAACCACACCCAGAGGCCTAGGCCGACCACGAGGAAGAGCGCGAACTGGAGAATTACCGCGAATCCGCTCCCGACCAAGGCGAGCTGGCTTGCTCGCAGGTTCTTGCAGGCGAGGAGGCGCTGGACGATGAGTTGGTCTGCCCCGTGCGAACCCATCGACAGGAAGGCTCCGCCTACCAAACCAGCCCACAACGTGTAGGCCTCTCCGAAGTCGAAGGTGGTGTTGATCCAGTCGAGTTTTCCGGCCTCCGTGCTTCGGGCAAAGATCTCCGCCCAGCCTCCGTCAACGGCTCCGCCCAGAAGCACCGCCGCGTACAGGCCGCCAAGCATGTAAAGGATCAGCTGGGACGCGTCCACCCACACGACGGCACGTATCCCCCCGACGAAGGTGTATACGCAGGTCAAGGCACCGATGAAGAGCATCGATGTGGTCATAGACCACCCGGTGATGAGTGCCAACGGAATTGCCGTGGCGAAGAGGCGTACGGAGTCTGCGAGGAGGCGGGTCCCCATGAAGATCCCGGAGGTCAGCCTTCTGGTCTTCAATCCAAAGCGATTCTCCAGAAGTTCATAGGCGGTGGAGAGTTTTCCGGCGCGGTAGGCGGGGAGGAGCCACCAGGACACGGCGATGCGGCCGAGCACATACCCGAGCCCGATCTGGATGAACGCGACGGAGCCCCCGTAGGCGACTCCGGGGATGGAGAGGAAGGTGAGCGTGCTAGTCTCGGTGGCGACGACCGACAGAAGCACGACGGCCCACGGCAGGTTGCGCCGTCCCAAGAAGTACTCTTCGCCTCCTCGGGTGCCCCGGCCAAGCCAACTGCCCCACGCCGTGACGAGGAGCAGATAGCCGAGTAGAACGACGTAGTCGAAAGGAGTCAGTTGCTACTCCCTCTTTGGTCCTGTCCTGGAATTGCCTCGACCGGCGGGCTGGCAGTACGAGGTTCCACGGTTCGATCTGTCACCGACGCGGCGACCGCATCGTGGACGGCCCTCCGCAGTGGAATGTGGCCGCGTTCGGCACGCGTTGGGTTTACCCGGTTGGTGAGTAGGACGACGAAGAGGTCGAGCTGAGGATCCACCCAGAAACTGGTACCGGTGAACCCAGTATGACCGAACGACTGCCAGCCGAAGAGTCGTCCTGACGACGATCGGCCGGAGGGAGTGTCCCACCCCAAGGCTCGGCTGGATTCGGGGGCGGCGCGGCGCGTGAACTCTTGGACTGTCTGTACTGGCGGGAGCCCTGCTGGGGCCGCTTCGTCGTCATCTCCGCACTCGGCACCCGAGACGGAAAGGATCCACCGGGCAAACTTGGCAAGATCGCCGGCGGTCGAAAACAGACCGGCGTGTCCGGCGACGCCTCCGTGGGCCCAGGCGTTCTCGTCGTGAACTTCCCCGCGTACGTGCCGGTGCCGGAATACCGTATCCACTTCGGTGGGGGCGGCCGCGGATGGGTCGGTGGGATTGAAGCCCGTGGCGTCCATCCCCAGCGGTTCAAAAAGTGTGCGCTCCAAGTAGGAATCGAAGGCTTCACCCGTCACGGCTTCCACTATGTACGCCAGTGACATGAAGCCGATGTCAGAGTACACGGTGCGGGTACCGGGTTCATAGTCGGGGTCCAGCGCAGCGATGGCGGTCCGATACTCCTCTGGTCCCTCGTGGTCGCGCCAGAAGGGCCTAAACGGTGGGAAGCCGCTTTGGTGGGTTAGAAGCTGCTTGATCGTGATGCGCTCCTTCCAACTCCCGGCCCACTCCGGTAGGTAGCGTACTGCGGGGTCATCCAGCGCGACGTCGCCGTTCGCCACGAGCCCCATGACGGCGGTCGTCGTTCCGACGACCTTGGTGAGGGAGGCCATGTCGTAGAGCGTTTCCGGGGTCACGGGCGCGGTTTCGGTGGCGTCCGAATCCCAATCCAGGTTGCCGTATCCTCGGAGCCGGACCAGGCCTTCGCAGCGCCCAACCGCGAGTGCCGCACCCGGAGTTACGCCTTCCGCGATAGCGGATTCGATGATGCGGTCCACCCGGGCAAGTCCCCAAGGATCCATCCCAGAGTCCTGCACCTTCTCGACCGGGTCCCCCGAGCGGAGATCCTGGTTTGCCGCGGCGTCGGGCTGCCGGGCTCCTATCGGGCGATCCAAACCCGCGCCCCGTTCATGCCAAGGCGGCAAGGAAATCGGGAGCCGTCCCGTAATGGGGGCATGGCCTAACAGGGCGTCCGCGGCGGCCCGCTGGAGAGCGTCGGCTCCTCCCCAAGCCACCATGTAGGTTCCCACGTCGGGTACCGAAGTGAGTAGGTACGGACTGCCGAACGAGATTAAGACGGCCTGATTACCGCCAGCCTCCACTTGCGCGAAGAAGCTCGCGATCGACTCGGGAAGGTCTAACCCGCCGCGCGCTGCTCCGGGTTGTGCGTACGCCGACACCAGCACGACGTCATACGAACTCCGGTCCGCCTGCCGCGCGAGTGAATCGTAAACGCTGTTGTGGGTGTCGGGTCCGACCCGCACGGAGTGCACTCTTCGGTACTGGCGGAGCGCCGCGTCGAAGCTCCTTCCGGCAGCCAGATCATTGGACCGCGCATAGGTCACGGAGAGGATGGCGGAGGGCGCGCTCTCGACATTGGGTTCTCCCGGTTCTCCGGAGGCGGGACGCTCGGCCAGCGGCAAGACACGCGCAAAGTCTCGTGGCAGAGTGATGGAGCGGCGGGCGGCGGTGGCGGCGAAGGCCAGGTGCTCGGCTGTGGCTACCCGTGACGGGAGGGCCTCCGGCCCCACCCGGGCCGCAACGTGCAATCCCGCCCGCGCCTTCAGCGTCAGGAGGCGCCGTACCGACGCCTCGAGCCGCCCCGGGGACACCCGCCCCGACCGAACGGCCGCCGTCACCGCTTCTATCGCCCCCCGTGGGTCCCCGGGCATGAGGAGCACATCGGAACCAGCCTCGAAGGCAAGTAGCGCGGCTTCGTCATGGCCGTAGCCATCCACGATCGCCCCCATGTCCAAGGCATCCGTGAACAATACGCCGTCGAACCCAAGATCCTCTCGCAGTACCGTGGTCATGAAGTGCGGTGACATCGTTGCGGGAGGGGCCCCCGCTCCGAGGATGCCCGGCGCCGCCACATGTGCCGTCATCACCGCGTCGACGCCTTCATCGATTGCTCGTTGGAACGGCACCAACTCGATGCTGTCGAGTCTGGCCCTGTCCCCAGGTATGACCGGCAGCGCGACGTGCGAATCGGTCCCGGTGTCTCCGTGCCCCGGGAAGTGTTTGGCGGTGGTCATCAACCCACCATCGCGCGCTCCGCGAATCCACTCCGCACCAAGGGTGGCCACCCTTTCGGGGTCCTCTCCAAATGAACGGGTGTTGATGATCGGGTTTGCGGCGTTGTTGTTGACGTCGACTACGGGCGAGAAGGTTAGATGGACACCGAGGGCGCGCGCCTCAATCGCGGTCAGTCTCCCCGCCTCGTAGACGAGCGAGTCGTTGTCGGCCGCGCCGAAGGCCATCTGTGGCGGGAGATGCGTGGCGCCCCCCATCCCGATCATGTGGGGCAAGGCGTAGATCCCACTTACCCGAAATCCGGGCCCCGCCTCGAAATCGGCCGTCACGAGGAGAGGTGTCTCAGCCGCTCTCTGGAGGCGATTCAAACGCATCGCGTAACCCCACGGGGTTCCGACGGATATGACTACGCCACCGATCCCCTCCTCCCGCACCAACTCCTCGACCTGGGCCAACTCGGCGTTCGTATCCGAACCGTAACCGCCGCTGATCCACACCATCACCAACTGGGCCGCGCGCTCTTCCACCGTCATGGCGGCCAACGTCTCTTCGATCCAGCTCCGATCCGCGTCGCTCAGTTCGCTCTCGGCGCGGAGGGTAGGAGTTAGGCCGGTCGCTGCCGCGGCCGACCCCGCCTCGGCCAGGCGTCCAACACCGGTGCCCTGGCTGGTGGCGCAACCAGCCACCATCACCGCGACCACCATGACCGCGAAAACCAGTGGTCGGCCCCGCTTCGTCCGTCTTCGGTCCGTCAGGTTGTTGGCCCGCAGCCGACGGCTGCCTAGACTCCCGTACATATCCACACCACCCCTTCTTGAGGTACCCGTCATCGCAGTGGAAACTATTCGAACCCAGCGCGCTACGCTTCCGTTCCTCCTCCCTCTTTTCTTTCTATCTCTCCTCTCGCTTTCTAACTGCTCCGAATCGCCGCCAGATCCTCCCGCAGATTCGGGGCCCGATTCGGTACGTCCAGGAATCACGGTGCTCCTTGCGGACTCGGCGCACGTCATTGAGGGGAAACGATTGGGGCTCATTACCAACCGGAGCGGCGTTTCCGAGGACAGCGTCAGCTCCATCGATCTGCTGCACCGGCATGGGAATCTCGTCGCGCTGTTTGCTCCCGAACACGGGATCCGCGGGGATCTACCCGAGGGAGACGCCATCCCCGACGAATCCGACCCGGAAACGGGAATTCCGGTCTACTCGCTTTACGGAGAGACGCGAGCCCCCACGGCGGAACATCTATCCGAGATTGACGTGCTGTTGTTTGATATCCAAGACATTGGGGCGCGTTACTACACCTATGTGTCCACGATGGCTCTGGCGATGGAGGTGGCGGGAGCGGCGGGTATTCCCTTCGTGGTTCTGGACCGACCCAACCCGATTGGTGGCCTCGTGCAGGGCCCCGTCCTGGATCCGGAGTTTGCGAGTTTCGTGGGGATGTTTCCGGTCCCGGTTCGTCACGGTCTGACTGCGGGGGAGCTGGCCCGAATGGTGGCGGGTGAGTTTGGTGTCGAGGTGGATCTGCGCGTGATTCCCGTGGCTGGGTGGACGGCGGACAAGTGGCACGACGACACGGGGCTTCCCTGGATCGCACCCTCCCTCAACATGCCGAGCCTCGCCAGCGCCACTCACTATCCAGGGACCTGTCTGTTCGAGGGCACCAACCTTTCGGTGGGCCGGGGCACCGACGTTGCCTTCCAAGTGCTCGGGGCGCCTTGGTTTTCACCCGGGGAGTGGGCGGAGGCGATGGGCACATACGATCTCCCGGGGGTGGAGGTGGCGTCGGTGACCTTTACTCCCGAATCGCCTTCGGATGGCAAATTTGACGGCCTCGAGTTGAACGGGGTTCAGTTTCGGGTTGTGGATCGCGCCGTTTACGACCCGGTGCGCACGGCGGTCGCGGGCCTCCTTACCGCGCGGCACCTATCCGGGGACAACTGGGTTTGGCACGAGGCCCATTTCGATCGCCTCGCAGGCTCAAGGGATCTGAGGACAGCGATCGAGAGGGGAGACTCCCTCGACGACATCACGCGGAACTGGGAGAGCGATCTCGCCAACTTCAGAGCCGGGAGCCGCCCCTACCTTCTCTACCCGCGTTCAACCGCGAGCGAACGCTAACAACCTCCGTCCTTGATGGGGAGTTGATGGGAACAAATATGATTCTCCTGCCTCGATACAAGATTTTTTTCGAGAGGAGGCGGAAACCTTACCCTCCCTGGCACGCCTTTTGCCCGCAAACTGGACGTAGGCCTATTGTTTTCGGCCCCCGATGGCTCTTGGCGGTCTCGTGACGTTGCGCACACTTTGGAAGGAACACCGATGGATTTCCAGCAATACCCGGAGGACGGAACGGACTGGCCGGTAAGGGGCCTGGTTCTCAAAAACTTCCGGCGGTTCGACGACTACAGCCTACCAAACCTCTCCCGGGTAACTCTGTTGGTGGGCGGCAACAACTGCGGAAAGACATCTGTCCTGGAAGCCGTGGAGTTCGCCGTCATGCGAGGCACACCAGGGGCGCTGATTCGAGCTGCGAAGCGTCGCAGCCAAGGCAGTGGGGCACCGGTACTCATCGACGGTTCCGATCCGAATACGCGTGCAAGGGGATTCAACGTGTCCCAGTGGTTTCACGGCCATGAGATGGCCGAGGGCAGCGAGTTCTCGGTCGAGGTGAAGGGTCGCGCTCCAAGCTTGCGAGTTACCGTCAAATTGCCCAGGAATGCACCAGGCCCCCGTGCAATCATCGGGGCAACGGGACCCACGGGCGGTTTTGGGTGGCCCCCGGGACCCCCTTTCTCGGAGGATGACGAAAACCTGTTGGCCTTGTGCGTCGCCAGCGGCGATGAAGCCGGCGAGCACGTCGGAGGAGCCGTTACCACGACGGGATACCTGTTGCAGCACAATTACAGAACGTTGGGAGTCGGCGAAAGCCAAGAATACCGTGCCCGGCCATTTGCTTCCGTAGTTCATGTGGGAACCCTCGGGATCTCCGCCGGGACGAGGCGGGAGATTTGGTCAAGCGTAGTTCGACAGGGCGGGGAGGAAGACATTGTAGACGTTCTCCGTTTCGTGGAGCCGACCCTCTCCTCGGTACATTTCCTCCCAGATGGACCTCTGAGGTCGAGCTCGTCTCTGGACGATATTTTGATAGGGTTTTCGGGGACGCCCTACCGTACACCGTTGGGTAACCACGGAGAAGGACTTCGGAGGCTGCTTGATCTAGCGTTGGCACTCTTCGCCGCCAGGGGTGGCTTTCTCCTCCTCGACGAGGTCGACACCGGTCTACACTGGCAGGTCATGGCCAAGACCTGGAAGCTGATCATCTCCGGAGCCCGGAAGTTTGGTACGCAGGTGGTGGCTACCTCGCACAGCTTGGATGCCATCAGGGGGTTGTCACGCGCCATGCGCGGCGATTCGGAACTGCGCGACGTATCAATCCAACGAATCGATCTTCGGCACAACAAGGCCGTCGAGCTTCCAGGAGAGCTTTTCGAAAGCATCCTTAGGCAGGGTGTCGAAGTACGGTAGGTGACCGAATCCACAGCACGTACCGTGCTTCTCACGGAGGGTGAGAACGACGCCCACCTGATCAAACACCTACTGGTCAAGAGCGGCATCAAGGCGGAGGTTGCAAACCCTGGTGAGAGGGACCTGGAATACAGCGGTGACGCACCGATCGTAGTCGATGCGGTCCGAGGCAAGAACCAGCTCTACGATAGCATGGCGTGGGCTCAAGCGACCTTCGCGGGCCCGTTGGGGTTTATCTTCGATGCTGACGACTCTTCTTCGAAGACTTGGGATGAGATGCGCCCGTGGCTAACGAATGAGGGGGCAGAACTGCCCAAGGTGATCCCGCCCAACGGCTGGATCGGGCTGCGTGCCGAATTCCATCGGCGACTCGGCATTTGGGTCATGCCTGACAATAGCGCGAACGGGACGATCGAAGATTTCCTCGGGTCACTTGTCCCCCACCACGACCAGGGTATCTGGGACCACGCCTGCGCAGCAACGGACACGGCCGCCGATCTCGTTTTCACCGAACCGCAAACTGGTCCCACCGCTAGTTGGCGGAGCAAGGCGCAGCTCCGCACATGGCTTGCATGGCGACCGGAACCGGGCCTCCCATATGGCTCGGCGATCGGGAAGGGGTACTTCGATACAAGTGGAGGTTTGGCCCCCAAGTTTGTGAAGTGGGTGCAGTCCTTGATGCTCGCTTGATGATTTAGGTGAATATCCGGCGGTGACGTGCTGGAACCAATACAATCATCAGAAGGAGCATGGAAGGAGTGAGGAGAGAACGATGAACAACAATCAAATCGAGCGAATTGCGGAAACGGTCGCCGAGGTCTTTGATCTGCGGTTTAAGGAGCACTTTGACGAGGTAAATCGTGCTTTATCGGGTATGCAGCACGATATGCTGGACATGAAGAACGACTTTGTTCTTCTTCGTACAGAAGTTCTTGGACTTCGTAAAGAGGTCCTTGAAGCTCGCGAAAAATCGACAGAAACCCGAGAAGCCATGCTGGACCAAAAAGAAACGTTTCTTGGATTATCGGCCGAAATCATCGCGCTCCGCACTGAAGTCTCGGCCGAAATCAAGGAACTTCGCACCGAGTTCTCGGCCGAAATCGAGGGGCTTCGCAACGAGGTCTCGGCCGAGTTCATGGAACTCCGCACCGAAATCAAGGAGCTTCGCAACGAGGTCTCGGCCGAAATCGAGGGGCTTCGCAACGAGGTCTCGGCCGAGTTCATGGAACTCCGCACCGAAATCAAGGAGCTTCGCAACGAGGTCTCGGCCGAAATTGAGGAGCTTCGCACCGAAGTCGACGGGCTTCATGGCGCTATAGACGGACTCCGCCCGAAGATCAAGGGTTTTTCCTGAGGTGAGGCTCAGCCGGGGACCAGTATCCGCGCCGCGAGCGGAAAAACCTCCGCCTCTATAGGCGTCTCCCCGCGACCCTCCCCGTCGATTTGGATACCCACGCCCGGATCTGCCTCGACACGCACCTTCTTGGCCTTCAGGAAGATCATCCTATCGTCCCCGGCAAACTTGTTCCGCGTTACGCGCCACAGGATGCGAGCCACCTCAGGGAGGTTGCGGGGGGCAAATATGCACACGTCCAACAGGCCGTCCCGGAACGATGACGCCGGTGCCATGTTGAAATCCACGGGGAAGGGTCCGGCCCCCAACTGCGCCGCGTTCGCCAGGAGCACTGTGGATGCCTTAACCTCGACCTCTTCGCCGTCCGCCACGATCCGAAAGTCAATTAAAGGGGGTGCGAGAACGTTCTTCAGGCCGCTGTAGAGGTAAGCGGCGAACCCCATGCGATCCTTGAGGTCGTCGGTCGCACCCGCAATCACGTTGGCATCCAACCCGGCACCAGCAATCAGCGCGAAGGGTTCCCCATTCACCCGTCCGAGATCTATCCGTTGCACCTTACCCTCCACCGCCACCCGCACGCTGTCTTCCAGGGAGGTCGGAATACCGAAGTTGAGTGCCAGTTGGTTGCCGGTTCCGAAGGGCATGATCGCCACCGGAACATGGCTCCCTGCTGTCGCGCGAAGCGCCAGGCTCACCGTCCCATCACCACCGACGGCGACCACGGCTCTACAACCTCGTTCCGCGACCGTCCCCAGCACCTCCAACGCCTGCTCTTTGTCAGGGGCCTCCACTATATCGAACGGAACACGGCGCGCTGCAAATGCGGCGGCCAGACGGCGGCGCATACCCTCGGGCCCTCCGATGGCACCCGCGCCAGGGTTTAGCAGTACGAGAAATCTCTTCTCCGGGGGTGCCGGATATTCGATTCGCATCACCTATCTCCCCCCAAGGGCCACTCCCTGTACAGGAACAGACCAAACGTGCGGTCGTTAGCCAGATTCGTCCCCCATGTCAACCCGAAGAGGCGCTCGTCAAAGCGGCTCGCCGTGTGCGCCTGAGCCCTCCAATTGGGGAGGAAGGACCACTCGGCGGTAGCCCGCGGCGGCCCCCCTGCGAGCGGTTGCCAGTAGGATAGGAAGATGTCTGCGTGCGGGTACCACCCAAACTCCACCGCGGATTGTTCGAACACATTCTGGTTCCCTGTCGTGGTCCCAACGGGGCTCCCGATTGAGGTGAGGTTGAAGTACGAGATCCCGGTCTCGCCCACCAGGAACGATTGGATACCGGAGCCCAGAATGCTGAGGACGGTCTCCTGGACTAAACGACGGCCCAGCTGTCGATCCGCAGAACGATAGCACGGCGCACCGACCGCCAAGAAACAGAGTTGATCTGTCTCGCTCATTGGAGGATTGCTCTGAAGATCGATGCTCGCATCTCCCTGAGTACCGGTGATACGGGCCTCGATTACTACGGGTCCTTCTTGGGTTCGGTTCCGGTATTCCGCCCCAATGTCCATGTTCATCGAGACTTCGGGGTCACCGGCGAACCGAATCGCTCCGTCCGTTATGCGTAGCGTCTGAACGTACGGGGGGACGAGGTCAAACCGGTACGTCCCACGAGGGACTTCCACCTCGCCGGTTATGTCGATCGAATCCGCACCTTGGTCCATCAACACGACCAGCCTTTCGGAGACGAGCTCGACGTCTATCTGGGGGGAACGCATCCACAGATTGGGGCCAAGGGCAACGTTGGCGTCCAACACCAACTGCGTCTGGAACGGGTTCTGGAACCGGCTCAGGATGCGCTGCTGATCCACGGCCACGGAATCCAAAAGTGTGTAGACGGCAGGATCACTGAGATCGATAACAGATAGCTCCCGGAGGAATTCCTCCTGAAAGATGTCGCCCTCCAGCAGTGTGAAGTCGCCCTCTACCCGAGGTGAGTTGTAGGACCCCAACAGTTTTCCGTTTCCACTCACGGCCAAGGATACATTGGGACGGGACACCGCGTGCAGGGTGTTGGCTTCAAAACCGAGATCGAAGAGAGGGTCATCGAGATTGGAGATGTCGATATCGCCCCCAGCCGTCAGAGATCCTCCGAAGTCGGACCCGACAAAGAGAGAGTCAACGCGCGCGACAACACCATCGAACCGGATCCGGGCCCCCGCGTCCTGGAGCGACACCCCGAGGGCCGGCACCCAGGCACCCCCGTTACGCGCATCCAGAGACCCTGTGTACAGGATCTCTCCGGGGGAGCCGCGCACCGCCAGATCCACCTCCGCCGACCCGGACACGGATTCGATTCCACCCACTCGTAGCTCCAGGAGTGCGAGGGGGACAGAGTCACCTTGTATGGTGAGGTCCAACGCATCGTCGAGAAGTCGGCGATCTGCTGGACGCAGGGAGAGATCGGTAGCCAGCACGCCTCTCGCTGCAACGATGGGGAGGTTTTCTTTGAGCAGGTCCACCGCCGCCGCCAGCCGCAAGTCGGAGTACTCGAATCTGGTTTCCAATCGGCCGTACTCCTGGTTGAGCAAAGACGGGCGGACCACGTCCAGAGCGCCCCCGTACACTGGAGCGTTCAGGGTGCCCGATGCTTCGATCGCGCCGTTGAGGGTGCCGCCGAGGATAGGGTCATCCGAAAACAGGTGCGCAAACGGCCCCAGCTGGAGTCCCACGATTTCCAGGGACAGATCTCCGCTCCCTTCGCTCGGAATGTGCCCTTCTGTGCGTAGCAGGCCCAGCGTGCCGCTCATTTCCAAGGGATGGACGGTGAGGCCCTCATCCGACAGGGTCACCCGCGTCGGAGCCGTGAGGGTGGACTCCAACTTGCCGAGTTGCATGTACAACGAGCCGAGATTCACGTCCCATCCGTCCCAAACCCCTGGTCCGGTGGCACTTACGCTGGCATCGGCGGAAACGGCAAGAGTAGGGCCACGCACGGCGCGGAACTGGACTGTGGCAGGACGGGACGATGTGGACCTATCAACACGCACATCCAGTGAATCGAAACGCCGGCCCTCTAGATCCAACCCCGTGGCGATCAAATCCGCCGCATAACCAGACGATTCCGGGGAGTCGAATCTCTCAAGGTGTATGCCCACATGATCCGCAGCGAAGGCCTGAAACCCGGGAGATACGATGTCCACCTCAATCGCGGTTCGATTGTCCTGAAGCCCGCCGGCAACTGTTCCCTGCGCGGTGACGGCGCCGCGAGCGCCTGACCCGGTCCCCCCTTCGGGGAGTCCTCCCAGGACTGTCGCGACGTCGCCAAAGAACCCGACCTGCACATCCGAATCATCGTCTGCGATCTGGTCGGCGAGCCACCAGTTCCAGGCGGACAGATCCTCAATCGAGGCCCCAAACTGGAGGATACCAACGGTCCCCCGGGCGATACCGAAACTCCCGGAGAAACCGAAATCTCCCATGCTCGATTGCATGGAGAGCGTGTCCACCAATACGAGTCCATCTTCGGCCCGAGCCGTAAGGGCGCCACCGTATATGTCCGCCTCGCCGATCTCGGAGAGCGAGAAAATCAGGTCCGCAGACGCCCTCAGCGTCTCCGGGGTTGTGCCCTCGCCGCTCATCCGTCCGGTGAAGCCGAGCTGGGTTTCGGGGGCTTCCGCGATCCAGTCGTCGAGAGAAAGGGCTGTCCCTTCGAAGGAAAGCTCGTAGTCCGTGCCCAACCGCCCCTCCATCTTCAGGCCCCCTTGGGGTGCCGCGAGATCTGCCGTGACCCGCAGGTCGTCCAGCGGGCCCGCTACCGTGATGGGACCAGTGACGTCTCCTTGCAGCGCCAAGCCCTCCACCCAAGGCCTGAGAGAACCCAGCGCCAACGGAGCCGCCTGAACCCGGAGGTCGACCACCGCTCCGTCCACGGAAGCTTCATCCGTCGCGTCACCAGGTAGTGGGTCCCCGACCGGCCCGACCGGGGAGGGGGAGTCGAAGACTCCGGTCCCGGTCAGGGCAGACACACCTCCGGCGGGGCCCGTGTGTTCGAGACCAGAACGCACACGGAATCGTCCATCGCCTTCGGAGTCGAGTGTCAGGATTCCGCTGAACCGGCCCGGAATCTCTGCATCCAAACCGAACATACCCGCCCACCTGGCGTCGAACTCATCGAGAATCAGGGCCATCTGACGGAGCGAGAATCCAGCCCCCTCCGGCAATACGCCGAGCCCACCACTAACCCGGAACCGAGACTCCTCGCCTGCCGGTAAGAGCCCTCGGACCGAGAGATCGCCGCCGAGCTGCATCTCCTCCAAGGGGCCGGTAACTGACATCGTGCCCGAAATCCAACCCGCAGGGCCTGCTCGCAGGTCGACGAGGCTGGCCACCTCGCCCACTCCCAGCGGATCGAAAACCATGTCCAACGACTCGATGCGTGGGTCCTCGCCCAATTGGGCCGCAAGGTCTGCCTGCAGACGTGTGTCCCCGAATCGAAAGTCGTCGGTGTCAAGAGTGAGCAAGACGGCGTCCCTTTGAGGCAGGGTTCGGATCCCAACCTGGGCCGGGCCGCTGCCCTCCTGCGGCAAAGTCGTCGGGAGCCACCGGAAGTCGCGGACGTCAAGCGGGTTGGCCTCAAGGCTGAAATCGTGCTCTGTCCTACCTTGGGTCGAGACCTGTCCTGTCCCGCTGATAACCGAGCGACCCGTGTCGAATCTGCGAATGTCGACTTTCACGGTGTCCCCGAACTGGAGGGAGGCATTCAAGTCCAGCAGAGGCAAGGGTTGGCTCACTACGTACAGCGTCCCGCTCAGGGCATCGACATCGAAGGATGGCGGTTCATCCGCATCAATCAGTACAAGGTTCGAGAACCGGCCCTTGAAGTTCGTGATCTCGTATCGCCGATCGAACCCTCCGTCGTCGCGTGGGAAGGTCGACCAGAGCTGAGCGCCTTCGAGGACTTCCTGGATCGCGCCGATGCGTTCGTCGTCGGTCAGGGTCTCGGTCAAAGGCACCCTTGTGCGCAGACGCCCACCTTCCACGATCAGGTTCTCGATCACAAAACCGAACGGTTCGCCCGGCGAGTTGTCCGCCTCGGATTCCTGTAAAACGGGCTCCGGTAAGACGGGCTCCGGTAGAACAGCATTCGGTAAAACGAGGTCGGACGGATCATGACTTGCGGCTTGCGGCGGATCGGATGAAAACATGCGTTCAAAGTTCCAGCGACCATCGCCATACTGGATCATCTGAAGGTCCAGGCGTCGGGCGTGGAGGTTGCGGATGCGTAGCTCGCCCCGGAGAAGAGCAAAGATGTCGTAGTCGACGGTCACCGTGTCGAGCTGAATGAAGTGATCTCCCTCGGTATCGACGAGGCTGACCTCACTCAGGACGACCTGGGTCAGGAGGCTCCCGCCGAGGGGTGACCCGACCTCAATCTCGCCATTCAGATCCGAACCGACGGTTTCGCGCAGGAACGCCAGCACGGCTACCTGGCCGGGCTTCCATAGCGTACCCGCAGCCAGTCCTAGCCCGAGCACCAGCACTACGTAAACGGGGATCAGCTTCCAACCCAGTAAGCGGATCCTGCGCCGCCGGCCAGTGCGCGCCTCCCGAATCTCCGCGTCGCTCAAAACGCCTCACCTATCGACACGTGGACTTGTAAGCGACGCCAGAACTCCAATGCGGGGCTGGGTTGATCGAATCCGAACGGATTAAACACGACCATGTCGTCGAGCTCCACGAGGGCGCCGTCCGAGAGGGATGCGATGACGGGAAGCCGAACCGGTGACGAGGGGTCGTAACCGAGATCGACTCGCACCGGACCGATCGGCCCGATAAACCGCAGGCCAACACCGGGGGTCCATACCGGCTCGTTCAGTTCCGATAGGCTGTCCCACACATTGCCTCCGTCCACGAACGCCACCATTCCCCACTGAGCACTGAACCGGTGACGCAGTTCCAGGCTCATCTCGAGCGACGCATTCCCGCCATTGGGACGTTGTTCAAACTCGCCGGGGGCCGTCCGGTTGAGTCGCTCGACACACGATGGAAAGGATTCACCGGGACAGTCGGTGACCTCGTCCGCGACGAGCACGCGAGGGCCCAGAAGGTTCTGCCCGAAACCACGCACGCTCTGGGAGCCGCCGGCGAAGAAGCGCTTGCCGGGATGAATCAAGTCATCCTCCCCCAGCGCCTCCACTGCGCCGGCCCGCGCACGCACACCGAACACCAAATCCCGGCTCAGTTCGGCGAACGCCGCCGCCTGCAGGGCCCCGCGCACGTATTCGTACTGGGATCCGGTCGCCCGCCCCGCCGCCTCGGCTTCCATCGCCAGGTAAAAGCCGGTACGAGGCTGAAGCGGATCGTCCGTACGGTTCAGCACCAAGCTCATCGAGACCGGGGCCAGGCGTTTGGACTGCGTCACCGTCTCGATATCCGCAGGCGCACAAAAACCAAAGTTGACGCAGAAGAAAATGTCGGCCGATCGCTCGTCAAACCCCGTCAATTCCGGGGCGTACGTCAACGTAGCCGAGGCCTGGCGTGCCAACCGCCGAGAGAGGCTGAACGTGGCCCCGGCACCCTCCCGAATGAACACGTCAGGGACCGTTTCCCTCTCCAGGAAGAGGCGTGAGGTCAAGGTATTGGCCCCCCCGAACAGTCCAGGCACCGAGAGCTCGGCTTGCACCAGGTAGTTGAGGGTTCGGAAAGCCTCCGTAGTGCCCACGTCGGAGCACGGGAACCCGCCTCCAATCTGCTGCGCGAGGATGTTTTTGAGGCGGCCTGTGAGCTCCAGTCTGCGTGCGCCCCCGAACAGGTTCCGGTGGGTGAGCACCGTTTCGGCCTGGAGGCAGGCGTCGGTACTCCACCCGAAGCCCCCCAAGGCACTGCGGTTGTTCGCGGGGGTCACCTGTACGAGTACGTCGACGGTGGAGTCGGGAGCCGCACCGGCGGCACCCTCCCCCTGGGCACTCACCGGGCTGATCGACGCAAATCTGATTGCATCGAGCTCGACCAGGAGCTCCTGCGCTTCGTCCGCGCCGCCGCGCGTGAACAGACTTCCCGACTCAAAGGGCAGAAGGCGCTCGACTATGTCGTCCCCCAAGTCCCCCGCCCCCGATATCCGGATTTCACCAACCCTCAAGCGAGGGCCGGTGAACGCATCCAGGACCACCTGGGCGGGGCCTTGAGACTCCCGCACAGTTTCTTCCAGGACGATCGCTCGACCATACCCCAAATCTTGCAGCACTTGCTCCAGGCTGTCTTTGCCCGTCTGGAGACGTACTTGGTCGAAGGGGTCCCCCTGTCGTATTCCCACCACTTCGCTGGCGACCGTGGGATTCAGCGATTCCGGTAGTCCGAGGATCTCCAATTCCTCGATTATTGTGACCGGCCCCTCGTTTATCGTGAACTCGACCCGCGCTTCAACCCCGTTGGATTGCACGTTTCGGTCGATCGCAGCGTCCTCATAACCCTTCATCTGATAGTACGTTCGGAGCCTTAGGGCGTCGGCGGATACTTCCAGCGTATCCAGCCAAGCCCTGCGGTGCGCAAACCCCCAATCGGTTACCGCGCAGAAGGGAGCTAGTAGGAGGGTGCGGCATTCGGTCTCTCTGGTTCGGATGACCGAACGCAATTCGCTGTCCGGAATGTTCTCATTCCCCTCAAAACGAAGATCGACCACCTCCGTACGAGCCGTCTGCGCCTCCAGGACAGAGGGCGCCATCGGAATGAGGGATGCCGCGAACCATAGCCCTGGGCAGGCGCAGACGCGCCGTAGCTGGTTTACCACCGCTTGCGCGCCGCAAAGCCGTTTCAGGAGGAAGCTCCGACCCCACCTCGGTCTTGGCGCAAGCGAACGATGAGCGCGACTCCAGCCACCACCACCAACACCGAGATAACCTGTGCGACCGTCATCTGTCCGATCAGGCGATCGTCCTTTGCCCGCAACCACTCGATCGCGAACCGGGCGGCACCGGCCAGAGCCAGCCACACCCCGAACAGCCACCCAGGTGCGTTCGTGTGGGCCCGCAACCGCCACAACAGAAAAAACACTCCTAGCGAGAGTCCCGTCTCATAAAGCTGCGTCGGATGGACCGCGAGGACTTGGCCGTCCGGAAGCGCCGGATCCACCTCCACTCCGAATCGCCGCAGGTTGTCCGCCGTCGAGGGTGGCTGCCCGTTCGGGAACGCTACTCCGAGGGCCGAGTTTGTGGGGCGTCCGTAGTCGTCTCCCACGAAAAAGCAACCGAGCCGCCCGATGGCGTAGGAAAGGGCCAAGGCAGGGGACACCGCGTCTGCGCCGAGCCCGGTGGCCACCCTCTTCCTGCGTAGCACCCAGACCACCCCGAGAAACCCTCCTATGAGACCTCCGTACCAAACTAGACCCGCCCGTGAGAAGAGCATCCCAAACGGATCGACGACCGTACGGTCCCAGTAGAGCAACACGTAGTAGATCTTGGCCCCAACGATGCCTCCGATGAGGGCGCCCAAAAGGATTTCCGAAGCCACTTCAGCGCCGAGATCGAGGCGCTTCGTCTCCAGGCGGACGACGAAGTACCCGACGAAGAAGGCCGCAGCCATGAAGGCTCCGAAGCTCGTGACGGTCAGCTCCCCAAGGATGGGGAGGTTGATACTGAAGAGTTCAGGGAACACGGTGTATCCTTTTCTTAGAGAGGCGTTCGACTGAGGTTATCCACAGGCTACTAAGCCCGGAAACGGGAGGGACGGATTGGCGTTCAGCGACCAGGGACTCCTCTCTCCCTTTGATAGACGGTACCGGGCCACCGCAGCGATCATCGCGGCATTGTCCGTAGCCAGACGAGGCGATGGGGCATACAGCTCTCCCGCCGGTCCGGCACTCCCGTTCAGGTCTTCGGTAAGCCGCTGTCGCAAACGAGAGTTACATGCCACGCCACCCCCCAGGACGACCCGACGACATCCGGTAACCTCAACAGCCCGCAGCGTCCGGTCCACCAGCACGTCGACTACCGCCTCCTGAAACTCGGCTGCGACATCAGGCACCGCTTCTCCCAAGTCATCGATCTCACCCACCAGTCGGGCGACGGCCGTCTTGAGCCCGGAGAACGACATATCGAAACCGTCCCGGTCCCGAGGGCGGGTGAGCAGCGGACGCGGAAGTCGAAACCTTCCCGGCCGACCCCGTTTGGCGGCCTTGTCGATCCGCGGTCCGCCGGGATAACCCAACCCGAGCAGTCGAGCCACCTTGTCGAACGCCTCGCCCGCCGCGTCGTCCCGTGTTTGTCCGAGGAGTCGGTATGAACCCCATGCGCGGCACTCAATCAACATGGTGTGGCCACCCGAAACGAGGAGTCCTACAAAGGGGGGCTGCGCGCGGGCATCTTCGAGCCAGGTTCCGAACAGATGCCCCTCCATGTGATGGATGCCGATTAACGGTAGGGCGCGCGCATACGCATATGCCTTGGCCCAGTTGACCCCCACTAGTAGGGCGCCGACCAATCCCGGGCCCACCGTTACGCCCACCCCTTCTAACTCGTCCTCACCGCACCCCGCAGTGGACAGGGCGTGCCGAACGATTGGACCGATCGTCCGCAGGTGCTCCCTGGCCGCAATCTCGGGGACAACGCCTCCGAACGCAGCGTGTCCGTCCTGAGACGCGATGGTGAGACTGCGGATTCCATCAGTATCCACGACGGCGGCGGAGGTCTCGTCACAGGACGTCTCGATGCCGAGGACGGGACCGCCTCGGTAATCCATGACCCGATCCGCTAAGATCGCGGGCGCGCGTCGGGGTCGCCGCCACGGATCACGCGCACACGAGCAGGTTGCACTTGATACGTCATTGCCAGGTTCCCCGGCGCAACGACCTGCACGGGAACCATCAGCTCGTCTTCTGAGCCCTCCGGCACATCCACCCGCGCCCCGATGGCAGCCGGCATGACGGTGGTGATCACCGAACTCGGTCCTGTCACGATTACCGTCACCGAGGGGGGATCGAGGATGACGTTGGCAGATCCAAAACCGGTCGATTGGACGGTTGGTTCAAACTCCCTCACGACCAGGGAATCGACATGAACCGTTCCGAAGACCGTGGGGGGGTCGACTTCCAGCTCTCGGCCCTCAAAATCGAGCTCGATCGCTAACTGTGCGCTGACACTCTGTGCGACCCGTCCCACCTGCAGCTCTTCTGTTTGTACGAACATCACGTTGTTGACCAATGAGGCTGGCCCGTCAATCCAGACACTGTCGGGCGCAACCTGCATCCCCACCACGAAGACACCTTGTACAGCTCGCGCGTCTGTCCGCCCTGCGACTGGTACGCGCCTTCGGACACGCTCCTCCAGACGGACGGTCACAAAGGGTGGGTCGATCGCTACAGCTTCCAGATTGAGGGTGCGGTTGTACGACACCTCGACGGGGAGGAGCTCGACCTGCATTACGCTGTCGGTTACCTGATCCAAGACTTTCCGGATCTCGGGCTGGCCAAATAGTGGAGTAAGCAGCTCTCGTCGTTCCCCGCGAAAGATTGTTCGCACCTGGGGGGGTTGGACCTCGACGAGACTCCACGAAGGGTCGTTGACGCCGATCTCAAGAGTCGTAAGGACCGGCTGGTCCGCAATATCCGAGTCAGCCGACACCGCAAGCCAAAGCAAGATCGACAGACTGAGGGCGGCGAGCTTGTAAGGCCACTTGTGGGAGACAAACCTCCATACGTCACGATTATTCATTGGCGTGCCGAGCCCTCCCGTTCGGTGGCCGAAGCAGTATCTGGCTGCACCATCTCATCCTCCTCCAAGCCGATAACCGTATCCAGGGTGTCAGGCGCAGACCCGAGAAGGATGGAGTCCGGACCGGAGACGTCCAGCGAATCTGGAAGTACGTCCAGCGAGTCCGGCGGCGTCAACTCGGCGACCAGTATTCGAACCTCAGCCGGGAGCTCGACCAGGGCACCCTCCTCGGGTTCGGTCCCGATAACGCCTGTTCGCAGCGTGTCTTCTTCCATCACTATGTCAACCTCAAATCCCAAGCTGGCGAGCAGACCGGCGGCCACGGAGCCGTCGAATCCAGCAACTGCTGGGACCCGGCGAACCAAGGGGCCGTCACTCACCATCACGGCAATCGAATCTCCACGACGTGCAACCTGCCCTGCCATAGGACTCTGGGCGACAATCGTTCCCTCCGGCGTCTCGGCGTGGGGCATTCGCCCGCGAAGCTTCAATGACATGCCGAGCTCGCTCAGCTGTCCCGCGGCCTCCTCGAAAGTGGCACTCCGAAGGTCGGGAACATCGAAAAACTCCGCATCAGTCGGATCTTCCACTGAGGGAAACAGAAAGCTGGCTGCCAGCACATAACCGACTCCCACGAGTGCGCCCAGGACCAGCACCGTCCACACAAATCTCATTCGATGCACCGCAGTCTGGAGGCGAACGCTCCGTCGGTTCCGGAAACCCATGGCTTTACGAAGAGGTCGCCTGCGGCGGTCAGATAGCGATCGGGGACCGCACCGGTGGCCGGACGTTCACGCCGATACCCAGGATACCGGCTCAGGAATCTGTCCACCTGAGCTTCGTTCTCTTCGGTCTCGAGCGAGCACGTACTGTACACTAACAACCCCCCTGGTCTTACCACCGCCGCGCATGCGTCGAGGATCTCGGTTTGAAGGGCAGCGAGATTCTCCAATCTCGACGGGTCGATTCGCCACCTCGCGTCGGGCCTTCTCGCAAGAGTTCCCGTCCCCGAACAGGGGACATCAGCCAATATGGTTCCGGCACTGCCAGCGGCCACAGGCAGATGCCGCGCATCCGCTACACCGGCTCTAACAGCAAGCCGCCTCGTCCACTCAGATTCCGACAGTGCCGAGAGGCGCCGTCGGGAGCTATCCAGCGCTGTGACGCACACACCAAAGGTAGCGGCCAAGACAACCGCCTTCGTTCCGGGTGCTGCGCAGACATCTAACACGGGGGTGTCAACCCAATCTCCAATATAGTCCACAACGGCGGAGGATGCGGGGTCCTGAACCACGGCTGGCAGGGTTGGGAGAACCTCCGCAGGCGTGCCCGCCGTCAGCTTCAGTGAGCGAGGCCAACCGGGTAGAGGTTGGACATCCTCCCTCGCCGAAAGGTCGCCTATTGCAGGAAATTCTGCGGCTACAGGAGGGTCCGCAGAGGCAGGAAGGTCGGTGGAGGCAAGAAAATCCGCAGGGGCAACAAGATCCGCGGAGGCAGGAGGGTCGCCGGTTGCGAGAGAGCCGGTGGTGGGTGGCAGGAGGCGGAGATAGACGCTCGGCGGCCGGTTGTAATGTTCGACTAGTTTCGCGACCTCCTCCTCGGACCATCGATCCAACCATCGCCGGACGAGCCACATCGGATGGGAGCCATGCACGGAGAGACGAGCAGCGACCCCGCCTTGCAACTGGGCGAAGGGGTCAGGGCCCGGGCCACGGGCGATGGCCCGGAGAACACCGTTCAGGTAGCCACGCTGGCCCTTTGGAAGGTACGAGCCGGCCCGGAGGGTCTCGGCCACGGCAGCATGGTCCGGAACGCGGAGCTCCTTGAGTTGAAAAACTCCGATGCGCAGCCAATCCACAATTGGTGGGTCGATGGCCTTGAGGGGCCGATCCGTGTAGGCGTCGATCCAGGCATCAATGCGGAGCTTGAGGCGAACACACCCATACGCCAGCGCGAGGGCGAGACCCCTGTCTGACTCTGGAACTCGCCTGAGCACCTTGTCGGCCGTGTGATCGACCCGTGCCCCGGCGCGGAATGCAGTTAGGACCCGGTGAGCAGCGGTCCTGGGGTTCAGGCGGGGAGACCGGCGATTGGGCTCGACGGCACGGCCCATTCCCTCTTGTCCATCCGTCCGGCGCTCCAGGCCAAACGCCCGGCTTCGACTGCGAGTCGCATTGCAGCAGCCATCTTTACGGGATCCGCGGCCTCGGCAATCGCCGTGTTCATGAGGATGCCGTCGACCCCCTCTTCCATCGTCAGGCACGCGTCCGACGCCGTCCCTACGCCCGCGTCCACGACGATAGGCACGCTGAGCCGTGACTTGATGATGCGGATGTTGACCGGATTCAGGAGGCCGAGCCCGCTACCGATGGGGGACGCGAGGGGCATAACGGCAGACGCTCCGGCATCCTCCAACCTGAGGGCAGTCACAAGGTCGTCATTGGTGTACGCCAGCACCACGAATCCCTCGTTCACGAGTGTTCGGGTTGCATGGAGGAGACCCTCCGTATCGGGGAGGAGTGTTTCGCGGTCGCCGATGACCTCAAGCTTCACCCAATCGCTCATCCCGGCCGCCCTGCCGAGGCGGGCACAGCGAATTGCTTCTTCAGCCGAGTAACAGCCGGCGGTGTTCGGTAGGAGATGGAACTCTTCGGGACTGATGGTACGGAGGATGTCGTCCCGTTCGGGGTTATCGATGTCCACCCGCCGGACCGCCACCGTCACCATGTCCGCGCCCGATTCCCGGATCGCGTCCAGCATGATTTCAGGGGTCTGGTACCGCCCGGTCCCTACAATGAGCCGCGAAGCCAGAGTGCGTCCGGCTATCGTTATTCCTGCCACTCAACTACCTCCTAACCACCGCCAACAAAGTGGACTATCTCGATGGTATCACCATCGGTCAACGCTGGGTCCTCGTTTGCCGACTCTCCGGACTCTTTGGATTCTTCGGACTCGGACCGACGAAGGATATCACCATTTAGCTCTACGACCACCGCCCGAGGGTCGATTTTCAGAGAGTCGAGCAGCCCGCTCATCGTGGTGCCGGATTCCAACTCGTGGTCCCGTCCATTCAGTTTGATGTTCATATGGTTGATGGTTCTGTCGATCCGTTTGCTATCGCGCGGTTTTTCCGGAGTTGATTTGTAAGGCGCGCCGCCGCCTTGGGCGGGTCCGCAGCCCCCCATACGGCACGGCCGACCACGATACCGTGAGCTCCGGCCTCCAGCACCTCAGCAACATTCTCTTCCTTAAGGCCTCCGATTGTCAGTATAGGCCTCCTCCGCTCGTTCGGCAGGGCGCGCGCCACCCCCTCTATGTGGCTCAGACCGGCCCCGGGTGCTCCGGGATGGCTCGGTGTCGGGTAGATGGTACCGAGGACCAAGTAGGACGCTGATTCCTGCACCGCTCGTTTCGCCCCTTTCACGCTGTGTACCGACGCGCCGATCGCAATCTCGCGGCCGCATCGGCTCACGGCTCGGCGGGCGTCGGCTACGGACAACGCTCCCCTCCCCAATTGAACGGCGTGTGCTCCGGCAACCATCGCCACGTCCAGTCTTCCGTTAACCACGAGCCACCCGCCGCACTCTTCGGCCGCCTCGCGGAGCTCCCTTGCTGCGGCGAGCAGCTGGCGGGGGGGCAACCGGACGCGAAGGTGCAGTGCGATTCCGCCGGACGTGGCCGCATACAGCTGTGCCGCGCGAGTCACGCCCTGGGGCACATCGAGAACCGACTCGTCCACCAGAATGTGCAGCTGGGGCAGATCCGGAACCGGGACGGAGGGACACATTTCAGACGAGATGATCGCCCCCCAGCCCCCGTACCCCGCGCACCCATTCCGCACTCGGCATCCGTCGCCTACCTGAAGGCTTCACCGCGCCGACCAGCAACACACCGTCCCCTGTCTTGACGCTCAGACCACGCTTCGGATGGGCCTCGACGACCCGCCCTGGGTTTGCCGGCGAACCCCGGCCGGATCCCGTGCCGGAGTCCAATTCGACGGGGATTGCGGGGTCGAAGCACTGGATGCGATGTCCTCGCCACGTAGTCCACGCGGCAGGCCACGGATCGCACCCCCGGAGGTGCCGCTCCAGCTCGGGCGACGTCCGGGCCCAGTCGATCCGTGCGAAATCCGGGGTCATCTTCGGCGCCCACGTCACCAAGGACTCATCCTGCGCCACCTCGGGGAGATCCATTCGGACCAAGCCCTCCAAGGCCTCCACCACACTCTCTCCACCCAGTTCAGCCAACTGTTGGTACAAGTCCCCGGCGGTAGTTCGCCGCGCGATTGCAATGCGCCTCTGTACCAACATCGGCCCGGCATCCAGAGCCGTAACCATGCGGATGATCGTTACTCCTGTCTCCGCTTCCCCACGAAGGATCGCCCAGTTCACGGGGGCAGCACCCCGCAGCTTCGGCAGCAGCGACGCGTGGATATTCAGGGACCCCAGTCGCGGCAGGGCCAGGATACCGGGACGAAGCAGCTGCCCATACGCCGCCACGACCGACACATCCGGCTCGAGTTTCCTCACCGCCCGCTTGAACTCGGATCCCCTGGGCGAAGTGGGTTGCAAGACCGGCACCTCGTTTGACACCGCCCACCCCTTGATTGGGCTTTCTCGGAGCCTCCGCCCGCGCCCCGCCGGACGATCGGGATTGGTAACAACCCCCACGATCCTGTGCCCGGCCGCAGCGATCGAGTCAAGGGCCGGAACCCCGAAATCCGGCGTCCCCCAGAACAGGACCGCCAGGCGTGAAGTCAGTTGGACGTCTTTTCCCGCTTGCGCCACTTGGCTTGCAGGAGGCGCCGCTTGAGCGGACTCACCCTGTCCCAGAACAGGACGCCATTTAGGTGGTCTGTCTCGTGCTGGATGCAGCGACCGAGCAGACCGTCGGCCGACATATCGATCTCTTCCCCGTCCAAGCCGGTCGCCCTAACTCGGATCGACTCGGGACGGCGCACCATCTCCGCGATTCCGGGGATGCTGAGGCAGCCTTCCTCCTCGGTGGACGAACCCCTCTCCTCCACTATTTCCGGATTAAGCATCACCCCCGGGGGCACATCCGGCTCACCCACGTCATAGACGAAAAAGCGCAATGAAACGCCGACCTGGGGCGCAGCCAAACCGATCCCCCCGGCATCGTACATCGTCTCCAGCATGTTCTCAGCGAGGGTGCACAACTCATCATCCACTTCCGTGACGGGCTCGCACTCCTGCCGGAGAACCGGATCGCCGTACTCCCTTATTTGGAGAATCACGCCAGTTGGTGGCTCACGTTGGCTGGTTCACGTTGGTGCGGAACTCACGCCAGTGGTGATTGGTTCAGCTCTTGACGCTTACCCTCGCCACCTTGGCCCGCTCGATCTCTATGCGGGTGTCGCCGCTCTGGACAGTCACCTGCTCGTTCGTAAGGTGGACGACCTTACCGATGATGCCGCCGACAGTCACAACCTCATCCCCCCGCTTCAGTGCCTTCACCATCGCCTGGTGTTCCTGCTGCTGTTTGCGTTGGGGACGAATCATGATGAAGTAGATGATGGCGATGAACCCGACCATCATGATTACCATCGACATTGGGTTGCCCTGTCCCTGAGGTGCCATCAGGAGGCTGAGTATTGTCATTCGCCGTCACCTTGCCTGTAATCCGCGAGCCATTCGTTGGCCCAGCGATCGTAATCGTTGCGGAGGACCGCAGCCCTCGCGTGAGAAGTCAGTTGGAGCAGAAAACTAACGTTATGAAGGGACATAAGGCGAAGCCCCAGAAGCTCCCTGCTAATGAAGAGATGTCGAAGATACGCCCGGCTGAAGTGGGTGCAGCAGTAGCAAGCACAGGAGGAGTCGAGGGGATTCTGGTCGCGGGCGAAGCGGGCCCCCTTGATGTTGATCGTCCCATGACGAGTGAAGGCGGTGCCGTTGCGCCCATTTCGGGTCGGTGCAACGCAGTCGAACATGTCGACACCACGCCGGATCGCCTCCAGCATGTCCTCGGGGTACCCGACCCCCATCAAGTAGCGCGGAATCTCGCGGGGGAGAAGCTCGTCCATCTGATCCAGCACCTCGTACATCGCCTCACGTTCCTCGCCCACCGCCAGGCCTCCGATGCCCACACCTGGCCAGGACCGAGATTCGAAGGTGCGTTCCACCGACTCCAAGCGCAGGTCGGGAAAGGTTGCGCCTTGGACTATCGGGAAGAGGTGCCGCGGCCCACCAGATCGTCGCGCCTCCAGCTGATCGTGGTGATCGGCGCAGCGCAGCAACCAGGCATGTGACCTGTCCACTGCGACGCGAACCTCAGAGCGCGAAGCACTCGCCTTCACACACTCGTCGAAAGCCATCCTGATGTCCGCGTCTGCAGCCGCCTGAATGTCGATCGAACGTTCAGGGGTGAGCCGGTGCTTGCTACCGTCCAGATGGCTTCGGAAAGTGACGCCGAAGTCATCTATCTCCCTGATCCGAGCCAGGGAGAAGACCTGATAACCGCCCGAATCCGTGAGGATAGGCCCGCCCCACGACATGAAACGGTGCAACCCGCCGAACTCGCTCAGGACCTCCGTACCCGGTCGGAGAGACAGGTGATACGCGTTCGCAAGCACCATCTCCGCCCCCACATCCCTCAGCTCCCGGGGAGAAAGCGACTTCACGCTCCCGGCGGTCCCAACCGGCATGAAGACCGGAGTCTGAACGCTCCCCCGAGCCAGGGACAGTACACCGCTCTTCGCCGCTCCGTCCTCCGCCTCCACCCGAAAGGGAGGTGTCACACGAACACCCGGATTGTCACAGGATCACCATCGCGTCGCCGTATGAATAGAATCGGTACCCGTTCTCGATAGCGTGCGCATAGGCCTCCAAAATCCGTGTTCTCCCGGCGAATGCGGACACCAGCATGAGGAGACTCGAGCGAGGAAGATGGAAGTTGGTGACCAGCGCATCGACTCCCCTGAATTCGTGCGGCGGCCGGATGAAGAGATCCGTCCATCCTGTTCCTGACCGAAATCCGTCCGGGCCCGCGATCGTCTCGAGCACACGGCATGTGGTAGTTCCCACGGCGATGATGCGGCCCCCTCCGCTGCGAGTGGCGTTCAAGGTCTCGGCAGCCTCGGCCGATACGTACCACTGCTCCGCATCCACCGAGTGATCCTCGATAAGCTCCGAGGTAACCGGCCGGAAGGTACCGAAACCGACGTGCAGCGTTATGCAGACTATCCGCGCACCTGCTGCTTCGATCTTCTCCAACAGACCGGGAGTGAAGTGCAAGCCTGCCGTAGGTGCCGCCACACTGCCCCGTGCCTGGGCGTACACCGTCTGGTAGCGCCGGCGGTCCTGTTCGTCGTCGCCCCTGCCGAGATATGGCGGGATCGGGATACTACCGTGCTCCTCAATCAACGCCCACGGGTCGGTCTCGTCCGCGCCCTCAAGCTCCACAATCCGCTCTCCCCCCGGCAAGCTTTCCCGAATGGCAACGCTGAAGCCTGGGGCGACTCGCACCGAACGACCGGGCTTCAGCTTGGACCCCGGGCGCACTAGCGCCACCCACCTCCAGGGGTGCACGCCTCCATCCTCGCAGACGTGCGTGACTCCATCCGCACAGAGGTGCGGCCTTCCATCCTCCCAGGGCCGCAAGAGGAGAATCTCGGCCCGGGCTCCAGTGGGCTTCTTCCCGATCAGGCGAGCCGGGAACACACGGGTATCGTTGACCACGAGAGTATCACCCGGACGGATTTGGTCGAGCAGGTCCGGGAACAGGGCATCACGAAAGCTGCCGACGGAGCGATCCACAACGAGAAGGCGGCTGTCCGTTCGCTGTTCGGGGGGCCTGCTCGCTATGCGGTGCGGGGGGAGCTCGTAGTCGTATGCGGCGACTTCAGCCGAAATCCCGCTCATTCCTCCTCGGCGAAGAGGTCACCGGATCCGGCATCGCCGGCGGACGGGGGAAGCGAGTAACCGAACCGCTCATACGCCTTGCGGGTCGCAACGCGACCCCGGGTGGTGCGCTGCAAGTAGCCGTTCTGGATCAGGTACGGCTCATACACCTCTTCCAGGGTCCCCGCAGACTCTCCGACAGCGACGGCCAACGACGCAATCCCGACGGGGCCTCCCTCGAAGGTCTCGATGATCGCCTTGAGCACCCGCGCGTCCATCTCGTCGAGGCCGTATTGATCCACGCTCAGGAGTTGAAGGCCTTTCGCCGCTGTCTCCTTGTCGATCATCCCGTCGCCTCGCACCTCCGCGTAGTCGCGCACTCTCCGCAGGAGCCGGTTTGCGATCCGGGGAGTTCCACGCGAGCGCCGCGCAATCTCGTTCGCTCCCGTCGAGGTTACGGTGATTCCGAGCAGGCGCGCGGACCTGGTCACCACCTCCCTCAACTCTTGGATCGGATAGTAATCGAGTCGCTCCACGACGCCGAACCTGGCCCGCATCGGCGACGTAAGGAGCCCAAACCGGGTCGTCGCCCCTACGAGCGTGAAGGGCTCCAAATTCATCGAAAAAGTCTCGACCCGCGGACCATCCCCGAGCCGAATTTCGATCCGATAGTCCTCCATCGCCGGATAAAGGAACTCCTCAACGGCGGGGCGGAGTCGATGAATCTCATCGATGAAGAGGATGTCCCCAGGGGCAAGGTTGGTGAGCATCCCTGCCAGGTCGCCGGCCTTCTCGATGACGGGGCCCGAGGTGAGCTTGATACTCGAGCCGAGTTCCCGCGCCAGGAGCAGGGCCAGGGTGGTTTTCCCGAGGCCAGGGGGACCGTAGAAGAGCGTGTGGTCGAGTGCCTCACGCCGTCCAACGGCCGCCTCGATGAAGATGGAGAGACTCTCCTTGACCTTCGCCTGCCCAATGAACTCGGACAGGCGATCGGGTCTAAGCGTGGTGTCCGGCTTGTCCTCCCCACGCAGGGTCTGTGGAGTGGTGACCTCGGTTCGGTCGCTCGAGCTCACAGTCTTTACCGACCCTGGAGGTTCCGGAGAGCTCGGCGGAGGACTACCTCTCGCGAGTGGTCACCGGACCCGAGCGCAGAGAGGGCTTCCCGCACGGCCCGATCACTTTCAGCCGTCCCATACCCAAGCGACCGCAGGGCATGTATCGCGGTTGCGGCAGATTGGCTCTCGGCAGATCCGGGCCGTGCCGCCTCGCCCAGATCATCGAGTTTGTCCGCGAGCTCTATGCAGATGCGCTCAGCAGTTTTTTTCCCTATTCCCTTTACCGTCTGCAGCGTGCGGTGGTCCTTCCCTCGAATCGCTTCGACGGTGCGGCGCGCGGGCAGCGCTCCCAGGACGGCCATGGCGTAGCGAGGGCCTACCCCTCCAACGCCCCGCAGGCGCCGAAAGAGCTCCCTGTCCATGGTCGTCTCGAAGCCGAACAACTCCACCGCATCGTCGCGCAGGACGAGTACCGTATCCAAGGCCACCTCCTCTCCAACGGGGGGCAGCCGCTCCACAGTACCAGCCGGAACAAGGATCTCGAACGCAACACCGGCGTTGGTCATCACCTCCACCATGTCAGGACCCCGCGCCTGGACCTCCCCGCGTATCTGGCGGATCACGACGAAAGCACTGCCGGCACGCGGCCGAATCCGGGCATCCGAGACAGAGCGTGAGATAAGGCGACTGCACACCCATCCGCTGCGTCTTCCGGAGCCGGCACCTTTGCGAGGTTCAGTTGGCGTTGGACCATAAACCCTACTTGCGCCTTGGTCGCACCGCCGGCCCCAACCACGTACTTCTTGACCTCGCGGGGGGAGTATTCATGAACCGGCAAGTCCCGTTGCGCCGCAGCCAACATGAGAACGCCGCGAGCGTGTCCCAGGATCATCGAAGACCGAATGTTGCGACCGCTGAAGGCGGTCTCGATCGCTACATCCGTTGGCTCCAGCCGGTCGATCAGAGCGAGGATGCCCTCGTAAATGTGCAGCAGACGAGATGACAGATCCCCCTTCTTAGGACGTACCACGCCACATTCCACCAACTGGCTGACCCTGCGCTGGCTCTCGATGAGGCCGTATCCCGTGGCGCGCGAACCGGGATCCAGCCCCAAGATTCGCATCACCCCCGGCCTCGCCTCACCAGCGTCTTCGCCATCACCCCCCGAAGGCCTCGCCACTACCCCAGACCATCGGCGTTTGTGTAGATCCTCTGGACGTCGTCGTGTTCTTCCAGCGCCTCCAGGACCCCCAAGACCTTCGTCACCTTGGCTTCCGCGACCTCGATCATATTCGATGGCGTCATCGCAAGCTGCTGTTCCTCGATCTCAAACCCTCCTCCGCGAAGAGCCTGCGCAACCGAGTGAAAGTCAGCGGGATCCGTGGTTACCAAGTACGCATCCTCGGCGGCCTCCAGATCCTCCGCTCCGGCCTCGAGGGCGGCCTCCAACACGTCATCCTCGTCGTGGCGACCGGCCCGAACATGAATGTGGCCCTTGCGCTGGAACATCCAGGCTACGGAACCGCTCTGGCCCAGCTTTCCACCTCGCTTGTCCAGGAGGTGTCGAAGTTCGGCGAGCGTCCGCCTCGGATTGTCCGTCATGCATTCGAGGTAGAGCGCGATCCCGGCCGGGCCGTAGCCCTCGTGCGTCACCTCCTCGAAGGCGACCCCCGGAAGCTCTCCCGTACCGCGCCGAATGGCCCGTTCGATGTTGTCGGCGGGCATGCGCTGGCTCTTGGCGTTGTCGATCGCAGATCTGAGCCTCGGATTGAAATCGGGATCTCCGCCGCCTTCACGCGCCGCCACCGCAATTTCCCTTCCCAGCTTGGAAAACAGCTTGCCACGGGCCTGGTCGGTCTTGGCTTTGCCCCGTTTGATCTTGGACCATTTGGAGTGCCCCGCCACGCCTGGCTACTCCTGTTGTTTGGCCTCGCGCACCTCCGCGACGACCTGTTGTTGCACTTGAGCAGGAGCCCGTTCGTATGCCGCAAATCGCCTCGTGTGGGTGGCCTTCCCGTGCGTAATCGAGCGTAGAGCCGCCGAGTACTTGTACAGCTCGCCCTGAGGAACCATCGCGTGGACTATCTGACGGCGGCCCTTGGACTCCATCCCCATGACCCTGCCTCGTCGCTGGTTGAGATCCCCCATAACGTCCCCCATATAACCCTCGGGAGTCTCCACGAAAACCTCCATGATCGGTTCCAGCAACACCGGACCCGCAAGACGCGCCACCCTCTGGAACGCTATCGATCCGGCAATCTGGAATGCGAGATCAGAGCTGTCGACCGAGTGGTGAGTACCGTCGTAGCACTCCGCCTGGAAATCAACGAGTGGATACCCCGCCAGGACGCCGCGACCTGCCGCTTCGGCAATCCCCTTGTCCACGGCCGGAACGAATTTGGAGGGGATGACCCCGCCCTTGATCGAATCGACGAACTCGTATCCTCCACCCGGCGGGAGAGGGCTCAGGCGGATGTGGCAATCGCCGAACTGACCGCGCCCGCCAGACTGCTTTTTGTGTCGACCTTGGCCTTCTGCGATCCGGGTGATCGTTTCCCGGTAGGCGATGTTGGGTTCGTGGGTGTCGACGTTCACCCCGTACTTCCGAGTGAGTTTCTCGAGTGAGATGTTGAGATGGATCTCGCCGAGACCCCTGATGATCGTCTGACCGCGCTCCTGGTCGTAACCCGACACAAAGGTGGGGTCCTCTTCGTGCAGTTTTGAAAGCCCGCTCCCGATCTTGTCCTCGTCACCCCTCGTCCGGGCCGTGATGGCGAGGGACAGATCCGGTTCCGGCCACAGTATGTCCTCCAACTGCAGCGACCGTCCGGTTTGGCACAGAGTGTCTCCCGTGGACGTGTTCTTGAGTTTGGTGACGACCCCGATCTCGCCGGGGCCGATCCGGTCCGCATCCACCCTCTGGGCACCGTGTGGAATTGCCAGATGGGCCAAGCGCTCCGTCCCCTTGCGGCGCGAGTTGGCAAGCGTGAGTCCGTTGGTCAAAGCACCGTTGTAGACGCGGAAGTAGCTCAGGTCCCCCACGTGGGGTTCGGAGGTGGTCTTGAATACCAGTGCGGTGAGCGGCCCGTCCTCACCCCCGTCGAGCACCACCTCCTCACCTTCCTCCGTAGCGATCGCCGCCTCCCGTAGGGTTGGGTCAGGCAGCAGATCCACTATCCCATCAAGGAGGGACTCAACCCCCGTTCCGGATCCGCCAGACCCGCAAAACACTGGAACGATGCTCCCTTCGAGAACCTGGGCCCGGAGTACAGCCCGTACACGGTCGGGGTCCAGATCTTCTCCCTCGAAATACGCCTCCAGCAAATCATCATCCCCCTCCACCACTGCTTCCACCAGCTCCTCCCGGAGCTCCTCCACCTGCCCGGAGATTGCGGACGGGATCTCGTCCTCCGCCACAGACAAGAGGTTCACCACACCCTGAAAACCGCCCCCCGAACCGATGGGCACCTGAACCGGGCGAAGGTGGTCACCGAATGCCTCGCGTAGCTGACTCAAGGTCTCATCGAAGTTCGCGTTTTCGCGGTCCATCATGGAGACGAAGACGATTCGCGGCAGACTCTGCGTGTCGGCAGCCGCCCAGGTCTTTTCCGTCCCGACCTCGACTCCCGACAGTGCGTCGACCACGCATATGCCCGCGTCGGCCACTCGCACGCCCGCCATGACCTCCCCTAGGAAGTCCAGGTACCCGGGGGTATCGATCAGACTCACGCGCACGCCACGCCACGCTGCTTGGGCGACCGCGAGATTGATTGAGATGGTGTGGGCTGTTTCTTCCGCCGAGAAATCGGTTAGGGCGTTTCCCTTGTCTACGTTCCCCCTCCGGTTGGAAGAGCCCGCTGCGAAACACAGGGCGTCGGCGAGCGTGGTTTTCCCCGCTCCGCCGTGCCCGAAGAGCACGATATTCCTGATGTTGGACGCTTCATAAGGCGCGGCGATAGACGCCATTCACACCTCCGCTGAATCTGGGTTGAGGGTTTATCACGGCTACTTCCGGGGCGAGTCCTGGTACTGCTGGCTCACCTGCTCCAAGAACAAACGTTCCCTCGGGGTGAGCGAGGCCATCCCCTTCTCCCGGATCTTGTCCAGGATCCTATCCACTTCGTTTATCGTATCGTTGCGTGGGGCCGACCGATGCACCTCCACCCTTCGCCCTCCCGATGTGCGCTGACCACCACTTCCGGCAGGGCCCCTTGAGGCGGTGGAAGATCGGGGGGCACCGTTGATCGGACCGTTGCTGGGACGGGTCGGGGATGACGGCTCCTCTTTGAAGAACAGGCGCTCCAGGAACCCGCCGATGCCGGGGCGTACGTGCGACTGCCCAATCGAGTACCGGTCCTGCCGACCGACACTGCGCCGAGCCGACCTCCGAGTAGCAAGGCGGAACCTCTCTCCATAGCGCAAATACACGAATCCACTGACGAGTCCCCCGAGATGTGCCCAGTGAGCGACTCCATCCTGTACTCCGCCCAAGGTGGAGAGGAGGGTGAAGCCCGCCAAAGCACCGACGAGCCACTTCGCCCGGACCGGGACCAGGAACCACAGGAGGATACGCTGGTTGGGCCAGTTGAGGGCGAAGGCAACGAGCAGTCCATAAATGGCGGCCGATGCTCCCACCATGACGGTTGCCTGTCCGAGCATAGTGAAGAGGAGTATCGAGGACAGGGCCCCGGCTAACCCCGTTACGAAGTAGAACTTCAGGAAGAAACGGCCACCCCACTTTCGCTCCAAGCGCGGGCCGAGGAAAAAGAGCACGAGCATGTTCGAAAACAGATGAAAGAACCCGCCGTGGACGAACATGTAGGTGACGGCCGTCCAGGGTCGTTGTAGTGCTCCGGGGACGGCAAAGCCAAGCCACGCCAGGACAACGTTCTGTGGGACGAGGGACAGGACCAGGAAGCCCAGCACATTCGCCACGAGCAGACGCTTCGTCCACTTGGGGAGGATCCCTCGGGGGCGGATTGGGGGTGCGCCTGGAGACCACGGGCCGCCGGAGGGTGCCCGGCTGCTCCCCGCGCCTCTCGGATTGTAGAAGTGAAATCTCAGACTCATCGCGCTCCGTATTCGGTCACTATCAGGTAAAGTCTTGGGTCGATGCCAGCTTTTCCTTCCTGGCATGCCGTTCAAGGGCGAGTTCAACCAAGCGATTCACAAGTTCAGTGTAGGTGATGCCGCTCGTCTGCCACAGTTTGGGGTACATGCTAATACGAGTGAACCCGGGGATGGTATTCACTTCGTTGACGACCAACGACCCCGCCAGAAAATCCCCGCGCCTCTCCGTCGTGAGGAACATGTCGACCCGGGCCATTCCGGAAAGCCCCAACACCTGGAACACCCTGACGGCGAGCTCTCTTGCCCCCGCCACTTGGGCCTCGTCCAGCTCGGCAGGTGCCTTGAGGATCGCCCCTTCAATATCCAGATACTTGGCTTCGTACGAGTAGAAATCTGCCAAGGGAACGATCTCGCCCGGAAGGGAAGCCGTGGGAGCGTCGTTCCCCAACACCGAGACTTCGATTTCGCGTCCGGGGATCGTGGCTTCCACAATGATCTTAGTGTCGTATTCGAATGCCGCATCAAGCGCCGAGACGTATTCAGACTCGGAACGGGCACGGGCAACGCCCACCGAAGAGCCCATGTTGGCCGGCTTCACAAAAACGTCTGGCCCCAGAACTTGGGTCACCTCGTCCCAGCTGGAGGCCGTCCCCGGGTTAGACGCCACCAGGAATGGAGCAACGGGGATGTCTCCGTCCCGGAGCAACCGTTTCGTGAAATCCTTGTCCATCCCGACGGCTGACCCCAGGAGACCGGGCCCGACCACCGGAATGTGCGCTAGGCGCAGAAGTCCTTGAACGGTCCCATCCTCCCCATTGGGTCCGTGCAACACCGGGAAGATGACGTCGAGGGGCGGGAGAGCTTCACCCGTATCCAGGCGCGTGAACCTGGCCTCCCGTCCCGGCGTAATGCCGAGAGTGGCTCCGCCCGCAGGCAATCGTATGGTGCGCGGGTCGTTGGCCACGGACAGAAAAGCGGCTTCGTCGGAGAGATGCCACCGTCCGTCCCGATCGATCCCTATGAGGACAACCTCGTACCGGGTTCGATCGAGTGCCTTCAGGACGTTCCTGGCGGATTGCAGGGACACTTCGTGTTCCGGAGACTCTCCCCCGAGGAGGACACCTATCCTTATCACCACAGCGCCTCCTGTATGCCTGCTCCCTGCTCACGTCCTGCGCCCTGCTCACCTTTTTGTGCCGCCTCGCGACCCCGTCTGGTGCCCGCCTCCTTCCACTCCGCCAAGATCGTGAGAGCCTCCAGCGGCGTGAGACGGTTCACGTCGAGCCCCTCGATCCTCTTGAGCAGTTCGCGCGCCAGCTCCGTCTTGGGGTCGGGTGTGTCGGATCGCCCTTTGAAAGGACCGGGACCCGCAAACAAGGGTAGCTGAGCGCTGACTCCATCCGCCAAAGCGGAGCCCCGGCTACTGGCACCCCAGGGTCCTGTTTCCAGTACCTGGAGGATGCTCGCCGCACGACCCACGACATCAGGTGGCAGTCCCGCGAGCCGTGCCACATGTACGCCGTATGATCGATCGGCACCCCCAGGCTCGAGACGGTATAGGAATACGATGTCTCCCCCTGCCTCCCGCACCGACACATTCCACGGTTGAGCGCGCTCCAGCGAATCGGCAAGGCCGACGAGTTCATGATAGTGGGTCGCAAAAACGGTCCGCGCCCGGAGTTCGTGGAGGCGTTCGGTCACGGCCCATGCAATCGAGATCCCATCGTAGGTCGACGTACCCCGGCCGATCTCGTCCAAAAGGACAAGCGAGCGTTCGCTGGCTCCGTTCAGGATCGTGGCGGTCTCCGTCATCTCCACCATAAAGGTACTCAGGCCGCCAGCCAGATTGTCGCTGGCCCCCACCCGAGTGAAGATCCGGTCGCAACACCCAACGCGTGCGGCATCGGCAGGCACGAACGACCCCACGTGAGCCAGCACCGCAATGAGTCCCACCTGCCGGAGCACTGTCGATTTGCCCGCCATATTCGGTCCGGTGACGATGATGGTACGGCACTCGTCATTCAGGGCGATGTCGTTGGGGATGAATGTGTCGCGAGCGACGGTGGACTCGACTACGGGGTGGCGTCCGCCCTCAACCTCCAGGACGATGTCATCTGTAAGCTCGGGTCTCGTATAATCTTCGGCCTCCGCGACGTGCGCCAAACAGGCGATGAAGTCTATCTCCGCCACGTCGGTCGCCGATTTTTGGATACGGCCAACGGCCAGCCCAAGATCCGTGCGCAGGCTCTGGAACAGCTCTCGTTCCAGATGCAGAATCTCTTCGTCGGCCCGTAGGACCTGGGACTCCAGCTCCTTGAGCTCCGGGGTTACGTAGCGCTCAGTTCCCGTAAGCGTCTGTCGGCGGGTCCACTCCTCGGGTACCAGGTGCAGCTTGGAGCGTGTCACCTCCAGGAAGTACCCGAAAACCTTGTTGAACCCGATTTTCAGTGTGTCGATCCCGGTTTTTGCGCGTTCCCGGACCTGGAGTCCAGCTATGGCGTCCACCGCTTCGTCTCGAGTGTCGCGGACCGCATCGAGTTCGGGAGAAAAGCCCGACCGGATCACCCCGCTGTCATTCAACGCCGCCGACGCCTCCGGGTCTATCGCGTCCGCGATCTTCTGGGCGACGTCCTCCAGTCCGTCGAGACCATCTCGAAGGCCTGCTAGGATCTCCGACTTCAGGCAAACCAAAGCCGCCTTGAGGTTAGGTAGCGAAGCAAGCGACTGACCCAATCCGAGCAATTCTCGCGGCGAGATCCGCCCCACTTGGAGCCGTGCCGTCGGACGTTCGAGATCCCGAATGGAACCCAGCACCTGCCGCACTTGTTCGCGGGTCGTCGGCGTCGAAACGAGTTCGTCCACCGAATCGAGCCGACGAGAAATCTCCGATCGTTGGACCAGAGGACGAAGGAGCCGGCGGCGCAAAAGGCGGGCTCCCATGGGAGTGCGCGTGCGGTCGAGGAGGTGGAGGAGCGATTTGCCCTGCCCGGGGTGGAGCGGTTCGACAAGTTCCAAGTTGCGGCGCGTCATCTCGTCCAGGTGCATGACTTGGCCGGTGCGATCGACCCGTGGAGGGCGCATGTGGCCGGAGCCACCGGGCCTCACATCCTCCAGGTACCCCAGCAGAGCAGCTCCAGCAGCGAGCATTAGGTGGTCCGAATCCACCTCGGGGCCGCGTTCGAGGCCGAGCCCCGCTATGGACCGGAGAGAGAAGGTCTCTTTGAAGGTCTCCTCGCCGAGTTCGGGGTCGAAGCGCCAAGCGGGTAGTCGAGTCAGGTGCCAACTCCCGCCAGGTGGGGGAAAATCTTCACTGCAGACCAGCTCTGCAGCCTCAATCCGCCCGAGTTCGTCGGCGAGACCTTGTGTGTCCGGAGCCGCATGCAGCTCGAAGTCGCCCGTGGAAGTGTCCGCTATCGCAAGGCCGAAGGGCCCCTCCCCCGATACCGCCGCCACGAAGTTGTTCCGTCCATCCTCAAGCATCCGGTCGGACAGAATCGTCCCCGGGGTAACAACCTCCGTCACCTCCCGCTTCACAATGCCCTGAGCGACCGCTGCGTCTTCCACCTGGTCGCAGATCGCCACCCGTTTCCCCGCATCTACCAGACGCAGCACGTACTCGTCGATCGCCTTCGCCGGGACGCCTGCGAGCGGCACCCTCTCCGTCCCACCGTTGTTGCGCTCGGTAAGGGTGAGACCGAGCAGCCGGCTGCCCTCCTTCGCATCGTCGAAGAAGAGCTCATAGAAATCCCCGACTCGGAAGAAGAGGAAGGCGTCTGTGTGGTGGGACTTGATATCGAGGTATTGTTGAATGAGGGGTGTGGTCCCGACCCGTCCAGCGAGGCCCTTCGTTTTCACGGGGTCACTTCCACGATCATCGTCTCGTGGCCATCGGCTCGGAGGCGCTGCGCCAGCTCCTCGGCCTGCGCCCTGCGCACGAACCGGCCGACGCGCACCCGGTAGAGATCACCTTCGTCCAGGACCCACGCGGAGTAGGATGCAGCGCGGAGGCGGCCCTGCACGGACCTCGCGGACTCGAATGCACCGAAAGCCCCTACCTGGACCGCAAATTGGGGAGACTGCCCACAGGTATCCCGCGTAAACTGTCGTCGTGCCAGTGATACGCCGTCGCTACCGGCACCGGATATACGCACCCAGACAGCGCACGCCTCATCCAAACGACCCTGGGACTCAAGGGCACGCCCCGTCCAGTACCACGACTCGGCCGCCTCCGCTGTACCGGGGTGGTCCGAACGCAAGCGCTCCAGATTCTCCCTCGCCCGGACGGGCTCATTCACTGCAAGATCCAGTTGCGCCATTCTGAGCCAAGCTCGGGCCGAGTACACACTGCCGCCCTCTACGGCCGCACCGAGCAGCTGCATTCGAGCGCTGTCCATGTCGCTGGCGAGCCTGGCCTGCAGAAGTCTGACCCTGGCCATCTCCCGCCCACCAATCGCCCCCGCTCCCTCAAGCTCTATTTCCTCAAGCCAGCTTTCTACGGCGCGCTTCAACCCCGCCGTCTGTCCTTCATCCACCATTTGCTCGAATCTCGTCAGAAGACTCAAATCGGCAGCCTGCGCCGCGAGTTTCCCCGGGCTCCCGACGGCCGACGCGCTCCCTATCCCGAGAACGGCCCCTGCCACTGACAGGAAGCGCCGGAGCCGGCAGAACCGCGTCCCGTTGGTGGTCATCGGGCGGTGACCTGCAGATCCTGGAGAGAGACTAGAAGATCGGACAGGGCGGGACCGTCCTTGATCCCGGATTTTAGGTGGCGATCCGCCCGTTTGAGCAGGTGGAACGCTTGATCAACCTCTTTTCGAGTCCACTTCCTTGATTGATTCAAATATTTCTGTGCCTTCCACCTCAAATAGCCACGGCCGATCTCTACGAGGACCTTCCCGAACGGCTTGGACCCCCTCGTCTCGATAGCGAGCCCCAGCAAGATGTGGTGCTCCACCAACCCGGTCACGAGGCTCACTCCCGAGTCCGCCGTCAGGACCTCGTCCACCGTCCTCAGGGCCTTAACGTATTCTCGCGATGCCACGGTATCGAGCCAATCCCAACGGCTGGTAAGATTGGTTCGCGGAACGAGTGCCGCGATCATTTCCGGAGTTCGTTTTTCCGGTTCGAGGAGTGATATTTTCTCGAGCTCCGCGTCGAGCCTCGACAAGTCGGCCCCCACAGCGTCTGCCATGGACAGGGCGGACGTGTGGTCCAACTCGAAGTTCCACCTGCGCTTCGCACGCTTCCTGATCCACGCCGGAATCTCATCGCGGTTTCTTGGTGCGGTCCACTTCACCACTCGCCCTAGGCGCCTAAGGTCCTGGTAGAACTTTGCCTTGGATCGAGGAGGAGTGGTCGCCGTCACGATCAGTACCGTGTCGGGTGCAATCGTCTCGGCCAAACTCACTAGAATGGCACGCGCCTTGGGTTTCAAACGCTCCGCGTCGCGAACCCACACAACCCGGTGGGGGCAGAACATAGGCGGCATTTGCAGCGCTGATGCCAACTGGTTGGGCTCGACATTGGGGGCTTGGAATTCGTCGTAATCGAAGTCCGTCATGTCGCCGCCGAGGGCCAGCTGCACTAACTCTCTGGCAGCCTCATCCCGGAGCCGGAGTGCGTCGCCATCCAAGAACCATAAACCGCTCGGTCGTTTTCCACCCAGCTCTCTTGCGAGTCGCTGGCTTGAGAGTTGCTGGTGAGTGGTCAGGGAGGTTCTTCGAGTTGCGCCGCTCGGGGTTCGAAAGCTTCCACGATAGCGTGGGGCGCATGGCCGGAGGAGATCGTCTGGCGCGGGACCTGGGGTTCAGTCTCACCCTCCGGATCATCCTGCGAAGAGACGTAGGTGACCAGACTCGGGCCCATCAACCTGTCATGGTTCGGCACATACGGAGTTAGGAAGACCGGCTCCGCGAGAGTCTCCGTCTTCGTCTCAGTGACCTCGTCAGACTCCGGGACTTCCACCTGCACCACAACTCTCGTGCCCCACGGGATCCAGGGGCCAAACGCCACAGCCACAATGCCCGCTGCCACCAGGGTGGACCATCCCACAATCCGGCGCCTGCCATTCCGGGAGTTCTCATCTATCGCGTAGAGGCGGTATTGCAGGCGGGAAAGAAAATCGGGAGACACGGACAGCTTCGGCAGCGAGCGCAAAGCCTCTGTCCCCTTGGTCATTGCATGATCGAACTTGCGACACGAATCGCAGGTGGCGACGTGATATCGCATGTGCGCGAGGACCTCGTCGCTCAGGGTTCCGTCCTCAATCATCGCTTGCAAATCGAGGAAATCTTTACATCTCATGCAGACTCCGGTGTCGTGTGCCGTCAACCTCTAACTATCTGTAATACGCCGGAAGGCTGTATTGGTTCCATCCTCGTGCTTCAGCAAAGATGTTCCCTAAGCTTCGAGTCACCAGGGCTTTGTGGACATTTTGGAGCCAGGCGAGTAGCCGAGCAAGGGGTGAGCCGCCACGGTAAGGGCAGCGGAGGGGAGTGGGAAACCGCGGCGTACTACTGAGCTTTGATAATCGGAGCGATGATGCTGGCGAATCGACTACGGGCGCGGTTGAGCCGGGATTTGACGGTGCCGAGGGTAATGCCGGTGATCTCGGCGATTTCCTCGTACGACTTCCCCTCCAATTCGCGTAAGACGAAGACTACCCTGTGGTGTTCGGGCAACCTTGTCACGGCAACCTGCACCTGTTCCCGCAGCTGTCTCTTCATGAAGAGGTCGTCCGGAGCGTAGGTGTGGTCACCGAACTCGACTGGAGCAAGGTCTGCCCGTCGTCTGGCGCGTATCGCTTGGTAGAGGACGATGGGATTGCGGGATCGATTCCGAAGCTCGTTCTTGGAAAGATTCGCTGCGATAGTGTAAATCCAAGTTGAAAACTTCCGTGATCGATCGAAGCGGGCGATGTGCCGGTAAACGCGAACGAAGGTCTCTTGGGTTAGGTCCTCTGCCCGGTCCCGGTCGTTGATGATGCGATAGATCATGTTCAACAGCTTGTCCTGATAGCGGTGAACGATCTCCTGGAAGGCGAATCTGGTGCCGTCGAGGTAGCGGCTAACCAGATCCTCATCCGACAGCAGCCGCAGGGCGTCGGCAACGTCGTAGCGTTCGTCGACCGTGTCGCGGCGGGGGCGTGCAGACAACATGAGAGATGACTGTCTCGGCATCCGAAACCCTCGGAAGTAAGACTCGGGGGACGGCATCGTTCGTCCCTGTAGCTACCAAGACGACAAGACAAGGTCGCGCGTCACATCTCCCCAGAGGATGGGGGTTTGCAGGCTGTGACTAGTAGCCCGGACCGCCTTTCCGGACCCAACGATCGACCAACATCAGGCAAGAGATCGATTTGGCATCCGCAATCTCCCCCTTTTCCACCATGTACAGCGCCCGATCCAGTGGAATCCTGTGGACTTCAATGAACTCCGTCGCCTCCGGCTGGGGCTCCCCAACTTCGCACCGTCACGGACTCGAACCCGGAAAAGGACGACTCTGCGACCTCCGCATCGGTAACGGCTAGCAGGGTGAGGCGTTCCGAATCGAGGTAGGTACGGCATACCTCGCGGACCGCTTCCGGGGTCACCGCTTCGATGTCCTGGGCGTACGACTCCCAGTAATCCGAGGGCAGGTCGAAGGTACGCATGTGGCTCGCACGGCTCACGATCTGAGGCGCAGTCTCGAACCGCAGTGGGAGGGAACGAGTCAGCGAGTTCTTGGCGAGGCGGAGCTCGTCACCCGTCACCTGCTCCTCGCGCATGCGGCGAATCTCGGACAGGATCTCTTGAAAGGCATCGCCCGCCACGCCCGTCTCTACCGCCGTACGCACCACAAATGGACCGGCACCCCGGCGGAAACGAAAATCGGAACGGGCCCCGTAGGTCCACCCTTTTTCTTCGCGAAGGTTGAGGTTGATCCGGGAGTTGAACATCCCCCCGAGGATTGCGTTGGCAACGACGATTGCATGGTGATCCTCGGTGCCGTAGGGCACTCCAACCGTCCCGACTCGGAGCTCGGCCTGTGCGCTTCCAGGGCGGTGGACGACGAGCGGTCCCGTCCCCGTGGGGTGAGGCGAAACCGGTGCCGGAACCCTCGCTTCGCCCCCACTCCAGCTCCCAAAGCGCGCCTCGACCTCTGCCTGAAAATGGTCTGGATCAACGTCGCCACTTGCGGTGAGCCACGCCCCAACAGGCCCATACCGGGAATTGTGAAAGCTCACAATATCCTCCCGCGTTAGGCCTTCGACGGTCTCCTTGGAACCACGGATAGGGCGCCCATACAGCCCTTCTTGGTATAGCTCGCGGGCGAACGCGCGAGTCGCGACCAATGCCGGATGGTCGTTCTCGCGGGCGATTTCGTCGAGGCGTTCATCGCGTAGCCGGGTCACCTCATCCTCCGGGAAATCCGGACGCCGTACCACATGAACGAGAAAGTCCAGGGCATCGGACAACACCTCCGGCAGAAAGTGCATCGATACCGTCGCGACCCCATACCCGGCGGTCGCGCTGAACCCCGTGCCGAGTCGATCCTGCCAGCGGGCAACCTCCATCACATCCAGACCATCACCCCCACTCCTCAGGAGGCGGGACGCCAGAGCCGCCAACCCCGACCGTTCCGGGGCCTCCGCGCCGGCACCCGCTTCGAGCACTAGGCGTACGGCCACCTCGGGGATCCCTGGGCGTCGCCCAACCTGGCACTCCATCCCGTTGTCCATCGAGAACAGTTCTAGGCGGGGCAGGGACACCCTTCTCGGCGGACCCGCAGGCGGCCGAACTGACCTATCGAGACTCACGATGCACCTGCTTCCAGCTCGGGCAGCACGTCGGGCTGCATGTCGGGCAGCACGTGCAGAGACGTCATTCTATCCGGGGTGAGTATCCCCTCGGCCGTCGCTCCGACCGCTGCGCTATCGACCGCTCCATAGCGGGAGAAGGCATCGTTCACGTAACCGGGATCTGCTCTCAAAACCGCCGCATGCGCCAGTGCGTCCGCACGATCCCCGACGCTGGCCAAACCACCCACCAGAGCACACCGAGCTCTGTTCACAGCTCCCTCCACCTCTCCGGCACCGACTCCCTCGGAGCGCGTCTCGTCCAGCACCTCCCTGATGGCATCCTCCAGCTCCTGGGCACCCACCCCCTGCCGCGCCGTCGCAATCACGAGCGTGAGCCCGGCACTCTCGGTGGGCCACGTTCCCGCCGATACGTCAGCGGCCAGACGCCGCTCGTAGACCAGCTCTCGTTCGAGGCGGGAGCTCTTCCCGTCCGCTAGCACGAAAGTGAGCAGGTCCGCCGCCTCGAAGCCTGGATCGGGAAAGGCGGGGGAGTGGAACATCAGATACACGCGCGGCACCTGTACTTGATCGTGGATCACCACCCGCCGCTCACCCGCCGCATGACTCGGAAAGTGCGACGGAGGTGGGGGTACGGGTCGGCCGGGAATGTCACCAAACCACTTGCGGACCCTGTCCAAGGCGTCTTCCGGATCGAAGCCCCCGGCGAGCACCAGCGTCGCGTTGTTCGGGCCGTAGTAAAGATCGAAAAACTCGTGTACATCCTCCAATCTGGCCGCGTCAATGTCCTCCATGTAACCGATTGTCGGGTGACGGTAGGGGTGCCCCTCCGGGTACGCATTCTCCAGCAGGGTCTCGAGAGCCAGACCGTACGGACGGTTTTCGTACGCCTGACGCCGTTCGTTCTTCACCACGTCGCGCTGGTTGTCCAGCTTCTCCTGCGTAATCCCTGCCTTGAAGAACCCCATGCGGTCGGACTCGAGCCACAGACCGAGATCGAGCTCATTTGCCGGGAGCGTCTCAAAGTAGTTCGTGCGGTCGAACCAGGTGGTCCCGTTCAACGTACCGCCCGCGTCCTGCACGAGTCGGAAGTGCTCCTCCCGCGGGACATTTTCGGAGCCCTGAAAGAGCAGGTGCTCGAAGAGGTGTGCAAATCCAGTCCGGCCCTTCCGTTCATTCTTGGACCCCACGTGGTACATGACGTGAACAGCCACCAGCGGCGAGTCCGGATCCGGTTGCAGGACGACCCTAAGGCCGTTGTCGAGCCGGTGTTCCTGCAGCGGAAGGTTTAGTGCTGAAACGTTCAATACTATAAGCCCTTTCTCTCGTCAACCGCTCTCTCTCCACCCCGGTGAACCGAAGAATGGAGGGAGGTAAGCCGGGTTCTGTAACCGAAGGTGGATTCCAACGGCGAGGTCATCTATCTGGGGTTACGGTCTCCCGCAGCCTCTAGCGGCCTACCCGGAGCTCAGCTGCGACGGGCCGCCGCTCGCCCCTGCTTGGCCTTGCTCCCGGTGGGGTTTACCGTGCCGTCCCTGTTGCCAGAAGACGCGGTGGGCTCTTACCCCACCGTTTCACCCTTGCCTGTGCGACCGTAGTCGCCATCGGCGGTCTATTCTCTGTGGCACTTTCCATCGCCTTGCGACGCCCGGGTGTTACCCGGCACCGCGCCCTGCGGAGCCCGGACTTTCCTCGAACGGTGTGCCTTCGCACCCGCCCGCGACCTCGTCTCCCTCCATTGGACATTCGAGTGACTGTATCCAGATCGGATTGGCCGACAACGTAAACCTTTTTGTGTCCTTCTGCGTCTATAATTTATAGTGTTATAGGGGGAGAACCCTCACTTCACCCCAACTTCACCCCAGGGAGCAAGCCTCCAAGGAAGAAAGGACCTAGCGAACGCACACGCCTCGTATGGATCGGTACCCACGTCGGGCCTTCATGGCCACGACCGTTGCAGCTGTTCTCGCGTCGTCGAATGCCGTCTCGTCCGAAGGGCATGCGCAATCCGAACTCGCCCCGCGCGAGTTGTCTTACTACGTCTACGTCGCCGCCGAGTCCGAGGACCGGGTGGACTTGGTGCGCTTTGACGGGACGGAAACGACAGTAGTCAACACGGTCTTCGTCGGACGCAATCCCACCGAGATTGACGGCCCCCATGGGCTAGCCGTCGATCCCGCCGGTGCCCGTTGGTACGTTTCGCTGGCGCATGGGAACCCTGCCGGGGTTGTGGCCGCGTACTCCACCCAGGACAACAGGCCGCACGGTAGCGTGGAGCTCGGCCTATTCCCCGCAACGATGGAAGTAACCCCTGGGGGACTCCTCTTCGCCGCAAATTTCAACCTCCACGGGTCGCACGTTCCCAGCTCCGTGTCCGTGGTCGACGTGGCCCAGATGGTGGAAGTGGTGAAGATCCCCACCTGTGTAATGCCCCACGGATCTAGACTGACGTCGGACGCTTCTCGTCATTACTCCGTTTGTATGATGGATGATGTACTAGTCGAAGTGGACGCCCATCGCTTGGAGGTATCTCGGAGGTTTGACGTCACCCCGGGGCGGGAAGGACCCTGGTCTAACGCCCGCCATGCCACCGGCAAGGAGGCCGGCGGAGAAGGGGAAACTGACGGAGAAGGAACCGCTTCGTGCGGACCGACGTGGGCGCAACCAGCGGGCGAGGGGCGTCGCATTTACGTGGCCTGCAACAAGAACGCTGAGGTGTTGGAGATCGACGGCGAGGCCTGGGAGTTGGAGCGCCGATTCTCGACAGGTGCCGGACCGTACAATCTCGCGGTGACTGAGGACGGGGCCCGCTTGGTGGTCACCCACAAAACCGAAGGCACCACGGGAATCTGGGATCTCGTGCGGGGCGAGGAGGTGGCGCGCGTCGCGAACTCCCGCGCCCTACCCCACGGAATCGCCCTCTCGCCAAATTCCAGATATGCGTTCGTGAGCATCGAGGGAATCGGGTCCGAACCCGGGGCAGTGGACGTGATCGACCTGACCCGCGGGGAGATAGTCTCCAGCGTTGACGTCGGGAGGCAAGCGGGCGGAATCTCGTTCTGGAGAATCGAGGAGTCGCCGTGATCTCCTCCATGATCTCCTCGCTCCCTAGCAAGGCGACCACCCCTGACGGTGCGAAGACCTCCAAAGCCTGGGCCGCCTTTTTGGTACTTGGCATCGGGCTCGGCACGACAGGCTGTGGGGAGGGCGGCAGCACCGAACCAACCTCTCCTCCGTCTACGCTGGTCCCCGTGACAGTGCCCGACGCTCCGCTGGTCGTAGGCGGCGCCACGGATCCTCCGATCTCGGTACGGGTCGAGGACGCGTTCGGGAACCCCGTCGAAGGAATCCCAGTGCGGTTCGATGTGCTGCGAGGTGAGGGGCTGCTGGGCCCCGGCGTCGCTGTTTCCAGTGCAATGGGTGTGGCCGAAACGACATTCGAGGCAGCGATGACGCCGGGAGAGGCCGAGGTTCTGGTCGATATCCCGAGTTTTCCAGCCGTCGAACCCTTCTCCATCTTCGTCTCGACGGAGGTGGCGGACTCGGTTTTCTTGGAGGTGGTTGGGGGGACTGCTCAGCAAGCCGAAGCAGGGACCCAGCTGCCTCTGCCGTTCGTGGTCCAGGCGACGACAGGAGACGGGGCGACCACGGCGGGCGTAGCACTGGTTTTCAGATTGCAAGAGGAGGAGGAGAGCGGGGCATCCGTAACCCACGTCATCAGGCGAACAGGCGCCCATGGTCGCGCACATAGCGTACTCACGCTAGGCCCCGACCCTGGCAGTTATCAGGTTGACGTTTTCGCGGCAGGCAATATCCATTCCGACACCGTGACTCTGGATGCCACAGCGGTCCTCCAGATGCAGGGGTCCACGATCCTGGACTCGGTTGGAGGCAGCCGGTTGGTCGCGGGCGAGACCAACTACATCTACGGGACGGGGTTCCAGCCGACCCCGGACGACAACGACGTGCGGGTAGAGGGGATTCGGGCGGCTGTGATCAGCGTTGCCGACGACCGCATGCTGGTCACCGTTCCCACCTTTGCGGACGCATGCTTGCCGACGCGGGACGTCGGCATCCGGGTGTTGGCGGGGGGTGAGGCCAGCAACGGACTCTTGCTACCGCTCCAACCGGGTGGTCCGCAGCTGGAGCTGGAACCGGGAGAAAGGGTTTCTTTCCGGGATCCGAACGACATGGATTGCCTGCACCTTCCGATCGCCGATGAGGAACGGGAATACCTGGTGTTGGTAGCCAACACCGCGCGCGAGGATGCCAGACCAGACGTTCTCGAGGTCACTACCACCGTGGCGGATGGACGAGTCGGTTCGCCGGGCCTTGCTCCGTCCTTCCCAGCCGACGGGGCGCTCCTGGAAGCAGCCCGCGGGGTCTACCGCAGCGACGCGGCTATACGCGCTGCTGCGATCGATCACCTGCTCGAAGAGAGAGTCGGGGTCGCCCGGGCCAGTGTTGCCTCCGGGGGGCCCCGTACCCCAGCCGTGGACGACACGCTCAGCTATCTCTTCCCGGTGCATGCGGACCTGGGGCCGGCTTGCGCCGATCCAGGGGAGGCCGTCCGCGGGGTAGTTCGTTTTGCCGGGTCTCATCTGACGCTCATCGAAGACGTGAACGCTCCGCGCGGTGGGCCGACAGCGGAGGAGTGGGAAAGCGTAGCGACGATTCTGGACGGGATCGTCATCCCCTCCGACACCAGTTGGTTCGGTCCCTACGAGGATCTCGACGGGAATAGCCACGTCGTCGTCTTGGTCACTCCAAGGGTAAACCAGCTCTCTGGAGGGCAAGTCGGTGGGTTCTTTACTCCACTTGATCTGGCTTCGTCGGGCCGAGGAAGAGAGGGGTCGAACGCTGAGGGGTCTCAAACACACTGCGCTGCCAGCAACGAAGGAGAGATTCTGTATCTCGCCAGTGCCGACCCGGATGGCACGGTGGGGCAATCGCGCACGACCGATTCCTTTTTGGCGGAGGTGCCGAGGATCGTGGCCCACGAGCTCCAGCACCTCATCAATGCGCAACGCAGAGTCCTATCCTCTCCTTCTGGGTTCGCGGTCACGGAGGCGGTCTGGTTGGACGAAGGTCTTTCCTCGCTCGCCGAAGAGTTGGCTGGGCATCGAGCGGCGGACCAGACGCAGGGTAGCAACTACACGCTTCGGGAAGTCACCGCAGATGGGGCTCGCACCCGCTTATTCCGCACCTACCAGCGCGACAATTTCTTGGCCTTGAGCACCTATATGCAGGGCCCTCACTCCGGGACCATGGTCCCAACCCGAAACATGGAGGGAGACGACGGCCTCCGAGTCAGGGGTTTTGGGTGGTTATTCGTGCGCTGGTTGGCTGACCGTAGTAGCGAGGGCAGTCGAGCCCTCTTCCAGTCTCTGGTGGGAGGTGGACGGAGCTACCTCCGGGGGGTCGAGAATGTCGAGCGCGTGACGGGCACGGAATGGGCATCTCTGTTGGCCGATTTCGGGGTCGCCATGGCCACCGATGATGCAGGTGTACTCGCGGGCAACTTCCAAAGTGAAGATGGAATCGAAGTCCCCGAAGGAGCTTCGATCACAACGTGGAACCTGCGAGAAGTGTTCGCCCCCCTGAGCGAGGACAATGGTGACGACACCCTCCTTCCCTCCAGCTTCCCGCTCCGGACCCTGCCGCTAGGTTTCGAAACCGTGTCAAGGCAGATCGTCGTAGGGGTGTCTAACACTGAATACATGACGTTGCGAGCCGCCGCCGAAGATCCTCCGCTTTCGCTTTCACTTCGAGGCGTGGGTGGGCGACGCTTGGACGAGGATCGCAACGTACAAGTCACTATCGTGAGGACTAGATGACAAGAAGGATCAACGCGGCCGGTCTCCTTTTGTTCGTGGCCCTTTTTCCCGCCGGACTTTCTGCACAGATGGGCTCCCAGCCCCAGTCAGAAGTCGATGTGCTCGGAGAAGGTGTCGAGTTTTTTGGGTTGGCCGGGGTCCTTCAACCGCTTGGAGACCTCACCGATCATAGTGACGGAGTGGGGTTGACGATCCCGCCCAACTTGCTTCTGGGGGGAGAGATCACGCTTTGGCCGACGTCCCACGTGGGAATCGGCTTGATGGGCTTCCATTCAGCTACCGAGCTCGGTTGGGTGGGGCAGTTGGCCCAGACCGTTCCTAGCCCCGGCAAGCTCAACTACTCCGTGGGTATCGCCAACGTGGTTTTTCGGATCATCGCCCCTGGTTCAGCTGGTGCGTTGGAGCCGTATGCCGCGCTCGGGGCAGGATTCCGGAGCATCGACTTCCACGGGAGGGAGTTTCCTCCGGTGAGCTCGACGGACCCGATGGCCTCGGTGGCTATCGGCATGCGGATTTCGTTAGTGCGCTCGCTCTGGATGCGGGGCGAAATTCGGAACATGGCGTCCTTCTACCATTCTCAGGGTGGCCGCCGCCTGCAAAACGATGTAGGGATAACCGTGGGATTCGGCCTCCGCTAGACCGTTCGGTCTCCTCTAGAACGGCGGAGATGCCTACTGAGGCGGGCCCCTGACCGTCAGCTCAAAGACATTCCGTTCCAGGGGAACACTTGATTCGCTACCCCAGGGCCATATAACGCGGAGGGATCTGGGTAGTTCCGGCAGACCGAGGGTGATCACCGCCTCGTCGCGGGACAGGTAGCCCTCACCTGATTTGACTTCGTGGACGGGGCCCAAAGCTCCGGACGCGTCTTCGATTCTGAGCCGCGCGCCAATGGTATCGGGGTTGTTTGATGGCCCCAACAGGGTGACCCGCAGCCCGCGCCGCGCACCTCGATTCCGGAACATCCGAGTCTGGCCTCCGTTGACCCCGTAGGCGATGTCCACTCGGCCGTCGCGGTCGTAGTCCGCCAAGGCCACGCCCCGACCGCCTCCGTAAACGGTTATCCCTGAGCTGTCGCCTGGTACGGCGGTGAAGCCTCCCGCGCCATCTCCTCGTAACCACAACCCGCGCCCTGACGCGTAACGCGGCTCACCTCGCGGCCCCGCATAGAAGTTCTGGGCCAACACCAGATCCTGTTTGGCATCTCCGTCGAGATCGCCGACCGCCACGCCAAACGCAGGGGCGCGCTGTGCCGCTGGGGGCAGGGGTGTGGCCTCAAACGTCTCGCCCCGGTTCAGGAAGACCATATGCCGAAGTTCTTCAACGTCGTGGCGTTGGGCGGGATCGAGCCCCGGCAGCAAGACCGGCAATGGGGTCTCCGCATATACGGAGTAGGGTATTGCAATCAATTCCGGCAACCCATCGCGGACCGCCAGCTCGTCTCGTTTCCGCAATGCGTACCAGCTGCCGTTTTCCTCCACACCCTCGATGGGCTCAATCCGTCCATCGCGGTTCATGTCTCCGTAAAACAAGGAGTATTCGGACGGCAGATCCACGTTCCGGCCCCACGCCGTGGCTACCAGATCTAGAGCACCATCCCCATCAAAATCGCCACTGGCGATTCCGTTCCAACGCCCCCGGATGTCTAGGCCCCACTGCTCCGTAACTTCCGTGAAGTGCCCCCCGTCGTTGCGAAAAGCACGCACGGGGCCCCATGCAACGGCTAAGGCCAGATCCGGATCTCCGTCTGCGTCCAAATCGGAAAACACTGCGCCTGAGACGATTCCGGCCCCAGCAAACACGCGTGACCGGTCCAAATCGTGTCGGAGGTCGCAGCATCCCCCCTCCGCATGATCTGACGCCACGTACAGACGAGAGCCCGCAGCCAGCGGGTAGGCACCGGGTCGGGGGGCACCTCCCAAGAAGAGGTCGAGATCACCGTCTCCATCAATGTCTGCCTGTGCGAGGGGACCACCGCTGGGGTCATCTTCGTCTTGGTCATCCGTCCCGCCGTGGTCAATGGCATCGCGCGGCTGCTCCCCGTACAGCGTCGGCACCATCACCAGAGGTTGGGCGGGCGTCCGGGGCCCTGCTTCGTAACCACTCACCCCGAGTAAGATCGCGGGTGGCCCGCTCTCGTCGGAGGTGTGCGGCAAGATCGAGGTCACATCTCCCGTGAGGGTAATCCCCATGATCGGAAGGGGTCGCGGCGAGCCGAAGCTGCCGCTTTCGTTCGTGGACAACATCGGGGGTGACCCGAGTCCGTTTCCGACCAGGAGGTCCGCGTCCCCGTCCCGGTCCACATCGATCCACGAAATACCGGGCCCCGGACGCCCAACAGCCCCGGGCAGCAGAGGCTGGCGCGCACGCTCGTCAAAGTCCGACTCGGTGTGTGTGTGCCCCAGGAGAACCGAGACATCCTCGAAGTGAGTGGCGCCAGCCGAACTCGTGGTGTTGGCCGGCTCCATGGTCACTTGTCGCTGGGGCGCTGACAGGGAGGCGGACGTCCAGTGGACCTCATACTCTCGGTTGGCGTTCACCGGGATTTGGCTCCGGGCCCCGTCCGGCCACTCGATTTCGAGCGTCAATGAGTCCCCCCTTGGAGCCGCAAACCAGGCCGATGCGTCCGAGGAGGAGAGGTATCGCCCCCCCGCCGTAATCTCACGGGTCTGAGGTCCAACCGGATGACCTAGCAGTCGGATCCTGGCCCCAACCCCGCGGGTATTGGGAGCAGGTGCCACCAACCGGACAGCAATGCGGTCTCGTCCCGACTCGTTCCGATAAAATGCTGGAGAGGAGTCCAGCCTCGTCACGACGGCGTCTGGATCTCCGTCACCGTCAAGATCGCCGAGTGCAACCCCATGGGCGATGTCTCCCGACTCACCCCACCCCCAGGCGGTGCTTACGTCGGTGAATCCGTTCGGCCCGCCCCGGTACGCCACGTTGGGTTGGGCCAACGGTTCAAAGAGGGCCAGTGCTTCCCGCGCGGGCAGACCCCGAATCGATGAAACGCGGACGTTGGAATCTCCATCGAGCAGATTCCACGCGTGGCCGGTGGCCATCAAGGCGTCGTCCCAGCCGTCGAGGTCCGCATCCACCAGCACAGCACCCCACGTCCAGTCCGAAGCGGCGATACCCAGCTCCCAAGCGGCCTCGGCGAACGTTCCATCACCCCGGTTCAGCTGGAGGGCGTTTCGGTTTACCTGGAGGCGCGTATCGATCACTCCCGGCGGATCCGCCTCCGGCTCCGAGCTGGGAGTTTGGCGGCGGTGGACAAACGGGTCGCGGGCTCGCATATCGGTCGTCAGGAGGTCTAGCCTCCCGTCCCGGTCCAAATCTCCGGCGTCTATCGACATCGATGACAGGCTGGTGGTCCTGATGGCGTGACTCCCAACCGGAACAAAGGTGCCATCGCCCTCGTTCAACCACACTCCATCCTCGCTGTCGAAGTCGTTGGCGACGTAAAGGTCTGCGTCTCCGTCCCCATCCCAATCGCTGAATCGCGCTGCCAATCCCCACCCACGCCCGATGCCCGCAGTGTCCTGAAATGCATCCGGCGTAGGGAGAAAGCGCCCGCTGCCGTCGTTTAGGTAGTATTCGTCCGGCTCACCCAACTCGTAGCGGCGAACAAAGCGACCATCGAATTCGACGCGATAGTGTTCGGCGTACAGTTCCTGGACTTCCGGGGGCACAACCAGCCCTCCATCGGGGCCACGCTGCAGAAGGCCCAGATCCAGAACCGACGGGGGGAAGATGTCGTCGGCCTGCCGCGTCTTGTAGTTGGCGACGTAGAGGTCTAGGTCCCCATCTCCATCCGTATCGGCCAAGGCGGGAGTGGTGCTGCCTAGGGATGGTGCCGCCGGCAGACCTATCTCGCGGGCCTCGGCGAAGCGGCCGTCACCCACTCCCTCAAGCAGGAGGTTGGGGCCTGCGTGCACCGTCACCACGAGGTCCAGGTCCCCATCGCCGTCGGTGTCCGCCAACGCCGCGCCGCGAGCCAGCACATCGTCCAGGGCCACGCCGGCCTCCTCGGTAACGTCCTCAAACCGCCAACCACCGAGGTTACGGTACAGTGCGCTTGGAGCCCCAAACCCCGCGAAGAAGATGTCGGGACGCTCGTCGCCATCGACATCGCCGATCGCCATCCCGTGGCCCTCGGCCAAGATGCGGTTGCCCAGCCGTGCTTCCTGCGAGACGTGGTGCTGGAACTCTATCCCCAGACGCTCGGCGTCCAGTACACGGAAACCGGCTTCGCTACGACCCCGGACCGCCAGTTCCCGCCATCGATACCCCTCCTCTTCCACCCAAGGGCCTGCATCGGAGCTTGCATCGCACGCTCCGACCACGGATAGGCACGCAAAGCTCAACCAAAACGAGTGCGTGCGGATCGCCCGTAGCTCCTCCGTCAGCCGCTGATCGTCCGTTGGAACAGCTCGAAGATACGGCGGTATTCGTCGATCCACGATGACGGCTCCACAAAACCGTGATTCTCCACCGGGTAGACGGCCATCTCCCACTTCTCCTTACCCAACTCGATCAATCGCTGGGCCAGGCGTACCACATCCGAAAAATGGACGTTGGTATCGTACATACCGTGCGCGATGAGCAAGTGCCCCTCGAGACCTTCCGCGAAGTAGATGGGAGAGGATTGCCGATACGCTTCTTCATCCTCGTGCGGCAGGTTCAGGATCCGGCTGGTGTACCAGTGATTGTAGTGAGCCCAGTCCGTGACCGAGCGAAGTGCGGCACCGGCAGCGAAGGTCTCAGCTTCCGTGAAGAGGGCCATTAGCGTTATGAAACCGCCGTAGGACCCTCCGTAGATGCCAATGCGCCCCGCATCAACCCCCTCCTCCGACACCAGATAACGAGCTCCGTCAACATGGTCGGACAAATCCCACCCACCCATGTGCCGGTAGATCGCCGTGCGCCAATCCCTCCCGTACCCCGCCGATCCTCGATAGTCGATGTCGAGTACCGTGTATCCCTCGGCCGCCAGCAAGTGATGGAACATGTATTCGCGGTAGTAGTTGGACCACCAGTTGTGGACGTTGTGCAGGTACCCCGCCCCGTGGACAAATATCACCCCGGCCCCGTTCGGCTCTCCCCCTACATCGGACGGCCTGTAGATGCGGGCCGGAACCCTGATCCCGTCCCTCGCCTCGAAGTGCACTATCTCGGGGCGGATCCACGGAGCGCCCAACCACTCTTCGGTTGGGGACGACGTCACCTGCTCCAAGTTGGCACCTGGGCTCGCGTCCGCCAGATACAGCTCCGGCGGGCGGTTCGCCACGGAATGGATGACGGCGAAGCGGTCGCCTGCGGGTGATGGGGTTACGGCAAAGGATCCCTCTCCTTCTAGCAGCCGGACCCTTTCGCCCCCGCCAAATGCCATTCTGTATGGATGTTGGTCGAAGGGCGACGCCTCGCTCGTCTGCAGGATAAAGGCGTCCCAACCCTCTGAAATGGTGACCCCCAAGACTTCCCATGCACCGTTGGTAAGGGCCTGGCGATCCGAGCCATTCGCCAACACCGTGTAGAGATGCGAGTGACCCGTGGCCTCGCTCACATAGAAGGCTCGTGGCACTCCGTCTGCTCCTTCCGAAGACGGCAGCCACCCCCCGCAACCCGCAAAGCACGGCCCACCAACCCACGCTCCATCCTCCAGCGAGTCCAACAGGGTGAGGACTCTTTCTTCGGCATCCCAGGCAAAGAGCCGCCATGCCTTGTAATCGAAGTCCACCGCAAACACGAGTCCGTAGCGGCCAGTCTCGTCCCACTCAACGAAACTCGCGACCGCCAGGGCAGGGTTCGTGGGTACGGGCGCAGAGTCGTCTGCAGCGGACTCGGCCGCGCCACTGACGTCTTCCAGACCACCGAGACTTAGCCACTCAGCTTCGCCTGTTTCGGTGTCCAGGATCGCTATACGCGTGGTCGACTGAACGTCCCCCACCTTGGGCCGCATCTCGGTGTTTTCCGTGTAACCCGACTCGGTTATCCATAGCGGAATGTCCGTGCGACGGGGCTCGCCCGCGGCCTGTTTGCCGACGGTGACGGCCACCAACCGCCCATCGGGGCCCGGCGTGAGAGCCGCCACCGATTCGTCCGGAGGCAGGTGCAGTGCGGCGCGCTGCCGCGCCTCCTCCAGGTCCTGGCGAGCTTCCCTGCGCTCCTCCCGCTGCTTCCGGACCTGAACGTGTTTGAACAATTCGAGCTGCTGGGCCTCCAAAAACGCTCGGTGACCTTCGGCCTCGGGAGGTTCCGGCCGTTCCGGACCCTCAATGTTGGTCAGCTGCGCGATCTCCCCGTCTTCCAGCGTGAATGCAAAGAGATCGCTCCCGCGCACAAAAAACACCCGCTCGCCGGTGTCCGAGAAGGAGGGGTCCCACTCGGGAGCGTCCGTGTGGGTCAGTCGGCGTGCCGCGGCGGTTTCCCGGTCGATCAGGTAAAGGTCCCCCGCATAGCTCGTCACCCGGAAGGTCTCGTCAGGCGATACGTCGCCCGGCGCCATTATGGGACCGAGATCTAGCTCCTCCTCGTCCGAAACGCGCTCTGGCTCCCCACCGGTGGCCCTCACCCGGTAAAGGGTACGGGGTTCATGCCACGCATTCCCACCGGGAAGCCACCTGAAGTACAACCATTCCCCGTCATCTGACCATCGGACCCCGTTCGGAGACTGCCCGACCAGTTCGGGACCTCTCATTATCGACTGGATTGTGAGCGGGAAGGCATCCCCCCGGGCCGACGGAGGTTCATACTGCGCGAGCCCCTGTGCGCCGAGGCTACTTCCACCTCCACCAACCACGAGGCCTACAAGGGCACCGACCAAAGCGGCGACGTGCCGTGAACCAGGAACTGTTCTCATGCGATCCTCCTCAGGATAGTCCACCCTCCGTCTGGCCATCGTCCGTCCCGGTGTTGGCAACCTTGGGAGCCATTTCGGTGGGCAGCGAATAAAGGTGAAGCGTCACAGCTGTGGCCACGAGCAGTAGGATCACTATCAGCCACCAACGTCCCACCCCCACCAATGCCGACGAAACAAGGATGCTCACCCAGAGGGAGATCGCCGCCCAACGCCGGACCCTGGAGGACACCACCCCTTTCCTCCGGTACTGCTCCAAATATTTGCCGAACAGGCGATTCTCCTCCAGCCAACGCTCCGCCCTCGGGGAGCTACGCGCAAAACAGAACGCAGCGAGGAGGAGGAAGCATGTCGTTGGCCACAGGGGGAGAAAGATCCCTATTACGCCCGCGACCACGCTCACCCACCCGATCCCGGCATATAGGGTTCGCCGGACAGGCCCCGGCAAAGTGGAAGCCGCAGACTCGACGCGGTCGTGGTTGATCGGACACTTGGGGGCTTGGGAGGTCACCTAACGCCGCCGTTTATAGATCCGTTTGATGGGAGCGAGTATTGAGCTGCGAACTGAGCACCGCCGCAAACCGGGGGTGACGCGGCGAATGCGCCCGGGAGGACTCGAACCCCCAGCCTTCTGATCCGAAGTCAGACGCTCTATCCAATTGAGCTACGGGCGCCAGAGTTACACCGGCTGCGAAACACGCGAAACGCACCGAGCCACCCCCTGAAGGCTAGGCTCGGAAGGGGAAGCACGGTAGGGGAGAAAGGGCCCGTATGCAACGTGGTGACGCACCACTCCCCCTCTTTCCCTAGGTTGTGACTATGTGGCACAACGACATTCTTGGCACCATCGGTGACACCCCTCTCGTCAGGATCAACCGGGTCGCGTCCGGGATCCCCTCCACGATCCTCGCGAAACTCGAATACTTCAACCCTGGCGGCTCAGTAAAGGACCGTATCGGTGTCTCGATGATTGAGGACGCCGTGGCCAAGGGTGTGCTGGGGCCCGGCGGAACCATCATCGAGGGAACCAGTGGGAACACGGGAGTCGGTTTGGCTTTGGCAGCCGTTACGCTGGGTTACCGATGCGTGTTCACGACCACCGACAAACAAAGTCCGGAGAAGATCGCCATCCTGCGGGCACTCGGGGCCGAGGTCATCGTCTGCCCGACCGCCGTAGCCCCCGAGGATCCCCGTTCGTACTACCAGGTCGCCCGGCGCCTGGCGACGGAAATCCCGAACTCCGTATACCTGAACCAGTACGACAATCTCGCCAACACCTCGGCCCACGTGCGGACAACCGGACCAGAATTATGGGACCAGACCGACGGGCGCATCACGCACCTCGTTGTTGGATCCGGGACCGGCGGCACCATTTCCGGTGCCGCAACCTACCTCAAGGAGAAAAACCCGGACGTCCAGATCATCGGGGTGGATCCCTACGGGTCCGTCTACCACAAGTATTTCCACACTGGGGAGTTCGACGAGAACGAGATTCATCCGTATGTGACGGAGGGGGTTGGGGAAGACATCCTCGCAGGCAATATGAACTTCGATCTCGTGGATGATTACGTTCGGGTGACGGACCGGGACGCAATGCTCATGACACGGCGCCTGGCCCGCGAAGAGGGGATGTTCCTGGGCGGATCCTGTGGGTTGGCGATGGCCGGGACCCTACAGTGGTGCGAGGCCAACCGGGGCGATCTGACTGAGGAACAGGTAATCGTGGTGGTCATGCCGGACGGCGGCTATCGCGCCCTCGGCAAGGTCTACAACGATGTGTGGATGACGGAGCACGGGTTCCTCGAGGACGAGGCCGTACTCACCGTTGGGGAGGTGGTATCTGCGGATGGCGAGCGGCGAAATCTCGTGTCAGCAGACATCGGAGCGACGGTCGAGGACGCCATCACGATCCTGGACAAACACCAGATTTCTCAGCTTCCTGTCTTCGAATCGGGTAACCCCGTCGGGAGCCTGACTGAGCAGAGTATACTCCGGCTCCTCGTTGCGGACCCCTACGCCCGCGCCCGGTTAGTGCAAGATGTAATGGATCCGCCCTTCCCCGTGGTCACAGCCTCCACCCCGATACGCGACCTGGTGGACCCGCTACGTTCCGGAGGGGCGGCGGTGCTCGTACGAATGGAGGACGGCGGGCTCTCCATTCTCACCAGATCGGATCTGATCCTCACACTGGGCCTCTAAAGCACTGGCCTCTGACGAAAAACTGGTCTTTCCTCTTCGAGCGCCTCCTCACCGACTACAGCGTGTACCGGGGCTACCTGGCAGAGCCGATAGTTCGAACATCACCCGCAACGTGACGCTCTCGGTAACCTCGACCTCCCGAAACAACGGCGTGAAACCCTCGCACGTCACTTGTATGCGGTAGCTACCTACAGCCAATGGCCCCATCGAGAACTCGCCCTGGCGAGAGGTGGTCACTTGGGATCCGGTTCCCAACAAGGTAATCCGCGCTGGACTCAACCCTCTGTCATCTTCCCGATTCACAACCCGTCCTGCGATTGTTCCGGTTTTCAACACAGCCACGGTGAGTAGCACATCGCCGCGCATTTCCGCATCAAAGACCTGGATGCTCCCGGAAATCCCGGCAAACGTGGGCAACAGTGTCAAAGTCGCCCCTTCGGGAATGTCACATATGCGGAATCGCCCATCCTCGTCCGCGACCGAAACCAGGTCGTTCCGCGAGCCGTTCTCATCGCTGCGCGTATACGACGCTCTCACTCGAGTTGTGGGCAGGCGAATGCCCTTAACATGATCCTCTACGACGCCTTCCACAGAGACTGTGCCCGCCGCGCCCGTCGGCTCACAAAGTTCCACTTCGATTACGGGGATAGGTGCGCCGCCTTGTAGCATCTTCTGCGTCCACAGGACCACCACCCCACACGCCATTGTTTCAAGAGAGAAGGTGAAGGTCGGTGCGCCACTCATGTCGGGGTACACCTCCGCCGCCACGATCTCGCCCGCCGGAAGTTCCCTGAGGGCAGCACTGGAGCTCCCCCCGGGCCATTTGCGACCGTCGACGTAGATCTCCACCACTGGGCACACCCTCGACGCCGACATCAATAACCTCTGCACGAGGCGGTCCGCCCGAAGGTAGCCGTCATTGTTACGCTCAATCCAATCCAGATCGAAGGAACTGCCCCAACCCGCTTCTTGGCGGTCATAGAAACCGGCAGCGGCCAGTCGCGGCAGACGTCCCTCGGCTTCCACAGTGAGAGGGTCCAATTCGACCGGGGCAACCGCCAATTGGATCGTTAGCGGATCAAGCTCGCCGGCCCCGGGTTTAATCGACAGAGGTATCTCCACGGGAGAGTAGCCAATGTACTGAAAACGGACGGTGTACTCCCCCGGCGGCACTCCTTCAATGACAAATGCCCCATCCTCTCCCGTCACCGTGCCGAAGGTTGGCCCTCCGGGTTGAACCACAGTCACATTGGCTAAATGAATCGGGTCGCCCGCATCGGTCGTGACCCTCCCAGACACCCGCGGCAACTGTTGTAGGGCGGACACACCCGGAGCCGACCACGCGCAGGCCAGGACGATTGCTTTGATCAGTACCGGCCACCGCAACCGCGGGCTCCTATGGCACCACCGGCCAAGGAATGAACTCGAGCGTGGGGAACGGGTGCGGGCGGGAAACGATCGCGCCCGTCGAAGTCAGATCCATCAAACGCGGCAACTCGCCATCGATCATGGTTCCACTACCTGTCCCCAAATCAAGTGCGTAGGTCGGAAACTCAACCCTGTCCGCCACCGGGGCGTCACGCTGGACGAAGGCGATTTGCACTAACAACAGGTCTCGTGGCTCGTGCACGGTCACGGTCAGGATCGCGTGGTACCCCTCCTCCGACGTCCCGACTGCGACTCCCCGAACGGGATCCTCCGCCACATACACGGGCAACAACCCCTCCAAGACGGTCACCCAATGCACTTCACCCAATGCATCGTACAATCTCACTTCGGACAGGAAGACCGCTGCCGCCACAATACGGCCACCTGGCACGCAGGTAACATCGACCCTTTCAAGGGTCCCCGTAATCATGGGGTCCTCCGAGTCGTAGTACTCGCCGAAGGAACGCACCCACTCCCCATCTAACGAAAAAATGTGGATGGACCCAGGGTGCTCCGGGTGCCATCCACTCACAACCAGTTTGTCTTCCAGCAGACACGCGTCGTCCACGTCCATCTGCAGATGAAGGAGGTACGAGAACAGCACCTCGTCTTGGGAGTTCGAAAAGAAGCTGACCCGGCCGGCCTCCTCAAGGACCGCCAAGACATCCATCTCGTGGACCGCGCTCAGACCAAACGGACCTTGCAGTTCACCAGGACCCTGGCCGCCCTCCGCTACCGTCTCACCCGTCACCGGGCCCACACCTCGACCGCTGTCTAAAACGTTGGTGAAGACTCTCAGTTCGGCAGCCTGCTCATCAAGGACAAGAAGCTTTCCCCAACGGTCACCCACCGTGCCGCGTATCGAGCCGAATTGCAGCACGTCCGGCTGATCCATGACCCCTATCCTAAAGTTCGTAGAAGGTTCACGAATCGCATCTACGAGCTCGGCGGCGGGAGGTGGACTGCTCCCCGGCGTAGGCGAAATGAAGGCAGAGGGGCTCACCGGACGGATGACCCGCTCCGGTTGAGGGTGTCTAACCAGATGCTCTTCCCCGACACAGGAAAGGAAGCCCATAAACAAAAACGGGACAAGTTGCCGCGGGGTGCGGCTGACTACCCTTCGCCGGTCCATATCCTGGCTAGATCGAGCTAGTAACGGGGGGGGGGGCCGTTCCTGTGGGCATCGTGTTTTCCTCTCTTCATAAAGCCTAACACACAACCCTCATAATACATACACCGCGAGCCCGCGGATCGAACGGCCACCTCTTACTCTGTTTAAAATTCCCGGCAACGCGTGCCCTTCGCGCCCAATAGCCCGATCTTGCCCCCTTTTCGTCAGCTGAATGAGGTGGTCCCGGTGTTTTGGACAGGTGGTTAAGGTGGATTCCTGTACGGAACAGGAGGCACCGAGATGGCCAGGAAGAGACGACGATTCACGGCGGAGTTCAAGGGTCGTGTGGCGCTGGAGGCGCTCCAGGAGCGCGACAGCGTGCAGGCGATCGCGACGCGATATGAACTTCATCCGAACCAGGTGAGTGCGTGGAAGCGGCAGCTGATGGATGCCGTGCCGGAGGTGTTCGCCAGGGGCGGCAGACGGAAGCTTGTCAAGGAGTATGAGGAGAGGCTCCGCGACCTGCACGCCAAGATCGGGGAGCTCACGGTTGAGCGGGATTTTTTTCGGCGCGGATTGGAGAGCTGAGCCGTGCAGAGCGGAAGGGGATGGTCGCACCGGGCAGACGGCTGAGCGTGTCGAGGCAGTGCGTGTTGCTTGGCGTGAGCCGGTCGTCGTACTACTACCGGCCTAAGGGGGAGAGCTGTGAGAACCTGGCCCTGATGCGGCGGATGGACAAGCTGCACATGGACCATCCGTTCTACGGCAGCAGGCAGATGATGCGGCATCTGCGCCGAGAGGGTGTCACGGCGGGCCGGCACCGGGTGAGGCGGCTGATGGGGCTCATGGGGATGGAGGCGATCTACCGGCGGCCGCGACGAGCAGACCGAACTCGGAACACCGGGGCTTCCCCTACCTGTTGCGCGGTCTCGAGATATCCCGGGCGGACCATGTCTGGTGCGCGGACATCACGTATGTCCCTGTCAGCCAAGGGTGTTTCTACCTTGTGGCCGTGATGGATTGGGCCACCCGGCACGTCCTTTCCTGGCGGCTGTCCAACACGATGGATGCCACGTTCTGTACCGCTGCTCTGGATGAGGCACTCCGCCACGCGACTCCGGAGATCCTGAACACCGATCCAAGGCTCCCAGTTCACGAGTGCGATCTTCGCCGACCGAGTGCTGCAGGCAGGAGTAGCGTTCTCTATGGACGGTCGCGGCCGGTTCCTGGACAACATCTTCATCGAACGGCTGTGGAGGTCACTGAAGTACGAGGCTGTGTACCTGCATGAGCTCCGCGACGGGCTGGACGCAGAGCGGATAATCGGCTCGTGCCTGGCATCCCCAGGCTTCGTCTGCACACCGGTTGGGTGTGTACCAGTATGGCAAGGAGCGTCTACGTGGCTGGCTTGACCTCGTTTGGGTCGGGCGCGGGGCCGAGGTCCCGGTGGGACCACCCCGGCCCTCAAGATGTCATCGCAAGTTCGGTCCTCCATGCGGTGCCGCATGCCTTCCCCGGTCTGTGACCGGGGCTTACGATTCGTGTAGGCGAAGGCCCGTACCGAGGTTTTCGAGGGCTCTCAAAACCACGCGGAATCCACCTTAACTTTGCCCTCGAACTGTCCAACGAAGTAGGACCACCCCAGAATACTGTTAGGAAAATGACAGCATAAGCTTGTTTGGAATGTCTTAGTGTTGGCTGCCTTACTACTTGGGATGGTGGCCTGCGGTGTTCAAGAAGGAGGAACTGACTTGGTCGGATCGAACCAAGAGATACCGTCCTTCGACGTTACGGTTATGGATGACGACCCCACAAAGTATGCGTATTTTGGTGAAATGATGCGCACACTTGATACTTGGGACGGAAGTTTTCCGATTCGGATAATCAGAAAAAACACCGCGGGGGAGCTGGTGGGAAACGATGTGTTTTGGTCCGCTGCCGATCTGCAAGCGCTGTCTAAGGCACGAGAGCAAAACTATGCCGAATACCCCGATTCGCGGTTGCTCGGCTTGAAGCGGCTGCTTGAAGGGGTTCCTGACACCGATCCTGACAAAAAAGAACTGCTGGGCCTCGTTAACCGTGAAGCCCAAGCCAGGGGATTGATCAAGTGATTTTCAAAAATGTGTTTGCCAGTGCACGCCTTCGGCTTCCGCCTCCGCACCTTGGTTCGTTCGGAGGCGTCAACCGCTAGATCACGTGTACAGCCGTCCAGGCGCTACCGTGAATACCATGCGGCGACTGGGTCCGGTCTCTGCTTGGCAGCTCTCGCGAGGCGAGCCGTAAGGTATGTGGCGACAACCGGAGTAAGTAGCGCCCGCCATTCCTCGCGGCGCATTCGTTCACCAACGCCGGAAGGTGCGAAGTAACCGGGCTGCCTCAGCACGTCCGCGACATTTGCCCGCCTCCGCTCGTAATCGTCCCTGCGTGGATGAATTGATCAATCGCCCGCATGAGCTGCCAGCGTCGGATGAGCGGCGGTATAATATACACCATACGTAGACGGTGCCTCCACGCGTGGGTCATTCCAACGTTGCGACCCGGCGGCCCCTTCACCCAAGTTTGTCTCGGTGCCGCGCAGGCCCCGTCACATCGAACAAGGCGCAGTTAGACCGTTCCCGTCACATTCACGAGGTCCGCAATGAGATTCATTAAGACTGTATGCACGGTTCTCTCGATCCTCCCCGCCATGCTCGCTTTGTATTCCGGTGCTGCAGCGCAGGATGCGTCCCCCGCCCACGCTCACATCGGGCACGTGGCGGATGCGTTCCGCGGCACGCCTGAGGGGGCAGGCCTGCTCCCAGTGGCCGTTTCAGAAGCCGAAGTTGTTGCGCAACACGCCCAGCTGGCTGCGTCCGATCCCTCGAATCTCGACGCGGTGAAACGACACGCTGCCCACGTCATGCATGCACTCGATGCTGAGTCAACCGAGGGTGGACCCGGCAACGGCTACGGACTGATCCAGGCAGCAGAGGGTGCCATGCGCCACATTCAACTAGCGGCCGGCTCCGAAGGTGCCTCCGACGGCCTGGTTGCACACGCAGGACACGTCACGGCATCCCTCGGCAACACCGTGGAACGTGCGCAGCGCATGATGGAGATCGTTCAGGAGATCGCAAAGATCGAAGAGGGTGGAGACGCCTCCGACCTCGCGACCGAACTTGCCGAAGTCGGTTCCACGCTGGTTCCCGGCCACGACGCCGATGGAGATGGTCGGGTCGGTTGGCAGGAGGGAGAGGGAGGCCTGGAGCAGGCGGAAACCCACCTCGGTCTCCTCAAGCGAGGCGAAGGGATCGGCTAAACCATGGCGTTGCTGGACTGAGCCACCGGGTTATGGTGGGCTGGAGCCTATTCCCTCCACAAACCAGTCCATAGTAAGGAGGACGGCGTCCTCCAATACCTCGCCTTCGCCTATCACCAAGGTCCCGTCCTGCCGACGGATCGGCCCCGAGAAGGCATAAAAACGCCCAGATGCTAGCTCTGCCTCAGTTGCGGTTGCCATAGCCACTACATCCGGGGGCAAGTTCCTGTAGGGAGCCATCCGCACCATCCCGGAACCCAAGCCGCCCCACGTATCCTGGGATGTCCAATCGCCGTCGAGCACGGCTCTGGTGCGCTCGACGTAGTAAGGCGCCCAGTTGTCCACGATGCTGGTGGCCTGATGTTCGGGTGCAGACGCGATTTGGTCGGCGGACTGCCCAAACGCCAGAATGCCGTGCCGCGCAGCAACCTTCAGCGGCGCATCGGAATCGGTATTCTGCACCAGGATGTCAGCTCCGGCAGCTACTAAGTCTTCCGCCAATCTTCCTTCAAGCTCCGGGTCGATCCACGTGTTGGCCCACACGATTTCGATCTGGAAGTCGGGGTCCACTGACTGCGCCCCGAGCATGAAGGCGTTGATTCCGCGAATCAACTTCGGGGATAGGAATGGAGGCGATGTAGCCCGCCAAACCATTCTCGGACATTCGGGCCGCAATCTGCCCCAGCACGTATCGACCCTCGTAGAACCGGCCGGAGTATGTGGAGACGTTGACCTCCCGCATGTAACCCGTCGCATGTTCGAACTTGACCTCCGGGTACCGACCCGCAACCGATAGAGTCCCCTCCATGAAGTCGAAGGAGGTAGTGAACACCAGGCCGCTCCCCGCCTCTACCAGCTCTTCAATCACGCCCTCCGAGTCTGCCTCCGAAACGTGCTCTCGGAACACGGTCGCCACCCGATCGCCGAACTCAGCCTCGACCGCGAATCGGCCCTGGTCGTGTTGGTAAGTCCAACCGTTGTCGTCCGTTGAGCCCACATATACAAAGCCCACCGTGAGCGGCACGTCATTGGGCTGGACCGGATCATCGGCGCACCCCGCGAGACCAACGCAGGCGACCGCTAGAATCTCCGCTCGACGTAACATCGCTTCTACCTCCGCAACTCAACGTACTCTCGGACCGTGGCGATCAACCCCGGTCCGATCCGGCAACAGCCCCCGATTCCGGCCGCACCTTCACGCACCCACTCCTGAACGTGGTCATCCCAACCCTTCGAGCAACCCGCGTGGTGATCCGCCTGGCGGTCCGCCGCTCCTGTCCAGGAGCGCTTCTCCGGGTCCCACACCTCCCCGGAGTTCGGATACACCAGAATCGGTTTGCGGGTCAGCGATCGCATTGTGCGCAGCAGTGGCACCACCAACTCGACCGGCACACAGTTTATGCCGACGGCAACCACATGGGGTTCAGCCTCGCAGAACGCGACCGCTTCTCGCAACGGTGCTCCGTCCGCAAGGTGTGATGAGTCGCGGCACTGGAAGCTGATCCACACAGGCCGCCGCGAGACTGCGGCCAACCGACAATACGCCTGCGTTTCCGGGACCGACGGGGTGGTTTCGCACGCCATCAAGTCCACTGCGGTCTCCGCGAGGACCTCCCATCGGCGGGCGTGGAAATCGTACAACTCAGCCGCCGTCAATCCGTAATCACCAGTGTACTCGGACCCGTCGGCTAGACCCGCACCGTATGGCCCAATTCCAGCAGCAACTAGCGGTCGCACACGGCCCCCGCCCTCCGGGCCTTCAGTCGGCCTTCCTCCGCTCAGCGCCGCAGCACTTTCCACAAACTCGTCGCGGGCCGAAAGCGCAACTTGAACACCGTGCCGAAACAGCTCTTCCGCGGCTCGATCGCCGAGACCCCGGGCGCGGAACCCCTGGTAGGTCGCCTGATAGGTGGCGGCAACTATGGAGTCGGCTCCCGCCTGCAGGAAGTCACCATGCAGCCGAGGAAGCAACCCCTGTGGGTCCGACAGAAGCAACTCGGCGGACCACAGATCCGAACGTAGGTCGCAGCCGAGATCCGCAAGGCCGGTCCCCATTCCGCCATCGAGGACGACGAAATTCTGGTGGGCAAGGATCGCCCGCAGCGGGTCGTTCAATCCGTAGTGATCACCCTCCCCAAGCGCGCCTGCAGCATCCGATTGAACTCCGCCAACTGGTTGGCAGTTACCTCTCGGAAACGGGCCTCGACCTCGTCCACCTGATCGCTCAGGATTTGCGCGACCTCGGCGTGTTGGTCTGTAGGCGGGAAGTCGGCCGTGCCCACTGCACCCTGTAGGTAGCTCAGGCGCCCGCTAATCATCGCCGGCCAACGCACCCCGTCCGTCCCCGTGTCCTTGAGCTGAACCAACTCTGCTTCAACTTCTATCAGGACGGAATCGAGAGCGGCCCCCGCCTCCAGAATATCCTCGGCATCGTCGGCGGCCTCCAGGACAGGGTTCAAGTCGTGGATTTGTCGGCGCAGCAACTCGATCTCGTTCACGATCCCGGCGACCCTGTTACGTGTATCAACGATGTCGTCCAGCAATTCCTTTTGGGCCAGGATGTCTTCCATCGAGCCCTCCGAGGACGGATCCTGGAGCACGGTCAACGACTGGCGGCCGACCTCTTCGCCATCCAACTCCAACACCACGGTGTACGTCCCCGGCGGCTGTCGAGGGCCACCCCCGAACCCGAAGAAAAATCCTCCGCTCGTCCGGAAGGTCTCAGGCATGGGGAACCAGTCCGCGTACAAAGGCTTGGTGCGGTAACGAATCGGCTCCGCATCCGGCCCCCGGAAGTTCCACCACACCCGGTTGAACCCCTCGTTGGACGGTCCATCCAAAGTCGCGAGCGTCTCGCCACCAGCGTCCTCAATCCTGACCTTGACCTCACGCCCAGCCGCATCCGACAGCCAATAGTTGATCGACGCACCATTCGGAGGGTTTTGGCCAGCGGACCAATCCTCGAACATCACCATCGGTTCCACGGTCGGATTGAACCGGTACGCGTCTCGCGGCGTAAACAGGTGGGCAGACGAGGAAGCGATCTCAGGAGTCAACTGCTGGATGGGGCTCAGGTCATCAAGGATCCAGTACCCCCGCCCGTACGTCCCCAGAACGAGGTCGTTGAAGTGTTCCTGGATGACGATGCCGTAGTAGGGCGACGGGGGGAGATCGGGCATGAAGAGGTCCCAGGTCTCGCCATCATCGTAACTGATATAGACGTAGGACTCTGTGCCCAGATAGAGGAGCCCTGGACGCACCGCATCCTCGAGCAGATAGCGGGTGTAGTCGACGGGGTAGTTGTCGACGCCGTTGGTGATCGAGGTCCAGGTCGCCCCGTAATCGTTGGTCTTGTAGGCTCTCGCTTCGAAGTCGCCGACTTGATGATGCTCGATGGTGATGTAAGCCGTCGCCACATCGAATCTGGAAGCATCGATGCTCCTGACCACACCATCCGCGGGCAGGTCTGGAATATTCTCTGTCACATTGGTCCACGTCTCACCGTCGTCTCGGCTCACGTGGACAAGACCGTCGTTGGTCCCCGCCCAGAAAACGCCCTCTTCGAGGGGTGACTCGTCGAAGGCGTATATGACGCAACAGAATTCGACACCGATGTTGTCCGGCGTCAGGCCCCCTGAGACTCCCATCCGGGACCGGTCGTTGGTCGAGAGGTCGGGGCTGATGACTTCCCAACTCTGTCCCCTGTTTCTGGTGCGATGGACGTGCTGGCTCGTCACATAGATCGTCTCACTGTCATGCGGTGAGATGAGGAGAGGGAATGTCCACTGGAAGCGGTACCGAACATCCGCCGCCGGGTACCCGCCCGTCGACTCCGGCCATACCTCGACGTCCCGAAACTGTCCCCGGTCAAGATCGTGGCGTACAACGATACCGCCGCGCGCTCCCGCTCCCGACGCGCTCGACCAGATGATGTTGGGATCCGTGGGGTCGGGTGTCGCGAACCCACTCTCACCCCCTCCTACGCTGGTCCAGTCACCGCGGGGGATTAGTCCCCGAGCCCAAAAGCCTGTGTACCGGGTGTTCGATGGACCGTGCAAGGAGGGACCGTCCTGCCGGTTCCCCATCACGTTGTACGGAATCGCATTGTCCACCGTCACATGGTACATCTGCGCTATCGGGAGCTGAATCCGGTACCAGGACTCCATGCGGTTTTCGGTTATCGCTACGCCGCCGTCCCCCACCACAATGACCCGATCCGAGTTGTAGGGATCGACCCAGATGTCGTGCAGATCCCACCCAGGTGATGATGGGTCTCCGGCAAGGAAGTTGGTTGTCTCGAAGGTCTCGCCGCCGTTCCGACTCACACTGAAGCTCGAGGAGAGGAAGTACACCTCGTTGCGGTCGTCGGACGCCACTCCGCAGCGGGTGTAGTACGCCTGGCGAGTGGCGAGGTTGTGGTCATAGTTGACCAACGTCCAGGTGTGTCCCCCGTCTTCCGAGCGCCACAGCTCTCCCGTGTCGGTCTCGTAACCTTCGTAGGGCACGCCATCGCTTGTCTCGATCAGCGCGTAAATACGGCGGCCGTCAGAAACCGAGAGGCATAAGGCAATCTTCCCCAGCGTGCCCGTGGGCAGCCCATTACCCTCCAGCTGCGTCCAGGTGTCGCCCCCATCCATGCTCATGTGGAGGCCGCTGCCAGGACCCCCGCTATCCCGCTTCCACGTCTTGAGTTCCAGATCCCACATTGTCGCCAGGATTTTCCGCGGGTTGTCCGGGTCCATGACCATCTCGTAAGCACCGGTCCCGGGATCCACGAAGAGCACCCTCTCCCACGTCTCTCCTCCGTCGGCCGTCCGGTAGACGCCGCGCACCTCCGAGTCCGCGTACGCGTGGCCGAGTGCTGCCACATAGACGAGGTCGGGGTTCGACGGGTGGATGATGATGCGGCCGACACGGCCCGTTCCCTCCAAACCCATGTGCATCCAGGAATCACCGCCATCGGTGGACTTCCAGACACCGTTCCCGACAGACACGTTCGAGCGAATCGACGTTTCTCCGGTTCCCGCCCACACGGTTGCCGGGTCGCTGGGCGCGACGGCCAACGCCCCGATCGCGTGGACAGGCTGATCGTCGAACACGGGCTCCCAGTGGATGCCGGCATCCTCGGTCTTCCAGATACCCCCGGTGGCTGCCCCCGCGTAGTACACGTTCCGGTCGCCTGGGACGCCCGCCACGGACGATACCCGGTTCCCCACCGGCCCAATGTGGCGAGCCTGGAGACCAGCGTACTGGTCCGAGGAGAGCCGCTGCGCATGCACGACGTCTGAGGCGGGCAAATTCAAGATGGCAGTGAGAACAACGCCGGCGCGGATCGTTCTTTCCCTCCAAATCATCGAAACCTCCCTGTCATGCGTATCCGGTAACCGCCCGCTACTCGTAGGCGGGGAGACCTGTGACGTCGTGGCCCAGGATGAGAGCGTGAATGTCGTGCGTTCCTTCGTAAGTGTAAACGGATTCCAGGTTTGCCATGTGGCGCATTGAGGAATACTCAATGAGGACGCCGTTGGCACCCAAGAGGCGACGCGCTTCGCGGGCACACTCGCACGCCATGTTCACATTGTTGCGCTTGGCGAGCGAAACCTGCTGCGGACTCATAGTCCCTTGGTCCTTGAGTCTTCCCAACCTCAACGCCAGCAGCTGAGCCTTCGTGATCTCGGTGAGCATCTCGGCGATCCGCACTTGCTGGATCTGGGTCTGGGCGATTGGGCGCCCCGCAAACTGCGTCCGATTTTTGGCGTAGTCCACGGACTCCTCGAAACAGGCCATCGCCGCTCCGATGGCACCCCAGGCTATACCGTAGCGGGCTTGAGTGAGGCACTTCAAGGGGCTCTTCAAACCACTGCTTCCGGGTAAGAGGTTGTCCGCCGGAATGCGTACGTCCTGCAAGACGAGTTCCGAGGTGTCGGAGGCGAGGAGGGACATCTTCCCCTTCTGGTCAGCTGCCGAGAACCCGGGTCGGTCCGTTTCCACGATGAAACCCCTTATGGAGCTGGCGTCGTCGAGGTCTCCCGTCTTCGCCCAGATGATGGCGAGGTCGGCCATCGAACCGTTGGTGATCCACATCTTGGCACCGTTCAGGATCCATGCATCCCCGTCCCGAACGGCCCGCGTGATCATGCCGCCGGGGTTGGACCCGAAGTCGGGTTCCGTGAGACCAAAGCAACCGATTGCCTCTCCGCTAGCGAGGCGAGGAAGCCAGTGCTGCCGCTGATCCTCCGACCCGAAGGCGAGGATCGGATACATAACCAATGCCCCTTGCACCGACGCGAAGGAGCGTATGCCGGAGTCGGCTCTCTCCAGCTCCTGCATGATCAGGCCGTACGCCACGTTGTTGAGCCCGGCGCACCCGTATTCCTCCGGGAGGTTTGCACCCAGGAAACCGAGCTCACCCATCTGCGGGACCAGATCTCGTGGAAAGGTCCGGTTCATGTAGTGGTGGTTGATGATCGGCATACACTCGTTGTCGACCCACTCCCGAACGAGGTCACGAATCTGCAGTTCGTCCTCGCTGAGGAGCTCATCGAGATTGAAGTAATCCACGCCGTCGAAACTCATTTATGTGTCACCGTGATTTTAGGGTTTTACGGAGGATCGGCCCGCGCCGAAACAGAACGACCGCGGCGATCAAGCCAAGGACGAGGAGAAGGGCACCACCGACCGCTGCCCAGGGGCCGAATAGCGGTACGTTCACAACAAAGACCACGCCCGCCATGACAATAGTGGAGGCAAGCACCAACCCGACCAGCCGCCCGATTTCCCCCCGGGTAAGGCCTTTCATCCGGTGCGTCCCCGCCACCGCAGCCAGCCCTTCACAAGCTCGCGACCAATGCGAAGCCCGAGGTAGTAGGCCGCTGCAAGCGGGAGGAGCCACGCCGTTTGTGGCAGGAAATCCGCACGCTCAAGCTGCGTGATCCATATGCCGAAGGGGAGGGTTACGACCAATGCCACGCAGTGCGGTCCCCACCGCATCCGCCGTCGCTGAGCCGGAAGGCAAATGTCGCACAGCCACCCGTACACAAGACCGCGCGTTGCCGCCTCCTGCGCCCCGCGAGACTCGGGCGAGAACTTCGCTCCGCAGGATTCGCACACCAGATTCTGGAAGTGGACCCCATCCTGCTCTCCGTCGGCACCACGCGGGGATACCGGCACCTTGGGAACCATCTATTGCACCCTCGTGTTTCCTGGTCCACTGCCCGCATGCCCCTCACGAGCGCTGCCGTTGCGGGGACTACCGTTCCTGGCGTTCACTCCCTGAATGCGAGCGATCTCTCGTTCAATTTCGGTCCGGGAAAGCGTATGGTCGACCTCCTTGGCGAGGCGGAACAGAGCCCCCTTAACGTCCTCGTCATCGGGATCGTAACCGTGCGTCGCCAGCCAGTGACGGATGTTGCTCACCCCTGACACGGGGGAGATCTCTATCTCCTGGCTCTTCCCGACCATGGACGCGGGCACTCCGCTGTACACATAGTCGGCCAACCAGCTGTCGCCCTTCTTCATCGCCTTGATGATCGCAGCTGCATGCACACCGGTGCCGGTTCGGAACGCGTCTTCACCCATCACCGGGTAGTTGTGGGGGATCTCCGTGCCGCACATCTCGGCCGTGATGCTGCAGTAGTCCGCGAGACGGTCAATCGAGTGATCGTGGATGCCCAGCAGGCGCAAATTCACGATCAGTAGATCCATCTCCACGTTCCCCACGCGTTCCCCGATTCCGAGAGCCGTGGCGTGGATCCGGTCGACACCCTCCTCGATCGCGGCGATAGCGTTCGCCAACCCAAAACCGCGGTCCCTGTGACCGTGCCAATCGACCTTCACCGGCTCTCCAGTCTCCCCGACCACATGACGTGCGAAACGCACCAACTGCCGAACGCCCGACGGCGTGGCGTGACCCACCGTATCAGCGAGGCAGATCCGCCGCGCGCCCGCTTCGATGGCCGCCCGAAAGAGGCGCGATAGAGTCTTGGGGCGGGATCGGGTGGTGTCTTCCGTGACGTACATGACTTCGAGACCCTCGCCGACCGCGAATGACACTGCGTCACAGGTGGCGCGCAGGATGTCATCCACATCCCAATCCTCCGCGTACTGACGAATCGGGGAGCTGCCGATGAACGCCCCGACCTCCAACTCGAGACCCGTGGCCTGCTGGATCCGGGCTATTGGTTCGATGTCTGCCCGGACAGTGCGGGCAGCCAGATTCGCCTCGATCGACAAGTTCTGGCCCGCAATCTCCTTGGCCAGAGCCAGAGCCGCATCGTACGCCCGCGGACCGGCCCCTGGAAGGCCGATGTCGGCTGCTTGAATACCTAGGTCGACCATGCAGTGGAGCAGGTCCAGCTTACGGTCGATCGGAGGGTCGGTGACGGATGGGTTCTGGAGGCCGTCCCGAAGCGTTTCGTCGTCTAGGTCCACGCGCAGATTGTCGTATGCGCGCGTCCCTGGAAGGCTGTTCCAGTCGTAGATGAGATCTTCTTGCTTCATCCGATTCGTCTTGTTTCCACCGTACTGTCGTCTCCGATGTTCACTTTCCCGCAAACTCCCTCGAGGACGACTCGATCTCCCACCAACGAGTCGGTGAGTTCACAATTCCGAAGGACGCTTCCCGCACCTACAATCGTATTACTCAGCACCGACTTCCTCACGGAGGACCCCTCGGCGACACTCACATTTGGCCCGAGCACCGACTCTTCTATCACGACCCCGGGGCCGAGTGCCACGCCCCCCTCTAATTGCGAGCCTGGGGGAAGGTCATCCGGCGCACCATGTCCACGGTCCACCATGACCCGATTGGTCTCTAACAGCGTCTCCGGTTTTCCGCAGTCGAACCATCCATCGACTTCGGCCGTAAAGAGCTTGGCGCCGTTATCGATCATGTACTGAAAGGCATCGGTCAGGTACAACTCGCCTGTCCCATCATCTTGACCCATGACGTGTGACACACCCTCGAAGAGGAGCTCATGGTCTTTCAGGTAGTAAAACCCGATGTTCGCGAGTTTCGAGATCGGCTCGCTGGGTTTTTCGACAATCCGGGTCATATATCCTTCAGCGTCAGTGAGGATGACACCGAAACGTTGGTAGTCTTCGACTTCTTTGGCCCAGATGATTCCCGAGTCCTCGCTCCGGGTGGTGAGCACCGATAGGTCGGCGTCAAAGAGCGTGTCAACGAAGACGATCAACACAGGGCCCGTTACATATGGCTCGGCGAGCGCAACAGCGTCAGCAGTCCCGCGGGGGACCTCCTGCGGGACGTATCGTACCGAAAGGCCCGCGTACTCTTCGGACATGTAGCTACGAATCTGGGTGTCGAGGTGTCCCGTAATGAAGATGAGCTCATCTACGCCCTCGGCTCGCAACTGTTCAACCACGTAGGAGAGGACCGGCCTATTGGCAACCCGCATCAGTGCCTTCGGAGTGGAGTGAGTGTGCGGCCGGACCCTTGTACCTTTCCCGGCTAGCGGTATTATGGCCTGCATAGAAAATCCAGATGTCTACGGAAAGTGGAACCCAAAATGGAACCCAGCGCCTAGACTGAGACTACCTAGTCTGAGAGAACCTTCTGGATACGACGAAAGAACAGGGGGAAGTTATCCGAAGGCGAAGTGACGGGCGAACGACGCTCGTCGATACTCGGGCCGGGGAAGGGGCCTCGGGGCGGTTCTACAGCGCTCCTTTTTCCGAAGTGTGGGACGCATGCCTGCGCTACGCAGAAAAGCGTCCCCTATGGTCGGTGAGTCATTCCGACGAAGGACTCGGTGTGATCAGCATCGAGTGCAGGGCCAGTCTCTTGCGGTATCTCGCGGACTTCAGGGTATGGATCAATCTTGACGCCAACGGACTCACCTGCGTTCACGTCCTCTGCGAACAAAAGGGGCCACGCCGGGACTTTGGCCTCAATCGGCGGCGTGTGGAACGCTTTTTCGAGGCACTCGACAATGTCTTCGGCCCCGGCACACACGTTCGGAATTAGCGTTTCGCATCTTCCTCTTGCCGGCCTCGCCGGCCTTACCGCCCTCGGGGTGCGTTTCGTTCTGAAGGCGGTTCTCGTGCTTTTGGTGGCTGCCTGCGCTCCGACCCCCGATGAGGTGGAGGAAACCAATCCCTCAGGGGACGAAAATACCGAGGCCAGGGAGCAGTTTGACGCGCGCTACCTAATGCACTTGGCATTTGCCGGCCGAGATGGGAGTGCGTTCGTGGGCATCTTCGACCAAACCACGCAGGGAACAATGTTGAGGCGGTCTTACCAAGCGTGGGCGACCGACGGACGGACGTCTCTGGACGGAACCGTGACCGACGGTGGGAACGCGGGTGACGACCAGGACACGGGCGACGGCCAGGAGGATGTCGGGTCTCGCACCGACGACGTCAATCTGGAGGGTGCCGGGCCCCAGTGGAGACAGCTCACAGACACTCAAGACGAACTGCCCGTGGCGCGGGCCGCCTGGAGGATTCTCCCCACGGAAGACATGACGATCCGTGTCGGGGGCGGCGGGCAGGTTGTCAGTCTATCCTTCCAAGATACAGAGGAAGGCGATCCAGCCATCCATTTGCTTGCCGGCGAGGAGCTGGCCGCATGGACGGGTCCGACCGGTCAACGGGAGTCGCTGGGCGAGGCACGTCTCGACGTGGGAAACGGCGCCGAGTCGGGCATCCTCTTCTTCAGGCGAGCCGCCCGTGCGTTGACCCTGTCCCCGGAGACACTTCTGGAAACGACGTTCGTCCTTACCGACTCTTTGGGCAATGCTCTGTTGCTCAATGCCAGATCGGGGGCCACCGATGAGGAGGGTATCGGCTCCGCCATAGCCCACACCTTGCTACACGGGGTGTCCACGGCGTGGGGAGACGTGTCGCTTGATCCACCAACGGGCGATGAGACCAATTGGAGAGTGGAACTAGCAGAGGGCGGCCTCGCCGGGTATCTCCGTCCCCTGGAAATCTCGGCGGATGCGGATCCAAGCCAGGGCCCTGTCAGTTTCGAGGCCGTGCTAAGCGCCGGGGGGTACCAATTCCATCTGGTCGGGTTGGCCACGCTACTCGATAGTCCCTGAGGCTGATGGCCATCAGCTGGCTGGAAGCCGTAATCACCATCCTCATCGGATCCCTTGCCGGGGGGATGACAAACCGCATCGCCGTGTGGATGCTTTTTCGCCCCATCGATCCGCCCCGGATCTTCGGAAGGCCGGCGCGGTGGCTTCAAGGGGTGATCCCCAAGAACCGAGCCAAACTTGCCCGGTCGGTTGGTGAAGTAGTGGGCGGCTCCCTCCTGACTCCGGCCGACATCACAACGCACCTCAAGGGGTTGGAAGCGGAGCTCACGTCCGGGATCAGGAGCTTGGTGGTCGGACTCGCCTCCGGCCCCCAGAGGGCGCTCGCCGATTGGCTGCCGGAGGAGGCAGCGAAAGAGGTGCACGCGGTTCTCGTTCAACTGCTGGAGAGTGCGGCGGGGGCCCTGGCGGATCGGTTGGAAGACACTGAGAGTGGCTTCGATCCATCCGCTCTGCTGGAGCACCTTCGGGACGGGACGGGGTCCACCCCCATTGCAGTCGCCGACCCTGAGAGCTTCCAGGCCGCACGTGAGTTCTTTGACCAGTGGCTCGAGGGCATCGTCCTCAGCCAACCCTTCGCGGACGAGGTGCGAGCAGCCCTGAATGCGGCCGCGCGGAGAACACTGCGCCACGACACAACCCTGGAAGATCTCTTGCCAGCTGCACTGCTGGGGACGGCCGAGGGGCTGATCGAGAGTTCCTTGCCGGTGGTTGTCGAGAGCGTTGCCGCGATGCTGGAGCGCCCCCAAGCGCAAAGCGGCGTGAATGACTTTGTCCGTGAACAGATCACAAACGTCGTGGACGATATGCGGTTCCATCAGCGCATGGTTGCTCGGATGGTACTGCGAGGAAAAACCGTTTCGCGGGCCGTCAAGAAATTCCAGGGCGAGGGCACCGATTACTTGCGACAGGCGATGGAAAACGAGAGGGCTCGCAGCACCGTCACGCAGACCTTCGCGGATGGCTTACAGGGGCTTACGACACGCCCTCTCGCGTCACTCGTCGGGACCGTCGACGACCCCAAAGTTCAAGGGGTGCTCGATGATATTGCAGACCGACTGGTGGAAGTCCTTCGCAGTGCACAGACGCGCCGGGTCGTGGTGGATCGTGCGGCCGAGAAGTTGGGGGGTCAGAGCTGGGCCGAAATCGGGAGGCTCATACCTGCTGCGGAGACCGGTAGCGCGCTTGCTATCGCACTACGTTCCGACGTCGGCACCGCCATCGTCCACTCGCTTGCCGAGAACGCGGCCAGCCGTATTCTGTCCACCCCCATGGGACAGTTCGGACGCTTCTGGGACCACGATTCCGCCGTTCGCGTAGCCGATGCCATTACACCCCGGATCTGGGACTGGATGTCTCACCGTGTTCCCGATGTCGTTGCCCGCATTCAAATATCGGAGAACGTGGCGCGGAAGGTGGAAGAACTTCCTATGAACAGGATCGAAGAGTTGATTCACAACCTCAGCCGCCGGGAGTTGAACATGATCGTTCGTCTCGGCTATACGCTGGGAGCATTCATCGGGGCACTTCTCGTGGTGTCACAGTTGCTCCTCCGGTGACCAGGCGCGCCATCCCATCGCGCCCGTGGGCGTTGGCGACCCTTCTTGCAGCTGCTCTCGGATGCGCCGCAGGGAGCGATGGCATCGACCGCACCGAGGGGGCACCCGGTCTGCGCGGCCGGGAATTGACTCCAGTCCTCCCGGTGGTCCCGTTCACGCTAGTGGACACGGACGGAAACTCGTGGGACTCTCGCACCGAAATCGCGGGCCGCCTAACGTTTTTGTTCTTCGGATACACAAACTGCCCCGACATCTGTCCGGTGCAGATGGCTATTCTTGCTGCCGCCCTCGACGACCTCGGTTACACCGATCGGGAGGAAATCCAGGTAGCCTTCGTGACCACCGACCCCGACCGTGACTCTCCGCAGGTGATTCGGGAGTGGTTGGATCGCTTCGATCGAACGTTCATCGGCCTCAGGGGCACAATCGAGGAAGTGAACGCCATTCAAGGGCAGCTGGAATTGCCCCCGGCAGTCGTCGAACCACATCGTCCCGGGGGCGACACCACTCAGTATCTCGTCGGGCACGCTACACCGATTCTCGCGATTACCGGTGACGGCAACGTTCACGCGCTTTATCCAAGTGGGATCCGCCAGGGCGACTGGCGTCACGACCTCCCTCGGCTGCTGAGCCGTCACAGGTCATTGACCCAGCCTTCCTGATCGGCTTCGATGCAGTGGTGGTGTGCCGCCAACGGCGTCGCATGGAGCTGGGCGTGGCAACCCTATCCGGGTGTCTGGCTCTTTATCGCGCTCTTGGTTGGAGGGTATTTCCGCGCCACTCGAACGCAGCCGCGGCGAACTCGGGAAAGGGCCCTCTTCATTGCGGGTATCCTCCTCCTCTGGGCTGCACTCGACTGGCCGCTGGGGCCTCTCGGGGCCGGCTACCTGGCATCCATCCACATGGTCCAGTTCCTCCTGATAGCTCTGCTCGCCCCGCCCCTCCTCATCCTCGGCCTGCCGCGGGCAACCCTCGAGCGCTGCTCCGCCTTCCGTCCGGGCGCAATTCTGGAACGTGCTACCCGCCCCCTCATCGCGTTGGGCTTTTACAACGTCGTGGTCATCGCCACACACTGGCCCGAGGTCGTTGACACGCTCATGCGGTCTCAGTGGGGCTCGTTCGCTCTCGATTCGACGTGGCTGGCAGGCGGCCTCGCGCTTTGGTGGCCAGTATTGAGCCCCACTCCGCACCGGCCTCGTTTTCATTACGGTGCGAAGATCGGATACGTCCTGCTCACCACCGTACTCATGACCCTGCCGTACATCTTCCTCACCTTCGCGGAGCTACCATTCTACTCCGTTTACGAACTCGCGCCGCCAGTGGGTACCCTATCGGCCGCCGAGGATCAGCGCTTGGCGGGCCTCCTGATGAGGATCGGAGGAGGGGCGATCCTGTGGACCGCGGCCGGCGTACTATTCTGGCTCTGGTACCGGTCGGAGACCGCCGATCGTCGGGGCGAGTCGTGAGATCGAAATTTTATCCCGATCCGATAATGAGTAGAAACACAACGCCTCGGACCTCATACACCTATGCTTCTGTTCCCATCGGCGAGGCCCCCTCTCGGACAAGCAGACGGGACAATAGGAGCAGATTGTCGTATCCCGGATTTGCTACCTTGCCGAGCACCGTCCCGTCGGAGCCAATCCCCACAGCGAACGGAGTCATGAACACCCGCCACACCGCAGAAGTATCTCCAGAGTGATCGGCAATCACAGATACCGCCGGACTTAGCTCCTCGGCGAAGATGCGGATTTCGGTCAAGGGCCCCGAGCAACACACTGCGGTATCAACGTCTGCAGCTTGATCAAGAGCAAAAGCAGACACCTCGGGGCGCCTGCTTCTGCATGGCTGGCATGCCGTGGACATAAACACGACTACACGCGCCCTGTTGCTGTCCCAAGCCGGTCCTGCCAGCAGATCGCCGTCGAGTCTCGGCGCGAGCTGGCCCTCCGGAGGCCCGTGGAGCCGTGATCTTCCCTCTCTGGAACGGAGCACCACGTCCGCATGCTCTCTTAGCATCACCAGCATGGTCACTCCGAGAACAGCTACAAGCAGCCAAAGAACCGAGTAACTCAACCAGAAGGGCAGCATTCAGGGCGACCCGCGGTCCCGTGCCAGAGAATCCTCGGAAGGGTACAGGATAGCCAGCACAGCGGCCACTAAGGACCATGCGAGGAGAACGCCGATGGTCGCCGCCACACTAGCAAGGAGTTGGCCCGCGGGCAGCGCCCACAGGGGCACAGCTGGTCCATCCGGCACCCAACCGAGCACCAGCGACCCCACAGCGACGGACACGAGCAACCCGTTCCTGATGAAGTCACGAACACCAATGTGCGTGTTTGAATGATCGTGCCCAAAACAGGCACACCCGCCCTTGTAACCAAGTCTCTTCAGCACCAGGAGCATCCCGCTCGCAAGCCCCAGGAATCCGGCTACGGTGGCCAGACCTACCTTCGGATCACCGCCAATGGCCAAAATTGCTACGAGAGCAAATTCCGAACCCACGATAAAGGACGCGACTGCGTGTGTCCAACGCCTAAGAAATGAGGGTGCCAGAAACGTGAGGACACCGCGAAAAGACTCCCAATCCCGCATCTTGGCCAGAACGGCCAGGACGAGCACCGTAACCAGTAAGGTGCGCGCGAAGATGTGGAATTCGGCAGTGTCCGACGGACCTTGGGGCATAGACGCTAGCCAACCTTACTCTTCTCCGTCGGGCCCCACGGGTCGAAACCTCAGCCGCACGACCTCTTGCACGCCGAGCGCGTTCTCACGCACGCCCAACGCAACGTTGCCGCTGACGCCGCCCCTGGACAACGCGACCCCGCGCGGCCATTCCGCGTTGTAAATGTGCGTTCCATCTCCATCGTATACATGGGCGCGATACATCGTATCCCCCTCCGCGTACCACAACAAAACCCACAGCCGCCCATCTTCATCAAACCAGAGATGCCGGATGACCGGCTTCCGTTCGTACATCTCGTAATCCGGAAGCTCCAGGCCTCCCTCAATCCACCCTGCCCACCGCTCATGCAACCAGGCCCAACCTTCTTCGGCTTCCGCCTCCGTTATGAGCGGACCCTGAAGATTCTTATGCAGGTTGGTTTTGAACGTTCCGGTTGCATCGTAAAGTTTCACGTTGTAAACCGCCTTGAAGACAACCGCAAAACCACCGTTGGGGGCGTGTGCCACGACGTTACTCGCCGAATATGGGGGCTCTATTGTTTGCGTTGAGACCTTGCCATTCGGCATCGTGACGGACGCCTCTTGCCAGGCCCACTCACCCCACTTCGTAACGTCCCATTCCCACCCATCACCACGAATCGAAACCGTCCCAACAGGGTCTCCCTGAGCGTCGAGATGAACGTGGTTGTGCCAGGTATCGATGCCCGTCAAACCGGTGGGTCCAACGAACATCGGGCCTGGACATCTTCCCCTGAATGCAACATTGCGGAGATGGCGGGCTTCAGAGGTTGTTACTTCGTAAGATTTGAGGGACCACGAACGAGCGTTCACCCAAAGTTCACCCTTGGGACCAAACCTGAGGCCGCAAAGGTCCCCTCCAGTCACGGGAAACTCGCCCGGGCCCTCGCCTCTACCTCCAAATCCGTATAGGTATTCCCCCGTGTCGCTGAACACCCGGATCTCCATTGGACCCGAATCAGCCACATAGATTCGACCAAGCGAATCCCCAGTGAGCGCGTCCACCTCTTCGAACAGGTACGGCACCTGTCCTTCCATCCTGCCAATCGATAAGTCGATCTCGCCCCGCCACGTCACTGGTTCCCGTTTACGGGTACCAGGTGCGTCGGCGTTCAAACCGTTAAGAGAAGGCCGACCAGGGTTGGATTGGACGGCCGATTCCCGTACTCGTTGAGGGCGCATCAGTACAGGTCGCCTGGGCCTCTTCCGCCACCTGTCTTACAAAGGGGCGAATCAATGGTTGCGCAGGCACAGGCACCGCTGTCACAAAGGCAATCACACTTTAGTTCCGTAACGTCGCCGTCGTCTTCGCACCAGCAATTTTGATGGTCCGGCAATTTCGCCCAACCTGGACAGGTCCAGTTTGGCACGCACGAATCTGCGCAAGTCCCCGATAGGTTACACTCGCAAGCCGAGTCCGCATACACCCGACGCAACCCCGGACCGGTCAATCCACCGAACACAACCGCGGCTGCCAAACGCCCAAACGCGCGGCGGCTAACCGAGCTCATTCGCGGGAACAGTTCTGGGTCCTGCAACTGCTCGGCGATGCGTGAAAGGCTCTCGAATAGGTAACGAACCATTTTGCCAATACCTCCTGAGTAAGTTACGAACTCTGTGTCCGCAGCGGCTCTACGTGACCAACCAGTCCCTGATCGTTTGGCCCGTGATGAACGCCACGGCGATCCGAGCCAGAATATCCGGAATCGGCCTTGACCATCCGAGCCAAGTCAAATGGCGTAAGAAACCGCGACCGGACCCGGCCATGGATTGGCCCGTCACCAACAATGGGATGACACGCGCCCCCCCAAAGGCAGCGAACACGATCGCTCCATGAAGAGGGTCTCGCGTAACAACAGCCATTAGGGCAACGACATAGACGGTACCCGTCGTGATCTTGGTTGCAAAACCCACACCGAGAGCTGCGCCGAACAACATCGAATAGGTGGCCCGACCGAAACGATGCCAATCCCTCGGCACCATCCAGTTGCCCGTCGGTATCCGCGCTGACGGAAAGCAAAAAGGGCCTAACAGCACAAGGAGGCAACCGCACAGGGTTGCTCCACTGGCCAGCTGCCACGGGCCCGGCTTACCTAACGCTCCCAGCAGCGCCCCGAAAAGCGCAGCAGACCCCAATGCACCCACCGAAAAACAGCCGGGGCCGGCAATGAAGTCCTTCAAACCGAATCGCGATTTGCCACCGACCGGTGGCGCGATCGTTAGGATCGAATTCGTACCTCATGGCGAATAGGTGGCCAACCATCCCGACATGACACCCAAGGCGACTGCACTAGGCAGTTGCAAGATTGGGTTGCCCCATACGGCCCCAGCAAGAACGGTCGCAGAGGGAAGAGCAAGTAGCCTTATCGCCATGCCGGCCTTAGCCCACGGGTCAGCATACGCGGAGTTGACCCAGCCCGGAGCGGAAGATCCTGCTGAGGTCACTATCGGATCACCGCATAGGACTCGAGGTACGGCACACCCAGTTCGTCCTCCTCCTGAAACCAAACAGCATCGAGTCCGGGGACCCTGAGCCAGCTTCCTTGCGGCTCCCTCAGGCGCCCAATCGGTGTCCCTGCCTCATCCAACACATGCCATTCGAACAGCGCTTCCCCCTGCTGAATCCTTAACCAGGTGCTTCCGTCCACGCCGGCCACTACACCAGATACCGGGGGGTAATTCCTGATGTCTTCAAATGCTTCTCGAAAAGCGCGTTCCCAGCGACCGGCGGCGATACCGGTACCAGGGCCGCGCTCGTTCATCTCCACCAGAGCCTGTATCTCCGTTTCAAGAAACTCTCTCGATACCGGGATCTGTGTATGTGAAAACGCCTTGGTCCAAACAGTATCTGCGGAGGCGCTGAGCCTAACTACTCTGAAACCGGGGTCTCCCGATGATCCCGGTTGCAGCTGGGGGTGGACGACGACGAAGCCTGAGCCGTCCCGCGCCACCGACCACTGGCTGCTGGGGGGCATCACCGGAAGAATCGTCAAATAACGACGCCCTCTGACTCCCAGCTCGTGGCTGACGTCCCGATGAGGCGTCCGCCAAATGAGCTCGGAAACCGTGTCCCGAATCATTCCTTGCGAATCGAGACGGAGCAAATAACTGACGTCAATGGGATCGTTAACCTCTTCATCAGGATACCGATCGGGTACCGCCAACAGCGAACCGTCGGACAGGAGACCCTGAACAGCGAGCCGAAACAGGGGGGCAGTGGGGTGGCCACGAATCGTCACCAGAGAATCGAGCCCCCCTTCGGAACTGAAAAACTGAATACGGGACAAACGACTATCCCACACCCAGAGTTTCTCGCCGAGCATCCCCACCCGCGTGATCGCATTGAATTCCCCCGGCCCTTCGCCCCTACCTCCGAAGGAGCCAAGAAACTCGCCATCAAGAGAGAACCGGCGAATGGTCATGTCATCACGCTCCATGACGAACAGCTGACTGTCGTAAAGGATGACACTTCCCGGCCGGACGAACCCGGACTCAAGATCGGTAGCACTACCCACTCGCAGCACACGGTCGAGGTGCCATACCGGTACTTGCTCGGCAACGCCAGGGGATGCTATCAAAGAGAGGCAGACGGCCGACATGGGCGTACGCATCGTCCACCGACCATCGGATCCGAGCAGTACTCTCATTTAAATGACGATCCTCTCGAACCGTGAACGCGCGGCGGATATGTCAGCAGGGTCGAACACCCGCACCCCGACCGCGCCGATGCAGGGCACATGAGATTTTACCTTCAGCGCGATCACCGTGGTTTCACCTCGGCCTCGATTGGCGTCGGAATCGGGCGCGTCAGTTACTACATTTGGGGCCGGCGGTCCGTCGTAACGCGCAAATCCATCGAACCCAAACACGACGAGGCCACAATCGTACCCGCCATCCGGGGCAGTGCTATAGGAACACTGTTTTGGGCTGTGGACCTCGCACTCGGCATAGCCCATGTCCACCTTCTCACAAACGTATCCCGGACTCTCTTCATCTTTTTCGTAGCTGCACTTTTGACATTTTTGTGCAGATAGACTGGAGGCGATCGAGGTCGCGGCCAGAGCGAGCCCGAGCGCTCCCATTGCGGCGTACAAACGATGTGATTGCATCATGGTGGCCTTTCCCTTGGGGAGACTTGGCGCGGCTTTGAACTTCGCCAAAGCCAGGAATACAGCAGTATCTCGCTCCGCTCAAGCGTCATGAGAGCGGCGATGAGTCTAGATGGAGCGTTTGCCGTTACGAACCCAAGGGGGGCTTCCACAAGGCGACACGACAGGATACTACCATCGGTGTCATACGTCGCTATGACGCGAGCGTCAGAGGTCACGTCGACAATAACTTGAAGGATTCCGGGATCAACACCGATACCACTCACCATCCTCCACGTCCGAGCCACCTCATTGGGAGATCCGCCAAGGAAAGAGGGTTCGAACAATTCCTGAGGCGGTTGGATGGACGAGACAATCTGACCCGCCGGATCGATCCGCCATGCCACATGGGGAGGGTCACGAACACCGACCAGAGCATCATCCTCGACGGACGACAGGAATGTCGCATTGACGGTCGAAGGCAGATGCATGACCAACGGCTCTAAACGTTTGGCCCGGTCGGGCACAAAGTGCAAGGCTGATCCGTCTTCCGGCCCTGGGCTGAGAAGCCACCAACCATCCCTGGACCTTACCGCTATATTAACCTCTGCAACGCCGAGAAACCAATCGGTCCCATCGACCCATCCATCTTTGCTCACCTCAGAGGCAGTACCATCGTCATGTACGATGACGGCCGTTTTTGCATCCAAGAATGAGCCTCCCACCACGGGGCGTAGGTTGGTCACCCTCGCCGGCCCCGAAATCTTCGGGTCGAACAGCAGTAGATCGCCGCCATCGCGAAACCAGGTTAGAAGAAGATCGCCGTCGGGTGAGATGGCAGCACCTGCAAGGCTTCTGCCGTTGGGAAGCGCGTACGAGCGTACCTCGACCAACTCTAGTCTTGCGGCAACCCTGTCGGAACCCTCCGGGGGGAAGGGGCACTGAGCAGCCAATGAAGATGCGCCCAGGCAAACAAAGAACCCGGACGAAATCGCAATCCCTACCAATGACATCAACGGCGACATTCGGTCAAATGCGCTCATCGAGCGCTCTGGCGATCCGGCACGAGCAATCATGTGTTGAATATTATAGCTCATCTTGAATATGACAAAAGCAGCGGACGTCCTTCACGCACCGTCGGCTTGCAGCTGTCATCATCCGGATCGCCTCGCCTCCGGCCGTCCGGCTATGAATATATGAACGCAGCATACTGGCGAAGACGGCTACAGCACCTCATGAACCGTTGGCAACCGACGCACGGACCCAGGCTGTGTAGTTCTCGCTCCCCCCGGAAACGTCGAGGAACAGCACTTCGGGGACGTCGTAGGGATGCAACTCCACCACACGTTTCGCGACTGCTGCAACGCAACCCGGCGTCGTCTTGAGAATCCCGAGGACCTCGGTATCCTGCTGGGTCTCTCCCTCCCAGCGATACACCGAAGTCACTCCATCCACCACGTTCAAACAGGCGATCAGCCGCTCCTCTACGAGGGCCCTCCCAATACGAAGCAACGTCTCCCGGTCCGGACCGGTCACTAGGCCGACCACCACCGCCAAACCCTCCACCACCTAGTCCCCCATGGTTGCCCGTTCGTAAACAGCATCGACGGCATCCCGATAGCGCCGTTCGATAACCGGCCGCCTCACCTTCATGGTCGGCGTCAATTCGCCACCGTCGATGGTGAAGGGCCCCGCCACCACGAGCACCTCCCGCGGCCGCTCAAAGTGGGCGAACTGCTCGCACATCTCTCGAACTCCACTGTCCAACAACTCCTGCGCCTGCGGAGTCTCGACCAAAGCCTCATCCGTGACATCTTCCCCCGCTTGCAACTCCTGACGCAGAGCCGCCATCACGGGCACCACCACGGCGATCGGGAACTTCCGCTGGTCGCCCAGGAGCACGGCTTCCTCGATCAAGGGGTGGAACTTGATAGCCGCTTCGATCGGCGCGGGGGCGATGTTCTTCCCATACGCGGTAATCAAGATGTTCTTCTTCCTGTCCGTTATCCGGAGGTACCCATCTGCATCGATCTCGCCGATATCTCCCGTATGGAACCATCCGTCGCCGTCGATCACCTCCTCCGTATCCTCGGGCCGGTTGAAATACCCCTGCATGATCTGTGGGCCGCGGGCCAAGATCTCACCGTCCTCGGCGATGCGGAGTTCGGTTCCGGGAACCACCCTCCCGACGGTCCCCAGACGGGGTGCCTCCAGGGGGTTGATCGTGAGTACCGGCGATGTCTCTGTGAGGCCATACCCTTCCAGCACCGGAAGACCCGCCGCGTAGAAGAAGCGTCCGACGGTCGACGAAAGCGGCGCTCCCCCACTCACGAACATCCTGATCTTGCCCCCCGTCTTCGCACGCAGCTTGCTGAACACCAATCGGTCTGCCAGGGCGTTCTGGAGACGCAGCGCCAATCCGGGACGCCCGCCGGCAAGCTCGATGTCTGCTCGTCGTTCCCCCACGCCCCTCGCCCAGGAGAAGATCTTCGACTTGAGGGTCCCTCCACTGCGGGCGGCCGTTTCCGCTCCCTCAAGGACCTTCTCGTAAAGTCTGGGGACAGAACACATGATGTTGGGCGAAACCTCGTTCAGATCCCGTACCACGGTATTGGTGGATTCGGCATAGGCTGGCGTGATCCCCGCTCGCCAGAATATGTACTGGCCCACGGTACGTTCGAACACGTGCGCCAGCGGCAGCAACGACAACGCCACCTCGCCCCGGAGTAGTGGAAAGACAAGGGGGGTTAGGACCGCGTTCGAGTGGAGATTCGCGTGTGTCAGGCAAACGCCCTTGGGATTGCCCGTCGTACCGGAGGTGTAGATGAGGGTCGCTAGGTCCTCGGGGGCAGTCTCCTTCGCGTAGCTTTCATACGTGTCCGCAAGCTCACCCGAAATCCCGCCACCGTGGGCCAAGAGGTCGCTAAGCACAATGTGGTCGAGTTGGAAACCGGGGGGTGGCTCCGCGTCCTCGAAAGAGACCGTGAACCGCATGTTTGGGAGGTCCCCCGCGATAGCAGCGATCTTGTCCAGCTGTTCCTGGTCTTCGACGAAGACGCCGGTCACTTCCGCATCGTTGAGTATGTAGAGGATCTGATCGGCAGGGAGAACGGGGTAGACCGGCACGGAAACAACGCGTGCCATGATCATCCCCCAATCCGTTAGCGACCACTCCAAACGAGTGTGCGAGATAATCGCGACCCGCTCTCCAGGGGAAAGTCCTCGTTCGCGAAGGGCCAAGGCTATGGCGCGGGCCCGCTGCCCGATGGTGTCGGAGGAGATAGCCGTCCAGGTACCGTCGGGGTTCCGGGTTTTGGCCGCCACCTCTCGCGGTTTATCGAGCCCTTCCAGGTGGACCTCAACCAGGGTGCCGGGAAGGTAGTCAGGGGGTAGGGGGCGGGCTGTCTCCATGGGATTCACCTCCGGGAAGACGGGTGGGCGCTAGCAACGCTGCCCAACCCAAACACCGGGTTCGTTAGCGAGCTCGGCAAAGCCGGCATCGATGATTTGTTTTATCTCCCGCTCCGTTAGGTCTCCCGCGACCAAACGGGCTCCCTGACGGGCGCAGCGGGCTACCTCTCCGGGACATCCCGCTAGTGAGCCGCCTAAAGCAATCGCGTTAAGGCTCCCCGACCGCACCGGCCACGCCGTGGGATCGCTCCCTCGCATCGCGTTGACCCCCGGTGCAGGGCCCTCCACCCCAGTCTCCCCCTCGCACCACACGATGATCTCCGCACCACCTCCAATCCGAGCCACCCGCAGGGCAAGGTGGGCATATTCGGGACCCACGAGAGCGATCTGAAGTCCATTTCCCGACAGACCCATGAGCGCCGCCAACCGCATGGCCGCGGCGGCTGTGTCTTCTGGAGGATCGCCCCGCGACGTTTGGTCCGCAACGTGCGGGGCCTCCACTCGTTGATTCTCAACAACGGTCTCGGGGGTTGCAAACTGCATTTCGCCACCAAACACCGAAAACTCCGTCTCACACAGGGGGCAGCCCAACCGCCCCTTGAGCACCCGGCGCTCGTGCGCCCGCTCCATGAACGCCACCAGACCATACCCCTCCCGGCACGTGGGGCAGTCTAGAACCTCGGCCAGCTCGAGGAACATGTGGGAGGTCGCTACTAACCGTCGTCCGAGCGGGTCAAACGGAGGAACTCCTCGCGGGTACGGTGGTCCTTTCGGAACAGGCCTCGGACGGCGCTGGTGATTGTCTTGGAGTTCTGTTTTCCGACCCCCCGCATCATCATGCACAAGTGGCGCGCCTCGAGCACGACGCCCACACCCAGAGGTCGGAGCACATCCTCAATGGCTCCCGCAATTTCCTCGGTAAGACGTTCCTGAATCTGCAGACGCCGTGCAAACACATCCACGATTCGAGGAAGTTTGGACAGCCCCACGATCTTGTCGCTGGGGATGTAGGCGATGTGCGCCCGCCCAAAAAACGGCAGGAGATGGTGTTCACATAAAGAATACACTTCTATGTCCTTGACGATGATCATCGAGTCGTGCTCGTCAGCTTCGAATATTCCCGAACCGATCGCCTCCTCCACAGACTCTTGATAACCCTGTGTAAGGAAACGCATGGAGGCTGCCACCCTGGCCGGTGTACGGAGGAGGCCGTCACGGTGCGGATCCTCACCCAAGATGGCCAGCTGTTCCCGAACCATCCCCTCGAGATGATCCTCGTCCCTATTCACATGATCCCACCCGGGTTCAATGTGATTGTGCTTGGTGTTGATCGTCATTCTCGTCGGGCCCGCATCATGGCTCCAATCAATAGTTGTCCGAAGTGCAATGTGCAAAAAAGGGGTGACCCGGAGGCCACCCCCAAAGTGCGCACGCAGGGTGATTTCTTGAAGACCCTTTCACAACCATTCGCCCCAGCCTTCGGTTACCGTCTTCCCTTCGAGGGCACGACGTCCCCTCCGGACAGGTGCATATAAGGGCAATTGTTGGCTCAAGAAATGGGCCCCATGTACGCAGTGCAAAGCTACGCCGGGCGGGCGTACGCCTTCAACCCCCGTGGGGCGCCGCTCGGCAGGCTGAAGTGTTCTTCTGGTAGCTGCGTCGGCGTCGCGCGTGAAACCCCCTTTCCAAAACAAGGTGGCTCCAGTCACGCATCCACGTCGCCGCCCGTCCCCAGTCGCCACGCAACAAGCCGCTTCACCCTGAAACCCGAAACACCCGTCAACCTCGAAATGAACCTCTCTACCAGCTCCCTGTCCGCTTCCTCAAGCTCCACGTACCCAAATCGCTCCACCACCTCGTCCACGAACTCGTAGACAGACCCCGGATCCACGGCGAAAAAGCGCGCTTTGCTCTTACTCTCGACTATGGTCCTCACCTGATCCAGAGTCCGGACCCGATCCGTTGAAAGCGTCACCCTCATCCTCATCATCACAACATGTCGCCCCAGCCCCCCATCCGCATCCCTCGCCCTCCCGGTTCACTTGCCCCCGCCCCCTCACGAGGGCAAAAATCAGCTTCTCCAACCAGCCAACTTCAACCCGCTCCTACCCCCGAAGTGTCCCCGCGTGCCCTCGCCCTGTTCATGGTCATCTCCGTATTCGAAAACACTCACATCTCTACCGGATTTCACCCATATCGCCCATCATGAAGGTGACTGGATGCATCGGCGGTTGAATGCAGCTTGGGTTTGTCCACGGGCTGCGGGCTGCTAAAACCAACGGGAGGCCATACTTGGTACAACAAAGCGCCAACGATCGCACCTCCGATGAGGCACTCGATGAGTACATCCTGCGGCGTCTGGAGCTGCTTGGTGTCGATCTTTCCGTCCTCCCGGTGGACGATCCGGATGCTCCCGCAGATAGGACCCGCATTCTGGCCTCCGCTCGGCGTTTCTTGCGATCAACGCCGGGAGCAATCGCCGAATTCCCATTTGAAACCACAGGGCCGCCTCCAGCCATTTACCCCGCTGGGTTGACGACCTGGGGAGGTGACGCCGGAGACGCTGGAGACTCCGGATGAGCGATCCCCTGAAACGGCGTGTCTTTGTGGAACGCATGGCAGCCCTAACCGCGGCGGCGCTGGCTGGCCATCCAACGGGGTTGGACGCTGGTCATGCTGCCCCTCGCCGATCGGACCCACCCCGGGACCGGTTCATTGAACTGCCGACTCCTGACCGCCCTCTGCCGACCAACCCCGAAGAGTTCACTCTCGTTGAAGCAGCGGGGGCACTTGCATCAAGAGATCTGAGCCCAACTGAGTTGCTGGAAGCGTACCTCGCTCGTATCGGCCGCTGGGAGCCGCGTTACCAGGCGTTCAACTCACTACCCTCCGAGCCAGCCCGCTCCGCGGCCCTGGGGGCCGCGCCCCCCACCGCTGAAACGCCCCTCGCCGGTATACCCCTCGCCATCAAGGACAACTTCTTCACCGCAGGAGTCCGGACCACAGCCAACTCCTTCCTTTTCGAGGACTTCGTGCCGAACTTGGACGCAACGGCATGGAGGCGGCTCAAGAGCGCCGGGGCCACATTGCTCGGAAAGACTCAGATGGGACCGCTCGCGACCACCGCAGCCTCCACTCCGACTGGTGAGGCTACCACGGTCAACGCCTGGGCCCCCCACGACCGGTCAGTGAGTCCTGGTGGATCGTCGAGCGGCTCAGCCACGGCCGTCGCCGCCCGCATGGCACCGTGTTCGACAGGCACACAGACCGGTGGTTCCATCACAAACCCTTCCCTTTCCCAAGGCTTAACCGGTATCAAGCCGACGATGGGTAGAGTTTCGCTTGCCGGCATTCTTCCGCTCACTTACACGAGAGACCACCCGGGACCCATCGCCCGCGACGCGGTCGACGCCGCACTCATGTTGCAGGTGATGGCAGGCCCCGACCCCGCGGACCCTCGGTCTCTAGGTCTGCCTCCTCCCGCTGATTACATGGCCGCCGCCAGTGACGGACGCGGCCAAGCTATGCTCCGCCCGGACGGCGATCCGATCCGGATAGGGGTTCTACCCGACTTCCTTCGCGAACCGGAAGCTCGTCAGGGGTCGGACGAACCCAGCCCCCGCGATAGAGCGACTTTGACGGCACGACGCACCATGCTCGCCACGCTGGATGAACTCGGGGCGGAGATCGTCGAACTCCCGTTTCCGACACAATGGGAGACCCTTACGAGCCGAGACTTCAACAACGTCAGGCTGCCAGAGCGCTCGGAGATCTTCCTCGAATACCTTCAGAGGGATGTGCGGGGATTCGGTGTGTCGTTGTCTCCTTGGATCAACGGCCTCCTGTTGCCTGCAGCGGAGTATGTGCGTGGGTCGCGCGCGCGGTTGGTCCTCCTGCGGCGCGTCCTGGATGAGGTGTTCAGTCAGTGCGACGTCGTCACCCAAACCCAGCCCTTCCCCTTCGACATGATCGGCCTACCACTGATCGCGTTTCCGATCGGTTTCGAGTCCGAGACCACGGGTTATCCGCTTCCGATCGGAGCCACGCTAGGGACCGACCCCTATGCAGAGGACGTCCTCCTCGGACTCGCAGGAGCCTACCAGCGGGCGACGGACTGGCACCTCCGGAAAGCTGCGGACCCGGACGCGTTCGAAGAGGATGACCACGACGGCGAGGGAGCGGCCGGAGGATCTGACAGGGACCGCGCCCGCCGGTACGACTTGTTCGACGTCATGGAACGGGGCGAGTAACCTTCCAACCCACCAGGTAACCGTTTACCAGGCTATTCCGTAGTCGTCTCCATGGTGGCTGGCACCTCCCCAGAACGCGCCATTGGCCCAGTCGAAGAAGATTGCATTGATCGGGCCCGACGTTCTCTCTGAGAAGGTGAGATCGTAACCCATACCCGCCAGACGCGAGCGAATCCACGGCGGCGTTGCCTCTTGCAACAGCATGCGACCCGGGCGCGTCTCGTGGTTACCGAACGATCCCCGCAGCTGGTAGCTGTTCATGTTCGGAGCCTCCACTGCCTGCTGCACGTTCATGTCCCATTCGACTACATTCAAGAAGAACTGGAGTAGGTTCTGGTCCTGTCCGTCACCGCCCTGGACGGCGAACGACAGGTACGGCCTACCGTCCTTCAGTGCCATTCCAGGGGTCAAGGTCGCCCGAGGGCGTTTTCCGGGTTCCACCACGTTGTAGGGATTGTCCGCCTCTTCGAGCACAAAACTCTGCGCGCGCTGCGAGAGCCCGATCCCCGTCCCCCCTGCTATCACCGCCGGAATCCAACCTCCTGAGGGAGTGATCGAAACCACCCAACCCTCCGCGTCCGCCGCTTGGATAGATGTGGTACCCAGATAGAAGTCCTCATCGAGCTCGGCGTGCGACAGGGAAGTCGCGCCAGCGTCATCCGTTGTGGCGGGTGCGGTGGACTGGCCCCACCTTTCAAGCAGGTGCGTGAAGGGGTTCACATCCCCTTGGAACGGGTAGGGATCGCCGGGACCAACGTGAGGATCGTTCTTCTCCCAATCGACCTCGGCCAAACGCGCCGCTGCATACTCTTTCGAAAGGAGACCCGCCACTGGCTCGGCAGGCGGAAAGTAAGGATCTCCATAATAGAAGTCGCGATCGGCGAACGAGAGGTTCAACACCTGATAAAGAGCGTGGAGGTAATTGGCGCTGTTGAACCCCATGGATTGCAGATCGACACCCTCCAGCATGTTCAGCGCCTGCAACATCACTGGCCCCTGCACCCAGGTGGTCAGCTTATAGACATCGACCCCTTTGTAGTTGGTGGTCACGGGCTCTTCGATGTAGACCTGCCAATTCCCCATGTCCTCCATCGTGATCGCGGCCCCCGCTTGCTGCGCACCCGCCACAAAATCGGCAGCTATGTCACCCCGATAGAAGGCATCATACGCGGCATAGATCGCCTCGGAACGGCTCGCCCCCCCGGCGAGAGCAGTCGCCTCAGCGTCCACTAGACGTTCGAGCGTCCGAAGCAGGTCCGGCTGCCGGAAGATCTCCCCCTCTCTAGGCCCGGGGTCGTCCTCATCCTCCGGATTGGTGAAGTAGACGGCGACGGACGACGGCCACTCCCGGATGTCCTCGGCAGTGTTGCGAATACGACGCACCGCATCCGCTTCAATCGGGTAGCCCTCGGCCATCTCCATCGCGGGAGCAAGGACCTCCCGCAGGCTCAGCTTGCCCCACTCCGCAAGCATCGTCATCAGGCCCCCCGGGGTCCCCGGAGTAACTGCCGAAAGGGGCCCCGTCTCAGGCGGAAACCGCTCGTGCCCATGCTCCTTGAAGAACTCGGGAGTGGCACCGGTCGGTGCGACGCCAAGAGCGTTTACCCCAATCACCCTCTGTTCACCCGGGTGAAAAATCAGAGCCTGCGTCTCCCCACCCCACGAGAGCACATCCCACATCGTCGACGTAGCCGCTAGCATCGCGGCGGCCGCGTCCACCGCGTTTCCTCCCTGCATGAACATGCGGGCACCCGCCGTCGCACCCAGTGGCTTGCCCGTTATGGCCATCCAGTGGCGTCCGTGGAGGACCGGTTTGGCCGTCCTCTGTGCTTCGGCAACCGCGGGCACCAATAGCAACGCAACGGCCAGAAACGAGAACAAGGGTGTCGTTCGGAGACGGCGGTGATGGGTCATCTCGGCAAGCTCCTCGCGTGATATCGGGATCGTGGGTGTTGTGTTTGTTGGGGGATCGTGTTTTCTAATATGTCCACTGGCCGTCACCTCCGGCTACCTTCTCCCTAACCTCGTCAACTGCACAGGACTAAGGAAGGCTGCGGCATGTTTCAACGGTTCACGGACACCTCGGCGGCACGAATCTGGTTATACACGCTCGGAATGGTGCTTCTGGGTAGCATCCGCTTTGACTGCGTCGCGCAGGAGCAACTGCCGCAGGATGTACCCGACCCGGGGGTAGAGCTTCGACCCATGGAGGACCGGTCTCACTTCGACGCCACCCACTACGAGTTCCACATCAACCTATCGGAACCAGCCTCCGGACAGTTCCGGGCCGTGGCAACGGTTTGGGGCACTTTGCAGCCAACCTCCCCTTACATCTCTCTCGATCTTTCGGGGCTGAACGTCCGCTCGGTGACCATCGACGATGAAGAGATTCCGTTCGCACACTCCGGTGGCATCTTGCGGATAGGACCTCTCGAGACCGATACAGAGGAGAGGTCGGTAGAGTTGCAGATCTCCTACGGCGGATCTCCCGAGAACGGACTTTTCTTTGGTGAGGACGCCAACGGGGACCCGGCGGTGTTCGCCGACAACTGGCCGAACCGCGCCCGTTGGTGGCTTCCTTCAAACGATCATCCATCGGACAAAGCCACCGTTCGCTTTGAGGTGCAGGTCCCAAGCGGGTACGACGTCATCGCAAACGGGGCCCTAACGGAGACCCGGCCGGTGGATGGCGGAGTTGTCTGGGTATGGGAGACCCACCCGGAAGTCCCTATTCCTACGTACACCATGGTCATCGGCGTCGCCCGCTTCGAACGTCGGATCCTGGGCCCGGCCGCCTGTGGCGAGTCGCCGGTCGTTCCCGCGCCAGGCCAAGCGACGGACCCCTCGTGCAGCGAAATCTCTGCCTGGGCTCTGGCCGGAGGCGGGGACTACGCGGAGGAACGATTCGCCCGCGGCCCCGACATGGTCGACTTCTATACGAACCTCGTTGGACCGTACCCGTATGAAAAACTCGCGCACGTCCAGTCTTCCACCCGTTTCGGGGGAATGGAGAATTCCAGCGCGATATTCTACGCCCGAGGTGGCTGGGAGCAGGGGCGGATGGGGGAGGGCGTCATTGCCCACGAGACAGCCCACCAATGGTTCGGAGATGCCGTCACTCCGGCTTCTTGGTACCACCTCTGGATCAGCGAGGGGTTCGCCAGCTATTTCGGCCCCCTCTATTTCGAATCGAGGGACGGGACAGAGGTCTTCCGGTCGATGATGGCCCAGAGCCGGGAGGTGGCGACGACCTCGAACGTGGTCGGCCAGGCCATTGTGGACTCCAGCACCAACCAACTGTTCGCACTCCTGAACCGGAACAACTACCAGAAGGGCGCTTGGGTGCTACACATGCTCCGGCACCGCCTTGGGGATAGCACGTTCTTTGCCGCGGCCCGCGACTACTACCATGAGAAGCTCCACCGCACCGCTGACACAGACGACGTCCGGGCAGCCTTCGAGCTGGCAGCGGGGGAGGACCTGGAAAGCTTCTTCAGACAGTGGGTGTTTTCTCCGGGGCACCCTCAGTTGGAGATCGAGTGGGGTCCCGACGGAGAGGACTTGGTGGCCTCGATCAGGCAAGGTCAACCCGCCGAATGGCCCACCTTTCAGCTGGAATTCGATTTGGAGGTAGAGGGGGGAACGGCTGATGGGGTTCGGACACGCGTTGCAATGGACTCTCGCGAGACCTCGATCCGCATCCCAGGGGCGGCGGACGCCGGAGAGTTGCTGTGGGATCCCGAGGTCACAGTGTTGGCCACCGCAAGCATGCAGCGCGCCCCCTAGCAGCCTATAGACAAACTTCCACCAGGGGCTACATCACAGCCCCAATTATCCCAAAGCCGATTGCGGCGAACCCTCCCGCCAAGAGCGCATATGGAATCTGGGTTCTCACGTGTTCGATATGGTCCGTGGCCGACGCCAGCGAAGAAATGATCGTTGTATCGCTTATCGGACTGCAGTGATCTCCGAATATCCCACCTGAGAGGACAGCGGCCACGAAGGGAACGGGGTCGATTCCAAGTGTCTCCGCGACAGGAACGGCGATCGTCATCATTATTCCGAACGTTCCCCAACTACTTCCCGTGGCGAAGGCAATGCCGGATGTGACCACAAACACCAGCGGTAAGAGGATTGCGGTCGGGAACCCATCACCTACGATCCCCGCCACGTAAACACCCGTCCCGAGGCTGCGCGTCACGGCGCCGAGTGCAAGGGCGAGCCACAACACGACGGCGATACCCGTGAGGCCTCCCGCTCCCTTCAACCCGACCTTGCTCAGGCCCTCTAGATCCAGAGAACCAGCTTTGAGTGCGAGAGCGGCCGACAGGGCGAGGCCAAAGATCACCGCCCACAGCACGCTGGTGGAACCAGACCCTTCGCTCAGCACACCGTTGCCCGTGATCAGCATGAACACTGGCATGGACAAGACCATCCCGGAGATAGGGATCAGCATGTTTCGCGCCCGGAGCTCAACACCGGGAGGTGGACTCGGAGCGATCTCCTCCGGGTCGGCCACGGCCGAAGCATGCTCCCACTGGAGTTGTCCCTCGGCGGTGCGTTCTTCGGCTCGTTTCATGGGTCCCAGATTCCAGCCGCGGAATGCCACCAGCCCGGCAAGTGCGAGCGCCGCCAGTGCGTAGAGGTTCAGCGGAATGGCGGCCACGAACACGCCCATGGGGTTGGCAAGGCCCTCGGCCGCGAGCAGTCCCAAGATCAAGGCCCCCCACGCATTCACTGGGATCAGGATGCAGACAGGGGCGGAGGTGGAATCGATGATGTAGGCGAGTTTCTCTCGGGATACACGGAACCGGTCGCAAAGCGGACGCGTGACACACCCTGCTACGAGGATGGTCAGGTTTGATTCGATGAACACCACAATCCCGATGACCCACGCCATTATCTGCGCCCGTCGACCGTCGGTGACCCACCGTCTCTCCTCCACCCACTTCACGAACCCGGACATGCCTCCGTTGGCCTCGATAGTCGAGATGAGGGCCCCTATGAGGAAGGTGAACACGAGCACCCTCGCATTCCCTGGGTCTCCCAGCACCGTAATCAGACCATCGATGGCATCCGCAGCACCCGCTGCCGGGTTCCAGCCACTCATGATGATGTACCCCAGCCAGATCCCGGCTGCTAGAGAGATCAGAACTTGCCGAGTGTAGATGGCGAGCCCGATCGCCAGCAGCGGTGGGAGGATAGAAAAGAAGCCGTACGATACAGGTGCTTGCGTGACAGCTTCCATTACCTACCCTCGCTGCTGCGTTGTTGGACTCGGCCGCCAAGTGAGACCCAGCGACTCCTGGAATCGAAAAACCGAAGGGGAAGATCCCGCGCCCGCGAAATACCGATCCGCGGGGTGACCCTGACACAATCTTCAGGTACCGGGTCGCCCGCAAGCACCGTCAGGGGTGGACCATCGGCGCGGACACCCTGCAGCTCGGGCCCCACACCAAGTGCTTGGGACAGCCGCCCCGGCCCGTTGGTCAACTCCGGCCGACCGCGCCTGCTTCGCATGATGTCCAGCCCGGTCAACGGTTCAACCGCCCTCAAGAGGACGCCGGCGGGAAAACCCTCATCCCCTGTCACCAGGTTGGTCAGCCAGTGCACTCCGTACGCGAGGTAGACGTAAACCGTGCCTGGAGGACCAAAGAGAGGGGCATTCCGAGGCGTCCGGCCCGTCCGTGCGGCCCCGTGACAAGCCTCGTCGTCCGGTCCCATGTACGCCTCGGTCTCTACGATACGCCCGGAAACGCGTCGACCGTCTACTTCAGTCCGTATTTCGCAGCCAAGCAGCTCCCGGGCGACCTGCGCGGCCGAGCGTGCAAAGAATTCCTGTCTTAGTGTACCGTCAGCCGTCGCCGTGGTCAGTCCCCTTCGCCGTCACTGACCTTACCGTCACCGACCTTGCCGCCACCAACCTTGCGATGAGCAGCGACCACGATCTGCGCGCGAGCGGGGGTCAGCACCTCTTCAAGTTGGGCAGGTTTCGTTTCGATGATCTCGAATACGCTATCTCCAAAACGTTCGAAGAGGGTCTCTGCGGTCTGGCGACCAACTCCAGGGTATTTGTTCACCATCAAACGAACTGGCTTGGGGAGCGATCTCGGTCTTGGCCCTCGCCGCCTGGCTCGCGTACTCCCGCGTCGGTCACCGGCGGCGCTTTGACCCTTCGACGCCGCCCCGTCTGAGGATGGGGGCTTGAACGCCTTCGAGTTCTGTGTCTTGGCAGGCCGGGCGTTCCTTGCGGGCACCGCAGCGCGCGCACTTTGCGATGGCTCTGCACCCTTGGGTTTTGTGGATGGGCCTCCTACCGACCCGCGCCGATACCTACCCAGGGTGCGTGGAGGGGACACGCTGCGCCGGGCTGCGTTGGCTCCACGCCGAGCCTTGGGGCGCTCCTGTGATCTAGGCGTATCCGCTCTAGGGGTATCCGCTGGGCTAGGTGTATCCGCCGTCGAGTCCTTTGTGGCAGATCGACGCGCGGCGGGTTTATCGGATTCAGTCTGGGGCTGAGCCTTCGCCTTAGGGGCCCGTCCGTTGTCGCGGCCCTCATCGCTTCGTCGTTCAGAGGGTCGAGTTGCCCCGGTGCGGGGTTGGGGTTGCGGCTGTTTGCCGCTAGCAACCGCTTTCTTCCCCTCGGAAGCAGGGGGTTCGGGAGTGGAAACCGCCGCCGCAGCTTCCGCATCCCCCGATTTGCCGGCCTCTTCGGGTTCTTCGGATTCTTTGCGTGAACCCCCTCGGAACCTGCCGAACACGCGTCTCGCCGCCGCGGACAAAGGAGACCTTCGACCGTCGCTCGTCGCCGACGAATCTTCGGGTGCCTGCGATTGGTCGTCCGCCTGCGTTCCCTTGGCCGTCGTCTGGGAGGCCTCGGGGGATGCGGGACTCAGGTAGAGATTGCCCGCATCGTCCTGGGTTAGCGAAACAGTGTTTGCTTCCTTCGCGGCTTGGAGGAAAAGCGAAAACTTGCCGAAGCCCAGCTTGCGCTCATCGAAGTCCCTCTGACGTTCCAGTATCCTCCGCTTCACTTGGGAGTCGCGGACTCCGGGGGATCCTTTGTATAGCGCGCTTACGACCTCGCCGAGCAACGCCAACGCGCCTTCCATCTCCTCCTTGGTATCGGCTTTGGCGGCCGTCGGGACAGCCTTAGGAGCAACCCCCGCCGAAGCCGATTTCTTGCCCCGCCGAGGGGAACCGCTGGCGCGAGCACTCCGAGATGGGCGCCCGCCGCGTTTTCGCCCACTATCGTTGCGCGGTGCCTTCTTGGATTGCGTGGCGGGTTTGGCTTTGGCTGTGACCTCTGTCTTCGCACCCGGCGCGACCTCGTACTGGCCGTTTTCCCGGCCTTGCAGGACAACCAGGTCCCGCTTGGAGGCCTCGGCCAGGAATCGATTGAACTTCGAGAATCCCACCGCTCCCTGGTCGAATCCAGCGTCCAGCTCCACCATCACCTGCTTGAGGCGGTCGGAACGCATGACGTCTCCGCGTTCTACCATTTTCGCCAGAGCCTTGCTGGTCAGCTCCCACGGATCATGCTTCTCCGTCTTGAGTTCCTCCTTCGACGTCAACCCCGACATGCGGTTGTAGCTGTAGTACTCGTCGCAGTTTTGAACGAGGATGTCAGACGTTGACTCCTGAAGGCCCACACCGATCACGTATTTCCCGTACTCCTTTAGCTTGAGCACGAGGCTGGAAAAGTCGGAATCGCCCGACAACAAGATGAAGGTTCCGATCTCAGGGCGAGTGAACACGAGTTCCAATGCGTCGATCGCCAACCGAATATCCGTCGCGTTCTTCTTCGACGAACCGTACGCCGGGGCGAAGATGAGATCGATGGAGGCCTCGGACAGAGGAACGATGTACTGGGGGTAGCGACGCCAGTCGGCGTACGCACGCTGAACCGAGACCTTCCCCCGTATAATGTCCGAGTCGAGAAAAGTGCGGAACTCCTGGCCCAAATTGGACCGGACTCCCATGGTGACATTGTCAAAATCAATCAATAGGGCGGCAGTATGCGCTTCGTGCGCATCCACGCCCTGGCGCCGGTGCGGCGCCCGCGTGTAGGCAGGATTCATCCCATCCCCGTCGTCTGGCGAACGGTTTCGGGATCCTCCCTCCTCGCCTCCGCGTTCCCGAAGGGGATGGACAGGGAAAACGCCGCTTCACCGTTCGCGTTTTGTTTCGGCGTGGGCCCCAACCGGGGGCCTGCGCCATCTAGTTTGCTTTGTACTCTCCGCCGGCTTCCACGGTCTTCGAGTCCGCACCGCCGCCGCCCTTCTGTCGAACCATGCGCGCGAGTCGCGCACGCAGCGCCGGGTCCGTCTTGGCATCCGGAAAGTCATCCATGAAATGGACGGCATCCGGCACTTTGTGTCCAGCCAGTGATTCTCGGCAAAACTCGCGGAGCTCGTCCGCGGTGATCAGAGCTCCCTCGGAAATCACCACGCACGCGCAAATGAGTTCGCCAAGAACGTCGTGCGGAATCCCAACCACCACCGCCTTCTCCACCACCGGGTGCGACCGCAGCAACGTCTCGATCTCCGCCGGATGGACACTGTATCCGCCCCGAAGAACCACATCACTCAACCGCCCTACTATATGCAAATAACCTTCTTCGTCCAACAACGCAAGGTCACCGGTTCTCAAGAACCCTTTATCTGTCATGGTTTTCTGCGTCTGGCCGGGCTGTCTGAAGTACCCCTGCATGACGTTGTATCCTCGGACCGCGAGCTCTCCCACTGTCTCCACCGCGGCTTCCGACATGTCCGGGTTGAGCACGATTACCTCGACATCGGGGAGGGGGCGTCCGGCTGTCTGAGAACGTTTTGCGGAAGGGTCGGAGGGCGCAGTCATGGTCACCGTGGACGATGTCTCGGTGAGGCCGTAGGCAATCTCCGCATCCGGCACGAGTTCGGCGCGCACCCGGCGAATCAGGTCTTCCCCGACGGGGCTCCCTGCGACTAACCCGGTTCGGAGGTGTTGGGGGCGGATGGCCCCTCGCTCCAATTCGCGAAGGAGCAGCACAAACATCGTGGGCACACCGTGCAGGACCGTCGCCTGGTGATGGTCAGCCAAATCCAACACACCCGTGGGAGAGAACGTGTCTTGCAGGAGGAGGGTGCCTCCGGTGTTGAACGATGACAACATGGCCAAGGTCCCGAAGATGTTCGCCATCGGTACGCAGCATAGCGTTACATCGTGCTCTCCGAGCTGGAGGCCGAGCGCGCTTTCCCTCGCGGTCCTAACTAGGCTGCCCTGGCTGAGGACCACACCCTTGGGGGTACCGGTCGTCCCTGCGGTATAGAGGATGGCGTACGGGTCCTTTAGGTAATCGATTTCTGCCGCGCCCAGCCCCCGGCCCCGTCCACTCGATACAAGATCCTCGAACTGATAGATCCTGTCGCCGTACCAGAGATCCTCTTCGCCCACTGTCGCGACGTACTGCAAGGCCGGGAGGGTGGCCAGCAGGCCCTCATACAGATCCAGGAAGTCGATCCCCGCCCAGTTCTCCGGTGTAATGGCCGCCACCGCTTCTGTATTCCGGAGAATGAACCGCAGCTCGCGGCGAGAGGCGGTTGGGCTCACGGGCACCAGCACTGCCCCCAGATCTGCGACGGCGATTGCAGACAACACCATTTCCGGCCAATTCGGCAGCTGGACCGCAACTCGATCGCCGGGTTCCACGCCGAGTCGATGGAGGGCAACGGCCAACGCACGTGCCTGGGTAGCTACCCGGCGATACGTCCATTCATCGTCTCCGGCAATCAGGCACCGCCCTGCCGGGTTCAGTTCCGCCTGCCGGGACAACAGCTCTGCCACGCCGAGCAGGTGATCGGTCATCACCCTCCCGCCAACGCCACGCAGAACGGCTCTCCGAGGTGCTCTTCCTCCAGGATGAAGCTGTACCGGCCATCACCGTCACGAGCGACCCGGCCGATTCTCTCCAGCAGAACACATCGAATGCGGCCCGCCCGCACTTTCTTGTCGCGCATCATGCCCTCAAGAACCTCATCTGGTCGCCGTTCGTGCTCCCAAAGCTCCCCCAGACCGCACTTGTCGAGAACGACCGCCACGGCGTCCGCTGTACCCTCCTCAGTCACTCCCAGCATTTCCCCAAGGCGTGCCTCAACCCGCATCCCCGCGGCAACCGCTTCTCCATGCAAAACACGATATCCTTCCAAGGCCTCTATCGCGTGACCCACCGTGTGCCCATAGTTCAGAATCTCGCGGCGACCACGATCCATAGGATCAGCGGCCACGACGTCGGCCTTGTGTCTCACGACCCGCCCCACGAGCTCTGCGATGAGGTGTGGTTCTGCGTTCGCAAGCTCCGCCGCATGTTCTTCAATCCAGCCCCACAGCGGTCTATCGAGAATCGCCGCTGTCTTGGTCGCTTCTGCCAAGCCCGCCCGAACCTGATGTTTCGGGAGCGAATCGAGCACCTGTGGGTCTACGACAACCGCCGACGGGTGGTGAAAGGCACCGATGAGGTTTTTGCCGATCTCTGTGTCCACCCCTGTCTTCCCTCCCACGGAACTGTCGATCATCGCCAGCAGCGTGGTCGGCACTTGGATCACGGGAACACCCCTCATGTAGGTCGCGGCCACGAATCCGGCCAAGTCACCTGTAACTCCACCCCCTAAAGCAACGAATGTGGAATCGCGACCGAATCCGAATCGCAAGATCTTGTCGCTGACGGCCGCCCACTGAGCGCGGCTCTTGTTCCATTCACCTGCGGGGAAGGTAACCAATTCCACGGTCAACCCCGCTTCACGGAAACCGGCAAGTACCGTGTTTCCGAATCTTTGGGCCACTTGTGAGTCGGCGATAACGGCGTATCGATGAGCCGGGGCATATTGCTCGCAAAACGACGGTAGCTGCGAGAACGATCCTGGTTCGATATGGACCGGATATGTCTCGGCACCCGTGGTCTCCACCTCAATGACGTGGGAGGTCAAACAGGAACTCCCGCAGAGATGGGGTGATTCAGCCGTACTCCGTCCAAACGCCTAACTCCGGTGCCATCCACGCCGGCCGCCAACTCCGACACGGTCTTGCCAATCAACGGATGCCTCCAAGAAGGCGCGATCTCAGCCAAAGGAATTACGACAAAAGGACGTTCCGAAAACCGAGGATGAGGGATTGCGAGCCCCGGCAGATCGGTCGCGGAATTCCCGTAGAGCAAAATGTCGATATCCAGGGGACGCGGCGCATTCCTCAACGCATTGAAATCTCTCCCCGCCCCTTTCTCGATCTCTTTAACGGCCGCCAATAGAGCCAGTGCACCGAAATGGGTCCGGCCTACGACACAGGCGTTCAGGTAGTCACGCTGGCTGAGCCCGTAAGCTGGGGTCGTCTCAAATACATTCGAGAAGTTGGGGGCGACCAGAATCGAGGAAGCCAACCGCTGGCTGGCCTCCTGCAGATGCCGGCGGCGCTCACCCACATTCGAACCCAAGGATAGCGCCACCTCGGTCGTATGATCGACATCCACAACGACATTCAGCAATGGACGCGGGCGCGTCCAGTCATCAACTCAGCGGGCAGCGGGTTCGATTCCCAGAAAGCCGAGGTCGGCCGACACGACGTTACCGTCCGGATTGCGCTGGTCAGAGTCGTCGAGATTCGGGTCGTGCCCGATGGTATCGGGTCCCAACGAGAATCCTACACCCTCGCTGCACCCCGTAGCGCTAAACCCCGCAACGCCGACTGCTGAAGCGGCCAGTGCCACGAACAAGAGGGAGCTTAGAGATTTGGTCGTTTGATTCTTTTGCCGGTTCTTCATCGGTCTACCAACAATTCGTAGTGGGAAGTTCTGGGGAATGGTTCTATTGGAAAGATACAGCCGAGGGGGCCAAAAGGTTCATCTTTACTTCAAGGTAACAACCTAGGGGCTTGGCCACATGCAAAAGAGCCACCGATGGTTTTCGGTGGCTCTTTTGAACTTGCCGCGGCAGAGCGGCTGAGCAACCAAGGTATTACGGACAGCGAACTGCCCGCGATACCCTGGCCACTCAAATCCTACGCGTCGGGCAAACTACCGCACGACGAGATCGGCCTTCTGGGCTCGAATCGAAGCCTTTTGCTGCTCCTGGAAACGATCCAGCGTCCACGAAACCCGCTCCAGCGCGGACGTGAGATCGCCCGGTATGACGCTAGGTGGGATCGGGCTGGGAGCAGAGTCATCTCCGCCACCACCGAAGGTGTAGATCTCCTGCTGCAACACTTCTAGATCCGCAGCTGGAATCGGCAAATGCAGTGCAGTCATGGTAGGCAGTAGATCGTTGCGCCGACCATGCCAGAACTCCAAGCCACCGTAAACATTGAAAACGTTCTGGAAATGCTCGAAGATCATGGCGTCCCGAAGGTTACCGCAGCGGCCCTGTACGTCGTACCGCTTCTTCGGTGTGCACCCACCGCTCGCATTCATCGGAACCGCGTCCGTCGGGTTCGACGGCGCAGGCGGCAGACCTGCCTGCATTCGCGTCACGTTAATGATATCCGCGGCGGCACCAAAGTTGCCCATGCGATAGGCACCTTCCGCAATGTAGTGATCCATCTCCATCGACGTCATCGTCTCAAGCGGAAAGCCATCCGGCTGACAGAACCAGCAGCTGAGCGTGTAGGCGTCGTAACGGGAATCCCCGTAGTGTGACTGCCTATACGTGCCCCTCTCCGGTCGGAAAATCACGGTCGCGTTGTATCGCGCCCGTGGCCCAGTCGACGCCACCGTCGGACTGACGCTCATTCCAAGCGCACCGTTCACGTTCTCGGTGGGGAACCGCATATCATCACCGAACGACATGTTGCGAGCCGTCCGCTGCTCGGTTGGGAAGGTTAGCCAGTCCTGGTACTGACCGGATTGATCAGCCATTCCGACCCAGTCCATGTGCATCCGATGCCAAGTGTTGTTCTCCTGCATCAAAATCTTGACGCCGTCGTACCACGGATCATCGGAGTCGAAGTGGGAGCTGGTGATGACTACGTCCCGAATGCCATTCATGGCGTCAGCGCTTACCGCACTCCAGTCAGTGGAAGCTGCTTCGGCATCACTTCTCGGGGCGTTCGCCCGACAGCGAGCCTTCCAACCAACCAGGTAAGCTGCCAGCTGCTCATTTGACCACGGGTTGCCGTTCACCCAGTTGGCTTCGAGAGTAAAGGCAGCAGCTGAACGGGCCATGGAAGCGGCCTCGTCAAGCTTCATCAAGCCCGACTGGATCACGCCGGAGTAATCCGTGGTAACGAGCTCTCCGCCGAGGTCAATGGTTTCGTCGATAAGGTAAGCCTTGTCGTACCACAGACCCAGCAGACAAGTCAGGATAGCAATAGTCGACTTGGCGAAGACGCGGGCCCGCTCGTTCCGTTCTCCACCATCGCCTATATTTAGCCCGGCATCAAGCGCCCGGAGTCCATCCGAGGCAGCGGAAATACCACCATAAGCATCACCCCAGTTGGCCTCAAATACATAGGCCCACCGATATGACGGTGTGTTGGGTAGGGCCTCCCGAGGCTCACGCCCCAGGTCATTCATACCCATGTTGCCCCAAGTCGCCGTGTGGCGACTTGCCATGTGTCCAAACGCAAAGTTTGCGTTGTTCCAATAGTGGCCGATCTCCCAGACTTTCTGGTAGCTGCTCGAAATGAGCGTCTCCACGTCCTCGGGAGCGGCCAGAGCGCGTGCCCTGTCAGGAGCATTCAGGTTCTCAACCGCAAGGTCGCAACCGGAAAAGCTCACCGCCAAAGCAAGCGCAAAAGCGGGAAAAATCCTTCTCCTGGTCATTTCTTTCTCCGTAGAAAAATTCAACGTTCGTCGGAATCCAATCAATTCTGACATGAGGTTAGAAGACGAACTCCGCTGCGAACGTGAACGTCCGGAAGTTCGGGTAACCAAAGCTGTCGACCCGATTCAGAACGGCGTTCGAGAAGGTGCCACCCGTGAATCCAACCTCGGGATCGTAACCGCGGTAATCGGTGATCGTAAGCAAGTTACGGCCGATAACGCTCAGTTGGATTTGATCAAACACACCGCCGAACAAGCTGGAAGTGAAGTCGGAGGGAATCGCGTAACCGAGCGAGATCTCCCGCAGCTTGATCCAAGTGCCGTCTTCCTTGAACCAGTCATTGTCGGCGTTAACCGAGTAAATGGCTGACGCATAACCGACGGGCTTGTGAAGCTCCATCGGCTTCCCAGTCTGGTCGACGTCCTCGCCACGCAGTTCGCGAAGCGCCCACTGCTGAGTCCCATTGTAAATGTCCGGACCCATGGAAGCTTCGACCAACCCGTTTAGGGTCAGGCTCTGGTAACGGAAATTCGTGCCGAAAGAGAAGTTGAAATCAGGAGTCGTCTGGCCGAATGGCAAGAACTCGGTGAGCGGGCACTTCTCCATGTACTCGCCGGGGTACTTGTCCATGCAGGCTGGGGAGTAGTCTTGGACCTTGACCGGGAGACCCCAGTGGTAGCTGCGCTCACCACCATCACCCATAACGGCGACTTGCGTCCCCCAGAGACCAGCACTGAACCCTTCGGTGTAGGCGGCGCCACCCGTGGGTACGAGCAGACCGTCGTCGTTCACCTGGAAGTTGGACGCGCAATCAGATGCAGAGATTCCGACCGGCATCAGGTCGGCACAGTCTCTGGCCCAAACCTCGCCCCACAGCTCACCAAGCGGACGGCCTTCGGCAACGTAGAAGTTGCCGGTGGTGAAGGCGGGAATGTCGAGGCGGGTAATGTGCTGCTGGGTACGATCCCAGTTGAAGCGCAGGTTGAGACCGAGGTCCTCAGTGTCGATCGCGGAGTATGTCAGGGAAGCTTCATACGTCTCGGAGAAGATCTCACCGGCATTCCGCCACTGGCTCGAGTATCCCACGAATGCAGGCTGCGGGACCCCCAGCAACTGGTCATCAGTGGTCTGCCAGGCATAGGTCAGATCCACAGCAAGGTTGTTCAGGAAGACCAGGTTGAGCCCGGCTTCCTGTTCGGTGGTGAACTCGGGCTTGAGGAACTTGTTCCCCAGGTTAATCGGGAAGATGGCACCAGCCGAAACACCGAACGTCTCATACTGAGCGGAGAAGGTGGGGCGTCCACCTGCGGTCCCGAGCGAGAACCGAAGCTTCAGCTCGTTGATCGCATCAATGGTCCACCAGTCCTCCTGGGCGACACGCCATGCAATCGAACCGCGATAATATGTCTGCCACCGCTCCTCCGGGCCGAACAGGGACGAACCGTCGCGACGAATCAGCCCATCGAGGATGTACCTGTCTTTGTAGTCGATACCACCGATAAGGTAGACGCTCTGAGCCTTCTCTGCCGTCTGGCTGTTGCTACCCGTGTGGTCGCCTTCAATCGCTCCGAAGGTCGGCACACCATCGACCGAGAATCCGCTGCCCGACACTCCGTGGCTCTCGAATTGCTCATCCTCGATCAAATACTGCGCCTGAGCTCGGACCAACAGGTCGCCATCCATGAGGGTCTGGTTGGCGTTCAGCTTAGCCGAAGCGTTGATGCTCTCTCTACGCGAGCTGAACTTCCGAAGGCTTCCACCCGTGAAGTCGCGCGGGCCCGTACCGGCGCTGCGCTCGTTCTTGGGCCGAAGGGTGTAATCACTGAACTGAGTGCGGTCGAACGACGCGTTCACCTGTGCAGACAACCACGGCACATTCGGAAGCGCGTAGTTGAAATCGACTGAGCCCATCGTTCGCGTACGCTCGTCTCGGCTGTCGTTGACAGAGAGCAGGTACAGCGGATTCTCCTCAATCGACTGCGGGTCGGCGTCTACGTCCGGACGACCGTCGAGTGGTGAAACACCGGCAAGATCAACTGCCGGAGACATGAAGGTGAGACGGGAAAACGCGCCCGTCGACACGGCCCTGTCGTCTTGGTCGGAGCGCGAGAAGAAGCTGCTCGCAGCGATGTCGAGATCACCGAACCTGGTGTCGACGTTGACCCGTACGTTCTGCCGCCTGAAGCCTTCGTCATCGGGCAAATCCACGTCGAAGGCATTCAGGCCCTGAGAGACGCGATCGGCGTTCAACGTGGCAAGGTTGTCCGCACAAGCCGAGCACCTAACAACTCCGGCCTCTGTGAAATCACTGACACTGACCCGGAAGCTGGACTCGCCGAACCGGCCCGTAACAGCAGCGTAGAGGTCCATGGTCTCGCCCGGGTCAAAGAACGTATCCATGTGGTCGAATAGCTCTCCCGGGAATTCCTGGTTAGCGAACGCTGTCTGCGGCGTTCCCGGAGCGGACGGGTCGATCTGGTTCTGCAGGATCGCTGATCCAAACCCCGGCCGATTGAGGTCGCGGAAATCGATTTCGTTTCCGCTGGTATCAATGAACTTGGTTCCGGCATCGTTCATCTTGTACGGATGCTGGCGCACGAGACCAATGTCGCCCGCTAGCTGTCCATACCCGTACTCGCCGCGGGCTCGGATGTTGATGCTGTTGGTAGTGAGCTCCGTCCCACGCCGTGTGGCGATTTGGATCACGCCGTTTTGGGCACGAGACCCGTACAGCGACGCCGCGGCAGCACCCTTCACCAACTCGACGCTCTCAATATCGAGCGAGCCGATATCCGATAGCGTGCCGCTCGAAATAATGCCGTCGATAACGATCAGCGGCCCCTGTCCACGCCCGGAAGCGTTAATGGACGTCGGGCCCCGAAGCGTGATCGAAGCGGCCTGCCCGGGCTGTCCAGAAGTTGAGGTTACCTGGACACCTGCCGCCTTACCTTTTAGCAAATTGGAGACATCGGACGCAGGGACTGGCATATCCTCTGTCGTCAGCTTCTCCACGGTAAAGGGCAACTTGATCCGGGAGGTCTCCCCTACGACCCCCGTGACGACCAGCTCGTCCAGAGCCAAAGCCGTCATCTCCAGAGCGAAGTCAGCCGTAACGACCTGGCCGCTCGCCACCGTGACCTCCTGAGTGGCAGATCGGTAGCCGAGGAACTGGACAGAGATGGTCTGGGTACCAGCAGAGACTCCCTCCAAGCGGTATGTACCGTCGACCGCTGTCTGGGTACCGATCTCGGTCCCCTGGACAAAGACCTGGGCACCCGCGAGAGGCCTCATTGCGGCCCCCGTCGTCACTGTCCCCGTGACTGCCCCCTGTCCGGCCAAGGCAGCCGGACTGGTAAACAGCCAGACTCCAAGGATTGCGGTGGTCAGCGCTCCCGCGCCTCTCCACCTACCTGACAAGTGAAACAACATGTGCACCCTCCTATGGGTGAGGTTCCGACGACCCGCACTAAGTTAGTCGGGGTCCTACTACCCCCTAGGCGCGGCCGGGTCGTCAACCCCGCGCCGAAAAGCAACGTTTTAGGCTCCTGGTTCTTCTAAATCAACGGCTGACTCTTCTAAAACAACGACACCCCGCGGCAGGGAACAACGCACTTTGCCCAAGGATTCACCTGAGATAATGAAGACTGCTTAGGCCAGGCGCAACAGCTTTGCCAGCAGCGCACTGTCAACGTTATCAGCGATTCGGCTACTCCAAATCTGGGTCGCGGTCTGGTACTCCCGTCCAGATCACGATCGCTCCACAGCGGCCGCTGGAGCCGCCGTATTGCGCCGGAAGCTCGCTCGGCCCGCGGTAGATCTCGATCCCAGCGACCTCCATGACCGATACCAGGTCGTTGATCGGGGTCTGCGTTGAAGACTGACCCGGGCGAATCACCCAAGCTCCGTCGATCCAGACGTTCGTGTTCTGGCAACCCCCGGGACCGTCCCCAAATCCTCCCGTCCCCCGTGTCATCAAGATCCTGCACGCATTTCGGCCAATCCCGGATCCGCTGCACTGAACGCGAACCGCGGGAATCGTGCGCAAGAACGATGTTAGTCTCTGGGCCCCCGAACGCTTGATGTCCTCTTGGGTAGCATATACTCCCAAGCCAAGTTTCTCGCCGAAGTCCTTGCGGTCGTAAAATCCGGCTAACTCCAACCTGCGTTGACGGAGGGCCGTAACGACGAGCGGCTCCAACTCAACCGCGTCTACAGTGAGGGAGAAGTTGATCTCCAGGGTCCGATCGTCCACGACTTCAATGACACGATCCAGATTTTCGAACCCTATGTGTTCCACATGAATCCGGTATGTGCCGGGTTCGAGGGGACCGAAAAGGAAGCGGCCGCTGCCGTCCGAGACAGTGCGTTCATCCACTTCTCCGTTCTCGATCCGGATGGCGGCCCCGTCCACGGCTCTGTCGAAGGTGCGATCCGCCACGCGTCCGACGATTCGTCCAGGGAGCGCAAGCCCTTCACGGACGGTTACACCCGGCAAATCAAGGGTGATGTTCCAGTCCGCTGGCGGGCCCGTCGTTATCGATAGGGTAACCGGGTCGGACCACAAGGTGTTGAAGTTCGCGTAAACGAGGAGCTCCTGTTCCGCCGGCAGGCCACAGGCGACATACATTCCAACTGCGTCAGTCGCTGCCATAGCAGTTCCGCTTTCGCCATCATCGTCCACCCACGACACCATAACCATGGCACCGGGCAGCGGCGTTCCTGTGCTGGCGTCCGTCACGGACCCGGTAAGGCCAGCAGACCCCTCACCCTCTGGTTCCGGACAGGTTATCGCATCCTGTGCAACTAGCTGAACAGGAATAACGAGCTGCGCAGGAATGACGAAACAGACAGCGAGGGCGGAAGCAGCGATTCGCCACCGCTCATTCAAATGTGTTTTTGCGACTTTCATCCTTATCCCTCGCAAACCTCCAACCCCCGAAATCTCGGGCGACCAGCGTCGGCGACCAGCCTCAAGCAGTGTAAGTGGCATCAAACTCAAACTAAGGCTGGGGCGAATGGGTGGTTAGGGTGACCCGGGCGAACTTACGGCGGCCTCGCTGGACCAGATGAGTACCAGGCCCCAGGCGCAAATCGCGGGTCGATACAACATCACCGTCGAGCCGCACGGCACCCTGCGCGATAAGACGGGTGGCCTCGGAGGTCGATGGAGCGAGCCGGGACGCCTTCATCACGTGGGCTATCCACATGGAATCCGCTCCCTGCAGCGAGATCTCCGTCTCCGGCACAACCTCCGGTACCTCACGCCGCCTGTGGATCCGATCGAAAGCGGCTTGGGCAGCGACCGCCTTGGCGTCATCGTGGTAGCGGGCGATGATGTCGCGAGCGAGCCACCGTTTGGTCTTCAGGGGATTGTCGACCGCATCCCTCCGCCGCTCGTCGAGTTCATCCCCCCAGACACTCGATATCAGAACCAGCCATTCGTCCAGCAGAGAATCCGGAATCGACATGATCCGACCAAAGATTTCATCTGGAGACATGGTGAGCCCGATGTAGTTGTCGTACGTCTTCGACATCTTTCGTTTGCCGTCTGTCCCCCTGAGGAGAGGCATGATCAGGCAAACCTGGGGCTCTTGTCCCGCGCGCTCTTGGAGGGTTCGTCCGACCAACAGGTTGAAGAGTTGGTCGGTGCCCCCGAGCTCCACGTCCGCTTTGAGCGCAACGGAATCGTATCCCTGCATCATCGGATAAAGGAGTTCCACGAGGGTTATCGGCCTTCCCTCCTTGAGACGGCGGCCAAAGTCGTCCCGCTCGAGGATGCGGGCCACTGTGTACTGCGAAGTCAGACGCAGGATGTCCGCCAAGCGGAGGGGAGCCAGCCATTCGCTGTTGCGTCTAACCTCGGTGAGCTCGGGGTCCAGAATCCGAAACAGTTGCTCTTCATACGTTGCGAGGTTGCTCTCGATCTCCTGCTCGGAGAGCATGGGGCGGGTTTCGTCGCGTCCGCTTGGGTCGCCGATTCGGGCGGTGTAGTCCCCCATGACAAATACGACGTGGTGGCCGAGTTCCTGGAAGGTGCGCAGCTTGTGGATCGAGACCCCGTGGCCGACATGGAGGTCGGGACGCGTAGGATCAAATCCCTGTTTGACGATGAGTGGCCGCCGCTTGAAGATAGACCTGTCCAGCTTCTCCGCCAGATCCTCCTCGCGCACAATCTGTTCGGAACCCTGGCGTATGCGCTCGAGTTGTTCGTCTACGGGAGGGAACATTGAAGTGTCGGTCTCTTACTTTTCCTAGTGGTTAGGTGTCCTACCTATTGAGTAGTTTCGATTTTCGGAACCCCGGATTTGTGACAGGCCCGCATTGTTCCGGGGTCTCGATTGTACGCAATTGTAATCGTATCTGCCGTGAGCGGACGACCTGGTGGGGACGAAGACGTGGTGACGGGCGCAACGCAGACGTGACGAGACATGGCAAAACCCAAGAGCAAGAACCGGAAACCCAAGAAGGCTAGCACGAAACGCGGGTTGATTCCCTCCCTCCTCCGGCGGTGGTGGAAGCTGGCGGCCATGTTCGTGCTTGCGCTCGGAGCGCTTCTATTCGGTGTGGTCTGGCGCGGTTGGACGCATGTGTGCGAGGGCTGTCCATCGATCGCCCAGATTTATGCCTTCGAACCCAAAGAGGCGACATTCCTATACGGGGCGGATGGATCTCTGCTGGCTGAACTCGCCGTCGAACGCCGGACGCCCATTCGGATGGACGAACTCCCTCGGCACGTATACAACTCCTTCATTGCGGTCGAGGATCGTCGTTTTTGGGGTCACGCAGGGGTGGACCTGTGGCGTACAACTCGCGCATTTGTCGACTTCGTTCTCCAGGGTTACGGAGGGGCAGGCGGAAGCTCCATAACGCAACAGCTTGCTGGCAACATGTTTCAGGGGTCGGTGGACCGCAGGGACATTTCCGTACGTCGGAAGTTGCGCGAGATGCGCGTCGCGGTGGATATCGAACGCGCATATTCGAAGACGGAGATTCTCGAGGCGTACCTTAATCAGATCAACTTCGGGGGCGTCTTCGGTGTACAAGCCGCAGCCGAGCGTTATTTCGGGAAGAACGCGGCTCAGCTCAATCTCCCCGAGTCGGCACTTCTCGCCGGCATTCCCAGGAACCCGTATGGGTACAACCCCGTGCGGTTTCCAGATCGCGCTATTGGTCGCCGAAACCTGATCCTTCGTCTGATGGCGAACCAAGGATTGATTACGGAGGCCGACGCGGCCGCTGCCCAGGCCTATCCCCTCGAGCTCGCAGAGGGATCACGGGTCGAACGGCGAGCCGCCTACTTCGTGGAGTGGATCCGGCGCGATCTCTTCGATCGGTACGGCATGGACGTGTACGATCGGGGCTTCCGGGTGTTCACGACACTCGATCCGGGGCTTCAGGCCGTCGCAGAGTCCGCGTTGGTTGCACAACTGTCTTGGGTTGACCGCCACTTTGCCTTTCGTGGCGTCACCTACGAAGAGACCCTGTCCTGGCCTTCGGACAGTTTGAGAGCGGCGATTGGTCCCGGCGGAGAGATGCCATACGTCCAAGGGATGTTCCTGGCCCTCCACCCGCAGACAGGTGACGTGCGCGCCATGGTGGGGGGGAGAGACTTCGAGCATTCCGAATTCAACCGCGCAACCCAGGCGATTCGGCAGCCTGGTTCCGTCTTCAAACCCTTCGTCTACGCGGCGGCGATCAACGCGGGCATCCCTGCGTCCGAGGTGATCTACGACCAGCCGTATTACCTCGAAAACCCAGGCGGAGACCCCTACTTCCCGACCAACTTTGACGAAGACTTCAAAGGGCCCCTGACGCTGCGGCGAGCTTTGGCGCGGTCCATCAATGTTGTTGCCGTAAAGCTGGGACAACGCGTAGGGGAGGAAACCGTAGCTTCCCTCGCGCGGAGAATGGGCATCAATTCGACGGTGCCACTCGTGCCTTCCGCGGCGATTGGTTCAGCGGATCTGCGCCCCATCGAAATCGCAACCGCCTACACGACCTTCGCGAATATGGGGGTCAGAGCCACCCCCCGGACCATCCTCAGAATCGAAAGCAAAGAGGGCCGCGTCTTGTGGGAGAACGACGTGGAGAGCTTCCGGGTGCTCTCTCCGGAGGTGGCTTGGATAGCGCAGTCGATGTTGCGGGACGCCGTCGATATGGGGACGGGGACACTCGCCGTTCGCAGCCGTTTCGAGATTCCGTACAGCATCCCGGTGGGGGGCAAGACGGGAACAACGAACGACGCGACGAATACTTGGTTCGTGGGCTTTACTCCGGATCTCGTCGCCACCACGTGGATCGGGTTTGACCGGCCCCGCGGCATCTACAACGGAGCGACGGGTGGGGGTACAGCTGCCCCCGTGTCTGCGGCAGTGCTCGCACGATACTACGAAACGCACCCCCCTCCCGAGCCGTGGCGTCGCCCGCCCGGGCTCATTGAACGCACCGTTGACGAGACCACCGGACTCCTTGCCACCGAGTGGTGCCCGATCGAACTCAACTATGTCGAGGTCTACATTCCCGGGACCGAACCAACTGAACCCTGCAATCGGCACGGTCCTCTTACGAGAGGGCTGGATAGAGGGAGTCACTAGCTGCGCACTGGAGCATCGACGGGCCGAATCATGGCACTGGACTATGGGAGGCGTCGCATTGGTGTCGCGGCCTCCGACCCCACCGGGACCATCGCCCGACCCAGGGGCACCGTTGTGCGTGGGCGGGCCGGCGGTATCCCTTCACGTCTATCCGAGCTCGTCACCGAACTTCGGCCCCTCGAGATTCTGATCGGTATCCCCTACAACATGGATGGTTCCGAGGGTGAGATGGCCTTGGAGGCCAGGAAGTTTGCGCGGGAGGTGGAGCAGTCCTTCACGATTCCCGTGATCGAGTGGGACGAACGCCTTACCACGGCTCGCGCCATTCGAGAGCTGGAGTCGATGCAACTCAAGAAGAAGAAACGCAGGGAGAAGGGACGACGAGACGAAGTCGCTGCGGCACTGATGCTCGCCGACTACCTGCGGAGGGGGCAGGTGCCCGCGCCCGCAATCGGAACTCCGTGATTGACGCCTGAAGGACATGGAACCCAACACCTTGGATTCGAACACCGCACTCTTTAGGGCGCGGAGTCGGATTGGACCGGTCTGGCGGCAGGGTATCGTGCTGTTCGCAGTGTCCTTGGTGGCCGGCTTTCTTGCTCTTGAAGGCGAGATCCGTGGCACTGCGCGGGCTGGAACAGACACCACGGTCCAGCTCCAGATCGTGCCCGGGTCCCACTCTCGCCAGATAGCGCAGCAGCTGGAGGAATCCGGTCTTGTAGGGTCTGCCCTCGTCTTCGACGTCTATACCCGAGTGCGGGGGGCGGGGACTGAGTTGAAGGCCGGCAATTACGAGGTATCCGGGCACGCTTCTTATTTGGAGATCCTAGGGATGCTCCGCGCGGGCGCAGTCGTAACACTGCCTCTTACCATTCCCGAGGGGCTGACGGTCCCCGAGATAGCCGGTCATCTCGCGGCCCATACCGGGGATCCTCCGGACAGTGTGCTGACGTTTTTGCAGGACACGTTCCGCGTCCTCGAGTTTGGAGTGCCAGGCCCGACGCTGGAGGGCTATCTGTTCCCGGAGACGTACCGCTTTGCGGAAGGCATCGGTTATCGGGCAATCGCAGCGGAAATGATCGCCATGTACCGAGCCTTCTGGTCGCCCGACCGCAGGGCCCGCGCAGACACCCTTGGATTGACCGAGAGAGAGGTCGTAACGCTGGCCAGTATCGTCGAAGAGGAGGCGGTGCACGATGCGGAGCGCCAGGTGATTGCGGGAGTGTACTGGAACAGGCTCCGGATCGGGATGCCTTTGCAAGCGGATCCGACCGTTCAGTTCGCGCTCGGGACTCGCAGGACACGCCTACTGTACCGAGACATTGAGGCGGTGGCAGACCACCCCTACAACACCTATCACCGGGCCGGGTTGCCTCCCGGCCCGATAGCCTCCCCGGGGGAGGCCTCGCTCCTCGCCGCGCTTGCGCCCGCGGAGCACGACTACCTCTACTTCGTAGCGCGTACGGACGGGTCACACCAATTCACTCGGACGCTGGCCCAACACAACAGGGCCCGAATTGAAGTCCGGCGAGAGAGTGGCGCGAGCGGCAGGTAACATCCCGAAGGGCCTGGCCGACGCCCAGGTAATGGTGCTCACCACCCCCGCACCCCGCTGCGGCCGGAGCCTGAAGGACGTGGTGGCCGAATGCGTGGAGGCCGGTGCCGGTACCGTTCAATTGCGGGACAAAGAGGCGGACGCCCGTTCGTTGGCGGACACGGGAAGATCCTTGCTCGCCGTCACCGAGCCAGCCGGCGTCCCCCTGATTATCAATGATCGGATCGACGTGGCTCTGGCTATAGGGGCCCAGGGTGTGCACCTGGGGCCACGCGACCTACCGGTGGCCGCCGCCCGCAAACTTGCACCATCCGGATTCCTGATCGGGCACTCCACCGACAGTCCGGCCGCGGCGGTGCGGGCCGTCACCGACGGTGCCGATTACCTGGGCGTCGGCGCAGTGTACGGTACCCGGTCCAAACGTGGACTCGAGGATGAGCGCATCGGTCCGGAAGGCGTCGCCCGGGTAGCCGCTGCAGTATCGTGCCCGGTCTTCGCGATCGGCGGTGTCACCTCCTCCAACGCGCCCGATCTCGTTCGAATAGGGGCGCGGTTAGCCGTCCTCTCCTTCATCATGGACGCCGAGCGACCCGGAGATGCTGTACAGAACCTCCGTAACGCTGGGAAGCGGCTCCTTCGAGGCGTTCAACCGCAATTGTGATTTCCCCTGTCCGGGCGGCCGCGCTCCTTAACGAGTCGCTCGATGCGGTCGAGCAGCGGATCAGCGGTCCAGCCACCCAGCAGATGAGCGTCATCGTCAACGACGCTTACCGCCGTCTTTCTCCCTCAACAAGAGATCTCCGAATGCACGAACGCCCCGAAGATCTTCTCGACCTCCGAGGCGTTCAAATGCAGTAGCCGGCAGCGACCTACTCTCCCAGGGCGTCCCCGCCCAAGTACCATCGGCGCTGAGGGGCTTAACTACTGGGTTCGGGATGGGACCAGGTGTGGCCCCCTCGCTAGAGCCGCCGGCAATGTTTTCCTACCCACACCTTGAGGGTGGGTGGTCTATATGTGGTGACGAGTGATAGTTGGACTCCGGCGCGCGAGGCGCAGTTGATCAAAGAGACGAATCAAACCTCACGGACAATTAGTACGGCTCGGCTGAAGCGCTCGCACGCCTTACACCTGCCGCCTATCAACGCAGTCGTCTCCTGCGGTCCTTCAGGCACCTTGCGGTGCGGGAGATCTCATCTTGGAGTAGGCTTCCCACTTAGATGCTTTCAGCGGTTATCCCTTCGCGACATAGCTACCCTGCGGTGCCCCTGGAGGGACAACAGGTACACCAGTGGTCACTCCACTCCGGTCCTCTCGTACTAGGAGCGGCTCTCCTCAAATCTCCAACGCCCACGGCGGATACAGACCGAACTGTCTCACGACGTTCTAAACCCAGCTCGCGTACCGCTTTAACGGGCGAACAGCCCGACCCTTGGGACCTTCTCCGGCCCCAGGATGCGATGAGCCGACATCGAGGTGCCAAACCGCCCCGTCTATGTGAACTATCGGGGGCGATAAGCCTGTTATCCCCGGCGTACCTTTTATCCGTTGAGCGACGGCCCTTCCACACGGGACCGCCGGATCACTAAGGCCTGCTTTCGCATCTGCTCGACCTGTCGGTCTCGCAGTCAAGCTCCCTTATGCCTTTGCACTCTTCGCGCGATTGCCGACCGCGCTGAGGGAACCTTTGCGCGCCTCCGTTACCTTTTGGGAGGCGACCGCCCCAGTCAAACTACCCGCCTGACACTGTCCCCAAACCGGATGAACGGTTCGTGGTTAGAACCCAGACATTGCAAGGGTGGTATTTCACGGATGGCTCCGCAGCACCTAGCGGTGCTGTTTCATAGCCTCCCACCTATCCTACACAAACAGTGCCCGAATCCAATATCAAGTTGTAGTAAAGGTGCACGGGGTCTTTTTGTCCTGCCGCGGGTACTCGGTATCCTCACCGAGACTTCAATTTCGCCGAGCTCTTGGTTGAGACAGTGCCCAAGTCGTTACGCCATTCGTGCAGGTCGGAACTTACCCGACAAGGAATTTCGCTACCTTAGGACCGTTATAGTTACGGCCGCCGTTTACCGGGGCTTCATTTCAGAGCTTCGCTTTCGCTGACCCCTCCATTTAACCTTCCGGCACCGGGCAGGCGTCAGTGCCTATACGTTGTCTTGACGACTTAGCAGACACCTATGTTTTTAATAAACAGTCGCTTGGGCCGATTCTCTGCGGCCGGTTCCGGCTTTCCTACGCGTGGTAGGATCACCTACTCCCGGCTCCCCTTATCCCGAAGTTACGGGGACATTTTGCCGAGTTCCTTAACCAAGATTCACTCGAGCGCCTGAGGCTACTCGCCTCGCCTACCTGTGTCAGTTTGCGGTACGGTCACACGGACTACTCGTTCACGAAGCTTTTCCAGGCAGTTCGATTACTGTCCCTTTTCGAGTCCGAAGATCTCTTCGGCATCGGATCTCGGCTATAACCGGGCGGATTTGCCTACCCGGGAACGCCTACCTCCTTGCATCGCCTACCATGTGGCGACGGACATTCACCCCTGCGTCCCTCCTTGAACTCAAATGCAATCTCGTGTGGTACGGGAATGTTGACCCGTTATCCATCGGCTACGCCTTTCGGCCTCACCTTAGGTGCCGACTAACCCTGAGCTGATCGACATGGCTCAGGAAACCTTAGGCTTACGGCGACAAGGGTTCTCACCTTGTTTATCGCGTACTCATTCCGGCATTCTCTCTTGTCTGCAGTCCACGGAAAGCCTCACGGCTCCGCTTCGATCCTCAGACAATGCTCCCCTACCCCGCGCGCTAATGCGCACGGCCTTGGCTTCGGCGACTGGCTTAAGTCCCGGACATTATCGGCGCAAACTCGCTTGACTGGTGAGCTATTACGCACTCTTTCAAGGATGGCTGCTTCTAAGCCAACCTCCCAGTTGTCTCCGCAAATTCACCTCCTTTATCACTGAGCCAGTACTTGGGGGCCTTAGCCGAAGGTCTGGGCTGTTTCCCTCTCGCGCACGAACATTATCGCACGTGCACTGCCTCCCTGAGACCGACTGACGGGCATTCGGAGTTTAGTAGGGGTTGGTACCCGGGTTAGGGCCCTAGCCCTTCCAGTGCTCTACCTCCCGCAGTCTCCACTCAGAGGCGATACCTAAATATCTTTCGGGGAGAACCAGCTATCTCCAGGTTTGATTGGCCTTTCACCCCTATCCACAGCTCATCCGAGCAGTTTTCAACCCACAACGGTTCGGTCCTCCACGAGGCATTACCCTCGCTTCAACCTGGCCATGGATAGATCACTCTGGTTTCGGGTCTACCCCCAGCAACTTCACGCCCATTTAAGACTCGCTTTCGCTTCGGCTCCGCCGCGGAACGGCTTAACCTTGCTACTGAGGAATAACTCGCCGGATCATAATGCAAAAGGCACGCGGTCACCCGACGCGTTCCCCGAAGGGAACGTTCAGGCTCCCACTGTTTGTAGGCACATGGTTTCAGGTTCTATTTCACCCGCCTTTAGGCGTACTTTTCATCTTTCCCTCACGGTACTAGTTCGCTATCGGTCACGGACGTGTATTTAGCCTTGGCAGGTGGTCCTGCCGGATTCAATCGGGATTTCACGTGTCCCGACCTACTCAGGAACAGATCCAGAGATCGTCGCGTCGGCTTCGCCTACGGGGCTGTCACCCTCTATGGCTCGGCTTTCCAGAAGTATTCTGCTCACCAACGTACGAAACTCCGAGAGTCGGCAGACTCTCACGAATCCGTCCTACTACCCCGGATGAGGCAACGGCTGCCGCCTTGACACCTCACCGGTTTGGGCTATTCCCCGTTCGCTCGCCGCTACTAGGAGAATCACGGTTGTTTTCTCTTCCTCGAGTTACTTAGATGTTTCAGTTCTCTCGGTTCGCTTCCGAACGCCTATGTATTCAGCGAACGGATGACCGGGCATCACCCCGGCCGGGTTTCCCCATTCGGAAATCCAGGGATCTAAGCTCGCGTGCAGCTCCCCCTGGCTTATCGCAGCTTGCCACGTCCTTCATCGCCAGTCCGTACCAAGACATCCACCTTGTGCCCTTACTTGTTTGATTCATCTCGATTCAATCGAATCGAGCACCTCAGACGCGCTCGGCGTCCAAACATCACTCGCTACCGAATTGTCAAAAAGCATCCCCGGCGGAGCAGACCCCGCTCGGGGATAGGCCGGGGAAAATGGCAGGGTGGGGGGCATGCGTCAAGGCCGGGGTTTTTCATCCCTGGTCGGGTGCATCGCCGTTAGGCACACGCAACCAATAACGATGCCCATGGTCAAAAACGAGTTGGCTCCCGAAGAGCCCCTCACTTTGGCCCACGAGATCTTCCAACAAGGCAGAGCGGGACGACGGGGACCTGGGCACTCGAAAACCGCCTATCGGTGGACTGGAAGACCGCTCGGGACACGGGCGGGAGCAATGTGGGAAAGGTCGCGCGCCGCGTCGTCAGTGAGGGATTCCAGGAAGGCTACGAGGTCCGCTGTGACGTCGTCTTCAAAGATTATCGGGAGGAGAACGGTGTCTCGCGTGGCAAGGATATCGTCGTAGTTGTCCAGAAGCGTTCCTTGGAGTGCGGGTTCCACTTGGGTTACGTCGTATTCCAAGAGACGGGTATCGATGCTGTCATAGTGGGCTACGATCCCCTCCAAGGTCGCAAACTGGCCAGCGTGTCCGTACGGAGCGGTCAGCTCCACGTTGCGCAAAGCCGGAACCCTAAACGTATATCTGTCAGCCGGGTCGCCCGTTACACGTTCCCGGCCAAAATCGTCGTTCCCGCCGGGGCCATCACCCATCCCCGGGCCAAGCTGAGGCGTGGCCGCATTCTTTAGTTCGTTGTTCCGGTCGTCAAACTGGTCCGTCTCGTGGCAATGCATACAGCGGATCGTCATGAAGCTCTTGGCCCCCCGGAGTGCGGCATCCGTAAGGGCGTTGTCGTCTCCCGCGAGGAATCGATCCCAAGGGGTGTCCACGAATGCCAGTTCCGAAACCATGAAGGCCGCCATCGCATTGGAGGCGTGAGCGAATGTCATGTCGCCAAAACTGGTTCCCGGGTAGGCCGCCTCGAATAGATCCCGATACTCCTCGATTTCGTCCAAGCGCGCCATGATCGCGGACCACGTGCCCGCGAAGTCTCCATCTCCGAGTGCGGACAGTTCATTCGGAGGATCCATAGAGCCGCCTCGCATCTCAATCCGGCGCTCCACAGGCAACATTCCTTGGGCCGATAGTGCGCCAAACTCGAAGATCGCCTCCATCTCCGGAGTCAAATGATCGCTTGCGGGCGTCCGAATCTCCCCATCGTCGAGCTCCTCAAGCCGCCCATCCCAAAAAAACTGGGTCTGGACATGAAGGTTGAAGAGCGGCTGGGTGTTACGAGGGTTGAATTCGCCCCTGGGATGCCTGCGCGCGGGGCCAAGCCCTTCCCCACCGGTACCGACGGGCAGGGAGACGCCATCGCTAGTGGCGAAACTCGGCAGGTGACACGTCATGCAAGAGATATCTCTGTTCCCACTCAGGATCGGGTCGAAGGAGAGGAAGCGGCCCAGCTCCACTAGCTCCGGTCGAACGGGTGCCGGGGCATCGAGTGGATCCAGATTACGGTGGTCAGCGAGAAGCCGAACGGTGTCGATCAGCATCGCCCGAATCTCAGCCGGAGTGGGGGGTTCCGGCTCGGGGCGAGGCGGTGTTGGGGGCACGATCTCCTCGCCCTGGCACGCGGCGAAGAGCATCGCCACAACTCCAAAGAGCAGGGATCGCGAAGTCAGATAGGACCTCACCACCAAATCCTCAACGCGATGCGCTGTCCACCCTTGTGTGTCAGGCCCGGGTGCAGCCCCCGGGACGCAAGCAGGTAACTGCCGAGACACACGATGGGTTCACCTGGCTTCGACGATGATCTTCGCATCCATCATGTACTCATGGTACCTGCAAAAGAACACATACTCGCCCGGAGCCGGGGGATTGAATTCCCAGATGTTTCCAGGCTTTAGATCCTGACTGTCCTCCGCCTGTACTCCTTCGGGGACTTTACTGAACTCCACGCGGTGAATGTTTCCGCCGTTCTGAGTCCAACTCACGGTCTGCCGAGTCAGAACCGTAGCGACAGCTTCATGGTCGTGGTTCCCGTTCTCATCGACAAACGTGTCATCCTGAATGTCGAAATTCGCAATCGATCCGAAGGGAGGTTCGACCCTGTTCTCGGTGGGCGGTGGTGGTGGAGGCGGCGGTGGAGGGGGGGTCGGGGGCGGACTCGTGGGTTCGGACGGGGGCGGCTCCGGCTCGGTCGGTTCTGGACGCGGAGCCTCGTCAGCACCCCCGCACCCCAGCAACACAGTTATGGACAGAACCAAAGCCCGAACAAGCACGATCAATACCTCCGTATCGAGAAAACTGCGAAAAATCCTCGTCGCCAACCTAGTAATATAGGGAGTCAGATCCGTGAGCACCCTACTCAGCCTACCCTGTCCTTTCAAGATTGTACTGGCACCGGGGTATTGGACAAGGGTGGATCAGGTTGAGCTGTTCGCGGGCCAGGACCGAGAGTCAGGTGGCCGAGAGCCAGGTTTCGGGCCACATTGTCGCGCATGGTTGGGGAAACAGAGATCAAGATCGTCCCCGTCACTCCGGTCATCGGGGCGGAAATCCGGGGAGTGGACCTGGGGCATGTGTCCGGCGAGGACTTCTCGATCATAAGGAGCGCCCTTCTGAAACACGGGGTCCTCTTTTTTCCCGACCAGGAGATCTCGGTCGAGGATCAGAAGGCTTTTGGCGCCAGGTTCGGCGAACTGGTGATTCACCCAAACGATCCGGGACTCGAGGGACACCCTGAAGTCATGCGCATTCACGCTGATGAAAACTCGGTGAGGGCGACCGGGGAAAGGTGGCACTCGGACGTGTCCTGCGACGCCACACCACCGATGGGGTCGATCCTCCGGATGCACGTCGTTCCCGAGACGGGGGGCGACACCCTGTTTGCCAATATGTACGCGGCGTATGAGGCACTGTCTCTCTCGATGAAGACACTCCTGGGAGACCTGCGGGCGATGCACGACGGTGGACCGTACTACCGAGAGGTAAACCGCCTAATCGGGCGTGACGATGGCGGGCGCACATACCCCGCTTGCGTACACCCTGTCGTACGCACCCATCCGGGCACAGGTCGCCGATGCCTGTTCGTCAACGAGATGTTTACGACCCACATCGAAGACCTGCCGCCCGCAGAGAGCGATGCAATCCTGCGATTCCTCTTTCGCCATGTGGCGAGACCCGAGTTTCACTGTCGTTTTCGTTGGCAGCCCAACTCGGTCGCGTTTTGGGACAATCGCTGCACGCAGCATCACGCCATCTGGGACTACCACCCGCATGTGCGGTCTGGATATCGAGTAACAATCAAGGGAGAACCCCCACGATGACTGCTGAACGTACAGGGATGGCCGCATTCGCTTGCCTGGTGGGGTTGGCCGCCTGCTCCACTTCTGAAGAGGCACTTTGGCACGATGGCGCTGGCCTTGCCGTTGTTGGGGCGACCGTGTACGACGGAACGGGGAGCGCCCCGATACGTGACGCGACCGTCGTCGTCCAAGAGGGCACGATTCAAGCTATCGGACCGAGTGCGGAGATCGAGATTCCGCCGTATGTGGACGTAGTGGATGGAAGCGGCATGTATGTGACCCCCGGGCTCATCAACACCCACGGTCATGTGGGGGAGACCCTCGGGTTGGAAGGCGGCCACTACTCCTCGGACAACATTGTTCGTCAGCTGGACCTCTACGCCTCGTACGGTGTGACCACGGTTGTGAGTCTCGGCGGCGATGGTCCGGAGGGGGTGGCGGAGCGAGCCAACCTCGACTTCGACCGAGCCCGACTGTTGGTTGCGGGCAGGGTCGTGACGGGCGCAACTCCGGACGAGGCGGTGGCGATGGTCGATCAGAATGCGACCATGGGGGTGGACTTCATCAAGATCCGGGTCGACGACAACCTCGGATCCACAACGAAGATGACACCGGAGATATATAGGGCGGTGATCGACCGGGCCCACGAGCTTGGGCTTCCGGTGGCGGCCCATCTCTTCTATTTGGAAGATGCCGAAGGACTGCTAGATGCCGATGTCGACTTCCTGGTGCATAGCGTTCGCGACGCTGACGTGGATGACGCCTTCGCTGGTCGCTTGGCGGAGGAGGGGGTGTGTTACTCCCCGACCCTCACACGTGAGATATCGACCTTCGTTTACGAGGATGAGCCTGAGTTCTTTTCCGATCCGTTTTTCCTCGCGGCTGCCGACATGTCGGCGGTGAATACCCTTCGAAGCGAGGAGAGCAAAGCGCGCTATCGCGAGAGTAGCGCAGCCCAACAATACAAGGTGGCGCTGGAGCAGGCCCTCCGGAACCTCGGCACGTTGGCCGCTGCCGGTGCACCGATCGCAATGGGAACCGACACGGGCCCGCCTGGACGTTTTCAAGGGTACTTCGAACACCTTGAAATGGAGCTCATGGCTGAGGCCGGCATGACGCCGGAGCAGATTCTCGTGGCTGCCACGGGAGGGGCCGCCCAGTGTGTAGGACTCGACGACCTAGGCACTCTCGAAGTGGGAAAGTGGGGTGACTTCCTGATCCTGCGTGAGGACCCCGGTATATCCGTGGAGAATTGGCGCACGCTGGAGTCTGTTTGGATCGCGGGATATCGCCGGCCTTCAGTGCTCTCCTCTTCCTAGACGCCTCGACCGTCCAATATGGGCGGAGCGTCCGATCCGATGGAGCCCTTAGGGACGATATTCACGGAGGCCCGCAATCCGGTAACCCTTCGTACGCTGGCCCCTATCGTATCCAGGTCCAGGGGGACAGAGGCCTCCCCGTCGCAGGGGTCCCCGTCAGGGCCCGCTTCCACCCGAAGCGTAAAGACGTCCCGGTGATTCTCTTCCGTAACAACCCCCTGCCAACAACCGATAGGCTGATCTCTCAAGGCCGAGGCCAACGTGCCAGGGTGCACGAACATTCCGCGCACCTTCACGCCGTCTCCGACCCGCCCCAAAAACCCCGCTAGGCGCATTGAGGTCCTCCCACAGGAGCACTCCCCCGCCACGAAAGAAGAAAGGTCGCCGGTCCCCAACCGGAGTAGCGGATACACCGGATTCGGGGCGGTCACCACGACCTCGCCGGTATCTCCCGGAGCGCATGGCGCACCCGACGCAGGGTCGAGGACTTCAACGACGACCCCCGGTGCGATATGCCAGCCGACCTGTTCCTCGCATTCGTACGCTATGGCCCCCACGTCGGCCGTCCCGTAAACCTGGAATGCGCGCACGCGGAATGAAGTGATGAGTCGTTCGCGAAGTGCCGGCATCAAGGGCCCGCCGCTCGTGAGGGCGCGGCGAAGCGAATGGGTCACCCCCTCCTCTTCGGCCCGCTCGAGGAGAGTCAGGAGGAACTGGGGCGTCCCCACAAATCCCGTGGCCCCGGATGCACAGGAAAGTTCCGCTTGGGCCATGGTCTGGCCGACGCCTCCGGACAGAACTACGCAACCGACCGCTCGCAGCCCGGAGTCCATCATCGCTCCTCCGGGAGTCAGGTGATAGGAAAACGTGTTGAGAGCGATGTCACCGGAGCGAAAGCCGGCGGCCCATAGGGCGGGAGCCATCCTCCAGTAATCCAGCTGGTGACCCTCCGGATCGTGGATCGGGCCGGGGGATCTGTAGATGCGGCGGAGCTCGTCCACCGGCACTCCCAACATGCCACCGAACGGTGGATCTGCGGCCTGGAGAGCCGGGAGATCGTCTTTGCTGAGTACTGGGATTGAGGAAAGCCCCGCACAGCCATTCGTAACAGCCTCGTTGATTCCGGAACGATTCAGGCGGACGCGCGCCTCCCTGCTACGTTCCAGCGCCACCCGAATCGCTTCATCCGCCAGCCGGTCCTGTGCCTCCTCCCAAACGGCGGGGGCCTCCGCCGCGCGATCCCAGAGCCTGAGCGGTTCGGGGCCACTCGTCACGACAGCCACCGCTTTCGTCGACGGTAGTGTTTCACGTCTCGGTACGAACGCCGACCCGTATCTCCCAGCCCGAGGTAGAACTCCCTAACGTCCTCGTTGGCGGCCAGCTCGTCCGAAGGGCCTTCCAGCATCACTCGACCACCCTCCACGATGTAACCGAAATCAGCGACGGCGAGGGCAAGGCGGGCGTTCTGTTCCACGAGCACTATCGTGGTCCCTTCCTCCCGGTTAATCCGCTCGATGAGGCCGAAAATGGTTTCGACGAGGACCGGAGCGAGGCCCAATGACGGCTCGTCGAGCAACATGAGGCGGGGACGAGCCATTAGTGCCCTTCCCAAGGCCAGCATCTGTTGTTCGCCCCCCGAAAGATAGCCCGCCGCTTGGCCCCTGCGTTCGGCAAGGCGCGGAAAGTACTCGTAGACCCGTTGTAGGTCGGGCCGAATTTGGGGCATCCCGCCGGCGCGCGTGTGGGCCCCCGCCATGAGGTTCTCCTGGACGGTTAGATGCTCGAAAACTCGGCGCCCCTCAACCACCTGGAAGATCCCTTTCTGAACTATCGTTTGGGCGGGAAGCCCTGTGATCTCCTCTCCATCGAAGTGGATCGAACCGTCCGTCACCTCTCCTTCTTCGATCTCCAGGAGTCCCGAGATCGCCTTCAGCGTAGTCGTCTTGCCCGCCCCGTTGGCTCCCAGTACCGCCACGATACTGCCCTCTTTCGCTTGTATGGAGAGCCCTCTCAGCACGAGGATCACATCGTCGTACCGGACCTCAATACTGTTGACGTCGAGGATGACGCTCGTCACGGTAGGTGGTGCGACCTCACTGCCACGGGGGAGCGCTTAGGAGATCGGTCACCGGTAGCCACTCCCTATTCTCTAGGCGGAACAACCGCAGGGCCTTCGCCCCACGATGGTCGTTCTCGGTAAAGGTGATCGGTGGCCCCGCTCCACCGGTGTCAAAATCTCGGAAGGTCTCCAGCGCGCGTTTGACGTTTTCCCCTGTCAGCGGCTCGCCGGCATCAATAACTCGACCAATACCCTCGGCGAACACTGCCATCGTCCACCATCCCTGCGTGTAGGCGCTGGTCAGCTCCTCCCACCCCTGGCCCGTTGCCTCGCGAAAATCGCGAAGCTGGCGGACCCCGGGAACGTCGTCCGTGAGCGGCGCGTAGGGGATAGCACCCACAACTCCTTCAGCCGCCTCGCCTGCCAACCGGATCAACAACGCGTTTGCACACCAATTGAGGCATACGAAGGTGGCCTCCATGCCCATGCTATGCGCATTCCTCAGAGCCACTGCCGCCGGGCCGGAGGTGTTCTGGAACACCACGTACTCGGAGCCTGCCTGCCGGACGCGGGACAGTGTCGCCGTGTAGTCCGTGGCCCCGGCCGACATTTCATACGGGGTCACCTGGACACCTATTTCATCTGCGTATGCTTCCCCTCCCTGTATCCATGGCGAGCGCCCGAAGGCACTCGCGCTGTGCATGAGCGCTACCCGCGGGGGATCTACCTCTCCAGACCGCGTGTGTTCATCCAAAATCCAGCGAAGGACGATTCTAAACTGGTCGCTGTAACTCGTGGAAACCAGGAAGTTGTAGGGTGACTCTTCGGCGTCCCCGAGCACATGCGAGAGTGAAGCGGACGAGAATGGGAGTTGGTCTTCCGCAATCCTCAGACGCAGAGCCTCGGTGTCGCCCGTCCCCCACCCCATGAACACAACGGGCTCCTGAAGGACGAACTCACTGTACAGCTGCTCGGCCCTCGGCACGTCGTACCCGAAGTCTTGGTACAGGAGTCGGACAGGTCGCCCGCGGATGCCGCCCCCTTCGTTCACCCACTGGATGTGTTCTCGCACCCCGTCAGCGTAATCGACGCCAACGTCTGCGGTGAGGCCGGTGAGATCGAATAAGGCCGCTACCAAGACTTCGTCTTCTTGGCGCGCACCCCCTCCACACGAGAGTCCGAAGCTCGCTGCGAGCACCGAGAAAACAGGGAAGACCAGTCGCGGTGTCCTCATCGGTTTCGCTCCATGAAGTTCCTCAATTCTGGGGGTGGGATGGCATTTTCCGGGGGGATGGTGGCTCAGGGGCGACGCGCACCCGGACGATACGCGAACGGCCACACATGAAAATAATCCTTGACGTTTTGCCAGATTTTGGAAAGTCCGTGAGGCTCCAAGATCAGAAAGAGGATGATGACGATCCCAAACGCTGCCTGCTGGGCGTTCGGGAGCTGGGCCGCGATGGCGGGGGCCGTCTCCTGCAGGGCGCGACCAAGGACGGTTATTCCCGCCGGGAGCAGGGTGATGAGCGCGGCTCCAAACAGCGATCCCCTTATGGTCCCGAGACCTCCCACGATGATCATCGCCAAGTACAAGATGCTCGTCTCCAGTGTAAAGCGCTCCCACGAAATGATGTTGCGATAGTAGGCTGTGAGACCGCCCGCCAATCCCACGATGAAAGAGGAGGTCGCGAAGGCGAGCAACTTGGTGCGGAATACGTTGATTCCGATTACGCTGGCCGCGATGTCTTGGTCCCGCACGGCGATGAACGCTCGGCCGAGGCGCGAACGAAACAGGTTGGCCATGAACAATGCGGTGCCCCCGCCAGCTGCCACTGCCGTCCAATAGAATCCGAAGTCGGTGTTTAGGCGGCGTCCGGCGAGGACTGGGGGTGGGGCAACAACGGCCTCCAGGCCACCGGTTAGCGCCGTCCAGTTCGTTATGACCCACCCCCCGATCTCCTGGGCCGCCAGCGTTGAAATCGCCAGGTAGAGCCCCTTGAGCCGTAGGGATGGGAGTCCGAAGAGGATTCCTGCCGCCGCCGACGCCACGCACCCTGCAAACAGGCTCGCACCCCACGGGAGGCCCAGCTTCAGGGTGAGGAGTGCTGACGTGTACGCACCCACGGCCATGAAAGCTCCTTGGCCCAACGAGATCTGGCCTGTGTACCCAACCAGGATGTTGAGGCCCATCGCCCCGATGGCAGCGATTGCCACCTGATTGGCGAGGTTCAACCAGTACGGTGATGCCAGGAAGGGGAAGACCAGAACAAACGCGCAGAAGAGAGCCAGACGGGCTTTGGCCATTGGGGTGCGTCGCAGACCCATGTCGCCGCGATAGTCCGTGTGGAAGACGCCGCACTCCATCCTACACCCTCTCGATTATCTCACGCCCAAACAATCCGTAGGGGCGCACCATTAGAACCAAGAGCAGGACTATGTAGGGCACGATTAGATCGAGTCCGTGCCCAATGTATCCACCAGAGTAAACCTCAAGGAGCCCGATAATCGCGCCAGCCACGACTGCGCCGCGGATTGAATCGAGGCCCCCCAGGATGACGACCGGGAATATCCGCAGGCCGACCTGGGCAATGTTTGGAGACACGCCCTGAATGCTGCCCAACATCATGCCGCCCACCGCCGCGGTTACCGCCGCTAGCGCCCATGCGAGGGCGAAGACACGTGGAACGCTGATGCCCATGCTCAGGGCCGCGAGTTGATCGTCCGCAATCGCCCGCATTGCGATTCCGCTTCGGGTGTGGCGAAAGAAGAGTTGAAGGCCCACCAGCAAGCCGAGGGCGAGCGGAATGGCTACCAAGCGATCCAGGCTGATGACGGCTCCGCCGAGGGAGACCGTTCCGGTTGGGAGGAACCCGGGGAATGACTGGGGCTGGGCTCCCCAGATTGCGCGTACCAACGCCCGCAGGACACCTGAGACGCCCAGAGTAACCATGATCATCGAGATCACCGGCTCACCGACCAGGGGACGCAGCACCAGGCGTTCGATCGCGAGCCCCGTAGCGACGGCGAACAACACCGTGGCCAAAACCCCGAGAGTCCACGGGAAGCCGAGCTGCGCCACGTTGAAGAAGATCAGATAGGTCCCAAGCATCAGCAGATCGCCTTGGGCGAAGTTGATGACCTCACTCGCCTTGTAGATCACCACGAACCCCACGGCTGCAAGGGCGTAGATCATGCCCGTTCCCAGCCCCGTGACGGTGAGTTGAACGAAGTCCAAGGCTAGACGCCGCTGTTCTCGGGGGGCGCTGACAGCGTCTCGATCCGCAGGTCGCGCGTGACCTGTCTGGTTCGACCATCCTGGTAGGTGATGTCCATCGCCACCGTCACTGCGGACTGACCCCCGTATAAAGCCTGCACGATCTGTTCGAAGCGTTCCTCAATGAAGCGCCGGCGCACCTTCCGCGTACGGGTGAGTTCTCCGTCGTCAGCATGCAACTCCTTGTGCAGGAGGACGAACCGCCGGACGCGTGCCGCCACCGGGGTGTAGGAGTTGACTCCGGCTACATGATTCCGGATGAGGTCGTAGACCTCGGGTTTCTGGGCCAGGTCGGTATAGGTCGTGTAGGACAACTGCCGACGTTCGGCCCACTGGCCCACGTTCTCATAGTCGATTGCGATTATGGCGACTATGTAGGGACGCGGCGCTCCCTCCGGGGCACTGCCGCCAAACGCGACGGCTTCACTTACGTGGTGGCTGAACTTCAGTTGGTTCTCGAGGAACTGTGGCGAAAATGTGGTCCCGTCAGGCAGCATCGACACGTCCTTGAGGCGGTCAATGACCACGAGATGTCCGGCGTCGTCGAAGTACCCCGCGTCGCCCGAGTGCAACCAACCATCCTGCAGGGCAGTGCTGGTGGCTTCCGAGTCCTCGAAGTAGCCTCGGAAAACGGCAGGGCCGCGGGTCAGGATCTCACCGTCGTCACCGATTCGGATCTCCGTGTCGGGCAACGGGAGCCCCACACTCTGGGCCCGGATATCGCCATCTCGGTGGAGGACCGAGATCCCGGAGACTTCCGTTTGGCCGTAGATCTGCTTCAGGTTCACCCCCAGTGTATGGAAAAAGCGGAACACATCGGGGCCGAGAGCCGCCCCACCCGTGTAGGCACGCCGTAGGCGCCGAAGGCCGAGTTGGTCGCGGATCGGACCGAGGGCCACCCAGTCGGCCACCCTGGCCCGGGCCCTCTGCAAGCGGGTTGGAGCACCCCCCGAAAACCTGGTCTCCGCTATGTCTTCGCCCGCCGATTTGGCCCAGCTGTACAGACGACGTTTGAGGGGAGTTGTGTCTTCGATCAGAACCTGTACATCGGACACCATCGATTCCCAGATCCGCGGAGGGGAGAACATGCTTTGGGGACCAATTTCCTTCAGGTCCTGACGCACGGTGCCCGGTTCCTCCGGGAAGTTGACCACGAACCCTGTCGCGAGTGCAGAGGCGACGGTGACCATCTGTTCTCCGATCCAGGCCAGGGGGAGGAACGACACGAATTCATCTCCGACGCTCATGGGATCCACGTCCAACAACTGATCCGCCATGGCGTTCAGATTACGATGGGACAGCATCGCAAGCTTCGGTTTGCTGGTCGTGCCCGAAGTCGTGCACAGGAGAGCTGTGTCATCCGGGTCGATTTCATTCAAGACTTCTGTATACTCGTCCCCGGCATAGCTGGCTTCGCGGTCCGCCCCGCGTTCCTCAACGGTGACGAACTCCCGTAAGGCGGGGTCCGTGTAGGAGCGCAGTCCTTGGGGGTCGTAGTAGACGATGTGCTTCAGAGACGGCAAGGCACTACTGAGCGAGAGGATCTTGTCCACTTGCTCTTGATCCTCGCCAACCACCAACCTCGTTTGCGTCTTGGCCAACACATATTCGATTTCAGCGACCACTGCATCTTGGAACAATCCGGTGGGCAGAGCCCCGATCGCCTGGGCCCCAAGTTCGGCGATTACCCACTCCGGCCGATTGTCCCCGATGATGGCGATGCGGTCGCCTCTCTGGACACCGAGCTCCAGCAGACCCAAGGCAAAGTGACGGACTCGGCGCGCATATGTATTCCAGGAAATCGAATGCCAAATCCCAAACTCCTTCTCGCGGAGGGCGACGGCATCCCCTCGTTCGTCGGCCTGTCGCTCCAGCAGAGCTGGGAGACTCCCTTCGATCATTAGTCGGTCGAGCCCGCCGGGCCCGTCATTGAGCTCTTCGTCCTAACCGGTCCCCCGAGGTAAGCCTCCAACACCTTCGGGTTCTCCCTAATGGCCCCCGGACTCCCCGTAGCCAAGACCTGCCCGAAATCGAAGACTACAGCGCGTGTTGCCAGGTCCATTACCACGTCCATGTCGTGGTCCACCAAGACCTGCGTCACTCCCCACTCCTCCTGCACGTCGAGGAGGAATCGGGCCATCGACTCCTTCTCCTCCGTGTTGAGTCCGGCCATCGGTTCATCCAACAAGAGAAGACTGGGATCCAGGGCGAGGGCGCGACCCAACTCGACAACCTTTTGCACGCCGTAGGAGAGGGTACCCACAGTTTCACGGCGGAATGGCTCCAGATTGAGGAAGTCGATGATTTCCTCTACCCGGGTCCGTTGTTCGATCTCACGGCCGGACTGACGACCCCAGTAGAACCCCCCGGAGAGCACGCCGCCCGCCATGCGGAGATGGCGCCCCAGCATGATGTTGTCCAGCACGGACATGCGCTTGAAAAGTTCGATCGCCTGGAAGGTGCGCGCGATGCCGAGTTCGGCGATTCGGTGCGGACGCAGCCGGATCAGTGGGTGGCTGGTACCGTCGCGGGCTAGGAAATCGATTTTGCCCACCGCCGGGCGGTAAAGTCCCGAAATACAGTTCAGAATGCTCGTCTTGCCGGCACCGTTGGGCCCGATCAGAGCAAGGAGTTCCCCCTCACGGACCTCGAAACTGACGCCATCCAGAGCGCGGACTCCGCCGAACTCCAACGTGACGCCATCAATTGCGAGAACTGGTCCGGCCATGTCCGCCTTTTTCCGCAGCCAAACCGACCACCGTGGGTTCCTTGTCGGCATGTCCGCTGGCACCCAAGTTTTTCAGGCCCGCGGTCAATCTAATGGCCGGCCAATCTAATGGCGTTTTGTCGCGCGCCGCTAATCGGGCCGTTGTCCCCTCCTTCGCGGATTTCGGATACCGTTCGGATGCCCTGGAGAGCAGATGATCACTAGTCCACGGATGCTTGTCGCTGCCGCTGCACTGTGCACGATTGCTCCTGCGCCGCCCATCTCGGAAGACGCGCCGGTCTCCCTTGATCTTCGCGCCAAAGCTGAGCCTGCGGCGGAAGAAGCCGGCGACCTTGTCGGCGATCCGGCCGCCGAACAGGCTGTAGCGCAGGCAATCACCGAGTGGGGACGGGACTTCTACTTCACACGGGCTATCTACACCGGGTACAGAGGGTGGGGGCGCAGAGGCGGGTCCTGGGCCACCGACTTCCCCAAGGCCGACCGTCAGTTCTTGTACATCCTGAAACGGCTTCTCACTCGGCTGGATCTCTACGAATGGGAAAACCCCGTGTCATTGGACGACCCCGCATTGAGGCGGTTCCCCTTCCTATACATGCTGGAGGTGGGGTACATGGGGCTTACTCCGCCCGAGATCGAGGGTCTCCGGTCGTACCTGGAGGCCGGAGGGTTCCTGGTCGTGGATGATTTTTGGGGTCCGGATGCTTGGGAAAACTTCGCGTGGCACATGGAGCAAGTCCTGCCAGGGCGTCGCATCGAGAGGATTCCGCCGGACCATCCGATATTCCACCAGTTCTACGACATCGGCGAGCCGATGACCGTCCCCAGCATCAATAACGCGTTTCGGGGACGGTACGAAGAATGCTGGGGCCCTTGCGAGCCTGGCATTTACGGAATCCTCGACGACCGGGGCGAGGTGATGGTGGTCATCAACCACAACACGGACCTCGGAGATGCCTGGGAGTGGTCCGAAAACCCCTACTACCCCATCGATCGGTCAACCTACGCGTACGAACTGGCCATCAATTACATCATCTACGGCCTAAGCCACTGAGCGGCTAGCGTGCAGTCGGTTACCGACTTTGCCACGGCGACCGGAGGTCAGTTCCCGACAGTGAAGTGAACCGTGTCGATCACAGGAGGATCGAGCGGAATATGGGCCGGGTCAGCTACCACCGCGATTAGCCGGTGGGGTCCGGGAGCGAGCCCTTCTAGCTGAATCTCGCTGGCACCATCGCCTTTGTGGATGATGAGCGGATCCCCTTGAGGAATCATCTCTCCGAGGGGAGTGAGATCCGCGTCAACGTAAACATGATGATGCCCTGTCCCCATCACGGGCGGCGTAATCGAGACGATCTCGATCCCCTCCGTTTCGAGTATCACTAGAACGTCGGGACCCGTGGTCGAACCATCCTCGGGTTGAGTGATCCGAACCGTGGCGGGCATTGCCTCGGCCGCCTCCTCGGCGGGGGCTTCCATCTCGTCCATTCCCTCCATTTCGGAAGCGGCGTCTTCAGCGGCTCCACAGGCGGAAACGGCACCGACAAGCGCCAGCGACGAGCAAGCTACAAACGAGAGTCGAGGAAAGGACTTGCGGCGCATGAGGTAACTCCTTGAACAAAAGGCAGATTCGGGGCGGGCTTGAATAAGATAGGCAGAAGTTCTCTCGTTCCGCCACGCAACGGATTCGCTGTGAAAGCTGTCTTGCACGGAGGATGCTTGGCTTTTTCCCGGGAGCTGACTATGGAGCACCAGATCTGACTGTGGGCCGCAAGACTGTGGACCGGAAGACTGTGAACCCGGACAAACCGAACGGGAGAGCGGCAATGGGTGCCCGCTGCCTGCGTTTCGCGGTTCTGGGGCTTTTCGGCGCATTCGGCGGACTCCCAGCCGTAGCACAAGAGACCGACGATCCCCCAATCGTGGCACACCGGATCGCCGACGGAACCCGCATAAACCTGGACGGTTTTCTGAGAGAAGGGCCGTGGGAACGGGCCGAGGTAGTCTCGGATTTCACTCAGCAGGAGCCCGTGGAAGGGGGGACACCCTCACAGCGTACGCGCGTGAGAATCGTCTACGACGACAACAATCTGTACATCGGGGCCGAAATCTTCGACGACCCTGCCGAAGTTATCGCGCGCCAACGGGCGAGAGACGCGTTCCTCTTCACCGACGACCGCTTCGCATGGGTGTTGGACACCTTCCGAGACGGGCGGACGGGGTACTATTTCGAGACCAACGCTGCCGGCGTGTTGTCGGACGGTCTCATCAGCGGGTCCGGTGGACGGGGAGGAGGTGGTTTCGGTGGTGTGAACCGCTCCTGGGACGGCATCTGGGAGGTCCGCACTTCCAGACACGACGAGGGGTGGACCGCGGAAATACGCATCCCATTCAGAACGCTGAACTTCGACGACAACGGGGAGCCTTGGGGGATAAACTTCCAGCGCTCGATCCGCCGCCACAATGAGGAGGTCTTGTGGCGCGGGTATCGGCGTACCGAGGGATTGAACCGCTTGGTGAATGCCGGAGATCTGGCCGGGTTGGAAGGCATGTCTCAGGGAATCGGGCTGGAGGCGGTCGCGTCCGCGGTCGGGAATTGGCGCCACGTCCCGAGCGAGCCGGACCCCACCACATTTCCCCGCGACGCCAGCTTGGACATCAACTACAGCATTACCTCGAGCGTCCGCGCTTCCGTAAGCATCAACACGGACTTCGCCGAGGTGGAGAGCGACCAGAGGCGCGTCAACCTAACCCGCTTCCCACTGCGGTTCCCCGAGCGAAGAGACTTCTTCCTTGAGGGATCCAGCGTCTTCACCTTCGCCCCTCGAAGTGGTCCCCAACCGTTTTTTTCACGTCGCATCGGGATTGAGGGCGGAGATCAAGTCCCCATTGACTACGGCCTTCGTCTCACAGGGCAGGTAGGGGGGATGGACGTCGGCTTCTATCAGATGGCGACGGGCGAAATGGCCGTCAGCCATGCGGATGATGACGGCAACCCGGTGGACGAGTTCTTCGAGAGCGAGCAATTCACGGTCGCGCGGGCCCGGCTTCCGATTCTGGAACAATCTTCGATCGGAGCCATCTACACGCGGCGGAGTACTGATGAGGACTCCACGGGATTCGCGCCGGTGGATCGCCACACGGTGGGGGCGGATCTGGATTTCCGCACCCGCCATTTCTTGGGCGACAAGAACCTCGAGATGGAGGCGTTTCTGGTTTGGAACTCCAATCCGGATCCAGAAGAGACACGTTCGTTTCAGGATCTCACCGCTTGGGGGGCCAGGCTCAACTACCCGAACGATATCTGGACGGCGCACGTCTCCTATCGCGAGTTCGGGGACGACTACTCACCGGCCGCAGGGTTCGTCCAACGAAACGATTTTCGGCGGGTAGAGCCACGGATCGGGTGGTCTCCCCGCCCGGACCTTGCCTGGATCCGGCAGCTGGGGTTTGCTGTCCAACTTCGAAATCTGTGGGAGATGGGGACGGGGATCCTTGAGGAACAACAGCTTCAGTTGACGCCGCTGGAGATCGAGTTCGAGAGCGGTGACAATATCGATTTCGAGATTACCCGCACCCTGGAATACTTGGATGCTTCGTTCAATCTGAACAACGAGGCGTTGATTGCACCCGGGGAGTACACCAACTGGGAATACGAGGTGAGCGCGCGCACGGCCAGCAGGAGGCCTGTTTCCTTACGCGGGAATCTGGGCTACGGTGGATTCTGGGATGGGACCCGCTGGCAGGCGGACATCACTGCGAACCTTCGACCCAACCCCGGCATCAATTTGGAACTGGCATACGAGCGGAATGAGGTGTCCCTGTCGGGCAGCGACTTTACCGCAGACCTTTACCGTCTGGAGAGCAGCTGGGATCCTACACCCTGGGTGGGGTTTACCAATCAGTTGCAGTACGACACCGTGAGCAAGGTGGTGGGCTTGTTCATGCGGTTCCGCTGGATCATCAACCCCGGAAATGACGTGTTCCTGGTGTACACCCACAACTGGCAGGACTTCGATGGTGGGCTTCTGGACGATCCCCACTCCACCAGATTTCAGACCTTGTCGAGGGGCGGGGCCATCAAGGTCAAGTACACGCACCGCTTCTAGGCTGATTCCCAGGGCCTGAACTTCCAATCTCAAAGGTTCGACTTCCGGTTGCTTACCCTACCCTGAAGGCCGACGGGTCGTGTATTCTGTTGCCTCAAAGGAGGTGCGAATGAGATCCATTCGGATGGTCGCCGGTCTCTTGGTGACGGCATGGCTCGGTCTGATGCCCGCTCAAGGGGCGGCGCAAGCAAGGTATTCCCCATCGACCGTGCCGGCCTCGGCATATGCTCGTGCGGAACAGTTCGTCTTCTGGAATGCCGAGAAGTTGACGGCGGGGACCGTGGTGCAACCCCGGTGGCTGGACGACACTCGGTTTTGGTACAGAAACCAGGTCTTTGGTGGACACGAATTCGTAATAATCGACGCGTCCGCTCGTACCAGACGGCGGGCCTTTGACCACGATCGCGTGGCGGCCGGATTGACCGCCGCATCTGAGCAAAGCTACGAAGGGAGCGCCCTCCCCTTTGACGAATTCGAATTCACCGACACAGGGGGCATCCGCTTTTGGACTGACACTTGGGAACGGTGGGAATGCGACTTGGCCCAGTACTTCTGCGCGGGGCCGGATTCCGTTCGCCAGGTCACCCACGAAATCTCGTCGCCTGACGGTTCGCAGTTTGCGTTTTCGCATGAGGAAAACCTTTGGCTTCGAGATGGTCGCACCGGGATAGAACGCCAGCTCTCCGAGGATGGGGAGCCACACCGGGGATATGGCGTTGCTCCGGAAGGGTGTTGCCAGGAAATCACGAACCGTCGCAACGACTTCCGGCCGCCGCCGGTAGCGGAATGGTCGCCGAATGGCCAGCGGATCGCTACGCACCGGTACGACGAAAGGGGGGTCGCAGATTTACACCTCCTGGAGATGGCCACGGGACGCCCCGTCCTGCACAGCTATCGGTACGCTCTGCCCGGGGATTCGATAGTACCGACGTGGGATCTTCACGTGTTCGACACCGCTTCAGGGACCCAAGTCCGGGCCGATTACGAAGCTGTGGTGGGGTACTTCGGAGGAGCGGACACGACATGGCACTCCGTTCAGTGGGACGCGGCGAGCGAGCTAGTCTACTTCTCCCACCATTCTCGCGACTTCCGGAATCAGACCCTGGTCGAAGTCGACGCCAATAGTGGGGACTCGCGGGTCGTCATCACCGAAACGGGGGACACCTGGGTCGAGCTGAACCAACTGCGGACCCCGTACAACTGGCGGGTGTTGGACAACGGTCAGGAGTTCGTGTGGTTCTCGGAGCAGGATGGATGGGGACATCTCTACCTTCACGATCTTCGTACGGGAGAGGTCAAGAACCGTATAACGGAGGGATCGTGGCTGGTTGTGCAGCTGCTATGGATCGACGAGAACCGTCGTCATGTGTATTTCACGGGAGTGGGACGTGAAACGGGGCGGGATCCCTACCATCATTACTTGTACCGGGCATCCCTCGATGGCGGGGGGACGATCCTACTCACGCCGGAAGACATGCATCACCAGATCAGCGTTTCGCCCGACGGCCGTTATTTCGTGGATACATGGTCCGACCGGGCGACAGCCCCCGTGACGGTCCTACGAGACAGGGCCGGACGCACGCTGATGACCGTGGAGACGGCAGACATCGGGCCGCTTCTGGACGCGGGGTGGGAACCCCCGGTCCGCTTCACTGCGAAGGCGCGGGACGGGGTGACGGACCTGTTCGGTTACCTCTGGCTCCCGAGGGACAGGCAACCGGGGATGCTCTACCCCGTCATCGATTACGTCTACCCAGGACCGCAGATCGGGCCCATTCGAACGCCGGGCTTCACCACCGGACCAAGGGGGCAGGGACACGCCTTGGCACAGCTGGGGTTTGCCACCTTCGCCGTTGACGCCATGGGGACTCCCTTCAGGTCCAAGCGCTTCCATGAGGCGTGGTACGGGAACATGCGGGACAACGGCATCCCGGATCACATCTCGGCCCTTAAGGAACTCTCACTGCGCTACCCACTCGACTTGGATCGGGTAGGGATCTTCGGTCATTCCGGAGGCGGCTTTGCATCGACGGACGCAATCCTGAGTTATCCCGATTTCTTCAAGGTGGCGGTCTCCGGGGCCGGGAACCACGACCAGCGTGGGTACCATTTCCCCTGGGGAGAAAAATATCAGGGGTTGCTTACGCCAGGTCCTGACGGGGGGGACAACTACGACTCACAGGCAAACCAGAATATCGCGGAGAACCTCCAGGGGAAGCTGTTGCTCCACTACGGGTCCCTCGACGACAACGTGCATCCCAACATGACCCTCCTCGTGGCGGATGCCCTCATCGAGGCCAACAAATCGTTTGACATGCTCGTTTTTCCGAACAGGAATCACGGGTACGCCCGCGAGCCGTACTTGATCCGCAGAACCTGGGACTACTTCGTGGAGCACCTGCTGGGCGCCAAGCCGCCCGAGAACTATAACCTTGTCCGACCCGGGTCCGAATAGGGAGCCAAGAATGGAGGAAGTTGTTCGATGAATTCGATCAAGTGGGATCGTGTCGTCCGCGGCGGAATGGTGGCTCTGATCGTAGTGGTGGGCGCGTGCCAACCTGGCGATGACGCCGACATGGTGGCAGGCGCAGACGGGGGCCCGGGAGACGGGTCAACGGAGAGTCTTGTCGCTCGAGGGGAAGCCTTGGAACTACCGACGGCGTGGGATCCCCCCCCTGGCGAACCGATCGTGCACCACACCTCGGGGTTCGCGAAGACACTGTGCTCCGGCACCTTCATCACGGGACTCGATTGGCGCGATGCGGCCGCCAACGTAGGTGGATTTACCTCGCCGTTCGACCAGCGGAGCGCCGTCGTCGACACGGTGGTTGACATGGAGGCTCGTAGCGTGAGCCTGACACTGGGTTCCGGGATCACGCGCACGGCCAAGATGTACGGCAGCCAAGGGTGCATCACCCTTCCCTTGGGACAGGATTCCATCTACTTCACACCTTCTGTCGTCGAACCGATGACACCGGACCCGGCAACGACCGACTGGCCCATGGGCGACGTGCTGCCTGACGAGCCGTTTCCGCCCGAGGTCGACATGGAGAAGGTCGATTTGGCCGTAAGCACGGCCCTCGACCAAGCGGGGATGACACTCGGGTTCGTCGTCACCTATCGTGGGCGGATAATCGGCGAAGGCTACGGCCCAGGCGTGGACATGCACACACCCTTCGAGAGTTGGTCGATGGGCAAGTCTTTGACCGGCACGCTCATGGCGGTCCTCATTCAGCAGGGTGTGTACGAGCTGTGGGAACCGGCACCAATCCCCGAGTGGCAGGACGATGCGCGAAGTGAGATCCGCATCGGGGACATCATGCGAATGTCCAGCGGGATCAGAATCGTCGCCCCGCAGGATCCCGACTACACACCTGAGATGGGGTATCCCGATCACCTGTATCTGTATACGAGTGACAATGCGTTCCAGTGGGCGTCCACCCGGCCACAGCAGTGGGAGCCAAACACCGTGGGACGGTACCGGAACACCGATCCTGCGCTCACGAACTACCTCATCCGGCTAGGCGTGGAGGGGCGTGGCGATGATTATCACGCATTCCCGCAGCGCAACCTGTTCGACAAACTCGGCATTCGGAACTTCGTGATGGAAACAGACCCCAACGGGAACTTCCTCACGCAAGGGTACGAATTTGCGTCCGCACGCGATTGGGCACGTCTCGCGAACCTCTACCTACAGGACGGAGTGTGGGAAGGGGAACGCATCCTCCCGGAGGGGTACGTGGACTACGCCTTGGAAACAGCCCCTGCCTGGGTAACTGACGGGCGTCCCATTTACGGCGGCGGCTTCGTGTGGACCGATCTCGGGTTCCCGATTGAGGACCGCTACGGGGCCTTCGCTGGAGCCGGTGGCCAGTACGCCGTGTTCGTTCCGTCTCGGGAGATGGCGATCGTGCGCCTCGGCAAATACACAGGTTCCGGGCCCGGTCGGGAAAACCTGGATACTGCGATCGAGTTGTTGATGGAAGCGGTGCCTGCTGTCAGCGAAAACTGAGCGCCGTTAGGTCGCGGCCGGCGACCATGATGAAGGACACGTTCGAGAGCGCTCCAATGTCCTCATCCGGGTTGCCCGCCACTGCGATGATGTCGGCGAATCTCCCAGACGTAAGGGTCCCGACCTCATCCTCGATCCCCACTATCTGAGCATTCATGCCCGTGGCGGCGTGGATCGCTTCAAGCGGGGTAAAGCCTGCCGCAACCAGATTCTCTGCCTCGATCTGCATGAATCCGTGCATGCTGTCCGTACCGATACCGATCTTCACGCCTTTCTCCTTGGCCCGGCGCAGCTGGTCCAGGCGATCCAACCGGCGTTCCCTGCGCCGCGAATCCTGCGCCAACGCTCTTTCGTGTACTTCTCTACCACGTGCCAACCACGCCTGGATGTTGGCGGCATCCCGGTCCAGGTAGTTCCATTCGTTGAATACCCCTTGGTAACCGATTGTATAGGTGTTAACGAACCCGACGTCGCTGTCCACCATCAGGTCCATCAAGTCTTCGTTCAGATTGCCCCCGTGCTGTATCGAGTTCACGCCGGCTTCGATGGCCAGTCGGATCGACTCCCCATTGGCGTGCGCTGTAGCCTCGATTCCGAGCCGGTGTAACTCGTTGACCGCTGCGTAGATCTCTTCCTTTGTGTAGTTACTCTCTCCAGGGGCGTAGGGCGTTCCACTGTTGGGGCCGACTCTGGCCCGGTCAGTGATGGTGAGCTTCATGTGGTGCGCGCCCATCTCGTAGTTCCGGCGAACGAACGTTCGCATTTCCCAAGGCCCGTTGGTGGTGCGGTACTCTGCGGGGCCGTGTCCGGCGGTGGTCGAAATGAAGTTGCCACTGGGGTAGATGCGGGGGCCCGGTACGAGTCCTTCTGCCACTGCCTGTGCAGCATGGATATCGTTGTAGTGCACCTCGCCGACTACGTAGATGCTTGTCACGCCCGACATGAGTTGGACTCGGATATTCCGAACAATCCTGGCCATCTGGCGAGCATCGTGGTGCGTCATACCCTCGAGCTGGCCCTGCAGGGTGCGAATATCGGGACGGATCGAGAGATGCGCGTGCGCATCGACAATGCCTGGAAGAACCGTCCTGTCGCTTAGGTCAATGGTGTTGGTGACGGTCAGGCCAGGCGGAATTGAGATCTCCGCTCGATTGACTACTGCTTCGATTCGATCGCCTACGACAACAATTGCCTGATCCGTACGGGCAGGCGAACCCGTGCCGTCGATGAGTCGTCCCGCATAAATGACTGTCGCCTCCTGAGCGGCCAGTCCCGCTGAGGTCAGAAGTACGCCGAATCCGACTATCACGAGCGACGCACCGATAGGGGTACGCCGGTTGGGCCTGGGGGGGCGGTGGGATCGTTCGTAAACGCGCATGTGTCTAGCTCCTCGGAGGCGCGAACCGGATGTGTTAGGGACCCTGCATTCTTCATCGTTAGACCCTACGGTGTACAGAGCCAACGGTTCGAGACACTGGGCAACGGAACCCGTATGTTTTGGTCCCCAAGGCCAGCGTGGGGGCGGCGTCTGTGACTCCCGGCAGGTATCCTTCGGCATGCTTCGGGCTTTTTCGCGAGAGGAGTTGTCACTGCAAACACGCATCCGGATCGGACTTCTGACATGTTTCTTCCTGTCTGGAATCACGGGGTTGGTGTATCAGATCGCGTGGGTGCGACTGACCCTCCTCACTTTCGGGGTGAGCATCTACGCGTTGGGGGCCGTCATCGGCGCGTACATGCTGGGGCTCGCCCTCGGGAGCCGGGTGATGGGGGCGATCATCGAACGGCACGCCCGACCATTACGCACCTATGCACTGTTGGAATTCGGTATCGCGCTCTTGGCGGGGCTCTCTCCCCTCCTGCTAGGCCTCCTCCACAGTCTTTATCCAGCTCTTACCAACACACTTCCGGCAGGTAGCGGGTGGCTCACCCTGGTACGCCTTCTGTTCTCGCTCCTCGCGTTGACACCTGCGACGTTCTTAATCGGCGCGACGCTCCCTGTGATGTGCCGTGTCTACGCCCAACAAGAGGGACGAATCGGGTTGGATGTCGGGGTCCTGTACCTGATCAACACGGCGGGGGCGGCCCTCGGGTGTCTCCTGACAGGCCTTGTACTCCTCCGGTATCTGGGTTCCCAAAACACGTTCCTGATCGGCGTGACATTGAACGTGCTCGTCGGTGTCGGAGCGTTGATCATTGAGAAGGTGGCCGCCGGGACATCGCCTGTGTTCCGGGATCCCGCGCGGTCCCATCGATCTGACGCGACCGGTGCTCCGATGGGCGCAGGGGATGGTGTCGTCCCCTTGTCTGGGGTGATCTCCGCGAGGAGCCTCCAGCTGGTGGCCATTGCCTACGGCGTCTCGGGGTTCGTGGCCCTCGGGTACGAAATCATCTGGACACGCATCCTCTCCATCCATTCGGCACACGCCATCTACTCCTTCTCCATCGTGCTCGCTGTGTTTCTGGCTGGACTTGCCCTCGGCGGGGCGGGAGGCAGCCTCCTCCTGCGGAGGCGCGGGGGATCATTGGCCCAGTTCGGCGGATTGCAGCTCTCGATCGGCCTTTTTTCTGTTCTCCTCCTGTATGTCTTTGCGAAGCTGCCGGAGCTGGATCTGGCCAGCCGGCTCGAGGGCTACTCGGTGCCCTATGAGATTACCCTCGCACTGCTCACCGTATTCCCTCCGACACTGTTGCTAGGGGCTCTTTTCCCAGTCGTGTGCAGCATATACACGCGGGAACAGCCGGATGCCGTCGGAGACCGGGTCGGGAGAGCCGCCGCGATCAACACCGTCGGTGCGATCCTGGGCTCGCTCGGGGCAAGCTTCGTGCTCATCCCCCTTATGGGATTGAGGAACGCCGCCCTCCTCCTTGCGGCATCCAACTTCATCATCGGAACGGTCTTCATCCAAATGGACACCCTGCGTGGCCGGCGGCTGCGGTGGGCTCCGCCGGTGGCCGGCCTGCTGGGAGCGGTGGTCCTCTTCCTTCTACCCACTGGACGCTACCTCGGGGCCTACCATACTGAATCTGATCGGCTCATCTATTACAAAGAGGGGGTCGAAACGACCGTAGCGGTCCTCGAATACCCGGAGGACGATTACAAGATCTCGTTCGTGAACGGACGGGATGAAGTGCCCACGGATCAAGCAAGCATGGACGCATTCCGACTGCTTGGACACCTGCCCCCCCTACTCTACCCCACAGCAGAGCGAGCGCTCATTCTGAGCTTTGGGAACGGGATCGCAACGGGCACTATGAATGGTCACCTGATCCCGCAGATTGACGCGGTTGACCTCTCTGCTGAGATGATCGAGGCGGCTGCGGCGTACGCGAGCGAAAACCGCGACGTGCTCGAAAGCGATGCCCTGACACTTCACATTGAGGACGGCCGCAACTTCCTCCTTCGTGCGGAGGAGCCCTATGACATTATCTCTGTAGACGCCACGCATCCTGCGAATGCCAGCTCGTGGGCCCTGTTTACAAGGGAGTTCTACACTCTCGTGGACGAGAAGTTGTCAGCCGATGGCGTCTTCATGCAGTGGCTGCCGATCCACAGTGTCCCGGAAGACGACTACCGGAAAATCCTGCGGACCGTGTGGGACGTGTTTCCCAACGTTACGCTTTGGACTACGGGGGCCACGCACAGCTATATAGTCGCCACGCGACAACCCCTAAACGACCCCGCATTGGATCTGCTCTTGCAGCGCGTAGCCAGCAATGCCGACGTGCTTCGGGATCTGGGTGACCCCAGCAGGTTCTCACGTTATCTGGTCATGGACCATGAGCAGTTCGGTCGGTACGTGAGGGTTGGTCCCATCGTAACCGACGACGATGCGTTTTTCATTCCGAGTCGATGAACGACCGCACTCTTAGGTCGAAGATGAATGGCTCTTCGTCGTTGGGCGAAGTCCGCCCCGAAATCCAGAAATCCCCGACGCTGCCGGGGGCCTTTTACTCCGATCTCGACCTGTACGAGCGTCTGAAGGAGGTCTTTGCTCGCTCCTGGCTGCTGGCGGGCCACGAGGAGGACGTACGCACTCCGGGGACAGCCAGTCCCCTGACCTTGTTACCGGGGTTCCTCAACGAACCCCTCGTGTTGGTTCGAGATCACGACGACAAGCTCCGCTGTCTTTCCAACGTGTGTACGCACCGGGGGATGTTGGTCGTCGAGGCACCGTGTCACCTGAAGCGCCTCCGCTGCCGGTATCATGCTCGTCGCTTTGAGCTGGACGGCCGGTGCATCGGAATGCCCGAGTTCGAGGAAGTCGAGGGATTTCCTGGACCGGAGGACGATCTGCGTCGTCTACCCCTGGAGGGGTGGGCCGGCCTCCTCTTTACATCGCTGGATCCATCCGGCTCCTTCGAAGAGGTGCTGGGGCCGGTGATGCGCCGGTTGTCTGGGTTCCCGCTGGAGGAAGCCCGGCCGTACCCCGACATCGACCGGGACTATACGGTGCGGGCGAATTGGGCCGTCTACTGTGACAACTATCTCGAGTCCTTCCACGTCCCCTTTGTCCACCCCGGATTGGCGGAGACTCTGGATTACAAGGAGGTCGAGATCGAGCTCTTTCCGTGGGGCAGCCTGCAGGTGGGTGCCGCGGCGAGCCGTGATTTGGCGTTCGAATGGCCTGCTTCGTCACGCTATTACGGGCGCGACATCGCGGCTTTGTACTTCCACATCTTTCCGAACCTGATGCTCAACTTCTATCCGTGGGGGCTTTCGCTGAATCTCGTCGAGCCTCTCACGATTAACCGAACACGAATCCGGTTTCGGACATACGTCGTCTACCCGGAAAGACTCCACACTGGGGCGGGGGCGGCACTCGACCGCACAGAGAGGGAAGACGAGGAGATCGTGGAGGCCGTGCAGATCGGGACCGCTTCCCGGTTCTACCGTCACGGGAGGTATTCGCCCCGGCAGGAAAAGGCCGTCCACCACTTTCATCGGTTGCTGGTCAGGGCGCTCGCGGACTAACCTTTCGGTGCCCTCGCGTGGACTGGAGGCGAGGGCAGGTTCCTTGGAGCATCCGCTGGAGAATCCGGAGGAATGGAGCCGATCGGATTCGAACCGACGACCTCCTGCTTGCAAAGCAGGCGCTCTCCCAACTGAGCTACGGCCCCTGACCTGCCCAATCTAACGAGAAGCCAATCTAACGATCCTACCCCTTGATTACGACGTTGGGGCGCGTGAAGTGGAGTGCTACCGCAGCTTTGTCTCGCTCCATCGCGCTTGCGGCATCACGATACACGTCGGCTTGGATGTCGTAATTCCTGGCGGCGGCCCTTGCTTGTTCCAGGGTGTGGACTCGATGGGTCTTGAAGTCGACCACGAGGCTAGAGGCGGCCGAGTCCTCCAATACATGAGCCAACGGAGGCGGCGCTCCCTCGGCGCTGGTGCGATAAAGATCGAAGGCCCCAATGGTCCAGTCTCGCGGCCCCCGCAGGTGCACAAAACCGAGTTCCTTCCAATAATCTTTGTGCAACTCCCCCTGCGTGTACCAGATCCACTCGTCACTGGCCACGATCCTGCGTATCTCCTCCTCCAAGTGAAGTCGGTACTCGCTGTCCGGGGACAACATCCACTCCATACCCGGTTCATCCAGAGATCCGATGGTCTCCTCCAGAACTGCCGCGATCTCCAATTCGGTCTCCACTCGCTCTAACACCCCGTGAATTATGGTTCCGCGAACCGTGGCGGGGGGCCTTGCTCGTGGTGAGTCGCCGCTCTGTTCCGGGCGTACGAATTCCCAGGGGGCCATGACCCCGTGACGGTAACGCCGTTCCCAGGCTTCCTCGTTGTGGGCCTTGAGGCTGAGCTCCGTAGCTGATCGCACCCAGCGGAGGGGAGGTGTTGGCAGAGATTCCACCAGGGAGGGTGGTTCCCCGAAAGCCACCCTGTCCAGCCAATCGAGGGTGGGGAAAAGCGGAGGTGGCCGTGATGAATCGCCGGAAACGGAGTCGTCCCCCGCTTCCGCGCTCTCCAACGGGGGAAGCCCTCCCGACCCGGTAGGCTTGGTACTTTCGCACCACAGCTGATAGCTAGGCACCTCCTTCTTCGGTTTTTTGGCTGCCCATTTCGGCTTCTTCTTCGGTTTCGGCTTTTTCTTCTCCAAGCATACGAGCAGGAGTTGCGTTCGGGCCCGTGTCATCACCACGTAAAACAGGCGCGCCTCTTCGGCAACATCCCGGGCCATTTCTCTCTCGCCGATGGCCCTCTCTCGGTCCGTTTGGAGGTCTTTCTTCGGCACATACGCGGGGCCGAGGCCACGGTCGAAGACGTAGGTGTTGTGTATGGCCCTAGCAGCCCGCTTGCCGCACCCAATCAGGATAACGACGGGCCATTCAAGACCCTTCGCCTGGTGGATGGTGGTGAAGGTGACCACATCATCGTCCCGGGAGTACAACGGAGCCTGCGGGAAACCAATCTCTTCAGTTACCAGACGATCCCAGGTTTGGAAAAACGACGCTAGGTCGTGCCCGCGCATGTTCTGGGCGAAATGGACGAGCGTTTGTATGTTCAGAAGGGCTTCTTCGGGATCCGGCAGCAAGAGGAGGTGGAGACGATACCCGGTTCTGTCCAGCAGCTCCTCTATGAGCTCGTCCACCGGGAGGCGGGCCGCGAGCTTCTGGAGGTCATCCAGCACCTCAATTCCGGTGCGTATGGCCTCGATCTCGACGGCGGACAGGTCAGGGTGTTCGGGGGCCCGCGGCAGCGGTTCCCCGTCCTTCAGCCAGCGGCGGACCTGTTCCAGAAGAGTATATCCCGGCTGAAGAAGTCTGATCCGGGCGATGACCTCGTCTCGCAGTGAAACGAATGGCGACCTGAGGTAACCCAGGAACTTGAGGTCGTCGTAATCCCCCGCAGCGAGGTGGAGCGCATTCAGAATATCGAGCACCTCCTGACTGTCGCCCAGGTGGCCCGCCCCCGCGATGAAGTACGGGATGCCGCACCGTCGGAACTCGGTGGCGAAGGGAGACGCACTGTTGTGTGCCCGGTAGAGAACGGCGATGTCGCCATACCGAAGACGGCGTGTCGTGCCGGATTCTGGGTCAAGGATGGAGGCCCTCCCGACATGACCCATGATCCAATCGGCAATGAGATCCGCCCCAGCGCTGGGGCCTTTCCCGGTATAAACCTTGTCCACGTACGAGGTGGGGTCCTCAGAGACCCCTTCGGTCAGGGGCGAATATTGTACGCCGTCCTCGGGCGTGCCCTCTTCATCCAGTGCCCCGCTTACCTTTGGGAAAGCATTGCTACATACGGAGTTCACGAATGAAATGATGGGAGGAGCACTTCGGAAATTCTTGGACAGGGTGAGGACCTTCCCGTCGTCTTCGAATTCGTCGGCCACTTGATTCCAGACCGAAAGATCCGCGCCTCGGAATCGATAAATGCTCTGTTTAGGGTCCCCAACGAGAAACAGCTGCTGTCGGTCTTGGCCACGAGCGATTGAATACGCGATGTCCCTTTGTGCAGAATCGGTATCCTGGAACTCGTCGATGATGAGCAAGGAAAACCGCTTTCGGAGGCCCTCGAGCACGTCAACACCCCTGGGCTCGCGAAAGATGTTACGCACACTCAGCACCAGGCTGTCAAAGTCGCGGCGGTTCTCCTCCAAGAGCCACGACTCCCAGCGCTGCTTTGCCGACTGGGCCACCTCGATGAGTGCGACAACCGCTGGGTCCAGCTCCTCGCTGCCCAACCACGGCGTGTACTGGTCCGCACGCCAACGAAGATCCCGCATGACCTCGCGCACGTTGTCGATGGCCCCTGCCTGGTAGGTCCAGCCTTTCAGTCTCCGCCCAGCCAAGACCTCGAGACTGGCCGGATCCTTGGCCGCGGCTCCCTCCAGGAGGATCTCGTTGATGAGTGCATCCACCTCCGCCCGCGCCTCGATCTCATCCAAGACCGAAAAACTCGGATCGACACCGAATTCGAGAGCGTAGTCTCGGAGCAGAGCGGCGCAAAAAGAGTGGATCGTCCCCACAGACGCGCTGTCTATCTGCCATTGCAGCTCTTCTGCCTTGGGTGACCGGGCAATTCGGTGGCGTAGCTGCCGCTTTAGGTCGAAGGCCGCCTTCTCGGTGAAGGTGATGGCGGCTATCTCGGCCAAATCGCATCGCACGTCCGGACCAGGCAAGGGGAGTCCAGTCTCCTCTGCTACTCCGAAGGGGATTCCGAGTTGCCAAAGGATCTTCCCGACTACGGTGGTCGTCTTCCCCGTGCCGGCGTTCGCGGAAAGGAGCGTGTCGCTGGTCGACGTAATGGCTTCTACCTGCTCCTGGGTCCAGCGAATCTCAGGCAAGGGGCACTCCGTCCATCTCAAACCTCGTGGTGCCCTTGTCCAACTTGACATTGGTGCGGCGGATCTCCAGTGCCGGGTCCCAGCGTTGCCATTTGCCCCCTGCCGCTGACGCCGAAAGCACCGCTTCGAACCTACCTTCCCGGATACGACGAGGGATGCAACAAGCCACGAGGAGTGCACTTTCGGCGTACTTCGTGGCGACCACCACCTGCGCGCCGTTCATAGGCTTTCCGGGTTTTCTGATGGCCCGAAAACGGCTCGCGGCCACATCATGGCCGGCGGACCGTAGAGCCTCAGCGTACAGGACGCCCTGAAGCAGGGTACCGTCAGCGTAGCCGCTAACCGACGGGATATTGCTCAGCTTGTAATCCAGGACTAGGAGCTGTTCCGCCTTGTTCGTGTCGATCCTGTCAATTTGGCCGCGTAGGCGCAGCGTTACCGGTTCTCCTGCGAGGTTCTGCCCCGCAACCACGGCCGGAGGATCACCGTCGAAGCCAAAGGAGAACTCGCACGCCACAGGTGTTTCCTGTTTCTCGCACATGTACTCCCATTCCCATTGAACGTATCCGGAGATTTCCCCCGAGAGTTCTTGCGCTCTCGTGTCCCTTAGCTGCGGAACGCCCATATACACACCTTCGTTCATCAATTCCCCGTACACTTCGTTGGTGATGGCCTCGAGAGCCTCCAGATCCAGCGTGGGCTCCGGCGGTGTGTCTTCGTGTTTCAGGGAGCCATCCCGTGGGATCCCGGTACCCGGCCTGTTGTAGTATCGGGCGAGGATCTGGTGCGCGAGCAGCCCCTGGGTCAGCGGGTTCATCTCCTCCTCTGCTTCGTCCGTTGCCTTCACGCGTAGAACCTTGTTGAGGAAAAAATTCAAGGGAGAGCGAGCGTAGGCTTCGAGGAGGCTCACGGACCATATCCGGTCCTCGGGAAACCTCTGTCCAATGCGATCGAGAACCTCCGCGTCACGGATTCCTCCATTCCACGGGTTGGGACGCATTGCGGGATGGAGACCGTGCGGGTCTCGCTCGTAACCGGCCCCCCTGTGGGCTTCGGCGACGGCGGATACGATGGCATGGCGCATCTGCTGAGGGCAGGACGCCGGTACGAAGATCGGTTCCGGAGCGCTGGTCTTCCATCCTGTGTCCGCCGACACCACCTCCAACCGGGAGCGATCCGCATGGTCACCAAAACTGGAGACGATTTCGAGACAAGCCCGTTCGTTCGCCTCGGCAGGCGACGCCGGAACCCAGTTCTCCAACTGCGGGCGATGAGTCCGCGGCAGAGAATCGCCAGCGTCGTGTTCGGGGACCATCGGCGATGGCAGGAGGGGCGTCCCCTTTGCGTCGGCGGTCCGAAAGGTGATGGTCACAGACCCTTCCTGCTGCGTCACACCTCGCCACAATGAACGTTCCCATCGAAGGGAGTCTTCATGATGAGCGATGGGGAGGCCCGCGCCGCCAAGCTGCTTCCGCTCCACACTAGAAAACACGCCGCCCAGGTTCACGGTCCTGGGCCATACACCGTCGTTGGCGTTTACCACGAAGGTGTGCTCCCACGGAACAAGTGCCGCATCTTGGGCCTCCAGGACTTGGACCCCCTTCTGCCCCGGCGTGGAGAGGCTCAGGTCGGTGGCCTCCAGCAATCGGCGCAGCAGTCTGTACCACGCATCCGGGGAAATGGGGTTGGATCCGTCGGACAACGGCAGCCACTCAGCAAACAAGCGCTCTAGTTGGATGATTCCGCGTTGATCCAAGCGCACCACGTCCCAACGGTCGTCAACTACCCCGCACGCATGACGACGAAGACCCATGAACCCGGACCCACTTACCATCTCATTCGTGAATGCAATCCACTCCGTCTCAGTTCGGTCTTGGCTTATCGGCGTCAGGGTTTCCTGAAAACCTTTCCATCTCTTGATGTGCTTTTCCTGCCGTTCGACCCGTCTTTGATGACGGTCCAACCACCCCTCCTCCGCATCTCTATCCTCCTGGTCCAGCAAGCGCTGAGCGCGAGCGAGGCGGTCGTGGAGTTGGGAGTGCCATTGATCGAGTCCGGAAACTCTGGCGGACGCAGCGATGCTGTCGATCGTCGTGACACTCACGGTGGTATTGAAGTACGGTTGGACCAGAAAAGCCCGCAGCGTGCGGTAGTCCCAGTTGCGGGCGGCTCCTCGCAGGAGAAGTAGGAGAGCCTGCAGGACCGGAACCTCCACAAGCGGCGTCCTAATACGGGCCGTGGCCGGAATGCCGGCGCGTTTCAGGGCCCGGAAAGCGTGCCTCGTATCGGTATGGCCAGTTCTCGCCACCACCGCGATCCTCTGTGGCTCGGTGTCGCCCTTCGCCAACAGAGCCTTCACCTTTTGAGCCACCCATTTCATCTCGGCCGCGGCACCGGGGGCGGGTTGCACCACGGAGACCCCCTGTTCTGGCGGGTGCCGAGGCCCGGAGGCTGAGGCCGGTCGGGAAGCCGCGAATCGAGCGGAGGTGGTGTCATTCCCCCGGCTGCAAAGGTCGTCGAAGAAGGGATCCGGCTCGGGCTCCTCGGGGAGGAACAGAAAGACGTCCACTTCCGTTTGGGTGGCAAGGGCCCGAAACATGTTGCGCCGGCCGTGAGGGTCCCAGACGCCGTAGACGTAAAGCTCCGTGGCTCCACGCAAAGCGGACCCAAGGCGCCCCTCCATGATCTCCTCCGTAATGAGAGCGCTGACGGAGGCGGGGTCAATCAAACCGCGCGTTTGAAGCTCGTCGAGATAGGCCTGGTAGACGGCGACGACCCACCGGTTTCGTCGAACCGCCCCTCCCTCGGATCGAAGTCGTCCGAGAGCTTCTTGGAGCTTCTCGGGGGTCACCCCTTCAGCGACAAAATCATTGATGACCCGATCAACGATCTGCCCCGAGACCACCCCTCGCCGAGTTCCGTAGTCGTGCCCCAGTATCTTGTTGGCGAGTCGGACCGTGGCCTTCCCGAGGATCCACCGCCGCGTGAGGGGGCCAACGACTTTGCCACGGATCCCGAAAATGCGAGGCAAATCCTGAATCACGTTGACTGGCGGGTCCAGCCACCCTGGACACCCTGTCTCGTGGACCGCCTCAAACAAGAGATCCTTGAGGTTGCGGTGGCTGAGCCAGATGCGTGCTCCGGCTCGGCCCGGGGAGGGCTCCTCCTGCGAACCTCGACCGGCCCGGAATCCATCCAAGCACGCCTCCCACAACGCCCCGGCAGTCGGACGTCGAACGACCGTCAATGGCAACGGATGGGCTCCTCAGCTCAGGTGTTCGTGGGGAACACCAATTCCACCCGGCTCTCGACGGGTTTGGGCCAACGCGACGTTATTACCTTAGGCCGCGTGTAGAAATGGATCCCCTCGGGGCCATAAACACCGTGCGCTCCGAACGCAGAGTCCTTCCACCCACCAAACGAATGGGAACCCACGGGCACCGGGATGGGGACGTTTATTCCGATCATCCCAGCGTCCGCTTCCTCCCGAAAACGGCGTGCCGCTTGTCCGCTCCGGGTAAACACCGCCGCTCCGTTGCCCCAGGGATTTTCACTGAGAAGTTGGAGAGCTTCGTCGAACGTCTCCGTACGGACAACGCAGAGTACAGGTCCGAAGATTTCGTCGGTGTACACAGACATATCGGGAGTAACTCTGTCCAGGAGCGTCGCCCCTAGGAAGAACCCGTCCCCGGCGAACCGGCGCAGTCGTCCGTCAGCCACCACTTGGGCTCCGGAAGAAGCGCCCGCATCGACGTAGTTCGCCACCTTGTCACGGTGCTCTCGGGTGATGAGGGGCCCCATCTCGGACGCGGGATCGGTGCCGGGACCGATTCGCAGGTCCTCCAGCTTGTGTTGAATAAGTTCAACGAGTGGATCCGCCACATCTCCCACTGTCACAGCCACGGAAATTGCCATGCACCGTTCGCCGGCCGAACCATAGGCAGCTGACACGGCGGCGGACGCGGCTAGCTCCAAGTCTGCATCGGGCAACACGACCATGTGGTTTTTTGCCCCGCCCAAAGCCTGGACGCGTTTCCCGCAAGCGGTCGCCGTTTCATAAACGTGACGTGCCACCGGCGTCGATCCAACAAAGCTTATCGCTGCTACGTCAGGGTGTTCCAGCAAACAGTTTACCGCCCCGGCGTCGCCATGCACGACATTCAAAACTCCGGGCGGAAAGCCCGCCTCGAGAAACAACTCCAACAGGAGGTCGGGTGCTCCTGGGTCGAGCGGTGAGGGTTTGAGGACAAAGGTGTTTCCACAGGCTATCGCGTTGGGAAACATCCACAGAGGCACCATGGCAGGAAAGTTGAAGGGGGTAATGCCCGCCACGACACCGAGGGGCCGGCGGAGCGACTGAACATCTACGCCAGCCGACACCTGCTCGCTCACTGTCCCCTTTAGGTGATCCGCGAGGCCGCATGCAAAGGAGATGTTTTCCAATCCACGAGCCACTTCTCCCCGCGCGTCATCGAACACCTTCCCGTGTTCTTGGGTGATGACGGCGGCGATGTCCCCTGTGTGGCGCGCCACCAGCTCTCGGAAGGCAAACATGCACCGCGTGCGATTAGCCAGGCTCGTGTGACGCCACGCCTGGAAGGCTTCCTTCGCTACGGTCACCGCTTGATCGACCTCCGCAGATCCCGCCAGCGGGATTTCCCGTAAGGTCGCGCCTGTTGCCGGATCGGTAACGGCAATCGCCTTCTGTGCCACCGTGATCAAGAATCGGCCCCGTAACCGAGGATCGCCTTTACCTCCAGAAACTCCTCCAGGCCGTGACTACCCCACTCCCTCCCATTCCCTGAATGCTTGAATCCTCCGAAGGGCAGGCGTTGGTCCGGCGGAACGCCGTTTAGGTTGACCTGCCCCGAGCGAATCCGCCGCGCGATGGAGCGAGCCCTCTCCAAGTCGCCGGAAACGTATCCGGCCAACCCGTAGACCGTGTCGTTCGCAATCCGCACGGCGTCATCATCATCCTCGTAACCGATGAGGACCAGCACCGGGCCAAAGATCTCCTCGCGGGCAACGACCATATCGTTGGTCACGTGCGAAAACACGGTCGGTTGAACGTAGTAACCGCGGTCGAACCCGTCCGGTCGTCCCGCCCCGCCTGCCGCAAGCCGTGCTCCCTCCGACACCCCTATCTGAATAAAGTCCTGAACTCTTTCGAACTGTGTCTCGGAGACTAGCGGTCCGATCGTCGTCGTTTTGTCCTCGGGGTCGCCCACCATCACCTTCTTGGCGGCTCCCGCAGCGATCTGCGCCGCCTCCTCCATCCGATCGTGCGGAACGAGCATACGGGCCGGCGCGTTGCACGACTGGCCAGTGTTGTTGCACACGGCAAACAAACCTCGGGTAACCGCTTTTTCGAAACCGTCTCCATCCAGTACGACATTCGCGGACTTCCCGCCTAGCTCTTGGGCGACCCTCTTTACCGTAGGGGCAGCGTTCTTGGCAACCTCCACGCCGGCGCGCGTGGAACCCGTGAACGAAACCATATCCACATCTGGATGACGGGACATGGCTGCCCCGACCTCGGGCCCCAGACCGTGGACGAGATTGAAAACGCCGGGCGGGACACCCGCTTCGTGCAGCACTTCCGTGAAGAGGATGGCGTTTAGGGGCGCGACCTCAGATGGTTTGAGGACCATCGTGCAGCCGGCAGCGAGTGCAGGCGCCACCTTTGCCGTGATCTGGTTCAGGGGCCAGTTCCAAGGCGTGATCAGAGCACAGACGCCGATGGGTTCGCGTACAAGGAGCGCGCTACCGACACTCTCCTCAAAGGGGAAATCGGAGAGGAGGCGCGCCATCGTCTTCAGGTGTCCCAACCCTGCCGGAACCTGCGCCCGCTGGGCCAAGGTCAGCGGCGCGCCCATCTCACAACTCAGGGTGTGGACGAGGTCGGGGAACCGCTTCTTGTAGCCATCGCATATGGCGTTGAGCAAGTCCCGGCGCGCTTCGACCGACCACTGGGAAAACGAAGAGAACGCCGACCGAGCTGCCGTTACGGCGGAATGGACGTCCTCCTCCGTACCGAGGGCGATCTTGGCAATAGGTTCTTCGGTTGCCGGATTAACGACATCCAATTGCGCGCGTTCGCCGGGGGATACCCACGTGCCGCCAATGTAGAATTCCTGTGAGTGGTCCATATCGTTCCTCAAAAAACCCCGATGGGCCGTTACCAGCCCACCGGGGTCATTAATTCTCAGCCGGCCAAAACGTCAACCGGCATCATCCATCCTGGTCCTTAGCTGTCCCAGGACCAATCGTAGTTGACGCGCACGTAGTAGAAACCACCGTTGAAGCCCCACGGGGTGATCTCGGAATAGGTCAGACCGACATCACCTGCGTTGCCCTGCACGTCCGGATACGTATCGAACAGGTTCTGCGCGCCGACCGACACCGTAGTGCTCTCGTTGAGGGAAAACCCGAGTTCGGCGTCCCAAATCAGACGGCCGGAATACGGTGTGCCCTCTCCACCCCCGATAACCAAGCCTCCGACATCCAGCCAGGAGTCATACCAGGTGCCTCGAACCAACGCGTCTACAGCACCCATGCGGTGTGTAGTCGTGAGAGCGGCCCTGAAGGAGGGAAGAGAATTCTCCAACTGATCCACGCGGTCGTCGTTCACAACATCGGGGTTGCGATCTGTGACCTGTGTCCCTGTCCAGTTGAGGAGGAAGTTGAAGCTCGTGTTGCCTCCCAACGATTCCGGGGTCAGGCTCGCGACCAGGTCGAGACCCTGCGTGCGGGTGCTGAATTCGTTCGTGAAGAAGCGGAACTCCGCCAGGTTGGCGGCGCTGGTAATACCTTCGGCCAGCAGCCCCTCGATCTCGGCGTCCGTCAGCTTGAAGGTCTGCGTCTGGGCGAATCGATCACTGATCGAAATGCGGTAGTAGTCCAGCGTGAACCGCAGGTCGCCGAACTCGAACACACCACCAGCCGTGAAGCTGACTGACTGTTCGGGCGTCAGCTGCTTACCGCCCCGAGTCGCTGCCACGGCCGAGGTCGACGGGATAGTGCCCCTGTTAACCAGATCGCCGATAGCAACGTCAAAGACGGTGGACACGTTGAAGGCATTCTGCTGCCCTGGAGTCGGCGCGCGGAATCCGGTGCTGAAGCCGGAGCGAACCGCTACCTGCTCACTCAGCTCGAGGCGACCCGTAACCTTCCCGCTTACCTGCGTCCCAAAGTCCGAGAAGTCCTCGACTCTAACAGCGGCCCCTAGTGTGTAGGAGTCCTCTGCGCCACCGAGTTGGAGGTCACCGTACGCTGCAACGTTCTGCCGTGCCCAACGCCCCGAAGCGATCGGGCTGAACCCGGGGAAGCCATTTGACGAGGAACTGAATCCCTGCGCCGCATAAGGACCAATCTTCCACGACTCATCCTGTCCCTGAACAATCTCGAAGCGCTCTTCACGCCTTTCCAATCCGGCGGCGAGGTGGGCACTCTCGCTCAGCTCCCAAGCCATGTCGAGGTTGAGGTTAATCTCAGTCTGCCGATAGTCGCCCGGATTGAATGACGTAGGCGTCTCCGGCCCAAGTGCCGCGTTCACCGTGTTGTAGATGAAGAAATCGGCAAGGTGGCTACCGTAGCTCGCGCTCGCGTCCCAGCTGAAGCCTTCGCCGCTGCTGCCCTTAACACCACCGACGAACGAGTAGTCGGTGACATGTCCGCCGAACTGTGGCGTGAACCCACCTGGGAACATCTCCTGGAAGGAGAAGCAGTTTGGATCAGCAAAGACCTGCGCCAACGCTGCTTGATCAGGCACATGATTGGTGATCGGAACCTCGGGGCAGTTCGCGGAACCGTCGAGAACTCCGTCCTTGGCGTCGAGCACGTCGCCAATAAGCAGTGACCCGCCGCCGTCGCCGCTGAACACGGCTCCGCGGGTGTTGGGATTACGGAAGAAGAACCCTCCGTCGACCGTTTTGGTGGAGCGGTTACCGAATGCGTAGACCTGCTCGTCGTCACCAAAGACGTACCCAAGGTTGGCGAAAATCTTGGTGTCGTCGCGTACATCGGGCGAACCCCAGATCTGGGCAGTGGGGGTCCGGACGGCCGTGTTCCCAGCCTGAATCAGCGCAATCGCGTCAGACCTCTGCGTCGCACGGTCCGTTGGATCCTGGTTGCCGTATTCGACGCTGAAGTTGGCGAAGCCAGACGCGCCGAGGGGGATGCCGATGTTTCCTGCGACCGTGAGCTGGTCACCGTCACCCATGTAGGTGCTACCGCTCTTCGCTTCGATCGAACCACCCGAGCGGTCGTCCTTCAGGACGAAGTTGAGCACACCCGCAATCGCGTCCGATCCATACTGCGCCGAGGCGCCGTCTCGCAGCACCTCCACCTGACGGAGTGCAATTCCCGGAATCGACCCGATGTCGACACCCTGGGATCCGTCAGAAAGACCTCCGCCAAGCCAGGTGATGATGGATCCGCGATGTCGCCGCTTCCCGTTAATAAGCACCATCGTGTGATCCGCCGCCAAGCCTCGAAGGTTGGCGGGTCGGGTGATCGTCGCCGCGTCGCTAATGGGCTGTATGTTCACGTTGTAGGACGGAACGACGGTGCGCAGGAGGAAATCGATGTTCGACTCCGCCTGACGTTGGATTTCGCTGACTGGAATCACGTCCACCGGAACCATCGACTCCGTAACCGTCCTAGGCTGTGTGCGGGAGCCGATGACAACCAACTCCGTGAGGTTCACCGCCGAGAGCTCAAGTCGAACCTGCAGCACTGTCGCTTGACCACTCTGGACTGTTACGACGTGTTCCTGCGGGGTGTACCCCAGCCTCCTAATGGAAACCGTGTGGTCGCCAGCAGGCACAGTCAGGGAGAAAGCGCCGTCGGCTCCGGTGCCGACGGACATCGACAGCGCTTCGATAGCAACTGCCGCACCTGCAATAGGCGCCCCACTCGTGCCCACACGGACGGTGCCTTCAACGGTGCCCTGAGCCACCGCTGCGGCCGGCGTTGCTAAGACAAACGCCGAGAAGATGGTAAATCGAAAAACACGCCTCATGCTGAAACTCTCCTTTGCCTTGCGGTTGGATGAGAATTCGCGCGCTAGTTCGCGCACTAGGTTGAATCTGCCAACACCGGCTCTCACGCACAACAAGTGCGGCTTTTCGCCGGCCACGCGTACAGGGCCATTGCCCCTATCATAAAGGTTTTGGCCCCCGCGTCTTCTAGGCAAGTGTACGCCAGCCCAGGGCTCGAGCCTCCTGCAGAAGGAGGCCCGAGATAGAAGTCGAGACAAGGTCAGGACGGGGAGAAACCGCCGCCGCCACCACCTTCTTCAGCACCCCTACGCTTCCAGAGATCCAAGGGAATGAGCGCTCCCCCCACCTCGACGGAGCCCGAAAGCTGAACCCAGTCGGGATGGATTTCGATTGCCAAGTCAAATTGCGGACCGGGCGTGGAGGGATCTCGGTGGATCGTGACCGATCTCAGACCCCTGTGGTACTCCCAAGTCCCATAAATCTTCGCCGAAACATCCGGCCTCACACCGTCCCCCGGGATGATGAGCCGGCCCGTTACATCAAACCCCGACCCGAGCACCAGAGCCAGTGTGTATTCGTTTGGAACCGGAACCACCTGCGGAGGAACCCGGCTCCTACTCACCTCACTCACGGTCGGCGCCCGATACACCCCTACGATGGTGTGATGGACAACTCGGTATGCGGGTCCGTAGGGATTGGTGTCGTTCTCACAGCCTCCGAACACTAACGCGAACAGGGCTATTGTCGAGGCGGCACCAGTCGTTCTGCTTTTCATCTTTCTCTCTCCGTATCTTCCAGCAGGTTACAGAAACCGTACTTTATAGCTCTACGGTTTGACTCTCAAGGTTTAGAACCCCCCTGACCCGCAGGTGTTCCATGGTAACGATTCAGCGCGTGTCGCGAGCCATTGTCCCGGTGGACGCCCACGCCGCAGCTCGCATCACGGCTCCCAACTACGATGAGTTCCAGGGCGCAGTGGAGGTTTGGAAGGCGATTCAGGAAAACCCTGCGTCGGTACTGCGAGTCACAATGGCTCACTGCGACGCTGACGATCCCGAATATATCCTCGAAGGGGATTCCGCGGCAGCACTTGACCGCGCCAGGAGCAACTTCGAGGCCGTGCGGGAGTCGCCCGCCACGCGGGAAGAGGGTGACTTCCTCTATGTGTACGAGATTCTAGATCCGCGGCGGCCGCAGGTGCGCCAAATCGGGTTGGGGGGCATGGCGAAGACCTCCGAAATCCTGACCGACTCAACCCCTCGAGGCACCATCATCCGAAACGAGGGCGTGCGGATCCCAAAGGCCCGCGGGCGGGCCAATCTGATTGAGGCCACCAACTCAATTATCGGCGGCGTGAACAACGCCGTGCCCGATGTGTCCGGCGAGTTCACGGCGGCGTTGGAACGGCACGTGGAGGGAGTCGAACCCGATCTGGTATCCGACGGCGCGGGCGACACGCGGCACAGCGTGTGGCTTGTGAAGGACAGGAGCACGTGCGACGAGCTGACTGAGCTGTTGGCCACTCAAGAGGAGGCGTACGTCGCCGACGGCAATCACCGGAGCGCCGCAGCGGCGATGCTGGGACATGAGCTCTTCCTCGCCGTGTTTTTCCCTGCCTCGCGTGTGGCGATCTACCCATACAACAGGATCGTTCGCTTGGGGGGCGGGGCGACCATTGAGGCGTTGGAGGGAGCGTTGGAAGCGGGGTTTGATGTCACGGCGGCTGGACCCGAACCGCTTCAGCCGACCCGCACCCACGAAATCGGCGTGTACACGGGCGCCCAAGGATGGAGACTTTGCATCCCCCGGGCTGGACAGTGGGACCCGAAAGATGCCGCCGCCTCGATCGACCATGACATCGTCCAGCACTTGATTTTTTCACGCCTGGGGATGGAGGACCCGGGCGACAAGAGGTTGACCTTCGTCGGCGCCAACAAGTCCGCCGGCTGGCTCGCGCGGGCCGTGGACCAAGGTAACGCTGACGTCGCGGTGACCCTTCCAGCCGTCACGATGAAACAGTTCGTGGACGTGTGCCGCCAGCGGAGGATGATGCCTCCAAAATCAACATGGTTCGAACCCAAGATCCGGAGCGGTTTCGTCATGCCCCTCCTGAACCCGGCCTAGGTCGCCGGATAGAGCACGAGGGGGACCGAGAATGATCGATTTCCGGCCGGTCAGGGCGTTTCTGTCGCCCGATCATCTGGAGTTGGCCGAAAACGTCGGGTCGTATGCCGCGAAGGCATTGGCTGGGCACGCGTTCCATGACGATGACGACATGGCCCGACGCCACGCCCGCGAGATCTGCCAATCACTTGGGGGAGGCGGTTGGCTTCGGGCAATAGGGGAGCAAGACCTGCGAGGCTGTGCCCTCACCCGGGAAACCTTGGCGTTCCACTCGCCGCTTGCGGACGCCATGTTTGCCCTTCAGGCATTGGGGTCCACGCCCCTTGTACTGGCTGGGGATGACAAGCAGAGGAGCCGGTGGCTCAAAGCAGCTACCAGAGGAGAGGCGATAGCCGCCTTCGCCATGAGTGAGCCTGCGGCGGGCTCCGACGTCGCCTCCATCGAATCCACTGCCGTTCGGGATGGCAACGAGTACGTCCTCAACGGAGTCAAGACCTTTATCTCCAACGCCGGGATAGCGGACTTTTACCTGCTATTCGCGCTCACCGATCCCGGCGCAGGGGCAAAGGGGATGTCCGCATTCCTCCTGCCGGCGCACACCAAGGGGTTCCGGTTTGTACGGCCGCTGATCATGGCGGACCCGCACCCACTCGGGGAGATCGCGCTGGAAGACTGCCGGTTGCCGGTGTCTGCTCGTGTTGGGGGCGAAGGGGAGGGGTACAAGTTGGGGATGGCGACTCTGGACCGGCTACGACCCACGGTGGGGGCGGCCGCGTGTGGAATGGCGGGGCGCGCCACCCACGAAGCTGTTGAGCACTCCATCTCCCGGAGGCAATTCGGACGGGCCCTTGCCGATTTCCAGATCACCCAGGAGAAGCTAGGCCGGATGGCTACCGATCTCGTAGCGGCAAGGCTTCTCGTCTATAGAGCGGCGTGGGAGCGAGACCAAGGAGCCATTCGCACTGACGTGGAGGCGGCAATGGCCAAGTCGTTCGCCACCGAAACCGCCCAGACGATTGTCGATGACGCAGTGCAGATTCTCGGCGGGAGGGGCGTGTTATCCGAACATCCGGTGGATCGGCTGTATCGTTCGGTGCGGGCGCTGAGGATCTATGAGGGGTCCACGGAGATACAGCGTCTCGTCATAGCGCGCCACATCCTCGACCGCGCCAGAGGGAAAAAACAGGGATGACACCGGCGGGAGAGGTCCATTGAAGATGGGTCACGACAAGTATGTTACCTACACCAGCTATCTGCATCTGGATGAGCTCCTTACGCTCCAAGGGGAGCGGCGCCCGAGGGATGACGGGGTCCCCCCGGAACACGACGAGCTGCTATTCACGATCATCCATCAGGTCTACGAGCTGTGGTTCAAGCAGTTGCTTCATGAGTTGGACTACACTCGAAACCGACTGAAGGAAGACCACGTCCCCCGGTCGCTGCACTCCATGCGTCGCATCGCGACGATCCTCAAGGTCAACGTCGCGCAATTGGATGTCCTTGAGACGATGCGTCCACTGGACTTTCTCAACTTCCGGCGGCGCCTGCAGGAGGCGAGCGGGCTCCAGTCCTACCAGTTCCGCGAGATCGAATTCGTGTTAGGGCACAAGAGAGCCGACGTATTTGATCGCTACCCCGAGGGGAGCCTCGCCTGGGACCGCCTGACCCAACGTTACCATGAACCGTCACTCTGGGCCTGTTTCCTCGACTTCATCCACCGGCGAGGGTACGAGGTTCCGGGGAAACTCCTCGATTGGCCCGTTACAGAACCACATCCGGCCAGCGATACCGTTCAGGAGAGTCTGGTGCGCATTGCCCATGACGATCCCGAGCTGACCTCGGTAGTTGAACGACTGGTCGACATAGACGAAGGTCTTCAGGAGTGGCGGTACCGTCACGTGAAGATGGTTGAGAGGACGATCGGACGAAAACCGGGAACCGGAGGGACGGAGGGCGCGCCATACCTGCGGGAGACTCTCAACAAACCGGTCTTCCCCGACCTGTGGTCATTTCGAACACGCCTCTGACGGGAGAGCAGGCGGCAGCGATACTGGATCCGGAACACCTCTACCGGACCCCCAACGCACTCGCCCCCCACTATTCTCGTTTCCGCGTCGCGGAACGCATCCTACTAACAGGGCACTCTCATCAGGCGTGGCCTGACTGCGGGTTTCGGGGGCAGGCCCAGGCGTGGGAGGACGCGGCCCGCTGGGTCGATGGCAAGTGGGAGGCAGCTTTCGACAGAGCCGACAAGGTCCGGGCTGGCTTTGCCCGTCTACTGGGTGCTCCCGGGAAACCGGACGCGGAAAGCTATGCGCTAGGTGCCAATACCCACGAACTCGTCGTTCGTTTTCTGTCGGCCCTTCCCCTCCGCCGGAGACCGCGCCTAGTCACCACGGCAGGTGAGTTCCACTCCATTCGCCGGCAGCTGCACCGCTTGGAAGAGGAGGGAGTGTCGGTGGTGCGGGTGCCCGTGGACCCCGTCGAAACACTGAGTGAGCGCGTAGCCCACCAAGTCAATGACGGGACGGCGACGGCGCTGGTCTCTGCCGTACTGTTTCGGGACGCGCGAATCGTGCCACACCTGTCGACCGTCCAGTAAAAGTGCCAGGAGGTGGGGGCCGAGTTTCTCGTCGACGCCTACCATGCGCTCGGGGTGGTTCCGTTTGACTTGCACTCGCTGGGGTTGGGCAACGCCTTCGTAACGGGCGGCGGGTACAAATACTGTCAACTGGGCGAAGGGAATTGCTTCCTCCGGATCCCCGCGGGGCGCAAACTACGCCCCGTCGTCACCGGGTGGTTCGCTGAACTCTCCCAAGTTGCGAACCCTCCCGAGGGAGAATACGTGTATTACGGCTCCGGGGCGGAGCAGCTCGCAGGAAGCACCTACGATCCGACCAGCCACTACAGGGCTGCGGAGGTGTTCGACTTTTTCGTCACTCACGGACTCACGCCGGAGTTCCTCCGCGCGGTGAGCCAGCACCAAGTCGGGTTTCTAGCCAAGGGGTTTGATGATTTGGATCTCGATCCCGACCTCCTGGACCGAGACCGGCCCTCACTTGCCGAAATCGGCGGATTCCTCGCCATTCGTTCGCCCCACGCAAGCACCCTCCAAGCCGGATTGGCGGCACGCGGAGTGTCCACGGACGTGCGGGGAGAGGTTCTTCGGTTGGGGCCTGCTCCGTATCTGTCGGATGACCAACTGGCCGCTGCGCTTGCGGCGCTGGACGAAGTCGCCCGGACGATCTAAGCGACTCGACGTTCGAGGGGCCTGTCAGCTCGCAGCGTAGGAACGCGCCCAAGCGAGATCGTCGGGACTGTCGATGCCGCGGGTCAAGGAATCCAACGCCCCCCACCGAGCTGGGGTTCCCTCGCCAACCCGGGATACCCGTAGCACCTCCATAAGATCGCCCATAGACGGGAAGCGCTCGCCAGACTTCTCGCGTTCCGCCACCAGCCAATTGGCCACCTCCCCCACGGAACGACGGTAGGCGGCGCACAACGGCTGCAGGCGTCCCCGAGCCACAGGAACCACCGCGTCTACCTTGCGTTCTCGCAGCAGCTCCTTCGTCACCGCAATCACGAAGGAGGAGGACACGAAGGGAAGATCCCCAGCCAGCACCACGGACACATCTTCGCCCACATGGCTCAACCCCGAGGCGAGCCCTGCCACCGGACCTCTGCCCGGTACGGGATCGCAAACGATGGTTAGTCCCCGACCATGTTCATCCTCGAGTGTCGCCACGTCCCCCGTGTCCCCTTCCGAGTTGGTGCGCCGCCAGCCTAACGAACGGAGGGTTCGTACGTAGACGGCTACGTCACCCGCCGCAAGCACGGTTTCCGAGGCCATCTCGGTCGCCGCCAGGAGTCGCTCGAGGACCATCTGCCCGCCCACATCCACCAGAGTCTTGTTCTGGCCCAGTCTTCTCGATGCGCCACCAACCAGAATCACCGCGGACCAAGCACCGCCCCCTCGCGAGCTCAACCCGCCGCCACCTCACCCAAGAGATCCCTTACTCGGCATTCGATGTCGTCCCGGATGCGCCTAAACCTGTCCATTGGTTCCCTCGCCGGGTCCGGGATGTTCCAATTCAAGCGCAACTTTGCGGGAAGCTGCGGACAAGCGTCGCCACACCCCATTGTCACAACCGCATCCCATCCCTCGTCATCTAACCCCGGCTCCTCACTCTCGGTTCCTGGCAGGCCGGTGGATCTGTGTGATCCCAGCTCGTACCCCAGCTCCGCCATCGCGGCGACCGCCCGAGGGTTCACCATGCCGGAGGGGTTCGATCCACAACTTGCCGCTTCCACAGCCGCCCCTCCGTGAATGCGAGCGAAAGCTTCCGCCATCTGACTGCGACAAGAATTCTCTATACAGACGAAGAGGACCCTAGCCAAAGCTACCTACCGACTCTTCTTGCCCCCTACCTGCCCTTACTATCCGCCGAGGACGTTGAACTGGCGGCTAAACTTCAGGATGAGTGAGCGCCCGAGTGGATCACCGGGACGATCGTCGGCCCCCTGTGTATGGTTGTACACCAGGAACAGGCCGGTCCCGGCTGTGTTCAACCACCCGAACCTGACATTGGCCGACCAAAGATCCAACTGCGTCGAGTACTGGAACAACGACTGCAGGTAGATCCGCGGGGTAAAGAAATACCCCAGGTTCACACCCGCGAGAGTTGCCACGAAATCTCCGTGCTCCAGAGTAACGTTGTTATAGTCGACCCGAAGCGCGGTGCTGAACGAAGACCCGGAACGCACAGTCACTGTGCCAAAGATGGAGCGCCTGGACCCCGACATATAGGAACCGATGTTGAAACCACTGTTGAGCGAAACCTTCGCCGACTCGTTGGTCCAAAACCGAACCTGCGACTCCCATCCATCGTAGGTGCCGGGAGGGATTGTCACGTCCGTCCCGAAGATGGAGAACGGCTCGTACAACCCTTCCCGGACCCAGTTGACTCCTGTGTGCAGCTCCATCCCATCTTGGAACTCCCAGTGGGTGTCGATATGCAACCGCGCCGACCCCTCGAATCCTGGTTCCACTCCTCGCTTCACGTCCCGATATGTGAAGTAGGAGATGTGGGGCCGAATCTCCCGGAAGACTCCCCCGGGATGAATGTTGCGCATCAGGAAGACCTGGTAGTAGCGATGCCCGGTGCGACGGACGAATCCGACTTCGGGATTGAAGTCCTCTCCGAAGTACTGGTATTGAAGGTTGCCGCGCCACTTGAGTGAGGTGAGGCCAAATGTGGCGTTAAAAGCCGTCTCCGCAGCGTCCCCAAGGAGTCCCGGCGTCTCCGTCTGCGCCCCCCAACCGGTGAGTGTGAACGCCTCTCCCAGACCTACCTGCCCATCCACGGCGTACGTGCGGTTGTAATCGCCGGCCCCCGCGCCATCCCGATTGATGATCGCCCCACCGATCCGCGATCGATTGGGGAGCTCACGAGCCACCCGGGCCACGGAATACGTGTTGCGTTCCTGAACGCCGTCTAGTCCATCCGTTCCGATGTGAAGCAGCCCGACGTTCAGCCCAGCAGCACGGCCGGAAACACGGGCTCCTCCCAGAATCGGTACTCGCTCTCCGTTCGCAATTCCGATTCGCCTGCTGAAGAAGAGATCGGCCCCGCCACCTCCAACCGCGAAAAATCCCGCGTTCTCCAAGAAAAAGGGGCGTTTTTCGGGGAACAGGAGGCTGAACCTGGTCAGGTTGACCTGTTGGTCATCAACCTCCACCTGCGCGAAGTCCGTATTATACGTCGCGTCGAGAGTCAGCCCTTGGGTGAGTTGTAACTTGGCCTCTCCGCCAAACTCGTGTGTTTGGGCGAATTCCGAGGACGTGGAGTAGTCACGCGCTGTGGACCCGAGGAGGTACGGGGTCACCGAACCAAAGCGTCGCAACGGGGGATCCAGGCCTACGAGTTCTCCAGCGTACCCCAGTCGATACAGGTTGAACTCCCTCGGTACCGCAGCCCAAAACGACTCCTCGTTCCGACGCCGGATCCTGCGAGACACGTTGAGCCCCCACGTCTCGTTCTCCCCGTAACGGACGGTGTTGAACGGAATCTCGAATTCAGCGTACCACCCCTCGTCGTCGATACTGGTGGCAACGACCCAGGAGCCGTCCCAGTTCTTGTTGAACCCGCCCCCGGCACCGGTCTGCGCGCGCTGCTGCGAGTTGAACCCCCCTCCGAGAAAAAACCCTCCCCCTTGGCCTTCGTTGGCGACTTGCCCGTCGTATTCAATGCCCGACGGCGTAGTCCCGAACACAAACGCGTTCTGTTCATCGTTGAAGGTGTCCAAAGCCAAAAGGATGGCGTCGGATTCAGTAACCTCCGTATCTCGAATACGGTCTCCGGGAATAATCCCGGTCGCCGACGAATCCCACGCCCATACACCCACATACAGGGCGCGGCTGTCGTATAGAATCCGCACCTCGGTGCGCTCGGAGGCAGGCTCGCCCTCAAGCGGCTCTCGCTGGGTAAACCCCGTCAACACAGTGGCCTGGTCCCAGACCGCGTCCGCCATATCGCCGTCAATGTCGGGGGCCGTTTCAATTCTCACTGCCACGGCCTCATCGACAATGCTCGCAGATTGCTGAACACCTGCAACGCCTGTCCCGTCCTGTGCCCTCGCCTCTGCCGGTAACGCCATCGTCCCAAACACGAGGCCAAGCCCCCCTACCAACACGCACGGTTTTTTAGTCATGGTCTCCAGATTTCTCGATCCTAACTGCAGTGGGGGGAGCAACTTAACGAAGCGATTCCGGGCCGGCGAACTCTCCCTCCGCTCTAGGAAACAGAAACACCACCTTCTCTTTCTGTAGTCAGAGGAGGGAGCCGAGCATATCTTGTATCGGTATCGCTTGCCGGGGAAGTGCTTTGTGTGAGGAGTGCGTGGTTGGTGCCCACATCGGTGGCGCCTAGGGTACGGCGAGTCTCTCTCAAGGATGGAAAGGTTGTAATTAGTCGCCCATGGCTACGCCTATCGAGGATTTGGATGAGCCCAACCTAAGATCCCGCCACGTGGGTGGTGGGGCAGCCGGGATGGCCTCCGGCACACAAATAGAAAACGAGGACCTACAAGCGGCAGATCTCGTGTCCATGTACCGCGTGATGTATACGTCGCGGTGTATCGACGATCGAGAGATCGCCATGAAACAGCAAAACAAGGTCTTTTTCCAGATCTCCGGAGCGGGGCACGAGGCCGTTCTCGTGGCAGCCGGACGTGCGCTGAAGCCGGGACATGACTGGTTTTTCACCTACTATCGCGACCGAGCACTTTGTCTTGAATTGGGGATGACCCCGTACGAGATGTTTCTCGGGGCCACCGGGGCGGAAGAAGATCCCTCGACAGGTGGCCGACAGATGCCGGCGCACCTTGGGAAGACCGAGCTCCGAATCGTCACTCCTTCGAGTCCCACCGGAACCCAGTTCAATCAGGCCGTTGGGTGCGCGGAGGGGATCGTTCGCGCACGGCGACTCAGACTAGGAGGCCGCTTCACGTCGGTCAAACCGAAATTGCGAGACGACGAAATAGTCCTCGTTTGCAGCGGCGAGGGCACGACGTCGGAAGGAGAGTTCTGGGAGGCGATCAACAGCGCCTCCAACCTCAAGCTTCCCGTGCTGTTCCTCGTGGAAGACAACGGATACGCGATCTCGGTTCCCGTCGAGGTCAACACGGCGGGGGGAAGCATTTCCAAGCTGGTGACCTCCTTCCCCGATTTTCACATAGAAGAGGTCGACGGGACGGATCCTCTCCAGAGTTACGCCGCGATGAAGCGAGCCGTCGCTTATTGTCGGTCTGGCGCGGGACCGGCGCTGGTTCATGCGCACGTAACTCGTCCGTACAGCCACTCGATGTCGGACGACGAGAAGCTTTACAAGACCTCTAGCGAACGGCTTGAGGAGGCGGCCCGCGATCCCCTCAAAACCTTCGCCGACTATTTGTTGGAGCGCGAGGTCCTCGACGCCGAGAACCTCGATATGCTAAAGACTCGGATCCGGAACGAAGTCAAGAATGCGGCTGACCGAGCCGCCACTCGTCCCCAGCCGCGCCCGGACACGATCTACAACCACCTCTACTCCCACGACGTCGACCCGACCGCCGAGGCGTTTGCGACGGAGCCAGAGGAAGATCCCGAGGATACGAAACCAAAAACCGTTGTGGATTTGGTCAACGCATGCCTCCGCGACGAGATGCGCCGCGATCCGAAGATCCTGGTGTTCGGGGAAGACGTCGCCGATGCGAGTCGCGAGGAGACCCTCGAACACGTGAAGGGGAAGGGCGGTGTTTTCAAGGTCACGTTTGGGCTGCAGCGAGAGTTTGGATCCGAGCGCGTATACAACACTCCGCTCGCCGAGGCCAATATCGTGGGACGGGCCATCGGCTTGGCCCTCCGCGGCTTCAAGCCGGTGGCAGAGATCCAATTCTTCGACTACATCTGGCCGGCTTTCCATCAATTCCGTAACGAAGTGGCGACGTACCGGTGGAGGTCCGCCGGAGCGTTCAGCTGTCCCATGGTCGTGAGGTCCACCTACGGCGGGTACATCACGGGTGGGGCCATCTATCATTCGCAGTCGGGTGCCAGCCTCTTCACGCACACCCCCGGAATGCACGTCATCTGTCCCTCCAACGCGCTCGACGCGAACGGGCTTTTGCGGACCGCGATCCGGTGCGACGATCCGGTGCTCTTTCTGGAACACAAGCACCTTTACCGGCAGACCTACAACAAGGGGATCTATCCAGGACCCGAGTACCAAATTCCGTTCGGTAACGCGGCGCTGGTCGAAGAGGGGGTGGACCTTACCGTCGTCACCTACGGGGCACTGGTTGAGCGCACCCGAAAGGCAATACGAAAGCTGAAGCGGGCCGGGGAACCGGTGAGTGTCGATCTCCTAGATTTGCGGTCGCTGAATCCGGTGGACATGACAGCGATCGGGCGGTCGGTGGCCAAGACCAACAAGGTGCTCGTCGCGTACGAGGATCCCTTGTCGTGGGGCTTCGGAGCGGAGATCTCGGCCCGGATCGCAGACGAACTGTTCGAGTGGTTGGATGCCCCGGTCCGGCGGCTGGCATCCGCGGACACGTTTGTCGGTTATGCTCCCACGCTGGAACGTGCGACCCTGCCGCAGGTGGACGACATCGCGGAGGCTATCCTAGACGTAGCCTGCTACTAGAGTTCCGGAACGCACGGAACGTGTGGGGACCTCAGTGGTTCGGGGTATGTCCGTGGGCGCCGTGCCCTGCCTCGTTCGGTTTTTCCAGCGTGTTCCGAAGGTCGGCGATGTAGTCGGGATGTTCCGGATCAAAGGCAGGCCAATCTCCATGCCGCGCCAGCATGACACCCCCTATGGCACCCATGCCGCCATCCGGTGCGGGCCGCGCCAGTGGATTGGTGTACTGGACAGATACTCGGTACACATGGTCGCTCCGGAGAGGGACTCCTCCCCGCCACCACAGCATGCTGGACGGTACGGCGATAGTGGAGCCAGCATCGTCGACCTCCGGCTCCGCCGTCCACAAAACGTCGCCCGTGGTTACGTCCTCAAGGCGAATCCAGTCCGCATAGTCATGCAGGTGCCCACCGATAGCGAGGATCCTCCCATCCACTGCAGGCGTCCCCTCCCAACTCATTCCGTGGGTTCCCGGCGGGAGCGGGAACTCTTTCTCTCCAACCGGACCCATAACGTCGAGATAGAAGGGGAAAATATCGAGCGGACCCACCCACCCCGGATCGTCTGAAGGGGTGAAGGGGAGAAAGATGTGGAGGTACGCATCGTCGAACGACTCGTCGGGACGCGATGCAAACATCGCACTCACCAGAACCCTCGTGCCGGCTTCAACCGGATATCCGATGAGCTCCGGCAGATGTTCCCGCAACGTCTCGCGCCCCGCAGCCATGACGCGGCGCGGCACTGGGGAGAAAAGTTCGCGGTTATCCGGATCTATGAGGTTCACGTGGTGCAAGAGTCGATCCGGGAGCACTGTGCCGTCTCCGGCTCTCATCTCCCACCAAAACCCGTGCATCCAGCCCTCGAACGGCACCTCCGTCAACTGCACTTGCGGGCGCTGATGAGGGCCTCCGGCCGGCAGTGTCATGGGTCCTATGATTATCTCCCCGACGCGAGCTTCCGCGTCCACCGAAACCCTGACGAGTGGGCTCTCTGCGGGCAAAGCCGGAGCCGTGCCCATCGCGGCCGCGGACATCTCCATCTCGTGGTGGACATGAGCATCCTGATTCTCCCCCTGCACCGGATCACAGAGGAGCATCAAGGCGCATACGAATGCGCCGACACTGGAGAAGGTACGAGGGGGTTTCACAATCCGATCCTGACGAGTGCGTCCTTGCAACAACTGGGTCAACTTGGTAAAAGAGCGACCGCTAAGTGCTTCCTGTGCGCTTGAAGCGCGAGATCAATCCGGGGGGGGAACGTCGAAATAGGCGTAGTTCTTGTTTATGAATTCGTCCCACTCCTGGGGCACTTCGTCGTCGGGGAAGATTGCCTCGACGGGGCACTCTGGCACGCACGCGCCACAGTCAATGCACTCTTCGGGATGGATGTAGAATTGGTCTTCGCCTTCGTAGATGCAGTCCACAGGACACACATCCACACACGAGCCGTCCTTCGAGTCCATACACGGTTGAACGATAATGTAAGTCATGTGGCGAAAGTAAAGGCCTCTCTATGGGTGGGCAACCGATAAACTGGGCGTTGCCTGACGTCGGAGCCCACATTTGGACGAAGCGCCCGAGAATCCGTATTTTCGGGCCATACTTTTTCTTCCACGGTCTTTTCAAGGTCTTCTCTCGGTCCTTGCACGGACAGCGGGACCCCGTCCCGTGCCGGGTTTCTGACCGCTCCCGAAAGGAAGCAGCTTGAAGCAACTCGAAGTCATTCAAGGGGGAAACGGCGTGCCGGTGTCATGGCCGGCCAGGAAACCGCCTTGGCTCAAAGTTCGCGCGCCTGGAGGGCCGAACTACCGGCGGATCAAAGATTTAATGCGGGGACTGGAGCTGTCGTCCGTCTGCGAAGAGGCCCATTGTCCCAACATCGGGGAGTGTTGGGAAGCCGGGACGGCGACCTTCCTCGTTATGGGAGATGTCTGCACGCGCAACTGTCCCTATTGCGCAATTGCCCACGGGCGGCCGGAGGCGCTGGACGAGGACGAACCCAGGAGGGTTGCGGAGGCGGTGGCGGACTTGCAACTCAACCATTGCGTCGTGACTTCGGTCGACCGCGATGACCTCCCGGATGGCGGAGCTTGGCTCTTCGGAGAGATCATCCGCGAAATCAGAGCTCGCCGCCCGCAATGCTCGGTCGAGGTCCTCACTCCGGACTTTCAGGGGAACCCGGATGCGATTCGCACGGTGATCGAGGCGCGACCAGAAATCTTCAACCACAACATGGAAACCGTGCGCCGGCTTCATAAAATGGCGCGCCCGGGAGCCCGTTATCACCGATCTCTATCGGTACTCAACACGGCCAGAAAACTCGATCCAGGGGTCCTCATCAAGACTGGTATCATGCTCGGGCTGGGGGAGACAACCGATGACATCAATGAATTCATGACGGATGCTCTGGACGCGGGTGTGCAGATCCTTACGCTCGGGCAATACCTTCGTCCGTCGCGCGATCATCTGGAAATCGCCCGCTATGTCTCGCCGGAGGAGTTTGCGGAGTGGAAAGAGGTAGGGGAGTCACGGGGGTTCCTTCACGTGGAGAGCGGTCCATTGGTGCGCTCCAGCTACCACGCCCGGGAACAGGTTCTAGAACTTCGGGCCAAGGCTGCCGCCAGAGTGGCGGGTTGATGGCTGAGACCCAGGGCGCTGCGCAGAATGGTCCGGCCCTCTTGGAGGAGCTTGGGCAAGATGCATGCATTGATCTTCTGTGGAAGATGATGGTCTCGAGGCGCTTCGAAGAGAGGGCCATGGAAGCATACCAGGTCGGGAAGATCGGAGGGTTCTGCCACATTTACTCTGGGCAGGAGGCCGTGGCGGTGGGATCGCTCATCCCGTTGCGGGATGACGACTATGTGGTGGCGGCCTACCGAGACCACGCCCAGGCGATCGTTCGGGGAATGACCCCCGGTTCGGTTATGGCGGAGCTGTACGGGCGGCAGGATGGGTGCTCAAAGGGATATGGCGGGTCGATGCACATGTTCGACAAGTCCCTCAACTTCATGGGTGGTCACGGCATCGTGGGGGGTCATCTTCCCCTGGCCACTGGAGCCGGTTACGCGATTCGGTACAGGGGCGGAGATCAGGTCTGCCTCTGCTTTTTCGGCGATTCGGTGGTGAATATCGGGGCGTTCCACGAGTCGATGAACATGGCCGTCAGGTGGCGGCTTCCCGTCATCTTCCTGCTGGAGAACAATGTCTACGGCATGGGGACCGACTACCGGAGGGTTACGTCGGTCAAGAGTCTGAAGGACCGGGGACGTGCCCACGACGATCTGGTGTCCATTGAGGTCGACGGCATGGATGTGTTGGCGGTGTATCAGGCCGTTTCCGAAGCGCTCGAAAGGGCTCGCACCGAGCACCTGCCAACCTTCATAGAGGCACACTGTTTCCGATACATGGGGCACTCGATGGCAGACCCCCAGCACGGAACGTACCGCACTCGTGAAGAGGTCGAGGAGTGGCGAGCCAACGATCCCATCCTCGCGTTCCGAGCCACCCTCATCGAACGAGGCTGGTTGACCGAGGACGGCTATGACGAGCTGGACAAGAAGGCGATCGACGTGGCCGAGGAATCCGCCGATTTCGCTGACGCCAGCCCCTTCCCCGACCCCGAAGGTGTCTACAAGTACATTTACGCAGACGCCTATCCGAACGGGATTCGCCGCCGAGACGCCTGGCGCAAGGAGTTTTCCTGATGGCTGTGCTGACCTATCGGGAAGCGCTCAACGCCGCCCTCCGCGAGGAGCTGGTGAGGGACGACTCCGTCTTCATTATCGGCGAGGAAGTGGGAGAGTACGACGGGGCGTACAAGGTCACGAAGGGGCTGCTGGACGATTTCGGGGAGTGGCGGGTCCGGGATGCTCCGATCGCCGAGTTGGGCTTTGCAGGCTTGGGAGTAGGTGCGGCGATGGCCGGGTTGCGCCCGATCGTGGAGTTCATGACGTGGAACTTTGCGCTCCTCGCCATCGACGAAGTGGTCAACGCGGCGGCCAAGATGTACCAGATGTCGGGCGGCCAGTACAACGTGCCGATCGTATTTCGCGGTCCGGGCGGGGCGGCATTACAGCTCGCGGCACAACACTCTCAATCTCCGGAGCCGTGGTACGCCTACGTGCCGGGGTTGAAGGTGATCGCTCCCGCAACTGCACGTGACGCGAAGGGGCTGCTGAAGAGCGCCATCCGAGACAACGACCCCGTGGTATTCATAGAGAGTGAGATCATGTACAACCTCGTTAAGGATGACGTGCCCGAGGAAGAGTACCTGACTCCGATCGGGGTGGCGGACGTCAAACGACCGGGGACGGACGTGACCATCGTGTGTCACTCGAAGATGGTCCACCAATCCTTGGCCGCGGCCCAAACACTGGCGAAGGAAGGGATTGATGCGGAGGTGCTCGACTTGAGGACGGTCCGACCGTTGGATGTGGACGCGATAATCGCTTCGGTGGAGAAGACGAACCGTGCGGTCGTGGCCGAGGAAGGGTGGCCCATGTGCAACGTCGGTGCGCAGGTCGTCGATGACATACAGCGAGAGGCTTTCGACGCGCTTGACGCCCCCGTGGCGCGGGTGTCCGGCCTCGACGTACCCATGCCCTACGCCAAGAACCTCGAGAAGCTCGTCATTCCAAGCGCTGAGAACGTGGTAGCGGCTGCTCGCCACGTCTGTTACGCGGACTAACTCGGGGGCGGCAACGATGGCTGTAAAGGTTGTTATGGCGCAGCTGAGCCCGACGATGGAAGAGGGCACACTCGTCGAGTGGAAGATGGCTGAAGGGGACACCGTAGCGCAGGGAGACGTGGTCGCCGAGATCGAGACGGACAAGGCGAACATGGATGTCGAGGCTCTCGGGGGAGGGGTGCTCCGCAAGATTCTGGTGGAGGCGGGGACGACTGCGCCGGTTGGGGCTCTCATTGGGATCATCGCTGACCCCGACGAACAGATCGACGATCTCATTGCCGCTGCTTCGGCCTCCGCGGCCGCCCACGGAGGCCGAGAGACGGCACAGCAGGACAAAGACAAGGCCACTGCGCAGCCCACGACCGTCACACAAACGCCTGAGCCCGTGGCGCAGCCGGAACCCGAGACGTCTGCCTCAATCCGGAGCGGGGGACGCATCAAGGCTTCCCCGCTGGCCCGGAGGATGGCTCGCGAGGCAGGGATCGAGCTGGCCAGCATCGGTGGGTCGGGTCCCGGAGGACGCATCGTAAAGGCCGACGTGCGCGCCGCTGTCCTTCGTGCTCAGGCCGGCGCCGGCGCCCCGGCACGGCTGGAGGCTCGCGTCGAGGTGGCGAGCCAGATGCGAAAGACGATAGCGCGTCGCCTATCGGAGTCCATTGGGCCGGTGCCGCACTTCTTCCTCACCGTAGAGGTGGATATGGGGTTCGCTCTACAGATCAGGGCTGCCCTCAACGATTTGGATTCCAACGTCAAGGTGGGTGTCAACGACCTCATCCTGAAAACGGCGGCGGAGGCTCTCGCCCGACACCCCGAGGTGAACGCCTCCTGGGAAGGGGATGCGCTTCGCTACCACGGTTCCGCGGACCTGGGGATCGCTGTGGCTCTGCAGGGAGGGCTTATCACCCCAATCCTCCGCCAGGCCGAACGGAAAGACCTGCGCCAAATAGCAATTGAGTCCCGGGGCCTGGTATCGCGGGCCCGCAACCGGCAATTGGCCCCCGAAGAATTTCAGGGCGGGACGTTTACGATCAGTAACCTGGGCATGTTCGGCATCGACGAATTCACGGCAATCATCAATCCACCCCAAGCCGCCATTTTGGCTGTTGGACAGACAGTCGAAAAAGCTGTCGTGGTGGATGGGCAGGTCGCTGTCCGTAAGCGAATGCGGGTCACGATGTCGTGCGACCATCGGGTAATCGACGGTGCCACCGGTGCCCAGTTCCTGGCCACCTTCAAGGCACTGCTTGAAAACCCCCTCGAGATGCTACTCTGAGCAAACCCGGAGATACCGGATGTCCGATAAATATGACGTTGTAGTAGTGGGGGCTGGTCCTGCCGGATACGTGGCAGCGATCCGTGCCGCCCAACTTGGCCTGCGCACTGCATGTGTCGAGAGTGGTTCAAATGAAGGGGGTGTCGGCGGCACCTGCCTCAACTGGGGGTGTATTCCCGCCAAGGCACTGTTGGAGAGTGCCGCTCTTGCTCACAACCTCGCGCACCATGGCGCGGAGATGGGCGTGAAGCCCGTCAACGTGGAGTATGACTTTGGGGCGGCCGTGAAACGGAGCCGGGGAATCACGAAGCGGCTCACCGGCGGCGTTCGCTATCTCCTGAAGAAGAACAAGATCGATCTGGTGGAAGGCCGCGGCTACCTCTCTGCGCCGGGAATAGTGGCAGTGGAGAATGAAGACGGAACGCGGGAGCTGGCCACGGCTAACGTCATCCTGGCCACGGGTGCCGTGATGAAGACCTTCCCCGGCTTTGAGTTCGACGGGAAAAAGGTCATCGGGAGCCGAGAGGCCCTTGGCTTGGAAGAACTTCCGGGTCGGATGGCCATCGTCGGGGGCGGCTTCGTAGGCGTCGAATTTGCGGATGTATTCAACGCGTTCGGTGTGGACGTCACCGTAGTGGAGGCGCTGGACACGCTCGTACCGCTGGAAGATCCCGAGATCGGGAAGACCCTTGGCCGGACATTCAAGAAGCGAGGGATGCGCGTCCTCACCAAGACTCGCGTCAAGAGTTTGGACAGGGACGCTGACCCGCTTGTCCTGACAGTGGAAAACGCCAGAGGTAAAGCAACCGCCCTGGAAACGGACATCGTGTTGATGGCCGTGGGCAGGGCCCCCGTTACCGAGGGGTTGGGGTTAGAGCGGGCGGGAGTCGCTCTCGAGAATGGGTTCATCCGAATAAACGGTTGGTGCCAAACCAACGTGCCCAACGTGTACGCTATCGGAGATGTAGCTGGCCAGCCGATGCTTGCCCATGTTGGGTCACACGAAGGGATCGTGGCCGCCGAACACATTGCTGGGGTCGCCAAGCACCCCATGTCCTACGACAACATCCCATCGGTGGGTTACTGCCACCCCGAAGTGGCTTCGATCGGTATGTCTCAGGCGGATGCGGAAGCGGCAGGATACGATGTGCTGGTCGGAAAATACCCGCTCAGATCGCATGGTCGCGCCATGACTGCCAATGCCGCCGACGGGTTCGTCAAGATCGTGGCGGAGGCCAAGTACGGTGAGGTGCTCGGAGTACACATGATCGGGCACAACGTGAGCGAGCTTGTGGCTGAGGTGGGGATGGCGAGGGAACTCGAGACCACTCTCGACGAGATTGTGGGCCACGCCCACGGGCATCCAAGCATGGCCGAAGCCGTGATGGAGGCCGCACTCGATGCGCTGGGGCGAGCCATTCACATCTAACTGCCCGGGAACTACGCCGCGCGTGCCGCGTCAGCTGCTAGTCGCCGACCTGGGGCGGTGCGGCTACCGAGAAGTATTGGAGCTACAACGATCCGTAGCCTTGGGCAGACGAGGACGCGCGACGGAGGATGACGTCCTGCTTCTGGTCGAACACGAACCCGTGTTTACGCTGGGGCGAGGCGCCAACCCACAGGACCCGCCTGGAATTATGCCCGGCTCAGCGAGGGTTCCCGATGTGGTGGAAATCGAGCGAGGGGGTGACATCACCTACCATGGGCCGGGGCAGCTGGTCGGGTACCCGATCCTGGATCTGCACGCCCACCGCCTCGACCTCCACTGGTATCTTCGCCAGCTTGAGGGAGTTCTGCTCAGAACGCTGGCTGCGTACAGGTTGCCGGGATATCGCGTCGAGGGGTTTACCGGCGCTTGGACGGGCAACCCACCTCCCGACTTGGGGAGCGAGAAGGAGGGGGACGGGTACCTGACGATCAGTCAGCGGGACGCAGGCCCGATGGTTTCAACGGGGGTTTTGCGGAAGGTGGCTTCGATCGGGGTGCACGCGAGCCGGTGGATCACCTGGCATGGTTTTGCATTCAACGTTACGCGGGAGCCGTTAGAAGCCTTCGCGAACATCGTCCCGTGCGGTATACCTGGGGTGGCGATGACGAGCTTGGAATCGGAAGGCGCGGAAGCCAACGTTAACGACGCTGCACAGGTCGTGGTGGAGGCGTTTGGGAAGGTGTTCCCCGGGCTCACTCACCGATACGTTCCGAGCTCCTCTCTGGTGGAAACCCCCAACGAGGTTGGTGTCGAATGACGATGATTCTAGCGATACTGCTGGCGACTACTCTGATCGTGTCTCTATTGCTCGGCCATCTAGGTAAGCTGTCCATCAAGGAACGCTTCCTGCAGACGTTCGCGATGCTGGCAGCGGCGTTCGTGTTCTTCGGGTTGGTCCTGATGCTGGACCTCGGAGGACACTGAGAGCGGATTTACCAGGCGTGCTCGATGGTGGCGCCAATCCAGGCCGCGTAACCGACGAGGGCCGCCCCCAGGAGTGCCACTAAAAAAGCCACGTGCCGAAGCAACCTATCCTTGCCATCGTGCAAGGCGAAGGCCGCCAAGACACCTGCTGTAAACATCGGGACGGCTGCCCACGTAGCCCAAAATCGATGTGTCTGCACCGTACCTTCCTGAGAGAACAGACGTTCGGTCACGACATCGGCGGCGGCGAGGCCCGTGAGATAGGCAGGTGCCACGAACGCTGCGGCGATAACGAGGGCGCCTAACGCCCAGTTTTCCAGAACTTCCGAGTCGCGCAACCACCCCGCCAAACCCACCGCCGCCCCGCTAATGGTAAGGACGATGGGGAAAGAGTGGGTAACTAGATGCAGATGTTCCCAGGTCATCTCTTGACAGGAAGTTGTGACTGTCTAGAATTCGCTGCCTTCATTAAGCCCCCTTCGTCTAGTGGCCCAGGATACCTGGTTCTCAGCCAGGAGACAGGGGTTCGATTCCCCTAGGGGGTATTAGCACCCGCCGTTATGGCGGCGAGGTGCGTCCACGGGCTGCTAAAAATTCACCTGCGCCACGAACGCGAACCCGCCATCGGCCAGCGTCGCCCCTGCTGGCGAATCGTCCCTCGCGATTGCGTACTCCACCCCCAGCTTGGCGTAGTACCCGGGGTAAACGTTGAACCCTAGTACGTAGAACGTTCGAGACGCCCCTATCACGGGGTGGAAGCCGTCGTAGCGCACCACCGCCTCCACGGCTCCCCATGCACGGTATGTGAGTTCCACAAAGCCGCCGTAGGCCTCCGCCTCCCTGGCTTGTTCGATCGCGCGCCCTGGGTCAAGCGTGAAGTCCGTTCGCAGGTACTCCGCGCCGAGAGACCAGGACCGGTAGGTGGTCAGGAAGTCGGCCCCCCAGAAGGTCCTCGATCCCCCAAAGGCCGTGGTCACTCGACGTGCTGCTTCCGGTCGTCCCGTCACGATACCCGCTCCGAGCTGGGCAGAGGTATCGGTACTGCGACCGATCGAAGCCCCTGCCTGAAACACGAAATCGTCGTAGAACGCAATGTCGCCGATCGAGTTGTAGCGTACGCTGGCCGCGTACATGTAGTTGTCGCCGTCGTTCCGGAAGGTGCGTCCGTTGCCGTTGAAAACGCCTGCTCCGTACGTCAGACGACCCTCCGCGGCGGTCCCGCCCAGGTTCAAGCCCAGCTGGCGGCCCGGCGCGAGTGCCGTGGTGGCCTGGGATCGCTCCAGAAATGTTAGGGCTCCCCTACTTTGGAGCGCCTCCTCGCCGAATGAGGGCCTGAACAACCCGAACGTCAACCCCAGGGCCGGGCTTACGGGAAGGGTGAGCTGGGCATCGAACAGCTCGAAATTGTCTTCAGTGGGATCGAAGCGCGTTGTCACTTCGTAATCGAACACGAGGCCGATTCTCCCCTTCAAGGTGGTGCGGGCGTCGAACAACCGAAATCCATCCGGCTCGCCTCGCGCACCTGCCCCCGTGCTCACGCCCGCTCGTAGTAGCCCTCCGACCTCGACCGGGGACGCAATGTCTTGAGTTGCCGCCGCCTTCGGCGATCCAAGCACCACCAATAGGGCGGCGAATACGCACGAACCTGTCTTCATATGCTATTCATCCTTCTTGTTCTCTCTGGGATCGCGAGCCGGGTCGGTCGCAGCTGGGGGACCGTGAATATATTTCCACGCACCCAACCCAATGGCCGCGTTTATCCAGAAGTGCCCGACGATCGCGGGAAAGAGGCTGTCCGTCCACAGGACCGCGACCGCCAACAAGATACTCGCCAAAGTGCCACGAAGCACCGAGAGCACCTGGCGAACGCCCTGCGAAAGCCCGAACGAGATTGCCACCAGGACGAGTGCGACCCAAGGTCGGCCCGTCCATTCTGTCAGCGCCCACATCGCGTAGCCGCGAAACACGTACTCCGCCCCGATCGCGCCGACCCCGGCGAAAAGGAGAAAGCCCCTCTTTTCCGTCGCCGTTCGTGGAATTAGATGGGGCGAGATCGCACTCTCGCGAAGGCCCGCGACGTGGCCAAACCACCGTACCACGACGTAGAGACCCAGGCCGCCCGCCGCGATAGCCAGACTCCATACGAAGACGGTCGGCGTGGAATCGACCCGCCACCTCAAGGCCTCCGGTGCAACGCCCTGCCACGCTGCCACCCCCAAGGTGACAAGGCCCAAGATCGTCATGAAGACCGCCCCCACCAGATAAAACATCGGTCGTTGCTCACTAACCCTCGCGACGTCAACGGGCTGCCGTTCGTCAAATGCAGCGAACAGAGGCAGCCCCACGAGGACAATCACTGCGTAAGCCGCAGCGATCGGTGTCAGATCGTTATCCATCGCTCACCCCTCTCAAGCTCGCAGATCCTGTCCGGTGCAGCGGAGAGATGGCTCTCTTAGCTTCCGCCCATGAAGCGCAACATCATTATGGCGCAGTTTCGGCCTGTGAAGGGCGACCTTGGAGCTACGCTCGAGCATTGTGCACGGACGATTGAACGGGCCCTTTGTTTCGACCCGCGCCCCGATCTGATCGTGTTTCCGGAGACTGCATTGACTGGGTATTTCCTCGAGGGGGCAGTAAGGGAACAGGCCCAGTCGGCCGCGGAGGTGCTCCGGCTGTTGAACGCCGGGCCGGGTTCGGCAGCTGAGGGAGTGGATGTTGTAATCGGGTTTTACGAGTCCTGCCAGGGAGAAGTATACAACTCAGCCCTTTACGCCACTCTAGGGCCGAGTGGAGGGATTCGGCATATACATCGGAAGGTGTTTCTTCCCACATACGGGCTCTTTCAGGAGGGTCGGTTTGTGAGTTCGGGATCCGGTGTGTCGGCCTTCGAAGGCGGGTGCGGCCGTACAGCCATGCTCATCTGCGAGGACGCCTGGCATTCGGTGACGGGGACGCTCGCGGCGTTGGACGGAGCCCGGATCATCATCATTCTTTCCGCGTCGCCTGCCCGAGGTGCCGAACCCGGCCCGCAGATCCCCGGTAACCTCGCACGATGGAACTTTCTTGCAAGTGCGCTGGCCAAGGAACACGGAGTATACGTCTTCGTGCCCCAACTGGTGGGTTTCGAGGGGGGAAAGGGGTTTGCAGGCGGTTCGGTCGCGTTCGATCCCACAGGCGCGCTGCTGGCATCGGGCCCGCTGTGGGAGGAGTCCCTGATGGAGGTGCCTGTCGACTTGGCCGAGGTTGACCGAGAGCGTGCTCGGAACCCGCTGTTGAGCGACCTGGAAGGGGCGTGGCCGCAACTGCTGTCGCACAGCCCCGGGGCCAGAGTCGATCAGGAGACCTCGTGAGCCGCGGAGAGCGTGCGCATACCGAGCTCCCCGATGCGGGGCGTCCCTATTGGGAGACGGTGAGATGGGAGGAAGATAGGACGCTCACGGACCCCTCGGTTCTGGAAATCGACACGGATCTGATAACGTCATGGCTCGTAGCCTTTCTCCAAGATGAAATCTGGAAGCGCCGAGGATTCCGCAGGGTCGTGGTGGGGCTCTCGGGAGGGGTGGATTCCGCCGTTTCGGCCGCTTTGTGCGCCAAGGCCTTCGGTCCGAAGTCCGTGACGGCGTTGATGCTTCCATACAAGACATCCGACCCTTGCAGCCTCGAACATGCTCTCATGGTCGCGGACCAACTGGGAATAAGAGCGGACACAATCGAGATCACGCAAGCGGTGGAAGGGTATGTCAGAGAGGCCGGTTCGGGGATCAGCGCTCACCGACTCGGGAATCTGGCGTCCCGCGTTCGAATGGCGATCATCTTCGATCAGGCCTACAAGTTGAACGCAATGCCCGTCGGAACAGGCAACAAATCGGAGAGACTCCTCGGGTACTTCACTTGGCACGGAGACGACGCCCCTCCCGTGAACCCTCTCGGCGACCTATTCAAGACCCAGGTTTGGGCGCTCGCGCGTGCTTTGGAGCTTCCGGAGGAGGTAATTGCCAAGCCGCCGACTGCCGACCTCATTCCGGGACAGACTGATGAGGTGGACCTCGGGATCGGTTATGCCGAGGCGGACATGATCCTGCACCATCTGCTTTCTGGGTGGACCCGCCCAGCTTTGGTTGAGGGAGGGTTCTGTCCTCGGGCGGTCGAGACGGTTACGCAGAGGTTGAACGCCACGCACTGGAAGAGACACCTGCCGACCGTGGCGATGCTGTCCGAGACGGCGATCGGCGAAGCATACCTCCGCACGAAGGACGCTTAGCGTCCGCCCGCTTTCCGCCTCTTCGGGGCGGTTGACCAACCGTTAGAAGCCGTAATAGCGGAAGATTTTCAACTCTCCGTCCCAGTCCAAGACATCCTTAAACAGCTGTTGAGGCGGGACCGGGTCGCCCTCCGCCGAGAAAGAGACCCAGCAGTTGGTGTGGACCACAAAACTCTCGAATTCCTGGGTTCGTCCCCGGCACTCCACTCGCTGAAGATCGAGCGCTGAACCGCGATATTGCGAAAATATGTCGACCAGGGCCGCACGGTTCCGGATCGAGATGTTGGTCCAGGCGAAATCGACCGGAAAATTGACGGCCGGGTCGGAAGCAGGGAGCTCGGGCCATACGAGGTCGTTGTGTTCGTGTTCGGTGAGGCGGACCGATTGCAGAAGTGCGGTGTCTCCCGTCGAGATCCCAAGAAGCACGGTCGCGCCGAGGCTGTCCAAGGTTCGAGCAGCTCCCGGCAAACGCATCGTGCGAGTCGCCGCCTCTGAGTGGCAACCCCAAACCGACCCCACGAATAACACGAGGAACCCTGCCCGCCGCACGAACCGTCGCGGACTGGCCGGCATCCGTCGCGCGGCGATTAGTTGGCGGCTTGCGTGGTCCACCCATCGATCCATTGGGGTTCGCCGGGCGCGAACGCTCCAATGTAAGTCACTACGGAGAAGAAGCCGTCGTTTGGCGGCTGTGATCCACCGCTTGCAAGGGGTGACCCCGCCGCAGGCCGGAAATCCGGCGCATCCCGGTTGAACGGGTCCGACAACATGGGATCTTCGTCGAACCGGTTGCCCCAACCAGAGGTCATCCAAATGGCCTCTTCGTCGATGTTGTCGTCGTCTCCTTCGAAGGGCTGATTCTCCTGGCCAAAGATGTAGCTGTTTTGGATCGAGACGCGGGACACGGTCTCCGACTGGTCGACATCAAACCCCTTTTCGAAACCGAGCACCACGAGGTTGTGGAGCGCGCCCCCGGTACCCCTGCGGAGAATGATTCCACGGGTGCTTTCGCCCGACGAACCGGTCCCGGAAGCTTTCCCCACCAAGCTGACGTTGTAGATCAGCGGGTCGGTCAACGGTTCGGCGTCGTAATTTTCTTCGTTGCCGTCGATCTCAAACCCGTTATCAGCATCGTCCGGATCCTGCTGGACTGCCCAGAACTGGCCGCGACCCTGCCAACCCGTCGAATAGTCGAAAGAGTCGTCGGATGCCCCGGAGACGTAAGCGTACTTGATGTCTACGGTACCACCGAACAACTCAATTCCATCATCCGTTCCATAGTGGGACTGCACATACCGGATCTCCGTGCCCGCCCCAACACCGTTCAAGGTGAGTCCATTCAATTCGTTTCCGAAGCTCACCTCGTAACCGGCAAACTCTATGCGGACGTACGTCAGTTCTCCGCTGTCGTCGTCTGGGTCGTTTCCACCGTATGGACCGGAACTGCCCTCTCCAACGCACTCGTCTGCCGGGAAGTTGCACAGTGAACGCCCGTTCAGAACAACCCCACCCCAGTCGCCTCGTCGGCGGCTGCCTTCAGGATAGGAGCTGGTAAACACGACGGGCGCGTCGGCCGTGCCTTGAGCGACAAGCCGGCCGCCCTGACGGACGATGAGAGCCGAACCCGTGTAATCCACGTCGCCCAGCAATAGGGTGCCCGCTGGGATCGTGAGGGTGGCCCCGTCATCGACGATCGTGGTCCCCTGGATGTGGTACACGATGCTGGGGTCGAGCGTCATCGACGTTGTAATGGTGCCAGATAGCGTGGCTCTACCGTCCACCGGTCCTGGACCAGGCCCCGGGCCGAAGGGGTCTGACCCGCATGCCACCAGGACACCACCCACGGCCATACCGATGACTACCGCGCGAAGTCCCTGCCAGCGGGTTTGAGTCTTCAAAGGTCGCCCGCTGGTTGCCAGGTTAGGCTGAGCGAAAACGCGCGGCCGGGGTTCCAGCCCCGTAGCAAGTCGCCTCCCTGGGTAAATCGGTACTCGGCACCTAAGAGATTTGTGCCCCCTGCCTTCGCGGAGATTTTCGATGTCAGCCTCTGCTCGAAGACAAGGTCCAGCTGGTTGCGCCCCTCTTCAAATACGCTCTCCAGGTACTGCGTCCCGACTTGGCTGATACGCCGACCAAATCGGTTGAAAAGTATCGACATGGACGTACCGGATTCGGGGTTGGTCCAAGTGGCCCCTGCATTCACGACGTAGGGCGACTGTCCTTGCAGGCGACGCTCCTGACCGACCACGTCGATTTCCAGCGGGCCCGAGCCGGGGACAAAGATCTGGGCGACACTGCCAGTCTCCACCTTCGAATCCACGAGTGTGAGATTGAGGTTGACGGAAAAACCCTCGAGTGCTTCCGACAGAAAGCCGAGATCCGATCGCATCTCGAACTCGGTCCCGATGTTTGTCGCATCCCCCGCGTTCAACCAACTCTTGATGAATTCGGAGCTTGGGAAAACCACTTCTTCTATCGGATCGGCAAAACGCTTATAGAACCCGCTGACGGAGAACACTGCTCCCGGCCGCGGGAACCACTCCCAGCGCAGATCCAGGTTGGTGATCCTCGAACGCTCCAGAACCGGGTTTCCAACCACCAGGTAACCGCCCGCGAAGTCGGCAAAGGAGAAGGGAGCCAGCTCGCGGAACTCCGGGCGCGCCAAAGTCCGGGAGGCCGCAGCTCTCACGTTCATGTCGGCATTCGCGGACCAGGTCAGAGTCGCACCGGGTGCGATATCGGTATTCGAGAGCGATGCTCCGGTGAGCGTGGAGGCGCCCAGGGTGAACACATCCCTCGGGGACACGTCCTGATCACTGCGTTCGACCCGGGCTCCGCCGGCGAACCGCAATCCCGGCATGAGCTCAAAGTCAGCCATGACGTAGGCTGCGACCGTCGTTTGGTCCGCTACGTAGTTGTCGGGCCGGAAGGTGGCCTCTCGAAGCTCGAACTGACCCCTCCCGGGACCGATGTTTTCGGGAGCGAAAATCGCGTCCGGGGTTCCCTGCTTAACCGAATTGGGGATCGCCCCGTTCGGAAGAAATCTGAACCTCCGGCTAAGGACGCTCCGATCTCGGTTGAGGAAGGCCGCTCCGATCTCGATGGCACCGATTGAACCATTCATCCGAATTGGGATCTGCAGGTCGGCGGAGGCGTTTACGGCGTCTTCAACCAAATTCTGGTGGAAGATGCTCCCGCTCTGGATGAAGTTATCCCACAGGAATACACCGCCTGCTTCACGGTACAGCACCTCGCGGGTGTTCGGTTCATACCGCCCGGCCCGAGACACCGCCGCCTTCCAATCCAGCGTTGTCCCTCCCCCGACATCGAAATAGTGCTTGCCGGTCAATCTGCCCTGCATGAGGGAGTTCTCGACGTACTGAATGCGAGTGTTCCGCTGATCCGTATTGGAGTCCAGGTTGAAGCCCTCCAAGACCCGGGACTGGTCCTCCGTGACACGGTTCAAGAGCCCGTTGAACGACAGCCTGTGTTCAGGCGTAAACGAATAGTCGACGTTCGTCAGGCCTCCGAGAGTTACCGCTCTCGCCGAGTACTGGCCCGCGTAGTCCACTTCCGGATCGGCGAGCCCGGCCGAAGCGAAGACCCTCTCCACGTAGTTGTCGCGCCGGCTCCAAGAGTCGTCCCAATGAGCAGTCGCAAGGATCCCCAGATCCCTCTCTCCCAACGGAATCTCCGTGGCGAGTGCCAGCTCTCCGCTGCGGCCGATCGGATGGGTTGCGGGACGGCCGGCCCAAGAGGAGCTGAAGGCCTCCCCCACAGCTTCCAGTTGAGCGGGGCTGAGATTCGATCGATTGACGGGGCGATCCGTCGGAATCATATCCGGAAGATCGCGCAGGCCGTCATCGAACCCGAGGAAATCCGACCCTGCACCCGCGTAATCGAGCCCGTCTTGGCCGGTGGTCACCGAGTTCAATCCCGTACCCGCACCGAACTTGAAGAACTTTTGGCCCGGCACCCGTCGTGTCTGGATTTCGACTAGCCCTCCGGCGTAGTCGGCGGGCTGCCGGGGCAGATAGCTCTTGGAGGTCGACACGTTCTCGATGAAGGAAGCCGGCACGAGATCGAGAGGGACTGCTTTCCTGTCGGCGATTGGGGACGGCATTACCGCACCGTCGAGGGTGGTGTTGCCGTAGCGTTCACCCAGCCCCCTGACGAAGACGAATTTCTTGTCGACGATGGATACGCCGGGCACCCTCGCCATGGCCGCCGCTGCGTCCGAATCGGGGGAACCCGAAATCTGTTCCCGGCCGATTGCGTCGGTGACCGCTGCCGCCGTCTTTCGGTTTGCCAAAACGGCGGCGGTATTGCCGGATTCGGCTGCCGCCGTGGTGACGGTTATGTCCTCCAACTCCAGCGCTGCCGTGGCCAGTGACACATTGAGCGTGGTGACCTCGCTATCTACTACCACAACGCCGGTGATGGTCTTGGTCGTATACCCGAGTCTTTGTACGGTGAGTTCGTACGTGCCCGGGGGGATCGATCTAATCGTCCAGCTTCCCTCCACATCACTCATCGTCCCGGTGGTGAGAGATGCGATCGAGATCTGGACGAGGCTAAGGGGACGCGCGCTCGTTTCGTCCAGGACGCGTCCTGCGATGCGCCCTTCCTGGGCTGATGCCGGCATGATGCCGACTACGAAAATGACGACGGCACCAGCCAAAGCCTTGATGGTAGCTCGTATGAATGAGGGGGGGTTCAAACTCGAATCCTTTCTTGACACCCTGCGTAGGGCATCGCAAGCGCCCGGCGGGAGTGTCTCCTTCGATTAACGCAGATATCTGTGTGCGATGAGGATGGCAGGTGTTCGTCACATCGCGGGATGTCTTTGGTAACAGAACCGTAACGGTCGACGACATAGGTTCTTTCGCCTTTCTTCACGACAGATACACTTTGGAGAAGGCATTTTGGGGCGACACTTTATGAGAGCCGCAAACCGGGAAGGCGAGTTCGCGATGCCCGACAATTCAGTCCGCGTATCCAAGGAAGACGAGCACATCCTCGTCGTGGACGACGAGCCCGACATCTTGAGTCTTCTCGTGTACCACTTGAGTCGAACCGGGTACCGGGTAACGACAGCCGTGAAGGGGTCCGGCGCGCTGAACGCCGCCAGGGCCGAGCGTCCTGACCTGATGGTGCTGGATCTGATGTTGCCGGAGATGGATGGATATGAGGTCTTGGAACGACTCCGAAGCGACAACCGGACGGCGTCCATCCCCGTCATACTCCTCACCGCCCGGCGCGGCCAGGCAGAAAGGGTCAGGGGGTTCGAGGTCGGGGCCGACGATTACGTAACGAAACCATTCGACGCCCGGGAGCTGTTGTTGCGCGTAGAAGCGGTGCTGCGGAGGGCCAAGGCCGAACCTGTGGCCGCGTCGCGGCAGATTAGCGCAGGGCCCGTGTCAATGGACCGCGTCGCGCATCGCGTGTATGCCTTCGACCAGGAGCTGGACCTGACGCCCCTCGAATATCGTCTTCTGGAGGTTCTCCTCGAACGCCGTGGCCGAGCCCAGAGTCGCCAACAGCTGATGGCGGCGGCCTGGGACGACCCGAACATCCAACGCAACCGACGTACGGTGGACATGCACATGGCCCGCCTGCGCACCAAGCTGGGAAAGGCCGCTCTGTTCCTGGAGACGGTGCGCGGCATCGGGTATCGATTTCAGAGCCCCGACCGCTAGCCTGAGCAGGGGCTAAGGCAGGTATTGTGAGATTTCGGGTTCAGGCATTCACGATCTCTGCGGCACTGACTGCCCTCATTGTTTCTGCCGTGCTGGTCTTCTCGCCGCTAAGTGGGGCGGGCGTGGCGGTGCTGTCTCTGGGCATTGGCATTGCCTTATGGTGGGCTGCCGGTGTCCTGGAACGAAGTGTCGCTCGGGCCCTCGGGGGGATTAGGGAAGACATGGGACGCATCGCTGGTGGAGACTTGGCCCACCGCCTTGCCCCCACGGCACCTCGTTTAGTGGTTGGTACGGCACAAGCGGCGGATCGCATGGTCGGTGCACTTCGCTCCAAGATCGAAGGGGCGGAGCAAGAGATCGAAGACTTGCGCACGCTCTTCGACGGGCTCGACGAAGGGCTCGCCTTCGTGGAGGAGGACGATTCTGTAACCCTCTTCAACCCTGCGTTTGAGGATTGGGCCGGCCAGCAGGTGCAGAAGGGCACACGGATCGGGCGCCTGTTCAGGACTCCGAGCATCCGTCAAGTCGTCGGACAGGCACGAAGGGGCGAAATCACAAGCACTGAGGTCGAGATCGGGGGTCGCACTGTGCTCTTCACCGCGCGCCCCCACCGCGCCGGAGCCCTGCTCGTATTCCGCGACCTCACCGCGATGCGAAGGCTGGAGGATGTACGCCGAGATTTCGTCGCCAACGTATCGCACGAACTCAAGACACCTCTTACGAGTGTGATCGGTTTTGCGGAAGCCCTTGTGAGCGACGACATCGCTCCGCCCCAGGCCGCGGCATTTTCGGGTCGGATCCTGAAAAACGCCGCTCGCATGCGAAAACTCGTCGAAGATCTTCTGGATCTTTCCTTGTTGGAGTCCGGAAATTGGACCCCCGAACCAGCTCCGGTGCAGGCAGGTGCCATCGCCCGCGATGTATGGGACATGCTGCAGACCGAGGACGGGGAGATTAACGGGGAGATCACCGTCGAGGGTGACGACGAACCCTGCTATGCGGATCCGGCCGCCCTTCATCAGGTACTCAGGAACCTCCTTGACAATGCATTGCGCTATAGTGACGACGCGCCCGTCATCACGATCCGCGTAACAACGGGGCAAGCCTGGCAGCGGGTGGAGGTCCGCGATCAAGGCCCCGGCATCCCGTCCGTGCACGTGGAGCGCGTGTTCGAACGCTTTTATCGGGTGGATCCGGCTCGCTCCCGAGCAAGTGGCGGCACGGGCCTCGGACTCTCAATTGTGCGCCACTTTGTGGAAACCCACGGCGGGAAGGTCGGCGTCGAGAGCGCGCTTGGCCAGGGTACCACGGTGTGGTTCACGCTCCCCGCGGCACCCTTCTCCGCTGTGTCGAGGATCCACGCGTGACCCTGCGTGTCTGGCCCTGCTCCGCAATCCTGCTCTTGGTGTGCGCGGGCTGCAGGCTCGAACCCGGGGAGGATGGCCACCGTCACACCACTCTTTCTCTGGATGGGTCGAGCACCGTGTTTCCCGTCAGCCAGGCCGTGGCTGAAGAGTACGTGGCCACCCACAGGGGCGCTCGAATAGCGGTTGGTGTGTCAGGTACATACGGTGGTTTTCGGCGACTCTGCGCGGGGCGGGCCATCCTCGGAGGTGCCTCCCGGCAAATCCGATCCGACGAACGCCTTCGGTGTGCTGAAAACGGAATCGTTCCACTCGAAATTCAGATTGGATGGGACGGGTTGACCCTCGTTACCCACCCGTCGAACGACTGGGCCAGGTGTCTGACAGTTGAGGAACTGCGCCTCATCTGGGCGGGCAATTCGGCGGTCGGGCGCTGGAACGACGTGCGCCCGGATTGGCCGGACCGCGAATTAAAGCTGTATGGCCCGGATACGGACTCCGGCACCTTCGATTACTTCACCACCGCGATCATCGGTACAGAGGGAGCCAGCCGGGGCGACTACACGGCCAGCGCGGATGACAATATGCTCGTCCTCGGAGTAGGCGGGGATCCGGGAGCGCTGGGGTATCTTGGGTACGCCTACGCAGGCGAAACCGGAAGTCGCCTGCAGCGGGTTGCGGTCGATGGCGGCAGCGGATGCGTCGACCCGACACCGAGTACGATTGCCGACCGTTCTTACGCACTATCCCGGCCCATCTTCATCTACGTTGCACGAGGAGCTCTGACGGACCCCGAAACGCTGACCTTTGTGCGGTTTTACCTGGACCAGGCTGCGGACTTGATACGCGAAGCCGGGTACGTCCCGTTGGCTCCCGCCGAATACGCGGCAGCCAAGAGCTTGTTACAATGACCAATCGCGGCCGATTTGAAGGGATCATCCGGGTCGCGCTCTTCGCGTGCGGTGCCGTCTCCGTATTGACAACCGTCGGGATCGTGATCGTGCTGGTAAGCCAGTCCTTTGGCTTTTTCGCGTCCGCCTCCCCTCTTGAGATCCTGACCAGTACACGCTGGTCGCCTGAGCTCGCCCCTCGTTCGTTCGGGTTGCTCCCCCTGCTGAACGGGACGCTGCTGGTCGCAACGGGGGCCGCCGTCATCGCGCTTCCCACCGGGTTGGGGGCGGCGATCTACCTTAGCGAGTACGCATCGGAAGGGGTCCACCGCCTTGTACGTCCGAGCTTGGAAGTGCTCGCGGGGATCCCCACGGTGGTTTACGGATATGTGGCCATCGTGTTCGTCACCCCGGTGCTGCGCGAGATCTTCCCCAGTGCCGGCGTATTCAACGCGGCGAGTGCGGCCCTGGCAGTAGGGGTGATGATTCTCCCCATGGTCTCGGCGCTCTCGGAACAGGCTCTGCGCGGAGTGCCGGGATCGCTGCGCGAAGCCGGGTATGCGCTTGGGGCAACCAAGTTCGAGGTCACGGTGAAGGTGGTGTTGCCGGCCGCAGCATCGGGCATAGTGGCCAGCTTCATCCTGGCGTTTTCGCGAGCAATGGCGGAGACGATCATCGTAACTCTGGTCGCCGGAGGCACCCCCAGAATGACTCTCGACCTCTTGGCAAGCATCCAGACGATGACCGCGTACATCGCGCAGGTGCACCTGGGGGTCGCCACGGAAGGAACCGTGGAGTATCACGCCATGTTTGCTCTGGGGCTGGTGCTTTTCCTCATGACTCTCACCTTGAACCTCATCAGTCGACGGTTGACGACGAGGTTTCAGGCGATGGGGCGGTAGGCGTCAATGCGTAAAGAACTGCGGGGAGGCCGCTTCAAACCGCATCGGCTCACTCGCCGGTACGTCGGTGCGGGGTTCCATTGGGCGTGCGCCCTGGCGACGGGTGTCGGCGTCGTGTGTCTGACAGGGTTGCTCGTCGTTATAGCTCGCGAAGGGCTACCGCACCTCTCGAGCGGTTTTCTCACCAGCTTTCCGTCTCGGTTTCCGGAATTGGCAGGAATCCGATCCGCGCTCCTCGGCAGCGCATGGCTGTTGGTCCTCGTAGCCATCCTCTCCCTACCGTTGGGCATAGGCGCGGCCGTGTATCTGGAGGAATACGCCACCCGCAATCGGTTCACCCGCTTACTGGAGGCCAACATCGCCAACCTTACGGGTGTTCCCTCGATTGTGTATGGAATCCTCGGCCTCGCAGTGTTCGTCCGGTTTTTTGCCCTCGACCGGAATCTGTTGGCGGGTGCCGCGACTCTGTCGCTCTTGGTCCTACCCCTTGTCATAACCGCGAGCCAGTCGGCGATCGCCTCGGTCCCCAAATCCTTGCGGGAGGCCGCATGGGCTCTAGGCGCCACCCGGTGGCAGGTTGTCAGGCACCATGTGTTACCCGCCGCCCTTCCCGGGATCCTTTCGGGCGGCCTGCTTGCTCTATCGCGGGCCCTCGGGGAGACAGCACCCCTCCTAATGATCGGGGCACTCACTTACGTGGCCTTCGATCCGGCTAGTCCACTCGATCCCTTCACAGCCCTACCAATCCAGATCTTCAGTTGGGCCTCGGACTATCGGGAACCCTTCCTAGGGCTGGCCGCCGGCGGGCTCGTGGTCCTCCTCACAATACTTCTCCTGTTGAACGCCGTCGCGATCTTCCTTCGAGATCGGGTTATCACGGGGCGACCCTCTCGATGACTCCTTCCCCTCGAACTAAGGATCCCATCCTCCGGACCTCTGGACTGGGCGTGACATACGCCGATGGGGGACCAGCCCTTCGAGACATCTCGCTCTCCGTCCCCGAACGACAGATAGTATCGATCATTGGGCCGTCCGGGTGTGGGAAGAGCACGCTCCTGCGCTGCTTCAATCGCATGCACGACTTCGCGCCTGGGGTGGAGGTCACCGGCACGGTCCACTTCCGTCAAACCGACATCTACGCCCCAGGGACGGACGTAGCCGAGGTAAGGCGAGCTATCGGCATGGTCTTCCAGCAGCCGAACCCCTTCCCGCGATCGATCTCCGACAATCTGTCCTTCGGCCTTCGCATCAACGGTTACCAGGACGACATCGCGGACAGGGTGGAGCACGCTCTCCGGGCGGTGGGCCTCTGGGACGAGGTGAGCGACAGGTTGGACACACCCGCCCCTCACCTTTCCTTGGGACAGCAACAGCGGTTATGTGTCGCTCGAGCACTAGCCATCGAACCCGAAGTCCTCCTCATGGACGAACCAGCTAGCGCCCTAGACCCGCAGGCGTCCGCCCACCTGGAAGAGCTGATCAGGGAACTTCGTACCGATTACACCATCCTCCTGGTTACCCACAGCAGACAGCGGGCCTCGCGCGTAAGTGACTACTCTGCTTTTCTTTACTCGGGCGAACTCGTGGAGTACGGGGAGACGGATCGCTTCTTCACCAACCCCCAGGATGAACGGACAGAGGCTTACATTACGGGACGTCTCGGGTAATTCTTACCGGGGACACGGAGGAATCGAGTCTGCGGGGGCCACGATGGCGATGACCCAATTTGACACGCGCATGGAGGCTTTGACCCAAAAACTCCAGCAGATGTCGCACGACATTGAGGAGCTGGTCAGGATCGCCTCGGAGCTCGTGGGTAGGCCGGTCGTCGATTCCGAAGAGATACAGTTGGAAGACGACAAGATCGACGCCGCCGAAGTTGAGATTGAGGAGACTGCGGTCGAACTCTTGGCTCGGCATCACCCCGTGGCGAGCGACCTGCGCATCCTTGTGGCCGTCCTCAAGATCAACAATGACCTCGAACGAATCGGAGACCACGCAGTAAACATTGCCCAGGCCGCCGAGCGCCTCGCAAAAGCGCAAAGCACCGTCCCACGCCCGCCAGAACTGGAGGAGATGAGTCGTGTTGCCCGTGCGATGTTGCGGGACGCTCTAGATTCGTTCCTCCACCAGAACGAACAAGAGGCCATGGCGGTGATTCGGGAGGATACACGCCTAGACCGCCTGCAAGAATCCCTCTTTCGGATCATGCTCACGCATATGCCCGAACACAACGTCTCTGCCTGCCTTCAGTTCATCCTTATCGGACGCAACCTGGAACGAATCGGCGACCTTGCAACCAACATCTGCGAAGACGTTGTCTATTTGGTTCGTGGAATTATGATCCGGCACCAGGGACAAGGGCCTTAGCCTCAAAATCACGCGGAACAACGGAATCCATGAAAGACGCTACCTATATCGTACTCCTCGCACTCCTCGCGCCCTTCGGGCTGCATCGATTGAGGCTGCTGTGGCTCCGTATGCGGCGTCCGGTCCGGCAAGAAGCATCTACATGGACCGGTGACCTGCCCAGAGTCACGGTCCAACTGCCTGTCCGCAACGAGGCGAATGTCGTGGAGCGTCTAATCGACGCCGCGTGCCAGTTGGACTATCCGGCAGAACTCCTCGACATCCAGGTGCTCGACGATTCTGACGACCAGACGTCCGTTTTAGCGAGGCGCAGAACTGAGCTGTGGCAACGACGAGGCTTCGCAGTGTGGCACGTTCAGCGGAAGGTGGCCACTGGGTACAAGGCAGGAGCTTTGGCCGATGGAATGTCTGCCGCTCGCGGAGAGTTGATCTTGGTTTTGGACGCCGACTTCGTCCCACCCCCAACCCTCCTTCGCGATCTAATCCCGGCGTTTTCCGATCCGCAGGTGGGGGCGGTGCAGGCGGCTTGGGCTCATTTCGAACCCGAGAGGAGCTGGCTAACTCGTGCTCAGGCCCTCTTTCTGGACGCCCACTTTGCCATCGAACACGAGGCCCGTTACCGGGCCGGGATGTTCTTCAACTTCAATGGGTCCGCTGGGATGTGGCGACGCACCTGTATCGAAGATGCCGGCGGGTGGCAGGGGGACACCCTCACCGAAGACATCGACCTCAGCTACCGAGCTCAGCTCAAGGGGTGGCGGTTCGTATTCAAGGACGATGTGCGGGTCTCAGCCGAACTCCCCGGCACCCTCCGTGCAGTCGAGATCCAGCAAAGCCGCTGGACACAGGGAGGCATTCAGTGTGCTCGGAAACTCCTACCGTCTGTGTGGCGGGCCCCCGTCCGATTGCCGGTCAAGATCGAGGCCACGGCCCACCTCCTGGGTCATTGTGTGCACCCTCTCACTCTCTTGATGGGCTTGGCTTTGGCATTGGCAGGGTGGTTGCCCGGAGAGAGCCATCTCCCAACAGCGGTCCATGCGGCAGCCTTAGCATTCGCGACGGTTCCATTCATCCTCTTCTATGGGGCGGGGGGGATGCTCCGCGGCAACTCCAGCGAGGGCGCGCCGGAGTATTCTGACCACGGGCTGCCACGGCGAATCCTCGAATCGATGGTGCTAGGTCTCGGGCTCGGAGTGCCCCTAACGTTTGCGGTGGCGAGGGGGTTCTTTCGGCGAGGCGGACACTTCGCTCGCACACCGAAGTCCGGGGTTCGGTCCGTAGTTTCCTACGAGGCCCGCCTCGCGAACGGGCCGACGTTGATGCGACTGGGCCTTGGGATCGCACTGGTGGGGGCCGCTACCAACGTCGTTCTCCGCGGCGGCCCCGCCGCCTTACCCTTCACCGCTCTGTTTGCGATCGCGTATGTCCTCGCCTCCCGCGAGTCTCTGCGCACGGCGAGTGCTCCAGGCATCCCTAGCCAGTAGACACACCACTGGCGCGTGTATCGCCCAGCTCAACCACGACGGTTGGGGCCATACACCCATCGTCAGATACGTGTCTCGACCCGCGTAGGAAAAAAAGACCGTCCCCGAGAAGAGAAGCAGGCCGTGGTTCATGCGGATACAGGCAAGAGGGAGCACCCAGAGCACGTACCATGGGTGCACGGTGGGGGAGAGTATCAACGCGACACCGAGAGTCCAGATCAGGGCTCGATCCAACTCCCACCTTCGACGCCAGGAATGAAAGATCACCGCGGCCATCGCCGTGGCTCCGATCCACTTTGCGAGGTCGGGGTGCCCCGGGATCAGACGGAGCAAGGCATACACCCCAGGGTTGAACTCCCATCGATCTGCGTATTCCCGAAGGCCCGCAAACAAGAGAGCGGCTTCCCCCGAGCTCCACATCGCGTAAGGAAGATAGGCCAAGCCCACAACCGCGAAAGCCGTTGCCGCACCTGCAATGCCGTGCCGCCGCATCAAGGCAGGGAGGACGGCGATGGGTCCCAGTTTGATCGAAGCCCCGACGCCCAGAAGAGCCCCTGCTCGCAAACCTTGCCGTGGTTGGGTGCCAGATCGCGCACTCCCCGCAACGACCACTGCCAAGAGCATCGGGAACATCCCGAGTGGATCAAGGTGACCATTCCAGGCGACCTCCACGATCGCCAGGGGAGACCACAGGTACAGCGCGAGAGGCCGAATGTCGGGACCCGCCAGGCGCTGCACGCACCAGGCTACTCCGAGGTCGGCTGCGATCCAGATCAACTTCAGGACCGGCAAACCCCCTCCGACCAAGGCGAGGAACCAAAACACGAGTTGCGCCCCGCCTGGGTAAATAGTCGGCACTTCCGGATGGTTGATGAGCGTGAACCACTCCGTGCGTACGCCATCGAGTTCCGGTGCGGAAGGAGCAAAAGCGTAGGGGTTGATCCCCTGAGTTTGGACGAACCCATCCCACAGATAGCGATAGATGTCCTCGGACAGGACCGGCGCAGCGGAGAACACCGAGAGGCGCAGCGCCACGCCTGCCAGCCACACGTACCGGAGTCGGGCCCCTCCGCTCTGGGCAGCCCCTATTGCCCACGCCCCGATCGCCACCAGCCACAGGGGGAGGGCTGGCACCGGGGTCCCGGAACCACCGTACGCCATCGACAACAGTGCGGCAGCCTCCAACAACAGAAGACCCCAACACACAGCCTTCATGCGGAGGCCACTGCGGCATGAAGACGGCGATCCTCGTCCCGGCACGCAACGAGGCCGAAGCCATGCCCTTCCTTCTGAACGCACTCTCCGGCCCGCACCCCCATCGAGTCCTCGTCGTGGACAATGGATCGACCGACGACACAGCGAGGATCGTTCGCGAACGCGGGGTGCCACTGGTCCAAGAACCTCGTCCCGGCTATGGGCAGGCGTGCCTCGCGGGGATCGTAGCGTTGCGTGACGATCCGCCAGATATCTTGGTGTTTTTGGATGTGGATGACATCGCCTCGGTTGGGCAGCTCCGTGCGATCTTGCACCCCATCGAGGAGGGTCACGCAGACCTCGTTATCGGGGAGCGTCGCTCGGCGAAGGGAGATGGGGTCCGGTGGCACGCCCGACTTGGGAACTGGTTCGTACTTCTTGTGATGAAGCTTGCGTATGGCTCGACGATCCGGGACATGGGCCCCTTTCGGGCGATCCGCTGGAAGCTGCTGGAGGCACTAGAGCTCGACGACACCAACTACGGTTGGTATGTGCAGATGCAGGTGCGCGCCTTGCGCCTCGGCGCCACGCTGGTCGGGGTACCCGTGGAGTTCCGGCGCCGGGTAGCGGGTCGCTCCAAAATTTCGGGGCGTCCTTTGGCCTCGGCCCGCGCTGGGGGGGTGATGCTGCGGACGCTGGCGGTGGAGATCGCAAGGCCTCTACCGCCGGCGGCCTCATAGCCCGCGCGCGGTGGCCTCGGTGTTAGCCCCTGGCCGCGGCGAACAGCTGGCGTAGAATGGACGGGGTGAGTTCCTCGGCACGACGCCACACCCCGTCGGCAGAATCTTCAATGATGACGGGGACGGTCTCGTACTGCACTTCCTCGTCACGGAAACAAATGGTGCCTCGAAAGAGGCCCTTGGATACCGGCTCAACCATTACGATCGCTTCCCACTGCTGGCCCTCGATGAGCAGGCTCCCGATGGACGACTCTCTTTCCTTGGACCATATGCGCAGCTGCGGCCGGGGTTTCCCTCCTCCTCCATCCCTCTGACTCTCACTCATGCTCGCCGTCTCTACTTCGGGGCTTGTGGTAAAGAACACACCATTCCTGGAAACTGGGCAAAGCTACATTCCGGCGGAGAAACCGGGTGGCGAGCCTTACCTTTTCCCGAAACGCCACCTTACGAGGGTGAGTCTCCTCCATACGCAACTCGTTTTCCACAATCTCGTAAAGGCGTTCGTCGGACAGACCAAGGAAAATTTCGGCGAAGTGCGCGGCGCAGAAATCCGCGTATCTCGCCCTCAACTCCCCTTCCGGCACACCTGCCTCTCCACTATCAAGATCTTTCGGCTCCGCAGGAGGATTTCTCAGGGAAATTACCGCTGTTGTCGGGTGAGCCTTCAAGGCTTGGGGCCGTCGAAGCGCCCCCGCCCCGCGTTCATTTGCCAAATAGATCCTAAGGCGGTACAGAAATCCAAGTCAACGTCCCTCGAGAGCCGCAGTCACACCAAGGTTGTGCTGCTTAGAGGGTATCTGCCGATCCGGCAGACAGTTACCCGCGAATTTCGGAACAAAGGATGGACGACCCGGAGCTAGTTCGGCTGTGTGCTCTTTTCGAGAAGCTGTTCGAAGATGATTCTCTTCACAAGGGCGTATTCTATCGCTTTCCCGATAAACGACCGGTCCTTTCGAACAACATCGTCAACGTCGGCGGCCAGATCGGAGTCCAGAGTTATAACGAAGTCCACATGATCAGGACTGGTATCCGGCAATCAACACTCCTTCCGACAAGGATGGTCAAAAAATGCGAATCTCACGCGGGACAATCGCCAACGCAGCCAGAAGATGTCCCTCTGGACACCGTGGCAGCTTACCGTCACCTCGCAAGGGTTCGGGGCACAAAGATTACCGATGTAAGGCCCGGGTCCGCAACTGTTCATTATTCGACATTTCCTATGTCACGGTTTGCCCGCTACTGCCGATAAACACCTGTCTATCAATGAGTTATGAAATTGTGCATAACTATGTTCAAAACTTCAATTAAATGTTAATTGTTATTGCGTGGGGGGGGGGGGGGGGGGGGGCCGGTAAAACACATCTATTTCCGCATTCTGCCTAGCATCTATGACAGCTTTGCGCCGCTCGATCTTTTCAACACCCCAACCACGTTTTTCAAGAAAACAGCACTTCGTTCCGGTCACTCGAGGGGGGCCTTTGCGAGGGCAATTCAATGCTGGCCGGGGCCGCAGTGGTGCGCTATTCTGGCGGGGGTTTTGCCAGAAGCAATCAAGGGAGAGAACACTTTGAGTGAATCGACGCGGTGGGCACTGATTCTCGGCGCTTCGAGCGGGTTCGGGGAGGCTGCGGCGTTTGCATTTGCCGAGGCCGGGTACGGGATCGTGGGGGTGCACCTGGACCGTAGGGCAGGGCTACTGCACGCCAAGGAAATCAAAGCCCGAATAGAAGAATCCGGGAGCGAGGCCCTTTTCTTCAACGCCAATGCAGCGTCTGCCAAGAAGCGCGAGAGGGTTTTGGATGCCCTAGCGGAGCAATTGGGCGACGCGCGCGTTCAGGTTCTACTGCATTCGCTGGCGTTCGGGACACTGCTCCCGTTGTACAACGACGATGGCGACATGATCACGCCGGATCAGATGAACATGACGCTCGACGTTATGGCGCATACGCTCGTGTATTGGACCCAGGGACTCCTTGTCCGTGGGCTGATGGGCGAGGGGGGGAGGGTTTTTGCGATGACGTCTTCGGGCGGGGACCGAGTCATGCCCTACTACGGGGCGGTCAGCGCGGCGAAAGCTGCTCTGGAATCACACTGTAGGCAGCTTGCGCTGGAACTGGCATCGTCGGGTATCACCGTCAACGCCATACGCGCAGGGGTCACCGACACTCCGGCTCTCCGAAAGATTCCGGGAGCAGAGGAAATGATTGAAGCCGCCAGCAAACAGAATCCGCACGGTAGACTGGGAACCCCGGAAGAGGTTGCTCGGTGCATGGTTGCGCTCGCGGGCCCGGGAACAGCCTGGATGACAGGGAACACCGTGCGGGTCGACGGAGGAGAAGACTTCGTCGGGACTGGTTAGTTCAGCGCGTTAACCGGTTAGTTCGGAGGCTCCGGAAGTGTGACGATGATCTCGATCCGGCGATTCCGGGCGCGTCCCTCTTCCGTTTCGTTGTTCGCTATCGGCCTTTCCTCCCCGTATCCCTCGGCCTCGATCCGTGCGGATGGAATCGGGACGCGAGCCAACAAATACTCCCGCACAGCGATGGCGCGGCGCTGGCTCAGTGCCCTGTTCCGTGCGGCATTCCCCTGGCTGTCGGTGTGGCCATTGATGCGGACCTGCGCTCGTTCGAACATCGTCAGCACCCGCTGAACCTTCGTAAGGATCGGGTGAAGCTCTTCCTCGATTTCGGCAGCTCCGGATTCGAAGGTTAAGCCATGCAGAGACAGTTCCAGTCGATCGCCAACTATTGACACCTCCCCTTCGCTCGGCGCAAAGAGTCCTGAGACTTCTCGAAGCTGGCGTTGCCTTTCCTCCATTTCGAGCAGTGCAGAACTGACCTCTGCGAACCTTGTTTGGGCAGCCTCGACCCTCGCGTCCGCGGTGTCTGCGCGTGCGGCGGCAGCAGCCGCTACAGTTCGTACGGAATCAAGTGCGTTCGAAAGATCCCTGTTGTGGGCCAGCAAGCCGTCTATCTCATCCGCGACACGATCACGAATCGCTTCGGGGTCATCTTCCGCGACAGCCACCCCTATCACTTTTCCGAGATGTACAAGGTCTGCCAAGTGGCTTTCCATCAAGCTCTCGACCGTGACCAGCTTCTGTAGCACGCTGTCGGACAAAGCAGCAATGTCGGCGGATCTTTCAAAAGCGGTTTGCGCCTCCTGGGCCAGCGTCGCCGCGCGGTCCAGCTCGCCCACCGAGCCGAGCGCCGCGTTCGCTTCACGCAAGGCTGTCTCGCCAACCCCGAAGGCATGAGGGGCAAGTTCGGCCGCATCCAGCGCCGAGGCCTCCGTTCTGGCATCGATCGCGTCACCCAGCAGTAAGTCCCTCAACGCCGCGACACGGGCCCGGCGGTATGCGTCGGCTGCCCTCGCGGCCAATGGCGGGACTCTGTCCGCGTCCCCACGTTCGAACCTCTCCCCCGCTCTTCTGAACCCTGTTTCCGCCTCATCCCATAATTCCGGCGCCCGAGCCGGTGCCTGGACGGCTCGAGCGGCAGCACGCATGGTCAGTATCTCCCCAAACAGGTCCTGCCCGGCGAGGTGCACTTCCAAGGCACGTCGAAGAGTGGCCTCCGCTTCCTCCAAGATCTCCACAAGACGGTCATCCACGCGCCCACTGGACATCCTTCGGGATCCATCCTCGTAGCGGTCGCGTGCCCTCTCGAACAGGCGCGGCGCGATCAGGTGGGCCCCCGCTTCCTCTGCCTCCGCAAGACTCCGTCCCAATGTTTCCAGTCGGTCCGCTGCGGGCACCTGCGCCGAAACATCGCTCACCAGCCCGCCGAGACTCACCATCAACCCGAGGACAACCCCTTGGAACACTCCCGTCCCCCACGCATTCCCATCTCCAGGAAGGCTTGTTCTCCGCCCTCTCGATTGTCCTGCTTTCATCTCACCCCCGGGTTCGAAACTGCTGCGACAATATGCAGGGTGCGTATATTTTTGTGTGCCTGCCAAGAACGATCACAGGAAAACAACCAACCCACCAGGAACAGCACCTAATATGACGAGGAATAACCCAGCATGACGAGCCTTCCACCACCTCAACCCTCCAACGAACCAGTGCGCGACTACGCCCCTGGCAGCCCCGAGCGCGCCTCTCTCAAGGCGGAACTCAACCGACAGTTGGGGGAAATCGTAGAAATACCGATCATCATAGGTGGGCGCGAAGTCCGCACGGGCAACACCTTCGACGTACCGATGCCCCACGATCACGGGCACATCCTCGCCCGTTGTCACATGGCGGGCCCGGCAGAAGCGGAAGCGGCGAGAGATGCGGCGTTGGAGGCGTGGCAGGAGTGGTCGACCTGGCCCTGGGAGGGGCGTGCGGCGATCATCCTCCGGGCCGCCGAACTGCTTGCGGGACCTTGGCGGGACAAGCTCAACGCCGCCACCATGCTTGGGCAGAGCAAGACTGCCTACCAGGCCGAAATCGACGCGGCGTGCGAGATCGTCGACTTTTGGCGGTTCAACACATTCTTCGCCACGAAGGTGTACGCGGAGCAACCTGCGTCGGGCCCCGGTGTCTGGAATCGGATGGATCATCGTCCCCTCGAGGGGTTCATCTACGCCATTAGTCCATTCAACTTCACCGCAATCGGGGCGAACCTCACAACCGCTCCGGGGCTCATGGGCAACACCTCCGTGTGGAAGCCCTCCGAGACCGGCATACTTGCCTCCTACTATGTGATGCGGCTGCTCGAAGCGGCTGGGTTGCCTCCCGGGGTGATCAACTTCATCCCCGGCGTTCCCCAACCCATCACCGACGTGCTCCTCAAGAGTCCTGAGTTGGCGGGGGTTCACTTCACTGGGTCCACCGGTACGTTCGCGCACTTGTGGAAGTCGGTGGCGGACAACCTCTCGATTTACCGGACGTATCCCCGGGTTGTCGGCGAGACTGGCGGCAAGGACTTCATCGTAGCGCACGAGACGGCCGATCCGAAGGCAGTCTCCGTCGCCATTGTGCGTGGTGGATTCGAGTATCAGGGACAGAAGTGTTCGGCCGCGTCTCGAGTCTACATCCCCGACAACATGTGGGACGAGGTGCGCGACCGAAGCGTGGCTATGACGGAGGAGCTGCGCATGGGTGACCCCACCGATTTCAGGAACTTTATGTGTGCGGTTATCGACCGCCCAGCGTTCGACCGCATCTCATCGTACCTCGACCTTGCCGCAGAATCGGATGACTCGACAGTCCTGGCGGGAGGGGGGAGTGATGACAGTAAGGGGTACTTTGTGGAGCCCACGTTGGTGGAGACATCCAACCCATCGCACCGTCTCATGTGCGAGGAAATCTTCGGGCCGGTCGTCACGATGCATCGGTATCCGGCCGATAGCTGGAGCGACGTCTTGTCGACAGTCGACCGTACCTCTCCTTACGCCCTTACGGGTGCGGTATTCGCTCGGGACACGAGGGCGGTCCGGGAGGCAGGGGACGTACTCCGGCACGCCGCGGGAAACTATTACATTAACGACAAACCCACAGGTGCCGTCGTCGGTCAGCAGCCGTTTGGCGGAGGAAGGGCCAGTGGCACAAATGACAAAGCCGGGTCCGTCCTAAACCTCTTGCGTTGGGTGTCTCCACGAACGATCAAACAGACTTTCGACCCTGACACCGACTACCGCTATCCATTTATGGGGGCTGAGTGAGTGACTCGGAGACCCTCTTCCCTCGTGGGGTGAGGGTAAGGGACCGCTGCACAAAACCGGTTCGCTTCATGGCGACGGCTTGGCTCCTGGTGGCGACGGCGTGCGGCTCGAACCCGCCGGCCGGGGAGAACGATAGCCGACAGCTCACTCTAACAACTGAAGCGAACACTGTGGTGACGTTTTCGGATACCGTGGGGACCGACTCCCTCGGGGCCACGTACGAACTCACGGAATCGACCAGCGGCGACCTCGATTTTGACGGTCAGCCAGAGGAGATCGTCGTCGTCAAGGACGGGCATTACATTCCGGGTGTCACTCTCTATGTCCTGCAACAAGGTCGCGATGGTCTCGTCACCACTGCCTCCTATTATGTTGGACAAGGAGCAGAGGCAACGGCTCTTCAGGTCGAGGATGGGGTTGTAGTGTTGGACGCTCTGTACCGCCCCGCCACCGCGGCGCTCGCGGCTGCCGCGACGGTTCCAAGGAGGACTAGACTCGTCCTCACGAGTGCCGGGCTCATGAGTGTGCCGGAACCCCTGGCCGCTTGGTACAGCGAGGGGGGGATGCATGCGCCAGAGCCCTATTCGCGAGAGTGGGTCTTGGAGGCCTTCGAAAACGTTGCTGCGGAGGGGGAAACGCCCATCCCCGAAGGGATTCGAGTTCGCCTGCTTCTGGAACACCAGACGGATGACGGATCCATCGGACAGATCCACGTGATGGGCGCGTGCAGGCAACTGCTAGGCATATTCACAGTCCCGGACCGCGGCAGAGTGCGGTTTCGGGGGACTGCGGAGACACTGCAAGCCTGCACGGGGTCGGCGGGTGTGTTCGACACTCTGTTGCTCGACGCTTTTCGCACCGCCACCCACTGGGAGGTTGCCGGCGACACCCTCGTCTTCCGATTCGACCGAGGGACAATTCGACTTGCGCCCGGGGATACGATTTTCGCCGAGGAAAACGTGGAGGATTGATGCGCCGTTTTACGGACGAGGAACTGCAACGCAAGGTGCAAGAGGGGTTTATCGTAGAGTCGGAACAAGACATGACCGACACCTACAAGAAGGCCCTTATAACGCAATTGACCGTGCAAGGGGACACTGAACTCATCAGCGCCCCCGCATACTTCATGGCCGCACGGGACGCGCCTTCGACCAACACCATGGTCTCGGCAACGGCGATCATTCAGGATGAACTGGGACACGCCAATATCGCCTATCGATTGTTGGAGGATCTTGGCGTGGATCGCCACGCCCTGTTGTACGAACGGGAACCGGCTCGTTTCAAACACCCTTACGGATTCGATCAACCACTCCTCAACTGGGCCGAGCTGGTTACGGCTAATGCCCTGTACGATCGGGCGGGCATTACGCTGCTGGGCGACGTGCACCGCAACACCAGTTACGGCCCTTTGAAGCGGGCGCTGGTAAAGGTCGGCATGGAGGAGAACTTCCACCTGCGCCACGGCGAGGTCTGGATCAGGCGGTTCGCGGAGGCCGGGGGCGCGGCGAGAGCAGCTGTCCAAGAGACACTGGACTGGATGTTCCCGATGGGTGTCGAGTGGTTTGGGATGCCGGACGACAAGAAGCACCACAACGCGCAGTTGGATTTTCGACTCAAGGGCATGACGAACGACCAACTACGGCAGACCTGGCTGAAGGCCGTTGTACCGTTGTGTGAGGAGCTGGGGTACGAGCTTCCGGCCCACTACGACCCTCACTCGGATGAAGTCGAGCTAACTTACGAATTGCCTTGCCAATACGATCCGGAGGCGCGGCGCTGGCTGTTCGATGAAACCCTCACATGGAAGCAGGTATTCGAGCGTTGGAAGGCTCGGGGCCCGATGAACGAACAGTATGTCGAGTCCATTCGACGTAGCCGTTACGCCGTCGAGGGTCTACTGGCGGCGTAGCATGCGGACAAAGTTGCCGATTACCCAAGACGACCTGGTTGGCGTCGTGGAAGAGGGGATGAACTTCTCAGCGGTCTTGGCCGAGACACAGGGCCAACGCGACCTCCCTCCGCCGCCGTCATTCGATCGGCCTCCAGCAGATTTGGGGGAGCGCGCCTTCCGAACTCTATACGATGTGGCAGACCCCGAGCTCCCTCTTTCCATCGTGGACTTGGGGTTGATACTCGGAGTCGACGCCGATACGGATTCCGGCCACGTCACGGTTCGGTTGACCTTCACCGCCACTGCCTGTCCGTGTATGGACTTTATCAAGTGGGATGTGCGGGAACGCCTCTTGGAAGAGGATGGGATCGATGAAGTGACCGTGGTTACCGAGTGGGAGCCGCCCTGGACCACGGATCGGATCTCCGAGAGAGGCCGAGATCTGTTGGCATCTGCAGGGGTCGCGACGTGAGACGTTCACGCCGGTTGGAGGACGATCGGACCTATGAGGTTTTTGCCCGCAAGAAAAGGGCGGACCGCTTCAAGCATATAGGCGCGGTCGAGGCGCCCAATCGGCAACTGGCTCGGGTCTACGCGTGGCAAACCTACGACGAAACTAAGTGGCACGAGATGGCGGTGGCCCCACGGGAGGCCTTCTCGGCGGTCAACCTGGTTCAGGCGCCCTTTACTCTGCTTCCCGCAGACGAGGGCGTTTCTTGACCGACCTGGAAGGGACGCCGCGGGAAGGCTTCAAGGCGGCCTCGGCCCTGCCAGACGACATTCGTGACGCGCTGGGCCTACTCTTGTTGAGCCTGGCTGATAACAAACGCCTTTTGGGATTGCGCTACTCCGATTGGATGCTGGGAGCACCCTCCGTGGAATCGGGAATCGCCTGCTCGGCGATGGCGCAGGACGAGTGGGGACACGCCCGTATCGTGTACGCGGTCCTCCGCGGGTTCGGCTACGACCCCAAGACACTGGAGCATGAGCGGCCGGCGGAGTCCTACTGCTCATCTCGTCTTCTCGATCGGGACGTAGCGACCTGGGAGGAACTTCTGACCCTGAATTTTCTTCTGGACACAGCTTTGTCAGTACAGTTCGAGGCGCTGCTCGACAGCCGGTTCGAACCCATTCATTACAAGGTTCGGAAGCTTCTAGCGGAGGAACGGTTTCACTTCGACCACGGTCAGGGATGGGTGCGCCGCCTTCTGCAGACCGGCAAGGGTAGAGAGGCGCTGGCCAAAGCCTTCCGAACCGCATGGAACGACTGCCTGGCATGGTTCGGTCCCTCGGACGACCCGAAGATCAAACTGCTTGTCCACCACGGGATCCTGCGGCATGGCCCTGACGAGGTCCGGGCACGATGGTTGGATCGCGTGGGGGGGCTGGCCGACGAGGCCGGGGTGGAAATTCGGAAGCACGAGATTCACTGGAACGGCTGGATCGCTACCCGGCGGAGGACTGGCGCCGGGGGGCCGGACGAGGATACGCTGGCGAGGGCTCGCGGGGATCGGAACCGTGCCCTCCTCATGGACTAGGGACTAGGATGGCCGCGCCCAGGCGCCCCGCGGATCGACGGTCGACCTTGGACGATGTTCTGGAGACGACTCAACTTCCGGCGGCCGTGACGTGTCCCTTCTGCAAGCAGGACGACACGGAACAGTTCGCGGCCTTTGGGGGCCAAGTGTCCAGTGCTCAGTACTACTGTCGGCTATGCCGAACGGTGTTCGACCTCCTTCGATGGCGCCGAGGATGAAACCTTTTTCCCATTTGCGGCGTCTTCTATAGGAGAGGAGAAACCAAAGCTCTTACGCTTGCACCGCTCTGCCGGGGAGGAGGACAATGACTACTAAAGCTTCGAGACGATCCTGGGCAATCCTCGGTTCCGTGGCGTGGCTCCTCGCCGCCACCGCCCTTGTATTGGGAACCCATGCCGGGGTCCGGGCCGAAACCCGGGTCGCCGAAACGCACAACGATCCAGCTCCACCGAGTTGGCAGATCGTTCCTGCTTCGGGACCAAACAATCCTGCCTCGGGGGCAAGCAACTCTCTGTAATACGAGGCTTCGCCCCTTACATCTACCAGCCCGTAGAGGGCAATCGAGCTTGAGACATCGCCCCCCGCCTACTTTGCGGCGGGCGTTCTTGCTGTAGTTTCCCAGCCATGTCAGCCTCAAAAGGTAGAGACTTCATTCGCCAAATCGTGGCGGATGACGTGGCGGCCGGCCGTCACGGCGGCCGCGTACTCACGCGCTTCCCTCCCGAACCGAATGGATTCCTCCATCTCGGGCACGCCTCTGCCATTTGCTTGAATTTCCAGGTGGCGGAGGAGTGCGGCGGAAGCACAAACCTCCGCATGGACGACACCAATCCCGTTGCAGAGGACCCCGTTTTCGTGGAAGCCATTGCTCGCGACATCGAATGGTTGGGGTTTTCGTGGGCCGGCAAGATCCGCTTCGCCTCCGACTATTTCGAGGCTCTATACCGGCTCGCACTAAGGATGATCCGGGACGGGTTCGCCTATGTGGACAGCCAGTCCGGAGCCGATATCCGACACAACCGAGGTACGGTCCGACAACCTGGCCGGCCGGGACCTCACCGAACCAGGTCTGTCGAAGAGAACCTGGACCTCTTCCGGCGCATGCGCGCTGGCGAGTTCGGCCCCGGGGACCACGTCCTGCGGGCCAAGATTGATCTGGCTTCACCCAACATGAAGCTGCGAGACCCACTTATGTACCGCATTCGCCACGACGCTCACCACCGGACCGGCACAGATTGGCCCATATACCCTCTGTACGACTGGGCACATGGCCAGTCCGACGCCATTGAGGGAATTACTCATTCTTTCTGCACACTGGAGTTTCGAGACAACCGGGCGTTGTACGACTGGTTCCTCGACCACACCAGGCCCGCCGAGGCCCGCATCGGGGAGATCGAAGGTGCCGCTGGGGGCGGCGGAAACGAACTCGGATCCTGGGAACCTCGACCGCGGCAATACGAGTTCGCTCGGCGCAACGTGAGCTATACGATCGTTAGCAAGAGGAGGCTGTTGCAACTGGTGAACGAAGGCTTCGTCGAGGGGTGGGACGACCCCCGAATGCCCACCCTTGCGGGAATGCGGCGTCGCGGGATCCCGCCCTCCGCCATCCGGAGCTTCGCTCGGCGGACCGGGATCGGGAAAGCGGATAACCGCGTTGACGTGGCGAAGCTGGAGTGGGCCGTTCGGGAGCAACTCAACCGGCGGGCCCCCAGAGTGATGTGCGTAATCGATCCACTCGAAATGGTTATTCGCAACTTTCCGGAGGGTGAAGTCGATTGGCTCGAGGCTCCCTACTTCCCCGAGGGTGCGGATGAACCGACCCCGGGGTGGCCGGAGGTGCGCCGGATTCCGTTCACCCGCCGCTTGTTGATCGAGCGGACGGATTTTGCGGAAGACCCCCCAACAGGCTTCAAACGCCTCGCTCCCGGCAGAGAGGTCCGCCTGCGGCATGGATTCTTCGTGACCTGCGAGGAAGTCGAAAAGGATACGGCTGGCCACCTGATGCGAATCATTTGCCGATACGATCCGAGAACAAGACACGGCGTGGCTCCTGACGGACGACGACCGAGCTCCACCATCCATTGGGTGTCAGCGACGCATGCGACCCCGGCGAGGGTGCGGTTGTACGACCGCCTCTTCGAAATCCCGGATCCCGCCAAGGATGATGACTTTCGTCCTCATCTCAACCCGACTTCACTCAAGATCATGACCGAGGCTCGCATCGAACCGAGCGTCAAGGGCGATCCGCCCGGCACCCGTTATCAGTTTGAACGTCTCGGGTACTTTGTAGGAGACTCGTCCTCGACCGCGGTCGATGCTCCTGTGTTCAACCGGACAGCGCGGCTGAAGGACGTGTGGGCACGTCGTGAAGCACGCAGAGCACAAAGTGTCGAGACCGGTGGGAGGGACGACCATCCACCTAAGGGCCGGAACGAGCAGCCTGAGAAGCAGGGGGCAGACTCCGGGCGGGCGGACCGAGATCGAACCCGCGCCACGGATGCCGAACTTCGAAGTGCTTTCACGCGACTCAAGGACGATCTGGGGCTCGGCGATGATCTCGCTGATTTGCTCACTGGAACTGCTGCCGATGTCGCCTTTCTCGAATCGGCGTTGGCGGCTGTCCCCACGGTCAAAGCGGCGTCGCTGGCCAACTGGATCGTGCACGAGGTGCGCGGGGTCGGCGTGGCGATGGGAGAGAGCCAACTCGAACCAGCGGCGCTTGCCAGGCTCGTCGACATGGTGGGCCGCGGTACCATATCCCGTACGGTCGCCAAGGACCTTCTTTCCCGGCTCGTCATGCACGGCGGCGACCCCCGGGAAATAGTCAGGGCAGAAGCACTCGGCCGAATCAGCGATGCGGAGGCCCTACAGGAGTTAGTGGGCCGGACGATCGCGGCACACCCAAGAGAGGCGGACCGCTACCGTGCTGGACAGCTTGGGCTCGCGGGTTTCTTTGTGGGACAGGTGATTAGGGAAACGAAGGGCCGTGCCGACCCAAACCTGGTAGGCGATATCGTAAAGGAGCAATTGAAATGAAACCGCGTTCGGCAAAGTGTCTCATTCTCGCAGTGGCGGGGGCAGGCTTGCTGTTCGCCTGGACTACCCAGCTTGACGCCCAGACGACCCCCACAACCAGCGACAGTGTGGTGGTGCTCGACGAGTTGGTTTTGTCCGTGCACCGGAGTGCTGCTTCCGTCGGCGAGGTAGCGGTCAACGTAACCACCATTACGCGTGAACAACTGCGCATCTCCGCGGCCGAAACCTTGCAGGATGTGCTGCAAGAGGTCCCTGGACTCAACTTCCGGTTCCCGTTCAACGCTGCCGTAGCTCACCCCTCGTGGCAGGCCGTCACCTTGCGCGGCCTCGGTGGCACGGCTGCGAGCCGGACTCTCGTACTGATCGACGGAGTTCCGTTGAACGACCCCTATTTCGGTTGGGTGCGGTGGAGCCAGGTTCCCGTCGAGGCGATCGAACGCATCGAGATCGTGCGGGGCGGAGCCACGGTGAGCTGGGGCAGTCAGAGTCTCGCCGGCGTTGTCCACGTCATCACCCGGGGTCACCGAGAACCTGGTTTGTCGGCAGGAGCCCGATTCGGAAGCTTGGCCACGATCGGTGCTGACGCGATGGCGTCCTTCGGAGACAGCGAGAGCGGTGGCTACATCGCCGCCGAGTACCACGACAGTGATGGATATGTGCTCACGGCCGCCTCACTACGAGGTCCGGTCGACGTTCCATCTGCATCCGACCACTTGGCCTTCCGGGGCAAGTACGAGACGACGCCGTCCGACAACCTCCGGCTCTTTGCCCAGGGCAGCCTTTTCGACCAAGACAAACAGAACGCGACACCTCTGAGAGCCAACACAACGCGTGCTGGACACGCCCAAGTCGGTGGCGTTCTGACAACCGACGATGGGACAACCGCCACGTTCAACGCGTGGTACCAGTCACAAGATTATGTCAACAGCTTTTCGGCGGTAGCCGCGGGGCGCACCGACGAACAGCCGTCAATCAGCCAAGAGGTGCCCTCCTCAGGCTTCGGTGTCAACGCGGTCCTGGAGAAGCCATTGGGGGGTGCTCACTCCCTAACTGCGGGCGCAGACATGACGCGGGCCACGGGCGAGGCCTCCGAACAGTACTTGTACAACGACGGAGATTTCACCAGGAGACGGGATACGGGGGGCGACCAACGACTTTACGGGCTTTTCCTGCAGGATCGCCTGCAGGTTTCTGGCAGATTGCAGCTAAATTTCGGACTGCGGCTGGACTTGTGGCAGCAGGCTTCGGGGTACCGCCGCGTCACCAACACCGCCGAGGCTACGACCCTCGAGGACAACTCCTTTGAAGATGGGAGCGGCAGCAGCGTCAGCTACAATGCCGGGGTCCTGGTACAGGCCGGCGCTGGAGTAGGCTTGCGGGCTAGCACCTATACGGGCCTCCGCGTCCCCACCCTGAATGAACTCTACAAACCGTTCCGAGCCGCCGGAGGGGTGGTCACGGCATCGAACGAGGGGTTGGCGTCCGAGCGGATTCGGGGGTACGAGATCGGGATCGATTTCCAGCCCAGCCCAAGTGCACTTCTGAGGCTAACTGCTTTCTGGGCGCGCGTGCAGGACGCAATAACCGACGCGACGATACAGGAAGCTATAACCTCGGGAGTCATCGCACCCTGCGGATTCGTCTCGGCAGGAGGAGTGTGTCGACAGCGGGACAACGTCGGCACAATCCAAAGCACCGGTCTGGAAGGTGAGCTGGAACTGCGTCCCGGAGGTCGCTGGCTCATCGGTTTCAGCCATCAGTTCAACCCAACGGAGGTGGTGGAAGCGCCGGGACGGATGGATCTGATCGGCAAGGAGGTACAGGGTAGCCCCCGGCACCGCACCATGTTGCGGCTCGGGCATGTGGACCCCTCAACGCTGGAGGTAGTGGCCACCGGCAAGTACCTGGGGACACGATTCGACAACGACCTCAACACCGGGAAAATCGAGGCTTCCTTCCTCCTGGATGTGCGTTTTCGCCGTCAGCTCACCGAGACCCTGAGTGCGTTCATGACTGTCCAGAACGTGTTCGATGTGGTCGCGGAGCTGTCGCACGACGCCGGAGATTTCATTCGAGTGGGTGCGCCGCGAACCTTGACCGGAGGAATGCGGCTCCGCCTTGGGGGTTAGCACATCGTGCCGTCCAGAAGCCCCCTAATCTCATCCCGGAGCTGGGCGGTGAGCTGCTCCAGCGGTACGATGCGTCCTTCGCGTGATGTCCTGTGCCGAAGCTCGGCCCCACCGGATTTCAAGGATCTGGGTCCTATGACCAGCCGAAGCGGAAGTCCCCGGAGATCAGCATCGGCAAACTTTACGCCGGCGCTTACATCCCGTCGATCATCGTACAACACCTCGATTCCCGCGTCGCACAACTCCGCGAAAACACGCTCGGCAACTTCACGGGTGGCATCGTCCCGAGCGAGCGAAAGCAAGGAAATGTGGTAGGGGGCGACCGAGGCAGGGAGGGTTAGGCCGTCCGCATCCCTATGCTCCTCTGCCACACACGCCAGAAGACGGCCTACACCGATGCCGTAAGACCCCATCCAGATTGGGCGGTCGGTCCCGTCTTCGTCCGCGAATGTGGCGTCCAGGCCGTCAGAGTATTTGGTGCCGAGTTGGAAGATGTTGCCGACCTCCACGCCCCTGGCCATTCGCAGCCCCTCCCCACAGACACTGCATGGAGCACCCTGATAGGCAGCCGCCACTCGTCCGATGACGGAGGCTTGATAATCCCTCCCGCAACATACGTTCCTCAAGTGGTAGTCAGGCTCGTTTGCACCTAGGACCAGGTTGGCGGACTCGGCGACCCAGGTATCCACCACAAAAAAGGCTGCGTCCGGGTCGATCCCAACGGGCGACGCGAAGCCCGGCACCATGCCTGTCGCGGCGATCTCTTCCTCTTCCGCAGGGTGCAACTCGGTCGCTGCTACCAGATTCTGGAGAGCCACAGGATTCGCCTCCATGTCCCCTCGCACGATCCCCACGACCAGCTTCGTGTCCCCGTTGGAGAATCGCCCGGTATAGAAGACCATCTTCGCGGTCTCCTCGGGCGCGACACCCAAGTAGGCCGCAACCTCGGCGATCGTCCGCGCGGAGGGTGTGTGGACACGTTCGACGGGGAGGGACTCCTCCTCCTTCGGGTCCATCGTAAATGCCGCGACATCCCGGTTCGCTGCATACCCACAGCTATCGCATAGAGCCAAGCTGTCCTCGCCGATCGGTGTAACGTACATGAACTCGTGGGCGACCTTGCCTCCCATCATACCCACGTCACTCTGCACGACCGCGAGCGGGAGCGCACACCGACGACCGATCCTCTCATACGCTTCGTAATGAGCCTGATACTGTTCGAGCAGACCTTCGCGAGTTCGATCGAGGGAGTAGGAATCCTTCATTATGAACTCCCGTACTCGGATCAGGCCGCCCCGGGCTCTCAGCTCGTCCCGGAACTTTGTTTGCATTTGGTAAACGAGGGAGGGAAGCTGGCGGTAGGATTGGATATCGGTCGCCGCGTGGAAGGCGACTGCCTCTTCGTGAGTCATGGCGAGAAGCATGTCTCGGGCGCGGCGATCCTGGAAGCGCGCCATGGTGTCATCGATGTCGTACCACCGGCCTGTCGCCTGCCAGAGCTCGGCCGGGTGGACCACCGGCATCGACAGCTCCTGTCCGTCGATTCGATCCATCTCTTCCCGTAAGATCTGCTGGATCTTGCGGATCGAGCGCCACGCGAGCGGAAGATAGGAGAAGATCCCCGTCGCCAGTTGGCGAATGTACCCGGCCCTTAGCAACAGGGCGTGGGAGTCGATGTCGGCGTCTCCCGGGGCCTCTCGTAGGGTGACTCCGAACAGGTTCGAGATCCGCTGTCCGACTCGGTGCATCTGTCTTCTCTCCATGTATGTTCAAACGACTAAGTTCAAACGATGATCGGGGTGGTTCACGGTTTTTGCTTGCCCGAAGCTACGCGCCACCCCGAGTTCCCGCCGAACCCGACGGCAAGCTAAGATCAGGATACGATTAGGCTAAGGTTAGCCAAGGTGTCGCGGCACCGCGTATCTCGCCTCTACAACAGGACTCCCGCCCGTGTCAAAGTACGTCCGACCCTCCCACTTTCTCACACGTGGAACGCGTGGAAGCCAGCTCGGAATTCTGCCACTGGTTGGTCTGCTGTGCAGCACTCCGCTCCTTGGGCAAAGTGCTCCGGCCCCTCCTCCATCCTCGGATCTTGCAACTCTGCGAGAAATCGTATCCGAGGTTTCGGCTGAACGTATCGAAGCCGACATTCGCCGCCTGGCAGCCTTCGGCACCCGGCATACGTTTTCCGACACCTTGTCCGACACCCGGGGCATCGGCGCTGCGAGGCGGTGGATCAAAGGTGAGTTTGAAGCCATCTCCGCAGCATGCGACGGATGCTTGGAGGTGGTGTACCAGCGGTTCCCCGTGTGGGGCACACCGAGAATCCCGGACACCACCCTGGTCGTGAATGTCTTGGCCATACAACGCGGCACATCGGACCCCGATCGATATGTGGTTATGTCAGGGGACATCGACTCCCGAGCCTCGGACGGGTTTGACGGAGAGTCGGACGCGCCTGGGGCAAACGACAACGCTTCCGGGATGGCTGGGACGTTGGAAGCCGCAAGGGTCCTCAGCCAGTACGAATTCGCCGGTTCGATCATCTATGCGGGTTTGTCGGGGGAGGAGCAGGGACTTTTCGGGGGACGGCACATGGCGCAGGTGGCCATCGAGGAGGGTTGGCGGATCCAAGGAGTCCTAAACAACGACATGATCGGCAATATCGACGGCCAAGATGGCGTTTCCGACAATACGGTGGCCCGTGTCTTCGCCGAGGGCACACGGGCCGATGAGACGCCAAACGTAGCCCGTTTGCGGCGGACTACAGGCGGGGAGGTTGACTCGCCGTCACGGAACCTCGCCCGCTACATCGACCGGCTCGTAGACGGATATGTGCCTAACCTCGACATGATGGTGATTTACCGCCTGGATCGATTTGGCAGAGGGGGACACCATCGGCCCTTCAACGAAGTTGGCTTTCCCGGGGTGCGAATTATGGAGGCGCACGAGGACTACAGGCGGCAACACCAGAATCTCCGAACCGAAAACGGAGTCGAGTACGGAGACGTGATAGGGGAGGTGGAATTCGACTACGCCGCCAAATTGACTGCCGTGAACGCGATCTCGTTGGCCTCCATGGCGTGGGCTCCGGCCCCACCTCGTTCAGTCCGACTCACCGGGGCGGTCCGTCCGTCAACTACGCTTTCATGGGCTCCGGTCCCGGCGGAGCACGCTCCCGACTTGGCGGGATATAAGGTCTACTGGCGCCGAACCGACGCTCCGCAGTGGCAGTGGAGCAGGTTCGTGGGGGACACCGCCGAATACACGTTGGAGAACATCGTCATCGACAACTATCTGTTTGGTGTCGCGAGCGTGTCAGACGATGGTTACGAGAGTCCCATCGTCTTTCCGTGGCCGATCGGCGCGTACGAACCCTTGGAGTGGTTGGAGCGAGATACGGCACCCGGCGGGGAAAGGGGCGGCGGAAACTAACGGCCGCGGGCTACGCTCTGCGCCAGAACCACCTAAAGAGGATGCCACAGACCCCGATAGCAATCCCGATCCACAGCATCCCCCACACCAACGTTGGCACTCCGGTTAATCCGGCCAGTATCCTCGCGTCCGACATCAGTTCGGGACGGTCCAGAACGTCGCTCTTGATGTCCAGGACAGCGTAAAGGCAGCTGGTCAGCCCCAACCCTAGAAGGAACAACCGGTTCAGGGTCTCGCCACCGAACCGGGCGGTCGCCAGGAACGCTGCACCAAAGCACAGTGTCGCGAGCACCGTGTAGGGGTCTCTGATGTAGAGAGCTGTGGTGGCGAGGATCAACAGCGCGATGACCACGACGAACCTCTTGCTCAGACCGGGGAACCGGGTGGACCCCCACACCATCAATGCACCCCACGCCAAACTCCCCAGGTATCCGGCCGACGCGGTAACAAAGAAGTTTCCGCCAGCCACGACACAGTGACCCCCCTGCTGGGCATTGATTTCAATTTCTACTATGCGGCCGCCCGTCAGGATACCTGCGAACCCGTGACTGAGTTCGTGGAGGAGGACCACGAAGAGTTTGACCGGGAAGACGACTGGGCTGTCCCAAAAGAACATCACGGCCGCAAAAAACAGGGAAAACCCCACGATGAGTTGAAGACGGTTTCTTGTTCGCCCTTGCATGCCCTTTTCTACGCTCCGTGGCCGCTATTGGTGTCGCGGGGGTGATGTCCACCCACGACGGTCATCGGTAGTGATCATATCGCCGAGAAAGAAACCTGCGTACGGGCCGCTTTCACCAGCAGTGGGTTGGGTTTGAATCTAGACCCTTGAGATTGCATCAACTCGTCGAGTCTGTCACAGACGGCCTGTGTACCGCGTTCATCCGCCCACGAAAACAGGCCTCCAGTGAAGGCTGGAAAACCGAACCCATAAACGCTGGCCAGGTCAATGTCCGTTGCCGTATCCACCGTACCCTCTTCCAAGAGATACAGCGCCTCATTGACTGCCCGAAGCAGGCACCTATCTATGATTTCCGAAGCTGGAACAGCACTACGACGCACATCCAGAATCGCCTCTAGATCGGGATCATTCGTGGCCCGGCCCTTCCGCGAATAGGTGTAAAAGCCACGGAGATTCTTCTTGCCCAGGCGCCCTGCTTCCATGAGCGAAGCAATAACCTCGGTGGATTCCAGACGACCATCGTAAGCTCGATCCAGCTCTGCGTTTACTCTCTGCACAACATCGAACCCTATCTCGTCCAACAGCTGGCATGGCCCCTGAGGCATGCCGAAGGCTGCTAGGGTCGCGTCTACCACCGATGGCGGGACACCCTGCTCAACCAGGAGCACCGCCTCGTTCAGATAGGAGCCAAGAATCCGGTTCACAATGAATCCGGGGGAATCCGCAACCACCACGGGGGCTTTGCCCATTCGGCGCGCCAAATTGAATGTGGTCACTAGTGCCCAATCGGAGGTCGCGTCTCCCCGGGCGACCTCCACAAACGGCACTTTGTGGGCAGGCTTGAAAAAGTGCATCCCCAATACGCGCTCCGGGACCCTCGCGACAGACGCGATTTCCGACACGGAGAGCGACGATATATTGGTGGCAAAGATCGCCTCCTCAGACAGGACCTCCTCCACCTCCCGCAAGAGACATTGCTTGGCGATCAAGCCCTCGGGGATGGCCTCCACCACAAAATCTGCGCCTTCCAGCGCACCCAGACCCGAGCTTCCCTCAAGGAGGTTGGCCTGTCTCTTCGCATCTCCACTCGAAACCATCCCCCTTTTGACAGCCTTGTCTGACAGTTTGTGGATGCGCGCAAGACCTCGATCCAACGCCCCTTTGTCCGAATCATGCAGGATCACCGGGATCCGAGTGGAGGCGAGCCCCACCGCGATCTGCGCACCGATTGCTCCCGCACCCACAACTGCCGCTCGCTTAATCGGACGCGCAGGATCCTCGACCTCCAAATCGGATGAAGTGCGTCTCATAGAGAGTCTCGCCAGACGCGTCAACTGACGTGCAGTCGGGGTGACGATTAATTCTCCGAGTGCCGAGGCCTCGACCTTTACCGCCTCGTCCACGGACATGCCAAAGGTGCGTTCCACAACATCGATGGCCTTCAGGGGCGCCGCGTATAGGCCTTGTGTCTTCTGGCGAGCTCTGCGCCGTGCTCGCAGGAAAAAGAGCTTGCGGAGCGGCGACGCCGACTCCAGCACTCGCGACGAGAGGGCAACCTCGCGGTCGACGAGGGGCGGCTTCTCCTCTTCGGAGATGATTTGATCCACCAACCGGTCCAGGGACTCGCGGAAAGTCTCGCTTGGGAACACCCTATCCACAAAGCCCAATTCCAGCGCCCGCCCTGGGGACATGATTCGCCCAGCCACGATGGTTTCCAAGCCATGCCGAATGCCGATGCGCTTCGGTAAACGCACCGTCCCTCCGAACCCGGGAATGATCCCCAATTTGGTCTCAGGCAGCCCGATCTTCGAGTGCCCAGCGTCCGACATCACTAGAAAATCGCACGCCAGCGCCAGCTCTGCTCCCCCGCCCACGCAGTACCCATCAATCGCTGCGATCGTCGGTACAGGCAGTTTCTCCAAACGTCGAAAGATGCGTTGGCCCTCGGCACTCTTTTTGCGCCCGTCTTCCGCGTCCGCGATGTGCGCTACATCTGCCAGGTCCACGCCTGCGAAGAAGCTCCCCGGCTTTTCGCTCCACAGAACGATGACATGGGGGATACCGGTGGCTATACGGGATTCGATCTCGGAGAGGCGGGCATTCAAGGCTGCCAATGTGGCCGAATCCAGCAAGTTGACGCTTGCATGGCTCGTCTTGAAGCGGAGCCATCCTACTACATGATCCTTGACCTCGAAGTCAACTGGGGTGCTGGGGCGCCGCTTCTCGCCGCTTTCTAGTTCGGCAAACAGCGGGCCATGCAGCCCGGGAGACCCCTGGAGGGGAGGAGAACCCGCCGCCAGATCAGTACACTCGGCGTAACTCCGCCGAATTGCGGTCTAACCTCACGGTGTCAGCGCTCGCCCCGTCAACCATGACGTTCCAATAGAGCTCCCCCTCCGTGACGTTTACGCGGGCATGGACCCACCACGGACCTCCCCCGGCGGATCCCCTGGCTACACCCTCCGAGTCCGTCGTGTCGGCCGCAATCTCCGCACCCAGTGCGTCCAAGAGACCGCTCTCGATGTCAACGTAGTCCGCGAAAGCAACGTCCTCCCAAGCCTCGACGACGATCCGCATGGAATCCAGCCTCGCCTGAGTGGATTGTTGTAAAGCATCGAAATTGTCGAACGCTGCCTGTCGTCGCCGGTTAAGGGTCCGCTCACGCCCTTCTATCTCATCGAAGGTATCGAACAAACGCCGGTACTCCGCACTTCGACGATCCAGGGATTCGAGCCGGTCGCTTACATTCCTCAGTGTGTCTCGAATGTTGTTCCACGCCTGTTCGGTTTCCCGCCACACGGCCTGCAACCCTTGGACGCTGTCGGCGACCATCGCAAGATCCGCCGGCATTTGAGGTTCCGGGGTTGGTGCATCGGCAGCGATCGCCGCGAAGAGAGAGTCGCGATCAAATGGAATGAACTGAACCTCCAAGTCATCCACCACTTCATCGTCGACGGTCACTTGTACAACGATGGACCCTCCGCAGGCGGTAAGGGAAACGGCTGTGAGCGTGGCGATGGCAGCGTACCGCAAATTCGGCATCAGTCGATCTCCGGTTGGGTTCGGTTGTTAAACGGGTTTGCGTGGCCCAAAAAAGGACTATGGCTGAAGGGCTTAGCGTCGGCTCTCGATGAGAAGGTGATCACGCGGGTTGACCTGCCGACCGTTGACGAGGATTTCGTAGTGAAGCGTGGGCCCGGTCGTGACGCCCGTTTCCCCCACCGTCCCCAAGGTGTCACTCCTCTTCACCCGGGTACCTTCTCTAGTGTGGATCCGGGCGAGATGCGCGTAGCGACTCACGTAACCCGACCCATGGTCCACGTCCACGACGCGTCCGTACCCCGACTTCCACCCTGCGAATACTACAATGCCACTCCCGGTGCTGACTACAGGGCTACCCTTGGGGGCTGAGATATCGACTCCCAAATGTGGCCTATGGTCACCATAGACGGGGTGCAGGCGCCGCCAACTGAACGGAGAGGAGATCCACGCATCGTCTGAGAGAACCGGCCAGGTGACGGGCATGGCCAGGTAGCGTTCGCGGTTTTCCTCAACCGACATCGTTGCTTCCTCAATGCTGGTCGCCAACAGGTCGGCGCGCCGATGCAACTCGGAGAACACCAAGGGCATGCGGTCGTCCTGGGCTATCGTTGCTTCGTCACCCTCTGGCCCACCACGGCGTCCGCCGATGCCCACCGAGTAGATATCATCGTGGAGGAGAGGAAGCCCCGCCATCACACGAAAGCGTTGTTCCCGCACGGCGATGTCTTCCAGGGCGTGTTCGAGTTGATCGGAGCGTTGTTCGAGAGCTCGAAGACTGCCGACCAACCTCTCGTTCTCCGCACGATACCGCGCGAGCTCACTAACGGCCTCTCGTCGTCCAAAAGCTGCGGCGATGAAGACGACGCAGGCCGCGAGCAGCACCACCAAGGATCTTGCCAAGAATCTCGCGAACTGGCTCGTCACTCTTACACGCGTGACAGACTCTTCTTCGCGCCAAAAAAGGACGGTCCAATGTCCCGGGCGTTGCTTGCCGCGGTCAGACTTCAAAAAATCCCCCAGGGTAAGACGAGTCAAAACAGGCACCCGTCGAAAGGTGGAAAAAACGCAAAACGGCTATCAAGTATAACAGCCGGGCGATTGATGGCAAAATTTAGACGATGCCAAGACCACGTCGGTTGCAATATCAAGTCCCGTGGGTGCGACGGTCCGACCTGGGCGCGAAACCTGCGCGCGAAACAGGGGTCACGGAACGACCCTATCCACTGGCCTCGCGACCATGATTCCGTCCTGTGATCCGATATTCAGGATGCGTTCGGCCAGCGGCAGCTCCGAGATCTCGACGACGCTGCCGACCAAGGGCGCGTGCAGCAAGTGCAGTTCCCCTTCCCGCCAAACTGCGATCCCCGTGTGCGCAACATCCAACCCCGCGACCGTCGATGTAGCGGCAATTACGTCTCCGCCTCTGATTCCCGGCGCCACATCCCCGATGCGATCCTGCGAGATGAAGTGGCGCGGTCCTGTCGCCCTTAGGCGACCTTCCATGGCCACGATCTCGTCCAACACGTCAGGTGCTGCAAGTTGCCTGTACGCCTCCGGGTGCTTGGACATGAAATCGATCGCTGTGGTATCTGGTTCCGCACCCAGATCTTCGGTGACGCGCCGGATCAAACCCTTTCGTTCGTTGTCGGCAAGCCACTCGGAGAAGTAGTGGAGGCGGCTCGGGTACCCATCAAGGACCCCGCCCCGGTATCGGAGGTCCGTTAGGTGGGTTTCGTAGCGGACCCTGGCGGTGGGTGGGTCGTCCAGCAACTCCACGCCGCCAGATCTCACAAATCGGGCAATTGCGAGGACGTTCTCCACGAAGGTGACGCAATCGAATTCCCGGAAATTGATGACCAAGCCCTCCGGGCCCTCGGCCTCCAAGGTTCCGGGCGTGTAGGTCGTCCCCAAAAAGTAGCCCGCAATGCGCGCTGCCGCCTCGCCAACCTCCGATTCTCCTAGCCCGTCCGCCTCGGCGAGGCGGACCTTGGACGAGAAGATCTCCCAGTCCTCGGCCGACCACCGCAGCAGTGTTTCGTCCACTACGGTCGAGGTGGGGGGCTGCGCCTGCCACGAGGCGAACACCGAGAAGACCGCCACGGTACCCACCACACAGGCAGTTACACCCAAGAACACGGGGAAACGACGTTTTTTCATCAGGATGTTACCAAGGTCACGGACCGGTCACTGCCGGTGGAGTCTTCGTATTCGACGCGCATGGACCGGTTGACCGCGCTCCACAGATGCTCATGGCCCCGAAAGATACGCACCAGCCAGGCGCCCAACGCTCGCAAATGCAGTTGGTGCTCCCAACCACGACTCAAGAGACCCGCCGACTTCCCCACTTCGCTGAAGTGTGCTCCTGCGAGCACTGCTTCGCCCAGCTGCGACATACCCTTCTTCAGGTCTGTGAACCTCTTTCGAGTATCCGGATTATGTGTTGCGATTTCGGCAACCGTCCACCAGTGCTTCTTGCGACCCTCTTGTCCGCCGAGCGCGCCATACCCTGCTCGGCGACACGTCTCTTCAACCACCCGGGCGAGATCGGCACCTGTCAAATCATCCTCGTCCAAGTAACGCTTCCACGCATTTGCGTAGATCTTACGGCGAATGGAGGGGGTGGCGCGGCCCCGTTCATCGTCCACGAAGGGCAGCGCCAGCGCGAGTGCCTGACCGTACTCCCAGCTATCCGCCTGTGCCACGAGCCCGAAGATGACGTCGAACAGGATGTCCGGGAACCACAGGCGGAAGGAGACAGCCACATCCCGCTGCGCAGCAGAAATATGGCGTAGTCGGTCTCGCACATCTGAAGCCCCGCCGGGAGTTACTATCCCCCATAGGAGACCGAGGTCGACGAATCTATAGATGTCCGACTCGGAAACCTGCCGCTCCTGGTACGACATCGCCAGTTCGAGGGTGAACTTGAGGTCGGGAACGATGGGTCGGTCCCCCACGGTCCATCGCCGTGACCGAGCTGTCAGCGCCGCCTTCCATTCTGCCGTGTTGCGCCCCCACCGTGATCGGTAGCTGTCGGAATCGGTAAAGCTGTACCGGCTACGGTGGGTAAGTCTGTCGTACCGGATCGTCTCGCGTACGTAGTCGCGGCTCTTGCCGCCCACCGCAATCAGGTCCCCAACGTCGAAGGTCACCCCCAACGATCGGATCGTCTTGGTGGTGCGCTCCTCTAGGAATCGAGTCAGGACCACTCCCTCCAAATCCGCCACCCGCCCGAATTCTCCCCGGACCAGGGCTCCGTGAGCCTCCGCGAAGCCCTCGCCGAGTACCGTTTCGTTCAGAATTCCCTCGATAAACGACTCGTGGAGGCCCACTCGGCTATACTCGATTTCGACAGCCAGCGCCACCTTCGCCTCCGCGATGCACTCCAGTGTCTGTCGGGCCTTTTCCTCCAACTTCTGGATCCGCTCCCGGAGATCTTGGAGGGTACTTCCCCCACCCAACCCCAGCCGATCCATGAGGCGTTCCGCCACGAGATGTTGGTCAGGTCGCAACTCCGACAGATCTGTGGCATTGGCGATTTCCATGGCCCGCGGGAGTTCTACCCCGAGCAGGCCGTCCAATACTGAGGAGAGGATCTCCTGGGTGGCCCCCGCATCGGCGATCCTGACACCTACACGCGCCGCGGCCGCCGCTTCGAATGCTCTGCGGTCGGTTGTTTTGACGGCAAACCGAATCGTCTCCTCCGGCTCCAGGCCGCCCGTTACCCGAGCACGCGAAAACACGAGGAGGAAGTGGTCGTGGATGTCCACGGCGACCTTCACCCTCGCTCGGGCTCCGAGCCTGAACGTTATGTCTTCACCTTCTCGCACCAATCTCGCGAGCGCGCCGAGATGGCTGGTTAGAACGTCCGCCCAAGTCAACGTGAGGGATGCTTCGAGAGACCCTTCCACCTCCAACGCCAAGGCTTCACCTGGCCGGAGGTCTTTGACGTCCGGGGCGGAGAAAGCGAATCGAGGATTCCGGGTATCGGTGCGGATAGCCGCTCCCAGATTCGCCGTTGAGCTGTGACGGCGGTACGAGTGGAGGCAGACGCTGGCCGCAACCTCCGCCTTGGCCTCGGCCCGTCCCACTCTACGGCGCTTGAATCCGCCAAACGGCGCAACCGTCCCCTTCACACGGTAGGCGACCCACGCAGAAGCCGGGGAAAACACTAGAGGAGATTGGACGGACAATGCACGCCGCCTGCCTGGTGTTTTGCCCGAAAAGAGGGCCATGGAATCGGCGTCATCGGGAGAGTTGAACAAGTCGATGACCACCTCGCCTCCCAAATTACAACTGAGACCGTTTGCCTCGACGCTTATCTCCCCCTCCAACTTCTCTTCGAGTAAGCGGGGCCCTGGTAGGGAAGGGTCACCGAGTTCCTTGGAGGCATTCTCGCCCAATTTCGTTTCGAGGCGCTCCACATCCAGGGGCAAAGGGGGCATCGCAGGTCTTCCGGGCGCTCGGGTCTGCCTCACCCTACCCAAGCGGGGACAGCCCCTCGGGTGGCGAACAGGTGTCCTGGAAGCAACTTTGACTCCCTGGACAGCGTTTGTCTTGACGTTTTGACCGCTGGGCTGGTTTCGGACACACTCAAAACGGGGGTCCTATCGTCGCATGAGGAATGGTGAGCGCGTGCGGGTACGAGTGATGCCGGATCACGACAGCCTGGCGCGAGATGTCGCGTGCCGCATCGCGAAACTTATCCGTTCTCGTGCCCGGGAGGGGCGTTCGGTGGTTTTGGGTCTCGCGACGGGCTCGACCCCGCTCGGGGTCTATCGCGAACTCATCAGCCTGCACAAAACAGACAGTCTCGATTTCGCAAACGTTGTGACCTTCAACCTCGACGAATACTTCCCTATGTCCCCGGACAGCATTCATAGCTACGTCCGGTACATGCGCGAGCACCTTTTTGACCATGTGAACATCCCTGCGGGGGCGTTCCATCTTCCCCGCGGAGACCTGCCCGAGGAAGATGTCGAAAAACACTGTCGCGATTACGAGCAGCGGATTTGCGACGCGGGAGGCATTGATCTTCTGATCCTGGGGATCGGACGCAGCGGCCACATCGGATTCAACGAGCCGGGCTCGGGACAGGAATCGCGCACCAGGACGATCTTCCTGGATCCGGTGACCCGGGCAGATGCGGCATCGGATTTTTTCGGTGAGCAGAACGTCCCACCCCAGGCGATCACTATGGGCGTGGCTACCATCCTCGAGGCTCGTGAGATCCTGCTTCTGGCCACCGGCGAGCACAAAGCAAAGATCGTGAAGCGGGCGGTGGAAGGAGAGCCGCATCCGGACGTTGCGGCAACCTTCCTACAGCAGCACCCCTTGGCCACCATCTATCTCGATCCTGCGGCCGCGAGCGAGCTCACGCGACTCCGGACCCCTTGGTTGACCGACGAAACGGGGTGGATCCCGGGGAGGGAGAGCGAGGCCGTAATTTGGTTGGCGACCCGCACCGGCAAGCCGATTCTGCACTTGGCGACCGACGATTATCGCACACATCACCTTGGTGCCTTGGCAGCGCGTCACGGATCGGCTGAACCCATTAACGGAAAAGTGTTCACCGAGCTCATGTCCAAAATCCGTGGGAAGAGCCGCCTCCCCCGCGGGGAGACTATGCTCGTGTTCTCCCCCCATCCGGACGATGATGTGATCTCCATGGGAGGGCTGCTCCGGAAACTCGTCGAGAACGGGAACGACGTTACGGTGGCCTACCAGACATCGGGGAACATCGCGGTTTTTGATTTCGAGGTTCGGCGTTATTTGGATTTTTTGCGCCGCGGCCTACGAGTGATGGGAGGTAGAGGCGGCGTGGCTGCGCTTGATGGCTCGGGGCTCGTCGCGCGGGCCATGGCTGAGGTGGAGGAGGCGTTGGCACAGAAACGCCCCGGCGAACCCGACCTGGCCCTTGTCCAGGACCTCAAGCGGATTGTTCGAGAGAGTGAGGCGGTGGCGGCCGTGGCTACACTCGGCCTTGGGGAGGACAAGACGCGCTTCCTGAACCTCCCCTTTTATCAGACCGGGACCGTGCGCAAGGGACGGGTGACGGATGCGGACATTCACATAGTGACGCGATTGCTAAAAGAGATTCGTCCCTCTACCATATTCGCCGCCGGCGACCTTTCGGATCCGCACGGCACCCACCGAATGTGCTTAAAGGCTGTCGAAGGTGCGTTAGCTCGGTACGAAGGAGAGCCGCCTTGGGTGTGGCTCTATCGAGGCGCTTGGCAGGAATGGGGCGTACATGAAGCCAACATCCTGGTTCCACTTTCTGATGGTGAACTGCGTCGCAAGGTGCAGGCCATCTTCCGGCATGAGTCCCAGAAGGACTCGGCCCCCTTTCCAGGTCCCGACCAACGAGAGTTCTGGCAGCGCGTTGTCGATCGCAACCGGGCAACTGCGGATCTCTTGCACGCTCTCGGGTTGCCGGCGTACCGGGCAATCGAGGCGTATACGACTATGCGAAACGGTGAGCCTTTGACTCCTCCCGCAGTGACACACACCGCGGCGTGACCCCCTTCTTTGCGCCCGACTTCCAGGCCTTGGACCTATTCGGGCCAGTGCACTGGACGATCATTGCGACACTTGTCGTTCTCGGGCGGCTCATCCTGAGCAATGGCCTTCAGGCGACACGCAAGGGCCGGGATCGTATCCGTGCGGGAATCATTACCGTGCTGCTGGCCTGTTTCGTGTGGCGCTATCTGTGGCGGTTACAGGTTGGGGTGTGGACTATCCAGGGGGACCTCCCGCTTCACATTTGTTCCGCCATGGTTCTCGTTACCGTCTGGGGACTCTGGACACGCGCCACGTGGGCCATGCGGTTGATGTACTTCTTCGGTATCGCAGGTTCCATGCAGGGGGTTCTCACACCACAAGCCCAGTTTGGAACGCTACACTTTGCCTTTTTTGAAACGGTGTTTACCCACGGCCTGCTCGTGATTTCCGGTATGTGGGTGGTGCTGATCGAAGAATACCGGCCCCAGGCGGTCGATGCCGTCAAAGCGTTCATGGCCCTGAACGTGTATGCCGCACTCATCTACTTTGTGAACATGGGGCTCGGCGCCAATTACCTCTGGTTGATGGACAAACCGATAACCGGTTCTTTGCTCGATTTTTTCCCTGGCTGGCCGTGGTACATCCTGATGATGGACGCCGGGGCGATCATTTCCTTCGTCGTACTGCTGCTTCCCTTTTCGGCTCGCGGGCAGAACCTCTCCGAGACGATCACCACCCGTTGGGCTGGCTGGCAGTAACCCTTGAGGCCTAGGCTACGGCCCCGGCCGCCGTTAGCGCTTCATGCTCTCGGAGGGCTCTCCACACACGCGGGGGAGTGAACGGCAGGGCATTGATCCGAACTCCCACCGCATCGTAGATGGCGTTGGCGATCGCCGGAAGAGAGGGATGGAGTGGTCCCTCGCCGGCCTCCTTGGCTCCATACGGGCCTTCGGGATCCACTGACTCAACGATGAGAGCCTCAAACTCGGGACAATCGAGAGAAGTCGGGATCCTGTAATCCAGGAGGGATGGCGCGCGGTGAAGACCTTCATCGGGGCCGCCTCGGCGGAACACTTGCTCCTCGAACAAAGCCTCTGCAAAGCCCATGTAGGCCGACCCCTCGATCTGACCCTCAACCAAAACGGGATTGAGGGCGCGACCGCAGTCGTGTGCCACATGAATCTTCTTGACATCGACCACGCCTGTCTCGGTGTCCACTTCTACTTCGGCTACGTGCGCGGTGAAGCTGTAGGCAGGCGAGGATCCGATCGTCCCTCCGCGATAGTCGCCGTGCACATCCTTCGGCGTGTTGTACGACCCCACTGCCCCGAGGGCCCCGAGCTCCGCCTCGGCCAGGTTGAACGCTTCTGCGATTGGCAGGCGCCGGGCCGAGTCGTCGGGGTTTTTCGTGTCGAAGGCCCACCCCAAGGCGAGTCCGACTCGTCGGGAGGCTACCTTCCAGTGCTCCCCGACAACCGCACATATCTGACGGCGAAGCTTCCGACAAGCGTCGACACAGGCATTCCCCACCATCACTGTTTCGCGAGACGAGTAGGCTCCTAGGTCGACAGGGGTGAGGTCCGTGTCGGCCGAAACCACCCGCACATAGTCGAGCGGTACCCCTAGCTCCTCGCAGGCGATATAGGCCATGGCCGAATCTGAACCCTGTCCGATCTCCGAGGCCCCGTGCAGTACGCTCACCCTACCCGAACGTTCGATCTGCACTTGGACGGCCGCTTGGGGCATGTCGTTGGGATAGATGGGGTAGTTGGTCCCTGAGATATACGCGGACGCCGCCACCCCGAGGCCACGTCCATAGGGAAGCTGGCCGTACCTCTCCTTCCAATTGCTGGCTGCCTCGACAGCCTCCAGGCACTCCAGGAACCCGTTCGATTTCACCACGAAGTCGTTCACTGTCCGGCCTGTGCCCATGAAGTTGCGGCGGCGCAGTTCGATGGGGTCCAGGTCGATCCGTTCGGAGAGCTTGTCCAAAGAGATCTCGTAGGCGAAGCGCGGTTGGACCGATCCGTGGCCTCGCTTTGGCCCGCATGGGGCAACGTTCGTGTAGACTCTGGTGGAGTCGAAACGGTACGCTCCGATGTGGCACGGAGCAGTGAGGAGCTGTCCCGAGTAATACGTGGTGACGAGCCCGAAGGATGCGTAAGCCCCACCATCCAGAACCGTCCTGGCGTCGAGCGCCTCCAACTTGCCGTCCCGAGACGCGCCGAGCGTGTACGACATCTTCATCGGGTGGCGGCCGCGGTGAGAGTAGAACAGCTCCTCGCGGGTATAGAGGATCTTCACCGGACGGCCTGTTCGCATGGCGAGAAGCGCCACGCAGAACTCGAGGTCGAACGGTTCCGATTTCCCCCCGAATGCCCCTCCGACGGCCGGCTGTGTGACACGGACCTTGGCTACGTCGTGGTTGAGGACTCTGGCGATCTCTCGCTGTAGATAGTGTGGCACCTGCGTCGACGACCACACTTCCAGCACCCCGTTGTGAGCGAGCCGGGCGAGGGCGCAGTGAGGCTCGATGGGAGTGTGGGTGGTGCCATGGAAGCTGTATTCCCCCGTGACGGTGACATCCGCCTGGGCCATGCGTGCGTCCACATCCCCGAATTCAAGATGGACGTGCTTGAGAACGTTTCCGTTCTTGCCCGCTCTTCGCGGCTCATGGATGGGTTGGGCGACCGCCTCCGGGGTCAGTGCCTCCTCGGGAGAGAGCCATGCGGGGAGGGGTTCGTACTCGACCTCCACGAGGTCAAGTGCGGCGTTGGCTGTATCCTCGTCGACGGCTGCCACGGCGGCCACCGCGTCACCAATGAAACGAACCTTGTCTAGACACAGGGCGTGTTCGTCCCGCGTCCAAGGAATGATGCCGTATGGGAGATGCATATCGCGCCCCGTAATAACGGCGTGCACGCCGCGCAGGGCTTCTGCACGGGATGTGTCGATCGACCGGATACGCGCATGTGCTTCCGTGGAACGAAGAATCTTCCCATGTAACATCCCTGGAAGCACCATGTCGTCCGTGTAGATCTCTCGGCCGGTGGACTTTTTGAGCCCTTCCACCCGTCGGGCCCGCTGCCCGAGCACAGCAAATGCATTGGATGCGACCCTCCCGAGTTCGGTCGGATCTCCTGCGGCCTCCCTTTGGATAGGGATGAGTTCGTGGGGATGCATTTTTGCAAGCTATTGAGATGAGCAGACCGCGGCACGACATTTTGCTGCATGATCACCGCCCGGACCCGTCCATGAAGGCGTCCCACCTCCGTCGCTACATCCTGCCCGGACTTGTCTTTCAGTCCGCTGTAATCGCAGGTGGTTACGGAACCGGTCGGGAGACCGTGGAGTTTTTTCTCTTGCATGGGCCCGCGCCTGGTCTCGCCGCGATGGCTTTTTGCACCGTGGTGTGGAGCGTGGTGTGCGCGGTCACGTTTGAGTTCGCCCGCCAGTTTCGCGCATACGAATACCGAAGCCTGTTCAAGCGTCTTCTAGGACCGGGGTGGCCCTTATTCGAGTTGGTCTACGTGTTGCTTACTCTCCTGGTCTTGGCCGTGGCGGCAGCGGCTGCCGGGTCCATCGCCGAAGAGACTTTCGGGATCCCCTACGCGACCGGTGTTGTGGTGACCTTGGGAGCCGTGGCCGTGCTACTCTTCTACGGGAGCGGCGTCCTGGAGCGTTTTTTTGCGGGCTGGTCGGTTGCTCTGTACGCCGTTTACATCATCCTCGTCGTCTGGTCGTTGGCGCGCTTTGGAGAAGGGGTCGGGGCAGATCTCCAGACCGGGGCGTGGGACGGAGGGTGGATCCGTAGCGGCCTGCAGTACTCGGGATACAACCTCTCGGCGGCGGCCGTGGCATTGTTTACTGTACGCCACCTGCGCACAACTCGGGAAGCGCTCGGCGCAGGGCTGCTGGCGGGAGTCATCGCCATGCTTCCCGCTTTCTTCTTCTACTTGGCCATGGTGCCGCACTACCCAACCATCGTATCCGCAACCGTACCCTCCAACTTTCTCCTGGAGGCGCTTGGGTCGAGATGGTTTCAGGTGATCTTTCAGGTAGTGTTGTTCGGAACCTTGATTGAGACAGGGGCCGGGATGATCCACGCCGTCAACGAACGAATGGCGGCCACCCTCGGCGAACGGAGTGAACACCTCCCCGGCTGGGGCCGGTCAGGAATCGCCGCACTGCTACTCGTGGTGGCTCTGTCATTGACCCCCCTCGGGTTGATCGATCTGATCAGGGCTGGTTACGGAACTATTACATGGGGGTTCTTGGCCTTCTACGTGCTCCCCATCTTGACGATCGGAACCTGGACGATCCTGCGTCGGCGGAGGACTCGTTGATTGGAGCAACCTCCTCGTGAGCACGCGACTTCCCCGCAAGGGGCCTTTGCCGCAACCGCGCGACCCGTCGGAAGGGCGTGAAGTATTGAGAGCCGAGGCCATTCCGGCGGCGGACCTCGATCGTGTCCTGCTTAGAGCCTTGGAGTTCACGTCAATCTGCCCTCGTACGGGGCAACCTGATTTCGGAAGGGTGACGATCGAGTACGGCCCAGACACCAGATGCCTGGAATCGAAGGCGCTGAAGTTCTATCTGTGGTCTTTTCGGAACGAGGGCGCCTTCTGTGAGGATCTCGCCGCTCTCATCGCGGATGACGTTCAGTACGCCATCGACCCCGAGTGGGTGCGTGTAACCGTGGAGCAGAACGTGAGAGGCGGGATCGAGATTATGGCGGAGGCCCGGCGAGATAAGCCCCTCTGACCGAAATATCTTATGTTTTGTGGGTCCGGGTGGTACACCCTGTAATACACCAAGAAGGGTTTTAGAGATGAAATATCGTTTCCTGACTGAGCACGGCCGGCTGGCACTACTTGGAGCCGCATTGCTCGTAATGCTTCCCACGCCAAACGTTGCCCAGGATGCGGCAGCACCCATCAAGGTGGGGGTTGTGAATTTGGACGAGATCGCACGTTTGTCCCCCGCGGGGGAGGCGCTGCGGAGTCAGGTCGAGGCGTTCCAGGCCGAGGTCGCTACCGAGGTGGCGACACGGCAAGCAGCCCAACGTGCGCTCGAAGAGCAAATGGCTGCCGCGCCCGACGACATGGCTCCCGCCGAGAGGGTTTCCCTGGAGAGACAGTACCAGGACCTCCTTCGCGACTTTCAGCGCTTTCAGGAAGACAGACAGGCGGAAGTCGATGCCCTGCAGTTCGATGGACTAGCACGAATTCAGGAAGAAATCGGACCGGCGATTCAAGCCGTTCAGGTTGAGCTAGGCTACGATCTTGTGCTCAACTCCGCCGACAATGTGGTCGTGCTCTTCAGCGACCGTGTGGACATCACCGACGTCGTTGTCGAACGTCTACAAGCCGGCACACCTTCCGGGTCTTGACCTCTGGGGTCCCCCGAGGAGGCCCATCTGGGGACGCTTCGGCAAGTCCTCCACAACGGACGGGGACCCCTCGAGAGGGGACCCCTCAGGCTAGGGCGTTCTACCGACGATCACTTCGGATGGCGTGCGCCCCTCTCTGATTGCTTCTGCCGCAACCTCCACCGCTTCGAAGATCTTGGTGTACCCCGTACAACGGCACAGATTGCCTGACAGAGCCTCTGCTATCTCCTTCCGTGTGGGCGACGGATTCGTGGCGAGCAGGCCCCACGCCGAACAAAGGATACCCGGGGTGCAAAACCCGCACTGCGCCCCGCCCGTAAGGTCGAAAGCGTCTTGCAGCGCATGTGTGCCTCCGGGATCGGCGATCCCCTCGACGGTGGTGATGCTGTGGCCCACGGCCTCATGTACGGGGAGTATACAAGAAAGGACGGGCTCGCCATCTCTGAGTACGGTGCACGCGCCGCAATCCCCTTTGTCGCACCCTTGCTTGGAACCGGTGAGCCCCAGTACGTAACGCAGGGTTTCCAGGAGGGTGTAATGAGTGGGAACTCCAACCTCAACCGAGTCGCCGTTCACATGAAGATTGAGAACCTTATGCATGCCGCAAGTTGTCCCTTTCGGCCGGCCGACTGCAACCACGGCGGGAGGATGTTTGCCCGCACTGCGGGAGTCGTGATGACGGCGTTGGCTTTCGCCTCTCCCCTCGTGGGTCTGGGGTTGCCTCAAACAGTTGTTGACAGGTGGTTGGTGGCTACGGCGGACTCCACCCTTCAACTGCCGGGGGCCGTGGGGTTCCCGGACCGTAACGCCGAGGTGGGAAGCGGGTCTTGGACGCTAATGATCGGGGACAGCGGGGTCGCTCTCGATACCCCCGGAGCCGGTGAGCCCGGGCACATCCTTTTGGCCCACGCATACATGAACGCCCCCTTCGATGTTAACGCTCGTTTGGATGTAGCAGTCCAAGAAGCCGCGGGCGCCGGTTGCGCAGCAGCTATCTGGGTCAACAACCAACCGCTCAGTGATGGAGGTGGAGAAGTGCGGTTGGCGGAGGGATGGAACACCGTTCTGGTGTCACTTTCCGGCGGGGCCGCGTGTTCGCGAGAGTTTGCTGCGACAGTCGCGCCCCCAAGGTTGACGCTTCGCAATAAGGATGAGAGAGACGCCCCTGCCTTTGTTCCTCGGATTCAGGCGTCGCGACCGCCAGGTGTCGGTGCCAACTTCCCTTCTGGAACCATCTCCTTTGCGGTGCGGGGGGTGACGGGGCTTTCGTGGCGGGCGGGGGAGGAGGAGTTGACCGGCAGCCTAGAGTACGGACTGACATCGTGGGGAGCGCCACCGCGCCTCAGTGTTGACGGGCAACGACCCCGGGGCCGGCCGGGACTCATCCCGGCCCCCCTCCGGCAGCCCGACACCACACGTCCTACCCCTCGTTCAATCCCTCGCCCAATGGATGAGCCTGCTTCGGAGGCACCGGATTCACTTGCGAGTGAGGCAGACGAATCCGGGACTGGCCCCACAGATCCTTTTGGACTCCGAGCGCGTATGGTGGCTCAGCTGCTCAGCGGGGTCGACCCTCGACCGAGTCACCCCACGGCGGGGGCAGCTGAAATCCGCGTTGGTGACGAGCGCATTCGAACGTCCGCGTCTTCGTTGAGCAGCGGCGAGACGCTCGATTTCGCCGACGACGTGCCTTTCTCCGACCTGCTGCGTGCAGCCGGGCGGCAAGACGGTGTCCGTGTGGAGCTCAGTTGGCGAGGGGGAGACACTGAAGTTGAAGGCCGCCTTCCTCCGCGATTCGTTTTGGCTGCCTTACAGTCACCGATAGCCCTGGTGTTTTCGAATGGGGAGGAGCGTGGTGAGGGGTTGTTTCGCGTGCCCGATGAGTTAGACGGTTTTGTTGTTCGCGGCGTGACCGGCGAATGGATCGTGGATGGGCAGGTAGTGGACGATCGCACCATCTGTTCTCCGTGCGAGCGTGGGCAACGCATTTCGATTGCTTTCGGCGAAGAAAACCAGCCCGCGCTGGTGACAGTGGTCGGGTACAAACCTCCTCCCGATCTCACCGAGAGCCAAGCGGCGGAGCTGGTTGAGGCGCTGGAGCGTAACCCGCAGAGATACCGAGCACTGCTGGGTGGATAGCACCGCCGCGCGCCTAGGCGGAGGTGGAACACCTGGGGCCCCCAGGTGTATTACGCTAACGAGTGTAACCCCCCGATTTTGGGGAATACCCAGCGTCCGCCTGTCGCTTAAACCCCAACGCCAATAGGGAAGACTGCTATGGAACGGTGGAGCGGAAATGTCATTGGGCTAGCTGTCTTGCTTGGTGTAGGAGCTTGTACGAGCGATAGCGGCGAACTGGTTTCTCCAGAGCCTGCAACACCGGCTGCCCCGGTAGCGTCGACGCATGCGCAGCTTTTGCAAGAGATCCTAGGCAGTGCGTATGCGACCGCATTGCAAGATAACAGCAGCATCGTCCGTTATCTTTGCCTGGCACCTTGGCCCTTGAGTAATGGCACAGAGGAAGAACTTGAGGCCTTTAGGAGCTGTCGTGCTGCCTTCGATTACAATCCAGTCGAAGTGCATATCGATGAAAAGCGTGGAACCATTCAAGCATGGTTCCCGGAGGGCATAGAAGGGGGTCTTTCGGTAAACAACAGGGGTTCCACGGTGTACACTCTTCGTTCTCAGCGCGTGGGTACGGAGTACTACGCGGAGCACCTTATTGCCACGGTGGAGGAAGCCCGTAAAGCTCTAGCCGCCAACGACGAAGAAATCAGCTAGCGAAGATGATTTTTCCACATCGCCGAAGTCCAAGTGACGCGGCGGGGTGGGCCTCACGCATATAACTCCCAAAACTCGGGCGGCGATGAAACCCTAAACGTGGGGGCTCAGCTTGGGGAATAGGGAAGGCCTGTTACGTACCCGCACGATGACATTGGCCCTTGGTTTGGCCTGCGTTGCGGCAATTCCTACGACGGGCCAGGAGAGGGTGATTCAGGAGAGCTCGCCCTTGCCGTATGCGATCAAGTTGGAGCCGGCCTATGAGTTAGGGCCGAACGGATCCGAAGACGAGGATTGGGTAACGGCGCGGGACATCTCGGTCCTGGAGGATGGGCGCGTAATACTCTGGGAACAGGCTGCCCCTTGGCTAGCGAACCGTTTTGTGGTAGCAACGCCGAACGTACCGGGTGGGGTGTCGATCGGACGACAGGGGGAGGGCCCGGGCGAGTATGCAGAGATCCGGTGGATCAGAGCTCTCGGTGACCGACTGTACGTGTTTGACCATGTTCTCCGACGGAGGACAGTGTTGAACGCAGCTACCTTCGAGGTGTTACACACCAATCCGATACGGAAAATGGGCCAGTTGTACTGGGGTGCCACCGTGTTGGACGATTCATCCTATGTCCTAAACACGGAACAGTATGCGCCGGAGTTGGCAGGATACGCATTGCATCGTTTCAACAACGATGGCGAGGTAGTCGGGTCGTTTGATGACGCAATCACGGGAATACCCGGGCTACCTCCGGCACGGCTGCTCCAACGGGCGAGGGGAGGTGGAGTGTGGTCGGCATCATGGAGCACCTATCGAATCGACCTCTGGGACCCCTACCGGGGCAGTCTGCTGCTGTCGCTCACCCGTGACGTTGATTGGTTTCCCCCTGCCACTGCCACGCCCCAATGGGAGGTACACCCGGACCGTCCGGCTTCGTCGTTTCTGGCTGCGTTTACCGAGGACGCTGCCGGGAGGCTGTGGGTCGTTCTCAATGTGCCGAACCGAGAACGTTGGGCTGACTGTATCGAAAGGGCGCCCCAGATTCGGCGAGACCCCAACGCACATCCCGAAGCACCAGACCCGCCTGCCTACAGAGAGCGCAGCCCTGCCTGTGGCCACCTCGGCTGGAAGATCGAGGTGCTGGACCCGGATTCAGGGCATCTTCTTGCCGCACTCGATTTGCCTGCGGCCGATAGCGACAACAGAGCCATCATCTGGGGGGCGGCACCCAACGGTTTTCTGTTTTCGCGCCACGAAGAGGGGTGGGGTTGGTATCGATGGCGCTTCTTTGAACCACGACTCTCTTCCCCGTAAGGACATCGTTGGTGTCGCCCGGGCGCGGCCTAGTGTTCGGTAGGCGCCTTCTCTTTTGCGGACGCCGTGCCGTCGGGAGATGACGTCGAGTCCGAGGGGGACGCGGTGTCGGCAGAAGAATCGGCTTCGGAAGCTGTATCCTGTCCAACGGGTGTGCTGCGTTCCTCCGCCGACGAATGGCCCTTGGGGGCGAAGGTGGGCCGAGAAGAATCGGTGGCCCACGGGTCGATGAACTCGTCAGCGGGGTCGGATTGGGTCCGGGGCACAGGGGGCGGTTGATCCTTCAGAGTTTCCGGCGGGTCTTCGTCCGCTCTCTCCTCCCGGACGGTGTCATCATCCTCCTTGCTGGTCGCCGTTGACGCTGTCCCTTCCGGGGGGCTTCCTTTGCTCGAACCGATCGTCCCGGTGGACGGAGGCGGTGAGGAGGACTGCCAAGATGTTTCCCGTCCTGCGGCTTCGAGTTCTCGCTGAATCTCGTTCATCCCCTTCCTGAACTCGCGCATGGCCTTCCCCACCGTGCGCATGATTTCCGGCAACCGGTGAGGGGGGAACACGATGAGCACGAGGAGGCCGATGACGACGATTTCCCCGAAACCGAAACCGTTCAGACCCATCGTACCCCTTTCCTTGCGGGAGCTGCGGTCGACGACACGCCCCCCAGCGCGTCTACCGCGGTTTCACCGTAAAACATCTCGATATAGCGGGCTTGTACCGGCGTCACCCGTCGCACCGCCCATACGAGGCGCACGTGATCCGGTTCCCTCGGCGGAGCAGGCAGGGCAAAACCGCATTCGTGGGGGAGTCTATCCGCCTTCAACAGGTTGCACTTGCTGCACGCGGTGACGACGTTCGCCCACCCGTTGTCCCCACCCCGCGATATTGGTACGACATGATCGCGTGTGAGGGACTCTCGGTACCCAAGGTCTTTGCGATGACGACGGCAATACATGCAGCGATACCCATCCCTGGCGAACAAAAACGTGTTGGTGACCTGGCGACGAAGATTCCGGGGCACGTGGACAAAGCGCACTAACCGGATAACTACTGGTGTGTCCATCCGGACTGACTCGGAGCGGATGGGCCGCGTCCGATCCACCTCCAGCTCCTCCGCCTTATCATCAATGACCAGGCGAATGGCACGCCTCACCGGGATAATCGTTAGCGGCTCAAATGAAGCGTTGAGGGCCAGACAGCCCATGCCGACACCCCTTCGGGTTCGATGCGTATCTTCTTGCGGACCTGCGTTGACAGGGGAAGAAACAAGTAGGGGAACCATGGAGTGTCAAGCTTGCCGGTAGGGTCGGGGGCTGTTTGCGAAGTTGCGCTGGCCCGCACCTTCACACCGACGTTGGCCTACGCGATTCCTCAAACGCTGGTTGGACGAGTGGCCCCCGGGATGCGCGTCCGGGTTCCACTTGGATCAAGTGTGGTAGTGGGGATTGTGGACCGCCTAGGGCTTCGGTCAGGCAGGGAGGGTACGGCGGGACTGCGACTCCGTCCCATCAGAGCCGTGCTCGATCAGACGCCGGTCCTCGACGAACCTCTCATGGAGCTCTGTCGCTGGGTTGCAGGGTACTACGTGGCGCCACTCGGCCACACGTTTAGGGCAGCCCTCCCCCCACAGCTGCTCGCCGGTACGGGAACGACTCTCGAGACCAAACGTCGCACCGAACGGACGATTCGGATTACGCGGAAGCTGGCGACGTTAACTGAGCAACGGGAGGTCTTTGGACGGGCTTTCAGGCAGCGCGATGCCTACGAGGCTCTGGAGGAGATCGGAGAGCCTGTCACCGTCGGGAACTTCCACCGCCAGCTCGGATTCAGCCACGCGATTGCGAAGGGTTTGGTCGAGCGAGGGGTGGCGGAGTTTGCGGAGCGGGAGGGTGGTGGTGACCCATTCCGGACACCACCCCAGAAAGAGGTGCGACTCGCTCTTTCGGCCGACCAGGCCTCAGTAGTGAAAGGTCTCAACGAACTCGATGGAGATGGCTCCGTAGCGCTGCTCCATGGGGTCACCGGATCGGGGAAAACGCTGGTCTACCTGGAGGTCATCGAACGCCAACTCAATCTTGGCCGCGGCGCAATCTTGCTGGTCCCCGAGATAGCCCTTACACCCCAGACCGTGGGGCGCTTTCGGTCTCGCTTCGGTGACGCCGTGGCGGTCCTTCATTCGGGTCTCTCCGATGGAGAACGCTTACAGGCTTGGGCGGGGTTACGAGAAGGCAGATCCAAGATAGCGATCGGCCCGCGTTCGGCAGTTTTTGCTCCTGTCCAGGATTTGGGTGTCATCATCGTGGACGAGGAGCACGAGGCGACATATAAGCAGTCGGTTTTGCCTCGTTACCATGCTCGGTCCGTCGCTGCCGTACGTGCCCGGAATCAACGGTGCTTGTGCCTGCTTGGCTCCGCCACACCCTCTCTCGAGAGCTGGGAGAATGCTCAGCGCGGCCGCTACAGAATCTTCCGTCTTCCCGAGCGTGTGACAGGGCAGGCCTTACCCGCCGTGGAGATAGTCGACCTTCGGTCTGCCGACCCGCGGGCCGCCGAGCAGATTTCGAACTCGCCGCCCGAGCGCCCGGAGCTGCGGGACGCACACCATGTTTTTTCGAGTCGGTTGCGGGAGGCCATCGCAGAACGCCTCTCTCGCAAAGAGCAGGTCATCTTGTTCCTCAATCGCCGAGGGTACGCGGCCCATGCCGAGTGCGGGAGCTGCGGGCGGGTTTGGGAGTGCCGCAGCTGCGCTGTGACGCTGACCTTTCATCGTCAGCGCAAGCAACTTCTGTGTCATCATTGCGGATACACCCAGAGACCGCCGACCTCTTGTGACGCTTGCGACGAGCCTTCTCCCCTATTCAAAGGGGCGGGCACTGAGAAGGTGGATCGTCTTGCGGGCGAACTCTTTCCGGAGGCTAGCATCCGTCGCATGGACGCCGATACCACTGGGTCGAAGTGGGCGCATGCAGCGATCCTGGACGGCGTTCGCCGGCAGGAGGTCGACATCCTCCTCGGAACTCAGATGGTGGCTAAGGGGCTGGACTTCCCGGCGGTGACCCTGGTAGGCGTTATCAACGCCGACACCGGTCTTCACTTCCCCGACTTCAGGGCAACCGAGCGTACATTCCAGATCTTGGAACAAGTCGTCGGCAGGGCAGGGCGCGGCGAGAGAGAAGGTGTGGCGCTAATCCAAACCCGGGCACCGGAACACGACGCCCTGGTGGCCGCCGCGGCCCACGATTATGAGGGGTTTGCGGAACGGGAGTTGGCTGCGCGCCGCACCTTGGGATACCCACCCTTCCGTCGCCTCGCCAACGTGGTGGTATCTGGTCGGCGGGAAGAGCGCGTGGTTGCCCTCGCCGAGGAGCTGGCCGCGTGGACACGAGATCAGATCACCTCACGCCGCCTCAAAGGGATCCAGTTGTTGGGGCCGGCCCCATGTCCGATCGAACGACTACGGACGAAGTGGAGGTGGCACTTTCTCCTTCGAGCCGAGAGCGCGCCGACCCTCGGAACTGTCCTCCGCTACCTCAACCGGACGCACGAACAGCGCGGGTCAAGCCTCACCATCGAAATCGACCGGGATCCGGAATCCCTGCTCTAAGTCACGCGCCGGGTTCGCGCCCGTCGAGCACCCCGTCGCCTGGGACGAGTCTTGCGAACGCCGAGACCCGGCTCCGACCCGAGGAGTATCCTGCCATCCGGCGCCAGACCCGGGCCCGAAAACGGGTCATCGGCCAACAGGGCGGCACCGTCGAGATCTGCGTAGTCCACCAGCGGCGAGAGATGCGCAGCCGGCGCGATCCCCAGGCTCGTTTCGAGCATGCATCCCAACATGACCGAAAGGCCGTGCGCGCGTGCCGTGTGAATCATTCTCAGAGCTTCGCGTGGTCCCCCGCACTTTGCGAGCTTGATGTTGATGCCATCCACCTGACCGACCAACGGCGGAATGTCGGTCGCCACCAGACACGACTCGTCAACGACGATCGGCAACGACGCCCTGCGGCGCACAAAGGAGAGTTCTGCGTCGGCGGAAGGCGGTAGCGGTTGTTCAACGAACTCAACTCCGTACTCCCGGCACATCGCAATGCCGTCGATCGCCTCGCTCGGCGTCCACGCCGCGTTCGCATCGACGCGGAGAGTCTTGTCGGGAGCGGCATCCCGTACGGCCCTTAACCTCGCCTCATCGTCTTCGCTGCCGAGCTTGATCTTCAGGATCGAATACCCTGAGGCTTCCTTGGCATTTTCCGCCATCTTGGCCGGTTCGTCTATACCGATGGTGAACGAACTGAGCGGTGCCTTCGCCGGATCGAGGCCCAGGGTCCGCCACAGCGGTTCCCCCAAACGCTTCCCCACCCAGTCGTGCAGTGCCGAGGAGAGTGCGCAGCGTGCGGCGGAGTTCCTTCCCAGGACATGCAGGAGACTTCTCTCGATGTCTTCGAGCTTGAAGGGGTCGTCCACCGACTCCAGGAGTGGGACGTAGCTCTGTAGCGACATCTCAACGATCGACGCGGTTTCTCCGTAGTACGCGGAAGGATCGGCTTCGCCCCATCCTTCGATCCCCTCGTGTTCCAGTCGCACCCACACGAGATCATCGCCGGTCTTCACCCCTCTGCTTATCCGAAAAGGGTGCGCCGTCTCGACCCGAAACCGCTCCCACGAAACTTTCATTCTGTCCGCCAGAGATTGTACTGTATCCTGGTCGGCGTAACCTCCGGACCTTCGTCGCCCATATAGACGTCGATCTCCGTACGGTGGCCAAAGCGTCCCTCAAGGTACACGCCCGGTTCCACGGAGAAGCCCACGCCGTTCACCAACCTGCGGTTATCTCGCATCTCGATACTGTCCAACGTGGGGCCCACGCCGTGAAGCTCCCTGTCGATGCCATGGCCTGTCCGGTGGAAAATTGCGTCCTCGAACCCCCTGGTGATGAGTTCTTCCCGTGCGGCGCGGTCCGCATCCGCACCGGTCGCCTCCGGGTTGGCTCGAACGACGTTTACGGCGGCATCCCGCGCGGCCACCACAGCTTCCCACCCCGCCATTACATCCTGCGGGAGCTCGGACCCCAGGAACCCCATCCACGTCTGATCCGCAAACACGGCTTCGGGCTCTTCTGCGGTGCGCCCCCAGAGGTCGACCATAAACACATTCCCCTCTGTGATGGGCGCAGAGGAGTTTTCGAGCGGCTCATAGTGCGGTTTCGCCGCGTTGGGGCCGACAGCGACGATCGTACCGGTTTCGGCGAGGCCCTTTCGTTGAAGTCTGTTCAGAATCCAGTCCGCCAGATCGAATTCGGTGACCGGGGTCGGTTCCCCGGACAGATCGGGCGCACCTGTCGTGCCTGAGTCGGGGATCGGGACCAGGCCCGAGGCACGAGCCGCGAGTTCGAATGCCCCCCGAGCGGTCTCGGCCAAAATCTCTGCCGCCTGACGATGCAGGGCGCGGCCTCGCTCTCCCCATTGGGCGGCGGTGCTCGAAACCAGATCGACGGAGCTCACAACCCGAGGACCTAGAGATTCGACGAGCTCGGCGACCCCCGCTGGGACGTTGTCGATGTAGGGGATGGAGTCGTGCGGGGCCACTTCCATGGCCACGGAGGACATCCCGTGCATCAATTCCCCGAGGATCTCTTCCAGATCTTTCCACCCCACGTATGGAGTCATCGGGTGCGTCCATCCGTGCCACCCCGACACCTCTATCTTGTGGACCACTGCGTGCGGCGGACGTCCCGGGGCAACCACCACGAAGTACCGCCGCTTTTGCCCTTCCGGGAGACCTACCAGGTGTGCCGCGATGGGATTGCGGGCACGGAAGTCATACAGCAACCATGCGTCAATGTCGGCATCGGCCAACGCGCGTCCCGCCGTCGCGAGGAAGCGGGAGTCGAGGTTCGGCATTTATGTCGTCCTTTCCCGTGGCTCCATCCCATGGGCCCGGGGCGCTCCCGCCAGGGCCTTGAGGGTGGCCACAACGTTAATCCCAAGTTCTTGGGGGTTGTATCCCCCCTCAAGGAGCATGATCACCCTGCCGTGGGCACTCCGCTCCGTCTTGGCGAGCAGGGCTTTCGTCATCTCAGCGAAATCTTCCGGACGCAGCGTGAAGCCGCCTAGTGGGTCGTCCTGACCAGCATCAAACCCGGCGGAAACCAAAACGATGTCGGGCTCAAACTCTTGCAGCACCGTATCCAATCCTTGCACGAACGCATCCACGTAAGCGGCTGGAGGCAGCCCTGGACTCAGCGGAACGTTCAGCGTCTTACCGGCCCCGGCACCTTGACCACGCTCTGTGGGGTGCCCTGTGCCAGGATAAAACGGAGACTGGTGCATCGAAAAAAAGTAGACTGCTGGGTTCTCGTAGAAGATGTCCTGGGTTCCGTTCCCATGATGCACATCCCAGTCCGCGATCAGGACATTGTTCACATCCGGCGAACGGAGGGCATGCTCCGCTGCAATGGCTGTCGCGTTGAACAGGCAGAACCCCATCGCCGCATCAGTCGTTGCATGGTGTCCCGGCGGACGCACCGCACAAAACCCAGCGCGGTAGGTGCCTGAAAGAACCCCGTCTACGGCTGCCACGCCGCAGGCCACTGCTGCGCAGGCCGCATCCCAGCTTCCAGACGAAACCACGGTATCGGGGTCGAGGTTCACTAGCGTGTCTGTTTCGATTGCGCGATCGCAGGCCGCCCGGACCCGAGCGATGTGCCGCTCGGTGTGGGCAAGTGTCAAGACGGCCTCTTCGATAGGATCCGGAAAAACCGGGACAATGTCCTGATGGAGCTGCGGGAGGGCTGCCTCGAGAGCCTGCATCAATCCGCGCAACCGGCCCTGGTGTTCGGGGTGGTGCCACCCGGTGTCGTGACGACTGCAATCCGGGTGTTGGAACAACGCAACCTTGTTCGGCGCGAGGGGACCCTTCATGCCATCACAGGGTGCCCCGCCAACCCGAACCTGGCGTCTATTTCGGCCTCCGTGGACTCCACCAACCCCAGCAACACGTCACGGTCCACCTGTCTTCCCGGGGGGTCGCAAGCAAACACCCTGAGGACCTTGGCGGAATGTAGGAGTTCGTAACCCACAACCGGAACTTCTATCAGGCCTCGGGCACCCGTCCCCGTCAAACGTTGCGCACCTCCATCCCTCCGGATCAGCAGAGCGCCCAGATCGAACAGCCGTGGCCGGGTAGGATAGTCCAACATCAACGATCCCTCCGGCATCCCCCACTCTCGGGCCAACCACAGCTCCGCCGCTTCCACGAGATCCGGCCTCCGCAATGGCCAGGTTGACATGTTCCTGGGAAGCTGGTCACCCGCTATCTCGATGACGCGTTTGGGCAACCGTCGGTGGCGGAGTGCCGCGAGGAGTCCTTGGGCACGTGACACTGCGGGTGCGGGTGCCGCTCCGGAAGGATCGCCCTCCCAGGATCCATCCAGACGCTGGGTGAGAAGCGCAAGAAGTTCGTTGTCCGTCGGCCCCACCAGTTCGTGTGTTTGAAGTAGCCCGCACTCCAAAGAGGTCCGGATGAGGCGCAAGAACGCCGCTGTAGCCGCCCGCACCCCGTGGTGCCAGTAAACGCTCCGGAACATCTGGTACTTGGCAATGAGCAGTGCCTCCATCGTTCCGAAACCCTTCTCGGCCACCGCCAGCTCCCACGGTGCGCCCGCAGACTCCCTCCCAAGGGTGAAGGCGCCCAGAAGGTGGTCGACCTCCACCGTGCCGTACGGCACCCCGCAGAAGAGCGCATCTCTGGACAGATAGTCGACTTTGTCAAGGTCGCACGGTCCCGCGACCAGCCCTTGAAGGGGGTGTTGCGAACGCCCCTGAATGATCTCGGCCACTCTCTCGGCAGCACCCTCACCGTATCGCGAAAAAACCCCTTCCATTGTGGGCGCGGTCAAGTACCGGGCACCAACCTCCTCATGGGCTCCCGGGAGGATACCCGGGCCCAGCTCCTCCATCGTGTGAGAGAACGCGTAGTGGCCGACATCGTGCAACAGGGCCGCCAACCGTACCAAGGGCAGCTCGTGCACCTCATCCTCGGTTAGTGGATCAAGGTGTCCACCTTGTTCGAGGACGGTGATGGCTCGGCCCACGAGATGGTAAACCCCCAGTGCGTGAAGGAACCGGCTGTGGACGGCCCCGGGGAACACGTAGTCGGTCAGCCCCAGCTGTTTGACGTGCCGCAGCCGCTGGAACCGAACGGTGTCGACGATCTCCGCTGCGTCCCGATCCAGGCAGATGTTTCCCCAAAGAGGATCGCGGATAGGTCTAGGCTTGGTCATGTGCCCGGAAAGCTAGGGGACAGACTACCCGTTGTCGCCATTTTCCCAATGTGGAAGTAAACTGCTTGAGGCGTCCTTCCTGAGCGCACAGACCACCGGTGCGCGACTACCATAAGACGATGAACGGGGTTTGGTGATGGAGATACGGCGCGACCGCATGATCCACCTCGGATACGGAAAGTACTGGCGTTCCGACAACATCGTGGGCCTCCTCCCGATTGAAGAGGATCGAGGACCAGGGCGACGTACGGAGGTGTGGGTTGGCCGCCGTGGCGACCCCATCATCGCATCCAGATCGCAGGGGGCCATTCTCCGGGACATGGCTTCACTCCCCGACGAAGCTCGGGCTGCCGCCTTGTCGTCCGCCGTCGAAGAATTCGTGGACGTTATGAAGGCTATGTCTCCTGTGTTGAAGCGGGTCATGCAGAACGAGGGACGCCTCGACACCGATTCTTGGGTGCGACGATTCGAGGGCATCCTCGGGCCTGTCGGCATCGACGAAAACCAGAACGAGTTGTTCGACTAGCTGTTCGGCTGGCAAGGCGCACCGAGGAGTCATAGCACGAGGGGGCTGTGGGTGAGGATCCTTGTCGGGATCTGCCTCGTCACCCTATGTCCGGAGACCAGTTACGCCCAGACGGTGGACGATTGGGATTCTCCCCGCGTCCTCGAAATTGTGCACAACGCCATCGCGGCCCGTCGACATGCCTTTGCAGATAGCTCGCTACGCCGCTTCCAAGCCAACGTCCAGGGGCACGTGTACTTCCTCGGCGAGTTCGGGGAGGAGCGTCAGGTCGTCAGAGCGGATCAGGTAGCCCTGGAAACCACATGGGAAGCGCCGGACAGGGCCGTGCAGGTGCTCGTCGGCCGGCGGCACGAGGTCCGCCTTCCAACGACCATTCACTACCACACAGACCACCTCGGTCTTGTGCTCGACAACTTCCAAGACCGGATCTACATCGGAGAAGGCGACGAGGTAGATGGTGTGCTTCACCCTGTAGCGCCGGGGGCACCCGATCTGTACGAGTACCGTCTCGGCGATTCGCTCGAAGTCCGCGCGCGAGGACGCACCGCACGCGTCTATTCGATAGAGGTTCGACCACGGGACCGTTCCACCCCGGCGGCCGTAGGCACGCTCTTCGTGGAGCGGGTGACGGGAGCGCTGACCCGAATGCGTCTCACGTTCACATCCGCCGCCTACGTCGATCCCAATCTCGTCCACATAGCGCTGGATTTTCGCTCCGGACTCTGGAACGGACGCTACTGGCTTCCCGTTGAGCAAAGCATCGAGATTCGCCGGGCGCTTCGATGGCTGGATTTTCCTTTGACTTCGTCTATCCGAACCCGCCTCGAAATTCTTGAGTACGACTTTGATCCACCGCGGACTCGGCTCGGTCCGGGAATGCGGTTTTTCGCGCGACCCCAAGAGGAACTCCAGGACTTCGATCGCTGGGAGTCTGGCCTCTACGGAGGGCCGCTCGGACAGAGCCTGTTGCACGGAGGGAATCGAGCTGACGCAGAGCTCGAGAGGGCGGTGGATGACGCGATTTCGCTGTTGGGGGAACAGGGGGTTAAGGGAGGGCTTCCGATCCGTCCGCTATTCGGCAGCACCACGGAGGTGGTTCGGGTGAGGAGGGGAGAGGGCCTCCGCGTGGGGGCTGGAGGGGTTTTCGATGTTGACGACCGCACGCGAGTATCCATTGAGGGGGGCGTTGCTTTGGGCCCTCAAGATGTCCAGTTGGCACTCGAGGGGTGGAGGGATATCGGCCCGCTGTCTCTCACCTTGGAGGGGTGGCTGAACCAAACCCGCGATGTGGGGCCTGCCGTGGCTTCCGGGGTTACGCGGACACTGGCCCTAGCCCGAGGGACCGACGACTACATGGACCCATTCGCAGAGTCCGGGTTTCGGGTTGGGGTCGAGTGGGACGGCTCTTCGGTGGATTGGACTGCTGGGTTGGTGTGGCGTCGCCACAGATCTGTACCCTTGGGGCTGCAAACCGAATGGCTGGGGAGCGGTGCCGTCAGCCCGATCAGACCCGTGGACGAGGGAAACTTGGTGGGCTTCGAGGCTTCCGCCTCCGCACTCCTGGGCACGGCCTTGGGAGGACGATGGAGCCTGGCCGCGACCGGAGAACTCGGGCGGAGAGACCCGTTGGATGGCGAGGTAGGACCTGGGTTTAGGCAGGCGACGATGGCTCTGCGGGGGGTGCGGGAAGGTCTCGGCTCACCTTGGAGCTGGTCTCTAGAGGCTCGAACTGGACTCTCCGGCGGGGCACCCCCTGCGCAGAGGTTATTCCTTCTCGGCGGCCGTGGAACCTTGCCCGGACACGGGTTCCGGATTTGGGGAGGAGAAAGGTTTTGGCTGGCCCGGACGGAAGTGGAACGCGCCATCGTCGGTCCCTGGGTGTCGTTACGCGCCCTCCTTGCAGGTGGGGCCGTGTCATCTGGGGCCATATCATCGATCCAGACATCGGCGTCTGCGGCGGAGCGTTTCAGGGTAACCGCCAGTGGGGGAAGCCGGTACTCGTACGGCGTTGGGTTGGGCCTGTTTTATGGGATGATTCGACTAGACGCTGTCCGCCCTGTTCGCGCCTTAGCGGGGGTACCGACGCGTTGGACCATCTTGTTTTCGGTGGATCCCGCGCTGTGGGCCATTCTCTGACGGAGTCGCGGCTTGCTGGGAGGGGAGGCGTTGCCCGAAAGCGACTTTTAACACAAGATTGTTTCTTGGGTGTTCGTCCCGAGCCCACGGTTGATCGAGGGCGCGGCCTATGTTGAGTGCCTAACCGAGCGTGTGCCCATGACCCAGAGCCTGCCACAACTTCCGACCGTGATTCCTCCCGGCCACTCCCGCAGAACCTTCCTCAAGGGGGTGGTTGCTACCGGGGCCGCCGTGTCTTCCTCCAACTACCTCTTCCGGGCGCGCAAGGCGGAGGGCTCGACGGTGCGCCGAACGATGCCCCGGATGATCACTCTGAGGGTGAATGGCGATACCCGCTCAGTCGACGTGATCCCGCAGGAAACGCTTGCCATGACGCTCCGTTATAAGCTGGGGCTCACGGGCACCAAGCTTGGATGTGACCGGGCGGAGTGCGGAGCCTGCACGGTGCTCGTCGACGGGGTGTCGCACTACGCCTGCTCCATGCTCACCAACTCGGTCCGGGGCCGCGAGATCACAACCATTGAAGGGCTCGAGAGCCCGGACGGAACGTTGCACCCGGTACAGCAGGCTGTCATTGACGAGGGTGGCTTCCAGTGTGCTTTCTGTGCCCCGGGGTTCATCATGAGCATGGTCGCTTTGACCCAAGAGAACCCCAATCCCACGAGAAAAGAGGCGGCCGAGGCACTGTCGGGCAACCTCTGCCGCTGTGGTGATTACAACAAGATTTTGAACTCCGCCATGCGCGCCGCAGAATACGCGCGCCGGGTAGTGTAAGGAGGCGATCATGGCATTAATCGGACAGGACATCTCGCCGCCAGACCTGCGCGCTAAGGTCACCGGCCGAGCCAAGTATGCCGAAGATTTCCGCGCCGAGGGCATGGTGTTCGCCAAGCTTCTGCTGAGCCCGATGCCCCACGCCCGGGTAAAGAGCGTGGACGTATCGCGGGCCATGGCCATGGAAGGAGTGCTCGGCGTCCTCCGGGCAAATGAGGTCAACCAACCGGACGCCCCGGGAGAAGCCGCGCTCACGGACGAACCCAAGTATGTGGGCGAACCCATCCTGGCCCTGGCCGCTACGGACGAAACGACTGCCGCAGAGGCAATCGAGGCCATAGACATCGAGTTTGAGTCGCTTCCCTTCGTGGTCGATCCACTGGAAAGCCTTCGTCCAGGGGGGCCGGACGCGCGCCTCGACGGAAATGTGATCCGGTTCGGTGCCGACGGCCGCGAGGTGGTGTCCTTGAAGTGGTCGCGCGAGGAATTCGCAGCAGCCGAGGCCGAAAATCGTTTGCCTATGGGCGAGGCCACCGACGAATGGGAACACGGCGACTTGGAGGCGGGGTTTGCCGAGGCCGACCTCGTCTTTGAGGACACCATCGTTCACCAGTCGCTGACCCATCACCCAATGGAGCCTCGGAGCTCCATGGCCTACTGGGACAACGGCAAGTGCTACTTGTACGGGTCAACGCAGAGCACGCAAAAGACCCACCAGGCGATGGCTTCCCGTCTGGATCTCGATCCCGATGACCTCGTTTTCGTCGGTCAATACTGCGGAGGGGGATTCGGGTCCAAGATCACGGGGGCCCCCATATATCAGGTTACGGCTCTTCTCGCCAAGAAAATTGCTCGTCCCGTGATGATGCGGATCAACCGTTACGAGGAAAACTACATCGGGCGGGGGCGCCCGGGGTTCCAGGCTTGGACCAAGATGGGCTTCCGGAACGACGGAAAAATCACCGCCATCGACCTCTACATCGTTCAGGACCACGGACCGTATGGGCGGTCTGGGGACTACGCGACGGCGGGCGTAGTCACGGACATGGTTTACACGCCGCACGCCATGCGCTTCCGCGGCATACCCGTGTACACCAACACCCCTCCGCGGGCAGCTCAGCGGGGCCCTGGCGGCGCACAAATCGTCGCGATGCTGGAACCCTTGGTCGATCGAGCGGCGCGCGAACTCGGGATGGATAGGGTAGAGATCAGGCGGCGTAACGTACCGACTCACGACTCCCCGTTCGGACCCGGACGAACGACACCCACGAGCGCTTTTGTGCGTGAGGCCATCGATGTCGGGGCCGCCCAGTTCGACTGGGAAGGCAAGACCGCGATGAGCGGGCAGCAAAACGGTACCAAGGTGACCGGCGTGGGGGTTGGGGTAAGCCCGTACGTGGGCGGGTCTTCCGGGTTCGACGGCCTGCTCGTTGTGCGGACGGACGGCAAAGTCTACATCCACCAGGGGATCGGAAACCTCGGCACACACTCCATGGCCGACACGGGCCGCGTCGTGGCGGACGAACTGGACCTCGCTTGGGAAGATTGCGCCATAATCTGGGGCGACTCCTCTCAAAACTTGCCCAACAGCTCCGTACAGGCCGGGAGCCAGACGACCCACGCACACACGCGCTCAAACTACGCGGCAGCTCTTGCCCTAAAGGCGCGACTGCAGGAGATCGCGGCGGCGACCTTGGGAGGAGATGCTTCGGCGTACAGTGTGGGAGGAGGCCAAGTGTCTGGACCAGGAGGCGCGCTGACTCTAGCTCAGGCAGCCGCGAGGGCCATCGAAATGGGTGGTGAATACTCCGGCGAGATACTCCCCGAAGACATCAACGCCGCGACAGAACGGGCCGCGACCGCACTTGCCGGACAGGGGTTGGTTGTTGCCGCCCGAGACAATTTCTCTCACGATGGGCAGACCTGGTCCTGGGTCGTCGGGTTTGCGGTTGTGGAACTCGACGTGGAGACCGGAGACGTGGAGCTGGTCGACTATCTGGGTTCGGCAGATTGCGGCGTGGTGGTGCATCCGCGCAGCCTCGCCGCCCAGATCCACGGGGGCAGCATTCAGGGGTTCGGCCAGGCACGGAGCCAAAAGTGGGTTTTCGATCCCAAGTGGGGGGTCCCCTTTGCACACCGCCTATACACAGCTCGGCCGCCGGGTATGCTCGACGTCCCCCTCACCATGGATTGGGCCGCCGTTGATGTTCCCGACCCGGAAACGCCGATCGGTGCGAAGGGCATCGGCGAGCCACCTGTGGGAGCCGGGGCTGCGGCAATCACGAGTGCCATCGCCGATGCGCTCGGGGGCCGCTGCCTGTGCCGCATTCCGCTGACTACAGACGTGATCTTGGCCGAACTCGAAGGACGCTCACAGCCGCACGAACTCACCGAGATCCATAGCTAGGGGAAAATATCATGGCTGTAATTCGCGACATGATGCCCGCCTTCGAACTGCACCAGCCGTCGACGGCAGAGGAAGCAGTCGACTTGCTGGATATTCACGACAACACGTGGGTCTTGGCCGGCGGGCTGGATTCGATGGACTGGTTCAAGGATCGCATTAAGCGACCCGACGTCGTGATCGACTTGGGGGCCGTGTCAGAGTTGACCGGTATCCGAGAGTCTGGTGACGGCATCGAGATCGGGGCCATGACTTCTCTGCGAGACGTGGCCGGCAATCCCGCAATCAAGGAACGCTTCGGTCTTCTGGCTCAATCAGCAGCGGAGGTGGCGACGCCGCAGATCCGCAACCAGGGGACGTTGGGCGGGAACCTCATTCAGGACACCCGGTGCTGGTACTACCGAGGTGGTTGGCCGTGCTACCGGGCTGGGGGCAACATTTGCTATGCAGGAACCCCCCTTTCAATGAACCGCGAGCATGCGGTTACCGAACAGAGCCGTTGCGTTGCCGTTAACGGGTCTGATACGGCAGGCGCCTTGATCGCCCTGGGCGCCCGAATGATGGTTCGGAACTCCGGTGGCGAGCGAACGATCGATGCCGAGGATTTCTTCTTGGGGCCCGCTGTCGACATCGAACGAATGACTGTGCTCGATCCGGGCGACTTGCTCACTCACATCCATATTCCCGGCGAATGGGCAGGATCTCGGTTTTACTGGGAAAAGGTGCGAGACAGGAAGTCGTGGGACTGGGCACTGGCCAGCGTCGCCGCTGTCTTCCGAGAATCCGGAGGGACGATTGAGAGGGCCCGGATAGTCGTCAATGGGATCGCTCCCACACCCGTTCGCTTCCGGGACGTGGAGGCGCTGGTGGCGGGACTCCCTGCGAATGACGACACCGGCAGTGCCGCAGGAGAGCTTGCGACGCGAGGGTTCCGGCCGCTACGGCATAACGACTTCAAGGTCCCCCTGGCCCGCAACCTCGTACGTCGAGCCGTCAGGGGGGAGGCGGCCTAGGTGAACCTCTTCCGCACAGCCCCCAACCCATGGGGACAAGACGTGTTCATCGGGGTGGCTTGGGATCTGCTCTGGGCAGCAATGTTTGCCGGCGTGGTATTTGTGGTGTTGCACGCCCTCTATGTGTCCTTCTTCGCCCCCGCCAAGCCGAAAACCGCGGCACAGGAGGCACCGTCTCTTCCGTCTCGGGTCGAACGCCACAGCAAATCGTCCCGGACATTCCATTGGCTCATGGCGACCTCCATGTTCACGCTGTTGGTTACGGCGTTCTTCCCCGTCCTGGGGATCCAGTTCGCGTGGGTCACCATCCACTGGGTCGCGGGGATCGCCCTCACTCTGCTCATCATTTATCACATCATCCACGCCTTCGCCCGCCAAGACTGGCGTTCGGTCTGGATCGGCCGGGCTGAAATCCGCCAGGCGATGCAGGCCGTCAGCAGCTTCCTGCGAAGAGAATCGGCCAAGGAAGAGCGCTCCGGAAAGTACCCCCTGGACCAGAGAGCCTACCACAACGCGGTGACGCTTGTAGCGGGAGGTGTGACGATAACGGGCATCATGATGATGGTCCGCATCGACACATGGTTTTGGGTGAGCAACCCCTACTTCCTTTCAGACGCCACGTGGGGGCTCGTCTTTGTCCTGCACGGCCTGTGCGGTGTGGCTCTGGTGACCCTGGTCATCGCACATGTGTACTTCGCCATCCGCCCAGAAAAACGGTGGATGACGAGGTCGATGTTCAAGGGGTGGATCACCCGTGAGGAGTTCCTCGCGAATTACGATCCCGAACAGTGGAGCCCCGGGCCCGCCAAGGGTCAGTCGGGAGTCGAAGAGGCAGAGGCCGCTTGACTCGGAGCGAGCTTAAAACTCACATCGAAACGCTGGAGAAGGCCTACGAATTTTTTCTCTCGTACGCCGCGCTTGGGGCCAAACAAGAGGATGCTTCGCGGGTGGGTGGCCAGCTCCGGGCCTTTCTTGCCGGCGCCGCGGACGCGCTCCAGGCCGTGGCCCAGGGGGCTCCCCTTCTCCTGGATTCGGAAGACGTTCAGCCTGCGGATACCTACCGAGACATGCTAGCCGTGGTGGCGTCGGACGCAACTCGGGCCGAGGCCGCGGTCCGGATCGTCTTGGTTCAAGAGACGATAAGCTCCCAATTGGTCGACAGCCTTAACGCATCTTCGCACATGCGAACCATCCTGACCGACCTTTTTCTGCTCGACGACGTTCTTTAGGCGGCAGCCCCCCTCGCGTGCCATGCCTCCAGCACGCGTTGTTCCAACTCCGACGGCAGACCCGCCCTGGGGGTTTCACGGCGTTCAGCTGGCAGTGTTTCCCACCACGCCATGGTGTCGCGGACAGTCGTAGCCAAGTCCCGGAACGTGAGGCCGGCGGACACCGCCCGGTCCACCGACACCTGCAGCATTCCGGCCGAATCTCCCTCCGGCGGAACCCAGTTCGTCATGTGCACCCACGAGCTGACTCCGTGCTGCGTCAAAAACTCGGTAGGCACCCATGTGAAGGTGGCTTCAGCTCCGAGGGCGTCACGGACCGTCTCTAGCATACCGCCGACGGGAAGGATGTGGCCGGTTGCATTGTAGGTGCCCCCGTTACCCGGTGTTTCCACCAGCCGAACTATCCACTCTGACAGATCCCGCGCGTCGATGTTCTGGATCGGGTCGTTTTCATCGTTCGGCGCGAGCACCTCGCCCCCGCGGGATACTCGCACCGGCCAGTAAGTCCATCGATCCGTGTTGTCCCCAGGCCCTATGATGAGACCGGGGCGGACAATGATCGCCTCCTCGCCAAAGCTCTCGCGTGTCAACTCTTCGCAACGCGCCTTCATGGGGCCATACTCTCTCATGTCCTCCACATCGGGGGCCGACAATTCGCCCACGGGATACTCTTCGGTGATCCCAACTTCGGTGAAATCGCGGTATGCCGATATCGACGACACAAACAGGTATCTGGCCGCGTTTTCACGGAGAAGCTCCGTCGTCATCTGGACCCACCGGGGGTAGGACGCGGAATTGTCGATGACAGCGTCCCATTCTCGGCCTTCCAGAGCACTCAGGTCGTCGTTGCGATCTCCGATCAAGTGCTCGACCCGGGAAAACTCCTCCTCGTAAAACGGGGGTTGGGTCTGCCCACGAGTGAAGATGGAGATCCTATGCCCTCGATCCAGCGCATACTTCACTTGGTGGGGGCCAATGAAGCGGGTCCCACCTAGAATCAGGATCCGGAGGGGCTCCTGCGGCGGTTGGCAACCGAGCGTCAGGAGAGGGCTCGTTGCTCCAAGGAGAGCCACCCCCTGGGCGGAAACGTTTACGAACTCGCGGCGTGTGTACCGGCCCATCTTCCACCTCCTATGGCGGGTTCCTTTCAACCAAACTTGCATTCGTACCAGTTTTCGCCAACACCCATGTCCACCTTGAGGGGGACGCTGAGAGCTGCCGCCCCCTCCATTTCTGTTCGCAGGATCCCCGCGATTCCTTCCACGTCCGATCGGGGCGACTCAACCAAGAGCTCGTCGTGCACCTGAAGCAGAAGGTGCGCCCCTGTGGCGATCAACCGATCGTGCAAGCGGATCATCGAAACCTTGATGAGGTCTGCTGCCGAACCCTGGATTGGTGAGTTGACGGCTGTGCGCTCTCCGTAGCCCTTGATCCCGGGGTTGGGGGAGCGGATCTCGGGAATGTACCGTCGGCGTCCGATAATCGTCTCCACGTAGCCTCGGGCGCGTGCCTCCTCCTTCATCCTGGCAATGAAATCTGCGACGCCCGCGAACCGCTCAAAGTAGGCCTCTATGAACCTGCCTGCCTCTGCGTAGGACACGCCTACCTGGCCCGCCAGAGCAAATGCACCCTGCCCGTAAATTGTGGCGAAGTTTATCGTCTTGGCCTGATCTCGCATCCTCGATGTAACGTCCTCCGGCGGAACACCGAAGATCCTGGCGGCGGTCTCGACGTGGATGTCCCTGTCCTCCCGAAACGCACGCACGAAGGCCGGGTCCTCCGAGAGGTGCGCTAGAATACGCAACTCGATCTGCGAATAGTCCGCAGCGATCAGGACGCTTCCCGGGGCCGCCACAAACCCCCTTCGAATCTCCCGACCCAACGCTCTGCGAATCGGGATGTTCTGGAGATTTGGGTCCGAAGATGACAGGCGGCCGGTTGTCGCCACCGTTTGGTTGAAGCTGGTGTGGATGCGCCCGTCGTCTTCGGCCAACCTCGGCAAGACACTCACATACGTGTTGTCGAGCTTGTCGAGCTCTCTGTGCTCCAGGATGAGGGCCGGAACCTCGTGTCCCTTCGCCGCTAGGGCCACCAAGACGCTTTCGTCGGTCGACGGCCCCGTCTTCGCCTTCTTGATAACAGGGAGACCGAGTTTCTCAAAGAGGAGGGCGCGGAGCTGGGGTACGGAACGGAGGTTGATATCCTCTCCGGCATGTTTCTTGAGTTCGAGGCGGACCGCCTTAAGGTCTCCGTGAATCCGGGCCCGCAAGCTCTCGAAGAGGTCGGGGTCGATCGCCACTCCCACTTCCTCCATAGCGGCCAAGACCAGAATGAGCGGCAACTCAACCTCGCGAAACAGCTCTCCCATGCCGAACCGGTCCAGCTCCTCCAAGTCCACGCGGGCAAGTTTGTGGAGGATCGCCGCGTTCCGGACCGCCCACTCAGCGGTGTCCTCTGGAGACAGCTCGTTGACAGGGGTCCTCTTTCGGCCGGTTCCCGTAAGGGCTTCCAAGGATGGGACCGTCACCTGAAGCCTGGCCTCGCCGAGGGCGGCCAAACCCCTTTCGCGCCGGGAAGGGGCGAGACAATAGGAGGCCAGGTCTGCATCGTACGTTCCCCGTTGCCGGAGACCTCCGAGCACGACCCCTGCGCGTCCCAAAACTCGGGCTGCTCTCTTTAGACCGTGGCCCAGTTTTGGGACACGCGACTCCAGGAGCTGCCTCACGCCCCGCATCTCCGGCGCATGCAGCGACGGGAGGTTGGTGGGGGCCACGGCAAAGCCGAACACGGGGTTACCCTCGATGTCTTTCGGGGCGCGAGGAGTCGTGTGGCCCAGCGGAAAGTAGAAGCCGCGGCCGGCGCTCGGGGCCAGGGCCAACCCAACCAAACCGTCGGGTGCCCGCCCACTGCGGCCGGTGACAACAACGATCGACAGGCCAGCGGCTTTCTTCAGCTCCGACACGGCACCTGCGAGTTCGCTGCTACCCGTCACCACGACGTGTTCCGGGCTGAAGTCCTCCCGAGCAACCTCCTTGGCACCCAACTCCCGGAGGAGGCCGTGAAACTCTAACTCGCGCAGAATGCGCGTGGCGTGCGGAATGTCGACCGGGCGCACCGCCAGTTCATTCAGATCCAAGGAAACGGGCGCGTCCGTTCGAATGGTGACGAGTTCCTTGGAGCGGCGTGCATTGTCCGCGTGTTGCCGGAGCGCCCTGCGCGCCCGGGTAGGGGTTACTTCGTCCACTCGCTCCAACAGCGGTTCAACTCCCCCGAACTTCTGGATCAGCGTGGGGGCAGTCTTTTTCCCGATCCCGGGAACACCCTGCACGTTGTCGGACGTATCCCCGAGGAGTGCCAGGTAGTCCGTGACGTGCTTAGGCGGGACACCTAATCGCTCCTCTGCGTTGTCGGGACGAATCCACTCTTCGAGCACATTTCCGGGTCCGCCTCGCCCTGGGTTCAATAACCAGGTATGGTCGTCCACCAGCTGGTAGAAGTCCTTGTCCCCCGAAACGATGACTGTCTGGATGCCCTGCGAGGCCGCCTGCCCAGCCAAGGTCCCGATAACATCGTCAGCCTCCCAGCCAGCCGCCTCGATCACTGGCGTCTGGAATGCGGCCATGATCTCCCGGCAGCGCGGGAGGGAAGCTCGCAACTCCTTTGGCATCTCCTTGCGGGTGGCCTTGTATCCCGGGTCAATCTCGGTTCGCCCGCTGTCTCCCGCGTCGAACACCGCCGCAAGGTAGTCCGGGGCATGGTCGGCCATGAGCCGCATCAAGAAGCGCGCCATTCCATAGGGTGCGGAGGTGTTTTCTCCGCTTGCTGTGGTGAGCGGGCGGCCGATCATCGCATAGTACGCTCGGTAGAGGAGAGCGTAGCTATCGAGGAGAAAGAGTCTGGGCACCCTGGGGCTCGCTCCCGAGCGATTCACTCCCGAGAGGCCCCCTCCACGGCTGCGGACGGCACCATCAACCCCGCCTCCAGCTCCGGGTAGAGCACCCGATATATCATCTCCAGTTCGGTCACAGCCCGGACGTACTCCCTGGTTTCTCGGTAGGGAATCCGCTCGACCAACTCTTCCTTGTTTCGGAATTCTTGGAAATCTTTCCAAGCCTGGTACCGGTGCGGCCCGGCGTTGTACGAAATCATTCCCGCCACAGGAGCCCCGTCGGCTTGCTCCAAGATCTCCGACAGGTAGCGTGTGCCCAGACGAAGGTTGACCTCCGGCACGGTCAACTGTGTTCGGCTGTAGTCCGACAAGCCAGCTCGAGGGGACACCTCCCGGGCGGTCTCCGGCAACAGCTGCATGAGACCAACGGCGTTGGCGACAGACACGATCTCGGGATCGAACATCGACTCGCGCCGCGAGAGCCCCGCCACGAAGTGGGGAGACAGCCCGTTCTCCTGCGCCGCCGAAACCAGCGCGGCCCTGTACGGGAGAGGGTATATCGCAGTGAGGAGCGGGCGTGTCCATACACCCCGGATCGCGTGCGCTCGCCACCCCTGCAGGATCCCCTGTCTCGCCCAGCCGCGATCGATCAATGCGTGCGCGAGGGCCAGCACTTGACCGTAGGTCGCTGGTCCCTCGTCCAAGGCTTCCCTGTACTCGGTTTGGGCGCGAGTCATCCACCCAAGGCCCCGGAGCACGTCCATCCGCTCGAGGGCCTCCTCGTAAACGGGCGACAGTGGTTCGCTGGGGGCCCCCTCGATGTCTCTCCTTGCTAGTAGCGCCCCTGGCGTTTCGCCCAAATGGGGCGCGGAGAGGATGGCGTAGTAGTCGAGCGGATCTCGATCAAAGGCACGCCGGTAGAAGGCCTTCGCCTCTTTCGGGTTGCCGAGAGCGTCCTCGACTCTCCCGGACCAGTACAGCGCCCCCTTTATCCAGTCTTCGTCCCCGTGTAGCTGACGATACAGCCTCAAATGCGCACGCGCCGTCTCGAGGTCACCCCGACTCCACGCTAGCATGGCCGCGCGTTCGAGCGCTCGCGAACCGTAGGAGATTCCAGTGAACCGGGTCGCAGCGTACTCGAACGCCTCCTCCGCTTCGGCCCGATCTCCGTTGTCCTGCAGCTGGTCGGCCAGGAGGTACGCGGCGTATGCAGCGTCGCGCCCCTGTCCCTGCGCGGCCTTTCGATACGCATCGTTGCGGGCTGCGTCACGGCCCAGCGCCCCGTTCACGCGCGCCGCCATCAGCCACATCGTAGCGCTAGCGCCGTCGCCGGAACGGTCGAGCCACGGGTGAAGCACTTGTGCCGCTGGGCCCGGCCGCCCTTGTGCCAACAGGGCCTCGGCCAGCTCCGTGGCGAGCTCTGCGCGCGCCGAGACCGCCCCCTCTGGCGCAGCTGTCAGAGCTTCCTGGAAGAAGCCCCCCGCACGCCCGTGGCGCCCTGCCCGGGCATCGGAGCGGGCCACGTCTCGCAGCCGCTCCCAGGAGCGATCAAGCGCCAACAGGGAGGGCCCGGTGGACTGCAGTTGCCTCCCACTCCTGATCGCGCGCGCAAACGCCTCCACCGCCGCGGCGGTATCGCCTTGGGCCAGCATGTAGGGGCCTACATACCGGGCGGCAACGGCGTCCCGCACCGCTGGGCTAGCGCGTTTCGCAAACTCTATCCCGCGCTCCGCCTCACCCACGCTGAAAGCCAGCCGGGAGGCGGCCAACAGCACGGTGTCGGCCAGCGCTTGGTCCCGCGCCACTATCGAATCGGCCAGAGCGAAGGCTTGCGTGTTCTCGGCTTCGGCCATGAGGAGGAAGCGCGCCAGCCGCAGCCAGCGAGAGTACTGCGCGTGCTCTTGCTCGGCCCGCACCAGCTGTTCCAGGGCGAGACCCCACTGACCCCGCCTCGCTTCGGCGTACGCCAACCCGACACGCAGTTGAAGTGCCGGGACACCCTCTGTCCCGGCCAAGGCGCGCCGGTATTCGGTTACTGCGGGACCTGCTTCTCCCAACCCCCAGTGTGCCCGAGCGCGCAGGACCGCCGCTTCGACCCGCCGTGTGCGGGCAGTAATATGGAGATCCTCCAATGTGGCAAGGACTTGGCGCCACGCCCGTTGGTCAGCATATGCTCTGGCCACGGTCAACCCGGCCAACCCATCGTCGGCCGCGAGATGCCCCGCCTCCTCGAGCAGTTCTGCGGCGGCCACCGGCATATGGAGGGAAAGCAGCGCTTCGGCGTGCCTCACCTGGAGGTGCTCCTGCGCACCAACGGGGCCCGCCAACAGCAGGCAGGCTACTATTGCCCCCACTCCGAACGTGCAAGACCTCGCCTGCTGCCTGGAGCAGTGTCCAACGAAGAGCATTTCCACCTCCCTGCCACCCACTCGATCCATCGCCGCTAGCCGCGGCCCCCTCTTCGACACCCGTCCCTCCCTTTGAGGTCGACGGGTGCCGGAGGGTCAAGCTAGCACACCTGTAGTCGGTCCGTCACATCACGGGGAAAGATCCCACCTCATGCGCGCGAGAATCATCCGCCCTTGGAATGGCGTGCCAGGGAAGGTCTGATACCGGCTATCCAGGGCGTTTTGCACATCGAATTGGAACCATAGATCCTCGAACCCGGGAATCCTATACCCAAACCCCGCATCCAACGTCGTAAACCCTTCCACGTCGCCCACATACACCCCTGAGGCCGCGGGGAAGCCGTTCTGCGTTCGCATGCGAAGGTTCCAGTTGACACCCGCGTCATCGTTCCGGTAAACCAGGCCGGCAGTGGCCTTGAGAGTGGGCGCGTTCAAGGGAATCTGTTCTGGGCGTGGACCATCGGTTGTAAACTGGTTGCTGCTGACGCCGGAAACCGACGCGCTCATGTGCATCAGGTCGCTTAGCACGATGTTGGCCGACACCTCTGCCCCCCACACCGAGAAGTTGCCCAGGTTTTCGTAGATGTAGGCCAGCGATGCCCCTCGGCCGCCTGCACTTGTGGGGGTAACCGCCCCTAGAGGGATCGCCGCGACCAACTCTGCTATGCTCGCCGCTGTGGCGCTGGCAACGGCCTCGCTGGGGAACGCGATTCCCACGAGAGGACGAAAGGCGGCGTCCAGGTAAGCCCCGACCCCTGCTGGGTCGAGGAATACGTTGGGTGACCCAACCCGCAGTGCGGACACATGGTCAACGGTCCTGCTCCACCAGGCGTTTGCGCCCAAGAGGACGTTATCCCCGAGCAATCCCTTGTACCCCAATTCCAGGGTGTTGGAGACAGTCGGCCTCAGCGGCGCAACATCCTCCAACGTGGACAGATTGACGTCCTGGCAGAAGGGTGGGGCCGCACACCCTGGGGGTGGTGGTGCACCCAAGGCAACCGCGGGATCAAGGACACGGGCCAAGACACCCACCTGGTCACCGGAGGGTGCCGGCAGCTGCCCCAGAAGCGCCCCCAGCGAAGGATCAAAGGCCCCCGCCAAGGCCACGCCGAGCTGCCAGAGACTGGCCGTTGTGGTGGGCAGGTACTCTCGGGCTCCCCGTCCGATCAAAACGGAGAAGGGTGACACAAACATCGGTCCGTTGGCATCTCTCATGTAGGGGTGGCCGATGCTCGTGCTGCCGGTCGCCCTTACGTCGTAACCGAACGGAGTGTCCCCGATTGGGATTGTCCCAGCCGAGATGTCCAGATAGCGGGTGAGGCTCGTCGGCGTCTGGAACGCTCTGTTGAACACGAGGCGGAAATTGGACCCGAGGGACGGCTTGTAGAGCAGTGCCGCCCGCGGCGAAAAGACCATCCCCTCGCTCTCGGAGTTGTTGTCCGCTCGAAACGCTCCCAGAAGTGTCACGGTGGGGTTGAGCGTCCACCGCCACTGGGCGTAGCCCCCGATCTCTGTGATTAAGGCCCCTTCATTCTGGCCGAATATGGTTCCGTGGGTGTCGGGGTCAGTTCGAATGTAGTCGAGCCCGTAGGTCACGTGGTGGGCGTCGCTGACCTGCGTGCCGTTCTGAATCTGCCCGACGATCAACTTCGAACGGTCGCGAAGTTGGCGCCCGGAACGCAAGAGGTAGGTTTCGTCGCTGCTGTTCGCGCTATATTGGATCTGTGCAAAGAGGCTCTTGTGGGTCACGCGGCCCTGAAAGTGGCTCGTCACCCAGTTGATGGCCTGGGCAGCACCCAGCCCGGTCAGGTCGACCGAACGGCCCACGTCGGCTGCGCCCGCGTTCAGGACGATGGATGTCTCCGGTGATGGCCGAAAATCCGCACGCGCGTCCCATGTATAACGCTCCAGCGCATTGTCTCTCGGCATGGCCACGTTGTCTATCGCTTGCCGGAACAGTGCTTGATCCTCGGGGGTCGTGAGATCCAGCCCCTGTGCCAGGGCACCACAAGCAGGATTTGAAAAAGCGTACCCCGAGGCGATGCATGCCTGCCCGCGGCCTGTCGCCTCGGCCTCCACCGCGTCGAGGAAGGTGAATTCTGTCCCGGAGAAGTACTGCCCCGAGACCTTGAGCCCGAACTTCTCGCTGGGGGCAAACGCTACCCTACCCTCTCCGTGGAAGAGGCCCATGTCGCCACCCACCCCGCCCATGGCGTCCTCCTGCCGCAACCCTCCTCCGACAGAAAAACTCGCGCCCGGGTGGTCGATCGGAGACTTGGTGATGGTGTGGATGACGCCGTTCGCTGCGTCGGGACCGTATAGTGCGGACCCCGGACCCAAGACCACCTCAATCCGGTCGATATCGAGATTGGTGGTGGGGTTTAGGTGGTTGATGTTGGCGCGGAACGAGGGGAGGCGTGCGATTCGGTTGTCTGTCAGGGCAAGGGCTACGCCGCTGAAGATGTTGTTGAATCCGCGAAGGACGGTGTAGCTCCCTACGACACCCGTGTCGATCATGTCCACGCCGGGCTCATCCCTCACATGGTCCGCGATTGAGGGAGCCGGCCGCTCGTCGATGTCGCGGGTCTGGATCACCTCCACGGCCGAGGGTGTTTCGAGCGCCTTTTCTTCCGTACGAGAGACGCTCACCACTATCGGGTTGAGGCGATAGCTCCCTTCGACCATCGTCGCTTCGACCAATGCCGTTTCGCCGCTGGTGACCTCCGCCTCTTCAAGAACTGTCCTCCACCCGGCCAGGAGGAAACGGACGGTGTAGCTGCCGACTGGCACGGAATCGAGAGAGTAATAGCCGGTCGCCCCCGTTGCCGTTGAGGCGACCACCCTCTCGCCATCCCTAACTTCCACGTTTACGGCGGACAAACCTTGGCCGGTTTCCGCTGTGACCCTCCCCTCGATACGGCCCTGTGCTGCGAGTCCGGCCGGGAGGACTCCGAGCAGGACAAGCGTTAGGAAACACAGGTTGAGCAAAAGGGATCGCGCTCTGGGCATATTCCGCCTCCGGTCAAGTGGGGTGGGTCAGCAGTCCTGTCGACGGCTTACTGTTGAAGTTGGATTCCGAGGGCACTCTAAGGCAAGCGAAAGGCGTGGCTCGTGGAAAAACGAAACCCCAGCGCCCGTTGGGGGCAAACCAACGGAGCTGGGGCTGTTCGTTGTTGAACTGTTACGCGAAGGGCCTTCTTCTTGGCCGTCCCGCAGCGAGCAGAAGTTACGCCCTGGCGGCTTCACGCTCATGGAGCGCGTCGATCAACTTCTGGGCACTCTCTTCCATGTTGATCACGAGGCGGTCGATCCGCGTCACGAAGAAGTTGTGGAAGATGTTGATCGGGATAGCGATGGTCAGCCCGGCCGCAGTCGTAATAAGGGCGACCTTGATCCCTCCGGCCACCAGCGTCGCCTCGACCTCGCCGGCCAGCTCGATCGCCTGGAAGGCCATGATCATCCCGATCACCGTCCCAAGGAAGCCGAGCAGCGGGGCAACGTTGGAAAGTGTGGCAAGCCAGACGAGACCCTTCTCAAGTCCGGCAACCTCAATCGCTCCGGCATTCTCGATCGCCTGTGTGGCGCGCTCCGTGCCCTCTTCGTGCCGATTGAGCCCTGCCGAAAGAACCTTTCCTGCCGGCGCCCCCGAATCCTCGCAAACAGACAGCGCCTGGGAGAGGTCGCCCGCACCGATGGCGTCGTCCGCCTCGCCGAGGACCTTCTTGTTCTTCCCCCCCTTGATGAAGAGGTCGACCAGCTTCCAAAGGATGATCAAAATCCCGATGGCTAGTGCGGTCCCGAGTGGCCACATCATGAACCCTCCGGCCTCCCAGATTTCGCCGAACTGCAAACTTTGGCCTTCACCCAGCGTCAGTTGCTCTTGCCGTAGGAACCATAGCGCGGATGCAATCACATTATCCTCCAGAGTCAGAATGGCTTCGGCACCCTCCATCGGCGTGCCAAAAAAGGGATGGGCAAGCTAGACGAGACCTTCGGAGACGTCAAGCAAGACGTCACACGGAAAGTCTGTACCTCTTGTTCTCGGAGAAAATGGGCTGCTCATCCAAGCCTCGCCAGACCCCAAGGCGTCATCCCCCTCGCCGCGTGCCACACACGGCATCTCACCGCCGCCAGAGCCACGCGCGCGACCGGTGCTTGGCTTGGATCGAACGGGCCTCCTCCTTCAGAAAGCTGTCGTCGCCCAGCAGCTGCACTGAGGCGCCCCGCGCTTCCATCTCAGCGACCACCGCCCCCCGAAGGTGATCTACGATGTCGGGAAGGGGCGGGGGGGGAGAGAGCAGGTCCGACAGACCCACGGCCGACGCACGCAACGGGCCACCAGACGCGGGGTCGCGCTCCGAGATAGTATCCCGCGGGCGATCGAGGTCGGCGACCCCTTGATGATCCTCCAGCAGGATCGACCCGTGTTGGAGGAGTGCCGGGCGCGCTCGGCACTGCGCGCTCCCGACCAGTTTTCGGCCTGCCACGGTGAGTTCGGTTGGGGCCGGATCTCGAAAGCACGCTCGCATAGAGAGGCCGTGTGGCCCTGTCGGCCCACCAGCCGGGCGGGGGTCGACGGTCACGCCCAGCGACGCGAGGCCCCTCTTGAGTGCTTGATGGATTGTGTCGCACGTACCACGAGGACCGCCCAGCATCCGCTCCGGGCAAGCCAGGGCATACGTGACTTCCGGCCCGTGAAACACGGCCCTCCCACCCGTTGGCCGCCGGACGACGTCGACCCCCCGCCGGAGGGTGTCTCGTTCCTTGCCGAGGAGGCGGGCAGGCGCCGCCTGGTTCTTCCCCAACGAAAGACACCACGGGGACCACCCGTAGAAGCGGAGGAGGATCTGGTCGGCACCACGCCGAACAAACGCTAGCATCGCTTCGTCGACAGCCATGTTCCACGCCCCCGTTGCGACGCGGTACGGCAACACTCGCGCTTGAGGAGGCCCCGGAGGAGAAACGGTCTGTTACTCCAGCTGTTTAGAGGGCAGCTGTTTAGAGGGCGAGCGAAGCTCCCGGGTCCATCCGAACGACCTCGGCCGAGTCCCCCACCGCCGCATCAAACCGGGCCGGGTCCAGGTCGATCAGCGGCCACGTGCCATAATGCGTCGGGACCGCGATGCGGGGCCGGATCATGTGCGCTGCCCGGCCGGCATCCTCCGGCCCCATTGTGAAGTTGTCCCCGATGGGGAGCAGTGCTACGTCGACCTGCCCCTCCAACAGCTCCATGTCTTTCGTGAGGCCTGTGTCGCCCGCGAAATAAACGCTCTTCCCGTCCAGCGTCACCAAAAACCCGCAGGCCTGGGCCGCGTACCCTTCGGCCCCCGGTGCATCGATCTTCCCACCATGCACGGCCACGACGACCTTCACCCGGCCGAACGGAAAATCGTAGGCCCCTCCGATATGCATCTTGTGGGCATTTTCGTGGCCCTGCACTTCCTGCGCATACGCCACGACCTCGTAGGTGGAGATCAACATCGCGTTCGTGGCCTTGAGAATACGGAAGGTGTCCCCTATGTGGTCTCCGTGCCCGTGCGTAAGCAGCAGGTAGTCCAACTTGTCTTCAAAGTGCTCCGGGCCCACATCCGCCAACGGGTTCTCACTCAGGAACGGATCCACCAAGATCCTGGTCCCATCGTTTGTTTCCGCACTGAACGTGCAGTGCCCGTGAAAATGAAGCGTGGCCATCGAGGAGTCCTTTTAGGCTAAACTATTCTTCGTAGGTTTCGATCGGAGGGCAGGCGCAGACCAAATTCCGGTCGCCGTATGCATTGTTCACGCGCCTGACGGATGGCCAGAACTTGCTTTCCCTCGTGTGTGCGGACGGGTACACGGCCTCTTCGCGGGCATACGGGTGTTCCCACTCGGTAGCCGTCGCCATGGCCGCCGTATGGGGGGCGTTCTTGAGCGGGTTGTCATCGCGGGGCAGGGTTCCGTCTTCGATGCGCCGGATCTCGCCCCGGATCGACGCCAAGGCCTCGACCAAACGGTCCAGCTCGCCGCGTCCCTCGCTCTCGGTCGGCTCCACCATGATGGTGCCCGCGACGGGGAAAGACATAGTCGGGGCATGAAACCCATAGTCCATTAGGCGTTTCGCAACATCCTCGTCGGTAACCCCCGTGGACCGTTTGAGCGGCCGCAGGTCGAGAATAAACTCGTGGGCCACCCGGCCTTCCTCCCCTTGGTACAAGAGGTCGAAGTCCCCTTTGAGTCGTTCGGCCATGTAGTTCGCGTTCAGAATGGCCACCTCTGTCGCCTTCTTCACGCCATCTCGGCCCAACATCGCGATGTACGCCCAGGAGATGAGGAGGATCGAAGCGCTCCCCCACGGTGCCGCCGAAACCGGGAGCACCGCGGCGTCGCCGCCTACGTCCACCAGTGGGTGTCCCGGCAGGTACGGAGCCAGTTCCTCCGTGACGCAGATGGGACCCATGCCAGGCCCGCCACCCCCGTGTGGGATGGCGAACGTCTTGTGGAGATTGATGTGGATCACGTCCGCACCGTAATCGCCTGGCCGGCACAACCCAACCTGTGCATTGAGGTTCGCCCCGTCCAAATAGACGCGGCCGCCGTGTTGGTGGACGATCTCTGTGACGTCGCGAATCCGGGACTCAAAAACGCCGTGGGTCGATGGGTACGTAACCATTATCGCGGCCAGACGATCCGCGTTCGCCTGCGCCTTCTCCCGCAGGTCGTCCACATCGATGTTGCCCTGCTTGTCACACTTCACGACCACGACCTTCATGCCGGCCATCACGGCGCTTGCCGGATTGGTACCGTGTGCGGACGACGGAATGAGACAGATGTCGCGGAAGCTCTCGCCCCGGGCTTCGTGTAGTGCCGCTATGACGAGCAGCCCCGCGTACTCGCCCTGCGCGCCGGAGTTGGGTTGCAGGGAGCAAGCAGCCAACCCGCTGATCTCGCACAGCCATCCCTCCAACTCTTCAAAGAGCTCGGCGTACCCCTGCGTCTGAGCGGCGGGAGCAAAGGGATGGATGGAAGAAAAGCCCGGCCATGTAACCGGGATCATCTCGGTCGTTGCGTTCAGCTTCATGGTGCAGGAGCCAAGCGGGATCATGCTCGTGGTCAGAGACAGATCCTTGAGCTCCAGCTTGTGCATGTACCGCAACATCTCTGTTTCGGAGTGGTAGCTGTTGAACACGGGGTGTTCCAGGTACCCGGACTTTCGTGCCAGCGCCGCAGGATACTCCGGCCAGTCCATCTGGCGGGCCAGGTCGAGGGCCGACACGGACCTCTCCCCCTGCGGTCGGAACACTTCGAAGAGGTCATCCAGGTCACCCACCTGCACAGTCTCGTCCAAGGCAATCCCAACCGACCCATCCTCGAAGTCGCGCAGATTGATTCCCCGCGCTACGGCGCGCGCCAACACCTCTGCTGCTGTGAATCCTGCCGGGACGACCTGCAGCGTGTCGAAAAAGTCTTCGTGCACCACGGTGTGGCCGAAGCGTCGCAGTCCTTCCGCCAACACCCACGCGGCCCGCCTGACGCGCCCCGCTATCGCACGGATCCCTTCCGGCCCGTGGTACACCGCGTACATCCCCGCCATAATCGCGAGCAGGACCTGCGCCGTGCAGATATTGGATGTCGCCTTTTCTCTCCGGATGTGTTGCTCGCGGGTTTGGAGGGCCATCCGGAGCCCCCTGTTACCTGCGGCGTCGACGGAGACGCCGATTATCCGACCCGGCATCTTCCGCTTGAAGGCTTCACTCGCAGCGAGGAAGGCCGCGTGGGGGCCGCCGTATCCCAGGGGAACACCGAAGCGCTGCGAGTTGCCCACCGCGATGTCTGCACCGAGTTCGCCCGGTGGCGTGAGGAGGGCCAGGGCGAGCAGGTCCGTGGCCATGATCACCCGCGCGCCAAGCGCATGAAGGCGATCACAGAAGCCTCGGTAGTCGAGGACCGCTCCCTCGGTGGTTGGGTACTGCAGGAGCGCTCCAAACACGCCCGCTCCTTCGTCCACGAGCATCTCGCCGTGCGGAAGGATCCGGACGTCGATACCCAGAGGGACTGCCCGGCCTTTCACCACGGAAAGGGTCTGCGGGTGACACCCCTCGGAAACCAGGAACACGTTTCCGGCCTTCTTTTTCCGTGTGCTCCACAGCATGAGCATGGCCTCGGCCGCCGCCGTCCCCTCGTCCAGGAGGGATGCGTTGGCCAGCGGGAGGCCCGTCATGTCGATGACCATCGTCTGGAAGTTCAACAGCGCTTCCAGTCGCCCCTGCGAGATCTCCGCCTGATACGGGGTGTATTGGGTGTACCACCCCGGGTTCTCCATGATGTTGCGGAGGATGACCGTAGGCGTGATGGCGGCATGGTACCCCAGCCCGATGTACGACCGCGTCTGCGCGTTCTTTTCTTCCAGCTCCCGAGCCCTGGCCAGGAAGCGGCGTTCGGTGAGGCCTTCCGGGAGGGCTAGGTCACGCTCAAGCCCGATACTCGCCGGGACCGTCTGCCGCATGAGTTCATCCAGGCTTCCGACACCGACCGTATCGAGCATGGCCTGTATCTCGGCCTCCCGCGGACCGACGTGGCGACAAGTGAACGTCCGGGGGGGAGCGGCCTTCATGGGGACACCTGCGAGACGCTGCGGGGAATGGGTTAGTGCTCCGCTTCTTCCAACTCGGTGGCGTACCCGTCCGCATCCAACAACCCCTCCAGGTCCTCCACGTTGTCCACGCGGAGCCGGATCATCCACCCCTCTTCGTACGGGTCGTCGTTTACGATCGATGGATCCGCATCCAACTCATCGTTCACCTCGACGATTTCGCCCGCCACGGGACAATAGAGCTCCGACACGGTCTTCACCGCTTCAATGGTCCCGAATTCTTCCCCTCCGGCAAAGCTGTCGCCGGGAGCCGGCAGCTCCACATAAACGATGTCTCCGAGCTCTCCTTGGGCGTAGTCCGTTATACCCACGTACACTTCCTCCTCGACGTCCGTCTGCCGCACATATTCGTGTTCGGGTGTGTAGGCGAGATCTTCGGGGATTTCGGACATATCGCGTTTCCTCTCGTGCTTTTTCTTGGGGCCGGCCTTGAGTGCGGTGGGACAACACTTCCAACTGTCCCGGAATCGTAACTATATCCAAAAAACGAACAAGGCGTCAAGAAATTCAGAAGGGGGATTTTAGGTGTTGCTTCACTTCAGCAAATACAGTGGTGCCGGAAATGACTTCCTCCTCGTTCACGCCGGCGACTTGGCCCGCTACGACATATCCGGCGTCGCTTCCCACTTGTGTCCCCGAGCCACGGGGGTGGGGGTCGATGGATTGATCACCGTTCAATCGCTGGGCGTCGCCTCGAAGCCGGCCGCCGATACCCCGCTCTTTAGGGTTCGTTTTTTCAACAGCGATGGGTCGGAGTTCGGTACCTGCGGCAACGGTACTCGCTGTGCGGCTCGATTCGTTCTCGAACAAGGGCTTGCGGGCCCGGAACACCGCCTTCTAACGGACGATGGCGAGATCGATGCTTTGGTCACAGAGGATGGCGTGTCCCTTTTCTTCTCCCTGTGTCCATCGATAACTGAACTGGACCCCGCTCTTTTTTCCGCCCCCCTTCAAGAGGTCCCGCGAGGGGAGGACATCCGGCTCTGGCTGGTTTCCCTCGGCACCCCACACTTGGTGGTGCCCGTTGACTGCGCCGAGATCCCTGACTTTGAATGCGTATCCGGATCACTGCGGCGTCACCCGGAGTTAGGACCCGAAGGGGCGAACGTTCACATGATTAGCGGGACGCGCGGCGAATGGGCTATCCGCACCTTCGAGCGTGGTGTGGAGGCGGAGACGCTAACCTGCGGGTCAGGAACGATGGCGGCTGCCTCGATCCTGCGCCGTACGGGACGCGCGGGGAACGACGTCGAACTGGTGACCCGCTCCGGGGCGCCCCTTTCGGTGGGGTTCTTGGATGATGGGCGGATCCGGCTGGGCGGGCCGGCGCAGCTCATCTTTGAGGGGAAGGTGCCTCTCGCTCGGTTCTCACATACTCCTGGTAGGCGGCCATAGAGAACTCCGCCGATCGAAAATATGCCTCCGGCAGGGGGCCATAAAGAGCCCTTACAAGTCCCCGCGCCGACATCTCCGCGTTCGCAGCAAGTGTCCTCACGGCGTCGATTCGACTCCGCCAATGCCGCTCCCGTTCGTCGAATTTTCCCCTCGGGTCTTGCACAGGGGGGCCGTGCGCCGGGTAAAGCCGGGTGGCCGAGAGGGCCCGGAGCTTTTGGAGGCTCTCTAGCGCATCCCGCACGGTTCCCTCCGGGTGCATGATGACCGTACTTCCCGTCCCCAGCACCAGATCGCCTGTGAACAGGGCCCTGTCAGGCTCCAAAAGGAAGGACAGGTGGTCCGCCGTATGCCCAGGGGTTTCCAGCACCTTGAGGGTGCGCCCTCCCCCCAGGGGGAGGTCCTCGCCATCCTTCAAGACCCTGCCCTGGAGCCCTACTCGATCCAGCGTCGCTTGCGATGCGCAAAGTTCGCCCCAGCGCCGAGTTGCCGTAGCGGCGGCGGCCGCATGATCGGCGTGGGCGTGGGTCAGCACCACCTGCCCGGAACGTCCTGCCACCACGGCGTCCACCCTCTGGAGGTGGCGGGCTGCCTCCGGCCCTGGGTCAAGCACCACCACCCTCTCCCGGCCGATCACATACGTTTCTGTCCCCGAGAGAGTTAGTGGGCCGGGGTTGTCCGCCCTGATTGAGACAATGGCCTCGCCGTGGCGCCTCACGGCCTCCTCTCTACTCGGCTGTGGCATACCCTCTGTCGCCCGGCACGAGCGAACGGTACCCGGTTCTCCTGCGTGCCAAGCGCACCAACACCGGGGGCACTTCCTGCCCGGCTAGTGCGTCCAAGGCCCCCTCAGCCGTAGGGAACTCCGCCAGTAACTCGAGCGTCTTCCTCGTAGGAAACATCATAGGGAGCGTCCCTGCCAACGCCGCATCCAACGCCCCGCCCACTGTTTCCCAGCGCGCCGACACGTGTTCCTCCGTTAGGGTCACCTCCCCGTCCGCATCCGTCGTCAGGTAGTAGTCCGTGTCGAATCTGATCTTCATAGGACGCGGCGTAATCCATCTGGCGAAGAAAGCGATCGGGACTTTCCTGAAATCCGCGCCTAGCTGCTCGACGGCGTCGGAGAAGGATAGCGCCCCTCCATGCAGGGCCCGCCGGACCTCCTCCATCCTCTTCCCGGTCCGGGTGGTTCCCAGCAAAAGGCCGGTCTCTTCGAACAACTCTCGGATCGCCGTGACGGCAGAAGGACGCTCCTCCGCCGGAGGGACCCGCTTAGCCCAGAAGTCGCTGCGGTCTTCCGGATCTACTGCTCCCCCGGGGAAGACCCAACACCCTGGCCCAAACCGCGCCGACGGAGGTCTCTTGAGGAGCAGAACCTCCAAGCCCCTCTCTCCCGTCCGCGCAGTAACGATCGTCGCCGCCCGCCGGGGGATCACCCGTTCTTTGTAGCTCTCGCGGACCCCTTCCTGGTCAGGGCCCCAGATTGTATCCACGATCCGTCGATTCCGCGCTGTACCTCCCGCGAATGAAGGGTCCTCCTACTCCATTAGCCGCAGGGGCATTACCAGGCAAAGGTAGTCTTGGTCCTTTTCATCCTTCTTCTCCTTGTCCGAGAACGTGTCCTCGTTCGGAAAGAAGGATGCTGCCCTCTCTGGACCCTTGAAGGTGACGCGCACCTCCTCCCCTGGCATGTGGCGAAGAGCTTCAAGGACATAGGTAGCGTTGAAACCTATCTCGAGGGCCTCCCCGGAATACTTCAACACCGGGACAAGATCCTTCCCTGATCCCACATCTGGCGTTTGAACAGATAGCTCCACCTCTCTCTCCCCGAAGGCCAGGTTTACGCGGTGCGTGTTCTCGCTAGCCACAATCGCCATCCGCCGGACCGCTCCTTCGAGGGCCCACTTGTCGAGGACCACCCTCTTGTTGTCGTCCTGGGGGATTACCCTTTGGTAGTCCGGGTAGGGTCCGTCAGTGAGGCGCGTGTGCAACTCCCTCCCCTCAGCCCTAAACGCAAGGTGGTTTTCGGCGCGCGCAACCTCTATCTCCCCTGTTCGGAACATCGCCTGTATCTGCTTAAGGGTTTTCGGTGAGATGATGAAGCTCTCCTTGGAGCGAACGGGCACTCCTTCGATTTTGGCAGTCGCCCGCGTGAGCCTGTGCCCATTCGTCGCCACCATCCTCATTTGGCCTTCGCCCACCTCCCACAAAACCCCATTCAGAATCGGACGGCTCTTTTCCGTGGACGCTGCGAACGCAGTTCTGTCCACGAGCTTCCGAAAGAGTTTTGCCGGGATCCTCCAGCTCGAGTCAAACCTCACTTTCGGCGGTGAAGGGAAATCATCCGGGTAGACCCCTTGCAGACGAAACCTGCTCTCCCCCGCTTCGATCTTCATCTCCGTCCCTGGCCCCTCTATCAAGATTTCCCCGCCAGGCAGTGCCTTGGAGATCTCCAGCATCTTCCGAGCCGGCAGTGCGCATACCCCTTCTTCCCTTACCACAGCGGGTGCCTCGAACGACACATATGTGTCCAGATCGGTCCCCCTTAGGAGGATGCTCTCCCCCCTCGCCTCGAAAAGGATGTTGGAGAGAACGGGGAGGGTGGTCCGCGGGGGCACCGCCGATTGAACTGTCTCCAGCCCTTCCCGGAGAGTGGTGCAATTGATCGAAAAACGCATTGTGCTGGTGAACTCCTGGCCCTGTTTTATTGAAGTTTTAGACAAGGATGTCTGCTGTTACGGATTATTGAGTATCTCCCACTAGTAGTAGTAGGGGCTGTTCAAATGTTCAAAACTCTTCGTAACTGGAAGAGAGGCAGAAAGATAGGCGCTTGGGGGGCTGTCGAAACTTCGTCGAAAACCGCTCCGTGCTGTGCAAAACATAGCAAAGGGAGCCAGCGGCGACGGGGCTTGAGACAAACTTTGAACAAGAGCCAACAAATCTTCGCGAGTTATCGACACGCTTCTTAGTCAAGGAAGAGTGTTTGACGAAGGTGTGTAACCTTCTTTCGAAGGTCGCGATCCCCTCCTATCCCTGCCTCCACCTTGTTGACGGCGTGGATGACGGTGGAATGACTGCGGCCCCCAAAGAGATTCCCAATGTCAGCGTAGGGTAGGTCGAGGTTGGTCTTCAGGAGGTACATGGCGACTTGCCGGGGGAGACTGACCGCGCGGCGGCGTTGTTTCCCCAGCAAGATGTCTGACGGGAGGCCCCATGCATCGGCCACGGCGGAAATTACCTCTTCGGGCGCAACCGTGTTTGGGGAAATCTCTTCCCCGCCGGGGGGGTGCTGCAGTGCTGTCCGAGCGCTCGCCAGCGAAATCTCCCTCCGGGTTAGGGAACAGTAGGCGAGAAGCTTGATGAGAGCCCCCTCCAGCTGGCGCACCGAATCAGTGCGATGCCGGGCGAAAAAATGGAGGACGTCCTCGGGCAGCGCGATTCCTTCTTCCTCGGCTTTCTGGCGCAGGATCGCAGCGCGCGTTTCGAAGAGCGGAGGCTGGATGTCGGTGACGAGGCCCCATTCAAAACGATGGACGAGGCGTTTCCAGATCCCGCGGATGTCTTGGGGGGAACGATCGCTGGTGATCACGATCTGTTTCTGGATGTCGTAAAGCGTGTTGAAGGTGTGAAAAAACTCCTCTTGGGTCCCCTCTTTGTTGGCGATGAATTGGATGTCGTCGACGAGAAGGACATCAATCTGCCGATACCGTTCACGAAACCGCTTGGTCTGTCCTGTGCGAATGGCGTCGATCAGTTCGTTGGTGAATTGTTCGGAGGGGATGTATTCCACCCGAAGGTTGGGGGAGTGTTGCAGCAGGGCGTGTCCGGTGGCGTGTAAGAGGTGCGTCTTTCCCAGGCCCGTCCCTCCCCAAATGAAGAGAGGGTTGTAGGTCCTCCCGGGACGAGCGATCACAGCCTGACATGCGGCGGTCGCGAACTGATTGTTGCCCCCGATGACGAACCGATCAAAAGTGTATCTCCGGTTAAGCGGGATAACGTCGTAGAGAGATGGTTCGGGGAGAGGGTTGATAGCAGGAAATTCAATCCGGGGAGAGGTGTCACGGAGCTCCAGTTTGAGTTGAAGGCGGACGCCGAGCGCCTCCTCGCCGATGTCTTCGAGGAGGGAGGCGTACTTTTCCCCGATCCACTCGATGGCGAACGCCGAATGGACCCCGACAACCAGCGTCTTGTCCGTAAGGGAGTGTGCCTCGGTGGGATCCAGCCACGTGCGGTAGGTCTGCCTTGGGATGACCTCTTTCGCTCCGGAACACATGGCGTTCCAGGCTTTCTCTGCGGTCAAGTTGGTTCGCTGTCGGTGAGGATGCTGCAAGACAAATCTTTCGGCAAAGGGGCCGATGATCTTAGAGAGCGAGGCTCATGAGTGTCAACGAGGAGGGCGACGGTTTTTGGCCTGTCGCGAAGTTTGACACTCTCCCCTGGGGCGTCTAGACTAACCGGCTAACCTTGACCACGGGAGGGCGCATTTTTTGCGCCCTACGATCGTCGTAAATTGCGAACGCGCGAGGATTGAAGATGGGGAAACCCACATACAACAAGCCCACGAATCGGAAACGAGTCCGGGATCATGGCTTTCGGGCGAGGATGAAGACGAAAGCGGGTCGCCGAGTCCTGGCGCGTCGGCGCAAGAAGGGACGGAAGAGGCTTACTGTCAGTGACCTGCTGCCACGGAAGCCTAGGAGCGTCTAGCGGGAGATCGAGATATCCCCGCGCGGCGCGCCTCCACAGGGAAGAACTGCTTCGTGCGGTGATGCGCCGGGGAGATCGATGCCATGGCCCGCTATTTGACTGCTTCACGCTGTCCTCCGGGGAGGGCGCGCGCACTACCGCCATCGTCCCTCGACACGGCCGCACCGCGGTGGCCCGAAACAAACTTCGCCGGCGGGTTCAGCACCTTCTGAGAACGGAGTGGCTGCCATCCGTCGCTGGCCGAGACATTCTTCTCGCGGTGCGTGCTAAACCAGCGGCATACGAAGTGTCGTACGAGCGTCTCAAGGCGGCGTTGCGGGTACAATGGGGAACGGGAACGGCATGCAAACCCTGATTATTGGTGCCATTCATGTGTATCGGGGGGTGGTGTCCCCGCATCTGCCGGGAATGTGTCGTTTTACACCGAGTTGTTCGGTGTATGCGGAGGAAGCGATCCTGCAGCACGGAGTGCTGCGGGGGACACTCCTGGCAGGACGGAGGCTGTTGAAGTGCCGGCCCTTTGGAGCTAGTGGTCCGGATCCCGTCCCGCCACCTCTCCGCGAGAGATGTTGTCCCACCCCCCGCGCTTCTCGGAAGAACCCTCAACAATAGAACGTAGCTGATGGATAGACGGCTTCTCCTTGCCATCGGTCTGATGATCGGGCTGATGATTCTCACCAACGTGCTCTTTCCCCCTGTCCCGGTGCCCCCGCCCCAGGAAGGGGCGCAGCCGGAGCCCGCGGAGAGGGTGGACACAGCGGGGGAGGTCGGGGAACAAGCCCCCGCTGACGTCGCTGGCCTAATTGAGGAACGGGGGGACGCGGAGGAAGAGGACGCCCCGCAGGAAGAACGGCTGCCGTGGGAGGATGCCGAGGAGCCGGAGGAGGAAAGCCGGGAAATCGTTGTTCGGTCCGATCTTTACGAATATCGCTTCGATACCCGAGGGGCCCGGCTAACGGGGGCCACCATGCTGCAATACGAAAGCTATGCAGCAGGTGACACAGAGGGGGCTCTGGTGGAACTGCTCCGGCCGGACGATGCTCTGTTCGGGTATGCCATCACGGTTCGCGGTGACAGTCTTTCCCTGGAAGATGTTCTGTTCGAGGCCTCCGCTACCGACTTGGAGGTAACCGAGGAGGGGACAGAGCTGCACTTCGTGACCCCAGTCGGGCGGGGGCGGTTTGAAGTCACATATACCTTTTCGCCGGAACAGTACCGCTTCGAGGTAGAGGGGGGTCTGCGTGACGTAGGGGCGGTGAGTCACGCGGTGTTAGTTACCCTCGGCTCCGGGTTGGCGATGAATGAAGCTGTACCGCGCGAGGATGCGGCAGCAAAGGCCGTGGTAACCCGAGATATGGCGGGGGAAATACGCACGGAGCGGATGTCTTCTGTTGACGCAGGCGAACTTCGCCCGGCCGAGGGTGGGCCGTTTTCGTGGGTAGCCTCAAAATCCAAATACTGGCTGGCGGCAGTCGTTTCGACTGATACGGAAGCTCGCTTCGGAGGGGCGATGCTACGGGGCATCCCGCAGGCAGACGCGGCCGAGATCGTTGTCAATCTGCCCGTGGCTGCTGATGCGGAGGGGTTCTCGTTCCTAGCGTACACCGGGCCGCAGGAGTTTCAACGGCTCCAGGACATCGGGCAGGGACTCCACAACGTGAATCCGAGCGGATGGGCTTGGCTGCGGTGGTTCACTCGACCCTTCGGTAACCTGATTGTCACCATTCTCATCTGGATGCACGAAACATTCACGCTAGCATACGGCTGGGTGTTGATCCTCTTCGGAATAGCGTCGAACATCGTGCTCTTCCCGCTGTACCAAATCTCGATGCGTCAACAAATGAAACAGATGGCGATCCAACCCGAGTTCAACAGAATCAAGGAGTTGTACAAGGGGGACCCCCAGAAGATGCAGCAGGAGCAGATGAAGCTTTACAGGGAGCACGGTGTGAACCCGATAGGGGGCTGCCTGCCCATGCTTCTGCCCCTCCCGATCCTTATTACGCTCTTCTTTGTGTTCCAGAACACGATCGAATTCCGCGGGGTACCCTTCTTGTGGTTGCCGGATCTGTCCCTCGTTGACCCCCTCTATATCGTCCCCGTCCTTATGGGTGGTTCGATGTTGTTGCTTAACTGGATCATGCAGCGGGGCGCCGAGATGAATACGCAGATGAAAGTCATGTCGTACGGGCTGCCCATTGTTTTCACCTTCATGTTCGCGCGCTTTGCGGCCGGGTTGAACCTCTACTACACGGCATCCAACTTTGCGCGACTCCCGCAACAACTGTATCTGTCGGCCGAGAGGCGTAAGGCCCGGGCGGGCCACAAGAAGTAGCGGCGCAAAAGGGCCCCTGTGCAGGGGGCCCTGTCAGGGGTGCCCGTAGGAGAGCGCTACCCCGAAAGTCGTCTCGTCGTCGAGGTGGAACTGTTCGGCTTGGGAGGCCCCCATGCCGACGAAGGCGCCGAGGCGGCTAGCGGTCCCGAGGGCTAGGCCAGCCTGAGCGGTGACCGATACCCGCCACCCGGCCGGATCCCAGGCGAAGGCTTCGATGCTGGCAAAGGGGCGCAGAGGCATGTTTGGGCGTGCGGTCCATTGGGCTCCGGCTCGCCCAGACCAGTGCCCGAAGGACTGTGTGCTCCGAAGGATGACGCCGGGCCCCGCATACAGAAGCGTCGCAGGAAGCACTTCGGCCTGCACGAGCAGGTCGAGCCCCTCGCGGCTGGTGCTAATAGGGGCGCGGCCGGTGGCGACAAGGGTTTCATCCCCGAGGTGAGAGCTGGCGTGGTAAAGGTCGGCTCTGAACGCGGCTGTTCCTACCCGAATCCGAAGCAGCAACCCGGCACGATAGTCGATGTTGAGCAGGTGTTGATCTGGGCCGGCAAGCGAAAAGCGCGAGGCCACACGTCCGTGAACAGCTCCGGCGACCTCGACCTGGCCTGCGGCGTCTTCCAGCAGCCACACCCCGATGCTCCCTCCCAATTGGGCGAGGGCATCCGTTTGCCGGCCATCCCCCGTTCTGTCGGTCGAAAACAAGGAGAAGCGGGTTACGGACTCCAGCGGATCCGTTATTGGCGTGGCAAAGGGATAGCGTTCGTCTTCCCCTTGGGCCGAAACTGTCCAGGGGAAGACGAACGCCCACGAGAGGGCCAGCAGTAGGCGCGACGGGGTTACGCTGCCCGTTGACACCTTGTGCAAAGCACGGTCTTCCTGCCCGTAACCCTGAGCGACGTCAATGCGTGTTCGCACCGAGGGCAAGCGCTGCCGGCAGAACGACGGTTGATCAGCCACCCGGGGTCTGCGTGCGCGGCCGTCCAATGCAGAGTCGCTCTCCGCAAGACGCGCCGCAGATAACGACGCAGCCGTTCGACCTGGGGCGGGGTAAGGCGCGCCACGAGCTGGTCGGGTCGAATGCCCGCCTGGAAGCAGATTTCGTCGGCGTAGTCGTTTCCTATGCCGGCGATGGCGCGCTGGTTCAAAAAAAAGCCCTTGACTGTGGCCCGGCGGTTCTTGGAGGCCAGGAGTGCAAATCGCTCGTACGTAAGCTCGTCACTTAGCGGGTCGACCCCAAGGTTTTGCAACGCCCCCGATTCATCAAAGGCATCCAGCTTGACGAGTTGAACCGTTTCGTCGGAGGAAGATGACGAAAACCGAAGCTCGCGCCCGGCTGCGAATTGAAACCGGAGACGAGTTCGGTCGGTCGCGGGCGTGGTCTGCGACTCGAGGCGCAGGAGGCCATCGTCGCCGAGGTTGAAAAGGAGGCTGGAGTCGGCCTTGAAACGCAATACGACATAGCGTCCGTGGCGCTCGACAGCGGCGATCGCTCGGCGCTGCAGGTTCTTTTTGACTGTTTCAGGCTCGGCGTTCAAGACACCGGGATCAACGAAGCGAATGATGGAGACAGTCTTACCGGTCGCGTACCCGGCGATGCTTTCGATCATCCGCTCTACGTCGGGAAGTTCTATCATTGGGCGTTTACTCTGCGGGTGGTGAGGGCTTGGGCGTGCGGAAATTTCCGCTGTTTCCCTGTCATACACCGGAAAACCAAAAAAGGTCCCTCAGCCATGTGACGCGACACCACGCAGGGATGTTGCTTCCGCGATCCTCCCCTGCACAGCTGCAGCGGCCGCCGCCGGATGGAGAGCAGCCCGGATGGGCCGGCCCATCACAATGAAGTCGGCCCCTAGGGCAAAGGCCTGCTCAATGTCCACAGTCCGCTTCTGGTCGTCGCCGCTGTGATGTGCAGGCCGGATCCCTGGGACGACCAGGTGAAATCCCGAGGGGACGTTGGCGCGAATCCTCGCGACCTCCTGTCCAGATGTTACCGCACCCGCACAACCCAATTCGGCGGCCCGAACGGCGCGGGCCCGGGCGACAGCTCCGATTTCTGCCTGGAACCCAAGGTCTTGCATATCCCTACGATCGAGGCTCGTTAGCACCGTCACGGCCAGAATTCCTAGGTCCCCTTCCGAAGCTTCGCAACTCGCTCGAAGGATGGCGTCGTTCCCGTGTACTGTTACGAAATCGACGTCCAACCGCCGTAGTTGCCGAACGGCGGAGGCAACCGTGTTGGGGACATCGAACAGTTTGACATCGGCGAAGACCCGCTTTCCCCGTTCCCGCAGCCATTGGATGAGCCGGAAGTAGCCCCCCGCCATGAAGAGCTCCAGCCCGACCTTGTAAAACGTGACGGTGTTGTCGAGGCGGGTAACCAAATCACGAGCGTCGGCCGCACTGGGAACGTCCAAGGCGACGATCAGGCGGTCTTGCACGGAATAACCGCGCTTTTTGAGAGGGGGCTCCATATTAGGATAAAGTACACGGAAAACGTGGCGTGGGCAGGCCGGCCCGGTGTTTCACGTGAAACACTTGCACGGCATTAGCGCCAGAACCCCTCTTTGTTCAAATTCAACGCTATGACATGGATGGTATCCACCTCGATTGCCCAGAGCGAAGCGGTCCCTGACGAAAGTGCGTCGGGCGCCGGCGCACGCGTGGTGGCCATCGCCAACCAAAAGGGAGGGGTCGGGAAGACCACGACAGCGGTCAACCTTGGCGCGTCTCTTGCCATTGCGGAACGTCGTACGCTCGTGGTGGACTGTGATCCGCAGGCCAACGCCACGTCAGGGCTGGGCGTCCGAAGGGAAAGGGGTTTTCCGAGCCTCTACGAGTGTCTGTTGGACGGGCGGCCGCTCAAGAGTGCAATCAGGCAGGGGGTTCAGTTCCCGCATCTTTCGGTGGTCATGGCGAGCCGTGATTTGGCGGCGGCGGAGGTCGAACTGGTGGAACATCCCAATCGCGAGCACCTGTTACGAGAGAAACTCGCGCCCGTGCTCGCTGATTTCGACTATGTCATCATCGATTCTCCTCCGGCGCTGGGTCTCTTGACCATCAATGCTCTGGTGGCGGCCACCGCAGTCATCATCCCAATTCAGTGCGAGTTTTACGCTCTTGAGGGCCTTACTCGGCTGCTCAATACGATTCGTATCGTCCAAAGGGGGCTCAACAGGAGGCTGGAGATTGATGGGGTCTTGCTCACCATGTTCGATTCGCGACTCAACCTTGCCCGACAGGTCGCCTCCGAGGCGCGTTCGTATTTCGGCAACAGAGTCTTCGACACGGTGATCCCCAGGAACACCCGTCTGGCGGAAGCCCCGAGCTTCGGACAGCCAATAGCGCGCTACGATGTGTTGTCGACGGGGGCAAGAGGGTACCTCAGCCTGGCGCGGGAGGTGCTCGAAAGGCACAAGCAGGATGACTGAAAGCCGCCTCGGGAAGGGGCTCGCGGCGCTACTCGGCGAAGAGTTGTCGAAGGGCGTCGACGCAGGGGACACCGCGGTGGCGGTGGAGGCCATCAGCCCCAATCCGTTCCAGCCGCGGGCGGAGTTCGATGCGGAGGCGCTGGAGGAGTTGGCCACCTCCATCCGAGTGAACGGACTCCTCCAGCCAATCGTGGTCCGCCCGGTTGAGGATGCGTACGAAATCGTTGCGGGGGAACGTCGTTTTAGGGCGATTCAGACGCTAGGCTGGGTGACTGTCCCCGCGATCGTGCGCCCCCTCACGGACGACCAGATGCTGGTCGTGGCCCTTGTTGAGAACCTTCAAAGGGAAAACCTGTCCGTGCTGGAAGAAGCGGAAGGCTATCAAAGGCTCGTAAGCAAGTTTGGTTTTACGCAAGAGCAAGTGGCGCAGCAGGTCGGCCGCAGCAGGGCGGCGGTGGCGAATACGATCCGGCTTACGCAGCTACCATCGGCGGTGCAAACCCTGATCCGGGCGGATCTGCTGTCTGCTGGGCACGGGCGAGCCCTGCTCCGTTTGAAGCCCAAACGTTTTCAGGAGCAGTTCGCCGAACGGGCGGCAGGGGAGAGGTGGTCGGTCAGAGAAACAGAGGCCAGGGTCAAGCGCCAGCTGGAAGATGGGCTCGGCTGGGAAGGGGAGTGGTTGGGCGAAGAACGGGGACTGCGCATAGGCCGAGAACGTGACGAAGGTGCTGCGAACAGGAGGGAGAAACAGGAGGAGGTCGAAGTGGACCCGGTCTTTGGGAAAGCGGAGGTGCTCTTGGAGCGCAAGCTGGGGGCCTACGTACGGATCAAGGTTCGCCCTAACGGGAGAGGGGACATAGCCGTGCACTTCCACAACATGGGAGATCTCGAGCGTTTGCTGGGGTTAGTGGGGGGTGACGCCCTCCTCGAGGAACTAGGCCAGTAGTCCTGTGCGTCGAGGTATAGTCGAGGCCGTCCGGGAGGCGGCGCGCATCCGGCGGTTTGCGAGTTGGCTAGCAGCCGGCGACTTGTCGGTCACCGACAGGCGACACAGGGTGGCCCTGGCAGGCGTAGGGTTGTTGGGGGTGGTGGTGGGGTTCTTGGCGGGAACACTGCGACAAGTCTCTCTGGTTGCCCAGCTGGAAAGGGGGACCGTCGAACTTCGAGCGGAAAGAAGCCAGGTGAACGCGTTGGCGGAGCGTCTCGCGGAGGTGGAAGCCAATTTCAACACGATGAGGGACGTGGTGTTGGGTGGGCGCCCGGAGGTGGGGCGCGCACCAGTTAGCCCGCCTGCGAATACCGTTGCAGCGGGTTCGGGGGTGGGAGATTCGCCGGAGTTCGCGTGGCCTCTCGCTCAGCCGGGGTTCATCACACAAGCTTTTGGTAGTGCGACGAGCGAGGACCCGGAAGGGCACACGGGACTGGATATCGCGGTCCCAACGGGATCCTACGTACGGGCGATACAGGCGGGTCGCGTGGTCAGGGCCGAGGAGGACCCGGTTTATGGGCACGTCGTGCGCATTGCGCACAGTGGCGGTATGGCTTCATTGTATGGGCATAATGCGTGGGTGTTTGCAAGAGAGGGCGAGGAGGTTAGCCGGTTACAGGTGATAGCGTTGTCGGGGAGCACTGGTCACTCGTCAGCGCCACATCTTCACCTGGAGGTCTCCGCCAACGGCCTCTTGGTAGACCCGCTCACGGTGATTACCACAGAGATCGTAAACGTCAGTACCATTCCAGAAGAGGGAGAGGCAGAACCACGATGAGGGTTTTCGACGTGCAGAGGGAATCCAAGGCCACGGCCAGTGTCCGAACAACCCCGGATGTGGACAGCTTCACCTCGGTGATAGGACCGGGGATGAAGATTAAAGGGGACGTGGACTGCAGTGGGGCGGTTCGCATTGAGGGTCACATCGAAGGGGCGGTACGGGCCAAGAAGGCCGTGGTCGTCGGCAAAGAAGGGTCGGTTGTCGGTGACATAGACACCCAGGACATCCTTGTCTCCGGGCGGGTCGAGGGGACAATCAAGGGTGCCAGCAGGGTCGAGCTGGAGGAGACCTGCAACATCCAGGGGGACATCCACAGTCGGCACATCAAACTCGCAGAGGGGGGCCGGGTTGACGGGCGCCTCAGGATGGGCGACGCCGCGAGCACCAACAACACAGCCCCCGCAAAGGGGGGATCCCAAGCGGCGGCGGGGCGCTCAAGCTGATTCCAGGTGCCCGCGGGCCCCACATTGAATGATTTCCTGCTGTTCACGGTTGGGCTCGCGGTCCTTGGCTTCGGGGCGGACTGGCTCGTGCGAGGCGCGTCCGCCATAGCTGAAAAAGCGGGGGTGAGTCCGTTGATCGTTGGGCTCACGATCGTGGCGTTCGGCACATCGGCCCCCGAATTGATGGTCAGCGGGCAGGCATCCCTGGATGGGTTGCCGGGCGTAGCTGTTGGCAACGTGATGGGGTCCACAGCCGCGAACGTGGGCTTGATCGTGGGCATCGGTGCGTTAGTTAGGCCGATAGTGGTTCAGCGCCGCCTAATGGTCGCCGAGACCCCGTTCGTGATATTTGTGCTGACCTTGGTCGTCCTATTGTCTCTGAACGATGCCTTGGGGCGGATAGACGGAGGCCTGCTGGTCATAGGGTGGGCTGCCTACTTGGTGTTTTTGCTGAAGTGGCATCGAGGTCGCGAGCGTCCACCGTCTGCGACGGTGGAGGACACACCAGGCTTTCGGGTGTTTTTGTGGCCCATCGCGCAGCTTCTCGTTTCCTTGCCCGCACTGGGATTTGGCGCGAACTGGCTCCTGGATGGGGCGCACGGCATTGCCATCGCCTGGCGAGTGCCGGAGCCGGTCATCGCCGCCACCTTAATGGCGATCGGTACGTCGCTGCCGGAGCTCGCTTCCACCATCATGGCTGCCGTCCGCAGCCTCTCCGATATAGCGATCGGAAACATCATCGGATCAAACGTTTTCAACCTCGGGTTGGTCCTTGGCACCGCCGCTTTACTCAGGCCCTTGGGCCTCCATCCGAGTACTGTAGTGATGTACGTCTTGCCGGCTCTCGTGTTTTCGGCGCTTCTAATTCCCCTTGCCCTGAGCAAAGGGCAGGTCGGCAGGGTGGAGGGCCTGGTCCTGCTCCTCTTGTACGTAGCGTACATTTCCTGGTTGGTGGCGACGAGTAGCCCGCGAGGTTAAGCTAGAGTTATAGAAAGAAAGGGGCTGCGTAAAGGAGCTGACAGGCCGTGGCGACTACCGTGAAGTTGTCGAGCAAGCAGCAGATCGTAGTGCCGAAGGAAGCGCGGGACGCGCTCTCGGTGGGGCCCGGGGACCGCCTCGTCGTGGTGGTCGAGGGTAGGACGATCAAAATGGAGAAGCTGCGCGGGGAAGAGGGAGATGCTCTGGACGGGGCGCTCTCCGGCTTGGGGGCACGGGGCCTCTGGGAAGAGCTGAAAGAAGGGGGAGCTCCTAGTGGAGCGGATTCACGTTGATGCGGGGCCGCTGGCCGTGCACTTGTTGGGGCTCGGGGAAGGGACCACGAGACCACTCTTCGCTCGTATAAGTGAAGGGACGGTCAACGCACAGACATCCAGTGTGTCCGTATTCCAGGTGCTTGTGGAGGCGTACCGTGCGGGCAAGCCGAAGCTAGCCGCCGAGGTGCAAAAAACACTTCTGGTTCAGCGGAGAATCCAGCTCGTGGACGTTACTCCGGACATTGCCTTGCAGGCGGCGGAAGTGCGGGCGCAGCTCGGCGGCCGGCCCGAGCGAGCGATCCAATTGGCAACGGCGCTTGTAGGGGGCGCAGATACTTTCGTCACAACCGGATCAAACCTCCGCCGCATCGCAGGAATGCGGATTCAAGACATCGGCCGAGGCGGCCCGGTTTAGCGGAAGCGCCTTCGCACCAACTGAACCAAGGTGGCGAGAGGGTCGTAGTAGCGGTCGACCACGCGCTCCTTAAGGGGGATGATGGCGTTGTCCGTGATCGTAATATGTTCCGGACACACCTCGGTGCAGCATTTGGTGATGTTGCAATACCCCAGGCCTGCGGCTTCTTTCAGGAATTCCGTTCGATCCTCCGCATCTATCGGATTGAGGCTGTACCCGGCGGCGCGGACCAAATATGTGGGCCCGATGAACTCTTCATGTTTCCCGTGGGAGCGCAATACGTGGCAGGTGTCCTGACACAGGAAGCATTCGATGCACTTCCGCATCTCCTGGGCGCGCGCCACCTCGTATTGATAAACCCGCCACCCGTCCCCTGAATCCCTGCGCCGTGGTTTGAAGGGGGGGATCTTCGCCGTGTTGCGGTACCCCTGAGACACGTCGGTCACCAGGTCCTTGATGATCGGAAAGGCCCGCATCGGGGTGATTGTAAGGAGCTTGCCTGCGGGATAGTCAGACAGCCGGGTCATGCAGGTCAGCTTCGGTTGTCCGTTCACCTCGCAGCTGCAGGAGCCGCATTTGCCCGCCTTGCAGTTCCAGCGTACAGCCAGATCAGGTGCGTGTTGAGCCTGAATCTTGTGCAGCGCATCCAGAACGACCATCCCCCGGTCAACTTCAACCGAATATTCCTCCATTCGGCCATCACCCTCGGTTCCTCGAAACACTTTGAAAACGCGTTCTGGCACGCTAAACCCCTTCCTCGATCAACTGTCGCAAATCCTCCGGGGGAGGGGGCACCAGCACTTTCCCGGTGACCATGCGGCCGTAAAAGTCTTGGATGATGATGTTTGTGGCGCCGAGGGCCTCGTCCTGTCCCTCGAAATCCAGACGGGTATGGGCCCCTCTGCTTTCTCGTCTTTCGAGTGCCGAGATGATGACAGCCTCGGATACGGTCAACATGGCGTGAAGATCGAGCCAGGTGTTCCATCCGGGATTGAACGCGCGGCCGCCACGGGCCCCGCACCTGCTCAACTCCTTACGGAGGCGCCAGATGTCTTGTCGGGCCTCCTGCAGCCCCGCTTCTGTCCGCGCAATGCCGACCTTGTCCTGCATCAGCTGCTGTAGCTGCTCCTGAAGAGTAAAGGGGTTGACCCCGTCCTCGACCGAAAAAGGTCTCAGGGCGTAGTCGATCGCCCCTCGCACCTCGTTAGCAGGAACCCCCGCCGCCGAACCGCCGCGGGCGAACTGGGCAGCGGCCACCCCAGCGCGTTGTCCGAAGACGATCAGGTCTGACAAAGAATTTCCACCGAGGCGGTTCCCTCCGTGCAAGCCCGCTGCCACCTCCCCGGCCGCGAAAAGCCCCTCCACCGCTGTTCCCTGCGTCTCCGGGTGGACCCGCACCCCGCCCATCGCATAGTGCGTTGTTGGCCCCACCTCCATCGATTCGCGAGTGATGTCGACCCCCGCCAACTCTCTGAACTGGTGGTACATGCTGGGGAGTTTGGCCTTGATATAGGTTGCAGAGCGCTTTTTGGAGATGTTGAGAAAAGCGCCGCCGTGGGGGCTGCCGCGCCCCTCCTCCACCTCGGCCACGATCGCCTTGGCCACCACGTCCCGGGTCAGCAGTTCTGGCGGGCGCCGACTCTTAACGCGATCCCCCTTTACCCAGCGATCCGCCTCTTCTTCGGTCTCGGCAAAATCCCCTTGGAACATTTCGGGCACGTACCGGAACATGAACCGTTCGCCCTGGTTGTTGGTGAGCACACCGCCCTCTCCGCGAACACCCTCCGTAACGAGGGTTCCCCGCACGCTCGGGGGCCACACCATCCCCGTCGGGTGAAACTGGACGAACTCCATACCCATGAGCTCAGCCCCCACGTCATAGGCGAGGGCCACGCCATCTCCGGTGCACTCCCAGGAGTTAGATGTCACCTTCCAGGATCTGCCGAGTCCCCCGGTCGCCAGCACGATCGCGCGGGCGTGAAAGAGCACGAACTCTCCCGTGGTCCTCCAAAAGGCGAGGGCGGCGGCGATGCGCCCTTCTACAACGAAGAGCTTGAACACTGTGCACTCCATGAACACATCGACATCCTCATGGATGACGTGGTCCTGCAACGTGCGGATCAGTTCAAGCCCTGTTCTGTCCCCGACGTGCACCAACCGTCCATACGTGTGTCCCCCAAAGGGGCGTTGGTTCATTCGACCGTCCTCAGCGCGGTCAAACAGAGCTCCCCAAGCTTCGAGCTCACGCACCCGTTCGGGCGACTCCTTGGCGTGCACCTCCGCCATCCGCCAATCACACAACCCTTTGCCGCCCCGCATCGTATCTCGGAAATGCGTCCGCCAACTATCCTCCGGCCGGTTGTTCCCCAAGGCGGCGGCCATGCCTCCCTCCGCCATGACCGTATGCGCCTTCCCGAGTAGCGACTTGCCCACGAGCCCAACCGAAGCGCCCTCTTCCCGGGCGGCGATGGCGGCCCGCATGCCGGCTCCCCCGGCTCCGATCACCAGGACGTCGTGTTCGTACCGTTCTTTGATATCCATTCCCTAGACCAGCCGGAAGTCCGCGAACACCCCCATGGAAACGAGGCGGATGTACAGGTCGGTGAGACATACGAAGATGAGGCTAAGCCACGCGAAAGACATGTGGCGCTTGTTGAACCAGCTAACCCCGCGCCAAGCTCTGTATCGCGCCTGTCCTCCCAGTGCACAGGAAAAGCAATCCACCCGCCCCCCTACGAGATGCCGGAGGGAGTGGCAGCCGAAGAGATACCCGGAAAGAAGAGACAGGTTCAGAACCAACACGATCGACCCGACGCCCACCCCGAGCCCATCCTCAAAGCGGAACGCATGAAGGGTGTCCCAGGCCAAGAAGAGCCAAATGACGATTGAGCCGTACAAGAAATATCGATGCAGATTCTGGAGAATCCACGGGAAGCGGGTCTCGCCGACATATTTCTCTCCGCGGGCTTCGCCCACGGCACAGGCGGGCGGATCGAGGAAATAAGCTCGGTAATAGGCTTTCCTGTAGTAGTAGCAGGTTGTACGGAACCCCATGATGACCCCCATCATCAAGATCGCGGGGGAAAGCGGCCACCACTCGATTCCGATCAGCCGGATGCTGGCGTCGCAGCTCGCAGCTATGCAGGGCGAGTAAAACGGTGAGAGATACGGATCTACGAAGTAGTGGGCCCCCTGCAAGACGGCCCATGTTGCGTATCCACCGAAGACAGCAAGCCAGAAGGCCACGCTGAGGGGAGGCAACCACCATCGATCTCGACGGAGAGTGTTCCCTAACCCGCGCTCCCGGCCGGCAACAGCTGCTTCCATGCTTTCTACCCCGCTTCCTCGTTGTACTCTTCCAGGTATTTCTGAAGATGGTTCAGGAAGAAGGCGGCCATCGCCCCGTCCACCACGCGGTGGTCATACGACAATCCAAAATATGCTCTGTGGCGGATAGCGATAACATCGTTGCCTAGGGCATCCTGGACCACGACAGGGCGCTTCTCGATGAGCCCCGTTCCGAGAATGGCCACTTGCGGTTGGTTGATGATGGGGGTTCCGAACAAGTTCCCGAACACACCAACGTTCGTGATCGTGAAGGTCCCCCCCTGGATGTCGTCGAACCCGAGGTTCTTAGCTCGCGCCTTCGCCGCCAAATCATTGGCCCCCTGCGCCAAGCCAAGCAGATTCAAGCGGTCAGCGTTCTTTAGGACGGGTACGATGAGTTCTCGCCCGTCGTTCACTGCGACGGCGATACCCAGGTTCACATCCTTGTGGTACACGACGCTGGTGCCATCCACTGATGCGTTGAGGATGGGGTAGGCCCTGAGGGCTTCGACCACGGCCCGGTAAACAAAGGGCCCATAGGTCAGCTTCGTTCCGGCGTTAGCAAAAGAGGGCTTGAGCTTCCGTCGGAGCTGAACCACACGTTCGAAATCGACCTCAATCACTGCTGTGACGTGGGCCGACACCCGTTTGGACATCAACATGTGTTCCATGGTCCTGAGTCGAACCCGGCTCATCTCCTCGACCTTGTCACCCTCCCGTATGGGGATCGGCCCGAGCCGAATGTCCAGCGTTGCTCCCGGCACAGGAACGCGCAGCGTCCCAGGCGCGGCAGGCGGTGACACTGGAGGGGGCGCGGCCGGTGCCGGCGCGGCATCGTGGGTCGTCGGCGTAGCGTCGGACGCTTCGATCGCTTCGATGAAAGCGAAAATGTCGTCCCGTGTGACCCGGCCCGCAGTTCCGGTCCCGGGCACCTGCGAAATGTCTATGCCGTGTTCCTGGGCGATCCTCCGCACTAGTGGGGTGGATCGAGTTCGAAGGCGTTCTTCCCGCGTAGCGGGGGCTCCCGTAACGGGGGCACCGTTTTGCGCTTGCTGTTCCACTGGGGGACGTGATATCGCGCGCCTTGTGGTGTCCTGGGGCGCGGCCCTGTCCGCAGCCTTTGCCGCCGACCCCGGCGCCGCCGCCGGTGTGCTGGAAGCGTCGTTACTTGTAGGCGCAGAGGCCGCGCCGCCGGCCGCTGCCCCGGCGGCCGTGTCGATGCGTGCTACGACAGTGTTGATGTCGACCGTCTCTCCGCCCTCAACCAAGACTTCGACCAGGACCCCCGTCGCGGGGGAAGGGATATCGGCGTCCACCTTGTCAGTGGAGATCTCAAACAGGTCCTCGTCGCGGTCCACGGCTTCGCCGACCGATTTCAGCCAGCGCGTAACGGTCCCCTCCGCAATGGACTCCCCCATCTGCGGCATTACTACATCTATTTTGGCCATCTAACCCTTCCTGATCTCAGTCTTCGTGTGAAAGTCGAGTGTTTCTGTCTGGTGGGGGTTCAGAACGCTAGCTGCTCGCGGGCCACATTCACAATTGAGTCTATGCTCGGAAGGTGGGCCGCCTCCAACGACTGGGCGTACGGTACAGGAGTGTCTAGCGCCGCCACCCGACGGACCGGCGCGTCCAGCCACTCGAAAGCCTCCTCGGCTACTAGCGAAGCAACCTCACCCCCGAACCCGCCAAATTGAGGGGCCTCGTGCAGCACCAGCGCTCTACCCGTCTTCCTGACGCTGGCCAAAACCGTATCGGCATCCAGCGGTCTAAGCGTTCGTAGATCTACGATCTCCACGTGTGTATCGAAGGCCTCCAGAGCATCCGCCGCGTCGTCAGCACGGTGAACCATCGCCCCCCAGGTCAGGATCGACAATGAATCCCCCTGCCTGTGAACCCGCGCCTTCCCAAGTGTCCCCACATGGTTTGGTCCGGGCATGTTGTCCTTGATCCTGCGGTACAGGTATTTGTGTTCGAAAAACAGAACGGGGTCGGGATCGCGAATCGAGGCCTTGAGGAGTCCCTTGGCATCTCGCGCTGTAGCTGGGGCGACAAGCTTAAGTCCCGGAACGTTGGCAAAGTACGACTCCACATTTTGACTATGAAAAGGTCCGCCCCCCACCCCTGCTCCACAGGGCCCGCGCACGACCAGCCCAGCCCCCTCGCCCGTGCGATAGCGAACCTTGGCGGCGAAGTTGACGATGATGTCGAAGGCAGAGGCAATGAAATCAATGAACTGCATTTCACACACAGGTTTGAGTCCGCAGTGCGCAGCCCCAACTGCCGCCCCAACGATAGCGGCCTCGGAAATGGGTGTGTCGACGACCCTGTCAGCACCGAACTCCTCAAGCAATCCCTCGGTGACCTTGAAGGCCCCCCCGTACGCCCCTATGTCTTCGCCCATCACAAAAACATTGGGGTCAGCCTTCATTTCCTCTCGGAGAGCCTCGCGGATCCCCTCCAAATAGGTCTTCACCGTAGAAAAATGTGGCCTAGCGGGAAAGCTGAGCAAGTTGCCCTTTACGGAAGAGTAAAGGGCAACTCCACAACGCGAACCAAACGGGACCGCAACTGGTCCGGCGAAACCTCTTTCTTCAGTTGCAGCACTGAACCAGCCGCGAATTCGCGTCGCACATATCCGATCGCTATCGGGCCAAGCAGAGGGTGGTGGGCTACGGAGGTGATCTCTCCAACGGGGCGCTGGCGATGCTCTGACTCTGGAGCTGGAAACACAAGAGCTCGGGCGAGCTCCTCTGTGTTCAACGGCGGCGCGGTGTCCGGCTCTGCCGGCTGCAACCCCCGAAGGAGGCGGTTTACGCGTCCTCGGTAATGAACTCGCGCAACGACCTCTTGGCCTGTAAAGCATCCTTTGGAAAAGCTGATTGCGCGGTCGTCCTGTCCAGCTTCTTGTGCCAGCCTGCCGGGCCCTAATTCCGCACCGAGCATTGGAAATCCGCGCTCTACGCGAAGAGCCTGCCAGGCGGTGGTGGTGCCGATCGTTCCTCCTTCGGAAGTGACCGCCGCCTGAATTCGTTGAAACCATTCGTCGTCGGTGGCAGGGCCGTATATGTCGTAGCCGCTGCCCTCGATCCACTCCCGGTTGACGATTAACGGGTTGGGGTGTTTGCCCTTGGCGTTGAGCGCACTCGCGGAAACGACGGCCAGAGGTTCTTCGGGAAGACTTTGCTCACCGCCTAGAAGATCCCGGAGCAACGCCACCCGTTGGGGGCCCATGAGAGTTGCAACGCGAACCGGAAGTTCCCTCCAAGTGGCGAAGATGGGGGGCACATACTTTGCGAGATGGCTCTCGAGAGCGGTCACGGCGGAACGCGCCACATCGATCCAGATCTCTTCGTCAGCACCCTCGGTCGGCCGTCCGGAAGCCAAGGGGGCCACTAGGCGCGCGTCAGCGACGACACGGCCCTTTCGGTCGAGGAAAAACCCGTAAACGGCACGCTCGTCATCAATGACGGAGACGTCGTTCGAAAAGATCCCCTGGAGTACTCGACGCGCGCCTCGTCCGCGGAGCGACAATACGGCGCGCCCCAAGTCGGGGAAAAACGCAACGCAGGAGGTGGCGGCGCGGTAGGCGGTTATCGAAGCGGCGGATATTGAGTCAGAAGACACGCGGCGATTCTTGAAAAAAACTCCCGGACGCGAAGATCACGCCCGGGAGTAAGGCCTGCTCTTAGACAGGCGGCAATTGGCCCTTGGCTTAGCCTTGGCTCAATTTCCGGGCCCTGCCCACTCCAGCACGAAGGTTACCCGGCGGTTTTCGATCCCACTCTGGCTGTCGTTCACACCAGTGTTGTCGCTGACGAGCCGGGTCTCGCCCATCGCTGCCGTCCTAACCTGATCCTCAGAGAACCCGGCCTGAACGAGATGGTCTCGTACGGCGTCGGCGCGCGCCTGCGAAAGGCGCATGTTGTACGCGGCAGTACCGGACGAATCGGCAAAGCCCTCTACCGTGACGTGAGCGGCGGGATAGGCTCCCAAGACGCCTTCGGCGAAGGCATCAATCAGCGGCCGATCTACGGCGCGGATGTCCGAGCTGTCGAAGTCGAAGTGGACCGGAAGCGAAAGAGACAAGCCACGGTGCTGATCATCGTCTGCGACGTGGCCACCAAAGTCGGAGGCTAGCTGATCGACAGCTTCGCGCAGGGCCGCCACAGCTCCGCGCAGCTCTTCCAACCCTGCCGCATTCTCGGAGCTTTGACTCGCAGCTGCTTCAACCTGGGCACGCAGTCCATCCATATGCATGTCAAAGTCATGACGGTGCACGAGATGGTTGCACCCCGACACTACTAGCGTGACACCGGCTAGTAGTATTGCGGGGAGACCAATTTTGTTTTTCATACCGGGGTCCTCCTAGTACGGTGTGGTTCAGTTCCCAATTGATTTCCTTCGAGTGCGCTCAGTTAAAGTTGACACTGAGGCCCAGCGTGACAGGAACAGACATGGCGGAAGTGAAGGGAGCCGCACCGTTGAACCTGGCAAAAGTGTCGAGATCGCCAGCTTCGTAGCTAGCGCTCCGGATATCGAGACCACCTGTCAAGCTGACAATCGGGACATCCCGGTCGTCGCGCGCCAAAGCAAACCCTAGGCGCACACCAGCCGAGAAGGACATTGCCGAAGTCGACAAGGCAGTGGTCCTCTGAGTTCCATCCGTTTCGGTGAGCAAAAAGGCGTCGGTGTCCATCGTGCTGGCACCGAGACCCAGGTCAAGTGCAGCGGAGAACCCCCCGGTGGGATCGGTCAAATGGTATTGCAGTCCCCCCGTAAGGTGCCAAACGTCCAGCGCTGCGCCACCAGCATTCTTTGGATCGTATCGGTCGAGCGCCCCCTCCACCCGCAGAGCGAGCCGGGGAATCACGAAATAGGATGCACCGGCTTGGGCAGCCAAGCCGCCGCTAACGGCGTTGCTTAGGTCTCCCATTGGCATCGCAGCTCCCGCACTGGCATCCATTGAAAGCCATGTGGGCGGGTAGTCCTGCGCGGCGACTTTAACTGGGACGGCCGTCAACGCGACCGCAGCAAGCGCTACCAGTGCTGTCTTGTAGCCATCTCTCATCTTCTTACCTCCTACGGGGTGTTCTTAATGAGGGTGATCGACGAGGTTGAGCAGATCCTTCTGCCCAAAATCAACACCCTTCCGTGATCGTTCATACCTTTGCCAACAATACAATTCTTACCAGCATTCAAGCAAGGTGCGCAAAGCTGTTTCGGGCGTCAACCACGTGAACCAGGTATCCGAGTTCCGGCGAGGTCACGTTTGCGCATATTTCCGGAGTCCGGCCTCTAGCGGATGCGGGTCGAATTCAGGGAAAAGTGTGCTGGTTCTCGTTAGGTCGGCCACCCCGTCTTGCGTCGCAAAATCGACCGCGGCACGCGAAAAGGCCTGCCCGGGGAGGAGTTCCAAGACGGCCGACGCCAATTTCACAAGCGGGAGGGGGATGTGCACGATGCGCCGCCGCACCCCCAGGACACCCATGGCGATTCGAACGATCTCGTCCAGGTTCAGCACTTCGGGTCCGCCAATCTCGAGAATCCGACCGTCTGCGCGGCTCCCGAGAATGGTGTCGCGGGCTACGCGTGCAAAGTCCGGCACGAAGACAGGTGTTATGCGTCCCGAGCCGCTACCCAGTTGGGGGAAAACAAGGGGCATGTGCCGAATGACCGCCAAGAGTCGATTAAGGCTGCGGTCCCCGGGTCCGTATACCCACGAAGGGCGTAGAATGACCCACCGGAGTCCACATGCGCGCACAGATGCTTCTGCGTACCCCTTTGCCCGGTACCAGATTCGTTCAGCCGCAGGGTCTGCCCCCACCCCCGATACGTACACCACCTTCTGAACACCGGCATCCACTGCGGCGTCGACGAAATGGGATGTGCCAAGGGCATCCACGTCCATGAAGGTTCGCCCGCGACGGGGGTCTTCCACGGGATACCCTTGGAATTGGACGGAGAACACGGCTGTGTCGACCCCCTCCATAGCTTTGGATAGTGACGCAGGTTTGGTAACGTCACCCGCGCGCAGGGCGATCGGCCCGGCGCGGTGGGTGAGCTGCACCGTGGGCGGGGCTGCGTTTTCAGGGTTCCTGGTCAGGATGCTGACCGCGGTGCCATCTTCCGCCAGTTTGCGCACGATGGCCCCTCCGAGGAACCCTGTTCCTCCAGCGACGAGCACGCGGGTCATATTCGCGCTCCCAGGCAAGGGCGGTGCTCGTGCTCGCCGGGGCCATGCCGGGGCTGTCCGGTGGCGTAGAAAGGCACTACAAACGAAGATGACGAAATGAGCCTAGATATTGCCTTCGTCCTAGGCATCGCGCTGGTTGCCCTGGTGTTGTTTGCGCTCGACCGCTTGCGCCTCGACCAGATAGCGATGTCGATCCCGGTGGTCCTCCTCCTCTTCAGCGCCCTCCTCCCGGACCATTCGGTGATCACACTGACGGAAGCGGTATCGGGGCTTTCCAGCACGGCAACCGTAACCGTCGGGGCAATGCTCGTCCTAGGGCTCGGTCTCCGCAAGACAGGTGTCGTCGGTGCGGTCGGCGCGTGGGCGCGTACTGCGCCGCTCGGGGGAAATAGGGTGCGGCTCTTCGTTCTATGTGTGGTCGTTGCGGTGCTGTCCCCCTTCCTCAACAACACCGCAGTGGTGATGGTCTTCATCCCGGTCTTCCTTTCGCTGGCCGAGAAAGCGGAGGAACCTGCGTCACTCTATCTCATGCCGCTGTCGTTCGTATCGATCCTGGGCGGCACCGTGACGTTGATCGGTACATCCACGAATCTCGTCGTGCACGGGGAGGCAGTCGCACGCGGCTTTGACGATCTCTCGATGTTTTCGATAGCGCCCCTGGGCCTAATCTGTATGGGGGTCGGGTTCCTTTACCTGTTCACGATCGGCCGGGCACAACTCCCGAGGCGTCCTCAACCTCCCGACCTGTCGAAAAAGTACAAGGTGCGGCAGTTCTTTACGGAGCTCCACGTTTCCGACAACTCCCCCGCCCGAGGACAGTCCCTCGCCCAGCTGAGGTGGGGCGAACGGTACAGTGTATCTGTGCTCGGTATAGAGCGCGGTGAGCAGGACATCCCTGCACCAAGAGGGGAGAGGCACATACGTCCCGGAGACCTCCTGTTCGTGCAGGGGGCCGCCGAGAAACTTCTGGAACTCGCTAACCGGCAGCGCCTGGAAACTCCTGCCGAGCGGAAGGGAAGCCGCTATAGCCTGTCCAAGGGCGGGCAGCGCTTGGTGGAGATCATGGTGGCGCCGGGATCCTCTCTCCTCGGGCGCACTCTGCGCGAACAGAATTTCGCCCAGCGCTTTGACGCCACAGTGCTCGCGATTCAACATCACGCCGAGAAGCTCACCGAACGCCTCCCCGAGGTACGCTTCAGCGTCGGAGACTTGCTTCTAGTCCACGGAGATGCCGCCGCACTGGCGCGATTGGCAGACGAACCCGGCTTCGCTCCCATGTCGGAGGTGGACTCGGGTGCCGAGCGACGACCGCGAGCTGTATGGGCAGCCGCCATCATGGTGACGGTAGTGGGTCTGGCTGGACTCGGAGTCCTCCCGATCATGACTTCCGCCCTAACCGGCGTTGGTCTCATGGTGTTTACGGGGTGCGTCCGAGTGGAAGAGATATACGCGGAGGTGGACTGGCTCGTGGTGTTTGTCCTCGCGGGGTTGATCCCGCTTGGCGTCGCGCTCGAGACGTCGGGGGCGGCGAGTTGGATAGCGACTCAAGTGGTTGCCGTGACCTCGGGTCTCGGTCCCACGGGGCTCGTTGCGGCCTTCTACCTGGTGACGGCCGTCCTCACCGCGATCGTGTCCAACGCGGCCACAGCGGTGATGCTCACGCCGGTCGCCATCAGCGCTGCCGCGGCAGCTGGTGTAAACCCGTACGCCCTGCTAGTGGCGGTTATGTTTGGGGCGTCTGCGTCCTTCGTGACGCCGTTCGGGTATCAAACCAACGTGATGGTATACGCCCCAGGCGGGTATAAATTCTCTGACTTCATCAAGGTCGGCGGAATTTTGAACCTGCTCCTACTCGTTACGGCCGCTTTTCTCATCCCAATTTTCTGGCCCAGCTAACATGCTAAAGCACCTTCTGGAAAGCACCGTCTCACGACGGAGCCCGACTGTGAAACTTCAAGGTCGCATCCTCTTCTTGACGGAGGATCCTGATCTGATCCGACGCCAACTCGAGGGAGAGGATCTGGACTGGGATCCATCCATCCCCCTGCGGGACGACATCTCCACGGACGAGATTACGCCGGGGTGGGTCTGTTACCACTTCGACGAGAAGCTGGGCGAGTACCCGTACGTGGGACTGTTGTGCGGGGATCAGCGGCCGATCGGGCGCAACGCGGTGCGAGAGGGGGGGTTCGTGTGCTCGGTGTCGGGGAAACGGCGGGGAAAGGGGTCGAGTCGGGAGGCGTCGCCGTACGCCGAACAAGCAGCGGGCCTGCGGGTCGTCATCGGCGAGAACATTGAACGCATCTATGGCGAGAACTGTGCGAACATTGGGCTCCTCGCCTCCACTGATTTCACCCTTATCGACAAGATCCGGCGCGGGGAGGAGATCCCGTTGGAGGCCTTCACCCAGGGAGTGGGGCCAATCCAGCGAGCGGTCATCGAGTTCGGAGGCCTGCTCAACTACGCGATAGCGCGGCTCCGAGGCCAGGTTTCGGTTCCACCGAACGAGACGGCGGTGGACAGGCCACAGACGGTTGCCGAGAAAATCATCGCTCGGCATTGGGTGGTGTCTGCCGAGTCAGGGACGTTGGGGGTCCCGGCCGTGGCACCGGGTGACACGGGATTCCTGCGCACCGATTTGAGGTTCTCCCACGAGTATGTAACTCCGATGGCCTCCACTTTTTGGGAACAGTTTGCAGGGGACGCCGATTTGAACGACCCGGCGTCCATCGTGTTTTTCAGGGATCATCTGGCGTTTTTGGACGAGGTGATTACGGAGGAGAGGAAGGAGGCGGGCCTTCTCGATGCGGCCCACGCACTTCATGACAAGCAGCGGGAATTCGCCTCGAAGAAGGGGGTCAGGTTACACGGAGAGCTTTCGGGGCGGGTCGGTAGTGAGGGGATATGCCACATCGTGGTGCAGGACCGCTACGCCCTCCCGGGACAACTGATCATTGGAAGTGACTCTCACACGCCCCACGCAGGTGCTTTGGGAAGTGTGGCGTTCGGTGTGGGCACCTCGGCCATCGTGAACGCATGGGCTACGAGAGACGTCCGGTTGGAGGTCCCGGAGTCAATTCGAGTGCGCATCACAGGTGAGATGCGACCGGGCGTAGTGGCGAAGGATGTCATTCTGGAGCTGCTCCGCCACCCGACGGTGAAGAGTGGGGAGGCAATCGGGCGCATAATCGAGTTTGATGGCCCCGTGGTGGAAGGGATGACGATAGACGAGCGGGCCACCCTCACGAACATGGCCGCGGAGGTCGGAGGGTTTACCGGGATAGTGGCTCCCGACGAGATGACGGTTGCGTGGATCACGGAAAGACGAGATGTGTCGGCCGCGGACGTCCGGAAGTTGTGCGACGGTTTGACGAGCGACTCCGGCGCGGAGTACGCGGCGACGATAGAGATCGATGCGAGTCGGGTGGTGCCGATGGTTGCAACGCCCGGAGATCCTGGGAACGGGATCCCGGTATCGGGGTTGCCGGCGGAGGTGCCGGTGGACCTCGTTTTTGTCGGAAGCTGCACAGGGGCAAAGCGCGACGATTTCGCGATGTATGCAAGCGTGGCCAGGGCGGCGCGGTCCGAAAGGCGGAGGGTGCCGGAACGGGTACGAGCGTACGCGCAGTACGGCTCCGTGGACGTCGAGGCGTGGAGCATCCAGCACGGACACGATCAAGCTCTGCGAGATGTGGGGTTTGAGGTGCTTGCGCCAGGGTGTGGGGCCTGTATCAATGCCGGACCGGGCGTATCCACCGCGAGAGAGCAGGTCACGGTGAGCTCCATCAACAGAAATTTCCCGGGCCGTAGTGGGCCTGGACAGGTCTACTTGGCGAGTCCCCTCACGTGCATTGCCTCAGCACTGGAGGGTCGAATCGTCACCTTCGACGCCTAGGAATCACTATTCCGGGGTAATACGGACGGGGCATACCTTCAATTCAGCGGTGTGGGTGACGGGGTCGTAGCCCCCGCCCGTAAGGTAGTTGATCGGCACATCGTTGAAGCTGAAGGATGCGAAAACTGTCCCCACGGGGGAACGATCGTTCGCTTCCGCCCGAATACGGACCTCGCCTCTGGGGCTGGCTAGCCGTACCCATCCACCCTCCGAGAGCCCCCACCGATCGAAGTCCTCTGGGTTCACCTCCAGACGTTCCTCCGAAAGGAGGTAATCGATCCCTTCCGCCCTGCCCGTTTGGGTCCGGGTGTGATAGGCCGGTAGCCGGCGCCCGGTGGTCAACCAAACCGGGTATTCCGACGAGATTGTCTCGGCCGGATCTCTGTAGCGGATCAACTGGAAGATCCCACGCCCGTTCTCGAACTCGCCCTCGTGGAGGACCGGCGTGCCGGGATGCCCCTTGTAGGGAACAGGCCAATGGTACTCGCCGTCGGCGATAATGTCCCAATCGAGCCCGGCGTAGATCGGTGACAGCGAACAGAGTTCGTTGAAGACCTCCTTCGCGGATTCAAACCCGAACCCGGGAAGTCCCATTCTTTGGGCGATTCTCGAGATGCACCACCAATCGGGTTTTGCGACCCCCGGTGGGTCCACGGCTTTGCGCAGTCGCTGTACCCGACGCTCGGTGTTGGCGCACACGCCATCCGTCTCTCCGAAGGCGGTTGCGGGCAGCACCACATCCGCGAGTTGAGCGGTCTCGGTTAGGAAGAGGTCGATGACGACGAGGTGATCCAAACTGCCGAGAGCATGTTCGCAGTGCTCCCTGTCGGGGTCGGTTACGACTGTGTTTTCACCGTTGATGATCATGGCCCGAATTCGATCGCCACACATGTCGAGGGCCTGAACCTTGGTTGGTCCCAGCTCGAGGTCGCTGACTCGTCCGTAGGCCTTTGCGAACTTTTCCTGTGCCGCGGGGTCGAGCACCGACTGGAAGCCGGGGTAGTTGTTCGGTAAGGCCCCGCTGTCGCCCGCCCCCTGGATGTTGTTTTGGCCCCGCATAGGGTTAATGCCGGTCCCCTCGCGGCCCAGGTTGCCGGTCATGAGAGCCAGATTGCACAAGCTCTGCACGTTGTCGACTCCACAGATGTGTTCCGTGATGCCGAGCGTGTAGTAGATCCCGCCTCGGTCGGCTTGTCCGTAAAGTCTGGCCGCCTGCTCGATGAGCTTGGCGCTGACACCAGTGATGGACTCGGCCCACTCCGGAGGGTACTCCGAGACGTGGTCGAAGAAGTCTTCCCCCTGCACGGTACGGTCCGCCACGAAGTTCTTGTCCGCCAGTCCGTCGCGCATGATCACATGGGACATGCCGAGGAGGAGGGCTACGTCGCTCCCCACTCGGAGTGGCAAGTAGACATCCGCCATCTCGGCGAGCGCAATCCGCCTCGGATCGGCGACGATAAGCTTGGCACCCTTCGCAACCGCCTTCTTAATTCGCGTAGCGGCCACGGGATGGCATTCGGTCATGTTGGTCCCGATACAAAAAATTACATCGGGCTTATCCATGTCCCGGAGAGGGTTGGACATTGCTCCGCGTCCGATAGAGGCCGCCAGACCGGCGACCGTGGGGGCGTGTCAAGCACGGCTACAGTTGTCGATCTGATTGGTGCCGAACGCCGCGCGGATAAAGCGTTGTAGCATGTAAGCCGCTTCGTGCGGCGCGCGCCCCGACGCGATCGCGTAAACGGCGTGGCGTCCGTGCTCCGAAAGCACTTTGCTAAAGCCGCCAGCAGCCCTGTCTAGGGCCGTATCCCAGTCGGTTTCGTGGAGATCCCCGTCGTCGCCACGCACCAGGGGCGCGCTTAGACGGTCCGGGTGGTGCACGAAGTCATACGCAAACTGGCCCTTGACGCAGAGCGCCCCCTCGTTGGCGGGCCCGTCCATCGCCGGCTGCACGCCGACAATCTTGTTTTCCCGAGACATGAGGTCTACGGCACACCCAACCCCACAATAGGGACACACTGTTCGCGTCTTCTTCGTCTCACCCGGCAGGTCTTTATGGGCAAGTGCCTTGATGTCACCGAGGGCCCCCGTCGGACACGTTTGCACACACTGTCCGCAAAACGTGCACGCAGAATCCTTGAGGAGCCCGCCGAATTCGGTGGTGATCTGCGTGTGGAACCCCCTGTTCATGACCGAGATTGCGTAGTCGCCCTCTTGCTCGGCACATACGCGCACACACCGGTAACACGAGATGCAGTTCTCGTAGTCTCTTAGGATGAAGGGGTTGTCGTCGTCCGGCCGACTGATACCCGAAAGAGCTCCGGCGAAGCGGCCCGTACGGGCATCGAACCGATCCAACAAAGTCGCCATCTCTTGGGAGGCGTACCCGGACAGTTCGTCTACATCTGTATCGCGATTCTCGGACGCCAACATTTCCATCAACACCCGACGATGCATGTCGAGTCGCTGGGATGACGTTGTTACTCGGACTCCCGGCGTGGCTCGGGTTGTGCAGGACGCGACCGGATTCCTGACCCCCTCCACCTCTACAATGCACAGCCTACAACCCCCAAAGGGCTCCAGCCGGGGGTCGTAACAGAGGGTGGGGATGTTTTTCCGGTGTCGTTCGGCGACATTGAGAAGGGTTTCGCCCCTGCGGACACCCACACGCTCTCCATCGACCCTGATCTCAAAGTCAAAGGAGTCGCTTTTTCCGTTGCGGATGCTCACGAGATGCCTCCGATGGTCGCCGCTATGGGGTCCGCCCGATTCTTGGGGGGCCAGAAAAGATGGAGCGCTCTCCTAGCTCGCGCCACCCTCTCTGGGTCTGCGTGTGTAGAACGTCAGTAGAAATGTCCCCCCCCGTTAGTTCAGTAGAAATGTCCCCCATCGGGTCAAGTTTCGCGGTTTTGGAACCTTGGCCCAGGAGGGGACGTGCTGACGATGAGTCTTCGAGAGCGAGACAGGCTGGCGCTGATGAGACAGCAGCGGGAAGGACAGATCACGGCTCGGGTAGCGGCCGAGAGGGCGGGTGTGACGGTACGGCATTGGAGGCGACTGAGAGGCAGGTGGGAGCGTGAGGGGGATGGGGCGCTGGTGCACGGCAATAGGGGTAGGCGGTCGAACCATGCGTACGGAGAGGACGTACGCGGAGTGGTTCTTGCGGCGGCCAGGGAGGAGGAGCGGTCGGACTTTGGGCCTACGCTATTGGCCGAGCACGTGAGGCGGTCGGGGGTAAGTGTGAGCGTACCGACGGTGCGGCGGTGGCTGATGGAGGCGGGGCTGTGGGAGAGGAAGCGGAGGAGGAGGAGACAGCGGCGGGCGGCGGTTGGAGAGTTGTGGCAGTGGGACAGCTCAATACACCGGTGGTTGGAGGACCGGACGGTGGGAGGGCAGGTGCTGGTCGCGATCCACGATGATGCGACCAACAGGCTGCTGTATGCGAAGTTTGTGCCGAAGGACACGCGAGATGCGAACGTGGAGGCGGTGGTGGCGACCCTTGAGGCATACGGACGGCCGGTGGAGGTATACGTAGATCAGGCGGGTCACTTCGGGCGGAAGGGGAGCAAGGCTAAGTCTGTTATTGCGCGTGGTTTAGAGGAGTTGGACGTGAGGATGATTCTGGCTGGGTCTCCGCAGGCGAAGGGTCGGGTGGAGAGGAACTTCCGCACGGCACAGGATCGTCTGATCAAGGAGATGCGGGTCAGGGGGATCACCACCTTCGAGGAGGCCAACCGATATCTCCGTGAGCACTGGGTGCCGTTGTGGAACGATCGGTGGGCCAGAGAGCCGGCTGATCGCTGCGACGCGCACCGTCCTGTCCCCGAGGAGATCGATCTTCACGCCGTCTTCGCCCAGACAGAAAGCCGGAAGGTCGGGCGGGACTTCACAATCAGGTACCGGAACGAGGTCTGGCAGATACCCGAGGGGGAGGCGGGAAGCCTGGCGCCGGGCGACGAGATCATCGTGGAGCGTCGTCTGACAGGTGAGATCCGATTCCGCGCCGGGGCCAGATACCTGAGCCTGGAGCCGTTCACCGAGCCGGTACCAGATGAACAGCCGGAGCGGAAACAGAAAAAACAGAAACCCCCGAAGCCAGCCCCCGACCATCCCTGGAGACAGCACTTTGCAGCCTCGGCGGCACTTGCGATGGCGAAGAAGGCACGACGGGAGTCGATGCACGAGAACGGCGTTCTCTGAGTGGTCTTGCTTCTCGGAGCGAGGATCGGGCATCTACGACGAGTGCTGGCGCACTCGTCGCTCTCCTTCGAACGGGTCTGTAACCGAAGAAGAAAACGACGAAAACTGCAACCACACGCCGAACCGTACATATTACGAAACCGGACATTTCTACTGAACGCGAAACCCGGACATTTCTACTGAACTTTGACACTCTCTTGGTCGGCGCCAGTTAAAGATCACCCACGCGCCTTCTTGAGGGCGTCAGGGAAGTACCGCAACAGACTCTCCGTGATGAGAGGGGCCGCCTGACCGAGGCCGCAAGCACTGGTTTCCTTCATCGTTTCCCCGAGGTCCAACACCTCCTCGACCCAGTCCGCGTAATCGATGGGTCCTTCACCAGCCAAACGCTCCGTGAGGCGCTTGGTCCCGATACGACAAGGGAAGCACTTTCCGCAGGACTCCTCTGCGAAGAACTCCATGGCTCCATGCGCGACGCCAACCATGTCGCGCGTGTCGTCGAATACCATGATGCCGCCGGCCCCGAGGAAGGAACCCTCTCCGCGAATGGAGGGCTCGTCGAGGGTGACCCCGAGTTGGCCCTGTCCCAGGAAGCCTCCGGAGAGGCCCGCCATGGTTACGGCTTGGATCTCCCGGTTGCCGGGCGCCCCTCCGGCCCACTCGTAGAGCAGAGTCTTTAGCGGCAACCCCATCGGGACTTCGTAGTTGCCGGGCCGCACCACATCTCCGGATAGGGAAATGACCTTCGTCCCGGCGTGATCGCCGCGCCCAAGCCCCCTGTACCAATCTGCCCCGTACACCAGGATGGGCGGGGCGGAGGCCAGCGTTTCGACATTGTTAACCGCGGTTGGGAGGTTCTCGTACCCGTGCGTGACGGGGAACGGCGGGCGGTTCCTGGGGAAGGGGTGGTCTCCCTCCAAGCTGTTGAGCAGAGATGTTTCCTCTCCGCAGATGTAGGCGCCCGCGCCTCGCCGGACCCACAGCTCAAAGGGTCGCCCGCGCCCGAAGGCGTCGCTACCTACGAGGCCGTCCGCACGGGCCTCTTCCAGCGCCTGTTCGAGGATGCGCATCGTGTCCGGATATTCGTATCGGAGGTAGATGAATCCGCGTTCGGCCCCAGTCGCATACCCGGCGATGAGCATCCCCTCTATGACGGCGTGCGGATCGTAATCCATCAAGGCCCTGTCCTTGAAACATCCGGGCTCCCCCTCGTCTGCGTTGCAAACGATGGTCTTGGGCTCGCCGGGAGCCTCGCGAACGGCTCGCCACTTCCGACCGGTCGGAAAGCCTGCTCCTCCCCGGCCCGCCAAGCCGCTCGCGTCGATCAGATCCAGAGTTTCTTCGGGAGTGATTTCAAATGCAGCGAGCAGCCCTCTATATCCCCCCGAATCCCGGTACCCTGTCATCGTTGCCCTGCCGGGCGTTCGGATCTTTGCGAACACACATTCTTCGATCTCTGCTGGCAGAGCGGGTGGCAGAAGGGAGGGTGAAGAGCGCAGTCGCCCCGCAGTCTCTCCGACTAACACCTCGTCCTGTTTGAGGACGGGGATGGGTTCGTCGCACCGGCCGGGGCAGGGCATGGGTTCGGCTCCGGGGAGATCCGCCAACAGGACAGACGCCCCACGAAGAGCGCAAATGGGTCCATCGCAAACCCTAGGTCTGCCGTGGCCTCCCGGTTCGCGGGCAAAGTGATGATAGAATGTGACCGTCCCGAAGAGCTCCGCTATCGGGATGCGGAGGGCGTCCGACACGGCGTTCAGAGCCTCTTCCGACAGGTATCCGTCTCTATCGTGAAAGGCGTGGAGAAGGGGTAGTAACGGTGCCGGTTCGTCCCGCCACCTGTCGGTGAGTTCGTGGTCCGTTGGCTTTGGCATGCCGCAAATAGTCGGGCAGGCTGCCCTACCCTGCAACAGATTAGTTTAGATGACCCGCAAAATCGCTAGGGGATGGAAGGTTTCAATCGGCGAGATTCCCCCGATCCGGCCGGGCAGGGAGGCACCTCTCCGATACTGTGCATCGGTCGCAACCAAATGCTCTGGGCCCCGGACGTAACTGCGCGCACGGATCGCCCCTCGAGCTCCCGCATGACCACTTCCCTCTCGTACATTAGCGCACTATCTCGGTACACACCAATGAATTGCCGAACATCGCTTCTGTCCGCTGGGTCGACGACCAGCGAGTGACATCCGCTTTCTGTATCGAGCAGGAGGGCCGTGTAGTCAGGGTTGTTAAGCGAGCTTTGTACAAGCACCATCCTCCCCCGAGGATCGTGCGATAGGCTGTTGTACCAGTGGAAATATGCGTTGGACCCCCTCCTCGGCTCGCCCCGCGAATTGCGCACGTCTTCTTCGAACAGGTCTGGTAAAGACACTTCGGACACACGCCCATCCGGCCGGTATGCGGTGATGCTGCTTCCCATCTGCACGTACGCCCCCCCCTCCGAGCAGGTGATGCGCGAAGTCGCTAAGTCATTCGCGGCTTCCGACATTGCTTCAGTGTCCATGCCGGAGATAAATCTCTCGGGAGTAGCATCCGGGGGAATGGTGAACATCTGCCCGTCCGGCGTCAGCCGAGCTACTCCCCCCAGGACCGGAATGTAGAGGTCTCCGTCTAGCAGACAGACATCGGGAACCATTGGCAAAGACGGGGCCCAAGACTTCAACAGAGCCCCCTGTTCGTCCCACCTGTGGATCCGATGTCTATCGGTGGCCAGTACGCCATCCGGGGTTGCCGTCAATGCGGCCACCGACAGCAATTCGCCCGGGCCAACCCCCTCCCCGCTGCCGAAGGTCCGCAAAACGCGTCCGTCCTCCAGGGACCGCGCCTCAACGCGAAACGGGTCGGCACTTTCCATTACGTACATCACTGCGCGAGCAGAGTCCACCGCGTTTCCGCCGCGCACTCCAAACTGATAACCGATCCCGCCGACTATCCGCCGTCCGCGTTCTGCGTCGATCTCGATCCGGGCCTGTCCGTGAAGGTCCGGCCCCCCGAGACCAGCCACAGCGGCCAGTAGAAGGACGGCCGCCCCTAAGTGGTGGCCGCCCCGCAATAGCCGGAAGGGTCTTATTGTTTGCATCATTGCTTGACCGTAATGTCACAGCCCCCATAGTGCACCCAGGTCTTCGGAGAACGTATCTTCGTAGGCATGATTTCGCCGAGACGGGGAGCCGCCCGAGTAGATATCGAGCGGGTATCGAGGGACCGGAGCAGGGTGCGCCGAGACGTCGTTGCTGTCGAAGAGCCGCTCGAGATCCGTGTGGCCACGCCGCGTGGCCACGAACACCAGGTGGCGGTCACGATGCGTACACCAGGGGACGACTTCGATCTTGCCGTTGGGTTTCTGCTCAGCGAAGGCCTGCTGGGGGCGCCCTCCGACGTTACCGAGATCCGCTACTGCACCGACGTCGAACCGCAAGAATACAACATCGTCACGGTTCAGTTATCATCGTCCGCCGGGTTCGACCCGGCCCAACTCACGCGGAACTTCTATACGACTTCGAGCTGTGGGGTGTGCGGGAAGGCTTCCCTGGAGGCGCTGGAATTCCAGTGTGACCCACTCGCCGGCAACACGTTGACCGTTCCCCGGGAAGTTGTGCGTTTGTTGCCAAAAACCCTGCGCAAAGACCAGACCATCTTCGAGCGGACGGGGGGCATCCATGCCGCAGGACTCTTCCTCCCAGATGGCACCCTTGATCTCCTACGCGAGGATGTGGGTCGTCACAACGCACTCGACAAGGTGATTGGGCACAGCTTTCTTCGCCGCGAGGTGCCGCTCTCGGGGCACATGGTCGGGGTGAGCGGGCGAGCCTCCTTCGAGCTCATGCAAAAGGCTCTCGTCGCCGGTGTTCCGATGTTAGTGGCGGTCGGGGCGCCGTCCAGTCTCGCGGTGGACGTGGCTCGCGAATTCGGGATGACACTGGTCGGCTTCACCAAGGACAGCGGATTCAACATCTATTCCGGCGGACAGCGGGTCCTCTCCGGCTAGGCTGGCATCCTCCGTCCGATCTGGAGGGCCAACGCGAGGGCCTTGGCAGTGAATCCCGACACCAGCGAACGGCGGTAAACGTCGGCGGTCCTCTTCACCCCTTCGGCCATCGTAGGGTACGGGTGTACCAGAGAGGAGAGGGATCCCAGCCCGACCCCGGCTTTCATGGCGAGCGATATCTCGGTGATCATCGTACCCGCGGAATGACCGAGGATGTGGCCGCCGAGGATCTTCCCCTTCTTCCCGACCACGATCTTCACGCGTCCGTAGGCAACCCGCTCGGTGATGGCGCGGTCCAGATTGGTCAGGTCGTAAACGTGGACGCTGACCTTGTCCCGGTGGCGGGCCCGTGCCTCCGCCTCCGTCAGCCCTACGCGAGCCAGTTCAGGATCGGTGTAGGTACACCAGGGGATTACGGAATAGTCGATCTTAGTTCTTACGGGAAAGAGCGCGTTCTGCACAACGGTCCGTGCCTCGTGGTCGGCCACATGGGTGAACAGGTGCCCGCCCGTGACATCCCCCGCCGCGAATATGTGTTTGCGGGAGGTTCTCAAGCGGGCGTCGACCTTGACCCACCCGGAATCGGTTTCGACCCCGGCGCGCGGGAGCCCCAATCCTTCGGTGTTGGGTGCCCTCCCTGTGGCCACCAGAACTTCATCGGCGTCAACGGTGGAGCGGACAGACTCGGTGGCGTCCCCGGCGGCGGCGTCCCCGGCGGATAGGAACAGGCGCCGCTTCCCCCCGTGGCTCTCGACGCGTTCCACAGTACAGCCCGTCCGAATGTCGATGCCCTCTCGTTCGAGCTGGCTGCGCAGGAGATCCGACAAATCGGGCTCCTCTCGGGGCAACAACCGGGGCAGCATTTCCAGCACAGTCACCTCCGCACCCAACCGACGGAACGCCTGCGCGAGCTCCAGCCCTATGGGTCCCCCGCCGATCACAGCCAAGGATCGCGGCACATCCGGTCGATCGAACGCCTCTGCGTGGGTGAAGAAACCCGCCTCCTCCAACCCCGGTATCGGGGGGACAGCAGCCCGCGAGCCCGTAGCAATCACGAATCGCCGCGCCCTCAACCTTCTGTCTCCGACAACAACCTCGTGGGCCGACACAAAGGACCCCCGCCCTTCGATTACATCGACTCCCATTCCGCGAAAGCGCTCGGGGTCGTCGTGTGGGGCGATCTGTGCACGCACATCACGCACACTTTGGAGCACGCCCCGCTGCGTCTCCTGGATCGATCCTGCCTGGAGGCCAAAGACCTCCGCCTCAAAGACACGATGGGCAAGGTTCGCGGAGCTGATCAGGGCCTTTGACGGCACGCAGCCGGTCCACAGACAGTCTCCCCCCAGCCGGTCTTCTTCCACGAGGGCAGTCGAAGCACCAAGCCCGGCGCTCCCGGCAGCCGTCACCAATCCAGCCGTCCCTCCCCCGATCACGACAATGTCGAAGGTGTCTTTGTTCGCCATCGGGGCTCCGTTTTCTTGCCCAAGGTTGCTGATTTCGGTTAGCTTCGACCCGTGGCCAAGCTTACAACCAAGGGGGGGCCGAAGATAGAAGACGCCGCCCGCAACGTACCCGAAACCGTCCGCGAAGCTCTCTCGGTCTTCGACAAGTGTCGGGCGTTTACCCGCGCCAACGAGTTTCGGGCGATGGGTCTATACCCATACTTCAAGCCCATCGAAGCCTCTCACGATACGTACGTGATAATAGAGGGGTCGAAGAAGGTTATGGTCGGGTCCAACAACTATATGGGCTTGACCCACGACCCTCGAATTCTGGAAGTCGCCAAACAAGCTCTCCTGAAGTACGGGACGGGGAACACAGGCAGCCGTTTCCTCAACGGCAATCTGGATCTACACGACCAGTTGGAACACGACCTCACGGAGTTTACCGGTAAGGAAGCGGCGCTGGTTTTTTCCACCGGATACCAAACCAACTTGGGGACCCTCGGCGCACTCCTGGGGCGGAGCGACTCGGTCTTCATCGACAAACTCGATCACGCCAGCATTCAGGACGCTATCCGATTGGGCCTGGGGCGCAGTCGACGCTTCGCGCACAACGATTTCGTGATGCTCCGCCGGATGCTCGAGAGCGAGGGCCACGGGCGGGGTAAGCTGGTCGCCGTCGATGGAGTCTACAGCATGGAAGGCGACATCGCGGATCTCCCGGAACTCACCAGCATCTGCCGGGAACACGGAGCGGCTCTCGTGGTGGACGATGCCCATGCCGTCGGAGTCTTGGGGGAGACGGGGGCAGGAACGGCGGAACACTGGGGCCTTACGGACGAAGTCGACATCATCCTCGGGACCTTCTCCAAATCCCTCGCGTCGATAGGGGGTTTTTGCGTGGGCGATGCGGACGTCATCGACTATCTGCGCAATCACGCGCGAGCATTGATCTTCAGCGCCAGCATGCCGCCCGTCTCTGTGGCGACCGTTATCAAGGCCCTGGAGATCATTCGCGCGGAGCCGGAGCGCCGCGAGCAACTTTGGAAGAACACTCACCGCATGATGGAGGGGTTCAGAACCATTGGCTTTGACATCGGTCCTACGGAGACCCCGATCGTGCCGATCCTCATCGGGCCGATGGACAAGACCTTTCTGTTTTGGCGGGCGCTGTTTGAGGCGGGGGTGTTCACGAACCCGGTTGTCCCCCCGGCCGTACCCGAAGGCAGTTGCCGGTTGCGTACCAGCTTTATGGCGACACACACGGACGAGCAGCTCGATTTCGTGCTCGAGCAGGTGGAGCGAGTAGCGAAGAAGCTGCAAGTCGTCTAACGGCCGGTGGGCCAAATGATCGTCGTCCCCGTGCAAAAAAAACGGGAGATGAAGCAGTTCATCGATTTCCCGTGGCAACTATACGACGGCAATCCTGACTGGGTGCCTCCCCTGCGGCGAGACATGAAGGCCTCCTTCGATCCGGATCGCCACCCCTTCTACAAGCACTCCGAAGCCCAGCTTTTCCTGGCACTTCGACGCGGAGTTCCGGTGGGTCGCATCGCCGCCATTCGGAACAGGAACCACGAGCGGGTACACGGTGAATCCGTCGGTTTCTTTGGGTGGTTCGAGTGTGTAGATGATGATTGGGTCGGAAGCAGCCTGCTGGATGCGGCCCGCGCGTGGTTGCGCGAGCGGGGCATTTCCCGGATGCGCGGTCCCGCGAGTTTTTCGATGAATGAGACGTGCGGGGTTTTGCTGGGAGGAGATCCCGGTCCACCAACCATTATGATGGCGTACAACCCACCCTGGTATCCAAGACTCCTCGAAATGGCGGGGTTAGAGAAGGTGAAGGACCTGTTCGCTTGGATCCTCCCGGTCACTGACCCCCCGCCACAACTCCTCCGTGCCGAAAAGATCGTGTCGGCGCGCTACGGGATCCGAACACGCCCGCTGCAGAAGAAAAAGATGAGGAGTGAGATGGGTCGCGTCCGCGAGCTCTTCAACGCGGTGTGGGAGGAAAACTGGGGTTTTGTCCCGATGACGGATGCCGAAATTGTGCATATGGCGGCCCATCTGAAACCCATTGTAGATCCGAATCTCGCCATCTTTGCCGAATCTCGCACAGGGGACACGATCGGCTTTGCTTTGGCCATCCCCGACTTCAATCAAGTGTTGAGGCACATGAACGGAAGGCTGCTCCCGTTTGGGATTCTGAAAGCTGCGGTTCACAGTCGCAGGATCGATTTTACGCGGGTGCTGATCCTGGGTTTGAAGAAGGAGTGGAGGGGGAAGGGGGTGGACCATCTCCTGACTTTGGCTCTATACAGGGGTGCCAGAGCGGGGGGGTACAAGAATGCCGAACTGTCGTGGATACTCGAGGACAACACCGCCATGAACAGGGCGTTGGAGCGGCTGGGTGGAAGAGTATCCCGCACTTATCGCATGTACGAAGGGCCTGTCCAAGCTTGAGCGCGGGCTAGCGTGTCGCGCGTTTTTCTCACTGGAGCGACAGGGTTCTTGGGCAGCCATATCGCGGATGCGCTGGTGGCGGAAGGACACGAAACGGTGATCAGCGTGCGGAGCACGAGCAACACGCGCTGGACCAAGGGTCTAGCCGTGGAGAAGGTCGAACTGGAGTTGGGTCGGGTGGGTGGAGGTGGTGGGTGGGAAAAGGCTGTGGAAGGGTGTGACGCCGTGATCCACTGTGGTGGTGCAACGAGAGCCCCCTCCCCGGATGCTTTCCTGGCCGTGAATGCCGAGGGCACTAAGAAGCTGGCCGTGGCGGCGGCCGCCGCAGGCGTACCCCGTTTCGTGTTCATAAGCAGTCTCGCCGCGAGGGGCCCGGACGGCGCGGGAGGGCCGGTGAGCCCGTATGGTGTTTCGAAGGCGGTGGCCGAAGCGTGGTTGGCTAAGGAGGGGGGCCGCCTGGACGTGGTGGTCTTACGCCCCGGCGGCATCTACGGGCCGAGAGACGAGGATCTTTTGAGCCTGTTTCGTGTGGCGCAGCGGGGGTGGGCCGTGGTGCCACGGAGCCAACAGTTATTGCAACCCGTCTACGTCGGAGATGTCGTCACCGCAGTCCTCGCGGGATTGACGAAGGGGGCGGGCGCAGGCGGGGTGCCTGTGTTGGGGCGCGAACAGATCACTTGGGAGGATTTGGCCCGGTTGCTGCTGGTCGTCACTTCAGGTTCGGGGCGGGTGGTCAGAGTTCCACCCTCGTTGGTCGTGGGACTGGGCGCTGTAGCCGAGCTTGCGGCTCGGATTATTAGGCGCCCCCCCCCAATTGAGCGTCGCAGGGCGCGAGATCTTGCCACCCACCAGTGGACCAGCGAATTGGCTTCGTCCGGTGAGGCGCTGGGGGGCTGGGAGCCGCGGGTCACCGTCAAACAAGGGCTGGCTCGTACCACAGCCTGGTACAGGGAGGCGGGATGGTTGTGAATATTCGGCACAGACTGTCAGGACAATTGCGGCCGGTAGACCGGGTGGCCGTCGTCTACTTCTTGGTTACAGGGGTGTTTGCGGCCGTTTTCGGGGGGATGGCGGGCATGGGATTGGCAGCAGGGCACGGGGTCATCGTCTGGCTCGTCTTATGCTTCGCCGGCAGTTGGAGGTCCCGTGAGGGCGTCTTGGGGTTCCTGCGCGTCACATGGCCCGTGCTCCTCGTCCCTGCCTTGTACATGGAACTCGCCGTGCTAAACAGGTTCCTTTCCGACCGTTATTTTGACGCAACGGTCCGGGTTTGGGATGAGGTGCTGTTTGGCGGCCAGCCCAGCATTTTTCTTAGCGACATATGGCCTTGGGTAGCATTTTCCGAGGTCATCCATCTGGGCTATGTCGGATACTACCTAATCGTTCCGGCGGCCTTCGTTTTCGCTCTGACCACGCGGGGATTCGAGGCATTGGAGCGCACAGCGGTAGCCGTCACGGTGGCCTTCTTCTTGTGTTATCTGGTCTTCATACTCTTCCCCGTAGCGGGCCCCAGGTATGATTTTCCTCGTATCGAAGGGGCGCTCAGTAACGGCACTATCCACGGTCTCGTTCACACCATCCTTGAAGGTGGGTCCTCCAAGGGAACGGCCTTCCCGAGTTCGCATATTGCCGCGTCTTGGGCTGCGGTAATCCAGGCGGGGAGGGAAAACCTGGGAATCGGCGCCCTGCTGGCGGTACCGGCGGCCACCCTTGCACTGGGCACTGTATATGGTCGCTTTCACTACGGTGTCGATGCTCTCGTGGGTATCTTGTTTGCGCTTGCGGCTTGTTGGCTGGTCCGGCGCGTGTGAATGATGCCGGGCAACCGGAGCCTTGCCGCGAACATCAAAAGAAGTGCTTTTGGGTTCTCCGAATTCGAAAACAACCAAAAAACGAGATAGCGTGGACGACTGCGAACTGATCACCCGGGTAAGGGAGGGTGATCGCGAGGCAATGGGTGAGCTGTACCAGCTTCATTTCCGGCGCGTGTATACCGTGATCCGCCGTCTGGTGGGTGACGACATGCTGGCCGAAGACCTGTCTCAGGAAGCGTGGGTACGGGTTTTTGAGAAGCTCCACCTGTTTCGGGGGGACGCCCAGTTTGGAACGTGGGTGTACAGGTTGGCGACCAACGTTGCACTGAACCGGCTTCGGCGGTCGTCCAAGCGGAGGCCGGTGGAGGCGAAGGCGGAGCTTCCCTTGGTGGCACGGCCGCACGACGAGGTGCTGCTCAACCGAAAAGTCCTCAAGGAGGCGCTGGACCAACTGCCGCCGGGGTATCGCCGGGTCCTGGTCCTGCACGATGTGGAGGGTTGGACCCACGTACAGATTGCGGAGCAACTCGGATGTTCGTCCGGGACATCCAAGTCTCAGCTTCACAAGGCACGGGCACGGATGCGTACCTTGATTGGACCCATCCGGGAAGGGAATGGAGGGGCGGGCGACCATACCAAGAGGGCCCAAACCAGATGACCAGAGAGAGAGTCGACAGGAACGGAGGAATGGGGCAGCACCTGGAATACGAACGCATTTCAGTCTTGCTGACGGAGTCGGGCAGTAGGGCCGAGCAACGGCACCTGGAGGCATGTTCATTGTGTCGGTCGGAGTTCGAGTACATGAGTCGCATGCGAATGGCGCTGTCCGCCCTGCCCGAAGAGGCCCCCTCGCCGGGAGCGTGGGGCAAGATAGAAGCGGCCCTTGAAGGTGCGGATGCTACCGGCCGCCCCGACTCGATAGAGCTCGGCGAAGAGGGCGTTACACTGGCCCGTGCCGCGACATCGCGACGGATGCCGGGGGCCCCCTGGATGAAGGCAGCCGCCGCAGTGGTGCTTTTCGCCGGAGGGGTTTACGGGGGGATTGCGATGTCGGAGTTGCCTGACTCGGAAGGGGTAGCAGGCGTGCCGCGGGAGGTCGTGTCGTCCGGGGACGACCGGGTGTTGCTGGAGGGGCTGAGCGAGATCGAGTCCCTTCGTGCCGGGAACCTACTGCAGGTCGGTGACGACCTCGGCAACAGGGTGAGTGACAACGGGCCCTCGCGGAGAGATCCTGGCCCGACCACCCTGCTGGCAAACGATCCGCTGGCGGCCGCGCAGTACCTGGCGCAGTTGGACGGTTCGATACGGGCCCTCCGGGAGCATCTGGCGACGGACCCGGATGACCCCGTGGCGAATGCTTATCTCCTCGAACTCGTTCAACAACGGCGGAGCTTCACGCAGAACATCGACGGCGCGGTCGGAACCAGCATATGGTAGGGCTTGTCCGTCGCTTTCGGGTCATGGCACTGCTGGTCCTGACCCACTGCTTCGTCACCTTTCCGGCAACAGGCCAATCCCGTCCTCCGCCAACCCTTCCCCGGGTTGCGACCGCAGAAGAAGGTCGCATCGCAGGGTGGCTGGGCGTGCGGGTTGAGGAGCGTGTCGCATGTGGTCCGAATTCTGGAGGGCGGACCGTCGGGCGGGCACAGGCGTCGACCGTAAGGCAAGCCGCGGCCGTGCAGGCTGGGTGGCAGAAGTGTGACCTGGTAATCCACGTGCGTGAAATCCAACCAGACGGCCCAGCCGCAATCGGGGGCCTCCTGGTGGGGGACAAGATCTCGGCCATCGACGGATTCCCGCTGACAACCACCAGCACCCCCATCCTGTTGGACAACCTCACGGCGGGGCGGCCCGTGCAGTTGAATGTGGAACGGGGTGGCACCACCTACTCTCTTCAGGTGGTCCCTGGCGACCGCCCGCCGAATCCGGGGTTGGTCCCGATGCGGGGGCACTTCGGCGACGAGCCTGCGACATCCTTTCAAGGGGAGGATGTCTTGCTCATGCTGGCGGATTCGATCCACCGAGTGGCTATGCAGAGGCATGACACCGTGGCACATGCCATGGCGATCGTCCTACGCGACACCGAGTTCGGGGTCTCCGTAGAACCGTCCGTGGCACGTTTCATGGACGGACAGTTGGAGATGCGGCTCTTGAGCGATGCAGGTGTTCCCGAATACGGGGATACGCTGCCGGCCGATGTCGCGGTGTGGAGTGACTTGCAAGAGGAGTTGGAGACGCTGCGGGAGGCCATGTCGATCGCCTACACGACGATGGCAGGCACCTTGGATCGCGTGAGAGAGGTCCGCAGTCGCTCGTCGCCGCAGGAGTTCCGGCGTAGAGTTGCCCAACTGGCCGGGACGGCACTTGGCGAGGCGCGGCTCGTGGTCCGCTTTCGACGCACCTTTGCCGGGGCGGAGTTCGAGGCTGTGCGTAATCCGGGCGGACAAAATGGCTTGCTCGTCCTCGACGTTGTGGAGGGTACCGCAGCAGCTCGTCTGGGATTGAGGCCCGGAGATTTGGTGGTAAGGGTAGGCGATCGACCGGTCCGAACAGTGGAAGCACTGATCGAGGCGATTGGGGTGCCCGGTTCGTCCCCCGCTATCGTCGTGTGGTTGCGCGGCGAAATCGAAATGCGCGCGGAGTGGGCATCCTGACCATCTGACAGAGGTGACAAAAACCTCAGTCTCCGCTAGCGTTTGGTTTGATTCGATCACTTGTTTTCCCTGGCGTACCCGGCACCCCGCCGTATGGGAACCCCATCAGCCCCTACCAGGATAGATATTCCCTTGTCCAACCAAAAACACCGTGCGCGGCCCTCCCCGGGTGAAGTCGTCACCCTGGACAAGGCCGGCCTCACGGTCCCCGACAACCCGATCATCCCCTTTATCGAAGGGGACGGCATTGGCCCCGACATTTGGCGCGCCGCCAAGGCGGTATTCGACGCTGCCGTGGAAAAGGCGTACGACGGAAGCCGCGAAATTGCCTGGTTCGAGGTGTTGGCCGGCGAAAAGGCCTTCGACGCCACGGGAGAATGGCTCCCATCCGAGACCCTGGAAGTCATCCGAGATCACCTCGTGGCGATCAAGGGGCCCCTCACGACTCCCGTTGGAGGTGGCATCCGCTCCCTGAATGTTGCCCTCCGCCAGCAGCTGGATCTCTTCGCCTGCGTCCGCCCGGTGCGCTGGTTCAGGGGGGTTCCAAGTCCCGTTCGCGAGCCCGGGTTGGTCGATATGGTCATCTTTCGGGAGAACACGGAGGACATCTACGCCGGAGTCGAGTGGTTGGCTGGGTCGGACGACGCAGGGCGTATACTCGACTTCCTCGTCGACGAGATGGGGGTCGACAAGATCCGCTTTCCCGCGACCTCGTCCTTCGGCATAAAGCCGATCTCGGAGGAGGGAACCAAGCGTCTGGTGCGGTCGGCCATTTCGTACGCGCAGGAGCAAAACCGGAAGAGCGTTACCCTCGTACACAAGGGGAACATCATGAAGTTCACCGAAGGTGCGTTCCGCGACTGGGGTTACGAGGTGGCCCGCGATGAATTTGGGGCCGAGGAATTCGGAGGGGGGCCGTGGTGTCGCACGCCGGAAGGCATCGTGATCAAGGACACGATAGCGGACGCCTTTCTCCAGCAGATTCTCCTGCGTCCCGCCGACTACGACGTGATCGCAACGATGAATCTCAATGGGGACTACATCTCAGATGCACTGGCCGCCCAGATCGGTGGCATAGGGATTGCCCCGGGAGCCAACATCAACTTTGAGACAGGGCACGCGATCTTCGAGGCCACCCACGGTACGGCGCCGAAGTATGCAGATCAGGACAGGGTAAATCCGGGATCTGTCATCCTTTCGGGCGAGATGATGTTGCGATACCTGGGTTGGAACGAGGCCGCAGAGCTCATTATCGAGGCGATTGAGGCCACCATCGGAGAGAAGCTGGTCACCTACGACTTTGCGCGGTTGATGGACGAAGCAACGCTACTCAAGTGCAGCGAGTTCGCCACCGCCATGATCGCCCGCATGTAAATGTTCAACCGTCAAGAAGAAGAGGAATGAGGTATAAAAGGATGAAGGGAGAAACCGTCCGCACACCTATCGCATTGGCAGGGCTAATCGCGGTGGGCACGGGTATCGTCACAGATGTTCACGCGCAGCTACCGGAAGGGATAACCGAAGTTGCGAGCGTGGAGGGGATCACCGAGTACCGTCTGGATAACGGCCTTCGGGTGCTCCTTTTCCCGGATCAGAGCAAGCAACAAATCACGGTCAACATCACCTATCTTGTCGGATCTCTGCACGAGGGATATGGGGAGACCGGCATGGCGCATCTCCTGGAACACCTCGTGTTCAAGGGCACGCCAAACCACCCGGACATCCCGGCTGAGCTCACCGAGCACGGCGCCTTCCCCAACGGGACGACGTGGTTTGATCGGACGAACTACTTCGAGACGTTCCCGGCGACGGACGAGAACTTGGAGTGGGCGCTGGATCTCGAGGCAGACCGAATGGTGAACTCCTTCATCGCGAAGGAGGACCTTGACTCCGAGATGACGGTGGTCCGCAACGAATGGGAAGCGGGGGAGAACTCGCCTCAGGGGGTCCTCCAAAAGCGAGTAATGTCCGCCGCATTCGACTGGCACAACTACGGCAACTCCACCATCGGTGCCCGGGCGGACCTCGAAAACGTCCCGATAGATCGACTGCAGGCTTTCTACAGGAAGTACTATCAGCCCGACAACGCGGTGCTAGTAGTGGCGGGACAGTTTGATGTGGAGAGGGCGCTGGAGTTGGTGGCCGAAAAATTCGGGGCCATTCCGCGACCCGACCGCACCGGCGCGAACCAGCTCTATACGACCTACACGAAGGAGCCCGCGCAGGACGGCGAACGGACAGTCACGTTGCGGCGAGTGGGCGACACGCAGCTGGCCTTGGTGGCGTGGCATATGCCACCGGGATCGCACGAACAGTTCGCGGCCGTAGACGTGCTGGCGCACCTGCTGGCGACGGAGCCGGCGGGCCGCCTCTACCGGAACGTTGTGGAACCGGGGTTGGCCGCAAGCGCGTCCGCATTCGCGTATCAGCTCAAGGAGCCAGGTGTTTTGATGGTGGCGGTGGAGGTCCGCGAAGGAGAGCCGCTACAGGAGGCGCTTGACGCAGCGCTCGAAACGATCGATGGATTGGTGGCGGATCCTCCCGAAGCCGAGGAGGTGGAACGCGCGAAGGTAGATTTTGCGGCAGCTACGGAGCTGGCGTTCAACAATCCGCAGGGGATGGCTCTCCAACTGAGTGAGTGGGCCGCCATGGGCGATTGGCGCCTGTTCTTCATCCATCGGGATCGCCTGGAAAGGGTAACACCGGAAGCGGTCCACCAGGTGGCCCAGGCTTACGTCAAGCCCTCGAACCGCACTATCGGGTACTTCTACCCCGTCGACGATACTCCGGCCCGAGCTGAGATACCTGCGCCGCCGGACGTCGTGGCGTTGACATCCGGGTACGTCGGGCGCGAGGCAGTCGCCGAAGGGGAGGCCTTTGAGCCCACCCTCGCCAACATCGCCTCGCGAATGGAGCGGTTCACCCTTCCATCTGGCGCCAAGGTTGCCTTTCTCCAGAAAGAGAACCGGGGAGACCAGGTGTCGATCAGCCTCCAACTGCGGCACGGGACCGAGGCCTCGCTGACGGGACAGGCCACAGCCGGCGGCTTTGCCGGATCCATGCTGATGCGAGGAACCGAAAGCCGTTCACGGCAGGAGATAAGCGACACGCTGGACCAGCTCAAGGCCCAGGGGGGCATCGGGGGGAGTGCCACACTGTCTTCCGGGAGCTTCACGACGGTGCGGGAGAGTTTGCCCGACGTCCTTCGGCTGGCGGTGGAGATATTGTCAGAGCCGGCGTTCGATTCTGCGGAGTTTGAACTCCTGCGTGAAGAACAGTTGGCCGCCTTGGAAGCGGTGATGTCCGAGCCGACGGGCTTGGTCGTGCAGGCGCTGGGTCGACACATGTCTCCCCTTGATGAAGATCACGTTCGGTATCAACCCACGTTCGAAGAGCAGCTGGACCGCATTGCCGCTGTCACAGTGGAGGAGGCACGCTCCTTCCACGAGCGGTTCTACGGGGGGCAGGGAGCGACGATCGCGATGGTCGGTGATTTCGACGCGGAGGAGATACGGGGCCTGCTAGAGGAGTCCTTTGGAGATTGGGTTGCCGCAGAAGCGTACGAGCGGGTACCCAGCCCCTTTGTGGAGGTGGAGCCGGTCGAAGAGGACATCGAAACGCCCGACAAGGCAAATGCCATGATGGTTGCGGGGGTGACAGTCCAGATGCGCGACGACCACCCGGACTATCCGGCCTTGGTGCTAGCCAACTACATCCTCGGTGGAGGGATGAACTCGCGACTGTTCAGCCGCATCCGTGGCGAGGAGGGCCTCTCGTACGGAGTCGGGTCCCAGTTCTCGGCACCCCCGATCGACGATGCAGCCCAACTTCTGGCGTTCGCCATCTTTGCGCCCGAGAACGGGGACAAGGTGGTCGAATCCTTCAAGGACGAGTTGACGAAGGTCCTGGAAGAAGGGTTCAACCCGGAGGAGGTCGAAATAGCCCGGCGAGGGTGGCTCGATCAGCAGCAGAACAGTCGTTCCAGCGACGGTGCCATCGTCTCTCTGCTTCAGGCCAGCCTATTTCTGGACCGTCCTCTTTCGGTTACCCAGGAGATGGAGGATGCCATCGCTGCGGTGACGCCCGAGCAGCTGCACGAAACATTCCGCCGGCACATCAGCCTGGATCAGTTCAGCATCTTCCGGGGCGGTGACTTCGCCAACAAACTGGTTCCCTAGCGGGTCTGCTGCCTCTCTACGTTGAGTTGGGCGATGTCCGAGGTCCATCGGGTGTCGCCCAACAGGTGTCGAACGAAGTACTCTGCGCGTAGCCAGAACCAGTAATCGCTCATGTCGCCGTATCCATGGCGTTGACCTGGAAACACGAAGTAGTCGAACCGCTTGTTCGCTCGGATGAGTGCCTCGGCCATCCTGTGCGTGCCAGCGTGGTGGACGTTGTTGTCGATGTCCCCCGTGGTGAGGAGTAGGCGCCCCTTCAGGTTGGCCGCGAGGTCCGAGTTGCGATCGATCTCGTATTCGAAGCTTACGTTGCCGCTGTCATCCACGACTTCCCGTACGCCGTGATGCTTCTCTGACCAGTTCTGGTTGTAAACGTCGTTGTTGTGGTTGCCGGAAGACGAAACAGCCACCTTGAAGAAGTCAGGGTACACGAGCATCGCGGCCGTCGACATGAACCCGCCCCCGGAGTGGCCGTAGATCCCGACCCTGTCGATGTCCAAGAAGTCGTGCCTGTCTGCAAGCTGTTCGATGGCAGCCTTCTTATCCGCGAGACCGTAATCCCGCAGGTTGCCGTATCCGTAGTTGTGATACCACTTGGAGCGGGCCGGGTGTCCCCCGCGATTCCCTATGGTGATCACTACCATCCCGAATTGCGCCAGAGCAGTCTCGTAGCGAGCCGTGGAGAAGGCTTTGGCTACTGCCTCCGTCTGAGGGCCGGGATAGACGTAGGCCACAACGGGATAGTTCTTCGCAGGGTCAAAATCGAAGGGTTTGTACATCACTCCGAACAGGTCAGTGACTCCGTCGTCCGCCTTTACCGTGTAGGGTTCCGGGAACTCATATCCCGCCTCCGTGAGCTTTGAGAAGTCCGCCGTCTCGAGATCCATGATTCGGCGCCCGTTGGAAGCGAAGAGGGCGGACATCGGCGTGGTGTTGACCCTCGAGTAGTTGTCGACGAAGAAGCGGTTGGATTCGCCCATCGAGACGCGGTGGTCGAAATCCCCCGAGTTGAGCAGGGTGAGCCCGCTCCCGTCGAGGTTCACTCGATACAGGTGCTGATAGTACGGGTCCTCCCCCGCTTCGCGGGCATTGGCCTGGAAGTAAACGACCCCTGCAGCCTCGTCGATGCCCACTACCTGACGCACAGACCACGGCCCTTCGGTGAGCCTGTTGCGGAGCGTACCATCGGGCGCGAACCGGTAGAGGTGAGCCCAGCCATCGCGCTCCGACCACCACAGCATGTCTCCGGAGTCCAGAAGTTCCAGGCGCTGGAACTCGACGTAGGTGTTGAGACGCTCTTCGAACAGCACTCTCGATTCGCCGGTCGCCGCATCCGCAACCATAACGTCAACCCGGTGTTGGTCTCGACTCTGTCGGATGAAGTGCAGCTCGTCCGAACCTTTCGAAAGCCAGAGCGAGCGGAAGGGTTCTTCGCTGTCGGGATACCGAAACTGCCGGGCGGAGGCGGAGAAAAGGCGATGGTCCTTCCACTCCTCGGGCAGGGTGACCTCCACTATCTCCCGTTCTTGGAGATCGTAGATCAGAATCTCCGGCTGGCTGACGTTTTCCTCGCCGGGCATGTCGTACTTGTAGGACTCAAGCTCGGGACGCTTGTTCCCGACCATGTGGATGACCCAAAGGTCCCCGACTTCCCGCCGGTCACGCCGGATCAACGAGAAGCGGCGCGAGTCCTGCGCCCAGCTTATGGAAGCGCGCTTACGTTCGAGCTTGCTCTCTTCCCTTTCGATGTCGGTGTCCCCGCGCTCGAAGACGGCATAGCTGTAATGCTCTTCACCGTCCGTGGTGAGCTGGATTTCCTCGACCTCGATGTCCTCCTCAGCTTCGTCGGCTTCATCGCCGCTCTTGCCCCGGCGGGCCTCCAGAAACTCCGAATAGTCGGCGCCGGTCATCATGTAGAGGTTGTGTTCGCGAGCGAAGATGACGGTCTCCCCATCCGGTGATACGCTGGCCCACGGGGCGTGGTTATCGGGCGCCTCCCAGTCGTCCATCTCCCGCAAGGTCCGGGTGTTTACGTCGTATTCGAAGTGGTGCACCTTCTTGCGCGCCCGGGCGCGTGCCTGACGTCCCTCTTCCTCCTCCTCGTCCACCTCTTCTTCGCCCTGGACATCCTCCTCCTGGTCGTCCTCTTCTTCCTCGTCCTGCGAAGACTCGACCTCGAACTGAAGTGTGTTGGCGTCGATGAACTTGATCGCTCGGATCGGGAGGTGTTGGCCATCCCACGGATCGCGCGTAATGCGAGTCAGCTCCGCGGCGAGCCGATCGTTGTCGAAGATCTCCCGCTTGGTCCCCGCCACCGGATCGACGATATAGTACCGAGACCCGCTCGAACTTTCCCACTCATACCAGAATGACTCGGACCCTTCGATCCATCTCGGGTTTACAGAGGTCGAGTAGATCAGATCCTGGATCTTGTAGGGCGCAAAACGGGCTGCCAAGCGGTAGTTGGCTGGCCCCTCCTCCCCGTTCTGTTGGGCCTGGGCCGCAATGCCGGACGAAAACAACGCTGCGGGCGCCACGGCGAAGAGAAACGCGGCGGCGTATCGTAGGATTCTCATGGGTAACTTCCTGCGTTGGTAGAATGTCGGGGGTTAGAAGAACTGGTCGATGAGAATGGGGTTGCCATCGGGGTCTTCCAAGGTGATGTGTGCAGCCCCTTCGGGCGCGGCGTCCTCGGTGCCGGACTTGATCTCGATTCCCTGCTCTCGGAGGGCCTCCTCGATCTTTCGGACGTCCGTAAAGTTCTCCAGGCGTTCGCCCTTGAGTGTCAGTCCGGGGTTGAAGGTCAGAATATTACGGTCGAACATACCGTGGAATAATCCCACCACGGTGGTCCCATTCACCAGGATCAAATAGTTCTGGTCGAGACTGCCGCCTGTCTGCTGAAAGCCGAGTTTTTCGTAGAATGCTTGTGAGACGGCGAGATCCTTGACCGTGAGACTAATGGAGAAGAGACCAAGATCCATGTTGAGTTGCGCTCCTTTTTGTTCTTTTTTCTGCGCGAAGCAAGGTGCTTTAGTGCGGATTCCGATGCGGCTTGAATGTGCGGCAGGCCCGGGGTGTCCGCCACAATTCTCCCCGGCGCGCGCGTGGTGGATGTGGGCGTGACCGCGGGGTCTCTTCGGTTTTCGTTGCCTGGGCCGGCGGGGGGTGACCGGGTGGTCTCGGAACCCAGCGGCCGTGTGTTGGGTGAGGGGGCGTCGGCGGCAAGAGAGGCCGTCCGGGCTTGGCCGGGATACGCGCCCACGCCACTGCATCGATTGGACGGGCTGGCGGAGAGATTGGGGGTCAAGTCGGTGTGGGCGAAGGATGAGACCGGTCGGTTTGGCTTGGGCGCGTTCAAGGCGCTTGGAGGCCCCTATGCAGTGTTGCGGGCGCTCCAGGATCGCGTGGAGCAGAAAGTCGGCCGGCGGCCCGAGCCGGAGGAGTTGCGCGGCGGGTGTGCGGAGGTGGCGAAGGTCGTGGAACGTGTCACCGTGACGACGGCTTCGGCGGGGAACCATGGCCGGTCGGTGGCATGGGGGTGCAGCGAGCTGGGATGCAGGTGCGTGGTATACCTGCCGGAAGGTACAGACCGCGCACGCGTTAGGGCGATCGAATCTCACGGGGCGCGAGTGGTGGAGATGGCGGGTGCCTATGACGAAGTGATGGGCCTCGCGCTGGAGGAGGCGGAAAGACGCAACTGGTTGCTGGTCTCGGACACTGCGTATGAGGGGTACGAAGAAACCCCTCGTCACGTTATGGGTGGCTACACACTCCTCGCGGAGGAGATGATTGAGGCAATCGAGGCGCGAGGGGCAGGCCCCCTGACGCACTTGTTCGTGCAGGCCGGCGTCGGAGGGTTGGCGACGGGCGTGTGTTGGCACTTCCTCCAGCGTCTAGGGTCCGAGCGGCCGCGTTTTGTGGCTGTCGAACCGTGGCGCGCGGACTGTTTCGGACGGAGCCTGCGGGCGGGGCGACAGGTAACGGTTCCACCTCCCTTCGACACCGCGATGGGAGGCTTGGCGGCAGGGGTGCCGTCAACCACGGCCTGGTGCTTCTTGTCGGGAAACCTCGACGCAGCACTCGCCCTGCCCGAGTCCGTATGGCGGGCGGGGGCTGCCGCCCTGGCGACCGGAGAGCTGGGGCCACCGATGATAGATGCGGGCCCCTCCGGGGCCGCCGGTGCAGGGGCACTCCTGGCCTTGGCACGGCTCCCGGCTCTCGGGCGCCAACTTGGTCTCGGCCCGAAATCGAGCGTAGGCGTTATCGTTACGGAGAAGCGCTTCTCGTAACCCAATCGGAGGCCCGTCCCATGCCTGATTTCAACCACTACGTCGATGCCAACGCCTCCCGGTTTGAGGCGGAGTTGTGCGACTTCCTGCGCATCCCGAGCGTCAGTACTGATCCGGCGTATGCCTCCTGCGTGGCCGAGTGTGCCAGCTGGGTGGCTGACCGCCTGACCGACGCAGGGGTAACCGAGGTCGAGGTAGTGGGTACGGCGGGCCACCCAATAGTGGTCGGTGAACGTCGAGTGTCGGACGACCTCCCCACGGTGTTGATCTATGGACATTACGATGTTCAGCCGTCGGAGCCGGATGATCTGTGGACAAGCCTTCCCTTCGACCCAACCGTGCGCGATGGCCGCCTATTCGCGCGCGGGGCAGTGGATGACAAGGGCCAGGTTCACATGCACATCAAGGCGCTGGAGACGCTGGCTGCCTCCGGCCGTGAGCCGTCCGCTAACCTGAAGTTCGTCATCGAGGGCGAAGAGGAGATCGGGAGCCGTCACCTCGGAGATTTCCTTCGGTACCACCAGACTCGTCTGTCCTGCGACGCCGTTTTCGTAAGCGATACGTCGATGTTTTCCCCTACCCTGCCCTGCATCACGGTGGGGTTGCGTGGGATCGTGTTTGCGGAGATCCGTGTGACGGGCCCCCAGTCGGACCTGCATTCGGGTGCGTACGGCGGTGCCGTCATGAATCCAGCGAACGCGCTGGCAGCGATCGTTGCGGGCCTTAGGGATGCCGATGGACGTGTCACGATAGACGGCTACTACGATCGCGTGCGCGCCATATCCGATCGGGAAAAGGCCGACCTCGCTCGACTGCCCCTGGACGACGAAGTGTTGCGCGCTCAAGTGGGCGCCCCTGCGCTGGATGGGGAAGCGGGGTTCTCCGCGGTAGAGCGTCTGTGGTATCGACCTACGTTGGACGTGAATGGGCTCTTGAGTGGATATACCGGGGACGGCTCCAAAACGGTGCTTCCGTCGCGGGCGATGGCAAAGGTGTCGATGCGCCTGGTTCCGGATCAGGATCCAGCGGAGGTTTTGGCGGGTTTCGAGGAGCGCGTACATGAGCTCACCCCCCAGGGCGTAACCGTAGAGGTGTTACCCGGTCACGGTGGAGCACCGTGGGTGGCGAATACGGACCACCCGGTGTTCGGGGTCACGGCTCAAGCCCTTAAAGAAGGATTTGGGGCGCCGCCGGCTTTCATTCGAGAGGGTGGCTCCATCCCAATCGTCCAGTCGTTCGAGGAGACATTTGGGGCGCCGGCGGTCCTCGTTGGATTTGCTCTCCCTGGGTGCAACATGCACGCCCCCGACGAATGGATCGATCTAGGAGTGTATCGGAAGGGAATAGCCGCACTCGCGGCGTTGTACGGGTCGATCGGGTCCGCACTGCCGTAGCCGGGACGGGACAGTCAGTCTGTCGGCACTCTCTCCAATTCCGTGGTGATGTCGATGCTTCGGTACAGGCTTCGGTAGACAGGGCACTTTGGGGCATGGGCCGCAAACGCCCGCTCAATCGCCGCAGCGTCTTTATCCGAAGCCATGAGACGGTACCTGGCATGAATGCGCTTGATGACCAGCACGCCATCCTCCGATTCGATCTCGCCTGTGATCTCGCCCACCAACTTTCCCTCGTCGGCCTTTACGCCGCGCGCTTCCAGCGCGCCCCCGAAGGTTCCGGTTAGTCAGCCACCTGTGGCCGCGACCACATAGTCGAGCGTAGTGGCGACATCCCTTTCCGGTTGAACGCCGTAGTGGCGCGCGATCTCGGAATGGACTCCGAACTCGACGGGGTTTTCAGTTGCGGGGAGCTCGGCCGTGCGATGTGGCCCCTTGTCCCGCACGATGCGGACTTGTGATCGATAAACGACGTCAGACATGGTGAAAACCTTCCGGAAAGAGGTCGATGAAGTTGAGAATAATCCGGTGTGTTAGACCCCAGATCGTGTCCCCCTTATAGAGTATGGCCGGGAGCGACTGTTTGTGACCGTTGCGCCCGTACTCGATAGTGGTTTGCCGGGCGGGCGCGAGCAGCTCCGAGATGGGCGCCCAGCGATGGTACTGAACCTCCGAGTTGGTGCAAACTCGCTGTGGATCGTCCATCCAGGCGACAAATGGAGAGATCACGATTGGGGGAAGGTGGCGGCTTGTCGGCTGGATGTCGTCGAGCCGTCCGATGAAGCTGTTCCGCTCCAGGGTCAGCCCCACCTCTTCGCGCGTCTCTCTCCTGGCCGTGGCGACTAGGTCCACGTCCGTCGGGTCTCGGTGCCCGCCAGGCAGCCCCATATGACCGGACCAGGGATCGCGTGGGTGCTCAGCCCGACGGACAAGTAGGATCTCGGCGTCGTCACCTGCTGGGCGCAACGTCAACACCACCGCGGCGGATCGAGTCCCCTCTCCCCCCGCAGCCGGACGGTGAGGTCGCCGCGCCAGGGCACTCTCGATGTCGGACCGTAGCAAGATGGAGGCCATGGAAGTCAGTAGGGCGCCCTCGCGGCGGCCTCGGACAGCAAACGATGGAAACTTGCGAGCCGACGACGGTCGATGCCCCCTTCCGGGATTGCCGCGAGGACTGCGCATCCGGGCTCAGCTTGGTGGCGACAGTCCCCAAAACGACAATCCGCGCTAGCCTGCTGGATCTCCTTGAATCCGGTTTGGAGGCGGCTCGGGTCGTCCTCCCACAGGGCCAAGTACTGCAGTCCGGGTGTGTCGGCTACGTAACCGCCCCCCGGGTATCGGTGGAGTGTCGCTCCCACGGTCGTATGTCGTCCTCTTCCTTTGCGTCGACCCACCGCCCCCACCCTTAGGTTGAGCTCGGGGATCAGAGCGTTAAGGAGGCTCGATTTCCCGACTCCAGACTGTCCCGTGAACACAGAGACACGATCGGTCAGGCAGTTCGCCAGATTCGACAGTCCCTTCGAAGTGACCGTACTGGTGAAAACGAGATCCAGGCCCAACCCGTGATAGGTCGCAAGGTCGATTACCGGCACGTCAAACTCTCGCAGGTCGGTTTTGTTGACCACCAGGAACGCATCGACTTCGCTGAGCTCCGCCATCGCCAACAGTCTGTCCACCATCAACAGGTCGGGTGCCGGAGCCCGCTCGGCCACCACGATGGCTACTTGGTCCACGTTTGCTACGATCACCTGTTCTCGTCGTTTGGCGACGCCGTGGCGTGCCAGGGCACTCTGACGGGGGTTTACGGAGATGATCCGTACTTCGTCGCCGACGGTTTCCATGCGGACTATGTCGCCGACCGACGGGATGCGGGAACTGGTTTGCTTGAGGCGTCCCCGCAAGAACGCGCGTCTGATCGACACTCCGTCGTCGACCGTGTATACGCCACCGGCGATCGACATGATCCGACCACCGAGATTCGGCTCCACGCTCTCCCCTGTACGCGTTACGGTTTGTCCCTCGTCGCCGCGGCCGCCAGGTCCTCAATGCAGTTCCATGCGAGGAGGGCGCATTTTATACGGACCGGGAACTGAGAAACCCCCGCCAAGGTGCGCAAATCACCGAGTTCGGCGTTCTGCAACTGCGATTGGTCTCCATGCAGGAGCTTGGTGAACTTCGCCGAGAGGGCGACGGCCTCGGAGAAAGTCTTCCCCTTTACCAGGGTCGTGAGCATGGAAGCGGAGGCCAGACTGATGGAGCAGCCGCGCCCCAGAAAGGCTGCCCTGGAGATTTGTCCATCCTCGACGCGAAGAAGCAGCTCGATGACGTCACCGCACAGAGGGTTGTTCAGCAGTATCTGGTGCGTGGGGTCATCGAAGGCCCCCTTGTTCCGCGGTTTCCGGTAGTGGTCGAGAATGACTTCCTGGTACAGCTGATTGAGGGAGGCCGGGATGGCCCGGTCGATCTTCATGCGTCCGGTGCCGCGTACCCGAACACCGCCGCCGCCATCTCGATTCCTTGGCACAGGACGTCAACTTCCTCGACCGTGTTGTACAGATAGAAACTCGCGCGGGCCGTGGCCGAGACGCCGAGGTGATCCATTAGCGGCTGGTTACAGTGGTGTCCCGCCCGAATCGCGATACCCTGCTGATCCAGGATCGTGGACAGATCGTGCGGATGGACATCCCTGTACCTGAAGGAGAAGACAGGTGTCCGTGGGCTTCGAGGTCCATATAGGGTGAGACCGTCGATCGCCTCCAACCGGGCGAGTGCGTACTCGCACAGGCGCGATTCGTGTGCCAAAAGCGCGGCGGCATCAAGCCGGCTCAGGAATTCGGCTGCCGCTCCTAAACCAACGGCGCCGGCCACGTTGGGTGTCCCGGCTTCGAACTTGTGCGGGGGCGCGGCCCACTTGGAACCTTCGAGCTTCACTTCCGAGATCATCTCGCCCCCGCCCTGGTATGGCGGCATCTTCTCTAGCAGCTCGGCTCTCGCCCACAGTGCCCCGATACCCGTGGGCCCGCACATCTTGTGCCCGCTGAAGGCGTAGAAGTCGCACCCGAGCTGCCCCACATCCACTAGCAAGTGGGGGGCCGCCTGCGCCCCGTCAATCAAGCAGAGAGATCCAGCGGCGTGCGCTCGCCTCACTATCTCCTCGACCGGATGTAGCGTCCCGAGTCCGTTGGATACGTGCGCGCAGGCCACCAGGCGCGGAGATCTCCGGAGATGGCGTTCGAGATCGTCCAAATCCAGCTCGCCACTCGGAGTCACATCGACGAAACGGAGCCGGCATCCCTTGCGGGCGGCCAGTAGCTGCCAAGGAACGATGTTTGAGTGGTGCTCCATCTTCGTCAGCACTATTTCGTCGCCCGGGGACAGGAAGGCTTCGCCCCAGCTCCCCGCAACCAGATTGACCGCCTCGGTCGTCCCGCTCGTAAACACGATCTCCGCAGGGCTGCCGGCCCCGACGTACTCGGCCACAGCGGCACGAGCACCCTCGTAGGCCGCGGTCGCTTCGGCGCTCAGCTGGTGTACCCCCCGATGAACGTTCGCATGTTCGCTCCGCACATACCGATCCACGCGATCGAGGACGCTTAGCGGCGCCTGGGAACTCGCGGCGTTATCGAGATACACCAGGGGTTGGCCGTTGACCTGCCGGCGCAAGATTGGAAACTGCGCTCGGACTGCGCCAACATCCCAACTTGAATCGCTACCGTAGGACTCGCCGCCAACCACTGTCGACTGAACGGGGTCGGGGGTCGACACAACTAATCCAAATGGACGAAGATGTCGTCGCCTTCGACCGAAACTTCGAATTTCCGGACACCGGAGACTGCAGGGAGGGTCCTTGCCTCGCCCGTTGCCAGGTCGAAGCTGGCTCCGTGAAGCATGCACACGATTTCCCCGTCCTCAATCGCGCCCGCCGAAAGTGGAAATTCATCGTGAGAACAGCAGTCCTCTAGGGCGTAGATCTCCCCGTCTGATCGCGCAAGCACTATGCCCAGATAGCCCACCATGACTCCGTGGACGCCACCTTCTTCGACATCACTCAGTGCTGCGACCCTTACCTTGCGGCTCAAAGGCCCAACTTCTCCTCAATGACTTCCCAGACGCGGGCTCGAACCCCCTCCATGGGAAGCCGTCCCAAAACCTCCTCGGAGAAGCCCAGAACGAGCAGGTGTTCGGCCTGTTGTCTGGTCAGACCCCGGCTCATGAGGTAGAAAAGCTGTCCTTCTTCAACCTGCCCGATAGTGGCACCGTGTGAGCAACGGACGTCGTCCGCTTGGATCTCCAGATTGGGCAGGGCCGTGGCGTTGGCCCCGGAGCTGAGAAGTAGATTCCGATTCGTCTGGTAGGCGTCGGTCAATTGCGCCTTCGGGTCCACCCGGATGAGTCCCCGAAATACGCTGGAGGCGTCGTCGTTCAGGGCCCCCTTGAAGAGGAGATCGCTATGGGCGTGCGGGCTCTGGTGGTGCTGCAGAGTGTGGTGGTCGAAGTGTTGGTTGCCGTCCCCAAACCACAACGCCAGCATCTGGCTCTCACTACCCGGTCCGACGAGGTTGCTGGTAACCTCGGTGCGCGAGATGGATCCCCCCAATCCAACGTTGAAAGTCAGAGCTCGGGCATCCCGGTCCGCTACCGCGTGTTGCATCGAAAATTGCTTTAGACCGTGTCCGAACCGTTGCAGAGTTACGTAGTCGAGTCTCGACCCGGGATCTGCCAGGAGGGTGGCCCCGTGTAGCGATACGGCGTCAGTCTCCGCGCCATTTGAAAGGAACTCGTCGACGACGCCTACCCGTCCGGCCTGCCCGACACGCACGAAGCTATGCGCGGAAGTAACCACCTGGTGCCCTTCCACGAAGTGGAATACGTGAACAGGGGCATGGACCTCGACGCCCTTGGGTACGTGCAGGAAGTATCCCTCGTGGAGAAGGGCCAGGTGCAACGCCCACAACTTGGCCTCGTGCGCCTCCACCTCTGCGTCCAGCAATGTTTGGCAAAGCAGCTCCGGGAAGCCTGACACTGCCTCTGGTAGCGAGCACAGGACAACGCCTGCCTCCACGGCCCGCGGGTCCAGCCTGGAGTGGATGATCCGCCCGTTAGACTGGACGACCACTCCCGCACGATCGCCCGAACGCTCAAGGATGCCATCAACCTGCTCCAACACGCGGTCATCTGATTCGAGTTTGGGTGCCGGTGCCAGGTCCCCGAACCCAATCTTCGAGGGATCCGTGTACCTCCACTCTTCGGATCTTTTGTTGGGCCACGGACTCTTACGGAATTTCTCCCACCATGTCTGGCGCGCCCCGCCAAGAGTATCGGGCTCTACCGACTGCCAGCCGTGGAGGTCGGCGGCACCTTGTTCGAGGTCTGCGAGTCTCCTCCGCATTGTATTGCTACCTAAAATCGTCATCTGGTTGGGTTTTTCTTCCTATAGCACCGAGATTCGGTGCGTAAAGAGGTCAGCGGGCGTTTACCCGACCGAACCCTCCATTTCAAGTTCTATGAGACGGTTCAGCTCGATTGCGTACTCCAACGGCAGCTCCTTGGCGACGGGCTCGATGAATCCGCGCACTATCATCGCCATGGCCTCTGCCTCATCCAACCCGCGGCTCATGAGGTAGAAGAGTTGCTCATCCCCCACCTTGGACACAGTTGCTTCGTGCCCAATTGAGGCGGTGTTCTCATCGATCTCGATGTAGGGATAGGTGTCAGTGCGAGACGTTTCGTCCAAGAGCAGCGCATCGCACTCCACGTTGGATTTCGCGCCCGTGGCACCATCGTACACCTTGCACAGGCCACGATAGGAAGCCCTGCCCAACCCCTTGGAGATCGATTTGGATGTGATCTGGGAGGTAGTGTCAGGGGCGGCGTGCACCACCTTGCCCCCGGTGTCCTGGTGCTGTCCGTCACCCGCGTACGCGATGGACAGAATCTCTCCGTGTGCCCGCTCCCCTACGAGGTAACAGGACGGATATTTCATCGTGAGCTTCGACCCGAGATTTCCGTCCAGCCACTCCATCTTGGCGTTTGCCTCCACGCGCGCGCGCTGGGTGACCAGGTTGTACATGTTGTTGGACCAGTTCTGAATGGTCGTATAGCGGAAGCGGGCGTCTTTCTTGACGATGATTTCGATTACACCGGAGTGGAACGACTCTGTCGAGTAGACGGGGGCTGTGCACCCTTCGATGTAGTGGGCCTCGGCACCCTCGTCACAGATGATGAGGGTGCGCTCGAACTGCCCCATCCGTTCGGCGTTGACGCGGAAGTAGGCCTGGAGGGGGATCTCCACCTTCACCCCCTTGGGGATGTAAACGAAGGACCCGCCAGACCAAACGGCCGAGTTGAGCGCCGAGAACTTGTTGTCTGCAATCGGGATGACGGTCGAGAAGTACTGACGAAATAGCTCCGGGTGCTTCTCGAGACCGTCCTCAATCGACTCGAAGATGACCCCCTGTTCCTCCCACTGCTCTTTCAACGAGTGGTACACCATCTCGGATTCGTACTGGGCGCCAACGCCCGCAAGCGCTTTGCGTTCCGCCTCCGGAATCCCCAGGCGCTCAAAGGTGTCCTTGATCTCCTGCGGTACGTCGTCCCAGGACCTCTCCATCTGGTCCTGCGGCCGCAGGTAGAAATAGATGTCGTCCAGCGTCGCTTCGAGGGTGGATAGATCTCCGCCCCACGTGGGCATCGGCTTGGCTTCGTAGACCCGCAACGCCTTCAGCCGAAAATCCAACATCCACTGGGGCTCTTCCTTGTGCGCGGAAATCTGCCTGACGATGTCCTCCGACAGCCCCGGTACCGCTTTGAAAACGGGCTGGTCTTCCGTGACGAAGTCGTATTTGTACTCGTCGAGGCCGAGTTCGCTGATCGTCTCGTTCTGTGGCATGAGATTCTCCTGCCTGTATCCTACTTGTACTTGGTTGCTATCTGTTTATCTGCCTAGCCCGCTGCAGGGTCCTGCAAAGCAAACACCGGACTCCGCGCCGGATTCCGCGGGGCGTTTCCCCTCGTATGCGGACTGCGCCCGCTGCCGGCGGCATGGTCGGTTCCGCCCGCAGTCGTAAATCACTCGAAGAGGCCGAGGGCACTCACCGGTACACCGTCAGCCGGCGACCCCCACCGGTTGCAGCCAATCATACCCCTCGGCTTCCAGGCGATCAGCCAACCCCGGTCCACCGGAGTCCGCGATGCGCCCGTTCATCATCACATGAACATGGTTGGGTTCTATGTAGTTCAACACCCGCTTATAGTGGGTGATGAGAAGAACTCCGAGATCCGCGTCCTGTCCGTGGAGTGTGTTGACGCCGTTCGCCACGATCCGAAGGGCGTCGATATCCAATCCGCTATCCGTCTCGTCGAGCACGGCCATCGCCGGCTCCAGGACCGCCATCTGGAGGATCTCGTTGCGCTTCTTCTCTCCACCGGAAAACCCATCGTTCACATAACGGGTCGCAAACCCCATGTCCATCTTCAAAAGTTCCATCTTCTCCGTCAGCTTTGCCTGAAACCCGAAAACGTCGAGCTCAGCATCGCCCGAAAGCCGGGCATTCGCGGCCGTCCGGAGGAAGTTGGCGATGGACACACCGGGGATCTCCGCCGGATACTGGAACGCGAGGAAAAGCCCGAGTCTGCTGCGCTCATCGGGTTCCATATCGAGGATATCCTCTCCTTGGAAGAGGACCTCCCCTCCGGTGACTTCATATCCAGGGTGACCTGCGATGACTTTGGCCAAGGTGCTCTTGCCGGAGCCGTTGGGCCCCATCAAAGCGTGTATCTCCCCAGGTTGAACCGAGAGGTCGACCCCTTTCAGGATCTCGTTTTCGTGACCCTCGACCCGCGCACGCAGGCCTCGGATTTCCAATAATGTAGATGACATTCAAATGCTCTTGGTGGTGGAATCAGGGGGCCGTAAACACCCGGCCCGAAGGTGGAAAAAAGAATTTTGGCCGAGCCCAAACCTAGACGAGCAGGGGGGGCATAACAAGGTGAATGCGATTGATTCTCATCTAGTGGCGACATAGCCGGGCAGCGTGGCTGTGCGCATCGACGGGGTACGGTATCTTCGTTTCATGAAAGCTGCGTTCTTCAGATCTCATGGCAGTCCCGAAGTCATCGAATACGGTGACTTGCCAGAGCCCTCGCCCGGACCGGGAGAGGTGAGCATCCGGGTGCGGGCGGCCGGTTTGAACCACCTGGACCTGTGGACTCGCCGAGGCCTTCCCGGACTCACGCTGAAGATGCCGCATGTGGGCGGGTCCGATGCTGCCGGCGAAGTTGTCGATGTTGGCCTTGGCGTGACGACGCTATCCCCCGGCGACAGGGTTGCGGTAAACCCCGGTCTTTGGTGTGACGGACCAGACTGCGAATGGTGCGTGCGGGGAGAGCATCCCCTGTGTTCTCGATATCAGGTGCTGGGCGAACATCTACCAGGAGGGTGTGCCGAGGTAATGGTTGTTCCGGCCCGGAACCTGGTGCGCCTTCCTGCAGGTTTCGCCTTCGAAAAGGCCGCCGTGGCTCCTCTCGTCTACCAGACGGCTTGGCGCGGACTCCTTACGCGAGGAGCGCTGAAACCGGAGGAAACGGTCCTGATTACCGGTGCCTCGGGAGGTGTTGCGACGGCTGCGATCCAGATTGCCAAGCACGTCGGAGCAAAGGTCATCGCGGTGACGAGCGGGCGAGAGAACGTGCGGCGAGTGGAGGCGCTCGGGGCCGATGTCGTTGTGGACCGGTTGCGCACGGATTTCTCGCGAGCAGTGTGGCAGGAGACGGGAAAACGCGGCGTGGATCTGGTCCTCGACAGTGTGGGAGCAGCCACTTGGGAGGCGTGCGCGCGCACGTTGTCGCCCTTGGGCCGCGTGGTGGTATACGGAGCTACTACGGGCCCGAAAGGCTCGCTCCACCTTGCCCGGCTGTTTTGGCGCCAGACGGCCGTGCTTGGAACAACGATGGCGAATAAGCAGGAATTTGAAGCCGTGATGGAGTTGGTGCTGGACGGCACGTTCGAACCCGTGATCGACGACGTGTGGGAACTGGAGCGGACGCGGGAGGCGCACGAACGCCTGGAGGCAGGAGGGGTGTTTGGGAAACTCGTCCTGATTCCGGGATGATTGCCAGGTACGCAGTACGACACAGCGTTTCTCCTGGCTGGATCTCGTTGGTAGGATGAAGTTATATGAGTTTTACGGGGGCGGAGATCAAGACTATCCCTAAATCGAAATGAAGGGCGGCGACATGCAACAGCGAGGAAACTGGACGTCGAGCCTTGGCTTCATCTTGGCGGCGACGGGAAGCGCGATCGGCCTAGGTAACCTCTGGAAATTCCCGTACATCACGTGGGAGAACCAGGGCGGAGCGTTTGTGCTCGTGTACATAGCGTGCATCCTGATGGTCGGGGCCCCGATCATGATGGCCGAGCTTCTCATAGGCAGAAAGACACAGCGAGCCGCGGTGGGGGGCCTGCGCGCGGCAGTCGGCCCGGCCTGGTCACTGCTGGGGATGTGGGGGGTGTTCGCCGGGTTCATCCTCCTTAGCTACTACACGGTGATCGCCGGCTGGTCGATCTATTACTTCTGGCAGTCGCTGGGGTGGGCCCTGGGCGGTTTCGATGCGGCCGGTCAGATGCCCGACACGTTCAGCACTCAGCTGTCGAATTCAGGGCTCCAGCTGGCACTCTCGCTGGCTTTCAGCGTTTGTACCGTGGCGGTGGTCTATTTCGGGGTTCAAAAAGGGATCGAACGGCTCGCGAAGATATCGCTTCCCATTCTCTTCGGGATTCTCGTTCTCCTACTCGTGAGTGCACTGGGGATGAACGGTGCTCCAGAGGCACTCTCGTTCATCTTCCGCCCGAACTTCGGCGACCTCACCGGCGCGAGCGTGTTGGAGGCTCTGGGACACTCCTTCTTCACTCTGTCCCTCGGGATGGGGGCGATGATCACCTACGGCTCGTATATCAAAAAGAGTCAATCGATCGTGAAGTCGTCGATGACGATCGTTGGGCTCGATACGGTTATCGCGCTCGTGGCAACCGTGATCATGTTCTCGGTGATCTTCTCGGTTGCCGGCATGGCCGAGGGTGTGGACAGCAGTCCTGTGGGGATGTTGTTCATAACGCTGCCGGAGCTCTTCTTTACCGAAGTGCCCTTCGGTACGCTGCTCGGACCGCTGTTCTACGTCTTGGTAGGGCTCGCGGCGCTAACGTCCACCATCTCCCTGCTCGAGGTGTTTGTGAGCTTCCTGATCGACGAAACGCCGCTGAATCGCCATCAGGCGACGGTAGGTGGCGGCTCCTTGGTCTTTTTGTTCACTATTTTCGCAGCACTCTCGTTCCAGGACTTCGCCTTCTTGTCCACGGTGGAAGTGTTTGAAGGCAAGATCGGGTGGTTCAACACGTGGGACCATTTCGTGTCCAACTGGATGCTACCGATAGGAGGATTCGGGGTGACGTTGGCCGCCGGCTGGTTCATGACTCGGGCAGCCACGGAGAGTGAATTGGCGGATGGCCACCACCCGCCGTGGTTCCGCTACGAGGTATGGCGATTCTTCATTCGGTATGTGGCTCCGATTGCGGTAGGGGCCATCATTGTCGCCGCGTTGGTCTTCGGCGTTGACTTCTCTTAGCCAGAGCTTAGCCAGAGGGGATAGTAGGGATAAGCGGAACTTTTTATTGGATCGGAGCGTACTGTAGAAAAACAGGAGGCGTGTCACGTCCGTAAGCTGGGAATCGTTCAATTAATAGAGTTGGTTCGCAGAGTTTTTGAGGCTCGATCGAGGAGGGGCTATGAAGAAGATGAGACTAGCACTAGCCTTGGCCGCCACGGTGGTCCTCGTCGTAATCGGACAGCGTGGCCAGACCGAGCAGAAGGTTGGTCGCGGGCAGGACGCAAAAGTTCAGAACCTCAACACGGAACGGTCCGAAAAGGAATCCTGGTTCATCTGATTCGTGGGGTCCCGCTCGTCGCACTGTTTGCAGCGTGCAGTGCGACGGTCGCCCCGGACCCTGTTTTTGACCAGTGCTCGCTACCTCTTTCGCAGTTCGTTGATGGGGGGAACGTTCGGTCGGATATCCCCGTCCTCGTGAACCCCAAGGTTGCCCATCGCTCCGAGGCTCCGGACGTAGGGTTCATGACACACTCCGAACAGGTGATCGGGGTGGAGTTCAACGGGCTCCCCGTGGCGATCTCGCTGAGAATCCTCTGGTACCACGAGGTCATCAACCTGATCAACCCGGGCGAGCGTCTGGTGGTCACCTACTCCCCACTGACGGGCGCTGCGCGCGCCTTCGATCCGACGGGGGTGGCCGGCGATACCCTCCGGGTGTCCAACTATGTTCTGGGGAGCGGGCTCGTGATGGAGGATGGGTCCGGTACGCTATACCCTCAGCTCACCGCGGCGACCTGCGGCCCCCAAGACGGTGCGCAGCTCAAGGTGGTCCCATATGAGATGATGGCGTTTGGGGCGTGGCTGCAGATCTTCCCGGACACGTGGATCGTGTCGCGCAACACCGGTTACGATTTCCTCTACACCCTCTATCCATACGGCAACCGGTACACAGTGACGAGCAACCCCTTTACCCAGTACCCGCTCGCCGCCCCGATCGACAGGAGGTTGCTGCCTAAGCAGGTCGTGATCGGTGTGCCCCACGGTAAGGGAGGGGTCGCGTTTCCGGTTGACCGCTTCCGGGGGCTGGCCCAGGAGGAGCATGGCGACGACCAGCAGGTCCTGGTTTGGGCGGCGAACGGAGTGGCGGGAACGGAGCCGGTCGTGGCGTTTTGGAATTCGATTGCTCGCAATGCGAGGGTTTATCGTGCTGCGGCGGGTGGGCGACCTCTAACCTTCCAGGTCGTGGACGGAGAGCGGCGCGACGTTGAAACAGGGAGCCTGTGGAACTTCGCCGGCCGAGCGGTGGCCGGACCGCTGGATGGACAGGAGCTGGAGCCGCACCCTGCGGCGTATCATGCGTTTTGGTTCGCCTGGTCCGAGTTTCACCCGGACACACGCATCTGGAGTGAAACGATGCCACCCAACCTCCGGATGGCTCAGGAGTTGGACCGGGAGCCGTACGTCTGGAACGGTCTGGCCGTTATGCGGTAGCCAGGGTATGCGGTAGCCAGGTAGCCCCAGGGTTCTAGGTACGCCCGGGGTAGGCCCGGGCTCGGCACACCCGGGCTATAGGGGTCCCGGCTAGAACGTGGGTACTTCGTAGGCCTCTAACCAACCAAACCCGAGAGCGTCAGTCCGCGACAAGTAGATGTGCTCGGTGCCGAAGCCGACTAGTTGTCGCTCTGACGGCGCTTCAACCTGCCCGATACGACGGCCTTCTCCATCAAAGACATCGAAGAGGAGGTTTTCTCCGGCGGCAACGTGGCGCTGGACCCATGCACGGCCAGTCCGATCAATCCACACTCCGGAGAACGGCGGTTTTTCGTCCGGCCAATCGTAATCGCTTTCTGCTCCCAAGTCAGTCTCGACCTGCCGGAAACGGAAACGGGGCGCACCACCGTCCATCGTGGCCGATACCGAAGTGCCCATCACCGACCGCTCCAACCATTCCGTGCGCTCCGCACCACCGATCCGCACGGCCTCGTAATCGAAAGGCCCACCGGCAATGCGGCGCCCGTCAGGGTAAAGCCATTCGACACGATAGGGAGGGCCTCGGACCAGGAATACCCTGCCATCGGGGGCGACAGCCCACTCATCTCCGGGTGCGTAAGGGATCGATTGAATGGAGACGTTTCGGTTGTTTCGCCCACCAGATTCCGTGCGCGTGGTTGCCGGCAATCCGATGTTTGCCACGGCCCTCGCGGTACCCGACTGGAGGTTCCATCGGGTGACTTGAGCCGAATCCGAGGAGGAGCCCATGCCACCCACGCGCTCTTCGTAGTAGATGTGGCCGTCCGCATCGAAGCCTTCCGGGCGCCGGATCGACACCGATACGGTATTGCCGCCCGTGCTTGTCCCGGCCAAGGGCCAAGAGTCGGTGAAGGAGAGATCGGGAGCAATTAAGGTGAGTCGACCGTTCGCGAAGTCCGTCAGCAGGGTATGGTCGTCAGGAAGCTCGGTCAGACCGATGGGTGACCCGTACTCGGACGGTCCCTCTCCCATATTCATCAGTGTGTCGGCTGATCCATCTGTCTGCCACACGATGAGTGCCTCCCCGGCTGGATCGGCTATCAGTACCCGGCCATCCGAGAGCTCGCGCACAGCGGACGTCCCGCCCAGACCCTCGGGATAGCTTCGCACGGCCTCACCGAGAGCTTGCGGAGGACCTTCTTGGGTGGCTGCGTCAGTAGGGAAAGCCGCTGCATGCCCCAGCCCGGCTCCCGCCCCGCACCAGACGGCGGTCCCGATAACACGGGAGAGCATCGTTCGATGCCCATGCTCTGTGTTACTCCGATTCATCCCCATTCCTCCGGCTCGTCCCACGGTCTGTCGAAAAAAGCTCTTTCTTCGTCCAAGGCGTCGGCGATATCGAGTTCTTCGTCTTCATCGTCCCATGCAGCCGCGGTCAGGTAGTCCTCTTCACCGTCCCTGGATCGCCTTCTCGAAGCAAGACCACCTATGACCGCGAGAACAGCGAGGAGAACGAAAACAGCCACGGAAAACACGCTAGCGCCCCCAGAAAAAAGTGACCCGCCACCCTGCCTTTGGCAGTTTCGGGAATCACCCTGTATTCCCGCAAGCGAAGCCAGGGGGCTGGGATCAAATCGGGAGCCAATACTGCAACTTCACCAGGAATACGTTTGTCGAGGTGAGACCGAATACATCTCCCAAATCCTGCCTGAAGTCGAACCTGCCGTCGTTTGCGAAGGACGATTGATCGCGACTCCAGACTACAAACACCGCTGATCCAGGTCGATACTCCCACCGCAGAACCACGTTCGATCGCAGGGATTTGACGTTGAAGTCCGGGTTGGCAAATAGGCCATCACGGGTTCCATCTGCGTCAAGGTCAACTTCCCATGCACTGAACTCGCCCGCCTCTAGCAACGTGAGTTCGTCATCGCCAAACTCCCGAAACCGTTTGTCAAAGACGGCAGCTCGCGGATCTGAAACCTCCATTAAGCGGTCGTACTCTCCCGCGCTCACAAACGGCTGGAGATAGACTTGCACCGAGAGTTTCGAGTCGAGGACGTAGTTCATGCGAGTCGTGAGCGACACCGTGCGTTGTGAAAGGCGGCCAAAGATGTAGTGGGGTTCTCCGTTAGCCGTGAACTGCGAGACGTATTGAGAGGCTCTGTTGTTCCAGGACACCCTCGGTTGGAGGGACAGCTGGAGTTGTGTGGATGGTTGCAAGCTGAGGCGGGGGCCAATCGAGAAGTTGTTGCTGCCTGTCCCGTACTCGCCTCCGAAGTTGGCGTTAATGCCCACCTGGATTGGCAGGCGTTGATCCGAGAACATTCCCATCCAGCCGTTGTAGGAGTCCGGGTAATAGAGGGCGGGGCCGCCCCGGAGTGCCGTGGGTGAGAGACCCGACCCTTCCAGACCAAACCCTCCGTACCCACCCCAGAAGTTGTTGAGTTGGAAGTTCGCGTTGACGTTGCCGCCACGGAACAGCCGATCACCGGCGAAATTCCACCCCGACCAGGTGTTTGCGTTTGCTCCCCATCGGCGGAAGGGACCCTGCGGCCGGAACTGTTGGTAGCCCAGCCAAGCAGCGCCGAGTGCCATATCGGCATCTCTGAAGAAACCGAGATCATTGACCTCGAATCCGGGGCTCCGGGCATCCGCGAATAAACCGTAACGCCAATGTCCGCCGCCGAGTTTCTGGAACGTGAGAGATGCCGCTGTACCACTCAAGCTGGTCCGGGCTGGATCCAGGCGGGTGTGGTCCGCATCGGGCCGTTGGAAGTACCGAGAGGGCATGCGTTGGAGCCTCTCAATGGCGACGGGATCCCCTTGGACGTGACTGCCGAGCACGTGTCCCCGGACTTGATAGTTTCCGCCGCCAAAACGGTGGCGGAAGTCAAACCCGCCTGCGTAGGCACTGCCGGGCAGGTGAGTCAGGGGACCATCCGCATCGATGGAACGGTTGGTGGCCGTTCCTATGAAGCCGAGTGCACTCTCGCCACCACGAAAATCCCGGATGACGCGACCGGTGGCGTAGTTGGTGAGGGGCTCCACCCGCTGTTCGCCGGGCACACCCGACGCGGCCACGAAGCGCCCGGTCTCCCCCCGCGTGACGGCATCCAAAAACCCGATCGACCAGCCATCGGACGTCTTCCCGGAGACCTTCGCGGCTCCGAGGATGCGTGATTGGTCCGGCACATCGGCGTATTCGTGGGGGGCCTGAAGGTATCCCTGCGGCCGTCGCCCGATTCGCCGACTGTAGAATAGGTTCTCGTTGTTGTCGTCCCCGCCCCCGATCCTGAATTGAAAGATGTCGGCGCCCTCTTGGAAAAACGGACGCTTCTCGGGGAAGAAAGTCTCAAACGCGGTAAGGTTGACGACGGCCGGGTCCGCCTCCACCTGACCGAAATCAGGGTTTACCGTGACGTCGAGAGTAATGTTGTTGGTTAGACCGTACTTGAGATCCAAACCCATCGCGTGGCGGTAGTCGGTCGGCGCATAGAAGGGATCCCGAGCGGACCCGGGTGCCCTGACGGCGGATGCGAGGGCATAGGGGCGGGCTTCGACTCGCTTCAGTGGACGGATGCCGGTGATGTTCCGCAGCGTACCGAACGCCGATACCAGCCGGGATCCGTCCTCGGGGATCGGCGCCCAAGTATCCCACTCTCCCAGACGTGCGATGTGACGCCCGAAATTAAGCCCCCATATGGCGCCCTCGCCCCCGGAAGGGATCTCGGCAAAGCGTAGTTGAGAAAGGGGGATCCGAATCTCCGCCGTCCACCCCGCCTCGTCCGTCTGCACCGCGCTCTCCCACACCGCGTTCCAGTCAACGTCTTCCTGGGTGTCTGAGAAGAACACCCAGTCACGCTGCACCCCCGCGACACTCACCTCAAAAGCAAAAGCCGTTCGCCGGTCGAAGTAGCTGTCAACTGCCACGAAGAAGACGTCTGTCGTACCGCGTTCATCTCGCCGGTTCAGTCGCCGTATAATCCCGTCGGGGGTGCGGTCGTGCATCCGAGCGCCCACAAAGATCGCCTCATCCGTATACAGCACGCGGACTTCGGTTTGCTCGGTCGCGGGGTCGCCCGGGGAGGGCTGGTACTGCACGAATTCTCCAGCGACGGAGGCGGTAAGCCAGGCAGGGTCGTCCAGACGCCCATCGATGTCGAGGGCCTGCACGGCGCGAACCGCCGTCAACTGAGGGGCGGTCGCCACGTAGCCGATCGAGCTGTTCTCCGTTGGGGTCGAGACCGCCTCTTGAGCGACGGCGTAGCCGGGAAAGCCCATACAGGTCCCGAGGCCCAGGGCCACGAATGCCGATCGCATAATCAATACCGATCTGTTCATATATCGTCACACCTCTCACCAATTGATTCCAACGTCTTGCGTTTCCGGTGCAGATTGGCTGCGCTTTTCTCGAACGACGTCTGAGGAGGATAGGTTTCACGCGGCGGTGGGGTCCCTTGCAAAAACCTTGGACTCACTCCAAGGTCTGGATTCCACCGGGGGAGTACGAAGAGCGTTTGCTATCGATTGTTAAAACGGGCAAATTGCAAAGTCTCGCCTCCCCCCGAGCTGAGGAGTGCGGCCCGATAAGTCCGGTAGGACAACCAAAAAAACCAAGGAGGGTAGTGTGAAGCGATTTCGATTGACCCGGTCTTTGCCGGCGTTGGCAGTGATTTTTGCATTTGGGTGCGGGAGCGATGACGACCCTGTGGATCCTCAGCCGATGGGGCCACCCGACATTTCGGGGACCTACTCGCTGCAGTCTCTCACGGGTGCAATCACCGGCGGAATCACCATCGGCCCCCCGATTGCGCAAGGGACACTCATGTTGACGCAGACCTCGGTTGACGGGGATACCGCCATGGGTACGTCGGCACTGTCCATCATGGTTCCGGACCAAGAAGGGGGAGTGACCACCATCGAAGACGCGGGGACCTATACGATGGAGGTGGACGGTGCCTGGGAGCAGACAGGCAACATCTGGGTTGGTCTCGGCACGGCCACGCTGGTTGGGAACGTGTTTACGATTACGGTTATTGAACCAGCCACGGCAGCTTCGACTTCGGTCTGGCAAAAGCAGTAAACACAGCAGCTTGTTCCGGAGGGCGCGGGACAGGAGGCTAGCGGCCGACTCGATCGCCGTCGGTTTGCGCATCGGGCTGTTGGCCACGGTGTATCTCTGCCCCGCGTCCCCCGTGGCGGCGCAAGACGTGCCGCCACCACCGCTCCACGGGCGCGTCATCAGTGCGTCGTCCTTCGAGCCTGTCCCGGGAGTCACACTTTTTCTGCGTGGGACCGCCCTTCAGGCCATATCCAACTCCGATGGGACTTTCGTAATCCCATCGCCTCCTAGCGGCTCGTATACCCTCGTTGTTGCCGGGATCGGGTACCAGACGGCGGAAGAACTGGTGGAGATTCCCTCGGATGGGTCGATGCCGGCTCTCCAGATCCGATTGGAAAGGGCCGTCCTGCGTCTATCGAATCTCACCGTGACGGCGGGGCGCAATACCTACCAAGCGAACGAGACACCGGTCAGTGTGGCCGTCCTGGATCAAAGAGAGATCGAGGCCAGGGGTGTGGTGACGATCGACGAGGCCCTTCGCTTTGCCCAAGGCGTGGCCTTCAACGCCGGATACATGGACGTTCGAGGCTCCACCGGCTTTTCGAAGGGGGTGGGGAGCCGTGTTCTCATGCTCCTGGACGGGCACCGCATGCTCGGCGGTGTGACCTCGGCAATCGATTTTGATGCCCTTCCGGTGATGGATTTGGACCGGATAGAGATCGCAAAGGGCCCCCATTCGACGCTCTGGGGTGGGAACGCACTCGGTGGTGTGGTCAACATTTTGACGAGGAAGCCGGGACAGGCACCCGAAACCACAGTACGAGCTCACTACGGTGTGTTCGACACCCCTCCGAATCGTGTCTTCACCGACGAAAACCTCTCTCGACAAGGCCTTGCCGTACAGCATAAGCGCCGGTTTGGGAGGGTGGGGACTACTGTCCATGCCAGCCGGCAAACGTCAGATGGTTTCCGCCAGAACGGGACGATGGGGCAGTGGAACGTCAGGGTGAAAGCAGTCTCCGACGTGGAGTCGCCGAACGCGTGGGAGGTGTTCGGAAACTGGGTTCAACGCGAAGAGGATGAGTTTTTCACTTGGTTGTCGCCGGATCGCCCACTGGAAGTGGCGGAGGCCGAACTTGGCGACTGGTACCGGACGGAAGACCTATTCGTGGGGTTAACGGCGCGACCGGTGGCGAAACCCAAGGCGCGGCTGGAGATAAAGCCACAGGTACACCGTTCCGAGGTAGAGAACTTTTACAAGGACAACGATGATTTCCACTCCTCAACACGACTCGGAACGGATTTCCAACTTTCCTTGTTCCCATCCAACCGCCTCGGATTGGTGGTCGGAGGAGATGTAGCGCAGACCATGATCGCTTCAAATTTCCTCGATCCCGTACCCACCACCCGGGACCTCGGCATCTACGCCAGCAGCGACATAACTCTGTCGGATCGCTGGCTGGCGTCGGTCGGGATCCGTTTGGATGGCCACAGCGCAACCAGCGCCGAGTCGGATCTGGCCCTCAATCCCAAGCTGGGGTTGGTACACGCCGTCTCCAACAAGATGAGCCTAAGAGGTTCCGTCACTAGAGGGTATCGTGCTCCGAGCGTTTCCGAACAGTTTTCGTCGACTCGTGTGTTCGGGTTCCAAGCGATCCCGAACCCCGAGCTACGAGGTGAGAGCGCGTGGGCCTGGGAGCTTGGGGCTATATACCAATCCGGCCGGGGACTGGCAGTTGATGTAGGCGCGTTCTGGACCAACTATGACGGGTTGATCGAACCCACCAATGCTCCTAATGCGTTATTCACCTTCCAGTTCCGGAATGTTGTGGAGGGCATGGTTCGGGGTGTGGATGCAGGCGTCCGCCTGAATTTGATTCCGGAAAAGGCGGACCTTCACGCAACTTATATGTATCTCGACACGGAGGATGGTAGGACGGGGAAGGCGCTTCCCTACCGTTCGCGGCACAATTTCGCTGCTTCCTTGGAGTTCTTGGGAGGGGCCCTGGCGATGGATTTCCGTCACCGGTCAAGAGTGGAACAGGTGTTGGTGTTTCCGACGGACGCTCGGAGTGGAATCACCGTGTTCGATTTTCGGTGGAATTGGCAAGTGCGGGGCACTCTCGTGCAGGCCAAGGTGGAGAACCTCTTCCAAGCCCGATATGTGGATGTTCAGGAACGGAACCCCGGTGCCAGCCGGAGTTTTCGGCTGACGGTCACCCTATAGGCGGTCGGGTAAGCGTCCGGGTAAAGGGCCCCCGCTCGGTCGGCCGCCACTGCTCGCTCGCGAGCATCGTAGCCCTGGCGGGGACGGTCGCGGGTGGTCTCGGGTGTGCCGGCGAAGGGGGGCTTCGGTCCGGGTACGGCCTTGGCCACGTCGACGTGGCCCGGCTGCTTGCAACAGACACAGTGGCATATGAATGGCTTGCCTCGGGACGCGATGCCGGCGAAACCCGCTATTCACCCCTGTCGCGGATCAACGCGGAGAACGCTGCGCAGGTAGGGTTGGCGTGGGAACACGAGTGGCTGTCCCACATCGGGAGCATTCACTGGGGGCTGGAGGCCACACCGGTAGTCGTGGATGGGGTTATGTATGCGCCGGGTCCGTGGGGGGCTGTGGTGGCGTTGGACGCGGTCACGGGGGACGTTCTGTGGCGGTTTGATCCGGAAGTGGATCCTTCCTGGACGCGGAGAGGCTGCTGCGGTCCCGTGAATCGCGGGTTGGAAGTGTGGAAGGGCAAGATCTATATCGGGACCTTTGACGGGTACTTGATGGCGTTGGATGCTGCTACCGGTGCTGTGGTGTGGAGGGTGGATACGATTGTGGACCGCTCGTTGGCCTACACCAGCACCGGCTCACCTCAGATCGCGGGCGACGTCGTAGTCCTCGGAAATGCCGGTGGCGACTTTGGCGTCAGGGGTTATGTGACGGCATACGACCTGGAGACGGGGGAGGAGGCCTGGCGGTTCTACACGGTGCCGGGAGATCCGGAGCGGGGATTCGAACACCCCGAAATGGAGATGGCGGCTGAGACGTGGGACCCCGCGTCGGCGTGGCACACAGGCCTGGGCGGTACCGTGTGGGGGGAGATGGCATACGATCCGGTACGCCGGTTGCTCTACGTAGGCACGGGCAATTCGTACCCATACCCCATGCAGCATAGGAGCCCGGAGGGGGGAGACAACCTCTTCCTGGCATCAATCCTGGCCTTGGACGCTGATTCGGGACGATTGGTGTGGTATTACCAAACTGTGCCGGGTGAGGTCTGGGACTACACTGCGACACAGAACATGATTCTGGCCACGATAGATCTGGGTGCCGGACCACGTGACGTGCTATTGCAGGCGCCCAAGAACGGTTTCTTCTACGTTCTGGACAGGGCAACAGGCGAGCTCTTGGGGGCCGACAACTTCGTGACTGTGACGTGGGCTCACGAGATAGATCTCGACACGGGACGGCCCATCTTCAACGAACTCGCGGACTACAGCGAGGAGCCGCGCATCGTCTTCCCGTCTTCGGCTGGCGGCCACAACTGGCAACCGATGTCTTACGATCCCACGACGGGGGTGGCGTTTATCCCGGCACGGGAACAGGCGATGTTCTGGCGGCTACTGGACGAATTCGAACACAATCCGGCGGTCCCGTACCAGGGATTCCAGGCATCCTGGCCCCCGTTTCCGGAGGAATTCCGCCACCTGGCCGAGGGTCTGCCGGATGTCGGCCCCCGGGAATTCCTCCTGGCTTGGGATGTCAGGGCTGGGGAGGAGCTGTGGCGGGTGGAACGATCGAGTATGTGGAATGGTGGTACGCTCGTGACAGGGGGGAACCTCGTCGTGCAGGGCACCGCTGCCGGCACACTGGAATTCCACAGAGCCGAAGACGGGGCGCTTGTACACAGCATTCCGCTCGGATCCGGCGTAATGGCTGGCCCAATGACGTACGAGATCAATGATGTCCAGTACATTGCTGTCATGGCCGGTTACGGGGGCCCACGGGGGGCGGCATACCCACTCGATTCGGCCCCATACCGGTATGAGGCCCAGGGACGTGTATTGGTGTTCCGACAGCGCGGCACGGAGGTGCCGACGCCCCCCGAGAGGTCTGTGCCGACGACTCCTCAACCGCCTGACTTCGTTGTAGATGAGGCGTTGGTGGCGTGGGGCCGGACTCTGGTTGGGCGGCATTGCCGCACGTGTCATGGCGCTACGGATGAACGACTTTCCGCCTACCCCGACCTGAGGCGGATGGCCCCGTCGTCCTGGGAACGTTTTGACGCCGTCGTATTAGGTGGTGCGTTGGCCGCCAACGGCATGGCGGGCTTCGGAGACATCCTGGACGCCTACGATGTGACGGCTCTCCGGCACTACTTCATCAGCGAGCAACAGCGTCTGTACGAAGAGCACTGAGGTTGCGCCGTCGCGTCACCCTCGGCTTCGGATCCAGGCATCGATAAAACGAGCGAACCACGCGCAACCCGCTCCCCGTAGCCGGGAGTAGGCATCTGCGTATTCGGGGCGTCGACCTTTGGGCTGAAGCGCTCTGGCGATGACGGCTAATTTGGAAGCGGCGAGTTGGTCGTACCGGGCAAGCTCGTTCGAGGCGTCCATGAGGGCCTCGGCGGCCGCATCCCGTCCCCCCACTGGCTGTAAAGCCGCCCTGAACCAATGCACGAAGTAGCCGTTGTCGGGGCTCTGCATGGAGGGTTCCCCGTCCAGCACCTCCAGGATGCCCTTTGCCTCGTTCTTTCGGCCGCTCTCAAGCGCAATCAATCCTTCGATCGCACGTGCCTGCGAATTAAGGCCGCGCCCGGCGGCCAAGCGGGGCAGCGCCCGCACTTCTCGGGCAAATTCCCGGGCGAGGGGGAAGTTGCCCGAGAACCATGCGCACTGAGCCTGATTGAAGCAGCGAGCCACATGGTCCCGCCACGGCGTACCAAGCCGTTCTTGGAGGCCACGAGCACGGTGAAACATCTTTTCGGCCCGCGCGAGTTCTCCGAGTTCGAGGGCCACGACACCCATATTGTTCAACCGGATCGCCTCGTAGCGGCTGCCCCGGCGCGGCTTTGAGGTGCCTTCGAGCAGGTCCCTGGCGATCCGAGGACGCCCCTGGCGGAGGCCGATCGAGCAGTCGGCGGCCGTGACGAGGTTTACGCCGTCCGGTCCCAGACGACACAGCCGGAACCGGTGTTGAGTCAGGAAATGTCTGTACGTATCGATATCGGTCTGCCGGATAAGCATTAGCCGAAACACGTCGCACCACGTCCCTGCGTAACCTTCGTCTCCGGCCCGCATTGTCTCCATGGCGCGCCCAAGCTCAAGGAGATTTGCTTCGCGGGTCTGGTCCCCGGGTCTGGATAGAGCCTGCAATACACTCCGCTGTGCGCGAATAGCGCGGTTCAGGTATGGGTCTGTCGTCTGGTGCCGAATGTCGCCGAGTCGATGCCAGTGGGTTTGCATGGCACCTTCATTCTCTTCCGCCACAGCGATCCGGGCGAACCCAAGATGAACGCGGGCCGTCTCATCGCCTTCCCGAACGACTGTCGCGAATTGGTGCAGGGTGCCGCTGGCCCGTTGGAACCGCCCGAGCTGCATCTCGGCGTCGGCAACTGCAAACCCGACCTTGACGCGCTCGGCATCGGTCGGCGCGTGGCAGAGGGCGAGGCCACCCGCGCGGCACGCTTCTGGGGACACACCTTCCAACAGAGCCTCTTCCACCACCGCCAGCCCTACCTCATAAGCGCGATCCACTTCCCCTGCGGCAGCGAGTTCCCAGACAGCGGCAGCTCGCGCTCTCTGGCTTCCTCCCGCAAGACGTTTCGCCGCCTCCCGGTGGTACTCCGACCGCTGGCTGACGGGCAGCGACCACGAAAGGACCTTTCCCGCCATCGGGCGAGCAACGTGCAGCCGGCGCTCGTCGATCTTCACCCAACCTCTCGTCGTGAGCTGCCCCAGAGCCCCCTCCAGCGACGGCTCCGCCACTACTTCCACCGCATGCTCACGAGCGTACGGCGTGAGGTTCGAGATTCGGGCTACCAAGTGACGTTCGTCCTCCGATAGCACATCCATCTGCCGGTTCACCAAGGCTCGTACCTCCTCCGAACCTTCGTAGGCGACACGGCAGTCTTCGTTCTCGAACCCCACGTCATCTGGTTCATGGCCGAGCCGTGCCCAAGTTCGGGCAATCGCACGGGCCAGGCTTACGTTCCCACCGGCCAGGGCCGCGCTAGCATCTGCGTGCCGAGACGACCAGTTGGGCACGTCCCCGCGCAGCAGGTCAGCGATGTCCTCCTGTGCGAGAGGCTCAAATGGGAGTACGAGGTCAACTCGGCCAGCCACGAGCTCGCCTTGTGCAATGTCCGGGCAGGAAAGCCCGACGACCAACGCTCCGTGCAACTTCCCGTTCTTCACTGCACGATCCACGGCAGTCCATTCATCTGGCCCCGCACGAAAAACCACCAGGCAGGGGCCTTCTCCGATTTCATGCAGTCGACTGGATAGGGGTCGCGGGGAAACGCCTCCAAAACTCCATGCGCTGTCCGTCAGCCAGCACACCCGGCTCCCTTCGCTGCTCATGAACCGAGCAAATTCGCGGAGCACCTCCAGCCGGCCAGTTCCCCGTTCCCCCGCAATAGCGACCCGAAACGGAGCACTGCCGGGCCTCAGGCGAACATCCATCATCTGGCGGAATTCGTTCCACCGTCCGAGTGCGAAGGCTCCATTCTCGGCAGCCACCAACTCCTGCTCCGGCGGGGGCCTCTGCAAGAGTTGCTCAAGGTCGGCCGGTGCCCGACCGTCCCGCCGAAGTATGCGGAGATGGGTTTGGGCCGACCGAACATCTCCCTTCATCCAAAGGGCCCTTATGAGGGCCCGGTGGGCCTCGTCGTCGAATTCGTTTTCCTGGATCAGGCGCAGGGCCGTGAGGCAGGCCATGTCCCATCGCCCCAACTTCTCTGCCATGGCGAGCGTTTCCCGAAGGGCGACGGATGCGAGCACCCGACACCGTTCCCGTTCACGGGTGAGCCATCTCTCGAAAGACTCCGAATCCAGATCGGATAGCTCCGGCGCGAACGCTCCTCGATAGATTTCCAGACTCGTCTTGTAGTCACCTTCATTGACGGCACGTTCGAGCAAGTCCGCCTCATAGACGAGCCGCCCTCGGCGAAGCCGGATGGAGTTCTGTCCCACCTCCACCACAGGTCCCACGGCCGACCGAATATCGTACAGTGCCTGGGAGACGGAATGCCGTGTGTTTACCCCGTTTTCCCAGAGCATCCACCCGAGTTTGTCACGGGTATGGACGGTCCGAGGGTGGGCGACCAAGAAGAGGAGCACTGCCAAGTGTTTCCGAGACTGGAGAGGCAGCCGGACTCCCTCCGGATCCACGGCGGCAACCTCCCCGAAACATCGAATTGTGATCATCAACCTTTACTCCTGATCCTCCCTCACCCGTATGCGGCATAGCCCGTGCGCCATACTCCGTGCGGCTTACTCAAGACGCGGCCCAGGCGCGTCAGCCGAGCCATAGAATCGACCACATGGTCAAGGGAGAGCAGGGTGTCGTGCCCAGGCCCGGAGTCGTTCTGGGCAGTGGGGAGAGGAAGGGCTGGCGGGTGCCGTACTAGCCGGTCAAGAGCGAACTTCGGATCGCGGCCTCAACCGGTTCGATCAATTCAGACCACGAGGAGTCGGAGGTTTTCGTCACAGTAACGAAATTGTCGACAAGCAGCACAGCGCGAACGCCCTCAAGCTGGAGGATGGCCTCCGCCAGCGGATCTCCTGCCGCTTCCAGCGCGTTGAAATAACTTCTACTTCCCCCTTCGGGGACAGGCCTGTCGAGCAGAAACTTGGCCGCATCAGGGTTGGGAGTACCCTGAACGGTGATCTGGATGCGGTTTTCTTGGTACGTCATTCCGGTGATTTTCTGAGGAGCCATCGTATCCCAAAATATACGCACGGGGCGGAGGTGGCACACATGAACCCCACAGTGAACAAGAGGGTGCGGAGCCGGTTGGATGGCTTGCTCGCGGTGGCGGCGATCCTCGGAGGCCTGGGCCAGGGTGTGGGGTTGGCAGGGCAGGAACCGGCGCCGGTGCTCGACCGAGTCCTTGCATTCCCGAAGGCCGTGGGAGAGGAGCGCTTGCCTCCAGATCGCGGGTCGGTCGGCGTCCTTCATCTGCTCCGCAAACTAGCGACCACCGGGAGCCTTCTCTACGTAACCTCGCATCCGGACGACGAGAATCCAGGAGTACTTACGCTCGCAAGCAGGGAGTGGGGTGCCCGCACCGGACTCTTCAGTCTCACCAGGGGTGAAGGGGGCGCGAATGCGATCGGCCCCGAGCTGTTTGACGGCCTCGGCCTTATTCGTACGCGCGAACTGGTCCTCTCGGGTCGGCACTACGCGTTGGACGACCTCTATTTCGCAAACGCGGTGGATTACGGGTACTCGAAGTCGGCCGACGAGGCATTCCGCATCTGGAACCGGGCAGATCTCGTCGAGGACCTGGTGCGGGTCATCCGTTTAAACCGGCCCCTTGTCTTGGTTAGCCACTGGGGTGGCACGTACCAGGATGGCCACGGGCACCATCAAGCAACGGGAATATTGATATCGGACGCGGTCCGTTTGGCCGCAGACCCCGAGGCGTTCCCGGAACAAGTGCAGACGGAAGGCCTGCGTCCATGGCGTCCTCTAATCGTCTATAGGGGGAGGCCTCCGGGTGGGACGCGCCGCGTGGAGGTGGACACGCGCCATTTCAGCCCTCTGCTTGGGACTACCTACTCGGATTGGGGTCGCCGAGCCTTGGCTCTACAACGTTCGCAGACTGCGGGACGGATCCGGGGAGAACGCGGTCCGTCGTTCTATTATGAGGTGGACCGTGTAGCGGCAGGGCGTGTTTCCGCGACTGAACCCTGGTCCGACGCAACGTTCTTCGCTGGTATTGACACGCGACTTGCCGGACTCAGTGCCGTGTTGCGGGAGGAGGCGACCCCCGAACTCGATCTGCTCTTGGCGCGCTTGCAGGGTATAGTCGACACCGCGATCGAACAGTTCGACTTTTTGGCGCCGTGGCGCGCAATCCCCTCTCTCACGGAGGGACTCCGAATGCTTAGGGAGGAGATCCTCCCCTCGGTCGATACTCCCGAAATCCTATTCCATCTCCGCATCAAGGAGAGGCAGTTCCAGGATGCGATCGTGGCGGCGGCAGGTATCGAGGTCGAGGCCTCTCTAGCGGATCCCGCACGGGGGGCGGTGGTTATCCCCGGCGATACTGCATCGGTGTCGGTGACCGTGTCGAGGGCTGTCTCGGTCCGCAGCGAAACATCGATATTACTTCGGGGCGTCTCACTCGTGGACAGATCGAGGACCGTCCTGGCCACCATGGGCATGGACGGTTCATCGCTTGACTGGACCGGGACCCTGGACATCGCGATTCCACCAGACGCAGATGGTTTTGAGCCGTACTTTAGCCGAACAAACCCCGCAGAATCGCGGTACGAGGTGTCCGACTCTGTCGATTTACATCTTCCGTGGCGACGCCCGCCACTCACCTTGCGTGTCGATCTGGCCGTGGGGGGCGTTGATGTTCGGGAAGAACGTCCGGTGACGGGCCTGGAGCCCCGACTTCCCTATGGATCCGTTGCCCGCGTAGTCCAGGTGCTACCCCGCCTCTCCGTTACGATGGATCCGGCCGTCCGGGTGGTTCCTAGCGGGGAGAAAGGGACTGGTAGGGAGGCGACCCCAATCCGAGTGAGGGTGCGTGTCGAGGCGACCGCTGCCCCTTTGGCCACCTCCACCATGCTCGAAGTGCCTGACGGCTGGTCGGTGGAGCCCTCCCAGGTGGAGAACACGTTCGGTAGTCCGGGGGAGGTGATCGAGGTGCCCTTCTCGGTGCGTCCCGCGGTCGGGTGGCGAGGTGAGGCGGTGCTGAGAGCCGTGTCGCATGTGGGGGAGCAACGCTACGACCGCGGGTATTCGACGATAGAATACCGCGACCTGCGCCTGGCACGGCTTTGGGCTGATGCCGAGACCGTGGCACGGTCTGTGGACACTCCTTCGCTCAGTGGACGTCGGGTCGGGTACATCATGGGAGTAGGGGATCAGGTGCCGCAGGCGATAGAGGCGTTGGGGGCGACCGTCGATCTGCTTGACGCAGCGGCATTGTCGGAGTTGTCTGGGCCGGAGGGTCGCCACCGCTACGATGTGATTGTGGCCGGCACCCGAGCCTATGCCGTGCGTCCCGACCTCTTGGAGCACAATCAAGCCATCCTCGAGTTTGCGCGCCGGGGTGGACACTACGTCGTCCTGTATCAGACCCAGGAGTTCGTGCCCGAGCAGATGGCGCCGTTCCACGCCAGCCTGCCGCCCGGAGCCGAAGAGGTTACGGACGAAGGCTCTCCTGTGGTGCTGTTGGCTCCCGAGCACCCGATGGTGACCGTGCCCAACAGGCTCTTCGAAGGCGACTTCGATGGTTGGGTGGAGCAGCGCGGATCAAAGTTCTTCTCGGAGTGGGCGGAGGAATACACCCCTCTTGTGGAAACTCAGGACCTCGGGCAGGTGCCACAGCGAGGGATCTGGCTAACGGCCCCGCTGGGTGAGGGTCGGTATACGTACCTTGCCCTGGCGCTGCACAGGCAACTCCCCTACGGGGTGCCGGGTGCGGTGCGGATCCTGGTGAACGCGCTCGCCGCGGGCGGAAGCGGAGGCTGACGGTGTTCCTCACGACTCTCGACTGGGTCGTGGTTGGTGTGTACGGGCTCGTGACCCTAGGGATGGGGCTCTTTTTTGCCCGACGGGCCGGGCGCAGCACGGAGGAGTTCTTTGTGGCCGGCCGGTCGCTGCCGTGGTGGCTCGCCGGCACATCAATCGCCGCAACTTGGTTCGCGACGGACGCCCCGTTGGCCACGGCGGCGTTGACCCGACAGCAAGGACTCTACGGGAACTGGCTGTGGTGGTACGAGGCGGCGGGCATTCTGATGTTGGCGTTCTTCTACGCTCGTCTGTGGCGAAGGGCGGGCGTGCTCACGGATGCAGAGTTCATCGAGCTCCGCTACGGAGGTGCCCCCGCTGGCGCCCTCCGGGGCCTGTCTGCGGTCTACCAGGGGTTGCTCAAGAACGCGGTGGTCATGGGCTGGGTCATGCTGGCGATGATGAAGTTCAGCCAGGTCTTACTCGGCTGGGATCCACGCCTGACGCTCGGCGTGTGCGTCGGAATCGCCGTCGTCTACACCGTCGCCTCCGGTCTGTGGGGTGTGGTCGTAACAGACCTCGTGCAGTTCTGCGCCGGCATGTTGGGGGCCATCACCCTGGCCTGTATCGTTGTGGTCCACCTAGGCGGGCCAGCAGCGATGGCCGAGGCAGTGGCCGAGGCACCCACCGCCCCGGCAGGGGTTCTGGATCTGGTACCCACGGGGTCCGGCGCTTCGCCAATGGAGATTGCCTCGTTCCTGTGTTTGGTGCTGGTCCTTTGGCTACGTAGCGGGCAGGGAGACGGGTACTCTGCGCAGCGCCTCTTCGCCACCCGCGACCAGGGCCAAGCGGTAAAGGCATCGCTGTGGTGGGCGTTCGCGGGTACCGTACTGCTCACCTGGCCGTGGATCGTGGTCGGACTAGGGTCTCTACTGGTATTCCCTCCCGGGATCGCCGACCCGGCCCTGGCGATGGATCAGGAGCTGGCCTACCCGATGATGATTCGGGAGTTCATGCCTGCCGGGCTGCGCGGCCTGATGGTTGCCACCTTCCTGGCTGCATTCATGAGTACGATGGACACGCATCTGTGCTGGGGCGCCTCGTACATGGTGAATGACGTGTACCGCCGGTTCTTCCGGCGCGGCGAGTCGGAACTCCACTATGTGCGCGCCTCCCGAGTGGCCGTGTGCCTCCTGGCCGTGCTCGCAGCAGGGGTCGCTTGGCAGATGGATTCGATCCAACGTGGATGGATCTACATCATCGAGCTGACGGCGGGAGTGGCCTTGGTATGGCTCCTCAGGTGGTATTGGTGGAGAGTCAACGCATGGGCAGAGATTGCGGCCATGACAGGATCGGTTATCCTCGCCAACGGAGGAGTGTTGCTTGCCGTGGCAGACCCGATTCTGCCGACCGCCATCGCCGAGGCCGGGGCTGTTCTGTACCAGGGCGATTGGGCGCAGGTAAGGGCTGTCGTCATCATCCTGGTGTGTACGGTGATCTGGTTGACCGTAGCCCTATTCACTAAACCGGAGCACCCTGAGGTGCTGGATCAGTTTTACCGCAAGGTTCGGCCTGGGGGGTGGTGGGGGCCTGTCGCCTCGCGGTCCCCCGTCTCATCGCCGGACCCACCGGCCGCCAGAAGGTGGATGGGGTTTTTGTTGGGAGGGCTCTTCTTGTACTCGAGTCTACTGGGCGCCGGATACATCCTCACAGGGAGGACCGCCATAGGCCTCGTCCTGATCGCGGTTGCAGGAGTGGCGAGTGTCCTAACGGTTCGATTGGCTCGAAAAGAATTTGCCCGTGGAGATGCCCCCGATATACCAGGGGCCGAGGTGGGGAGGTAAATGTGAGGGGGCGAATGTGAGCGGACGAGCGTGAAGGTGGTCCTGATCGGAGCGGGGAGCCGGGAGTTCGGCCCTCCGTCGATCCGAGATCTCCTGTTGAGCGACATCCTATGTGACGCCGAAATCGAGATCGTACTGGTGGACATCAAGGAGCAGACTCTCCCCAGGATGTCCGCCTACGCCCGGACTGTTGCGGAAAAGCTGGGGCGTGACGTGCAGATCACGAGCACACCCGATTACAAGGTCGCACTGCCGGGGGCGGACGCCGTGGTGATGGCAGTGGAAAGGGCTCGTTATGCCTACTGGGCGCAGGATTTCCATGTCCCGCGCTCGTTCGGATATGAACAGATCTATGGCGAAAACGGAGGTCCCGGAGGGCTGTTTCATGCCTTGCGGAACATGCCCTTGGCGGTAGAGGTGTGCCGGACCATGGAGACGACCTGCCCCGAAGCGTGGCTCGTCAACTACACCAACCCTCTCACGAAGTTGTGCGAGGTGCAGACCCGACTGTCGTCGATCAAGGTGGTCGGTTTGTGCCACGGAGTGTTCCATGGGATGGAACAGATGGCTCGACTCCTTGATCTGCCGCCCGAACGCTTGGAGGCGCGCGCCTGCGGGCTCAACCACTTCACCTGGTTCGAGTCCGTCCGCGATAGAGAGACGGGTGAAGATTTATATGGACAGCTGGAACGAAGGGAGCGCGAGGCTCACCTACTCCACGATTGGGACGAGATGGCCTTGAGCAGGATCCTGTTCCGGGTCTTTGGGCGATTCCCGAGTCCGGGGACCAACCATATCGGGGAATACTTGGGATGGGCTCAGGAGTTCTTGGGAAGCAGCGCGCTACAGTTCTTCTACGATGCTGCCGAAGGAGCCCCGTGGGAGACGGGGGAGATCCCGACCTGGATCTATAATCTGGGAGACCACCCGACGTCGGCACCCCTGTTCCCCGAAGGTCCTCTACACCGCCTTAAGCCTCCGCCAAAGGCGTTTGACGGGGACGCGGCGGAGATCGCTCCTTCCGGCGAGCTGGCTGTGCCGCTCTTGGAGGGGGTACTGTGCGGGGCCCCGACATCACTCGCAGCAGTCAACGTGCCGAACGCTGGCTACGTACCGGGGCTCCCGGACGGGTCCGTTGTGGAGGTGCCAGCCGTGGCGAGGGCTGGAAAGTTGGAGCCGGTGCACATGGAACACCTCCCGGAGGGGGTCCTGGGCCTCCTCCGTACGCACACGACCATCAACCATCTCCTCGTGGAGGCCTTCGCCACAAGATCCCGGCGAGTGTTGCTGCAGGCTCTCCTGGTTGACCCGACCACACGCTCCTACGGGGCTGCGGTCCGGACCATCAATGAACTTTGTCGACTTCAGAAAGGTGTCTTGCCGGAGCTGGAGTGGTGAGCCGGAGTGGTCATCTGAGCTGATCACCGGTGCCAGGGGGCGTGTCGGGGCCCTCCTAACAGTCGCCGGCTTTCCTACCAGCTGAGGCTCCCTACCAGTTGAACAGGGTCCAAGCCCGGCACTCGGGATGTGGACAGTCTAGTCGTACCCGGAAAGGAGAAGAATCGGATCGGGGTGCGGGATAGCGTTCCACCCTCCGCACCATGGCGGTTTCACAGCGTGGGCAAGTTGGCTCGCCGCCGATGCCCGGGTGCCTCCGGCTATAGGACTCGAGCGCCTGACTCTCCTTGTCGCCCAACAACGGCCCGTCTAAGAGCTCCTCCGAACCAGGATTCATTGAAAAATGGCCTCGGCGGACATTGCCAAGGCCCCCGAGTCGTCCAAGGCACGCAGCGCTCCGGCCGGTCCCCCCTGCAGGGTGATCGTCCGCCCGGAGAAGAGGGGGCGCGTGGCCCTGAAGGAGAAGGCCGCGACAGGCCCCGCCGATCGATAGGCCAGCCCGGCCAAGAGCAGAGCGGTCAAGGGCCCGTGCACCACGAGATCCGGGTAAAACTCCGATTCCCGGGCGTAGTCACGGTCGTAGTGGATCCGGTGCGCATTGAAGGTGAGAGCGGAAAACCGGAAGAGGAGGATCGGCCCGGGGGTAAGTTCCTCCGACCAAGGCAAGGGATCGGAAGGGCGTTCACCGGGCGGTAGCCGCAGCTTCTTCTCGGGCCGCTCGAGAAAGACCAAATCCTGTTCCTCCGAGATTATCCCTCGAGGCCCCCGCACCTCGTGATGGACCGTGACGAGTGCGAAGGGCCCGCTGCGTCCCATCTTCGTCTCTACCGAAGATACCCGCGACTTGCGCCGGACGGCTTCACCCAAGGAGAGACACCCTTCAAACTTGATCCGGCCCCCTGCCCACATGCGCCTCGAAAGCTGGATCGGCGGCAGGAAACTGCCACGCTTTTCGTGTCCGTCCTCGTCAAGGGCGGCGGAGGGGGTGACGTCTCGGCAGTAGATCCAGTGGAAGAGAGGAGGAAGTGGGGCTCCGTCAATCAGGGGCCCTTCCGCCAGAGACGCCGGATCCCAATCCAGAGTAGCACACAACGCGTGGGCGCGCCCGAGGGTGAGCCGGTCCTCCACGACAGACTCCGACCCAACCCAATCTTCGGCCCAATCTTCGGCGGACGCGGTCAGGTCCCGAATCCGCGCTCCATCAGGCCGATACAGCGGCTTTCTCGAAAAGCATTGAGGTCTGCACGCCGGCAAGCTGCAATATGCGCTCCACCGTCTCCCCAACCCGCACGTTGGGAGAGGATGCTCCCGCCGTGATCCCGATCTCGACATCGCCATCCGGCAACCAATTGCGGGCAACCGCAAACTCTCCATTGATGCGCCGGTATGTCAGGGTCCCGTCGGTCAGGTCCACACAGCGCGCATCCTCTATGTGGTAGGTGGTCGTCGATTGGTCGCATATCCGCGCGAGGTGTCCGGTGTTGGAGGAATTGTAGCCCCCCACCACGATCATCAGCTCCGGCGGCGACTCCATCATCTCCCTTACGGCGTCCTGACGCACCTGAGTTGCCGTGCAGATCGTATCGAAGCTCCGGAAACGATCTTGCATCTCCTCCGGACCCCATCGATCCGCCATAGCTGCCGCCAATCGAGCCGCCATCTCCATGGATTCGGACGCAAGCATGGTCGTCTGGTTGGCCACTCCAATCCGCCGCAGGTGCACATCCGGATCAAATCCCGGGCTGCACTCCGCTTCGAATTCCCGCAAAAAGGCCTCGCGATCTCCTCCTTTACGGATGTGTTCGCAAACTCGTTCGACCTGCTCCATCGACAATACGGCTAGCGACTCCGCTCCGGGGTATTCGCGGATCCACGATCGGGTAGCCCGCGTTTCCTCGTGCCAGGGCTTGCCGTGGATGATTGTCGTGAACCCGTCCCTGGCGTAGCTAACCACGCGTTTCCAGACGTTGAGTACCGAACCACACGTTGTGTCCACGACGACACATCCTACCTCCCGCAAATCTTCAAACACCTCCTGCGTGATGCCGAAGGCAGGTACGATCACCACGTCTTGAGGGGCTACTCTGGAGAGATCGTAAAACCCATCCTCCGAGGGAAAGACAAAATCAAAACCGAGATCCGAGAAACGCGCATTCACGTGCGGATTGTGGACGATCTCCCCAAGGAGGAAGATTCGTTCGGAAGGGAAGGCCCTGCGGGTTTCGTAGGCGTATTCGACGGCGCGGTCTACGCCGTAACAGAATCCGAATGAGCGGGCGAGCCGTATGTGAAGCCGTCCGGCATGCAGCTCATGGCCACCTTGTTGCAGAAGGTCGACCAGAGCGCTGCCGTAGACGGACTTTACAACAGGCTTGACTTCCTCGCGGAGACCCAACCCCTTGCGGAAGTATCTTTCCGACCCCGGCATGGGTGCCAAAGCCTCAGCGCGGGAAAGTGTTTGGACGTTTTGATTCATAACCGATTGATGAAGGTGAAGTAAAAAGGTTGTTGCGGCAAACTGGTTTTCGCCCGCCTTCGCTCCCTTCGGGTTTTTGGACACGAGGCCAAGTGGTATATTCGCCGGTCCATGCGTTCGGGCGTGCAGGGCCTGGGCGTCACTCCTTGTATAGTTTTGTTTTGGGACACCCGCCGGGTTTAGGGACACCCACCGGTCGCGTACGGTGGCCCGCTGTCCCCACCCTCGTCATGGGCGCTGCAGCCACATGTTCGTCGTGCGAGGCCCGCTGCCGGGCCGGGAGAGTGATCATTTGAAGCTGAGAAGCCGTAGCTAGTGGAGAATCGGAACGGGGAACCCAATGGCGATGGGGGAGCCGAGCCCAACGCCGAGTTGACCGAGATCTTTCAACTGCCGGTACTTCCTCTCCGTGGGATGGTGGTGTTCCCGCACGTACAGGCTCCCATCGCCGCCGGTCGCAAACGCACAGTCGCCGCCATTCGGAAGGCGTTGAAAGAAGAACGGTTGCTGTTTGCCGTGGCGCAGAGGGACGAGTCCGTGGAGGTCCCCACTCAGGAGCAGCTGTACCGCGTTGGAACGGTCGTTCGGATCACGCAGATGCAGAAGGTTCCAGGGGGGATCCAGCTCGTCGTCCAAGGGGACACCCGCGCCGCGGTGCTGGACTACTTCGAGGGGGAGGATCATGTGGAGGTCAAGGTCCGCCCTCTCCCTGACATGGACCCTATCGATTCCGAAAACGCCGCCTTCCGAGCACTCCACAAAGAGGTCAAGGAGCGGGCCAGGGAGGTGAGTCGCCTCAAGGGGGTCCCGCAAGAAATCGTCGAACACCTCTTGGGGGGTGCCAGTAAACCGGCGGAGCTGGCCGATGTCGTGGCTTTCCACGCGGAGATGGAGACGCACCGCAAACAGGCGCTGCTGGAGCTCCTGGAGGTCGAGGCCCGGCTCTTGGAACTCCTCAAGGACTTGCAACAACAGGTCGGTCTCCTCGAAGCGCAGGAGGAGATACGGGAACAGGTCCGGGAGGAGCTGGGCGAGCGCCAGCGAGAGGTCTTCCTTCGAGAGCAGATGAAGACGATCCAGAAGGAGCTCGGCGAGGACATCGATCTCATGGAGACGAACGAGCTTCGCGAAAAGATTGAGGCCCTGGACCTCCCCAAGGAGGCGCGCCGAGAGGTGAGCCGAGAGTTGCGGCGGCTGGACCGCATTCCGCGGGAGGCGGCGGAGGCGCAGGTAGTTCGGACATACCTGGAGACCTTTGCCGAGTTGCCTTGGAACGAGACCACCGAGGCACAATTGGACATGGATTTCGCGGAGCGCACGCTCGAGCGAGACCACTACGGCCTCAAGGACGTGAAGGAACGAATCCTCGATTTTCTCGCGGTGAGGAAGTTGAAGGAGGAGAGAAAAGGGGATTCAGGCGAGGCGGAGGACGATGGCGGGGAGGAGGCCTCCGGTTCGGAGAACGCGAACACGGAGGAGCCTGGGCCGAGGAACGAAGATCCGGTCGGTGAGACGCTGCTTTTTATCGGTCCGCCGGGGGTAGGGAAGACCTCGATTGCACGTTCCATTGCGGAGGCGATGGGTCGCAAGTACGTGCGGGTGTCGCTCGGAGGAGCCCGGGACGAAGCTGACATTCGAGGCCATCGCCGCACCTACGTCGGTGCCATGGCGGGGCGGATTATCGAGGGCTTGAAACGAGCGGGAACCCGGAATCCGGTTTTCCTGCTGGATGAGATAGACAAACTAGGCGTCTCATTTCAGGGCGATCCCTCGGCCGCTTTGATGGAGGTCTTGGACCCGGCCCAGAACAGCGCGTTCGTGGACCACTACCTGGGGGTGCCGTTCGACCTCTCCGATGTCTTGTTCATCGCCACGGCCAACTTCATCCACCAGATCCCGGGACCACTGCTCGATCGCATGGAGACAATTGAGTTCAGGGGATATACGGAAGCGGAGAAGTTGGAGATCGCGAAACGCTACCTGTTGCCTCGACAGATAAGGAAAAACGGCCTCACCGAAGACCAGATAGATGTCACCGACGAGGCGGTTCGGACTATCGTCGTGAGCTACACTCGAGAGGCGGGAGTTCGCAATCTCGAGCGAGAGCTGGGAACTGTGTGCCGAAAGACAGCCCGCAAGGTGGCCTCTGGAGAGGAGGCGGTCCGGCTGGACACCCCCGATATGAGAGGCATCCTCGGACAACCGAAGGTGTATGCTCCCCGCAAACTCAACGAAAATGGGGTGGGCGTCGCCACCGGGCTGTTCTACACCCCGGCGGGTGGAGACATTATGTTGGTGGAGACCAGTTTGTTTGGCAGGAAGGACGCCCTTGTCCTAACGGGGCAGCTCGGGGACGTGATGAAGGAAAGCGCCCAAGCCGCGCTCACCTTTGCACGGAGGAAGGCCAAAGTCCTGGAGTTGAAGGAAGAAAGGCTGCGGGATCACGAGCTGCACATTCACGTGCCGGCCGGCGCGATTCCGAAGGAAGGGCCCAGTGCTGGGATCGCCATGGCCGTGGCGGTGGTCTCTGCGCTCGGAGACCACCTGGTAAGACACGATGTCGCCATGACCGGTGAGATAACGCTGTCGGGCCGGGTACTTGCGATCGGCGGTGTCAAAGAAAAGGTGCTGGGCGCACTGCGAGCGGGGATGCGCGAAGTGATCCTCCCGGCGGACAACGCGGGTGACATCGACGAACTACCGGACCACGTGCGGGAGCAGCTGACCTTCCACCCCGTGTCGTCTCTTTCAGAAGCGCTCTCCGTGGCGCTCGTCGGCGTGTCTCCCAACGGCACCAGTTAGCGCGCGTGGATGGCGGCACTGGTCCCCGGTTAATCGTCCACTGGGCCGAGGGCTTCGGGGAGGTCTCCGAAGGCGCTTAGGAAGGCGTCAGGGTTTTCCGCCGCGAGCAGAGCTTCCGAAAAAGGGCCCCACAGTGCCGCAACCGTGAAGACGCCCGCCGCTCGGCCTGCGCGTATGTCCCATACGGAGTCGCCGACGTACGTGGCGGTGTCAGGGGCGACTCCCAAGCGGTCCAACGCGAGCAGAATCGGTGCCGGGTCAGGTTTGTGGGGAACGGGTTCGTCCGAGGTGATGATGACGTCGAACATGGACTCATCCAAATCGCAGGCCGCCAGACTCGCTTTGGTGCCGGGGGTGGCTTTGCTCGTGACGATGCCGACCCGCAGCCCCCTCTGCCTCAGTTGTCCGATCGTCTCTCGGACCCCGGGAAACCGCCGGATGTAACGTCCATGCTCACGCAGATTATGCTCCACGTAGGTGTCCACCAGAGGCTGCACCTCTTCCCGAGTGTCGACATATTCGCGAAACTGCACCTTGAGAGGTTGCCCCATAGTACGTAACCAGACTTCGTCAGGGGGGACGTGACCGAAGTGGACGGCCATCGTATGGCGCCACGAGGCCACTATGAGGTCCTTGGAATCCACCAGGGTTCCGTCCAGATCCAGGAGGATCGTGTGGAGCGGGGGGAAGCGTAGCATGCGTGCGAGGGTCGCCTTCAAGCGGCCGGCCGTCAACCCCCCACAACAAAAAGAGAAGCACTACGGGAGCTGTTGACATGAACACTACGAGTCGTCGTCGCATCGCCATCAACACGGGAGGAGGAGACGCGCCAGGGCTGAATGCGGTTATCCGCGCGATCGTCCTCAGCGCATTGAACCGGGGGTGGGAGGTCTTTGGCATCGAACAAGGATATGGGGGCCTCCTTCGGGACGAGCCAGGCGACCTCGTTCCCTTGAACCGGGAGGATGTGAGCGGAATAACCCACATCGGAGGTACGATTCTGGGGACTACCAACAGGTCGAACCCGTTTGCGTGGCCGACACAGCTGCCGGATGGGAGCTGGGGGTCGCGCGATCGATCGCACGAAATCCTGGATGGAATGCGGGAGCACCGCTTGGATGCGCTCATCGCGATTGGCGGCGACGGAAGCCTGCACATGGCGCGTAAGCTCAGCGATCGAGGGTTGCCCGTGGTCGGGGTGCCCAAGACGATCGACAACGACCTCCGAGGGACCAGCCTGACGTTCGGATTTCTGACGGCGGTGGAAACGGCTACAGAGGCGCTCGGAAAGCTCCATTCGACGGCTGAGAGCCATCGCCGGATCATGGTTGTCGAACTGATGGGACGACACGCGGGATGGATCGCCCTGTACAGCGGCCTCGCCGGGGGAGCTGACGTGATCCTCATCCCGGAGATCCCGTTCAATATCGAAGCAGTGTGTGACAAGATCCGGGAACGGGAGGCCGAGGGTCGAGACTTCAGCATCGTGTGCGTTGCGGAAGGCGCCATGCCGATCGGCGGAACCATCCGCACCAAACAGGTCTCGGGAGGGGCCGCAGCCCAGGTGCGCTTGGGGGGTGTCGGCACGGAAGTCTCGAGGGGGATCGCCGAACGAACGGGCAAGGAAACGCGGTCCCTCGTGCTCGGACACCTCCAGCGAGGAGGAAGCCCGACTTCCTACGACAGGGTAATGTCTCTCCGGTTCGGAGCGGCGGCCGTGCGCTGTGTGGCCGCGGGCGAGTTCGGTACGATGGTTGGGTTGGATCCGCCCTCAGTCGTCTCGATACCCCTCGCCGAGGCGCTAGAGAGCACGAAGCGGGTGCCCGTGGATGGAGACATCGTCCGGACAGCCCGCCGCGTGGGAATAAGCTTCGGAGATTGAGGGCCGGAACAGGCCGAGGGCCGAGGGGTCAGTCGGTGGCGGCCGCGTACCGTGCTCCGATTTCGTCCCAATCAACCACGTTCCAAAAGGCACTGAGATAGTCGGGACGACGGTTCTGGTAGTTCAGGTAGTAGGCGTGTTCCCAAACGTCGATTCCAAGGAGGGGCGTATCTCCAGCCATAAAGGGGCTGTCCTGGTTCGCCGTCGAGTAGACTGAGAGCTGCCCGTCGGAGACGACCAGCCACCCCCACCCGCTCCCAAACCGAGTCGCCGCAGCCTGTTGGAACTTGCCTTGGAAGGCGTCGAAGGACCCGAAGGCTTCATCGATGGCGGCAGCCAGCGCGCCGGTGGCGGACCCACCCCCGTTCGAAGACATCGAAGTCCAGAATAGAGAGTGGTTGGAGTGCCCGCCTCCGTGGTTGCGGACGGCTCCCCGGATGGCTTCCGGGACGTTTTCGATGCCTCTCAGAAGGTCCTCCAGCGACAGGGCTGCAAGGTCGTCGTGCCCGTCGAGCGCAGCGTTCAGCATGTTGACGTACACTTGATGATGCCGTCCATGGTGGATCTCCATGGTGCGGGCGTCGATGGTGGGCTCGAGTGCATCGAAGTCGTACGGTAGGTCGGGTAACTGGTGCATTATTTCCTCCTGGGGTTCTCGTAATCCGGGGGTTCTCGGGGGTTGTTGGGCACTTCGGTTTCGTGGTCGAAAACTAGCATCATTGCGGGCGGTGACCACATGGATGGTATGTCAGGCCGCTGCGGAGGTCTCCCTCATCTCACGAAGAGTGCGGCGCACCAAAACAGGGACCATCGCCCGTCGCCACTCCTTGTCCACGATCATGTTGTCCAGAGGGTGGCATTGGCGGAAGGCCTGTTCCGCGATGGCTTCGATCACCGATGGTTGAAGTTGGTTGCCGACAGCTGCTTCCCTAACGCGGCCCAGTTTTCGGGGGTATGCGCCCATTCCCGAAACCACGACTTCCAGGTCAATGATCTCGCCATCCGCGGCGCGATCCAACCGCAACGCCATATTCGCCAGCGGGAAATCGATCGAATTGCGGGCCCTGAGCTTGCGGAAGGCCGCGCAGGAGCCCCCGGCAGGCTTCGGGATACGAATGGTGGTGAGGACCTCCTCGCGGTCCATCACCCGATTCCAAATCCCGTCGGAGCGAAAGAAGGTCGATATGGGGATGCTCCGGGTGCCGGCGGTAGAAACCAGATCCAGCTCTGCACCGAGCACCATGAGGATGGGGGGTGTGTCCGCCGAATGAGCGGCGACGCAGCGGGTTCCTCCCTTTACCACGTGGCAGGTATCGCCGTCTTTCTTAAGGCAGTACCCTAATGCCCGGCGCCAGAACTTGGTCTGGTTGTAGTAGGAACAGCGGGTGTCGAGGCAGATGTTTCCGCCGAGGGTGCCTACGCGTCGCAGTTGGGGGCCCGATACAAGGCTGGCCGCCTCCGTCAGTCCAGGCAGGTGAAGCCGAAGGAGTGGGTGTGCCTGTACGGCGTCCAGGGTCTCGGCAGCACCAATCCGGATTTCGTTTTCCCCGACCGTAATGCCCCGCAGCTCGGGGAGACGGTTCAGGGAGATCAGATGTCCGGGGGTGAACAGACCGTGCTTCATGTTGGGGACCAGGTCGGTGCCGCCGGCGATGGGCATCGCGTCCTCGCCGTGGCGTGCGAGCAGAGCGAGTGCCTGGTCCAGATGTTGTGGCCGATGATACTCGTAAGGGTGTAACCGTAGCATACGTCTAACGTACCCCGAGGGGTTGCCAATGTCATTGAACCCGGAGTCACTGGTTGGGTTTATCGAGGGGCTGGCCGCGGAGACCGGCAAGGCCTTGAGGGGAATGGTTCAGCACCCGGACCTCTCGTTCGAATACAAATCCGATGGATCGATCGTGACGGATGCGGACAGGTACGCCGAATCCGTGCTCCGGGACCGGATCAAGGCGCGCTTTCCCGACCATGGGATAGTCGGCGAGGAGTTCGGCAACGAAAGCGTGGACGCCGAATACGTCTGGGTTCTCGATCCGATTGATGGCACCCTTTCCTTCGTGTCTGGCGTCCCCCTCTTTGGCACCCAGATCGCTTTGACGCGAGGTGGCGAACCCATACTCGGAGCGATCAACCTCCCGATGACTGGCGAGCTCGTGGTCGGGACTCCCTCCGGCACCGTTCACAACGGACGTCCCGTGCGGGTCAGGCAGGACGTGCCGTTGGAGAAGGCGACTCTGTTGACGACCGACCCCAGCGCGATAGGCCGTTACTGGACCGGCGCTGCATTCGACGAGCTGCGGAAGAGGACGGCACTGTATCGAACTTGGGGGGACTGCTACGGCTACGTTCTGGTGGCGTCGGGACGAGCGGATATAATGACCGACCCCATCATGAACCCGTGGGATATAGCGGCTTTGGTGCCGGTCATCAGGGGGGCGGGCGGGGTGATTACCACCTGGGAGGGGGACGATCCAACCGGCGGCACGTCCACGATTGCCGCTGCGCCCCGATTGCACGCGGAGGCCCTTCGAATATTGAACGAGGAATCATGACCACGAAGACTGAGAGTTTCCCTCGGCGCGGTGTTTCGGGGGGGCTGCTGCTGTCGGCTGCTCTCCTGGTGCTCGCAGGTGCCGGGTGCGGTACCAGGGATGCACTCGTCGTGGCCGGTGCCGGGGTTATCGATGGCACCGGGGCCGTGTGGGAAGAGGGGGTCTTGGTGGTTGAGGGCGGGGTTGTCGTCTGCGCTGGCGAGGAGGGGGAGTGCGCAGTCCCGGCCGGAGCGGAGGTCTTGGACGCTTCAGGGTTTTGGGTGGTTCCAGGATTCATCGACGTGTACGACGCCCCGAACGAGGGCCCCGTCGATGAACAGCCTGCGTACATGGCCTTTTTGTTGGGGGTGACGACGCTGGCCAAGATGCCCAGCGACGCGCTGCCCGTCGGCTCTGAGGACCACCGCATTCCTGTGCCCAGACCTGCAATTCCCGCCTCTGACCTTGTCGGTGCGGCCGGTGTGTTTGAGCGGGTGGTGGATGAGTTGGAGCCGGGGCTCTCTTCAGGGGACGACGCTCGCGCGGTCAGGGTTTGGGAGTGGAGTCGGGCGCGTCTCGTGGACAGAGATGCTCTTCTGGAGGAGGCCGCAGCTGCCGGGGCGGGAGGTGGCGTGTTCGCTCCATCATTGGTCGTGGCAGAGCACATGGCCGGACCTTATCGGCTTCCACACGGGATGAACCGCCTTCTGGAACACTCCATGGTGACGCTGCGAATCCAGGATAGACTGTTGCCCAATCGCACCGCCGAGGAGGCGGCAGCGCTGTCAGAGGCACTTTCGGCCCGGCGAGAATTCGTGAAGGTCTTCCACGATGCCGGTGGGCGGGTGGTCACGGCGACCCTGGGTGCGCTTGCGCCCGGACTCGCGGTTCACGAGGAGATGGACGCGCTCGTCACCGCCGGGTTGTCTCCCGAGGACGCCCTTTACGCGGCGACCAGAGAGGCGGCGGTTGCCTTGGGGTTGGACGAGTCGCGCGGCACCCTGGAGCCCGGCAAGCTAGCCGATTTTGCGATTCTGGAGGGCGACCCTCGTCTGGACATTGCGCACACCCAAACTGTCTCGCGCGTGGCCAAGGGCGGGGTGCTCTACGATCCTCCGACTCTGTTCGACGCGCTCTTGGACAGCCCGGGGAGTCGCGTTACGCAGAACCCGGTGCGCCTTGTGATCGCGGGGATTGCGCTGGCCTTAGTGCTAGGATGGATCGCGTGGGCACTGCGCTCCCACGCAGGCAGGGTGTCAGGCGGCAGCGGCCCTCAAGTCGCTCAGTAGCTCGGCCATACGGCGGAGCCCCTCTCGCAGGTCTCCCTCCGGGTTCCCGAATCCGATGCGGAGGTGGTGATCCATACCGAAGTGGTCGCCCGGCACAACCAAGACGCTCTTCTCTCTTCGCAATCTCTCCGCGAATACGGAGGAGTTGATGTCGAAGTGGTACCGCACGAAGATGATTGCCCCTGCTTCCGGAGGCCGGTAGGCGAAGAGGTCGGCGCGTTCGCCGAGCCACTCCTCCACGCTTGGCAGGTTGTCGCGGATGATTGCCCGCGTTCGCTCCAGTACTCGCGGCCGGACCGATGGTTGCAAGACGCGTGTTGCGAGGGCATCGGAGAGCGTGGCGGGGGCGATCGTCGTGTAGTCCTTGCGGCCCCAGAACGGTTCGTGATGCTCGGCGGGTGAAACGATCCAACCTAGTCTCAGGCCGGGGAGGCCGTACGCTTTCGACAGGGAGTTGGTGATGATCACTCTCTCATATCGCCCCCAGAAGCTGGGTGTCTCGGGGCTCTGAACCTCTGCTCCGGCATACACTTCATCCACCATTAACCAAGCTCCCGCGGCCGCCGTGGCTTCTACTATTTGCGACATGGCTCGGTCGTTCAGGATCGCCCCGGTGGGGTTGTTGGGGTTGGTGACGATGACGAGGCGTGTCCCCGGTGTGATCATGGAGCGCAGACGGTCCGGGTCGGGTTGCCATCCATCCTCCTCCCGCAACTTGCAGGAAACGACTTCCGCGCCGAGCCCCTGCGCCAGTCCGGGGGTTTGTCCATAAGTGGGTTCGAGGACTACCACCCGGTCTCCCGGGGATACGAGACTCCACACCACCACGCAATTCGCCTCCGCCCCTCCCGTCGTCACGACGACATTGGAGGAATCGGCCCCTTCGTAAAGTCCAGCGATCGCCTCCTTGAGGGTGTCGGAGCCGTCGCTCTGGCCGTACTCAAGGTGAAGGTCGGTGGGGTCGAGGCCGGTTAGGTCCAGCACTTCTCCGAACCGAAGCGGATCCACTCCGCTTTCGGACAGGTTCAGATCTACTCGGTGCTCGAACGTGGATTGCCACCGTTCCATGGTGAAAGGGGGTATGCGCATGGTGATGTCCTATTGGTTAACCCGCCCCGTCTTCACGGGCGCAGGTGAGCTTGGACCGGAGTCTTGTGCGGCACGACGTTGACACATGGATATACCTTATATGCCGAAGTGACGGATCAAGATATACGGAATATCCAAGGTGGGGGCACAACCGGAAGAATGCGACGCGGATTATCTTGTCTGAAAGCCTTCGTCCTGGTTGGGGCGTCGGTCGGGTGCGAATCCTTACCCCCGTCCCACAGCGCGGAGCCCGTGCAAGGCGAAGCGATCAGTACGCCGTATACGGAGACCTTCAGCATTGTCGAACGGAACGGATATCGCATCGTTGACATAGAGGCGTCCGTGGTCACCTGGGGCGGCACGGCAGGTGGGCCTCGGCAGCGGGCCCGCCTTGTCTTGGTCCCAGAGGGGCGGGAGGCACCTGCACTGACGGGAGATTTGACGGGTGCCACGCTAATCCGAACACCTGTCTGGAGGATCGCGGTCAACGATCAGCCGCATGAGGCCATGCTGCGTGCGCTCGGCGTCAAGGACAGAATCGTCGCTGTTGGCGGGCGTAACAGCTACGACGACGATATTCGCGACAAGGCTCGGACAGGCCAGATTCAACAGATTGGTTATGGTTGGCATATGCCGCCGACGCTTGATGCGCTGGTGGCGGCGCAACCAGACGTGCTGATCGCGCGAATGGCAGATCTCACGCATACCCAACACATCGAGCGCGTGGAGTCGCTCGGTATTCCAGTGGTGCCGACTTTCATCGATGCGGAACCGCACTATATGGGCAGTGTGGAGTGGATTCGACTGATGGGTCGGCTGACCGGGAGGGAAGGGGACGCCGATGAGTTTGTTCAAATGGTTGCGGGGGAGATCGATCGCCTGAAGTCTGTCGCTGCGGAGCAGCCGCGCCGGTCGGTTCTGTGGGCTTGGTACAGGAGCGGGGGTAATCGTTGGGCCGTTACCCAGCGCAACGCCGATGCAGCCCTCATTCGTGACGCCAACGTGGAGCTGGTCCTTGGTGCCGACGACGACCCTGAGCTCGACACCTTTTCCGATCTTTCCACAGAACGCCTTCTGCGCGACGCAACCCACGCCGATTGCTGGGTGATCCGCGATCCGTTGTCTGCCGTGTTTGACGACCGGGCTGTGCTATCGCGCTTCCGGGCGTATAGGGACGGTTGTGTGTTCTGGGAGCCCGGTGGCCGGCATCCCACCGAGGATACCTGGGAGTTATGGGAGATGGGGATCATCCGACCCGACTTGAGGTTGGCGGACATCCTGAAAATGGTGCACCCGGAGCTGCGCGACGGCGAATGGCGCTACCTCGCACCGGAAACGTGGGAGACGAGCCGTGTCGGTGCGAGTCACCAGTAGTGCGGTAGTTCTCGCCGCGGCACTCGGCCTGCTCTCCTTACTGGCGCTGACCTACGGGCAGATTGCGCTGCCCCTGTCAGACACCATCGGCGCGCTGACGGGGAGGCAGTCGAGTGAACTCACGCGCCAAATCGTTCTCGAAATCCGCCTTCCGCGGATCGCTGCGGCAATCATCGCCGGCGGTTCACTCGGCATGGCGGGGGTCCTGATGCAGACCCTCTTCCGGAACCCCGTCGCCGATGCCTGGTCCCTCGGTTTGCTCGCAGGCGGCCAGTTCGGAGTGGCCCTCACCGTGACCGCAGCCGCTTTCGCCGGTCCCGCGGCCGTGTCCTTCCTTACCGTCTTCGAAGGCCCGAGCATAACCGTCGCCGCCGCCGCGGGCGTAGCGATGACGGCACTCTTCATGCTTGCGCTCGGTCGTCGTGTTGGCGCGATCACGTTGCTCGTCATCGGTCTTATGCTCGGATTCACCGCGCAAGGACTCACGAGTGCCCTCCTTCACTTTGCGGCTCGCGCCGGTGGCCGCATCTACGGCGGATGGCAGGACGCGAGTTTTGCTGGTGTTGCCCCCGAGGCACTGCCATGGCTATTCCTGCCTATCCTCGCGGGTGCCTGTATAGCCGTCGTTACAGCGAAACCTCTCAGTTCGCTGCTTCTCGGCGAGACCTACGCCCGCAGTCTCGGTGTAAAGGTGAAGTCTTTGAGGCACATTGTCCTCTTGGCGACCGTACTCCTGGTGGCACCCGTTGTGGCTCTCTGCGGTCCGGTGAGCTTCGTCGGCCTCATTGCACCGCACTTTGCACGGGCACTAGCTGGAACGGCGCGGATCCTTCCGCTTCTTCCGCTCGCCGCATTTGGTGGCGCGCTACTCGCCTTGGCGGGCGACGCCATCGTTCATGCACCGTGGGAGCAGCACTTCCTGCATCTGAATGCGATCCTTGCCGTCATCGGCGCGCCGGCAGTGATTCTCATTCTTGTCTTCTCCCCGGCCGTGAGGCAGTGGCGCTGATGCTGGAGCTCCAATCCCTCGCCGTGGGCTATCCTGGCCCTCGCGGAGAGGTTCTATCCGAAATCAACCTGTCGGCCGCCCCTGGTGCCTTCGTATGCATCCTCGGCCGCAACGGGGCCGGGAAATCGACCCTCATGCGCACAATCGCGGGGCTCCAGAGGTCGCTCCGCGGCGTTTCATTGCTCGACGGGGAGGACATCGCGTCGATGCGGCCCGCCACGCGCGCCCGCCGAATCGCCGTGGTACTGACCGAACGCCAGTTCAATCCGGCCCTCCGCGTTAACGACGTGATCGCCCTCGCCCGGCAACCCTTCACAGGCTGGCAGGGCGGTCTCGCGGAGAGTGACAACCTTGCAATCGCCGACGCCGTGGCAGTCACCGGCGTCGAGCCATACCTCCACCGTCACTTCAGTGGTCTCAGCGACGGCGAGCGCCAGCGCGTCATGATTGCGCGCGCTCTCGCACAGACGCCGCGCCTCATGGTTCTCGACGAAATCACTGCGTTTCTCGATCTTCCCAGCCGGTTTGAGATCATGACGCTCTTGCATTCCCGCGCTAAGCGAACGGGGCAAATCATCCTGCTCTCGAGCCATGATTTGGATTTGTCACTTCAGCTTGCCGACAGCGTCTGGCTGCTCAACGATAAAGGTGGATTCTCGGTCGGATCGCCGGATGCGCTGAGTCGGGACGGCTCCATAGGCCGCCCTTTGACACCGACGCGATCCAGTTTTCGCCTACCCGCGGACGGTTTGAGATTCGGGGTTGAGCCTCTCTGGTGCCCCAAATCGTTCATTGTCGTCCCCGAGCAACCCCGCAGCCATGGACATAGAGAACGCCAGAGCACCCAGCGCATTTCTGCGCGCATTTTTCAGATTAAATGCGCAGATAAATGCGCGATTACATTTCTGCGCGCATTTCCAGTCCCAAATGAGCGTAAGAAGCCAGAATTCATATTCTGCTCGCGTCGGGTGGGCCGAAGCGGGAGGCTGACGCCATGCCCAAGTCACGTTCCGAAATCGAGAACCTCTCGACCGACTCGAACACCGTTCCGCGGAAGCGCTCGAAGGCCAAGACCTCGGCTTCAAGGAATGGGACAAGTCCGACGGCCGAAGGGCAATGACCCGGGTGGCGGTCAACATGGCGGTGTGCATGGCCAACGGTGGTGGAGGTACGGTCGTCTTCGGCGTACGGGACAAGGTGACCAGCCGAGAACACGCCATCGCCGGAGTGCCACTAGACCTGGACGTCAACCAGCTCAAACGGGCGATCTACGATGGTACCGATCCCAAGATCACTCCCGTGTTCGAGACACTGGCCGTACCAGAGGGGACGCGTCGGCTGATTCTCATGCATGTCTGCCAGGGGATGCCACCCTATACGAACACTCGGGGACGAGGCACGGTCCGGATCGGAAAGGACTGTAACCGGCTAACGGGTACGCTACGCAGCCGTATTCTTGAGGAAACGGGGGAGCTCGATTACACGGCGAATGCTATCGACGCCCCACTGTCGAAGGTTGTGTCGCCGGTCGCAATGGAGGCATTGCGGCAGGCCGCCATACGCGAGAGAGCACCCAACGAACTAATGCGCCTGCGGGACGAAGACCTGCTCCAGACCATAGGAGTCACACGCGACGGTCGCGCCACGCGAGCGGCAGTCCTCCTCGCAGGTTCACCGGACAGTATCGCGAAATATGCTCCGAACTTCGGCTGGACCCATGTACGAATGGCGTCGAGCACGGGTTACTCGGACCGGGCGGATGGGCGTGATTCCATTGCGTTGACGGTGGCCAGGATCCTTGATCGGATTATGGCCGACAATTCCATCGAGACCGTCCATCACGGACCCTATCACTTCGAGTACCGAACGTACCCCGAGGAAGCACTCCGAGAGGCGCTCCTCAACGCGCTCTGCCATGGAGATTTTCGCGTTGCGAGCCCTCGTCTCGTGAAGCAATACTCCGACCGAATCGAGATCACCAACCCCGGCGGATTCATCAACGGAATCACTCCGGAGAACATCCTCCACCACGTGCTTGCGACGCGTAATCCGTGCCTGGTAGAGGCGCTGACTCGGCTGCGTTTGATCAACCGAACCAACCTCGGCATGGAGCGAATCTACTCCGCGCTACTGATCGAAGGGAAACCACCGCCCTCCATCGAAGAAGTCGGCAACTCGGTGCGGTTGACCTTTCGGGCATCCAAAATGGCACCCCTGTTTCGGGGATTCGTTGCCGACGAATCCAACCGGGGGGTCTACCTTGCCGCCGATCACCTGCTCATTCTGCATCATCTCATCCGCAACGCGCAGATCAATGCTCGGGAGGCTGCAAGTCTCTGTCAACGGACCGAAACGGACGCACAGCGCATTCTCGCGGAGATGGAAGGGCAGTTTGGATATGTTGAAGTTGGGGGATCCGGATCTCAGCAACTTTGGACACTTAGGGACGATGTACGGACTCGGGTGACTCTGATACCCCATGAAGAAGTCAGCTGGGCAACGCTGAAAGCTCGCGTCGTTCAGGTCATTCGACAGAATGCTGCGCGTGGTGGCGAAGCACTTTCCAATGCCGATGTGCGGCAGATAACCGGATTCGATCCTCATCGTACCCGTCGGCTGATTCGCCAACTCCAGGATGAAAGCCTGGTGGAGATTGTTGGACATGGACGGGCGGCACGCTACCTCTACACTGGTCCAGTTGACCCCGAGGCGGACACATAGCCCAAGGAAGAATCTCTCCACTTGGCTCGGCGCATTTCTGCGCGCATTTGTCAAGAAAAATGCGCAGATAAATGCGCAATTACATTTCGACGCGCATTCAATTCCCGAATTGCAATCGGGACGGCACGCCCAGCGCATACCAGGTGCCCGGCCGAAGTACGCGCGTCCCGGCCACCGTAATCTGTGGTAATCGAGAATCGGTTCCGGTATCCCGGGAGATTCCATGGAGAGATCTGATGTTGTTCTAATGGCTTTGGCGGCTCGGGGTCAGGGTGCCCGGTTCACGCGAGGAGTTGGATCGGCTTCGGGATGCGTGCCACGTGCACATCGACAATTTCGAGCCCATTCGGAGCTGCTCCCTGACCCCCTCGGGATTCGAACGGGGATCGACATCGCTGCGCCATCTGGCCGCACCGGGACGCCGCTACGTGGTTGAAGTCGCACGTTGGGTTCTGGCGGTGCCGTTTGGTGAGCTGCTGTCGGCGATCCATCGCCTCTACCCCGAGATGGCTTTGAGGAGCGTTGCGCCCGAGGTCGTTCAGCGCTATCCGCGGAGGGGGGCCTTGATTGTCAGGTCTGACGTTCACGTAATCGGGGCTGGATCGCAACCAGATCTGATTTGGGTCGAAGGCGGATGCACGAGCCGCTGGGTTGGGTATTCTCTGAAGCGCTCAAGGTTGGAGCGGTCGAGGCCGTACATGAGAGTGTAGATTGCATCGAGCTCGCACTTGAGCCGGAGCCTTCGGTCCTCATTCCATTCAGATGGTGGGTCTTAGGCTTGGTTTGGCAGTAGGGATTCGAGGTGATACCCTTCCCGTAAATTCGCGCCCAGATCCGGTTTTCCTTTCCATTCTCCTCCCTATGCTCCGGGGTGACAGGTGTTCGAGACTGCTGCTCTCGTCCTGATACTGCTACTCGCCACGTTCGACCTTTGGGTTGGTGTGGCGAACGACGCCGTCAATTTCCTCAATTCCGCTTTCGGATCTCGAGTAGCCCGGAGGCAGGTGATCATGTTCGTGACGGCCGTAGGCATCTGCTTCGGGGCACTGACCTCGAGCGGCCTCATGGAAGTCGCTAGGCGCGGAGTGTTTGACCCGAGTTTCTTTGTGGACGCCCAGGGCGCGGTCATCCTCACTTCGATCCTGGCGCTCTACGTCGGGGTGATGGCTGCCGACGTGCTGCTCCTGGATTTCTTCAATTCCTTCGGCCTCCCGACCAGCACCACAGTGTCCATTGTATCGGAGCTGGTCGGCGCGTCGATCGCTGTCGCCCTCTGGACAAATGCCGCGGGCCCCGAAGGCCCGTTCGCCGTGATCAACACAGGTCCGGTATTGCGCATCTACTCGGCGATCTTCCTCTCCGTCGCCACGGCGTTTGTGAGCGCAGCCATCGTCATGTTCGGCGTCCGCATTCTGTACGGCCATGACCTGAGGTCGAGCTTCCCCCGCCGGGGCTGGTTGTGGACCGGTATATCGTCCGCGGCCATCACCTATTTTGTTATCTATAAGGGGCTTGCCGGGGCTGCGGTTTTGAATGAGGCGACCTTCGCAGCCCTTCAGAACAATATCCTGGGGGTTCTCGTTGGAGTTTTTGTCGTTACGGGCGCCCTCGCAGTGGTCTTCCGGAACCACCACCGGAAGGTGACGGGTGCCATTGTGATCGCGGGCACGGGTGCGCTCGCGACGGCGTTTGCAGGTAACGATCTGGTGAATTTCGTAGGGCCGGCGGTCGCAGCGGCCCAGGCAGTATTGGTGGAGGGTGTCAATCTTTCCGGTGCCGTCCAGACGCCGCCGTGGGCCCTGCTCCTAGCGGGAGCCGTGATGGTGGCTTCGCTCGTGACGTCAAAGAAAGCCCGCTCCGTGACCGACACGGGCGTCCGCCTCTCCGCCCAAGGACAGGAACAAAGATTCAAGTCGCGGTGGGTGGGACGGGTAGTGGCGCGGGCCGGAGCAGCGCTGCTCTCACTCTTCGCCTCCGTCGCGCCCCGCAGGATGCGGACTTGGGTGGGTAGGAGGACAACGCCTCCGCCTCCTGACCCAACGGCCCCGCCATTCGACCTGTTACGAGCAAGTGTTAACCTTACAGTGGCGGCTCTGCTGATTTCCTTGGGAACCGCCAACAAGCTGCCCCTTTCCACGACCTACATCACTTTCATGGCGGCGATGGGCGCGTCGTTGGGGGATAGGACGTGGCTCGCGACGGACGCCGAGCAGCGCGTGACAGGGATACTCACGGTGTTGGGCGGCTGGCTGGTGACAGGATTGATTGCCGCCTCGGGAGCATTCGTGATGGCGTCAATCCTGGTGTTGAGTGGGACTTGGGGGCTACCGATAGTGGCCCTGATGGTGGCGTTGGGAGTGTGGCGAATGTCGCGGATCAAGCGGCCGGCGGCAGAACATGGATGACACAACTGTAGACTAGGGTAGCGGATATGAGACGGAGACATCTTGGGCACGCATCAGTTCTGTTGGGTGCTTTGCTGCTCCCTGCGGGCACCGTCGGCCAACTCCCCATCCAGGGCGGGTTGGATCTCGAAAAGGGGACGGTCGCCCCTGTCTTCGAACTCACGGCCTATACGCCCGGATCCGAGGCGTCGCTGGCCGTCCGACTGACCATCGAACCTGGTTGGCACACCAACAGCCATCAACCCACCTATTCAAACCTCATTGGCACCGAGGTGGAGATAGAGAGCCCTCCCGGGTGGCCCGCGGTAGCTGCACCCACCTACCCGGACGGTGTCATGAAACGGTTCAGCTTCGCCGACGATCCCATCTCGGTTTATGAGGGGGACGTGTTCGTGTTGGCACGCCTTCCGATACCCGCGGATGCTGCGCTCGGAACCTACCCTGTCCATGTGACAGTCACCTATCAGGCGTGTGATGACCGGATGTGCCTTGCACCGGTAACGACCACATCCACCCTGGGGCTGACGGTAGCCGCGACGCCTGGGGGAGCGGCTGAGGAATACCAGTTCGCCACGGCGAGAGGTGAAGCCATACAGGGACAGATCCCGGGAGGCGGGAGTGCCAGGGGAATCCTCTGGTTTGCGCTCCTCGGGATGATCGGTGGCCTAATCCTCAATGCCATGCCGTGCGTTCTTCCGGTGCTGTCCCTGAAGGTGTTTGGGCTTGTTCAGAGCGCCGAAGAGGGCACCAAGGGGCTTCGCTTGGGCGGGTTAGCCACGGCGGCGGGGATCCTGCTGTCGTTCCTGGCTCTCGCAAGCGCGGCGCTTGTGGCGAGGGCGGCCGGGATGGCCGTCGGGTGGGGGATCCAGTTCCAGAATCCGGTGTTCGTAGGGGCGCTGGCGGTGGTGATGCTCCTCTTCACGCTGAATCTGTGGGGTGTGTTTGAGGTGAGGATGCCGGCTGCCCTTGGGCGTGTCGGCATGTCTGGGCCGGCGGAAGGGATCGCGGGTCACCTGTTTACGGGTTTTTTCGCCACACTGATGGCGACCCCCTGTTCCGCGCCATTTCTCGGCACCGCCTTGGGGTTCGCCCTGACGCAGGACCCGGTCACGACCGTGACCATGTTCACGGCCATCGGCGTCGGGATGTCGTTGCCCTACCTGGTCTTGGCGGCATGGCCGCGAGCGGGGATGTTCCTGCCAAAGCCTGGGGCGTGGATGGGCACCTTCAAGGTCGTAATGGGGTTTTTCCTGGCGGCCACGTTGGTATGGTTGTTGTTCGTCTTGGCCGGCCTCGTTTCGCCTGTCAGAGTGGCGTACTTCGAAATCGGCCTGCTTGCTGTGGCGTTGACCTCTTGGTTCGGAGGGCGCGCTGTCGCTCGGCTTTCCGAGCGTCGTACCGGCCCGCGAGTGGCCCTCGCCGCAACAGTGATCGCCAGCGTGGGGTCAGTCCTCTTGCTGGGGGGAGAGGGGGCGGACCCCGGCGTATCCCGGTTGGGAGTGGCGCCGGAGGACCGACTCCTGTCTTGGCAGGAATTCGATCCCCTCCAGGCGGAGGCTCTGGCCGAGGCAGGGACTTACGTGTTCGTGGACGTCACGGCGGACTGGTGCTTCACTTGTAAGGTGAACGAGGCTCTCTTCTTAGAGACTCCGGAAGTGGCGGCCGCCTTCGAGGAACACGGAGTTGTGGCCATGCGTGCGGACTGGACCCGGCGGGATGACGCGATCGGCGAGTACCTGGCGAGTTTCGGACGATATGGGATCCCGTTTTATGTCCTCTACCGCCCTGGGAAACAGCCTCACATGTTTTCGGAGTTGCTGTCGAAATCAGCGATCATTGGCCTCCTTTCAGAGGAAGCGTCGGAAGAAACGTCCTAGCGAGATATGGAAGAGCAGCTGAACGCGGAGCCAGGGGGACGGAAGTGGCACGTCAACGGTCTCCCTACTTTGGCCGTCGGCATCGTTGTGGCAGGAGGTGCCGTCATCCTCCAAGGCTGTGAGGAAACGGCGGCTCCGGAGGCACCTGTGTCCGGCCGGGTGGTGTTCACCGGGATCTCCGAACGCTACATGCGCATCTGGACGATCCAGACGGATGGCACGAGCCGGATGTCGCTGACGCCGGAGGGGGAGACGAACCTGGAGCCGAGCTGGTCTGCAGACGGAACGAGGATCGTTTTTACAAGCTGGCGAGATGGTGATCCGAATATTTACGTGATGAACTCGGATGGAACCGGCGCCATGCCGGTGACCCAGGACCCGGCAAACGAACGATCAGGACGTTTCTCCCCGGATGGGACAAGGATCGTTTTCACCTCGGAACGTGCCGGAAACCCCGATGTGTGGGTATCGAATGCGGATGGATCCGACCCGACCAACCTCACCGGCGATGCGGGGCTGGACCTGGACCCCGACTGGTCCCCCGACGGCTCACGCATCGTCTTCGTCTCCAACCGTCCCGACACATCGGGCGGGGGGGTGTTCTCCCTGTGGATCATGAATGCCGACGGATCGAATCCTCAGCGTTTGCCGGTGGAGGGTGGAGTCAGGTCGCCCGCGTGGTCTCCAGACGGCTCCCGAATCGCGTTCACTTCGTTCAGAGATGTAGGGGACGCGGAGATCTACACGATGAACGTGGACGGGACCGACCAGGTCAACCTGACGCGACTTGCGGGAACCGACGAGTTGCCGCGCTGGTCACCTGATGGAGAACACATCCTGTTCGCGTCCAAACGCGACGGAGACTCGGAGATCTACATCATGCGAGCGGACGGGTCCCAAGTGAGGAACATCACCCGGAACGACTTCTGGGATGCGATGCCGGATTGGCGCCCGTAACGCCCGAGATCTGACGTCCCGGGGCCCAAGGCGCTCCGGCCTGTTCCAATAGCTCTTCCACTCGCCCGAAACCGTCCTCCATCAACGTCGTGAACTCCGCAGACCACTCGGCGAACGCGGCCCGTGCAATCTCCACGCCCTCCACCTGGGTGGCGGTGGGCGCCTGCCAAGTGTCCCAGTGGTTGCCGGCGACGCGACCGACCCGGCCCGAGATAGAAGGCGATGTCGATTCGTTGAGTCGTTGCCGCACCCGGTCCCCCGTCATACGCTGCCGCAGATCGTGGAGACGCGCTCCCAGATCATCAATCTCCTGGAAAGCCGTCGCCGATGCCTCGGGAGCCTCCAAGAGCGCAGCCCGCATGTGCCGCAGTCGATCCTCGGCGTTTCCGAGCTCCTCCACCGCACCGGATACTGCACGCACCAAGGCCGCCGTCTGAGCCTGAAAATCGGCCACCGCAGGTGCCCCCGCGCCCCCAACTCCACGAACCGTAAAGCGGACCGGATCACCTAGCTCCTCCATGCCCTGGCGGTCCACTACCATGAGCTGAGCCGAGTATTCACCCGCCGCCACGAGCGGTCCTTGTCGCGGCCCCATCCACGGCGGCGTGAATCCCGGAGTGGACAGGTCCACCGGTTCCGGCGCCGGTCTGCGGAGGTCCCAAGCGACCCGATGAACACCCGCAGAGGCCGAGCCTCTCACCAAGCGTACGGGCTGGCCATGTGCGTCTCGCACCCCAATTAACACTCGAGGTCCAGTCTCGGACGCCTCTCGGTGTAGGGTTTCGTACCCGGGGAAGGGTACGTCACCACCCCGACCCCGGATTTCCCGCTCCATCTCCCGCCGACGATCTCCTTCTGTTCTCGCCGACTCCTCCAGGAAGTACGTGAACACAGCCCCGAAAGGAGGGTTGGGTCCCGTGAAGTCGTCCGACCCCAAAGTGGGCTTTCCTCGGGCCTGCATGGGGATCGACGGGTTGTAGGTCCACGAATCGCGCACCGCAAAGATTCCGCCGCCCGCCATATTGAGGCCGTCGGCCAGCTGTCGCAGCGGTCCGTAGTCGTCGAGCACAAGGAACCCGCGCCCAAACGTAGACCCCACGACGTCGTCGACCTGGCGCTGAATCTCTATGTCCCGGTGCGGGATGGTCGGACCGGGAAGGGCGTGCCAGTTGACACCACCGTTCACGCTCACGTAAAGCCCGAACTCCGCCCCCAGAAACAGAAGTTGTGGATTCTGGTGATCTTGTTCGATCGCCCACGCGATCCCTTCCGCCCGCAGGTCCCCTGCAATGGAGGCCCACGTTCGACCGTGGTCCCGACTTTCGAAGATCAGGGGCCGGAAGTCACCTTCTTTATGGTTGTCCGCGACGACAAACACGGTGGCCGCATCGTGCTGGGAGGCTTCTACATCGTTGATGAAGGCGCGCTCGGGGACTCCGGGAAGGGGTGCTGCCCTCCGCCACTCCGTGCCACCCGATTCCGTCACGTGAACGAGTCCATCGTCCGATCCGGTGTAGATGACGCCGGCAGCGATGGGAGATTCCGAGATCGAAGTCAGGGTGGAGTATTTCGACATGGCCCCATTGTCGATCAGGTCGTCCGTACTCCAAACCCTTCCCTTGAATTCGAGTTCGTAGCGGTTGGCGTTGGTCGTCAAATCCCCACTTATCGCTTCCCACGAGTCTCCGCGATCGTTGCTCCGCCACAGCCGCTGGGAGCCGTGATAGACGCGATTGGGATCATGTGGACTCAGGAGCACAGGAGAGTCCCAGTTCCAGCGTTCCGGCGGCTCACCCGGAGCTGGTTGGGCTTGGATATCGAGCGCCTCGTCGGTGCCCCGGTCGTACCGATAGAGATTTCCCTGCTGTGTCTGCAGATAGAGGATGTCGCTGTCGGTGGGGTCGATCTGGACCGCATACCCGTCCGCTCCCATCGGGACGAACCAATCGCGATTCCGTACTCCCTCCACGTTCATCGTCCGAGAAGGGCCCCAGAGAGTCCCGAGGTCCTGCGCGCCGCCGAGGATGTTGTAGAAGGGGGCGTCTGTATCGAGTGCCAACTTGTAGAACTGCGAGATCGGCAGATTGGGGAAATGACGGAAAGTGCGCCCCTCGTCGAAGCTCTCATATAGACCCGCGTCGGTCCCGACCAAAATGTGCTCACCATCCTCGGGGTCTATCCACATTGCGTGGTTGTCGCTGTGTTTCTCGGCTCCGGTTTCGAGGTAGTCGAAGGTCGCGCCCCCATCGCGCGTGACGTGCAGGAAGACGTCCATCTGGTAGATGAGGTCCGCGTCGTGCGGAGAGACCTCGATTTCCTGGTAGTAGTGAGGTCCGGTGCCCCCGGAGATGTACGAGTTGCGCCGTTCCCAGCTCTCGCCTCGATCCAGAGATCGATAAAACCCACGCTCCTCGTCGCCGGCCTCGATGGTCGCGAACACAGCGTCCGGATTTGCCGGGGTGACGGCGAGCCCGATCTTCCCCATATCACCCCTCGGAAGGCCCGACTCGAGGCGGCGCCAGGTTACGCCCCCATCGGTTGATTTGTAGAGCCCCGACCCCGGGCCACCCGCCAAGTGCCCCCAGATCTTACGGCGTCGATCATAGGCCGCCGCGTAGATGACGTCGGCGTCGTCGGGAGAGAATTCCAGATCCGTGACGCCCGTGTCTTCGTCGATACTCAGTACGTGTTCCCACGTCTCCCCGCCGTCCGTGGTTCGGTATACCCCCCGTTCCCCGCCGGCGGTCCACAAGGGACCTTCCGCCGCGACCAGAACCACGCGACCATCCCGCGGATCCACAAGGATCTTACCGATGTGCTCCGAGCGGGTGAGCCCCATGTTCTCCCACGAGGTCCCTCCGTTGCGGCTCCGGTAGACGCCGTCCCCCCATCCGACATGACGCCCACTGACGTTCTCCCCCGTTCCCACCCACACCACGTCCGGATCTGACGGGTCCAGAGCGATGTCCCCGACGGAGTACACCGATTGGTCCTCGAACACGGCCGTCCAGGTGACTCCGGCATTGTCGGTCCTCCAAACGCCGCCCGAGCCCACTGCCAACCACCAAACACTGTCGTCCCGAGGATCCACCTCGACGTCGGCGATGCGGCCGCCCATGAGTGCAGGCCCTATCCCCCTGAGCCCCAACTCGGCTACGGTCTCTCGTATGAGCTCCGTCTGAGCTTCCGCCGGTGCCAGTCGGCCAAGTGGGGCGATGGCGAGGGCAAGGAGAGCGAGAATCAGGATGGCCGGAGTCGGCAAGCGAAGAGCGTGTGAGGAGCGCATGGATCTACCTGGGTTCATGGAGTAATCGGGTGGCTTCTTGAGCGCGCGGTGGAGGGAAGCAGGATCAGGGAGTGACGGTCACTCGGACGTATGCGTTCGACCAGCAACATTGATCGCCACCCGTACTGTCATTTGCATCCCAATTGTCGATCCGGGCACGCAAAACGTACTCACCAGGACCGCTGAAGGTGACGGAAGTAGTCGCCTCGCCGGTCCCCCCTTCAACCGTAATCGGCCAGGGCTCGAAAGCCACCGGATGGGCAGGCCCTTGGTGCTTGAACCAGGTGACGCGGACGTCCACTTCGCGGTTGACGGCGTCATCGGGATCGCGGACCGACACCTCTCGGGTCCAGAGCTGCAACTGAAGGGTGTCTCCAACGCTAGCCGACATGGGTTCAGCCCAGATGCCCTGGACGTGCTGACCCTCCGGTCCTTCGGGATCGAAGCGTACGGTAGGGGGGACCGACCCCATCGCCCTGGGTCCGTAGTCGAGTTGCAACGCTGGAGAAAACACACGCGCGGGTACCGGGTAGGTGACTCCGTTTGATGTAATAGTCCATACGACGCGCTGATCGCCATCGGCGAAGGACGCGGGCACCGTGACGGAGAACACACCCCTGTCTCGGCGTGGCGTGACGGGAAAATGAGTCGGTTGCATGCCGTCGAATTCGGCCGGGTCGATGAAGTTGTCTGGCCCCAGCGGAATGTCGAGCACCTCCTCCGTGTTCAGGTTGAAGTATCCGAACGAGAATGTGAAGGTGCCGTCGTCGTTCGTGTACCAACCCTCAAAGAACGGTGCCACTGGTTCGCCCTTGGGGGGGATCGGCGCGAGAGGCAGCCGCTGTACCTGCTGTGCGTTCGCCATTTCAGCGCGCGCCAGGTCAACCCCAACGGTCGCAGTGGCGAAGAGTAGTGCTATTCGAATTCTGGGCGCGCTCCGGTTTGTGGCCATCAGCGTCCGCTAGTTCGAGGCGTCGTCGGTGGTCAGCTTTTCTTCCCTCTCCTCGACGAGGCGCTGGTAACCGTCTTCCGTGAGGTGCGTTACCGCCAACCAAGCGTGGGACATCTCATCCCCTGTCCGGCTTCCCCGCGCGTACCAGATCTCAGGATCGGGAGTCAGTTCGTTTTCCGCGCTGTTGTCGTACCAGCCGGTGAGGACGACGACTGTCCCGGCCGGGAGAAGGGGTGCCACATCGTCCTCGTAGATGTAGCTGTGGTGCCATCGGGCGTCGAAGTCCGTCACCATACTGAGGAGCGCGACCCTCCCGTTGGGATATACGACCTGCATCGACATCGCATGTAGGTGCACATGGCCATGGGGCTGGAAGCTGTCGATCCGCACAGGGTGATCCCAGCGGTGGAACCCCTGGGTCATAGCCGTACCACCCGGGGCCAGGGCGATGTCTCCCGAAAGGGTGTAGAGGCGCAGGTCCTGATTGAATTCCGGTTCGTATCCTGGTTCATGGAACCAGATGCCCAGTTCAAGCTGGTCGCCGGGGACGTCGTACCCCATTGGATAATAGTGAGCGTCCCACTCTATCATGTCATTCGATTTGAGGAGCCGGCCCGCGTCTGTAGGGACTATCTCACCCACCTTCCCCATCGCGTATTCGGAAAGGCTCTGGATGCGCTGGTATTCGCCTTCCTCATTGAGTCGGAGAAGCCGGGGGATGGCATGGTGAACCACTTGGCGCCCCGCAGGGAAGGAGGGTCGGGTCTCGAACGCCATGATCCAGCGATCTTCTTCGAGGCCGGTCGGGACCCGCGGACGCCACCAGGTATCGCCGCCCTCGGCGGGAACATCGAACGGCTTTGATTTGATGATGTGATCTGGGGGACCCAGGATGTCTTCCAACTGCCACTTCTGTTCGTTGGGCCATGCGATGGGGGCCGGCAGATCTTCAGGATTGCCCTCCGGTGCCCCGGCATCGGCCCACGCCACAACCGTCCCGATCTCCTCGTCACTCAGCCGCCAGTCGTCCTTGATCTCCTGGATTCCGACGCCGGTGTCCAGATGATATGGGGGCATCAGTCGCTTCGAGACCAAATCCTTCATGCGGGAGGCCCACCGCCGCGTGTCCTGATAAGTGAGCAGCGACATCGGACCGACCGATCCGGGTCTATGGCAGATCTGGCAGTTGGCCTGCAGGATGGGTGCCACGTCTCGAGAAAACGTCACTTCCTCAGTGTGTGTTCCAATCCCGTTGCTTCCCTCGGACATCGGTTGCTGTGCGGAGAGAGGGGCGCCGAAGATCGAGGTTCCGGTGCCCAACGTTACAGCGATGGCTGTCAGGATCGTTGGTGAAAACAGGGGATGGCTCGGGTGAGCGGGACGTTCGCGCAATTCACGCATGGGAACCTCCATTGGTGCTGAGTGCAGTCCTTTAGAGTGCACAGACCCATGGGGTGCCTGCAAGGAGTGGAGGGGTTTAGCGGGGACCGAAGCGGAGTGCAGTGAGTGCCAGTATTCGGGCGGCCTTTAGAAGATCGGTGGCTACGATGTTCTCGTCCGGACGATGGGCAAGTCGCACGTCTCCAGGGCCGAAGAGGACTGTCGGAATCCCGCCCTCCAAAACGAGGTGCCGCATGTCGGCGCCATAGCGGACGCCCTTGACCGGACGCGGTTCGCCCGAGACCGCCGCTGCCGTGCTCTGGAGGGTGGCGACGATAGGCTCGTCTTCATCCGTCCTGGCCGCCGCAAACTGGGCTCCTTCCCAAGTGACGGTCGGAGGATGGTCCCGTAGCCACTGATCCTCTGAGGCCGCATCTTGGATCGTCGCCTCGAGCTGGGCCCTGGCCGACCCCAGATCCTCTCCGGGCGCCACCCCGTAACGTCCTTCGACCAAGAGCGTCTCCGCGACGGTGGACGGCCACACACCAGCCTGAAGCCGCCCCATCGTGAGTGCGAAGGGGAGTTCTTCTTCCCGGAACAGGCGATCCTCGACGCTCTGATTCCGCCGTGTTTCCAGCGCTCGGAGGGCCCGAAACAAAGGTATGAACTTCTCGACCGGATCCACTCCCTCTTCGCGAAAAGCCCCGTGGGCCGCGCGTCCCGGCACCGTCAACTGAAAGCTGAGTGCACCCGCCTGGGCTGGCGCGATCGACAGATCCGTGGGCTCCAGGACGATAGCCGCGTCCGCCGTGTGCCCCCGCAGGATCGTCGCGAGGGTGCCCGCCCCTCCGTCCTCCTCTCCTATTACGCTCTGCACTTGCACGCTGCACCGAGAATCGGGTGCGGCCTCGCGCAGCGCACGAACAGCGGTCAATCCGGCACACAGCTGCCCCTTCATGTCGAGGACGCCGCGGCCATAGAAGTGCCCTTCGCGGCGGGTGAGCTGGAACGGAGGGCTCGTCCATCGATCAAGTTCGCCCGCTTCCACAACATCCACGTGCCCGTTGAGGATCAAGGTGGGGCCGGTTCCGCGCAGAGTGCCGGTGACTCCCAAGCCGTGCGATCGCTCCACATCCGAAGAATAGGACGGGTGGCCTCGGAGTTCCTCGAAATCGATCTCCCAAACGTCCGTGTCCAACCCCAGCCGGGCGAGTTCGGCTCCCATGTACTCCTGTGCCGAAGTCTCGTTGTTGGCGACCGAATCGAACGCCACGAGGTCGGCCAACACTTGCTCCAAATAGGCACCGTCGCACGCGTCCAAGACCTGCTGTTCCCGCTTCGTCACTCAGCCACTCTCAATCCTGCCGCAAGGATGCGCCGCGCTCATATTTTGTGACCATCCCATGTCTGCATCGTCCCTCCCTGTCTGCCTAGCTGCCAAAACAGTGGGCACCATTCTAGGCCGTTGATGGGGGTGCTGCGAATGTCGAACTTGGAGTGGCCGACAACCCCAGCCTTACCGTGGAGAGTACCATGACCCCACCAAAAACCGAAGCAATCCGCCCTCCCTTCCTGTCACGCTCCGTACGAAATCTTTCCGCCACCGTGATGCTCACGGCGCTTGTCTCGGTGGTTGTCGGTACAGTCCCAGCGATCGGGCAGTCGGTTGAACCAGCCGGCGACCAAGGGCTGACCAGGCTGCTCGCCGAGATCGAGCGTCTCGAGCCCCTGAGTGGCGGAACTGTGGGAGTCGGAGCCGTGCACACTGAAACGGGCCGAGCCGTGTGGGTCAACGGTGACGAACGGTTTCCGATGGCTTCCACTTACAAGGTCCCGATCGCCGTCCAACTGCTGGCCAGGGTGGATCAAGGCGAGATTACTCTAGCCGACATGGTGGAGCTGGAACCGGCTGACATTCACCCGGGCAGTGGGACGATTTCCAGGTTGTTCGACGACCCCGGGGTGATCCTCTCCGTGAGGAACCTGCTCGAGCTGATGATGCTCATCTCCGACAATAGTGCCACAGATCTCACTCTCACGGCGGCCGGTGGACCGGACGCGGTCAACGCACGCCTAGAGGAGTTGGGTGTGGACGGAATGTCTGTGGATCGTCCTACTTCCATCCTCATCGGCGACTACGTGGGAGTGGAGACGCCTGCCGATGGCCGTATTTCCATGGACGACTTTTCTATGCGATCGCGGGGCGTGTCCGAGGAGGAGAGGGCGGCCGCAGGGGCGGCATTTGCCGTCGATCCACGAGACACATCCACCCCACGAGCCATGGCGGACCTCCTTGCCTCCGTGTGGGACGGTGATGCTCTCTCTGACGAGAGCCGGAGCACATTCCTGGACATCATGCTGAGGGTCGAGACCGGGGTGGGCAGGATAAAGGGAGTCCTTCCTCCGGGCACAGCCGTCGGCCATAAAACGGGAACGATCGGAGGGACGACCAACGACGTCGGTTACATCTACCTGCCTGACGACGCCGGCCATGTGATAACCGTGATCTTCGTGAAAGATTCCGGCAGTTCGGTGTCGCAGCGTGAAGCGGCGATAGCCCAGATTGCGCGGGCGATCTACGACTACTTCCTGTTCAATCCCTGACGAGGGGAGAGGGGTTCAAGCGGAGAGGGCGCCATCCAGATCTTCCTTTAGGTCTTCGATGTGTTCCAGCCCAACCGAAAGGCGGAGGAGGTTTTCCGGAGTGATGGTGGACGGTCCCTCAATCGAGGCCCGGTGCTCGATCAGCGAGTGGGTTCCTCCTAGACTCGTCGCCCGCGAGACTACCTGCACGGCAGCCGCGACGGCGAACGCCTCGTTCCGTCCCCCGCGCACATGGAAGGACAGCATGCCCCCGAAATCTGTCATCTGCCGGCGGGCGAGTTGGTGTCCGGGGTCGGCTCTCAAGCCCGGATAGTTAACGCGCTCCACCGCTGGATGGGCATCCAGGAAATGGGCCAAGGCCATCGCATTCTCACAGTGGAGTCTCATCCGGGCCGGAAGCGATTCCAGGCCCCGGCGCGTAAGCCATGCGTCGAAAGGCGATGGGACCGAGCCCCCTTCTTTCTGGACCGCTCGCAACCGATCGGCCAACTCACCTTCTTCCCGGAGGACCAGGGCCCCGCCCGTTACATCACTGTGGCCGCCGAGGTACTTGGTTGTCGAGTGCATCGAGATATCCGCCCCCAGGTCGAGCGGTCGTTGCAGCAGTGGAGTGGCCCACGTGTTGTCGCACGCCAAAAAAGCTCCGGCAGCGCGCGCAATCTCACCAACGGCCACGATGTCGTACACCCGAATCAGCGGGTTTGAAGGGGTTTCGAGCCAGATGAGGCGTGTGCTTGGGCGGATTGCCGACCGTAGCGCATCCAGCGATGTCATGTCGACGAAGTCGGTGTCAACTCCCCAGCGGTCGAAGTGTTCACGAAGCAGCACCGTCGTCCCGTAGTAGGCGTCGTGGCTCTGGATCACGTGATCGCCCGGTTGAAAGCAGGAAATAACCGAGTAAGTGGCGGCCATCCCGGACGGGAAAGCGAAGGCGTCGGCACCTCCCTCAAGGTCCGCGAGCGCCGTCTCAAGCATGTTTCGATTAGGATTGCCCGCACGGGAGTAGTCAAACCCCCCAGGGTACTCTCCGTCCTCCCCCCGCTCAAAGGTGGTCGACAGCGTTATCGGCGGGGCGATGGCGCGATCACCTCGGTCGGGGCGATGTCCTCCCCGGACCGCTAGAGTCTCGGGTCTCAAAACGGGCCTCTCTTCCCGAGGAGATTTACGACGATTCCACCAGACAACACGCCCGCGGGGCCGAGGCCTGCTTTTACCCAGGGGTACCAGGAAAACAGTCCCAGTTGGGGCGCGGTCCCATCAGTCTCAGGGAGGGAGGCGCCGCCAAGCAGAGCGGCCGTGGCAAAGAAGACCAGGACCAGTGCGAGGACCCCTGTGTGGAGTATGGGTTGCCGAGGAGCCGCCTTCGCGGTGAGAAAGCCCGCGCCCAGCGCGACAAAGGCGTCGAGCGCGATCGTTAGGCGGATGAAGTCACTCGAGAGGGGATCCTGCGGGCTCAGCCCCGTCAGGCGAATAGCGAGGATGTCGGCCAAGACCGACCCAAAGGTGATAACCATGAACCCCAGAATGACGGCGGCAACACTCCGAAGCAGGGAACGGTTCCCCATACGGCGCCAGGTTGCGAGAGCCTCGTCAGTGATCGCTTTGTCGTTATCCAAATATCCGCCTGTTCGTATGAGTGACCTGGGAAGCGTCAAAGAGCCATCCGGGAAGCCAAAACATTGTACGTTGATGACCGAACCTAAGGCGAACCAGCCGCGAGCGGACCAAGACCCGATGACAAACGACCTTCAGACCATGCCCGGAGTGGGACCTTCGATCTCCCGGGACCTTCGACGCCTTGGCGTGGGGGCCGTCCGCGAGCTCAGGGGACGCAACCCCATGACCCTGTACGAACAACTCTGCCTCATTCAGGGAGAGAAGGTAGACCGCTGTGTCCTCTACGTGTTTCGGACCGCCGTGTACTTTGCCGAGACGCCCGAACCAGACCCGGAACTGCTCCTGTGGTGGAGATGGAAAAACCGGGTGCACCCAAACGAACTATGACCCGATCGACACACGAACGGGTCTACGACGTGGTCGAGCAGATTCCACGTGGACGCGTGGCGACTTACGGGCAGGTCGCACGGCTCGCTGGGCTCGGCGGGCAGGCGCGGCTCGTGGGTTACGCTCTACACGCAGCTGACCGACCACTCCCCTGGCACAGGGTAGTGAACGCGAAGGGCCGGATCAGTCGGCGTATAGACGCTGGCGGGGCGGAGTTGCAGCGGGAACTCTTGATCCGAGAGGGGGTAGAGTTCGACGAACGGAACCAGATTCCGCTTGAGGTCTATGGGTGGAGCGGTTCGACCACCTGCTGATACTGTCTGCTTGCGATACCTGAGTCGTGTAGGTTGCGCACATGAACGGCATAAACCGCCCCCCGGAGGGCCTCCCGCCCACCAACGTCAACGTCGATGTCAACGTTGGGGTGCAGCGCGAGGCAGGGCCGACGGTGGTGATACAAGAAAAAAAGGGAAGCGGCGGCTGTTTATCCTGGGGATTGATTATAGGAGGTGTACTGCTAAGCGCCGTGGGCGGCTTCATGATCGGGCTGCCGATGATCGTCATAGGTGGGGTTATGGCTGCAGTATCTAGCTCGGGCCCAACACGACAATTCACCACGCGACGGGCAACGACCCCTCCCTCAATCCCCGCGAAGGCCCACCCTGCGTTACAGGCGCCAGCCCGCGAGAGTCTGGAAGTGGCATTGCTCAAGGCGGCTGCAGCCAACTCCGGAGAGTTAACGGTACCTCGAGCCGTGATGGAAACCGGGGCCAGCTTTCAGGAAGTAGAGGCGGCGCTCCGGACCATGCAGATGAATGGGCACGCCGACATCGACAACCTGCCCCAGGGAACCATAGTATACCGGTTTCCTGGTCTGGCGGGGAATGCGGACTCGCAATCGAGCGCCGGGGACGATTAGCCGAACCCCGAGACCAGCTCAGGTTTCGCCCTCCGCCTGCGGGCCGCGCGGTCCACCGCCGATACAGGACGGTGGACTCCACCTCAGCTAACGAGACATGCCGAGACGGTACCGCAGGATGGATGGAACCCCGAGCTCGTCTTGTGCGACCACGATAAGCACCGTCCCCAACACGGCCCGAATCTGATGAGTGCGGGGAAGTGCAAGGCTTCCAACCTCAACCCCAAATGGGTCCAGCTGTGTCCAGAGGATGTGGTCGGCCGCCGTCTCCTCACGGCGCAGCCATATCGACTCGTCCTGCCCCACGACTACATCCGTCACGGGGGGCAACGTCTTGGGCACAATCCCGGCCGACCTCAGCGCACCCTCGAAATCCGTGCCAGCCGGTGCCCCTTCGACATCGCCAGGGAGCACCGAAACCCCGACCAAGGTGCGGCGGACCGCTTCGGGAGTTGTCGGAAGTGGCACATAATGGTAGTCCCGTGAAAATGCAACCTCGCCGTCCGTCCGGTATCGGGTCACGACAATCGTCGAATCGTCTATCAGGGATGGGCGCACTCCGATTGCACCTCGACCGTTCGGCACGATCACGGTGTGTGCCGAGTTTTCCCAGGGGATTGCGATCTGGAAAATGCGGCCCCTATGGATCATCCCGAATAGAGACCCTGCCCTCTCGTCCCATGCTACGGTGTCGATTACGCTTCGAATCGGGTCGAGACTCAAAATAGGGATGCGCACTCCACCTTCTTGAACCCCCACGACCGCGGGCGACGGTACGGCAACGAGATTGGGCTGTATCACCGCGACTCCATCGGGCCTGATCGCGCTAGGTACGGACGCGGCCATGAACATGCCGGGACCAACAGGCTGCAGGGGTATGTCGCTGACCCATGGTCGCGCCCCTAGGAATTCCCCGTTAGCGGTGAAGAAACTCACACGGAAGTGTGTCGCGTCACTTACGAACAGAGAGTCACCAGTAAGCCCGAAGGCGGAAACCGCCCCAGACTCACCTGGCCCCTCGCCCGGGCCCCCGATGATGCGCGTGAGTGCTCCAGACAAGCCGAACTGGGCGATCGACGCATCACTGGGTTGAGATACGAAGACCGATGTGTCGTTGCCGATCACCACGGCCCCTATCGGCCCAATCTGATAGCTCACCCCACGCGGGCCCTGACTTACCGCATGTTCGTCATACCCGCTGACATGCCAAACCAGTTCCGTCTCAAGCACAAGGTCTGTCGAGAGCGTACGAGGTGGTTCACGTCTCTTGCCGGATACGATCTCGTCAATCGTCCCCAGCAGCTCTTTCACAGTGGGTGGCGAGGGATCCGGTGGCCCCTTGAAACGTTGGAGGACGACGGCACCCGAAACTATCGCCAAGGCCAACAGCGTAAGCGTTGCCAGCATCTGAGCACGCCCTACGTACCGTTCCTTCGGAGCTTGCCTCTGCCTGACCGTAATGCCCCTCGCCACCCAGTCGAAAACTTTCAGTATAGTCCCCCACACTTGATGGTTCTGGGGAACTCGTACCCGGGCATGATACACGTCTGCTCAATGCATTCACCAGTACCACGGCAGCCTATAAGAGCGCAGCACTGACCCGCGTTGCTAGGACAGAAAGTTTCACAGGGTCTGTTACAAGTCCCGCCAGCAGAAAGGCGGGCGGCGAACACAAAGCTGCCCATGAGAAGGGCGATACTGAGAGCCCCGGCCGCCTTCGTTTCCTATAATCTTTCAAGAAGATTGCAAATTTGCATATTGTATATTCATATTTCATGCCATGTTGATGTCGCGGACAACACATCTTTCTAGGCTCCAGCGGAAATTGGAGCAGAATCCTGTCGTAGCCCTGCTCGGCGCACGCCAGGTCGGAAAAACCACGCTTGCAGGCCAACTCGCGGCGGCCACCGCGGACAATGCGACCTCGTTCGACTTGGAGGATCCGCGGGATTGTAGCCCGGCTCGACGAGCCCATGCTGGCGCTGGAGCCTCTGCGTGGCCTGGTGGTAATAGACGAGATCCAACACCGGCCGGCCCTATTCCCAGTCCTTAGGGTCCTCGCCGACCGCAGGCCCCTTCCCGCCCGTTTCCTCGTCTTGGGGAGCGCCTCACCGGAACTGCTCAGGCAGGGTTCTGAATCGCTCGCCGGGCGGGTAGCATATCACGATCTCGACGGCTTGGCACTCGATGAGGTCGGCAATGCCAGGTGGGAGCGCCTTTGGCTGCGAGGTGCGTTTCCGCGCGCGTTTCTCGCCGACAGCGATGAAGAGAGTGCTGCATGGCGCCGGGATTATGTGCGATCTCTCATCCAGCGTGATCTGCCTGGACTCGGTATCTCTCTTCCAGCCAGACTCCTGTACGATTTCTTTGCGATGCTCGCGCATTACCACGGCCAGATCTGGAATGCCAGCGAGTTGGCTCGTGCCTTCGGCATCTCACACACCACCGTACGGCGGTACGTTGACTACATGACGGGCCTGTTTCTAGTGAGGCAACTGCGACCATGGCGCGGCAACCTCGCATCGCGGATCGTCAAGTCGCCGAAGCTCTATGTGGCAGACAGCAGCATCCTGCACACCCTGCTCGGGACGAGCACGCCCGAAGAGCTTCGCACCCATCCCAAGGTCGGTGCCAGCTGGGAGGGTTTCGCCTTGACCCAAGTCATTCATCAGCTGCGCGCGCGTCCCGAGGAGTGCTATTTCTGGGCGATCCACGGTGGTCCCGAACTGGATCTTCTTGTCGTGCGGGGAAACCTCCGGCTGGGGTTCGAGTTCAAACGAACAGACAGTCCCCGGGTGACGAGATCCATGAGGTCCGCCATGACGGCGCTGCAACTGGATCGGTTAGAGGTCATCCACGTTGGCAAGGCGACCTTCGACCTCGGAGAACGGATGAGGGCCGTGGGTGCGGACGACCTAGCCGGCGTCAGATAGTCACGGGGTGTGGACCCCCGATGTTGTTCACCCCAGCGTGGAAAGAAGTCTCGGTGCGGTTCTGTGCTGTGTGGCCTGCTCGTAACCGTAGGCGATGCGTAGCAGAGAAGGTTCGCTCCAGACCCGACCGAAGAACGAAACCCCGACCGGCAAACCCGAGACGAACCCCATCGGTACGGTGATGTCGGGATACCCTGCGATCGCGGCGGTCCCGGCGCTGGAGCCGCCGTCGAGACGGTCTCCGAGGATGTGGTCCGTTTTCCATGCCACGCCACGGGTTGGCGCGACGATGGCGTCTAGATTGTGCGCGTCCATTGCGGCGTCGATCCCCTCGGCGCGCGTCCCGCGTTGTATGGACTCCACGGCCTCCAAGTAAGCGGAGTCTGTCAAAGGTCCCCGCGCTTGGGCGGCGATCATTCTCTCCTGGCCGAAGTACGGCATCTCCCGATCGGCGTTTGCTTCGTTGAAGGCAATGATGTCGGCTAATGTCTCGACGGGTACGTCGGGACCGAGGCTCGCCAGATACGCGTTCAGGGTGGCCTTGAATTCGTACTCCAGCACCAGTAGCGGTGCCGTGTCGCGCCACTCAGCCGCTGGCAGCTCAGCCGGATCGACGATCACCGCCCCGGCCGCCCTCATGTCGGCGATAGCTGCCTCAAAGACTTCCATGACTTCCGGGGAGAAGCCGCCGAAGCTCCGTGCGACCCCGATCCGGGCACCCTCCAACCCACTCGGATCGAGGAACTGTTCGTAATCGCTGTACGCATCCCTGCCGCCGGCTTGAGTTGCGGGATCGCGAGCGTCCATCGCCGTGGGCGCACCGAGGAGCACGGCAGCATCCTGCAGTGTCCGGCACATGGGACCGGCTGTGTCCTGAGAATGGGAGATGGGGATGATCCCTGAGCGACTCCACAGACCGACCGTTGGTTTGATGCCGACTATCCCGTTGGACGACGACGGACACATGATGGAACCGCCCGTCTCCGTCCCTACTGTCAGAGCGCAAAGGTTGGCTGCCGCCGCAACGCCGGACCCCGAGCTCGAGCCACACGGATTCCGGTCGAGGGCGTAGGGGTTCCGGCACTGCCCGCCGCGTGCGCTCCATCCACTGGTTGCGCGTTCGCCGCGGAAGTATGCCCACTCACTCATATTGGCCTTCGCCAAGAGGAGCGCGCCTGCCGCACGTAGCTGTTCCGCCACCGAGGAGTCTTGGGCCGGGATCGAACCCTCCAGCGCCAGCGATCCGGCAGTCGTCGTCATCCTGTCGTGCGTGTCCAGATTGTCTTGAGCGCAATGGGGATGCCGTGGAGGGGGCCACGGGGCCCAATTCGACGCCGCTCGTCATCCAGTTCGTCGGCTATCGCAAGAGCATCCGGATTAGTCTCGATGATTGATCGGAGCTCGGGACCCTGGCCATCCAGGGCTTCGATTCGCGCCAGGTAGGCTTCGGCAATGGAGCGCGCCGTGTGTTCGCCCGACTCCATGGCGGCTTGCAGGTCCGCGACCGTGGCCTCCGCAAATTCAAACGGGATGTCTGCCGAACCTGGGATGTCTGCGGAAACCGGGGTGTCTGCCGCAGCTGGAGAAGAGTCCTCGTCCTGGACACACCCGGCCATACCGAGCCCCGCCGCCACGGCGGTCCCGCCGGTGAGAGAAACCCCTACAAACCCTCGCCGGTCCATGGACGAACTCATTGCAATCGCTGCGTTAGTTCGCTTCGGGCAGTCCGGCGATGAACTCCATCATTCGAGCCTGCTCATCCTCGTCCGGGAGCCGTCCCCGACCGGCGCCGAGGTTGTCCACCATGTGTTCCGGGTTGCTGGTGGCCGGCGTAACCACGGTTACGGCTGGGTGGGCCGCCGCAAACTTGATGAAGAACTGCGCCCACGTTTCCGCACCAAATTCCTGTGCCCAGTCCGGGACCTCCCGGTCGCCCACGCGCCGGAAGAGCGAAGTGCGACCAAATGGTACGTAGACTAGCACGCCGATACCCATCGCCTGCGCCATGGGGAGCACTTCATCCGCCGCGTCGGTGTTGTCCACTGCGTAATCCACACCGATGAAATCGATTGGATAGTCGTGCATCGCTTGAAGCAGCCCCTCGTAGCGCGGGCCCCTTGGGGTAAGGGTGGTGCCGATGTACCGGATCCGCCCCTCTTCCTTCATCTCTTGGATGATGGGCATCTGGGTGGCCAAATCGCCGAGGTTGTGGACCTGGATGAGATCCACGGCATCCTTCCCGATCCGCTCGAAGGACCGCGTCAGTTGTGCGCGGGCCGCTTCAGGGTCCGCGCCGCCTCCCCCGCGCCGAGCCACGTTCACCTTGGTGGCCCAAAAGATCCGGTCCGTGAGTCCGAGCTCGCTGGCGAGGCCGCCCGCCACCTCCTCAGAAGCTCCGTAGCTGGGGGCAGTGTCGAATACGGAACCGCCGCCCTCCACGAGGGTCCTTAGTACTTCGCCCAACCGCTCTGTGTCACCATCCCTCGCCATGCGGGAAAAAGAGGCGGAGCTCCCCAGTCCAACGATCGGCAGCTGCTCTCCCGATTTAGGAATTGCCCGCGTGATCAGATCCTGGCTCCTTGAAGGAGCTTCGATGGCAGCCATCAGACGGGGACTTACGGTGAGGGCAGCGGTCGCGGTAGTCGCTGAGCGGAGCCAATCGCGTCGAGTAATCATCACAATTTCCTCTGTATTCGGGTGAGCTTTCATCGCCTTACGAAGGCCATCGTCCTAGAGAACACCCTAACCGATTCTAGCGTGTAGCTACTCCGTGGAGTCGGCGAGAGACCGAACCGCATCGGCAAGCAGGCGAACCTTGGCAGCGTCACCGGCCCCAGCACTGTACTGACCGATTGAATCCGAGAGAGAGCGCAACGCTCCGGACCGCCCGGAGCCGGACATCGCCTCGGCCGAGGCCAACTCGCCTCGGATCTCACCAATCCTCGACGAGCCGAGACCACCGTGTCGTTCCAGCTGATCCAGGTAAGCCCTCGCAAGGGCAAAGGTTGCGGGCCACTCGTACACGGGCTGACCCTGCGAGTTGAGGTGAGTGAGCGTCACGGAGTTGGCCGCGTCGATCTCGTTCTGCGTCAGGACCTCACTCGGGATCAGCTCGAGTATGTCAAGGCCGCGAGCAATCTCCGAGTTCACGATGAGCCCGTTATACCAATAGACGGACCAACTGCCGCCCATCTGCATCTGGTTGGCGTCTATGGGGCCGCGGTCGAAGTATGCGACCTCCACGGGGTTCCGCGGGTCTGTCCAGTCGATTAGCGAGAGGCCGCCTTGGTACCATCCCTGGATCATGATGTCGCGTCCCGGGATCGGGATCAGTGAGCCGTTGTGGGCCACGCAGTTCTCTTGGGGAGTCTGAGGAGCCGGGAGCTTGAAGTAGCTCTGAAACTCCAACTCGCCATCCTCAATCGTAAAGATGGCGTTGGCACCCCACTCGGGAGGATCCGAGGCCCTGCACTTTGGCTGACCACCGCCGCCCCATTCATCGGTGAAAAGAATGGCGGTTCCGTCATTGTTGAACGTGGCGGAGTGCCAGTACGAGAAGTTGGAGTCGGCCACGGCGGCGAGGCGCCGCGGGCCTTCAGGATCGGAAATGTCGAGAAGCATTCCATATCCTTCGCACGCGCCTCCGGCCAGACCGATCGCCGGATAAACAGTGATGTCGTGGCACTGCGTAGGGCCGGCGTTCGGGTCCATGCCGCCCATCGCCTCGGCCACCATGTCGTTCACGAACTCACGGAGGGCGGCCGTATCTTGCGCACCGGGCTCTCCCTCGCCGCCACGGAGGACCACCATGGAGTCGAGCATCACGTCCACGAACTGAGGCGGGAGCGGGATGTGTTGTCCCATCACCTCAACGATGATGCCTCCCGCTTCCTGCGCAGCCTCTAGCTCGGCAAGATCGTCGGGAGCTGGCCCATGGACCGGAGCCCGGACCAAGTCCTCAAAGATCCGAGGCGAGCTTACTACCTCGGCACTCGCGGGGTCGGCAACCGGTACACGGATGACCTCAATGCGGAATAGAGCCGAGTTGGGGTCTTCCGCTGGCGGCGCGCCGGAGCAGCCCGCGAGCTCTTCGGCTGGCCGCACCGGGGCCGATCCGGACACGTAGATGTACACGTTCTCGTCGTCGCCGGGATGTTCGAGCACGGTGTGCGTGTGCGACCCGCGACACGTCTGGACGTTGGCGACGTATTCCGGTGCCGTGATGTCCGAGATGTCAAAGATCCGGATCCCGCGGAGGCGGTCATGGCTTACCTCTTCTTGGACTCCCTCTTCTCCGCAGTCCAACCTGCCGCCCAACCCCTCGCCCGACACGAAGAGGAGGTGCTCGTAGACGGAGACATCACTCTGCGAGGCGGGACACACATAGGTCACCACAGAAACGGGGTTTGCCGGATCGGAGATATCCCAGATCTGGATGCCGTCGTAGTTGCCCTGGATGGCGTAAGGCCCCGTGAATGCGAGGTCGGAGTTCGACGAACCCACGAACGCATCCGGCGATGGAGTCGCTGAAACGAGGCGCAGGTTCCAGATGGCCTCGCCCGCATCGAACAGGCCGGCCGCGAGACCAACCCGCGGGTCCGGAGTCGGCGGGTTGACGTTGAGGCCATAGGAAGGGGCCGCCGTCGGTGGTACAGGCGGCACAGGCGTGGCGGGTGGTTCGGGCGCAGCCGCCATCCCGGGGCCGGCCGAGCCGGAAGCACACCCGATGGCGGCTCCAGCAAAGACGACGCAGGCCAACAACGCCGGCAGGTACCGAGGCGCTCTTAGTCTGAACGAAGGTTCGTGAGCGAAGATCATTGACAGGTCCTTCCTTGAGGTTCCAAAGCAGTTGAGCGACTGCCCGATGGAGTTCTGTTGAGAGATTCCAGCATCGTTTCCATGCGGGCGATCTCGGTGGCCTGATCCACGTGGATGTCGGAGGCCAACTTGAAGATGAAGTCGTTCTGGGCGGCGCCGTCCGTGGCGAACAAGTTGCGCACCATCGTTACGGCTCCCTGGTGGTGACGGATCATGTACTGGAGGAAAAGGCGATCGAAATCACCCCCGCGTGCCGCCTCCAATTCAGCAAGTTCCTCCTGGGTAAGCATACCGGGCATCATCATCTGCATGTCCCCCGGCAACGGCAATCCCCGTTCGGTGAGCCAGCGAGTCATGACCGCGATCTCGTCCTTCTGCGCGTTGATGATCCTGGCGGCGAGTGTCTGGATGGACGGGCCAGCTCCACTCTCCGGCGCAAACCCCGCCATGACTAGAGCCTGGGCGTGATGCGGGATCATGTGGGTCACGAAGTAGACGTCCGCCGGGTGTGTATCCTCCAGAGCCTGTTCGGCCCGTTCCCGGTAGATCGTTTCTAGTGCCGCAATGCGCTCCGCGTTCGGCCTAACGGTGGTGTCCGGGGGATTACGACTGGCCCCGCCGCACCCTGAGGCGACCACCAGCAATCCCATTACCGCAACCTTCTCGTTCCTCATCCCTGGACGGGCACCCTCGTTTTGATTAGGCGAAAGTCTGCCCAGAATGGGCCCCGCAACGATACTGAGTCCTCGTAGTCGCTACAATCCCGGAGGCCCGCTGTGAGACGGCTTACGACGATACGGCGATAGTTTGCGATGGACAGTCGAGGCGGCACCCGAAACGAAGTCGCGGAGATGTCGACAGTTTCCGTCCTGTGGTCTATGCTTTGGTGTCCGCAAAAACGCTTGGAATGCCACGAACCCCAGGAACTCCCGACGAGGAGATTGCTTGATGGCGAATGAGCGCAGCGCTTACTGGCGCTACAACCTGCGATACGTCGGTGTTCTCCTGACGATCTGGTTTGTGGTGTCGTTCGGGGCGGGGATCCTATTCGTGGATGCCCTGAACACGATTCGGATACCGGGCACAGGGTTCCCCCTTGGGTTTTGGTTTGCGCAGCAGGGTTCGATCTACGCCTTCGTGGTCCTGACCTTTGTGTACGTGTTCCTAATGAACCGACTGGACGAACGCTTCGGAGAATCTGACCAATGAGCGTCCTCCAGTGGACGGCGACCCTCGTGGGGCTGTCTTTCGCCCTGTACATCGGCATCGCTATTTGGTCCCGGGCGCACTCGACCAGCGAGTTTTATGTCGCGGGAAAGGGCGTCCCTCCGCTAGCCAACGGTATGGCGACAGCGGCCGATTGGATGTCGGCCGCCTCCTTCATTTCGATGGCGGGACTCATCTCATTCATGGGGTACGACGGGTCGGTCTATCTGATGGGGTGGACCGGTGGTTACGTCCTCCTGGCACTCCTTCTTGCCCCATATCTCCGCAAATTCGGTGCCGTCACCGTTCCGGAGTTCGTCGGAGATCGGTACTACTCCAAGGCGGCTCACGTGGTGGCCGTAGTATGCGCCATCTTCGTGTCGTTCACCTATGTGGCCGGACAGATGCGCGGCGTGGGCATCGTCTTCAGTCGCTTCCTCGAAATCGACGTGAGCCTGGGTGTCATAATCGGGATGGGGATCGTCTTCTTCTACGCCGTTCTAGGGGGGATGAAGGGGATCACCTACACGCAGGTCGCCCAATACTGCGTACTGATTTTCGCCTACATGGTGCCCGCAATTTTTCTCTCCCTCCTCATAACGGGGACGCCGATTCCGCAGCTGGGGTTCGGAGGGGCGGATTCGGAGACGGGGACTTTTCTCCTGGATCGATTGAACGGTCTCCACGAAGAACTCGGTTTCGCGGCGTATACGGATGGGACCAAGTCGCGCCTCGACGTGTTCGCGATTACGGGAGCCCTGATGGTGGGGACGGCCGGTCTGCCCCACGTCATAATCCGGTTCTATACGGTACCCAGGATGAAGGACGCGCGGACGAGCGTCGGTTGGGCCTTGGTTTTCATCGCGCTGCTGTACACGGCGGCTCCGGCCGTGGCGGTCTTTGCCCGCACGAATCTGTTGAACACGGTATCGGACCAGCCCTACGAAGAGATGCCGGAGTGGTTCCAGAAGTGGGAAGCGACAGGCCTTATCTCTTACCAGGACGTCAATGCGGATGGGCGTGTGCAGTACGTGGGCCCCGAGGCGACGGACGCCGACGGGGCTCCGGTCGAGAACGAGTTGACGATTGACCGCGACATCATGGTGTTGGCCAACCCGGAGATTGCGCGTCTTCCCAATTGGGTGGTCGGTCTAGTAGCAGCCGGGGGTCTTGCGGCGGCGCTTTCAACGGCGGCAGGCCTGCTGTTGGTGTTGTCGGCTGCGGTGAGTCATGACCTCCTGAAACGGAACCTTCGGCCCGACATCAGCGAAAAAGGTGAGCTGCTGGCGGCGCGGATCAGCGCCGGGGTGGCCGTGGTCATCGCGGGGTTGCTCGGTATTCGGCCCCCGGGGTTCGTCGCGGAAGTGGTGGCGATCGCGTTCGGGCTCGCGGCGGCCTCCTTCTTCCCCGTCCTCTTCCTCGGCATCTTCACTAAACGCATGAACCGGGAAGGGGCGATTGCGGGGATGGTCTCCGGAATCACGTTCACACTCGCGTACATCCTGTATTTCAAGGGTATCAACCCCGGCGGAACTCTGTGGTTCGGGATTACCCCCGAAGGGATCGGGCTGGTGGGGATGGGGGTGAACTTCGCCGTTGCCCTCATCGTGTCTCGCTTTACGCCAGCGCCTCCGTTGAGGATCCAGGAGATGGTCGACAGAATCAGGTCCCCTGGGGAGGCTGCCGCGTAGGCGGACCAACTCCGCCTAACTCAGGATCAGCTAGTGGAGCAACATCAACTAGCGGAGCAACGGTCCATTATTCACGCTCAGTGGATTCGCACTCCCAGTGAGAGAGGGCACCTTCAGACACTGTGAAATTCACGGTCATTCCTGGGCCGCCACAATTCTCAATCAAGAATTTTACAACATCGTACGGTTGGTCGCCTTGACGCGTCACGCCTTGGTAAAGCAGCATACCACACAAGAACCCCACAATTGCAGATGCCGCTGTTTTTGCCATTCTCCGTTTTTCGCTCATGATGGCCTCCCCCTTCAACCTCCGTGGATCTACGCATTCCCAGTGATTGCGCCTTCATGGACTGTGAAATCGCAGCCATTCCTTGGCCGTCACAACATCAGATCCAGGTCAGCCTCGGCTAACTTGCGGCGCCGACGCCCGAATCGCGAAAGCGTATTATGAGCTCTCGACAATGACTCGGGGAAGGCCCTTGCCATGAAGAAGCTGTTCGATTGGGTGCCGTGGTTTGAAGAGTTGGCGGCGACGATCCGAGAGGGCGGGCGGGAAGGCTTGGTTGAACGCGCCAACCGTGTGGACTGGGGGAAGGAGAGTTCCTGGGACGAGCATGCCGACCCGCTCACTTTCTTCTACCACCTCGCATCCATTGCTTCTTCAAGCAAACGGCAAACGGTTTATCCCAGTGTGGCCGACGTATTCGGGATCGAGTCTGCTTTGGACTACGACTTCGACGATGGGTTCATTTTCCCGGTGCCCCCGGCGTTCGCTACGAAGTTCAACGACTCGCAGCGTCACTCTGATACGCTCTGGAAGATTTTCGACCACGCTTCCCTGTTCGATGGTTCAGCGTCTGGTGGGGTACCTCCCGAAACGTTCGCCGATGTGCTGGGCATCAAGTGGGTGGCAGTCCCGAAGCTCACGCAGGTCCTCTTTTTGATAAACCCTAGAGCTTTCTTGCCGTTCGACGACCACGCAGTGCTGCCACTTGGGATAGGTGAATACAAGAAGACCCCGTCCACCATTACCTGGCAGGACTACCGGGCGGAGATGGAGAGAATCCGCACTGCATTTCCCGGCTGCGAATGCTACGAGATCAACATTGTGTCCTACCTCTGGATGACGGGGACGCTGAAGCGAACGAACCTACGCTGGTATCAGATCAGTACGAACGTAAAGAACGATGCCAAGAACTATTGGCAAGGTCGCGAGGAGAAGTGGGGAGGTCGTCCCGGCAGTTTCGTTGAGAACAACTGGGTCTACACGGGGTCGCCAGGTGGCCAAGATTGGCCCGAACCAGGGAGTGAACCCCCCAAGGTCAAGGGGGCATATCCGCTTCGGGACCCCGAAAAAGGGGATATCGTGCTTGTCCGCCATGGAAAGAAAAAGGGACACGGCAAGGGACAAGGCATCGGAGTGGTGTGGGAAAACGAGTACCGCGAGGAACTCAGCGCCAAGTCCAGGATCCATGTGCTGTGGCTGAACAAGACGACTGGCCTCCTGGCACATGATACACTGATCCACGCGCTCACACGGACGAATCAAGGGACGAAGACCTACCGGGCCTTCGCGGAAAGTGCTGCGCATAAACCCACGGTCGACCTGCTGCAACGAATCCATCTCCTGAATGGACCAGAGCCGGAACCCACACCCATACAGCCTCCACAGCCACAACCCACGCACAAGCATCCTCTAAACCAGATCCTGTACGGGCCCCCGGGAACCGGGAAAACCTGGAGTACGACAAACAGGGCCCTCGCCATCGTAAAGGGCGTTGAAGTCAGCGACATCAAGGATGAAGACCGAAGCGAGCTCGACGAGTTGCGGTTCGATCCCAATAGCGGCGAAGGACAGATCGCCATGGTCACCTTCCACCAGAGCTTCTCGTACGAGGATTTCGTTGAGGGCATCCGGCCACGCTTGGAAGAAGACGGTGAGGTCGGCTACGAGCTTCGTCCCGGCATCTTCAAGCGCATCTCGGAAGAGGCCGATCGCCATCGAGATCGTCGATACGTACTGATCATCGACGAGATCAACCGAGGCAACATCCCAAAGATCCTCGGCGAGCTCATCACGCTCATTGAGCCTTCCCGGCGCCTCGGCAACGAGGACGAGACGAGCGTCACCCTGCCGTATTCGAAAGAGACCTTCGGTGTGCCCAACAATCTGTACATCATCGGTACGATGAATACCGCAGACCGATCTATCCTGCTGCTGGACACGGCTCTTAGGCGGCGGTTCGAGTTCGTTGAGCTCATGCCCGACCCCAACCACGAGAAGTTGACCAAGATTATTCCCGGATCCGACGGGTCCGGCGAAATCGACCTCCCGAAGCTGCTCACCGCGATAAACGCGCGGATTTCCATGCTACGAGACCGTGAACACCAGATCGGTCACACCTATTTCCTGGATGTCGAGGATGTGGACGACCTTGCTCGTACCTTCCTGAAATACGTACTCCCCCTCCTCCAGGAATATTTCTACGACGACTGGTCCAAGATCAGGCACGTCCTAGGCAAGTCGGGATTCGTCGAGGAGGTAACGCCGGATGAGAACCATCTCGCCGACCTCGTCAAGGCAGGTCTCGTGGACACAGATCGAAAGATGTATCGAGTGCTGCCGGACACCGATGCCGCGTGGAGGGATCCGGACGAGTACAGGAAGATCTGGTAACACCGCCGCACGGCCCCCTGACGATGCACCGCGTCCACACGATTCGGGAACACGAAACGTTCCGGGAAGGCGAGTGTCTCAAAGCCGAAGATTTGAGGGATCTGGAGGCTTTCGCACGTGGCCAGGATGGTTCGACGCCCGTTCTCGGCTTCAACCAACGGGGAGAGCTACGCGCGGATAACTACGTCGGTGTGCTCACCACCAAGCGAGGTGCCGTGGTGGAAGTCCTACCCAAAATCCATCTTGGCGGGGAGCGCCCGAACGCGGAGACGCGACAGGTCTTCCTGGAGATGTTGCGCACCTTCCGGGGTTTGGAGGCTGCCCGGAATCTTCCCCCCAGTTCCATTCGGGCCCTTTGCCGCTTCCCCATGCTTGAGGTCTTCATACGCATTTTCCTCGACAACGTGAGCCTTCTCGTTCGCGGCGGGTTGGGCCGTAAATATGTCCGCTTGGAAGACAATCTTCGTTTTCTGCGGGGTCGGCTCCTCTTTCGGCAACACCTTCGAGAAAACCTCTTCGACCGATCACGCTTCTTTGTCGAACACGACGAGCTCAGCCCGAATCGGCCCGCCAACAGACTCATTCACAGGACCCTCGTTGAGCTCCAGTCGGTCACCCACAGCGAACCGAACCGGCAATTCCTCCGCGATTTGCAATCAGCCTTCACGGATGTGCCCGTGACGCAGGACTCTTACGGAGATTGGCGCAAGCACAGCGTTGACCGCTCGATGGCACACTACCGCTCGGTGATGCCATGGGTCGAACTCTTCCTTTTCGATCAGGGCTTGGCGACTTGGACGGGGAAACACGAAAACCGTTCCCTGCTCTTCCCGATGCAGGATGTGTATGAAGACTTCGTCACCGATGCGTTTCGGCGACACCAGGACAGATTCGATGTGGTGTCCCAGGGACCTTTGAAGCCGATGGCCTCTTCCGTCAGTGATTCGAATCTCTTCAATACAAGACCGGATGTTTCTTTGATGGAGGAAGGCGAGGTTCGGTTCGTCCTCGATGCGAAGTGGAAGCATGTGGCCAGTGGCGAGGATGCCCTGCAGGGCATCGCACCTGCCGACATCTATCAACTCTACGCCTATGCCCGGCGATATGACTGCAAGACAGTTGCCCTCGTGTACCCGCAGCACAGCGACTTCAAGCAAGAACAAACCTGCACGTTTTTCGACGGCATCAAGCTGGCTTGGCTGCCTTTCGACGTGGCCTCGCCGGGCCGCAGTGTCAACGCAGCGCTCGGTGTATTGGAGTGATCCGATTAACGCGACCCACAGTTTCCATCGCTCAGAAAGGGCGTAACAGGGTGGCGATTAGCCGCGTTTTCCTAGCCTAGTTCCCGTCCGTAAACTCGTAAGTGGTTGTGGTCATTGGAGAAGCGGGGAGGGGAGGACGGGTAATCAGGTGGAATGGGGTTGGGGGCGAACGGTTATCTTTAGAGATACGACAGTGGATTTGCGGACGCCAGGAGTTGCCGATGCGAGCAAAGCGGGTGCCTCAGCGGAGTCTTTTCGATGTTGGATATCCTGATCACGACATGGGGAGGGCGCTGGCCGTGATATCGCGGTTTCTGGAGGAGCACCCGGAGTTTTTGGAGTGGATCGCCGCGGATGTGGACGGCGGGGTTGTGTCTACGGTGGGCCGTCGCGGCCTGCCGTGCGAGGTGATTCTGCGCTGCGGGATCCTGAAGCATCTGTGGCAATCGGACTGCCGGGAACTGGAGTTTGCGCTGGTCGACTCGGTCTCGGCGAGGCGCTTCACGCGCGTCGATCCGCTGTGGCCCCCGAAGCGCTCGGCGTTGCAGCGCTGCATCGGGGCGGTCCGGGCCGAGGTGTGGGAGCGGATCAACCGGGTGTTGCTGGGCCGGGCCGGCGACGACGGGATTGAGGCGGGCCGCAGGGTGCGCGTTGACAGCACGGTGACGGAGACGAACATCCTGGATCCCAGTGACAGCCAGCTGCTGTACGACGCGGTGCGTGTGCTGTCGCGGCTGCTGGCGCGGGGCCGGGAGCAGTTGGGACCTGATGCCTTTCCCTTCCACGACCACTGCCGGGCGGCGAAGCGGAGGAAGTGGAAGATCCCCAGGGTACGGATGAAGCGTAAGGTAGAGCTGTACCGCGAGTTGCTGGCTGTGGTGCGACGGACGCTTCGCTACGTGGATGCCGCTCTTGTGGCGGTCGAGGGCCGCGACGACGAGCCGTGGATCGACGACTGGCGCAGGGAGGTCGCACATTACCGGGGCTTGGCCGGGGCGGTCGTCCGCCAGACCGTGCGCCGGGTGCTGAGGGGCGAGACGGTGCCTGCGGAGGAGAAGGTGGTGAGCCTGTTCGAGCCCCACACCGACATCATCCGCAAGGGCGGGCGCCGGGTTCAGTACGGTGTACCGGTCCCGGTTTTCTGGACAAGTGGACGGCCTAAACATCAGGCCACCTTGCGGCTGAGCTTCTTGCGGGCACGGGTCGGGGTTATGTAGCCGTGCCGCTGGAGGAGCCAGCCGTTGTTGTAGCGTTCGATGAAGGCCCCGATCACCGCTCTGGCCTCCTCGAGGGTTTCGAAGTCGTGCAGATGGATGCACTCCTCCTTGAGCGTCCGGAGGAAGCGCTCGGCGACGCCGTTGCACTCCGGCTCGCCGACGTAGGCGGGTGTGGAGCGAATGCCGAGCCACTTGATCTCGGCCTGGAACTGCTTTGCCCGGTACTGGGAGCCCCAGTCGTGCCGCAGACCGAGACCCAGGGCGATCGCCTTGCCGAAGCCGCCCATGTGGTTCCGCACCCCCTGGCGGACCGGCTCCAGCGCCGCCCAACGGTCGCCCGTCTTCGCAACGTGCCAGCCGACGACGTCCGAGGTGCAGTGGTCGACGGCCGCGAAGAACCAGCACCAGCCCTCCGCCTTCGTCCAGAACCGCGACGCGTCCGTGCCCCAGAGCTCGTCCGGCCTCCCGGTCCGGATCCGGCCGCTGTGGGTCCGGTCCCCGCGGGCATGGCCGCGCCGCACCGGCACCAGCAGCCCGTGCTCCCGCATCAGCCTCAGCACACGGTTCTTGCCGACCCGGATCCCCCTGGCCGCAAGCCGCACCTTCACCTTCCGGTGGCCCTCGCCGAGGAACGGACTCGTCTTCAGCACCGTCCGGATCTCTTCCGCCCAGCTCTTCGTCACTCAGTGCCGTCTTCGGCCCGCGCTTCCCCGGCTCCCGACGATCGGACTCCGGAGGTCGCCCCCGCAACGCGTACACGCTCGAACGCGCCACTCGCCACGCCTCGCACACCATCGTCAGCGGGTACGGCCGCCTCGTCGCCGGACTCACCCGCCCAAGCGCCTCAAGAGCTTCCTCAGCTCGTCCCCGTACCCCCTTTTTTCAAGAAGCTCCGCCTGCAACTCGACCCGCATCGTCATCTCCCCCAGCTTCGCCCGCGTCCGCATTAGCTCGCCTCCCGGCCGGTTCTTCTTCTTCAGCCCCTCCTGGCCCCCTTGAAGGAACTCCCGCCGCCACCGCTCCAGCTCCGGCGGCGCTACCCGAATCTCCCGGCTCACCTCACCCATGTCCTCCCCCCGCAGCAGCCGCAAGACCACCTCCACCTTCCGCTGCGCGCTCCACCGCTTGGGGAGACCGGCCCGCCTCCCCACGCTGCCCGCGCCGTCCCGTTCGTCCGTCCTCCGCGACATCCCCTGCCTCCTATCTCTTGAACCCCGGATGGGTTGCTAAACCACTGTCCAGAGAAATCGGGGGCACTATAACGGGCACAAGGTGAACCTGAGCAGCGGCGCGAGCGGCCTGGTGTTCGATGCCGTGGTCGAGGCAGGCAATCCGCCGGACAGCACCCGGTGTCTGCCGATGATCGAGCGGCACGCAGCGATCTATGGGTCGGTGCCGGAGCAACTGGCGTGTGACGGGGGCTACGCCAGCAAGGCCAATCTGGTGGGCGCGAAGGCACTGGGCGTGCGCGACGTGGTCTTCCACAAGAAGGCGGGCCTCAAAGCCACCGACATGGCCTCGTCTCCACGGGTCTACGGGCGGCTGAGGAACTTCCGGGCCGGAATGGAGGCCGTGGTCTCGTACCTCAAGCGCTGCTTCGGCCTCGGACGTTGCAACTGGCGCGGGTTAGAACACTTCCGCGCCTACGTCTGGTCCGCCGTCGTCTCGCACAACCTGTGGGTGATCGCACGTTGCAAGTTGAAACCGGTGTGAGCCCACCAACCCGACCGCCCCCAGCAGCCCCGTCAGGCGAACCCGCTGGTACCGCTGTGCCCGCCATCCCCGAAATCACTCTTGCGACCGGTCAATCCGGCTGAAAACCCCTCTCCACCCGCCAGATTACAACCTCAAACCGCCCCTTTCCGGCGAAACACCAAATCACTCCCTCATGACCGCCTCAACTGGCCCTTCCGGGGCAAGAAAACGGACAAGAACTAGCCTAACCGCCCGGCGACTCCCCTTGCCTCTTCAGTGCGGCCATTAAGGCTCGCCTTGGATCGCCTTTGGTGGCCTCTTGCTTCAGCTGCCGCACAAGCTCGTCGAACAGCTGCTCCTTGCCGTGAAGTATTGCGTCCAGCGTCTCTTCCACCGTGTCCTTCATGGTAAAGGTGTAGACGAACACGGTTCGCTGTTGTCCGATTCGGACCGCACGGTCGGTCGCTTGTTGGTTCTGGGAAGGGTTCCACCACCGGTTCACGAACAAGACATGGTTCGCTTCGACCAAAGTAAGACCCTCCGATGCCACTCTCATTGAGGCGAGCAACGCTACCGGGGTGCCGTGTTTGAAGCGACCCACAGCCTCTTGGCGCTCGTCGGCGTCCATCTTCCCCTCGAGAACCTCATAGGCAATACCCTCGGATCTCAGTCGCTGGGCTAACAGCCTTAGCGGTTCTAACCTAAACGAGAAAACGATGGCCTTTTCACCTGCGGCTTTGATTTTCCCGAGGATCGTTACGATCCGGTCTAGTTTGGTGCTGTCCCCCGTTTCCGCGTAATCGCAAGCTGTGAGAAGTCGGTTGAATTCCGCGAAGAGGTGCCGCGAACCCTTGGTGCGGCATGGCTGCTTGTACTGTTTTGCCTGATTCGAGGTCATCTCGAGGTGTTCATGCCTCCGTACTACCGGAGGCAGTTCGCCAATGACATCCCATTTTTCGCGACGCAAGACAAAGCGTTTCGCTCGAGCCCTGAAAGCCATTGGCGATAACGAAGCATCCGACGGAGTAAAGGCCCGGTTGTCCAAAAGGCTCAACAGCGTGGCGAAATCTTCGGTGCCACGTTCCACAGGTGTTCCCGTGAGGGCCCATGTCCGATCTGCCTGTAGTCTGCGGATCGATCGATTCGAAAGTGACTGGGCATTTTTCAACCGTTGAGCCTCATCTAACACGAGGAGATCCACCTTTCCTAACCCTTCCCGTACAGCGGGGCTCCTGATGTGCTCGTAGTTGGTCACGATGATGTGGGTCTGAGCCTGAACCTGATCCCATTGAATCCGTCCGTGTTGTTTCCGGTCGCGTGCCCGCACGGCGACCAAAGACGGAGTCCATTTCTGTATCTCGTCTAGCCAGTTCGCGACGAGGGTGGCGGGAGCGCAGATCAGTGCGTTTTGGATCCTCCCAGAAACCAGCAGAGCTCTCAGGGCAGCGATTACCTGCAGAGTCTTCCCAAGCCCCATGTCATCCGCGAGCAGGAAAGCTCGGTTACGTAGGAGCCTTGCAACCCCGTCTCGCTGATAGGGGTAAAGAGGCAGCGCGCGGGGGACCTCCAGGTGCGGACGGCACATTCGCGCAGCTAGGGATTGGGAGGGCCCCTCGGGCCCAGCCAAGTTCAAGTGCACGCCCCCTTTGTCGAGCAGCCACATATAGGCGGCGTCACAGGCCAATGCACGCCGGGCTGCTAACATCAGGTAGCGGTGCTTGCGGCCGTGCCCCTCTGGAGACTCTTCCGGTGCCCTCCAGACGCCCATGGTCCCGGCGACTGGATCTACCGCAACATGGGTCGATCGCCCCATTACCCGGCCCACGGTCCGGCCGTGGTACCGCAGCGTCATCCTGCTATCGTGACGCGCCTTCCATGATCGCATGCCACAGGCGATCGCGTTCCGCCTCGTCCAACGTTGGTACAAGCAACTCCTGCCACTGGGTCCTCAATTCCACCAGTCCGTCCGCCGTGAAAGGAGTCACACCCACCTGATACCCTAGAATCTCCAACAGGGTTGCCTTCACTGGTTTTCTGTCCTCGCTCCGGATCTTCCATCTTTTGCTCTCTCCGTCGGCCCAAGCAACCGGGTCTTTCGGAACCAGAAACAGGTGTTTCCAAGGGGGGGCGTGAAGCTGCCAATTCAGACCCCCCAGGGCTCGCAGGGTCTCCTTAATGGATTGTCCGGGGTCGGCAGAATCGAGCAGGTCACGGGCCAGCTCGCACATCATCTCCTGTGACAGTGGCCAGAACAGTGCCGAATCCTGTCCAGGAATATCATGCCGACGCATGTCCACTGGTTCTTGGCGGATACTCGGCAGCACCTCCAACAGGGCGTCCCAGTATCTCATCAGTTCGTCGAAGAGGACTTCGAGAGTGTCGTCGTCGGGTCTGAACTTGATGAAGTTCGTGATGTTCAACCACTCATCGTTAATACGCTCCCTAGAGGAGAGGAGGATCTTGTTCATCCCGTAGAGCGCGACGAGGCTGGTAAAAAAATTGCTCGTAGGAGGTAACATTTTGCCACTCTTCATCTTAATGCGGGGAGAGTCGATCGCATATTCTGATTGTGCGTGGAAAAACTCATGCTCGATGATCAATCGACGCGTTAGGATCGCAAAGACGTCATCCTCGTCCATTATGATGTTTGTGACCCTATCCGTTTGCTTGGCGTATCGGTTGAGATTTCCAAACAGGCGTCGATAACGCTCCAAGAACGCTCGTCTCGATTCGTGCGCCTTGGGCACCACTACTATCATGGAGATGGTCTCGTGCTCGAACCCTTTTGGGGGTTTTACCGTGAGATCTTCTTCCCGGGTCACAAGAGCCTTGATTGATGCCAGGCGATGCTGGCCGTCCAAAGCGAAGTACCTTTGTTTGCCGTCAAACTGCAGCACGCCAAACGTGTCCTTCAGTCCACCTCTGAGGAAATCAAATCTCGGGTCGTCACTCATCTCGACGGGGTACCATTGGGGTTGCCCGCCCAAAGCGGCGACAACGATGGATGAAAAGAAACGATCGTCCTGCCTCGCCAAATAATGCACCATTTCCTTCTTGACCCGGCTGGTGTTCAGGGTTCTCTGAATTGCGCGGTCAAGGGTCGGCTCGTTCCAGACTTCGCTAGCGAACCGGACGTTCTGAGCGGCTTCCTCCATAGTGGTGCGAATGATGAAATATTGCCAAGAGCCCATTCTGGCCCGGATCGCGGGGTAGTGGTTCATTGGTTGTGTCCTTGATGTTTCGTGCGTGGAGAGGTCACCTAGATTGGTACGGAGAGTCCCACAGTAGCAGTGATCTTCGGCGGCTTGATCCGGTTATCGGGGGGCCCAAAAGCAGAGGCCAGCCGTCCCTCGAGTGCCTTGGCCTTGTCGATATTCGCCGTCCGCGTAAAACAAAAGAGCGTTTGAGGGAAGATCGCTTTGAGGTGCCCCTTGTATGCGGCATGCTCCCGGAACCTCTTTCGGATGTTGATGGTCGAACCGACATAGAGGGGAGTTCGAAGTTCGCTGATGGTGCTGGGGTTACGAATCGGTGAGACGGCGACGATCATGTACGCACCTGGTCCATCCGGGACGGAAACAGCGCTCTTCTTGTCGAACCTCCGCTCATACCAAGACCTGCCCGAGAGGCCCTCCCTCAGTTGGGTCCACGTTGCGCGCTCCAAGCTCCATCCGTGTCGCATTTCAGCCCCTCCTCCTAGGAGCGGCACTGCTACGTGTGCCGCCCCGAACTGGCTCCCCCCGCCGATCCGTTAGAGATGGCATATGGCGCAGCCTTCCAGCTCGTCGGGATTCTTGGGAGCCCGTCGTCGTTTGTTCGCTATCTGTTCGAGCGTCGCACCCTGCACCCAAGTAAAACCGTCTTTTTCGTATTCCTTGGCTTTCTCGAACCAATCGGGGTGACGCTCTTTCAACCCTTGCCATTCGCCTACCTGTTGGTAGAAACAGAAGTAACAACCAGAGCGAGATCGCCATTGGTAATAGCTGGGGGTTCCTAAGCCGGCGTCATTCAGGATCTGCATGATGTCATCCATGCCGAAGCCGGCGTCCTTGAACGGGTACACCGAGATGATGTTGGCGTGGGACGAGATGACCGGGGGTTTCTTCGATTGGTAGCCTTCGCGGTCCTCGTCGCCGCGAATCCCTATGTAGCTGAAGGCTGAATCGTCACCGATATAGCGTTCGAACGGCTGGATTTTCAGAACCCTCGTGCACCAACGGGCTCGAGGACTCGGGAGGTAGCCGCCGTAGACCTCCTTCAACCAAATATCGAATGGGTTCCGTCCTGGCTTCTTGGCGACATCGAGAAGGTCCAGAGCGTTCAAGTAGGTGATAGGAACGCCGAGCAAGGCCTCAAGGCGCTGCAGGTAGTCATAGGTCTCGGGCAGCTCGCAACCTGTGTCGCAGAACACGTATTCGAAGGCGAGATCCGGATAGGTGGACTGCATATGGAGCGCGAGGGCAGCGGAGTCCTTGCCTCCGGATACGCTCACCACATGTCTATACCCGTCGGTGTGAACGACTGCTTCTTCTACGTGCATCATGACGCACTCGACGCGGCGCGGGTGTACGCCCTGAGGTCGCTGGCAATTGCCTCGAGTTTTTCTGCCGCATCCCCTTCTCCCACGACGCTCGCGAGCTGTCCGGCCACGGTTCGAGCGCGAGCCATTACGATCTGCGTTAGGCCTTCACGAATCTCTTGGGCGGCACCGGGCTGGCCGAGTAATGAGGTGGCTGCCTCCTCCACCGCGCGCAGCGACCTCTCAAGTCGCCTCATGAAGGGCGCAGGCAAGGTTTGATCCCAGTCGCTGATCCGCCTTCCGACAAGCACGGTGGCCAACGCGTCCGCTAGGGCGTGGTCGTCTGCATAAGCCGTTTGCATGCGGCTCAGCACAGCTCGGGCGACCCTGTCCTGAAGGTGAATCGAGACCGCTTCCGGAAAGAAGGAGGCCCATTTGGACGCCTGCTCTCGGAGTTGGGGAGTCGGGCCCGAATGGCCGTTCATGGAGACGGATGGCTCCAGGCCACGGTGTGTGAGCGCACTCGCGATCATCGAAATCACCTCTTCGCGGAACGCGGCGGCGGCCCCTTCGATCTCGACCTTTACCTGACGCAGCCCCTCCAAAAGCGCTTCGCAATTGTTGGGATTGATACCAAGAAGGCGCGGTAGCCCGTCAAGTAGTAGCGACGGGGGGTCCGCCGACTCCAACAGGCGATCAAACCTCCGGCTCACCCCGGACAGCCCCTGTGACTTTCCGGCACGTTCAGGGATTGAGGCGCGCCAAGTTGTGACGGCTGCCAGGCTGTCCTGTAGAAGGTCGCCCGAGTCCGGGATTTCCCGATCGCCGAACATCTGCCGGATACCGGCGAGGTATCCCGTTAACCCCGCTGATATTTCGAAGACATCAACCGAATAGAGGTCTGGTTGTCGAGCAGCTTCTTCGATGACGGACGGAAGTACGTCATGCACGAAATGTCCTCTGCGCCGGAGAGCCACCACCGTCGGGAACGCTCGGAGTCCTGCTGTCAGCAGTAGCGGCAACACTCCTTCCCTCACTCCATATGGTGGCTCGCGCAGCTCTTCCAGCAACTGGCGCAACGGCTTTCGATGACCCGCCTCCGTGAAGTAGGCGCGAACGCGGTTCCAGACCTCAGACAGTCCGGCGTCCTTGAGTTCGTCAGGTGCGGCCAAGCGCCAACCGTTCCGTTCCTCCCGGTAGAGTCCGGTGCGCATGAATACACATCTGAAGATCGCAGCGTCAGCGTAGTTGCCCTGGATGCCGAGGTTCTCTCTGCCATACCGCTCGAGCACCCCAAGTTCGACCTTTTTGCGCGCATTGACGATTACGGGGTTCGGCTTTCGCCGGACGACCATCTCGGAATTGATCCTCGGGGTGAGCGGAAAGACTTCTTCCATCGCTCGTGACATTTTGCGTCGAAGTGAGAACACGCTGTCAACGACGAGCTGGCGTCCCCGGTAGTACCACCGACTGCCCCGCGGTTGCGGATATAGAACACGCTTGAGGAGATGGCGCAGCGCGATCTGGACGTCGTCGACCAGATGGTCAATCTCCACTGCGACCATCGGGTCGCCACGGATCAGGTCAGCGTCTTCCCGCATCCGCAGGAGACTGCGGAGTTCGAGAGCCGCGTCGTGCAGTGTGGCGATCGGAGGGGCGACCGCCGTGAAGAGTCGGTTGTCTAGGCTGCGGGCCGCAAGGGACTCAGCTTCACCTGTTTCGGCGGCGTCTTGGGGAAGCACGTATGCGACGTGACCGTCGGTACCAGGATCCCAGCCGTTGATTTCGAGATGGTCCAATTTGGCCTGGTAACCGCCGACGGTGAGATACTCCGAGGGGAAATATCGTCGCACACCGGCCCGCGCATTGTACTCGGAAGGTTGAAGGGGGGGGGGGGGGTACTCTGTAGAGAGGAACTTTGTCAAGTCGAAATCGGCTTGACCACGGACCTTTTCTTCGGCAAGACGCCCGCGCAAATCGATGTCCGTGCCATGCCACACAACCAGTTGATCAGAGTGACGACGGTGGACCATCAAGTTGCGTTCGACCAGATCGTCGATAACCCGAGAAGGGTCTGGAACACTGTCACATTTGATGGCGGACAAGACCTGGCGTCTGGTGGCAAGGCTTCGTTCTCCACCGAGGCCAAGGCCTAACAGGAAAGTCGTCGCCAGCACCTCAGCTTGCGGCGATTCAGCGGGAACCTTGGCGAGCGCACTCTCGACTTCAAGCCACAAACGTTGGGTCCCACCGGGGCCCGCGTCCGTTCGGAAGTCGTCGCGAAAAAACCCATATAACCTGCTCGGCAAGACCGGAGCATCAAGATCGACCGAATTCAGGAATGAAAACACCGTCCGTTCGTTCTGGGCCACTCTGGCTGCGACGCGGGGCAGCAGGTGAAGGGTGGCTGGCAGCAGCGGAGATGCGTCTGCCAGGATAGGAGCCAAACGTCCCTTTTCCACGTTAGGGAAAAGACCGATTCCTCTAGCTCTCGTTGCCAGTCCGTCGGGGTCCTCAGGGCCACGCACTGGTTCTGGACGGAGTGCTTTCACTAGCGACCCGATTAGTTCATAGACCTCTTCGGAGTCATCCACGTACTGCACCGCCTCGAACCGGCCCTCGATCTTGGACCACTCTTTCCGAAGGCCAGATGATAGTCCGGAGGCATACCCCAATAGGGATCTGTGGAGGATCAGGATGAGAAACACGGGGACCTTCGCCGAACGGGTCACTATCTCCGCCAGTACCTGAAGGAGGTCGAGTTCCTCTGGGTGACCGCCCGAGATAAGCCCTTGGAGGTGGCGCCCGAACTCGTCCCAAAGGACTACTACCCGGTCACATTCGGCCTGTGCCGCCGTCTCCGTACACCGGGTTACGAGGTTTCGTAGGCTTGGGGAAGCAGTCCCGTTGAGCGGTGGCCAATCTTGTTCATCGATCTCAATTCCAATCCGATGCATGGCATCGGTAATCCCAGCTTGCAGGGCTTCAGGTACGTCGTCAACGAAACCGTGCAGGGGGACAAAAAGGCCTTTGCAGTTTCTTGCTCGGCGGCGACGGGATGTCTTTGCTACCTGGGCGTCGACCGTTTGTAACCGAGTTTCCACCTCTCGGAGTAAGCTGGTCGCACCTTCACTCTCCTCCACCAGGTGACCTAGGTAGGCACCGGTTATCGATTTTCCCGAGCCATACGGAGCAATGAGAAAGAGTGCATGTCCTGTCTCTTCAGTGAGGACTTTCGAAATCAGCCGCACCGACTTCCTCGTGGGTCGGAAATGCGCGACGCGCTCAGGGTGATCGATGTCGAGCACTACATTGATGGAGCGGAGGAACGGTGCGTGCGTCGTCATGCCGCGAGGATCCTGCGGCATTCCGGGGAAGCGTAGTAGCGCTCCATCCAAGTGTCCGATGTCCCGCCTTCGATCTTCACGATCCTCTCCCCAGCTCCGCCATCAATCCTAATTTGCCCCGTCGATTCGTACTTCGAAAGCAACGAATACAGTGCCTCGGAGGTAAGGCAGAATAGGTGCCCCGCAGAGTTGAGGCCGTGTGATAGTTCATTGATCGAGTAATCGTAAGCCCCGTTTTCGGTTCGTTCCTTGTTGACTTCGCGGGCCGCTGCCAACCCGAACCCAAACACCTCTGGTGCCACCTCTTTCTCGTCTCGATTCACTCGATAGAATCCGGTGGCCGCAGAATATGTCAAAAGCCATAGCTCGCGAAGCGGGCACTCCAACGCGTCTTCTGGGTCCCCTGGGGCTGGCGGAATCCGGGTTGCATACGAATTGAGGAGGCACGCTACGTCGCGCGTTAGAGTGTTGAGAGCTGGTTTTCGGCCTCCCGTTATGGCCAAATGGCGACTCAACGCCTCAACACAGACGGGCTTCTCGAATCGCATTGAACTAAAGCGGTTGAAGAACCAATGCCATGTGTATGCGTAAGCCCGGCTGAGAACTAATCGAATGTGAATAGCCCACCAGGTTCCGGGCAGCAGGAAGTAGCGATCATGGGCCCAAACCCTACGCCCGAAATCGGTCGGCGCAAGGATTCGTGTCCGGGCCCCGTGCGAGGCGTCCTTCGCAGCGAGACCCGTGCCCAAAAGCCAATGGTGGATCGCCTTGGCCATGTTCCTGCCAACCCCAAGTCGTTCCGCTACGTCATCCGCACCGAAATGTTCGGGAGTTTCGACCATCATCCGGAGGCCCTTGTAAAGCCACCCGTCCCGAATCGGAAACGTCTGGTGCCCTGCGAAACGCATCAGTAGACGGCCAATCTCAGGCTGCCACGAAGCACGGTAGGCTAGCGTGGACATCAACGATGGCGGCCACCGCGTCCTCGACATCAGCCCTGGAATTCATCTCGCCAAATGCGAACCGGATACTAGAATATGCCTCCGCCTCCGAGAGCCCCATTGCGCGGAGGACGTACGAGGGTTCGGGTCGGTGGTTGGTGCAGGCGGAGCTTTGAGAACATCGGACCCCGGTCTGATCGAGGCGGATTGTCATCGCCTCTCCATCTGTGTCTAAGAAACAAACGTTGGAGGTGCCGGGCAGGCGGTCCACTCCGCTACCGTTGAACTGGCGTATTAACCGCGGTTCGCTGTCTCGAAGGCTCTTTTCGAACGCAGCGCCCAAGGTGCCGACTCTATCTGCAACCTCCCGAAATCGAGCCATGCGCACCTTCAGAGCGACCCCGACCCCAACTATTCCGGGGATGTTCTCGGTTCCGGCACGTAAGCCAGTTTCCTGCTCCCCGCCGGTAACGAGCGGATTGAGGAGCCACTTACGGCGGGCATACAGGGCACCGATGCCCATGGGGCCGTGAACTTTGTGTGCAGAGATCGATGCGAAGTCCACCGGTACGGACGCGAAATCGACGGACAGTTTCCCCGCTGCTTGGACAGCATCGGTATGGAACACGGCGTCCAGGTCGCGGGCGATCTTGGCGAGCCGTTCAATCGGCTGGACGACGCCAGTCTCGTTATTTGCCCACTGGATGGACACCAGAGTGCGACCGGGAGCAATCGCCTCGGCCAACTGTTCCTCGGACACGAGACCATCGGCATCAACGGGAAGGACAATAACTTCGCTGCCGGCACGCCGTGCACTTTCGAGCGACTCGAGTACGGATGAGTGCTCCACCGCTGACGTGACGGTCCGATAGCCCTCCATGGGGCCGTGCAGCACGCTCTTGACGACGAGATTGTTAGCCTCCGACGCACTGCCCACAAATAAGATCTCTTCGGGGGTGGCGGAGAATGCATCGGCGACACGTTCTCGCGCTGTCCAAACGGCGCTCCGTGCGCGTTCCCCCGAACGGTGCAAGCTAGAAGGGTTCCCGTAGTCGGCCCGCATGGCGCAGGTTACGGCTTCCACGACCTCAGGAGCCGGACGCGTTGTCGCGTTGTTGTCCAGGTAAATTTCCCGCCCGGGTCGGGCGAGTCCACTCTCAGCGATGGCGACCTCAGAAAAACGGGTTGGATGAGAAGCGTTTTAGTGCTCAGTCGTCTTTTTGGCACGTTTGCGGAATGCCGCCAACAACTGCTGGATACTGTGGTGCGCACGCTACCCTCACCATACATATCCGGCAGGCGTATTGTAGATAAGGTACAGTTTTTGCCAACATAGGTACAGCCACCGCCGCTTTGATGCACACGGCTGGATTAGAGCGCAGCTGTAGTCGGTCCTAGGGGCGCAGTTCGTCAGTGATTTGGCCGAGCGGGATGACCTCAATGCCACGGCGTGAGCCGAGTTCGCTTGATCTCCTTGAGGACAATCCGAGTGCCCTTTGTAACCTTGATCTGCTCGGGCGGAAGCGACGCAGGACGATATGCGGGCTCGCCACGATCAAGGGATCGGCGGATCCCTGCGACCGTCATGCGAAGCCCGTGAGTCTCGCCGTTCTTCGCAGACTGGACATCGATTACGTCCGCGATGGAAAACAACGACAGCTTGCCGAGACCCTTGCGCCCCATCACAGGCCTCTCCCACTTGGCTGTGAGACTGCCTTCGTCGCTGTCCTCGCGGCGGCGGTAACCTACGCGGAGGTACTTGTCGTTGATGTCTGCGACCGACATCCCCACGCCGTCGTCTGAGATCGCGATCCAATTGTGTTTTGGATCAACCTCTATTTCCACGTGCTCCGCATCGGCGTCCCATGCGTTGGCAACGGCCTCGGTCAAGACGGCCGCGATGTTGCTGTAGAGATTGATTCCGAGATGTTCGATGACGTTGAGGTCAACCGTCATTTCGTACGGCGACTCCCCCGGTGACACGGCCGAGTCAGTGCTGGCACCAACGCGAGTGTCGATCATGAAGTGCTCCGTTGGGATCGAAGGTGATCTTCAACGTGGAGCACCAGACTGCACCCGATCGCGTGTCCCAGGTTGACTGGAACTGCGTTGCCGACCAAGCGCCCGATCGTTTTTGCGGATATCGGCTTGCCCGGCTCTACAAACCGGTATTCTGCAGAAAAACTCTGAAGCATTGCACCTTCACGCAGGGAAATGGCCCGATCCTGTTCTGGGTGGCCGAATCGACCATTGCCGAATCCGTAGTACTGTGTAGTCATGGTGGGGGACGGGTGGTCCCATTCCATGCGGCCGTACACGCTCGGATAGGTGCGCCCTTCTGGTTTCCGATGGCATTCGGCTATCAACGCATCGTCCCAATCGCGCCACGTTCCGCCCGGCTTGGAGGCGCGAATCCGTTGGACATTCAGTGGTGACAGGCGGCATGCTCGGTGCAGCGAGTCGGTGTTGGACTCTTCGCCGGCGTTGATGGGTGGCAGGTCGCAGATGGCGTCCCTGACCGTCGGCCGTCGGGTGTCGGGCGTGGTCGGAGGAACCAAATTGATCGGACCCAGCGTCGAAGCGAGCACTACAAGACGCCGCCTGCGCTGAGGCACTCCGTAGTCGGCGCAATCGACGATTGTGGCTGCGACCGCAAAACCTTCGGCCCGCAGCGTATCCATGAAGCCGGAAAACACTTGTTCCCGTTGGAGCATGGGGACGTTCTCCATGGTGACGAGGTGAGGCTTCACCTCCCTTACCAACCGACCAAAATGGTCCAGGAGATTCCACCGAACCGTCGATGTGCGGGACCGTGATTGGCTATAGGTGGAGAACGGTTGGCACGGCGCGCACCCGGCCAGGAGGCGATAGGGCGCACGGTGGAACCCAATCGGAAAGTCATCCGCCGTGACTTCCTCGATAGATTTGTGGAGAAAGGCCGACCCGTTGTTGTACGTGTATGGGTATTGGCATGCGGAATCAATATCAACACCGAGTGCGACATCGATTCCAGATTCTTCGAGTCCTCGTGTGAGCCCGCCTGCTCCGCAGAAGAGATCGACTGCACTGAGGGAGGAGCCGGCTCTGCCTTGATTCGCGGATGTGTGAGCACCTAACGCCACTTGAGGCGCGTTGGCCCCACACGCGTCACTCATCCGACCGTCCCGACCAGTTTGTCCATAGCCTGATTGCCCTCGCCGACGAGGTCTTCGACGAACCAATCCACTACTCCCATCTGGGGATGTCGACTCTCCGGCACCGCTGACGAAGCCAGTCACGGCGACTCGATATCCAGGTCGACAACCAGACAATCTTCTCCTCGCTTCGAGTCATAAGCGGGCTTATCGCCTCCGAATATCGGTGAGGGAAGTTGTTCGCGAACATGGTGCGCGGGGGTTCCACCTGTTCGCCTACGGCCCTGGCGACGCACCTCCGCTACCAAAGCCAAATATACACTACGATAGCGTCATGTCGCCGCGCTGCCTTGAGCTCTTGCCCACTGGCCGGGTAACCGAGCAACCCAATCGCAACTCCTTGTAATTCGGTATAAATTCGGTTAGCGTTTGCTCCCGTCAATTCCCCCATCCACACCTAAGGACCGAATCCCAAGAATGAACGGATCCGCACTACTCCCTGAATTCGACCACGAGACCCGGAACACCCGCCGCCTGCTGGAGATCGTTCCCGACGATCGCCTGGATTACAAACCTCACGAGAAATCCTGGACGCTGCTGCAGCTTGCGACTCACGTCGCCACCGTACCCGGCTGGACCAAGTCCACCTTCGATACGGATGGGCTGGACATTTCCGGCGAATGGGAACAACCAGACCTGAAGACCGCCGCCGGTCTCGTTCGGGCATTCGACGAGGGCGTCCGTGAAGCGCGCGTCGCTCTGGAAGCGGCAACCGCCGAAACCTTGCAGGAATCGTGGACTCTGAGGGCCGGAGAGAACGTGCTTTTCACCAAACCCAAGGGCGACGTGTTCCGCTTCGACGTTCTGAATCACATGATTCACCACCGTGCGCAGATGAGCGTCTACCTGCGGCTGCTGGACGTCGCGATTCCGGGCATGTACGGTCCCTCGGCCGACGAGACGATGCCCGTCTGAAGGAGGGCGGGCCGTTCGGGTGAGCTACGAAGCGCCTTGCGCGGCGGCAACCTTGCCGCTCCGGTGGGACCTGTCGCGCGTCGCGCCCAATGCCTCGGGAGTACTACCGTTTTGATGGACACGACTGGATTAGAGAGCAACTGTATTTGGCTTTACGGGGCGCAGTTCGTCACAGATTTGGCCGAGCGGGACGACCTCAATGCCACGGCCTATCCCATAACGCTCTCGGCCGGGATAGACTACGAGCCGCCGCTCCGGTTGAAGGTCTTGGCAGGCGCTATGGAACCCTCGTGACACTCTGGGGGCGCTGCTGCGTTTGATCTCGATCGCCCATGTCCGGCCTCCGCCAAACTCGATCACCAGGTCTATTTCGGCACCCCCCGCACTGCGGTAGTAGCCGCACGAGGCATTTTGCGGCAGACCACACAGGATGTTCTCGATAACGAACCCTTCCCAGCTGCCTCCGGCCACGGGGTGACCCAGAAGGTCGTCCAGTGATTCAATGCCCAGAAGGGCATGACAAACGCCAGCGTCCCTCAGGTACGTCTTGGGCGCTTTAACGAGCCTGCGGCCCAGATTGCCACGCCATGATACAAGCCGTCTCACCAAGAGCAGGTCCACCATGAGATCCAAGTACCGTCCAACCGTAACACCGCTGACTCCAAGCGACCGGGCCAAGACGGATGCATTGAACGCCTGGCCTTGGTTATGAGCCAGCATAGTCCAAAACCGGCGTAGGGTCTCACTGGGAATCCGGGGACCCAACGCAGGGATATCGCGCTCGAGATACGTGCCGATGAAGTCCATCCGCCATTCGAAGCTCGCGTCGTCCCCATCTGCGAGGAGACTCTCGGGAAAGCCCCCGCGGAGCCACAGATCGTCACTGTACCGCTTGGCTTCCCTGATGTTCAGCGGCCACATTTCACAAAGGGCCACACGTCCGGCAAGCGTTTCGCCAGACTGACGAAGGAGGTCAATCGAGGCGGAGCCGAGGAAGAGGAAGTGGCCCGTTCGACGCCCAGCGCGCCGGCGCCGGTCAATGACACCGCGAAGTGGTTCAAAGAGGTCCGGCACGCGCTGGATCTCGTCAAAGATGACCAAACGATTAGCGTTTCGATCGCAGTATGCGTCAACGTCGCTCAGCTTGGCCCGATCCGACGGCCGCTCCAAATCCAGGTAGGCACCATCACGTTCACCTGCGATGTCGAGGGCCAGCGTCGTCTTTCCTACCTGACGGGGTCCGGTAAGGACAACTGCAGGGGCCCGGCTAAGCAAACGTTCGACCCGGCTCTTGGTTTCGCGTGGGATCATCTGCCACATAACCACGCAAATCTAATACGACATGGAGAATATGTCAGGATAAAAATCATGCTGACCACGTCGGTATCGTGGATGCGGATCACCAATTACGAGTTACATGGTAAACTCTGGAGAGGCAGTTTCTGAGAGTATTACGGCCTATTCCACCGTGTTCAGGCGATCACGTGCGCACTCTACGGAGCGAAGGACGGAGCGAGGGCTTTAGCCGTCCTGGCCACCCCGTCACATACTGGGTCAGTTCTCCCAAAAACACCACTCCGTCCAATCCGGTGAGGACCCACCAAGTCACGATCGAGATTCCTTAGTGCACCTGGCCATGGCTGCCAACAGCCACCCGGCGTAGTGGTTTCTCGAGCATCTGTTTGACGAACTTGCCGTGGCGCTGAATACGGACTCCCTTCTTGAGGAACCACCCGCCTGACCGGCCCCCTCGCGCCGGCCCGCGTTTCTAGAGCGTAACGGAACCGCTCGAAGTTCTATGGTCGCCCTGCAACTGATCGTCCGTTCAGTTCCTAAAAATCCTCCCGTCCGATATCGATAAAAGCGAAGAGCATCGCGCCGCCAATTATCAACGGCAACACCAAGACATAAGCCAATACCTCAATAACCCTCCCCCACGGGAACCCGCTCCAGGGGAACCCGCCCCACTCCCAGTCCGTGGTTTCCCCGGCACAGTAGCGGTTGATGTACCTAATGGCCTTGTCTCGAACGCGCACCCGTCCCTCATGCCTAATGAGTAGGGGGCCGCCGTTACATGGGTCGTCGGCACGAACGAACCACCGCTTTCCTGTGTCAAAATGTACGCCCGTGGTCATGTCTACCATGATGGTTTCGTCCTCATCCCAATACGTGGCAAGCGACCCCAGCTCTTCATCCATCGCCTGGAATCGGTCGCCGCGACCGCCACGCTGGAACGTCCTCCAAGCATCCCGGCACTCTGCCTCAAACTCTTTTTTAAGTTCCCTGTCTGTCTTTGCCATGGCCGCCCCTTCCGTTGTATCTGCATAATAAGCTAGCCTGGCTCCGTTTGTCAACCTTTTTTTCGATGGTGTTCGAGTACAGTTTCACAGCCGCCGCTTCTTGCTTCCGCGGACTCGCACGATGGGTGCCCTGTACGTTGCATGGTCCATCATCACATCGGGTATTCACACCACCAAGTAAAGCTCTTGGGGGGCTGTACTCGGATCACCATTTCCAGACCTCAATGGCCGCATGCGTGATACGCGATTCTCAACGCGCCGTGGTATCCAGTTGCTCCTCTTCCGCGGCTCGGGACACCCCGTGCTTAACGGTTACGGATGCCGGCGGAGGCGCTGCCAGCACTGACTTCAGCGGGACGTTGACGGTCGAGGGTCCGCGCCTCGGGATAGATCTCGTCCAGGGTCATCCCATCGTACAACCGGCCGTCTTTCATCACGTACCGGATATCGACGGTGTTCCGCAGTTCGTCCAGCGGATTCGAGTTGAGTACGACCAGGTCCGCGAATTTCCCCTTTTCGATGCTCCCGAGTGACTTGCCGAGTCCAATGGCCTCGGCACCGAGGATGGTTGCCGAACGCAACATGTCGTAGTTGGATGCCCCACCAGCCGCCATCGCCCACAACTCCCAGTGGTATCCGAGCCCCTGAAGCTGCCCGTGACTCCCGACGGCCATTCGAGCCTTGTCCTCAAGCATCCGCTTCACGGTTTCGCCCTGGCGTTCGAGCACGTACTCCTCCTCGAGGAACCATCCGGCCTGTCCGGGGCTCCCCCCAGCACCGGGCCCTCGCCGCCGCGCCCGGGCGTCTATGTTGGCTTTGGGTACAAAGGTGGCCAGCTTCTCGTCCCCGAGTACGTCTTCGTTCGTGTAGAAATAGTTTTCCCCGAAGGGGCCACCGTAGGACACGAGTAGCGTTGGGCTGTTCGTCGTCTGAGAGGCCTTGAAGAGTTCCACCACGTCCGAATAGATCGGGGCAATCGGCAGGTTGTGCTCGATCCCGGGGTACCCGTCGATGGCGTGGGTAATGTCGATCTTGTAGTCGAGCCCCCCTTCCGTAGTCGGCATGAGTTCCAACTCCCGCGCGGCCTGAATCACCCATTGGCGCTGCTGGCGGTTGCCGGTCATGTACATCTTGAGTGTCTTCGTGTCGAAGTATTCGGCGTAACGGCGCAAAACCGTCTTTGCGTGGTCCGCATCGCGGACATTTTCTCCCGAAAACACCCCCGGCCCGGTCGAGTAGATCCGCGGTCCCGTCATCCCGCCGGTCCGAACCCTGTCGGTGTAGCTGAGAATGTCGGTCGACGCCGTCTGGGGGTCGCGAGTCGTTGTAACTCCGTAGGAAAGCGTCGCCAGATACTGCCATACTTCCTCGGGATGTATCTCGGGGACGAGCCACTGCGCGTGGTAATGAGTGTCCACGAATCCCGGGACGATGGTGGACCCGCTGACGTCGATGACTTGAGCGTATTCGGGTACGTCCACCGAATCCGCCGGTCCAACGGCGACGATCTTGTTGTCGGTGATCAACACCACGCCACCCTCGATGATCACTGGGACCGTCGCCGGCTCGTCAGCCTCTGCCCCGGCTTCGGCCCCGGCGTCACCCGCAGCTTCATTGTCCGGCTCCGGTGTGTCCTCCGTTTCTTCGGCCTCCTCGGTCATGGTGATGACCCGTCCACCCGTGAGAGCAACGGTCCCGCGCGGTATGTCGCGCGGCAGCTGGACCTCGATCTTCCGTTCGGTGGCCTCGTAGGTCGCGGTGGTGTCGGCGAGTGCCTCCTCGTCCCCAGCCCGAACCGCCGCAGACTTTGCCGCCACTTCCTCGGCCGCCTGCCGTATCGAATCCGCGCGCGCCATGAGGGAGTCGGCCTCGACCTGTACGGAGTCCGCCTGCAGACGCAGGATCTCTTCCTCTAGCTCCTCCGGCGTCTCCTCGTCAGCGTTTTCCAGGCTGTCGACCTCCGCGCGCTTCTCCTTGAGTGTGTCGGCAATGGCCGCTGCCCGAACGCGCAACAAGGCCCGTGCGTGAGCCGTGTCCTCCTCCTCCTGCTCGTCGGCCTCCACTTCATCCAGATCGTAGCTGAACAGCACGTTCCCCATGGCCCAGTGCAGTGCCCCGCCGTCTTCACTCCAAGATGGGAATTCCCCCCCGACATCCGTCAGTTTGCGTACTGGTACGGGGGCGTCCTGCACGCGGGTTAGGGTAATCGCAGGGGGTTCCTCCCCCACCTCGGCCAAGTCGACCACGAACAGATCCTGCCCGAATTGGGCAAAGGCGCGGTCACCTGCGGGCGAAAGCATCACGAGCCCGGCCGGTGCCGGGCCACCCGCCTCCGCACGTGGTTCCGGATCCGTCGGGTCCGGGCCCTGACGCCACGGAAAAACTCTCCGCGGCAAGAATTCCCATTCGTTGGGGTGAGGATCGGAGAACCCGGGAATCCCCTGGCGTCCACGGATCACCAGATGTTTCTGTACGTCGGTTCCGTCCCACCGGAAGGAGACAAGCCCCTCGATCGGACTGTAGGCGTAGATCCGGTCCGGATCGTCGTCCGCGAAGTGTGGTACATCCCGAAAACCGGTCGGAGAAATGACCTCCGCCTCCGACGGCTCCTGTCCCGTCGAGGGAACCCAGACGAACTCACCGCCGAGGGGTCCGAAGAACGCTCCAGAGGCCTCCTTGAGCTGGCGGGCAGCGGCACGCGTGGCTACCAGACGTTGTCCGTCCGGGGACCAGACCGCGTTGTAGTAGAGGGCGGCAGTCTCGGTTAGCGTGACGGTCTCACCACCAGCCGCGGGCACCTTTTTGATGTGGCCGCCGTCTGTGTCGTCCCAAGTGGTGTAGGAGATCCAAGCCCCGTCTGGCGACCACTGGGGATGGAACTCTCCCACGTCCTCGTCAGTGAGCCGCCGCGCCTCTCCTTCGGGCAGGTCTCGGATCCACAGCCGGTCGAATGCCGTGAAAACGACCTGGTTTCCGCCCGGCCCCACGACAGGGTTCCTAATCTGGCTGGCTGTGACCATCGAAGTCGTGTCGATCTGGTACTCGAACTTCACCTCGGGGCCAACCGCGAGCTCCACCTCGACTTCAAAGGGGATTTCGGCCTGCTCTCCCCCATCCATCGGAATCCTCCAGATGCGACCGCCATACGAAGCGATGATCGCAGAACCATCCGGGAGAAAGGCATAACCGGGAAGGAGATCGAGAGGGGCCCGAGACTCCTGTTCGTCACGCTGAATCGGATAGGCGAGCCACTTTTCGTCGCCCGTCTCCAAGTCGCGCTTCCGGAACCCGGTGTCCGCGTTGTAACGCGTCCCGTACACAAGCCAACGCCCGTCGGGAGATATGGCGGGACGAAAAGCCGACCCGTAACGGTTGGTCATCGTCGTAGTCGCGCCGGTCTCGCGATCGTAGCGGTAGAGCTGATAGCGGGGCAGGGTGGCGTTGTACTGCCAATCCCCGAAGCCGGCGGCGTACCAGATGTAGCGTCCATCGGGGCTGAACGCTGCTCCGATTCGCTTCAGGGCCGATGACCCGGGTAACGGCAACGCCGCCCCGCGCTCGGCATGGTACATGGCGATCTGAGCCGCGCCTCCCAAGCCATTCGCCCGGCTCGCCACGAGGTACTCGCCATCGGGGCTCCAAGCAGGTGACAGCATGAGAGCGGGACCACCCCCGGCTACCCGGGTTGTATCCGTGAGGTCCAGACGCATGGTCCACAAGGCGTCACCTCCACTTCGATCGGAGATGAAGGCGACGGACTGCCCGTCCGGGCTGAAACGCGGCTGCGCATCGTACGCCATGCCAGTGAGGAGCGGAGAAGCCGTCCCCCCTGTGACCGGCATCGTATAGAGCTCGCCAAGAAGGTCGAAGACGATCGTCGATCCATCTGGACTCACGTCGAGTGAAATCCAGGTGCCCTCGGTGGCGGTGAACTTGGCAGTGCGGGCACTCTGCAACGGGAGCGGCGAACTTCCACCGGGCCCGCCCGACCCAGGGCTCTGTGCCGCCACAGGTGCGGTCACAAGGGGTCCAGCCATTAGAAGCGTCACGGACACGAGGAGTGTCGCCAGGAGACTAAACCGTTTCATCGTGCACCTCCCCTGACTCCAGCGTTCACAACCGGTCCGGTTGTCCTCCACGGTTCCGCCGGGGCAGGCCGTTGCCTGGGCCATAACTCATCCAAGGTGTCACCGTCGTAGAGTCGTCCGTTCATCATGACCCTGTCGACTGTGTTGCTGTTCCGAATGTCGTCGAGTGGGTTCGCATCCAAAACCACGAGATCGGCGAGTTTGCCAACCTCAATCGACCCTAGGTCCCTACCGAGACCGATCGCCTCGGCCCCCATCAGCGTCGCCGCTCGCAAAGCATCGTGTTCAGCCATGCCCCCGCTCTGCATCGCCCACAGTTCCCAGTGATACCCCAACCCCTGGAGCTGTCCGTGGCTGCCCACACCGGTAAGACCGCCACCCTCCACGAGATCGGTAAGCCAGGCGGCGTGTTTCGGGAACGCGTACTCCTCCTCCGCAAACCACCCACCCGGCCCAGGTCCAGTCGTCTGGAGACGGCGCGCCTTGAAGTCGAGTTCCCGTTTAGGCGTGAAGTGGGTAAGCTTTTCATCCCCAAACACATCTTCGGTGGTGAAGAAATAGTTCTCGGCCCACGGTCCTCCGTACGAGACGAGCAGGGTTGGTGAATTCACCGTCCCCGATTCGGCGAACAGCTCGACGACATCGTTGTACGCGGGGATGATCGGCATCGAATGCTCAATACCGGGGTACCCGTCCATCGCGTGAGTCATGTTCAGGCGATAGTCGAGACCGCCTTCCGTGGTGGGCATGAGTTCGAGTTCGCGCGCGGCCATGATCAGCCATTGTCGCTGCCGACGGTTCCCCGACATGTACATCTTGAAGGTCTTCGTGTCGTAGTAGTCGCTGTACTTCTGGAGCACCTCCAGCGCGTGTTCGTAACTCCGCACGAAGTCGAAGAGAAACACCCCCGGACCGGTGTGATATACGCGCGGCCCCACCATTCGTCCGGCGCGCACCATGTCCTCGTAGGAAAGGACGTCGGTCGTGGCCGTCTGCGGATCGCGTGTGGTGGTGACCCCGTAGGCGAGGTTCGCCTGATAGATCCACGGACGCGCCCAGTGAAAGCCCCACAGGTTCCACATGTGGGCGTGTGTGTCCACAAAGCCGGGGACGACGGTCTTCCCGGAGATGTCGATGACCGTCGCGCCCTCGGGCACCTCGCCCGGTCCGTCGGTGACCGAGGTGATCCGATTGTCTGTGACCACGATGTCGGCGTTATCGATTATCTCGTCGCCGTTCATGGTTATGGCGCGTCCACCCCGGAGCACGACAACACCCCTGGGAATGTCGCGGTCCGCCGTGACTTCAATCCGGGTTTCGGAGGCGGTGTAGGTCGTGTCCTCGGCCGCGGCGTCCAAGTCGTAAGTGAAGAGCGCATTACCGAGGGCCCAGTGGATGGTGCGGCCGTCCCCCCCCCACGATGGAAACTCCGCCCCCAGTTCGTTCAACTTCCATACGGGAACGGCTGCCGAGTCGGGCTTGGCCACATCGACGGATGGGAGCGTGGCCCCGAGATCGGGGACAGTTACCGCGTACACATCGGGGCCCACATGGGCTAGAGCCAAATCGCCCTGCGGTGCCATGAACACTGCGTCGGCACCCAACTGAATGTTGATTTCGCGGGGTGGACCGTCATCCAGATCGGCGGGCATCGGCAGATCGGTATACGGTACACGCTCGTAACCCGGCGGTACGCCACCCGCGTCCGTGTCAGCCTTCGCAGTCACCTGCAGGTGACGCCGTCGATCGGTGTCATCCCAACGGGCCGAGGAAAGAGCGGTGGAGACCGGAGGCGAGGCGGCCGATCCAGGAACGGGGTCAGCCTCCGCGCGTCCATAGTAGTAGATCCGATCCGGATCCTGGGTGAAGTGAGGAGAGCGTCTCCCATCCGTAGGACCAATCCTCGTGATTTCACCTCCCCCCGACGGAATCCACACAAACTCCGAATCCAACCCAAACCCGATGAATGGGTCGACTGCCTCCTGCACGTTCCGCCGAGACGATCGGATGGCCACGATCCGAGCTCCGTCGGGCGACCACGCGATCTGCTGGTAGTAGGCGGGTTGGCGAGTGAGGTTGGTGCTGGCCCCTCCCCCTGCGGACACACTCCGAATGTGGCCCTCTCCGGCATCATCATCCCACGTCACATACGCCACGGTGCTCCCGTCAGGGGACCAAGTCGGATGGTACTCTCCCACATCGTCCGTTGTGAGCCTACGCGGCGCGCCATCGGGGAGATCAGCGACATACAACCGGTCGAGGGCCGTGAACGCCACACGCGAACCGTCTGGCGAGGGCTTGCCGTCGCGAATCTGCTTGACCACAAAGGTCGGGGTATCCTCAATCGGATACTCGAAATCCACTTCCGGCCCAATCGCGATCTCCGCTTCAACCGTGAAGGGGATTTCAGTTGGGTCACTCCCATCCACCGGGACTCTCCAAATCCGCCCCCCGTAAGAGATTACCAGCGCCTCCCCATCCGGAGTGAAGGCGTACCCCGGGTGTACGTCCATGGTGGCGGTTGACTCCTGGTCGTCGCGCTGCACCGGATAGGCGAGCCAGCGTTCCTCACCGGAGGCCAGATCGCGGAGCCTAATCCCCGTTTCGGTGTCTTCCCGGGTGGCGTAGGACAGCGTCTCTCCATCGGGAGAAAGGGCCGGACGAAAGGCAGACCCGTAACGGTTCGACATCGGAGTGCGGGTACCTGTCTGGCGGTCGTACACGAAGAGTTGGAATTGCGGGAAAATCGCGTTGTACTGCCAGGTTCCATTCCGCTGGGCGTACCACACGTACCGTCCCTCGTGGTCCACGGCAGCCCCAAGCATGCGCTGGCCCCCGCTCCCACCCACCATTTCGAGCCCTATCCCACCATCCACATGGTAGAGCCACAGCTTCTCCAAACCACCGAACGGAGGCGACCTCGAAACGACGAGATACTTGCCATCGGGCATCCATTCGGGCGACACGTACGCGCTCCCGACCCCCTTACTAATCTGTGTTGGATTCCCCCCGTCCGAGTCTATGAGCCAGACGTTGTCATCCCCGCTCCGGTCCGAAACAAAAACGATCCGCGACCCATCTGGACTGAACCGCGGCTGCATGTCGTGCGGCAATCCCTCGGTGAGACGCCTCGCCTCGCCGCCGGTTACCGGCATGCTGTAGAGATCTCCCAGGAGATCGAACACGATGGTCTCACCGTCCGGGCTAACGTCGAGCGATATCCACGTGCCCTCATTGGTGGTGAAACGCGCCCAGCGAGCTGGCTCCAGAGGAAGTCCCCGGTCAGGGTCCTTCTTCTCCTCCTCCTGAGCCTCCACGGGGAGGACCATCACAGGAAGGGTGACCACCGAAAGAACGGGCACCGCAAGCGCCATCACTGGGACTAGCACCGCGTCTAACCGAAGCGGAAGGGCCGCACGTGGGCGGCAGAGGAACGAACGCATACACCGACTCCGTTACCGAGATTGTGACTTGGGCATGTAGGTTCCCGTGAGACACGGGCCGCCTACTGATAATAGCGACGTCCGGTTTTGCTGGAACATCTTCCTGGCCCAGTACGGGTGTAGCCCAGTGCGGGATTAAGTTGATGAGGGGATGACGAAGAAAGAGACTGCTTGAGGAGTGATTGGAAGGCGGGGGAGACAGAATGACCGGACGAAGGAGAGAGGCCGTGGACCGCGCACGCGATATCGCCATGATTTCGGTGTCCATCGATCTGGGAGCGGGCCGAAGGGGTGTCGACATGGGACCGTCGGCTCTCCGCATCGCAGGAATCACCTCGGAAATCGAGGCGATCGGCCACAACATCTCGGAGCTCGGGACCGTGACTGCGGGCGGACTGGAAACCACCGAAACGGGAGACGAGCGCCTGCTCTTCCTCGATGAGATATGCCACGTTGCCGAACGCACCGGCTCTGTGGTGACCGAGGGATTGGCACAGGGCTGCCTCCCCCTGGTTCTGGGGGGCGATCATTCGCTCTCGATTGGATCGGTGGCGGCGGTCGCGCAGCACTACAGGGCCCAGGGAGACGCCATCGGCATTATTTGGGTCGACGCCCATGCCGACATGAACCGGCCGGACACCACTCCGAGCGGCAATATCCACGGGATGTCTTTGGCGGTCCTACTGGGGTACGGCCATCCCCGGTTGACCGGGGACACCCCGAGCCTCAAACCCGGCAACGTGAGTGTGTTGGGGGCGAGGAGCTTGGATGCCGGCGAGAAGCGGCTTATCGAACGCCTCGGGGTTCGAGTTTTCACCATGACCGAGATTGATGAGAGGGGGGTCAGCCCCTGCATGAACGAGGCCCTCCGACGGGCTAACGCCGGCACCGCCGGATTCCACCTTTCCTTTGACCTGGATGTTTTGGACCCGCGTATTGCTCCCGGTGTGGGAACCCCCGTGCGGGGTGGATTTACCTTTCGGGAGGGTCACCTAGTATGTGAGAAGGCCTCGCGCTCGGGGGGTCTTCTGAGTCTGGAACTGGTCGAACTGAATCCAGTATTAGATGACCGCAACCAGACGGCGGAGCTAGGCGTCGGGCTGGTCGCCTCGGCATTGGGAGCCACGATTCTCTGACCCACGTTCAGGGCCCTCAAGTTGGTGTCTGGTAACGTTTTAGCATCCGAGAGAGGAGTGTGAGGGAATCATAGGCAGGGTTTGCCACCTTGCCGTCAATTACCCCTCAGCGTCCACCCCGATCGCATCCCCGGGAATCTCCTCGTTCGGCACCGGACGAAACCGTACACGAACAACTTGGTGCACGTCGAGGGCGATTTCTCGCACTCCCAACGCGACGTCGCCGCTACCCCCACCACGCCAAATGGCTACACCCTTGGGCCACACCGCCTCAAATGACAACGTCCCGTCCGGATTGTAGACATCCGCCCGGTACAGGTCCTCCGCTTCCGACGGCCACAGGTGAACCCAGAGCAGCCCATCCTCGTCGTACCACATGTGCCGAATGACCGGCTTTCTGTCAGGAATCGGGTAGTCTTCAAGATCCATGGTATACGGATGAACACGACCTGGCCAATCCCGGAGTTCTTCCTCCGCCGCCCGCTTTTCTGCGGCGGTGATCAAAGGGCCAGCCACGTCGCGCTGCAGTTCATGTCGCAGGTTGCCGTCCGGACGGTAGAAATGGACGTGATAGGACGGTGAAAAGGCGCGAGCGAAATCCCCTCCCGGAGCGTGGGTTGCTAGCACCAGATAGGTCCATAGTCCCGGTATGTTCTGCACTGGTTTCACGAACAACAAAGACCTCGAACATCGTCAGGTGCCGTACCCACAGCCGTCCAGATGGGCCGAACCCCATGCCGCACAATGACTTATAGCGGAGTTCTCCCGGGCCCTCGCCGGGCCCGGTGACCCGGTACAGGTAACGTCCATCAGGCCCATAAACACGGATGTCCGGAGGCCCTATGTCGGCAACATAGATCCGGTCTTCGGCATCCCTCGTTAGAGCAGCTACATCCTCAAACTGATAGGCCGGATCGCCTTCCAACACTCCTATCGTCAGGTCAATCTCGCCGCGAAGCAGTGCCTGACCTGCGGCTTTCGCGGTCGTGACGATGGCTGCGAAGCCTACTCCTAGGATCAGTCCGAAAAACAATGCGTACCAGAATCTGCCGAACCGCAGCCATTCCCGCGGGACCATCATGCTGTCACGCCGGCACTCATGGTCTTTGCACCCGGTAACGAACCAGGTAAGGAAGGTCCAGTTCATCGTGCTCGACGAACCAGACCGCATCCAGGCCGGGCCACACTAAACGGCCGTCTGTTGGCGGCTCGAAGCGTCCGATGAGGTGGCCGGAACGGTCTAAGATCTCCCACTCGAAAGAGTCCACCGCAGTGACGGTCCGCAGCCATGTCGTGCCGTCGTCCCCAGCCCGGGCCGCATCTACAGCCGGAAAGAATCGCCGTTCCCGGAACGCCGCCTCCAAACCCCGGCGGTACGCGTTGAGGTTGGTGATCGGACCAGGGTTCTCGCTCAGTCCCTACAGGGACTGGTCTAGGTAACTTGATAACCAGCGGTCTGGTACGCCAACTGGGTCATACTGAACCTCCCTATCCCACAGCGTGTCCGCATCTGCTCCGAACCGCACTACGCGGTAAGCGTGAGTACCTTGTCCAGGAGCCAGCTCACGGTGGACCACCAAGTAACCCCCACCATCACTCGCTGCCGCGAAGAGCGACGCATCCGAGACCGGGAAACCCGCGTACAACGTGATGCCGCTCCGAATGCCCTCCGCAATACGTTTCGACGGAGGACGCCCCAAGATTGCCGTAAGTGTATCTCGGAGAACACCCTCCTCTGTCACTCGCAACACGACAGGCGGCCGTCCGGCCTCCGCGTCAGCCAACTCTTGGCCTACGCCTCGCCGGTACCGGATCGTCATGGTCCCGTCGCTCGAAATACCGTAAACACGTGGCAGCCCAGCTGGGAGCGAGGGGTGTGGCAAGATCGGGGAGGAAGACACGAAACGAAGGTCGGGGCCGAAGTAGCTGATTCGTCGGAGATCCGCGTCGGCGACCCAGATCAACCCCTCCCGCACGCCGATGCCGTCGAGAGCTGAAAACTCACCCGGACCCTCGCCGGGACCTCCAAGGAACCCGTTAAACTCCCCCGCTTCCGTGAAAACCAGGAGGTGGTGATCGTTAGGCTGCGTGACAAAGACCCGGCCGTCACGGACGATGACGGAGCCTACGCTGGTCAAAACGAAATCCTCGGAACTTGCGCCTCCAATCGTCAGGGTTCGTTCCAAGGACCACCAGGACGCCTGCCCCGCCGCCTGCGAGCACCATGCCCCGAGGCACACGAAGATTGCAGCGACGTTCGTGCGGACGCGAATGTGCGAAACGCTGACGATGCTGTATCGTCGTAGAGCGTGACGCAGGGTGCTGCCTTGGGCCCCGACGAGCATGAGGAACGCGGGTAGAAGCCTTAGCGTCGCGGTCATGGCTTGAGAACCCGATAACCCACCAAGAACGGCACCCCCAGCTGATCCGTCTCCGTGAACCAGACGGTTTCGATACCGGGCCAGACCAAGGTTGAGTTGGGTGGTGGCTCGAACCAGCCGATGTGGAGACCGGTGGTGTCCAACACCGCCCACTGGAATGATGCGACGCCGGTACGCAACTGAAGCCAAGTCGTTCCCGCCTCACCAAAAAACGCGGATTCAACGGCGGGGAAAAACTCAAAAGCGTCGAAAACTGCTTCAAAGGCCGAACGGGACCTGGCCGGGCTCACAACGTTAGGGTCGTCTGAAATGCTCTCCATCCACTGGTTCACCTGGGACAGCCGCCACTCGTCGGAAACTGGAATGGGGTCGTACTGTCTCTCCTGGACCCACAAGGTGTCCGCCCGTCCATCGAAACGGACGACTTTGTATGTGTGAGGTCCGGGTTGGTTCGCCGTCTGCCGGTGGACAACCAAAAAACCTGACCCGTCCCGAGCCGCGGACACCAGCGATCGATCCGCAACCGGGAGACTGAAACTCCACTGAACCCCATGCCGGAGACCTTCCGCCAGCATGAAAACGCCCCGCCGCCCCAAGGTGACGGTGGCCGTGTCCAACAGTACCCCCTCAGGGCCGAGACGTGGCATATGTCCTGGTTTGCTTGGTGCGCTTGCCACCTCTGTAGCGGATTTGTCAAACTGCACAAGCATCGACCCGTCCTTGAGCACGGCTAGCACCCACGGAAACCCGGAAGGGAGGGTCGGGTGGGGAAGGATTGGCTGAGAGCTCAGGAAACGCAGTTCAGCATCAAAGTACGAAACCCGACGGGCGGTCGGATCGCTCATCCAAAGGAGGTCCCCATCCCAGCCACCGGAACCTAGCGCCTGGAATTCGCCCGGCCCCTGCCCAAGGCCACCCAAGAAGTCCACGAAGTCGCCCTCCACTGTGAAGACCCGCACGCCACGCTCGTACATTTGGGAAGCGAATATTCGACCGTTGTGGACCATGGCCCAATGGACTTGAGTCAAGGCCGACTCGGAGTCCATGGTACTCCCTATGGTCACCGTTCGTTCCAGCGACCACGGGGCGCCTTGCCCCACCGTGGCGGCGGAGCGACCGGGCAGCCCCGTTGCAATCAACAAGGCCAAGCCAAGTAAGCGGTGCCGGTAGTTGGCGAGAGCGTGCGAACGAACAGCGGCGGTCTGCATATGTCTTTTAGATCCGGGCGCGCCGGAGCCCCGACGATCTACGGTTCATGGTCGATGCACTTCGTAGCGGACCAGGTAAGGGATTTGGAGCTCATCGAACTCCTGGAACCAGATCGCATCGCGGCCGCCCCACTCTAAGCGGCTGCGTGGCGGTCGCTCGACCCGTCCGACAACGTTGCCGGACGCATCCAGAACCGCCCACTCGGACAAATCCACTCCGGTGGTCCGAAGGAGCCAGGTGGTACCTGCCTCCCCGGCCAACACTCCGGTTACCGCAGGGAAGAACTCCCGCTCCCGCAGTTGGTCCTCCAAATCCCTGAGATAGGCTCTAGAAGACCCCCGCTCTCTAGACTCGTCCACTCGGTCGGTTACTACTCGGTCCGGAACCCTTACGGGGTCGTACTGGTATTCTCTGTCCCAGAGCGTGTCGCCGCCTGCATCGAACCGCACGACGGTAAACGCGTGTGGATCCGGCCCAGGCGCGAGTGCTCGGTGGACTACAACGGATCCGGAACCATCGCTCGCCATCGAGAATAGCGACTCATCCGCTATCGGGACCCCCGCGAAGGTGACGGAGTTACCCTCTTCGACCATTACCATCCCGGGGCGGCCTGTGATGATGGTGGTGGTGTCGCGGACGGCCCCGCCAGGTCCCACCTCCAACATGTGACGTGGCCGCCCAGCCTCAACGTCGGGCATCTCCAGACGAAGAATTCGAACGAACTGGATCGCCATCCCTCCGTCCGCCGCGACCCCATAAATCCAAGGATCACCACTTGGGAGCGAGGGGTGTAGGATTGAGGTAGAGGATACGATCCCAAACTGGGAGTCGAAGTAGTTAACCCGTCGGAGGTCCCCGTCGGCGACCCAGACCAATTCCCCCAGTAAACCGATCCCGCTGACGGATTCGAACTCACCGGGCCCATCGCCGCGTCCCCCGAAAGTCCCTACAGATTCTCCGTCTTCGGTGTAGACAACGACGGTGTGCTCGCGTGGTTGGGTGGCGAATACCTTTCCGTCGTGCACAAGGACATCGCCAACGATGGTCAGACCCTCGTCCTCGAGAGCAGCACTCCCGATGGTCACAGTTCTTTCCAAAGACCATAACGGTGCCTGAACGGTGGGTGTGTGGGTTGCGGGATCACAACCCGACGCCCCGACGGCGAGCACTGCGACCAGCGAGACATACGTCCTGGATCTCACGGGCGTGCCACCGCGTAACGCACTAGATGGCGTTTCCGGAGGGCATCCCGCTCCTCGAACCATACCGACTCTAACCCCGGCCACTTCAGCTCGCCGTCCGATGGCGGCTGAAACGACCCAATAGCCCGACCGTCTCTGTCCAGGACCGTGTATTCGAAAGCGTCCGGGCCGCGGGCTAGCAGCCAAGTCGTGCCGGACTCCCCGGCCCACACCTTCTCCACCGCCGGGAAGAATTTCCGTTCCCGAAAGGTCTCCTCCACACCCCTAGCGAAAGCCGTGGGGTCTGAAAATCGTACCGAATCGCCCGAGTCACTCTCGTGGAACCAGTCCATGTAGTCGGATACCCATTGATCCGGAATGCCTTCGGGGTCGTATTCAAACTCCCGTTGCCACACGGTGTCCGCGTCCGCGTCGAATCGCACCACTCCGTAGGTGTGGGGACCCGCCTCCCGAGCGAGTTCCCGGTGGACGACGACGGATCCTGAACCATCGCTCGCCATCGAGAATAAAGACTCACTCGACACCGGGATGGGCGCCACCACTTGGTATCCGGGCCGTACACCATCCGCGACTCGTGCCATCCCACGCCGCCCCGAGATCACGGTGACAGTGTCCAGAATCGAGCCGTCAGGCCCCACTTTCAAAACATGATCGGGCGGCCCCGATCGTTTCGATGGCTCCCCATCGTGCGGAATGGTGAAGTCCCCATCGTACCGAATGGTGAAGCGGCCATCGCTCGAGATCCCGTATACCCACGCGTTTGCACCCGCGATCGTTGGGTGGTCGGGGATCGAAGAAGAAGAGACAAAACGAGCCTCCGAGTCAAAAAAGGTGATCCGTCGAACGCCCGACTCGACCCAAAGCTCGTCGCCCTGCACGCCCATCTTTCCGGCAAGCCAGATCTCACCTGGATTTGTTCCGTTGTCCCCGAATGAACGGACAAAGTCACCTTCCTCGGTGAAGACAGCGATCCTGTGTCCCGTCCCCGGAGCGACGAACACCTTCCCTTCATGCACGAGCACATGCCCAACGGACTCCAAGCCCGCCTCCTGCAGCGCCGCCCTGCCAATAGTCGTGCCTTGTTTCAGCGACCATTCAGGGGTCTGCGCAAGGGTCTCTGGGCACCAAACCGAGACACCCACCATGAGCGTGGTGTAAATCGTGAAACGGGTTCTACGATTCATGGCCTGCCTCCTTCGCCAATGTCAAAACACGCTCAACACCACACTACCCTTCATACAGAATAACAAACGGTGGGGGGGGGCGAGTAGGGCTCGACCAACCGCACGCGGTGGCATTGTCGCAATGCCAATAGGTATTGTCGAAGGAAGACAGATGCCGAGGAAGGCCACAGGTTGCTGGAGGTCAGCATGGATAGACGACTCTTCGTACAGACAGCTGCCACGGGAGCCGTCGCCGCGGCGGTACCAGTTGTTCCCCTGCCAGGGCAGGTCGGCACCCCGAGCGATTCGCGGGCGGTGGGCACTGGCCTGGTTTCGGACGATCGCTTTTTGGACCATGTCCTCATCCGGCCGGATGGTGGCCGACCACCCGAAGTCCCGGAGCGACTTGTTCGGATTCTCGCCGAGTTGGAGCGTAGGGGACTAATCGACGCCACCGTCCCGATACCCCCAACGGTAGAGCCACTCCTCCGGATCCAAGGCCACCACACCGCGGAGCATGTCGCCTCCATCAGGCAATTGGAAACCACCGCCGATGTAGCCGCGCTCGCCGTGTCGGGGGTGCTCACCGCAGTGGATGCAGTCGCTCAAGGCAACGTCAGGAATGCGTTCTGCGTGGTTCGTCCCCCTGGCCACCACGCCAACAATACAGGGTCGGAGGAGGGGTTCTGCTACTACAGCAACGTCGCGATCGGCGCGAAGTATGCACAGGATATATACGGGTACGAACGGGTACTAATCATCGACTGGGACTACCACCACGGTAACGCCACCCAGAACGCTTTCTATGCGGATCCATCGGTGTTGTTCTTCTCGGCCCATGACTGGCAGGCTTACCCCGGCACGGGAGATCCGGCTCAAACAGGTGAGGGTGACGGCACGGGTTTGAACATCAACGTCCATCTGGAATGCGGGGCGACCGACGCGGATATGCTCCGCCGTTGGGACACCGCACTCTCCCCCGCAGTGGCCGCTTTCGACCCGGACATTGTCCTTGTCTCGGCTGGTTTCGATAGTCGGCGGGACGACCTGCTCGGGTGTTTCGAGCTGACGGACGACGCGTTCCGGCGCATGACCCGGCTCGCCATGGACTACGCCGACAGCTGCTGCGATGGGCGGCTGGTGTCACTCCTGGAGGGAGGGTACAACCTGGATGGGACGGCGTTGGCGACCGCAGCACATGTGGAGACCTTGCTCAGCTGACCTCCCGAGCCCGAGCTCGGATCCGGAGTCGGCTGCCCTGGCCGGAACTGGAGGCCGTCCCGTCGGCTGACCTCGGCCAAGAGATCCCGACGGTTAGAACGACCGGGGAAGACCCAGAACGTGTGTCGCTACGTGGCTCAGAACGAGGTTGTTGGCGACCGGCGCGATGAGGTACAACCTGGCTTCACGGAATTTTCGTTCGATCCCGTACTCGCTGGCCATGCCCCAACCCCCGTACGTGTCCATAGCCACATTTGCCGCCTTCCAAGCGGCCCGAGAGGCAAGGTATTTGGCCATGTTGGGGCCATCGCCACGCGTCTCACCGGCGTCGTAGGAACGAGCCGCCTCGTCCCGCACCGCTGCCGCAGCCTGAATTTCCATGTAGGCTTCCGCGATCGGGAACTGAACTCCTTGATTGGCCCCGATAGGCCGCCCGAACACCCGCCGAGAAGTCGCGTAGGAAGACGCCCGATCCACGAAGAACAGCCCATCCCCAACCGATTCCGAGGCCAGTAGGATCCTCTCCGCGTTCATCCCGGACATGATGTAGCGGAACCCGCGCCCCTCCTCCCCAATCCGGTTCTCGACCGGCACCTCAAGTCGGTCAAAAAACACCTCGCAACTCTCGTGATTGATCATCGTCCTGATCTTCTTGATGCTGATGGCGCTCCCAGCTTTCCGCAGGTCGACAAGGAACACGGACAACCCGGCGGTACGCTTCTCCACTTGGTCCGGAGGCGTGGTGCGAGCCAACAAAACCATTAGGTCGGATTGATGTACCCGTGAGATGAAGACCTTCTGCCCCGTGACCTCGTATCGGTCACCCTTGCGCTCGGCGAACGTGCGGATCCTGGTGGTGTCGGACCCGGCATCTGGCTCTGTAACCGCGAATGCCTGGAGCCGTAGCTCCCCCGCCGCAATCCGAGGGAGGTAGCGCTCCTTCTGTTCCGGCGACCCGTGCCGGCGGAGGGTGCCCATTGTGTACATCTGAGCGTGGCAGGCCGCGGAGTTGGCCCCGGACCGATTGATCTCCTCCAGAATCACGGAGGCTTCCCGCAACCCGAGACCCATCCCCCCATACTCCTCAGGGATCAGGCAGGACAGGTACCCTGCGTCGGTCAGAGCATCTACGAATTCGCTGGGATACGCTTCGGCAGCATCGGCCCGGTCCCAGTAGGCATCGTCGTAGCGGGCGCACAGTGAGCGTACGCCGGATCGAAGCTCCTCGATCAAAGGGATTGCTTGATGACGCGTCCGCCCAACATCACAAAACGCACATCCTCGGTGACTGTGATGTCATCCAGTGGATTCCCTGGGACGGCGATTATGTCCGCCAGTAGACCCTCTGCGATACGGCCACGATCCGAGGTGCCCAGGAGCTCCGCGGCATGCATCCCCTCCGCCCCGTGCGCATGGGCGGCGACCTTGACTCCGTGGCGCGCAGCCTCCTCCACCATGGCCCGCAATTCCTCCAGGGTGTACTGCTGGGCACCCACCGGTCCTTCCATCGACAGAACGCCAGCCGTAGCCTCGACCAAGATCGATGCGTTCGGCGTGATCTCTCCGGTCTCCACATCGAGAAGGCGGGCGGCCCGGAGCACTGTTGGAGAGGAGGGAGGCTCCTGTGCGGGTCCCCGGAAGACCGTTGCCTCCCTGGCCGCGGCCACCCCCGAGACCGCTACAGGTGCTGCACCCAACCCCAGAGCAAGAAGAGCAACAGCAAGAGGACAACGGCGCGAGGTCAAGGAGTCACTCCCATGGCGTCGTCGTGAGTACCCCATCGTTCAAACCACTTTCGCAGATAGAGTTGGGTCCGCAAGAAGTTGGAAGGTTTGGAGGATGTACCGTGCCACTCGCCTTCAAAACGTACCATAGCCGTCGGTTTGTTCTGAGCCTTGAGCGCCTGGTAGAACTGCTCGGTCTGCGAGATGGGTGTCCGCAGGTCGAGAACCCCGGTCATGAGCATCGTGGGGGTGGTCACGTTGCCAGCGTAGCTGATCGGTGACCGCCGGATGTGCTCGGAGGGATCGTCCCACGGCCAGTGCTCAAAGTCCGCATACCAGCGGAGGTAGTTGCCGTCCACTTCGTTGGGAAAGCTGAACCAGTTTACAACGGGGCAGTTCGCCGATGCTGCACGGAAGCGATCGGTGTGTCCCACCACCCACGAGGTGAGCACACCCCCGCCCGAGCACCCGTACACGAACATGTTGTCGGCGTCCACGTATCCCCGCCCGATCACTTCGTCCACGCTCGACATGAGGTCGTCGAAGTCATGGTTGGGGTAGTCGTACTGAATGGCGTTCCCGAACTCGGTCCCGTAACCGGAACTCCCACGCGGGTTTGTGTAAAGGACGACGTATCCGTTCGCGGCATGCTCCTGCCAAGCAAAGTTGAACCCGCCGTTGTACATGCCGTGGGGACCACCATGGATGACAAGCATCATCGGGTACCGGCGGGATGCGTCAAACCCCGGAGGCTTAATCACCCAGCCATGAATGGCGAGACCATCGTGCGAGGAGGTGCTCCAAACCTGCTCCACCTCCCCTAGCTGCACACCGGCCAACACGTCGGCGTTCACATCGGTCAAACGAATTCGATCGTCCGGGTCGTTCAACCGAAACGCGTACAAATCTCCTGGTTCGTGGGCATCTCCCCACGTCCCGACTGCCTGGCCTGCCCCATTTGCGTCCCCGATGGAGAACATCTGGGGCCCCTGCGTCACGGCGCGCGTCTGCCCGCCGAGTGAGACGTAGTGAAGGTTGCGGTACCCATCCGCGGTAACGTTGAAATACAGCCCCCGCCCGTCCGGAGCCCAAAAAACGTCGCCCGGACTCCTGTCCATCTCCTGGGTGAGTGCCCTCGGGTTGGAACCGTCCGCGTCCATCACGTAGATCGCCGACTCTATGTAGTCGAAGGTGGTCGTATCGTGTCCGGTATAGGCGATCAAGGCTCCATCGGGGGATGGTAAAGGGTTCCGGTCAGGTCCCTTGCGGTCGGTGATGGCGGTTGCCGCTCCCGAAGCCACGTCCAGACGGTAGATCTCGCTTTCCTGCCACCTGTAGTCCGCGTCCGCTGCGAGGAGCCCGCTGAATAGCAGAGAGCTGCCATTCGGTTCCCACACGGGCACCCCGAAGTTCATGTCTCCCTTGGTGAGCTGGCGTGCCGTGCCACCGTCTGCCGGGACCACGAAGATGTGCTGGTAATCATCATCCAAAAATCCAACTCGATCCTGTCTATAAACGAGGCGTTCAACTATGCGCGGGGGTGGAGTCCATTCCGCGGACTCAGGGGGGTTCAGTGAGATCGACCAATGCCGGGAGACAGGTTCTTCGGCAGGGGCGCGCATGGTGAAGGAGAGGTGTTTTCCGTCGGGGGACCACGCCAGGTTGGCCGGACTCCCCGTGAGACGCGTCACCTGCGACACCAAGCCCTCGGCGTCCATCCAGCGGACGTGGATCTGCCTTCTTCCCTCTTCGTCGGGGGCAAAGAACGCGATTCGAGTGCCATCGGGTGACCAGCGAGGTGAAGCGCCCTTTAGGAGATGACGGGGCCGACTCCCATCACTGTTGACGATCCAGATGTCGGTTTCCCAGCTGTCCCCGATCTTGTCGACCCACCCGCGTTCGAAGACGACCATCGCGCCGTTCGGTGACAATCGTGGTTCCGAGACCCGTTCCCAATCCAACCACGCTTCGAGGGGCAGGGCCTGCCCATCCTGGCCCGCAAAGGTGGCCTGGGGTTGGACAAGGATGAGGAGGAGGACCAAAAGACTTGGCGCGGGTAGGCGAAAGGCTGACTTAGGCGGACGATGCGTTGAGAATCTGTGGTGGAGGGACATCGGCGGAGCTCCTTGCTGGGGTCGTGCTTGAGAGTCGTACCGGCTTAGGCAAGATGTTGGCTCGGTGCAAAATCGGGTAGACCACCGCCGACGCCTGCGGTAGTGGACCCGCGGTATTGAAGTAGTCGGTGTTACGTGACACTCTATATGGATATGGTCAGATTTCCCGTGTCGGGCGGGCAACTGGCATCCACCGTAACCCCCTAACCCGAGTGCCCTCATGAACACTTCTCCACGCAGGGTTTTTTCACGTCTCCGATGTGTCCGAGATGTCTCTGTATTTCTTGGCCTGGCCACCGTAGGCGTTCTTGCTTGTGGAGGTGATGAGCTGGTAATTCCGCCAGTGCCACCACCCCCGCCAACTCCGGTTGCTACGACCGTCGAGGTGGCCCCTTCATCGGCGACGCTGGGCGCAGTCGGAGAGACGGTTCAGTTAACGGCAACTGTCCGCGATCAGAACGGGAACACGATGGCGAGTGCCGCGGTGACGTGGGCAACCGGCGACGGAGCTGTTGCGACAGTAAGCGCGGCCGGGCTCGTGACTGCGACGGGTGAAGGGACGACGACGATTACCGCATCCAGCGGGGACGCCAGCGGGTCGTCGACGGTAATGGTGGAGGTCAGGGCTGCATCGGTAGTTGTGGACCCGGCCGCCCTCAACTTCACGGCGATCGGCGAAGAGTGGAGCCTGTCCGCCATGGCGATGGACGCGGCGGGGAACGTCCTTGAGGACGCCATCATTAGCTGGAGTTCTGCCGACGCGGGTGTTGCGACCGTCGACGACGCGGGCACGGTTACCGCTGTTTCCAGCGGCATGACCACGATAATGGCGATGGCCGACGACGCGAGCGGGAGTGCGGATGTCGTCGTTGCCGCAGGTGCTGCTCCGGCCACCGGTCCCGATGCGCCTGCACACGCCGCCGACAGCGTGATCTCGCTTTTTAGCGATGCATATGACGACGTGATGGTAGACACTTGGTCGGCCGAGTGGGACGATGCCCACCTGACGGATACCGAGATCGCGGGCGATCCGGCAAAACTCTACACGAACCTGACATTTGCCGGGATCGAGTTTACGTCGGCGACGGTCGATGCCAGCGCCATGACGCACCTGCGGATGGATATTTGGACCCCCGACGAAACGACCGACGCCGCATTCAAGGTGAAGCTGGTGGACTTCGGGGCCGATGGCGCCTGGAGCGGGGGTGACGACTCCGAGCACGAGGTCACTCTCACTGCTGCGAGCGGCCTGGTCACGGGCGAATGGATCCATCTGGACCTGTCTCTGGACGGATTCGGGGACCTCCAGTCCAGGGAGCATCTCGCTCAGCTCATCATTTCAGGCGATCCGAACACGGTTTACGTGGACAACGTGTTCTTCGTCGTTCGCCCGATTACGGCACCCACCGCCCCGGCCCCCGCGCCAACGGAGCACGTGGACAGTGTGATCTCCATGTTTAGCGACGCCTTCATGGATGTCATGGTGGACACATGGTCAACCGATTGGGATCAGGCGGACGTGGAAGACGTCGATGTTATGGGTGATGCGGTCAAGAAGTACACGAACCTCACCTTTGCGGGCATCGAAACCGTTAGCCAGACGCTGGATATCTCCAACAGCACGCACTTCCGCATGGATGTATGGACGCCGGACTCGACGGATCCACCGGCGGAGCTCGCGGTCAAGCTGGTTGATTTCGGGGCCGATGGGGCCTGGTCCGGCGGGGATGACTCCGAACACGAAGTGATCATCACCATGGACGATGGGTTGATGACGGGCGAGTGGGTCCAACTGGATCTGGCGATCGCGGATATGACCGGACTCATGGGGAGGGAACACTTCGCCCAACTCATCATCCGCAGCACGATGAACACGCTCTTTGTGGATAACGTCTACTTCCGAGGTGGAGCCGCTCCACCCCCACCGGAGATGCCGAGCACCCCGGCTCCGACCCCCGCACATTCGGCTGACGAGACCATTTCACTTTTCAGCGACGCCTATGACGATGTCATGGTGGACACCTGGTCAACCGATTGGGATCAGGCGGATGTGGAAGACGTCGATGTTATGGGTGATGCGGTCAAGAAGTACACGAACCTCACCTTTGCGGGCATCGAAACCGTTAGCCAGACGCTGGATATCTCCAACAGCACGCACTTCCGCATGGATGTATGGACGCCGGACTCGACGGATCCACCGGCGGAGCTCGCGGTCAAGCTGGTTGATTTCGGGGCCGATGGGGCCTGGTCCGGCGGGGATGACTCCGAACACGAAGTGATCATCACCATGGACGACGGATTGATGACGGGCGAGTGGGTCCAACTGGATCTGGCGATCGCGGATATGACCGGACTCATGGGGAGGGAACACTTCGCGCAGCTAATCATCCGCAGCACGATGAACACGCTCTTTGTGGATAACGTCTACTTCCGAGGTGGAGCCGCTCCACCCCCGCCGGAGATGCCGAGCACCCCGGCCCCAACACCGACAAACCCAGCGGAGAACACCATCTCTCTCTTCAGCGATGCCTATGACGACATTACGGTGGACACATGGTCAACCGATTGGGATCAGGCGGACGTGGAAGACGTCGATGTTATGGGTGATGCGGTCAAGAAGTACACCAATTTGGTTTTCGCAGGGATCGAATTTTTCGCGAGTGACGGTGCGTTGGATGCCACCGAAATGACTCGGTTCCACATGGATGTGTGGACGCCGGACGAGACCACCGACGCCGCGTTCAAAGTGAAGCTGGTGGACTTCGGGGCCGATGGCGCTTGGAGCGGGGGCGACGACTCTGAGCACGAGCTCACCTTCACGGCTTCCAGCGATCCGATGATGGCGACGGGGCAGTGGGTAAGCATCGACGTGCCGCTCTCGGCGTTCGAGAACATGACAGCCAGAGCTTCTCTGGCGCAGCTCATCATCGCGGGCGATCCGAACACCGTCTTCGTGGACAATGTGTATTTCTATACCCCACCCTCAAGCATGCCGGGGGAGGCGGCTCCCACGCCGGCCCATTCCGCGGACGATGTGATATCGATCTTCAGCGATGCCTATGACGACATTACGGTGGACACCTGGTCAACCGATTGGGATCAGGCGGATGTGGAAGACGTCGAAATCGACGGCAACGCCACGAAGAAATACACCAATCTGGTTTTCGCAGGGATCGAGTTTTTCGCGAGTGCCGGTGCGTTGGATGCCACGGAGATGACCCACTTCCACATGGATGTGTGGACGCCGGATGAGACCACCGATGCCGCATTCAAGGTGAAGCTGGTGGACTTCGGGGCCGATGGCGCCTGGAGCGGGGGCGACGACTCTGAGCACGAGTTGACCTTCACGGCTGCCAGCGATCCGATGATGGCTACGGGGCAGTGGGTAAGCATCGACGTGCCGCTCTCGGCGTTCGAGAACATGACAGCCAGAGCTTCTCTGGCGCAGCTCATCATCTCAGGCGACCCGAACACGGTGTACGTAGACAACGTGTACTTGTGGAAGTAGAAGCCATACCCGGGAGTCGTACCATGAACCATCAACCGAGGGGCGACCCGAGGCCAAGCGTTGCGGGAACCCGCCGCAGCTTTCTGAAGCGGACGGCAGGCGGGTTGGCCGTGGCCAGTATCCCTGCCTGGACGCGGGGGGACGTCCGCCTGTCGCTGGAGAGTTTGGCCTCGCGCCGACCATCTCCCGGAACCATGGACGAGGGCTATTGGGAAATGGTCAAGGCCCAGTTTCCTCTACGCCCAGGCCTTCGGTTGCTGAACGCCGCCAACCTCTGTCCCAGTCCCTACTCGGTGCAGGAGGCCGTATTCCAGCACACGAGGGACATCGACGAGGACGCTTCGTTCCAGAACCGGGCCAAGTTCAACGCACTGGCCGCCAAATCGCACGAGGCATTGGCGCGCCTACTCGGAGCCGGTACGGACGAAGTTGTTGTGACCCGCAATACGAGCGAGAGCAACAACACCGTAATCAACGGACTCTCGCTTGGGGCGGGCGAGGAGGTCGTGATCTGGGATCAGAATCACCCCACGAACAACGTGGCGTGGGATGTTCGCGCCGAACGCTGGGGGTACCAAGTTGTCAGGGTATCGACGCCCCCGGCCCCGGAGTCTCCCGATGCCCTCATCGAGGCCTTCGCCGCCGCCCTTACCCCGAGAACGAGGGTCCTCAGCATCACACAGATTTCAAATATCTCCGGGGTCGAACTTCCCGTGCGAGACCTCTGCAAGTTGGCCAACGAACGCGACATCTTCATCCATGTGGATGGAGCCCAGAGCTTCGGAGCCATCGAGGTCAACCTCCACGACATGGGATGCGACTCATACACCGGGAGTGCCCATAAGTGGCTGTGCGGTCCCAAGGAGGCGGGCGTGCTCTTCGTACGCCGAGACCGAGTGGGGGAGATATGGGCGAGCGATGTCGGAGTCGGTTGGCAGGGAGCGATCGAAAGTGGAGGCGCTGGCAAGTTCGGCACCTACGGCCAGAGGGATGACGCTGCGGTGGCCGCCGTTGCCACAGCCGTCGATTTTCACGAAGCAATCGGTGTGCCCCAGATCGAGAGCCGGGTTCGCCAGCTTGCTGCCGGCCTCAGGAAAGCCCTCCGGGAGAGAATCCCCTCAGCCAGCTTCCACACCTCTTCGGAGGAAGGACTAAGTGCCGGTGTGGTGGTGGCGGAGGTTCCCGGTGCGGATTACGGGAGGGTCTACAACCGCTTGTACGAGGAACACGGGGTGGCTGGGGCGCTGCGGTCCAATCCCTTCCCCGGGATTCGGCTCTGTCCCCACATCTACAATACGATGGCGGATGTGAATGACGTCGCCGATGCTTTTGCGGAGGTCATCGCCACTTAGGCCGGCCGCGTAGGCCGAAATAGATCGGGGCCTAGAGCTCAGCGCGGTTCTTGGCCCACACGGCGTAGTGGCACGCCCGCGCGGTCAGGGCCATGTAGGTGAGTGACGGGTTCTGGCACGCCGATGAGGTCATCGCCGCACCGTCGATCACGAACAGGTTGGGGACGTCCCACGTCTGGTTGTAGGCGTTGAGCACCGAGGTTTTGGGATCACGGCCCATGCGCGCGGTCCCCATTTCGTGGATCGTGAGACCGGGTGCCGTGATCTCAGTCTTCAACGTAATGTCTACGCCGCCCCCCGCTTCGAGCATCTCCGCGGCGCGCTCGGCACTGTCCTGCATCATGAGACGTTCATTTTCGCCCCATGTGCACTGAATCCGCAGGGCGGGGATGCCCCACGCGTCGACCTTGTCCGGATCGAGTTCAACGAAGTTGTCTTCCCGGGGGAGACACTCCCCAAACGCCCCCAGTTCGAACCTCCACGGCCCGGGAGAGAAAAGTTCGCGTTTAAAGTCGGCACCGATTCCGGCAATGTATGCGCCCCTCCCCCAACCTTCTCTCGAGGACCACCCTTGGTAACCATACCCTCGAATGAAATCCTTGGCGGGTTCGGTCACATTCCGGAACCGGGGAATGTAGATCCCGTTTGGCCGGGTCCCTCGAGTTGTGAACCCATCGAACCCGTTGAAACGAGCGGTGGCGCCGGTGCTCATGGTGTGATCCATGAGGTAGCGACCGAGTGCACCGCTAGAGTTGGCGAGGCCCTCCGGGAAAGCAGGAGAGGTTGAGTTAAGGAGGATGCGGGTCGATTCGAGGGCGGAAGCACCCAGCATGATCATCGTTCCGTGGAACTCCAGTTCGTCGTGGGATTCACGGTCGATGACCCGGACGCCGGTGGCCCGCCCCGTTGTGGGATCGTGGATGATGCTGTGCACCACACTATTTGGCCTGAGAGTAAGCCGGCCGGTAGCCTCTGCTGCCGGCAACGTCGCGTGAACCGAGTTGAAGTAGCTGTACGAACCGCAGCCACGGTGGCAAGGCCCGCAATAGTGGCAGGCTCGGCGACCCTTGTGATCCCGCGTAAGGACGGCGGTGCGTCCGATCGTCATCTTCCTGGTGCCTGCGAAGTTGCGGTCGATTGCGTCTCGGACCGCCTCCTCCACGCAGGACATCTCCATAGGTGGGAGAAACACGCCGTCCGGGAGCTGCGGGAGCCCCTCCGCCCGTCCGCTTATGCCCACGAAGGCCTCGACGTGGTCGTACCAGGGCGCCAGATCCGCGTACCGAATCGGCCAATCCACCCCGACCCCGTCGCGTGCGTTCGCCTCGAAGTCGAGGTCACTGAGCCGGTATGACTGCCGGGCCCACATGATGGAACGGCCACCTACCTGTCGTCCGCGAATCCACAGGAAGGGTTTGTCGTCGGGGGTCGTGTAGGGGTTCTCGATGTCGTTGACGAAGAACTTCCGCCCCATTTCATCACAGGCGTAACATTCGCGCTGGATCGGCTGCTCCTCGGCGAGAGCCTTGCGATCGTTCCACCCTCTGTAGGGCATGTCGTACGCCTGGACGTGCTCCACATAGTCCACCGAGGGGTCGACGGGAGGTCCTGCCTCGAGCACGAGTGTCCTGAGCCCGAGTTCGGTGAGTTCCTTGGCTGCCCAGCCGCCGGTAATCCCCGACCCGACAACGATCGCGTCGTACGTCTCCTGGCGACTCACGGGGCCTCCGTCTCTTCCACTGGTACGCACCCTTCAAAGGTCCTGAACACGATTCGGTGGCCGATCGCCCTCAGCCCCACCTGCGACGTGAAGTACCCCGACAGAGTGAACCGCTTCATGTCGTAGAAGAAGAGATCTTGTTCGTCCGCGGAGTCATCTTGCCTGGCCGCCTCGACTTCATCATCCAGGGCCGTGGCCAATCCGACTTGTTGCTCCTCGGAGCCATCGGCGAAGGGCGATCCCCACTCCGCCTTGGCCTCGGCGTCTACCTCGTCAATGCCGGCCAGAAATCGGTCTCGGTCCTCCTCCTCCAGCCATCCAGTGAGGAGCGTGTCGACAAATGCGGTTACATCGGCGTCGGTCGCGCCGGGGGTGTCGGTTCGGGGGAAGATGACCTCGGCGAGCGCAGTCACGGTGCGGGCCTGCTCCGCGGTGAGTGTCCGCAGATCGTTCGGTTCCGCATCCGCCCACACCCGCTGCCCCCAATCGAAGATCTTTCCCATGGCACCGGAGGGTGCCACCAACGGGGTGCCTGCCGCCACACCCAGGATCTCGAGAGCGCGTCGTCTTTTCACTCGTCCATCCTACGCTCTGCGCCCTGTCCTTTCCAGCGAACGTGTCCGCCCGCGCCCTCGCGCGTGTCGCAGGGGCTCTCCCCCAGACCATCGCGTGCAGGTGTCGCCAACTGCGCCGTGAGAGGGCATTATCCCTGCCATGGACAGAAGACACTTCATGCACCAGGTGGGTGCGGGGCTCGCGTTGGCTGGTACGGCCGGTGTCGACGTGGTCACGATGCCCAGGCACCCGCGACCGGCTCTCGAATCATTGCCCCGGACTCCTGCCCAACAGCCGGAGGAGTGGGGGTTGCAGCTTTACACTGTCCGCTCGCTCATGGCAGAAGACGTGGAACGGACACTCGCTGAGGTAGCTGCGATCGGTTACGGTGAGGTCGAGTTCGCAGGTTACTTCGGCCGGCCCCCGGCACAAGTGAAGGCCTCCCTGGACGCCGAGGGACTCGTGGCACCGGCCGTTCACCTCTCTCTGGAAGAACTCCGGTCCACTTTCGACGAAGCGGTCCTCGCCGCCCAGACGATCGGCCACCGGTACTTTGTGCTGCCATTCATTTCGGGTTCTGATCGTCCCTCCGGGTCGGGTGCCGAGATCGGGGACGGCTACTCGCGACTCGCCGGCGAGATGAACGACATCGGTCAGCGCTGTCAGGAGGCCGGCCTCCGCTTCGCCTACCACAACCATGATTTTGAGCTCGTGGAGACCGACGGCGTGCGACCCCTGGACATTCTTCTCGACCGCACAGACCCGGGGCTAGTGGATTTCGAGCTGGACTTCTACTGGCTCGAACACGGAGGGGGCGATCCCTTTGACTACTTCGCGCGCCATCCAGGTAGGTTTTCGCTGTGCCATGTGAAGGACAGGACTCCCTCCGGCGACATGGTCGATGTCGGGGCCGGGGCCATCGACTTCGCGGCGATCTTCGAGCGGTCCGCTGAAGCGGGACTCCTGCACTACTTCGTGGAACACGACTCCCCCGGCGATCCTCTCCAATCCGTTCGGGCCAGCTACGACCACCTGGCAGGTCTCGGTCGATGAAGCGCAGGGACGCCGTTCGGGTCGCGGGCGCGGCTGTGCTGGGGCCGCTCGCCGTCCGGACCTTGTCCCCGTCCGACCTCGCTGGCTCCGACCACAAACCAACCGGTCCGGTCAAGAAAACGGGGACTATCACCCAGTCCGTCGCCCGTTGGTGTTACGAAGACATCCCTCTTCCCGAGTTCTGTCGTCACGTCGCTGAAATCCCGAACCTCCCCGCAATCGATCTCCTCACAGTAGAGGAATGGGCGGTGGCCCACGACCATGGTCTGACCGTTTCGTGCGGGGACATCCAGGCGGGAACGATTGAGGAAGGCCTCAACGATGTGGCGAACCACACCGCCATGCTCCGGGCGTTTGAGCAGGATATTCCCGATGCAGCGCGCCTTTCCGTTCCCAACGTTATCTGCTTTTTCGGCAATCGACGGGGGATGACCGACCCCGTGGGCATCGAGAACTCGATCAGGTGCCTCCGCGAAGCCGCTCCCATTGCCGAGGCGGAGAACGTCACGATCTTGGTGGAGGTGCTCAACTCGAAGGCTGGAGGCCACGTCGACTACATCGGAGACCACACCGGCTACGCGCTTGAGGTCATGCGTGCCGTTGACTCCACCCACGTGAAGATCCTTTATGACATCTACCACATGCAGATCATGGAGGGCGACATCATCCGCACTATCACCGAGGCAGCCTCTTGGATCGGACACTATCACACCGGCGGCGTCCCGGGTCGGGCCGAGATTGATGCCACACAGGAACTGAACTATCCGCCGATCGTGGCGGCCATCGAAGAAACGGGATTCACCGGGTACATGGCGCATGAATTCATCCCGCGGAGCGGTGATCCCATCCGTTCTTTGCGCGAAGCCGTCGAGCTGTGCGCCCAATGAGTGTCGCCCTGCGCTGGATTACCCGTAGCACCAACGTCCGTTCGGAAGAGATGGGAGCTGCCGTTCTCTCTGCTGCCTACTTCTTCACCGTGCTCTGCGCCTACTACATCCTGCGGCCGATCCGCGACGAGATGGCCGTGGCTGGGGGCGTCGAGAACCTGCCGCTAATGTTCACGGGCACGCTGATCTTGATGATCATCGTCAACCCACCCTTTGCGGCCTTGGTGGCGAAGTACGCGCGGGACACCTTCGTGATTTACGCCTACCGGTTTTTTGCTCTCAATTTGCTCGTGTTCTTCGTCCTGTTGTTGAATATGCCGGAAGAAGGAACGATTTGGATCGGGCGCGCCTTCTACTGGTGGGTGAGCGTCTTCAACCTCTTCGTGGTGTCGATCTTCTGGGCGTTCATGAGCGACGTCTGGTCCCTGCAACAGAGCAAACGTGTCTACGGGTTTATCGGGGTTGGGGGCACCATCGGCGCGATGTCGGGCGCGGCTCTCACCACCGGACTCGTCGGTTTGATTGGTCGCGAATTCCTCATGTTGGTGTCCGTCGTGCTCCTCGAAGTAGCCGTGTTCATCGTCCGGCGACTATCCGCACTTTTCTCCCGGCTTCGGCGCGTGCGCGGCGAACAAGACGACTCGAGCAAGGTGATTGGCGGGACTCTTTACAGTGGAATCGTCCACGTGGTGCAGAATCCCTACCTGCTGGCGATGTGCGTGTACATGCTGTGCTACACGATCGTGGGGACATTCCTTTACTACCAGCAGGCCGAGATTGCGGCGACCATCCAGGATAGGGATCTGCGGACGGCATTCTTTGGTTCCATCGATACCGCTACCAATGCGCTCACCCTCTTCACACAGCTGTTCCTCACCGGTCACATCATGCGCCGCCTAGGCGTGGGGGTAACGCTCGCGGCCCTTCCCGCTCTCTGCGTGATCGGATTCACGGGGCTGGGGGTGTGGCCGACGGCGATCGTAATCGTCGTGTTCCAGGTGTTGCGGAGGGGCAGCAACTTTGCCCTCGCGAGGCCGGCTAAAGAGTCACTTTACACCGTGGTCGAACGCGAAGATCGCTTTAAGGCCAAGGCACTGATCGACACTTTCGTTTACCGGGGTGGCGACCAGATCGGAGTGTGGTCCTACGCAGGGCTCTCAGCGCTTGGCCTCGGCATGGCCAGCATCGCGTTCACCGCCGTTCCCATCGCCGGGCTTTGGTTAGCTGTCGGTTTGTGGTTGGGTAAACGGCAGAGCGAGTTGGCGGGAGCCAAGGCGAGAGCCGAAGCCTCCACGCAGTGAGCGGCCCTGGTTTGAGCCAGGACGAAAGCGGGCCACCCAGCAGGGTACCCGGCGACGTGTTCGGGCCGGGATCGCCGCTACGGGTGATCGGCCACCGGGGTGCGTCTTTGGTCGCGCCCGAGAACACCCTTCCGGGGTTCCAGCACGCGGTCGATGTGGGGGCGGACGCTGTGGAGCTGGACATTCACTCGACCCGCGATGGCGAAATCGTGGTTATCCACGACCCGACTCTCGAGCGTACGACGAGCGGAGAGGGCGAAATCGCGACGCAGACCCTCCGGGAGATAAAGAAGGTCGACGCCGGTTACTGGTTCACTCCGGATCGGGGCCGGACATACCCCTTTCGGGGCCAAGGCTGCACGATACCCACCCTTCAGGAGGTCCTCGACGTCACGTCGCCCCTTCCCGTCATCGTGGAGATCAAATCACCGTTGGTTGGTCCGATTCTGGCCCGTTGGCTGCAGAAGAGCCCGGATAGGGACCGCATCCTGGTGGGAGGCTTCAACCGTGAGGAGACGGAGGAGGCATGTGCAGTTGCTCGGTGGCGTTGTGCCTACCAGACGGAGCTGCGGTCATACGTCCTTCTAGGCAAGGTTGGTTTGGGCGGGTTGGTGCCGCCTCGGGGGTCAGCCGCCATGGTTCCGGAACGCCACGGTGTCATCCGGATCGTGACGCCCCGGTTCGTACGACGGGCTCACCGAGACGGCTTGGGCGTCTTCGTGTGGACCGTGAACGAGGCTCGCGACATGCGCCGCCTATGGGACTGGGGGGTCGACGGGCTGCTGTCCGATGCTCCGGCTAGAGCCCGACGAATACTGGACGAACGGATCGCCGCTGGCACGCCTACGCGTTGCGGAGCGTAAGCTTGGATTAGGGCCCCAGTGCTCCGATTGGGATGACCCCGACGTCGCCGTTTTTCCAACCCTCCACATGCCCGTAACCGTTAGGGAGGATTACGGCTAGAGCGGAGGGAGGTCGGTGCGCGCCATCCCTCATGCGGTGGGCCAAACGTCGCAGGTTCGCCGTACCCTTCTCCACCCAGCGTTCACCCAATTTGACTTCAAAGGCGGCCCAGCGGCCCTCGTCGTCTTCCACGATCGCGTCTACCTCCAACCCTCCCTTTTCTCGGTAGTGGAAGACTTCCGCACCGACGGATTGAGCGTAGCCCCGGAGATCCCGAATCACGGACGACTCGAATAGAAGGCCGAAATACTCGAGGTCGTCCATGAGTCGTTGAGGCGATGCGCCCAAGGCTGCCACCGCGAGAGACGGATCGACGAAGTGACGCACCGGACGAGTTCTCAGGGTGGTCCGAGATCGCAGGTGGGGTGCCCAGGCGGGTTGGTCTTCCACAATCATCAAGCGCGTGAGTGCGTCAAGGTATGCAGCGGCAGTGTCGGCCTTCATCGATGTCCCGTTCCCCCGCACGTCTTGAATCAATGTGGATAACGTGGCAGAAGTCGCCGAGTTACGTGCTAACGACCTCAGGAGACGCCCCACCTTGACTGGGTCGCGTTTGACGCCGCTGACTCTGGTCACGTCGACCCGCCGGATTTCGTTCAGGTAGTCACGGGTCATGCGCAGGCGCTGCTTCAGAGACCTGCCATAGTGGCCGGGCCACCCTCCCACGCTGACGAGCTTGGAAAGGCGTCGGATGGACAAGTCGACACGGCCGCATTGTTGGGATTCGCCGTTCAACAGGTGCCCTAGAGACACTTCGCCCGTCGAGTGGCCTGCCTCGAAGAATGACAAGGGGCGCATTTGCAGCCGGGTAACCCGTCCCGCCCCGGTGTGTCGTGTTACGTCGTCCGGGGGCACCGCTGACCCAGTGAGAATGAACTGGCCGGGCAGGCCGCGATCATCCACCGAGCGCCGAATATGGTTCCAGATGTCGGGCTCGATTTGCCATTCGTCAATGAGGCGAGGTGTGGCCCCGCGCAGTACAAGACCCGGGTCGATCTGGACCGCACGCCGCGCATTGCGGTCTACATCCAAGAGCACCTCGCTTGCCGCCATCTGCCGCGCAGTGCTCGTCTTTCCACAGGCTTTGGGTCCCTCAATCACAACGGCACCCGTAGCCGAAAGACGTTCGGCCAGCTCTGCATCTACGATTCTCGGGATATAGTCCATCACCCCATGTTCACGCCGGTTGTAGGAGTACGCAAGAGAGTGTAACGGGTGTTTTGGCCGTCGTCCAACGGGTGAAACGGACGTCTTTTAGCGGGCAAAACGGCTGCATTTTGCAGGCCACAAACCTGCGACGGGCTCTCTTCAACTGATATTGAGGACGTTGCGCGGTGCGTATTCGGAAGCTTTGCTATTACCTAGTTCCATTTGCCTAATGGAGTCCTCTTTGGGGGGCGGGCCACAGAAAGGGGGTGATGCAATGCGCGGAAAAACTCTGCTTGTAGCGATCTTCACCTCTGTTGTTGGGTGTGCGGATCCTCCGCCATACATGGACACAATCAGGCGGGCGGAAGAGATCTGCGGAACCCAAGACCTGATCATAGTGGTGATGCCTGACGGCACTGTTGCCGACTCATCTTGCGTTGACCCACTGGAGGAAAACCAAAATGACACTGCGGAAACGGGTAGCGAGGGCTCTGAACCTTAACCCCTAGTCTCGTAGCAGGCCCCCTTTTGGGCCCCTGTGGCGGCACTCTGCGCGCGTGCGTAACATGGCCTCTCTGCTCGCGCTGCATTCGGTTGCTCCTGGCGTATCAATTTGGCCCAGGTCACTTGTATCGCCGTAGCGGTCCCAACGGGCCATGCATCTGCCGTAGACTCCTTGGAGCGGCAGGGTGCCTCATTCTTGCACCGGCAATGGCAGCCCCACGGCTTCACAGGCGGAGTCCGGAGCAACCCCCATGACCTGTAGCCTCCGTGCCCTGGAGAGCGAGTCTGCATCTAACGACCGAAGGGAGGTGAGTGTTGCCACAAGTTTTCCCGATTCCACCCGCAGAAGGCCGCGGCATGTTGTGGTTCTTCATCATCATGATGGTCGTCCTCGCAGGGGTTCAGGTAATAATGGGATGGAGCGCTTGGTCATCCCGTCACAGCCGGGCAGAGGTCACGACCGAAACCCTGAAGTTGGTTGGCGACCTATGGGGACGGACGATCCCCCTGGAGCAGTTACGATTGGACGAAGCCCGCGTCGTGGATTTGCGGGCTGCCCCCGACCTGAAACCGCGTCGACGTACGATGGGGACGGCCGTGGGCGATTATCAGGCAGGCTGGTTCCGTCTCAAGGGTAACGAGAAGGCTCTCGTGTATGTCACAGACCGGCGACGGGTCGTGTATATTCCCACTCGCGACGGGTATTCACTGCTGCTGAGCCAGAACGATCCCGAACGTTTTCTGGCTTCCCTGCGAAGAGAGTAACCCCTAGCACAGATACGAGACCCGAGGACGAAAACCCGAGACCCCGAAATAAGAGGAGATGGGCGGTATGGTCCCCACCCGGGACGAAGCGCTGGCGATCGTCTGCGAATACACTAAGAATCCACGTCTAGTGCGACACATGAAAGCCGTTGAAGCGGCGATGCGGGCGTACGCGCGGAAGTTCGGGGAGGACGAGGAGCTGTGGGGCGTAACAGGCCTCCTCCACGACTTCGATTATGAGCGGTGGCCGAACGATGCCCGCGCCCCGGACGCAGAGCACCCCTCCACCGGAGTTGCGATCCTGAGAGAACGAGGGGTGGATGAGGAGATCCTCGACGCGATTCTCGCCCATGCCGACTATACGGGCGTGCCGGCCCGGACCCGGATGGCGAAGACGCTGCGCGCGGTTGACGAGCTGGCCGGGTTCATCACGGCGTGCGCCTTGGTCCGCCCCACACGACTCCAGGGAATGAAGACGAAGTCCGTACGCAAGAAGATGAAGGACAAAGCGTTCGCAGCCGCCGTGAGCCGAGATGAGATGATGCACACGTGCGCCGAACTCGGAGAGGAGATGGGTGTCCACATCGCGTTCGTTATCGCGGCCATGCAGGAGGTGGCGGAGGATCTCGACCTTGTCGCATAGCTCCGTGGGCGCGGCTTCGTGGATACATAGCGGGTTGTGGAGACAAGCCGAAACGATACAGGGGGGTTAGATGGACACGACCGCGATCGTCATGATGGTGTTGATCCTCGGAACCGTGTGGGGGGGACTGCTGCTTCTGATCGCCACGGCGTGGCGGCTGGAAGCAAAGAAGCGTTTGGATGCGCCGGAATCCACGTGACTTGGCTGGCCGTCGTGCGTTCCTCCACTGCCCGCGCCCGTGTCGACCGCGCCTCCACCTGCCGTGCCCTCGTCGTATTCCTGTGCGCAAGCATGCTGGTCCTAACCTCCTGCGGGCTGAGTAGCCGTTTGAGGGGGAGGCCGAGCCCCCCGCCGGAGTCGTCGCCGAGGCCAACCCAGATGGAGCCGGAGGAAGGGGCCGCTACACCCGTCTTCGCAGACTCGGTTGCCGAGTTCTTCCAGGCGCGCCAAGACTCCACCCGCGCCGCGCTCGTTGCTGCCGGGCGACGGTGGCAGGATTCGCTGCGCACGGCCGTTCGGGACTCCTTCACGGCACTGACTCGTGCTCGTGAGGACTCACTGAGGGGCGCACTCCGGGATTCGATCTACGCGAGTGAACGAGCCCGGCTGGACGCGATGAATGTCGCCTACCAGGATTCGATGACTGCGGAGCTCATCATCTACCAGGATTCGATCGCCGCGATGCTCGCCGTCTACGAGGACTCGATGACTGCGGGGCTCATCGTCCGCCAAGACTCAATCGCCGCGGTGCTCCGAGACTCCCTTTATTTTGTCCTCAGAGATTCCGTGATGACGGCCGCGGGAGCGGGGATTGAGGAGCTACAAGCCGAGGGCCCCGCATACACTCCATTCGACACCGGCCCCCGTATGGTCTTTGATGACGATGTGGAAGCGGAAATCGCGGGTGAACTCCTCGCGGTGATTCGCCGAAGCAGGCTGGATCCGGGGACTCAAGCTACGTACTGGCTGCTCGTGCGCACTGACGGGTTGGTGGAAGAGGCCGTACTCCACTCCTCCTCCGGCAACACCGTGTTCGATGCGGCGGCCCTCCGAGTCGCCAACGGTCTCGTATTTGCGCCTGCGCGCCGAGATGGTCTGGCGGTTCCGGTATGGACCTTGAGGGTCATTTCCCTGCTCATGCGGTGAACGACACCAGAACGAGCCGCCCCTACCCCTAACCCCACCAACCATGCCTCGCCGTAACGACCTCTCATCCATCCTCCTCATAGGTTCGGGGCCGATCGTCATCGGCCAAGCCTGTGAGTTCGACTACTCGGGCACCCAAGCCTGCAGGGCCCTCCGCGAGGAGGGATACCGCGTAATCCTCGTAAACTCCAACCCGGCCACGATCATGACGGACCCCGACGTGGCGGACGCAACCTATATAGAGCCGCTCACAGCGGACTGGGTCCGGCGGGTTATAGAGCATGAAAAGCCCGACGCACTTCTCCCGACGATGGGCGGTCAGACGGCCCTGAATGTCGCCCTGGAGCTCGCCGAAGCGGGCGTCCTTGAAGAGCACGGCGTGGAACTCATCGGTGCTGACGTGCAGGCAATCCAGCTCGCCGAGGACCGCGAGAAGTTCGCGGAAGCCATGAAAGGGATAGGACTTGAACTCCCAACCGGGGGTTTCGCTCGCACCCTCCAAGAGGCCCTGGAGATCGTGGAGCGGGTGGGGTTTCCGGCGATCATCCGGCCCTCCTTTACCCTGGGAGGAACCGGCGGCAGCACCGCATACAATCGCGAGGAGTTCGAACCACTGGTGCAAGCGGGGCTACGAAGTTCGCCGATAACCGAGGTTCTCATCGACCGGAGCGTTATTGGATGGAAGGAGTTCGAGCTGGAAGTGATGCGCGACTGCGCCGACAACGCCGTGGTGGTGTGTTCCATCGAAAACTTCGATCCGATGGGGGTCCACACCGGTGACTCCATCACGATCGCTCCGGCCCTGACGCTGTCGGACCGAGAGTACCAGGTCATGCGAGACGCGGCGATAGCCTGTGTACGCGCGATCGGGGTCGATGCGGGTGGCTGCAACATCCAGTTCGCTGTGGATCCCGATACTGGCCGCATGCTCGTAATCGAGATGAATCCCAGGGTTTCGCGCAGTTCGGCACTCGCGTCGAAGGCAACCGGATTCCCAATCGCGAGGATCGGGGCCAAGCTGGCTGTTGGGTACCGGCTCGACGAAATCCCCAACGCCATCACCCAGGTCACACCATCGTGTTTTGAGCCCGTCCTCGACTACATCGTGGTCAAGATCCCCCGCTTCGCGTTCGAAAAGTTTCCGGCGGCGGACGCGACTCTGGGAGTCCAGATGAAGGCGGTCGGCGAAGTCATGACCATCGGGCGCACCTTCACCGAGGCGTGGCTGAAGGGATTCCGGGCCCTCGAGAACGGTCGTGCTGGATGGCTACCCGCGGCCGACCCCGCGGACGACCGACTGCCGGATGATTCCCTCGAATCCCTTCGGGCTGCTCTCCGCACACCCACACCGGAGCGTCCATTCCAGATATACCGGGCACTGATGGAGGGAGTCTCGATCAAGGACATCTACGCCATCACCGGCATCGATCCGTGGTTCCTCTCTCAACTTCGACAGATCGTCGAGAAGGGGATGATCTGTGCGGAGGCGGAATCGCTCGCGCCCGAAGATCTCAGGTCACTCAAGGAATTCGGGTTCGGCGATGGTGAAATTGCGGCCCTGCGCCACACCTCCGAGGCCTCGATTCGGGAGGCTCGCCGGAGTGCGGGGCTGTCACCCGTTTACAAGATGGTGGATACGTGCGCCGGTGAGTTCCCCGCTGCGACCCCGTACCTCTACTCGACTTACGAACTCGAGAACGAGGCGATTCGCTCGGATCGACGGAAGATCGTCATTCTCGGAAGTGGTCCGAACCGGATCGGACAAGGGATTGAGTTCGATTACTGCTGCGTGTCGGCCTCTCTGGCTCTCCGTGAAGAGGGCTTCGAGACGATCATGGTAAACTCGAACCCGGAAACGGTGTCCACCGACTTCGATATCTCAGACAAACTCTACTTTGAACCGCTTACCGTGGAGGACGTCTTCTCCATCGTGCAGCAGGAGAAGCCCGAGGGGGTGATCGTCCAGTTCGGGGGACAGACTCCGCTGACCATTGCGCGTCGCCTGGAGTCGCTCGGCGTGTCCATTCTGGGGACGAGCGTGGAGTCAATAGACCGTACGGAGGATCGGCGGCGGTTTGACGAGTTGTGCCGGGAGCTGGGCGTTCCGATGCCGCCGGGGGGGACGGCAACGAGCGTCGAGGAGGCGATAGGCATCGCCGAAGAGATAGGATATCCAGTTCTGGTTCGCCCCAGCTATGTGCTCGGAGGACGAGCCATGGAAGTTGTTTACGACTCTCCCTCCCTGACCAACTACTTTGCTCGCGCGATCCAGGCTTCTCCCGAGCACCCCGTGCTGCTGGACCGGTTTTTGGAGGATGCTTTCGAGGCGGATGTGGATGCCGTATGCGACGGCGAAAGCGTCCTAATCGGCGGCATCATGCAGCACATTGAAGATGCGGGAGTCCATTCGGGCGACTCAGCATGTGTCCTCCCCCCGTATCTGTTGAGGGATGTGGACATGGACGCGATGCGGCATTTCACCAAGGCGTTCGCTCTGGCCTTGGACGTGAGGGGACTCATCAACGTGCAGTTCGCGGTGCACAACAAGACGGTGTATGTACTGGAAGTGAACCCGCGGGCCAGCCGGACGGTGCCCTTCGTGAGCAAGGCGACAGGGGTCCCCCTGGCGCGCCTCGCCGCCCGCGTCCTCGCCGGAACAAAGTTGGCGGACCTTGGGTACGGGGAGGAATTGGTCCCCCACCAGGTGTCCGTGAAGGAAGCGGCTTTGCCGTTTGACAAGATCCCCGACGCCGACACGGTCCTGGGCCCTGAGATGCGGTCCACGGGCGAGGTGATGGGACACGCGGATAGCTTCGGCCTTGCCTTCGCCAAGTCCCAGCTTTCCGTGTACCAGGGCCTCCCCACGGCGGGGGCGATCGTGATCACGGTCCACGACGAAGACAAACCAAACATGGTCCCAATCGCGCGGAGGTTCCATGAACTTGGTTTTTCGATTTTGGCCACGGAGGGAACTGCTCGGTACCTGAAGAACCGTGGCATTCCATGCGAACGGATCCTAAAGGTACACGAGGGGCGGCCTCACATCGTAGATCGGATAGTTTCTGGCGATGTGCAGCTTCTCCTCAACACTCCCCTCGGCAAACATGCCCAGCACGACGACTACCACATCCGGCGTGCCGCCGTTGCCCGCGGCTTGCCGTACACAACCACCTTGTCAGCTGCCTCGGCAGCGACCGACGCCATCATCGCGCTCCAGAACCGGCGGTTCACCGTAACAAGCCTTCAGGACAGGGAGATCCTGAACGGCACCTGAAGGCAGAAGCCCCAAGCCCGTTCCCTCTTTGTTGCACTTCCCATCGTGACGACTCCTCCCAGTATACATACGATGTGCAGAAAACATGTGCATGTACTATTATTTGGTGCACGTTTTCACGGCAGGGTTCCGTGACGGGAGGATCCTAAAGAAAGGAGGAGGCCGTGGCTCGTATACACTTTCTCGTAAAGGAAGTATCCAAGATCCAATATCAGGCCCAGGCGCGTCGCGAGGGCAAGTCGCTCGGTCAGTGGCTGCGCGAAGCGGCGGACGAGAAGCTGGAAGCGGGGCGCTCTCGAAAGCTGTTCACTCCGGAGGAACTAGAAGAATTCTTCAAGAAGTGCAACGATCTCCACGAACCGGGTGGGCGCGAGCCCGACTGGGAAGAGACGAAGGAACTTCTCTTGAGGACCCGCTACCCGAATTACGACGTTTGATGATCTTCATAGACACGAACGTTTTCGTGTATCATGTAGGGGATGCGCATCCGCTTCGCGAGGAGTCTTATCGGTCGTTAGTGCAAGCCCGGAAGAACAACGCAATCCTCGTTACTTCAGCCGAGGTGTTGCAGGAACTCCTACATGTGAAGCTGGTCCAAAGAAGACCACACATGCTTGCCTCGGTGTTTGCTTTAGTAGAAGGCACGGTGCACGAAGTATGGTCCCTCGAACCCGCTGACGTGTACTTGGCTCGGGAGCTGGTGGCACAACACCCCGGTCTCGAATCACGTGATTTGGTGCATATGGCGAGTTGTATCCGGCGAGGAGCGTCCCAGCTGATGACGTTTGACCGGGCCTTGGCGGCGGCCTGGGATGTACACGCCGGCTACCAGCCCCAGGACGAGCCCGCGCTGCCTCCACCCTTTAGCGCATAAACGTCTGGCGCATAAAACATGCGCAAAACCTGGGTTTATTTGAATATTTTCCCTCGACTGTGTATAGTCATGCGCTCCAAGCGGTTTTCGGACTCACTCCCCTGCCTGACGGACGAACACCATCCCAAATGATTCCAAAGAAAACAATTCGGCGTGTAGCCTTGGCCTATTCTGGCGGGCTCGATACATCGGTCATGATTCCCTGGCTCAGAGAGAATTACAGATGTGAAGTTGTAGCAGCCGCAATCGATGTGGGTCAGCAGGAAGACTTCGAGGAAATCCGTCTCAAAGCATTGGAAACCGGTGCCTTGGACTGCCGCGTGATCGACGCTCGCGATCAATTCCTTGATGAATGCGTGCTCCCTGCACTCAAGGCGGGAGCGGTTTACGAGGGGCGTTATCTCCTCGGGACATCCCTTGCCAGACCCGTGATCGCGGCGGCCCAGGTTGATATTGCGAGAGAGTTCGACTGCGACGGCTTGGCACACGGCTGCACCGGAAAGGGCAACGATCAAGTTCGGTTTGAGTTGACGTACCAGGCCCTCGCGCCCGATTTGGCGATAGTGGCTCCGTGGAGGGAGTGGGAGATCCGCTCGAGGGAGGACGCCTTCGAGTACGCCCGCGAACGCGGTATCCCCGTCCCGGGTTCGCCACGAAAGCTGTACAGCATCGACCGCAACCTCCTTCACACCTCCTTTGAGGGGGGCGTGCTGGAGGACCCGGATTGGGAGACACCGGACGATCTCCGGGAACTGACCACTGATCCTGTTTTCGCTCCGGAGACTCCAGAAAACGTAGTTCTGTCGTTCGACAAAGGACGGCCCGTCGCCCTCAACGGAGAGGAGATGGCCGCGGTGGACCTGCTCTCCCAGGTAAACGTCATCGCGGGTCGCCACGGAGTGGGGCGCGTGGATCTGGTGGAGAACCGGCTCGTCGGCATGAAGAGTCGCGGCGTTTATGAGACTCCAGGCGGGACCGTGCTATGGGCGGCGTTGGCAGATCTCGAGGCCATCACCATGGATCGGGACACAGCTTCCTTCAAGCGCAGAATTGCCGATCGATATGCGGATATGGTCTATCAAGGTCTCTGGTATTCTCCGCTCCGAACCGCTTTTGATGCGTTCTTGAATGAGGCTCACGAGACATCCACTGGAGACGTAACCGTCCGTTTATTCAAGGGCTCCGCGACGCCGATTGCCCGCTCCTCACCCCACTCACTTTACCGAGAAGACCTAGCGACGTTCGGGGAGGATTCGTCATACGATCAGGCCGACGCAGCCGGCTTCATTCGGTTGTGGGGACTGCCCTCCAGCCTCGCAGCCCGCGCACGGGCCGGTAGTGACGACCCAATCCCTGCGACCGCAGCACCGTGCGACTTGGCTGGTGTTGTTTAGCGGCTGCGCCTAGGCACCGTGGCCTTACTCTGGGGGGGGCGTTTCGAGAGCGACCTTGACCCCACCATCGAGAGATTCACAGGATCCCTCCACTTTGACCGCCGCCTCGCGAGGCACGACGTGGTGGGGAGTATTGCCCACGCCTGCATGTTGGAGAACGCCGGAATTCTGGATCACTCGGCCGCCACCCGGATAGTCTCCGAACTCTCCCGCATGCTTGCCGAGATCGAAGAGGGAGCTCTCGCGGTTGAGGGTCCGGATGAGGATGTCCATAGTTGGATAGAACGCACACTGGTATCGCGTATCGGGGAAGACGGCAAGCGTCTTCACACCGCCCGCAGTCGCAACGATCAGACAGCCGTGGCCCTCCGCCTCTATGTGCGGGAGCGGATTGAGGACATTCTCGCTGGGCTCGCGGGGTTCCAACGTGAGCTGACCAACCAGGCCTCGGATCATCTAACGACCTATCTCCCCGGTTACACACACCTCCAGCGTGGCCAGCCGGTATCGCTGGCGCACCACCTGATGGCACATGTGAGGTCGCTGGACGACGATGCGGACCGACTTCGCTTTGCTCACCGTGCCGCCGGCGTTTCCCCTCTGGGGGCAGGGGCACTCGCGGGTTCATCCTTCCCGATCAACCCAGAACGCTGCCGCTCCCTGCTGGGTTTGGAAGATTCGTTTTCCAACAGCATGCACGTTGTGGGAGATCGCGATTATGTGCTTGATACGGCGTGGGCGTGCGCTGTCCTGCTCGTTCACCTGTCCAGGTGGGCTGATGAGGTCATCCTGTGGTGCACACGGGAATTCGGGTTTGTCGAGCTAGATGACTCGGTGGCACAAGGCAGCAGCATCATGCCGCAAAAGAAGAACCCCGAGGCGGCCGAGATCCTGCGCGGGAAGTCGGCTCGAGCGATCGGGAACGTCACAGCCCTCCTCAGCCTCTTGAAGGGGGTTCCACTCACGTTCAACAGCGATTTCCAGGAAGACAAGGAGCGTCTGTTTGATTCGCTGGACACGGCGGAGTGGTCGCTCGCAGCCGCGATCCCCATTACGAGAGGGCTGCGCTACGATGCCGCGGCAATGGCTCGCGCGCTCCGGGGCGGTATGGTGACGGCGACCGAGCTGGCGGATGGGTTGGTCCGTCGGGGGGTCCCCTTCCGGGATGCGCACTCCCAAGCCGGCGAGGTGGTCCGACACGCTGAAGAACTCGGAGTGGAGCTGTGGAAACTTGACTTCGGCAAGCTAAAGGAGCTGTGTCCGGAGATCGACCGAGAAACCACGGAGATGCTCCTGCCCGAAGCAGCCGTTGCCGCGCACGGGTCTCCCGGGGGCCCGGCACCCAGTCGTGTTCAAGAACAGCTCCGGCAGGCAAACTCGCGTATCACGGATCTGGAAGCGTGGTTGGAGGCTCGCGAACAGGCGCCAGTATACGTGGCTCACCGCGAAGGGAAGTTGCTGTCTGAACTCCGGGGCGGTCCATGAACAGGCGGCGGCAACGCGAACGCAAGATCCTCAACCTCGTACACCACAACAGCGTGCGAACTCAAGCGGAGATTTGCGAAGCCCTGGCCGAGGAGGGCATCGAAGCCACCCAGGCCACCGTATCCCGGGATCTAAGCCGCCTTGGCGTCCGGAAGGTGGCACTTCCCGGGACCGAGGTGAGCTATCAGCGGATAACTACCGCCGAAGAGACGCGCCCCAACTTGGGGAACACCTTGCGGGAGTTCGCAGTCGGTTTCGAGTCGGGGCAGGCGCTGTTGGCGGTACTTACTCGCAGCGGGTGTGCCAATCTCGTCGGTGTGGCCATTGACGAGGCGAATCTGGAGGGTGTCGTGGCGACCGTGGCCGGGGACGACAGCCTCTTGGTTCTATGTGATACCGTCGAAGAACGAGACCGTCTCAGAGAGCATCTCCGCGCCCTGGTCAGCGCCCCGTAACTGCCGAGACGGCATCGCCTGTTATGGCGCGCCCGGGATAACCCCCGGCACCACATCTCCATCCGCATCCCACTCCTGAACTCGTCCCTTGCGCGCCATTTCGGGGGCGGCGCCTTTCAGCCGTTGCGCCGGGATGATCGTCATCTTGGCGAGGGCTTCCCTCACGGGCTGCCGCAAGCTGGAACGCTCGGTATCTTGGTGTACGGCGACATCAGTGAATCCAACGCAGCCGCAAGGATTCTGAACCATTCGATCAACAGTTTCGTACTTATCGGGCGCGATCCTCGTACTGCAGAGCGCATGCACACCTCGTGCTGACACCTCCTCGGAGAACGCCTGTTTGGCTTCCGGTCTGGGCGTGGCGCGAGTTCAACATCAAGATCCCTCCCTCCTTGCGCTTCCAACATGGCGTCCAGAATTGGTCGCGGAAATTGGACGAGATCCGAACGCAGAGCCCTTTTTGGGCCGGATTTTTGACGTGGACGGCACATCGGATGGCCACTTGTACGTTTCGGATGCAACGGCGCGTTCCATCGTTGTTTTGGACACGTCTGGCGTACTGATACGAAGCCTCGGCGGCCCGGGGGAGGGCCCTGGAGAATTCACAGGGGTTGTGAAACTCGGCATCGGTCCCGGCGACACCGTCCACGCGTTCGACTACGGGCAATGGCGTCAGTCGACCTTTATGGCTTCTGGGGAGTTGGTCTCCACAACTCCGTTCCCTCCATCCGCTGAAATCGGCCAGATACCGGAACTAACGTTCGATGCGACCGGACGTCTATATCATTTGTCGTATGCCGGATTCGCGGAGTCTCTGATGGAGGCATTGGGGGGTCGAGGCGGCGTGCGCGCTCGTGGGGAGGTCGCGCTCACCCGATGGAAGGTCGATGAAGGCGATTGGGCGGTACTAACGCAGGTGCCCAGTATCGAAGTGTTTTTTCAGGGTGGCCTCGTTGACGCTCCGTTCGGCCGGCGTCCACTCTGGGCCCCGGACGGACAAGGCGGAGTCTGGTACGCCGATTCTGGCGAATACACGTTGACGAAGTATTCGGGGTCCGGTGAAATCGAGTGTGTCGTGGAGGTGCAATACGCGCCTCCTGTCGTCTCGGCCGAAGATAGGCGCGCCTACTATGAGGCGGCGGATATGACTGGCGTAGATGAGGCGCGCCTAGCCAGAGTTCGAGAGAATCGGAGGTCGATGGACGTTCCGGATGCACAACCGGCCCTGCGTCGGTTGATCGTGACAGACAGCGGCTGGATCTGGATCCAACCCAATACGCCACCGATAGAGGGAGAAGGCCTTGAGGGGTGGCACGTCCTTTCACCTGGAGGATCTCCGATAGCAACGGCTCTGTTGCCAACCGACCTAACGATACATCGTGCCACAGATGATGTGCTTCTTGGAGTACGCCAGGGCGCCCTCGGGCAGCACATCATCACCATCTACAGAGTGGAGGGTAGTCTTGCGGACGAATGACAGGCAGTCATGTGGTCAGAAGGTCATGCTGGGGATCGTCACCTTCCTGCTTCTGGTCTCGGCTGGATGCGGTGCGGTCGGGGCCGGGCAAGACCGGGTTCCCCTCGAGCGCATGCGTCGCGTGAACGGTCCGCTGCCGACGATTGAAGTGAAGGGTCCGGACGGCCGCCCTGCGTTGTTGAGTGAGTTCCTTGGCGACTCGATGACCGTTGTCAATGCGTGGGCCGAATGGTGTATTCCGTGCCTGACCGAGTTACCGGTTCTCGCAGAACTTGATCCAACCTGGCGGGAGCGGGGAGTGCGAATCTTGGGACTTTCAGTGGAGTCGCGCGATTCGGTTCACCTGGAGTCCGTTATCATCGGGACTGGCATCGAATACCCGCTGCTTGAAGGCGGCGGATTCGAATGGGCATGGAACAAACTGCGGATTCGGAGTATTCCGAGCACGGTTTTCGTCGATCAAGCAGGCATCGTGCGGCGCATCTACTCGGGTGCGATGACCGAGGAAGAGCTGAGAAACGCGGCAGAGGAAGTGATGGAGGAGTCGCGACCGGCATCATAAGGGTCATGGAGACGATTCGGCCAATGAGATTTCGCCACCTACGCCGCTGGGCGGTGCTCGGGGTCGCGGCAATGGTGAGCGCGCTGGGGGCTTCTACGGTCCGCGCCGTTACGCTCTCAGCTGGGCAGGTACCCTCGCCAGCGCAGGTGACGGACCGAGACCTCGTCGTTCCTAGGTTCGAGATCGTTACCCCATCCCCATACGAAATCAGCGGCGACGCCCGCCCGGGCCAGTTCTTCGGGGTCATGTCGGACCGAGCCGCTTGGCTCGGCCTCGAGACCGGCGAGGCCGAGGTCTGGATCCACCCATTGAAGATCGCCTCCCGCCTGGAGCTTTCGTTCTCGGCCCCCCGTTTCGGCTCCATACCCGGTCGTGACATCGCCCGTACGGTTGTGACTCGTCCCGGGCTCTCGACCATCCACTACAATCACTCCGCCTTTCGCGTTCGTCAGCACATTGTCGCCCGCGACGGACTCCCCGGGCTACTCATTCTCCTCGAGGTCGACACGACCGAGCCCATCCAGGTGATGGCATCGTTCGAGCCCGTCCTCGACTACATGTGGCCGGGGTCGCTGGGGGGACAGTACTCGTACTGGAGCGAAGACGACCGCGCGTTCGTGATCTCGGAGAGCCTCCAGGAGAGGAACGCGATCGTCGGCTCCCCTTTCGCCGAGAATTCGTTGGAGCACCCCGCGCACCAGCTCGGTGAGGCCATACGTTCGATGGCCATTCACGTTGACCCCGGGCGAGCTCGGAGCGAAGTCTTCCCGATTGCGATCGCGGGAGGCCAGATGCCCCGCGACAGCGCCCTGGCCGCCTATCGTGATCTGATCGCTGGGGTGGGCGCCGAGCTCGCGGCCCAGGAAGGAACCCGCGTCCTCAAACCGCGCCTCGGCCCGCAGGACCGGTCCCGGGAAGAGGGTCAGCCACTCTCGGTTTACCGCGACGCAGACTTCAGGCGTGCGCTGGCGTGGGCTCGAGCCAATATCGAGGACCAGTACGTCTGCAACCCTGATCTAGGATGTGGCCTGGTTGCTGGTTGGGGACGATCCGGATCCGGGGCCCGGCCGGGTTTCGGGTGGTTCTTTGGTGGCGACGCGGCCATCACCACTCTCGCTATGGATGTCACAGGTCAGTGGAGCAAGGCGGCCGAGGCGATTTCGTTTCTCGCCCGCCACCAACGGGAGGACGGAAAGATCCCGCACGAAGTATCGCAATCCGCCGCTCACATCCCGTGGTTCGAGACCTACCCCTACGCCTATTACCATGCAGACACGACGCCGCACTGGATGTATGCCCTTCATCACTACTGGCGAGCCACCGCGGACGACGAGCTCGTCGAGGCACTGTGGCCGGCGTACCGGAAGGCGTGGGAGTGGTGTCTCAGTGCCGAGACGGACGGCGACGGTATCATCGAGAATACGGTGGGGGGACTTGCAGCGGTGGAGGTGGGCGATCTCGGTGCCGCAGTCCACCAGGACGTCTATCTAGCAGGAGTCTGGGTGGCGGCGCTGGAGGGCACGCTGGAACTCGCCGCTCGTATGGGTGACGCGGCCATGCTCACCCAAGCGCGCGATCTTGCCCCCGTCGCCCGGGCGACGCTCAACGAGCCTACTGGGACGACGCGACCGCGCACCACAGGTTCGCGCTCCTCGCCGATGGCCGGACCAACGACAACCTTACTGTTTGGCCCGCCGCCGCGGCCGCCTTCGGATTACTCCAGGAGGACCGCGCGCGACAGACCTTGAGCCGCCTCGCATCCCGCGAGATTTCGACTGACTGGGGTGCCCGCATGCTCTCGTCAGAAAGTCCGTTGTACGATCCCGTGGGATACAACCAGGGGGCCGTGTGGCCCTTCGTGACCGGGTTCTTGGGATGGGCTCACTACCGTTATCGGCGCCCATGGGCAGGGTTCCCGCTGCTGGATGCGCTCCGGCAAATGACCTTCGACTGGAGTCGGGGCCGCCACCACGAGATCTTCTCCGGCGCATTCTACCAACCGCTTGAGCAATCGGTTCCACACCAGGCATGGTCATCCGCGGCGCTTGCAACCGTTTACGTGCGTGGGCTCATCGGCTGGGAACCGAATGCTCCCATGGGGCGGGCACGGCTTGCGCCCCAGCCGCCTCCCAATTGGGAGCGCGCCCTGTCAGCTCATGATTTAAAGGTGGGGGCTACCGTCGTGGCTCTGACGATGGAGCGGCGGAACATGGGGGTCCGGACCGCACTCATCGTCGACATCGACGCGCAGGGCCCGGTGATCGACCTGGACTTGGTACCACCCCTGCCTCCAGGTGCCCACGACGTGTCCGCAAGGGTCGACGGCAGCGACATGATGCTCCCTGCGGACGGGATCGTGCATCTCCCGGTCGGCGAGGGGCGCCGGACGCGGATCGAGGTCGGCTGGCGGGGCGGACTCGACGTCATCCCGCCTCCGATTGACCTTCGTCCGGGGCAGGCCAGCACCGGACTCCGGATCTTGGACTTCGATTACCTGGCGGAGGAGGAGGATGCCGGAGGATCGGAAGACTGGCGGCAGGGGGAACGGTGGCGCCTCATTCTTGAAGGGCGTGCTGGTGATGGGTACACCCTGATGTTCGTAGGAGAGCCAATCGAAGCCGTTGTCGTGGAGGGTACGGCGACCGTGGTGACCCATTCGCCATGCATCGCCATCCAGTTCCCGCCTGGGCGGGGCTCCGCAACGGCTGTTGTGGATCTCGTCGCCAACCGCAGTGGGCCGCGGCAGCTTCCGGACGGAGCTCCCGTGCCCGAGGACCGGCTCGCGGCATCTAGTCGCTGCTACTGAACCAAGAGGGGGAGGGGACCCATGAATACTCTGTCTGATGGGCGCAGTTCTGTTGTACGGGCCGCCCCCGGCTGGCTGCTGACAGTGCCACTCGTTGCGGCGGCGCTCACCGCGGAGGCGGCGCGGGTCATTGAAGCCGCCGGCCACTTCCTGGTTCCGGGGTTCGTGGATACGAACGTCCACACAAGCCTTTACGGGGCCGGTTTCGGGAAACACCGGAAGGAAAACGCAGTGTTCTACTGGGCACGGGGAGCAGACATCGCTCTCGAATCAGCTCAAATGCACCTGAAACACGGCGTGACCCACATTCGGGACAGCTACGGGCAGCTCCCCCAACTCAAGGAAGTGCGTGATGCGATCGCTAGCGGCCGTGAGATCGGTCCTAGGCTGCAAGTAGCGGGGAACATCGTGGGCTGGGGAGGTGCCTTCTCCGTCACCTTCTCGTTGATCCCCGACCGGGACCTTTCCCTCTGGGAGGAACAGTTCTCGGATCATCTCGCTCAGGGGGCCGGCGAGGACCTCATGGACATGTATCCGGAGGAACTTCGGGTCGCCATCAACTCCTACCTCGACAAGGGTGTGGACTTTTTGAAGTACGGAGGGAGCAGCCACTGGGCGTTCCCGACCATGATCTCCTTCTCGCCAGAAGCTCAGAGAGTCATTGTCGAGGAGACGCATCGGCGTGGGCTCGTCGCGGAAACGCATGCGACCAATCCAGAGAGCCTCCGCTTGGCCGTGGAGGCGGGGATAGATTTGATTCAGCATCCGGAGGTCCTCGCCGGGCGTCCCTATTCCGACTACCTGCTCAGGGAGATCGCGGAGCGTGGGATCGTGTGCTCAATGCTCGTCAACACACTCACGGGCGAAGCCTGGGAGGCGCATCTCGAGAGCAGCGCCGCGGCGAAGGCTCGCCTCAATGCCGAAAGGGAGAATGCAGATTGGGGCCGGCTGCGGCGGGCCGTCGAGCGGGAGAAGACGTCGTTTGAACTCCGCCGCGAACGCAACGCATTGGGACAGGGTACTGCATTGCGTCGAGAAAACGCCACGCGGCTCATTGAGGCCGGGTGCATCGTCACCGTCGGTACCGACAATTTTCCGGCCGCAGACATTCAGTTTCTGCGAGAACCGAAGCCGATCTGGCAGGAGCCGGGAATCGGAACCCTCATGGCGATTGAGGGGCTCGTGGAGCTGGGGATGACTCCTCTTCAGGCCATCACCGCGGGCACGCGAAACGGTGCTTTCGCGGCGCGGGGACTCGACGACTTCGGGACGATCGAGGTGGGGAAACTCGCCGATCTCGTTCTTCTAGAAGCCGATCCGATCGCAGACATCCACAACATCCGCAGGCAGCGTCTCGTAATGAAGGAAGGCCGGATCATACCAGTTGACGACCTCCCGACCCGACCCGTGATGTTCCGGCGCTGAGTCTCTCACCCTCAGCCGCTGAAATCGGCCAGATAGCTTAGCGGCCCCGGATGGCGCGAACAGCCTCGCGGACGAACCTGCCTTAAGGCGTTTTTTTTACGCTTCCCCGGCGGTGTTTCAAAACCCACACCCACATGCAAACGCTCAAGATCGTAAGTCCCGTCCACATTACGGGTATTCCGTAGTCAAACACTGCCTCAGTTTGGACAGCTCTCCACGAAGGAATAGCCACTGACAGCCCCAGGTTGAAAGCTATCGCGTGCACCACCAGAAGGGGGATTGTGATGCGCTTCGAATAAGGGGACCTTTTCCCGTCACAAACGAGCACTATGCAGAGAGCCAAGGCCAAGCCCGATGCGACCACCCCGACCACCAGCATCAGGACGCGGGCTCCGGCAGGTTGTCCATCAAAGGTCCATTCATTGGCCTCTCTCTACTATTCTGTCGTTTCGTCAGGGATTGAGGCGGGAAATCCGCCCGCTTTGTAGGCAGCGTCTCATAACGACGATAGGCCGGATCGTACTGGTCGACAAGCTCCCGACTACCATGCCGTCGGTAGCGACGCGCAGGCCACCGGACAATCACGGGTGAGTTAGGCGCTATATCCCCAGCAACTCGGTCCTCTCGGTTGGTCAGCCCTCCGCGACCGCAGAGACGGCACTTCCAGTGATGGCTTGACCGGGGTACACCTCCGGCACCACATCTCCATCCCTCACCACGACGGTTCCAGCCACCACGAGGAAGATCACTCCCTCCGAGCGGGCCGCCGGGTCCTCGTAGGTCGAGTGATCGATGATCGTATCGGGATCGAAGACGACCAGATCCGCGTCCGCACCCTCCTGAACCCTTCCCTTGCGCGCCATCTCTGGAGCAGCACCCTCGACACGTTGGGCCGGCATGATCGTCATCTTGGCCAGGGCTTCCATCAACCCCAAGGCCTGCCTCTCCCTGACGTAGTGCCCGAGAACCTTTGAGTAGGTTCCAGCACCTCTCGGGTGGATGGCCTCGTACAAGAACGGGATGCCGTCGCTGGCCACAATCACGTCCGGCTGCGCCACGATCCACTCATTCGTCTCTTCGTTGCGGCCGTGGATGACGACCCATCCCCCCGTCTCACGGTACCGGCTAAAACTCTCCGCAGTCAGCCGTTCGGGAGTCCCCGACCACTGAAGTCGCCCGTAATCGGCGTCGGTCAACCCCTCCCAAGCGTCGAAGAGGGCCGACTCGATCCGCGTGGATCCCGCCGTATACGGGTACGACTCGGTGGTAATGTCGGCGCCTCTCTCCCGGGCACCCCTGATCATCTCAAGCGTGGTGCGGGCCAATTCGTCCGCGCTCGAATTCATGTGGACGATGTGCAGCGAAGCTCCCGTCGTAAGGGCATTGGAGATGACCTCTTGGAAGGCACCCAGGGTCCCACCCGAACCCTCGCCCCGCACGTGGACGTAGGCGGGAACCCCCCGCGCCGCCGCAAGTTGGAACGCTCGGTAGATCTCCACCCGAGATGCTCCCGGAGTGTAGGTGATGCCGAACCCGATCCCGAGTCCACCCTCATTCAGACCCCCGTCCATCAGGCCGTTTAGTTCCAGGATCTGTTCGTCATCCAAAGGGGCGTAGACGCCCTCGGCATCGAATGCACTCGGTTCACCGGGAGGAGTCATCGTCCCATGACCCACGTCCACACCGCTCACCAGTTTCACGCGCGCTCCGGGATGGCTGACCGTTGCACCGTAGTGGATGATGGCGCGTCCCTCCCTGGATTCCAGCCATTCCGCCACCGGATACACCCCGAGTTCCAACTCGAGTGCAGTCGTGACGCCGTCCAGAGCCTGGAGCCGGGCACTCACCGAGTCCTGTCCGTGCGCGTGAAGGTCAATGAACCCCGGGGCCACCACCAACCCCGACGCATCAATCGTGTCCCGCCCCATGACGTCGTCCGTGGTCACCGCAACGATCCGCCCGCCGGCCACAGCGACCGATCTGGGGCCATCAAGCCCCGTCGCCGGGTCCATCACCCTCCCCCCGAGGAGGACGAGATCGGCTACCTCCGGTCCCACCTCCGGCTGCGTCCCGCAGGAGATCCAGGTGAAAACAGCGGCGAACACAACAACCGGCAACCACTTACGGCATCCGACGGCAACTCCGTGGCTCTTGGCTCCGTAGCTCATGGCAGTGTCACTCCTGATCGCAGCAGCTTGGTTCGCGGGGGAATCTGCACTCACGGTAGCACCTTCCCAGGATTCATCAGGTTATGGGGGTCCAGAGCGGTCTTCAGGGTACGCATGGTGTCGACTGCCCCTGCGCCATGCTGAGCGGCCAGGTAGCGTCTTTTCCCGATGCCGACGCCGTGCTCTCCCGTACACGTCCCTCCCACCGCAATCGCCCGTTCGATCATCCGTCCGTTGACCTTCTCGGCGCGCGCCATCTCCTCGGCGTCGTCCGGGTCTACGATGAAGAGCACGTGAAAGTTCCCATCTCCCGCATGGGCCACGATGGGGGCCAACAGGCCCTCTTGCACGATGTCGGCCTTCGTCGCGAGGACACATTCGGCGAGCGCGGATAGAGGTACGCAGGCATCGGTCGCCCAACCGCGCCCACCGGGACGCATCGCCAGAGCCGCATAGTAGGCTTCGTGTCGTGCCCTCCACAGACGCGACCGGTCCTCGGCCAGAGTCGCCCATTCGAAGTCCGCTCCACCAAGCTCTCCGCAGATCTCCCCCACCTCGGTGGATTGCTCCCGAACACCCCGCTCCGTTCCGTGAAATTCGAAGAAGAGTGTGGAGTTGGGGGCGTAATCGAGTTCGGAGTAACGGTTGACGGCGTCCATCTGCGCATCGTCGAGTAGTTCAACGCGGGCTACGGGAACGCCGCATTGAATGGTATAGATGACGGCCTGTACGGCCGCGTCGAGCGTCGGGAATGAGCATACCGCGGACGCCACGGCCTCTGGGATCCCGTGGAGTCGCAACCCCACTTCCGTGATGACGCCAAGCGTGCCTTCCGACCCGATGAAGAGGCGCGTGAGGTCGTATCCGGCTGAGGATTTTCGGGCTCTCCCCCCGGTACGGATGATGGACCCGTCGGCCAAGACTACCGTGAGGCCCAAGACGTTCTCTCTCATTGTCCCGTACCGTACGGTGGTCGTCCCGGAGGCGCCGGTCGCCGTCATCCCTCCGATCGCGGCGTCCGCCCCCGGATCGATGGGAAAGAACAACCCCGTACCCTTGAGGTGGCTTTCGAGCGTGCGCCGCGTCATACCGGCCTGCACTCGACAGTCCATGTCCTCGGGGTGGAACTCAAGGAGTTTGGCCATGCGGCTGGTAGCGATGGAGACCCCGCCGCGGACCGCTCCCACATGCCCTTCGAGCGATGTCCCTGCACCGAACGGAACCATCGGGATGCCATGCTGGTGACAAACCTTGACGACAGAAGCCACCTCAGCCGTAGACTCCGGAAACACGACCGCATCGGGCGGTTGGTTGGGGTGGTAGGATTCCCCTTCCCCGTGTTGCTCGCACATTGCCGCGGCGGTGCTAAAACGGTCGCCCAGCAGGTCTCGGAGGGTGTCCTTCGCCTCTCGACTAAGAGCCACCCCATCTCTGGGATGGCGGGCCTGGAGTACTGTTACCATGCGAAAAAAGTGTCCCTACCGCGAGCAGGGGTCAAACACGGAAGTCAAACGTCAAGCCCCACATAGGTGTCATCTTCTTGCTGTCTCAATCTGACCGATTTCGATGTCCAGAACAGGAGCCTGATCCATGTCCCAGCGTTCCATCCTCTCCGACCTTCACCTCGGGCCCTTCCCCAGAGTCATCCTATCCCTCCGCGCGTTCGTCCCCGTAGTAATCGCGGGGGTCATGACACTCTCGGCGGTTGTCTCACCGGGTGCGGCTCACGCCCAACAAGCCACGGATGACGAAGACTTCATGTCTCAACTGGAGTGGCGTTCGATTGGTCCTGCAAATATGGCGGGACGGGTAACGGATATCGAAGGGATCCCAGGGACCGGGACCTTCTTCATCGCGGCGGCCACGAGCGGCATTTGGAAGACGACCAACCACGGCACCACCTACAGGCCCGTCTTCGACAACGAGCGCGTCATCTCCATGGGTGACATGGCGATCGCTCCGAGTAATCCCGATATCGTATGGGCCGGGACCGGAGAAGAGGACTCCAGGAATTCCATTTCGCCAGGTGGTGGGATTTACAAGTCCGTCGACGGTGGCCTTACCTGGGAACTCATGGGGCTCGAGGACACGCAGGCTATCGGCCGGGTCGTGGTCCACCCCACCAAGTCCGACTGGGTCTATGTAGCGGCGGTGGGTCATCCTTGGGGCGACAACGAGGAGCGCGGCCTTTATCGGACAACCAACGGCGGGGACACTTGGGAGCGAATCAACTTCGTCTCCGAGAAGGCGGGTTTTGTGGATGTCGATCTTCACCCGCGTAACCCCGACATCATTTGGGCCACGAGCTGGGAACGTGTGCGCGGGCCGTACTTCTTCCAAAGCGGCGGTCCAGGCAGTGCCATCTGGAAATCCGAGGACGGCGGCGACACGTGGGAGAAGGTGGAGGGGAACGGACTCCCGGAGACGATGCTGGGGCGCCTCGAGATTGCCTTCGCTCCCAGCTTGCCGAGGGTCATGTACGCCATGGTCGAGGCAGAGACCCCGGAAGAGGATGACGAGGACGGCAACCGCCACGGTTCGGGGCTTTACCGGTCGGAGGATGGCGGTGAGACGTGGGAGTTCATGAACTCCAACAACTCTCGCCCCTTCTACTACTCGGGAGTCTGGGTGTCTCCCGACGACCCTGACTTCATCTACTGGTCCTCACTCTTTTTCTCGAGGGATGGCGGTCGCACGGTGGGGAGCCCGGCCCAGGGAGTACACGTGGACTACCACGCCCTGTGGTGGGATCCGATTAATCCCAACCACTTCATTCTCGGGAACGACGGTGGGATCGCGATTACCTGGGATAGGGGCGGTAACTTCGAGTTCCCAAACCGCATTCCGATGGGTCAGTTCTACGCCGTCAGCTACAACATGGACACTCCGTACCGAGTTTGCGGCGGGCTTCAGGACAACTACACATGGTGTGGGCCGAGCCGACGCGCTGGCGGAAGCATTGACAACCACATGTGGTACTCGATCGGTGGTGGCGACGGTTTCTACGCGCCGCAGGATCCGACCAACCACGACATCGTATTCGGGGAGTCGCAGCAGGGACGCATCTACTGGCGGAACACTCGTACGGGCGAGCGCCATCAGCTGCAACAGCCCAACTGGCGGGAGCAGACCCAAGAATTGCGGGATTCGATAGCCGTTTTGTCAGGGGACGATCCCGACGACCCACCAGCCGAGAACATCGCGCGGATTGAGGAGCTGCAAGAGATGGTGTCGCGGGACTCCGCCATCTTCGACATGCGCTTCAACTGGAACACCCCTCTGGAGTTGTCTCCTCACGACCCCTCGAGTCTGTACATCGGGGCGAACCGGGTGTTGAAGTGGACGTACGAGACTGACGAGATGACGCCGATCTCCGACGATCTCACATATGCAGATCCGGAGAAGATCGAGATCGCCTACAACACGACGGGCGGTATTACACCCGACGTGACCGGAGCCGAGAACTTCGCCACCATCGTCTCCCTAGCGGAGTCGAAGCTGAACGAGGGCGAGCTGTACGCGGGGACCGACGATGGCCGTGTTTGGAGGACGCCGGAGGGGGCCGAGTGGATCGAATTGACGGACCGCTTCGAAGGGGTTCCCGAGGGGACGTACGTGAGCCGGATCGAACCCTCCAGCCACGACCCGGACCGTTTCTATGTGACGTTCGATAATCACCGGAGAGATGATTACACCCCTTACGTGTATGTGACGGATGACCGGGGGGAGACCTTCCGTTCGATCTCGTCCAACCTGCCGACTGGCGGGCCGGACTTCGTGCATGTGGTTCGAGAGGATCCCGTGAACCCCGACCTGCTGTTCGTGGGCACGGATGTGGGGGCGTATGTGTCCACCGACCGCGGGGGATCATGGAACAAGTTCATGAACGGACTACCGACGGTCCCCGTGCACGATCTCAAGATCCACCCAAGGGACCGTGAAATCATCGCGGGTACGCATGGCCGTTCGATCTTTGTGGCGGATATTTCGCCGCTCCAGCATCTGGGCGATGGCCGCCTGCCGGAGGCCGTGACTGTGTTCGATCCCAAGACCGCCATTCAGTACGCTGATGCGCCCGTGGGTGGAGAGTTCATCGCTCAGAGCAACTTCCAGGGGGACGCCGGAGACTACGGAGCGGAGGTTTCGTACTTCATTCCGGAGGAAGTTGCCGAGCAGCTAGCTGAGGCCGCGCAAGAAGAAGCCGAGGCCGAGGCGGATGAAGAGGAAGCGGAGGAGATGGTCGCCGCTGAGACCGAGGATACGGAAGAAGCGGGTCCAGCCGGACGTCGCGGAGGCGCGCAGGGGCGTGCGAGAGCCCAGGCTTCAGTGGTGATCCTCGACCCCAACGGTGACACGGCGCAGGTGATGACTCGCCCGGTGGAGGCAGGTCTGAATCGGGTCAGGTGGACGTTTAATCGGCGCGCGTTGCCCGAGGATCCGTCACCAGCGGAGAGAGCCGACAGCATCCGCAACGCCAGGATGTATCAGGTCATCGGAGACTCACTCGTCAATGAAGAAGTGGCGGATCGAGATGTCATGGACCGGGTCTTGGGGGCTGTCCAGGGCGGCAACCAGGCTGCGATTCGCCGCATGTTTGGATTCGGGGGAGGTGGTTTTGGCGGTGCCCCTGAAACGGGATGGCAGGAGCGGCCAGCAGAACGTTACCCGCCGCCAGGACGAGCGGGTGCCGGAGGCGGTCCCGGCGGTGCGGGTGAAGGCGCAGATGAGATGCGTGAAGCGTTTCAAGCCCTGAATGCAGCCATGCGAGAACGGGGCGTTGGCGGTGGCTTCCGCCGCTTCTTCGGTGGGGGCGGAGGTGGAGGTGGTTTGGCTGACCCCGGCACCTACACAGTCAACATCACGCTGGGCGATGAGACCTTCACCACGACGCTTGAGGTCGTTCGCAAGGAAGGTTACGGCTTCTGGGACGAGCCGGACGGCGACAATCGGTAGTGTGTAGAGGGGTGCTGGATTCGAGTCAGCGCACTCTGGTCGGGAGCACAATGTGAGAGGGATGGGCAGCGTTCCTTTGTACCGATAGTACGGGAACGCTTCCATCTCGGGGGTAACGCAGGAAGGTCTCCGCGTCGGCCCCCGCCAGTGACACTCGGATCCTGTGCCCGGCCCGAATGAGGACCGACGTAGCCCACAGGTCGAATGAAATCTCCGCGACCTCGCCGGGGACAAGGGGAAGTGCTTCGGACCGGAGTTGCGACCTATGCGGCCCGTACACCTGGTACAGAGGGTCTTCATCGCTCACGGCGCGCATTACTCCCCTGAGCTGACCTTCGGTCAAGTACCTGACTGTACCATCAGGTGCCACATCCTCCAGATATACGATGAACGCGCCATCCTCCTCGCTCGAAGAAAGGTGGAGCGTTACCAACGGGTGGCCGGTGATCTCCATGTCGGAGGCGGCCGGTGCCGACGTCCAAGTCAGGAGCTTGCGGCTCTCCTCTCGCCGGTCCCCGTAGACGACATCGCCCGCACCTCCGTTGGTATACCAGCGATTCCGTGTGCCGGTACTCGCGGTGAAATCGACGGTGTACTCGTCCCTCCCATCCGCCTCCTCAGGGGCCTCGCGCAAGAGCGCCCCGTCTGGACCAAAATACCAAGGCACTTCTTCGAATCCCTCCGGAGGCCAAACCTCCGTGCGTGTCCAACGATCGGCACCGAAAGTGTAGTAATTGATCTCGGTTGGCGTCTCCCCCGCTCCCTCTCTCTTTAGGTGTTCATCGAAGAAAGCCACCAACTCGGCAAACTGCGCCTCACGGGTAGGGGCTACCGGTGCGTCCGACGGCCTGAACGGGTCTGTGTCGTTCGACGCTCCGTGGTCCCAAGGTCCAATGAATACCTGCTGGGGGTTGGAGATGGTGTTGTAGCGACCCAGGGCTCCGTTGACGGTCCCCGCATCCTGCCAGCCGACGCGAATGAACATGGCCACACCGGATTCTTCAATCTGCGGGAGGTGGCCGGAGGGACTGCGTCGGTGCCCGACATTGATCTCTCCGTAGGGACCAAAGGGATCATCCCGGAACTCGTACTCCATGGCGGCCTCAAAGGGCACCGTGTTGGCTTCATGTTCCGCGACCGCAGCCTGCAGGAGTGAACCGTCCACGTCCGCATCGACACGCTTGACGCCTGTGGCTCGCTCCCGAAGTTCGCCGCACGCGTTCTCGTCCAAACCAGAAAGGCCACAAATGTCGTTGAGGTCCTGCATACGCGTACGGTTCGACCACTCCTCCAGAAAACCGACGGTGAGGAGTCCCCCGGGGAAAATCAGGTGCCCGAAATTATCAAAGTCGTTGAAGAGCGGTGCGACTGCTTTGACGGCCGGATGCCTGTTCACCGCCAACATTTCCGCAGTGTTTCCGGCATATGACACGCCGTACGCTCCCACGCGGCCATTGGACCACGGCTGCTCCACTATCCAGTCGACGACCTCTCCATAGTCCAAGACCTCGTCTTCCGCGAGTTCAAAACGCCGGATCCCGAAGGAGGCACCGCTCCCACGAGCGTCCACCAGCACGAGCGCATACCCCTCCGCATTCCAGCGCTCCGCCTCCTCAAAGTTGGAGTCCTCTTCGAAAGATGAGTCCACCAGCCCGCGTGCCCTCCAGTAACGGGTGGCGCGGACCATGGTTGGAATCGTGCTGCCGTCCTCCAGGTCGGTGGGCAGCCAGAGATCGACGGCGATCCGAACCCCATCACGCATCGGGATATGCAGAGCCTGATTGCGTGCCGATGTGCTCAACGGGACTTCACTCTCTTGGCGGGGTGCGTCTGGCCGGGCACACGAATTCAGCACGGTACTGAGCAACACGATCGCAAAGACTGACCTGGGCAAGGATTTCATCGCAAAAACATAGTGCCTCAAGCGGGTGTGGGAGCAACTCCACCGATCAGATGCTCCATGAGTTCCGCCAGGGGAATCGCAATGATACCGTCGTCCAACGGGTAGCTCTCGGATCCTGGGTAAACGACGAATTTGTGCTCTGCCCCTACATCGGCCGCGGCAATCCGAAACCCTTTAGGAATCCTGGGAACAGCCGAACGCGTCACTTCGATCGCCCACAACTCCTGACCAGGCAGGGCCAATAGCAGGTCGATCTCCGCACCGGCACTGGTTCGGTAGAAGAAGGCATCGGTGCCGGGAGGGGCCGCTGCAAGAAGGTTCTCAATCACGGACCCTTCCCAGCTGGCACCCACAACCGGATGCCCAAGTAGCTCGTCAAGGGAACGAATGTTCAGAAGGGCGTGAACTATTCCGGTGTCTCTTATCAGAAGGCGTGGGCTCTTGATTAGTCTCTTACCCACATTCACGAAGTAGGGCTCGAGGCGACGGACCAGCATCATGTCTGTCATCGTGTCGACGTAGCGGTTAACTGACGGCACCGATATTCCCAGACTGCGGGCCAGTTCCGATCCATTGAAAGCTGCCCCCTGACGGTGGGCCAACATTGTCCACAAACGGCGTAGTGTCTCGACGGGGGCTCGTACACCTGTCTGCGGAAGATCCCGCTCTAGGTACGTGCGGATAAAGCTCTTACGCCAGCTAAGACTGGCCAGTTCGTCAGGGGCGGTCAGGCTGTCCGGGAACCCACCTCTGACCCAGAGCGTTTCGAGTCCTCCCTTCCACTCCAGCGCGTCAATCCCGTGCAGCTCGGAATAGACCGCCCGCCCTGCCAGGGACTCCGCTGATTGGCGCAACAAAACTCCCGAGGCGGACCCGAGAAGGAGAAAGTGCCCGCTCCTGCGACCTTCCCGCCGCCGAGCATCGATGCGGCCTCGGAGAATGTGGAAGAGGTCGGGGGTACGCTGAACCTCGTCCAGGATCACGAGGGATTGCCGATGGAGGTCAAGATAGCGATGTGCGTCCAGAAGACGGCCGCGGTCGAGTGGGTCCTCCAAGTCGAGATAAACACTCCCTGGTCGGACGTCCGCAATGCTTCTGGCAAGTGTGGTCTTGCCTACCTGCCTCGGCCCGAGGAGCACGACCGCCGGGAACATGGTCAGGTCCCGTTCGATTAGAGCTCTATGGCGTCGGTTGATCATGCTTTCTGACCACTGGTCGAATCCGGCAACAGTCTCCATCGATTCAGTATATCATTGCGAATTTCTATATATGATTTGGGAATTGCAATGATATTGTTCAAGGACCCTCAGTTGGTAACCGGCGTCGGGGTGGCCAAAGCGCATGTGGAAGAACCGCTGCGTCTGCCGATTAGGGGTTGACGGAGGTAGGGGGTAACCCAAGCTTCGGATACATGGATATTCGTGGCCTCATGTTGTTTTTGCACATCATCGGTATCGCGCTGTGGTTCGGTGCGACGCTGGGGCTCGCGCTCGTAACCGCCAGGGCTGCGCGTAGCGGCAACGCTGCGATCGCATCGTTCGCCTTTCGCGTTTCGTACATCGTACTGCGGGGCCCTGGCTTAACTGGCATGGTGCTGACCATCATTTCGGGGTTTGGGCTTAACGGCATCGGCAGGTGGCCCATGTTCCAGCCGGTGGACGGGAGTCAATGGCTCTTCCTGATGCAGGTTCTGGGGCTTGCGGCCTTTGGGTTGGCACTCGCCGTCCAGATCCCGACCGCCCGCGTCCTAGCAATGAGCAGGCCCGAGGAAATAGGCACGCCGAGTTACGAGACGTTGCGCAAACGCCATGCGTTGTCGGCCTCAGTCGCTGGCAGTCTGGTCCTGATCGTTACTTTGCTGGGAGCGATGCGCCCCTTCTAGCAGATTGATATGTACGGAGAGGGGTGTATCTTGGCCTATATGAATACTAGGCTCAGAGTCCCGAACACACAGGGGCTCACCCCCCCCCCGGCGGAGCAGATAAGGCCAGCTTAGCGCAGGTCCGAGGTACGCTCCCACTCAATTCCCGACGGCAGAGCCCTCGCAGGTGGGGCCACTTCACCCGACGGTGATCGTTTCCTAACGTGGTATCGTGATAGTGGTGACCTTTCTGTCGCCGCTCTTATGACGTTCGAGCGGAGCGAGATACTGCCGTATTCCTGGCTTTGGCAAAGTCAAAGCCGATCCATGTCTCCCTAAGGGAAAGGCCAGCATTTCATGCGATCACCTCGTCAGTACCTTGCAGCGGGAGCGCTTGGGGTCATCCTCACGTCATCCGGCGTGGACGCGCAACAAATCCCGATGTGGAGCCTCGACCGAGTGCTTCGGGTGGGTAGCGCTACCGACCTTGAGTCGGGGTTTGTCCGGCCCGGCGCCGTCACGGTTCACGACGGTCAGCTCGTTATTCTGGAGCGCGATAACATGACCATCCGTCGGTTCTCGCTTGAAGGCGTGTTTCTTGGTGCCTTCGGGGGTCAGGGTAATGGGCCAGGAGAGTTCAGAGCACTCTCGCGCTCGGGTATCCTCAACGAGAGGCTATGGGTGTGGGACAACCGCTTGTCGCGACTTCAGTTCTTCGATTCCGATGGATCACTCGATTCGCTGGTGACTGTTCATGGCCACCCCACTGCACCCCTTGGTCAATTCTCTGTTCACGGTGTTCTTTCAGGTGGGTCGCTGCTGGCGGTGCCCCGCCGCTCGGCCCATGAAGAGGTGGACGGTCCTAGCGACACCAGTGTTCTGTTACGTCTCGATCAGCAAGGAGTGATTGAGGACACGGTTTCGCAACTGACTTGGCAGACTCCGGTTCGAGAGATTACTCGCGAACTAGGACTCACCGGTCGTCGCCAGTACACACTTCTTCCGGTGATGCCCGCCAACACTCAATGGGCAGTGGCGCGGGACGGTTCCTCGTTTGTCGTCGTGGACCCTCAATTGGAAGGACCGGGAAGCCCCGGGTTCCAAGTGGTTAAATACAATTCCACTGCGGATACCGTTTGGGCCAGACGGTTTCCGCACACTCAGATACCCGTATCGCGAGATTGGCTCGAAGCGGAAATTCAAACACAGGTGGCGACAAGTGCCGGGGACGGTTCCGGCATTCCCGTTGCTCGCTGGGAACGCGCCTTTCAGCAAGCGTTCGCCGACGTTCGCGACTACCCGCCCGTATCAAGCGTAAGGGCTGCGATGGACGGTACCACTTGGTTGGGAATCCAGAAGGCGGAGGCATCGTTCGAGCGCTTAGTTTTGGACAAGGACGGAACTCCGATCGGTCGCTTGAGAGAACCGCAGGGGAGCCGGCTCGCGGTCGCTGGACTCGATACGGCTTGGTATTGGGAGGAGGACGACCTTGGCGTGCCGTATCTTGTTGCCTATTCGGTGATTCGCCGATGACTTCCGAGAGTTCACCGGTGCCAGCTTGGGTCAGCTCCGCTTATGCTGATCCTTGGGCCAGAGTCGGCATGGCAATAAGGCTATATCTTATCCCGGCAGTTATCGTTCTTGTGGGCATAATGTGGGGCAGTTCAACCCTCCAAGGGCATCAAGAACCGGTGAGGTGGCGGGGAGAAGTTGACCTATCGATTGGCAAGATCGAGGGAGAGCGCCCGTATTTGTTCGACGATGTACGTGCCGTCGCGATGGATTTGTTTGGCCGAATCTATGTGGCTGATTCGGGTGCCGACGAGATTCGTGTGTTCAGCGACGCCGGGGAATACCTGTTTCGACTTGGGGGTAGGGGGTCGGGACCAGGCGAATTCCAACATTCCATGATGGTGCTGTGCAGCTTGAGGTTTGGCCCCGACGGTGCACTGTGGGCGAATACTGGAAGCTCGCTTAACACCTATGACGTCACCGCCCCTGAACCCCGTTTCCTCCGCGAAATCCCGTTTTCGGGAAGGTGTCCGGGCCCGATGTTCGTGGGCCCCACGGGTTTGACGGGAATCAATCACGTACACGACCATGAACACATTACCGCCCAAGGGGAAGTTGTAGGTAGAGTTTCCATTCGCGCGGATGGTTGGGAATGGGACGCCAGGAAATGGGGCGAGTGGGCCTGGCAGGATGTGTCCGTCACTCTTCGAAACGGCAGGGTCGCGACCCAAAGAATTGAGCCACCCTATTCAGCGAGCACCGTGGTGGCACACGCTCCGGATGGTGGTTTTGCCGTTGCCTTTAGAGCGGTTTACGACGTGAGGCTTTACAACGCTGACGGGACGGTCAAAACGAACCTGCGTAGAGACCTTGTCGGCCCCCCCATAACCGATCGCGAGGCCGAAGAAGGATGGGCTTGGTTGGAAGAAAAACTTGGGCACCGTGGGTCGAGGTGGGCTTGGAACTGCCGGATTATGAGAGGTACGAGCGAAAACCGGTCATCCGGCACATGTGGTTTGATGAAGACGGGCGACTATGGGTCCTGTTGTGGTATGCAGAAGAGGATACTGTGTACCGCGCCCACGTATACGATGGAGAAGGAACTCACCTTTACGACGCCGAATGGCCTCGCGGTGTCGCGTTGTCGAGGGGCGGCGTCAGCGGGAACGTTGCGCTGGGTGTGCGGGAGCTCGCCCTCGGCATCCATCAGGTTGTGAGGTTGAAGTTTCGGCCCGTGGAACCGAGTGAGGGAAAGTAGGCCAGCTGAGATACGTCATAGCAACGTGTTGGCGTGGCTCCTTCAACCCGGCGAAACTCACCGGATCGGCGACCTTTCTTGAAATGGTTCGTGGGCCATATCAACAAACGGCTCACGGCCTGCGTGCAAGCTCCCCCCAGTGCCGATTTGAGCGCGTACAACGTTTCTGTCTGACGAGAACGGGACGCCGTTGACATCACGGTAGAATTCCACCGTGAGCGCAGTCTCATCGCCATAGAGAACAAGGTTGGACCGGCGCTATCGGCCCACGCTGAACAGGTGTGGCGTTATGAGAGGGTGCTCCGCGAGAAACACAAAGAACACGCCATCACCAGCGTTCTTCTCACTGACTCGCCCGACGGAAGCGTCGAATTCCGAGGCATGGTCCACGTTAGCTGGAAGTGTGTACATACGAGAATCCGCGCGATACTAGACGATGGGGCATTCCCCGCCGGTAGCGTGACCGAGTTTGTGCGGCAATATCTCAGCGTCGTGGGGCGACGGCTCGTGCCTTCGGGAGGTGGGAGCCTCTGGGCTCTGTTCAACGAGCACGTTCACGTTCTGCGAGAGCTGCGACAGATCCGCAGGACAGATGGAGAAGACGGCGTGCGAACAAGGGTCTCCGAGGATCGGAAAACGTACGCTGACTCGATAGTGAAGCTCGTTCGGGAGTCAGGACAGTCTCCGAAAGAGGTGAGACGGGCGGTGGCGGAGCACCTTCAACGGCGAGGCTGCGAGAAGCTCCGGCTTACTCACAACGCCCACACCGGAACCTATTGGCTAAATTGGAGCAACGAGAAGCTGGAGAAAACGGCACCCGCCCTGGATTTGGGAGATTCTTCCCTCTACTGGGGGATGACGTTCCGCTATGACAGAATCGACGTAGGGTTCTGGTTCTACTCGGCCGAGCCAAAAGGGAGGGGCAGACTGGACCAGTTCAGGCGGTTGATGTACACCATGCCGATCAAGACTCGCGACCGAAGAGAATACCCCATGCGCGAGACGGGTTTCGGTTGGCTTAGGGTCTACGATCATGTGGTCCTATCGGGGGATGAACTCTCTCAGTCGGACCTTTCGGAGCTGATAAGAGAGGTGATGTCGTGGCTCGACGACTTTATGGACTCGGCCAGTTCCGAGTACAAACTCATCGAAAACTATTTCCAGTACCTCGCTGGCCGTCATACCCGGACTCCCCACTGATCCGGTGGGCGAATCTAGCACGGTCGTGAGAAGGACGTACCCGATTCTTGGCACTTGTGCTTAGGTGCCGACACAAGCAGCGTGAAATAGGAGGTCATTAGGATGTTGGCAGAGCGAACGATTATCGGGATTTTTGCGGTTCTGCTGATGCTTTCCGCGGGCGGGGTGATACTCTTTCACTGCTACAACCGGCAGGAGAAGCGGATTGCAGCGCTCGAAAAGCGCATAACAAAACAAACAAATCTGCTAGGGTTGTTGCTCTTGGCGGGCCTAGCAATAACGGCTTGCTCCGCGGGCAAGGGTGATGGTATCGCCGCTGTATCCAGCGTGGTGCCGTCCAGTGACGAATCTGTTTGTGTCAATGACGACGAAAGCGGTTGCAGTGCGCCTCTCGTCGCACCGTATCGAAAAAGTGCCGCGACGCAGGGTACGATGATGTAACCCTACAGTGCCGTGGTGATCAATCATCAATCCCGTATTACATAAGGTGTGTCAACGACGCTTCCTGACGCAGGAGCATTCAGCTCGGGTTGGGGCAACTGAAAGGGGCGTCCGAGATGGGTCGAATCTGGTTGGTAGCATGTGCTTTAGCAGCGGTGGGACTGTTCAGGCCGATGGAACTCCAAGCGCAAATTGAATGGTGCTCGGATGGCAGCGGAAAAGATTAGATCAGAGGATTTGTACGGCGGAAGATGTCTGCACAAACCCGCGGCGGCTTGGGGCATGAGTCTGGTTCGAACCTTGTCTCCGAGTAGCGCTCGTTCGGAGACGACGCAGGTCTTGACATCCATGCTGAGACAAACCCATGGGCCGAGGCCACAGGCCGAACTCAATGAACTGCGAGATTCGCTCGTGGCCATCGTCCTGGACGACTCCGCCTGAGGCTCGGGAGTCCGGGCGAATGTTGCCCTCGACGCTCTCTTCTGGGCGGGCCTAGAAGGGGGCGGAGGGTGTCCCAATCGTAGTTGGAGGTGGGGTGGCTCCGATGATGTCGAATCATGCTGCGACGGGGTCGTCTGTTGGGCAAGAGTCCGGTTTGAGGGGTTGATCCAGATGGGCTTTCAGTATCCAGAGGTGGTCGTAGCCCATGATCCTACGGTACCTCGACTCGGCATCCAGAAAGGCCGAAGCGACCCAGCGTAGGACCATCTTTCCGTCCCTGAAGTGCGTCACGCGACGCAGCCGCTGACGCATGCCCGAGTGCGCGTTGTCGATCACGTTTGTCGTCCCCAGGCACCGCCTCAGGGAGGGCGGAAGGCCAATCCGGTTGATCGTGAACAGCTCCTTGAGGCCCTCCAGCAGGCTCCGAGCTGCGTGCGGATGGTCATCCTCAAGCCACTGGGACAGCTTCCTGATCCTGGCCTCGCCGTCGTCGGCTCCCAGCTTGAAGGCCCCCCGCATAACAGCCAGAACCTGTTCGTGAAGCTCCTTCGGAAGGTGACCGAGCACGTTCCTGATCTTGTGGTTCCGACACCTCTGCACCATACCGGCGTCGCCGAAGAACTGCGTGACCGCCTTCCGCAAAGCCTTCGATCCGTCAATGACGAACAGACGCGGCCGTATCGGGTCCAGACCTCGCTCAACCAAATCCTCGAAAAGGGCCGTCGCCACAGCCGCATTCTCGCTGGCACCACTCCGCATACCGAGAACCTGCTTGTTCCCGCCAGTGTCCACCCCCAGAGCCACAAGTACATGATGCTTGGCTACTTGGATGCCATCAACGTATACAATCAGATAGTCTCGATCGTCCAGCCTACGCTCGGCCAGCTCCTTCAAACGCTCCGCAGATGCCTTCACAGTCCGGCGGCTCACAGACGATTTGCTTACACCCACCGTCTCGGCCATCTCACCGATCACCTCCTCGTACCTCCTCGTGCTCACACCCCCCAGCAACAATCCAAGCATCCGCTCCCCCAAAGGCCCAGGCTCTCGTAGAGCCTCATACGCCGGAACAGGCACCTCTCCCTCCCCACGCCGCCTCAACCGGGGCTTATCCACTCCGATCGCTCGATCCGACAAATACACCCGGCCCCCCTGTCGTCCGTGGTACTGCACCTGGCCGGCAGCACGACGCTTGCCCGGCCGCTTCGGGCCCGCCACCTCCATCGCGCTCAACTCAAGCACCGCCTCGATTGCCGCGTGCCCCACCGTCTGTGCAAGCTCGTCAATCGCGTTGGCCGTACCGATAGCCAGCTCCACCAGCGGCAACAGGTGCTGGCCATCTCGTACGAACAGCTCCCTCGCCTGGCGCTTCCGATCCACGTGCTTGTTGCCGGCCCGCCTCGCTCCGTACCTTCTCTTCATGGTGGTCTCCCTTTGTGGGTGTGGTTTCATGCGACCCCTGATCCTATTTCAGGTCCCGCAGGGGGAGCCACCATTCCCTCCCGCCTCTCGACCAAACCTCCAACTACCGCTGGGACACCGTCAGGGGGCGAGTGGGAGGGAGAAAGGCACGAGGGTCCAGACTTTCCGGGTGTCTTTGAAACTCTCGTCTACATCTTCGAGACGCTCGTGGCTCGCACCGGCGATCCCAAAGAACCGTGGGAGTGGCTTGCAGACAATGGGAAGGAGCCGTGGGGCTGCTCCGGGATATCGAGAGTTTTCGCTCCAAACTCCCGGAAAGGGTGCTCGACTATGACTATTGATACGGGAGAGGACCTTGTCGGAAAGGGTTCTTCCCGTACAGGCTCCCTCCGTTCTGAAACAGCCGGGACTGTCAGGAATGGGCAAAACCGCTCTATGGTTCCTCTAGCAGGCCCGCCAACCGCCCATAGAACTCGGACCGATCGAAGGCTTCATCGGAAGCCTCCTGATTCTCGTTCATGAGCTCGGCGACCCCAAGGGTGAACCAAGCCAGGTAGTACTGTGCGGGGATGCTCGCTCGCGTAGAGGGTTCGGGCCACTCCGTTAGCTCCGCCAGGGCATCGAGCCGATAAGTGTCCCTCAGGAGAATCCCTGTGCGAGTCCAGTCAAGCCACGTCGGCCCCCCTCCACCCATTCGCACGGATACGTCAATAATGCCCTCTCCGTCCAGCTCCGGCCCGGCAACGAGCTTGTAGGCGAGCCCCTGCCTCAGGAGATGGGCGCCGACATTCCACACTCTGTAGACGGGACCCGCGGTGGCCGCGAAGTAGATCGGCCGGTCTCCGAAGGCCTGCTGAATGATGTGGAGTACGAAAAGGTCCCCATGACCTAGAGCGGTGCCTTCGGCGAGGGATGCGACGATCCCGTCACCCATCCGAACCCCGCGCGCTTCCGGAATAATGAACCCCGGCGGCATCCCATCTATCTCCTCATCCGTCATCGAAATGATGGATCGCGTGGGTGGTGTCGTCGCCTCGTACGGCCCCGCACCGGAGTCGTCGTAAGCCCTCTGACATACGATGGTTGTCCTGGAAACAGTGGCCGGCCGACCTTCATCGCACGGAGCCGTCAACCCGCGAAGCTGCTTCGGGTACCACGAAGTCCCAAGGTAGGAATGGACGATCACCGACACGTCCTTCCGAATCCCCTCCACCTCTTGGAGGTACCACAACGGGAAGGTGTCGTTGTCACCATTTGTGAACAGCACTCCGTACGGCTCCACCGACTGCAGGAGGTTGTAGGCCCAGTCGCGTGCCGCAGTGTCCCGGCTACGGTCCGCACCGCCAAAGTTGAAGAGCAGAGGGATGAGCGCGATGGCCAAGATTGGTGACGCCTTGGCATGGCCGGGTCCGAAAGAGTGCCTCGCGTGGGACGCAAAGTACCCCGCTACAACCCTCCAGATGGTCACCAGCCCCAGTCCAGCGTAGAGCCCCCACATCTGGAACCCGATGATGAAGAAGTAGTCCCGCTCTCTAACCTCGTGGAGAGTCAGGTTCGGAACCTCCTCCGTGTAGATAGAATACCCGTAACGGAAATTGAGGTAGTAGACGAGCAGCAGTGTGACCGTGAAGAAGAGGGTTCCCGCGTACGCGAAGGTACCTCGATCCCGCTGGAAATGTGTGAGCAGGCCGTACAACGCGAGGAATAAGAAGAGCACACTCGCTAGGAGTCTCGGGGCAGGCCCCATCGATCTCGCCCACTGCCAGTCGAAGTACTGCCAATAGTTGGCCAACTGAGCACTAAGGGGAGCCTGTCGCTCTGTAATTGGGCCGGGGCCGTACTGATCTCGCATCAAAGACAAGGCCAAAGCTCGGCACTCGACAGCAAGCCTCGTCCTCCCCTGACGGTCGGTTTGACGGGCCGGGGTCACTGCCGAGAGGAGCGTAGGGCATTCGGCATCGGCCTCGTCAATGATTGGATTCTGCGCCGAACGAATCGGTACAAAGAGCAGCTGAGGCGAATAGCCGATAAAGAGCAAAGCAACACAGAGCCCCAACAAGGCCGGCCGGAGCAGCGTTCGCGGGCGGTGGAGAAGCACAAAAAGCCCAAACGCACCTGCCGGAAGGAGTGACATGGTGTGGTTGGACCACCCAAGACCCAGTACAAAAGCGGTTAGAAGCAGCAAGCGAGGACCACGATCGGTATCCGCCTGCTCCTTCCACACCATTGCGATGTAACTCAAGAAGGCCACGACAAAGAACGAAACGGTGTAGACCTTCTCGTTGAGGTTCGACTGGGTCCAAACGGTGAAGGAGGTTGCCCCGATCCAGACGCAGATGACCGCCGTCAGGAGAATCTCTTTCGGGTTTTTCCGGAAGTGCGCGACAATGTGCGCGATGGCGAGGAACCAGAAGAAGGAGGCTCCCGCCGAAAGCGTCGCGCTAAGCAGGTTGATGCGGGCCGCGACCCCCAACCCTGTCCAACCGAGCAGGAGTTCCCAGGTGCGTCCCAACATTACGAAGAACGGATTCCCCGGCGGGTGAGGGATGCCAAGGATGTGAGCCGTGGTAACGTACTCGGACGTATCCCAGAACCCCGTGGTCGGCGCGAGCGTAATGAGATACAGGCCCCACACCGTAGCACCGGTGACCAAGCCCCAGGACCGCAGGGAAAGCGGGCCGACCTTCTCCCGTTCGATACCGTTCATGGCGTGGGAGGGCACTGAACCACCGGTCCGGTGCCTCTGTTAGGCGACGGCGACCGCCGCCCCGTCCAATACCTCGGCAATCTCACCCAGGGCCCATTCCAGGCTGGCTTGCTCGATTACGAGCGGCGGCGCAAACCGGATCACGGTTTCGTGCGTTTCCTTGGCCAAGATCCCGCGCTCCTGGAGAGCCTCGCAGAATGGGCGTGCGGACCCCGTCTCCTCCTTCATCACCACTCCTAGGAAGAGCCCCCGGCCCCGCACATGATCCACATGGGGAGAACCGATCGCCTCGAGTTCTCCGTGGAACCATGCTCCGAGTTCCCGCGAACGTGTGGCGAGATCCTCGTTCTCGATGACCTCCAAGGCTGCAAGGCCAGCGGCCGCCCCCAGCGGGTTGCCGCCGAAGGTGGAACCGTGATCTCCCGGTGTGAACACATCCATAATGTCCGAGTTGGCCAGGATCCCCGAAACCGGGAACACCCCGCCGCCGAGAGCCTTGCCCACGATCATGATGTCGCCACGATCGTCCCCGTCCCAGTCGGCGCAGAAGAGTTGCCCCGTGCGCCCGAGTCCCGTCTGAATCTCGTCGTTGATCATGAGGACGTTGTTGGAGCGGCATATGTCCAGCGCGCGTGCAAAGTAGGCGTCCGGCGGTACCACGACGCCCGCTTCGCCCTGGATAGGCTCGACAAGGAAGCCCACCGTGTTCGGCGTGATCGCAGCAGCCAGCGCGTCGGCATCACCGTAGGGGACCGCCACAAAACCAGGCGTGAAGGGCCCGAACCCAGACGTGCTTCCGGGGTCCGATGAGAACCCCACGATCGTGGTGGTGCGCCCGTGGAAGTTTTGTTCACAGACGATGATCTCGGCCTTCCCCTCCGGGACACCCTTGACTAGGTAGCCCCACTTCCGGGCCGCCTTGATCGCAGTCTCCACGCCCTCGGCCCCCGTGTTCATGGGGAGGGCGCGCTCGAACCCTGTCATCTCACACAACTTCTGCAAAAAGGGACCCATGCGGTCGTTATGGAAGGCGCGCGAGGTCAGCGTGAGCCGTTCCGCCTGCGCCTTAAGGCTGTCCACGATGTGCGGGTGCCGGTGCCCCTGGTTTACCGCCGAGTACGCGCTGAGCATGTCGAGGTACTTCTTCCCCTCGACATCCCACACCCACTCTTTGTCCCCTCGCGCCAATACGACATCGAGTGGATGATAGTTGTTCGCGCTCCAGTGCTCGGCCTGAGCAATGTATTGCGTGCTGTTCATGGACAAACCTCTAATCTGACCTGTGGACGGTTATGGGGGTGACCCCTGTGGACGGCCCCAACTGATAGCCCAGTGGGCGGTTGGCGCGACTCGACTTCAATCGATTCGACACAAGTCCGTGACGCTAGGCAATGGGGCCCGGGTCGGCAAGCTTATCGCTGTCGGCTTTGTCGCTATCCACTTCCGCGACCGCGTTCTGCTAGTTTGTAAGGGATGCGCGACGCTCCCGTACTCCCAGATTTCGATGACTTTGCACGCTTGGCCCGTCCCGGTGCCCTCGTCCCGGTGGGTTTTGCGCTGTCCTTTGACCTGGACACCCCAGTCACGGCCTTCGCCAAGTTGCGCCGCCGTCCGTTCTCCTTCCTCCTGGAGTCTGTCGAGGGAGGCGAAACGTGGGCCCGCTACAGCTTCCTGGGTTCGGCGCCTCGCGAGGGGTGGAGTCTGCGAGGGGAAGAGATCAGGATATGGCGGTCGGGGGCGGGATGGGGCGAGCCGGTCCCCACCTCCGATCCGTTTGCGGATTTCGAGACTTGGATCACCAGGTATGAACCTGTCTCGGTACGTGGTCTTCCCCCCTTTCGCGGTGGTGCGGTCGGTTACTTTGGATATGACACCGTGCGTTGGCTGGAGAACCTCCCCGAGCCACCGGAGGAAGATCTGGGGATCCCCGATGCGTGCTTCATGGCCACCGAATTTGTACTCGTGGTCGACAATCTCCATTCCAAGGCCTTCGCGATTACGACAATCGAGATACCTGATTCGATGGCTACGGAGGACCCGGGGGAACTTCGAGAGCAGGGAGAGCTGCGAGAGATCTACGACCGGGCCGTGACTCGGCTTAAGGAATGGGCTGCGCCGATTAGACAAGGACATGGCCTGGCCCTTCACACCGATCGGAGTGCAGTCGCCAGCGAACCCCGAGGCAACTGCACTCAGGCCGAGTATGAAGCCAATGTCCGGCGGATCCGCGACTACATCGTAGCTGGAGACGCCTATCAGGTGGTGGTTTCGCAACGCGCCGGGGCTACCTACGAGGGAGATTCTCTGGAGCTTTACCGCGCACTCCGGCGGAGCAATCCATCTCCCTACCTCTTCTACATCGAGCTCGACGATGTACGGCTAATCGGGTCCTCCCCCGAGACCTTGGTAAGGGTCGAGGACGGGCGGGCCACGGTAAGGCCGATAGCCGGCACGCGCCCGCGAGGAGCCGACCGAACGGCAGACCAGAGGCTGGCCGAGGAGCTGCTGGCGGACAAAAAAGAGCAAGCTGAGCATTTGATGCTGGTAGACTTGGGGCGTAACGACATCGGGCGGGTGGCGCGCGCGGGGACTGTGCAGATATCCAGGTTCATGGAGGTGGAGCACTACAGCCACGTAATGCACCTCGTAAGCGAGGTCACCGGCGAGCTCCGTGAAGGGGTGAGCGCGCTCGATGCATTCACTGCCTGTTTTCCGGCGGGGACGCTGACTGGCGCGCCCAAGGTGAGAGCGATGGAGATAATCGACGAGCTGGAGACCACCCGCCGGGGACCGTATGGGGGTGCGGCCGGGTACGTGGGGTACGGCGGTAAAGATCTCGACATGGCGATTGTGATACGCACGCTCCTCCTGGTCGGGGAACGTGTGTTCGCTCAGTCGGGCGCAGGGATCGTGTATGACTCGGATCCTACGCGCGAATGGAACGAGACACGCCACAAAGCGCAGGTCCTTTTGGAGGTCTTGGCGACAGCCAAGGCACGCGCCCATTGACCCCACTGAAGCTGACGAAGCTGAATCGCGACATCGCCGAGCAGATCCGGGAGCCGAAGGACAAGCGTGCGTATGTGCGGCGGCTTTTTGGAGATATCGCCCCTCGCTACGACTTCACCAACGATGTGATGTCGCTCGGACTGCACCGGCGTTGGAAGCGACAGCTCCTGCGTCTGACCGATCTGCGTCCGGGGTTGCGCGTGCTGGATCTTGCCGCGGGGACCGGCGACCTCGGCAGAGCCGCACTTCGTTGTGCCGACGTGGAGGTGGTGGCGGCAGATCTTTCGATCGAAATGATGCAGGTCGGTATTCGCCGCGAGGGACCGCGGATCCAACACTGGACCACGGCCGACGCGCAGACACTCCCCTTCCCGGATCAATCCTTCGATAGAGTGATCATCGGATACGGCCTCAGGAATTTTCCGCATCTTCAGACCTGCCTTAGCGAAACCCGGCGCTGCCTACGTCCCGGCGGTCGCGTACTTGCGCTCGATTTTGGCCACCCGCCATCGCCTCTGATCGCCAAGGCGTACCTGGCCTGGTTGGAGGTCTCCACGCGGATCGTGGGGTGGGCCATTCACAGAGATCCCGAAGCCTACGTCTACATTCCGGAATCCCTCCGCCGTTTCCCGAAACCGGCCGAGTTGGCCGGACGTATGGAGCACGCCGGCTTCGAGAAGTGTGGGTTCAAGTCGTTGCTGCTGGGGACGATGGCGATCCACTACGGGTCGCGCCCGACCCGTTCCTTGCCATAGGAACCACCTTACCTTGACCCCATACCCGTGAATGCCCATGACTGAATCCGCAATCTCCCTCAAGGGAGTCACCAAGTGTTTTGAGGCCAAGACCGCCGTCCGTGGACTTGATCTGGAAGTGCCCTCCGGAACGGTGTACGGCCTCATCGGACCCAACGGTGCCGGGAAGACCACCACCCTCCGCATGATCCTGGACATAATCGGGCCGGAACAGGGGACCATTCAGGTTCTCGGAACGAACGATATCGAAGCGGCCCGACAGCACATCGGCTACCTGCCCGAGGAGCGGGGGCTGTACCAAAAGATGACTGCGGTCGAGCATCTCGCCTTCTTCGGCATCCTCAAGGGAGTCCCACGGAAGGTGGCGCTAGATCGAGCGCGCCGGAGTTTGGACGCGATCGGATTGGGCGAACGCGCGGACGACAAAGTGGAGACTCTTTCCAAAGGGATGTCCCAAAAGGTCCAATTCCTCGGCGTGCTGCTGCACGAGCCCTCGTTGCTCGTCCTGGACGAACCCTTTAGCGGCCTGGACCCACTGAACGTCGAGATCTTCAAGGGGTTGATTCGGGATCGCCGCGAGGCCGGAGCCACGATCCTGTTGTCGACCCACCTAATCGAAGACGCCGAACGCCTGTGCGACCGCGTGTGCATGATCGCGGGTGCTACTAAGGTCCTGGACGGCCCGGTGAGCGAGATCAAAGCTGCCGCTGGCCGGAGGGACGTGGCCTTATCGTTTGAGGGCGATCCTTCCTTCCTGGATGCACCTGACCTCGTTGAGAAAGTGTCTACGCACGGCCGTGATAGGGAGGTGCGCATGCTGGAGGGTGCCGATCCCCAGGTCTTGTTGCGACGAGCGGTCGATGGGGGTGTGCGGATCTCGAGGTTTGAACTCGTCGAGCCTTCTCTTCGCGAGATTTTCATCGAGCGAGCCACCCACGCAGGTCTGTCGCACCAGGACGAATCCGAGGACGAGGTGGCCGCCGCATGAAGATTTCCTTGAATCCGCTGACCCCAAAGGTGTGGGCCGTCATGCGCCGCGAATTCATGCTGCGCGTAAAGACGAAGTGGTTCCTCATTTCCACCCTGGCCCTCCCGGTCGGGATCTTCGCGATGATGGTGCTGATGGCGTTCATCATGGTGAGTTCCGTGCGCGACAGGGGGGACGAAGCGCAGTTGGTTGGCGTTGCCGACGCTGAGGGGCACCTGATCGAGTTGCTGCTCGCCGAACTTGAGGAGGATTCGATATCGGCGGTCAGAGCCGGGGACATGGAGGGTATTGGGCGTGATGAAATCCAAGGGGAGCTGGCGGAAAGTGGCTACGATCTCCTCCTCGTCGTACCCCCTGAAGCCAGCCGTTGGGCCACCTCCGTGGGGTCGGAGCGGGGACCGGGAACCCGTGTTCAACTGTACTCCCTCAATAGCGTTACGCCGGCCACCGAGGGCGTGTTCGGTTCCGCCCTCCAGAGAGCATCTGTGCGGGCAAGGTTGGAAGAATCCGGCGTCGGCGATCTGGATCCGGGGCTCCTTATAGCGCGCACCTCAATCGATGTGATCAACATCACCGAATCCGGGGAGGCCCGCTCCCAGGACGTGTACCGGGGAATCAGCTTCGGGGTGGCCTTCCTCTTCTATATGGTTCTCATTTTATACGGGCAGATGATCGTGAGAGCCGTGTTGGAGGAAAAGCAGTCCAACATCGTTGAGATCATCGTCTCATCCCTCCGGCCGTGGGAGATGATGCTCGGAAAGATCGTGGGAGTGGGTGCGGTGGGTCTCGCTCAGATGGCGGTGTGGGGCACGATTGTGACCGTGGCCATCGCGGGTCTCACCGTGTTTTCGGGGACGCTGGCGAGCGCTGGACTGGACCTCTCCAGCATAGCCTTTCCCTGGGGACCACTCGCGATCACTCTGGTTTTCCTGGTGCTCGGCTATCTACTGTATGCGGGCATGTTTGCCGGGGCGGGCGCCACCATCAGCAACGAACACGACGCCCAACAAGCCGTCATTCCAATCATCCTTCTCATCGTAGTGCCGTTCATGGCCGTGCAGGGGGTAATCCAGAACCCTAACGCCGGATGGGCCGTCGGCCTGTCCCTAGTACCATTTTTCAGCCCCCTCCTCATGACCTCGAGGGTCTTCCTGGCTCAGGTACCGCTGTGGCAGTGGGGCACATCTTTACTGCTGCTGGTTTCCTGCGTGGTCCTGGCGGCTTGGGTCGCAGGCCGCATTTATCGGGTGGGTATCCTCATGAAGGGCCAGCGGGCCAACCTGCCACAGGTGCTTCGCTGGATCCGGCACGGCTGAATCCAGGGCTACAGCCGAGCCCAGAGCTGAGGTAGGGCCAAGGGTGATTGCCGCAAAGAGGAATGCGGCACGGCGGTTTAGGGGCGGGTTGGCGGGCCCGGCGGTGGCCTGTCTTGGATGGTTGGCAGTGGCGTGTGGCAGTCGTGACGTGGGGACCGTAGTAGTGCTCGGAGCGACCACTTCCACCTATGATTCCGGGTTTATCGAGTACGTTGTGGCGCGCTTCAATTCCGAGTTCCCCGGGGTACAGGTGCGAACCGTGATCGCGGGCAGTGGCGAAGCGTTGGCTCTCGGAGAAAGGGGGGACGTGGACCTTCTCTTGGTACACACGCCTGACGCGGAGGAGCACTTCGTCGCGGAGGGGCATGCCCCCGGCAGATACCCGTTCGTGCGCAACAGCTTTGTGCTGGCGGGGCCACCTGATGATCCAGCCGGGATAGCGGATGCGGGATCTCCCTCGACCGCTTTGGCACGGATCGCCGCGGGCAACCACCTCTTTGTGTCGAGGGGTGACAGCTCGGGGACGCACATCCGGGAAATCTTGCTGTGGGAGGGAGCGGGAATTGAACCGGGCTCATGGGCTGGATACATCGAATCGGGCCAGGGCCAGGCGACGACGCTCCATCTGGCGAGCCAGCGTTCGGGGTACGTGCTGGCGGAGGAGGCCACCTATGAGGTGTTGGGGGACAGACTGGAGCTGACGGTCTACTTCCAGGGAGGTGCTGCCCTGGACAACGTGTACTCTATACTCGAACCAGTCTCCGCAACTCGCCGCCAAGCTGCCCGCGTGCTGGCCGAATGGCTCCTTTCGGAGGGAGGGCGGGATGCGGTCGAGGAGTTCCCTGTGAACGACTCCGGTGGGCCGATCTTCACCCCCTGTCCATCAGATTTGGAGATGGGGCACCCGAACGTCTCACCCTGTTGATACCGGTGGCATGGACCCCCTGATTGAGGCCTTCAGGCTCATTGTTTCGGGGGACTACTACATCTGGACAATAGTCCTCCGCTCACTCCAAATCAGCGGCTCGGCTCTGGTCCTGGCGATCATTCTGGGTCTCCCCATCGGAGTTGCGGTGGGCCTCGGCAAGTTCCGGCTTCGTTTTCCGGCCGTCGCACTCATCAACACGGGGCTGGCGCTGCCCCCGGTCGTGGTCGGTCTCGTCGTGTTCCTCGGATTGTCGCGCGGGGGACCACTGGGCGAGTTACAGCTTCTCTACACTCCGACTGCCATGATCCTTGCGCAGGCGGTAATCGCCGGACCGTACATCGCCGCGGTGAGTCTGGCGGCGGTCGAAGGGATTCCCCGGGACGTAGCGGTACAAGCCCGAGCGCTGGGGGCCGGTCCGGTGCAGGCGGTTTTTCTTCAGTTGAGAGAGGTCAGGACGTCCCTCGTTGCCGCGATTGCAGCGGGGTTTGGGGCGATCATCAGTGAGGTGGGGGCGGTGATGATTGTGGGAGGGAATATTGCGGGTCAAACTCGGGTCATGACTACGGCAATCGTACTGGAAACCCGTCGTGGGAATTTTGAAGTCGCAATCGCGATGGGGTGTGTCCTCATGCTGATAGCGGTGCTCATCAACACGATCCTGATGGTCTTCGGGAGAGGACGCGGCGTACGGTGACCTCCAATGGGATCCTCCTGGAAGGCACCGGCCTGGTTCGACGATACGGGGGCAGGTCGGTCGTCGATGTCGACCGGGTTTCTCTCCGCCAGGGGGAGTTGTTCGCGGTGTTTGGGGCGAACGGGGCGGGCAAGTCTACCCTCATGCGGCTGCTGGCGATGCTCGAACGCCCGGACGAGGGGAGCGTTCGTTACCGCGGACAAGGGGGACGGTCCGGCGAACGAGCTCTTCGGGCAGCCTCCTCCGTCGTCTTTCAGCGCGGTTACTTCTGGCGCGGATCCGTCGAGTACAACATTGGTCTTGGTCTCTCCATGCGGCGAAGATTGGGCCGGGAGGAGATCGGACGGCGTGTGGGCGAAATCTGCGAGGAGCTGGGGATTTCTCATCTTCGGGAGGCGAGGGTGTCGGAACTCTCGGGTGGGGAAGCGCAGCGGGTGGGCCTGGCTCGGGCGCTCGTTCTGGATCCGGAGATCCTCTTTCTGGACGAACCCACCGCCGGTCTGGACACGGACGCGCGCCTGTCGTTGAGACGAGACTTCGAGCGAGTGGGGCGCGAGAGGGCGACGAGTGCGCTACTCATCACCCACGACAGAAACGAGGCGTTCTACCTTGCCGACCGCGTCGGGGTGATGCGAGCGGGTCGCCTAGTCCAGACGGGGACCCCCAGAGAGGTGTACGAGAACCCGTTTGATGAGTACACGGCGCGTGCGACCGGGGCGGAGTTCACGGTCCGGGGTGTGGTGGCCGAGTGCAGAGGCAGGATGCTGCGGGTGGATGTGGGTGGCCTGAATCTGGAGACGTTGGGGGAGGCCGAACCCGGCACGACCGTGCGGGTTGCCTATCGACCTGAAGACCTGGTGTTGTCCGCGACGGCGTCGGGTGGCGGCGAGACACACCCTAACCTCAGCACACGGAACGCCTTCAAGGCCACCGTGGCGGAGCGGCGAGATCTCGGGAGTTTTGTGCGGCTCCGGCTGGCCGGTCCGATGGAACTCGTAGCGCTAGTAACCGCGTCGAGTGCCGACGAATTGAAGCTCGGTCCCGGGAAGCCGGTGACAGTGCGCATCAAGGCAACGGCCCTGCACGCATTTGCTCAGGGGACGCCCCGGGACAGCTCTGGTTCCTAGCTCCCGCTAACCCGCAGTCCGCGCTTCTCCACTCCGCCGGTCCATATGACGATGGCTCCGCACCTTCCGGAGGATCCTCCGAATTGGGCTGGGAGTTCGCTCGGGCCCCGATAAACCTCGACGCCGGCCACCTCCGACATCATCACTATATTGTCGATCGAATCGTACCCTGCACCGAGGTCTGTGATCTGCCTTACGCCATCCACCCACACGTTGGCGTTGACGCATCCGTACTCGGCACTCTGGCTTAGGCTCGGTGCGGCGCGTGTCATGCGGATCGAGCAGTTGTTGTTGGCATAACCGAAGCACTGGACCCTCACGCCGGGGACCTGTCCGAGGAAGTGAGTCATGCGGATGGAGCCCGACTTCTTGATGTCCTCTCGGGTGGCGTAGAATCCACCGCCGATCTTCTCTCCGAACTCCATTCGGTCGTAAAACCCGGATAGCTCCAAACTTTCCTCGCGGAGAGCAGTCACGACCAGCGGTTCGAGCTCAACCGCATCAATTGTGAGGCCGAAGTCCATTTGCAGTGTCCGGTTGCCAAGGACCTGAACGACCTGTTCCACCGTCTCGAAGCCGATGTGGTCTGTTCGGACCCTGTATACGCCTGGTTGGAGCGGTCCGAGTTCGTACCGGCCTCCTCCGTCGGAGACGGTCGCGATATTCTCTCCCACCAGGCGGATGGCAGCTCCCTGCACGGCGCCGTCGGAGGAACGATCCGTGATCCGTCCTATGATCTTGCCGGGAAGGCCCGTACCCTTGCGGTTGACACCGGTGGGAAGGTTGAGGGAGAAGTCCCACCCGGCAGGAGGGCCGGGTTCCACAGCCAAGGTTATCGGCTCCGAAACCAGATCGTGAAAGTTGGCGAAGACAGCGAGCGAACGATCTACCGGTAGTCCACAGAGTACGTAGCTGCCTTCGCGAGACACCTTGGTCGACCGGGAACGGAGCAAACCGACGTCTGTGGACCAACTTGCTGTGACGGTCGCCCCCGGGAGCATGGTCCCGCTGGCGGAATCCCGCACGGTCCCGGCGAGGCCGGTCGTTCCATCTTGTCGCTCAGGACAGGTTACCCAGTTCTGCGCCTGCAGGCCGGGTGCTGCGGCGAGCCCCAGCACAAGGGCCACAGCCAAACTGCCCGGTCTCAATCCTCCCGGCGGGACCCCGCGCCCATATCTACCAAACTCCATGATTCTGCTCATTCCTTTCGTATCTATTGCCCGGGTATTCGCAAACTACACACCGACGTATCCAAGTTAAACACGCCAGGCCACGAAAACGATTCTCAGCCTCCCTCGAGCCGGCGGCGGGCCCATCGCACCGCCCAGGCACAGGTTTGGCGTTCCACCTCAGGACCCTCCAAAAAACCCTGGAACGCCGCGGAGGCCGAATCAGGGACTCCGGCTGCGTCCCACGCTATCCCGAGGTCGAACAGTACGCAGGGCTGGCACTTCGTTGCCGACTGCTCAATGCTCTTCAGGGCAGCGATCGCCGGCCCTACGCGAGCACCGGAGAGCTCCAGCAGAGCTGCCACTCGACTCGCCCCCGGACCAGATCCGGTCCCAGTGCCGAGCAGTGCACGCGCGCGTTCCGTCTGGCCAGCTCTCACGAAGAAGTCGGCCAAAACCGCACCTGAGGAGCCATCGGACTCCGCGGGGGGAAGGCGCGCCATAACCACTTCGGCCGCTGCCAACGCCCCTCTTGGATCGTCGTACCCATACAACAACAGGTATGCCTCTTGAAGGGCGACCCTATGAGCCGCTACATGGTCGCCCGCTTCCCATAATTCGGCGGACAGTAGGGTGCTCCGGCGTTCAGTGGCCGCGAGTGCGCCGTGCTCCACAGCGCGGGCCAGGGAGTCTCCCCGCAAATCCCCCGGAGCGGCCAGCGTGCACTCCGCACCGAGGGTCTCCGGAAGCGTGGCGCAACCAACCACACCGAGACACAGGAATGGTCCCAGCACCGCGCCAAGTCGTTTTCGCGCCAAACGCTCTCGTCGCCCAGAACACCCACCCATTATTATTATACTGTTATGTCCTCTCTTCAGACTGCCCTGACTCCGGCAGCAGCTTTGGCTGCTATGGCCCTGCTCACCGCAGGTTGTATCGATCTCAACCTTGCCCCCTCCGCCGCGGTGGGGGACATCATTTCAAATGTGGTCGCATCGGGAGAAGCTCTCCCCGAGTCCGCACATGCCGATGGCGGCACGACCTCCCTCTCCGTAACCGGCCGAATCGTCGGTCGATTACGGTGCGACGATATTCGGGGAAAGGTTGACGAGGGGTCAGATTCGGTTGACATCGTCATCACCGTTGTGTCGGGGGATGGATGCAATAGCCTGACGCCCACGACATTCGAATATGTGGCCAACTTTTGGGCCTTAAAACCCGGCAAGCCTGTCGTGCGGGTGTCATATGCTTACGATGGAGTGGAGGGCCAAGAAGGCGTTCGCTTCGAGGGCGTGATAACGATCAACTGACCTGTCCCGGGGACAGACTCCCGGGGACACCGATAAGGCGAGCAGCTAGTCGACTGGCGTCGCTTCCTGAAGAAGGTCGACCAGCTCCGCATCTTCCATTGCCCCCAGTTCTCTGGTAGCCTCGGCCACACTTCGGCTCGAGTGTTCAACCCACCGAGGAACCTCCAACCTGTTCTCCATGCACACGAAGAAGATCCGGGCTGCCCGTGCCGTCTGCGGCTGACCGCCGGACACGTAGGCCTCCCACTGAATCAATCCGTCGTCCAGGAACCGTCTGGAGAAGGCCCGCCGGGGGTCCACGGTCGCCGTCACGCCTTCACCGACCTCGCTAGCAGCTCACGCAGCATCGCGTCGTCGCACTCGCGAACAGCCTGCTTGGGAACCTTGGAAACACCCGGTGGCGCCTGATTGTAGCGTTGTGGCATGGACACATCGTCTCGATTGCGGAACATGACCATCAATCGCGGAGACTGCTTGGACTGCCCGGAAAAAATCGAGAATTCGGCCTCCCAGGTAGTGCCGGCATCGCTTTGGAAGCGAGTCTTGGCACTATCCGCACCGCCGTCCCAACGTAGGATAAGTTTCTTGAGGATTGACACGGGTCGAGACTACCAAATCACGCCCCGACGCGCCACCCTACAGACACGTGTTCGGGATTGATCATCCGACACCTGCGCAGCCGTGGTCTCGTAGTCATCTTTGGTGGGTTACATGGCGGGCCTTTGAGGTGTACCCATTCGAGGCAGGCCTACAGGGGGCGTTGGCGTTGTAACTGGAGAGGACAGATGTCGAACTCGATAGAGGAAGCTCAAAGGCGGTTGACGGCCAAATTGATGGGTCGCTTCGGCGTATCCGCCATCGGGATCGGGGCTGACGCCGGGAAACCATGTCTCAAAATCTTCGTGTCCGGTGACGAGGGTGGGGGGCGGATCCCCCGTAACTACAAGGGACATCGGGTCAAGGTGGTGAAGGCAGGTCAATTCAGGGCCCAGTCGCGGTCAGGGGCCGCTAGAGCCGGGTCCGCCAAGTGAAACGCCCATTGCGACGGGCCGGACGCGGGCTCCTGGTTCTCTTCTTCCTCGGGATCATTGTACTCGGATTGGTACACCTTCCGAGCGGGATGAAGTACTGGAACAACGACTGGTTGGAGCGGTTGTCGGGTGGCCCGGGCGGTCCTGGGCCGCAGGATTTTGCGGCCGCAATGCGGGCTCAAAGCGATGCGGAACCGTGGCTCCTGCAGCTTCCCGGAGTGACCGGAGTCGGAATCGGGCGAACGCCGCGCGGGTTCCCGATGATCCGCATCTTCGTAGAGCCCTCCGCTACCGCCGCACAACTCGCCAGTTTACCGGAGCGCCTCGCCAGCTTCCTGGTGGGAGTGGAGACGGCGGGCCCCTTCTTCATCGGCCCTCCCCCGCCTGCATATGCGGGCGAGGCGAACGAGGTACGCGCACCGGCTGCGAGCGAGGCACCGGCCCCCACGAGCCGTTTCAACCGTCCCGTGCCCATGGGAGTGTCGACTGGCCACACGAGAACCACGGCCGGAACGATCGGGGCAGTTGTGACGGACGGGAGTTCGACCTACGCACTGAGCAACTGGCACGTGTTCGTCCCCGGTGGAGAGGCCGAAATCGGGGACGCTCTGTTACAACCTGGTCCGGTGGATGGCGGAGCCAATCCGGCCGACCGCATCGGTACCTTGGCGGCGTTTGTGCCAGTGACACTATCGCCGCTGGCCGACAACCGAATGGATGCGGCCATAGCACTCACCTCGGAGGTGACACCTACCACACCCCCCGACGGTTACGGTTCCCCGCGATCCGAACCAGTCGAAGCGACGCCGGGCCTTGAGGTCCAGAAATACGGACGGACGACACGACTTACCACCGGTCACATCGATACGATCAACGCGACGATCAACGTGGGTTATCGGTCCGGCCGGAATCAGGTCGCACGCTTCAGGGGCCAAATCATCGTATGTTGCAACTTCAGCCAAGGGGGAGACTCCGGCTCTCTCATCGTGACTCGGTCCACTGAGGAGGGCGGAGCAAGCAGTGCCTCCGACCGGCGACCTGTTGCCCTCCTGTTCGCCGGCGACGGAAGATTCACGATTGCCAACCCGATCGGACCGGTGTTAGATAGGTTTGGCGTTACGGTGGTGGGCGAGCGAGATTAACATTTAGCGTTCGATCGCCTAACAACTACTCCTCCAGCAAGGAAGCTCGATGGAACCCTGGGTCGTTACGACCGGTCTGATCTTCATTTATCTAGCCGCGACCGTGGTAATCGGGGTCATAGCAAACCGAGTTTCGACTTCGACCCTCGAAGACTACCTCCTCTGCGGCCGCCAAGCCGGAGTGGTGCTCCTTTATCTGACAGTCGTCTCGTCATACCACTCTGCATTCGCTTTTCTCGGGGCACCGGCTTTCTTCTATACCCATGGGGTGGGTTTTTGGGTCGCCGGTTCCTGGTCGATTCTGCTTGGCGCCATCACCTACGTCTTAGGCACACGCATCTGGGCTCTGGGCAAGAAGTTCAGCTATACCACGCCCGCGGACATGCTGGCCGACTTCTACGAGTCCGATACCGTCAGGGTCGTTGTCGCCTTCGTCTCGGTCGCCGTCACCATCCTCTACATCCAGGTTCAGGCGGAAGGCCTCGGATATCTCGTGTCAATTGCCACGGGAGACCGGCTGTCGGCCGAATGGGGGACCTTTATCCTGCTCATCGTGGCTGCCGGGTACCTCATTCTCGGTGGTCTACGAGCCGTATATTGGACCGACGCCGTTCAAGGAGTGTGGATGTACCTTGCTGTATGGATCGGCGCCCTATTCCTGGCATGGAAACTTCACGGCGGTCCGCTCCAACTCTGGGAACGGGTCAGCCTCGAGCGCCCGGATCTGCTGTCGCTGCCGGGGCCGGAAGGACTCTTCACTCCCGGTATGTGGCTGGGCATGGTGGTGGTCTTCTCGCTGGGAATCGTGCTCCAGCCGCACATGTTCATCAGGTATTACACGGCGGTTAACGCCAAGACGATCAAATGGCTGGGCGCAACCACCCCGATTTACTTGATGACTTTGTTCATCCCCGCGGCCCTGATAGGCCTCGGAGGGGCGCTTTCGGTGCCGGACATTGCGAACCCGGACCACGTCTTTCCGCAACTGCTCGTCACTCACGCTCCGATGTGGCTCGCCGGAATTATCCTCGCCGGGGCAACTGCGGCGACGATGTCCACACTCGATTCGATCCTGCACGCCAATATGACCGTCCTGACCCGCGACGTGTACGAACGCTACATCAAACCGGACGCGAGTCAGGCACACTATGTCTTTGTCGGTCGCATTATTGTGGTTGGGCTTCTGGGCGTCGGCTACTGGCTGGCGGTGTCGAGCGGAGCTTTCCTGGTCGACTTGGTTGCGATTTCCGGGGTTGGCTCGCTGCAGCTACTGCCCGCGTTCCTGGGTGTGCTCTTCCCCGGTCGTTTTCTCGTCACGAGGAACGCTGTCCTCGTAGGTATCGTGATAGGGATCGCGGTATCCTGGTACTGTATCGTGGTACAGCCGCATCCTCTCGGTATTCACGGTGGCTTGTGGGGAATCGCTGCGAACTTCGTTTTCACCGCCATTACCAGCTTGCGTACCCAGCCCCCGCGGCGAGCTACGATTGCACGCATCCACGGCACCATCGAGGAGTTGGTTTATGGTGAAAAGCAGGGTGCAGATCTTTGAGAAAGAGAATAGGTTAGACGCATGGCTGAGAACTCCTCCGAGGACGGTTGGGAGACACCTCCTTCCCACTACGTTGCGCGGTCTGTGACCGGCCGCATCATCACATGGTCGTTCCTGGGTCTCTTCGTTTTCACGCAGCCCCCGTTGGTCTTCCTCATAGGTAACCGGATCGAGCCGTCTTTCTCGGGGATCCCGTTCCTGTATCTCTACTTGCTCGTTCTGTACTGCTTGTTGTTGGTGGTCCTGCTAGCGGCTCAGAGAAGAGGGTTGTAAATGGAGCCCTGGGTCATCGCGACCGGGCTGATATTCCTTTATCTCGTGGCCACGGTGGTTATCGGCGTGGTTGCGGGTCGCAGGATGTCCTCCACGCTTGAGGACTACTTGCTGTATGGGCGCCGGGCCGGCTTTGTCATCCTGTACCTGACGGTCGTCGCCAGCTACCACAGCGCATTCGCCTTCTTGGGTGGTCCAGGGTACTTCTTCACGCACGGCATCGGGTTCTGGGTGGCCGGGGCCTGGACGGTGCTGGTCGGGGCGATCACGTACGTCCTGGGCAGTCGCATATGGGTGCTGGGCAAGAACTACGGGTACGTCACGCCGGCGGACATGTTCGCGGACTACTACGAGTCGGAGGCGATGCGGATCCTCGTCGCGCTCGTCTCGGTTGCTTTCACGATCGTGTACATCCAGGTGCAGGCGACGGGCCTCGGATACATACTCTCCGCGGCCTCGCAGGGTCGGATCAACGAGACGTTGGGAACGCTTATTCTGCTCATGATTTCGGCCGGCTACCTCATCGCGGCCGGAGTCCGCGCTGTGTATTGGACCGACGCGGTGCAGGGCGTGTGGATGTATGTCGCCGTATGGGTCGGTGCGATTCTCTTGTCGGTCGAGCTGTTCGGAGGGCCGCTGGAGCTCTGGCAGGCGGTGATGGAGCAGAGGCCCGACCTCCTCTCCCTCCCGGGCCCCCGTGGGACGTACTCGCCTGGAATGTGGTTCGGGTTCGTCATCGTGTTCTCCTTCGGGATCGTACTCCAACCACACCTGTTCATTCGGTACTACACGGCGGTTTCCGCCAACACGATCAAGTGGCTGGGCGCCACGACCCCTATTTGCCTGATGACGCTCTACATTCCCGCCGCGCTAGTCGGTTTGGGCGGGGCTCTGGTTATTCCGGATCTGCAGACGCCGGACCGAGTGTTTCCGGAGCTGCTCATCGCATACGCTCCCACTTGGCTAGCAGGCGCAATTCTGGCGGGCGCCACCGCGGCGGCCATGTCCACCCTGGACTCCATCCTGCACGCAAACATGACAGTGCTAACCCGCGATGTCTATCAGCGGTATCTGGTGGAGGGGAAGAGCCAGGAACACTACATCTTCGTCGGTCGCATGATCGTGGTGGCCCTCCTGATCGTAGCCTTCATCCTTACGCTGTGGTCCTCGGCGACGCTCGTCGATCTGGTACAAGTCTCCAGCATCGGTGCTCTCCAGCTCCTTCCGGGGCTCTTGGGTATCTGTTTCCCGAGCAAAAACCTCACTACCCGTTTAGGGGTATTGGCTGGCATCCTGATCGGTTTGGACATCTCGATCTTCACCGTCTACGTCGTCCCGCATCCGTTTGCCATTCACGGCGCCCTTTGGGGCCTCACCGCAAACTTTGCGGCCACTTACTTCGTAAGTCGTATGACGGCTCCTCCCTCGGTGGACACACGTAGGCGGATACACGGCATGCTGGAGGAGTTTGTCCACGGATCCGGAGAAGGACGTGATGGCAAAAACGGACGGAGTTGATTCTCAGGAGGAGGCATCTGGGTAGACTGATCGGCGGTGTTTCCCTCATCGGGTTGGCACTGTTCATGGTACTTGGGTTTGTGAGGTCCTCCGCAGATCCCGGATCGCTGGCCTCCATTATCGCCCTTCTGATTGTGGGCGTACTGCCGGCGGCAAGTGGCACTTACCTTCTGGCCCGACACTTTGGGTACGGGAACCGGCTCCAGGAACGGCGCGCCCAACTCCGCTTGGATACCCTGTACGCGGAGGTTTTGAAGCTTGCGGGAGTGCATGGTGGACGGTTGACCGTCTTGGAGGTTTCCCGTGAACTGGCGATGGCCCCGGCGGAAGCGACGGAAGTGTTGAATGCGCTCCAGGCCCGAGGCGAGGCAGATATCGAAGTTACGGATCAGGGCCTGATCGTCTACACTTTCCCGGATCTACACCTCTTAAAGGACAAACACACATCGAGGGGGTTGTTGGATTGATGACCGAGACGCGTTGGCCGTGCCCTGTTTGTTTGGGTGTCAGGATGGACAAAGCGCAGTTTGGTGCGAAGGGGGCTAAGTCACCGCTCACTCTTGACCACTGCTCCAGGTGCGGCGGCATGTGGTTTGAGTTGGGTGAAGTCGAACAGATGCGCCGGGAAAAGCCGGAGGCGTTGTGGGCAAGTATCCCTGCGAAGAAGGGACGACACCGCGCGCAATGTCACACGTGCAGGGCATTCGTTGACCGAGACCACGCCAAATGCGAATCCTGCGGGGCCAAGACCAAACTCGGCTGCCCCACCTGCACCACGACAATGACCGTCGTGCGGCACGGATCGCTGACTCTGGACCTATGCAAGCAGTGCAAGGGTATCTGGTTCGATCACCACGAGTTGGAAGAAATCTGGAAGCTGCAGCGGGACAACGCCGTGGCCAAACGCGGGTTCTTGAAGAAGCGTGGCTCGGATGCGTTGGAAGAGGGTGCGGAGATCCTGGGTGAGACGCTGTTTTGGGCTCCAGAACTAGTCTTCCTGGGGGCCGGTCTGGCGGGACATGCGGCGGCGGGCGCCATGAACGCGGCGTCGGCCCTGGCAGATGCCGCACCGGATGTCTTGGAGACAGTGGGAGAAGCCGCGGCGAGCGTCTTCGAGGTGATTGTGGAGATAATCGGGTCGATCTTCGATTAGGGGCTTAGGTTTCGCCCTCGCCTAGATGCTCTTTTGTTTCCAACGTCCGCGTCGGAAGAGCCACAACCCGACAACAGCCGACAGCGAATACGCGGAGGTTATCGACCAGAACACGCCGTTCTCCTCCATGCCGAAAGTGAACGCGAACAACGCGGCAGCCGGCAGCTGATATAGGTAGAAGACGAACGCGTTGATCCAGGTTGGGGTGACGGTATCACCTGCCCCGTTGAATGCCTGCGCACTCACCATCCCCCACGCATAGAAGATGTATCCGTAGCTCATTATGCGAAGAGCCCGAGCGCCCACCTCCAAAGTCTCGGCGTCCGGCGTGAAGGGTGTGAGGATGACCTCGGGAATCCACACGAAGACGATCGTCACGAGTGCCAAGAAGCCCATGTTCCACAGGCCGGTTACGTAGACGGCCGATTCCGCTCTCTCGGGCTTCCCCGCGCCCAGGTTCTGGCCCACAAGCGTCGCCGCTGCGTTGGAAAGCCCCCACGCAGGCAGGATGATGAACACGACGACCCGAATCGCCGCTCCGTAGCCCGCTAGAGCCGCAGTTCCAAACGCAGCCAGGATGCGCATCGACACCAGGTAGCTGACGTGGGGTACGAGGAACTGAAGGACGCCTCCCCGCGCCACCCGGAGCAGGCGGCGCATGACCGACGGAACCAGGCTCAAGTCCGCGCGCCGGATCGTTATTCGGGATCCTGAGGATAGACCGCGCAGCTGGTACAGGGCACCGATACCACGACCAGTCGTGGTCGCAATCGCTGCGCCTGCAAGCCCAAGTCCAGGGATGGGACCCACCCCAAATATGAGGATCGGGTCGAGCACGATGTTGATGAGGTTCGCCAGCCACACCGATCGCATCGCCATGGTGGCGTCGCCGGCCCCACGGTAAACGGCGTTGTTCACAAAGAGGAGGATGATCACCACCATCCCTCCCATCTGGATCCGAGCGAACGTCGTGCCGGCGGCCACCACCTCGGCATCGGCGCCCATCGCCGCGAGTATCCGTGGAGCGAGCGACGCGCCCAAAATACCCAGACCGACGCCCACTATAGTCGCCAGCGCGATCGCCTGGACCGCCGCACTCGCTGCCCCGCGTTTGTCTTTCTCGCCGACTCTTCGTGCCACCATGGCAGTCGTGGCCATCGCGAGGCCCACCGCCAGAGAGTAGACAAGACCCAAAACGCCCTCGGTCACCGTGACGGCGGCCACCGCGTTGGCACCCAGGTGACGCACCAGAAAGAGATCGACGAGGAAGAAGAGTGACTCGCTCACCATCTCCAAAACCATAGGGATGGCGAGCAGGAAGACGCCTCGCGTCAACTTCCCGGTCGTAAAATCCTGGTTCGTGCCCCCTAGCGCTTCCCGTACGGAGCCCCAAAGAGACCTGCGTGTCATCAGAGGGCGGTCATCAAAATCGGGCTGTTATCGAGTCCATATCACCACCAGGTTGCACGGCCCTCTCATCAAATGGATGACTTCTTCGATGAGCTCTGGGGGGGCTTGGCGACAACGGAACGCCTCTATTCCGGTAACCTCATGGAATGGATATTCCCGAATATTGCGCAGGTTAAATCCGATCCGCCGGGCCACGCGGTCGTTGATCATCAGGAATTGGTTGCGGGCAAAGGTCGTGGCCAACTCCCTCTTGTGACGGAATAGATTGCCGAGATCGTAGTACCCATCGATCTCCTCCTTCGTAGCGAAGTAACCGTCTTCGATCTCCTCCCTGCGGTCATAGAACCCAACCGCCAAGAGGCGCGGATCTCTCCCCGTCACCGTAATCGTAATCGGTTCCATCTCCACCGCTCGGATGGAGAGCTGCACCTGAATCTCGGACTCCTGGTCGCCAATCAAGCTGAGTTCATCGGTCCGGAGGGCGTAGGCGATGTGACGGATGGTCATCTCGTAAATCCCTGGCGGAATTTCGCGGAATACGGCACGTCCCTGGGGATCGGTGACTCCTCGTAGATCGAGGGGGGCGAGGTTGACTCTGGCCCCCTCCACGGGCTTCCCCTCCTCCGAGACGACGGAGAGGACTAAGAAAGCCGGTTTGCCTACATCCACCTCAAGGTTGATCTTCCGATTGCGATCCAGCCGGACACTTCTCTCGCCACCACGGGCACCTCGATAGAGAGAGGTCACCCGCGCCGTCCGAAAGGCGGCCAGCGAACAGGCCTCATAGCGTCCGACCGAGTCAGTCTCGACGGTGACGCGATCCAAGTCCGGAGATCCCTCCTCCGGCTGATATCGAAACGTGACGTAGGCCCCGGGCAAAGCCACGCCGGTGCTCTCATCGCGGACAATGCCGCTCACAACAATGTGAACACCGTCCCCCTCGACCGACTCACACTCCGACGGAGGCTCCTGAGCTTTCAACGCACCAGCGGATAACGCCATTAACGCACCAGCGCAGGCCACGCTCGCGTATAAAGCACTCGAACAGATGATAGAGGGTTTCCGGACTCCGCCGCCCCGTGTGGGTGAGAACATTAGGTAAACTAACTCCCCTCTATTTTGAGGGTGAAGATTCGAAAGGCGGAGCTTCGAGGGTCGAAGCCTGAGGGGGCGGAGCTTGGAGGATGGCCTCCAGCAGCTGGTTGCCCCACTCCGAAAGAGACATCGCCCCGGAGTTGTAGTTGCGGCCTAGCGCCACTCCCACACCGCTCTCGGGCTCGAACACTAGATACATGTTGTACCCCGCTACCGATCCACCGTGCCCCGCAAAGCGCACGGTGCCGTCACCCAGCTCCACCTCGCGTACCGAAAACCCCAGTCCGTAACCATTAGCGGGGTCCTCGGGGGTTTGCACCGTCAAGATCTCGGTCCGAATCTCGGCTGACAGCAACTCGTGGTCTGTGCGCCCCATAACAGCGGCCGCGAATGTGGCCAGGTCTCCGACGGTCGAGTAAACACCCCCGTTCGGAACCTTGTACCCCCGTCCGTCGTGTTCCAAAGCCGGCGTTTCGGCGTCCGGCGCGCCCGCACCCCTGTTCGCGAACCCAACCGAGAGCCGGTGACTCTGGGCAGGACCAACGATGAACGTCGAAGAGTGCATGCCAAGTGGCCTAAAGATTCGTTCTTCAACGAGCTCCATGAACGACGTCCCAACGGCTCGCTGCAGGGCGTAACCCAGCACTCCGTATCCGATGTTGGAGTACCGATAACCGGTCCCTGGGAGAGCGTAGTAGGTGGTGTGGGGGATCGAAGCTAGGATCTTGTAGCCCCAATCCTCGATTGGCCCGGACGCCGCGCCTTCGAGGCCGGGCTCGCGGATGAGTCCCGCCGTGTGGCTCGCCAACTGCCGAAAGGTGATGGGGGTGAGGCCTTCCGGGGGTTCGGCGAACCCCTCGACTTCGGGAACATGGGACGAGACAAGGTCGTCGAGAGCCATCACTCCTTCGTCCACCAAATCCGCCATCAGCACCGCCGTTATCGACTTGGAAATCGAACCGGTCCGGTAGATTGTCCGCACTCCCGCGGGGACGCCTGCTGCGGGATCCGCCCATCCGAATCCTTGCGCCCACAAAACCTGATCACCCTGGAACACCGCGGCCGTGACACCCCCCACGCCGTCTCCTTCAACTGAAATGGCGAGCCTCTGGCTGAAGTCGCTGAGGACCGCCGGGTCCTGGACGGCCGACATCCCCTTCGCCGCGACCGCCCCGAACAACCCCAGTGCAATCGCTATCCACGATACTCTTCCGAGTGATTGATTTCGGTTCATTCGTCGGTTGCTCCGTTCAGGGTTCGGATGGAGTTGACCCGCTTGGGCGAACACTTCGTTACCATACACTATCGAGGGTGCACCCAAAGACCGCCCAGCTGCAAGGACACCGTACCACCGTAGGAGGTTTGCAATGATCGTTTCCGAATCCCAGATCTTGCGTCGAACGCTACTTGCTGGTTGCCTTGCCGCCCTCGTGCTGGGGGCGCCTACGGCGGTGCTGGGACAACAGGAAGCGGTGGAGGAGATCTCCAGCGTCCTCGACGCACTTCACGAGGCGGCCTCGGAAGCCGATTTCGACCGCTACTTCAATCTATACGCCGAGGACGCCGTGTTCCTCGGAACCGACTCATGGGAAAGATGGCCGCGGCCCGAGTTCATGGAGTACACACGCGCTCGCTTCGATACCGGGACGGGGTGGACCTACCACAAGCTGGAACGCAACATCGTCGTCGGGCCGGGGGGAACGACGGCCTGGTTCGATGAACGGCTACACAACGAGGGCTTGGGCGAGACACGGGGCACCGGCGTGCTCGTGCGGGAGGCTTCAGATTGGAAGATCGCCCAGTACAACCTCACGATTCCCATCCCCAACGAGATCGCCCGCGATGTAGCCGAGAGAATCAGGGTCCTGAAGGGGGGCTGACGCACGCGTCGACGGTAATCTCCCGCTGTGTCGTGGCTGGGAGTTGGACCACCCTTTCGGCACCTCCTGGGCACCTTACCACGAGAGCGATGGGTGGTGCACTCAGCCCCATTACCTGAACCGGGTCGTCCTGCGACCAATACCCGCCCCCCGCTCGGATCTCCCGCAAGGGTCCATCGCCATCTTCGTACCTGACCCTGATCCCCCCTCCTATCCCCGCCGGGTTTCCGGGTGGTCCCACCAGTCGAACCCGTAATCCTACTTGCGCCCCTTGGTTGCGGAAGAGGCGGGTCTCTCCGGCGTTCTGGGTAACGACGAGATCCACCCGCCCGTCGCCGTCGTAGTCCGAAAGCGCCGCGCCCTTCTGCTCGCCGTGGACTGTTACGCCCGACCGATCACCGAGGACCGGTTCGAGTCCGCCCCGGCCGTCTCCACGGAGCCAAAGACCGCGCCCGGCCGAGGCACGTTCCATCCGATGGGGGAGCGCAAAGAGGTTTTGGCCAAGGAAGATGTCATCGTGCCCGTCTCCGTCCATGTCGGCCACGCCCACATGGAAGGCGGGGGAGAGTTGAGCCTCCAAGGGAAGCGGCTGTGGGTCGAAGGCCGTCCCTCCCCGACTCATATAGACCATGTGTTCCAGGGTGTTGGCGGATACCGCCGGGAGGCCCTCGAGCGGTCTGCCGAGCAACTCCCCAGCCCGGAGCGTCGAGAAGTGGTCAAATCCGGTCACGCTCCCGCGCAGGAGGGGTAGGCCCGTAACCAGGGTCCCGAGTCCCCGTATGGGCACCATCCCCCTGAGTCCGGCGTCGAATCGGGCCTCCAGTACATCGTAAGTGCCGTTCCCGTCGAAATCCCCATGGTACGCGATGGCGGGTCGCTCCGATGTCGCTCTGTGCTCCGTGTTCAACCCCCGGTTGGTGGCGATTAGATCCGGAAACCCATCCTCGTTGAGGTCCGCCGTGCTCACCCCGTTCCACCACCCGGTTTGTCCTGCGAGTCCCCACTCCGGTCCCGTTTCAGTGAAACGCCCCTCTGCGTTGAGGAACAGACGGATAGGCCCCCATTCCACGGCGATGGCAAGATCCGGGTCGCCGTCGGCATCGACATCGGAGAATACGGCGCCGGACACCATCCCCACATCCTCGAACGCGAGGGAACTCTCGGAGTCGAGGACGAACTCCCCATCCTCATACCGATACAAGTGTGATGACGCAGGGACGGGATAGGCCCCGGGAATCACCCGGCCGCCCACGAAAAGGTCGAGGTTCCCATCCCCGTCGTAATCAGCCGCCGCAAGTGGCCCGCTGCTAGACTCCGTGCCAGGCAATTCTCCCACTGTCCGGACTCCGATCCCCGCAGCCGTCGAGGCCGGTGACAGCCGGAGAAGTAGACCCGACGGTGGAGTGTCTCCGGACGCTCCGTAGACTGCCGTTCCCACGAGAACATCCGCACCGGAGTCGCGGGGGATCACAACAATCCCTGTCTGGTCACCCGATGACCGCCCCACACCGGCTAACGGGCGCCCGAAACCGCCGTTCCCGTCATTCGGGTAGATGCTGAGGCCGTTCCCCGCGCTGCCGCCCACCACGAGGTCTGCATCGCCGTCACCATCGACATCCCCCCACGCCACGCCAGGTCCACTACGGCCCAGTGCGACAGGGAGGAGAGGCTGCACCGCGAGATCATCGAACCCGTCCTCTGTATGTCGGTGTCCGAGTTGCTCCGACACGTCCACAAAAAAGGGAGACGGGGCAGGGTCACCGTCTGGGTTGCCGGGGCCGCCCACACTCGGAGTCTCTCGAATCTCGTACATACGATCGGCTTGGACTCCCTCAATCCGCGTCACCGTTCCACTTCGCCAGATCACCTCGATCATCATCTCTTCGAGACCCGCAGCGAACGTGGCGTGCGGCTGGGAACTCGACAGGTACCCTCCTCCGGCCGCTATCTCCTTGTCTTGAACCGGCACCGCCCCACCGAGAAGCCGCACCCTGGCACCCACCCCAAACCGGTTGCCGCCTGCGCCCGCCAATCTTACGGCCACACGCGGAGCCGTACCCACGTTGCGGTACACCCCCGCCACATCGAGCAGGCGATTCGTGACTACGTCCAGGTCTCCATCATTATCCAGATCCGCCGTCACCAGACCGTGCGTCACATCCTCTTCTCCCGCGAACCCCCACTGCCGACCGGTCTCCTCAAAGGTGAGGTCGCCCCTGTTTCTGAACGCCACATTGGGAAGGCGCAAGGACGGAAACGCGAGCACCCTGCGCCTCCAGTCCACCGAACTGGCGCGGCGCGCGGCATCCTTGTCCATCGCATCGTAGTAATGACCGGTTCCGGCCAGCAGGTCTTCGAACCCGTCGAGGTCAACGTCCACGAACGCCGTCCCCCAAGTCCACTCCGAGGCGTGGAGGCCCGCGTAAAGGGCTGCCTCCGCCCACGTACCGTCGCCTCGTGCCGTGAGAAGAGTGTTGCGGTTCTTTTGGAGCCGTTCGAGAGATGTTCCAGGGGGAGGGACTCGAGGTTCACCACCATCGAGCTGGCGCATGCGACGAGAGTGATCCCGGCTCAGCATCTCCGCGACGAAGAAGTCGACGTCGCCATCGCGGTCCACGTCCGAGAAATCGACGCTCATGCTTGCGAAGCTGGTGTTGCGCAGGGAGAGTGGATCCAGCGCACGGAAGTGTCCGGTGCCGTCGTTCATCCACACGTGGTCCGGGCTCTGAAAGTCGTTGCAGACGTAGAGGTCGGGGTCGCCGTCACCGTCCATGTCGTGGAAGCGCGCAGCCAAGCCCCATGCGTGAGGTTCCTCGGCGAGGGGCTGTCCGTCGGGATCGGTGAACGTGCCATCTCCGAACGACACCTGAGCAAACCTCCCCGAACCATCGTTGAGGTAGAGGCGGTCCGGCTCCGCACGTTCGTGCCTCTCCGCGAATCCGCCGACGATCTCCCCGAGTTCAAAGTGCTGCCGCATCTCGGGGACGATCTCGAGCTGTCCGTCCACTGTTCGGTACAGGTTGCTGGGGCGCAGGGAGTCCGGTGGGAACAGATCCTGTACCGTGGCGACCTTGTTGTTGACGACATAGAGATCCAGATCCGTGTCGCCGTCGATGTCGGCCAAGGCCAGAGACATGCTGCCCATCGTAGACGCGAGTCCGGACTCGTCGGTGGCGTCCGTGAAACGCCCGGTCCCATCATTAAGGTATAGAGTGTTCGGGCCCCCCAACGCGTTCACGAAGAGATCCAGGTCCCCGTCTCCATCCACATCGGCGAACGCCGTTCCCGTGGAAAAACGTTCCGGGGCCGAGACGCCGGCAGTAGCCGCAATCTCCTCAAACTTCCACCCGCCGAGGTTCCTGTAGAGGCGGTTGGGGCCGTCCATCCCGGCGAAGTAGAGATCGACCCACCCATCGCCGTCGATGTCACCGGCGGCGAGTCCGGACCCATTTAGGTAGTGGCTGTTCTCAACCAGTTGATCCTCGGTGACGACATTCTCGAAGTTGATTCCCGTATCGTCAGGGGACAGGCGTTCAAATCCCGGTTCCGTCGTTCCGGAAACTCGGAGCGGAGCCCAGCGGTGGTCCTCCTCCTCGTTCCATGTGAGGTTTGTCTGGTTGCACGCCGTCAGGCTCGAGAGCGGGAGCAGGAAGAGGGCGGTCCATCGAGGGAAGTGCTGAAGGAAGGCAGAGTGCGAAGCCTGCGAGGCCGCGGTTTCGTAGACTACTGTGACAGGGGGCTGGGGTGTGTTTATGATTCGGCTCTCAAGCACCCATTTCTTGATCTCGAATGCCTAATGGAAGGCACCCATAGATTTGGAAGGCAACGTAGATGAAGCTATCACGCAGACGGATGACGAGGAGTGTACTCGCGATTGTCACGCCGTCGTGGTCCAAGTTAACGGGTACCGGGGGGTCAGCGGCCTAGCCGAATTTCGTTTATGTACGTAACTTGCTATCCATCAAAGAGTTTGGAACGACTATTCTGGTTGGTCGAGACTCTGGAATCCAAGCAATACACGTTTGCCAAGGCGATGCCCGAGCAGCCGCACTGGTACACCTTGCGACGAAACTGGAGTTCGAGGCCGGATTTTTTTGAAGCGGTGCGGCTCCTTCGTGATTTCGGGGAGCATGACAGCTGGTATCACCAATCGAACGTGTCGTTCCACGCGAATGGGTGGTCGTACTGGACTCGAGGACTACCGGTCGAGGAGACGATTTTGATAAACCGCGCCCGTCTGGCGCCTTCATACGGACAGGATTACGGACGCGCCCGCCCACGGGATCTATCCGGGGAAGCGATTGAGGAGATCTTCGAGATCGCCGAAGTGAAATCGGATCACAACGTGCTCGGAGCTGGGATCGGGGGCTCCGCACTCTTCGTACCGAGGCCAGGTCTGTGTGGCAGTTACATCGGACTGGAGCCCAGTGCGCGGCACTTTCCGAGCGGGCCGCTGACCCCGGAGCAGTTTGTTCGGTCCTCGCTCCCGGACTTCTATCGTAGCGGGTTCGATAAAATTCTTCTATTCTCAGGATTGGAGCGGTTTCTGCCGATGTCGGACTTGGCCAAACTCGGCCACATGCTGGCGCCTGGAGGGACTGTGGCAATGGAGGGTGGAGATGGCAGGACTGCCAGCGAACCCAACGTTGGCGACGCAGAAGAGGAAGCAGTCTCGACACCTAACACGGATACGGAAGAACAGGGAAATGACGCGATCCCAAAGACGGAGGCCCGGATAAACCGGTCGGCCTCCGAGGCAACCACAGAACTGTAGAGAGACGAACGATGGAACCAAAACATCTCGGATCTCGGATCCGTGAAATCCGATTAGAGCAGGACCTTTCCGTAACGAAGGTGGCCAAGCAGGCAGGGATCTCCTCGCCACACCTTTCAGACATCGAGTTGGGGAGGCGATACCCATCCCCTCAGGTGCTGAAGTCGATCGCGCGGGAACTCCAAGTGTCGGATACATACCTGTCGGAATACGATCAGCGACCCGCGATACGCAACTTCAAGGAGCTCGCCGAGCGAGATGCCAAGTGGAGTTTGGCGTTGCGCACCATGTCGCAGCGGATAAACGACGATACTCTGACGGCCGATGTGATTCTGGACTTGCTCGATGCCACCGATGCCGATTGACAACCGGCAGGATTGGGCGGTTAGTCCCGCTCGGCTCGGCAGGTCAGTGGGCACCGAGGGCAGGTTAGAGCCTACAACGAGATAGACTTCCCTTGAGGTGTTCACCTGCGCCCGGTGAACCGTTCGGTATCCGCCTTTGGTTTGAACCGGGTGAGATTGGCAGCATCTGTCAGGATGCCCTCTATGCTGCGGGACGGATGCCCGAAACCGTGGGTCCCGTCGAGATCGACCTGTTCATCGAGCAGTACTTCTCCGTTCCGATCGAGTACGCGGATCTGGGAAGAGGAATCGTCGGTTGTACCGCCTTCGACGGGGAAGGTCGAGTGCGCCGGATTTGTGCCTCCACCGCCCACTATGAGATCGACGATGAGAAGGTGGCGGAACGCTGGGTCAGAGCCACGCTGGCTCACGAAGCCGGTCACGGTCTTCTACACGGCGCGATCTTCGCTAACGTGTCCTCCGAAGAGCAGGTAGCGGATACGAACTACGACTTTCGGGAACAACGTGTGATGTGCCGGGAAGACGACATGCGAGGAAGTCGCAACGGGTACGACGGCAGGTGGTGGGAGTGGCAGGCCAACCGAGCTATAGGGGGATTGCTCATGCCCCTTGATCTGGTGAACAGGTGGCTCGCCAAGGAGGGACTTGTCACCCTGACGGATACTGGTGCCGTGGCGGCGGGAGCACTACTTGATGGCGAGATCGCCGTGGGTGCCCGGAAGGAAATACGCAGCGCCATGGCGGAGACCTTTGACGTCAACGATGCCGTGGTCGCGATACGGACACTTACACTGGCGGGTCTAAATCCGCTCTACGAAGGCCTCACGACCGAGGTCCCCACGTACCAACCGACTGCCGGAGACACCTCCGCGAAATCATGACTGGGCCCCGGCGGAGCGTGAATGGTCGCCGGCTGCGGGGTTCGGGTCGGGCCGGTCAGAACCGCGGACGCCAGGACACGGATTCGGGGATCCCAGAGCCGGGAGCGCAGGGCATTGCGGGGGTGGTTCTGGGTGCGGGATCCTCTCGGCGAATGGGCGATCAAAACAAGCTGCTGCTGGAGTACGGCGGCGAGCCGATGGTGACGCGCGCCGTGAGAACCTCCATCGAGTCCGGCCTCGACCCGGTGCTGCTAGTGACCGGCTACGACGCGCCCAATGTCAAGGCAGCGGTAAGTGGCGTTGGATGCCGGGCGGTTCATAACGCGGCGCACTTGGAGGGAACCCACACTTCCGTTCAAACAGGCGTCCGCGCCTTGGCGGAGAGGGGTGCCGGAGCGCTGGTGGTCATCCTCGGAGATATGCCGCTGGTCACAGCCCACATGCTGCGGACGCTCGTGGCTCGGTACCGGGAGACCGGTGCTCCCCTCGTGGTCTCGGTCTACGGAGACGCGATCGCGCCACCGATCTTGTACGCCCGCCCCCTGTTTGACGAGCTGCTCGCCATGGATGCCCGGTGTGGACGAGCCGTTGTGCGAGCACACGAGATGGAGGCGGCAAGGGTCGAGTGGTCGCCGCACCTCCTGTTCGATGTAGACTCGCCAACCGACTATGCAAAGGTCGAGGCCGGCCGTGCACCCAATTAGATCTTCACGTACCAGCGGCGGCGGTGCAGGATCCACGCCAGGGTAAGCCAGAACGCGGTCTGGACGAGGGCGAAGGCGAGCGATCCTCCGTGGTTCCCCGCCCAGGACTGGAAGGCATTCTCGTACACCCACTGGTAGAGGGAGGTGCCGCTGTCACCCCCAACCCGCAGGCGATACATCGTTTTGGCCGCCATTCCCGAAGCCACGAAGATGAGGATGGCGTTCCTTCCGCATGCGGCTAGGGGTGCGAGCACCTTGGTCCCCAGCGAGTGGCTTCCGAGCAGGTGTGTAAGGGCGAGCAGGAGTAGGGAAGTGCCCGCGGTGAAGACTACATAGGAGCTAGTCCACAGGTTCTTGTTTATCGGAAAGACCGCACCCCATGCGAGCCCCACTCCGACCAGGAGAGCCCCGTGTATCAGAAGGGTCTTGGCCAATCCGGCCGACCCTTTGGCGGGATTTGCCTCCCGCTTTTGGCGCAGCAGTCTTCCGTAGGTGACGCCCAGCAGGGCCGTGGCGAGAGCTGGGAGGGTGGAGAGGAATCCCTCGGGGTCCCACGTTTCCGCCCACAGTCGTCCCGGCAGGAGCATCCGGTCCACGACGGCGGCCAGATTGCCGTCTGGGGACAGGTCCCCGGCACCGTAACCTGGCACTGGGGTCCACATTAGTAGACCCCAATACCCGAGCAATAAAGCCATCGTGCTAAATAGTCTCGCACGTTCCGAGGTCCAGAGGTACATGGTGGCGACCACCAAGTAGACGATTCCGATACGCTGTAGAACCCCGTAGAGCCGCATCTCGGCAAAATCGAAGTCCGGCACGGCACGCATCGCGAGACCGAGGACGATGAGGATGAGCGACCGCCACAGTACTGACTTCCATAGTCGCGACCTGGCCATCCCCTCTCCCAAACGTCGTCCTAAAGAGAGCGGAATCGAGACCCCGACGATGAAGAGGAACCACGGGAAGATCAGATCGGTGGGAGTCCAGCCGTGCCACTCCGCGTGGCGCAGCGGTGCGTATACGTAGGCCCAGCTACCCGGGTTGTTGACCAGCACCATGCCCGCGATCGCAATTCCTCGGAACGCGTCCAGGGCAACCATTCGTCCCCTCGCTGAGGTCGGGGGAGCAGTGTCTTTCAAATCAGTCCTTCAGCTCAGTTACAGCGGCCACGGTCCGTCCTCCTGATTGACGATCCGCCGGTCAACGAATGGCTGGTCGGCGAACAGTGATAAGTGCGACGTTATCTTGACCGAAAGGCTCGGAGCCGGGCAAGAGACTGGGCATCGCCTTACCCTTCAGAGAACCATTCGACACAGGATGAACAGGAGAGCTAGATGATCCGCCGGATACAGGCACTCAACTTCCGTTGCCTCCGCTATGTGGACATTCGGATCTTCGTAGTCGTGCTGGTTGGGGTGTTGGCTCTCGGGTGTGGGGCAGAGGACCATGGTCCCGAGGACGCGGATCACATCGCTGGACACAAGGCCGGAATGGCGGCCCATCATCTGTGTGCGGGCATGTTCGTGGTGGGGAGGGACTACCGACGAATACCCGAGGACGTGCTTGACGAGGATGTTCGCCCATTCCCCTTCTTTGAATGGGACTACGATTACCGATATGCAGTAGACGTTGAGAACGAGACGGCTACGGTGGAGACCCCTGCAGGTGTGCGGCGAGAGGCCAGGTATTTTGGGGATCAGGGGTGTGTGATAATGCCAGAGTCCGGTGAGGTGACGTTTGAGCCCCAAGTGATACCGCGGGGTGCAGAGGAGGCCGAAGCCTTGCCGTGGCCGCATGGGGATCTCGACGCATTCCACGAGAACGCCCCGCCCGAGGTGGACGCGGACCTGCTAACGGATGCGCTCGATTGGACGATGGCGCAGTCGGAGCACAACACGAGGGCTGTGGTCGTCATCTACCGCGGGAAGATCTTGGGGGAACGCTACACCGACGGATTTACCAGGAATACGCCCCAGATCTCCTGGTCGCAGGGGAAGAGCATTGCAGCGGCGTTATTGGGTGCGGCGATTGAGCGAGGAGATGTAACCGTCGGGCTCGACGACCCGGCACCTCTCCCGGAGTGGCAGGAGGAGGGGGATCCCCGCCGCGAGATTCGTGTGCGGGACCTACTGAACATGAGCTCTGGCCTCGATTTCCTGAACTTGGGACTGGGGGTGGAGGATTCCTGGACTCACGCCAACGAGCACTTCCGGATTTATTTTGAGGCGATCAATGTCCTGGAGCACGCGGCGGACCAGCCAATGGACCGAAGCCCGGGAGAGATCTTCCGCTACCGCAACTCGGATCCCCTCAACGTCCTCAGGATCGTGCGAGACGGGGCGATGACCGCCGGGGAGGATTGGATGACCTATCCGCAAAGGGTCCTCTTTGACCGCATCGGGGCCCGCAACTTTGTTCTTGAAACGGATCACCGCGGCAATTTCATCATTACTGGATACGACTTCGGGAGCGCCTGGGATTGGGCTCGATTCGGGCTGCTGCACCTGTGGGACGGCCAGTGGCCGACGCTGGACGAGCGCTGGGAGAGGATCCTACCTGAAGGTTGGGTGGAGTTCGTGAGTTCACCCGCTCCGGGAGCTGATGCCCAGAACTACGGAGGGCTGTTCTGGTTGAACCAGGGAGGGGCACTGCCGGATGCTCCGGCCGACGCGTATTGGGCGGCCGGATTCATGGGACAGGTCACTGTTATCATCCCATCGTACGATCTCGTCGTCGTCCGCCTAGGCCCGAGTCCAGGAAACACCAACCAGTACCTGTCTCAGATCCTCGGCAGAGTTACGGCAGCAATCACTCCGACCTGACGATCGCGGCTCTCGGTGGCCATCCTACATGGACGGCGACTCTAGATTGCCACTGTCGTCCACAGCGCGGCTGCTCACGGTGAGCGTCTCCAGGTCGCCTTCCCAAGGCGCGGAATAAGTCCAGCTGGTCCTCCCCTTGGTCGGCTGCCAGGTCTCACCGCCGTCCAAGGAGACCTCCACGGATGCCACGACTCCGCCTCCGTCGTCTGCCGCCCCGCCCGTCACCGTGAGGATGCCTTCGCTGGCCGTCGGCGGGTCTACCCAGGAACTCGGCGGCGAGTGGTCGGTCGACTGGGAGGCCGCCACCAGATCCGGCTGCCGTGTGGTGGGTTGGACTCCCATGTCCGCGAACAGGTTGAGCGTCGCCTGCTGGAGCACACGGTCCGGACCATGCGGATCGACGCCAACCCGCGTTGACTGGCCGTTCTGGCGTTCCGGTGGTACCCCCGTCTCCGTGTCGTGGTGGGCGTCGAGACCCCAGGACCACTGTAGAGTTCCCGATCCGAATACCAGGGCACCGCCTTCGTGGCGGTAGAGGACGGCATGATGAGTTGCCGTTGCCGTCTCGCAACCACGTCCCGGGTGTACGCAGTAGAGCGTGTTATCGATCGTCGTGGCCGCTACCTGGAATAGGCCTGGAGGACGGAATCCGTTGTTGATGTCTGAATCCCACTCGTGTCCCAGGATCCCCTTGATCGATACGTAACGCTCTCCGGGGGAAAGGCGTGCCACCTCCGTGTTACGCCAAAACCGCAGGTCGGCAAACTCCGCATCCACGATGATGGGGTCGTTCCGCCACGCGTTTACAGTGAATAGCGTGCCTGTGAGTGCGTTCTCCGGCCACGGGCCTTCGGGGTTGATGGAACGGTGGTCCCTCCACTCCCCGGTCCACTCGACCGGATCCAACTTGCGGTGGTTCTGGGATTCCTTGTAGGTAACGAGCGTCCGGTAGGGGTCGCCCGCTCCGTCGATCGAGTTCTCCCACCTTACCTTCCAATACACTTCATTTGAGCTGAAGAACGCCAGGTGGACGCCCGCCGCTCGGGCCGCCTCCACGTTTCGGCGTTGTTGTCCGGACCAGTACTCGTCGTGCCCCACGGAGAGGAAAACCTTGTGCTCCAACAGCTCCTCGCCGCGGCGATCCGTGTCGATTCCGGAGGAGTAGCTGACGTCGTACCCGTTCCGTTCCAGCCACCGCACCATGGGGTATTCAGAGTTGAAGACCTTGTTTACGGCCCTGTAGTGACGCGTGTCGAAGGGGCGGTTATAGCTCACCTTGGGAGCTCGTGGCGGGCCTCCGTGAAGCCTGATCCGTTCCGGGTTGAGTCGCCCGTATACGCTGTGGCCACCGTACCGGTTGTAGGCCTGCCACGTCACGTCGGAGGTCTGGAAGAGGAGATCCGAGCCTCCGTCATCGTCCCGAACCACGAAGTAAATGTGACTGGCCCGGGGCTCCCGGAGCGCGTTCCGCATCTTGGCTGCGAATCCGGGTGCTTCCCAAAGCTCATCTTCGCCGGTTGGAGGAATCTCCGAGGGAGTGAACTGATCGTTCTTGATCCACCCTTCCACCGGGTCCTCACGTACCAGACGGGCGAAGTAGATGCCCGAGGTGGCGTCATCAGGTGCGCGCCAGGACGCCGAGATATCCCAGTTTCCGCAATCCACGAGGGGTGCTGGCCAGATCTCGGTGCCGCCTCCCTCGCTCAGCACGGGGATGTCGCCCCTTAGACACTCAGGTTGGTTCTGCGGCAGTGGCGTGGAGGGTTCCACCGTATCCACGAGGCGCGCCCCCATCCCGCCGTAGTATCCCATTCGGTAGATGTCGATCCTGTAGTCATCCGAATCGGTGTCCACCTTGAAATCGAGGGATTCTCCCTGGGCAACCGCTATCTCCGTGCCGAACCCCTGGATGCTGGGATCGCCGTAGCCATTTATGTCCCACTCGGTTGGGGGATGACCCTCCAAGCAATTCTCTGCGACGATCTCGTTGGCGGGTTGGAGGCACGGGTCGATTTCGGCGGTAGGAGCACAAGCCGTGAGGCCGCAGGCCGTGACCACGGCGGCGCTCAGCGCGAAATAACGTGCACAAATCGGTGGGCGGAAATCTCGGGGGACCATGACAACCTCGTGTGGTGACAGGCTCATCTTCATTCCGTCTGCTTTTTTACTCCGTCTACTTTGATAGCGGCAAGCGGCTCCGGTCCAGACCTGGAATAATCCGCAGGGCGTTTTCGTAGTAAACCTTCCGGAGAACCTCGTCGGGGAGGTCCATACCGTACATGCGCCAGAAGGCGTGGTATTTGCGGTAGTAGGGGAAGTACTCGTCGTCGGATTCGAAGACTCGGAAGTAGGTGTGGTACTCTTCGGGGGCCCAGGAGTCCTTTCCCATCAGGATTCGGTCCTGGTATCGGATGAAGAACTCACGTGCGAAGCGTGGTTGGCGGCCGGGTTCGTAGATGACCGCCCCGAGGCCGACATTCATGTTCGGGATCTCATCCAGGAGGCGGCCGAGACGGCCCAGGTCGTACCCCAGCCAGGCAAGGTGTGCGGCGATGAACGTTGTGTTGGGATGACGGCGGAAGAGGTTGAGCTGTTCGTTGAGGACCCTTTCGAAGGAGGGAGGCCCGCTTTGGCGGCGGCGCGGTCGAAGGCGGAGCTCCAACCACCGTTCGTTGTATGCATCCAAGGGCGCCCAGAATTCCGGGGGGTCGGCGGAATGGATCAGCACGGGAATGCCGAGGGTCCCCGCCTTCTCCCAAATGGGGTCGAGGCGCGGATCGTCCACGGGTACCCGGTTGCCGTCGGTGTCAGTTACCCAAAGCCCCAGATTCTTGAAGATCTTGAGACCGCGCGCTCCCGCCTCGACGTCGGCCTCCAGCTGCGCCGCCGCCCGCTCCCCGAAACCGGGGTTGCCGATTCCCTGCAGGTCCACGTTGGCGAAGACCACGAACCGTCCCGGGTACCTTGAAAACCCCTCGACCTGCTGGCGAAGGCGGGCACCCGACCCGCCGGAGAGGTTAACCCCAATAGCGAGGTTCAGCTCCTCCATCTGGCGCACCATCGCATCGAGGTCGGACCGGGGCATGGTTCCGTTGAGGTGGAGATGAACGTCGACGAATGGGTAGGCTGCTCTTGTTATGGTTTCGCCGGGGACGACCAAGGTAGAGCGCGGTTCGTACTCCCTTATCGTCATCGTGCTCTGGGCGGCGGCGGGTGCCGGAGGCATGGTGATGCCGAGGACGCCGAGTGCGATGGCGAGCGAAGCCGTATCCTTTACGCGCGGCACGTACCGCGTGAAGGGGTGTGACGATCGGGCCGAACACTCGTCTAGTGGGTGGTTTAGCATGGATGAGGCCTCCTCTTGCCACCCGGGAAAGTTCGTGCCCGGGGGCGGATCGTGGCAACGGGCCCCGATGGGCGGCCCAAACAGATCGAAAAAGGGCCGCTACCACCGTGAACGCAGCAACCAGATTACCGGTAGGAGTTACTTGCAGGGAGACGCGGGCGTAATGCGCCGACTGACAGCTGTGTTTCTTGCGCTCTGCGGCGGCGGAGTCCAGGAGCTTCACGGGCAGGAGCCCGAGACGGAATCGGTGCGGCTTTCGGGGTATGTGCGATCGGCCGTGGACAACGAGGTTCTTCGCAGTGCGCGGCTCTTATTCGTCGAACCGGACCTTTCGATCGGTACCAACCGCTTCGGCTTTTACTCCATCCAGCTTCCGGCAGGGGACTACACGATTCAGGTGTCGAGCTTGGGGCACGAGACCGTGTCTCGTGCAATCGAACTTACTGGGACCCGGTCAGAGGACTTTGCCCTCCCCTTGCGGCCAGTAGTCCTCGACGAGCTCACAGTAGAGGGGGATCACCTCCTTCCGGACCTCGATCCGGAAAGCGTCGAGATGAGCGTTGTGCGGTTGGACGTGTCAACGGTTCCCGAACGTCCCGTCGTTCTCGGTGAAGCGGACCCCGTCCGAACCCTGACTCTCTTCCCCGGGGTGTCGACCACGAACGACGCCACCACAGCTATCAACGTGCGAGGGGGTGCCGGCGACGAGAACCAGATCCTGCTAGACGATTCGGAGGTGTTCAATCCCGCCCATGCACTTGGCATCTTCTCGACCTTCAACTCGGACGCAGTGGGGGACGTTACGCTGTACAAGGGAGGAATTCCGGCCCGTTATGGAGGACGTCTCTCCTCCGTGCTGGAGATCCGTCAGCGGGAGGGTAACGCCCGCGAGTTCGAGGGCGCGGCAACGATTGGGCTGCTTTCAAGCCGGCTGAGCCTTGAGGGCCCGCTGTTCGATGGTCGCGGGTCGTGGCTCGTGGCGGGACGCCGCACCTACGCCGACCTATTCCTGGGCCTGTCCGACGATCCGGGGGTCCGGGAGAGCGCCGCCTATTTCTACGATCTGAACGCCAAGGCGAACGCGCGGTTCGGGGCGAGTGGCCACGTTATGGTGTCCGGATATTTTGGCAGGGACCGGTTCAAGCTTGCGGACGTCGCGTCCGTGGGATGGGGCAACGCCGCCGGAACCCTGCGCTGGAACCAAGGGTTTGGCCCGATTTTCTCCCACCTCACTCTGGCCTACAGCGACTACGACTATCAGATACAGAACAGCTTCAACGCCCGTTCCGCCACCCTGAACGCGGGCATCCGCAATCTGAGCCTGAGCATAGACGAGACATGGACGCTGGGATTACGGAACCAGCTGCAATTCGGGGTCGGCATCGGGTCGTACGAGATCCAGCCCGCCAATATCGAGCCCGGAGAAAACTCGGGGATCCTCCTTCAAAGCTTCGATTCGAGGCGTGGGATTGCTCCGGACGCGTATGTGGAGCACGAGATTGAACTGGGACGACTGGGTGTCCGCTACGGGCTTCGTGCCAGCGGCTTTGTGCGCCGCGGTGAAGAAACCGTACGCGATTACGAGAACGATGCCCCCGTCGTGTACCATGCGGATTTGGGGCGTCACGAACCGGGGAGGGTAACCGGTGCCAAGAGGTATGGACCCGGCGAGACCATTGTCTCCTACTGGGGTCTTGAGCCCCGTCTCGGTTTGCGTCTGCGTTTGGGGCCGGCGTCTTCCGTGAAGGGCAACTACTCACGCACACGCCAGTATCTTCGGCGCGTGACGAACACCAATTCGCCAACTCCGCTGGATTTGTGGGATCCCGTGGGGCGGTATGTGGAGCCTCAAGTGGCGGATCAGTTCGCACTTGGGTATGTGACGACCTTCGACAGAGGTCGATACGCGCTTTCCGGAGAGGTGTACTACAAGCGGCTGCGGCACCTCGTCGACTATGTGGACGGGGCCGACCTGTTCATCGTACGCAATCTGGAGACGCTGCTGCTTGAGGGAGACGGGCGCGGCTATGGCCTGGAGGTACTCCTCCGAAAGACGCGGGGCCGGTTGCGGGGGTGGGTCAGTTACACGCTGGCTCGCTCAACCCAACGGGTCCAGGGCGTGAGCGAAGACGACCCCGGAATCAATGGTGGCGATTGGTACCCGTCGCCTTGGGATCGAACCCACGATGTCGCGATAACGGGCCTCTACGAGTTGAGCGATACTTGGAGTTTGGGTGCCAACTTTGTCTTCGCCACTGGTCTCCCCTCCACATGGCCGGTTGCCAGATACGAGTTCGGCGGAGTGATCCTGGGGGAGTACGAGCTTCGGAACGCCCGCCGGTTGCCGGCCTATCACCGGCTCGATGTGTCGGCCACCAAGCGTTTCGGCCGGGGAGAACTCCGGTTCGGAGTGTTCAACGTGTACAATCGATTCAACGCGCAGGCGATTTCATTCCGGCAGAGCGAGTTTTCCCGCGTTCAGACCGAGGCTGTGGAGACGTCGGTTTTCGGGATAATTCCGAGCATCAGCTACAGGTGGAATTTCTGATGGTGGCGAGCGGTGCGACGCGAACATCTCGGGGGATATGGCACCTCGCCATTTGCTTGAGTGTCTTGGGGGTGTCGGCGTGTGAGCGGGTGGTTGATGTGTACATTCCGGATCCGGAGCCGAGGCTGGTGGTAGAGGGCCGAATCGAGCTGTTGCAAGGAGATCCTTCAGGCGTCGGAGTTCAGCGAATCCGTCTCACTACCACGGATGCATTCTTCAGCAATGTGCCGGCGCCGCCTGCGGTGGGGGCGACGGTCACGGTCGAGGATGGTACTGGTGAGGTGTGGGTGTTCCTCGAGGAGGAACCGGGGCTTTATGTATCGCGTGCGATGCTCGCGAGATTGGGAGAGACGTATGAGCTGATAGCTCATTGGTCGGGCGACACGTACCGGGCCTCGGCGATGCTCACCCCTGTCCCCCCCATCGATTCACTCTACTTCGTGTTTGAGGAACTGACTCCGATCATTGAGGAGGAAGGCTTCCGGGCAGCAATCGACTACACTGACCCGCAGGGGATAGAGAACTTCTACCTCTGGGAGCAGTTCGTGGACGGGGTGCGGGAGGTGCCGCCCAACGCCGGTAACGCCCTGAACTTCGTGAGCCACGACGAGCTTTACGACGGCGAGACGATAACCGGCTTCCAACCGAACGATGAAATCAGGGTGGAGCTGGGGGCGACCGTGGTGGTTCGGCAGATCGCTCTCTCAAGGCGCGCGTACAATTACTACTACGCGATTCTGGAGCAAAGCGCCCTTGGGTCGGGGAACCCCTTTTCCATTCCTCCCGCAACCGTGCGCGGTAACGTCGTCAACACCACCAACCCGGATCGATTCGCGCTCGGTTTCTTCGAGGCGGCGGAGGTCAGTGTTGCGTCGGCAACGTTGGAGTCTGGCCGCCCGTAGGGTCCCTGTATATTCTGTATACAGAGACATCGAATGAATCGAGTGGCGAGGAGCTTCTTATGGATCCGCGTAGCCTGCTTGCTCGAGACCTGCGAAGCGTGCAGAACCGGCATTTGGGGGTGGCCGCGAGCACACGTGGGGTGACCGGTGCGGCTCTGTGCGTGGCCGCCGGCTTTTTGGGGCTATTCGGCCAGCCGGTATCGGCTCGTGCTCAGGACGCCCTGTTCAACGACGCCCACTTTCACTTGATGAACTACATTCAAGAGGGACGGCCCGCCCGCGATTTCCTGGAAATGACGGAAGGCCGGGTGGGCAGGGTCGCCATGTTCGGAATCCCGCTACAGCAAAAGTGGGATTACTTCCTGTCCGGGGACCGAGCCCCCAACTACTACCTGCGTTCCAACGCCGACCTGTATTACTACTCCTTTGTGGACGCGGTGATCGCTCAGGAATACCTGTCCCTACCGGAGGAATACCGGGACCGGGTGGATCCGATGATCACCGGATTCAATCCGGCCGACACGTACGCCGCGGATCACATCAAACGGGTGCTGCTCACCTTCCCGGGAGTGTTCACGGGGATCGGTGAGTTCAGCATTCACAAGGAATTCGTTTCATCGAAGGTTTCGGGGCACGCGGCAAGTCTCAACAATCCCGCGTTGGGCCGGATATTCGAGGCGGCAGCTGAAATCGGGCTCGTTGTGATCTTCCACTGCGACATCGACAACGTTCGTCCCGGTAATCCACCGGATAACGCTGCCGATGTGCTCGTAGTATTCGCCGCCCATCCCGGGGCGTCGATTATCTGGGCGCACACGGGCCTCGGTCGTTTTGTGGGACCGTCGGAGGGGCATGTCGACTACCTGGACGGGATGTTGTCGGATCCGCGTTTCGACCACGTGATGTTGGACCTCTCTTGGGACGAGGTCGCCAGGTATGTGGTGGTGGACGAGGAGTCTTTGGCGGAATGGGCCGCTCTCGTCAACAAGCACCCCACTCGCTTCCTGTTTGGGACGGACTCGGTGGCACCATCGAGCTGGGAAGGCTACGTCTCGAACTACACGGCGTGGGTCCCGCTATTTGACCGCCTGGACGAAGGCGTCAGGGAGCAGGTGGAGTCGTCGAACTACCTGCGTCTCTTTGATGAGGCGCGTCCGAGAGTGCGGGCGTGGGAACGTACCCAGCTCACCGAGGCCGGGGAGGCCGGGACGGGCTGACGGGCAGGGGTGACGCTGGTCAGAAAGAGAGCAACCGCACCACCCTGACCACTGGGACCTCCATCTCACCCGTGTCGATGTAGGCCATTAGGCCGTCGGGGCCGAAAGCGTTTGGGATCCTGACTCCGCCGGGAGGGAACGTGCCCAGGTAGTCACCATCCGCCGTGAGCAGATCCGTGGGACCATCTGCACCTCCACCTGGCCCTGTTCGCTGCACCCAGATCCTGCCTTCTCGGTCTGTCGCGAGCGCATCGATAACTGGGATCTCATCGGCGAAGGCCATGTTCTCGATTGCACCGGCCATACTGGCCCTCAGCTGATCCGCGAGCCCGCCGTCGATTTCACCTCCGTGCAAGCTGAAGGAAACCGTCCCTCCCGACAGTCGGGAACTTTGCCGCTCCCGCTCCGCTTCGCGAACCGCGTCCGTCACAGGCTCCGGTTGAATCTGCCTCGCAACCGTTGTCAACAACGCTCCTTCGGGGCCGATCACCTTCACTCTGTACCCGGTCGAGTCAGCGAGGGCGATACGGTTCCCGGACAGGGGAGCTAGGTGCAGGTCGGGTTCGAAGGCACGCATGCGATCCATTGTGAATGCGACGCGCTGGCCTCCCTGCCTATCCGACTCCATGATCTCTGAGTCGGTCGGCATCGGCGGCATGTCCCACGCCCGGTACAGCGTTCGCTGCCAATGCCCATCGGCGGAGTAGAGGTCGACATTCCGGCCCGGTTCCTCTGTTTCCGGAACGTCCCCTTGGAACGTGAACGCGGTGAACGGGGATTCGGCGAGGAGACCGCCATCTTCACGGGCAACAAATCCATTGCCGAGCATTCTCGGCAGCTGGAAGCTGGTACTACTCGCCAAAGTGCCATCGGACTCAAAAAGGTGCAGAGCCCGCATCATGTCGTTGACCGCTATTCGACCGTCCGCGAGAACGGCCATCGACATGGGGTTCGAGAACTCTCCGGGACCCTCCCCCGGAGCCCCGATCTGCCGCAGATACTGGCCCGACGGATCCACCACGAGCAACGTTTTAGACTGCGTATCCAGAACGTAGAGATTGCCTGAACCGTCGAACGCCACGTCCCCGACATTGCCGAATATCTCCCAGTCTTCGCCGGCTAATGAACCGATCGTATAGATTTCCTCGGTCTCAGGATTGAGTGGCGTATCTGCTTCCGAGGTCGGCGCGCCGTCGCCGCAGGCACCTGCAAGGAGACTAGCTGCGGCCGGGATGGCGAGCGTGGGGGGAGTCGATTTCACCATTTGAGTTTCTCCGGGGTTGTCGAGTCGCAAACGTTCCCGCTATGTGACCATCGAACAAGTGCAATTGTTGCAAGAGGGGTTCATCCAGGGACTTACACGCGTTCCGAAGGGGAGTGAGGATTAAAGGATGATATTTCAGCGTAACACTCGCGGCGTGGAACGGGGACCGAAAGGTACGGTGCTCGTGGCGTTGGCGGCGGGGATGATCGGATGCGGGGTTGATTCCTCGCCCGCCATCCCAATTCTCGAAATCTCGATCGCTGAAATCCAAGCCTCGATTCGGGAAGGGACCACAACTTGCCGGAGTGTCGTGCAGCGGCATCTGGCGCGCATCGAAACGTACGATGCCCAGATTGGGGCCATCACGGTGGTCAACCCCCGTGCCCTGGAGAGAGCAGGCGAGCTGGATGCGGCCCTGGCTCGGGGAGAGTCGCCGGGGCCCCTGTTCTGCGTTCCGATGCTGGTCAAGGACAACTTCGATACGCATGATATGATCACCACCGGAGGTTCGATCGCGCTGCTGGAGAGCGTGCCGCCGGACGACGCGTTCATGGTGAGGAGGGTTCGGGAGGCTGGCGCGATCGTCATTGCCAAGACCAACATGGCGGAGTGGGCATTCAGCCCGCGTCAGTCCGTCAGTTCGTCCTTCGATACCACCCGTAACGCGTACGACCTGGAGCGCGTCCCGGCAGGGTCGAGCGGCGGTACTGCTTCCGGTGTGGCTGCCTCGTTCGGGGTTATCGGGCTCGGGAGCGATACCGGGAATTCCATTCGAGGGCCTTCCTCTCATTTGGCGTTGGTCGGGATCCGGTCCACGCTCGGCCTCACGAGCCGGGATGGCGTTATTCCTCTTTCCTTTGACCGTGATATTGCGGGCCCGATGGGAAGAACCGTTGAGGACGTGGCGCGCGTGTTCGACGTGGTGGCAGGGTATGATCCTGCGGACCCGTACACCGAGGCGGGGCGCGGTAGGTGGGAGGAGGACTACACGGCCTTTCTGGATCCGGGAGGGTTGGAGGGTGCTCGCATCGGTGTATTGCGTTCGTTGGTGGGTCCGGATGAAACAGATCCCGAGATCAGAGTGCTCTTTGATGCTGCGCTCGACGACATGCGCCGAGTGGGGGCCGAGATAGTGGACCCGTTCGAGTTCGATGTGGCGGCGCAGTTGGGGCGAGAGGGGATGTTCTGTCGCCGGTTCCGTTATGACATGTGGACCTACTTGGAGTCGCTGGGGCAAGGCGCGCCCATTCACGATGCCTTGGAGGTGTTGCCAGTTGGACTGTACTCCCCGGACGCCGAATCCGGCCTGCGGAGAAACGAGGGGATGCCGCTCGACGTCCACCCGAACGATTGGGACGATCCTTGCCCCGATTTCCTGGAGAACGAGGGACGCCAAGCGTATCTGGCGGATCTCGTTGCTGCCCTTGAAGCCGCTCGTTTGGATGTAGTCGTTTACCCATCCTGGCTCTGTCCGCCCGCTCACATCGACCGCGCCAACGAGGAGTACTGCGGAGACAATAGCCAGCGGGTGGCTCCAGCTACGGGGATGCCTGCCATCACCGTCCCGATGGGGTTTGTAGGGGACGGCTGGCCTGCGGGGCTCCAGATATTGGCGCGCCCGTACGACGAGGGGCTCCTGTTTCGGTTGGCCTACGCCTACGAACAGGCGACTCACCACCGGCGCCCTCCGCCGGGATTCCCCGAACTGCCCGGCCTAGGAGGTTGAAACACCGTAGCAAGGCAGCCATGGGGTTCATCCTCGTGACGGTGTTCATAGATGTGCTCGGAATTGGGATCATCATCCCAATTCTCCCCGAATTGATCAAGGATTTTGCGGGTGGCAGTACGGCTCTAGCCGGGCGGTGGTTCGGAGCCCTCGCCTCCGTCTACGCGGTGGCCCAGTTCGTCTGCGCCCCCTTACTCGGTGCCCTTTCGGATCGCTTCGGCAGACGTCCTGTCATTCTCGTCTCCCTGTTTGGGTTGGGGATCGACTACATCGTGATGGGTTACGCGCCCACCATCGGGTGGCTCTTCGCGGGCAGATTGATCGCGGGCATCATGGGTGCCAGCGTGACGACAGCCAACGCCTACATCGCCGACATCTCGGCTCCCGAGAACCGCGCCCGCAACTTCGGTTTTGTTGGAGTGGCGTTTGGTCTTGGGTTCATATTCGGGCCAGCTCTGGGAGGTGTTCTCGGGGGGATCGACCTTCGGTTGCCATTCTTTGTGGCGGCTGGGTTGGCGCTCCTGAACTTTGCGTACGGCTTCTTCGTTCTTCCCGAATCGCTGCCGCGAGAGAAACGAGATGGGTTTCGGTGGGCCAAGGCCAATCCGATTGGGAGTTTGGGTGTGCTGCGGGGTTATCCGCTGGTGGCGGGTCTCGCTGTTTCCTTCGTGTTCCTGGTCATGGCGCAGCGGGGACTGGAGGTGACTTGGGTGCTTTACACGGGGCACAAGTTCGGCTGGGACGAACAGGCGAACGGCCTTTCGTTAGCGTTGGTCGGGGTGATGGCGGTGATCGTTCAGGGGACGGCCGTCCAACCCGTCATCAAGCGGTTAGGTGAGCGACGGGCGATCCTCGGTGGCTTGGCGATAGGATCGCTCATGCACCTTGGTTACGGGCTCGCGACCCAAGGGTGGATGTTACTCGCCATCATCGTGGTGGGGGCCATCGGTGGTGTGGCGGGTCCGGCGATCCAGGGGCTGGTTGCCGGGACCGTATCGGCGCATGACCAAGGCAAGGTCCAGGGGGCTCTGACGTCTTTGATGAGTCTGACGAGCGTGTTCGCGCCGCTGATCTTCGCCGCGGGCCTGTTCAGCTACTTTACTGGACCGACTGCGCCAGTGGAGTTCCCCGGAGCCCCCTTCGTTCTCGGAAGTGCGATGAGCGTCGTGGCCTTCTTCATCCTGGTCCGGTTGTTCCGCAGGTTGCCTCCGAAGTAAGTACACGCTCACCGAATACCATGAAAACTCGGAAATACATTCCGAGAGTTATGATATGAGCTCTGTAACCAAAATAACCGGATTGACATTCCGAGATGTCATCGTTATAGATCTGCGTGATGCAACCAAAGATTGTCCCGCGCCCGAGGCACCATAACGCAATCTTGCGCTCCCTCCGTACCCATCAAGTAGTGGGGATAGTAGGGGCCAGGCAGGTGGGGAAAACAACCTTGGCGCGACAGATTGCCGCCGAGTACGGGAAGCCCACACACTGGTTCGACCTTGAACGTCCGCGCGATCGTGACCGTCTCGTCCGAGATCCGGAATCCGAGCTGGAGGACCTCCGCGGCCTTGTGGTGATAGACGAGGTTCAGCATGCACCGGATCTCTTCATGTATTTGCGGGTATTGGCGGACCGTAACCCGCTGCCTGCACGCTTTATCGTTCTCGGCAGCGCATCCTACGAACTCCTTCGGCAGGAGTCTCAGTCGCTGGCGGGACGGATTGCTCATTACGAACTGACTGGTTTTTCGCTGGAAGAGCACCAGTCAGGGAATCTCGAGGATCGATGGCTCCGAGGGGGGTTCCCGCGAGCGCTGCTGGCACGGTCTGATAGGGCGGGATTCGACTGGCTCTCGGATTTCGTTGCTACGCTGTTGGCGAGAGACCTGCCGCAGTTGGGGCGACGGGGTTCGCCCGAGACCATGGAGAGGCTTTGGGCCATGCTAGCCTATCTCCAAGGTCAACATCTCAATTGCAGCGACCTGGCACGCAACCTACAGATTTCGGACAAGACTGTGCGGGCGCACATCGACCTGCTGACAGGGATGCTCGTGGTTCGTCAGCTGAAGCCTTGGGTTGCGAACGTACGCAGGAGACAGGTAAAGGCGCCGAAGGTGTACATCCGAGACTCGGGCGTGCTCCACACTCTGTTGCGAATCCAAACCATGTCGGAGCTCAGGAGGCATCCCATCCTTGGCGCTTCTTGGGAGGGCCTCGCATTGGAACTAGTGGTCAGCGCCCTGGGTCTCCCTGCTCGGGATATGTATTTCTGGCGTACGCACCAAGGGGCCGGGCTAGATCTTTTTGTTTCTCGACGTCGGCTGGGAATCGAGTTCAAACAGACTTCCGACCCCCGAGTTACCCGTTCGATGCGAACCGCGATAGAGGTGCTAGACCTCAAGGAACTGATTGTCGTCTATAGGGGGCGGAGGAGCTATTCGCTTGGCGACCGGGTGCGCGCTGTGGGGCTCGAAGATCCGGATTTCCGTAACCACCTGCTGGAGGTACCGGAAACGCAGGGTTCAGTAGATCGCCGCTACCCCGTCCAGGTACGTTCATGGGGCAAGCCGGTTCCGGATGCGCAAGTAGTGGCGTTTTTTCCGAACAACACCTCTCAGGGTGCGTCGACCGACCAGGATGGAACGGCCCAGCTTTCCCTCCACTCGGGTGGTCTCCCGATGACCCTGTTTGTCGCCAAGGCCGGATTCGCGGCCAAGCTAAAACGTGACTGGATTCCGGAGGAGGGTGACGCCGAGGTGGACTTAATCCCGTTGGCGGGAGGTGGCTCGGTCGTTTTCGATCGGATCGGGTGTGTGCCCGGGGTTTCGGGTCGGCTCAATCCAATCCGCGACGAGTTTAATCGCACATACTTGTTTGCCGACAACATTGCGGTAAACGGGACCCCTCGCGGGAGCCCGCACCCCTTTGTGTGCGGTGACATTCTGCAACTCGAGGATGCCGAGGGCCGCAGGATGTCCATGCGCATACTGGAGTTCATCGCGGCATCTTCGCTTGCGGAATACCGAGAAGTGTCGTGACGCAACCGTGTAAGCGGCTCCACCCCCGAGCAGCCAGCACTAACGCCTGAAGTAGACGGGGGTCGTCGGGAGGGTGTCCACGTCGATGATCTGCCCGCGGGCCATAACCAAGGACTGGCGACGGATGTTCTGGATGTCGGCTAGCGGATCGGCTTCGAGCACCAACAGGTCCGCGATCTTACCGACTTCCAGCGTCCCGAAGTCGTCGAGGGCGCCTGCGGCGATAGCCCCATTCCGGGTACCGGCCACGATTGCCTCGGAAGGTGTCATCCCGAGTTCAACCAACCCTTCGATTGCGAGCAGGGTTCCGATTCCCGGCTCTTGCCATATCGGTTTCGGACTGCGCCCGAATTCTGGGGCCACCCCGGCGTAGTTGTCTGTCCCTAGCGAGGTAATGCACCCGCCGTCAATCAACTTCTTGGCGTTGAGACGCCTCATTTCCGTTCCCAGACCGAGGGCTCGCTCGTCACGGCGAATTTGGTAGCTCGTTTTCTGCGCCTCCACGGAGCGTCGCAGTCTCCCCCAATCTCGTTCCGCCGCTGCAGCCGCCTCGCCGGCCAGTCGTTGCTCGGCCGCCTCTTTGTTGGCGAGGTGGCTCTGCCACGCCGGTCCCGTGATGGTGTTCACGAGCATCGAACAGACGATGCCGCGGTCCACGATCTGCCCCAACAGCGCGTCGGAGATCTCGCGGTTGGCGAGGACCTCAGGGTGTTGGATGAGGTCGATGCCGGCCTCGACCGCCAGACGGAGTCCCTCCGGGTTGGTTGCGTGCGTCTCCGCAATCAGTCCGCGGGCATGGGTCTCCTCGACGATCACTCGTTGCGCCTCCGGGGAGAACCCGATGAGAGTCGGAAACGCCCAGTGGCTCGTCCCTCCGTACTTGAGGAAATCGACTCCCTTGTCCAGGTATTCCCGGATCCGGACCCTTAGTTCTTCCGGGTAGAGGTCCATCAGGTCCTCGCCGGCACCCTGGGCGATGTGGTCCGAAAACTGCTCTTCGTATAAGGAGAGGTCGTCCTCGGGGATGAGGGCGAAAGTGATCGAGTAGGGCCCACCCCAACCCACGATGTTGCCCGCCACCTGAAGCCTCGGTCCAACGGCCTCCCCGGAAGCGATCGCCTCTTGGACCTGTTGGAGTTCCGGCAGGGCACCGTAGCTGTCGCGCAGGTGGGTGACCCCGTACTTGAGATGCATCTGCGCCGCCTCAAGGGTGAGCTCGGCACCCATGTGGCGGTAGAAGACAGACGACTCCTTGCGGTCCTTCGGACCACCCCCGTAAAGAGAAATGTGGACGTTGGTGTCCACGAATCCCGGAACGACGAACTGGCCTGCGCCCGCGATAATCTCCGCTCCCTCCGGGACATCGATTTGACTTTGCGGGCCGATCGCCGATATACGGTCGCCCTCAATGATGACGGTGGCATTCGGGAGGGGTTCTCCCCCATTCCCGTCGATTACTGTGGCCCCGACGATGGCGGTCGTGGCAGTCTGAGCCCCGGTCTGCGCTTGCATCTGGGCCGGAGCGTGCAGCAGGGCGTGCAGGCTGTGTGGCCGGCCGAGTGTCCCTGCGAGAATAAGGACTACCGCCAGAAGCGGGAGCGCCGAAGAGAAACACTGAGCCGCTAGGCCACGGGAGGGTGCGCCGAAGGTTGGCACCATACGGGTGATGGAACCGCGGATATCTCGGGTCATGGCTGAACTCCCATTGTTCGGTCGACGTCTTTCCCGGGTCTTTCCCACCCTAGCCCCTTGGCGCGCCTCGCGGCTGCACCCCTCAGCCAAGGTGCGAGAAGCATTTTGCAGTGACAAGTTCAGCGAACCGTGAGGTCAACTCCGTACATGCCCACATGAGGTGTCCCATGCAGACGTTATCGATTCGGTCCATCCCGTTGGTGTTCATCGCGTTGCTGGTGGTGGGAGGAACACCTTTGGATCCTCCCAGCAGCGCCGATACGTACCCCAAGAACCCCGCCATTGATGCGCTCAACTACAGGTTCGGCCTGACGCTCAGTGACTCCACGGACCGGATAGCGGGCGAGGCAACCATCGATCTCCGGTTCAAGGAGGACGGTATCGATCGGGTCCGTCTCGATTTGATCAACGAACGCCCCGATGGAACTGGGATGCGCGTTCTCGGGGTGAGTGGTACTGTCCGCCTCCAGTACACGCATGAGGACGATGCGCTTTTCATCATCCTTCCATCCCCATCGGTGGCGGGGGAACGGCGGCAGGTGGTGGTGAGTTATGAGGGCGTGCCGAATACGGGTCTCATCATCGGGCCCAACAAGCACGGCGACAGGACGTTTTTCAGCGACAACTGGCCGAACAAGGCGCGCCATTGGCTGCCGACGATTGATCATCCCTATGACAAGGCCACGAGCGAGCTCATCGTCACGGCTCCGGTTCACTATCAGGTGATATCGAACGGGCTCATGGTTGAGGAGACGGACCTCCTGGACGGGACACGGCGTACGCACTGGAAGCAGTCGGTGCCGATCGCGACGTGGCTTTACGCACTGGGGGTGGCTCGGTTTGCGGTTCAGACGGTGGATTACTACGACGGGGTTCCTATCCAGACGTGGGTGTACGCTCAGGACCGGGACGCAGGGTTCTACGATTTCGCGGTGCCGACAAAGCAGGCGATGGAGTTCTACGGGGACTGGGTGGGGCCGTATTCGTACGAAAAGCTGGCCAACGTTCAGTCGAACAGTGTGGGCGGTGGGATGGAGGCGGCCACGGCGATCTTCTACGGGGATGCCTCGGTGACGGGAGAGCGGTCGGTGCGGTGGCGGAACGTGATCATCCACGAGGTTGCGCATCAGTGGTTCGGGAATGCGGTGACGGAGTATGACTGGGATGACGTGTGGCTCAGCGAGGGGTTCGCGACCTACTTCACGCTGCTCTTCATAGAGCACCAGTACGGGCGGGACGAGTTCGTGGAGCGTCTTCAGGTGAGTCGGGACCGGATCCGCGATTTCATGGTGGAGCGGCCGGATTACCGGATTGTGCATGACAATCTGTCCGACATGAGTCAGGTGACGACCGGGGCGGGGACGTACCAGAAGGGATCGTGGGTGCTTCACATGCTTCGGGGTGTGGTGGGGGACGACGCGTTTTGGGCCGGGATTCAGTCGTACTACCGGGAGTTCCGGGATCGGAACGCCACGACGACGGATTTCCGGAGGCACATGGAGGAGGCTTCCGGTCTCGACTTGGGAACCTTCTTCGAGCAGTGGCTTTATCGCGGGGGGTGGCTCGAGTACGAGGGCGGGTGGAGTTACGACCCTGACGCCGATGCTATACAGGTTACCCTAAACCAAGTGCAGGACTCCGAGTATGCCTTTTCGATGCCTGTCCAGGTTGGGATCCGGTATCCGTTTGGCGAACCGTCCGAGGGTGGCGTGCATGGTTCGTCGGAGCCGCTTCACATCGAGGTTGTCACGGTGGATGAGCGTTCCAACAACTTCACCATTCCCGTGGAGGGGGACCCGAGCGACGTGGTGCTTGATCCGGGGACCTGGCTCTTGATGGATGCGGAGTTCGGACGGCGTCCGGGCTCGGGGCCTTCTCGATGATCAGCCTTGGACGGATCACCAGCGCAAAGGAGGTGCGGTCCACTCGAAAATCGCTTCGAAGTTATGAGTGCAGCGATGCGGAAGGATCGGACCTTTATTTCAGATATATCGTGTGTATGGTCAGACGGGATTTTTCGGTCACCAGGCGTCGAAATCTTTCTCGATGGCTTTCAGGTCGATCGCGATAGATTGTCGCCCCGATGCCGGGTCTTCCTTGAAGTCAATGAATCCCAGTTCGTCGAGGCGAGTGAGTTCGCGTAGGAAGGTCCGGGTGGTGACGTCGGCATAGGCCGCTCGAACGTAAGGCGAGTCCACGAAATCGTTTAGGTCAACTCTCTCACTTGGCATGTCGGAAAAGGGATCGGCGGGCTCGGTTTCGTCCAGCAGGAACTGCAAGAGATTGTATTCCCGAGCGTTCAAGAGGCGTCGCCGTCTGCCGACCCTAACGTCGAGTGCCCCCGTGATTGTGTTCCGGTAGACCGTACGATTCAATCTGGTTTTGATGAAATTGTTGATGCCCTTGAGTTCGCTGTCGAACCCAGCAAGTCCGAAGTGGATGAACGGCTTGATGTCGAAGGGCTGAACCCTCCGGGACTCCTGGAGGCGGGTCTTGTACTCGTCCCCATGACGGTAGAAGTAGTTGGACAACCCGTAGAACCCATAAACGTTGTAGCCGCCTTCGTACAGGATTGCGGCCTCCACTAACCGTGATACGCGTCCGTTACCATCTCCAAAAGGATGGAGAGTCACGAGGAAGAAGTGGGCGAGCAAAGCGCGGATCACCGGGTGCTCGGCGCGAACCTTGGGTGAGTTCACGAACTCCACGAACCCTTCCATCAACCGTGGGAGACTTTGGTGTGGGGCGCCCACATGAACACCGCCGAGTGCGGGGGTACCGACTTGGACGCCGTGCATGCGCATCCGACCGGGAACGTTGTTCGTCTCGTCGGAACCTTTAGTGACCAGTTCGTGTATATGTAGGATGTCGTTGAGCAGGAGGACACGACCGGTTTTGAAGCGATCTCTCACCCACGTCTGGGCGGCATCAGCATTCTGTATCTGACGGAGAGCCTTTCCTTCGGGGTCCAAGTCTCTCTTTCTGGAGATGAAATCGGCCACTTGGTCTTGAGTTAGAGGATTGCCCTCAAGCGCGGTCGACCCATGGACCGTCCTGATCCGGTTCAGAAGGCCCAGTTCACGCCTCCACTGCGGAGGTAGAAATAAACTCATCGTGGCTTGTTTTCGTGCCTCAATGCTTATCAGGTGTTGAAATATCTCTGACGGATTCAAAGGTCGATAGTCGAAGGTGAAGCGAGTCCAGTCCATTTGGAGCGCCTTTTATTGACATGTTTTATGGCATGTTATTTGACACGAATAACATGCTGAATAATAACAACTTACAGGATAGCACTGCAATTAGATGGCGTGTTATATGCCATTGTTTTAGGCAACCAAGGTCGCAAAGCCTTACCGTGAGAAACGGATGGCAGCCACCCAGATTTTGGCCTGGTCCACCACACAGTCAGGGAACCGAGATTAGCGGAGGAGGGTAGGTTTATGTCCCATGTATGGAAGCATGCGAGGTGGGTGCCGACGATCGCGGTAGTTGGAGTAGTCGCATGTACGGTTACAGTTCCGGTCGCATTTCAGGACCCGATCAAGGTCGTAGCCAGGATCGTGGGGCGTCACCCCGAGGTCGAACCCATGGTAATCTCGGGGGTGCCCAAGCGGGTTCGGGTAGGTGAGAAACTCACCGTGTCCATTGCGACATATGTCGCAACACAGTGTGGCAGCAGCAAAGGGCGCACCGAGGTGGAGGTTCACAGGGTTCTTCCAAAGCTCCGCATTACACCGTACACCAACTTTGCATATGGCGGCAATTGTCCAGATGTGGGCGATAGTATCGTCACGCATGAGGTCGACGTGTCGTTCTCAGCCTCAGGCGAAGGAACGGCCGCGCATGGCAAAGGTCACGTAGAGGTGGTGGGGAGGAACGAAGAAGAGCGCCTAGTGTTCATCTATATACCCGTGGAAGTAACGGATCGGTGATTTGAGGCAACGCGCCCAAGCGTTGCGCTAAGCTTCAAGTCCAACGACGGGGATGTGATCGCAGCGGCTGCTTTCCCCTAGAGCTTGTTCCGGGGTAGTATGCAGGCCATGCAGACGATCGTTATCACAGGTGCTAATCGCGGGATAGGATTGGCCACGGCGAGGATTCTGGCCCGGGAAGGACGCCGCTTGATCCTTCTCTGCCGTAACGAGAAGCGGGGCAGGGAGGCGTTGGAATCGTTGCCTCACGGCCGCGAGGAGTCCCCTCACCGGCTGATTCTCGCGGATCTGGCGTCGCTCGAGTCGGTTGAGGAGGCAGCGCAAACAGTCCTGGACCTCGGCTTTCCGCTCGAAGCACTAGTCAACAACGCCGCGATCATCCCCGAAGAGCGTCAGGTGAGCGAGGACGGCTACGAGCTCCAGCTTGCGGTCACACACTTGGCCCACTTCCTCCTGACGGACAGGCTCCTACCGCTGCTAAAACAGGGTGCCGGCGTCAGCCGGATAATCACCGTGTCTTCAAAGGCCCACCGGGGTCCCCCCTTCGATTTCTCGGATCCCAACTGCGAGCGAAAGCGCTACCGGCGCGTCTGGGTATATCAGCAAAGCAAGCTCGCCAATGTGCTCTTCACGCTGGCACTGGCGCGCCGGTTGGAGGGCACGGGTGTGGAGGCGGTGGCACTCCACCCGGGGGTCTACGACACCCCTCTCCTACGCAACTTCATGAGAGTGGTCCCCGGCGGGGAGGTGGCGTCAAAGATCTTCGGAGGCGATGCGGAAGATGCGGGGCCGATTCTGGCGAAGGTCGCAGCAGGGCGCAAAGATGAGAAGCTAGCCGGAACATACTTGCACAAGGGCGTGGTACGATCCCCGTCCCGCGCCGCGCGTGACGAGCGTGCCCAAGAGCGGCTATGGACCTGGAGCGCTGACGCAGTCGGGGTGTAACTTGGCGAAAACGACTCGGTGGGGGAGATGGGTAAACACATGAGTGGGTTGTCCACCGGAACTGGACTGCAACCGAGGCAGAGACTTCACGATCTGGATGCCCTGCGCTCGTTCGCCATGCTAATTGGCATTGTCTTACACGCCACTTTCTTCCTGGTCCCCACAATCGGGGGAGGGGGAGAGGTGTACGCCAATCGCGCGGTCGAAGCGTATGCTCACGAGACTGCGCCGGTGGCTAATCCGTACGCATACCTTGGTGCGTGGATCCACGGATGGCGTATGCCCGTGTTCTTTATGATGAGTGGCTTCTTCTCCGCCCTTCTATGGCAGCGTAGGGGGTTGCCCCGCCTCATCGACCTTCGCGTGAAGCGGCTTGCGCTACCATTTGCCCTTTCCCTAATCACGGTCATCCCAGTCTCATCGTGGTACCTCGTGACCAACTTCGCCCCTGAACATTGGGTCCTGGCGTGGCTCGACGATCTGTACCACATCTGGTTTCTGTGGCATCTGATGCTGATCTCCATCGCCTTCCTTGTCCTCGTCAAGCTCGGAGTCAAGTTCTCGGCCAAAATGTGGTGGTTGTTGGTACCCCTGACGTGGGTCCCCGTCTTCCTAATGAAGTATCCCGTCGGTGCGGCCCCCTCCGTCCACATTGTACCCGATCCCGCGGTTCTCGCCTTCCACTCCATCTTTTTCTTCTTCGGTGTCTTTATGTACCAGCGCGGATTCACGGTGACTGGGCGGTGGGGGTGGGCGATTATCCCGGCGACGCTGGTGATCTTCCCGTCGATTCTCTATATGCTGGTGCCTGTCATTAGAGATCCGGCCGCAAGCAACGATCGAATCTGGATGACGGCCAGTGCCCTTGACGCTCTCTTCACATGGAGCATGTGTTTCGGGATGATGGGACTATTTCGAGTAATCGCGTCCAAGGAACGGTCGTGGGTCCGTTACATTTCGGATGCGACCTACTGGATTTACCTGTGGCACTACCCCCTCGTCCTCCATTTCCAGAGGACGACAGTGGATTGGGCGATGAACCCCCATCTCAAACTGCTCGCTATCTGCGTGGCGACGTTCGTCATCCTGTTGGTGACCTACAAATGGGGCGTCCGCTATACGCCTATCGGGACGATGCTAAACGGCAAACGCACCCGGCCCGGAGCCGCCACGGCAAGCTAAAACCGGTACAGGTTGAAGTCGTAGTCTCCGCGTTCGATCCAGAAGTTCATCCCCATATAGTGACGAAGTTTGGGTGGGATGAGCTTCGGAAAACGTCCCCAAACCCGCCATATGAGGGTTCCGAGAGAGCAGATCAAACGGTGCCTGCCTTTCGGATATCCCAATCGGTCCGCCATGGTGTCGCCCAAGAGCCTTCTTGAAAGGGAGTACATGATCGCGACAAACTTGCGGGCCCAGTAACCATCCTTCATCCCCAAACCCGAAGGGGATGACTCGATGAGTGCCTGGCACAGGATTTTCGCATCCTCGTCCGGATCGCATTCCAAGCTGTACCCGACCTCCATCAACCGTCGTGCCTCCTCCTCGCAGCTCCACATCATCTCCGGATGGGTGCCGATCAGGTAGCCGACGTATCGCCATGTCGCGAGGACGCTGTCCATTTCCTCCTGGTTGATGCGCCCTCCCAGACGCCGCACACCATCGACTGTGACGAGGGAGAAGACGGTGTTTGCAATCGCCATGTGAGTCTGGTTGATGGGAAGCCCGAGGGTCACATCCCATCGTCCGGACGCAAGAATCCGTCTCCGAACCTGGGCATGGAGAATCCGCGTCAGGAGTGTGAACTTGAAGCCGTCCGCGCGTCGTTCCAGGTTGCCAGGTAGGAACACCTCGGTAAAGAACCTCGTCGACACGGCAAATCGCTGGACAGTGCTTCTTGTTATTGCGTTGGTGAACATCGACGGTTTATTCCCGGTGGCGAGGTAGGCGTGCGGGAGCCCGTACACGGTCAGTGACAAAGCAGGCAGCAGAGCGTTTTGAAGGATCTTTGTGCTGCCAGCTTTCATTTGTTCCCAGTTGACCCAGTCCGGGACGTGATCAACCTGTGCGAAGAGTGCCACCAGCTCGTCGGAGGGGTTGTCCACGGAATCGATCCCCGTGCGAATGGCTTGCTTCAGCATGCCGTATCCCTCTCCGCGCGGCAGCTTGTCGAAGCTCGCCACTAGGTTGTCGGCGAGGGTATCTCCGACCTGAAGTTGTTCGAGGTAGGTGTCGACGAAGGGTCCGTGCAATTCACGGGCCGCAGCTATCCGCTCTGGGGACAGGGCAGGAAAGGGTGAGGTGCCTAGGGATTGCACCCTGTTCACGCGGCGTAATCCAGGTGGGGATCCGAATCCCGGAGAGGAGAGGGGATCATTCCAGCGAGGTTCGGTTGTCGTAGCCCAAGATCGATTGCCCCGGTTCACACGCGGCGGACACAGCATCGATTTCTTCTTGGGACAGCCGGTGCCAACGAGGTTTTTGCGGGCGTATGAGGGCCGCTACAGTCTCGATCCACTCCGGATGCTCGAATTCGGGACCGATGAAGCGGATGAACCGGCCCAATTCACCGTGTGGGTCGGCGAGAACCTTCTCGTAGGACACGGCCAGAACCTTTTCCGGCGGCAGGGCTTTAAGGTACGTCACGCCTCTTTCGATCATGTCGCTCCAGTATTTCCCGAACGTTGAAAGAGGGATGACCTCGCGCCGGTATTTGTCGACATTGAAGACAAATTTCGCCCACATCCAACTTACCCACGGAATCCAAGGACTCGTCCCGGGAAGGTTCACTGGGTGAAACGGGTCGATCCAGACGCGGCGGACTCGTTGAGCGAACCGTACACGCCAGCGGAAGTAGTGGTGTTTCTGCATCGACATCGCCGTGTCCCGCCCGTCACGGTAGATGTGTACGAAGCGAGCCTCCGGCCAAAGCCGGGCAAGGGTCGGGACGAAGAGGATGGACGCCCCGGAGCGCTCGACCCACATCGATTTCCCAAAGCGATCGGCGAGCCAGCCGAATACGAACTCGTAGTGATCGGCAAGCGCTGCTTTGCCCCGGCGACGTACCGCCGGACCGAGTTCATCCCAGAGGGCCTCGGCGTCGTCTGTAAGGTGGGGTAGCGTGGTGCCCATGACCGGGGGAACGGAGTGCGGTTGGTAACGTGATTCCGGACCGAATTCGTAGAGAAACTCGTCTACCCAGAGTTCATTCTCGAGCATGGTACGGCCCTCGATGGCGAGGGAGTTCAATCTCTTGTACATCGCCTCTCCGGTTACGTGCCCGCCGACGAAAGCCTTGGTTCCCAGCGCCGTGAAGAACTCCGAGACGCTGAGAATATCGGGGTGTTGCCGGACGACCTTGGAGAGCATTGTCGATCCGCACCGTCCCGTACTAACGATGAAGACTGGGGACGGCAACGAAACCTCCTCCGATATTTGAAGAATTGAGATGCAGCTGGATGACTTCGCGCCTCCAAATTGCAATGGTGGGCCACTCACGGTTCGTGGCGACCGTACCTACCCTGGACATTTGTGTGAAGCATATTCGACTATCGGCGGGTAGCAAAGGTTTAGCGGACGTATGCCTTGGATCCACGGTTTTGCTTGACCTCCGCCGGCGGTGCGCGCCACGTTTTGTCATCCCATCCCTCGTCCGCGAAGGGAGCCGGGACCCCGCCCACAAACGCAAAGGAGTAATGGTCTGGCCTCCAGCGCAGAACCCGTTGCCGCCGAATCAGCCAAATGAAGCAGCCACCGCTGATGCGGGGGCACCGGATCCGGAATTTTGTCGCGAGGCAACGCGACACCCTTGGGTTTTACCTGAACCTCGTTGGCGAGTACGGGCCCATCGTTCGGTACAAGATCCTGGGTTACGAGTTCTGCCTGGTCTCCGACGCGGAACTGATTGAGGAGGTGCTCTTCGCAAAGAGGAAGACCTTCCAGAAGGGGTTCATCTACAAGCGGAGCCTACTCTTCCCCCGGCCTACTCTTCTCACCGGAGACGGCGACGACCACAAGCAGCGGCGCAGGCTCGTTCAGCCGTACTTCCACCGAAAGCTACTCAGCACCTATTCCGCCATCATGGCCGAGGAAGCTCTAACCGCAAGAGACAGCTGGCAGGAGGGCGAGTGCTTCGACGTTTACCAGATGGCAAGAGGTCTGACGCTGGCCATTTCGCTCAGGATCTTCTACGGCAGCCAGATGGATGTCGATACCGAAACTCTGCGCGATGTGATGGACTTCTGTGTCATCGACTTCGGTCTGACTATGCTTCCCAGCCCTGCGATAAGACGCTTGATCCTGAATTCGTTCCGGAGGCTCCGCCGGACATACTGGGGAGTTAGTGAGAAGGTCGAGGCGATGGCCGAGGTTGCTCGCGCCGACGACGTGGGGGAGCGGCATGACCTCGTCTCGTATCTGGCCCGCACCACCACGGAGGACGGGGAATTTGCATTCGATGACGACGAGGTTTTCGAGACCACCGTCGAGATGTTGGCTGCGTCCATCGTCACATCCACCGTGACAATCACCTGGGCGACGTACTACATGGCCCAGTATCCGCATGTTCGCGAGCGTCTCGAAAGGGAAGTCGACGAGGTGTTGGGCGATCGAATCGCTGGGTTTGACGACCTCGGCCGTCTGGAATATACGGGAGCGGTGATCGACGAAGTGCTTCGGTTGGCCCCATCGTCCCATTACATCGGTCGGCAGGCGCTAGATGACCTGACCATTGGGGATTACTTCATACCCAAAGGTTCCAATGTCCAGCTCTTCTTCTATCCGCCCCAAAGAGATGAGCGGTTTTTCCCGGATCCCGAGGTGTTTCGTCCCGGGCGTTGGCTCGAGGAGCAGCCCGACCGGCCGCGATGTGCCTACATGCCGTTCAGTGTCGGAAACCGTTCCTGTGCCGGAGAAGCCTTCGCCCGAATGATGTTGAAATTCGCCTTGGCTAGTATCGCGCAGCGGTGGCGGTTGGAGCCGGTGTCCACCGAGTTCCCGAAGCTGAAAACGCTTGTGTCACTCGATTTCAAGGATGGCCTCGACGTCCGGGCCCGGTCCCGCAAGGGTGCCTCTTAGCCGCGAGTTCCGTTTCAAGACAACTGCGACCGTGGCTCGCCGCCTACCGTGCCTAGTCTGGTACCAGGCCCGCGGTCTACGCCCATCCTGTCCTGGATCACCATGTGGATCGTCGGGGTGTTCGGGATCGATTCGATCTAGTATCCGTCGCTCTCGCGTGCTGGCGTCCTCAGACAGAGCTGTCCTCAGACAGAGCTTAAATCTTGGCATTCTGACGCAATATGGCTAAATGATAACTTCCGGCGCGTCCACGCTGTGACGAAGTGGAGCTACATGCCCGAAAACCCAGTAGGCGTGAACATCGCCCGGCTCCGAAAAGATCGGAACCTGACGCAGGCTGCGCTCGGAGAGCTGGCAGGGCTTTCCCGAACCAGCGTGGGCAAGATCGAGAGGGGTGTGACTCTGCCTCGCGACAGCACCCTTCGGGTGATGGCCCGAGCCCTCGAAGTCCCGGTTGCCGATCTCGTCCGGTTGGTGTCCCCGCTCGAGCGGGTCCGATTCCGTGGCAGGAGTAGGGTGCACGGGCGGCAGCAAATCTTGGCCGAAGTCTCCCGTTGGCTGGAGGACTACAACGGACTAGAGCACCTGCTTGGCCGTAAGCGTCCCAACCGATTCGATGTGGCGGAAACCGATGCGAAGGCTGCAGCGAAGTCCGCCCGTGAGGCCGTCGGTCTTCGCCGCGGAGAAGCTATTCGGGACATCTGTGGTCTCCTAGAAGATAACGGAGTCAAGCTGCGGCTTCTGAACAAGTCCCGAGATTCATTCTTCGGCTTAAGCGTCGGAGCCCCCGAGGGCCCGGCAGTCGTGGTCAACACCTGGGACCGAATCTCGGTGGAGCGGTGGATATTCACTGCGGCGCATGAGCTGGGGCATCTGATTCTCCACACGGAGGAATACGCGCCAGGTCTTGATGCAACCGACCAAGCTGTCGTGCGGGCGGATACTGAGAAGAGCGCCGATGCATTTGCCAGCCACTTCCTCATGCCAGAGCCCGCTTTTGCAGCAGAATGGGGCGATGCCAGCGGACTGGGACTGGTTCAACGTGTGCTCAAGGTGAAGCGCATCTTCCGTGTGAGTTACAAAACGGTGCTATACCGGCTCGTAGAGACTGGCCAAGCGCCCAGATCGGTGTGGGGCACTTTTCAGGCGCTGTACAGGCGTATCTACGGCCATACTCTTGCCAAGGCCGACGAGCCCGACGCGCTACGGGATACCGAGTTCAAATGGGATTGGAGGCGTTCACGCGAGCCCGGTACTCTCTCCGAGCACGACTTCGTGAACGACCGGCTTGCACGTTTGGTGCGCGAAGCCTTGGAGCGGCACGCAATCTCCCGCAGCCGTGCGGCCGAGATCCTAGGGATCAGTGTCACCGAGCTACGTGGGAGGCTGCGCGAGTGGATCGCGTAGATGACGAGAGTCACCCCGGGCTGTTATTTGACGCCGACGTCTTGATCGATTATTTGAGTTCACCTCTAACCGAAGACCTGATCCCTTTGGCAGCGGAACACTTCGGCCCGGTAGCGGTCGTACCATTCGTGTTCAAGAGCCTAGGGATTTGTACTCGACCATGCCCCCGAGAGCCGATCGGTTCTACGGCTGGCGCGCCTACATGAGCCTTCGGTTGCCGACGCCTATTCCCTTGAGCTTGCACTTCGAGAAGGACGTGGGTTGTTGACCTTGCATGGCGCTCTGCGCAGGGCCGCTTTTTTTGAGGGTGAAGCGATTAGAGTGACCTCCTCGCCACCCAGCCGTTGGACTGCCGAGGTCCCTGTCCAGTTCCCGGTCGAGGCGGAAGTCGCCGCGTCGGAAAGTTGGGGCTGAGATCCTGACGAGACGGCGTCCCTGCCAGCAACTTCGACTATTGATCCGAATTGTCGCTGAACACGTCCAACTGTTGCTCGTGGGGGATCGGAAACACTCCCACGATGGTCCACGGGTTCGGTCCGCTCTTGTGCCACCTCAAGGTGGTTCCTAGAAAGAAGTGAAGGTCCTTCGTTAGGAATTCGTCGCCGTACTTTTGCCGTACCTTGGAGAGCGCTGCAGCCTCGTCGTGACGACACGACTTCAGGCAGTTTCGGTAGAGGGCTCCCAGCTGCCATTCCAACACTTGCATCTTGCTACTCTTGCCGTCCTCATCCTCGAAGTGGTAGTAGAATCTGTAAGGAATCTTATCAACCACCTGAAACGTCTCGCGCCATAAATTGTCCTCGAATAGATCAGGCTGATCTACGAGGGCCTCCGCCGCACGCCGTTTGGCCTCCCCCCAGGTTCGGTGCGTTTCTTCCCAGGTGAAGTCAACGATTCTCACCGGTCTATACACGGCCAACGACGCCTTGTTCGCCTTCGCCTTGCCGATCAGTGCCGTCATTGACCTGTATACAGTCGCCGTCCTTAGCACAATTTCCCGCCGGGCCCGCCAGTTGTCGGATGTGTCAACGCTTCCGACCGTCTTGATCTGTCCGACTGGACGGAAGGACTCGGGCCTATAGTCCCGGCCTGAGTGCCGAATCAAATTGCACTCGACCCAATCGTACAACCTGTATTGCTGCTCCCGATCGAGCTGCCGGTAGGGAACTGGGTAGAGGCGCACCCAGCTGCTTCCATCCTCGCGCAAACCTGCCGTGCAGACCGTTTCCCCGTACTTCGTTGATAGCTCGGGGTACGTTTTCACGGTCACGAGGATCCTGTCCACTGCTTGAGACCTACAAATCGATGAGGGAGAACCGGACCGCCGCCCTCCCCATCAAGGCCTGCACAACCCGGGACCGGTGACATTGCTCGGGTTCGCGTTCGAAACAGGTCAGCGCGACCCGCCCACCGTCGCCGATCAGCGCTTCAATGCGGCCGAGGGTGTCCGCGGCTCCGCGCAAGGTGGTGGCCTCGTATTGCTCGAACAGTCGGTCATAGGACGCACGGCTATTCAGGGCCACGCGCTGCGCCGACGCGATGCCCAGCTCCGGCATCGGCACGTACTCGATATCCAAACGACGGCAGTGGATCGCGAGCAATCCCTTTGAGAAGCCCCATTTACGACTGATCGGATTCCGGCGCACATCGCAGAGGTGGGTTGCTCCGGCCCGTAGGAGGAGACCAAGGTACCCCTCGCAACTACGACCCTCGTAGCCGATTGTCATCAACGCCGGGGCGTCGCAGGTGGGACGCGCCGCCTCAATGCGTCGCTGGGCCTCCGCATCCCGGGCCAGCACCCGGCCCACAATCCGACTTCCGATCGCGTACCAGGGAGCGGCGCGGTAGCAACGCGCGACCAGCGCCTCGCCGCGCAAACCGTCGTGTCGTTCAGCGAATTCGCTCAGTTCCCAGTTCTTCAGGCAGCCGGCAACCCTTCGTCCGAAACGAGTAAGACCCCACCTGTCTCTCTCCAGCAACCGCTTCGAGGCTAGGCGCTCGCGGTCGTTTTCCGCCGTGAACGAATACGGACCGTACCGATAGGGCACGAACTCGTAAGGGGGTGCCGCCTCTCGGTCCCGGCACTCCCTGCCGTACAAGAACAAGAGTTTCTGGAAGTCCCGTTTCCCCAGGCGCCCACCCAGGGCTCCCAACAACGCGATCGCGGTACGCTCGCGAAGCAGCATGCGAGGCGTCGCCGAGACCGGCTGCCTGGTCACCCCCCTCACTCGTCCGACCACATGGCCCTGAGCGCCCAACTCGCCCGGTGGCTCCGTACCGGATAGTTGACCTGATTGTCTCTCCCGCACCGGTACCCCCTTTGGGGATTGATCCGCCATCCCGTGAGAACCCAGGCCTTTTCTTCTTGGCAGATTGTGCCGCTCCATCCGCAGACGCCTGTTCTCACGCTCGAAATCTCGCAGTTCCTGGAGTGGCGTGCCGACCCCCGAACAGTCTCGGGAATCAGTCTTTCTCGAACCCCATTGCTCGGAAATGTAGCGATGCGCCGTTCTCGGTGACGATTCGACGAAGCCGCTCCGACGCACCCTTCGGCAGGCGTGCGTTGACTTCCAGGGTTACCTCCACCTTGGCGTCCTGCTGGCCAAGTAGGTGGCTCACGATTTCTTCACCGATAGTGCCCGCGGAGGTGCCGACGCGTCCCGAGTCAAGCACTACCGAGCCGTAAAAGCGGGTAAACTTCACCTCGGCAGGTAGGGTGTCAGATCCGTTGTCAGTTTCGGTCTCGCCTCCGGTAGTCCCGCCGCCGTTCTCAGCTCGTGGTACCGCTTCCGGCTTTACCAGTAGTCCGAGCTGCGGGCCCCGGCCCTGGAGTTCGATGCGTTTGCCTGTGCTCAGACCCCGGTACTCTTCCGAGTCCTCGTCAAAGCTGTCGGCGTGCGCGAAGCCGTAGGTCTGCCACGCCATGTCCGCCACGCCATCCTGGACGGCCTCGAGAATGACGTTAGAGTCGACCACCCGCGTCAGGTACAGGTAGCGGGCGTAGTCCTCGATGAGCTGGTCAACGGGCACGTGATTGCCCCGCCATAGTGGAGTGCGGTCTGCCTCCATCCTCAACTGGCTTGGGGCAATCCGGGCGACAAGTCTGTCGTCGCGGCTCAGACGGTTCGATGCCCTCTCGGCAAGTGCGCCGGCGCCTCGGAGCCGCACGGGAGTCCAGTCGACATCATCGGTGGGGCTGCTCTGCGCTGGGGCCAATAGCCATGGGTAGGCGTCTCGAAGGCGAGTGTTTATGCGGCCGGAGGTCGTCTCGACCTGCGCCTCCGCAGATCGCGCCTGACTGGGCAGAAGTTCCAGCGAGTCTCGCTCATCGACGATGGAACGCCACGCAAGGTGGAACCGCAGGGCCTCGTCGAGGTCCTGAAACCGAGTCTCGTCTGGCGCCAGGAACACGAGAGTGTTGCGGTACACCCTCGGGGCGGAGCCCCTCCATTCGAGTATTCTTTTCGCCTCGGACAGACCCGCTCCGCCGTCTCCCCTCTCGTAGCACTGCTTGGGGCCCAACACCACGAGCCGGCTCACGACATCGTCCGGGACATCTTCGGACCCGCCGGGAAGAATGTGAATGCGCCCGAACGCACCAGTCGTGCGGAGCTCAGCGGTGAGGCGCCGTTTGAGCTCGGCTTCGACTGCGTGCGTGTCGCGGCTAAGTCGCTCGGCACGCTCCTTGGCGAGTTTCGCCACCGTCGGCCGCGTGTCATACCAATACCGACCGCCATCCTGGTACAGGTATGTGGCCTCTGCCGAGAGCCGACGCAGCGCATCGCCGTACACCGGTGGTGGTTCTCCCGGCAGGGCGCAGCCAAGAGTGATGCGCTGATCATCCAGGCCTCGGTGAGAGGTTCCGGCACCCGGAGCAGACCCAAGGTAGAGCGTTCGAGCAACTCGCTTGGTAGCAGAGTACTTACCGAGATTGGTCACCCGGCGGTCTATCCGTCCCGGGAGCGCGTCCGCTCCCTCGACGTCAGAATTGAGCACCGGCGTCCAGGAATCGGGAAGGTACCGAGTGAGCTCGGACTGCACGTTCTCGTCGCCGATTGCCACGTGCGCCGGAAGAATGAGCGGGTTCCGGTCGCCCTCCTCCCACAGGTTGTAGATGACCGAAGCCATTAGCCGTAGGACGCCGCGCGTGCGCTGGAACCTCGCCAAGGTCGACCAGTCGCTGTAGAGCCGGTCGAAGATCTCCGGATGAATCGGGTAGGAGTCGCGAATGCGGCTCTCGTAGTCAGTGCCTCGGCACTCCCTCGGAAACTGGGCCCGGTGCTTTCGGTAGAGGTCTCCGAACGCGCGCGCTACGAGGTCCCGTTCCTTGTATTGGGCAGTCTCCGATGTGGTCTCGAAGAGCCGGCGCCGAACGATTTCGAATCCCTCTTCGGCACTCGCCGGGCGCCAGGGTGCTCCCACACGCCCGACAACGTTCCGTAGCCGGTTGAGGGCCTGCCGGCCTCGTTGTCCACCCACTTCCTCATCGTCGGCGCTCGGGCTGGAGGTGCCGGTATCGGATGCGGGCAGACTGATGACCAGGAGGCACCGATCGGCGAGTTTGGCGGACTCGGTGAGCGCCTGTGCGAAGGTGAACTGTGTCTCGAAGTCTCCACCGGGAATGTCTCGATCCTCGTGGAGCTGTCGGGCGTAGGCTACCCACTCGTCAATCAGGACGAGGCACGGACCGTACTCATTAAAGAGCTTCCGCAACTTGTCGCCGGGGTTCGTGGCCTTTTCGTCGTCTTCACGGATCTGTTCGAACGCGGCGGCGCCTCCAAGCTGCCACGCGAGCTCTCCCCAAAGGGTTCGGACACGTGTGCCGTCCGGCTTCCGCTCCGGACTACCTGGCGAGACTTTGTTGCCCACGAAGACGACCCGCCTCACGGAGGGCAGTTCAGACACGCCGGCCAACCTGAGTATCTTCTCCATCCCGGTAAGGCGGAGGGGGTCCTTACCGGAGAAGAGATGGTACAGCGCAAGCAGCGAGTGAGTCTTCCCGCCCCCGAAATTCGTCTGGAGCTGAACAACCGGGTCCCCACCACCGGTGGTGAGACGCTGAGCCCCTCGGACGAGGAGCTCCGTAAGGCTCTGGGTGAGATAGGTCCGCCGAAAGAACTCGTCCGGATCTCGGTACTCGTCCGTACCCTCCCCCAGATGGACCTGCCATAGGTCGGCCGCAAACTCTGCCTGCTGGTACCGTCCCTTTTGAACATCGGCGTGTGGCGTGATCACCTCCCGCCAGGGCCTCAAGCCGCCTGGCAGCGCGCCTTCAATCGTGGTCCCGGCGCGGCGGCGTCCCTCGGCTCGCCTCTGCTGCTCGTAGCGAGCCCGAAGCAGCTGACTCTTCATTCTGTCTACTTCGGCAGCCTGTTGAGTTGCCGAGACGCTCGTGAGCAGCCGGTACGCACTATCGAGAGCGCGGTACGCATCGTCGGTGGGGAAGGCGCCCTGGTGTGCCCACTGGTTGCGGTGTCCCCGCATCTCATTGACTAGGCTGCGCTCCGCCGGTCCAAGCGTGTTACGAAACACTTGGTTCCACGATTCCCAGACCAGTTTGAGAAGTGCGGCAGCGTCCCACGAGCTCATCGCCTTGTTCAACTGTCGCGAGTCGCCTGCGCATCGACGGACCTGCTCGAGCGGTAGGGCTCTGCGCCTGAGGGCCGCTTCGATCTCGCGCTGGACGTACGGCCCCAATCCGTCGCGCAGCAGGTCGAGCGCCTTCCCGATCCGATCTCGATTGCTAAGTGCCATCGTTCGTGCTCACACGTGTGAAAGGTTCAACTGTTACCTGCCGCGAAACATTTCGCCTTGGTCACCGCCGCTCTTCGATGCTGACTCCATGATGGCCGTCCAGCTCTGGATGAGCGCGTTGTACGACAAGGCTTCTTTCGCCCACTTCTTGCGCTCGCATGTCGTATAGAGCCTATAAGCCAGATCATGTGCGTCATGGGCGATGCCCCCCAACCGCCGTGCCAGCGCCCCCGCCGCCTCTTCGCCTCCTGACTCGAGGCATCGGACAAGGTGGTGGACGGCTTCCCATCGCGTCAGCCGTTGATCCTCGGTCGGGTCCCAGCCGGTCGGCAGCTCGTTGGGCCTTAGCAGCCGAACGTAGCCTCCACCTGACTCGACGATGCCGGCCTGGACCAAGCCCTGTACACTCGTGAGCATCGCGTTGGCCAGAGTGTTCGCCTCACCGAACTCCCCCCGCGCAAACCCGCACTGCTCGAACCAGTTGAGCGCCCAGCGCGTATCCGGACCGAACTCACCTTCCTGCTCCGAAATGGTCTCGTCGAGCACCTCGTTGATGAGCTGAAGCGCCTCTCGAACCCGGAGGACCTGCCCGGTCACGTCCAATACCTTGGCGTAGCGAGTGTAAACCGCCATGCCGGGGCCAATTGCGGCCTGGGCGAGGTCGACGGGGGCGATGTGCCCGGCCTTCAGGTGCCGGACAGCCGGCGGAAGCTCCGAGCGAAGAGCGGTCAGGAACTCCCGGCGCGACGCACACGGAGCGTCTTGTGGACGCTTGCGGCAGACAAGCACGATGCTCGAGGCCAACGCGTTGGTGCGTAGCCCCACTGGTCGATTCGCCATTTCCGTTCGCATTGGCCAGGTCCCGGTGACCATAAGGCCCGACCGGATCACGGCCGCCAGGAATGTCTCCCACCCGGTTGACGACACGCCCCCGCTACTTCGCCGCTCGGACTGCTTGAACGCGTAGTAGATCGTCACCGGAAAACTGGGATGTGCGTGTTCCGAGAGGCGGCCCATGGCCTCCGTCATGCCAGCCATGAAGAAGTCCTCGGCCAGATCCCGTCCGCCATGGCGGTATGGCGTGGCAACGAGTTCATCGGCCTTGGGCACTGCCATGGTGGCGAAGACGTCCGGGAAGACGCCTCGAAGCGAACGGCGCATCCACACATAGAAGAAATCGGACAGGTCCGCATATCCGATGTTGTCGTAGTAGGGTGGATCAGTGGATACGACCTTATTCTTAGAGATAGCCTGCGCCGCGGCATCCGCCTGCGAGGCGGAACCACCTCGGAGAGAAGGAAGAGTTGAGATGGCTCTGGCCACCCAACCCGTCATTCCCGTCCAGTTCCCCGTGGATGACGAGAACGGGTTGGCCTCTGCATAGTCCCAAGTCATGGGAATCGCCTGACGGCCGAACGTATGCGCAATGCCCTGCCTGGATATGTGCCACACGCAGATGGACGACCAGTAATCCGCCGCCTTGTCCACGACGAAGGCGAGATACACGCCGACCGCCTCGGCGTACGCAGTGGCGCCCCTCCCGCCCTCTCGGAGCGGAACGCCGTCATCCGGCATACCCGCCGCCACGGCGTCGCGCCGAATCTCGCGCATGGCCTCGGCGACCAGGTCGGAGAACGTGGTGAGAGCTACCAGCTGCCGGTCGGTGAAGATGTGCCGCCACCTGGTCATACCATATTCTTGCACGCGAAACCCGAGTGCCTTTGCTGGAAGTCTGGTTTCCGGTACCATATCAGGCTTCGCTGCGAGAGCCATACGTGTATCTAACATCTTGGGCTCCAGATACACGCGCGTGCGGTGCCCCTCTGCCACTACTGCCATTAGTTCGGCACCCATTCTCCCTGCCTTCGCCTCCGATCGTAGGTACCTGAAAGACATCGGTGACCCCGACATCATGCAGAGAAAGGGGCTGCCGCTTCCTCCCGCTTTTGTCCCCTTCCTTGTCACGGCAAGGTCGGGAGGTGGACCAGCGTAAACTCTGAACCGATAGGCCCCGCCTTCGACCACCGGCTCGACGTAAGCTTCCTTGCCTTTCTTCGTTGAGAGCATGAAACTTGAGGTGAGAGGCACGTTCACGTCCGCAAACGCGGGGTTCGGGCTCTTCACCGTCCGTGCCCACAACCACGCGATGATTGTCAGCTCTTTCCCTTCGTAGGCCCGCAGATCTGGCCGCTCTCGCACCATCTCACGCGAAATCTTCGCGGTGGGGTACAGGTGGCCGATGCGCCTCTTCGCTTCCTCGCGCATCCACTGTCCGTAGTATCGGACATCGTCGGCTAGGCCTGCGGCCCCCCACTGAGCTCGTCCGCCGAATACACCCCGTCGCTTCGAATCCGGGTTGACCGCCGCGTTGGCGGCGAAGCGCGGCGGAATCTCGATCATGGCCTTGTTGATCATCACGGCCACCGGATTCAAATCGCTGGCATGCGCCGCGAGTCCCAGTCGCTGCGCCTCGAGCGGTATGGCACCCCCGCCTGCGAAGGGGTCATGCAGTGGCGGCAACTCCGCCCTCGCCGAGCCGTGACCAGCCTGGGCCCGCCTCCAGCTTCGCCGGATCTCCTTACGGGCCTCGTCCAGAACCCGCTCGTCCGTTGTGCTCTCCCAAAGGACCAGCCGCCGAATGATGTCGCGGAGGCGCTCGCGTTCTCTCGCCTGTGCCGCTGGGGTCGGGAACTCCTCGGGGCAGCTGCCTGGATCATCGACCATCTGCGCAAAGACGACCGCTCTGGTCGTGGCCAGAGGTTTCCTCGACCACCACAAGTGGAGGGTGCTGGGGTGACCGTGGCGAATTGACTTCTCGCGCTTGGACGCTGCGTTGATCGAGTCAAGCGGAAGGGACACCTCTATCAATTTCTGTCGCGTGGGGGTGAGCATTGATGCTCCTGTGCGTGTGTGAGAGGATCCAGCGAGCCATCGACAGGCTCGTGGAACGGAACAGAATGCGGCACTATTACCACCTGCGCAAGCATGATTTGCTACGCGTCGGCGCGTCCCCCGGTATCAGATTCCATAGCACCTCACGTCGCGGCCGAGCGGTCGGCCACTCCTTACGCCCCCTCGGCTGCGAGAGCGCGGGCGAGGACAGCCCCGACTCGCGCGGAAGCTGCTTGGGTCTCGTTGTCGCCGATGTGGGCATAGCGCCAGGTCATGCGTGTCCCGGCGTGCCCCAAGAGCCGAGCGACGACAGGTAGCGGCACACCTTTCATTGCGGCGTGGCTGGCAAACGTGTGCCTCAGGTCGTGGAGACGCGCATCATTGATGCGGGCTTCTTTTCTCACCTTTCGCCAGAGGGAGAGCTCCAGAGAGCGCGGGCGCGTGGGGTCTGAGGGTGACGGAAACACGTAGAGACTAATCGACCGGGTAGGCTGACGGGCGATGATCGCCTCCGCCTTTCCACTGAGAAAGACCGTGCGAGGCCCCGTCTTGCTGTCTTCCAGGTGCAGTGTATTGCCGCGAACCTCCGACCACCGAAGGCATACCAGCTCACCTTTTCTGCAGCCGGTCAACAGGAGCAGCCTTACGATGTCGGCTTGCTGTCGGCCCGACTCCCCGCCGCGGTGAGCATCCAGCGCCTGGTGCAGACGATGAATTTCGGGCCGGGAGAGAAAGCGCGTCCGCCACACTCGGGGGTTACGCCGCACCCCTCGTGCCGGATTCGAGGAGGCGTGGCCCCACTCGACAGCCTTTCTCATGATCTGCGCAAGCACGTCGAGCGTCCGGTTCGCCCCGCCGGGGGCGGTCTCACTGTACGCCTCGAACCATTCGTGAACCTGCGGCGGCGCGATCTCGTCGATCGGGACCGCTCCGAATGCCGGGATCAGCTGTGTGCGGAGTGCACTGTCTATGCGCGCTCGGGTCGACGGCTTGCAGCGGAAGTAGCACGCGTCCCGCCACGGGCCTCTCACAAAGTCGCCGAGTGTTGGGGCAGCCACCGCCTAGCCCCCCATCCTGGAACTGACGAGCTCCACGGCAGAACGAGCCATGTCGTCGGCGAAGTGCATGTAACGGAGCGTACTCTTGGGGTCTTGATGCCCCAACAATCGGCCGATCGTGACAATCGGCTCTCCCTGTTGGAGTGCCACGCTGGCGTACGTGTGCCGCAGGTCGTGCAGGCGAACGCCAGGCAACCCGGCCGCGTCCCGGAGCTCCACCCAGCGACTGTACAACACGCTAGCGGACATGGGGCGGATCCCACCGGACCCCGGGAATACCCAGGCACTCGACCGAGGGAGCGCATGCAGGATTGACTCGGCCTGCGGAGCGAGCCACACCATGCGAGGCCCTGATTTGCTGTCTCGAAGGAAGAGGTTTCCTTCCCGGTAGTCGCTCCATCGGAGAGTTCGTACTTCACTTTGCCGGCATCCCGTGAGCACCAGGAGCCGCGCGACGGCGCACGCCATGGGAGCCACGGACTCATACTCGCGCAGAGCCCGTCCCAGGCGATGGAGTTCAGGCTTGGTCAGGAACCGAGTCCGCCCAGCCTCTCGGTAACGGCGAATTCCGCTGCAGGGATTGCTATCGGCAGGCCGATAACCGATGGCCTCCGCGTGCTTGAAGATCAGCGACAGAACTGGCAGGGACCGATTTGCGGCGGATGGTGTGGAGCGAAGAGCGGCGAACCAGCGCTGGACATCACCCTTCGCTATTTCGCGAATATCACGGCCACCAAACCAGGGGTGGATCTGGTTCCGGAGATACGACCGATTGACGAGGAGGGTCTTCGGCTTCCACCGGCGGGCATAGTGTGCTATAGCTTTCGTTGCTACGTTTTCGAACTGGTTGCGGTCTGTGGTCCTTGCTTGCGCGTGAACTGAATAGTGCATCGGGTCCTCCAGGTCCTTGTGCGGCTGTGCGCGAACGCGTGGCGAGAATGCTTCCTGTTACCAACCTTCGGACGGAACCATGACGAGAAACCACAAGAAGTTGATCGAAGTCTCTCTGCCTCTCGACTCGATCAACGACGCGTCCAAGCGTGAGAAGTCCATTCGCCACGGTCATCCCAGCACCCTCCACTTGTGGTGGGCGCGCAGGCCGCTTGCTGCAGCAAGGGCCGTCATCTTCGCCCAGATGGTGGATGATCCGAGCTCCTGGCCGGAGATTTTTCCGACAGAGAGAGCACGAAGAGTCGAGCGAGAGCGCCTCTTTGACATCATCCGACGACTGGTACTCTGGGAGAGCACTACCGACGAAAGGGTCCTAGAGGAAGCGCGCCAGGAGATGAGGCGCAGCTGGCGGCGCACCTGTTCTGCGGGGGATGGGTCGGATCGGAGGCAACTCCCCCCTTTGCATGATCCCTTCGCGGGCGGTGGTGCCATACCGCTTGAGGCGCAGCGACTGGGGCTCGAGGCGCATGCCAGCGATCTGAATCCCGTGGCCGTGATGATCAACAAGGCCATGATCGAGATTCCCCCGCGCTTTGCCGGTAACGCGGCGGTCAACCAGGACTCGCAGCGACGAGGCGTATTTGGGGGAGGAGCCCAGCGCGGCGCCGCGGGCTTGGCTGACGATGTCCGCTACTACGGGCAGTGGATGCCGGACGAAGCGGAGAGACGTATCGGCCACCTCTATCCCACTGTGAAGATCACTCCCGAAATGGTAAGAGAGCGCCCGGACCTGCGGGCCTATGCGGGCAAGCAACTCACAATCATCGCGTGGTTGTGGGCACGGACGGTGAAGAGCCCGAACCCCGCGTTTGCGGACGTGAACGTGCCCTTGGCATCGAGCTTCATGCTCTCAACGAAGAAAGGAAAGCAAGCTTACGTTAGAGCGGCAATTCATGGCAGACACTATCGGTTCACTGCTCGGGCTGGGAGCCCGCCCGATCTGGGCATCGCAAGAGCAGGGACGTCAGCTGGGAGGCGTCGGGCGTTCCGGTGCTTGGTTTCCGGCGAGCCAATTACGTACGAGTACATTCGAGCGGAGGGGCGATCCGGCCGTTTGGGAGCCCGTCTGATGGCCGTTGCTGCAGATGGGGTGCCCGGTAGGGTCTACCTCTCGCCGAGCACCAAGCACGAGCGAGCCATTCGGTCACTGCCCACCCACTGGAGGCCCTCCACACCGCTCCCCAACAACACACGAGACTTCAAGACGCCCCTCTACGGCATTCGGACCTTCGGAGAGCTATTCACCGACCGGCAGCTGGTAGCTCTCACAACGTTCTCCGACCTAGTCGCCGAGGCCATGCGCGAGATTCGGCGCGACGCCGTGGCGGCCGGTATGCCGGATGACGGCGTTCCGCTCCGAGAGGGCGGGAGGGGCGCCACTGCGTACGCCGAGGCGGTCGGCGTGTATCTCGCCTTCGTAGTGGACAAGGTCGCTGACTATTGGTCGTCTATCTGCAGCTGGCACGTATCAGGGGAGAAGATCCGCTCGACGTTTTCGCGACAGGCGATTCCCATGACGTGGGATTACGCAGAAGCCAATCCTTTTTCGTCGTCCACTGGAAACTGGACGGCAATGGTGAACTGGGCTGCCAAAGCCATCACGACCCTTCCTGCACATCACGGCGGTTCCGCCTCCCAGGCAGACGCGGCAGGGCAGGCCATTTCCAGACGGAAGGTTGTGTCCACGGACCCCCCGTACTACGACAACATCGGATACGCGGACTTATCCGATTTCTTCTATGTGTGGATGCGCCGTTCACTCCGAGGCGTGTTCCCAGAGGTCTTCGCCACCATGGCAGTGCCCAAGGCCGACGAACTGGTGGCCACTCCTTATCGTCACGGCGGACGGGAGCAGGCGGAAGAGTTCTTCATGGATGGCATGACCGATGCCATGGCCTGTCTCGCGAGACAGACACATCCCGAATTTCCGGTAACGATCTACTACGCCTTCAAGCAGTCTGAGAGACGCGCCGGGGGAGGCGTGGGATCAACCGGCTGGGAGACATTCCTGGAGGCCGTCATCCGGTCGGGCCTTATGGTCACCGGGACTTGGCCAATGCGAACGGAGCTTACAAACCGGATGCTCAGCATCGGTACCAACGCTCTGGCCTCCAGCATCGTGCTGGTCTGCCGCAAGCGTTCGCCGGACGCCGCGCTCGCGACGAGACGTGAGTTCCTGACCGCTCTCCGCTCGGAGCTTCCGCCGGCTGTCAGGCACCTGAAGGCCGGGCACATCGCCCCCGTCGACCTCGCCCAGGCCGCAATTGGCCCCGGCATGGCGGTATACACTCGCTACGCATCAGCGTCGGGACGAAGAGCAGGCTGGCGCCTCAAGACATGCTTGGCAGGGCGCACGTTGGGGCCGTCCCGGATGTCCCGTACCAGGTGCTCCCAAGGAGTGAGATCGCGATTCACGCCTCTTGGAAAGGGACCGCTGTCGCCGGCTAGGGATCACGATTCTCGACACCACATTCCCCGAAGGACTCTGGTCGCTCGCCCCACTCTCCGCTTCGGACCATCGTAACGTAATTTGGTCAAATCATAACTGAATGCGACCACACTGCGACGCCCAGCCGTCGATTAGCAGGGTTTTGTGGACAACTTCAGTAGTTCATCCAGCTTGTAACGCCGATCGACTTCGTTGAAGTCGGGTCGCCTCGTGAAGGGTCGGCGTACATAGTGCACGTCAGGTTCCTTGGGATCATCAAATATAACGATCGCTAGTATGTAGGCGTCCGGGTGGTTCAGGGCATATATGATCTCGTTCCTGGTCACCGTGATGTCTGGAGCACCGGCGGCTCGGCCCTTCACCTCGATGAACCTGCACTCTCCTGATTCGGGGTGTTCGCTCAAAATGTCGTAGCCAACCTTCTCGTGTTCCCGATCGGCACCCTCGAATCCTAATTCGCGCTCGACTTGCAGCACTTCCTCCCGGGCGCGCTTGGCGGTCTCCATAGTGTCCTTCACGGTGTCGAGATTGGGGTCGACAAGGGTGGGCTCTCCCTTGGTCCGCCTCAGCAGACCACCCGGAACCACAAGTACCGCTCCGCGAATCACAGGCGTTCCCGCCGTCATGCCGGCCTCCAGTTTCAGTTCATCCATCCGAGCCCTGAGGCGCTCCTGCAGCTTCTTGGCCCGGCGCGCTGCCTCTCCGGCGCTTAGTCGCATCGTCGTCTTCCCAGCCCGCTCCTGTTCTCTGAGTTTCACGGCGCGCCTATCCCAGTACGAGATTTCGCGCGTCAGGCGCTCCTTCACTTGCTCTTCTGTGCGAGCGATCAGTTCCCTGCGGCGAGGCACAATGTCGACGAAGAGCAACGGCACGGCGTGCTCAACCGCGTGCTGCACGACTCGCTCGTGGCCGCCCTTCCGAACCTCCATACACTCTGGTTGACTCAGAATCTCGTCCAGACCACCGTCGTTCTCATCCAGCGGGCGGTAATCCAGGTACGGAGAGTACTGCAGGTCGATCGTCGTCCCGTGACGATCAATCTCCACGTACAACATCCGCTTCGAGATAACCCTCTGCTTCCCCGAGGCCGTCGTCGTGCCGTCCCGGATTTCGTGCTCAATGTAGTATAAGACCCGGGGCTCGGAGCCGTGATCCCGTTCGTCGACGAGAACCGCGCCACGCAACATCAGGTGTCCCCAGCGCTGCAACGTCTCGGCTATCACGGCATCTACCAGCGCATGGCCCGGACACAAGAAGGCAGCCGTGGGCTTCCCGTGCACTCGCAAGAGGTTCTTGTCGAACGCCACGCGCTCGTAGGCAGGGGACATCGGACCGGTGCCACTTAGCAAGCTCGGGGGCACCCGCCTGATTTCGTAGCGACCGGCCTCACGCGGATAGATGGCGCCACCGAGCCGGTTGAATCCCTCCATGAAGAACGCCCGGACGTGGTGAGGTTGCAGGCGTCGCAGCTCGGCTTCCTGCATCTCCGCCCGGATCTTCATGAGGCGGGTCGTGTCCATCACGTTCTGCACTAGAGCCCTCTCCTCAAGGAGATTCTGGATCTCGTCGGGGTCCAAGGCGTTATCAACGACTTGCTTCAGGTTGCTGCTCACGTCGAGATGGGTACCGGAGCGAATGGCCTGGACTAGAAGGTCCCGGAGTGAGCGACCGCCGAACTGGAGCTTTCCCAGGACGTCGAAGACCTGTCCGCCCAACGACTTGCGCGCTTCCTCAAGCTTCGAGAGCAGGAGGTTGTAGACATCGCCTTCGCGGGTCTTTTGCGCCACGAGATTCCAGAGGTGACACTCCTCCGTCTGCCCGATGCGGTGAATACGGCCGAAGCGCTGCTCGAGCCGGTTGGGGTTCCACGGCAGGTCGTAGTTCACCATTAGGTGGGCGCACTGAAGGTTGATCCCCTCTCCTGCCGCATCCGTCGCCAGTAGCACCTGGACCGCCGGGTCGTGACGGAATGCCTCTTGGACCTTGAGGCGTTCCGGGTGCGGTACGCTCCCATGTATGACCGCTACCGCCTCCGGACGACCAAGCAGGGTCCCGATTCGATCCTCCAGGTAGTGAAGCGTGTCGAGGTGCTCGGTGAAGATGACGAGCTTGGGGTCCCTGTCGGGCACTCCATTTCCGTTCGATCCATACGGCAGCCGCCGTTCGGCGACCCGCTCCATCCGCGGCGTAACGAAGAGACCTCCCAGGAGCTCAGCCAGCTCTCTCCACTTCGTGTCAGACCTACTCCGGCGCACTGCTGCCGCACGCTCCTTGAGCCGCGCGAGGGTCCTGATCTCCGCCCGAAGCTCGGCCGCCGAACGCGCAGCTGTTGCGGCATCGAGCACGTCCCCCTCAACCTCCTGTCGCTCGCTCTCCGGAAGATCGTCCAGGTCCTCCAGATATTCCTCATCGAAGTCCGAATCTGCGTTCCGGTCTTCTCCCAGGGACCCGGGGTGTGCCGACCGTGCTCCAGCTTCGACCTCCGAGAGCCTATCCCGCAGACGTTCTTCCCGTCGGCGCAGGGATTCGTGGATCGCGGCAGGGGACGAGGCGAGTCGCCTTTGCAATAGCGTCAGCGCAAATCCCACCGCGTTTCCCCGCTTCCGGTCGTCTAGCTTGTCCGCCCGGTTGAACTCCTGAGTCACATACGCCGTAACCTTCTCGTACAAACCACGCTCCATCGGAGACAGCGGATAGGGAACGGTGGTGGCCACTCGAGGCGGAAAGAGCGGCTCATTATCGAACGTCCGCAGCCTCTCCTTCACCATTCGCCGCATCAGGTCCGAGACATCCGTCCGCTGTGTTTCGCTCCGCCAGCGCCCTTCGAAGCGGTCGCGGTCGATCAGCGACATGAAGAGCTGGAAGTCCCTCTCCTTCCCGTTGTGCGGCGTCGCAGTCATGAGCAAGAAGTGGCGCGTGAGCCCCGATAGGAGCTGGCCGAGCCGGTAGCGCTTCGTGTATTTGATTTCGCTGCCGCTGTAGGTCGCGGACATCTTGTGCGCCTCGTCGCACACAATAAGATCGAAGTCGCATTCGGGTGCCTGCAGCAGCTTCTGCACGTTCTCGTCTCGAGCCAGCTTGTCCAGCCGGCCAATGATCAGGTTATTCTCCGCGAACCAGTTTCCGCTCGGGGCCGTTTTCAGCGCCTCGTTGGTGAGGATCTGGAAGGAGAGTTGAAAGCGGCGGACGAGTTCATCCTGCCACTGGTCTGCGAGCCCCGCAGGACAGACCACCAGGCAACGCTGGAGGTCGCCCCGAGCGATCAACTCCTTTATGAGGAGTCCGGCCATTATCGTTTTGCCGGCGCCTGGGTCGTCCGCGAGCAAAAAGCGGAGGGGCTGTCGCGGCAGCATCGCTTCGTAGACCGCCGTGATCTGGTGGGGCAGCGGCTCGACATCCGAAGTGTGTACGGCGAGGAGGGGATCAAAGAGGTGAGCGAGTTGTAGCCGGTGCGCCTCGGAGACCAAGCGCATCAGGTGTCCATCGCCCCGGAAGTCGAAGTCCTGTTCCTCGTCGGCGCTCACCAAGTCCCCCTCTTGGTCGCGGTAAACGAGGACCTGGGCCACCTGCCCCTCCGGCTGCTTGTAGGTGAGTTCGATCGCGTCCGCCGTCAACCACCGCACCTGGATGACCGTGACGGGGACCCGTGGGACGACTCCCCTCACCTTCACGCCAGGCGTCAGCTCTTCAAGTCTCAAGGGATCTGAACCTCCCGCTTGCACCGTCCCAAAGTTGTCGCACGGAACCACCTCCGTCGGTTACCGGTCGAAAGTACGCAGATTTGGCCGGGTGTGCCCAGAGTGGTGGCGGTATCATAGGCGACTACTGACGAGCAAGGACGGTCCATCTGCCCCGCTGACGCCACTCGTAACACGGCCGCGTCGCGGTCTGCAGATTCGTGGTGGGACTGGCGCGGTATTGGCCAAAAGAGGTTGGGGGTTTAGCACAGGCCCCGCGCCCTCCACATATAGAAAGCCACCGGAAACAACACGAGCACAACGACGCCCGAGGTAACCACTCCTCCGACGAGAGGAGCCGCGATCCTCTTCATGACGTCCGCTCCGGCTCCGGCGGTCCACATGATGGGAAGAAGCCCGATCACGTCGGTCGCGATCGTCATCATGATGGGCCGAACCCGCTGCACCGCGCCTCGCCCGATCGCTTCCCTGAGGGCGGTTCTACCGGTAAGGAGTCCTCGGTCGCGAAGGTCGTTGAATGAGACGTCGAGATAGAGTAGAAACACGATCGCAGTCTCGGCGTAAAGACCAGCAAGCGCGATGATGCCAACCCACACCGCGACGCTCAAGTCGTAGTCAAGTACAAGCAGCAGCCAGAAGGAACCTGCAACCGCGAACGGAACCCCCAGCAACACGAACAGCGACTTCGTGATGGAGCGGGTCGTCAGATAGATAAGCACGAACATCAACAAGAGCGTGAGCGGGATTACGAGCGCGAGCCGGCGCTCGACGCGCTCAAGGTGTTCGTACTGGCCGCTCCACGCCAAGGTGTAGCCCGGCGGCAGCTCAACCCCTTCGGACACCGCTGCTCTTGCGGCTTCCACATAGCTGCCGACATCGATGTCGCGGATGTCGATGTACACCCAGGCATTGGGCTTCGCGCCCTCGCTCTTGATGCTCGGAGGTCCCGACACGTATTCTAGCGTGGCGAGCTGCCCGAGGGGCACTTGATGACCTGACGGGGTCGTCACAAGAACGGTACGCAGCCCCGGAAGATCGTCTCGGAGCTCGCGGCTGTAGCGCAAGTTGACCGGATACCGCTCCAGTCCCTCCACGGTCGTTGTAACGTTCATTCCGCCGATGGCCGTCTGGATCACCTCCTGCACATTTCTCACCGTGAGGCCGTGGCGGGCGATGGCGTCGCGGTCGATCGTGAAATTGAGATAGTTACCGCCCATAACGCGATCCGCGTAGACGCTGGCGGTTGCCGGGAGTGCCCGGATAACGGCTTCTATCTCCTGCCCCAGTCGCTCGAGCTGCGCCACATCGGGGCCAGCGACCTTGATGCCCACCGGGGTTCGGATCCCCGTGGAGAGCATGTCGATGCGACTTCTTATAGGCATGGTCCAGGCGTTGGTCAGCCCGGGTGTGCGGAGGGCGGCATCCATCTCACTCACTAACAACTCCGGAGTCATCCCCGAGCGCCATTCGCTTCGGGGCTTGAGCGCGATCGTGGTTTCGATCATGGAGAGAGGGGCGGGATCGGTTGCGGAGTCCGACCGGCCCACCTTGCCGAAGACGTGCTGTACTTCGGGGAAGGCGTAGAGGATACGGTCGGTCTGCTGCAGAACCTCTCGCGCTTCGGCGATCGAGATGCCGGGGAGGGTGGTCGGCATGTACAACAGGTCGCCCTCCCACAGCGGAGGCATGAACTCGGAGCCCAGGCGCGAAAGCGGCAGCATTGTGAAGGCAAGGCCGATTAAGGCGATGCCGATTACGGTCTTCCGAAACCGCAGTACCCACTGCAGAACAGGGTGGTACGCCGTCGCCAACGCCCGACCGACCGGGGTGTGCTCGGCCGGGCGGATCCTACCCCGCACCCAATAGCCCGCGAGAACGGGTATCAGCGTCACCGACAGCAGGGCCGCCGCTGCCATCGCATAGGTCTTCGTCAGCGCGAGCGGCTTGAACAGCCTGCCTTCCTGAGCCTCAAGCGCAAATACGGGAAGGAACGAAACCGTGATTATGAGGAGCGCGAAGAAAAGAGAAGGCCCGACCTCGCGGGCTGCCTCGGCGATGACTTCCCAGTGTGGCTTGCGGCCGTCGCTCAGGGCAAGGTGTCTGTGCGCATTCTCGACCATCACGATGCCCGCGTCGACCATGGTTCCGATGGCTACGGCGATGCCACCAAGCGACATGATGTTCAGGGTGATTCCCTGTACGCGCATCGCAATGAGAGCCATGAGGATGCCCACCGGCAGCGAAATCAGCGCGACAAAACCGCTCCTCAGGTGAAAGAGGAAGACGAGGCATACCAGGCCGACGATCAGCAGCTGCTGCGCAAGGCTCCTGCGGATGCTGCCCACGGATCGATCGATCAGGGCAGTCCGGTCATAGGCCACTCGGATCTCCACGCCTTCCGGTAGTCCGGGAGCAACTTGCTCGAGCCTTTCCTTGACCTCGCGAATCACCTGACGGGTGTCGGCCCCCGAGCGTACGACAACAATGCCGCCGACCACTTCGCCTTCGCCGTTCCATTCGGCCAGGCCTCGGCGGCTCTCCGGCCCCAGACTCACCTGCGCCACGTCCTGCAACAGAATCGGCGTACCGGCCACATCCACGCCGAGCCCGATCCGGCGAATGTCCTCCACCGAGCGGATGTACCCGAGGCCGCGGATCATGAACTCCTTCTCGGCGACCTCGATCAGCCCTCCTCCCACATCGCTGTTGCTGTTCTCAATGGCTGTTCGAATGGCCGCGATGGACAGGCCGTAGGCGCGAAGTCGGTTTGGATCAACCGTGACTTGATACTGGCGCACAAAGCCTCCCACGACCGCCACCTCTGAGACGCCCGGCACTGCCGTGAGCTCGTACTTGAGGAACCAGTCCTGGATTGATCGCAGTTCGCCCAGGTCATGTCGGTCCGACGTGAGCGCATAGGCGAAAGCCCACCCGACTCCGGTGGCGTCGGGCCCCAGATTGGGCACCACGTTGGGCGGCAGTTGCGCGGCGATCGAGTTCATCGACTCCAGAACCCTGCTTCTGGCCCAGTACAGGTCGGTTCCGTCCTCGAAAATCACATACACGAACGACACGCCGAAGAACGAATAGCCGCGGACAACCTTCGCGAACGGGACAGCCAGCATACGAGTGGAAATGGGATAGGTGACCTGGTCTTCCACGATGCGTGGCGCCTGACCAGGGAATTCCGTCTGGATGATGACCTGGACGTCCGAAAGGTCCGGAATCGCGTCGATCGGGGTTCGCGTCATGGCCACCACGCCCGCGATTCCCGCCACCAAAGCGCCGAGAACCACGATCAGCCGGTGTTTGACTGACCCGTCGATGATGTACCTGAGCATTACGGGTCCCCGTCAGTGATGCGCTTGCGCGGGCATGGGCGTACCACCGTCCAACAGCTGCGAGATGGCCGCCCTCAGATTCGCATCGGAGTCTATCAGAAACTGGGAAGAAGCCACGACGTTCTCGCCCTGGCTCAGCCCCGTAACGACTTCCTGCATCCCGTCGCTCTCAGTGCCGAGAGCGACCTCGCGCGGCTCAAACACCCCGTTGCCCTTGCTCACGATGACCACGGTACGTCTTCCACTGTGAAGCACGGTCTCGGTCGGCACCATGAGCCTGTCCTCGGTGTCGCTCGCCTGCGCCGTCACATTTACGTACATGCCGGGCCGTAGCCGAAGATCGGGATTGGACACCTCTACGAACGCCGTGAGCGTTCGGGTCTGGGAGTTCACCGCGGGACGGAAGAAGAGCACATGGCCGTCCCAGCGTCGCCCCGGAAACGCATCGGTCTCGATCGTCACGGCGTCTCTCTCGCGTACATGCTGGAGATCGTCCTCGTAGAATTCGGTCTCGGCCCACAGTTGTCCATGATCCGCGATCTTCAGGATCGTCATGCCGGGGCTCAGTTTCATCCCTTCCATCGAGTCGCCCATCTTCTGAACAATGAACCCAGTGGCGGGCGAGAACACCGGGACCGTGCGAGCCACGCTCTTCGACTCGGCGAGGTGGTCGATCTGCTGATCTGTCAGATCCCAGTAGGACAGTCGTTCCCTGGTCGCATCGAGGAGCGACAGCGCGCGTTCGATGGCTTCGGGATAGGCTCCGCCGCTTCTGAGTCTGGCCACATAGCGCATCGCCCCAAGGAACTCTCGCTGGGTCGCGACCAGCTGGGGGCTGTAGATCTCGAAGAGCACGTCGCCACTCCGGACCGTCTCGCCCACGTTGTTCACACTAGCTCGCTCAATCCAACCTTCGTATTTGGTCTGAACCGACACCACTCGTTCCTCGTTGTGAGCCAGGATGCCCACGGTGCGGATCGAAACCGGCAGGGTACCGTAACGCACTTGCGCGGTGCGCACGGCAAAGTTCTGCAGGAAGCTGCGGCTGACACGGACTTCTCCCGCCTCAAGGACTTCGTCCTCATACACCGGGACCAGGTCCATGCCCATGGGGGATTTGCCCGGCTGGTCGGACGTGTAGTTGGGATCCATGGGGGCGCGCCAGTACAGGATCCGGCGTTCACTTGTGACCGAGTCGGCGTTACCCCCGGAGGCGTGTGGTGCTCCCATCGACATGGCGTCGGGCTGTGCATCTCGAATAAGGAAGGCCACCGCTCCCGCCCCAACGAGCACTCCCAGGGCCAGCACCGCTCCATAACGCAGTCTCGTGGCACTCTTCATGATGCTTCCTCCGGGAACGCTGAACCAATCGCTCGCTCCATGTCGGCCAAGGCCTTCATGAAGTCGGCGTAAAGGCGTGCCTGCCCGAGGCGGACTTCGAGGAGCATCTCTTCACTTTTCAGCAGCTCCAGCACGCCCGTAACGCCTGCCGAGTAGGCCTCCTCCGTCGCATGAAGTGCCTGTTGGGCTTGCGGAAGGAGAGTGCCCTCGAAGAGGGCGACCTGATCGTCGATCGTCGTGAGCCGAAAGGCCGCTGAACGAATGGCAACGGCTACTTCGTCTGCAGCGTCACGGTACGCTGCTTCCGCCGCCGCCCGCTGCGCCACAGCTTCCCTGGCCCCGGCGTCGTAGCTGGACGCGAAGACGGGGATCTTGGCGCCGATCGTGAAACTGTAGATGTCGCGCCCGTTGCCGGGCGGTGGGTTGGCTAGACCCGCGGGGTCGCGGCGGCCAGTTACCCTCCCCCATGCAAGACCTACGGTGACGTCGGGTTGGTATCGACGGCGTGCCAGACTTAGTGCCACATCGGAGCTCTCGACCTGCAGACGCGCCGATCTGACCTCCGTTCTCCCTGCCATGCCGACCGCGTTCAGCCTCTCGGCGTCGATCCGAAGCGGGGGACGGCCCGCCACGGTGACGGATGGCACGGGAGTGTGGACGGGCCGGCCAGCCAGGTAGTTCATTGTTGCTTCGAGGTCGACCCGCTGTCGCGCGATCTCACGCTGCCGGTTCACGATGCGGGTGACCTCGGTCTGGAGGTGGAGAACCTCATACTGTTGCCCAAAACCCTGAGAGTAGCGGCCTTGCGCCAGCGTTTCGTAGTGCAGCAGAAGCTGTTCCTCTTCCCAAGCAATCCGTAACGCCTGATCGACGTAGGCAAGGTCGTAATACACCAGCTTGACCTGGTGGATTACATCCGTCTGTTGCTCGGAGTAGGACTCGTTCTGTCGGGCAGCCGCAAACTCGGCCACTTTCCTCTGATCCCCCCGCCTACCGAACCAGGGAAAGGTCTGACTAAGTGACATCGCGGACACCTGCGGCCCCAGCCGGGTCTCCGGGCCCTGGACGTGTTGCGTGTACGACAGCACCGGGTTGGGTAAAGCCCCTGCCTGCGGGACGCGCTCGCGCGCTGCATTAGACTCCAGCAACGAACGTCGGAGGCGGGGGCTCCGCTCAAGCGCTTCTGTAATGAGGGCGGCTAGAGCCGGATCGCCGTTGGTCGCGTAGAGTGGTGGCCGCGCAGCGTCGTCCTGCGGTGTTGCCGTCGCGGCCTCTGGGAAACCCCAGATGACAGCCGCCGCCGCGGCCGCCACGATGTTTCTGATATACATGCATGCCTCGCCATGAAGTGAGCTCGTGGATGTACCTCCCGGAACGGGGAGGCGACGACTACGAGTTGTAGCGAGGCGGCGGAGGCTTGACCTGCTGGCCGGCGACGGCCGGAAGCGAAGCGAAGAAAGAGGAGGGCTGCAGCGGAGTGTCCGGCAAGTAACTCGTTACGAAGACGGTGGCTGGCAGAACGGACACTGAATCGCAGACCATGAGCGTCGCGCAATCGTGATCAGTCGGTTGCTCGTCGGTGGCCCCGGCGGCGTGCGCCAGGGCGGGGGCATCATGACCGCTATGGGTTCCGAGTGCGTGCTTACCACTAGTGCAGTGGACCGCCGTTGCCTGCGGCCACGACATGGCAGCGCAGGCCAGAAAAACGAAGATGTTCCGCATAAAAGGACAATGCGGCCGGACATTCGACGCGGCAAGTGCCCCGTGCGGCGCGGGTGGGCCCACGACACCTGATTTAATGCGCGAATCAGTGATTGAGGACGTCACGACGGGGGGTCACGAGTCGTTCAGTAAGAGAAGGGTGCGTTTGCGGTCCGTGAGATCCTCGTTGTAAGCCATAACTCCCCGGAGCCCAAGAAATGGACAAGCTCAAAGGACAAAATATCCTCCCAACTAGAGCTCCAGAGAACTGCGGTTCGGGGCACAGAACATCATACGAGAGACTGCGACTGTCTCGACTCGCTCCACTGCTCGCGCTCGTGGTCATAGCCTGTGGTCAATCACCTACGGATCCCGTAGCACCTGACAGCCCGAACCTCCGAATCGAAAACCAGACGAACGGACAGATCTTCGGCTTCAGTCACAAGTCGTGCGGAGCAACCGAGTGGTCCGGCACTGACCTTGGCGGGAACATTGCGATCGGCGAACACAGAGATGTGACACTTGCGCCGGGGTGCTACGATTTCGAGGCAAGGTTCTTTTGTACTGACATGCTCGACAGGACGAGGGCTCAAGGCTTTGAGCTCTTTGACGATCGGCGAATCACCTGGGTAGTGGAGTGCGACGGGCCATGCAATCCGTGTCCGTAACCGAACCGCGTCGGATCACGATCCTCCAGAGAAGTTACTCCGGGGGGCTTGCTCTCAGCTGAGCCGGCCCCCCGCTTGATGCCTCACCCTCGAACTGTGCTTACAGCTCATACTTCATGTTGAGGGTGATCGCCCAGTAACCGAGATCCGTGAAGTCTAGCTCTGTGACGAAGGGCGTCACGCCGTCGGCGTGTACCCCCGCGTGGCTGCGGATGGACGCCCACTCAGCATCCACTTGGACATCGGGGTTGAACACCCACCGCCCTTTGAGGCCGAGCGCTGTCTTCTCCGTGAGAGGCAAGTCGAATCCGGCCAGCACTTGGTACCCGAAGCCGGTGTGCGATACAGGCTCCACGATGGAACTCATCGTGCCGGCAGCTGCGCGCTGCCACTCCGGGGCGGCGTCGGGGTTCGATCGCGACCCGCCGAAGGCCTCCAAGTACCCCTCCGCAATAGACTTGCGGCGGAATCCCGAGTAGAAGCGGAAATCGACCTGCGACAGCCCCCCACCGACTCCCACGTAGGGCGAGGGCCCGCCGTCGGTCTCCAGAGTGAAGTAGACGTTGCCGAAGAACTGGCGTCCCTGGAACTCCGACATGTCCCCGTAGGGCGGAGCAGCGGCGCTCCATTCGGTTTCCTTGCCGGTGATCGCGGACCCGGCAAGCTCTCCGAGCGAGTAACCGGCGTCATGGATTATCTGGTGCCGCTGGACGAACTCACCCTCAAAGCTTAGGGCTCCCATGCTGTACCCGAGGGCGATACCGCCGGTAAACCCCGACTCGGGATCCATGGTAAACATCCCCCCGAGCTCCGATGGGGCAGCGCAATCACCTCCGGTCGGTGCATCCGCCGGGTCAGCGTACAGGAGCCGGTCGCAGTGAGTCGGGTGGTTCGGCCCACTTAATCCCACCAGATGGTTCGCACCCTGCGCGAAACCCACGCCCAGCGATACGTATGCACCTCCACTGCTCTGCGCTACGGCGTGCGAGGTGCCCAGGAGGACGAGCCCGACCAGCATGGATACCAGCGCGATCCGCTGGACAGTCGTGTTATCTGACATTTAAAACTCTCTCATTGAGGGTAGGGATTCGGTGTAACTCTCAACATCAACCCAATTCTAGTAGATGACCTTGCGAGGAACGAGCACCCCTACCCATCCTTTCGAGTGACATTGAGTGGGTGTATTTACTCGCGGGCGAGCATATGCACATATTGCTCAGATCGTCCATGAGGTTTGCTCGGGCCGTCGGTGCTGACTCCAGCAGCCCGTGGGTCAACCCGCCGTGCGGAGGAAACAGATAAGATGATGACCAACAGCTACTTCTGTGGGTTCTCTTCCGCTGCCGCCGCCCCGACCGCCGTGGAGAATCCCCTCCGAGGGGGTGGGAGACGGGGATCGCTGAAGGTTGGTTGTGCTCTACTAGGCACACTAGCCGTACTGAGTTGCTACGGGGGAGACGGTCCGGGGCCGCTGGCACCAGATGCCGAACATGAACCCGCGCTCCCGACAGTCTTTTCTCCGTTTACTGCCGCCGCCGAACAAGCGGACGACCGCCAGCATCTGACGGATCTCTACAATGCCACGGGCGGAAACAGCTGGAATAGCCGGACAAACTGGTTGGATTCGACAGCCGCGCTGAACGACTGGTACGGGGTGACGGCCGACGGCTCGGATGTGGTTTCCAAGCTCTGGCTGGGCAGCAACAACCTGGCGGGCTCTGTGCCAGGTTCTCTGGGAGGGCTTTCCGGGCTGGACACACTGAACTTCGGAGCCAACGGGCTCTCTGGCTCGCTTCCTTCGGAGCTGGGTGACCTCTCGAACCTCGTCTACCTCTCGTTCTGGAACAACGATCTGACAGGTGAGATCCCGGCGGCGCTCGGAAGCTTGAGCGAGCTGTACCACCTGTCGGTTAGCGCAAACGACATCAGCGGTGAAGTGCCGGCCGAGCTGGGCAACCAAGCTCGAAGGCCTCTACCTCTACGACAACCAGTTTACCGGTGCGCTTCCCTCGGAGCTCACCGCTCTCACGCTGCTGCGCCGCTTCTGGGTGCGCAACAACACCTCCCTTTGCCGCCCTGGCGACAGCGCCTTCACGGACTGGCTGAACGGCATTGACGATACGGATGCTCTGAACCTCCCGACCTGCGAGCCGCCCCCGCCGACCAAGCCCGACCCGCCCACGGGTTTGGAAGTGGAGACGGACGCGGACACACCAGCCAAGACGATTGAGCTGTCGTTCGATGAGGTATCTGATGCGGTGGCTGCGAACACTCAGTACCGGGTAAAGGGCCGGGAGGGGGCATCATGGACGGGCTGGGCGACGCTGGCCGAAGTGACCACCAGCGAGGGCAAGGTCAGTGGTCGCACCGGAGAATTGGCGATTGGCAGGGCGTACGAGGTCCAAGTCCGCGCCTGCGGCGACACGCAGAGTGACGAGGCATGTAGCGACGCCTCGGCGTCTGCCTTCGGGGCTACGGCCTCGGCGAGTCCGACAGGGGTGAGCGCGGGGCCGACCTCGCCGGCCTCGACGTCGGCGCTCGTGCTTTCCTGGACGCTTGAGGGAGCGGCCGATCACCATGACGCGGCCTACAACATCGGCTACAGCGCCGATACGACGGACACCGCGCCGGCAGCAACGCTGGACGCGGACGACGTGCCCGCCTTCACCGAGAGCGAGGCGGAGGTGTCCGGGCTCGATGCGGACACCGAGTATCGCCTCTTTGTACGGACCCACGTCTCGCGGGACGGCGAAACCTACTACACCTCTCCCTGGACATCAGCGACGGCCCGTACTGAGCCGGAAGCCCCCACGAAACCCGCCCAGCCCACGGGCCTGGAAGCGGAGACGGATGCAGACACCCCGGCCAAGACGATGGAGTTGTCGTTCTCTGAAGCGTCGGATGCGGTAGCGGCGAATACCCAGTACAGGGTGCGGGGCCGGGAGGAGGGCGCGTCGTGGACGGCGTGGGCGACGCTGGCCGAAGTGACCACCAGCGATGGCACGGTCAGCGGTCGCACGGGAGAGCATACGATCGGGAAGGCATACGAGGTGCAGGTCCGCGCCTGCGGAGACACGCAGAGCGACGAAGCCTGCAGCGACGCGTCGGCTTCGGCCTTCGGGGCGACGGCCTCCGCAAACCCGACCGAGGTAAGCGCGGGGCCGACCTCGCCGGCCTCGACCTCGGCGCTCGTGCTTTCCTGGACGCTTGAGGGCGCGGCCGATCACCACGATGCGGCCTACGACATCGGTTACAGCGCCGACACCACGGACACCGCGCCGGCAACGACGCTGGACGGGGCCGACGTGCCCGCCTTCACCGAGAGCGAAGCAGAGGTGTCAGGGCTCGACGCGGACACAGAGTACCGCCTCTTTGTACGGACCCATGTCTCCTGGGACGGCGAGACCCACTACACCTCGGCCTGGACATCAGCGACGGCGCGCACCGAGCCGGAGGAGACGGATCCCCCGCCTCCCTCCTCCTCCGACCGGGGTACCCTTGCCGAGTTGTACAGCTCCACCGGCGGGAGCAGCTGGAACAACCGGACAAACTGGCTGGACTCGACCGCCGTACTGAACAACTGGTACGGGGTGACGGCCGACGAATCGGACGTGGTCTCCAAGCTCTGGCTGGGCACCAACAATCTGCAGGGCTCGGTGCCTGGATCGCTCGGCAACCTTGCCGGGCTGGACACCCTGAACCTCGGTGACAACGGGCTCACGGGGTCGCTTCCCGCCGAGCTGGGCAACCTGCCCAACCTCGTCTGCATGTCGTTCTGGAACAACGAACTCACGGGAGAGATCCCGGCGACGCTCGGAAGCTTGAGCGAGGTCGTCCACCTGTCCATGAGCGCAAACGACTTGAGCGGTGAAATACCTGCCGAGCTCGGCAACCTCACCAAGCTCGAGGGACTCTACCTTTACGATAACCAGCTCACCGGTGCGCTCCCCTCCGAGCTTACCGGCCTCACCGTGCTGCGCCGCTTCTTGGTGCGTGACAACACATCTCTCTGCCGTCCGGACACCAACGCCTTCACCGCCTGGCTGAACGGCATTGACGATACGGATGCCCTGAACCTTCCTACCTGCGAGCTGCCTCCGCCCACCAAACCCGATCAGCCCACGGGCCTTGAGACGGGGACGGACGTGGACACACCGGCCAAGACGATTGAGCTGTCGTTCACCGATGCTTCGGATGCGGTGGCGGCGAACACCCAGTACCGGGTGCGAGGCCGCGAGGAGAACGCATCGTGGACGGCCTGGGCGACCCTCTCCGGAGTCACCACGAGCGGTGGCAAGGTGAACGGTCGTACAGGGGAACATGCGATCGGCAAGGCGTACGAAGTGCAGGTCCGCGCCTGCGGCGACACGCAGAGCGACGAGGCGTGTAGCGACGCCTCGTCGTCGGCCTTCGGGGCAACCGCCTCTGCGAGCCCCACCGGGGTGAGCGCGAGGGCGGCATCGCCGGCCTCGGATACCGCGCTGCAACTCTCCTGGACGCTCGAGGGTGCGGCAGACCATCACGATGCGGCCTACGACATCGGCTACAGCGCCGACACCGCGGCCACGGTTCCGGCGGCAACACTGGACACGGCCAACGTGCCCGCTCTCACGGACTCGACGGCAGAGGTGTCCGGGCTTGATGCGGACACCGAGTACCGCCTCTTCATCCGTACCCGCGTCTCGTGGGATGGGAACAACTACTACACCTCGGCCTGGGCGTCGGCCACGGCCCGCACCGAGCCGGAGCCACCCACGAAACCCGCCCAGCCCACAGGCCTCGAGACGGAGACGGACGCCGACACCCCAGCCAAGACGATGGAACTCTCCTTCGCCGAGGCGTCGGATGCGGTGGCGGCCAACACCCAATACCGGGTGCGAGGCCGAGAGGAAAATGCGTCGTGGACGACTTGGGCGACGGTGGCCGAAGTTACCACCAGCGACGGCAAGGTGAGCGGTCGCACGGGAGAACATGCGACCGGGAAGGCGTACGAAGTGCAGGTCCGCGCCTGCGGCGACACCCAGAGCGACCAAGCTTGCAGCGACGCCTCGGCCTCGGCCTATGGGGCAACCGCCTCCGCGAGCCCAAGCGGCGTGAGCGCAGGACCGACCTCGCCCGCCTCGACTTCGGCGCTCGTGCTCTCCTGGACGATTGAGGGCGCGGCGGATCACCACGACGCCGCTTACGACATCGGCTACAGCGCCGACACCACGGACACCTCGCCGACCGCCACTCTCGACACCACCGACGTGCCCGCCTTCGCGGACTCGACGGCCCAGGTGACCGGGCTCGGTGCGGACACCGACTACCGCCTCTTCATCCGCACTCGCATCTCGTGGAATGGCGACAGCTACTACACATCGCCCTGGGCGTCGGCGACGGCCCGCACCGAGGTGGAGACTACCGAACCGCCGCCATCCAGCGACCGGACCACCCTCGCCGAATTCCACAACGCCGCCAACGGGAACGATTGGACGACTTCGACAAACTGGCTGGACTCGACCGCTGCGCTGAACGACTGGTACGGGGTGACGGCTGACGAATCGGACGTGGTCTCGAAGCTCTGGCTGGGCTCCAACAATCTGTGGGGATCGGTGCAGGGTTCACTGAGCGGACTCGCCGGTCTGGACACCCTGAATCTCGGCGACAACAGGCTCACGGGGCCCCTTCCCTCGGGGCTGGGCAACCTGTCGAGCCTCGTCTACATGTCGTTCTGGAATAACCTGCTCACGGGAGAGATCCCGGCGGCGTTCGGAAGCTTGAGCGAGCTCATCCACCTGTCGATGAGTGCGAACGACCTCAGCGGGGAGATCCCGGCCGAACTGGGCAACTTGACCAAGCTCGAAGGACTGTACCTGTACGACAACCAGCTCACCGGCGCGCTCCCCTCGGAGCTTACCGCCCTCTCCGCCCTGCGCAGCTTCGTGGTGCGCGACAATACATCCCTCTGCCGCCCGGACACTCCCGCCTTCACGGCGTGGCTGCAGAGCCTCGACAACACCGATGCGCTTGATCTGCCGGCCTGCACGCCCAATGAGCTGGAACCGGACAGAGACGCGCTCACGGCGCTCTACGACGCCGCGGATGGGAGCAACTGGACGACATCGACCAACTGGCTGGACACCGCGAGCGCATTGGGCGACTGGCACGGAGTCACAGCGGATTCCCTCAATCGTGTCCGCGGGGTCGGTCTTGCCAACAACAACCTCAAGGGGAAGCTGCCCGACAAGATCAATAAACTGACGATGATGGATTCGCTGGATTTGAGTGGAAACCAGTTGGGTGGGAGAATCCCTTACGCCCTTTCCGATCTGACCCAGCTCCAGGTGCTCAACCTCAGCAACAATCGGTTCGAGAAGCGCACGCCCTACGACATCCGCCGTCTGACGTCGCTCAGGGTGTTCAACCTCAGCAACAATCGCCTGGATGGCGACCTTTGGGCCAGAATCGGCGAGATCACCCCGTTGGAGGTGCTCGACGTGAGCGGGAACGGATTCGGGGGGATCCTTCCAGAGAAGCTGGCGGAGCTGACCAACCTCAGAGTTATGGCGCTCAGTGACAACAACTTCCGTCGGGTGATTCCGGCCGTGCTCGGAACCATGAGTGGTCTGGAACGGCTGGAGCTCGATCGGAATGAGCTTTCGGGCCGGATTCCGCCTGAACTGGGCAACATGTCGGCTCTCACAACTCTCCAGTTGTCCCACAACCATCTGACCGGAGACATTCCACCTGAATTGGGCAATCTGTCCGCCCTTCGTACCCTCACGCTCAGTAACAACCAGCTCTCCGGCGCTCTGCCCACGGCTCTTTCGGGGCTGGATTCGCTGACCCACCTCTCGGTGGCCGATAATCTGGCCCTCTGCCGACCCGACGACGCTTCGCTCACGACCTGGCTGGAGGAACTGGCCGATACGGATGCCCTTGAGCTGGCACTCTGCACCGAACCCGACACCCTCGTCGTCAAGATCGAATCCGCTCATATGACGCAGGCGGTCCAGAAGTGGGATCAGAGCGTTCGTCTGTTGGCGGGACGCGCGGGGGCGTTGCGCGTCTTCGCCGTCGCCGACCACTCGACGAGCGCCGTCCGACCGCCCGTACGGGCCACCTTCTACCGAGAGGGTCAGGCCGTCTACACCGCCACGGATACCGCACTCGCCTTCCCGACCGACCTCAGTGAAGACGAACCATACGATTTCGAGAGCCTGCCTCCCCCAGATCCCACGATCAACATTCCCGTACCGGACTCAGTGATCAAGGCAGGGCTTGAGGTGGTGGTCGAAATCGATCCCGACAGCACAATTACCTGGGGGGACGAAAGCAAGCTGCGCTTCCCCGAGACTGGACGTCTCGCTCTCACCGTGCAGGACGTTCCCATTTTCCGTCAGATGATCGTTCCCACGCTTCCGGTGGCCGATCCCGACAGCAGCGTCATCGACTGGGCCAATGCTCTCACCCCCGACCATCCGGATATGCTGGATGTCAGGACGATGCTTCCCGTCGGCGAGATGAGCATCGAGGTGCATGCGCCGTTCTGGACATCGGCCGATTTGACGACAAGGGCTGGTTGGCGTTCCTGGTTGAGTGAAATCCGCACCCTCAGCATTCTCGAGAAGGGCGGCCTGAAATACTACCTGGGGGCGGTGTCGCCGGAGATTCCGAACCCGAAGTTTGGTGGCATGGGCTACTACGGATGGAGGGCGAGCGTGGCTCTGGCGCATCACCTGATTATTGCCCATGAATACGGCCACAACATGGACCTCCGCCACGCTCCCGGTTGTGGCAGCGGTGGCCGTCGCCTGCCCGACAATCATCCAGAGGGGGAGATCGGTCTGTGGGGATACGATGCTCTGAACGGCTCCTTCGTCAGCCCGGCCTTCCATGACCTGATGAGTTACTGCCGACCGAACTGGGTGAACCCTCACCACTACGAGAAGGCGCTCGGATGGCGGCTTGAGAGGGACCAGCCGTCTTCGTCCGCCGCGGCCTCGTCGGGACGAGGCCTCCTGGTCTGGGGGTGGGTAGCCGAAGGTGAGGTGCACCTGGAACCGGCATTCGAGGTCGACGCCCCTGTGTCGTTGCCTGCCGGGTCCGGGTCCTTTCGCCTGGAGGGAATCAATGCCGGCGGGCAGCGGGCGTTTGCCTACAACTTCGATCTGGACGAAATCGTCGCGGACCCGAAGCCGGAACCGGACGGGGCGCCGCCGATAATCCCTGCGGGCGGAATGCCCCAGGGGGGCGGCACCTTCGCCTTCGTCCTCCCCATGGCGCCGACGGAACTCACCGGATTGAGCCAACTGACGGTTGCGGGTCCCGCCGGGGCGGCGCAGATGGCAGCCGAGAGCCGGCCTCCGATGGCGCTCGTTACGGACCCGGCGACAGGCCAGGTGCTGGCGATCCTGAGGGACTGGAATGGCGCTCTGCCTCCGGGAATCAGATCGGACGCCGTCGTTTCCGTGAGCCGGGGGATTCCCGGGCGTTAGCGGCCCATGGCGTCCCCCCCGGTATGCTGCGAAGACGAAAACCGGTACCCGGCAGAGCGCTGCGGCCAGGCGAAATGCATCCTCGCTCGATGCAGCTCAGCTTGGTCCACGGGCTGCTAGCTAACTAGCCCGCGGGTTAACCCGCCGTGCGGAGGAAGAGAAAAGATGACGACCAACGGCTACTTCAGTGGGCTCTCTTCCGCCGCCGCCCCGACCGCCGTGGAGAATCCCCTCCGAGGGGGTGGGAGGCGGGGCTCGCTGAAGGTCGGTTGCGCCCTGCTCGTTACACTGGCCGTTCTGAGCTGCTACGGGGGAGACGGCTCCGGACCGCTCGCACCAGATGCCGAACATGAACCCGAGCTACCAACAGTCTTTCCTCCGTTTCCTGCTGCCGCCGCCGAACAAGCGGACGACCGCCAGCATCTGACGGATCTCTACAATGCCACCGGCGGAAACAACTGGACCGACCGGACCAATTGGCTGGATTCGACCGCCGCGCTGAACGACTGGTATGGGGTGACCGCCAGTTCGGTGGACGAGGTCACCACGCTCTGGCTGCATTCGAACAATCTGGAAGGCGCACTGCCGGGCGGCCTCGGGGGTTTGGCCCACCTCGACACGCTGAACGTCGGAATGAACGAACTGACGGGCGCGATTCCGGCCGAGCTGGGCAACTCCTCCAGCCTTCGAGTGCTCTTCCTGCAGCGGAACCAGTTTTCGGGGACGATTCCGGCCGAGCTCGGAGACTTGAGCGAGCTCGTGCTTCTGAATGTTAGGTACAACCAGCTGACGGGAACGATTCCAGCTGAACTGGGCAACTTGACGAACATCCAGATTCTCAACCTGAAGGACAACCAGTTCACCGGTGAGGTCCCGTCGGAACTCACCTCGCTCACGACCCTGCGCCGCTTCCTTGTTGGCGGTAACACCTCTCTCTGCCGTCCCGACACCGCGACGTTTACCGATTGGTTGAACGGCATCGACGACACCGATGCCCTCGACCTGCCGACCTGCGATCCGCCCCCGCCGACCAAGCCCGACCAGCCCACGGGGCTGGAGGCGGAGACGGATGCAGACACTCCGGCCAAGACGATTGAACTGTCGTTTGCCGAAACGTCGGATGCGGTAGCGGCCAACACCCAGTACCGGGTGCGGGGCCGGGAGTCAGGGGCATCCTGGACGGCCTGGGCGACCCTCTCCGGAGTCACGACCAGCGACGGCAAGGTCAGTGGCCGGACATCGGAGCTGGCAGTCGGGAAGGCGTACGAAGTGCAAGTCCGAGCCTGTGGCGACACGCAGAGCGACGAGGCGTGCAGCGACGCGTCGGCCTCAGCTTTCGGCGCGACGGCTTCCGCCAGCCCAACAGGGGTGAGCGCGGGGGCGACCTCGCCGGCCTCGACCTCGGCGCTCGTGCTTTCCTGGACGATCGAGGGCGCGTCCGATCACCACGATGCGGGCTACGACATCGGTTACAGTGCCGATACCACGGACACCGCGCCGGCAACAACGCTGGACGCGGACGACGTGCCCGCCCTAACGGAGAGCGAGGCGGAGGTGTCGGGGCTCGATGCGGACACCGAGTACCGCCTCTTCATCCGCACCCATGTCTCCTGGGACGGGCAGACCCACTACACCTCTCCCTGGGCGGCGGCGGCGGCGCGCACCGAGCCGCCCCCGCCCACGAAGCCCGACCAGCCCACGGGACTGGAGGCGGAGACGGACGCGGACACACCAGCCAAGACGATTGAACTGTCGTTTGCCGAGGCGTCGGATGCGGTAGCGGCCAACACCCAGTACCGAGTAAAGGGCCGGGAGTCAGGGGCATCCTGGACGGCCTGGGCGACCCTCTCCGGAGTCACGACCAGCGACGGCAAGGTCAGTGGCCGGACATCGGAGCTGGCAGTCGGGAAGGCGTACGAAGTGCAAGTCCGAGTCTGTGGCGACACGCAGAGCGACGAGGCGTGCAGCGACGCTTCGGCGTCTGCCTTCGGGGCAACCGCCTCTGCGAGCCCCACCGGGGTAAGCGCAGGTGCGACCTCGCCGGCCTCGACCTCGGCTCTCGCGCTCTCATGGACGATCGAAGGTGCCGCCGACCACCACGATGCGGCCTACGACATCGGCTACAGCGCCGATACCACGGACACCGCGCCGGCAACAACGCTGGACACCGCAGACGTGCCCGCTTTCACGGACTCGACAGCCGAGGTGACGGGACTCGATGCGGACACCGAGTACCGCCTCTTCATCCGCACCCGCGTCTCGTGGGACGGGGACAGCTACTACACCTCTCCCTGGGCGCCGGCGACGGCGCGCACCGAGTCGGAAGCCCCCACGAAACCTGCCCAGCCCACGGGTCTGGAGACGGAGACGGACGCAGATACCCCCGCCAAGACGATGGAGTTGTCGTTCGCCGAGGCGTCGGATGCGGTAGCGGCGAACACCCAGTACCGGGTGCGGGGCCGAGAGGAGAACGCGTCGTGGACGGCCTGGGCGACCCTCTCCGGAGTCACCACCAGCGACGGCAAGGTGAACGGTCGCACGGGAGAGCAAGCAACTGGCAAGGCGTACGAACTGCAGGTACGCGCATGCGGCGACACGCAGAGCGACGAGGCTTGCAGCGACGCCTCGGCGTCGGCCTTCGGGGCAACCGCCTCTGCGAGCCCCACCGGGGTGAGCGCGAGGGCGGCATCGCCGGCCTCGGATACCGCGCTGCAACTCTCCTGGACGCTCGAGGGTGCGGCAGACCATCACGATGCGGCCTACGACATCGGCTACAGCGCCGACACCGCGGCCACGGTTCCGGCGGCAACACTGGACACGGCCGACGTGCCCGCTCTCACGGACTCGGCGGCAGAGGTGTCCGGGCTTGATGCGGACACCGAGTACCGCCTCTTCATCCGTACCCGCGTCTCGTGGGATGGGGACAGCTACTACACCTCGGCCTGGGCGTCGGCGACGGCACGCACCGAGCCGGAGCCGACGGAACCGCCCACCTCCAACGACCGGGCCACCCTCGCCCAGCTTTACAACGCCACCGGCGGGAGTTCATGGACCAACCGGACAAACTGGTTGGATTCGACCGCAGCGCTGAACGACTGGTACGGAGTGGGGGCAGACGGCTCGGACATCGTGTCGAAGCTCTGGTTGGGCACCAATAATCTGTCGGGGGCGCTGGCGGGCGCTCTGGGCGGGCTTTCCGGGCTTGACACCCTGAACGTCGGGGGCAACCGGCTCTCCGGGTCGCTTCCTTCGGAGCTGGGTGACCTCTCGAACCTCGTCTACATGTCGTTCTGGAACAATGATCTGACAGGCGAGATCCCGGCGGACCTCGGCAGCTTGAGCGAGCTTACCCACCTGTCGGTGAGCGCGAACGAAATCAGCGGTGGGGTGCCGGTCGAGATCGGCAATCTGACCAAGCTCGAGGGGCTCTACCTATACGACAACAAGCTGGCCGGCGCACTTCCATCGGAGCTCACTGCTCTCACCTCGCTACGCCGCTTCTTAGTACGCGACAACACCTCTCTCTGCCGCCCGGACGACAGCGCATTCACGGCATGGCTGAACAACATCGACGACACCGATGCACTCGACCTTCCTACCTGCGCGTCGCCTCCACCTGATAAGCCTGCCCAGCCCGAGGGCCTCGAGACGGAGACGGATGCCGACACGCCGGTCAAGACGATGAAGCTTTCGTTCACCGAGGTGGAAGGCGCGGTGGCGGCTAACACGCAGTACCGGGTGAAGGGTCGGGACGAGGAAGCGTCTTGGACCGAATGGGCCACGCTGGCCGAAGTGAGTATCAGCGACGGGAGCGTGACCGGCAGAACCGAAGAACAGGAGATGGGCAAGGCGTACGAGCTACAGATCCGAGTCTGCGGCGAGACGCAGAGCGATGAGGCTTGTAGCGACGCCTCGGCGTCGGCCTACGGAGCGACGGCTTCGGCGACACCGGATGGGGTCAGCGCGGGTCCGTCATCACCGGCCTCCGATTCGGCACTGGTTCTGTCCTGGACGATCGAAGGTGCGGCGGACCATCACGACGCGGCCTACAACATTGGCTACAGTGCCGATACTACCGCCATCGAGCCAGCGGTGGAGCTGGATGCAGCGGACACCCCTTCCGTCACGGATAGCGCGGTAGCGGTAGAGGTTACGGGGCTGGAAGCGAGCACAGAGTACCGCCTCTTCGTAAGGACCCGCGTCATGTGGGACGAAGAGGGCTATTACAGTTCGGCCTGGACTTCGGCGACGGCACGTACCGAGCCAGAGACGACGGAACCGCCGGCCTCCAGCGACCGCGAGATTCTGATCCAGCTCTACAATTCTACAGGAGGGGACAGCTGGAGGACCTCGACCAATTGGCTGGACTCGTTGGCTGCCCTCGATACGTGGGCAGGGGTAACGGCCAACGAAGCAGGTGAAGTCACCGCCCTTCAATTGAACTTCAACCGGCTCACCGGCTCGATTCCGGCAGAGCTCGGTGGCCTGGGTAGCTTGAAGACCCTTCACTTGCAGGACAATGAACTGGACGGAGCAATACCTGCCGCACTCGGCGGTCTGGATTCCCTGATGCACCTCAGGTTGAGCGGTAACCGGTTGACGGGTGCCATTCCCGGCGAACTCGGCAATCTGAGTGCCCTGAAGACGCTTATACTTAACGGCAATGAGCTGACGGGAGCGATTCCGGATGAACTCGGCAACCTGAGCTCGCTGGACCATCTCTACCTGCACGGCAATCAACTGACCGGGACTATCCCCGGCCAACTCGGTGATCTGGCCGCTTTGCGCGTCCTGTACTTGCACAACAACCAACTGATGGGTGAGGTGCCCGCCGAGCTGGGAGCGCTGACGAGTCTATGGTTCTTGAGGCTCGGCAACAACGACCTTACCGGGGAACTTCCCGTGGAGCTTGCGTCTCTGGACGGTCTCCAGATTTTCATGATTACCGGCAACTATGTGTGTCGGCCCCCCAGCTCTGCATTCACCACCTGGTTGGAGGGTGTGTCGGGTACCGACCCGATCGACGTGCCCATTTGCTACAGCGACACGAACCCCAATCCGCGTGATCGGGAGGCACTGACGTCCCTCTTTGCCGACGCGGGTGGAACGAGCTGGACCACTCGGACGAACTGGCTGGACACGGAGGTCGCTCTGAATCAGTGGTACGGCGTAACGGCCGACTCCGCAGACCAAGTGAGCGTGCTTCGCCTTGCGAACAACGGCCTTTCTGGAACGCTTTCCGTCTCACTCGGCAAGATGGGCGACCTAGATACGCTCGACCTGCGGGGGAACGAGCTCTCGGGGCCCATTCCCGCCGGTTTCCAGGACCTTGCCGGCCTCGAGAGTTTCTTAGTGACCGGGAATTCTGACTTGTGTCGGCCCGACACTGTGAGTTTCGGCGACTGGCTGGACCGTCTTGGTGAAACCGACGCGACAACCCTCTCGACTTGCACCAACGTTGTGCACGCTGAGGCCGCTCACCTGAATCAGGCGAACCAGAATTGGGACGCTACGGTGAGGATGGTGGCGGGGAGACCAGCACTGCTACGCGTGTTCCTCACCGGAGATGTATCGGCAGGAACGAGCATGCCTGAGGTGCGCGCCACGTTCTATCAGTCAGGCACGGAGACTTACAGCGTTACCGAACGTGTCGACGAGCTTCCTTGGGATCTTACCGAGGACGAAGAAGACTACTACAACCTAGTTCGCGACCCGTCATGGGACGTGGTCATCCCCGATTCAATCATCCAACCGGGCCTGGAATTCGTCATTGAGGTCGACCCGTCGGACGAAATCGAGTGGGGCGCAGGCAGCGTCCGCCGCATCCCGGCCACCGGTCGCAAAGCGATAACGGTCACGACTCCGCCATCGTTCAAGCATGTCATCGTTCCCACATACCAGACCCTGTACCCAGACGGGAACGACGAGGTCCAAGCGTGGGCTGATACGCTGACAGTGGATCATCCCGATCTCACCCTGACACGCTGGGTCTGGCCGATAAACGAGTATGAGCTGGAGGTGCGCGATGCGTTCACAACGGATGCGGATCTACGCACTGCCTCGGGCTGGGGCACCTGGCTGAATGAAATAGCTGCGCTCAGAACGCTGGAGAAAGTCGGCGGCTATTACTACGGTGCTACGCCTCGCCCGCCTGGTTCCAAATACGGGGGTCTGGGGTTTCTGGGCTATGCGGCCAGCGTCGGGACCCTCAACCCATACATCATTGCACATGAGACGGGCCACAACCTGGGCCGGCTGCACGCTCGCGGCTGTACTGCAGGTTTCCTCGACAAGGACTTCCCGAATCCACACAGCTATACAGAACATTGGGGCTACGATCCGTTCGAAAACGAACTCCAGAACCCGCAGACGAATGATGTAATGGGTTATTGCTGGGGAGCATTCGGGATAAGTGTCCACAACTATGAGGCCGTGCTGGACCACCGTCTGCCAAGTAGCGGTAGCGCCAGTTCGTCGGGCGGCCTCGGATCGGGCGACGGGAGCCCGCAACCTGGGCTGCTCGTTTGGGGCCGGGTCACGGACGGTCAGCTCATCTTGGAGCCGACATTCTTCGTGGAGGCACCGGCATCCTTGCCTGAGCGGTCGGGAAGGTACCGCGTGAGCGGCACCGGACCCCGTGGGACGGTTTTCTCCGTGTCGTTCGACCCGAGGAGCGCCATTCTCGAAGGTGATCCGTCCGATGCGCAACCCGAGCCAGCATCCCTCACCGCAAACTTCGCGTTCGTGATACCGATGGATGCCTCGCAGTTGCCTGACATCGAGAGGATCGCGCTCAATGGACCGGAGGGTCAGGTGACAATGAGTGCGAACCAGCATGCGCCGATGGCCATGCTGCGAGATCGCCGCACGGGGCAGGTGCGAGCATTCTTGCGCGATTGGGCCGGGGCCTTACCTGATTCGCTCGGGGCTGGCGTCCAGAACCTGTCGATATCGATCAGTCGGGGGATTCCGAGGTAGAGCGCGGCTGGAACTATGAAGGCCGTCGCATTCGGCGACCCCGACTACCGGGTCCGGTCGTCGCGTTTCCCGGCGTGTTCGTGGCCACCGCGATCCTGATACTGCTGGTTCCCGCGGGTCAGTATCGGCAAGAAGCGGCGGCGCAACCATAGTTCGTCGGGATTGCGTCACGTCGGCGGCGGGTGTAGTGTAAGCCAGCCTGCCCACCGCCGTGTTCGAGGAAGATTCGCAAGCGTGGTAGCAACCCTGGAGGCGCACCCTTGAGCAAGCTCTGGACCCGGCCCCGGCTGCTGATAGCAGCCATTCTCCTCGGATCGGTGACCCTGGCGGCTCTGATGATCGGCATGAGGCCCGAGCCGCCGCAGCGCGAGGCACCCCCGTCGATCCCCTTCGCGAACACCGAGCCGGTGGTCGCAGGGTCGGGCGCGATTCCGGTTCACGGCGCGGGGACCGTCCGGCCCCGGGCGGAGATCTCTGTCTCGGTCGAGTTGGGCGGCCGTGTGGTGTGGGTGAACGACGCGTTTCAGAGCGGCGGGCGAATTGCAGCGGGAACGGAGCTGTTCCGCCTAGATGAAACGGCTCTCCTCAACCGGGTCGAGGCGGAGCGGGCGAACGTCGTCATACGCGAGGTCGATCTGGTCACGACGGAGCAGGAGGCCGACGCCGCGCGTGCGGAGTACGAGCGCTTCCGGTCCCTGCAAACGGGTGCCGCCAGCGACGACGCCCATCCTCTGGCCCTGTGGGAACCGCAACTCCGGGCCGGCGAGGCAGCCCTTTCCCAGGCCCGGGCGGCCCTTGCGATTGCGGAACGCGACGTCGGCCTTGCAACGACTCGGGCTCCCTTCGACGGCGTCGTTCGCTCGGAGAGCGTGGATGTGGGGCAGTACGTCGCACCGGGCCAGGCAGTTGGCCGGATGTTTGCGACGGATGCGGTGGAAGTCGTTGTTCCGCTGTCGGACGCCGATGCCGCCCTGCTGCCCGGCCTGTGGGATTTGCGGGCGGGTCGGGACGACGGACGAATCACGGCCCGGGTCGAAGCCGAGTACGGCAAGGGCACCTGGAGCTGGACAGGATACGTTGACCGCGCCGAGGCCTCGCTGGACGAGCAGACCCGCACTATCGTTGTGATCGTGCGCGTACCCGATCCGTTCTCGGCCGGTGTACCGACCGGCGGCGAAGGCGCACTCGAGAGTCCGCCCCTGCTGGTGGGCAAGTTCGTCGAGGTCGAGATCGAAGGCGTTGCCCCCGACCATTACTTTCGCCTGCGGAGGGCGGCGCTGCGGCCCGGGAACGAAGTCTGGGCGGTCGAGGGCGGCGAGACGCTGACGCTGACGATCGTACCGGTGAAGGTCCTACAGAGCATCGATGACCAGGTCTGGGTCACCGGCGCGCTGGAGCCGGGCCAGCCCGTCGTCGTGAATGGAATCGAGATTGCGGTCGAAGGGATGCAGGTGCGGACGGCAGCCGCAGAGAATCGGTGAGCCGGGAGGTCCCCGGAGCACAGGAGGAGCGCGGCGGCCCGATCGCCTGAATGGCGCAGAACGGCGTCGCCGCCAATCTGCTGCTGCTCTTCATCGTCACCCTCGGCCTGATGTCCTTGCCGCGGCTGTCCAGGAAGCGCTCCCGCTCCTCGCCTTCGATTCGGTCGAGGTCGCTCTACCCGGGGGCGACCCCGCAGGTGGAGGCCCTGATCGTCACCAGGATCGAAGAGCAGGTCTCGGCGCTGGAAGTGGTCAAGCAGGTCACGTCGGTGGTGGCGGAGGGCCTGGCGTCCGTTGTCGTCGAGTTGCGGACGGGCGCCGACATCGACCGCGCGTTGCGGGGTGTCGAAGCCGCTGTAGGCCAGATTCAGACCTTCCCCGGAGGGGCGGAGAGCCCCCTGGTTCGCCAGATGACGAACCGCCGGAGCGTGATGCGCCTGGTCCTGTTCGGGGATGTTTCTGAACGCTCGCTGGAGGAACCGGCGTACCGCGTCGAGGACGAACTCGCAGCACTGCCCGCCGTGTCCTTCGTCGAGACGAGCGGTGTCCGGCAGTACGAGACTTCGATCGAAGTGCCCCACCGCCGGCTCCGGGCCCTCGGCCTGACCCTCGACGACGTGGCTGCGGCGGTCCGCGCCGGATCAATGGATCTTTCCGCCGGCAACAACGAGACCCTTCAGGACTTCGAGGCGATCGCTGTCCTGAGCCGCCGACGGGACCCTCGTCCGGCTGGGCGACATTGCCGACGTGCGCGAAGAGTTCGCGAAGGTCGACCTGATCAGCCGCTACAATGGCCAGCGCGCCGCCTTCTTCGGCGGCGAAGCGCTGCGCGAAAAACGCGGCCGGAGGACGTTGGCGTGTACGTCCGTCTTCCAGAAGCGGAGCGGAACGCGCGGGGGTGTCGAGACTGACCTGGTACGCACTCCCACCGGCGCCGAAGTGCCTCTGCGGCAGGTCACCTCGGTACGGTAAGTCGTCTCTCCTTCACCGCAAGGACGGCAGGCGCGTCGTCACGGTCACTGCGGATGTCGTGGAAGAACTGGTCGCTGGCGCGGCAGTGACTGCCACCCTGGCCGATGGCGTACTGCCGTCGAGGCGAATCCCGGGCTCGGCTTCACCCTCGGGGGCGTCCAGCAGCAGCAGGCGGAGTCCGCCGCCGGTCTGGCGCGTGGTTTCTCGATCGCCCTGGTCGGGGGGATCTTTGCCTTGCTGGCGATCTCCCTGAATTCCCTACACCGAAACCGCTGATGATCATGACGGCAATCCCATTCGCGGCCGCCGGGGCATTTTTCGGGCACTGGATCATGGGGCTCGATGGGCGCTCTACCTGATCCCTCTGGGCGTGTCGGTTGGACTGGGTATCGTCTTCGCGACCGCGATCCTGATGCTGATCGTCCCCGCGCTGGTCATGCTCCAACTGCGCGCAACGACAACCATCCGCCATGGCAGGACCGCCCCGGCGTCGTAGTTCAACAGTTCCACTAGGAAGATCGTCCGTGAGTGAATCTGCCAGTGAGAGCCCACCCCTGTCGACAAAATTGAAGGGTCGGGCGTTCCGCCACGCCTGCGTGCTCGAGGCGGCACCTCACGTCTTCTTCGAGCGCCTCCACCGGAAACATGGAGACATCGTGTTCTTCCGGAGCGGTTGGGCCGACAAGCGAAAGAGCTGCGCGGTGTCCGATGCCGATCTGATCCGCGACATTAGCGAGGGGGAGCGCTGGAGGATCCTCAATCGGTCGCCGCGTACGTTGTCCTGGGGAAGTCCGTACATGCCGGAACCTGGTCTGGCGAGATGCGGCAACGCCGGGCACGAGCGAAAGAACGCGGTCGTGGCGTCGCTGTTCGCGGATGAGCGCAAGGGCGGACAGATCGACATCATGCTCCGGCACATCTCCGCCTGCTCGACGATTGGAGTCACGGAGAACGGATCGACATTAGGACCGAGATGTACCGCTTCACGACCGCCGTCCTGACCGAGGCCTGTTATGGTAGCGATTCAGGCTTCGACCCGATGGTGACGTCGCGGACGATACCCGGCTTCAAGTGGGACACGCTTCCTGGGCTCTCTGCCGTTAGCTGACAGGCTGCGGAAGCTGCCGCTGCCCGAGAACCGGCGCACCCAGCAGGCATTCGACGAACTAGACGAAGGCCTCGCGGACTCCCTGCGGTGTGCCCACGCCCGACCGAACGGCCGCAGCGACTGGATCTCCGGCCTGGACCGGAGCCACGGATCCGGCCAACTTGGAGGAGCCCTATAGCCACGGGGAACTGCGCGGTGAGGCGTTTGACATGCTCGCAGGCACGATCGACCCGCTTGTCTCGACATCCACGGCGTGCATGAACTTCGTGGCCCGCCATACGGAGGTTCAGGACCGGATGGGAGAGGAAGTCGACGAGGTCCTCGGCGGTCGTCCTCCGACGGCTGCGGATTTCGACCGGCTGCCCTATGCGCAGGCGGTCTTCAAGGAGACCCTACGTTCTGGCGCCGCCGGCTCACATCCTGGATCGGGGCACACTGGAAGACATCGAACTGGGCGACCACTTCATCCCGAAGGGGACCTACGTGGCCCTGGGAGTGCTCCTGGTTCAGCGCCAGGAGAAGCACTTCGAACGTCCGCTGGAGTTTCGGCCGGAACGCTGGCTGGATGGATCGACTGCGGATCTTCACTCCCACGCCTACCTGCCGTACGGGCTCGCGCCGCGCGACTGCGGAGGAACGCGACTGGTGTCCTCCTGGGGCCGTTCCTGGTGGCGGGTCTGGCGCAGCGCGTGAGGCTTGCATCTGTTTCGAAGCGGCCCACGAAGATCAAGTCAATACCTATCTACGAGATCCAGGGTCGTGTTCCCGTCGTGGTGACCCACCGGAGACGCTAGCAGCCGCTCTAGGTAGTCCACGGACTGCTAATCAGCGCGTGAGCGCGTAAATCATGGGCGACCGGTAAGATCGCCGTTTTCGTTCTCGGGTGTTTCGGCGGGCACCCACGAGCCCCCCATGGCCCGGTGAACGCCCAGCCGCGCTACCGCCAGCTCGCGGTCCGCCATGGACATGTCCATTTCGGCCGACAAGCGGCCCCTCGTGGCGTCGAGGTAGTCCGCGTATCGGCTGATGCCGGAACGATAGCGCTCGGACTGCAGGTTCGCGGCCCTTACGGCCTGATCGAGCTGGTCGCGCGCGCCGGCATGTCGGCGAACGGTGTTGTCGAGGTGCTGGAAGGCAACCTCGACCTCGTGAACCGCGGTCAGGACGGTGCGTCCGAAAGCCGCAGTCGCCTGATCGAGCTGCGCGTTGGCCGCCGCAAGGTTCGCGCGCAGGCGGCCTCCCTGGAACACCGGGGCGATCAGGTTGGTTACCAGGTTGCGAAACCACTGATCCACGTCGAACAGGCCTTCCGCGTCGGCGCTCTGCAAACCGACCGATCCCCTGAGCGACAGCGAAGGCAGCAGATCGGCGCGGCGCGCCCCGACACGGTAACGCGCGGCGTCCAGGCGCAGTCCGGCCGAGCGCACGTCGGGTCGCTGCAACAACAGGTTGGCAGGCGCTCCCGACGCTATCCGCTCGGTGGGAATCGGTGCGGCGGGGCTGGCCGGAACGAGCTCCCGCACCTGCACCCCGTGCCCGCCGAGCAGCACGGCGAGTCCAGCTTCGGCCTGCGCCAGAGCGGTTTCCACCTGTGGCAGAGTCGATTCCGCGTTGCGCAGCTCCTGGCGAACCTGATACACGGCCAGCGACGGGGTCAGCCCCCGGTTGTAGCGCGATTCCGTGATTCTGTCGCGCTCCACCAGCACGTCCACCATGCGACGCAACAGGGCCACCCGGGCTCGCAGATCCATGATGTCGAAGTAGGTTGTCACCGTTTGCGCGATGACGCCGATGCGCGCGGCCTCGAAGTCCGATTCGGAGGCTAGGTATTCGCTGCCGCCTGCGCGGGCGTCGTTGCGGGCGCGACCCCAGAAATCGACCTCCCACGCTACGTCCGCCGAGAGCGACCAGGTAGTGAAGTCGAAGCGGTCGAACAAGGTTACCGAATCCCCAAGGCCGGGGATCTGAATGTCCGAGATCACCGTGCCCAACCCCACGTTGGCGGGAGTGTTCTGTTCGCTGCGGCCCGCGACTGCCGTCACGGACGGGAACAGCGCCGCACTGGTCAGCCTCGCATGCGCCCTGGCCTGTTCCACCCGGGCAACGCCTTCGGCAAGATCGTAGTTGGCGGTCAGCACCGTATCGACCAGCATGTCGAGCACGGGATCGTCATAGGATTTCCACCACTCGAGCGCCTCGTAGTCGCCGAGCCCGTCGGGCGGCGCGGCGCTGAAGCTGTCGGGTACGGCCATCGCAGGCAGGGGAGGAGGCGGTGGAGCCAGCGAACACGCTGTGGTGGCGATCAGAAGAAGCAACGCCGCACCGCCAGCGCCGCGTTCCGGAATTCTGTACATTATTCGAAGAATTCTGGGCGGGGCGGCCCGGCGGCGCAAGGTCTGCGTCCAATGGGGACGGGGCGGGACGCGGCACTGACAGTCTTTTCCAATCTGTAAGTGAGTATCCATGTGGCAAGTAGGGGCGAGTGAGTATGGCTGCGGCGGTACCGTAAGGCACTCGGCTCGGGATGCGATGAGTTGACGGTCCTGCTGTAGGAGTGCGTTGGCCAGGACAACGAGTTTCCGCGTGACGGCCGTGATGGCGACCTTCGGAGGTTTGCCGGCGTTACGCAGCGCGGTGTACTTGGCTGCTAGGTCGGGATTGCGGCGGATCGCAACCAGGGCGGGCATGTAGAGCAGGCGTCGCACTTTGTCCGTGCCACCCTGGATGAAGCTGCGTCCCTTCCAGGTGCCGGACTCCCGGGTCACCGGGGCCAGCCCGGCGAGGCTGGCTGCACGGGGGCCGGTGAGGCTGCCGAGTTCGGGCATGTGAACGATGAGTCCTGCGGCTGTGATGGTCGATACGCCGGGGATGGAGGTGAGTATCTCGAACCGGCGTTTCAGCTCCTCACGGTCTTTGAGGAGGTTGTGGATCTCTGCGTTGACGAGCTTTGGCTGGGACTCGATCTGGGCCAGTCGACGGTGGTTGAGGCGCTTGGCGAGGGGATGGCGCAAGTGCTTGTTCCGGTTGGCGATAGCGGTCCGGTCGCCGACCACCGCATCGCGTACCTGCTGCAGGTCGGCGAGGCCGCGGTAGACGGGGGACTTCGCCGCCGTTGGGCGCAGGCCGCGTATCGCACCGACCATCGTCGCCAGCGTCCGGGCATCAACGGCGTCGGTCTTGGCGCGACCTCCCGGGATCTGGCGAAGCACCGGACCTGGTAGGGGTTGATCTTGTATAGCGGAAGTCCGGCCTTGCAGAGGGTATCCTCGAAGTCGCGGTGGAAGGTGTTGGCGGGCCCGGCCATGGATCTGGGTATATGGATGCGACCGAGCCACCTACGGACGGTGTTGCCGTTCTTGGACTCTACGAGGGCGTTGTCGTTGGAGCGGCGGGGTCTGGACTTGGTGAAGTCTGTCACGTGGAGTTTGTTGAGCATCCGGGCTACGTGGTGGTTGATGTACTCTGATCCGTTATCTGCATGGAAGCCCAAGACGGTGAAGGGGAACTCGGAGGTGAGGGCCTTGAGGACGGGGATCATGAAGTACTCGGTGGTGCGTGAAACAGCTGCGAGTTGTTGGAATTGGGTGATTTCATCGACGATGTTGATGATATAGAGGCCTCTTTTCGCCCTTGCGTTCACCGGTGTGGACGGTGTCTATGCGCAGGAACCTCGGTCGGCCCTTGGGCCTGGGTCTCCTTCGTTGGCCGATCGAAGGTGAGCTGGAGGAGCGTCGGAAGCGTCCTCTGGAGGGTTTCATGCGTCTGCGCTTGCGGAGGTTGTAGATGTGGCCGTTGGAGATGTTCGCCAGGCGTGTGAAGCGTTTATCGCCGTGGACGTGGTGCTGGCGCCACAGGAGGTGCTAGTATCCCGTGACCTTGGCGAGGAGCTTCCTGACCAACCCTTTGCCCTTCCTGTCGAGGCCTACGTGGTAGCGGAACCTCACGAGCGTCCGTTCGATGAACGCATAGGCAGACTCGCGGTCCAAAGGCGTGATGTCTGCCCCTCCGCTTCCTTCCACAAAGGCGCGAACATCCTCAAGCGTGCGGATTCGTTCTGTCGAGAGTGTCACAATCATACCCCCATGATGTGATCCCACCCCCGTTCATGCTCACCCCCCGCTGGAAACCAGCTCCCCGCTCATACTCATTTGTCATTGGACAGCACTGGTGATTGCATTATGGCGGCGCCGGGTGTAGCGTTTCGCACGGACGTTCATATTGCCGTCAGGAACGCCTGACGGGATTCCTTGTCCACGGGGCTGCCAGACGAGCCGGCCTGGCGGCCATGCTGCATCCGAACGCATGTCCATGCAGCCGTGGCTCTTGCACCGCCTGGACTTCCAGCATGAACAGCAAACCGAGAACCAAGAAGGGCTACGTCCTGCCGCCGGGGATTTACGAGCCCAGGAACCCGATCGCCAAGTTGCGGTTCCTGGTGGATCCCTATACGAACATCGACAATGCCTCCAAACTCGGCGACATCGCGGTCATGTCAACCAGTCCTTTGTTCTCGTACGCCGTGTTTCATCCAGAACTCGTTCGCGCGGTTCTGGAAGACCGAACCAACGTGCGAGGACCGGGCGCTCACTCGATCATTCAGCTCATCGGCGTTACGCTGCTGACGGCCGACGGGGACAAATGGCCGGAAATGCGCCCCGTGGTGGAACCCATGTTCCACGAAAAGCTTATCATCGAGCTCGCGACGACGATGGCGCAGGTAGCCGATCGCATGCAGGCCGGGCTCGCCGACGGCGTGACGATCGACATGAAGGTGGCCATGGAAGCTACGGTGCTGCGCTTGATCACGAGGAGCTTTCTGGGCGACGACATCGAAGATGACGGCATTTTCATTGATGCGGTCAACGCGGCAAGTCAAAACCTCAGGAATCGCGCCACCATTCCCCCTCTGCTCTCCGCGCTGATGTACGCGCTTCCGTTGCCTGCAACGCGTCGCATGAAGCGGCATCTGCGGCACTTCAACCAGGTCATGGAAGATCACATCGCCAGAATTTCCCAGGACGCCGGCAAAACGGGGATGCTTTCGACCCTCCTTGGTGGGCGGAATCCCGACACGGGCTATCGCTTGACCGCGCAGGAGCTCCGATCCGAGGTCTTCTCGTCAATGCTCACCGGGCACCATATTCTGGCGGTGGCGCTTATGTGGATCTGGCACTCCATGGCCACCTGGGAGAAGGCCGCGAACACGGTTTACGCGGAGATCGACAGGGTTCTCGGCGACCGCGTTCCGAGTCTCGACGACCTTCCAAAGCTGACCGCCACGCGGCAGTTCGTACTCGAATCGCTTCGGCTTTCGCCTTCGTTTTACATGAACGTCAGGGCCACGACCCGGCAAATCGAATTGGGCGGGTACGACATACCCAAGGGCGCGTTCATCTTCAACGGGTTCATGTGGATACAGCGAGACCCGCGCTGGTGGGACGATCCCGAGGAATTCAAGCTCGAGCGATGGGTGCCGGGATTTCGGGAATCGCTGCCGCCCTACACCTATCTTGCGTTCATGCGCGATGCCCCCATGGGGTGCCCCGCCGAGCATTTCGACATGATGGCGATGACCATGTTCGTGGCGACGATAGGACGGAGGTGGCGCTTCCGGCTCCAGGAGGAGCCGACGATGCACTGCAATTTCAACCGGTCGGTCGCGGGGACGATGCAGATGACGCCGGAGCGGCGCGCCTGACATCCACGGACTGGTAGCGGAGGGCAGTCACCACGCTACCACCGGTTGGCCCGCTCGGCGTACACGTGATCGGGCAGCTCGTAGCCCAGCCCGCCACCCGCTGAAATGCGCATCAAGTCGGAGTACTGATTGAACGCCACCTTACTGCGAAGCGACCTGGAAAACTTGTCGAGCGTCCTGTTGAGAAACGAACGAAAGCGAATGTCGGCCAGGACTCCGAAGGTCGATACCTTGGGGAAATTGAGCTGGTCGGAGCCCTCGTCGCCCAGCAGGGTGCGCGCAAGCTGGTAGACCTGCTTGGTCAGCTTCTTCCTTTCGTCGGGGCCCGCCCCCAGGAGCAACGGAGCGGAGTGGATCAAGGCGTTGGCCATGAGGATGTTGTCGGGACCTGGCGCCGGCTCGATCTCGCTGGCCACCGTGAACAGGTGCGTGGCTTCCTCTTCGTTGGTGAACGCCAGTTCGGCGGGCGCTCCCATGACGTGGGCCACATACCGCCAGGTGTGCATTATGGCTTCGCGTTGTTCCGGAGAGAATCTCCCTCCCAGGCGGTCGGGCGTCTGAATCCACAGAGCCGAAAAAACCGACGAGACCAGCGAAATGTGAGCCGCACTGACAGTCTTTTCCAATCTGTAAGTGAGTATCCATGTGGCAAGTAGGGGCGAGTGAGTATGGCTGCGGCGGTACCGTAAGGCACTCGGCTCGGGATGCGATGAGTTGACGGTCCTGCTGTAGGAGTGCGTTGGCTAGGACAACGAGTTTCCGCATGACGGCCGTGATGGCGACCATCGGAGGTTTGCCGGCGTTACGCAGCGCGGTGTACTTGGCTGCTAGGTCGGGATTGCGGCGGATCGCAACCAGGGCGGGCATGTAGAGCAGGCGTCGCACTTTGTCCGTGCCACCCTGGATGAAGCTGCGTCCCTTCCAGGTGCCGGACTCCCGGGTCACCGGGGCGAGCCCGGCGAGGCTGGCTGCACGGGGGCCGGTGAGGCTGCCGAGTTCGGGCATGTGAACGATGAGTCCTGCGGCTGTGATGGTCGATACGCCGGGGATGGAGGTGAGTATCTCGAACCGGCGCTTCAGCTCCTCACGGTCTTTGAGGAGCTTGTGGATCTCTGCGTTGACGAGCTTTGGCTGGGACTCGATCTGGGCCAGTCGACGGTGGTTGAGGCGCTTGGCGAGGGGATGGCGCAAGTGCTTGTTCCGGTTGGCGATAGCGGTCCGGTCGCCGACCAGCGCATCGCGCACCTGCTGCAGGTCGGCGAGGCCGCGGTAGACGGGGGACTTCGCCGCCGTTGGGCGCAGGCCGCGTATCGCGCGGATCATCATCGCCAGCGTCCGGGCATCAACGGCGTCGGTCTTGGCGCGACCTCCCGGGATCTGGCGAAGCACCGGACCTGGTAGGGGTTGATCTTGTATAGCGGAAGTCCGGCCTTGCAGAGGGTATCCTCGAAGTCGCGGTGGAAGGTGTTGGCGGGCCCGGCCATGGATCTGGGTATATGGATGCGACCGAGCCACCTACGGACGGTGTTGCCGTTCTTGGACTCTACGAGGGCGTTGTCGTTGGAGCGGCGGGGTCTGGACTTGGTGAAGTCTGTCACGTGGAGTTTGTTGAGCATCCGGGCTACGTGGTGGTTGATGTACTCTGATCCGTTATCTGCATGGAAGCCCAAGACGGTGAAGGGGAACTCGGAGGTGAGGGCCTTGAGGACGGGGATCATGAAGTACTCGGTGGTGCGTGAAACAGCTGCGAGTTGTTGGAATTGGGTGATTTCATCGACGATGTTGATGATATAGAGGCCTCTTTTCGCCCTTGCGTTCACCGGTGTGGACGGTGTCTACGCGTAAGAACCCTGGTCGGCCCTCGGGCCTGGGTCTCCTTCGTTGGCCTATCGAAGGTGAGCTGGAGGAGCGTCGGAAGCGTCCTCTGGAGGGTTTCATGCGTCTGCACTTGCGGAGGTTGTAGATGTGGCCGTTGGAGATGTTCGCCAGGCGAGTGAAGCGTTTGTCGCCGTGGACGTGGTACTGGCGCCACAGGAGGTGCTTGGTTGCCGGTCCTGAGAGATAGCCGAAGGCTTCGTGGAACTTTCTGACCAACCCTTTGCCCTTCCTGTCGAGGCCTACGTGGTAGCGGAACCTCACGAGCGTGCGTTCGATGAACGCATAGGCAGACTCGCGGTCCAAAGGCGTGATGTCTGCCCCTCCGCTTCCTTCCACAAAGGCGCGAACATCCTCAAGCGTGCGGATTCGTTCTGTCGAGAGTGTCACAATCATACCCCCATGATGTGATCACACCCCCGTTCATGCTCACCCCCCGCTGGAAGCCAGCCCCCTGCTCATACTCATTTGTCATTGGACAGCACTGTCTTTTGTCATTGGACAGCACTGCGGGTACCTTCGCAGGATGTACACAGTATTTTGATTGATGACGGAACGGTCCGCCCGTGCCCCTTGCCCCCAAGCCCACCTGCTCAATGAACCAACCCGCGTCAAACCCGAAGCTAAGCGGCCCCGTCGCCTGGATGGCTCGCAACGGAGCGGTCGCCAACCTGCTCATGCTGTTGCTCGTAGGCGCCGGGTTGATCGGCGTGGGGACGCTTGTACGCGAGCGCTTTCCCGACATTCCTCTGAACTCCATCGAGGTGGTCGTGCCCTACCCCGGCGCGGCGCCGAACGAGATTGAAGAGTCCATTGTCACCAAGCTGGAGGAGGCGCTGCAGCAGGTAGGGGGCGTTCGCGACATGACGGCAATCGCCGACCGCGACGCCGCGATCGTCGTCGTCGAGCTCGAGGAAGGCGAGAACATGGACCGACGTCTGTCGGACGTCGAAGCGGCCCTCGGGCGGATTCGCAACCTGCCGGCAAACGCGGAACGCCCGCAGATCACGGAAATGGTCACCAGCCAGACCGCGATGCGACTGATCGTCCACGGCGACGTCCCCGAGCAATCCTTGAAGGATCTGATTTACTGGGTGGAAGAGGAGATCACCGCGTTGCCGGAAGTGTCCAACGTGGACGTAAGCGGGATCCGCCCGAATGAAGTGTCGATCGAGATCTCGGATTTCCGCTTGCGTTCCCTGGGACTCACGATTAACGACGTCGCCGCTGCGATCCGCCGCGCATCCCTCGATCTGTCGGCCGGCACCATCAAGACCGACGAACGCGACGTTCTGGTGCGCACGACCGGACTACGACGCAACCAGATGGACTTCGAGGACGTCGAACTGGTCAGCGGGCTCGACGGCACCGGAATCCTGCTAGGAGACGTGGCGCGCGTTCGCGACGATGTCGAGGATTCCGACATCATGGTCTGGTTCGACGGGCAGCCGGCAGGCTTCATCGACGTCAACCGGGTCGGCGACGAGGACATTCGGGCAATTGGGAACGCGGTCAACACCCTGATCGAAGAAAAGCTGACGCCCGCGCTGCCCCAGGGCGTCGACATCGTGGTATGGAACGACGACGCAGAGCTTTACGCGCGCGACGTTGGGAATCTGACCGGGAACTTCATCCTCGGACTGGTCGTGATTTTGCTGATGCTGGCCCTGTTCCTGAACATCAGGCTGGCATTCTGGGTAGCCGCAGGAATCGCGATGGCCTTCGTCGGTACGTTCGGATCAATGGCCATACTGGACATTTCCCTGAACTCGATTTCGCTGTTTGCCTTCGTCATGGCCCTGGGGGTTGTGGTGGACGACGCCGTGGTGGTGGCAGAGAGCGTCTACCACGAACGACAGAAGGGGTTGCCCGGCGTCCTTGCCGCGACGGTCGGCGCGCGACGGATTCAAAAACCCTTGATCTTCGCCGTCCTGACAACGATCGTGGCGTTCATGCCGCTTGCGCTCGTGTCGGGGCCGACGGCCTCGTCCCTGCAGGTTATCCCCGTGGTCCTTGGCTCCATCCTGCTGTTGTCGCTCGTAGAATCGCTGCTGGTCCTGCCCAACCATCTGTCGCACATTCCGGGGCCCGGCTGGACGCCTTCGAATCGTGCGGAACGCCTCGTCAATGCGGTGCAAACCCGTGTTGACAAGTTGATGCAACGGGCCATTGACGGGCCCATTCAGGCTGCTCTGAAGCTGGCCACCGGGCGACCCGTCGTCGTCCTGGCCGGGGCGGGCGCTGTGTTCATCCTCGTCATGTCGCTCATTCCGGCCGGAATCGTCCCAGTCCGCGACGTTCCTCCCGTCGAGGGCGAGTTCGCCACCGCGACGCTGGAGTTGCCGGAGGGAACCCCCGCTTCGCGGACCAACGATGTGACGCGGGAAGTCGAGGCTGCCGCGCGCCGGGCCGCTTTGTCGCTTGAACGTGAAGACGAAACCCTGCCGTCCTTGATCACGGGGGTTTCTCGCCTGGTTGGCACAAAACCGAGGTCCGAGTTCGGCGGCGGGTTCATTGCCCAGGCAGGCAGCGCGTCGCTGGGACACACCGGCACGATTCAGGTCAGGCTGGTCGAACCGGAACAGCGGCCGGGCATTTCGGGCGAGCGTTTCGGGCGCATGTGGCGCGACGAAGCAGGCGACATTCCCGGCGCCGGATCCCTCGAAATCAACACCAATCTCTACGACCCCGGATCGGCCGTCAGTTTGAACGTCTGGCACGACGATCCTGGCCAGGAAGACGTCGCCGTGGACGCCCTGATCGGCAGACTGGACGCTGTGGAAGGGATGATCGGGGCCCGCACCGACCGCGGCGCCCAGATGGCGGAGATCGAGCTGGAACCGCTTCCCGCAGCCCGGGCGATGGGCATCAGCCTGGAGGCCATGGCGCACCAGGTGCGAGCAGCCTTCTTCGGCGTCGAGGCGCTGCGCTTTCAGCGCGGACCGGAGGACGTTGGCGTTTTCGTTCGTTTGCCAGCCGAAGAACGCAGCTCCATCGGCGATCTGGAGCGCATCCACTTGAGCACACCGAGCGGCCGGCAAGTACCGCTTGGCAACGTGGCCAGGGTGTCGCTCACGCAGGCCCCGTCGTCCATCAGAAGGGTTGACGCGCAGCGAGTAATTAACGTAGAAGCCGATGCGGACCAGGTCGCACTCACGATGACCGGCGCCGATGCCTTGGTGAGGACGGAAATCCTTCCCCAGATGCAAGCCGACTATCCTGGATTTCAATACCGGCTGGCCGGCCGGCAAAAGGCGGCGCAGGACATGCTCGACAGCATCGGCAGCGGCTTTCTGTTCGCATTGCTGGCTATCTATGGCCTGCTGGTCATTCCTTTGGGTTCGCTGACGAAGCCCTTCCTGATCATGGTGATCGTTCCATTCGGGCTGGTCGGCGCCGTCGCGGGCCACATCGTTCTGGGGATGGACATGACCTATGAGTCGTTCCTGGGGATCATCGGGTTGAGCGGCATTGTGGTGAACGATTCGCTGGTCATGATGGACGCCATCGACACCAGAATTGACGAGGGATGGACTCTAAGGGAGGCGGTCGTAGGCGGCGCAAAGGAGCGTTTCCGTCCGATTTTCCTGACTACCATCACGACGTTCCTGGGTTTTGCGCCCACCATCTTCGATACCAGCGTGTCGGCGCAAGTGCGCAACATGGCCGTTTCAATCGGGATTGGCGTGTTCGTGGCCACCGCGATCCTGATGCTGCTGGTTCCCGCGGCAACCGTTGTTATGGGGAGGAAGCGGCTGGCGACGTCATAGGACGCGTCGAGAGCGGCCCGTGCCGGCGAAGCTGGACGTCTAGCTGAGCGCAGCCACCACGTTGTCGGCGGCCTGGAAGCCGCTGGTGAACGCTCCATTAACGCACGACGTGTGCATGTAGTCTCCGGCCAGAAAGAAGTTCCTGACCGACGGAGACTCCTTTTCGGCCCGTCGCATCTCGGCGACGGCTGTGAGCATGCCCGGCGGCGTTTGGCAGACCGCCTCCGGCCAGCGGTAGGCGCGCTTGAACACCACGCCCTCATTCCCGATCGGAACGTTGGCGCCCGGCGGCAGCGTACCGTGCACCCGCCGCAACATCTCGTTCGTGAGGGCTTCGTCGTCCAGGTGTCCGATTTCTTCGTATTGACGCTGAGTGACGAACACGTCCAGTGAGCTTTTCCCCGGCGGTGCGGAGTCGGGCAGGTTCATGGATCGGTCCAGGAGCAAGGGCATCCCGGGGTCGTCAAGGTACACGGCGCCGGTCCAGCGGGGCGGCAGCGGCCTGTTGTCCAGGCCCATCACAATCCGGCATCCCGAAGAGTATGTGACCTTGCGGAGCACGTCGCGCATCCGGTCGGGCAACGCCGGAACCAGCTTCTGCACGCGCGTAGCCGGTACGGCGCAAACGACCGCGTCGGCCTCTATCCTTTCGCCCTTGGCCACCACCCCGGTGGCCACCCCGTCGGCAATAACGATCTGATCAACGGGCGTGGACACGTGGATGGAATCGCGTAGAAGATCGGCCAACGCATGAGAGAATTGTCCCATGCCTTTTGGCGGAACGCGCACCGTGTTGCTCATGAAGTAAAGCACGTTCGCGTAGCACATGCCGTAGGCCGCACCCAGCGCTTCGGGCCGTGCCATGGTGATGTTTTCCAGCACGCCCCGCAGCAACAAAAGGGTGTCTGCGGGCAGTTTCATGTCGGCCAAAAGCTCGATCGCCGTCTTGTCGCCGTCGAGGTCGACCATCCTTGACCGGCTACCGAAGTGAAGAGCATCGGAATGCTTGCGAATGAATCTGATCAGCTTGAACATGACGCTGGGCCGCAGCATCCCGATCTTCCAGGCCGTGGGAATGGCCTTGAGCACGCCTAGCACGGATTCCGGGGGAGCCGTGTGATACCACTTGCCGGCCTTATTGAAAGCCAGCCCCCACTTGCTGGTACGGGTGGAAATGTCGAGCTCGTCGGCCAGCTTGGCGACGACATCACATTCGGGTGTGAAGAAGTCGGCGCCTTCGTCGATGTGAAACCCTTCGGCGTAGTCGCCCCCAAGACGCCCGCCTACCCGGGGGTTCGCCTCCAGCAGCTTCACTTCGAAACCCTTGTTGCGCAAGGCATAGGCGGTGCCCAGGCCGGCAGGACCAGCCCCCACGATTACAACGCGTTTAGCTGACATCGCACATTCCTCCATGTGAGGTGGAGGCCGAAGGATACGCCCCACGCTCGCCCCAATCTACTAGCGCGCGGAGAGTGCTGTCCAATGACAAATGAGTATGAGCGGGGAGCTGGTTTCCAGCGGAATTATGCGACGCGATGCCGTTTCGACGTTTGTGGCGCACCAATCGGGCAACCACTATGGCCCCAATTGTGGTAGCACCGTTGCCTCCGTGGGGTTGTTGCTCTCGGTCGGCGTGCTGCCCGTCGCTGGGCAAGGATCCCCAATCCATGTGGATTCCGTACCAGAGGTGAGGTTGCAAGAGGTCATGCGGTGGGATCTCAATGACGCGCCAATGGCTCGAGCCCCAACGTCCCTGACGGACCCTGGGGACGGAAGCATCTTCGTGGTCTCTGGGAGCGACGCCGCAGTATTCGCATTCGATGCGGCCGGTGCGTTCTTGGGCTCGCTGGGTCGCCGGGGAAGGGGGCCGGGGGAGTTCCAAGCTTTAGCCACTGTGGGCATGCACAGCGACACACTGTGGGTTGGCGATCTCCTGTTGGGTCGCATTACCCGTTTCCTCAAGGACGGTTCGGTGTGGGAGACGATAACGCCAAGCGGTACCGCAGCTAGGGCACAGGGTATCCCTGGCCCGGGCGCATACGTTAAGCGATCGCCAGAAGGTTCCGTAATCGGTAGCCGGCTCCAGACAATGGGACAGGCGGACCCAACCGGCCGGGAGCTGGAGTTCTGGTGGTGCTGGGATCCGACTACCGAAGTGGTCGACACGTTGATATCGAGACAGGTGCGGCCACACAGCTCCCGAGTCCCGGTCGAGAACTTGACGACGAGAATGCCGGAACCACTCGGTGGTTCGCCGGGCGCGATGGCCGCCTTTGAGCGTAGAATGAGCAGCGTGCCAGGAGGAGCAGCGCGCCCACCCCGTGGCATGGAACGCCAGATCCGGCGGCTCATGCATGTCCCCGAACATCACAGGACGGTATGGGAGCTACGCCAGGGGCAGTACGGTGCGATTTGGATGAGTCGTGGCGCGCCTTACGACTACGGCACCCACGAGGGCGTCACCTGGCTGATCGCACTGGACGGGTTTGGCCCGATGGGTTACGTGAACCTTGACTTCCGCCAGCGTCCACTAAACGTGAGTCCAGAGTGCGTATGGCTCCGCGAACCCGATCCGACACAGCTCACGTTGGGTCATGTCGTCAAGTACCGCATCGTGTGGCAGTAGGTCCACGCGAACGCAGCACCGTCACGTCATCGCATCCCGAGCCGAGTGACTTGCGGTACCGCCGCAACCAGACCCCAGTCTCCCCTACTTGGCACATGGATACTCACTTGTCATTGGACAGCACTGGAAGTTCGCCTCCCCCGCTATTTCGTCGGCCCAACTCATTCTCGAGCAACCGTTCCACACGAGCTTGTCGCTCTGTTAGGCTGCGCACCTCGGTCTCAAGGCGGTCGATGGTCTCGGGCAGTGCGCCGACCGACGGAGGCAGGCTCCCGGCCAGTTGTCTCTTTGCGATGGCCCTTTCGGCCCGCTCTTGGCCGACATGCTCTAGAAAGCTTCCGAGCTTCCGAGCAATCGGGTAGAGTGCGAACCCGCTCAGGGCTCCTATGAAGCCCGAGAGGATGACGGCGATAGTGATGTACGTATCTTCCATCGCACATTCCTCCATGTGAGGTGGAGGCCGAGGGATCCACTCGCCTCAACCTACCAGCGCGTGTATCCCGTGTGAATGCGGTCACGCACGCCCACCGCTCGCCGGTCTGTTAGCCGGACGCTCCCCCGCGGCGCCATGCCGTCGGCCCAATTCGGGTTCGAGCAACCTTTCGACAAAAGCTTGTCGCTCCGTTAGTTCGCGCATCTCGGCTTCAAGACGGTCCATGGTTTCGGGCAGAGCGTCGAACGACGCGGGCAGGCTCTCGGCCCGCTTCTCTGCGAGGGCGTTTGCGGACCGCTCTTGGCCGACATGCTCCAGAAAGGTTCCGAGCTTCCGAGCGATCGGATACAGCACAAAACCGCCCATGGCTACAATGACGACCGCGAGGACGAAACCGAAAATGACAACGAGATCCATGTCCATCGCACACTCCTCCACTTGTACATTTTAGGTCGCGCCTGCGGGCGACACTCGCTTCACCATAAGGAAAAGGGAAGGTCAGTGTTTCATGCGTCGCACGCTCCGAGCTAAGCCGATCCGCCGCTTCGGGATCCACTCGCCCTCAAGCTCGTACTCCCCGTCGAGCTCGTACTCCGCGACCTCCGCTGAGTCCCGTCCATCCAGTTAGGCTAGTCGCGTATGATCCGCCGCAATTCCACGGTCTGGACGCCCGCATCGTTGGTGACTACACCGGCGACGTGTGTCTCGCCAACCCACATGAGGTCTATGTCACTCTGTAAGACAACAGAAGAGACCAGGGTGCCGTCTGGGGAGAATACTCTCCAGTGGCTCGGTTGCTCCGTGTACGGTTCCGGGAATCGCTGAACCCAGATGAAACTGGCCGGTGTCACCAAGACCTTGGAGTAACTCGGAAAGTGCGAAGGGTATGGGTACTCCCTCCAGTAAGAACTGTTGCCGACGATGTCTCGATCCCCAAGCCGAACCCTCTCTCGGAGACGCTCAATGTGGACATCTGATACCGCAACGCGCTCCTCCCCGACCGCCATGGTATTGAGCGAGTTGCCATCCACGTCGTAGTGCACCAACGCCGGCGTTTCGCCTGTTCCCACGAAGAAACCCTGTGGGGAGGCATCAAGAACTGGCCTCAGCCCCCAGTGAAGCGGCGAATCACTGAATCCTCGATCATCCGCGATACGATATCGCTCTTCACCGGGGTAAGTACCGAGCACCTGGTCCAGCGCCTCTCGGACCCAACCGTCCGGCCGGAAGGAACCGTCGCGCTCAAAAAGGAGGATGTCATAATTCGCCCGCCACGACACCCTCATAGGGGTCTCACGCTGAGACTCGAGCGCGGGATCCTTGTTGCGCGTGATTCCCACCAGACCTGTACCGGCACAGGCAAGCAGCCTTACGCGGTGGTCATCGACGAAGGATGTCCGTATGTGCGCGAGGTCCCGGGAATACTCCGACACTCGCGCCGGGTTGAGGCGGAAGGCGAGAACGGTGTCGCCCCCACAGTCGTCGATCCACCTCAACCACCGAAACTCGTCCGGGCCATCAACTCTGCGCCCAGCAACGGCGGTCAAGTTCCCGGTCGATCGCTCGAACGCAGCGATTCTCCCTAGACCCCTGTCCGCCACATAGACCAGATCTTCTCGGACGAGCACATCGACAACGTCCGCGAAGGAGTGTGTGCGATCGTCACCGACCGTCAGCTCGGCTGGAGCCAGCCACCACTGCGCCTCGGTAAGCGAGGCACAAAGGGCGACAGCGAACAGGGAAAACAGAAGTACAACCCTGCTACGTCTCATCGTCCATAGTCCTTGTTGTCTTCCTTCGAGACCGGCGCAGTCGCGGTCCCTCTATATATCTACCTATCTGTTGCGGCCGTAACTAGATAGGTCGTAGAGACGCTCAATGAGGCCGCTCCCGCAGCCTGCCTCCCGGGTCTCCTAGACAGTCGCACCGCGCTGAAGACTCAGATACCCTTCAGGTGCACCGATGATCTCCTCATCGACGACCAGCTGTAGGTCGGATAAACGATGAACATCGGGCGGAAACGGTGTAAGCTGTAACGGCAACCCTTCATGCAACCGCGAAGACGACAAGTGACAGGCAAGTACGCGAGATGACCTTCGATATCGCATTCGTGCTCGGTCTTACCCTAGTGGTGCTCGTCCTGTTTGCGCTCGACCGGATCCGGGTGGACCAGGTCGCCATCGCTGTCCCGGCGGTTCTCCTCTTCGCCGGCATCCTCGCGCCGTCCGAAGCGGTATCCGGTCTGTCGAGCCGTGCGACCGTGACGGTCGGCTCGATGCTTGTGCTCGGCCTGGGCCTTCGCAAGACCGGCCTGGTGTCCGCCATCGGAGCTTGGGCGCGAACTGCGCCTCTTGGCGGCAAGTACACGCGCATGCTCTTGCTCTGCCTCATCTGTGCGTTTCTCTCTCCGTTTCTCATGACCACCGCCGTCGTGCTGGTCTTCCTGCCCGTCTTCATTGCGCTCGCCGAGCAGGCCGAGGAGCCGGCTTCCAGGTACCTGATGCCGCTCTCCTTCGTCTCGATTCTCGGGGGGACGGTCACCCTGATGGGGACCACCACCAACCTCGTCGTGCACGGCGAGGCGGTGAAGCGAGGGTTCGATGAGCTCAGCATGTTTTCGATCACCCCACTGGGGCTGATCAGTCTGGCCGTGGGTCTGCTGTATCTGTTCACTGCCGGGCGGGTACTGCTGCCGCGACGTTTCCGGCCTCCCGACCTGTCCGCCAAGTACGGGGTCCGCCGCTTCGTCACGGAACTGCGCGTTCCAGAGGACTCGCCTGCAAACGGCCGCACGCTGGCCCAGCTGAGGTGGGGCGAGCGCTACGGCGTCACGGTGCTGGACATCGATCGGGGTGACCGGGAGATTACCGCGCCGCACGGAGACCGCCACATTCGTCCGGGCGACATCCTGTACATGCAGGGACCCGCCGAGCGTCTCCTGGATCTTGCGCGCCGGCAGCGGCTGGAGACTCCGGGGGAACGGACGGAGCATGAACTCGACCGGGAGGACGGGCCCGGCCGGCTGGTCGAACTCCTGGTGGCGCCTGGCTCCAGTCTTGAGGGCCGGACTCTCAGCGACGTGAACTTCGCCCAGCGCTTCGATGCGGCGGTGATCGCCATCCAGCAGCACGGCGTCACCGTTCGGAATAGGCTCGCAGCGGTCTCGTTCCACGTCGGCGACCTGCTCTTGGTGCGGGGGACGACTGCCGCGCTCCAACGCCTCGCCGATGATCCCGGATTCGTCCCTCTGGCGGAAGTGGATGCGGACCAGGGGAACAGGCCACGGGCTGGCGTGGCCGCAGCGATCATGGCCGCAGTGGTGCTCAGCGCCAGCTTGGGCGTGCTCGACATCATGACTGCCGCGCTCACGGGCATGGTCCTTATGGTGTTCACGCGCTGTGTGCACATTGAGGAGATCTACGGGGAAGTGGAATGGCTGGTCATCTTCGTCCTGGCGGGTCTCATCCCGCTGGGCGTGGCGCTCGAGACCACCGGAGCCGCGGAGATGCTCGCGGGATGGGTAGTTTCCCTCTCGTCACCTCTGGGAGAGGTAGGGATGATTGCGGCCTTCTATCTCCTGACCGCCGTGATGACTGCCGTTGTGTCCAACGCGGCGACGGCCGTGATGCTCACCCCCGTCGCGATCTTGGCGGCCACGCAAGGCGGCGTGAACCCATACGCGCTGCTCGTCGCCGTCATGTTCGGGGCGTCAGCCTCCTTCGTCACGCCCTTCGGTTACCAGACCAACGTCATGATCTACGCGCCGGGCGGATATCGCTTCATGGACTTCGTGAAGGTGGGCGGCCTGCTCAACCTCATCCTGCTCGTCACGGCCACCATTTTCATCCCGCTTCTGTGGCCCAGTTAGCTAGATCACCTCACGGTGTTCGAGTATCGATGCCCGGCCGATGATCTCGAGCACCCGAACGCGCCGCTCGACGAAGGTGGAGTCCGTGAGGTGAAGTTCATCACCGAGAGCGAAGTAACCCGGCTGCTGAGGCGATCCTTCGATCGCGATGTTGTCAGCGTACACATACGTGCGACCCATGGCGTCGAGTATCGGATTGAGCCGGCCGCTGAGGCCCGGCACATCGCCTGTTCCTAGCGGGAACACCACGGAACCACCACTGGGTAATGGACCGAGCTCCACCTCTAGATCACCTGTCGCCGGGATCCAGTCTCGCGTAACAGATCCCGCAAACTCCTCGGCGGCCACGAACACCGTCATCGGGAGGTCACGTCTCGGGAGGCGAAGCCACGCGTCGCCGGCCGCGCCCGTCTCGGCACGCTTGTGCGTCGTGTTGGGGAAGATCGCCAGGACGCTCGCTCCCTCGACGTGAGCGCCACGCGAGGTTACCCGGATCCGAGCCAGGTTAGAGGAGCCACCGCCCGGGGACGGCGTGGGGGCCAAGAGATGTCGGCGCAGGTCATCGGTGAGAATGCCGACTGCCCGCACGAAGTTCCCCAGGCGGTAGGAGTCGCTCCCAGAGTAGACCACCAGAACCTCGTCGAGGCCCAGCTCGGCAGCGGCTGCGCGGATGGATCGCGTCACCCGAGGCCTTGGTGTGTGCTTGAACTCGACGCCGACGACCCGATCGCCCAGCCTGACTCGGAGATCCAGCTCTGCGCCCCCGTGCTTGCCCCAGAACGAGACATCATCGTCATCCGCGCCGAGTGCTTCGACGACCGCTTCGAGCGCCAGTCCCTCCCACGAGGCACCCATTCGATAGTGCCTACGAAGTGCTCGCCGGCTCTCTATTCCCAGCAGCTGGTGCAACAGGCCCGTATCCCGGACGTAGACTTTCGGTGACCTCACCTGCCGCTTGGCCACGCTGGAGAACCAGGGGCGGAGCTGGCGGATAACGAGGGCACCTGTCAACGTGTCCAAGTAGCGGCGTGCGGTGTTTGCAGAGACGCCTACGGCTCGCGCCACCTTCGCACTGTTCCAGGTCTGTCCATGCTGGTGGCCAAGGTGGGTCCACAGGGTCCGCATGTGAGGGGCAGAGCCGCGGAAGCCAAGCTCGCCGAGATCCCGCTCGAGAAACGTTCTTGTGAAATCGCGCAGCCATTGGAATGCGCCGCCATCGGTCGGTGCCAAGTATGCCGGCGGGAATCCTCCCCGTAGCCACCGGCGCTCCAGTGTATCTACGGTGACCCGGCCTTCGGCGCTGCCGCTCTCGACGAGGGATAATCCCCTCAATTCATAGTAGCTGACGCGTCCCGCCAGTGTCTGCGAGCTCTGACGGAGCAGGTCCGGGGAGGCGCTGCCAAGAATGAGGAAGCGCGCCGGCAGCGGTCTGCGGTCTGCTAGAATCCGCAGGGCCTGGAAGAGGCCGGGGCAGCGCTGCACCTCGTCAATCACTACCAGCCCCGCAAGTCCCTCCAGTACCGGCAGAGGGTCTCGAAGCAGGGCCTCTAGGTCGCGGTGGTCATCCAGATCGAACCGATGCACGGCGTGCCGATACCGGTCGCCGACCTGCCGCGCGAGGGTCGTCTTACCGATCTGGCGTGGCCCGATGACCGCGACGGCGGGGTAGGCGCGGAGGCGGCCCTCGACCGCCCGCACATGCTCAGTTCGTGGAATCTCGTCGAACATGGTTTGACGTTAAGTGCGCAAAACATCCATGACAATGATGATTTTCGTACTATCATGAGTTCAAATGCCAGCCGTGAGGGTGTCCAGCCGCTAGATGTTGTACGGATGAGGTACTACGCTTCTGACCATATTACCCCGACCATTGCCTCGCGTTAGTCATTGGACGATGCTGGTGAGACATCCGGGCTAGGTAGCTAGACTAGCTAGCCCAGAGTGCCGCCCCGTTGCTGAGGAGCGCTATCGTGAACAACAAATCCGCGCAGCAATCTCCCAGGGAGAGCTTCGGCACCCGAGCGGGTTTCGTTCTCGCCGCCGTCGGTTCCGCCGTGGGGCTCGGCAACATGTGGCGTTTCCCATACGCTGCGGCCGAGGGCGGAGGCGCGGCTTTCGTCGCCCTGTACGTCGTCCTCGTATTCCTCATCGGCATTCCGATGATGCTCGCCGAGTTCGCTGTCGGACGGCGGGCCCGGCAGTCGGCCATCGGGGCTTTGCGCTCGGTCGGTGGACGGTGGTGGGCGCCTGTCGGATCCCTCTTCGTTCTCACGTCGGCGGTGATATTCGCCTACCTATCGGTGATAACCGGCTGGGCGCTGCGTTACGCGCTGGACGCCATCACGGTGGGCTTCGCCGTGGACGCGGCCGGACGCTACCAGGCTGTGAGCTCCGGACCGGGAGCTGTGGGCTTTCACCTGCTTTCCGTCGCGGCCGTCGTGGCGATCGTCGTCGCCGGGGTACGTCGAGGAATCGAACGCGCGAGTATGCTCTTCATGCCGCTTCTCCTCCTTATTCTCGTCGGCCTGGCCGCATGGGCGGCGACGCTGCCGGGCGCCGTCGAGGGTTATCGCTTCTACCTCACGCCGTCTCGGGAGGAGCTGCTGAATCCCCTGGTGCTCCAGGGTGCTGCTGCCCAGGCGTTCTACTCGCTGAGTCTCGGCATGGGAATCATGGTGACTTATGCCTCGTATTTGTCTCGAGGGACAAACCTGGGCCGAGAGGGCGCGACCATCGCGATGTCGGACTTCTCGGTCTCGTTCATCGCGGGGCTCGTGGTCTTCCCCATCATCTTCGCGCTCGGGCTGGCGGACCAGGTAAGCGAAGGCACGATGGGCATGCTGTTCATCTCGCTTCCGAGCGCATTCACGGAACTCGGAGTGCTGGGGCGGATCGTCGGCCTGGCGTTCTTCGGCGCGCTCGTGCTCGCGGCGCTCACGTCGGCCGTCTCCCTGCTCGAGGTGCTCGTGGCCACCCTGATCGACCAGTTCGGGTGGACTCGGAGACAGGCCACGTTGGGGGCAGGAAGCGTCGTGGCGGTCGTAGGTATCGTTCCGGCTTTGTCACTCGAAGCGCTCGGAGTCATGGATCAGATTGCGGCCGAGCTGTTTACGATAGTCGGCGTCCTGGTCATGGCGGTACTCACGGGGTGGATCATGAAGTCGGCTGGCGATGAGCTGAGACGGGGGACTGGGACACGGTTCGGCCGGCTCGTTCCCGGAGTTTTGGTGCTGATCCGCTGGGTGGCCCCGCCCTTGCTCCTCTACACTAGTTGGGTGGCCTTGCGAGAGACGTTTCGCATTGTGAGCGGCGGATGATGGGGCACCCCTGGCAGCTCGTGGACCAACCAAGCTGACCCGCGTGCGCGCCACCTAAGTCGCCAACAGGCTGGGCGTCGACCGGAGGTTCATGGACGGCCTGGGCGACGCTTGCCGAAGTGACCACCAGCGACGGCACGGTCAGTGGCCGGACATCGGAGCTGGCAGTGGGCATGGCATACGAGGTGCAGGTCCGCGCCTGCGGCGAAACGCAGAGCGACGAAGCATGTAGCGACGCCTCGGCGTCCGCCTTGGGGCGACGGCGTCAGCGAGCCCGACAGGGGTAAGCGCAGGTGCGACGTCGCCGGCCTCGACCTCGGCGCTCGTGCTTTCCTGGACGACCGAGGGTGCCGCCGACCACCACGACGCGAGAACGCGGAAATCTGTTTTGGTTCGGACCTGAACTGGATGGGCATCGTTGATGTTACGGACAACGACGATCCCGTCGGGATAGCCAAGTCCAAGTACCCCAGGCAGGTATTCTCTCATCGAGGCTGGCTGGACGAACAGCACGAATACTTCTACATGAACGACGAGTACGACGAATTCGGGTCGTCCGAAGATGGGCCTATGAATACGAGGACCGTAGTCTGGGGATCCTGGACATCTCGGACCGCGACGATCCACAGGAGGTAGGGTACTTCGATGTCTACCCGGATAATGACGACAACGGGTTTGGTGGAGGAAGCTGGAGCAACTATCCCTTCTTCGAGAGCGAGATCATAGTCGTGACGTCTCGAGACGGAGGTGTCTTCTTCGTGAAGCAGCGCTAGAGGCGATCGAGTCGTGGGTTTACGACGCTCGAGTAGATGGATCCGAAGGTGTACGAGAAACCAACCGAGGCGCCGTATTCGTAGCCGCTCTGGAGCACGCGCTGGCGGAGCAGAACTTCCTCGAGGGTGGCATCGCCCAGCGGGACATTCACCTGGTCTCGGATGCGCGCGTAGCCCGCGTTGAGGTTGAGAGACAATCCGCGCGTGAGGCGGAAGTTCGCACCAACCCGCACCGAAAACCGATTCTTGGCCCTGTCGTCTAGGTATTGGGAGAAGTTGAGCGAGCCCCAACTCTCGCCCCACGGCTGTCTCACGCTCAACCCCGCGTGGAGGCGGTGGTGCGGTCGTGTTTCTTCCATCGTGAGAAAGACCGTCTCCTTGATGTAACGCGTGTGCCGCATCCGAATGGCGTAGAGGAAGTTGAACCGGCGGCGAGTGGACTCGCTGTAGGGGAAGATGTTGAATTCCAGGGCCGGTCCGACCTGTGCCTCCACGTCTCGGTTGGCGAAGGACGAGTGCGACACTTCTGCGCTCACGCCCATGGACCAGTGATCCGAAAGGCTCCATACGCTGAGTGCGTCAACTCCCCACGACTCGGACACGCTGACGACCGATGTCGAATCTGAGGTCTTGAATGTGCGGTGGTCGTATTCCCCTCGAACGGACGCCTCAAGCTTGAGTTGCTCCGTGATGCGATCGGCCGATACACCGCCCCCGAACCCGTAGCTCTGCCGCCGTTCGTCCACGTCGAATTCGACGTTGGAGTTTACCCGAAGAGTCCAGAAGTTCCACGGGTCGGTACCCGGGACCACTGCGACGGGGACTTCCCCTCCGTTCTCGTAGTCCACCTGAATCCGCTGGGCGTGCGCCGTCCGGGCCAAGTATCTCACCAACCCCATCTCGAGTAGGGCGGCGAGATCCGTGAGGCTCTGTTCCGCCGCCATGTTCGGCAAAGTCGTGAGCGTCAGCCGGTCGTCGATGCCCTCGAAATCCCCGAGGCCAATGAAGTCCAGATTGTGGAGGCGTCCTCCGGCCCCGGTTTCCTCGGAGGTGACCAACACGTGGACGTCTGCGTCTGCTCGGTCACGGGTGTAGTTCAGGTAGGGGATCTCGGTCCGGTAGAAATCGAGGTCGCACCTGGAGCCACGCCGACAGTCAAAGAAGACGCGGAGGGCTTCCAGCTCGTCGCCGGGTTGCTGGGCAACATCGACTGCTGCTTCTTGAGCGCGGGCGGGTTGCACCAGCGGAGGAAAGATGAGAAGGGCAGCCATGGCGAGGCCCGCCGCCGAACGTGGGGGCGTACCTCGCCGCGAGTTATTCATCGGCTGGAGGACAGGCGCATTGCATCGGCCGGTTCGGCTGCCTCTCTGGTTCGGGTGTAGGAGTCATTCGTCGAGTCGCAAGATGCCACGCGATGGCAGGGTCGGCCATCGGATAACCCCCCGAGCGAGCGAAGCGTTGGTCCATCGGACGGGTGCCCTCCCTCGACCCGCGAGGCGGCTAGTCATCCAGCGCATCGTCGAACCCATGCCCCGAATACACGTACCCGGAGTAGTCCACTCGGAAGAAGATGGTGTAGAGCAAGGGCACGAAAACCAGCGTGATCACGGTCCCGAAGAGCAGCCCCATCATGATGGCGATTGCCATTCCCTCCCACATCTCGCCCCCGTTGAGATACAGAGGGAGCATTCCGAGGACGGTGGTGACCGTCGCCAGCAGAATGGGCCGGAAGCGCTGCAAGCACGCCGCGATAACGGCGTCCTGAGGTGTCCGTCCGAGTGCGCGCTGTTCGATCTCTATGCGGTCCAGGAGGACGATCGCGTTGTTGATCACGATGCCCGCCAAAGAGATCACCCCCAGGAACGGCATGAACCCGAGCTCCTCGCGGAAGAGCAGAAGGCCTATCACGACCCCGATGAGCGCGAGCGGCATCGTAGCGAGCACCAGGAACGTCTTTCGGATCGAGTTGAACTGGAGGACCAGCAGCAGGAGGATGATCGCACCCGAAAGCGGCAGGTACTTGGAGACCGCGGCCATGTTCTCGGTGGCATTCGCTGCGTCGCCGCCGAGCCGGTAGCTGTAGCCCTCCGGCCAGCCCTCCGATTCCGCCTCCAAGAACGGGGTGATGGCCGAAGTGATGGCCTGGGCGTTGCCGCTTTCGGTCAGCTCGCTGGAGATGTTCACTGTGCGGTTTAGGTCGAGACGCCGGACCCGCGAGTACTGCCACTCCGGGACTATGTTCGCTACCTGAAGCAAAGGCACGCTCCGTCCCGTGCTCTGAGCGAAGACGTCCATGGTCTCCAGGGAGGACAGCGTCTGCTGCTGGCTCGCCTCGCTCCGCATCATAATCGGTATCGACTTGTCATCCTCACGGAACTCACCGGTCTCGAATCCCTCGAGCACCGTGCGCAGTGAGATGGCGATGTCCTGACTCGATACACCCGCCGCCTGGGCCCGTGACTGATCGATATCGACGACGAACTTCTTGCTCTTGGGGCCCCAGTCGTCCTTCAGGTTCCGTGTTCCGGGCACGCCATAGAGCTCCAGCTTGATGCGTTCTGCGATCCGCGCCAGCTCATCTGGATCGTCGCCGGACACCTTGATTTCGATGGGCACGCCCGCACCGCCCGAACCGAGCGAACCGACCTGTATGTCGGCGTCCGGAAACCCCCGAAACCCGAACTCATGCAAGCGAGTGGTGACCCAGGAGTTGTGTTCGAAACTCGATGTCGTCACGAGCAAGTGAGCGTAGCTCGAGTTGGCTTCGTCCGGTGCGTATCCGAGGTCGTACGAAGCGGGTCCCTGACCCACATAGCTGGACCACCCGAACACGCCGGGCTCGGAAGGGCTGGTGACTCTGAGGGAGTCGCGCAAGAAGGCCTCGAATTCCGATACCACCGCTTCGGTACGCTCGATCCGTGTACCGAGCGGCAGATTGATGTCCACCGTAACGGTGTTCCGGTCGCTGTCCGGAAAGAAAACGAATGGAATCAGCGTGAACCCGCCCAGAGACAGGGCGAACATCCCGACGATCACCCCCAGGACCAGCCGACGCCGCGCCAGTGCCCCAAGGATTGCGTTCTTGTACCAGAACCGGAGCCGTGCAACAGTACGGTCAACCAGCCCCGGCTTCTTGCCGGTAGCTCGCGCGCGGCCCAGGAAGAGGGTGCATAACAGCGTCGTCACCGTTAGGGCGACGAGCCAGGAAGAGAGCAGAGCGAGCGAGATGACAACGAAGATGGGGCCGACAATGTCGCCCATCGTGGTCTCGGCGAGGTAGAAGGCCAGAAAGGCCGCGGACGTGGTGAGTGTCGAGATGAGGAGAGGTGCGAGGAGCTCGCCGCCCGCCGCGATCGCTGCTTCTTTGGCCTTCGAGCCCGCCTCGATCTTCACCACCACCGACTCGGCCACGACGATCGCGTTATCGACCATCATTCCGAGCGCCATGATGAGAGCCGCAAGCGTGACTTGGTTCAGGCCCTCCCCGACCAGGCCGATGAGCAAGAGGGTCATGATCGTCACGATCGGGATGAGGCTCGCGATCACGAGCCCCGTGCGGAGCCCCATGAAGAGGAGCATCACCGCCAGGACGACAGCGATCGCCTGGACGAGGTTGCCGACGAAGTCGTCGATCTTGTCTTGGATGTAGAAATCGAGCGACGCCACGCGTTCGAGGCCAAGGCCGATCGGCAGCCGCACCCGCCACTCGTCGAGGATCCGATCAATCTCCCGGCCGAGCTCGAGGATGTTCGCCCCGGCCTTGAGGCTAACGTGCAGGGTGATGGCATCCCGCCCGTTGACGCGCACGAGCTGCTCCGGTGGGTCGGCATAGCCGCGCCGCACCCGGGCAATGTCCTCGAGCTGCACGAGCTGGCCGCTCCCGACCGGAATCAGCAGGGAGCGAATGTTCCCGAGATCGTCCAAGTTCCCGGTCGGCTCCAGGATGATGCGCTCGTCTTCGACATTCACCGATCCGCCGGAGCTGAGGATGTTCGTCTGAGCGAGGACGCCCTGCAGGATGCTCGCCGTCAGGTTGTACTCGCGCATACGCGCGTTGTCGAACTCGACGAAAATGCGCTCCTCCTGCGCTCCGCCCAGCTCGACCTTCGCAGCATCCGCGAGCCGGATGAGATCGTCCCGCAGATCGTCGGCGTACACCTTCATCTCGGCATAGCTGAAACCGTCGCTGGTGAGGCCGACGACCATGCCATAAACCTCGCCGACACCCTCGTCGTTCAGCGACGGCGAGACGCCTTCCGGGAGTTCCTCCGTTTGCTCGAGCTTCCGACGAAGCCTGTCCCAGACGGCCTGTAAATCTCCTTGAGTTACCTCGTCGCGCAGCGTGACCGAGACGACGGAGAGCCCAGTCCGTGACGTGCTCGTGATCTCCTTCAGCTCGGGAAGTTCCTGGGCGATCTTCTCGATTTTGTCGGTCACCAGAAGTTCGGCTCTCTCCGGGCTCGCGCCGGGGAAGCGCGTCACAACCGTAGCAGCTCTCACCGTGTAGGCGGGCATGCTGTCGCGGGCGAGCGAGCCGTAGGTGCTCAGACCCCCCACGATGACTGCCGCCAGCAGCATCCAGGTGACACGGCTCTTCTCGAGGGAGTGTCGAGTGAGGTTCAAGGGCCTACCTGATCCGGACGCGCTGGCCGTCGAGCAGCGTCTGGAGGCCCGCTATCGCGACGTCCTGCCCCGCCGTTAGTCCGGAGAGAATCTCGAAACCCTCGGGGGTCAACCGTCCGATCGTCACGGGCTGCTTGCGCACAATCCCCTCGCCCTCGCCAACCGACTCGACAACGAATACGAAGCGACTCTCGGCGTCCTCTCCAACCGCTCTGGCGGGCACGACCAGAGCAGCCTCTTGGGAGGATTCAGCGGGGAAAGCGAGTGTCACATTCGCGGCCATGCCGGCGCGCACGTCCTCGGACGATGTCTCGAGGGCGATCCGTATCGGATAAGTTTGAGTGGTTGCGTCGACTGACGGCGATACTTCGGTTACGCGCCCAACAAAGCTCGTGTCCGGTAGGGTCGTGAGTGAAATGGTTGCCATCATGCCGGGATGTGCCTGGGAGATCACCGCTCCCGGGAGTCCGAGCGCTATCTCGAGGCCCCCACCGGCGTTGAGCACAGCCACGACCTGTCCTGCCTGGACGTTCTCGTCAATCTCCACGTCAACCGCGGCTATCGTACCGTCCATGGGGGCGTAGATCGAACCGTACGCGACCTGTTCTTCCTGTATCCGGACGCTTCGCACGGCGGATTCATGGCTGGTCTCGGCCGTCCGAAATGCGTCACGTGCGTTCTCGTAATCGCCCAGCGAAGCCGTTCCGGACTCGTAGAGGGCCCGCGTGCGGTCCAGGGCCAGCCGAGCGGTGTTCATCTGCGAAGCTGCTCCGTTCTCCGCCAGCACCGCCTGCTCGTAGGCTAGCCGGGCAGCCACGTTGTCGAGTTGGACCAGGAGCTGGCCTGCCCGCACCTGCTGGCCGAGCACGACGTTCAGTTCCGTGACCACCCCACCGCTCCTGAAGCTGAGATTCACCACCCTGCCGGTGGCCACGGTGCCGCTGAAGGTACGTTCGATCTCGCCGCTGGCGTGACGCACCTGGTCGTATACCACCGGGCGAAGGGGAGGTTCGAGGGCCGGGCCACCACCGCAAGCGGCGAACAAGGCGGCGAGGCCCGGGAGAAGGCTGGATCTCCGGAACGAGACTGTCATCGGCGGCCTCCCTCGGAAGCCTGAAGGAATGTCTGAAACCTCTGCATGTATGCGTCGTTCATCTCTGGCGAGCTGAGCATCGGGAAGTGCCCGACAAGTCGCTGCAACTCGACCGAAGTCGCGAGGAAGCTGTACGTCGCGGACGCTCTCGCCAGTTGGGCACTCGCGTAGTTCGTCTGCGCATCCAGAAGCTCCACGACCGTGATCGCTCCGTTCGCATAAGCCGCCTGGGCAAGTTCGAGGCTCTCTGCGGCAGCCTCCTCGGAGATGACCGAGAGTTCGATGCCGGCGACGCCTCCCGTGAGGTCGAGGACGACATCCCGCACGGCGCGTTCTATCGAGACCGCGGTGCTCCTGCGCTCGACACGAAGTTGGTTCTGCCGGATGAGATTCGTCGCCCGTTCAACGTGCCGCTGGTTGGAGTCGAAGAGCGGAATGGAGGCGCTCACGCCGAGAGAAAAATACTCGTCGATAGACGTACCGCCGGATAGCACGCCGGCACCTCCTTCGGCAAAGGTGCGATTGACATCAAGCCCCGCGGTCACGGTCGGCAGAAAGCGCTCCAAGCCGTTCAGCCTGGCGGTCCGGCCCACCGCATCGATGTTGTGGTCGTAGATCAGGAGCTCGGGCGCGTTGGCAATCGCCTCGAGCGTGAGCCAGTCCTCGAAGGGCTCTCTCAGCGCGGGATCGTCGAGAATGAGGCGGATTTCTTCGAAGTCGCGGTCCCGGAAGGCACCACTGCGCATCGTGACATCGAGCACGTCGATCTCGCGGCCCACGGGCTGGTTGACCACGTGGTTGATCGCATGGTGCGCCTGGTCCAACGCGTTCACTGCCTCGATCAGTGACTGCATATCTTGTGCGGCCTGGCTTTCGAGCCGGAGCACGTCGCTCCGACCGGTCTGGCCGGCGTTGAAGCTCTGCTCGGCGATGCGCAGGTTTCGCTTGGTGGCGTCGAGGTTGCGGGCTTGAATCTCGACGTTAGCCTTGAGGATCAAGGCGTTGAAGTATGCTGCCGCCGCGTCGAGAACCACGTCCCACTCCGAGGCAAGGAGTCCTGCGCGCTCGGCATTGAGCAGGCTCCGCTGAATCGAGATGTTCGCGTTCAGATCGGGCGAGAAGGCGACCTGGCTCAGCGACAGAGCGCCCTGCGTCGAGTACTGCGGGTTTTGACCCCCGGAAGCCGCGGCGAGGTCTTGGTCCAAGACCGTCTGGGTCACCTTGGCGCTCAGGCTAGGCAGGTAGCTGCTCCACGACGAGCGATGGTTCTGTTCCGCGATCCGCACATCACGCCGGACCACGTTGAGGCCGAGGTTGGCGGAGAGCGCCTCTTCCACCAGATCAAGGAGACCGTATCTGCGCTCGGCCAACGGGTTGTCGAGTTCGCCCACGAACTCCGTGGTCGTTATGAGGGAGTAGCGGATCGGTACTCCAATTGCGCGCGCGGTGTGAAAGTTAACCGTGAGGGTTTGGTTTAGGTCGAGGAAGACAGGTAGGTCCGCCAACGCCTCGCCGTTCACGACCGACTCGGTCAAAAGGGCGAGTCGGCGAAAGAAAGAACTCATCCCCTCCATCGGTTGGTTTGTGGCCAGCAGACCCATCTCGACGTCTTCTCGCCGCGTCCCGGAGAAGGACGGAACCCGATGCGCGATCAGCATTTCGGCGATTTCCAATATCTCTTCGGCGGGGACAAAGAGGTTCCCCAGTATGTAAAGTGCGTCGACGCGATCGAGCGTTTCCCGAAGGGCCGCCGGCGACTCGTACCCAATGATCTCGAAGTCGGGGCCAACCTCCGCCATGATCCCACTGAGATGTTCCTCGAGGCCGGGCGACTCGACGAGCCCGGTTGGCATCACGATTCCAACTCGTTGAAAGTCGTAGAGACTCTTGAGGGTGCGCAGGTCGTGTTCATACGACGACGCCGAGATCACGTAGGTGAAGTTCGGAATTCCTGAAGTCGCGCCCGGCTCGGGCAGACCCACCAGATCTTGATTCACCCATCCGAAGAGAATAGTCGGTTTTGGGTAAGTCTCCCGTCCGGAAACGACCGAAGCGCTCACGGGACCAAAGGCTATGATGATGTCGGCGTCCCCCTCGACCATGTCCTGGTAGATCTCCTCGGCACGCCCGGGGTCGAAGTCGTTCACGCGGATGTTGTCCTCCGACATGTCTACGATGGTCTGCGTGCCCACGACTGCCATGATCTCCGCCCGCATAAGCGCGAGGTGGGCGGCGAGCTCCGCGGGCACCTGATCGACCATGAGGTCGATGTCGAGGGTGTCCTGCACCTGAACCTGCGCGAGTGAGCTCGGCGTGGGGTGGCGGGTCGCCGACAGGTCGGAGGTCAGGACGCCGAGGAGAAGAACCGAGACAACCGCTCGAGTAAGGAGAGTCATCTGCGGATTTGAAGGGTAGGTCATCGTCTGGTTGTTCCGTGTCGACAAGGGGTCTTGCGTGTTTGTTCCAGCATGCGGAACATGCCGAGGCGGCGGTCTACCTACGTGTCGGCCGTCTGGGCCCGAGACGCCATCCTCATCGCGACGGAATTTACCCGGTGGTGGACGCGCCTGGCCAACCCCACCGCAGCCCCACCCCCTCGGGATACGTGCGCCCAGTCGTCAAATATCACCCCAAAACCGGCCCCACGAAGCCACTCCAAACGACAGAAAACCCACCGATCCAACCTTCTGACGCCACATTACCCCGACCATTCCCTCGCGTTGGTCATCGCACGATGCTGGTGAAACATCAGGGTTAGAATCCGAAGCTGTACCCCACGGCCATCGGTAGACGAAACCATCCGATCAGCCCTGTGTCATCGACCTTCGAGAACACGCTCAAGGACACCAGGGCTTCAAGAAACACCGCGCCAGGCCCAACCCGCCGACCCCAGCTCATGCCGGTATCCACACGGAGACCGAGCCTTTCCCTTGGCTCCTCTACCCAGGTGCTGCCGTTCCAGTGACGAATCAGCTCCAGCGTCCCACCAGCCATTTCGTCCAGCGTGGGACCCGCTCGCAACAATGCCCGCCATCCGCTAGCGTTGTTGTTATGCGTTGACAGCCTATATCCCAGCTCGCCCTGTACGGACAGCCCCACGGCCTGGGAACCCGTCGGGTACGGGTTAGTGACGAGGCGCACGCCCGGTGACCAACGTCCCTCACCACACCACGTATGCCCGACCCCCAGAGACCACGCCGAACCAGCAGAGGATCGCCAGTGGTCGCCGTCCAGATCCGCCGGGGCGTAGGTCAACCCTCCATCGAATGCCAAGCCACAGCGCTGCCCCTGGAGACCGTCCGCACCCAACAGCCATAACGCGCCAGCAAGACACGCCGCACGAGGGATATTCTTCATGACGAGGCCCCGTTACCGGAAGACGAACCAGATCCTCCGCTTTGAAGCCCCGGATCGTTTGGGTTGTCTGGGTCATTGGGGTCGTCACAGTCGTTGGGGTCACCACCCTCACATGGTGATTCCGGAGGGTTAGGAGGAACCGGATTGTTGCCGGGAGGGTCGTCAATCGGAACCCCATCGCAGCCGCCCCCGTATGTCGTTTCGATTCCGCCGCAGTCCAGAGCAGAGTCCTCACCGATCTCTCTCGGGATGTATCTCATGCCGGAGAATACCCCGTCGTAATCGAGAAACCACCCGAAGTCAAGCCAGGAAATGCCGACGAGAGTCGCTCCATTCCCCGATTCGGGACCAAGACGCTTGAATACCGGGCCACCGCTGTCACCACCCTCAGGCGGCTCGCTGTATTGGTATTGGCACAATACCTCAATATCAGGGCCATCATCAACCTCCAACTTGCGGTTCTTACATATAGCATCAACCTCGGTCTCGACTTCGCCACTCGTTCGTCCGATAAAAAACACTGGCTCGCCAGCCAGCAGATCATGATCTTCCTGCTCAATCACCCACGGAGTCGAATCCACCTGAGTTCCCGTAGTCAGGTCGGCAATGTGGCCGAGCGTGTTCGACACGCCATCGTCATATTGCGCAACCAAGGCATCCGAAAACCGACAATAGTCCCGGGGACACACGCCGGGTGGAAGTGAGTCCTTCGGAATCTTGGGCATGTCGTATACCTCCACGCCCACGCGACCGCCCCCTTGATAGTACACCGTTCCCGTACCACCGCCCGTCGTCTGAGAGCAGTGAGAGGCCGTGACGAAGGCAGCTCCCCACTCATGGTGATCAATGTTGAATCCCAATGTACAGGTGCCGCCGTTAGTCCTATTGATCTCCAGTCCGCCGATAACCGGCCGGCACTTGTCGTCGAGCTCTGAGCACTCGGTGGTGTCAGGCGCCGAGGCTGCATCACTAGGCGTCGCCGGAAGCCCACCTGAGGCTCTCCGTAGCGCCCGCACCTCGTACACACTTGAAGGGATCCCCCCACGCTGAAGCGCCCTCTTGGTCCCGGCGACATCCACCACCTCCGCCACTAACCGGTTCCGGCGCTCATCGATATCGGTTGTAGTAGGGCCCGATTGCGCAGCCACGATCTTGATGAACGGGCCGTACCAACGGGCCAGATCCTCGAACGTATGCTGGACCCGGCGAGGAGTGAGAGCCGCAGCCGTCTCGACACCAAGGCTCGCAACCGAAAAACCAGCGGGGACCTGCCCACTCGTGGAGCCGATGTACAGCTGCCCGTCCTCGAACCACGCTCCCGCGAATCCTGGGTGTGCCTTCGATAGCGCCAGGAATGTCAGATCAGGTTCACCGGCCACCACAGGTGGCAGGGTGTCAAGCCGGAGCGCCTGCGCGGTCGGGGGGGCTCTATTCGACCGAGCGGACTCGTGAGCGGGCGCGACCGTAGAGTCGGTGCAAGCTCCGCTCGCGGCCACGGACGCCACGGCAACTCCGGCCATGAGACGTAACCGACGAAGACCGCCCGCAAACAGCACGCGCTCGCTTGAGCAAGGATGTTCCAAATACTTGCATATCATGGACACGACCCTCCACTCCGAGGCACCTGCCTTCGGTTGACCCTATCTTTATGAATCTGCGGTCTCCCTGCCCAAGGATATCCCAGGCGTAGGCAAACCGACCCATCATAATTTCTACACTACACTCCTGTGGCCCCGCCGGTCAAAATTCTCGTATTGTCCTGAGCGAATCACGTCGCGTGGGTGGTCCTCCGGCTTGTGATCCCAAATGAACCACAGTCCAGTGGCAGCTCCCGGATCCATGGCGGGAGCCGGTCGCCTACTCCCCTCTGGCGCGAGCGGCAGCCCTTCTCCCTGCCTTCTTGCGGGCCGTGGCGTCCAGCAAGCGCTTTCGCGGTCGAATGGCGTCGGGCGTTACTTCAATCAGTTCGTCGTCGTTGATGAACTCGAGGGCGAGTTCGAGCGTGAGCCGGCGAGGTGGTTCCAGACGCACGTTCTCGTCTGCGGCGCCAGCGCGCATGTTCGTGAACTTCTTTCCCTTCGACACGTTGACCTTGAGGTCGCCCGACCGGACGTGCTCACCGACGATCATGCCTGAACAGCTGGATCTGTTCAGCGACCGCACCTCCGCCGCCACCTTCGCAACCAACCGCCTCAGGCTCAAACTGTCGGCCGTGGCATCACTGCTCAGCAACGCCCTCAGAGAAGCTCTCGCCGGCACGCGCCTGGCCAACGCCACGGCAGCCTCTCTCAGGCTGAAGCTCCTGAAGATCGGTGCCCGAGTCAGAGTGTCCGTACGCCGCATCAGGCTATACATGGACCAGACGCGCCCGTATGCTGACTGCTTCGCAAAAGTGCACGCCGAGTTCTCGTAGCTACGCAATACAGCAGCCCCACCCTGCCACCGCAGCCCCACCCCCTCGGGATACGTGCGCCCAGTCGTCAAATATCACCCCAAAACCGGCCCCACGAAGCCACTCCAGACGACAGAAAACCCACCGATCCAACCCTCTGATGCCACATTACCCCTGATGCCACATTACCCCGACCATTGCCTCGCGTTGGTCATCGCACGATGCTGGTGAAACATCAGGGTTAGAATCCGAAGCTGTACCCCACGGCCATCGGTAGACGAAACCACGCGATCAGCCCTGTGTCATCGACCTTCGAGAACACGCTCAAGGACACCAGGGCTTCAAGAAACACCGCGCCAGGCCCAAATCGCCGTCCCCAGCTTACGCCAGTGTCAACACGGAGACCGACCCTGTCAGTAGGCTCCTTCACCCAATCGCGCCCGTTCCAGTGACGAACCAGCACCAAGTTATAACCCGCCAAGACATCCCACGTCGGACCCCCTCGCAGCAATGTTCGCCATCCTCCACCGTTATCGTCATGCGTCGACAACCTATATCCCAGCTCACCCTGCACGGACAGCCCCAAGACGTTGGAAGCCGCGGGCCACGGGGTAGTGGCGAGATGTACTCCCCGTGACCAACGTCCCTCACCACACCACGTATGCCCGACCCCCAGAGACCACGCCGAACCAGCAGAGGATCGCCAGTGGTCGCCGTCCAGATCCGCCGGGGCGTAGATCAACCCTCCATCGAATGCCAAGCCACAGCGCTGCCCCCGGAGACCGTCCGCACCCAACAGCCATAACGCGCCAGCAAGACACGCAGCAAGTGACAGCTTCCTCATGACGCGGCTCCGGCCATGAGACGGAACCGACCAAGACCACTGTCAGACGACTGGCGATCCCTTGAACAACGACCTCCCAAGTAGTTACATGACATATGCACAACACGCCCTTCGGTATGGCATGTTCTCGGTTGCCCCTTCCACCCATATAGTCTATAAGGTCTGCGGCCGCACTGTTCACCGCTCACCATGGCGATCATACGCGTTGTTCGGCGAGTGGAAAGTGGAGCTACCCCATTTGGCCAGAAAGCCGGGACGACCTTCCACCACGCACCTTCGAAGAGCGGGTGTCCAGGCACCTGGCAAGATTCCCGAAAGCGGCTTCATAGGGGAATCGGAGGATTACGACACTCGTGTGGGAGGTCGACGGGGCTGGTGCGCAGCGCGGAGACCTACCCATACCGTTATCCGTGTGGCGGGCCCGACCACCCAGGTCCTACCGAACGCGATCGACACAGCCACGCTGCGTCGCTCCGTGGGCAACTGGCCGAGGTTCGCGCCACCGCCAAGGCCGCTGCAGAGGCCCACCGCGATGTTGGGATGAATCGGGGCTTCGGGCTTCAGGTTGAGTTCGAGAGCTTCCCCGAGCTGGAGTTGGCGTTCGAGAGCCTGGTGCGGGAGAGGCAGGGGATCGAGCTGCTCAACGTCCGCCATGAGGGCAAGAGCAAAGTGCTGGTATGAGTCCCACGGCCTCCGGTTCGACGTCTAGCGACCATCTGAATCAATCCAGGCTTTCCGCGGCCGAATCAGCGCGGCGGCCCGTGACGACCGATACACCACCGGTTCGAGCGGTGACGATCCGGCATGGCTGATAGGCTCACAAGGCCGCCATCGCGGATCCCTTCACGGCGACCTTTGGCGTGGAACCGCCGCCGATCTCTCCAGCCGAGGCGCCATAGCCGTCTACCCCGCTACCGGATGGTGGAAGACGCGCAAGGTGCTAGGGCACTACGACCGGGCGGTCCGGTATACGCTGGTCATCGGCATTCGGGCACCCGAGGTTGACGTGGATCTGTACGCCGAGGTAGCGAACCGGATTGACGTCCGGGTGGCGGTCGATGTCTGACTACGCGGGGCAGCGCCCGTAGCACCATCCTGTAGCTGCGCCGACACATGTGGGGTGGCCAAGATCCGCGGGTCATATTCCCGCGAGAGCCCCGGCCAGATCATGAAGACCGATTGCCTCCACGCCCGAGCCGAGCGAGAAGGCTTCTTCGCCATCATACACAACGAAGGTGCGGTCCGGGTTCAGGTCCGCAATCGCTGTCCGGGTCCCGCGAGTCACGGTGGGTCGGCCGCGCTTCACCTCAATGGCCCATCGTTCCCCTCCCGGCAGGTCCAGCACCAGATCGATCTCGACCCCGGTGGCGGTCCGAAAGAAACTCGCGTGTGCTCGCTCGGGGGCCGCTCGCAGAAGGGTCTCGATGACAAGTCCCTCCCAGCTGGCACCGGCCACCGGGTGGCCCAGCACTGCATCCTCGTCGTCGAGCCCCAGCAGGGTGTGTACGATGCCGCTGTCCCTGATGTAGATTTTGGGGGATTTCACGAGGCGTTTTTTTGTGTTCACGTGCAGAGGCGGTAGGCGGCGAACGAGCAGCAGGTCGACCAGTAGGTCCAGGTAGCGCGCGACCGTCTTGCCATCGACTCCCAGACTGCGCGCCAGCATTGATGCGTTCCAGAGCTGGCCGTGAAGGTGTGCGACCATGGTCCAAAAGCGCCGGAGCGTCTCTGCGGGGATGCGAGGACCCAGCATCGGAACGTCCCGCTCGAGGTAGGTGCGGATGAAGTTCTCCCGCCAAAGCGCGCTCGCCGTGTCCGACGTTGCCAGGAAACTCCGCGGGAACCCACCTCGCACCCAGAGCGTCCGGGCATCGGCCGATGGCACCTCCCGGACATCGAGGGGTCCCAGCTCCAGGTACCCGATCCGGCCCGCAAGAGTCTCGCCCGACTGTCGCATGAGATCGATCGAAGCCGAGCCGAGGACCATGAACTGACCGGCCGGTGTTCCCTTCCGGATCAGGTCATCCACCACTCCTCGCAGGGTCCCGAAGAGCTGTGGCACCCGGTGCACTTCGTCCAGGACGACGAGCCGGTCTTCGGCACGTCTGAGGTAACTTCCCGGGTCGGAGAGACGCGCAAGGTGCCGAGGGTTTTCCAGATCGAGGTAGAGCCCCCGTTTGCCGGATCGGCGGGCCACGCTCGACTCGGCGATGTCTCGGGCCAGTGTCGTCTTGCCCACTTGCCTAGGACCCAGAACGGCCACAACCGGGAACACGGCGAGGTATTTCCCAAGACTCTGTCCGAGCGTGCGCGGTATGTGATCTCGTTGCATAGCTGCAAATATGGCATTACGTGCCGGATTTGCAAGCTTTCTCCACGAAAGGTGACCGATCCGGCGGGATGCCGGGCGCCAGCGCTGCAGCCGAACGATCGCCGGCCGTTGGCCTGGCTTCTGAGGCGTCGGAATTACGTGCGCTCTCTAATCCAAGTTGACCTTCCCGGCCTCGGCATCTCCCTTCCCGCCAGACTCCTGTACGACTTCTTCACGATGCTCGCGCACTACCACGGCCAGACCTGGAATGCCAGCGAGCTTGCTCGCGCGTTCGGTATCTCGCACACCACTGTACGGCGGTACGTGGACTACATGACGGGTCTGTTTCTGGTGCGGCAACTGAGACCATGGCGCGGCAACATCGGGCCGCGGATCGTCAAGTCCCCGAGACTCTACGTCGCGGACAGCGGTGTCCTGCACACGCTGCTCGGGCTGACTAGGTCCGCAGAGCTGCGCGCCCATCCCAAGGTAGGTGCCAGCTGGGAGGGGTTTGCCCTGACCTAGGTCATCCACAAGCTGCGCCCGCGCCCGGAGGAGTGCCACTTCTGGTCGATCCATGGTGGCGCCGAGTTGGACCTGCTTGTCGTGCGCGGCAACCTGCGGCTCGGGTTCGAATTCAAGCGTACGGACCGTCCCCGCGTGACGAAGTCCATGAGATCCGCCATGGCGGCCCTGAAGCTGGACCGGTTGGAGGTGGTCCACGTCGGCCGGACGACCTTCCCCCTCGGAGATCGGATAGGGGCAGTGAGTGCGGACGACCTGGCCCGCGTGGGGCGGCACCCCTAGCTGCTAGATCACGGCCCACCAGGGCGCTGCGAACACGTCGGGTGTGAGCCACCGCGGGGTGTCTCCTCCATGTAGCAGGAGGCCCGCGCGGGCGGCCTGGCCGTACTCGGCTCGGAAGGTTCTCAGGTGGTTTGCATCCCGGAGTCCGGGCCGCTTCGTAGCCTTGATCTCGATGGGCAGAAGCGCCCCACCAGCCTCGATCACAAAGTCCACCTCTTCTCCGTTGGTCGTGCGCCAGTGCAGGACCTCGGCGGGAGACGAGCGCGAATCGCGCCAGGCCAGGAGATCCTGCAAGATCAGGTTTTCGAGGTGGGCGCCTCGAGGCTCGTGTTCCTGCGAGAGATGCATGGCGAGGCCGGGGTCGTTCCAGTACAGCTTGGGAGACTTCATCAGCCGCTTGGTCCGGTTCACTGCATAGGCCGGAACGCGGACGAGCAGGTAGGAGGTCTCGAGGAGATTGAGGTAGCGGTGAACGGTCGGCTGCTTGAGTCCGACTTCTCGGCCCAACGCGGTCTGGTTCACGAGCGAGCCGATGCGCAGGCTGGCAGCTCGCATCAGCCGGCGGAAGTCGGGCAGCTTGGCGATCGAAGAGAGCGCCTGTAGGTCACGCTCCAAGTAGGTACGAACGTAGCCCTCGAACCAGATCGCTCGCTCACGCGGAGTCTCGAGGTGGACTGACGGGACGGGGAATCCGCCTTGGCGCGCCAGGGTACGCCAGTTCTCCCGCCTACCTCCACTGGCGGCGATAACGTCCGGCCAATCCTGGCTCGACTCTTCCAGCAAGTGGTCCCACACTCCGGCCTGACCGGCCCCGTACTGCTCCCGCCGGGTCATCGGCCAGAGCGTGAGATATCCGGCACGGCCCGCCAGGGACTCCGAAACCCGGCGCATCAAGAGCAGATTGGCGGATCCGGTCAGGAGAAAGCGGCCCGGTCGCCGGTCGCGGTCGATCTCCCGCTTGAGCGCGCTGAGCAGGTTGGGCTCGCGCTGAACTTCGTCGAGCGAGACGGGGCCATCACGCCTTAGAAGGGCGTCTGGATCCTTCCGGGCAAGATCGAGGATGTCGAGGTCGTCGAGCGACATGTACCGCCGGCCCCCACCCATCGTCCCCTCCGGTGGGCCCTCAAGAGCTCCAAGGGCGCGAGCAAGCGTGGTTTTGCCGGTTTGGCGAGCACCCGTGACGACCACTGCGGGCATGACGCGAAGCATCTCGCTCAGAGTGCGACTAACGGCCCGAGGAAGAACGACATCATTCATGGGGTGGATGATAATCATTCACGCCATGAATGAAAGGGTCGGACTGTCGAAGGGTATGCAGCGTCAGCGACCACTCCCCGCCGGCGCGAGATCCGAGGTTTCCGCCTCGTGATCGAACATGGAAGAGGCGCGGATCGGTGGCGGTAGTGCAGTTCCAGCGCAGGGTGTTCAGGAAAGCGGCGAAGTGGCCCGGAGGATCGAACCCCCGTGCCCCGAGTCCGCTCCACTGCTCCTCGTCGATGATTCCGCGGTCCAACTCATACTCCCAGTACACCTCCAGCTCTTCGCCCTGGAGCGTCGTCTTCCGCGCAGGCGAGGCGGACGCGCGACGAGTGGCCGGTCTCCTGCGGCGGCGTCACGTCTTCCACCAGCCAACGGCGGCTCCGCACCCGCACCATCTCCCCGATGCAGGGGTCACGGTCCGGGAGCGACCGTCGTTGATCACTCGTGGGCGACAAATCTGTTTGTAGCCCATTTGGCGCGAAAAATGGGCTACAAGCGCTGTCGTCACTCATGGGTGGTCCTCAAACACATCTTCTCCCGTCACGATCTTAGAGAAGCGCTGAGAAGGCCGCGACCGTCGGACCCGGCCCCAAACCGTGCGTATCCACGCCGCCGCCGTACCCTTTCTCCCATTGGTGCGCGAAGCGCCAATTGGCCGGACGATGGTAGCGCAGACTACCAGAGCAGACCGTCGCTGCCCCCAGAGCGAGCGTGCTCCAAGCATGCCGAACCGCTGTCCACCACTCACGATTCCCAACGGGCCCCATCACCCGTCTCCGGTCCAATCGAATTGAATGTTGAGCACCCGCAACATGGCAAACGTGTTGTCGCGCTGGACTCCGAACTGATCGCAAAGATCGGGCAGCTTGACCTCCTTCTTCGACTCCGGCGCGCTCTGCTCGTTGGTCACGACGATCGCGCCGTGAACCCTCGCGTAAGCTACCAGCCAGCCGTCCGCACCCGTCGCGAACTTCGCCTTCGCGTGGTCGAAGAACCTCGCTTGGCGCTGAACCCACATCATGATGTCCGTGTATGCGTCCGACACGTCGGCGGTGTCCACAGGGAGGAAGAATCCATCCGGGACTTCGCTCCTCACCCACCGCACCAGATCTTCCGTCTTGCGACCCGCGAGGAGTTCGCTGCGTACCCGGTCTACGCTGTAGACCCGGCCCGTCCGGTGGTGATGAAGCAGGCTCTTCCAGAAGCCGGGACAGATGTCGAAAGAGTAATACAGGTTCTTCGCAGTGATGAAGACGTCCGAATCCACGAGGTAGACCCGCCGTGCGCTCATGGGAGGTCCATCCCGAGCCGCCTAGCGTACTTCTGGAATGTTCCGCCACGCAGCCCGGTGAGGTCATATGCTTCCTTGAAGCCGATTCGACCTTCCATGGCGGCGCGCAGGACCTGGGTCGCGAACAACTCGCCGACCCGTGTGTTCTGGTTGTTGAAGAAGTCGCCCCCGGTCGCCTTAGTGCCCCTTGTGCGTTCGCGTTCTACATAGCCCTCGTAGAAGTCGAAGAACGTCCCGGGCTCGATGAGCGCCAGGTCGAGAGCCCGGCGGGCGGCGAATATCGGGCTCACCTTGAATGCGCGAGCCAGCAAATCGAAGGGATCCGGCGACCGTCTGACTTCCGTCCAACGTGCCCTGACTTCTTGGGCGGGCGCGAGCATTTCGGCCGCCGCCCGGTTGCACCAGTCTTCCACCTCGGTGCCGCCGGGCAGCAGCGTATCGAAGCCGGAAACCCCCTCCGTTCCAAGCCAGACGTGCGCCAACTCGTGGGCGAGGGTGAACATCTGCGCCGACTTGACGTCGGCGCCGTTCACGAAGATCAGCGGCGCGTACGGGTCGGTGAGTGCGAACCCCCGAAATTCCTCCACCCTCAGCCGGCGATGTGTGTTGTTTCCCACCACGCCGTTGATCACGGCCATCACACCAAGGTGTTCGATCGCACGGCGCAATTCGCACACGGCGTCCTGCCACGTCCGTACTCTGGCCGCCCAGCCTTCGCCCAGGTTGAGTATGCGCCGCATCTCGCGACCCGCCGCGCCCGGCTCGTCGGCGAGGCGGGCGCTTCCCACGAAGGTCAGTGGCTCCGCCTCATGCTCGACGAGGGACTCCCGTAGCCATGCTTGACGGCGCTGCATCGTGTATAGCGTGTCCAACAGGTCGGGACTCGGTTTGGCTGCGGCGGTGCCCGACACGGTACGGTAGTCCGGCACAGGGAGGCGTTCCTCGGGCGGCTCCGATAGGAACAGGTAGCCGAACGGCGTATGGGTAACCTTGGCCAGCCGTTCCAGTTGCTTCAGCGTTGGTTGCCGCTCGCACCGGACCCAAGCCCACAACTGCGGGACGCGCTCAGCAACGTGGGCCACGTCGTGGCCCGCACGTTGGCAAGCCCAGCGAAGCATCTCGGGCGGTACGGGGACGCGGGTCATGCTTCGATCCTCGCAACCCTACAAATGGGTCCGATCACTTGGCAACTCTCCCATCGCTCCACCAATCCGCGGCTACATGCCTCACCTCAGGCAGGGGATCGTCCTTCCCGAGTTCCAGCCATCTCCGAACCACGTCGGGCGTATCTGAACGCTCCGCCGCAATGGCGCGCGCGACACGAATGCACCGCCATCGCATGAGCGGAATGTCCAGACCATTGGCGGCCGCTGTTTCCCGGTCGTACCGTAATTGCTCAAGCAAGTATCCCATTCCCTAAACAACGAGACCGCGAATCATATCCCGGTGATCGGTGCGGCCCTGCTCAAAAACCCACTTGGCCACATCAAGGGCTGTCCCCGCCGCCTGCCGCCTCACGGCGATCGCGACCCCCACTTCGCGCACCCACTGCTCCAAGGGAGAAGGCGGCGACTCATCCGATTGCCGTTCAAGCCAGAAATGCAGAGCGTTGAACGCACTACCGGCCATCTGGGCATCGTCGGACGCGAGGCCCTTCTTCATGGTCACGTCAATGTCGTCAAGCAGTTCCGGGGCGGATCTCCAGATCCCGGGGAGCATTCCAAAGGCCGGAATGCCCTCCGCGCCCAATTTTGCGTCGTGCAGATCCTTCACTTTCCGATTCAGAGCCTCGGCAAGTGAAGCCGGTACTCGCACCTCGAACAGTAGAAACCCGAGGCCACGAATCGCACCCTCTAGGGATTGCCGATCAGGCAAAAAGAAGGCGTCAGGTATGTTCTTCGGGAAATGCAAGTTCGTCTCCGTCCATCGATCCGCTATTGTCGTGACAAAATCCTTCTCGGAAGACGACAACGCGAGACTGCGTGTGTGATGGCGTAGAAAGGCGGCTGCATGCCCTGCTTGGTAGAGAATGTCGTCAGCCCGATTCGGGTTTCCGTGAGTTACGGGAATGCCCACCGCCCCGGCTCCGTGGAACCCGGTCAAAATGGCCTGCGAACTATCCCCTTCCAGCCATTTTCGCCCGAACGCACGCCTTCCCATGCCCTGACGTGGTTCAGGCAGTACGATGAAGGCATAGTCGGGGAGGTTGGTCTGCACCGGAACAGGAGCGTCGTCGCCTGCGTCGGCTCCCCACCAGGCCGCTGCCGCTTGCATGGCCTCGGCCTCGGTCAGGAGCCCCCAGGTGGCAACCGTGGCAAGCCTTCTGGAAGCCCGCCCGCGTACCTCGCTGCTCCCATGCGCGGCTCGTACGAGAGCCTCCACCACCTTCGTCCAGCGAGACTCGCTCTCGGGCGTGCGATCCGGCGGTCGTTGCACATCATGCAAGAGATCGCCGGGCTCTGGATATCTGAAGACCGATCCGCCGTCGTTGTTTGGAATCGGTGTTTCGAGGATGTCAAGGATCCACCGCGCCCGGTTGTCTGGCGGCATCGTCTTCCACGAGCGCGTCAGGAGATCGCCCAATGCATCGTGCAACCAGAAGTCCGCCTTCACCACCGGCTCCTGGTACAACTCAAGCGCGTGACGGAAGGTCTGGCTGGCGGCCTCGCCATCCCTCCGCAATACCAAACGCGACCAACCTTGCATGGCTACCCGGGCGCGCTCCAGCCACGGGATGTTCTTCTGCCGTCGCCTCGTCGTCTCGATCCGGCTGATGGCATGAAGGGCCAAACGTTGCGCCGCCTCGCAGAGCCGTCTCGCTTCATCCTTCGGAAGCGCGGCGACGCGTTGTCGCGACAAGACACGCTCAAGCGCCGGGACGTTCTCACCCGTAGTTGCCCGGAGAACTAGTGAAACAGCAATCCTCGGATCGTGTCTCGCAAGCCGCTCGGCCGAGAGTGCGAGCAAGGAACCCGCGACATCCATCAAGTCCACGGCAGCGGGGAGACCGGCAACTTCAGCCAATCGCACGCTCGTGTAGGCACTGGTACGCACGTCATTGGCGGATTCGATCAAGTGGTGGCTCGTTTGCTGAACACCCAGATCGAAGTGGGACGCAGGCTTTCCATCCTTGTCGGAACGCTCCAAGTCCCTTCCCAGCTCCCAGACATCCCTTGCGTCGCATTTCAGGGGTGCGAGTTCGCGCAACCTCTCATGGATTCTCGCGAAGTTATCCATGGACATCGTGCTCCGTAGCGCCCATCCTTCGCGAGACACTGCCGCGATTTCCTGGCCCGACTGCGGGACAGTTCCGATTTCCGCGACTGCCTCTTCAACCAAACTGTCCGCTTCTGAACCCTTTCCGATGTCCCTCAGCAGGGCGCTCTTGCGCACCTTCCACATGGGATCCATGTCACCGACATTCCATTCGTCGAGCCTCTCCTCCAGCGACTCGTAGTCCAGCTCCCACAGAGACCAGAGGCAGCGCTCGTGGTGAAGCCGATCGTCATCTACGTAGTCCTCAAGCCGTTCAAGGCCCGCCTCGAATCCGTCCACATCCAACCGGTACCGCGCGGCCGTCAGTACCGACAGGGCCACAGCGCGCCACTTGGCTCGAATCGCGGTCCAGTCAGCCGTTGTAAGTCTCTCGCCGCCGACCGTCCGCGCCCGGCAATCGATGACAACCAACACCGCATTGGCGGCCGTTTCCAGTGCCTCCGGTATCCGTGCCAGCGACCTTTCGGATCGCCAGATCAATTCGTAGATGACATCCAGACGCTCCAACAGCGTCATGCTGGGCAGAACGTCAAGAATGAATGGAGCCCAGTTCTCAACGGTTCTCCGCTGGTGCGATCGTATGTCGCGCGGGAACACGATCCACCCAGGATAGCACTCTCGGTTATGCCGCCATGCTTCCACTGTCTTGGCGACTTTCGCCTTGTTGGCCTCAATCGAAGTTGATTGGGGCGGAACGATGTCGGGTTCGGAGACGGGATCGGCCAAGGGGCGCAGCGCCGCTACAGGTTCGAGCCGCGAATGAACCTCCTTCGGCTTCTCCGGCGGGTTTGGCCATCGCGTCTGGTCATAGGGTTGGCCGCATTCGAGCGAGGTCAGGATCCAATCCGTTGCGAGCCGATGCCGCAGGTGGTCCGGCCACTCGCCGGCTTTCGGGTGTTCCGCGAGGTCAATGGGAACGACGTTGCGCGCATGCAGCATTCGCCGCCGCGTGCGCGACAAGCTCAGGTGGCCAGCGAGGTAGAGCTTCGGAGCGGCGGCGCCAAGGTTGTCGCGCACCCAGCCGGACCAGTGTAGGAAGTTCGGATCGTCGCCCGAAAACCCGAGGAGCAGCACGACGGTCTCCATCATCGCTTGCTGAACGGTGTTTACGAACGGTGCGTACGTACGGCGATACGTGCGATAGGCCTCCTCCGTGAGGATGAGAGGCGGATTCGGCAGTGATCCGTGCAGCTTAACGATTCGAGGGCGAGTACTCGACGGGAGGTCGCTTGGGGCCCGGACGACGGCGTAGGCCGGTACGGCGCGCGCACGTTCGAGGAGTGTGTCCCAGTTCGTGGTGAAGAGGTCGCACCAAGGCATCCGGAGGAGCCGCTCATGAAATGGACCGGGCACATAGTCGCGATCAGAAACCATTCTCCGGAGCTTCTCGTGCAATGCGATGGGTCCGAACGCCGCTTCGTACTCCTCAGCAAGTCGGGGAACTCGCTCGGGCGGCGGAAAATCCGTTGGGTCTCCCTCGCTGGGATGAAGCATCCGATGAAGCTCTCGTGCCATCTCCTTCAGCGTGGGCATCGGCGACGGATCGGGGCGCCGGGGCCGGGCGTTCCGGCTGAACCCGCTACCCACCATGAGGGATGCGCCGCCACCGATCCGCCACAGCGCGTCGCTGACATGATTCATGTGGGGCTGGTCAGGGAAGGTCATGCCCAACCCCTCGCACTGCCGCCGACTGTTCCATTGATGCTGGCTTCCTGGGAGGCTAGCGACTCATACAAGAGGGATTCGAGTAGCCTGCTGCGTATCCCATTCGCATCACCGACCTCGGCGTCCAACTGGTTGCACAGCGCCATGAGGTATGGACCTTGGCGACGATGCGGTGCTGCTCGGCGAGGGGTGGCAGGGGAATCAACAGGGTTTCCAATTGCTTCTTGCTGATGCTCGGAAGCGCCGTCCCCGACGGTTGTCTTGCCCGACACATTCGGGCCTACCAGAACGTGGAACGGGGTGAGGTGCCGGCGCACATACCGGAGACAGCGGTAGTTCAGAGTTTCGACCAGGGTGACCATCGCTTGGCTCCCGACCGGTAGGTGTGCCCCCTCCCGGACGGGACGCTCACCATGTCCGCGGCCGACGGCCACAACCTGCGGCGCGTCCTGAGGAGGACCGCGGCCGCCATACACTTACCTCGCGTACTTGGTGATGCCTCCACCCGCGTCAGCTCGCGATATCGGACCCTCCGCCGCGTAGATGTTCCCGTCTCCGTCCACCGCTACGCCCTCACCCGCCACACCCTGGGGGCCGCGCTCGGAGGGGTGGGGCGGCACGAAGGCCGTCACCACGTCCGCGGACGAATGGACGATGCGGACGCCCGTCAGCCACCCCTCGTGGTTGTTGGGGTTGGACTCGGAATCGATCGCGTACAGGTTGTCGGCGTCGTCGATGAACAGCCCGCTGATGCGGCTGAACTGGTAGTACGAGTCCAGGTGGTTGCCGTCCTGGTCGAAGATCTGGATGCGGTGGTTCCCCCGGTCGGCCACGAACAAGCGGCCCTGGGAGTCCATCTCGAGGCCGTGGGGCGTCCGGAACTCACCCGGTCCGTCGCCGATCTGTCCCCACTCCATCAGGTACTCGCCGGTGGGCGAGAACTTGATGATCCGGCCTGTGGAGCCTTCCGGTGGATTCGCGTTCTGCTCGCTGTGCCCGTCCGACACGAAGATGCTGCCGTCGGGTGCGGTGACGACATCGCAGGGTTCGTTGAACAACCCGGGTTCGCTGCCCGGCGTGCCGGCCTGCCCGAGAGTCATCAGGACCTCTCCGCGCGGACTGAACTTGATCACCTGATGGCCCTTGGTGCCCGCATCGTTCCCCATGGAATCGGTGACCCACACCTTCCCGTCGGCGTCGACATGCAGCCCGTGCGGGAGGACGAACAGGCCGGCGCCGAAGCTGGCGAGGATCTCACCGGTTTCTCGGTGGAACTTGAAGATGGGATCTACCTGATTCTCGTCGCACCCGCCCGCGAGTCCGACGCCACCGCAGCGGTGGTATGCCCAGACGTGGCCGTCCGTCGGGTCAATGTCGATCCCCGCCGTCGACCCCCACTCCCGATCATCGGGGAGGTGGGCCCAGTCCTTCATCACTATCGGCGTGGGATTGGGGAGACCTGCCGCCGCCGGGTCGGGAACGGCCGTAGGGTCAGCCGGCGCATCCATCGGCTCCGGTCCCGGACCGCAGACAGAGACCGCAACCGCAGTCAGGCAAAACGTTGTCCGCACAAATCCAAGCTCACTCATGAGTGCCTCCTCTTGGTCAAGGTGCGAGTCAGTCTCACCGATATCTGCCCCCGCCGCAACCGCCACCACCCACCCGGGGGTGAACATTCATCCGGTACAGAACCTCGAGATCGGGTTCAATCCGAACTATCTCATCGAGGTCCGGACGACTCCGGGGAAGCGCCCGGGAGCTCGAGCGGCAAGGCGCGGCTCTGTACAGACCGGGGGGGGGAGTAGATTCTCTCAGCCGACCGCTGTTTCGCAGTGACCCGGAGGCATCCAGAGGAAGCGAGGGTCGTCCTCGGGGAGCGGCATCGCCTGGCCACGCGCTCGACACCAATTGAAGGGGAGACCGCAATGGAGCAAGACCGAGAGGGCGACGGGTCCAAGAGAATTCCCCCGGGCCGGATGAACGGGTGCCTGGCTCGAGCGGCACTCGGACCAACCCGAGCTGCATTCGTGGCACTCGTCGTAGCGACTGGGGCGGGATGCGACGCCGCGGACGAACATCGCGTGACGGCGCTCGCGATCGACAGCGCCGGCGTCGAGCTGGTAACAAGCGACCCAACGACCTCGGTGTTCAGCTGCGAGGTGAACGCCGAACCCACTCTGTCGATCGGCGGGGTCCTGCGCGACGAAGAAGTACTGTTCAGCAGCGTGCGTGGCGTCGGGATGTTGAGCGATGGCTCCATCGTGGTTGCCGATCGAATCGGCTCGGACATGATCCGGATCTTCGATCGGACGGGAACGCTTGTACGGTCGTTCGGCCGCAGGGGTGAGGGCCCGGGAGAGTTCCGGGATCCCTGGATGGTATACGTCGTCGCCGGCGACACCATCCATGTCGGCGATTATCGGCCGATGCGTTACAACGTGTTCACCAGCGAGGGAGAGTGGGTCCGCGCGGTACAACTCGAACCCCTTTACCTGAACCCCTCGCATGGTGGAGGGGTGCTCGTCGGTGGGCGAACCGTCAACACTCGAGAGACGGCGGATTATGGGTCCAGCAGTGCCGCCACCGCCGTCGAACTTCATGACACTGACGGGCGCTTGTTGCGCGAGCTCGCACATCTCGGGGGCCCCGAACAAATCTCCACTGAGACGGCTGTGAACCTGGTGATGACGCCACTCTTCGCACCACGTCCGGAAGTATCAGCGCGCCGTTCGACGATCGCGTTGGCGGAGGGGGACGAGTCGGAAGTACGGTTCTTGGACGCGGACCAGGGACTGGTGCGTATCGTGCGCTGGACTCCCGAGGATCTCGACGTGACGCGAGCGGACATCGACGCCTTTCGGCGAACAATACGCGAACAGTTTGTGGACCGTCCGGAGATCGCAGCCGAGCTAACGAGCGAAGACCGTCCGGTGAACCCTCGATTCCCGGCGGTCTCGCACCTTCTCGTCGGTGCCACGGGCCGCATATGGGTGGGGCAGTACCCCAGGCCGAGCGCTCCGGAACCGCGTCGCGCCCGGATCTTCGGTGCGGATGGGCGCTTCCAGTGTCATGTGACCCGGCCGCCTGGGTTCACGCCCTGGGAGTTCGGCGCAGACTATCTCCTCGGGGTCCAGGAAGACGAACTGGGAGTCGAATACGTCGCGCTGCACGAGCTGCTGCCGCCCGCCGACCCCGCCGCAACGTCATAGCGGCTTACGCGCGGCGTCGCGCTCGGGCAATTCTAAGTCTACTCCGTTATCCGGCCCGAAGTAGGAGCGGATGATGCTCGTCAGATCTCGGGATCTCGTTGCGCGCCCGACGGCGCGGGCGGCGAGCTCCGCGGGCACCTGATCGACCATGAGGTCGATGTCGAGCGTGTCCTGCACCTGAACCTGCGCGAGTAAGCTCGGCGTGGGGTGCCGCGCCGCCGACAGGTCGGAGGTCAGAACGCCGAGGAGAAGAACCGAGACAACCGCCCGAGCAAGGAGAGTCTTGGAGGGTAGGTCATCGTCTGGTTGTTCCGTGTTTGTGCCGGCTGTCTACGCTTGATGTGCCGTTCTCGTCGCCCCGGAGTCTGCCCGATAGTGGCTACCGGCGCCCCGAGGAAGACGGACCGAAGTGGGCCCGCCGAAGAGCCCTGACGGGTGGTTAGGATTCGATCCGGGCTCGGATGACCCATGGCACCCCCAGAGCGTCGGTTACGACGGCCCAGAACGTGTCGTTCTCCACGTGTTCAAAGCTCTGGCCTGAAAAATTGGCCTCCTCGGGCTCGTCCTCGAGGTCCTGAACCTCCACGCCTCTAGGATCGACCGTGCCCAAATAGTCCCCTTCCGGAGAAAACACGTCGAACATCGATCCCCCGGTCGCAGCCGGCACGTTGACCCAGAAGTTTCCCTCGACCGATGTCAAGACGTTATTCACCGGCGGTTTCGTCGTCGGAATCCTGCCCAGATCGAGCTGCTCCCCCCCTAGGAACTCCACGACATCGGCAATGGCACGGTCCCGCTCAGCCTCGCTGACAAGTACCGGTGATCGCGTCATTCTAATGACCAGAGTCGTGTCCCCTCCAGGAACAAAGCGCGCGAGGCGATAGCCCGCCTCCCACCCCGAAGCTACAATCTGGAACCCGGAACTCCCGGTCTTGTGTATTGGATGCGGAAAGAACGGGACGCTCATCATCGAGAACCCCGCACCGCTCTCGCGAACGAAGGCACCTTCGTCATCGTTGGGATCGTTGCTCAGTTCGGGGCCCTCTGCATCCAGAAAGACTGAATCCACCACGGTCATGGTCGAGTCGTAGATCACCATAATCCGGCGCCGCGTTTCCCCCCGGGAAGTGGAGGGGAGTAGGACCCGACCGTCATCCAACATTGTCCCGCGCCAAATCCAACCGTAACCGCGCGACATGAAGCGGAGCGTCTCGACCAGTCCTGTTTCCCGCTCGAACACTGAAACGCGTCCTGTTCGGGGGTCAGTGGCCCAGATCTGTCCATGGGGGTCGACCATCAGGCCGTTGGCGTCCACGAACTCTCCCGGCCCCTCTCCGCGTCGGCCGAAGGTCGCCTGGTGAGATCCGTCCTGGCCGAAGACTCGGATTTCCTGTGCCTGAGTCTCGAGAACGGCGAAGCCGCCGTCCGCGAATACGACCAGTCCCTTTAAGGCCCCGAAGGACGCCGGTTGCCCACCCTCGAGTGCACCTACCCGAAGCTCTTCGGTGAGCGTCCAGGTAGGAGTTGGCTCGCCCGGACCCCTGTGAGTTACCTGGACCGTACCGGAAGGCAGCACCTCTCGCTCGGTGCTCCAACCGCCTCCCGCGGAAGGCCCGCCACATGCTGCCAGAGCAACGGCACCCACGATGAGCCCGCTAGCCACCATCTCATGACGGACTTCCCTTTTCTCATTCCTCATGATGGATTCCCCATTTCATCCGGCAACGTTCGTCTCGGTCCACGTCCAATACTAGCCGTTTCCGTCCAGTCGGCGTAGGCAAGCGAGGCCGGGTTGGTCTACGAGGTGCTAGAGCACGACGTCTGCATAGACGTACTCCGGATGACGAATGCCGGCCGACTCGTCGGAGGCAACCTCGATGCGGCGGCGCACTATTTGCCCCGGACGGGCGCCCAGTGGGCGGTGGAACATGGGCCCGTCGACGACACAGGTGTGAAACTCCCCGTTTTCGCCCATCGGGTCGATCCCTTCGGGAAGCTCGTCGAGGAATTCGCGGTCGTACCAGCGGCCGGCGAACCGGCCAGGCAAGAAGTCGGTGTTCACAGTTGTTACGATCGCCCGGAGCCCAGCCCGGAGGAGTTCTTCGGCGAGCCGCGAGGTGTCGCGTCCGAACAAGGGAAAGAGCGGATGGAAACCTGAACCTGCCAAGAGCCGCTCCCGATAGCGCCGGACGTCCTCAAGGAACAGATCGCCGAATGCAAGGTGTGTCGCGCCCGCGCCGGCAGGGAGCGCGCGCATCCGTTCCAGGAAGTCGTGGTGGGCCGATTCGTATGCGGCGTTCGTGCACGGGCTGGGGATATGAACCTCGTACAAAGGAAGGCCGGTTCGCTCGGCTTGCGCTAGGGCTACCCGTCGCGGGGTCCCGTGGATGGCGACACGATCGAATGGCTCGTTGACGGTCGTGAAGAGTCCACGCACGTCGTACCGGGCAGGATCCTTCTGGAGAACGTGGAGCGCCCAGGCGGCGTCCTTGCCCGAGGACCAGGACACGAACACAGGAAGCGGGTTAGGCACCGCAACCCCGACGGCGATGCCCTCAATGGACCCGGTATTATGCATGTAACGAGGATATCACCCCTTGGGCTGAAAAGTGATGCCAGGAGTGCCATCAGGAAGGGTCGATTGCCCCGATGGCGTTGCTCACCTACCGTGACGCTCGGCTTGTGACGCCGTGCTCAACTCAGCAATCGGGTGGACATAGTGGCGGACGTTCCAGAAGCAGGGCTAACCCCAATGATCATTGTTGGCGATGTGCCGGCCAGCGCGGCCTGGTACATGGAGCTGCTCGGATACGAGCGCGCCGGGACCAGCGATCGCTTTGTGAGACTCCTGGGTCCGACCGGCAGGCCGGAACTACTGCTGCACCACGCCGAGGTCGAGGCGCACCCCGGGGTCAGTCACTCCGGTAAGAAGTCGCGTAGCTCCAGCGTGCTGTTCTACGTACGGGTGCGCGATGCGCACGCCGTCTACCGGCGGGCCCGGCAGCTGAACGCAGACCTCATCGATGAGCCGCACATCAACCCCAACTCGCGCTCCATCGAGTTCAGCCTGCGCGACCTAGACGGGCACGCGCTCACCATTTCCCAGCCCAAGCAAGGAGCGTGAAGGAGATGCGAACCCCGCACACAGCAGAACCGGTAGGTTTCTCGAAGCAGCAGACGCGCCGGTCCGCACGGAGCGTTGCCCCCATCCGGGCCGGCTGCACCCTTGGGCTCGCGGCTTCCTGGGCGGCCTTTACCGGTTGTGGTGATTCCCAGTCATCAACTGACTGGCAGACCGTGCGAAGCGAACTGCCCAACGGCGCCACTCACGTCGTCCATACTGCCGGGGCATCATCTGCCCCTACTTGGGTGCTCGTAGAGGAAATGCGCGTCGGCACCACCGAAGGCGCCGGGCCGGAAGCGTTCACCGAGCCGGTGGGCCTTGTGGTGTTTGACGACGGTGGCTTCGCCGTCCTTGATCGCCAGAGTCAGGAATTGCGTGTCTTCGGCCCCGATGGCTCACACATCGCGACCCATGGCGGCATAGGACAGGGGCCCGGTGAGTTCGTAGAGGCGAACGGCCTCATGCTCGGCCCCAACGGGGAACTATGGGTCCCGGATCCCCGCAACGGGCGGATGTCGGTCTTTGATCCCGAGGCAGGCTTCATCGAGTCTTTCCTCTTCCAACCCTACGGATGGGAGTGGATTTGGAGCGGCAGGATGGTCGATGAGAGCCACATCTACGCGCCCGTGTTCCAGCCCTACGATCAGTTTCACATCTACGACCTGACCATGACGTTGGTGGACTCCCTGGCGATGGTGGATCCGGATTTCCAAGACGAGGAGTACAATCCCAGCGAGTCCGAGAGGGTCTTCTACGTAGATACGGGTAACGGAGGATCTATGTTACTTGGGATCCCGTTCTTTCCGTACGGAGCCTTCTATCTCGATTCGCGGGGCTCAATCTGGGAGGGTGGCGTTGACAGCCCCGGCTACCATTTGGTCAGGCGACAGCGGAGCGGGGATACGACTCTGGTGCTCGAGACGCACCGAGACCCCGTGCCGGTGCCGGACGACGAACGCGACTCGGCAATCAACTCACTGCGGGAGCGAGCGGGTGTCGAGCTCGACTGGTCCCGTATTCCGAACGTCAAGCCCGCCGTAGAAAGCGTCTTCGAGTCGGTGGAAGGCAACCTGTGGGTCCGGATCCCTGCCGCAGACGGCGGGGTCCTGTTCGATGTCTACTCGGCCGAGGGCGATTATGCGGGAACGGCCAGCCTGGGATCCGAAGTCGCCACCGTTTACGCTGACCCAGTTGTGCGAGGCGATCGCGTATGGATGATCGTGCAGGGCGATCTCGACGTGAGCTACGTCGTTCGCGGACGGCTCGCGCCCTGGAGCGAATCGAATGGATGACTCGCGGCACGTTGCCCCCATCCGGGCCGGCGGCTCCACCCTTGGGCTCACGGTGTGCTGGGCGGCACTGGCCGGTTGTGGTGATTCCCAGCCATCAACCGACTGGCAGACGGTGCGGAGCGAACTGCCCAACGGCGCCACTCACGTCGTCCACACTGCCGGGGCATCATCTGCCCCTACTTGGGTGCTCGTAGAGGAAATGCGCGTCGGCACCAGAGAAGGCACCGGACCGGGAGCGTTCACCCAGCTGAGGGGCCTGGCGGTGCTGGACCACGGCGGCTTCGTCGTCCTCGATGCCCAGAGTCAGGAGCTGCGCGTCTTCGGCCCCGATGGCGCACACATCGCGACCCATGGCGGCAGAGGACAGGGCCCCGGTGAGTTCGTAGAAGCGAACGGCATCATGCTCGGCCCCGAGGGGCGGCTATGGGTCCCGGATCCCCGCAACGGACGGATTTCAGTCTTCGATCCCGAGGGTGGTTTCGTCGAGTCCCACAGCTTCCAACCGCAGGGGTGGGAGTGGATCTGGAGCGGCAGGATGATTGATGAGACCCACATCTACGCGCCCGTGTTCTCTCCGGAGAAGCGGTTTCACATCTATGATCTGACGATGACGCTGGTGGACTCGCTGCCGCCGGCGGAGCGAGAAGAGTACGATATGCAGAATGAGCCGTCGTCCTTCTACTTGGATTTGGGCGACGACGGTTTCATGACGTTTCCGGTCCCCTTCTTTCCGTTCCTGGTCGACTTTCTCGATTCGCGGGGCTCGATCTGGGAGAAAGGCCTCGGAGATCCCAGGTATCGTATAGTCCGGCGGGAGCGGAGCGGAGATACGACTCTGGTGCTCGAGACTCGTCGAGCACCCGTGCCGGTGCCCGACGCTGAACGCGACTCGGAAATCGACCGCATTCGGGAAAGAGCGGGTACCGAGCTCGACTGGTCTCGTATTTCGACCGTCAAACCCGCCGTCGAGAGCATCTTCCAGTCCGACGAAGGCAATCTGTGGATCCAGATCCCCGCTGCAGACGGTGGAGTCCTGTTCGACATCTACTCGGCCGAGGGCGACTATGCCGGAACGGCCAGCCTGGGACCTGACCTCAGCAGATGGCAGGCCGGCCCGGTAGTGCGAGGCGACCGCGTATGGATGACCGTGCAGGACGATCTCGGCGTGAGCTACGTCGCTCGCGGACGGCTCGCGCCCTGGAGTGAATCGAATGGCTGACTCGCGGCACGCCAAAGTTTATGACGCCCATCACGAAAAAACTGAAGAGTCCTGGAACCTCGCGAGGGAGAAGCTGCCGAGGTCCCAATCCAGCTCCCGGTCGAGGCAGAAGTCGGCCATGATTTGCCCGACGACGCTGCAGAACTTGTAGCCGTGCCCTGAGAACCCCGCGGCGATGTATACGTCGGCCACGGTGGGATGACGATCCAAGATGAAGTGTTTGTCCGGTGTGTTGGTGAACATGCACGCTGCCATGCGCCTGGTTTGGCCATTCGCATCCGGGAAGTACGTCTCTATTCCTTTGCGCAGGACGGCTTCATCCCCGGGGGAGCATTCTCGGTCGAGGTTTCCGGGGTCATCGACGTCCTGCTGCCGGTGGCCGTACCGGCCGAGCTTGAACCCCTCGCCCTGGTCGTCGGGGAAGCCGTAGTAGTGCCCGGATGGCGCGTACAGAATAAAGATGGGGAATCGATCGGGAGTAAACCGCGCCGGTCGCACGGGCTCGGTCCACAACATCACCTGCCTCTCCGGCCGGCAGAGGATGCGCAATTCTGGGATCAGCCGGCCGGTCCAGGCTCCGGCCGCAAACACGAGCTTGCGGGCGTGGTAGGAGGGTCCCTCTTCCGTGTGTACAAGGAACCCGTTCTGGCGGGCTTCCCACGAGGTGACGGAGGCGCGATCCAAGACTTCCGCCCCGTGGGAGCGCGCTACTTGAACATGGGCTTGGATCGCCACCTCGGATCGTACGTATCCGCCGTCAGGCTGATGAATGGCCCGCATGCCGGTGGGGAGCCGGTAACCGGGGAATCGTCGGTTGATTTCCGTGGCGTCCAGTTCCGTGAAGGGAATGTCATGTTCGAGGCAAGAACGCCGGGCATCGACGACTCTCGCGCTTCCCGCCGGACCAATGTCGAGTCCTCCTGTGACTTCGAGAATGGCATCCCCGGCCGCCTGTTCCAGCTCGCGCCAGTTCGTGTATGCGGCGCGTAGCAGAGGGACGTATTCCGGCCCTTCGGAGTACGCCATTCGAATGATCCGGGTGGAGCCGTGTGAGGAGCCCCGGCTGTGCCCAAGTGGAAATTGCTCGAGCCCGAGCACCTTGCATCCGCTTTTCGCCATATGGTAGACGGTCGCGCTCCCCATTCCGCCTACCCCGATGACAATTACGTCGTATGTCATAACCCCGAATTTGACGAAAAGGACGGAGGAACTCCAGTGGGCGGCGTGTCCCAGAGCCTCCGTGGCGGCCGAGTTGTAGAATAGTGCTGCGGTTTGCTCAGGCCTTCTGTCGTTTTTCCATGACCTCGCCTCCAGAGCCATGTTGACCAACCTCAAGATCAACAACTTCAAAGGCTTCGAGGCGGTCGACATCGAGCTCGGAAGCCCTGCGGTCTTCATCGGCCCGAATAACTCGGGAAAGACCTCGGCGATGCAGGCACTGGCGCTCTGGGACATCGGCCTGCGGCGGTGGAACGAGAAGCGATCAGGACAGAAGACCTCGGCGAAGCGCTCGGGCGTATCGATCAACCCCAGAGATTTGGTGGCAATCCCGGTTCCGCACGCCAACTTACTTTGGCGCGACCGGCGGGTCCGGGACGTTCGTAGGGTGGAAGGAAAGCAGAGAACCAGCAACGTTCGGATCGAGATTACGGTCAGTGGTGTGAGCGACGACCAAGGTTGGGAGTGCGGGCTGGAGTTCGATCACGCCGATGAGGAAGCCCTTTATTGTCGACCGCTACGGCTCACGGAGGGCAAGGAACCTACTCGCATGGTCATCCCGAAGGCGGCTGGGAACGTCCGCATGGCGTTTCTCCCCCCGTTGTCCGGGCTTGCCTCCACGGAAATGCGACTTGACGAAGGAGCTGTGAACGTCCTCGTTGGTGAGGGTCGCACAGCGGAGGTGTTGCGAAATCTTTGTTATCGCGTCCACGGTGCGGATCATGGCTGGGAGGATTTGGTCCGGCGTATTCGCGACAGTTTCGGTGCGGAACTCAGGCCGCCGCGCTACATCCAAGAGCGCGGGGAGATCGCCGCGAGTCATTCCGAAGTGGTGCTCAATGAAGCGGGGGACCGGGATCTAGTTATTGCCTTCGTCGGTCAACCGCACCGGCTGGACGAGCGGGGCAGTCAGCTCAAGAAGGCACTCAGCGAGTTCGGGTTCGAGCATTACTATCAGGCCGAGCAGACTGGCTGGGTGTTGTATTTGGAAGGATCGACGGACCTTTCGATTCTCCAAGCCTTGGCTGAACGTGCCGGTCACACGGCCGCTCGCGTCCTGCAGCGTCCCTTTGTTCACTATGTGGGTAATCAGCCGACCGCCGCAAGAAAACACTTCCACGCCCTGCGAGAAGCCTTCCCAGGTCTGCGGGGGATCGCTCTTTTCGACAAACTTGGCAGGCAGCTACACGATGGGTCGCCACTCGTTGAGCTCATGTGGGAGCGGAACGAGATCGAGAATTATGTGACGACCCGGCGCACCTTGGAGGGGTATGCTGCCTCAACGGCGAAGGAAACGGCCGCGGGGCCGCTGTTCGAGAAATCCGAGCAGGTTAGGCGGATCGAGGCGATGAGGGAGGCGATCAACGCCATCGAAGGAGCCCTCAAGAAGCTGGGGAAGGGTTCTCCATGGGATCCGGACCTCAAGGTTAGCAACGAGTTCCTGGACCCCTTGTTTGCGGATTACTTCGAGAGGTTGAACCTGCCCAACGTGATGCCCAAGAAGAGCTATTATGAGCTCGCCCGCCACGTTCCGAAGGACGAGATCGAGCCGGAGGTCGTTGCCAACCTCGACGCTATCGTCCAGGTGGCGGGGACCGCATGACCATTCAGGTGGCCGGTATCGGTTAGTTGAGGTTCGGTGCGGCCCACGGAGAAGCCAGTTGCTCCTCCAGCTCTTACCAGACGATGTCTAGCCACACCCCGATGCTCGGCTTGTCTTCGGTGCCCCCGAACAGTTTCGCGCGTACTTCCAGCCCGGACGAGGGAATTCTCGAATGCCAGCGGGCCGCCTGCTCTCGAGGCAGGTGGCCGAGTTTGTGCTGACCGGGTCCAAGCACGGCCACGGCGTTCGAATCGTAGGGGTTCTCCGGCTCGGGCTTCAGCAGGACATCGACCTCATTCCCGTGCGTCGCAAGGACCCCCCTCAGCTGCGGCTGGTAGTACGACTCGCCTACCACTTCCTGCGAGTATCTCGGGTCGAAGTACGGCTCATCGGGTAGGACTTCGCTCTGCTTCGGACCCGACGTTCCATAAAGCCCGTGAAAGCTGTAGACGAGGCCACGTCTTTCGCTGACTTCTACCTCGACATGGTCCGTTCTCGCAAGCTCCTCAAGCAGCTCCGCTGCCTGGTCCGGCGTCTGCTCGAGCGTAATCGCCACCTCCAAGAGGGTTACCTGCCCCCCTCTCCGTTCTGCTAGCCGCAATACCTGATTGGAGAGTCGTTCCCTCTGCTCCTTCTCATTCTGGGCTATGATGCGCTTCTGCGAAGAGTGGTGCGCGAACACGAGCGAGGCTCCGACCCCCGCCTCCGCCAGCACGATAACAAGCCGGACCCAGAGCTCTCCACCGGTAAGCGGTGCCCTTACAATCTCCACGAGGTGGAGCAAGCCAAGGACCATCAGAAACAGGCCGACGATCAGTTTACCAGTCATTCGACGGGTCATTCTCTTCCCAGGATGCGTCGGTTCCAGTAGACGATGAAAGGCGATATTACTGCCGTGGGGAGAACCCAGGACAGCCACGGAGGATTGGAGGGCACGTTCACCACGACCACGGCGGTGACTGTGGCAATGGTGCCAGCCAGCATATTGGTGAGGTGACGAGCGATCCTGTGCTTACCGGTGGCGAGGCGTGACCGATGCCCGGAGAGGTCCCTGGCTGCGAGACCGAGAGCGATGACCGCAAACACGCTCATCGTTACCCACTGGGCGTCACCTGCGGGTGCCAAGACGAGAGCGTATGCCCCCATGCCGATTCCCGTCACGGCCAACGTAATACCGGCAATCCAGTCCGCCGGTTGCGGGTGACCTTGTCGGTTGCGGGCAAAACGCCAGCCAGCGAAGACGAGGTAGAAGCTGAAGAAGGCGATAAGCAGCAAGAACAGGTCGCTGGTCAGTAACGCCATCGGGGCGGAGGTCACGAGAACCAGGCCCATCGAGATGGCATAGACTCGTCCGGAGCGGACGTGACGTGTGTGACCCTTACGTGTCATCACCGCGACGGATGCCATTAGCAGCGCGAGCGAACCGGCACCGATGTGGATTCCGAGGAGGACCTGCTCAATCCCCATTTGACAGATTATCCGGGGTCAAGGTGATTCTGGCGAGCGCGACTTAGAGTAGACCGCAGACGGGGATAGACGCCATGCTCAAGGTTCTGAGCTGTAGCGACTCCACCTTTCTTGCGGCGGCTGTGCGGAAGCGACAGCCTGGTCTAGGGCCTCCTGGGCTGGATCTGCCTACGAGCCGGCGGCACCCCGGGCGAGGACCGCAAAGTAGGGCGCCAGAGGCGCACCACCGGCCACTGGTAGGCGTCACGCTCGACCGCGTACAACCAGCCGCCACGGATTGTACCCCACCACGCGTAGTCCGCGGCCAGCGTGGGCGGTATGCGATCCGAAGCCAGCACTTGGCCAGTCTCCGAATCGAACACTTCAACGTGATAGTTGAATGAGGCACACGTTTCGATAGGGACATACGCTAGCGCTCCTGGGTGAGAGCGGTCCGGGTTGGGCTTGAAGCAGCCTGCCCATCGGTCGGCGGCAGCCGAGCGACCTACTACCCACAACCGGCCATCTCCATCGACGGTTATTCCGTTTAATCCCGATGGGCCCGGCCGATTTGGCTCCCATGAAGTGGGTTCTTTCGAAGGGGGAAACCACTCAACGTCGCGAACGATCGACCGCAGGCGTGTGCTGGTCCACGGATTCCAGAGATCAAGACGGTAAGCGTCTCCACGCCAAGCCGCCCAAACTCTGTCGCCAGATGCCGACGGGGCCAGAAACCTCATCAGGGGTGGTGCGTCTGGCACGCCGAACGGGACTTCGTCGAACGAGTTCAGAATCTGACCATCCCCCTGAAACAGATGTAGGGCGTAACCGATGCGCTCTGGGGAGTAGATTTCCGCGTTCAGGACGTAGGCTGAATCGCTCAGCACCACACCGTCGAACTTGAGCGAGGATGGTATAACATCGAGGAGCTGCGTTGTCTCCAGCACCTCGAACTTCGGAAGAGCAAGCACCGTCAATCGCATGTTGCGAGTGTCGAACACATAGAGCCGCCCGCGGTGGGAGCGGGCGAATCGAATCCACTCGTATTCCCCGGGACCCTGGCCTGGTCGCCCGACCGAACGGGCGAAACCGGAGTCGGGGGAGACGACCACCAGCCGCTGTGCATCCAGGACCTCGACCAGCACGATACGTCCGTCCGGCAACAGCTCTACATCGACCACGTCAACGGCCCACTCAGGGTCGTCTACACCGGTGGGGCGGAGGACAGGCCCCTGCACCCACTCTATCGCGAACGACTCATGCCGATCTTCATCCTCGGTGTCTGCCTGTCCAGCAACGGTCTGTCCCCCAACTGTCGAACCAAGTATCAGGAACGCAGTACCCAAACACCTAGAGACCGTCGATCTCACCCGGAAGACCACGTCGTCGGCACCTTCACCGGTTCCCGTCTTCTCTGATCAGAATGGTGCTATCCGTCTCGTGAGTACCGACTGTTAAGGCGGCCAACTCCCTGGAGCGCCTCGCGAAGTCCTTGAGCCTCCGGTTGGTGGATGTCTCACGCTTGAGGATATAGTGGACCTCTCCCTCCAAGGAGCGCCCGTTCATTCTGGCCTGCGCGTTCAGCTGATTGGTGACGGCGTCGTCCAGATTTCGAATCGTCAGGTTCGCCACGATAAGACTCCTCACTGGTGCAGAGCGATACCATGCGATGGCAATCTGGGAGCACAATCACAATTGCAATGGCGGATGGCTGGCCGCGGACCGGCTGAAGCCTCGCCAACATCCGATGGTCGGTCCAGTGTCACGGAGCGGGTGACCTCTGGCGCCTGCCCTCCTGGCCAGTCAAACTTCGGCGAGAACGGGCCTGTTCAGGGAGTTCCTGGTCCTACGCCCCGTGAGGATTGGCTCCAGCCCCGTATGGCTTGTTCCTGGCTCCTGCAGCTCGGGAGCCGGCCATCGCCCGCAGCCGAGGAGAACCGTCGTGGCCGAAATGTCGTGGAAGGATGCCGCCCAAAAGGTGCTCGAAGGCGCACACAGGCCGCTGCACTACAGAGAAATAGCAGACGAAATCCTCGCTCAGGGCTTGAAGACCACGTTCGGTGCTACTCCAGAGTCGAGCGTCAATGCAGTAATCAGTACGGAGATCCAGCGGGAAGGGTCGGATTGCGTGTTTGAGCGCGTTAGCCCCGGTGTGTACGGCATCAAGGCAAGTGGGCGGAACATAGTCCCACTTGGCAACGAGCCGGAATCCGGATCCCTGGAAGCGTTTGGCGTATACTGGCGGCGCGATCAAGTAAAGTGGACGGGAGAGCCTCGGCTATTCGGCCGAGCACGCCCCAGAGCGGACCGAGTGAATCTCGCTGATCAGCGCGGTGTATACCTGCTTTATGACGAACACAGAGCGGTCGTTTACGTCGGGCAGGCTACGAAGCAATCAATCTGGAAGCGGGTGGGGCAACACGTCGACGATCGACTCACGGCTCGCTGGGAACGATTCTCCTGGTTCGGCATTCGGCCCGTCGAGCCCAGCGGCAGCCTAGCCTCTGTCGAGACGGGGACGATTTCTCCGGAACGGTTGATTCTCACGCTGGAGGCCCTGCTGATCGAAGTCCTGGAACCGCGCCAAAACCGTGCCGGCTCGTCGTATTCTGGGGAAGAGTACATCCAGGCACCCGACCCCCGGATGTAGCTGGACGAGTTACTGGGCCTGCTCCGGTTTGGTGGATTGGTACAAGCCCGGCGTGACCGCCGCCGGTTTCGGTATCTGCAAGAGTGGGGGCGGGTACGTCAGGGGTCGGGGAGGCGGAGGAGCAGGTTGCGTTCTATGAGCCCCCGGAAGTGCATGACCACGCGCCGAGCCAGGGCGTGGTCCCGGACGAGCACGCCCAGTTCTATGTTCTGGTCGAGCGCGGCGGTGGTGAAGTTGGCCGAGGTGATCAGAAGACGTTTCTCGTCGGCCACGATCGTCTTCGAATGCAGAACGCCCTTCTCGGACAGCTCTGCCGAACGAGGGTCGTAGTACACGCGCGGACGCAAATCGCCGGGCCACCCGGAGTCCCAGAACTTGTTGGCGAACTTGACCACCAAGTCCTCGGCCCTGGTGGTGTCGCCGGTTTTCCTGTGAACGTTGAGAACGAGCCGGACCGTCAGGTCGGGATTCTTGATCATGTGAGCGGCGAGGGGACCGAAGACTGCCGGCCCATCGTAGTAGGCGTAACTCACGGCCCACAGCGATCGTTCTGCGGATGTGAACAGCTCGCGGACGACCTGTCGGGTGTCTCGGGCCGGCAGGCCCTGCATCTCGGGCCCCGACCACACCAAGTCCAGGCGAGGCCCTTTGGCGCGAGCGTTGTGAAGTTCACGCAACCACGTGGCGGCGGCCCGGTCCTCGATTCCCGAAGCGCGGAGCTGCTCAAGAGCCGGCAGGAGCGCCGCATCGTGACGACCGATCGCCGCAAGCAGCCCCACCTCCGTGTACGGGGCCGCCACCGCCCCGCTGTCGAGCGCGTGCGTCAGGCGGTGAAAGACGTTGGGTGGTAGGGAGGCGAGGATGCCCGTCATGCTCCGCTCGGCGTGGCGCGGACCGTGCAAACCGGTAGCGACAGGGAGGCGAGGACGCCCGTCATACTTCCCTCGCCGAGGGGAAGAAGCTGGAGCCGGGCTCCGTGAGGGTCGGAACGACGAGTGCTCGATCCAGGAAATCGTTCCACATCTCGCAAGATGTCTCGGCCACCAGCACGCAGCCGTGGCAGGCGGCTCCCTGCAACCACCGGCGTTCGTTGCTCTCCGACGGACTGTGTTGGGAGCAGATGGGGTCGTTGGAACACCACTTGGCGCTGGCCAAGGCCCGCTCGATGTGTTCTCCGATCCTGCGTGCCTGGTGCACGAGGCCGCCCAGGGTGCCCTCCGCGTCCGGGCTCGAGGTGTAGAGAAGGACTCCGTAGTTCTCCCGCTCTTCGTCCACGTAAATGCGTTCGCGGATCGAGGCGGCGGGGTACCCGCATCCGTCCGCCAGCGACTGAAGCAGCATGTGCGAGAAGGTGTGGAGCATCACGTACGTGACCCCGACAAAGGCGGGAGGGTGCTTGCGGTCCTCCGCCCACTTCTCGTAGCCCGTCATCAGGCTCCTGCCCCGCTCGACGACACTTGGGCGCTCGCGCCAGCGCTGGATCGCCCCGGGGTCGAACGCCAGCAAAACGCCTTCGCCTCGAGTCTCGACGGCGGGGAACCACTCCGGCTCCAGTGCGAGCTCGGCACGTCTGACGTCGCTGTCGTACTGTCCGTCGATGTCGGGCGTCTCCGCTTCCAGGCGGGTGAACCCGGCCAGTGCCATGACCTCGCGCAGCCGATGAACCTGGACCACGGCGCTGAGGCGACCGTCGAAGGCTCTCGGCTGGAGAACAGCGGGAAGCCTGCGGGCATGGAAATTGCGGTCGACCGGAATGTCGTCGCCGAAGCCTTCGGGCGCGGATAGCATGGCGGCGATCTCGACTGCCTTGAGGGGCTCCCGCTCGGCTGGCCCGCGCTGCTCGGCAAGGATGGCCTCCAGGACCTCGGCGTCCTCGTATGGGTCCAGCGCTGCGGCCACCCCCGGAAACTTCTTGGTGACCTGGAGTTCGTGGAGTTCATCCACGATCTGAAGTTTGTCCCAGTGCTCTCGTACGACTCTCGCGAGCGCGTCCCCGCGACCGGGAATGGACAACGCCCGTACGATGACCGAGAACCAGGCGTTGGTCGCGGTGCGAATCAGAAGACGGCTGATCTGGTCGCAGTCCTCGCTGGAGTGCGGTCCCAGCCACGGCCTCGCCCCGGTACACTTCCCGAAGGGCCTCTGGGAGATGTCGTTGGCGTCGGTCATGGAACGCGACTTCCCGCAGCCACAGTGCACGCGCAGGTTCGCCAGCTCTCCCGTTTCCCCGCTCTCTACCAGCGAGAGATGACCGACGCAGTCCGTGGCGCCTCGATGCACGAACTCGTGCCAGTCGATGTCAGCTACGTGTCCCCTGGGACAAGCGCGCACGAACCGTGTCGCGACAACGGGCCTCCCTGCGAGCTTCCCGCCCTTGAGGGCCGAACGACGCACAAGGCGGCGCGACCTAGCGCTCTGCAGTCGCCCGGCCTTCCCTTTGCGACCATTGGCTGCTCCGTGCTTACTGCCAGCCGGTTGCTGCACGACGTACCACTCGGGGAAGAGGTAGGCGTCGATTCCAGGCCCCTTCTTCCATGGCGACGCCGGGTCGGGCACGGGGGGCATGTAGAGCCTCGGATCGGCGACGCCCGTCAATCGGCGCAGAGTGCTCTGGACCCTGGGCTCCTTGAGCTCCTGCGACTCGGTCCGCGGCCAGTCGTCGATGCCCGCCACGATCGCCGAATCCCGCGGCAGGTCGATGAGCGCACCCGGGCCGAAGGTCGTGATGACTTGGCTGCGCCGGATCTGCCCCCTGGGCTTACTCACTGCGCTTCCTAGCCGAGGTCCTCTGCGGTGGACGGTGCCCGGTCGGTGGCAGTGGGCGGACGTTCACCTGAACCTCGGGTTCGACGTCCCGCAGCGACCGGTACACGCGGAACTTGCGGTGGTGGTCGGAGTCGTAGTCCGTCTCCAGGGGATAGCGGAGGAAGGGCTTGTGGCCCATGGCCGCCTCGTATCGCTGGTAGGCGAGTTCCGCGCCGCTCTTCTCGTTGGCCTCCACCACGTGGAGCCACGAATCGAGAAGATCCACCACGCTACTCCTGACCGCTTCCTCGGTCTCGGCGCGCTCCCGGGAATCTTCAATCTGTTGGTGCTGTAGGCGGTCGTGGAACGCGGAACAGAGATGTCGCTCCAGCTGCGACCGCACGTCCCGCAACGACTTGACGCCGCGAGGAGGCGTGAGGCTCGGATCGGAGTGCCGGGCCAGGGCGACCACCGCACCGGCGAGGCCGCGGTCCAGCGCGCGAGCCGCAAAGGGCGTCGTGGATGCGGGTTCCAGGGAGCGATAGAAAGTTTCGTGATAGTGACGAAAGCGCTCGTAGTGCGAACGGTCGCGCGGCTTGTAAATGTTGAGCAGGGTGACGACGAGACCCGGCTTGTCGTCGGAGCGGCCGACCCGGCTGGTTACCTGGATGTACTCGGCGTGGGTCTTGGGCTGCCCGTTGACGACCATGAGTCCCAGCCGCGGCACATCCAGCCCTACGGAGATCATGTTCGTGGCCAGCGCACAGTCTACACGGCCCTTCTCGTCGAAGCCGCGCCCCAGGCGGTCGAAGGCTCGGGCTACGTCGCTCGTGGACACCCTGGAGGTCAGCTCCAGCAGGGCCCGGGCACCCAGAGTGCGGTCCCGGAAGAGGCCTCGGCGTTCTCCGACTCTCCCGCGAAGCCCGATGTTGCGCAGGCTCATCTGCACTTCCTCTTCAACGATCCGCCTGGCACCCCCGAGTTCCCGCAGGCTGTTGAAGTAGGCGAGGGTGGTCATGTACGGGTCCGCGGGGTTCCCGGGCTCATAGCCTCCGGATTCGTTGAACGCTCGCTGGGCCGACCCCATCAGTATCAGTAGGACGCGGCGCATCACGGCTTTCTGGTTGCGGCCGGCTGCGGCCAAGCCGACGTACTGCCTCGCGGGCACCTCTGCGGCGGGCCGGGTGAGAGCGAAGAAGGAATCCTCTCGGCGCGGACCGGGGGGAGGAAACACGTGGGTGAGACCGCGCCCGAACACCGCCTGCACCTGTTCGGTCGCCTGCCGCGCAGTGGCCGTCGAGGCGACGATCTTGGGCTTGATCGGGCGGGCTGCCGGGCTCCCGTTCGCCGAGGTTGTATCGCCGGCGCCGCTGGACCGGGGAGCAGTACACAGGGCGTCGATGACCGTCTCGTACAGGCCCATCATCGTTCCCAGAGGGCCCGAGATGAGGTGAAGTTCGTCCTGGATGATCAGATCCGGGGGTGGAAGCGGTGCCCCGAGCGGGGAGCCCCGGCCGGGTGTCGCCGGACCGTAGAAGCCGTTGGTGTCGAAGCGGTCCGCTCCTCCGAGCAGGAGTCCGGACCGGCCTTCCCAGGGGAGTGCCGCGAACTTGTCGACGGTGGCGATGAGGAATGCGGGGAGACGGCGGTACAGCGGGTCGTCGATGGCCACTATCGGCAGCGACTGGTCACCCGAGAACTCGCACTCCCAGTGGGTGCAGACGATGCGCAGGTCCGACGGGTCGTCTGCGTTCGGCACCAGGGAGAAGGACTCGGGGGTGAACGGCGTGCTGCACCACGGGCACTTCTCGAGTGGGATGGGCTGCGCATCGCTGCCCGGATTGCCCTTGTAGTGCAGCGTCTTGGCGCGGGCCGTGTCGCGACCCTTGTCGCCCTTCCGCCCCATCCTGTTCGGAGTGCCGCCCTTGCCGACCCAGAGACCGATCTCGAAGGGCCAAGCTCCGTATCGGCCGGGGTCCTGTTGGCGCTCCAGCTCGAGGGCGCATACCAGCCCCGCCGCTCTGGACAGTTGATCCAGGGTGAGCAGGCGCAGCGTGTACCGCATGATGACGCTCACGCCGGCTCCGGCCCTGCCGTCCTGGCCGGGGTGACGCAACCGGCGCAGGACCATGGCGAAGGCGGCGAGTCCCAGGTAGGCCTCGGTCTTGCCTCCGCCGGTCGGAAAGAAGAGAAGGTCCACGGCGTCGCGGACGGCATCGTCCGGGTCGGCCATCCCCTTCAGATTCAGGAGCAGGAAGGCGAGCTGGAATGGTCGCCATGCCGGGTCTTCGAGGCCGCTGCGGCGTTCCAGTGCTCGAGCGACGGCGCGGTTGGCGAGCCTGAAGGCGTCGAGGGCGTCGGGGTCGGTGGCGAGCGTCTCGATCCCCCGCTCGATGCGTGCGGCCGCCCCGTTGGCTCGTTGCAGCAGTACAGTCGCCGTCTCGTCCTGGTACTGGGGCAGCGCCTCCGCGCGTTTCGCCTCGGCCTCGATCCAGGCGCGATAGTCGTGTACCAGCGGTTGCAGCCGGGACCTGGCGGCCTCGCCACCGGACAAGGCTCCGAGCTCCGCCATCGACAGGGCCGTGCCGATCTCGGTGCGGGGTTTGGTCGCCTCGACTTCGGCCTCCGCGAGCCAGCGCGTGCGAACCTCGGTGCAGACACCGTCCTCGATGGTCCAGTCCGCAGCCACGCCGTGACCTGTCGCGAAGGATGGACGGTCCGCGTAATGGAGCTGGGCGACCCGGTCATCCCACGACGCGTCCTGCCGGACCGTCAGATCCGGCCGTCCCGGAAACGGCTGGCCGCAGGTGATGGAGAGACGGGCCTGAAAGGCATACGCGACATCCCGGTCCTCCGCTGGCGGGCGGTTGTTCACCAGAAACACGGACACGGCCCTGGTACCCTCCGGGATAGTCCCGCCCAGGCCCTCGGTCGGGATCAACCGATCGTTGATGCAGAGTCCCAGACCGCCGGAGCCCGGAATGGCGACGCGCGGGGGTTCCTTCCGGCTTGGCCCCCCGCTCGTCAACCCGAACCGGATCTGTTCGCGGCGCGGGGACCGCACCCACACAGGTCGCGGCTTGCCGTCCGTCTTGCTTGGAACTTCGCCCCGAGCGTAGTCACCCCAGGTCGCCGTGACCGTGATCTCCGCGGCCTCGGGCGAGACGAGAAAGCTCAGACCGATCGAGGACGGAAAGAACCTCCGCTTGCTGCGCTTTCCCTGCGGGGTGGATTCTTCGGCCAGACCTCCCGCGGCGACTTCAGAGTCGAAGTCGTCGTCCTCCTCGGCGTCCCGGGCGCCGGCGGAGGTCTCCGACGGCACCAAGAAACCGGTCAGATACCGGAACGAAGGCCGGTACCGCACATCGATTCGTTCCTCGGCATGCGGGCCGCCCGGCTCGGGTCCGATCAGGTCCAGGCGCAGAGCATCCACCAGGCCCTGGCGCACCTGTAGCGATGTGGTCGCCGGTGCGCGTGGGCTCTCTTCGGCCTGGAGGACGGGGCGTTCGGTCACTTGACGCCCTGCGCCTCGGCCCGCCGTCCGTTCAGCTCCAGCAGGCGGGCGAGAACCTCATCCTGCACCGGGTCCGGCCAGCGGTAACGATAGGGCTTCTTCTTTCTGCCCCACGTCGCCTCGTCGATTTCGTAGTCGAGGAGAAACTCGGGGACAGGGTCGATGTCGGTCCACCCGTAAGCTCCCAGGACTGCTCGGTCCATGTTCCCATGGAGCTCGCGCAGGCGGACTATATCCGGGTGTTGTTCCTCTGGGTTGTGGAAGCGGTTGTATGTCTTGGTGAGACCTTCATCGCTTCGGATCATGAGATCTGCTCGGTACTCGTAGTACGCGCGGCCGGCGGCTTCCAGTGCGGGGTGGCACGTCCAACCGGCGGGGAAGGGGAAGGTCTCGAAGACATCGGAGGGGGTGTAGCGGAGCCGTTCCTCCAGGCTGGAGCCGAAGAACCGTGCCCAGATCTCGTGCGGCCGCGCCTGCAATCCGCAGAACGCGGCATAAGAGTCGAACGGGAAGATGACCAACGATTCCGCGTAGACCATGCCGGCGGGCAGGAACGCGAACGCGCAGTGCTGTCCGACGCGCGAGATGGCCAGAACCCGGTCCAAGCCGGCAATCGCCTTGTGCAGCCCCACCCGCCAGGCAGCGTATCGCCACCAATACTTGATAGCGGTGGCATTCCCCGCCGTTGACGGCAGGGCAAGGCGTCCGGGGCGAACCACTTCTTTTAATACGGCCACCAGATCCGGCCAGTCCTCGGCCACCGGTCCCCGATGTCCTGGGGGGGCTAGTCCTTCTCGAAGCCACTGGTCCCGCTGATGTCTGGCAGCCGATTGCCATTCGTGATGCGGTACGCGACGCAATGGCCAATCCCGAAAACTGATCGCATAGCGGTGATGAGACTGTTGAGGAGAACTGTTGAGTTCCGCACCGCCGATGTACGGGTGGATGGCTTCTTGGTTGCGCTCATCACGCCCGATGAGGGTGTGCATCGTAGTAGAGAGTGGAGCCGAGACACCCTTATTGTCCATGTCATCAAACGTGAAGCCCATGCCGCGAAGAATATTGCCTTGGAAGCTCCGTGCCGCGTTTTCGGGCAAGCGACAGGGATCGTCGTGACCACCCCGGTGAAACAGGAATGCCGTGATCTTGTCGACAGCCCTTCCGTCGATCAAACTCTGTCCGTTGTATTGCCCCCTCGCCGCATGGACGACGCTTACGACCACCGCGGCCCCCTCACCCCACTTGATTCGAGTGATCACGCGGTAGACCTCTCCCCCATGCGTACATATCCAGCGGAGGCCCAACCCACGCGTGTCACCCTGCGCGATGGTGTTGGTGGCTACCAAGCCGAACGTTCCCGATTCCCGCAGGAGGTCGAACGCCCGGCGATAGAAATACGCTACGAGATCGGTGTTCGCACCGCCGCCCTCCCAAGAATACTTCAACCACAGTGGGTAACGAGGGACGTTACTGTGCGCGAGGGTGTTCTTCCCCGCGAAGGGTGGGTTGCCGATGATCACATCGAAGCCCGGATTCGCCCGGTCAAAGACCTCTGGAAACTCAATCTCCCAGTGGAATGGAGCAAATGGCGGCTCTTCCTGGCGGAGCGACTCTATCTGATCAGCAAGACGTCGGAAGCGGTCTCCCCCCCCCCCCCCCCCCCCGCAATTTGTGTGAATGCTTTGTAGCGGTTCGCCTTGCGCTTCTTCGCTTTCGGTGAGCTGAAGAACGCCTCCAGCACGACATCACCGTATAGGCGCACCGCCAAGAGTTGTTCATCCACGTCCCGTAGCCAGTCCGCGCGATCCGGCGGGGAGGTATCGGGACTCGCCTCGGCAATCTCGCGGCGCAACCAGGATCCAGCTTCAACCGCATCCCGCACCTCGGTCTGGAGCTCGAGCTGCGCAGGCAAGGGTCCCTTCTTCCAGGTGAAGGCGCCAATCTGCTCTTGGCTAAGACCCAGCAGCGAGTCTCCACTGCGCAGCGCGTGGTCGACAAACGTCAGCGGACGGTCCCTCGAGAGGGTAACCAGCCAGAGCGAGACCTTGGCCAAGTCAGCAGCCATCGGGTTACGGTCCACTCCGTACAGGCAGCGCTCCGCAATCAAGCGCCTGGCGACGACAACTTCGTCCTCCGTGGGCAGCATGTCGGGCACGCCGCCATGAGCCCGCCAAGCCTCGACGAGGTGATCGCCCAGCTGCCGGCAGGCCTCCACCAAGAACGCCGCCGATCCCATAGCCAGGTCGCACACCTTCAGGTCCAGCAGCGCGGCCGGCTCGGGGACCCCGCCCTCTCCAAGGTTCTCCAGGACGGGCTCCAAAGCGGCTTCAACGATGGGGGACGTGAGCTTGCGCGGAGTGTAGAACGATCCGGATGCGCGTCGCTCGTCACTCGGTTGTAGGACCGGACTCCCCGGCGGGACGAGATCCGGGGTGGCATCCCGATCCACCACCCGGCCCAGGGCCGCGTGCACCGACTCCAGGGTGTGTGCACCGCGCAGTGGCACCGTGACCGTCTTCGTGAGCTTGCGGCCTGTGCGTTTCTCAACCCACTTGGCGCGCTGGCCCGGGGGGACGCCCAGCAATGCATCCAGATCGATGGTCGTGGGGGCTCCGCCACGCAACTGGGCCTTGATCGCGACGGACCGCCCCGTGGACCGCTCAATGCGGAATCCCATCATGGTCTCGTACACGGAGCCGATTTGCTCCACGTCCAGGGCCCGGTACGAGATCCGCTCTCCATCCAGCACCATCAGCTTGTCGAGAATCCGGTACACGGTGCCGTCAGGGACCAGGGGCGGGACCGCCGCCTGCGTAACCTGTGGAGCCTCCGTGCGGCGCCACCCTTCGAGAAACGGGAACCGGCTCGGGTCGAACAGGTCACCGTAACGCGCGGTGAGTTGCAGATCGTCGGTGCGCGCGCCCTCGTACACCATCCGGAACAAGTTCAGCAGCTGTGACCACGCGCCGTACCTGGCGTCCATAGTGTCGGGGTGGAGGCCCTGGTCGGCGCGGAGGCGTTCGTACAGGCCGCCGAGGGAGTAGTAGCGCACGAACGTCTCGTCCTCCGAGAGCAAGTCGCGTTCCTCGGCGTACAGGAGAAACACAAGACGCAGCATGACGTTCAGGAAGGCGCGGTACGCGGTATTCCGTTCGTCGTCTCGCGTGAAGCCGAGCAGCTGGCCCTGCACCTGCTGGTCCGCCGCGTGGAACCCACGTACGAGTTCGTAGAGACCGTGCAGCACCTGCTCTGAGAGCCGCTCACCAACTTCGTTCTGGTACTGGCGGCTACGCTCCAGGAGCGCCGCGAGTCGTTGCGCTCGGGGCAGGGCAAGCAGCCTCTGCTCGGAGAGCAGGAGCCGCATGGCCGCGCACAAGGGGCGGCCGGCGGTGGTTGCCATGTCGCGGACGTGAAAGTCCATCCAGCCGGAGCTTTCGCCGCTGGGGGCCGACAGCAGCCTGATCGTACGTCCGTTGAACAAGAGGCCGGCGGGCACCTTGGTGCCTCTGAGCAGCCGCTCCAACCTGCCGTGGGGCGAAGCGTCCAGGTCGCCCCGGCTCCTCACGACGGCGTCCATGTCGGTGCCCGGGGACAGCACCTGCACCAGCAGCTGCCAGGGAGGGGCGCCGTCCGCCGGGTCGCGCTCGCGGACGGCGAAGTCGGGTCTTAGGGTCTCTCCGTACTGTGGTAGGTCGAGTTCGAGACCGCGGGGAATGGGCGACGCCGCCGTGCCCGCGTAACCCTTGGGCGAAAACCCCCAACCGAGAACGGTACGGGCAAAGTGTTCGAAGTCAGGGAGATACGGCTGCGGCTCCGAATCAAAATTGGGGGGGGGCCGGTCCGTGACTATACAGCTTCTCAGAAGGCGCTGGCCCTCCGCGTCGCTCCGGGGCAGCACCGCGCCAGCCTGGACCAGAGCGGTCGCCGACACCACGAGGCCGGTCGGTTGGACAAGACCCAACCAGTCGCGGTGAGCCCGTGTGAAGGGTGCCGGCCTCGCCACGATCAGCCCGTCTCAGGCCACAGGTACACGAGCCCCACCGGCTCCACGCGGCGGGCCCGCACCCGGTAGAAGTCCCGCACGCGTGCCGGCTCGTGTTCGATGTCGTGCTCGAACTGGTGCAGCCGCTCTCTCCACGCCCGCTTGTTCGCGGCGAGCTGGCGCTTCTCCTGCGGGTTGAGATCCAAGACCAGCTGAGCTGCCGGCGCGTCGTGTTTCGCGAGTTCCCGCTGGATGCGCTCGGTTTGGGTCTGCAGCGTCCGGGTCAGCTCGGCCGCCTCGCGGTCGCCCCTCTCGGCCAGCAAGCGTTCGGCGCGATCCGCGACCTCCCTCGCGCGCGGTTCCAACTGTGGCCGCAGCTCCTCGATGTCTCGTGCGGCGGTCGAGAGCAGCCGGTCCCGCACTACCTGGTGGGGCTGTGCCGTGTGCTCCGAGGCCAGGAGACTGTCGAGCAGCTCCAGCGTCCGCCGCTCCGCATGGGCCGCGTATCGCTTCAGCGGGACAGCTCGGCGCTCGGGGTCGATCCAGCGGGCTGTGGCCGTGACCAGCACCTCGTGGAGGCGTTCGGCCCGCTGTCCGTAAAGGCAGAGGCGGCCCAGCAACACGACCCGGGGGACCGAATCGTCCACCGTGGCGAGACAGGCGCGCGACAGGTCGTGGTGCACGAAGCCCTGAGAGCGGAACCGGCCCAGCAGCCGCTGCGCCACGCGCTGCTCGAGGTGGAGGTGGACCACTTTGTCCGTCAGCTTTCCGGTGTGCCGGAAGACTACAGGGCGGATGGCGGCTTCTTCCCGCCACTTCAGGAGCTTCTGGGTGCGTTTCCGGGGCACCCGCAGTGTGTCCAGCGTGGCGGCCCATGACGGGTCGGCGGCCACCCGTCCATCGAGGCGAGGAAACAGCCACACACCCTCGTCGGCTCCGTTGCGCTGGACTGCGAGGGGACCGGCCTGTTGAAGCTGCAGGGAGCAGGAGAGCGCCCGCCGGAAGGCCGCGGGCTGAAACCGCGTCCACTCCCGGGACTTGTTCAGCAGGTCGCGGCATTCGTCGATCTGCTTGAGCAGGCCCTCCCGACGTTCCCGGACCTCCTCGAGTTCCGCGGCAGCAACCGTGCCTTCTCCGGCTCCCCCGATGTCCTCGAGGCGGGCGGCCAGCGCCCCGGTATCCGACCTCCGGATGCCCTTGCTGCTGAGCTGTTCTTCAACGCTCTCGGACAGGACCTGCGCAAGGCTGCCGAGCTCCCTGCGGATCGTCTCGGTCTTCTGGACGAGCACTTCCAGCACCCGGTCTTCGTGGCGCTGGGCAAGCTTGAAGTAGCGGCAATGGACGATGTCGGCCGGCTGCAGTTTCCGGTCGATGCGGCCGTTCCTCTGCTCGATGCGGCCGGGATTCCACGGGAGGTCGAAGTGGAACAGGTCGGTGCAGTGAGCCTGGAAGTTGAGCCCCTCGCGGGCGGCGTCGGTGGCCAGGAGGATGCGGAGGGGATCTTCCGCTGGCGGAGTATTGAAGCGGTGCTGGATCTCCCGCCGGCGGGGTCCCTGGGTCAAGCCATCGATGACCTCGATCCGCTCCGAGGCCCGGTCCGTTCCCTGGATTGCCCGCTCGAGAGCGTTCCTCAGGTACCTCTTGGTGCCTTCCCGGTTCTCCGTGAAGATGATGACGCGGCGCTCGTTCCAGGAGGCCGCGCACGCGGAAGTTGCGACCGCAGGAGCCCCGAACTCGGGAAGCCCCGGACACATGTTCTTCCTGATCCAGGCCAGGAGGTACCTCGTCTTCGCGTCGAGCTTGGTGCGGGCCGCCTCGGCCACCTCCGTCATTTGATCCAGCAGGCGCTGCTCCTGAGCCCATATCCGGGCCGCTGTCTCGGTCCGCGGGAGACCGGCCTCCGCCGCCCGGTTCACCCGCTCGATCTGAGCTGCTTCCTCGGACTCCTCGATCTTGGCGGCGTCGCCTTCCAGTTGGTCATCGTCGAAGGGGTCGTCGTCGGGTCCCGCCACCGTCAGGAACGCCCCGGCTTGCACCTTTCCATGTCCATCGTCGGGATCCCGAGCGGCACCGTTGACTCCACCCCCTGCTTCGGTCCAATGCCGGGCCACCGTGACCCGGTGACGCTTCAGGCTGATCGCGAAGGCTTCGATCGAGGACAGGAGCCGTTGCTGGAGGCCGATGACCATCAGGGCGGCAGAGGCCCGGCGCCCCGGTGTTTGTCCGGCGAACCGCCGGTCGCGCAAGGTCCTGTACTCGTCCAGCAACCTCGACAGCACGAGTTCCGGCGCGTCGGGGGGTAGGCCGTCGATCACCACCGGCTCGACCACGCGAAGCGGAAAGCCGCCTTCGAGTTCCCGTATGTCCTCCTTCAGCCTCCGCACCATCACGGCGTCGAGGTCCTTCTTGCCCCGCACCTTCACGCCTCTGGTGAAGCGGTGCGGATCGAGCAATTCCAGAAGGGTGGAGAAGGAGTGCGAGTGCCCGTTGTGCGGCGTAGCCGAGAGAAACACGCGGTGCTCGAAACGCTCGCTGAGGTCGCGTATGGCACGCGTGAATTTGGACTCGATGCCGTACCGGCCGCCCCGGCTCGGGGCCGCGTGGTGCGCCTCGTCGAGGATCAGCAGGCTTCCCGGGCGCAGCGGGCCCAGCCACGACCGCATCGGGTCCGCATATGTGGGCAGGTGGAGGAGGCGGTGGGAGACGAGGAACCGACTGTGGGTCTTCCATGGGTTGGTCCCGAAGCCGCGCTCCCGACGGATCCTAGCCACGTACTTCCGGTCCAGGATCTCGAACACGAGGCCGAAGCGCTCCTCCATTTCCGCCTTCCACTGCTCCAGCATGGACGGCGGCGCGGCCACCACGATCGTCTTCACCTTTCGCCGAAGGAGCAGCTCCCGGGCGATGAGCCCGGCTTCGATCGTCTTGCCGAGTCCGGTGTCGTCGGCGATGAAGAGGTTGACGCGCGGCAGGCGGAGGGCCTTGCGAAGCGGTTCCATCTGGTAGGGGTCCAGCTTGATGCCTGCCCGGAAGGGTGCTTGGAAGAGGCGCGGGTCGGTGGCGGTCGTGCAGTTCCAGCGCAGGGTGTTCAGGAAAGCGGCGAAGTGGCCCGGAGGATCGAACCCCCGTGCCCCGAGTCCGCTCCATTGCTCCTCGTCGATGATCCCGCGGTCCAGCTCGTACTCCCAGTACACCTCCAGCTCTTCGCCCTGAGCGTCGTCTTCCGCGCAGGCGAGGCGGACGCGCGACGAGTGGCCGGTCTCCTGCGGCGGCGTCACGTCTTCCACCAGCCAACGGCGGCTCCGAACCCGCACCATCTCCCCGATGCGGGGGTCACGGTCCGGGAGCGACCGTCGTTGATCACTTGTGGGTGTCAAATCTGTTTGTGGCCCATTTGGCGCGAAAAATGGGCTACAAGGGCTATCGTCGCTCATGGGTGGTCCTCAAACACATCTTCTCCCGTCACGATCTTAAGAAGCACCGGGAACGCAAGCGTAGCCGCTCTTTGGTGGCGGCGAAGCACTGATTGTGCGGACGATGGTAGCACATTATGTGAAGATACGCGACGAGAAGGGCGAAGAATACGCCGGACGGGGACAAGCCATTGATGGAAGTGCGCCATTGGCGAGAAATATCCGGCCGAACGCGGGGGTGGCCTGCACCTTGGTGAAGAGGGGGACGTTGACGAGTCCATCCGGGTCGTAAACCCTCGCGCGCGCGGCCACGGGGATACTCGAATCCATCATGGGCTTTGGTTGATGTCCCCCCGGCACCTTCCACTGTCTGCGTGGCCGTAGACTCGCCCTCCAGAGAGCTGAGGTAGAGGTCAGGTGTAGCCCGGCTCCCGGCGCGCGCGTGCAAGTCCAGGGACACTGCCTGCCGGCCTGCCGTGTTTTCGATTTGCCGACCCCCCGCTTTCGGCGCACGTTTTCTTGCCCGCACACCTTGGAAGAGAACAGCAAGGGTGGACGACTGAATGCAAGCCTGGACCCCAATCAGGGACTACGAGGCCAATCCGTCAGATCTGGCGGATGCGGATCTCAGCACGTTGGCCGCCGACTGGCGGGATCGAAAGCTCAGTATGGACGAAGACGCCGTCGAACTATTCGTGGAAAAGAGCCGGCGAGAGTGGGCCATCGAGACGGGTCTCATCGAGCGCCTCTACGAGTTGGACCGAGGTGTCACTGAACTTCTCATCGAGAAGGGGATAGAGGCTTCTCTCGTCCCATACAGTGCTGGCCTCACGTCCTCGCAGACGGCCATGATCGCAGATCAGAAGCAAACGATCGACGCTCTCTTCGATTTTGTTGGAGGCACGAGAGAGCTTTCTACCAGCTACATAAGAGAACTCCACCAAAGTCTCACTCGATCCCAGGAGCACGTGGAAGCCGTCGACTCCCGCAACCGGCCAGTTCGGGTTCCCTTCCTTCGAGGCGAGTACAAGCGACAGCCCAACAACCCTCTACGGCCCGGAGGCGGGGTGCACTACTACTGCCCTCCAGAGCAGGTCGCCTCCGAAATGGATCGTCTGATTGACCTTCACCACGAACACAACCACTACGAGACCGCCCCGGAAGTCGAAGCAGCTTGGCTTCACCACCGGTTCTCGCAAATTCATCCATTCCAGGATGGCAATGGACGGGTGGCGCGGGCCCTAGCCGTTCTAATCTTCGTCAAGGCAGGCCTCCTACCCCTCGTTGTGCGAGATCGCGACCGCGCAGATTACATCCGCTGTCTGGAACATGCGGACGGCGGTGACCTCGCCCCGCTGGTAAGATTCTTCGCTGAGATACAGAAACTCGCACTGCGTAGGGCAGCCAGCCTGTCGAGGCGCGTGGTAAGTGAGGCTAGGCTCGACGACCGCCTCGCTGCTCTGGACAGGTCGCTGAAGGAGCGACATTGGAGGTTGGAGAAAGACTGGAGCCATGCCGTCGATCTCGCTGGAGATCTTCACAAGGTTGCGTGTGATCGATTCGATGAGGTTCGCGCCCAACTCCGCGAGCTGCCCGTTCGAAATGAGTTTTCCTTTCTGGTCGACTCCGAGAGCGGGACGGGAGGCAGGCGATGGTGGTATCGGAAGGAGATTATTGCCGTGGCCCAAGAGCTGGACTACTACGCCGACCTCTACGGTCACAAGGCGTGGGCATGCCTGACCGTGCAGAACGAGGGCACCCGCGAGCAGGTCGCTAAAGTACTCCTGTCCTTCCACGGTGTGGGGTATGAGTTTCGAGGGTTTCTGCAGTGTTCAGCCATTTGGTTCCAGCGCCTCCGAACAGGGGGTGAACGCGACGGTCTCGATTCCACCAGGGCAGAAGCGCTCTGTACGGGGACCTTTCCGATCAGGTACACACAGGCAGCAGACCGAGTGATACGACGCCGCTTCTTGGAGTGGCTCGACGAGGCACTGGAACGAGGGTTGGCGCGCTGGCAGGCTCAGCTATGACCGATCCAGTTGTGGGAGGCGATCGTGTATGAATGATCGTGCAGGGCTGTCTCGACCTTAGCTACGTCGTTCGTGGACGACGGTGCCTTGGAGTGAGTCGAATAGCTGACTGACCACGCAGGTGGTGGGGGCCGCGTGAGACCATTCAGGTGGCCGGTATCGGTTAGTTGAGGTCCGGTGCGGCCTCGGCCGATGGGGGAAAAATCTCCCGTATCGCCTCGACGATGCCCTGCGCCGCCTTCTCAGGACGGTCGACGATAATCTGCCGGTCCCGGGGACTTGTGAGGAAGCCGGTCTCGATGATGATCCCGACAGTGGAGGGGTCGATGGCGTGGTGGTACCGGCGGTAATTGAATGCGTAGTAGTTCCGCATGCGCCACGTGGCGGTTGCAAGTAGCCGCAAACCGGTGGCCCGGCCGTATGTCTCCTGCAGAGTCGTTGCGGCGATGGTGGCACAGTTCCGCTCGCTGCGCCTTGATGGTACCACCCTGAATCCAGCGGCACTTGGGCTGTCGTGGCCGTCCGCGTGGATCGCAACAAACAACTCGGCCTTGTAGCGCGGGGGGACGGTGGCCGGGAGAATGTCGACCTCGTAGCCCATCTCGGTGAGCGATTCTTCCGCTAGCCTCGCGATGGTAAGGTTGACCTCCCACTCGGGAACGTCCTGCCACTGCGTTCCATTGTTACGTACTCGCCGCAGTTCAGTTGGTGCCTCGCTGGCTTTCCAGTGCCCCGCCTGCAATCCGATGCGAACCGGTGCACCACTGGCTTCCGAGCTAGGTGCGGTGGCGCCGAAGCCCTGTTCAGCCCAGCTACACGTTGCGACAGGTTGGCCCGCGGGACTCGTAGGGAGGGGTGACGGCACGGGGCTGCTTGCGGGCGCCGCGTTGTCGGGCTTGTCAGCGTCCGATGGTGTTGGTGCCTCGCCTCGAACTCCCGCAAAAGCGAAAACAGCACCAGCCAGCAGCGCGACACTCAACACGTTCACGAAAGGGCATTTCTGTCTCATAGGGCCCGAAAGAAAACGATTGGGCGTTGATCGTGCAAACTGCCACACATATACAGAGTTGACATATATCAAATATCTTTATATACTCTAGAACATACGAACCACCAACCAAGCCAACGTGGATACCATGCAGACCAGTTTTTCCAAGCAGATCAACGAGTTACTTGTCCTGGCCGTGGTCAGCTCGTCCCCGGCACACGGTTACCAGATCGCGCTCACGGTGAACGAGAAGACGGGAGGCCTATTCTCGTTTCAGCACGGGACCCTGTATCCGATTCTGCACCGGTTGGAGGCGGAAGGCAGTCTGAAGGGCCAATGGAGCGGTGGTAAGCGACGGCGGAAGACCTACAGGCTGACCGCAGCGGGACAAGCCCGCCTGAAGCGAGCTTCTGAGGATCTGGAACGAGATTACGAAGCAATCGTTTCACTGCTGCGGGGGAACAGTGCCGCCTGACAGGCCGTTGGCCGGCCTCTCCCAACGCGGCCTCCTCCTGCCTACGAGACGCCACCTGGACCTGGTTGACGAGTTGGAGTCGGACCTCGAGGGCATGCAACTTGAACTTCAAAGTTCGGGTATCAGTCCGCTCCGCGCTCGACAGGCTGCCCTTGAGTGGTTGGTTCCAAATCGAGAGTCATTGGCGCAACTCGAAGACCAACACGCACGCCCACACAGAGAGTTCGGCTGGGCCGCGCGGTGTCTCACAGCGGTTGCCGCAATTGGGGTGGGCGGCGGGCTGTGGTTCGCTGGGTTGGTTTCGTTCGGACCCTCGAGTTCGAGCCCATCAACGTGGGTTCAAGTTGCGATCACACTCTTATTGGGCGCGAACCTCACCGGAACGGCATGGCACCTTTGGATCCGACGCAGCGATACCGCGGCGGCTCGCCACCGGTCTCTGGTCCGCCACTTCGGTTTGGTAACGATAGCCGTGACGCTCGGGGGTCTCGGTACCTGTTGGGAGGCCTATTACAGCCTGGGCACTGTCCTTGCACAACAAGGATCACCCGTCGAAGTGTGGGGCGTCCTCGGGGAAAGCCTGTCCCATGCGACGCTTGGGTTGGGGGCCGCGATTTTTGGGCTACTCGGTTGGCTCGCGTTGACACCCCGTCTCATCGGCGACGAAGCAATCGAGCGCCGCATCGCGATGGCTTTCATCCGCCCCGCTTTGGCACTCGTTCCGTCCGCGAAATCTCCAATTCATCCACCTGATTCATCCACCTGACACCCCACCAAAAGGAGGTTGGCCATGTCTTTCTTTTCATCCTTGGGCGTAATGGGAATCCCGCTCGCCATCGTGCTGGTTCTCACCCTGGTCCAGATTGTCCGCAGCACCACCGACGTCATGAAAAACGGTCCCACTCGAACCGCGCCCACGCAGATCCACTCTATTCTCCTACTCGGCGTGTCGTCTGCTTGCCTAGGCGTGCTGGGCACGCTCGTTGGCATCTGGATCCAAGCTGGGTTCATTGCACAGGCGGGGTCGGTCAGCCAGGCCCTTGCCTGGTCCGGCGTACGCGTGGCCCTGACATCGTCTATCTTGGGATTCCTAACACTGGGCGTAGCGTCCGTCGCTTGGCTCGTTCTACAGTGGATGCTCGGACGTCACCGCGCAGCCGCGGTCTGACGATCTCGATGCTTGCCATTAGTGAGCACGGTGTTCAAGTCGAGCAACTTTGCCCGAGCTTCGCAAGGAAACCATGACTCAGTCGGGTAACGCCTCCGACCGACCGAGGTATCCTCGCACCCCGTATTGGCCTACCTCGCCATCACTCGAGGGGGCAGGCGGAAGAGATCGTGCTCTGATCGCGGAGCCGGACCGCTTTGTGGGGTCGCCGGTAGTGATTACTGAGAAGCTAGATGGGAGCAGCACGCTTCTGCACAGGGGGGTCGTCTTCGGCAGAAGCGTAATGGCACCTTCCACGGATGGTTGGATGGCGATGGTAAAGAAGCACCATGCGTGGAAGCTCATGGATTCCGAGATGTTCTTGTACGGCGAGGACATCTACGGCGTTCATTCGATCGAATACGGGCCGGTACCCGAGGACAAGACCTTCTATGCATTCGCTTTACGGGATGGAGAACAGTTCCAGTCCTTCCGAGTGCTCGCCGAATTCGCTGATACGCGGGCGATTCCGCTGGTCCCCGTTCTGCACGAGGGTGTGTTTTGGTCAACGGGCGCAGCACGCCTGAGGAGCCCCAAGCGATTTCACTGATGTAGACAGTCCTTCCGTACTGGCGAACCGCCTAATTCGGGATGGGCAGTGGGGTGGTTTGGTTATTCCTCGACGTGGGGGCGAAAGGCGGCCGTTCGAACTTGGCCGGCGGACTTGATCTGGACCCACACGGTGTACTCGCCCGGCCTCGGAAAGACGAACGGGAATGACACGATCCCCTCTCCGGTACCCATGGCGGGCGCGGGAGTGGCCACTTCGCCCCCAGCGCGTCGTTCTAGCACGCCGAGTGACCCCATCGATATCGATCCCGCCGGATGTAGGTGAGCAAACACGGCCCCATCCGCACGCGTCACCGCGGCGTGGCCCATCATCCCCATGTACAGTTCGAGTGCTGCGGCTTCTCCCTCATCTCCCTGAACCGAGAAGGAGATCAACGCCTCCTCGTCAACCCGAAAACTCGTTGGACCCGTCCACGAAATTGTCAACCCGTCCTCGAATTCGGCGCGTTCGCCCGGGGTGTGGACGGTTCCGTTCCACCAGGAATCGTCGGGATCGGCTTGGAACGAGGCCAGAGAACCGTCAACACCGGCTTCCACAGTAATGGTATCGACCAGGGTTTGCGCGTAACCGGATTCATCCACTATGTCGCCGTAGATCCTGTATTCCCCCGCGGGAAGGTCGGGCCAAGGCGCAACGAAGGTGGCCGAGTCCACGGGAACGGGATGGATGTGGGCGAACGATGTAAGGTCAGGTGCCCCGACCACGAACATGTGCATGAGCTTGCCGTGGTCCGGAACCAAGGGGGTCCATTCGGGCCCGAGCCACCGGTCGTCCGTAATCGACAACCGGAGATATGGAATCTGGCTTTGGTCCGTCGGGTTGACCTCGCCCAACTCTACCACGCCCTCGACTGCGAGCGGACGGAAGATGCCGCTTCGGACGTCTCGGTCTATGGCCTCCCACCAGTTTAGACCGAGATAGGCCACCACAGCCACGACGATGCCACCGCCGACCATGGCCCACCGCCCCCGCGTCACCCGGCGGCGATCAGGTGGGTTCGCGCCCGCCAGCGTCCCTTCGCGTACTGCGGCACCCGCGATCCCGACGGCTCCCGCGAACAGGAGCACGCCCAGTCCCACTAGGATCGCCACCAGAGCAGCCGGCATGTCGTTCACCGAACGGATGACAGAGTTCACGGGGACCGCCACACTTCCCGATCCCTCGGTGCCGGTCACAGCCACCACCAGCCGGTACGTGCCCTCGGTCATCAACCATACTTCGGCGGCGTAGAGATGATCCTCTGGGGTCAGTGACGGAACGCGCTCCGCAACGTCAGGGGGAGGAGCACCTGCCCCGGGAGGCGCATCCCAGCGGGAAGGTTGGACCGTGACCTCGTCGACGTCTCCCGAGAGGACCCGGATCGTGATCTGAGCGAGCCCAGGGACGGCGTCGGGCATGCGGACGACCACCGAGACGGGGTACGGACCCGCCTCCCCACGGAATGAGACCGAGTTCGTTCCGACATGTCCCACGAGGACCGTGACGGCGATCAGAACCAGCACGCCACGGCCCCAACGCCTTCCGGCTCTCCGCAGCTCGTTCATCGGCGCAGTCTCTTCATCCAGTTTCCGGCCCACAGACCGACGCGGGCCGACACGAACGCAAGCACCGCCACAAAGACCATGCGTCCCCAGAATGCGGACGCGGAAAAGCCGCCAGCTCCATGCCAGAACTGGGTTTCCCACGGACCAGGAGGCCTCGAGTAGTTGTGATGGTGTCCCAGGAAGAAATAGTTCCGGGACCCGTCCGAAAGCATGAACTCGGCAAAGGGCCATTGCACCGCTAGCACGATCGCCAGGAACGCGACCCCTCCGAATGCTGCCACCTTCCAGTCGCGGAGGCGGCTCGTCTCGCCCGAGAATCGTTGTTCGATGAGATCGATGGCGATGGCCGGGAAGATGAGAAGATGCGGGAAGTCCGGCGGCACGAAGTAAGTGACCTCGCGGAGGATCGGGGCGAGCAGGGGTTCACCCGGAAAGAGAGGGAGGATCCACATGATCACGAGCGCAAACCCCATGTAGGCGGCAGCTGCCGCGGTGGCGGCGAAACGCAGAGATCCCGACCTCGCGACCGCAAACAGAATAACGGGATAGTAGACGCCCAGAATGCGGTAGAATTGGGCGTCGTGCTGCTGGTTGAACTGCGTGCGCTCCATGAAAACGATCGCTACGGTCCCGATCAGGAGCCCGGCCGCAACCGTATACAGCATACTGAGGAAACGACGGGCAGATGGACGGGCCCGATTCTGCCAAGAGAGGGCCACGAAGCAGGCACCCACCTGGATCGCAACGATGCCCAGTGCCAGGAGTATGTGCGGCGGCGACAGGATGGTGACGTCGAGCCCGTACGCTCCGTGCCACCAGTCGTCGAGCGGAGCGGAGGTGAGCATCGCCAGCGTTCCCCACACCGCTATCCACCCGCCAAGGGGTCCTGTCAAGCCGAATATCCGCACGCCTTGGAGGCCCGAAAGGGAACGACTCGGAGATGTGGTGATGAGACCCGCCCACGCGCAGCTGACGCCTGCGAGGATGCCGGCTCCCTGAATCGTTAGATGGGCCGGAGTCCAGAAGCTGTCCCGCCCAATGGTGCGGTGCCACGAGATATCCCAATGCACGCCAACGTAGATGAGAATCGACGCGGCGAGGAGGGCGTACACCGTCCAGTGCACATCAATCTGTTTCTTGGTGTTGTCCATGAGGTACCGGTTATTTGTTTGCCGCAGATGCCGTCAAGGCGTTTTCACGAGTTGGCCATCTCTGATCCAAATCTCTCCCCCGACGGACACGGTTGCATCGACGAAGAAATTCCACCGCACATATCCGCCCCCTATCGTGCCGCCCAGCTCAGTGTTGTCGCCCAGCGAGAGCCGTACGACGCCTGCACCGTACCCGTAGTATGGGATCCAGTTCTCACCCTCCGGGATGGCCAGTAGAGGATTAAAGCCGACGGCAAGTTCGCGAAAGACGCGGGCAGCCTCTCCCCCAGCTTCCAACTCCTCCAACACGGCCTCGCGTCCCACTTCGGCCTCAACCTCGGTCACTCGGCCCCGTTCGAAGTGGAGGACCACGCCCTCGGCGCGTTCCCCCGCCCACATCGCCGGCGGAAAGGCGATTGTCCCCTCAACACTTTCGAGTGTGGGGAGGATGCGGGCCGCACCCGCCGGGAGTTCCACCTCCCGATCGATCAAGTTCCGTCCCGTCTCAGCGCGGGCGGCCGATGCGTCCCCATCCTGGCGGGTCACCGGTTCGCCCCCCACGTCGAAAACAATGTCCGTTCCGGCCGGCGTGGTGACGCGGACGGTACCCGCCCGCACTGCCGCCTCGAACTCCAACAGCGTTTCGGCTAGCGCATCGTAGTCCGTCTCCAGCACGGCTCTCTGGTAGACTGCATCCGCCGCGGCGTCGATGGGAAGCTCCTCCATCTCGTAGGACGTTTTCCCCGCCCAGTGGAAGTGGACGGTCCGTCCGCGGCCGGTGCGCAGCAAATCCTGCAGTGCCCGATAGAGGTCAGTTGGCTGTGTAAGGTCGGGCACGGCACCGGGTAGCTTCACCGCCACGTCAACCTGCTGGAGGACCTCGTTCCACCGGTCGGGGCCCTCGCCAAGCTGCGCGGTGAACTCGGTGGGGACTGCGCCGACGAGTGTCTCGCCCCGGACGTCCACTGTTCCCAGATCGGCGGCACCCCGAGCCACGAGACCTTCGCGCAGCGGGCTCAAAAGGGCGTCCCAACGCGAATCGTTCTGCCCTACCAGAAGAAACCGTTCTCCCGGCTCGGGAGCTGTGCGCTCCACAATCGTTGCGGCGATGGCCTGCATGTCGACTCCATCTCCGGACGGGTTATCGCTGGATGACCTTTCGGAATCTCCCCTGCATGCTGCTAGCATGGCAACAACCCCGAACGTCTTGGCAGCCACACCGAACGCATTTCGCGACATAGAGAGCTCCTTTTCCTTCCTCCGTGGCGGAAACACCGCGTCATGGTTAACCAAACATACCGGTCCAACCCCGCAGGAGTAGCCCGAGTGACCTTCCGCATCAGGCTGGCCTCGACGATTTTGGGTTCTCCGCGCTATTGTAACTGGCTCGGGGGTCGACGCTCGAAGGTGGTCGGCGGAGCTGCGTGCTAGCCTCCACCCAAGTCCCATAGCCTCAGGCCTCGCACTCCAGGACTCATGATCTAGAGGATAGTCATGTCAGAGTTACGTATTCGTTCCCGCACGTCCGCACCGTTCACCGTTTCCCTGATTGGCGCCATTATGCTCGTCGCCGCGCCGGACGAGACGAGCGCGCAAACAGCCGCCGACATGGAAGCTGCCACGAAGGCCCTGGAGTGGCGTGAGGTTGGACCCACAATCATGGGGGGTCGCGTCGCAGATCTCGCCGTTGTGGAGTCGGATCCGTCGACCTTCTATGTGGGCACTGGAACCGGCGGCCTGTGGAAGACGATTAATCACGGAACCACCTTCGAATCGATCTTCGACGACCAACCGACGCATTCGATAGGTGATGTGACGGTTGCGCCCTCCAACCCGAACGTCGTTTGGGTCGGTACCGGAGAGCCACAGAACCGGCAGAGCTCTCCGTGGGGGATGGGAGTGTTCCGCTCCACCGACGCAGGTCGCTCCTGGACTCACTTGGGGCTCGATAACACTCATCACATCTCCCGCATTCAGGTGGATCCCCGAAATCCTGACGTTGCATACGTCGCGGCCGTCGGCCACCTGTGGGGGGCGAACCCCGAGCGGGGCGTGTATCGGACAACCGACGGAGGTCAGTCCTGGGATCTGGTTCTCTTTGTCGATGAACACACGGGAGCCATTGATCTCGCCATGGATCCCGGCGACCCGATGACTCTCTTCGCGGCGATGTATCAGCGGCAGCGGACCCTATGGGGCTTCAATGGTGGGGGGCCGGGCGGTGGTCTTTACCGAACGATGGACGGAGGTGACACGTGGACCAAACTCGGCGGTGGCCTGCCGGAAGGTGACCTGGGGCGTATCGGCGTCGACATCTATCGGCGTGACGGGAATCTGGTGATGGCGATCGTCGAGGCGGATAAACGCGGCCCCGGGCGAGGCGGTGGCGGTCAAGGTGGCCAGGACAGGAAGACGGGCGTCTACAAGTCGACCGACCGAGGGGAGACGTGGGAGCAGGTGAGCACCACCAACAACCGGCCCATGTATTACAGCCAGATCAGGATTGATCCCAACGACCCCGAGCGCATCTATCTGGGCGGGGCCAATCTGTACCGGTCCTCCGACGGTGGTAACAACTTCACGCCGGATGCGGCCGCGGAAGTGCATTCCGACCATCACGCCCTGTGGATCAACCCGGATAACTCCGAGCACCTGATACTGGGCGGAGACGGCGGGGTATCGATCAGCTGGGACAAGTCCGACACCTGGCGCCAGCTCCGCAACCTCCCGCTCGCGCAGTTCTACGAGATCGGGGTCGACAATCAGGATCCCTACCACGTGTGCGGCGGCCTTCAAGACAACGGTTCGTGGTGCGCTCCGTCGGAGACTTGGTCGAACCAAGGGATCAGGCCCAGGGACTGGTACAACGTCGGGAGCGGCGACGGGTTCTTCACAGTCATGCACCCGAGCAACGAGACGCTCCTCGCGGAATCTCAGAACGGCAATCTCATGCGGGTGCACAGGCCGACCGGGGAACGCCTCCGGATGCGGCCACTGGGACGCCCGGAGGGAGATGAGGACGAGCCGCCCGACTACCGCTGGAACTGGAACGCCCCGATCGAAGTTTCTCCACACGATCCGGAGACGGTGTACTACGGCGGGAATGTGGTCTTCAAATCCACCAACTACGGTCAGAGCTGGGAACAGATTTCGGATGACCTGACAAAGGCGATCGACCGCACCACCCTGGAGATCATGGGGGTCCTCGGTTCCGAGCCGATGATGTCGGCCAACGACGGGACCTCGACCTTCGGGAACCTGGTGTCGATAGAGGTGTCACCGCTCGACCCGGATCTCATCTACGCCGGTAGCGACGACGGGAATCTTCATGTGACGCGCGACGGCGGCGCGACTTGGGCCAATGTTGCTCCGAACATGCCGGGTGCCCCGGACATGCTCTACATGACGCGGATCGTGGCTTCACACGGAGACGCGGGGACGGTCTGGGTGGCGGGTGACAACCACCGCTTGGCCGACATGGCCCCGTACGTATATGTGTCGACCGACTACGGTGCCTCCTGGCGCGCCATGACAGTTGGACTCCCCGGCGGATGGTCGATGAATGCGATCGCCCAGCACCCACGGGCGGCGGGGCTGCTATTCGCAGGGAATGAGGTTGGGGCCTACTTCTCAGTGGATGGCGGACCCTGGCACTCGCTGCGCCGCAACATGCCGCCGACCCCAGTCGACGACATCAAGATCCAGGAGCGCGAGAACGATCTCGTCCTCGGGACTCACGGACGAGGAATCTGGATCATGGAGGACATCACTCCGCTAGAGGAGCTAACGCCACAGGTTCTGGCGTCTAGTGCACACCTGTTTTCGACCCAGACGGCTCTTTCCTACAACGTGCATAGGCCGCAGGGGTGGACGCCGGGCGTCTTCGAGGCAGACAACCCGCCCGCGGGGGCCCGGATCCGGTATTGGCTGGGCAGCGACGCGACTCCCATGGCCGAGGATATGGGGGACGACGGGGGCGTGTGCGAGAGCGAACCGATGCCCATGGATGACCACGGCCCCACGATCACGATCGAAGATGGGAATGGCGAGACGGTCTCGACGGTCGAGGGTGGCGGGGAACGCGGGCTCCACGAGGTGATATGGAACCTTCGTCACGGAGATGCGGATGGCGACCAGGGACCACGGGTCATGCCCGGGACTTACGTCGTCAAGCTGGAGGCTGCGGGAATGACGATGGAGACTCCACTTGAGGTACGTCTGGATCCAAGGGTGACGATTTCGCAGGCAGATCTGGCGGCACGCCAAGCCACCATGTTGGAGGCCTACGAGCTCTCCAAGACGATAGAAAAGGCGCTCGAGGCGGCCACCCGCCTAAGGGAACAACTTTCGCAGGTACAGGACGAAGTAGAAGGCCACGACGTTGCAGAATCGCTCACGTCGGAGATAGAGGCGATTGAGGAGGAGCTCGACAGCCTCGACGATGAAGCTCTTCCCGTTTGGGATGCGGTGGGTGTAGCCCGATCACTTGGCGGTTACCATACTGCACCGACCGCGGACCAGCTGTGGCAGCTAGAACGCGGCAAGGAAGCTCTCCCCGGCGCGATAGAACGTCTGAACGCGCTGATAACGACGCGGATGCCTGCGCTGTTCGATGCTGTGCACGCGGCCAGCCTCCGGCCCAATTTGGGAGACCCGATTCCGGTACCGATTCCACCGGGTAACTGAGACCCGGTGGATGGGCCGGCATCGCTGGGCCAAGCATCACCACGCTAAAGGGTTCTTCGGAGAAATCACGGCAATGGGAGTTTCCACGATGTCCATATTCGTAGATTCGTCAACTAAGCGGTCGGGACTTGTCAGGCCGTCAGGATCGGTCAGGGTGTCGGGACCAGCTCTGCGGTCGGGTGCGCTCAAGAGGTTCGGGTCGCTCAAGGCGTCCGCCGCAGGGATAGCCAGGGTGGGGGTCTTGGTGGCTGTAGTTCTGGCGTCGTTCGGCGTGAGCGGTCACTCACTCCGCGCGCAGGACTCCCAGGATGGCGGTGACCCGAAGCTTACATCCCCCGAATCCTTCTTCGGTCATCAGATCGGGGCCGATTACGTCCTTCCCAACTATCAGGCGCTGAGTCGGTACTGGGAGATACTCGCCAGCGAATCACCCCGGATGACCCTCCAGTCGATTGGTACAACGTCGGAGGGCCGGGACCAGCTCATGGCGATCGTCACTTCTCCGGAGAATCACGCCAATCTCGACGAATACCGAGAGATTTCGGCCAGCCTCGCCATGGCGCGGGGCATTTCTGAGGAGGAGGCCCGCGAGCTATCGAAACGAGGACGTGCCGTGGTTTGGATTGATGGCGGACTGCACGCGACCGAGGTCCTCGGTGCCCAGCAACTCATGGAGACTCTGTGGCAGTTCGTCAGCGGCACCGACGACGAGACGATGCGAATCCTGGACGACGTCATCATCCTCTTTGTCCACGCGAATCCCGATGGAATGGATCTCGTCTCCAACTGGTACATGAGGAACGGTGACCCGACGGAGCGCTCCACGCGTGGCATCCCCGTGCTCTACCAGAAATACGCGGGTCACGACAACAACCGTGACTTCTACACGTCCTTCCTAACAGAGTCGGAGAACATGAACCGGCAGATGTACAGGACGTGGTACCCGCAGATCGTCTTCAACCACCACCAGACAGGTCCCACGGGGACGGTCCTCTTCGCCCCTCCCTTCAGGGATCCGTTCAATTACAACATCGATCCGATGGTAATCACGGGGATCGATCTGGTGGGATCGGCCATGCACTCGCGATTTACGGCGGAAGGGAAGGCCGGGGCGACTCGCCGCAGAGGGGCCAACTATTCGACGTGGTGGAACGGTGGTCTCCGGACGGCGCCTTACTTTCACAACATGATCGGCCTCCTGACAGAGACGATCGGCCACCCGACCCCGATGGAGATACCTCTCATCCTGGAACGGGTTCTCCCCAACGACAACCTACCTGCCCCGATCGCGCCCCAGCCGTGGCACTTCCGGCAATCAGTGGAATACTCGGTGACTTCCAACAAGGCCGTCCTAGATCTGGCGTCCCGCTACCGCGAGACGTTCCTGTACCGGATCTGGAGGATGGGGATGAACTCGATCGAGCGGGGGTCGAAGGACTCCTGGACGATCCATCCCAAGAGGGTCGATTGGTTGCGTGACGAGTTGAACGCCGGTGCAGCCGAGACGGATTTCGCTCGTAATGTGGGTGGATTTGGCGGTTCGCGGGGCACGCGATCCGACTACGAGAAGCTCTTTGATCCGGACCTTCGGGATCCGCGCGGTTACATCCTTCCGTCGGATCAGCCCGATTTCGCGACGGCCACCAAGTTCGTGAATGCGCTTCTGGAGACGGGCGTTGTCGTGGAACGAGCCACCGAGGGATTCACCGTGGGGAGTGAGGATTATCCGGAGGGTTCGTATGTGGTGCGGGCTGCGCAAGCGTTCCGGCCCCAAGTGCTAGACATGTTCGAGCCCCAGGATCACCCCAACGATTTCCAGTATCCGGGGGCTCCTCCGACCCCGCCGTACGATAATGCCGGGTGGACGCTTGCCATACAGATGGGAGTTGAGTTCGACCGCATTCTGGAAGGGTTCGATGGTCCGTTCGAGGAGATCACGGAGTGGAATGCGACTCCCGCGGGTGGCCATGTGGCGGGCGGCGACGGCGCGACGGGGTTCCTGTTTAGCCACCGCATCAACGATTCGTTTACGGCGGTGAACCGGCTGCTGGCATCAGGGCACGACGTGTACTGGCTGACCGAGGGAGGTTCCGCGGGGGGCCATGCTTTCGAAAGCGGTGCGTTCTATGTGCGGGCAGGGGCGAACACGGCGGGGGAGTTGCCTGAGGTGGCGGCGCAACTCGGGGTTCCGTTCCAAGGGATCGCGGAAGACCCGGGTGTGGCAGGTCTCCGGCTGCGGACGCCTAGAGTCGGGCTCTGGGACACCTATGGAGGGTCGATGCCCTCAGGTTGGCTTCGGATGATCCTTGAGGAGTTCGATTATCAGGACATGGAGCTCGTCTTCCCGCAGCGGCTGAACGCGGGGAATCTGATCGATGACTACGACGTGATCATATTTCCTCACGGTGCGCTGAGCTCCCAGTTCGCGGAGGTGCTGGATGGGGCCTCACCGAGTGGACGCCGGGAGATTCTACGCCAGTTTGGAGGCGGACCACCGGCTGCGGAATCGATCCCCGAAGAGTATCGGGACCGCCTGGGAAGCGTGTCGCCAGCAACAACGACGCCGGCCCTTCAGGAGTTTCTGGAAGCAGGCGGATCGGTGGTCACGATCGGGGGCTCGACCGCTTTGGGAGGCGGACTTGGGCTCCCCCTTGAAAACCACCTGACACGGAATGGTAGCCCTCTGCCACGGGAGGAGTACTACGTGCCGGGTTCGATCCTGGAAGTGAGCGTGGACAATAGTCAGCTAGTCGCGACGGGCGTGTCTTCGACTCTGGCAGTGTCGTTTAACAACAGTCCGGTGTTTGTGGCTGAGTCGATGGCGGGTGATGAGGTGACGCCTTTGGCTTGGTTCGACTCAAACGCGCCACTGATCAGTGGGTGGGCTTGGGGGCAGGAGTACTTGCAAGGAGGCGTCACGATGGCGGAGGCGCGGGTGGGTGAAGGGAGCCTGTATCTCTTCGGACCGCTGATTACGCGCCGGGCCCAGCCACACGGGACGTTCAAGTTCTTGTTCAATGCGATCGCCCTCTCGGCCACCGAGGACGCGACCCCCTGACGACGACGCGCCGCCGACCAGGGTAGGGCAGGGACCGAGGCGGATGTCCAAGGACACATTGCGGGCCCTGTTCGTGTTCTTCGGCGTCTGCCTCCTGGGAGGGGTGGTCGCGGGGTACGCCTCGTACCTCCTCGGCCTCACGGGTCCGGATACGAGCAGCTACATAGCCGTGTTCGCGATCGAGATCGCCTTCGTCGCGCTTCTCATCATCTCCTTCATTCAGGCCAAGCAGGATGACGGGAGTGGCCTGGACGGGGCCCGCCCATTCGCCACAAGAGTCATCCACTGGTGGCTGCCGTTCAGCATCGTGATCCGGTTCGGGTGGGAGTTTTCGTGGTGCATTGCCAGCTTCTACCTGAACGATCTCTACGGTGCTTTCTTCGCGGACGGCAACACGGCGCTGGCGAGGGAACAGGCCTACGCGCTGATGGCCCAACACAAGTGGACGTGGGTCTACGTGATCTACGGCGTCGCCGATGCGCGCTATCTGGTGCAGGACAGCTTCATCCTGTCAATGGAGCTGCTAGTTTCGGTTTTTGGAGGGCTCGGGAGCATCTACGCCCTCTATCTCTCTCGCCACAGGCAGTATATGCATGCCGCTTTCTGGTTCGTCTTCGTGGCTGGAGTGGAATCCTTCGGAACGTTCATGTACTTCCTCACGGAGATCTTCAACCAGTTTCACTTCCTCGACACCACAAACGTTATGAACTGGGGTTTCAAGTTCTTCGGTTTGAATGTGCTCTGGATCATTGCCCCGTTCATCGCTCTCGCCCACGAGCGACGGAAAGCGATCACCTATGATACATAGACTCTTGGTTCTGTCAGGCGTCCTTCTATTGGCGGTGGCGTGCGGAAACGGGGAAGCCCCGTTGGGAGCAAATGGGCCACGAGATCCCGCCGTCGATGCGCTTTTCTCGGACTTGGACGGTGACCGCCCGGGGGCGGCCGTCGGCGTGATTCACGATGGCGCGGTGGTCCACCGGGCCGGTTATGGCCTCGCCAACCTCGATCACAACATCCCGATCACACCTAAGACAGTCTTCGACATCGCGTCCATCTCCAAGCAATTCGGAGCGATGGCAGCTCTGCTCCTTGAGGCCGAAGGACAGCTGGCTCTCGACGAAGGGGTCCGGAGCCACGTACCGGAACTTCCAGATTTTGGGCACAGCATTACCTCTCGTCACCTCATCCATCACACGAGCGGTATCCGAGATTGGCCGCACGTGATGGCTCTCGCGGGGGGCGAGATGACGGATGTTATCTCCTTCGAGAAGATCCTTCGCATGCTCGGCGACCAGAGGGCCATAAACTTCCCCCCGGGTTCGGAGTACGCTTATAGCAATACGGGGTACAACCTTCTCGCCAAGGTAATCGAAGTACGTTCGGGCCAGAGTTTTCGGGATTTTACCCGGGACCGGATCTTTGCTCCTCTCGGCATGGCTCGGACCCACTTTTCCGACAACTACCTGGAGGTGGTACCAGGCCGGGCCGAGTCCTACGCCCCCACGCAGAACGGGGGGGCCGCCAGAGGCGACGGCACCTACATGCGGCTCCCTAACCAGCTCACGGCGCTAGCCTCGAGTTCGCTGCATACCACCATGGACGATTTCCTTTTGTGGATGCAGAACTACGAACACGCGACGGTTGGCGGGCGGGAGCTTGTCGACAGGATGACGGTGCGGGGCATCCTAACCGGCGGTGACACAATCGCGTACGCGCATGGGTTGAGCACGGGAGAGTACCGTGGCCTGGCCACCTTCGGGCACGGAGGATCTTGGGCCGGATACCGAACCAACTTCGTCCGGTTCCCGGAGCACGGCCTGTCCATCGCGGTGTTCTGCAACGTGACCGACTGTGACCCGGCGGGGCGCGCTCGGCGCGTGGCGGAAGTTTATCTCGGGGACCTCATGGAGCCGGAGACCCCCACCGAGGAGGATGCGGACGAGGAGGAGGACACCGAGCCTCCACCGGCACCGTCACCTGCCCAACTGCAGGAGCTCGAGGGCAGCTATCGCAGTCCCGAGCTCGACATGACGTACCGGGTTCGCGTGGAGGATGGCGCCCTGGTCGCCTTCCACTGGCGCAACGGGGAGTCGGTGCTGCTACCCGCCACCGAAGTGGACGCATTTACGGGCGACAGGTGGTGGTTCCCCGAAGTGAATTTCGTCCGGGGTTCGGACGGTGCCGTAAACGCTTTCACCGTTACCGGGACCAGGGTTCGAGATCTCGTATTCCAGCGCGTGGGTAACTGACCGTGACCCCGCGTGAAAGGGAACCCTCGACGTCTGGTTACGCGGCGAAGATGCAAGCATGGACTAGCTGGCCTTCAAGCATCAGGGCTTGACCGACGACGTAACGATCTTGGATATGGATTTCGGTTCCCATCCCCACACCCTTGGACTCTTTGCCTTCGACGCTTCCGAAGCGCCGCAACATGCGAAGGGGGTGCCGGTAGTTGGGGTACCCGTTTGGAGCGACGGGCTCGCCAAAAACTGAGCGGATCAACGCCTCCCAGTGCGCCGCAAGCTGCTTTGGCGCACCGAATAGCTCGGCAGACACGATTCGTCGACCATGTGTGACCACAAAACCCACTTGATGCGGCAACGGACCAAGCTCCACCAGCTCCTGGACGACCTTGTATAGATTTTGATCACGGGTTATGAACTCGTCGCCGTCGGCTACGGCCTCGGTGTCCGACCGGACGCCCCTGCGGCCGAGTTCATCGCGCACGGCCTCCCACACGGCTCCCTGATTGCCCCTTCGCGAATCCTGGTGCTCGACAGAAAACGCAACCTGCTCATGACTGGTTCGCCTGACTCGCCTCGGGGCGAAGCTCTCCGCATGCTTGAATTCCTCGTAACGGCCCCAACGACCTTCTTCCAGGCACGACACGGGGACCTCGATTATGGTGCCGGGTGCCACCACTACACTGACGTTGAGCTTCCGGTTCTGCCGGCCTCCCGTGAACTGCTGTCCGGCGGGGATTAGAATCGGCTTGTCGGTGGGGTTCCCGACCTGAAGCGAGGGGACTGAGGCCCTTTCGAGCTCGTCGACCACTAGCCCCGACTCGGGCCCGGTGCTGATGTCGAGGGCCTTGTTCGTGGGGAGATAGACGGGGAAGAGTGACACCCCTGCGCGCGTAATAGGCGTGCCTATCGCTGCGAACTCCAGAGTTGCTATTGCCATGGGTACATCTCCTTTTTCGATACCCCGCAGCCTCGCGCGCGGTCTTCCCGGTTCGGCTACGGCATTGCTGATCCTCCGGCTTCCGGTCGTCGCGGCGTCGGTTGGAGGTGGTTCACGTTCATGATATGTACACGATAAGCTATGATTCGCGGTATACGCAAGGGTCATGGATTGCGGAGCGGGAGGTGGTTGACTGAAACGGGCGAATGGCCAACGTGAAGAGCGCGGAGGAGGCCTCCCCACTGTAACGGTGATCCTCAGCACATACGATGCGCCGGAATCGCTCTCGCTGGCCCTGACGGGGTACTCGGTGCAGACACACGGGGCGTGCGACGTCGTCGTCGCTGACGACGGTTCCGGCCCGGACACCACGGAACTCCTCGATGAGATGGCTGACCTGCCGGGCCTCCGGATGTCTCACGTACGCCAGAACAACCGAGGGTTCCGCAAGGCGCGGATTCTGAATCGGGCAATCATGAAAGCCCGCGGAGACTACCTCGTATTCAGCGACGGCGACTGCATCCCCCGGGCGGACTTCGTGGAAACGCACGCGCGTCTCAGCCGTAAGGGCTACTTCGTTTCGGGAGGGCGGGTGTGTCTGCGCCCGGAGTTCCAGCTGGATCCTGCACACATCGTTTCCGGGGTCGCCTTCGACTCCACTTGGCTGCGGGGGCAGCGTGCCCTGTCCCGCGGTAGAGACCGGCGCAAGCTGGTACCCCCGGGTCGGAGGATGGCGAGACTACACGACCTCTGGACGACCACGGCGCCGACTTGGAACGGCCACAACGTGTCGGGGTGGAAGGTCGACCTGCTGCGCGTCAACGGATTCGATGAACGGATGACGTATCCCGCGGAGGACCGGGAGCTCGGCTCCCGTTTGGCGAACGCCGCTGTTCGAGGGATTCAAGCAAGGCATCGAGCCGTGTGCCTGCACATCGACCATGACCGTCCGTGGACCGATCCTACCGAGAAGGAGCGTAATCTCCGCCTTTGGGCCGAGACCCGAGGTGGACCCCGATGGCTCGGCCGGATCCTGGATCGGTGGCATGGCAGGGGGTCCTCATGGACCGAACACGGGATCGCCTAGTCTTTGCTCCCGGCGCGTTCTATCCATGCAGAAATCAACCCTGCTAACGAGCCAATCAGACCCAAAGAAAGAATGGTGAGCCAGAGTGCGATCAGCCGACCTCCGGTAGTCACCGCGTGGTGTTCCCCGAAGTCAGATGGCTCAGCCCCGAAGAGGGTCGAAATAGACCACCACGCTGCCTGCTCCGCCGTCGTGATGTTCGCACCAGGGTGTTTGGCTTCAAGCCCCAGGATCGAGAAACTGCTGGTGACCACCGAAACCACGATGAGGGCGAAGACCGTCGCCATCACAGATTGCGCGCGATCCACGTTGAAATAGGTCGCCAATCCGTGGACACTCCGAGTGGTACTTCGGAAGAGCCTGATCATCATCAAGAGCCTGAGGAACCGAAGGAACCTCAGCGGCCGCAAGAGCTCTACTTCGGGTATCGACGCCAAGATGTCGGCCCACCCCCACTTCCACCAACCACGGCGGTCCGGCGTGCGCCACAGAGTCCATGCGGCACGCGAGATGAACAGCGTGCAGATCAAGAAGTCCGCGTACAACGCCAGCCTCGCTGTTTCCGTGCCGAACAGCCCCGTCTCTCGGAGACCAAACAGCACGATGGCAGCCAGCGCCAGCACCGCATAAAGCGATTCGATGACGAGAGTTGCGCCCCCTGCCGGCAACTTTGCCCTCGAACTGTCCAACGAAGTAGGACCACCTCAAAGGACGATCAGAAGAAACAATACAAGTTCTCGTGTCGTAGTGTGTTGAGGGAGGGGGACTCCTTAGATTACGAAAGGACGTATCTATAGTGCCCCCGATTTCTCTGGACAGTGGTTTAGCAACCCATCCGGGGTTCAAGAGATAGGAGGCAGGGGATGTCGCGGAGGACGGACGAACGGGACGGCGCGGGCAGCGTGGGGAGGCGGGCCGGTCTCCCCAAGCGGTGGAGCGCGCAGCGGAAGGTGGAGGTGGTCTTGCGGCTGCTGCGGGGGGAGGACATGGGTGAGGTGAGCCGGGAGATTCGGGTAGCGCCGCCGGAGCTGGAGCGGTGGCGGCGGGAGTTCCTTCAAGGGGGCCAGGAGGGGCTGAAGAAGAAGAACCGGCCGGGAGGCGAGCTAATGCGGACGCGGGCGAAGCTGGGGGAGATGACGATGCGGGTCGAGTTGCAGGCGGAGCTTCTTGAAAAAAGGGGGTACGGGGACGAGCTGAGGAAGCTCTTGAGGCGCTTGGGCGGGTGAGTCCGGCGACGAGGCGGCCGTACCCGCTGACGATGGTGTGTGAGGCGAGTGGCGCGTTCGAGCGTGTACGCGTTGCGGGGGCGACCTCCGGAGTCCGATCGTCGGGAGCCGGGGAAGCGCGGGCCGAAGACGGCACTGAGTGACGAAGAGCTGGGCGGAAGAGATCCGGACGGTGCTGAAGACGAGTCCGTTCCTCGGCGAGGGCCACCGGAAGGTGAAGGTGCGGCTTGCGGCCAGGGGGATCCGGGTCGGCAAGAACCGTGTGCTGAGGCTGATGCGGGAGCACGGGCTGCTGGTGCCGGTGCGGCGCGGCCATGCCCGCGGGGACCGGACCCACAGCGGCCGGATCCGGACCGGGAGGCCGGACGAGCTCTGGGGCACGGACGCGTCGCGGTTCTGGACGAAGGCGGAGGGCTGGTGCTGGTTCTTCGCGGCCGTCGACCACTGCACCTCGGACGTCGTCGGCTGGCACGTTGCGAAGACGGGCGACCGTTGGGCGGCGCTGGAGCCGGTCCGCCAGGGGGTGCGGAACCACATGGGCGGCTTCGGCAAGGCGATCGCCCTGGGTCTCGGTCTGCGGCACGACTGGGGCTCCCAGTACCGGGCAAAGCAGTTCCAGGCCGAGATCAAGTGGCTCGGCATTCGCTCCACACCCGCCTACGTCGGCGAGCCGGAGTGCAACGGCGTCGCCGAGCGCTTCCTCCGGACGCTCAAGGAGGAGTGCATCCATCTGCACGACTTCGAAACCCTCGAGGAGGCCAGAGCGGTGATCGGGGCCTTCATCGAACGCTACAACAACGGCTGGCTCCTCCAGCGGCACGGCTACATAACCCCGACCCGTGCCCGCAAGAAGCTCAGCCGCAAGGTGGCCTGATGTTTAGGCCGTCCACTTGTCCAGAAAACCGGGACCGGTACATATCGAACAACGAAAGGACAAGAAGATGGGTAGGAAGTCTTTTGGAATGCTACGCAGTATGTTGGGCATAGCGACCAATAGCGGGTGTGACTCATCTGACGAAGAAGATGTAACCGCTATGAAAGTGCCAGATCAGTTACCGACACTGATTGAACACCGCGATGCGCAAGGCAATTTCGTTGGGATTGATGCCGATGGTCCACCAATAGTAGAATCAGAAATGCGGGTGATTGTCGCGGTGGACGGCAACATTACGGAGGATCGTGTTGTTACCATCGACGATTCGTCAGATGGATACAAGGTCCCAAAGTGCGATTGGACAGAGGAAGAAATTGTGGGCCTCCGTGCTATGATAGATCGACGGTTGAAGGAACCGGGGGCTTTGAATGATCCGTTGACCAAACAAATTCTTAAAGAAATTGAAGAACTGGAGAAAAACCAATAACGAAAACCCTTTAAACGTGTGCTACTCGTTTCGTTTGGTATGCTGCTTCCCCCTCCTACTTTCTTTTTTTCCAAAACGGAAAACCCACCGCGTAACCAATCTGCATTGGGCTCACCCCACTCCACTTCACCTCGAAGCTCAAGTTGGTCAGCGAGTCTGGCCGTCGCCCGCGCATCAGGACGGGCAGAATGACGAGCATCCAGAGGTATACCAGCCGCCGCGCAGGCCAGAGTCAACCGACCCCGTGCCTCCTGCGGGCTTACCGGTCCGCACCGTCGGCGAGTTCAGCATGGTTTGTACTAACCGCTAATCATGCGTCTTTATCTCCGCGCGTGGCAAGGGCTTGGTGCCGGTTGGACCGGAGCTGTTCCCTGAATCGGCTTCGGCTCAATTCGTCTTGAGGACGCTGTTCGTGCCAAAGGTGGAAGACAGGAACAGCGAACCGTCCCGTCTTCTTGCGGGCCCCGTTCCGAATCAGGCGGAGGGCCAGATCGTTGTCCTCGTACCCCCATCCTCGATAGGCCTCGTCAAACCCCTTTACTTCATCAAAATCGGATTTCCAGACGGCGAAGTTACAGCCCTTCACCCCTCGCCAAGTGTTGGGCTGGAGTTTGCGGAGACCCCCCAACGGAAGGCTCAGCACGGGCCCGAATCGGTCGACGCGTCCGCGAAGACGCTCCCGGATCCACCACCTCTGAGACCACCTTCCGGGACGAAGCCGACCAGCGAGGACTTCATCCGTGAGCCTCCGCCCCAACCTGATGCGGCTTCCAGTGACGAAAAACCCCTTTTCCGATAGCTTTGCGTGCCGCCGAACGTGCTCCGGTCGCACCACGCAATCTTCGTCCAAGAACACGATGTACGGACTCGCGGCGCTAGCCACCGCTCGGTTTCGGATCGCCGCCAATCGATAACCTCGATCCTCCTGCCAAACGTGCAGAAGGGGCACAGGCGAACGTGCTGCCATCCGCTCCACCAACACTCTAGTCTCCGGGGTGGATCCGTCATCGGCGACGATAATCTCGAAATCCGGGTACGTCTGATCCAACAGACTGTCCAACGTCCGGTCTAGAGCCCGAGGTCGGTTGTACGTGGAGACTACGACCGCGACCCGCGGCAGGGTCGCAGACTGAACCCCATCCCTCAACAAGCGTAGCCCATCCTCTCCATCACCGGACCCAATTCACTCACGATTCGGTCCGACACGGCGGGCTCCATCTCGTCCTTCCATCCGTCAATCAGTCCTCTCCGAACAAAACGTCCTTCGCCCCGGGCGCGACCGGCGTAGGCTTCCGCCCCATGAAGATCCTCGAGATTGCGCATCGACTCTAATTCTCCCGCTTCGACGGCCCTCTCCACACCTACCGCGTGCGGCCGGCCACCACTCACGAATTCAGCAACGCCCGAGAACGTATCCTCGCGGGCGGCTACCAGATCCTCGTACCTAACAATCAAAAGCCTTTGGGATTTCCGCTCCTGCTCCTCCGGGGCGCCCCGCAACAGCGCGTCCAGGGCACGCTGCACCTGCGCATCCCACCGCACCAGATGCTTGTTCCAGCGATCAAAGGGTGAGTTCTTCGACATGTACCGATCCACGAAATCCGCCAAACCAAGGTTGCGATCGTCGAACATCGTGCGGTACATGTGCCAGAAGGACAACAAGACCGCCCTCGGGTCCCGGATCAAATACAGCGTTCGGGGGTATAGATCCCAATGCTGGGGAGATTCATTGCGAAACACCCTAGGGTTGGGAAGATGTTCCCACCGGCGGATCCTATCTTCGCGCCCGTGAACGAAGGGGACGTAGTCTCCGATGTTGTAGAGGTTGATCTCGTCCCGGGACCGGGGGTGAAGCAACACCGCCAGCATGTAAGCCAACCATGTATTTCCGGACTTGGGGTGGCCGACGAGAAACACATCGGAGGGTCGCAGCTTCCTTCGGAAGACCACCCCCCGCACTCTGCCGCGCAACTCGTAATATCCCAAGCCCTGCTTTGCCCGGCCGAACGCCCTGGCGACCGCGTTTGGGCTGGAGCGAAGACCAGGAGGCGGAGGCAGGCGAGGCGGCGAGGCAACGCGAGAAGGCGGTGTAATAGGAGAAACCGGAGAGCGGCTAGGAGGAGGCAGTCGAGGAGGAGATGACGTTTGCCGGGGTGTGTAAGTCGCAGGTTTTCGACAATTCATGAACATGAAGCTGGGTCACGGGCAGGTAACCATTCAGGGCTGGGACAACGGAGGTTGTTGTCAGTTCCTCACATAGGAGCAGGTATCGGCCAAGCGCCTACAGGCCCCGCGGGGATTCGTACCACCGCCGAAGGGCAGTAAACTGTATGATTGACCGTGCGAGACAATGGTAGGTTGGATTGGACAACGCCAGGTCGCATCGGCAGCTGTGGAGAACGGTCTCCGTGAGGGGTCCGAGTAGCAACCGGGAGAACAGATGAAACAACGGCACTTTGTCACACTCGGGGTTTTTTTGGTCCTGGTCGTGGCCATCGGTGGGATCTTATTGCGCCTGGCCACGCCCGATTCAGAAGAATCGGTGCTCGCGGGTCTGCTGGGAGAGATGGATCTGGATGAGGAGGCCGAGGATGCTGTACGTGAGGTCCAACGAGTCGCAAGCGGTGGTCCCCTGGAAAACCAGCAGTGGATTCCCGTGGAGGCTGCTCCGGTGCGTCGCGACACCTTTGTTATTTGGGTAACAGCCAGTGGACGGGCGGCTCCCCTCCGCTTCGCAGACATTCGGGCCGAGGTACAGGGGGCCGTGACGGAAGTAGCTGTGCGCGAAGGCCAGTATGTGCGAGCGGGACAGTTCGTGGGCCGCATCGACCCGCAGATCTATGAAATACGTGTGCGTCGTGCCCAGGCCACGTTGGACAGGGTCCAAGCAGAGTACATGGACCGTATCCTATTCGATGACCAGCTCCCTGACTCTCTAGGCGAGGCGAGGGCAAGGCAGGCGCGGATTCGGGTAGGACTAGACGAACAGGAGGCTTCTCTCGCCGAGGCCCAATACGAACTGGCCAAGACCGAGATCACCGCTCCGTATGCGGGGCGCGTGGCCAATCTCGCCATAGCTCCGGGGATACGCCTGAATGCCGGGGACTCCGTTGTATCCGTCGTCGACGTGTCCCAGGTCGACATAGATGCGGAGGTGCTTCACTCCGAGATACCCCTGATCGAGGTTGGACGAGAGGCTACCGCGACTTTCCCGGCCTTGCCGGGGGAGGTCTTCAATGGACGGGTGGTGAGCATAAACCCGATTATCGACCGTGAAACGCAGACTGCGCGGGTGACGGTGCGGTTGCTGAATCCGGAAGCCCGGATATTGGGAGGTATGCCTGGAGAGGTCCGAATCGCGGGGCGGCGCCTGGCGGATCGCACCTTTGTTCCGAAAGCGGCCATTGCTGAGCGAAGTCGGAGGCAGGTCGTATTCGTGTTCGAGGCCGCGGAACCAGGGTCGGAATTCGGCCTGGCGAAATGGGAGTATGTAACGACAGGGCTCGAAAACGACTCTGAAATGGAGATTGTCGAGGGTGCGGGGACCCCGGCGACATACCTGCCGCCGACCGGGGCCCTGGTGCTAGTGAGCGGCCATGCATCGATTGCGCACGACGCTCGGATCCAGGTCACCAACTACGCCGACCTCGGGATTGATACCGAGTCGATGGAGGAGGAGGCTGCGGAGGGGTCGACAGGTGTGAGCGGTGGCGATCCCGGGGCCGGAGCAAACGGGGCCCCCAAGTGATGGGATGCTGCGAGTTGCCCCACCGGAGACTGTTTCTTTTGCTTGTGGCCGGGGCGATGGGACTGGGCCCCGTTACGGCGGGTGCTCAGGTCGCCGACTTGCCAGATACGCTGGACCTGAGTCGGGCTGTCCGGATCGCGATCGAAAACAACCCTCAGCTTCGTATTTCCCAGGAAAGCGTGGATCAGGCCACGGCTGGCCGGACAGCGGTGTGGGGTACCTTTCTCCCGCGTGTGTCTCTGAGTGGGGGGCTCTCTCGCTCTGCCTTCTCCAGGACCACCTTCGTTGGTGAAGAGGGTCTTTCAGAGCGCCTGCCGGACGTGCTGACCTCTAGCTCTCAGGGGGCAAGCCAAGGAATCAACGTCGGGTGGACCGTGCTGGACGGGGGACGACGCTTCGCCGAACTCAGGCGGGTCGCCGCATCGGTGCGGGCGGCCCGGCAACGTGCGGACGACGCGGAGCGTGCCACTATCCTCAACGTTCGGCTGCAGTTTCTTCAGGCGTTGAGACAGCAGGAGCTGCTGTCTCAGACACAGCGGCGCATAACGGATCGTGAACTCGAGCTGGATTTGGCCCGTCGGCGATATGAGATCGCGGCAGTAGAGCGATCCGATGTGTTGACCGCCGAGTCGAACCTACTAAATGCCCGTGTGTCGCTCCTGACGGAACAGGGGCAGCTCGAAGACGGCCTTCGCAATCTCGTTACCACCATGGGCCTTTCACCCGATGAAGCCGACGACTTGATATTGGCAGGCGACACGGGAATGCCTGATCTGGTACCGGACGCAGAGCAGATCGTGGCGATCGCTATTTCTACGGATCCGGAGCTGGTTGCACTGAGGGCGGAGAGCGAGGCGGCTCGAGCGTCCATGTGGGGAGCTAGGACATCCTACCTGCCCAGCATCAGCGTCTCGTGGTCTTGGGGACGCGGTGAGCAGTACGGTCCCGAGGACTCTTTCTGGCAGTTCAATCCGGGAGACACCAGCCACTCCTTTTCGATATCGGCCTCCTGGAATCTGTTCGACGGGTTCACACGAGAGCAGCAGCTGTTTCAGGCGTCGTCCCAAGCTCGCCAAGCGGAACAACAGCTGCGGATGCGGCGGCTGGAGATCTCGCGCGATGTCCGGAACTTTGCGGACCAGATTGCCCGCCTTTCAGCAACCTTGGAGATAACCCAACGGGCGTTTGAGATTTCTAGAGAACTTCTCGAGATGGAGCAAGAACGGTATCGCCTCGGGACCGGTACCTTCCTGCAGCTCCAACAGGCGGTACAACAGGCTCAGAGCGCCGAGACCTCGCTCATCGAGGGGCGCTACTCCTATCTGCTTGCGTGGTCTAACCTTGAGGAATACTTGGGAGGGTCCTAGGCATGGCACTGCCTGACCTTTCTCTCCGACGGCCAGTCGCCACCGCGATGGTCTATGTGGGGGTGGCCGTTCTCGGCGGGGTTTCCTTCGTACGACTCCCCATTGACCTGCTCCCGGACGTGTCGTTCCCCACGCTGTCCGTATGGACCGAGTACACGGATGCGGGGCCGGCCGAGGTCGAGCGTTTCGTAACCGAACGGGTTGAACAGGCGCTGTATTCGATCCCGGGGGCTCGTGGGATCTCTAGTCGGTCTCGAGAGGGACAGTCCCTGGTCCAGTTGCGATTTGCTTGGGGAACAGACATGGAGTTCGCGACGCTCCATACTCGCGAACGTCTCGACAATCTGACTGAATCCCTTCCGGAGGCGTCGGAACGACCTGTCATACTCCGGACCGACCCCACGAGTGAACCGATCCTCACCCTCGCCGTTAGCGGAGCTGAGCTACGGGAGCTGCGTGACCTGACCGACGCCGTATTCAAACGCCGCTTGGAGCAGTTGGATGGTGTTTCCTTAGCGGCCATTACCGGCGGCCCCGAGCGGGAGCTCTTGGTGATCGTGGACCCAGACCGCCTGGGAGTTCACGACGTAACCCTTGATGCCATCTCGTCCGCTCTGGACCAAGCCAACTACAACGCCCCCGGCGGGTCGATTCGGCGGGGTCGATTCGAGTACAGCCTTCGAACTCTGGGCCAGTTTCAAAGTGTGGACGAGCTGTTGGATGTCGTCATCTCCACCGTCGAATCGGGTGCGCGGGGGATAGTGCGCCTGGGAGACGTGGCCAGCGTGCGGGACACGATCGCTGACCGGGAGACGATCGCCCGGTACGGAGGGGAGCCGGCCATCGGGCTCCAGGTATTCAAAGAAGCCGGAACGAATACGGTTCGTGTAGCCGATACGGTTCAGGAGACGCTCGCGCAGCTGCGGGTCGAGTTCCCGCAGATCGACCTTGAGGTTGCCACGAGCCAAGCCTCCTTCATCCGAAACGCCATTTCCAACGTTATTTCGGCCCTCCTGCTGGGTGGCGCACTCGCCTTCGTCATCCTGTTCCTGTTTTTGAGAGACCCCAAATATCCTCTCGCGATCGGACTCGCAATTCCGATTTCGATTACGGCCGCGTTCACCCTCTGCTATTGGTTTGACGTGAGCCTCAACATCATGTCCCTCGGAGGTCTCGCGCTCGGCGTCGGACTTCTGGTGGACAACTCGATCGTCGTGCTCGAGAACATCTTCCGTCACCGGGCAGAGGGCAGTCTCGGAGCCGCCGATTCCGCGTCTCGCGGAGCCAGGGAAGTCGGGGGCGCGATAACGGCGTCGACATTTACCACCATCGCGGTCTTCGGGCCGGTTCTTTACGTGGAAGGGGTGGCCGGGGCGCTGTTCGGGGATCTTTCCCTCGCGGTCGCGTTTTCCTTGCTTGCCTCGCTACTGGTGGCACTAACCCTGTTGCCTGTGTTGGCGGCCCGCGTCGCCCGCAAACGGGACGGCACCGTGGAAAGCTCGGCAACTTCGGCGGCAGCATCGGGAGGGGGAGATAGGGAGGGGCAGCCCAGACCCTCCGGGATCAGGCGGGTGGTGGCCGCGATGGTTCGCATCCCGGCTATCCTACTCGTTGGGATTCGCAACTTCATCGTATATGTCTGGCGATCAGTGCGTCTCACGATGGCGGACCTCTTCGGGGTTGTAGGGCGGGTCATTGGCAGAGTAATGCGACCCGGTCTCGACGCCTTCGAGCGCGCCTTCGAACGCTTCGCCGCCCGCTACGAACGCACCTTGGAGTGGTCGCTTTCCCATCGGACCGTGGTGATGGGGATCGCTGCCCTGGGCCTCGCGGCGGCGGTCATGGTTGCGAATGTCCTGCCCCGGGAGCTTATGCCAAGAGTGGACGAACGTCAGTTCCGCGTGAATCTGGATCTTCCCCAGGGGACGCCGATTCGGGTTACCGACGAGCTGGCGGGAGAGATCGAGAACACCATTCTCGAACTCGAAGGCGTTAGTGGGGTCTTCACCAATGTGGGCCGGAGCCGAGCCTCGGAGCTTGCAACTCGAGACCTGACTGGGTTGAACAACGCGGTAATCGATGTGCAGCTGACGGAGACGGGGAGGCCCACACTGGAAGCGGTGGCCGAGTTGAGGGCCCGTATTCGGGACTCGGGGATAGATCCTGCCAGCGTGTCCATTGAAACCGGACGAGCCACCTCGTTGGGGAGAGCTCTGGCCCTCGGCGAGACGGACCTCGCCATCGTCGTGGAAGGACCAGAACTGGAAGACATAGTTCCGGTTGCCGAGGAGGTGGAGCGCACCCTCGCCGGGCTACCGATGCTGGCCGACGTCCGACTGGACTTCCTTCGCACGCAACCCGAACTCATCATTGAGGTGCACCGGGACGTCGCAGCCCGCCATGGACTCACTGTCACCGCGGTTGCCGATGCGATCGAATCCTTCCTGAGGGGTTCTCTGACCCGAAACTCCTACGCGGAGTTCGCTGACAAGATCAACATTCGGGTGAGCTTCCCCGAGGAGGAGAGGCGGAACCTGGACCGGGTCCTGGACTTACGCCTCGAAGGGACGCCTATTCGCGAGCTAGTGACCGCCCGCGAAGGCTTTGGGCCTGTCGAGATTCGTCGCGAAGACCAGACGCGAACTGTTCAAGTTGTCGCGGACGTTGCAAGTGGTGGCCTACAAGCGGCCGTTAGCGCGATCGAAGGGGCGATATCCGAGATCTCGCGCCCAGCCTTGTCGACGATCAGGGTCGGGGGAGACAGCGATGAGATGCAGCAGAGCTTCCAATCCCTGACCTTCGCGTTCGGTCTGGCACTGGTCCTCGTGTTTCTGATCATGGCGGCTCAGTTCGAATCGGTAGTGCAACCGCTCGTCGTACTCGCGGCCGTCCCGCTCGCGGCAATCGGTGCATTGCTAGCTCTTTGGGTGGCAGGGGATGGCATCAACACGATGAGCGGGATCGGCCTCATCATCCTGATAGGGGTGGTTGTAAACGACGCGATCGTCAAGGTGGATTTCATCAACCAGCGCCGCCGTTCGGGTCTCAACAAGAGGGACGCCATCCTGGAGGCCGGTCGGTTGCGGCTTCGCCCCATAATCATGACCACGGTGACGACAGTCGCTGGGTTAACGCCGCTCGCACTCGGTCTGGGCGCTGGTGCGGACCTCCGGTCACCGCTGGCCGTGGCCGTCATCGGCGGCCTGACTTCCGCCACGTTCTTGACCCTAATCGTCGTGCCTGTTGTCTACTCCCTACTTGTAGAACCTCGTGTTCCCGTGGGCTGGGCCGCGGGTGCCTCGGCGGGGTCGGGGGGCGCCGCGACCTCCCCAGAGGGTTCACCCCAAGGCAGAGTGCGGCCGGACAACTCTTCGAGCCAGCCGTAGTCGAAGCGATACGTTTTTCTTAGGTGGGCTCGCACCCACTCCGGCATGGGTGCGGGCGAGGAAGCGTTGGCAACTTCCGAGAGATCCTGGGGGGAGGGCATCACTGGCGTAACCCCGAGAAAAACATGGAGATCCCTCAAGAGACCGGCGGGTCGATCGCGAATGTCATCGTACAACCCGAAAAAGAACTGATCTCCGTCAAAATACCGCATCCACGTACGGACGCAGGCGGCGTAATCGCTTCGACTTCGAACCCTCTCGCTATCCAGGAAACTCCTCAGCTCTCCCCGGCCGGCGTCGGTTACCGGTTTTCCACGCCACCGCGGAAACCCGAAACGAGCCTGCGACCACGCGCGCTCAAACGGATCTCGTAGCATGAAGATGAGTTTGACAGCCGGCATCCAAGCTGCGATGCGAGCCACCGTGGCTGGGGGCAAGACCGCATACGCTGGTGTGAACTCCCCGCGGAGACGACCCGGTCGTGGCGGCCACCCACGGAGATTCAGGAATCGGACTGCATATCGAAGTCGATCGACTCGGTTCCGGGCGAAGCCCGTCCGGCCCAGCTTTCGGTCGAAAAAGTGGATCTCCTTGCGGTGCATCGAAATGTCAGGGTGCGCAGCCAATCGCCTGGCCACCCAAGTCGTCCCCGCCCGAGTGGCTCCGATACCCAGGAAATCCGGCATACCAAGCCGTTTACGCCGCACGTTCACGCGACGTGCTGTAATCCGGAGCCAGTCCTCCAGGCCCATTCATCCGGGATCCAGTTGGTCGTCCAGCAGACTCGCTCCGGCATCGCGCAACCCCCGCGTGTTGCCCTCCCGAAGGCGATTGAAGGTTCGCCACTCCCGTTGCTTGCGGACCGACGGAAACTCGGTCGTGGACCAGTGGTCGAACTCGTCTTCCTCCAGCGACTTTACCTCCAGAAAGCACGCCCCCGGAAAATGTCGGGTTCGGAACCAACGAGGCCGCACCAATTGCTCCCAATGGGGAGCCTTGTGGAACCTGCAATGACTGGTAAGAGGGAATATCTCGACCTCTCGATTCACCTCATCGGGGGATTCGTAAAAGGTGCCGGTCGGGGCCCGATACACGGTCAAGCCGGCCAGCGACCAAGCCACCGGCCAACCCGGCCGCAATCCACTCAAGAGCTTCTTGAACTCCTTTCGCCGGCAACGCAACAACACCATGTCCGCATCCCACTTGCAAACCCAGGCGCGAGTGCATCGCGACAGCGACCAGTTGGTAAAATAAACAGCGGAGTGCAGTGAATTGGCCGGCGTATCGGCATGTTCAGGCCCAAACCTGGCAAGGCGGAAGGGGTAAGAGTGGAGCTGAATCTTCCCGTCGGGATCGTACCGCGAACGGATTCGGTTGACGATCTCGGATGTCTCGTCGGTGCTGCCGTTGTCGATGACCTGGATTTCGTCGAACACCGGCAGGATAGAGCGCAGGCAGTGTTCTATCTTCCCAGCCTCGTTTCGGGCTCTGACCATGGCGGATATGCCAGGGCTTTGGCTCCGGCGCGGGAGGCCGAAGGCGTAGTCCGTCCGCTGTTCCAGGTTCTCGAAATCCAGGGCCGCGGAGCGGCGCAAAGAGAACATCCAAGAGGGTCCATGCAAGGGGATAGTCAGTGAACACAGGCGGCCCGCGGCGACCCGAACCGGGCGCTGGAAGGACACGAGGGTGCCCGCCGCAGACGCTAATCTTGCTCTACCATCGCATCGCTGCGCTAGACAACGATCCGTTTCGTATTTCGGTGCCGCCGTGGAGGTTCGCGGAACATTTGGAGGTGCTGAAACACTACGAACCGATTCCTCTCCCCAAGCTCGTCGACGTCTTTCGGTCGGGTGGGTCGTTACCGGAGCGGGGCATCTGCGTGACCTTCGATGACGGATACCTGGACGCGCTCACCGAGGCCGCACCGGCATTGGAGCGAGCAGGGATCCCCGGGACGGTGTTCGTGTGCACCGGCGCACTGCGTTCTGGGTCCGGCGAGTTCTGGTGGGATCAACTCGAACGTCTGTTGCTCAACTTGGATTCAGGCGAGGCGAGTGATCCAAGCCCGGGGGCTGAGCGAGGTAAGGGGGACGGGCCGGAGGAGGCGGAGGTGTTCTGGGCCACATTCAGGGCTCTCCAGTGCATGACCGCACCCAAACGAGAGCATGCTCTCCGAAGACTTTGGAGAGGTCGGCAGGGACACGGGTCCACCCGCCCGTCGCATCGCCCACTCAGAGAGTCCGAGCTACGCCAGCTATTTGAGGCCGAGTACATTTCAGTCGGCAGTCACACGGTGTCCCATCCCCGGCTCTCCAAGCTTTGGCCCCGCGCGAGAGCAACCGAAATCCGAGAGGCGCACGCCACGCTGAATCGATTCGAGCGGAAAGTTCGTCCGTTATTCGCGTACCCCTTTGGGGATAGCCGGCGCTCATGGAGGCTCGTTCGTCGTTTGGGAATGCGTGGAGCGGTCACCACCCGTCCTGGTACGGTGCGTGTGGGGGTGCCGCACTATCTTCTTCCCAGGGTGCGGGTGGGAAACTGGGCGCCGGAGCGCCTCGAACGAGAATGCGAGATGCACTTCGCGGGAGGGTTTAAGTCATGAGATCGTCGATTATCGTTGTTGGTTTTGCATTCGCGAGCCTTGGTCCTTTGCCGTTGGCGGCCCAAGCCAACCCACACATCATCGTTGATGCCGATTGGCTGCAGGAGAACATCGACGACCCCGATCTCGTCGTATTGCACGTAGATGGCGGGATCATGAGTGAACCCATTCCTCTCGTCCCTCGATCACGGCTGCTCAACTACAACTTGATCGCGATGGAACGCAACGGCTTCTCGTGGGAGTTAGCGGAAGACGACGACCTCGTGGAGGCGTTTCGAGCAGTCGGGGTGTCCAACCACAACCGGGTTGTGATCGTGTCGGGGCTGGGTCATATAGGAGCGCGGGCCTTCCTCACACTGGACTACCTCGGCCACGGTGAGATGACGTCGGTCCTTGACGGTGGCCTGGAGGCGTGGACGGCGGCTGGCAGGCCGACTACCACGGAGTTTGAGGAGGCACCTCGGGGGACCTTCGAAGCCGACATCCAGGAGGATATCCTCGTGGACGCTGGTTGGATCGTGGATCATCTCGACGATGAGTCGGTGACCCTTATTGACGCTCGCCCCGACGATGAATTCACCGGCGAGCGACCTGGGCGGGACTACTTGCAGGGGGGCCACATCCCGGGCGCCTATAACCTTTACTGGCGGGACTTGACGAGCCGAGAGGTGGAAGGCGGGGATGGACAGATCGGTCCGGAGGTCCTGCGCGATCTCGGTGAGGTTCAGGCGCGCTTTGACGAGGCGGGGGCAACGGCGACGGGGGTTGTGGTCAACTACTGTTTGATCGGAATGCGCGCCAGCTACACATACATGGTCTCCCGTTACCTGGGCTATGATGCCAAGTTTTATGATCCTTCGTGGAATGAGTGGGGAGCTCGGGATGACCTGCCGATCGTGTCCGGGAAGGAGCGCCGCTAAAGCTCCGCAGTTGAAAGGAAAATCGAGATGAAGAAGACGGTTCAGTTGAAACGCGAAGGCAGAGGCCTGATGAACAAGACGGTTAGGGCGTCGACCCTCAGGGCCGTCACGGCAGGTGGAGCGTTGATCGTACTCTTCGTCACCGGGTTCGCGGCCACGTTCCTCCTGACGGGTAACGAGCCGGTGGACGAGGCCATGGCATCTGTGAGTTCTGGTTCAGTCTCCGTGGCCACGGCGTTCCCATCTCCCAACTCGCTCGGGGCTGCGTCGGCCTCCCCCATCGAACTGGTTCTCACCGAGCCGCTCGACCCGACCTCTTTTGATTCGGAGGCTTTGTCGGTATTCGGTCGGTGGAGCGGAGTACGCGCGGGATCTGTGGAGCTCTCTGAGGACGGACGACGGATCCGTTTTGAGCCGGCAGAACCGTTTCAGGCCGGAGAGTCGGTCACCGCCTCACTGCGCGCGGGCGCCAAGTTGGCTTCCGGGGACACCATGGAAGATGGCTTCGCGTGGAGTTTCTGGATCGAATCCGCGGCGGGGTCGCTCGACATGATCGACCGCGGGTCCCGGCTCGTCCTCGATGACGGTGAGACCCACGTCCAGCCTTACGGGGCGTACGCAGGTGACTTCAACGGGGATGGTTATCCGGACATCGCGATCCCGAACGAAGTTACGGCCGACGTGAGGGTGATGTTCAATGATGGAACCGGCGACTACAACGAGTTCCGAGTGCTGGACATCCCTGGCGGGGCGTGGCCCAGTCCCAACGAGGGAGCCGATTTCAATGGTGACGGGCTGACCGATTTTGCCGTGGGGAATGCGGGGAACGATCTCGTGTCGGTGTTCCTCGCGGACGGCGAGGGTTGGTTCGAACTCGGAAGCAACATCCCCTCGGGCCAGAACGTGAGAGGCGTTTGCGTCGCGGACTTCAACCAGGACGGGTGGCCCGATATCGGTGCCGTGAACATGTCGGCCGGTCCGGAGGATTCCAGGGGTAACGTCGTGGTGCTGTTGAACGACGCGGACGGGACTGGAAATCTGACGCGGACCGCACAGGTCGCTTCCCCGGGTCGCGGGGAGAAAACTTGTGCGACCGCCGATGTGAACCTTGATGGGAGGACGGACCTCCTGGTCGGAGCTTACTTCACGGACGAGGTGCTGGTCTTCTTGGGGGATGGCCGCGGTGGCCTCACGCTCGGTTCACGCACGCGCGCTGGCGGCAAGCCGTGGATGATTGTCGCGGGTGACCTGAACGCAGACGGCCGGCCGGACGTGATGTCGGCCAACCGAGAGGGCAACAATGTAGGAGTGCTTCTCGGCGATGGGGCAGGGGGTTTTGACGATCCCGTCACCTACGAGACAGGGGATTCTCCTCTTGCCGTGGACGTCGGAGACATTGATGGAGACGGCGATCTCGACGTGGTCACGAGCGACTTTGACGGCAACAGCTTCACGGTTCACGAGAACGCCGGTGACGGTACGCTGGTGGATCCCCGGTCCTACGCTGCTAGCACCAACGGATCGTGCGTGGTGATACACGACCGCGATCTGGATGGCGACCTGGACCTGACGGGTGTGGACGAAACGGATGACAAGATTTTTCTCTTCGAAAATCCTGGTACGCAGGGATGATGCTGAAGAGGCGCAGCCGCGCCACAAGGGCGAAAACCGGAAAATCACTGGATGAATGGCGCGAGGAGCTGCCGGAACAGGCCTACAAGGTGTTGTTTGAGGAAGCCACCGAGCGTGCCGGCACCAGCCCGTTGAATGAGGAAAAACGCCCAGGGACGTTTACTTGCCGCGCGTGCGGAGCCAAGCTGTTCAGGACCGATATGAAGTACGACAGTGGGACGGGGTGGCCCAGCTTTTTCGACGCGCTGCCGGGGAGTATCGAGACCAAAAGGGACTTCCGGCTCGTCATCCCCCGAACGGAGTACCACTGCGCCCGGTGCGGCGGTCACCACGGACACGTTTTCAGCGACGGCCCCGAGCCGACGGGCAAACGCTACTGCAACAATGGGGTCGCCCTCCAGTTCACCCCGGACGAGTAAGCGTGCTGCACCCACCGGTGTGGCTCCGGAGCTCCGCCCGGAGGTTGGCTTTGGCACTTGCCGTTGTTGTTTCGGTGGCGCCACCGAACAACCTTCAAGCTCAACTTCCAGGTTCTACGGGAGCTTGTGAGGACGGGGTGCCCTCCGGTGCGGTTGGACAGCCCGCCACGAACCTCCACTGCGTCAGCCTGTTCTCCACGGCCCGCGGTCGCAGTGCCAGGGGCAGGGTAGACCTTGGGCGGGTCCCCTCTCCATTCGGGGTATCGGTTACACCGGACGGACACCACATACGACAGCTCACCTTTGTCATCGAGGGGCTGCCTCCTCCCGGCGACCTCGGCCCATACACCACGTACATGGCGTGGGCGACTCCGATGGAACTCACTCCCGTCATCCCCCTGGGCAAGGTAGAGAACGGAACCACGCGCCTGGGCCAGCTCGCTCTCAACAAGTATCTGATTCTGGTGAGTGCGGAATCCTCCGACAGCGTGACCACCCGAAGGGGACCCCTCGTCCTGCGTGGCCGTTCGCCCAGCGCCTTAATGGAAGCCCACGATCTGTTGGCGACCGCCCCTTCGGCGACCCGGATGCCGTCGTACCGTAGAGAGACAGCTTGGAGCCGGCCACCGAATTATCCCGGAGTCCCCATGCTCCCGGGAGTTATGGCACTCGCTCCCCAAGAGGCTCCGCTGAGCCTCGAAGAAGCGGCACAGCTTCCGCCGTGGGAGGAGCTACCTTCCGCCCAACCCCGCAGCATCGTGACGCTGCCCGATGGAGGGACGTTTGATCTCGAGGCAACCGTCGTGGGCCGGGAGATAAACGGGCGGCGGGTCGCCATGCTGGCGTTCAACGGAGAGCACCCGGGGCCCCTCATTCAAGTCCGAGAGCGCTCCACCATCTTCGTGAACTTCACTAACCGGACGCCGTTTCCGACCGCTGTCCACTGGCACGGAATCCGGTTGGATAACCGCTTTGATGGCGTGCCCGGTCTCACTCAGGAACCTGTCCTCCCCGGCGAGAGCTTCCAATACCGCATCGTGTTCCCCGATCCCGGCATCTACTGGTATCATCCCCATCACCGTGAAGACGTTCAGCAAGAGCTCGGTCTATACGGAAACCTCTTGGTGGAGGCCTCTGAAGAAGGGTATTACGGCCCCGCCAACCGGAACGAGCACCTCATCTTGGACGACCTCCTCCTCGACGCGGAAGGCCTGCCGGATTTTGGGGAGGAGACTGCGAACTACATGTTGATGGGTCGTTTCGGCAACCACCCGCTCGTCAACGGAGAACCCTTATATAGTCTCCGGCCAGTGCAGGGAGAGGTGGTTCGTTTTCACATGACCAACGCCTCCAACACGCGCACGTTCAACGTCTCGTTCATGGAGGATCCCTCGGCGGAGAACCCGGCTGATGAGCGTCTCCGCATGAAGGTTGTGGCGTCTGACGTGAGCCGCTTCGAGCGCGAAGAGTGGGTACGGAATGTGGTTCTCGCCCCTGCAGAACGCTACGTAGTCGATGTCCAATTTGCGCGCCCTGGTCGCGTTACCCTCGTAACCGAAGTTCAGGGAATCAACCACCGGCAGGGCGTCTTCCTCCCCGAGCGGATGGAACTTGGGGAGATCTTCGTGGAAGCTGGGACACCGCTTCAAGATCACGCGTCCGAATTCGAGGTCCTTCGCGAAAACCAGAGCGTGATAGCCGACATCGACCGATACCGAGAGCACTTCGCGAAGCCCCCGGAGTACGAACTGCTGCTGACGCTGAAGACCCAGGATCTGCCGCTCGCCATTGAGCGCTCGATGGCCTATGACTGGGTGTACTTCAATCCCGTGGAGTGGACCGGGACGATGCCACACATGAACTGGGCTACCACCGGTCGAGAGGTACAGTGGATACTGCGCGACGCCGAAACAGGGCACATCAATGAAGAGATCGATTGGAACTTTGAAACGGGGGACGTGGTACGGATTCGGCTGGTCAATGACCGCGGGGCCTTCCACGCCATGCAACACCCGTTGCACATTCATGGGCAGCGCTTTCTGGTCCTCTCCCAGAATGGCGTGTCCAACACTAACCTCGCTTGGAAGGACACGGTCCTCCTGCCGACCGCTACTACCACCGAGATACTCCTGGAACTGTCCAACCCGGGTCGCTGGATGATCCACTGCCACATCGCGGAGCACCTGGAATCCGGAATGAAGATGGTGATGACGGTCGACGACCCCGAGTCTCCCGAAGGTTCTCGCGAACCCGACAACGCTCCCGGAAAGGAAATGAAATGATGAATCGTACCACAGTGGTGTCCTCCCCGAGCGTGGTCCTCGCGGTTCTAGCCGTGGGGATTTCCGCCCTGGGCACAGCTGGAACAGGTGCACGCGCGCAGGAGAATTTCGACGAATTCCTAGCGGTCCCCGCAGGCGACGTCCTTCTGTCTAACGTGAAGGTGATCGACGGGACCGGGGCACCTTCCCGTGAAGGCCAGGCGATACTGATCAGAGATGGTCGCATCGCGAGCGTGGGATCGGTTGGGAGCGTGGAAGCAGGATCCGCGCGGGTTCTTGACCTCAGCGGGCACACCGTCATTCCCGGCCTCGTCGGGCTCCATAACCACAGTTACTACACGGGCGGGAACGGACGAGCGGCACAGCTATCGTTCTCGGGATCGAGGCTCTATCTGGCGTCCGGCGTGACTACGATCCGCACCACCGGGGCCCGCGCGCCGTATGAGGAGATGAACCTAAAGCGAGACATCGACGCGGGGTTGGTGATCGGCCCAAACATGTTCACCACGGGTCCTTACCTCACGGGAGAGCAGGGTTCGCGTCAGATGGCGCACTTGGACGGTCCCGACCAGGCGCGCAGGCTGGTGCGATACTGGGCGGAGGAGGGGGTGTCTTGGTTCAAGGCGTACACTTGGATCAGTCGTGCGGAGCTCGGCGCGGCGATTGAGGAAGCACACCGGCATGGTCTCAAGGTCACCGCACACCTCTGTTCGGTCGGGTATCGGGAGGCAGTCGCTCTCGGTATCGACAACCTGGAACACGGGCTTTTTGCGAACAGCGAGTACTACACGGGGAAGGTCCCGGACCAGTGTCCCTCGGGGTTCCGGGGGCAGTTAGCGGATCTGGACATTTCATCCGATGAAGTTCAAAGCACCTTCCGAGAAATGATCGAGAACGACGTTCCGATGACCTCGACCTTGGCCGTATACGAGATCTCCGTGCCGGGAAGGGGTCCCATCGATGAACGGATCTACGACATTCTCGCGCCCGAGATAGCCGAGGAGGTACGGGCCATCGCCGAAATTAGGCGGAACGCAACTCTGGAATCAGGCATCGGAATCCATCCCGACGTTTACCAGAAGGCCCTCGAATACGAATATGCCTTTGTGCAGGCAGGCGGGACGCTTGCCGCGGGCGTTGACCCGACCGGATATGGCGCGGCACCTCCTGGGTACGGCGACCAGAAGAACTACGAACTGCTTCTGGAGGCCGGGTTCACCCCTCCCGAAGTTGTGCAGATCATGAGCGCCAACGGTGCCAAGGTATTGGGGATCCTGGATGAGGTGGGGACGATTGAAGTCGGCAAGGTCGCCGATCTGGTGGTGCTGGCCGGAGATCCCGAGGCCGACGGCCACATTCAGAATACGCGGATTGTTTTCAAGGGCGGGCTGGGGTGGGACTCGCCGAAGCTCATCGATTCTATACGGGGGTTGGTCGGGATCCGTTAGCCGCGGGCTAGTTCCAGGTCAGGCCCCGGATCTGTTCAACATCCAGATTGCCGCCGCTGAGGAGACAGGCGACTCTGGTGCCAGGGGGAAGATCGATCAACCCGTTGAGGATGGCTGCGACTGGGGCCGCAGCCGCCCCCTCCACCACTACTTTCGCGCGCGCCATCAACCAGATAACGGCGTCGAAGATGGCGGGATCGGGGAGAGTCACGATGTCATCCACAAACCGGGAGACGACCGAGGCGGTATTGACCCCGACCGTCTTGACGACGAGCCCATCGATCTGACAATCAACTTGATCCAGGGTCACCCTACGTCCCTCCCGGACCGTGCGCTGCATGGCCGGTGCACCCGAGGACTCGACTCCAATGACCCGGATCGCGGGGTTCACACTCTTGAGAGCCATAGCGTTACCGGAGATCAGGCCCCCGCCACCTATCGGGATGACCACCGCCTCGACCTCGGGCCAATCTTCCACAATTTCGAGACCAACTGTGCCCTGTCCCGCGATGAGTACCGGGTTGTCAAAGGGATGGACGTACGTGAGGCCCCGCTCCTCAACCAGTTCGAGAGCTCGCTCGTTGGCCTCGTCCCAGATCCTCCCGCTGAGGACCACCTCGGCACCGTACCCCTTCGTTGCTTCCACCTTTGCGGGAGTGGCGTTCTCCGCCATGACCACGACCGCGGGGATCCCGAACTGGCGGGCGGCGAGGGCGACTCCCTGCGCATGGTTCCCGGCCGATGAACAGACAATCCCGCGGCTCCGCTCCTCCTCGCTCATCTGCGCGATGACGTTGAGCGGTCCGCGGATCTTGTATGACCCACCTCGCTGGAATAGCTCTGCTTTTAGGCGGATATCGAAACCCGAAGCTTCGCTAAGGGAACGCGACGTGAGGATAGGTGTGCGATACACATGGGGAGCGACGTTGGCTCGGGCCGCCTCGAAGTCCTCCCGTGCAAGATTCAGTTTTGTCATGGCCACAGTCTGACGGAAACAGGCGTTCAAGGCCAGAGCTAGTTAGATATGGTACAGGGGATTTGGCGGAGGGCAGATGGTGTGAGCGGGTTGGAACAAGGAGAGCAGATGTCGAACAAGGTGCCCGATGCGCACCCACGCGACGAGCGAGATCGATCGGGTCTGGATGATCTGCGGTCGGAACTCGCCGCGACAGATCGCCAGATCTTGGAGCTCGTGGCACGACGCCAGGAGCTCAGCGCGATGGTTGGCGAGCGCAAACGCGCCGCTGGGATCTCGACGCGCGACTATGGACAAGAGAAAAAGGTGATCGAACATGCGCGCGGCATCGCTCAGGACTTCGGGTTCTCCCCCCAATTGGCGGAGGACCTGCTGCTGCTGCTCATCCGGTCATCCCTCACGGTTCAGGAACTACGGCGAGTTGCCGCCACCCGCCGAGGAGGCGGGCGGAGGGCACTCGTCATCGGGGGGTCCGGGAAGATGGGTGGCTGGTTCGTACGCTTCCTCACCTCCCAGGGGTTCCATGTGGAGACAGCGGACCCGCGGGGTGGAGATCACTCCGATTGGGCCGAATCGGATCTGTCACACGACATCATCGTTATCGCGACCCCGATGCGCGCCGGTTGCACTATCCTCGAGTCGTTGGTGGACAGGCGACCGGAAGGTCTCATCTTCGATATAGGCTCCCTAAAGGCCCCCCTTCGCGCAGGCCTCCATCGGCTAGTTGACGCCGGGTTGAGAGTGACTTCCATACATCCAATGTTCGGACCCGACACCGAATTGCTCTCGGGGAAACACGTGGTCTTCATGGATGTGGGGTGTTTGCAGGCAACCGAAGAGGCGGAGGCACTGTTTGAATCGACGATGGCGACCTTGGTTAGGATGGACATGGAAAACCACGACCGTGTCATTGCGTTCGTACTGGGGCTCTCCCACGCGCTCAACATTGCGTTCTTCAGCGCGTTGGCGGAGTCGGGAGAAACGGCCCCTCGACTTGCGGACGTGTCCAGCACGACTTTTGATGCACAGCTCGCCGTGGCCCGCGCAGTCGCAGGAGACAACGCCCGCATGTATTTCGAGATCCAGTCGCTGAACGATTACGGGGACATAGCACTACAGGCCCTGGTCGACGCAGCGCAACAGGTCCGCGACACCGTTCGCAGCAACGACGAAGAAGGGTTCGTGGGTCTCATGGAACGGGGACGCGCCTACTTGGAGTCGAGACGATAATGGTGACTACCCGTGATTGAACTTGCAATTCGCAGGCCTGTGGCCACCGCCGCCATCTACCTGGCACTGTTCTCACTCGGTGCCTGGAGTTTTCGGCTCATCCCGGTGGAGGATTTTCCGGACGTCCAGTTCCCGCGTCTCACCGTAACGGCAAACTGGGGTGGGGCCTCGCCCGAAGCACTCGAAGCCTTTGTGACAGCCCCGCTCGAATCCGTGGTACAGCAGGTTGGCGGGGTCGAGAACGTCATATCAACTTCTGAGGCGGATTCCCGGGGTACCGGTTCCACGGCTCGGATCGAAATCGAGTTCGAACGCGACCGGCGTATGGACTTCGCCCGCCTCGATCTTTCGGAACGCATAGCCTCCATCCGGGACGAACTCCCGGAAGGCGTCGTGCCGAGCATCTCCGAGTACACTCCAGCAGACTTCCGGGAAGAGACTGCGGCGCTTCTCACGTATTCGGTTACGGGACCCTTCACCTTCTCGCGCCTTGCCGAAATAGGTGAGGAAGACATCGCGGGGAGGTTACGCGGTCTCAGCGGGGTCTCTGGTGTCGAAGTCCGAGGTGGTTCCGAGCGGGAGATCGCGGTCGAGTTGGATCCAGGGCGTTTGGCCGCGTTCAGCATCCGTCCGGAGGAGGTGCGAGCCAGTATCGCGGCACTGTCGGAACCGCGGGCGCCTGGTTCCGTGGAGCTGGGCGGCGTGCAGCGAGCCATTTCGGTACGGACGAGGGCGCTCGAAGTCCTGGACATTGAGGACATCGTGGTTCGGATGCTGCCCGACGCCCCGGTCAGGGTCGGCGATCTCGGCGTGGTGAGGGACCAGGAGGCCGATCCAGTCCAGTACTGGCGGATCAACGGGCAACCCACGGTGTCGTTGCAGGTATTCCGCGAGGCGGGAACCAATGTAATTGGCGTCTCCGACCACGTTAAGGAGGAGCTCGCCGCGATGGCACCGACTCTCCCGGCCACGCTCTCCCTGGATTTGATTCACGATCAAAGCGAGGGCATCCGGGTCGAGGTGTCCGACTTGAGGCTAAGGGCCATCGCCGCTGCCCTTGTGATCGTTGTGGTGTTGATGATCTTCCTGCGCTCGCTTGGCGCGGTGCTTGCGGTGTTCGCGACGATAGGGTTCAGCATCCTGATCGCGGTCAACTTCTTGTACTTCGGTGGTTTCACCCTGAACCTGCTCACACTGGCGGGGCTGGCTTGGGGCTTCGGGATCGTTGTCGATAACGGCATAGTTGTGTTTGAAAACGTCGAAAGACACCGACGCCAAGGCCTGTTGCCGGCTGAGGCAGCCAGCAAGGGTTCTCATCAAGTCCTCCTTCCCGTAATCGCCGCCACACTGACGACCGCCATCGTCTTGATCCCATTCCTCTTCCTTCAGGACGAGCTGCGCATCTACTACCTGCCGCTCGCCTTCGCCGTCGGATTCTCGATACTGGCGAGTTTGTTCGTGGCGTTCACCTTCGTACCGTCGATCGCCGCGCGCGTGACCCGTGCGGGTCAGGGTGCGACTGCCCTTGCAATTGGGAAGGGAGGCCGCGAACCGCTCTACATCAGGGCCTACCGTGGGTTGCTCGGTTTTGGCCTGGATCACCCACTTGTGGTGACGGCGACTTGCCTCGCCGCCCTCGGGGGCAGCTGGCATCTGTTCGACAACTACGTCGCCAAGGGCTTCCGATGGGGTGGATTTGGGGAGCGGGAGACATCGGTGCGCGTCCGCGTGCAGTTCCCGCGTGGAGCGGGTTTGGACCGGACGGACGAGTTAGCACGTTCGTTTGAGACCAGGATAGCAGCGATGGATGGTATCGAACGGTACGAGACGACGGTCCGGCCGAACTACGCCTTCATCAACGTGACTTTCCCCGACTCCTTGGAGTACACGGCCGTTCCGTTGTTGGTGAAGGACCGCCTCACCGCGCACGCCATTACGATGTCGGGTGTGAGCCTGTCGGTGTACGGACTAGGGCCAGGCTTTTCGTCGGGAGCATCTGGGAGCTCTCCCCGTTATTCCGCTAAGGTCCTCGGGTACAGCTACCTCACCGTACAGGATATTGCCGAGGATATTGCTGAACGCCTCCAACGGTTTTCCCGGGTCAGGGATGTGAACCCCAATGCCTCAAGTAGTTGGATTCGACAGAGCGAACGGGAGTTTGAGTACTTCGTGGAACCTGATCGCGCGGAGATCGGTGCGTACGATCTCTCAGTCACCCAACTCCTACGGTTTGTGTCGGCGAACATCCAGGGAGCACCCCTTGCAAGTCGCCTGAGGGTGGGTGGGGAAGAAGTGAGGTACAGTGTGAAGGTGGACGGATACCGGGACTTCGACTACTACGACCTCCAGGAGTTAAGGATACCTGTGTCGAGGGCGGGACCTTTCGGCACGGCCGAGGAGGTGAGGTTGTCGGATGTCGCAGACGTCGGTGTGAGGGAAACCCTGGCCAGTATTCGGCGGGAGAACCAGCAGTACGAACGCACGGTCTCTTGGGAGTTCCGAGGCCCGCCCACCTTTGGGAACGTGGTTCGGGATCTGACACTGGACGCCATCCACCTCCCCGCAGGATATGAGATAGATGAGGACGATTCCTGGAGTTGGTCGGACGAGGACGAACGGCAACTCTGGCTGGTCCTCGTGTTTTCCATCCTCCTGATATACATGGTGACGGCTGGGCTGTTCGAGTCGCTCGCGGCTCCCTTCGTGGTACTGTTCTCGCTTCCCTTCGCACTTATCGGCGTGTTCCTCATTTTCTTCTACACCGACGCCACGTTCACCGACATCGCCTTTATCGGGACCGTAATGATGGGAGGGATCGTGGTGAATAACGCGATCCTTGTCGTCTACCACATAGGGCGACTCCGGGAGTCACTTCCCACCCGGGAGGCGATCATCCAAGGGACCTTGGAACGGGTGCGCCCGATCCTCATGACGAGTCTCACCACAGTGTTCGGGTTGCTACCGCTTGTGATCTTGACCGCCTCGGCGGACGAAAACATCTGGAATGCCCTCGCCCTCGCGACGATCGGCGGCCTGCTGTCGAGTACGGTTTTCGTGCTCGTGGCTATCCCTGTCGCCTACCGCTACCTCGTGGCACGCCGCGCGTGAAACCGGGTGAACTCCAGTACTGCCCGCGCCGCGAAATGGTGCAACGTACTCATAACGACCCCACAACACGTCGCCTTCACAACACGTTGCTTGGGTTAGTTCCGTGAACTCTGAGCGCCCAACCTGTCCGTTCTGCGATGGCGAAATGCACATGCACAACCAAGACGGAACCATCGCCTGGGGTAAAGGCGAGAAGGCTGTCGACATCCACATGGTCATCCCAGTCGAACGCTGCACCGGATGCGGGGAAGAGTTCACCGGTCCAGAGGCCGAGACCATTCAACACGAAGCGATTTGTCGTCACATGGGTGTTCTGGCACCGTCCGAAATCAGGGCGATAAGGGAGGATGCCGGCTACTCCCGCAGTGCGTTCGCGCAGCTTACCGGTCTAGGAGAATCCAGTCTCCAACGCTGGGAAGACGGGGACGAAGTTCAGCAACCCGCCATTGATCGCTTGCTTAGGTTGCTGCGTGGTATTGCTAGCGGAAGAGGGTGACCAGGTAACCGACTCCCGTACCACCGAGGAGGGCGAGTCCAGTCCAGGTGAGCGCCCGCATCGCCGGTCCGGGTTGGTGCTGTGTTGGCATCGTGGAAGAGGTGACCGCGCGGAGGTTGAGGTAACCGAGAAGGGGAGCGGTCAAAAAAGCGACGGTGGTCGCGAAGTCCAACATCGTTCGGAGGCTGCCCGAGAACCCGAGGACGATGAGAAAGGCAACCAATCCGAAGCCCAACATCGAATACCAATAGTTCGGCCCCACACCCCTTCCGGTGTCTGTGTCTCCGGTTGGGCCGTCCGTGTCCGGCGCCCGGTTCTGGCCTGTCCGCCGGAGCGCCGTGATCGTCCGATCAAGACTACGAGGGAAACCATCGGTGATGGCCAACAGGCTGGAGGAGATCGCCGCGATGGCTGCCACCAAGACAACCGGCCGTGACCAACTGCCGAGCGTCGTCCCGTAAAGATCCACAAGTTGCGTGGAGAACACTGCGCCGGCGGGGTTCAGGACCACCCCGGAGCCGTAAAGCACCGTGGCCCCTATAGTTACGAAGCAGAGCGCAAGCAACCCTGTTCCCAAATAGCCTACGCAGAATTCCCGTTTCAGATCCGGCGGGGATATCGGGCCCTTGGCTGTGCGCTGCTTGGCGAGCGTCCACAGACTCGACCACACCGAGACATCCACGGGAGCCGGCATCCACCCCACCAGCGCAAGCAGGAATCCGAACGAGACCACCGACCCTATCACGTCCGCGGGCCAAAGGGTGAGGGTGGAGTAGTCCGCCCGGGGCAGCGTCACAACCACCGCGGCGATGGTCGACAGGACCAAGATCAAGAGCAGCACTTTGATGACGCGGTCGAGGCCTTGGTAGCGCCCCACCACCATCACGCCGCCGCACAGCGCGAGCAGAACCCCGGAGGTTGGTGCGGTCGGCCAAGACACCCCCAGGGCGTAGTGCGTCAGATATGCCAGGAAGAGCGCCAAGGCGGCTAGAGAGATAACCGCGGTGGCCAGGGTGATGGCGAGGAACAGCCAGAGGGCCCACCGTCCGACGTGGCTGTACCCCTCTATCAGACTCTCCCCTGTCGCTATGGCGTAACGCGTCCCGTACTCGAAGAACGGGTACTTGAGGAGCAGGGCCACAGCTATCACTGCAACCAGAGCAAACCCCGCGTCTGCCCCCGCCCGCGTCGACTGGACGAGGTGCGACACCCCTATCGAGGTCGCTGCCCAGATTAGCCCCGGCCCGAGACTCCTCCTAAAGGCGCCCGCCTTGCTCAAAAGCACGCGTGATCCGGCTGCCGTCCGCGGATCCCGATCAGTTGTCTTGGGAAACCGCCGCCACCCGCTCGTCGTCGTGCGTCCCAAAGCGCTCGAACCAGCTCCGCAGATAGAGCTGTGTACGAAGGAAGTTGGAGGGCGTGCTGCTGGTACCGTGCCACTCGTTCCTGAATCGGATCATCGCAGTTGGCACGCGCTCCATTTTGAGGGCTTGGTAATACTCCTCCGTCTGAGGCATCGGCGTCCGGAGATCCATCTCACCCGTCATCAACATGGTGGGCGTGGTGACATTCCCGACGTACATCAACGGTGAGCGCCGGAGGTGTTCCGAGGGATCGTCCCAGGGCAGATGTTCGAAGTTCCGGTACCACCCCGGCCCGTCTGTCGTCCCCACGAACGAGAGCCAGTTCGTCACCGGGCAGTTGGCGGAGGCAGCGCGGAAGCGGTCCGTGTGCCCCACCACCCATGAGGTGAGGACGCCGCCTCCGGAGCATCCATATACGAACATGTTGTCCTCGTCGATGTAACCGCGCCCCACCACCTCGTCGACCCCGGCCATCAGGTCATCAAAGTCCTTCGACGGGTAGGCGTTCTTGATCGCGTTCCCGAAATCCGTCCCGTACCCGGAGGAGCCGCGCGGGTTCGTGTAGAGGACCACGTAACCGTTCGCCGCGTGCTCCTGCCACCCGAAGTTGAACCCCGTGTTGTACATCCCGTGGGGGCCTCCGTGGATGGCGAGGATAAGGGGGTACCGCCCCGCCGGATTGAAGTTGGGTGGTTTGATGATCCACCCCTGAATATCCCAATCATCCACAGACTTGTACCACACCTCCTCCACCTCACCGAGCGTGACACCTGTAAGAACGTCCGCGTTGACCTCCGTCAGCTGGCGGACATCGTCCCCGTCCGCGAGCGTGAACCCGACAATGTCCCCCGGTGCATGGGCCGCCGTAAGCGTACCGACCGCAGCCCCTCCCCGCGTGTAGGAGGCCAGGCTCAGTAGATGATTGCCCTGCGTTACCTGTGTCACTCCCCCGTCCACCGAGGCGAAGTGCAAATTGCGCGTTCCCTCGCGGCTCACGTTGAAGTAAACGCCGCTCCCATCCGGAGCCCACATCAACTGCGGACTTCCTCGGAGGCCGCGATCGAAGTCGCCAGAGATCTGCCGCACACCGGACCCGTCAGGGTTCATCACATAAATGTGCGAGTTACGGTAGGTGTCGTCGTTCCAATCCTGGCCGGAATAAGCGATCAACTCTCCGTCGGGGGACGGATAAGCGCCGCCATCTGGCCCGTGCCGAGTGGTCAACTGCCGGATCTCACCGGAGGCCACGCTGACGGCGTAGATCTCCGAGTCACGCCATATGTACTCCGAGTCCTCTTCGCGCAATGACGTGAAGTAGATCTCGCTGCCGTCGGGACTCCACTCGGGTCCCCTGTGATTCCACGAACCGTTGGTCAGCTGCCGCGGCGTCCCCCCATCGGCGGGAACCACGAAAATGTGCGTATGTCCATGGTCAACATACCCGCGCCTGTCCTGCCTATAATCCATCCGGGTTACGATCTTCGGTCCCTCGGTCCAGCTGGATCCGCTAGGACGAGACGGCATGTCAATCGGCCACGACTCGGCGTCTTCCACGGACATGGTGAAGGCGATCTGCCTACCGTCTGGAGACCATCGGATACTACCGGGACTCCGATCCAGGCGAGTGACTTGGGTGGAGAGTCCCTCCGCGTCCATCCACCGGACAAAGATTTGGGATCCCTCCGGTTCACCGGAAGCCACATAGGCGATGCGCGTCCCGTCGGGGGACCAGCTAGCTCCCGACCCATCCAGAAGTTCCCGCTTCATCGATCCGTCGGCGTTCATCATCCAAAGGGTGGAGGTCCACCTATCGTTGATCTTGTCAATCCAGCTTCTGGTGTAGACGATTCGCTGGCCGTCCGGCGAAATCTGCGGGCTACCAACCCGTTCCCAGTCTAGGTACTGCTCTAACGAGAGCACCTGCATGTCGCCACCCGTCTGTCCGGCAGCCGTTTCCGCTACGCCGCCAGCGATGATGAAGAGAGGAACGAGAACGAATCCAGCGCGAGCTCGAATTGGGCACCTCATGACAACCTCCAGGTCAAACCGCCAGTTGGGGATCGAAGTTCAACTCTGAACCTAAAACCCATGAACTGAAACAGGCCAGATGAAGCGTTGGAAGGTTGTTTGCCCACACGAGCGGAGGAGAGGACGCTCATGGACCGATTACGGACTGCTACCCGCTCCTTCTGTCCACGGCTCTAGTGCTTGCAAAAAGATAAAGCAACTCCAATTGGTCTGTATCTTTACCAGGAATCCCTATCACATGAGGCTCACAGTCCAAGTTAGCCAGTTCACTAAACGTACTCGACCGTCCAAGGCCAAGGTATAAGGGGGGGTTACTGCTTGTTGTTAGCACGTAAGCTTCCTCAGGTAGTGCTGTTACAGCACCTTTCATCTGATCCGAGAGAGAAGGATTCTCCGAGAGAGAGAGGGATTCGGTTGCGTAGGGATTTCCGAACATGCGACGACCAGCGCGACCGCCGCTACACATAAAACAAATCGCTCCCAGTTCATGAGAGCCTCCTTTTTTGGACCTTGGGGATCGAAGTTCAACTCTGATACCTAACAATACCCCCCCCCCTCCCGGGGGCTATGTCAAGAGGGGCACTGCACTCCGCGTGGCGGCACCTTGGGGCACCAAAAGGGGTGGCGACGCGGCATTGGTTCCTCGCCCGCTAACATTCTGCGAGCATCCTCCTGTACTCCGTCCAGACTGGATTCATGATACCCGCTCTGGGAACCGTCAGGCAGGACGGATGACGCCACATCCTCCACAGCTTCTCTGTCTGCCGCCAGGGTCTCCACAATCTCCCAAAGTCCGGGATCTTCCAGTGAAGGCACCAACTCAATCGCACCACCTACTATCGTGTAATCGTGCCTGGTGCTCAGCAGTCTCTGGACCACCCCCCGTACCTCGGCAACTTCTGCTGGGCCAAGAGAGCCGTCTTCGATCATGAAGCGGAGGGCCACTAGACCCATTTGGATAGCAGACTCGATATTGCCCGCGTGCAGGTCCCAGGGTGGATCCTTATCCGGACCCCACGGCGGATGCTCAATAGCCTCCATGACCGCCGGATACGCAACAACACCAAGATCCGCCAACGCGTTGGCCGCAAACGGGCCGTTTACCAACACCCTGATCAAAAACGGAATTGCACGTGGGTCCCGGAGATTGGCCACGGCGTCCATATAAACGAACCTTGCCTCCGATACCCACCGTTCCCGGCCAAACTCTCCACTCAGCTCTGCCCAGGCTGCGTCGATCACCGCTCCCCGCAGCTCCGGCCCAGCATTTGGCCCCAGGTCCAACACAAGACGAAGTGCCCTTTCCCGCTCAGGCGTAAGCGGCCCGCTCGACAACGCATCTGCCGCCACACGCTCGGTCATGACCAGATCCTCATCCCGACTCTGGGCCTCAACCGACGACACGGAGAACAGCCCCAATACCGCACACACCACCAATGCATCTCTAGGTACCATTACCCGCCTACTTTCCCCAGCCCCGGCTATCTCAAGAGGGGCACCGCACTCCGCGCGGTGGCACCCTGGGGCACCAAAAAGGGTGGCGATCCGGCGTTGGCTCTTCGCCCGCTAACATTCTGCGAGCATCCTCCTGTACTCCGTCGAGGTTGGATTCATGAAACCTGTTCCGGGAACCGTCAGGCAGGACGGTCGACGCCACAGCCTCCACAGCTTCTCTGTCTGCCGCCAGGGTCTCCACAATCTCCCAAAGTCCCCGATCTTCCAGTAAAGGCACCAACTCAATCGCACCGCTCACTATCCTGTAATAGTGCTTGGTGCTCAGCAGTCTCCGCACCAACTCCCGTACCTCGGCAACTTCTGCTGGGCCAAGAGAGCCGTCTTCGATCATGAATCGGAGGGCCATCAGACCCCTACCGATAGCAGGCCCAACATTGATGGCGTCCAGGTCCCAGGGTGGGTCCTTCTCCGGACCCCAAGGCGGATCCTCAATAGCCTTCATAACCGCCGGATACGCAACAACGCCAAGATCCGCCAACGCGTTGGCCGCAAACGTGCCGTTTACCAACACCCTGACCAAAAACGGAATCGCACGTCGGTCCCGGAGATTGGCCACCGCGTCCATATAATCGAACCGTGCCTCCGATACCCATCGTGCCCGGCCAAACTCTCCACTTAGTTCCGCCCAGGCTGCGTCGATCACCGCCCCTCGCAGCTCCGGCCCAGCATTTGGCCCTAGGTCCAATACAAGACGAAGTGCCCTGTCCCGTTCAGGCGTAAGCTGCCCGCTCGACAACGCATCTGCCGCCACGCGCTCCGTCATGACCAGACCATCATCCCGACTCTGGGCCTCAACCGACGACACGGAGAACAACCCCAATACCGCGCACACCACCAATGCATCTCTAGGGACCATTACCCGCCTACTTTCCCCAGCCCCAGCTATGTCAAGAGGGGCACCGCACTCCGCGCGGTGGCACCTTGGGGCACCAAAAAGGGTGGCGATTCGGCGTTGGCTCTTCGCCCGCTAACATTTTGCGAGCATCCTTTTGTACTCCGTCCAGGTCGGATTCATGAAACCTATTCCGAGAACCGTCAAGCAGGACGGTCGACGCCGCTTCTCTGTCTGTCGCCAGCGTCTCCACAATCTCCCAAAGTCCGGGATCTTCCAGTAAAGGCACCAACTCAATCGCACCACCTACTATCGTGTAATCGTGCCTGGTGCTCAGTAGCCCCCTCACCAACTCCCGAACCTCGGCAACTTCTGCTGGGCCGAGAGAGCCGTCTTCGATCATGAAGCGAAGAGCCACCAGACCCGTTCGGACAGCGGACCGAACATTGACCGTGTGCAGGTCCCAAGGTGGGTCCTTATCCGGACCCCAAGGTGGATCCTCAATAGCCTCCATGACCGCCGGATACGCAACAACGCCAAGATCAGCCAACGCGTTGGCCGCAAACGTTCCGTTTACCAGCACCCTGATCAAGAACGGAATCGCACGTGGGTCCCGGAGATTGGCCACCGCGTCCATATAATCGAACCGTGCCTCCGATACCCATCGTGCCCGGCCAAACTCTCCACTCAGCTCCTCCCAGGCTGCGTCGATCACCGCTCCCCGCAGCTCCGGCCCAGCATTTGGCCCCAGCTCCAATACAAGACCAAGTGCCCTTTCCCGCTCAGCCGTAAGCTGCCCGCTCGACAACGCATCTGCCGCCACACGCTCCGTCATGACCAGATCCTCATCCCGACTCTGGCCCTCCACCGACGACACGAACAACAACGCCAATACCGCACACACCACCAATGCATCTCTAGGTACCATTACCCGCCTACTTTCCCCAGCCCCGGCTATGTCAAGAGGGGCACCGCACTCCGCGCGGCGGCACCTTGGGGCACCAAAAAGGGTGGCGATCCGGCTTTGGCTCTTCGCCCGCTAACATTCTGCGAGCATCCTCCTGTACTCCGTCCAGTCTGGATTCATGATACCTGCTCCGGGAACCGTCAGGCAGGACGGTCGACGCCACATCCTCTACCGCTTCTCTGTCTGTCGCCAGTGTCTCCACAAGCTCCCAAAGTCCCGGATCTCCCAGTAAGGGCACCAACTCAATCGCACCACTCACTATCATGTAATGGTGCCTGGTGCTCAGTAGTCTCCGCACCAACTCCCGTACCTCGTCAACTTCTGCTGGGCCAAGAGAGCTGTCTTCGATCATGAAGCGAAGGGCCACCAGACCCATTTGGATAGCAGGCCCAACATTGCCCGCGTGCAGGTCCCAAGGTGGATCCTTCTCAGGACCCCAGGGCGGATCCTCAATAGCCTCCATAACCGCCGGATACGCAACAACGCCAAGATCAGCCAACGCGTTGGCCGCAAACGTTCCGTTTACCAGCACCCTGATCAAGAACGGAATCGCACGTGGGTCCCGGAGACTGGCCACTGCGTTCATATAGTCGAACCTCGCCTCCGATACCCACCGTGCCCGGCCAAACTCTCCACTCAGCTCCGCCCAGGCTGCGTCGATTACCGCTCCCCGCAACTCCGGCCCAGCATTTGGCCCCAGCTCCGATACAAGACCAAGTGCCCTTTCCCGCTCAGGCGTAAGCCGCCCGCTCAACAACGCATCTGCCGCCACGCGCTCCGTCATGACCAGACCATCATCCCGACTCTGGGCCTCAACCGACGACACGGAGAACAACCCCAATGCCGCACACACCACCAATGCATCTCTACGTACCATCATATCCCCCCTACTTTCCCCGCTAGTCGATGCTGAAACTGGCCAGATGAAGCGTTGTCCAATGACAAATGAGTATCCATGTGCCAAGTGGGGGCGACTGAGTGTGGTTGCGGCGGCACCACCGATCGTAGGCGAGGCCGGCGTGGTTTGCCAGACACGTGGTACCAGAGCGGAGAAGCCCCCAGCTATGTCAAGAGGGGCATCGCACTCCGCGCGGTGGCACCCTGGGGCACCAAAAAGGGTGGCGATCCGGCGTTGGCTCTTCGCCCGCTAACATTCTGCGAGCATACTCTTGTACTGCGTCGAGGTTGGATTTATGAGACCTGTTCCGGGAACCGTCAGGCAGGACGGTCGACGCCACAGCCTCCACAGCTTCTCTGTCTGCCGCCAGGGTCTCCACAATCTCCCAAAGTCCGGGATCTTCCAGTAAAGGCACCAACTCAATCGCACCACTCACTATCCTGTGATAGTGCTTGGTGCTCAGCAGTCTCCGCACCAACTCCCGTACCTCGGCAACTTCTGCTGGGCCAAGAGAGCCGTCTTCGATCATGAAGCGAAGGGCCACCAGCCCCATTTGGATAGCAGGCCCAACATTGATCGCGTCCAGGTCCCAGGGTGGATCCTTCTCAGGACCCCAGGGCGGATCCTCAATAGCCTCCATGACCGCCGGATACGCAACAACACCAAGATCCGCCAACGCGTTGGCCGCAAACGGGCCGTTTACCAACACCCTGATCAAAAACGAAATCGCCCGTGGGTCCCGGAGATTGGCTACGGCGTCCATATAAACGAACCTTGCCTCCGATACCCACCGTTCCCGGCCAAACTCTCCACTCAGCTCTGCCCAGGCTGCGTCGATTACCGCCCCCCGCAGCTCCGACCCAGCATTTGGCCCCAGCTCCGATACAAGACCAAGTGCCCTGTCCCGCTCGGGCGTAAGCCGCCCGCTCAACAACGCATCTGCCGCCACGCGCTCCGTCATGACCAGATCCTCATCGCGACTCTGGGCCTCAACCGACGACACGGAGAACAACCCCAATACCGCACACACCACCAATGCATCTCTACATACCATCATACCCCCCTACCGCCAGTCGATGTGTATGTGGCTGGTGTAATTCCATTTGTTCTTGTCACTCCCATAGTCCGACCACTCACTAGCGTTGGCAAACATCGCAGCCTGGTTGAAATCATCCCACATGGCACGGTCGAACCCGTCGGCGTGGAAATCACCCGCGGTTCCTCTGACATGTTGTGATCCGGGCACCCCCTTTACATCCTGGTTTCCCTCCGGACACCTGGGGTGGTCCTACTTCGTTGGACAGTTCGAGGGCAAAGTTAAGGTGGATTCCGCGTGGTTTTGAGAGCCCTCGAAAACCTCGGTACGGGCCTTCGCCTACACGAATCATAAGCCCCGGTCACAGACTGGGGAAGGCATGCGGCACCGCATGGGGGACCGAATTTGCGATGACATCTTGAGGGCCGGGGTGGTCCCACCGGGACCTCGGCCCCGCGCCCGACCCAAACGAGGTCAAGCCAGCCACGTAGACGCTCCTTGCCATAACTGGTAGACACCCAACCGGTGTGCAGACCAAGCCCGGGGATGCCAGGTACGAGCCGCGCCTTTCTCATGCCGCCACCCCGCTCCGGTAAGTCTCGCCCGGCGTCCGGCCGCCCAACGTCGAGTGCGGTCGTACGTCGTTGTAGAAGTTCACCCACGAGCCGATTATCCGCTCTGCGTCCAGCCCGTCGCGGAGCTCATGCAAGTACACAGCCTCGTACTTCAGTGACCTCCACAGCCGTTCGATGAAGATGTTGTCCAGGAACCGGCCGCGACCGTCCATAGAGAACGCTACTCCTGCCTGCAGCACTCGGTCGGCGAAGATCGCACTCGTGAACTGAGAGCCTTGATCCGTGTTCAGGATCTCCGGAGTCGCGTGGCGGAGTGCCTCATCCAGAGCAGCGGTACAGAACGTGGCGTCCATCGTGTTGGACAGCCGCCAGGAAAGGACGTGCCGGGTGGCCCAATCCATCACGGCCACAAGGTAGAAAAACCCCTGGCTGACAGGGACATACGTGATGTCCGCGCACCAGACATGGTCCGCCCGGGATATCTCCAGACCGCGCAACAGGTACGGGAAGACCCGGTGTTCCGAGTTCGGCATGCTCGTGCGCGGCCGCCGGTAGGTCGCCTCCATCCCCATGAGCCGCATCAGCCGCCGCACCCGGTGCCGGCCCGCCGTGACACCCTCTCGGCGCAGATGCCGCATCATCTGCCTGCTGCCGTAGAACGGATGGTCCATGTGCAGCTCGTCCATCCGCCGCATCAGGGCCAGGTTCTCACAGCTCTCCCCCTTAGGCCGGTAGTAGAACGACGACCGGCTCACGCCAAGCAACACGCACTGCCTCGACACGCTCAGCCGTCTGCCCGGTGCGACCATCCCCTTCCGCTCTGCACGGCTCAGCGCTCCAATCCGCGCCGAAAAAAATCCCGCTCAACCGTCAGCTCCCCGATCTTGGCGTGCAGGTCGCGGAGCCTCTCCTCATACTCCTTGACAAGCTTCCGTCTGCCGCGCCTGGCGAATACCTCCGGCACGGCATCCACCAGCTGCCGCTTCCACGCACTCACCTGGTTCGGATGAAGTTCATATCGCGTCGCGATCGCCTGCACGCTGTCGCGCTCCTGGAGCGCCTCCAGCGCCACACGACCCTTGAACTCCGCCGTGAATCGTCGCCTCTTCCTGGCCATCTCGGTGCCTCCTGTTCCGTACAGGAATCCACCTTAACCACCTGTCCAAAAAACCGGGACCACCTCAACCGCCATTCAGAGTTGAGCCTCACAGTTATCCCCTTGTTGACGATCATCCACGTCGTAACCATACCCCGCCCACTCAAATACGCCGGACTCAGATAACCCTTTTCGTGACCGTGCGTTCCGGTCTTATCGTCCAGCAGAACCTCTTTGAACTTATCGCACGGCCAGTCGCCCGAGATACCGAAAAGCCGATACTCCTCCGCGATCGCCTTCTGATCTTCCGTGCAGTTGTCACCGCCACCACCATCGGCGGTGCAACCTAACAAGGTCACCCGGATGATCTCGCCTGTTTGCACCCAGTATTCGACTAGCCAGTAGCAGGTCGTTGACCCCGGATCGTCCAAGTCCTCCGGCACCGCATCAGCGGAAAGCCGCGCTATCGTCTCTCCGTCCTTCACCACCTCCCCATCCTGCACCACCGCACCCGAGAAATCCTCCTCCGCTACATCACCACCCGAAACCGCTTCTGATTCTCGCTTTTCCCCAGCGTCATCATCCGTCAAAAGGACACGCTCCCCCAAGAGTACGGTCCGCAACAGGGCCGGCAGGACCTTCCCTTGAACAAGCGGCGAAAACCAGCAAACAAAAAAACGCAATTCTTACGTTACACCATCGCACGTTCAACAAACCCTCCCTCTGAGACCCGGAACGTTGCTACGCTCATAGCCGATTCCTGAATGCCGCTTCTGCAATCTACGCTCAACCCGTCGATGAACCGCAAGACCCCCCGTCGGTACGTAGGTTCAACCGTCACAAGGGGGTGGTGTGTTTTGTCGAGGACGGACATGTGTTATGAATGTTCCACGAAGGCAGGCGCCGGTGCCGAGCCTGTAGCGATGAACCTGTGAAGACAAACCCAGTAGTAACGGAGGGATTACTTATGCGACGCGATGCATGTCTGATACTGACGGCCGCCCTTGGGGCGTTTGCAGTTCTCGGCGGGGGAGCTTCTGCACAGGGGTTCGGCGGAACCGTCGCCCTGGACGGCGAATACGTAATCGTCGGGGAAACCCAGAACGGTCAGATGTCTGGAGTTGTTCGCCTGTACACGGAGACGGGTTCGGGGTGGGCCGAGGTGACTCGGCTGGAAGTCGCCGACAACGCGCGGACAGTGGACGGCTTCGGAAGGGCCCTAGCGGCGGATGCCGGATGGTTGTGGGTCGGGGCCCCCCTTGAGGCGGGAGGAGAGGGACGAGCATACGTGTACCAGCTCACCGGGACCGACTGGGAACCTGTGGCTGCGGTAAGCGGGCCTGGAGGTGAGAACGCAGGGTTCGGTAGCGTCGTGGTCGTAAAAGGTGACGTGGCGTTTGTGGCCGCTCCGGGTGCGGGATCCGGAGTTGTGCACGAGTACCGGCGTGGAACGGACGGAGGTTGGGTTCCCGCCGGCGTGCTGACCGCTTCAGAGGATGCCGGCGTCGAGGGCTTCGGGGCCTCTCTCGCGACCGACGGATCAACCTTGCTGATCGGCACCGCCGAACCCGAGGAAGAGATCGGAGCGGTGTTCTCCTACATCCGCGACGCGGAAGGCAACTGGGTGATGGACGGAAGCCTGACGCCTCCAGTTCGCGAGACGTCCACTGGCTTCGGCTCGGCAGTTGCGATCAACGGAGGGACGGCGCTCGTCGGGGCCCCGTCCGCTTTCGACGGCGTCGGCACGGTTTACCAGTTCCACAGGGAAGATGGGGTGTGGACTTTGGAGCGGAGGCTGGGAGCTGTAGTGGCGGTTCCCGGAGCCCGGTTCGGAACCTTCGTGGCCTTCGAAGGGGTTGATGTGGTTGTGGGTGCCCCTGGTGGATTTGGAGGGGGAGGAACCCTTTTCAAGTACGCGATGGGCGGCGCAGCGAACTGGTTGGTGACGACCCTCGAAGTCGGCGAGGAAGAATCCCGCGGCTTTGCCTCGAACGCCGCCATGGGCGATGGTCGCATCGCGGTCGGCACACCGGGATCGAATCGAGTGATGTTGGCGGCCGCGATCGACTCAGGCTGGGAGGAAGAAGCCTTCATCGCTGCCGATCCCCGATGGCTTCCCTCAATCGCCGGATCGGAGGTGGAGTGCGTGGACAGCCGAGCGGATGCCTTCGAATGCCGCGACGTCCACCTGACGGCGTTCATGCCGATAGGCGACTTAGGGGGCGGCGGCAATACCCGCGTCAACGACGTGTGGGGATGGACTGACCCCGAGACGGGTCGCGAGATCGCAATCGTGGGTCGGACGGACGGCACATCATTTGTCGACGTCAGCAATCCCTACAACCCACGGTACCTGGGCGACCTCCCGGCGACCGCAGGCTCCCGTCACATGATCTGGCGGGACATCAAGGTGTATCGAGATCACGCCTACATCGTTGCCGATGCCGCCTTAGAGCACGGAGTCCAGGTCTTCGATCTTCGCCAGTTGCGGGATGTGGGCATGGACCCCGTCACCTTTGAGGAGACGTATCTCTACGACGGCATTCACTCTGCCCACAACATCGTAATAAATGAAGAGACAGGCTTCGCCTACGCAGTCGGGAATAGCGGCGGTGGGGAAACCTGCGGCGGGGGCCTCCACATGATGGACCTGTCCGATCCAGCAGTCCCGGTGTTTGCGGGTTGTTTCGCCCAGGAAGGGAGTGGACGGCGCGGGACGGGCTACGTGCACGACGCGCAGTGCGTCATCTACAACGGGCCGGACACTGAACACGTTGGCCGGGAGATATGCCTCGGCTCCAACGAAACGCACTTCAACATCGTCGACGTCACCAACAAAGAAGCGCCCACAAGTCTCGCCACCCTGAGCTATCCGAACGTTGCCTACGCCCACCAGGGGTGGCTGACCGACGATCACCGATATTTCTATATGAACGACGAGGGGGATGAGCCGCAGGGACTCGTGGACGGAACGCGCACTTTGGTGTGGGACGTGATCGACCTCGACGACCCCTTGCTCGTCAACGAGTACATCGCGGAAACGACGGCGACCGATCACAACCTCTACGTGAAGGGCAACTTCATGTACCAGTCGAACTACTCGGCAGGCTTCCGGGTGCTCGACATCTCGGACCCCGAGAACCCTGTCGAGGTGGGCTTCTTCGACACTAGCCCATACGAGGGTGGAGCGTCCTGGAGCAACTATCCCTTCTTTGAGAGTGGAGTGATTCCGGTGACAGGAACTGGAGACGGACTGTTCCTCCTCAAGAATATGGCTGCGCCACGCATCATCCCCTGAGTTCAGGGGAGGAAACCCGTGGAGTCTTCGTGAACCCTAAGGAGGGTAGGGAGGGAGTGGACGGCTCGATCGTCCTGTTCGACGGCGACTGCGGTTTTTGTCGCGGTCTGGCGGCCTTCGTAGAGGCCCGCGACAGGGCCCGCCATTTCAGATTACTCCCCCTACAATCCGCCGAGGGGAAGCGGCTCCTGGTCTTAGAGGCCCCCCCGGAGACCTGGACGCTCGTGCTGTTAGACGGGGACCGGAGTTACCACCGCAGTACCGCTGCGCTCAGGATCGCCGCCGGCCTGGACGGCGCGTGGCGTTTGGCCCGGGTGCTACTGGTCGTCCCTGCCCCCATCCGGGATTTCGTGTACCGCTTGGTGGCGCGCCACAGGTACCGTCTGGCGCAGTCTAACGCTCGAACACCACCTGGCCACCCACAATCGTGTACACCGCCTCGGCATTCAGCAGACGGGAAGGATCCTCGCGCCCTGCCTCAATGAGGTCGGTGTCGAAGACAGCGATGTCTCCCAGCTTGCCGGGAGTCAAGCTTCCCTTGATCGCCTCCTCGAAGGAGGCCCAGGCCGGGTTGTAGGTGTACGCCTTGATCGCCTCCTCGATCGTCAAGCGCTGCTCGGGAAACCAACCCTCTGCCGGGTCGCCGGTGAGCGTCTGGCGACTGACTGACGCGTAAAGTCCGTAGCGAGGATTCAGGAAGTAACGGGCGGCGTTCGTCCCCGGGCTATCACTTCCGAACACCAGCACGGCCCCCGCATCCGCAAGGGATCGAAAGGCGTAAGCACCCCTCGACCGCTCACTGCCGATGCGCTCCTCCATCCAACGCATGTCGTCCGAGATGTGGTACGGATTGACCTCGGCGACGAGCCCCAGACTACCGAAGCGTGGAAAATCAGCCTCCTCGACCACCTGCGCGTGAATCATCCGCCAGCGGTGGTCTGTGTCCCTTAGATCATGCTCCGTTAGAACCGCGTCGAACAAATCCAAGAGAATCTTCACGGCCTTGTCACCGATCGCGTGGATGTGGGGTGGCATGCCAGTGGGAACCGCCTCGTCCATCAACCGCTGAAGGTTCCCCTTGGGGAATTCGGCGTAGTTCTGGTCTCGGTTGAGCGAGAGGGCGAGCCCGTCTACTCCCTCCGGAAGCATGATCTGGCGCACGATTCCAAAGTTGTCGGGATCGTGATCGTAATCCTCATAGAACATGGCGCTGGAACCACCCATGATTCCGTCGATCCAAGCCTTGTACCCGATGAACCGCAGCCAATCATCCCCAAATCCTCGGGTGATGCCGAGGCCGCCGGTGTGCACCGCCTGATCGAGGATGGGACGGATGTTGATTCGTGCCGTGAGCTCTCCCCGCGCCCGAAGCTCCTGATAGGCCCTCAGCTGCTCGGGCGAGGTAATGTCCTGGATCGTCGTGACGCCACCCTCGCGAGCCTCCTGCAGCACGGCGCGGACTTCCGTAAGACGTTGTTCAAAGGACTTTGGTGGAATGGCATCCCGCACAAGATCCACCGCTGACCCCTTGAGGATCCCGGTGGGGCGGCCGTCCGTGTCCCTCTCGATTGTGCCCCCGGGCGGGTCTGGTGTGTTCTCATCGATCCCGGCCGCTTCGAGAGCGAGGGTATTGGCCAGGTACATCGACCGGTCGAAGCGATTGACCAGCACCGGGTGGTTCGGTGTCACGCCATCAATGAGATCTCGGTTAGGTGTGAAGGGTCCGTCGGTGACGTCTCCCGATGTGTCATCACCCTCTTCGCGACCTGTCGACCCGGATTCCCACTGTTCGTAGGCACCCCAGTCCCCGCGCGTAATCCAGGCCCCAGGCGCGAGGCGTTCGGCGGCCGCCCCAATCTCTTCCGTGAATGCCTCCGGCTCATGGACCTCCAGGAGATTGGCCCCTACGATAAGCGCTCCCGTGCTCTCCACGTGCACGTGTCCGTCGTTGAAACCCGGGGAGACAAATGCGCCGGCTACGTCAATAACTCGCGTAGCACCTCCAACCAGCACCTCGACTTCCTGATTCGTCCCGACTGCGACAATACGTCCGCCCCGCACCGCCACGGCCTGAGCGGTCGGTTGGGTCTCGTCCAAGGTGTATACGTTCCCGTTGAGCAGGACGAGATCGGCGGGGTTCTCCGGTTCGGGAGCGCAACCGATCCCTGCCAAACCCGCCAGGGATACGATGATCGGAAGACACGCGGAACCGCGGTCTCGGGAGGAGGTCAAGGTCGCCAATTTCAGCAAGAGACGCAGCGGTGGTTGTTAATGGCTCCCAGACTCTCGAGCAGGGCGATGGTTTCGGGGAAGGGCTGGATCCGTTGCACCGGCCCATTTGCGAGGTCCACGGTCGTTTGTCCGTTTCGAGCAACCAGCGTGACGTCGGCCCCCTTCGCCACCAGATATCGGATGAGTTCGTTGTCACCCCGCGCCGCCGCGTGATGCACCGGGCTATAGCCGTTGAGGTCCCTCGCGTTCACGTCCGCACCTAGTTCCTCCACCAAGTACTGCATGGCTGGCAGCCATCCGTCGGGGACGTGTCGATGGGAGTTGCCGGCAAACCCCTGTCCGTAGCCGACACCCGCCGCAACGTGGATCGGGTAAACGGCAGGCCCGCCGTCGGGTACGGGAGGGAGCCCCGAATGATCTACCCGATCCCGCCCCCGCCCGTATCTGCGGCTAGGGACTTTGGTCGTGGGAAGGCCGGGGTCCGCACCGTGCTCCATCAGAAGGCGCATCGCATCGACATCCAGAGCATGCGCCGCTCGCCAGAATGGCGTTGCCCCGGTCCGATCCACTCCCAGGAGATCTCGGTTGTACGTTGTGAACCACAGCGACCGGCGCAGCCTGGGATTTGGGTCGACGCCCGCCTCCAGCAAGGCCCTGAGCACATCCATGTACGAGGTCTCCTGCTGATGTACGTCCGTCGGCTGCGGATGCCGGGCTTTGGGGGCCCATTGCATGTTGAGTACCGCATAGAGGGTCGTTGCCCCTGCCGTGCTCGCCAGCGACGGATCAGCGCCGCGGGCCAAGAGATCCATGCCAAGATCGAAGTGCCCGTTAATGAAGGCGATGAGGATCGGTGTGGTGCCGTCCGCCGCGCTCCGGCCATTGATGTCTGCCCCCGCGGCGAGCAGTGTCTCGGTCGCTTCGTGGTGTCCTTCACGGGCGGCGAGTAGCAGGGGAGTCAGTCCCCCGTGGGTCCCCACAAGCTCCGCGTAGTTGCCTAAGCACCCGGAACAGGCAGGTTCTTCCGGCTCGGCCTGCATGCCCGATGTCAGGGCACTGTTCTGTCCGTTGCCGGCGACGGGTCGGGGGGCCGGTGGCAAGGCCGCCGCCTCGGGTGCGGGGATGCCCGCCCGGGATGCTTCGACGGCATTGTTCCGGGTGCGGCGGTCAACCTGATCCCACGCGTCTCGAGCCACGATGTCGAGCACCTTGGCTGTTTGTGCGGGGTCGGCACCCCCATCCACCAGAGCTTCGATCGCGGGCGAACGGTTCGCCGCCGCCGCAAACATGAGCGGAGTCTGTCCCCAGTAAGAGTCCCTGGCATTGGGATCCGCGCCGTTGGCGAGCAGAATCTTCACCGCAGAGGCGTTTCCCGCCTGCGCCGCAAAGTGGAGAGCCGTCGTCCCCGACGTGGTGGCTGCGTTGGGGTTGCTCTCCGCCTCTAAGAGTGCCTCCACCACGTCGGTGGCTCCTTCCCGGCTCGCTACATGCAGAGGCGTATGCTCCCCGAGCCGTGTGGTCGCCTCCACGTCGGCACCCGCCTCCAGGAGCACATCTGTTAACTTGCGATCGTGGTTCCGGGCGGCCCAGTGCAGTGGCGTCATCCCGTCGCCGTGAGCCGCATTGACATCTGCTCCCGCTTCGATCAGCGCCCTGACCCCCTGCAGATCTCCCCTTTTCGCTGCATCGGCGACGGGCGCATCCGGTCCGGCGCCGATCATCGCCAGGCAGCACACCACCGTGGCAAAGAGCTGTGACCCGCGCGCGATTGCGGGCCGGCCGCTGCTCATTCGGCCGCCGCGAACGAGAATGGCACCGTGCTATCCCCAAACGCATCGACGTCGTCCATGCCCAGCCGGTGCATGAGGCTAAGCATGACGTTGGCCATCGGCGTCCCCGGCTCCGCCCGGACGTGGAGGTTCCCCTCCATGCGCCCTTGCGCGCCTCCGACCACGAAGAGCGGGCAGCGCTTGTGGTTGTGAACGTTGGGGTCACCCATGGGCGACCCGTAGATGATCATCGTCTTGTCGAGTAGCGTCTCGTCACCCTCCACCGACTCCTTGAGGCGGTCCAGGAAGTACGGGATCAGACCCACATGATACCTGTTGATCTGCTGAAATTCGGCGATGCTGTTCTCGTTGTCGCCATGGTGCGAGGCAGGGTGGAAACCGTTGTCGATTCCGCTCTCGGGGTATACTCGACCGGATGCGTCGCGCCCCATCTTGAAGGAGAACACGCGTGTCATGTCGGACTGAAACGCGAGGGCCTGCAGGTCGAACATGATCTTCACGTGCTCGTCGAACGAATCGGGGACTCCGGCCGGTGCCTCGGGTAGCTCGCGCATTTCTCCGGAGAGGTTTCGCGAGACGACACGCTGGATCCGACGCTCGATCTCACGGATGTTGTCCATGTATCGGTCCATGCGCAGCCGGTCACTTGCGTCCAGCTGGACCTTTAGCCGCGACACCTCGCCCGTAATGAAATCGAGGATGCTCGCACTCGAACGATGGCGGGAAGCGCGCGCCGCAGGCGTGCCCCCGGCCCCGAAGAGCTGGTCAAAAGCAACTCGTGGATCCCGTATCATTGGGAGTGGCTGGGTAGGAGACGACCAGCTGATGGTGTCGGTGTAGACGCAGGCGTATCCGTACGCGCACCCGCCCGCCTGATCGACGTTTTCGATGCACAGCTGCATTGAGGGGATCGGCGTGTTCTGTCCGAAGCGTTGCGCGTAGAGCTGATCGAGAGACGTCCCGACACGCACATCGGAGCTCTCAGTCTGCTTGGGGTGTGCTTGCGTTAGGAAGGTCGCGCTCGAGCGAAAGTGGTCGCCCCCTATCTCCTTCGGTTGGGTCGCCTCGGCAGGAGCCACATCGGTGTCGCTGATGATGGTGAGGATGTCGCGGTAAGGTTCGAGGGATTCGAGCGCGGTAGGTGAAAGATCGAAATCGCCGCCCGTCGTTGCGGGCGACCAGAAGTCTTGCTCCGCCCCCCACTTACTGCTGCCGGCGGCGCCGTGGACCATCTCGATGCACACCAGCCGGGTGGGGTCGGAGGCACTCCCGGCCAGGAATCTCCCCGCAGGTACCATCGCGTCCAGGAATGGCAGGGCGATCGTTGCCCCGGTCCCGCGAAGAAAGGTGCGTCTGGATAGGTGTTTCCCCGTTATGAAGTCCATCGTGACTCCTCAGCTGTCAGTGTCTTGTTCCTGCACCTCGTCTTCCACCACCGACTCCGCGGCGGATCGCATGCGGAAGGCTGGACTCTTGACCACCCCGAGAATGAGGGAAGACAGTCGATAGTCGGCTTCCCTCGCATCCCGCGCGATCTCTCTCACCGTCGTCATGTCGTAATGCTCGACGCGTCGGCCCAGGGCATAAGCCAAGAGGTTCTCGGCGAAGGTCCGAACTATCGGCTCAGGCCGCGCCAACAACGCATCCCGCAAGTCGGTGGGGCTCGTGATCGGCGTTCCGTCGTACAGCTCGCCCGAGGCGTCTATCGGCATCCCGCTGTCCCTGATCCGTTCGCCTCCGATCCCGTCATAGTTTTCGAGCGCCAGACCGATGGGATCAATGACGCGGTGACAAGACCGGCAGGCAGGACTTGCCCTGTGCATCTCCAGCCGTTCCCGAACGGTGAGGAAACGGCCCTCTTCGGTGTCCGGCGTGGCTTCAAGATCGGCGACATCCGGTGGTGGCGGTGGTGGTGGAGTCCCGAGAAGAACCTCCATCACCCACTTCCCGCGCAACACGGGCGAAGTTCGGCTAGCGTGCGACGTGAGCGTAAGGATGCTGCCGTGACCCAAGACCCCGCGGCGCTCCTTATCCTGAATTTCGACCCTCCGGAACCCGGTGCCGGCAACTCCCGGAAAGCCGTAGTGTTTCGCTAGTCTCTCGTTGACGAAGGTGTAGTCCGCTGTCAGCAGTTCGAACAGGCTCCTGTCTTCCTGCACGAGATGGTGGAAGAAGAATTCTGTCTCCCGCCGCATCGATTCCTTGAGTTGCTGGTCGAAGTCCGGATAGAGGCGGACGTCAGGATGCAGCCCCTCCAAGTCCGGCAGGCGCAACCACTGTGCAGCGAACCGAGTGGAGAGTGCTTCCGCACGAGGGTCGCGCAACATGCGCCGGGTTTGCTCTTCAAGTCCGGTTGCATGCGAGAGTTCTCCGCGTTCGGCCGCGGCCAGAAGCTCTTCGTCGGGGAGGGAGCTCCAGAGGAAGAACGACAGCCTGGAAGCGAGGTCGTATCCGCTCAACAGCCCCACGTCTTCGGTTACGTCCTGCGTTGCGGCCTCAAAGCGAAAGACGAACTGTGGACTGGCCAGGATCCCTTCCAGCGCAAGCCGTATCCCCTCCTCGAAACCTCCCGTCCGGAGGCCGTCCCGATACAGCTGCATAAGCGCGTCGAGTTCAAGTTCCGACACCGGACGCCGATAACCCTGCGTGGCCAAGGCCTGGATGATGCGGCCGGCGCACGCCTCCGCGTCAGACGAGGGCTCGGGACCAGATGAGGGCTCGGGACCAGATGAGGACTCCGGCCGACACGAGAAAATGCGGTCGCGACTGGGGGTGTCGGACAACCCGCCCGGATTGAAGGGGCCGGTAATGGCGAGGTCGCGGAGGTGCGGGAGGGTTGTGAATCCATACGCGTCCGTGATGCTGGTACTTGCAATCGACCAGTCATGGGGCGACATGAGATCCTGTGCAGGGCCCTCCAATCGACGGATGAATGCGGCCGCCACCACCCTCGGCCCGGCTGCCACAAAGATTGGTTCGGTCCGAAGGTTCACGCCGTCGGGATCCGACACGTGCATCCAGCGGTCCACATCGAGAAGGGCAACGGGCACGCCGTCGATGGATACCTCGACCTGTTCGGGAATATCCGTGGTGTGGAGTGCTCCCTTCCCATTCCCAAACAGCGCACCCGTCGTCTCGTGATGGAACGAGGCGCGGAAAACGTATTCGCCGTCAGCCGGGAAGTGATGGTCCACCGCGAGCCCCCCCCGACTACCGTAAGGTGCGCCCTCGGCCTGTTCCACCTGCGAGGTCCAGCGAGAAACCCGGTAAGTGGCCTCGCTCGGCGTCACTCCCGGATCGCCAACGGCCATGCGGCTGATCTCGCTTGCGGCCCGCAGGTACCCCTCCATCAAGGTCGGCGAAAGCAGTTGCACGTCGGCAATGTTGTCGAAGTTGGCGCTCTTCGTGTCCAGCGGGAGGTAGGCTCCGGCATCCACCTCAAGGTCCAGGAGTGACCTCACCGCCCGGGTGTATTCGGCGCGGTTTAGCCGTTGGAAGGTTCTGCGTCCGGGGTTGGGGTCGGCATGCCAAGCTGCATCAAGGCGCCGCTCGAGAACGGCCGCCAATGTTCTGAGGCTATCGGTACTCGGACGGCGAATCCCCGGAGGGGGCATCATCCCGGCCCGTAACCTCCGCACCATCCGTTCGGCCACCGCAGCATCGGAGGCCGCCTCCTCCACGCGAAACGTCTCGAGAGACATGTTTCCCTTTAGCATGCGCTGGTTGTGACAACGAAGGCAGGTGGTCTCCAAGACAGCCTGTGCAACATCCAAATTGAGGGTGTCAGTCAGGGAGATGGCTGTACGGTTCACCGCCCTGGGGCTACCGATCGGGCTCGAATCCGGCTCCTGACCGGCGAGCAGGCCGACGACCATCACGGATGCCACGGAAACAGCGCTAAATCGCATAGGGAACTCGCGTTGGAGGGCGTGTCGGGATCAACTAACTAAGATATATAGGAGTTGAGCCGGGGAAAGACGGGGCCGGACTCAGGTGAGAGGGCCGGTGGGACCAGGAGAGTGCCGGCGGGACTAGCGAGATTCCCGGTGGGATTTTTCCTCCAAGACGGTGGATCCGTAGTGTCGGCTGATTTGTCGCTTGAGTCGGTGCCGTTCATCGTTCAAGCGGTGGATGGAGCGGGCTGCCTCCACAAAGCGTGATCCTAAATCACCTGTATCCTCCCGCCGACGAACCTCCTCTTCCAAATCCCACACCTGGCGGTTCACTTCGGCCAGCCGGGCCACCGTCGCGCCTGGCCCTCCCAATTGTCCCAGCTCTTGGTTGGCTATCTTCTCCAAGAGAAGCAGTTCGGCTTTGACGTTGCGCCGAGCGACCGGATCCTCGATCAGTTCCTTCTTCAATCTCAGGATGGTTATGCGATCCAAGAGCTCGCCCGCTGATACGGGGATGTGGATAGATGTCATCGAAGAAAAATAGTCCATGAAGGTTGGACTCGTTGGATTCGCCGGTTCCGGGAAAACCACTGTGTTCAACGCCTTGACCGGTCTGGATATACCGGCGGGTTTCGGGGGCGAACTTCGGTACGGGACCGTCCGCGTTCCGGACGAACGAATCGATTGGCTGAGTTCGCGCTACCGGCCGAAGAAGACGACCTACCCGCAGATCCGCTTCTGCGACCTCCCCGGTGAACGCGCGTCGACCGGCCGAGCCCTATCACCGCGCGCGCTCGGACAGATCCGAGAGCAGGAAGCGATGTGCCTGGTGATCAGGGATTTTGAGGATCCCGCCGCGATGGAAGTGGCCGATCCACTCCGCGACCTGAACGAATTCCATGCCGAGTGCCTTCTGGCGGACCTCGAGATCGTCGAGCGACGCCTCGAACGGGCTTCGAAGGAGCGCGCGAACCCCGTGGAGGTGGACGCTTTCGAGCGAGCGCGTGAGGCACTGGAGGAAGGGGTGCCGCTTCGCACAATCGACTCGGATTCGTTGGACCCCCAATTCTTCCGAGGATATGGGTTGCTGAGCCTGCGTCCACTGCTGGTCGTACTCAATCAGGGCGAGGACAACAACACGAAGGGGTTATCCCCAGAGATGGAAGGTCTGCTGAGGGGGATGGGCTCCGACGGAATCCCGCTTGCCGCGCAGGTGGAGTCCGAGATTGCGAGTCTAGAGCCGGAGGATCGTGCTGCGTTTCTGGAGGACCTCGGGTTGTCGGATTCGGCTCTGAACAGGTTCATCCGTGCCGTATACGGATTGCTGGATTTGATCTCATTCTTCACGGTCGGCACCGATGAAGTGCGAGGTTGGACCATTAGGCACGGGACCGGCGCACGGGAAGCGGCAGGCCGTATCCATTCGGATTTGGAACGCGGGTTCATCCGAGCGGAAGTGATTCCTTACGCAGTATTCCGGGAATACGGATCGGAACGCGCCGTGAAGGAGGTGGGGGTGCTCCAAGTGGAAGGCCAGGACTACGTTGTCAACGACGGTGACATCGTCCACGTTCGCTTTAACGTTTGAGGGGTCGAGACTCAGGTAGGCGTTTGACTGTTTCGGCTACGTCAAGTTTGATTGGTAGTGCCAGTACGATGAGGACACGGCTTTGGGACGGACCCAGGTGAGCGGAGGAGATCGTATGCGAGCGATCAATCGACAGGCTGCAGTTGGGATCGCCGTCACGTTGAGTGTGGCGGCTTGCGGAGGGAACGGGGCAGATGATGCCAGCGATGGAGCCGAGGAGGGTGCGGGCCAGATGACAGCGGCGCAGACCGGCGGGGCGGCCCTGCTGGCCCACCTTGACGCTGGTGGTGCGGCGTTCGGGTTGTTCTCGGGCGACCATACTCCGGAGCAGGCCGCGGCGATGGCGGAAGTACGTCCCCTCGACTTTGTGTTCTACTCGCTGGAGTCGGGGCCTTTCGACATTCCCGCGCTGGAGGCGTACGCCTCCGCATTGAGGGTGGCGTCCGGTGAGCGTTCCACCCATCCGATACTGCTCCGAATACCCCCCATTCGGGACGGCCACGAGGAGGCCCGGTCGCGAACCCTGGAGGGTCTGGGGGCAGGTGTGGCGGGCATCGTGTTTCCCCATGTGGAAACGCCGGAGGAAGCAGCCCTCGCCGTGGCGGCGGTGCGCGAGTTCGAGGGTGTGGAAGGGGCGGAGGGGAGCCTGATCGTGTTCCTGCTCATCGAGGATCAAGTGGGGATCGACAACGTGCGGCAAATCGTCGGCACACCGGGTGTCAACGTCGTCTCGCCGGGCCCGGGCGACCTACGACGAGTCTACGAGGGGGACATGGAACAGGTGGAAGACGCCATCCAGACGGTGTTGTCAGCGTGCTTGGATTCGGGGGTCCCGTGCGGGGTGACGGCGGGAGCGGATGACGTCGCGCTCCGGTTGGAGGAGGGGTTCCAAACGATTATCGCCACCCAGGCCCAGGCGGTTGACGTTGGTATGGTGGCCGAGGGCAGGTAACGGCCGACACAAGCTATCAACCCGCACTTCAAGCCAACGCTTCAAGCCAAGTAGATCAAATTGCCGCACACAATGGCCCCATATAGCTTCACCCCCATGCACCCGTCCCAGTTCCTTACAAGAGTAGCCACGCCGTTTTTGTGCGTTTCCTGTCTCACCGTGTCCGTGTCCGGGTGTGATATACCGGCGGCCGTGGGAGAACCGAACAGCCTCATCGTTCTCGCCGAAGAGTCTATCTCTTCGCAGGTGGAGGCAGAGACAAGAGAGGTTTTGGAGCCCACCACCTTCACTTCGCGAGAAGAGAAGAAGTATGAAATGAGTTTGGTGGATCCCGCCCATCCGAGGGTCTCGGACCTCAGGATCTTTCGGAACGTGGTCGTCCTCGCAGCGGCAGGGGACTCCTTACTGGAGCGGGTTGAGAGTGCCGTGGGGGAACCGCTTGAGCCCGGACGAGTCTACCAAGCGGAAAACGTGTGGGCCCGAGGACAGACCGTTACGGCTGCGGCCCTCCATCCCGGGTCCGAGGTGGAGTCGTGGCTCGCAACCTTGCCCTCAGTGCTCGATGCGGTGGACACGAGTTACCGGGCAATGGTACTGCGCCGCATGTACGCAACGCCGCCGGATACGTCCTTGGCCGCAGACCTCGGCCAACGCTTTGGCTTCGCCCTCGACGTGCCCGTCGTCTATGATCGCATCGCCCGTCCGGTGGAAGACGCCGGGACCGACAGTCTGGTCATACTCCGCAACGACAACCCGGATCCCAGCGAACTCATTCGGTCGGTCCTCGTAACTTGGCGCCCCAGCGAGGAAACCGACCTCACACGGGAGTATGCGCTCGAGTGGAGGGCGGCGATCGACGGCGTGCATTACAACGTGGCTCAGGCCATAGTCGACACCAACTCATCCCTGACTGAATTCGTGTGGCACGGAAGTCAGGCATTGGAAGTCACCGGCGTGTGGCAGGACGAACGCGGGACATTCCCTGCCGGCGGTCCCTTCATAGTGTGGTTAGTCGGGTGCGGCGCGCGAACCTACTTCATTGATGCCTGGTTATACGCACCCAACCAACCCAAGTACGAGTACATGCTACAGCTCCACCATATCCTCGACTCGTTCCGCTGCGTGGCGGAGGACGCCTGACACGCTTCGTCCACCTCCACACGCATAGCGAGTACTCGCTCCTCGACGGGGCGAATCGCATCAATGACCTCCTCGACCGCTCTGTCGAGCTGGGGATGCCAGCTCTCGCCCTCACCGACCACGGAAATCTGTTCGGAGCCTGGGAATTTCAGGTCAAAGCCCGGCAGAGGGGGATCAAGCCGATCATTGGGTGCGAAGTATATGTGGCGTATGGAGATCGCCGCGCCCGAAAGAGGGAAGAAGGAGCCCCCGCAAGCAATGCGCACCTCGTCCTCCTCTCGGAGACGAGCCAAGGGTATTCTAACCTCGTAAAGCTGGCCTCGATCGGTCATACCGAGGGCTTCTATCGGCGACCCCGCGTCGACCGCGCCATGCTCGAAGAGTACAATGAAGGACTCATCTGTCTCTCCGCGTGTCTCGCCGGCGAAGTGGCTCGATATCTCCAGCACGACCGCTGGGACGATGCCAAGGAAGCCGTCGAATGGCACGCCCGCGTGTTCAAGGATCGCTACTGGCTAGAGCTTCAGGATCACGGCATCCCCGACCAAATCAAGGTAAACAAGGGGATCCAGCAACTGTCCCGCGAACTCGGACTCCCCCTCGTCGCCACCAATGACGCCCACTACATGCGCAGGGAGGACGCGGACGCGCACGACACCTTGCTCTGTATCGGCACCGGCAAAGACAAGTCCGATCCCGACCGACTCCGCTTCCACGGCGAAGAGACTTACTTCAAGACCGGGGACGAGATGGCGGAGCTCTTTCCCGAGCTGCCCGATGCACTGGCCGCCTCCCTTGAAATCGCCGAGCGCTGTAGCGTCAAATTCGACACGAAATACAAGCTGCCGGCCTTCCCCATGCCGAAGCGGTTTTCGGATCCCATGGAGATGCTCCGGGCGGAGGCCACCAAAGGTGCGCTAAGGCGCTACGGCGATCCACTCCCGGAGCGCGTGGCGTCCCGCCTCGAATACGAACTCCAGGTCATCGAAAAGACAGGGTACGCCGGATACCTCCTGATCGTGTGGGATCTCATCGTCGCGGCCCAGGAACGTGGCATTCCAGTTGGCCCCGGCAGAGGATCGGCAGCCGGCTCCATCATCTGCTACGCACTCGAAATCACCGACGTCGACCCCCTCCACTTCGAACTCCTGTTCGAACGTTTCCTGAATCCGGAACGCGTGTCGATGCCGGACATCGATATCGATTTCTGCTACGAACGGCGGAGCGAGATCCTCGACTACGTCCGAGAAAAGTACGGACAAAGGTCCGTCGGCCAGATCATCACCTTCGGGAGGATGAAGGCCAGGGCTGTGATTCGGGATGTGGGGAGGGTCCTTGGGTTCGTCCCATCCGAAACCGACCGGCTCGCCAAGCTTGTGCCCTCCGATCCAGGGTTTTCCATGCCCGTGGAAAAGGCTCGCAAGAAGGTAGGCGAGCTCGCCAAGATCGACCGCGAGGACAAGCGGGTAACCCAACTCCTGAATTACGCCGAACAGATCGAGGGTCTGTCCCGGCACCGTTCGGTTCACGCCGCGGGGGTGGTGATCGCTCCCGGTCCGCTGGACGAGTACGTCCCCGTCTGCTTGGACACCAAGGGTGGAACCAGCACGGTCGTCACCCAATTCGACATGAACGCGTTGGAGCAGTCCGGGATGCTCAAGATGGACTTCCTGGGCCTGAAAACGCTCACCGTCATAGAAGCGGCGACGGACAGCATCGAGGCCCGCACCGGACACCGCATCGACTGGTACGACATCGGCCTGAGCGACCCCGAGGTCTATAGCATGCTGGCGAAGGGGCACACCAAGGGGGTGTTCCAGTTTGAGTCTCCGCTGGCTGCCGACAAGCTGCGCGCCATGCAGTGTGATCGCTTCGACGATCTCATCGCGGTGAACGCTCTCATTCGGCCGGGGCCCCTCGATTCCGGGATGACCGACATCTACATCCAGCGGAAGCGCGGCCAGAAGGTTGTCGAGTACCCTCACCGCGACCTCGAACCAATTCTGGCTTCCACCTACGGGGTGATCACCTACCAGGAACAGGTGATGAGGGCGGTGAACGTGTTGGCGGGGTTCAGCCTCGGCGAGGCAGATGTACTGCGGAAGGCCGTGGGGAAAAAAGACGCCGAGCTCACGGACAAAGTCCTGGGAGATTTCGTCGAGCGTTGCACGGAACGTGGGATGCCGGCGAAACAGGTCCGGGACATAGCGGAAATGATCCGGACGTTCGGGCGTTACGGGTTCAACAAGGCTCACAGTGCCGCCTACGCCATCATCTCCTACAGGACGGCGTGGCTAAAGGCCCACCACCCGGCCGACTTCCTCGCGGGTCTGCTTACGGCGGAGATCGGGAACACCGATTCCGTGGTGTCCTATATCGGGCTGGCCCGACGCTTGGGAATAGAGGTGCTCCCCCCCTCCGTGGTCGAGTCCGGATACCGCTTTACGGTTGTCGACAGGCCGGCGGCAGGTGTCAACGGGAGAATCGAGAGCGAGCAGAAACCGAGAATCCGGTTTGGGCTCGGGGCGATCAAGGGCGTGGGGCACTCGGCGGTTAAGTCGATCGTGGCGGCCCGCAACGAGGCCCCCTTCGAGAGCTTCTTCGACTTTCTGGAACGGATAGATCTGCGTCTCAACAATACCCGCGTTCAGCAGGCGCTCATTGGGTCCGGAGCCCTGGACACCTTTGGCGACCGAGCCGCCCTCACGGAAGGACTCGAGGCGACTCTCAACGAAGTGATGTTGCGCCGTCAGGAGACGGAACTCGGTCAGCTCGTCCTCTTTGGGGGAGGCGAGGAGGACGAGCGAGACTCCACGCCCAAACTCCCGGAGGTAGCGCCTTGGAGCGAGAGGAAACGCCTCCGAGAAGAGAAGGAGCGCCTGGGATACTACATTTCCGGGCATCCGCTGGAACGTTACCGTGAGTTTGTGGAACTGTTTTCCCGAGAAGCGCGCACGGATGAGCTCGGCGACTTGCGTGACCGTAGAGTGGAGATCCCGTCCGTCGTAACGGAGGTCGTGGTTCGGACCTCGCGGAAGGATGGGCGTGAATACGCGCGACTGACGATCGAGGACTTCCACGGCACTGCTTCCGTACTCGTCTTTGGCGACAAATGGATGAGGAACCGCGAATTGCTTACACAAGACCGCCCTGTATTGGTCACCGGCACGGTGTCTGGACGCGAGCAAGACGAAGAGGATCCACCCATCTTCCTCGATTCGGTGTGTCCCTTGGCGGATACGTTCGTGGAGCGGGCAGGCCTCTGCATAGATATCCGCGAGGGGGACAACGTAGGCGCACAGGTGTTCGCCGACGCTCGGGATGCCCTCGTAAAGGCACCGGGCCGGACGCCGCTCGAGGTGCGGTGGTACGGGACGGAGAGCTCCACCGGCCACTCAAAAGACTCCACCGACGCAGAGACGTTACACTTCCAGTCGAAGTCACTTCGGGTTACACCGAGCGTTGCACTCGCTCAGGACCTCCGGGATGTACTGGGGCACGACCGGGTCCGATGGGTGAGGCACCCAGCAAACCACTGAGTTCTGCAAACAGATGGAAGTAGACGAAAAGCGCCTCCTCCACTTACAGCGCCGCCTGGAGAAGGTTCGCGCGATGGCGGCGGAGTACGGAATCAATGTTGAGGCGGAGCTCGCGCCGCTGGAGCAGAAGCTCGCCGTACACATGGCAGCTGCCCAGCCGGCGACGCGCTATGACCGAGTGGGCTTGGCGCGCAATAACAACCGCCCGCTAACACTCGACTACATCAAGGGCATCGGCACCGACTTCATGGAATTGAAGGGGGACCGGGTCTTCCGGGACGACCCCGCCATTGTCGGTGGATGGATGACTTTCAACGACTCTTCTGTGATGGCCCTCGGTCACCAGAAGGGTAGAAATATGCGCGAGAACTTGTTGCGCAACTTCGGTTCGCCGCACCCGGAGGGTTACCGCAAGGCCAAGCGCCTCATGCGGTTGGCGGAGAAGTTCGGACGGCCTGTCATCACCTTCATCGACACGCAGGGGGCATATCCGGGGATAGGTGCCGAGGAACGGGGCCAGGCAGAGGCGATCGCCCGAAACCTGTCCGTTATGGCGGGACTCCGCGTGCCCATCGTCGCATGCGTCATAGGCGAAGGGGGCTCCGGCGGCGCCCTCGGAATCGGAGTTGCAGATCGAGTGCTCATGTTGGAGAACGCCATCTACTCCGTGATCTCGCCAGAGGGGTGCGCCGCCATCTTGTGGCGTAGCAGGGAACACGCCGCGAAGGCCGCCGAGGCGCTCAAGTTGACCGCCACGGACTTGGAGCGCCTGTCCGTGATCGATGAAGTGATCGCGGAACCCACTGGCGGGGCTCACGTGGACACCAAGGCCACCCTTCAGGCCGTCGGAAAGGCGTTAAGTCGTCACCTGAGAGAGTTGGAACCATTGACCGCGGATGAACTCGTCGAGGCGCGGCGAGAGAAGTTCTACGCGATGGGCGTATGGGAGGAACGGTGAAGCCGACCCCGGTGAGGTCCTCCCCTGCGACGCCCACCCCCGTCCGCCAAGCGAGCACGCGACCTCCCCGCGTCGTCGAACCGAGCCGAAGGCAGGCCAGCGGCAATGGATCCGACGACCAGATCGCCGAAATCGAATTCAAGGGGCTACGGCGGGATTATTTCCGATACGAAGGCGAAGTCCCTTTGAGTGTACGGGAATGGGTGGTGGTGGATGTGGAGCGGGGGCAAGATCTGGGTTGTGTGAAGCGCGTGGCACATGCCTCCGACCTTGCGTGCGAGGGAGGGTGCGATCATACCGGGCATCGGTCCGTTCTAGGTCCCTCCAGCACCGTGGCGAGGCGGGCAGCACCGGCCGACGTCTTGAGACTCTTCGGCCTCAGGGAGCAGGAACCCGAAGTGCGGACCCGCACGCGGGCCATGGTCCAGCACCGCGGTCTCCGGATGAAGGTTAGCGAAGCCGAATGGCAGTGGGACCGCAGCAAGCTCACCGTGTACTTTACCGCGGAGCGCCGCGTGGACTTTCGCCAGCTTGTGCGAGATATGGCTCGGACCTTCCGTGCCCGGATCGAGCTCCGCCAGATCGGGGTCCGGGATGAAGCTCGTAGGCTAGGGGGGTTAGGTCGTTGCCGGCGCGAGCTGTGCTGCCGATCCTGGCTCGACAAGATCGAACCCGTGACTCTACAACTGGCGAAGGACCAGAACCTCCTCGTGAACCCTAGCCACATTTCAGGTGCCTGTGGCCGCCTCATGAACTGCCTACGCTACGAACACGAAGCCTATATGCAGGCCAAACGCCGCTTCCCGGCGGTCGGCAAGGATATCCGCACTCGGAAGGGGTTGGAGCGGGTTTTGGAATGGAGTCACTTCGACGAAAATGTCGTCCTGAGATCCCAGGATGGCGATGTGCGCACCGTTTTGTTGGCGGATCTCAAGGCGGAACGCCGCGAAGCCCGGCGTGCCGACCTCCGAACCGGAAACTCGATCCCGCGTCGATAGCGGACGCCCTTAGTGACTAAGCCATGAGCAAGTTCTACCTAACCACCGCGATCGATTACTCAAACGGCGACCCGCACCTGGGTCACGCCGTTGAGAAGATCGGGGCCGACGTAATAGCTCGGTACCGGCGATCTTGCGGGGACGATGTGCACTTCCTCATTGGCATGGATGAACACGGCCAGAAGGTGCAAACGGAAGCCGAAAAACATGGCGCCTTGCCCGAGGAGTGGGTGGATCGCATAGCGGTGGCGTTCCAGGAGGTGTGGGCTCGTCTAGGACTCTCGCACGACGACTTCATCCGGACATCCGAGCCCAGGCACCACCGGGGAGTCAAGGTTCTCATGGAACGGATTCGCGAGAACGGGGATTTCCGGCGCGCTACCTATGAAGGCTATTACTGCGCAGGATGCGAGGCCTTCAAGCGAGAAGATGAACTCGAAAACGGGGAATGTCCTTTACACCCCACCCGGAATATCGAGTGGACCACCGAGGACAACTGGTTCTTCCGTCTCTCGAACTATCGCGACCGCATCCTAAGCCACATCCAAAAGAACCCTGATTGCGTGCGTCCCGCAGCCCGCCGTAACGAGATCCTTCGACTACTGGAGGGCGGACTCTCAGACATCTCCGCGTCCAGATCGCGCATTAGGTGGGGGATCCCCTTCCCCGGCGACGAGGAACACACCGTCTACGTCTGGTTCGACGCCCTCTCCAACTACATCACCGGGGTGGGTTACCCCGAGCCCGTGCACCAGGACTGGTGGCCCGCAGACCTTCACATCATCGGGAAGGATATAACCCGCTTTCACTGCGTCTACTGGCCGGCGATGCTCATGGCGGCAGGGTCCGAACCGGCGCGAAGCGTGTGGGCGCACGGTTTCATCAATATCGGTGGCGCCAAGCTTTCCAAATCCGCGGGGACCGAACTCGGTCTCCTGGAACTCATTGATCGGTATGGAGCCGACTCGCTGCGCTACTTCCTGATGAGGGAGGTGCCTTGGGACGGGGACCGAGATTTCCCAACCGCCAAAGCCTTCGTCGAGCAGTTCGATCGCCGGTACACTACCGATCTCGCCAACGACCTGGGGAACCTGTTCAACCGGGTCGTCTCCATGGTTAATCGCTACCGGGAAGGCAGGATCCAGCACACGAGAGGTGGTGTCCTGACTGTCGCAGCGGACTCGGCAGTAGAGCGTTACCGTATCGTCATGGACCAGTATCTCCTGCACCGGGGGCTTTCGGCGGCGTTTGAACTCGTGCGGGCCGCCAACGGATACGTGGACGAGCAAGCCCCATGGGCGCTGGCAAAAGCGGAACGGGGTATAGCGGGACCGGAGGCCCTCGACCATGTGCTGTCCGAACTCATGAGTGCGCTTGCCACACTCTCCACCTTGTTCGCACCGTTCATGCCAGCGAAAGCCGAAGCTATGTGGGCCGTGCTCGGGGGTGTGGGGTCACCGCCGGGCCTCGATAACCTCAAAAAGGAGCTCAGGGACCTCACAGCAGTCTCCCCTGGGGAGGTGCTGTTTCCTCGACCCAACTAGTTATGCCGCGCGCAAGAGCAACCAACAGCGTGTTTCCCACGTGAGACGTCGTAAGGCTCGGCCGCCCGCAGCAGGTGCCGCAGCAGGCCTTATCCTTGCGGCAATGTCTTTTCAGCAATGTGGAGGGGAATCCCTACCTCCGACCCTACCACCGCCTCCCCCGGTTGACACGGACAACGCTACCTACCGAATCCAGTTCAATGCGACTTGGAGTGCCTCGACCCACCCGGAGGACTTTCCTCGTGGAGCGCATTTTTCTCCACTTATAGGGGCGGTTCACGACTCGACCGTGCAGTTCTGGGCGATCGGCGCGACCGCGACCGCCGGAATTGAACAAATGGCTGAAACGGGTGCGACATCCATCCTCACTCAAGAGATCAGCGACGCGATCCCGGGAGGCGGACTAGCGGTTATTCGGGGATCAGGCACCGGTAGCCCCGGCGGTTCAACCATCCCTCGCGTAGAGCTATCCGCCTCCCATCCGCTGGTTACCGTGGTCACCATGGTCGCCCCGAGCCCCGACTGGTTTGGGGGCGTAACCGGTCAGTCGCTGCTCAACGAAGCCGGAAGATGGGTGGATGAGCTGACCGTCGACCTATTCCCGATCGACGCGGGCACAGACAGCGGTTTGGCATACACTTCCCGCAACAGCGACACGCAGCCCAGAGAAAGGATTCGCACGCTTCGCGGGGCATCCCCGTTTAGCGAGGCCCCAATCGGCAATCTGGTCTTCACGAGGCTCGACGGCAGCTAGTGGCCTAGGTGCAGCCCCCCGATTGCCGCAAGACACGGAGGAAAACGATGGTGGAAAAGACGAGCTGGCCTCTCACTCGACGCAAGTTCGTGCGTGCGGCAAGCCTCGCACCAGCGGCTGTTTGGATGGCGGGTTGCCAACGAAGTGCGGAGTCTGACGCCTCCCTAGCGGACGCAAGGGAAGGACTCCGCACGGCAGCCGACCGGTGGGTCAAGGATCCGTCTCCCTTTATACAGCGGGTGACCAATCTGGAGACCCGTTTGGAATCGATCGATGGGTTCATCACCCCCAACGATCTCTTCTTTGTCCGTAACCATTCGCCGACCCCTCGAATCGATCCTGACAGCTACGAACTCCACCTCAGCGGGGCCGGGCTTCGGCGCGAAGTGCGGCTGGATCTGCCCACACTGGAATCGCTGCCCCAACGCACGTTCACGGCTTATCTGGAATGCGCGGGCAACTGGCGAGGACTCTATCCGGAGTTGACCGGGACGCGGGCCAGCGGGGGGCAGTGGACCACGGGGGCGGTCGGATGTGCCGAATGGAGCGGGCCATCATTGGCGACTCTATTGGAGCTGGCTGAAGTGCGCCCGGAGGCGGTCGATGTAAACCTGGTTGGACTCGACGACTCAGGGTTCGAGCGGGTCATGCCCGTCACCAAGGCACTGGATCCCGACACGATCATCGCCCTCCGCATGAATGGCGAGGATCTTCCAGCGGACCATGGATACCCTGCCCGTGTGGTTGTGCCGGGTTGGTCGGGCTCCAACAGTATCAAATGGATAGGCGAAATCCACGTCGCCACCGAACGCGTTTGGAATTCGGCGAACACGACTTCCTACGTCTTGATTGGCGACCAGTGGCCCCCCGAGGAGTACGCTCCAGCGGACGGTGGACCGATTACGGAACTCGTGGTGAAGAGCGCCCTTGCACTGCCACGGCCGGCGCAGATCGCAGCGGGGACGCACCGTTTGCACGGGTTCGCGCATGGCCCCGGCGGTGCGGTGTCGAGGGTGGAATGGAGTCCGGATGGAGGCGAATCATGGCTCGATGCGGAGATCGTGGACCCGATTCACCCCTTGGCGTGGCAGCGCTTTGAGTTCGAGTGGGACGCGACCGTCGGAGAACACACGCTCGTAACTCGGGCGACGGACGCCCGTGGAAACCGGCAACCGGACGAGCCCCTCATGAACGAAAAGGGCTATCTGTTGAACGTCCCCTTGCCACACCCCGTGCAGGTGGCATAACGGGGGCTTGTTCGACCCTACTCTATGCGGATGCGCCGGCTAAACTGGCCATTGCTCTCCCAGTAGGTCTCCTTGTTCACGAGAAGGGGGTCGTCGGCCGCAGGTTGAACGTTCCCCGCACCATCGATGGCGCGTGACACTATGGCGTGTTCGCCCGGCGCGGGGTTCCAATCGATCCACCAGAACGTCCACGTGGCCGGATCGCCCGCCCCTTCACCCAAGGTCGCTTCGCGCCACGGGCCATCGTCCACCTTCACCTCGACCCTTGCCACGTCCCCGCCCCAAGCTGCGCCGTGAATCGCATAGGTATCATCGGATCTGGTGACACAGGCCGCGATTGAGTTGAGGTTTACGCGGCCGACAGAGCGTTCCGTCCACACCGCCTCGCCGTTCCGAACCTCCTGCCGAAGGGTCACGTAGTCGCGGGCCATGAACCGCCCCATGAAGCGGCGGTCGTGGAGTTCGATCCGGGTCAGCCACTTCACATTGGCCACCCCATACCAACCAGGAGCTATTATCCGTAGAGGGAATCCGTGCTCGTTGGGGAGAGGCTCTCCGTTCACCTCCCACGCGAGAAGAATGCTCGGGTCTGAAGCATCCTTGATCGACATACTGCGGGCGAAATTCTGCGTTACGGTGTTACCACGGATCTCCTCTTCCCCCTCGTCCGCGCCGAAAAAGACAACTTCGATTCCTTCTTCGCTGACGCCGGCGGCCTCCAAGACGTGGGCCAGCGGCGTTCCAGCCCATTGGGCATTGTGCACTCCCCCGACGAAGGTGGGGAACCCCCGGTTGCCTGCACACTCCAAGGTGAAGGTCACCTCCTGGCGAGGGAGGGCCCGTAACTCCGCCAGTGTCCATGAACGCGGGTTCTCGACGAGTCCGCCCACCTCGAGATTCCAGTCTTCTTCCTTGATGGCAGGAGAGCCGTAGTGACCCACTCGGAACATCTGGTCGGTCGGGGTGATCCACGAATCCACCTCTTCCCAGTTCAGAACGTTGAGGCGTTCCCTTACCCCGGGGTCGGGACGGTCAATCCAAGGGATGACGGCCTCCTGCTCCAACTTCCGCAACCACTGGGCTATCGCATCCCCTGGAAGGAGAGCGAGTCCCGCGGCGGCAGCCCCACCTTGGACCAACACGTGTCGTCGCGATACACAGACTTGGTTTTCCATGGTTATCTTTCCTCCGGACCGGGAAGTGTGCGATGCACCAAGCTTGCCGCCGCTCTCGCCTGGGAGCAAGCCACCACGCCACAAGGGCCCCACTGCAAAACCCATGCTACACGAACCTGCAATAGCTGCCGGGCCTCCACCGAGGGGCGCGGCACCCGACCCGAGACTGCCTCTGCCTGCGGTACTGGTCCTCATTATCGGGGCGCACTGGACCATCGACGCATACTCGGCGTTTCTGCACCCATTGCTGCCGAGGCTAATGGCGAACCTGAACATCTCCATAGCCCTCGCAGCGACGGCTGCCACCGTCCTTTCCCTGGCGGCTTCACTCCCCCAGCCGGCGTTCGGGTATCTGGCGGACCGCTACGGACGCCGTGCCTTCCTTGCGTTGGGGCCGATTGTGGCAGGAGTGCTTATCAGCTCGATGGGGCTTGCTCCGGGTTACGTCACCCTACTGCTGTTACTGAGCGTGGGAGGGCTCGGATCTGCGGCTTTCCACCCCCCCGGAGCCTCTCTCGTGGCCCGCGCGTCGGAGGGTCGCGGGAGCGGCGTACGCATGTCGTTGTTTTCCTTTGGGGGAGCACTCGGTTTTGCCACGGGTCCGATAGCCTCCGTCTTCCTCGTACAACGAGTCGGGCTTGCGGGGTTGTGGGTCGCGATGATCCCCGGGTGCATCTTTGGCCTCGCCCTCTGGTTTGGCGTGCGCGGGCGGACCACCGTCCCCAACCAACAGCCGCCTCCCCCTCCGTTGAAGGTGCTCGCTCTCCTGAAGGGGCCTCTCGGTCTCCTCTTCACCATCTCCGCGTTGGGCGCGTTCGTGCAGCGAACGATCATGACCTTCCTCCCGATCATCGCCAGCGACGCAGGGGTCGGCGAGAGCGTGGGAGCCATCATCCTCGCCATCTATTTGGGGGCACAGGCGCTTGGGACGCTGGCAGCCGGGGTTCTCACCGATCGACTCAACCGTCAACACCTCTTGGCCGCCATAGTCACCATCTCTGTCCCAGCTCACCTCCTGGCCGTGATTCTGCCACCCGCCAGCACCGGCGCGATTGCGATGGCGGCACTGGCCGGCTTCCTCAACATGGCTCTTGTCCCACCGATCGTGGTAATGGCCCAGGAAATCGTTCCGTCCGGGACGGCCGCCAGCTCCGGGATCGTGATGGGTCTCGCGTGGGCGATTGGCACCCTCGGAATCCCCATAGCGGGTGTATTCGCAGACGCCTTCGGGCCCGTGTCCGCAGCAGGTTGGTCGATCCCCGTGCTCTTGGTAGGGACCTTCTGCGCACTGCATCCCTCGCTTCGTCCGTTCAGCCGCGCGCGATGAAGGTGGGGTGAGCGCACAGTGAAGTCGTTCGACCCGATCCCCGCGGATTGGAATCAGGACCTGGACGCTACCCTGCTGTTCGTGGTGCGCGGCGGGGAGATCCTCCTCATCCGGAAACTGCGCGGACTAGGGAAGGGGAAGGTCAACGGAGTGGGGGGAAAGGTCGACCCCGGAGAGGAGCCGATCGAGGCCGCGATCCGGGAGTTCGAGGAGGAAGTCTTGGCGCATCCGGTCGATGTCGTGAAGTTGGGTGAAATCGGGTTTGATGACAGCGAGGGCGTGTCGCTCCTCATACATGTTTTTCGGGCGGAGGGGGTTTGCGGAACTCCGGACGCGACCGACGAAGCCATTCCACTGTGGGCATCACTCGACGCGATCCCCTACGAAGAGATGTGGGCCGACGACCCGCTTTGGCTCCGTCACGTGGTGTCCTCGCAGCCGTTCCGTGCCTTTGCGAAGTTCGAGGGAGACGTCATGCTCGACTGCGTGGTGTCGTCCGCCGACTCGTTCTAGCCCGGAGACGGAGCCGTCCGTCAGAACAACAATCTACTCCGTTTTCCGGTCCGAAGCAGGAGTGGGGAATGCTCGCCAGGTCTCGGGATCTCTGCGCGCGCCCGACGGCCCTAGGAAGGATCTGCCTGACTTCCCCTCCATCAAGGGGCCGTTGTCAACCGCCCGCATTCGTAGGCGGGTCCGTATGTCGTCGTCGAGGTCAGTCAAGGTGAGGATTCCGTCAGGAGGTTGACGATGAGGCGAACCATCAGGTCCTTGTTGTCCGGCCTGCTCTCGGCGACGAGGAGGGTCAACGCCGTAAGCGTTCTCGGGTCGAGTCGATGCTCGACGCCTTCCCGCGCCAGATAGAGCAGAAACAACAGCGAGCCGATGCGCTTGTTGCCGTCCGTGAAGGGGTGATCCTTGACGAGGAAATACAACAAGTGCGCTGCCTTCTCCTCGCGATTTCGGTAGAGCGGTTCACCGAACATCGTCTGCTCGACATTCCCGAGGATGCCTTTCAAGGCATCGCCGCGCAGGTTTCCGAAGAGGGGCGAGGCCTCGCCCCTTTCCATGAGGTGGTGCTTGAACGCGGTGATCGCCGCAACTGTGTCATCGTAGTCGAGCGCGTGCGAAGCTGGCCGGTTGTCAAGGGGCTGCGTCAACCGATCCTCGTCGTATTCGAGGAGTAGGTGCCATGTTGCTGCGTAACTCGCAATGACGTCGAGTACATCGCCGCCGGGTGGTGGTGCAGCAGGCTGGTCGCTCACGGGCGGCACCTCATCCGATACGGCGCTACTTCGGGGGGCTGCAATGCGTTCTCATTTTCATTCTAGGAATCGTCCAGAGCGCCGGGTGGAGCGACCGTTTGTCGGTCACAGATGTCCATGAAACGTTTTTGTGTCCCACAACACGGGTTGTGTCCCATAGGTGTCCATCAAAACACGCGCCCTTCGGCGATTCTCAACACATCGTCGTAGCAGAAAACCGTCGGGCGACGCCCGCTCCCGAGGACTATGGGTCTCACGACTCCCGCGTCGGACATCCGATCGAGAAGTCGCCGGGCGGTCCTGTCCGGGACGCCGGCGTGCCTGACGAAATCGGTACTCCTGAAGATGGGGTAACGGAAGACCCAGTCCAGCGCGTGTATTGCGTAGCGCGAGCGAGTCAGGGTGGGCATTCTGAGCTTCATGCCGTCATACAGACCCAGTATCCCCTCCGCCTTAGCGAGGTTCTCCTCGGCCTGCTCCTGCACGGCCTGCAGGAAGAACCGGCACCAGCCCGTCCAGTCGTCGTCCCGGGATACGGCGAGCAGGCGTTCATAATAGGCGTCCCGTCGCGCTTCGAACCATGCGCTGATGTAGAACATCGGCGCCCGAATGAGGTCGTGCTGCCAAAGGAACAGGGGCACCAGCAGACGTCCTAGGCGCCCATTGCCGTCCAGGAACGGATGCAACGCTTCGAACTCGGCGTGCAGCACAGCCAGTTGCACTAGACGATCGGGCGCGTCCTCGTGCAGATAGTTTTCCCAGGTGCCCATGGCATCGGGAAGCGCCTGCGCTCCTATTGGGACGAACGTAGCCTCGTCGATCGAACAGCCCGGTGGGCCTATCCAGTTGGGGGTACGCCGATAATCGCCCGGCGCCTTGCCCTCCCCTCGAGCGCCTTGTAGCAGCACCCGGTGCGCCTCGCGGACGACCCGTTGTGAGAGCGGCAGCGTTCCCAGCATCTCCTCGGCACGCTGTAACGCAGCCCGATAGTTCAGGATTTCCTGGATGTCCAGCCGACGCGTAGCCGACTCCGGTTCTTGTCCCGCCTCGAAGCCGAGCACGTCGCCCAAGGTGGCCTGGGTGCCTTCGATGCGCGAAGAAAGGACCGCCTCGCGAGTGGCCAGAGGCGAAAGCAGTACGTGCGGATTTGGTATCCCTGCGAGCAACCCGTCATAGCGCGCCACCGCAGCCGCCGCCGGACCAAGAAGCGGGATCAACATCGGCCAGTCGATGCGCTCCTCCGGCGGGAAGCCACCTTTCTGGTAATGTACGGGTGTCATGGCTCCTCCCAAAAGTTCGGGTATTCCGACCACTCGCTCGGGTCAAGCCTTGTCATAGTCCTCTGGTCGTCTCCGTCGGTGAGAGTCGCCACCATATCGTTTGTCGGTCACTTTCGCCACAAGATGTCCAGCAAATCCGTTTGTCGGTCACAGATGTCCATCAAACGCTGTTGTATCCCATAAACCTGGCCAAAATGTCTCACAAACATGGGTTGTGTCTCATATGTGTCCATCAAACGCGTCCCGTCGGCAATCCTTAACACGTCCTCATAGCAGAAAAACCGTCGGGCGACGCCCGCTCCCGAGGACGATGGCCCCCTTGCGCACGAGAGCCCGAAAGTCACAATGCAACATCGTAACTGATCCGGTGCCAAGAACGGTTCTTTGCGCCACATGGACAGTCCAAATGAATCCAGATTCGCCGAGGGTGTCCCCATGACCCATTTCAAATCTCGTTTCCCTCTGGTCCCTGTCCTCACTTTGGGAGCGCTCCTCGTCGCCGGTTCGGCCCATTCCCAAGACAGGACCCCGCTGTTGGGGTTCGGTCCAGCGTCCAGCGCGGCCCAATTGGAGACCGAGGCGGAACTCGCCACCGGAATCAGCTCAACCAACCTTGAGGAGTGGATGGAGCGCATGACGCGCGCGCCTTTTTTCGTCGGGGCACCGTGGAATTATGAGAACGCCATGTTTGTCGCCGAACTGTACCGGAGCTGGGGGTACGAGGTGGAGATCGCGGAATACGAGGTGCTCTTTCCGACTCCGACCCTGCGCCACGTCGAGATGCTGTCTCCCGAGAGTTTCACGGCGACTCTGGAGGAACCGGAACTCCCGGAAGACCGAACGTCGGGAGTCGAGGGGCGCATCCCCACCTTCAACGCGTATTCGGCGGACGGAGACGTAACCGGCGAACTCGTCTATGTGAACCAGGGCATCCCGCGTGACTATGAAGAGCTGGAACGCATGGGGATAAGCGTAGAGGGTAAGATCGTGATTGCGCGCTACGGGGGATCGTGGCGAGGCATCAAACCGAAGGTCGCGCACGAGCACGGCGCAATCGGGACGATCCTCTATTCCGACCCTCGGGATGACGGCTATTACCAAGGAGACACGTGGCCGGACGGCCCCTATCGAGGGGAGTTCGGAGTTCAGATGGGCGCGGTGCAGGACATGCCTCAGTACCCGGGTGATCCGCTTACGCCCGGGATCGGAGCGACGGCGGATGCCGAACGCATGACGCCCGAAGAGTCGCCAACCGTCATGAAGATTCCTGTCCTCCCGATTTCCTGGGGGGATGCACTGCCGCTCCTCCGGGCATTGGGCGGTCCAGTCGCACCCTCCTCTTGGCGCGGTGCCCTGCCCATTACATACCACGTTGGTCCTGGCCCAGCGACCGTGCGGGTGCAGCTCGAGTTCGACTGGAAGCTGGAGACCGCTTACAACGTGATTGCGACCCTGCCTGGATCAGAATTCCCGGACCAGTGGGTAATTCGGGGGAACCACCGGGATGGCTGGGCGATGGGAGCCGCAGACCCGATTAGCGGGACCGTGGCGATGATGGAGGAAGCCCGTGTGATCGGTGAAGCGGCGAGGCGTGGTTCGAGGCCCCGGCGGACGATCGTCTACGGATCGTGGGACGCGGAGGAACCCGGATTGTTGGGGTCCACCGAGTGGGTGGAACATCACGCGAACGAACTACGGGAAAAGGCCGTCGCCTACATCAATACCGATGGGAGTGGGCGCGGGTTCCTCGGGATGGGAGGTTCGCACACTCTCCAGAGTTTCATGAACGGGGTGGCGCGGGACGTTAGGGATCCCCAGACAGGGGTGTCCGTTTGGGACCGTCTGCATGCGCGTTTGGCGGTGAGCGGTGAGCGGGATCCGCGGGATCGCTCCGACATGACGATCAGCCCCCTCGGATCGGGGTCCGATTACACGCCGTTCCTCCAGCACCTGGGCATCGCCTCATTGAACCTCGGATTCGGGGGAGAAAACGGGGGCGGGTCCTACCACTCCCTGTACGATTCCTTCGATCACTACACCCAGTACGGCGATCCGGGATTCCAGTACGGGGCCGCGCTCGCGGAGACTACGATGCGCACGACACTGCGGCTGGCGAACGCAGACGTGATTCCGGTGAAGTTTTCTCCCTTTGCTGAGAATGTCGGGGCGTATGTGGATGAGGTGATGGCCTTGTTGGAGCAGACCCGAGAGGAGACCGCACACCGGAACGCGTTGTTGCAGACAGGCTCGTACGAACTAAGCGCGGACCCGACCAAGGCGTATGTGCCGCCCCAAATAGAAGATGAGGTCCCGTACCTGTCGTTCGCCCCGCTCCAGAACGCTCTCGCCCGCCTCGAAACCAGTGCAACCGGCTATGATCGCGCCCACAACGCGTGGCAAGCCGATGGAGGACCTTCGATTGACGGAGTGGCGAGGTTGAACCACCTCCTTTTTCAGACGGAGCGGCTCCTGACCCACGATGAAGGCTTACCCAGACGCCCTTGGTACCGGCACCAAATCTACGCTCCCGGATTCTACACCGGGTACGGGGTGAAGACCCTCCCGGGGGTACGAGAGGCAATCGAACAGCGCTCTTGGGAAGAGGCGGAGGCGAGGATGATGATAATTGCGGACGTGCTGAACCGTTTGAGCGACAGCATCGACCGCGCCACGAGGACTTGGGAGGCCGAGAATGACGAGCGCTAGGGTGCGGACAGTGCCGAGAATACCGCTGGCCGTGGGGTTGCTCTTCGGTTGCGACTCGGCAGCGGACCGAGAGACGGAGATTGGGGCCGCCGAAGATGTGCTGTTCTTGGGTGGAAGTGTGATCGATGGCACCGGGACCCCCGCCTTCATTGCGGACGTCGCGGTGAGCGGAGGGGTCATCACCTTTGTCGGGAATGCGGAGGAGCAGGGAGTCGAGACGGCCGATACGATCTTCGCGGAAGGGCTGCTCATAACCCCAGGGTTCATCGACATGCACAGCCACGTCCAGCCCCTATGGGATTGGGGTCGGAGTGCGACCGAATTCCTGACGCAGGGTATCACAACGGGGGTAATCGGGGTCGACGGATCGAGTTCCCTGGACCTTGCTTCCTTCTATGAAACACTCGAAGCGCAAGGTTTGGGGAAGAACATCATCTCCTATATCGGTCATGGATCGATTCGACAGGAGGTGATGGGGATGGAGAACCGTGCCCCGACCGAGGCGGAGTTGGACGAGATGCGGCAGTTGGTGAGGCAAGGGATGGAGGACGGGGCGTTCGGGTTTTCGACCGGCCTGTTCTACACCCCCGGGTATTACGCCGATGCGGAAGAGGTGATCGAGCTCGGGCGCGTGGCAGCCGAGTACTCCATCGGAGAGAGCCAAGCTCCAATCTACGACACGCACGACCGGGACTTGGGCGCCGCCTACCGGGGCATCGGATACCTGGCCTCGATCCGGGAGGCGATCCACATCGGAGCCGAGTCTGGGCTCCGCACCATCTTCAGTCACTTCAACGCGCAAGGAGCCGCCAACTACGGTCGCGCACCGGAAGGGGCCGCCATCATCGATTCCGCCAGAGCAGAAGGGATAGAAGTGGCAGCCGCCCAACACGTCTACACCTCCACCATGTCGAGCCTGCGGGCCTACACGATCCCGCGCTGGGCACAGGCGGGCGGACCGGAGCAGATGGTAAGGCGGTTCCGGGACCCGGACACCGTTCGCATCCTCGATGTCGAGACAACGGAGATGTTGGAGATTCGCGGCGGGCCGGAGATGATCGTGTTCGCCGAGTCAGACCCCGAACTCAATGGCCGAACGCTTGCGGAGGTGGCGGCGGCGCGAAACCTGACGGTTCCCGAAGCGGTGCGTGAAATGATGACCGGCGGCAACCCATCCGTCATGAACCGGGAACTGTACGACACGGAGAACACCCGCTTTCTGGCTACGATGCCGTGGATGATGACGTGCACCGACGGCGTCACCCCGGCACCAGGGGCCGAAGTGGTACATCCGAGGGTTTACGGAGCATTCCCCAAGAAAATCAAGGATTTCGTGGACAGAGACGAAGCCATCACCCTGCCGTTCGCGGTCCGGAGCATGACGGGGTTGGCTGCGGACTTCCTGGGGCTCCAGGATCGGGGTTACGTGCGAACCGGAATGGTCGCGGATGTGGCCGTAATCGACCGCGAGCTGTTCACGGACCGAGCCACATACGAGGATTCGCAGCAGTTCTCGGAGGGCGTGGTGCACCTGCTCGTAAACGGTAGGTTTGCGATCCGCGGCGGAGAGGTGACCGGCGTACTCGCCGGAATCCCGATCCGACGACATTGAAAGCCAGTTCACCGGCCCTTCCTTATTGCCAATCAACCACTGTTGTGCGACCATAGCGGGCGCATCCGACTAACCACTTTCGCTTTCGCCGGTCCCCGAAGGAGGCCCCCATGGAATACGATCCGACTCTCCCTTGGTTTCGCCGCCTGCACTGGCAGGTGTTGGGAGCAATGGCCCTCGGGATTCTGGCCGGGATCGCGTTCGGAGAGGGAGGGGCCGAGGCGGTAGGATGGCTGGGGCAACTCTTCATGAAGCTCCTGCGCATGATCATCGTGCCCTTGGTGCTGACCTCGATCGTGTCCGGGGTAGCTTCGATCGGGAGCGGTCGCGCGATTGGTCGCATGTTCGGGAAGACAATGGGCTACTACGTCATCTCGAGTCTGTGCGCCGCCCTCACCGGGCTATTCATGGTGAACCTCATCCGTCCTGGGCGGAACGCCGACATCACCGCGGCCGCCACAGAGGAAATGCCGGAGCTTGAGACCCCAGGCACTTGGCAGGAACTGATCCTGGACATCGTACCCAGCAATGTCTTCGACTCGATGTCCGCCGGAGACATGCTCCCGATCATCTTCTTCTGCATCGTCTTCGGAGCAACCATAACCACCCTTCCGGACCAACCCCGCACTCTCATCACAAACGCCTTCGAAGCCTTCTTCAAGGCGATGATGGTACTCACCTCTTATATCATCAAGTTTCTCCCGATAGGCGTTTTCGGTCTTATCACTCAGATGGTGGGTACGACGGGATTTGATCGATTCGGACCCCTGTCCCTTTATTTCGTGACGATCGGAGGCGGGCTCACCATCCACCTCCTCGTGACGTTGCCGCTGCTGCTGCTGATCCTCGGCAGGATAAAGCCACGGATCCACTTTGCGAATATGCGCCAGCCGTTGATCACAGCCTTCTCGACAAGTTCGTCCGCCGCCACCCTCCCGGTCACCATCAAATCCGTACGCGACAAGGTTGGGGTGTCCAACCGGGTGACATCCTTCGTCCTCCCCATGGGCGCGACTGTGAACATGGACGGCACCGCAATCTTCGAATGCGCCGGTGCCCTGTTCATCGCGCAGGTGCTCGGCTTTGAGATAACTCTCGGACAACAGCTCGTGGTTATCTTCACCGCATTGCTCGCTTCGATCGGTGCGGCTGCAGTCCCCTCCGCGGGACTCGTCGTCATCTTCATCGTCCTCCAGGCGATCGGTCTGGGGCAGCATCCCGAGGCCATCCTCATCGTGGGTGCCATGTTGGCGGTGGATCGCCCGCTCGACATGTACCGGACCGCTGTCAACGTTTTCAGCGACTCCTGCGGTGCGGCGATCATCGCGCGGTCGGAGGGTGAAAGTGATGTCGATACCGAAGTCCGGGCGTAACGCTTGACGGAGACGGCCACGCTGAGTGGCGGATGCTTCTGGTGTTTGGAGGCCATCTATCAGCTGGTGGACGGCGTCCGGAAGGTGAAGTCGGGGTACGCGGGAGGTCACACGACCAACCCGACGTACAAGGAGGTATGTAGCGGCAGCACGGGCCACGCCGAGGTTGTGCGGGTGGAATTCGATCCGGAGGTGGTGTCATTCCGCCACCTCCTGGATGTGTTTTTCTCGATACACAACCCGACAACCTTGAACCGCCAAGGAAACGATGTCGGGACTCAATATCGCTCCGCGATCTTTTGCGAAGACGAGACGCAGGATGCCCTGGCCCGCGAAACAATCCGCGAACTGTCGGCCGAAGGGTTGTGGGACGATCCGGTCGTTACCCAGGTGACGTCACTGGACACCTTTTTTCCTGCCGAGGCGTGGCACGACGACTACCTGCGGCGCAATCCTTCCCAGCCGTACTGCCAGGCGGTGGTCGCCCCCAAGGTCGCGAAGTTCCGTGCGAAGATTCTTGCCAAGGACCGATCCGGGGTCTAAACGCATCCGACCCGCCCGCGATAAATTGCTATAAATCACTGCATCCCCCAATACCCCCCAAGGTGCATCGTGCGCACTAAGAAACTCCTCCCCATCGCCATTACCGTGATCACCCTTTCCAATGCCTGTGCCTCCGATCGCTCCGCGTCGACCTCCGGGGACCCGGTTCCGCCGGACGCGCGCCAGATCCCCGAAACGCTGGAAGCCCACGGACACACACGTGTCGACAACTATTACTGGCTGAACCAGCGGGATAATCCCGAAGTCATCGAGTATTTGGAGGCGGAGAACGGCTACACCGATGCTGTGATGGCGTCGACGGCATCCCTCCAAGAGGATCTGTTCGATGAAATCAAGGGACGCATACGGCAGACCGATGTCTCGGTCCCGGTAAAGGAGGGCGACTTTTTCAACTACTATCGAACGGAGGAGGGGGCCGATTACCCGGTTTACGCTCGCCGACGAGGGTCGATGGACGCTCCAGAGGAAATCCTTCTAGACGTCAACCTCATGGCCGAGGGTCACGACTACTACAATGCTTTCCCCGTCGTGAACTCCTCTGGGAACCTCATGGCGTGGGCGGAGGACACTCGCGGCCGCCGGATCTACACCATACGGATCCGCAACCTCGAGACAGGTGAGGATTACAGCGAGTCGATCGAAGGCAGTTCCGGCAACATGGTTTGGGCGGAGGACGGTGAGTCACTCTTCTACATGCGGCGCGACCCCGGGACGCTCCGTTCCTTCCAAGCATATCTGCTCCGGTTGGGAGACGATCCCTCTGAGGATGTGCTCGTTTACGAAGAGGAGGACGAGGAGTTTTCCAGCTTTGTCTGGAAGACGAAATCGAAGGAGTACATCGTTATCTCATCGAGCCATACCCTTGCGGACGAACACCGTTACGTCGATGCTCGGGCCCCTCGATCCGAGTTCACTCTCTTCATGGCGCGCGAGGAGGGCCACGAACACAGAATCGACCATCTGGACGGACACTTCTACATCCGGACGAACCGTGGTGGGGCAGCAAACTTCATGCTGGCCCGCACGCCTGACCGGGGCACAGGCATTGGCGCGGCCGAGGGCTCCTGGGAAACCGTGATTCCTCACCGGGACGATGTCCTCCTGCAGGGGTTTGAGCTTTTCCGTGACCATCTGGTGGTGAGCGAACGCTTCCAAGGGCTGACGCGGCTGCTGGTGCGCGACCGAGACGGAGAATCGGAGCACCACATCGCGTTCGATGAACCCGCGTATGTTGCATCGATCTCGAACAACCCGGAGTGGGATACCAACCTCCTCCGCTTCAACTACCAGTCGCTGTCCACACCGTGGGCAATCTACGAATACGACATGGGCACCCGGGAGCGGACCCTGCTCAAGCAGGACGAGGTTTTGGGGGAGTACGATCCGGCCGACTACGTCGTGGAGCGTTTGGCCGCCCCCAGTCGGGACGGGGCTGTGGAGATCCCTATCTCGATCGTGTATCCGAATGAGTTTGAGAGGAACGGCAGCCAACCGTTGCTCCTATACGCCTACGGGTCATACGGGAGTAACACAGAACCCAGCTTCTCGTCTTCCCGGCTCAGTCTCTTGGAGCGGGGATTTGCTTGGGCGATTGCCCATGTGCGTGGGGGGCAGGAACTCGGCCGTCACTGGTATGAAGACGGGAAAATGTTCAATAAGAAGAACACCTTCACGGACTTTGTTGACGTGGCCGATTATCTTGTCCAGCAGGGTTACACGAGCCCGGAGCGGCTGTTTGCACGAGGAGGAAGTGCGGGAGGGCTTCTCATGGGGGCGGTAGCGAACATGCGACCTGACCTGTTCCGAGGGATCGTAGCGCACGTCCCCTTTGTGGATGTCGTGACGACCATGTCGGACGCTTCCATCCCTCTTACCACCTTCGAGTGGGACGAATGGGGTAACCCCGCGGACATCGAGTCCTATCGATACATGCTTTCGTATTCGCCGTATGATCAGGTTACCGCCCAGGACTATCCCGACCTCCTGGTGACGACGGGTCTCCACGATTCGCAGGTGCAGTACTGGGAGCCGGCCAAGTGGGTGGCCAAGTTGCGCGACCTCAACACCAGCGAGAATCGTATTCTGCTCAAAACCCACATGGATGCGGGGCACGGTGGTGGCTCAGGGAGGGATCGAGGTTACGAGGAGCTGGCCTTTGAGTTCGCCTTCATGTTGGACATTCTGGAAGGCAGCTGATCGGGTGGCATCGGCCACCCACAGTCGCACAAGTCATAGTCGAACATTAGAGATGAGGTACTAAGGACGAATGCAGAAGAGATTGCAGAACTGGTCGGCCATAATCGGACTGGGTGTTGTCGCCGCCGGTTGTGCGGAGGAGACTACGGCTCCGCCTCCCGTGGAACCGCAACCCACATTCCAGATCCTGGAATTCGACGCGACCGAACCCGCTTATGTGAGTCTCGGTCATGGCGGGGTCGTGCAGGTGGCCGATCCGGCGAACTCCGCGGACTGGGATTTGATGTTCCACGCGACACAGGTCACCGCCAACGGTGGAGAAGCTGGACCGGGTGGCGTGGACGCCTACTGCCATTGCCAAAACGCGACTGCGAGCGACGGGGAAGTAATGGCGTTCACGGCCGATGGTGAACTGGCCGCATTCGACAATCTGACGATGGCGGACCTGCCCGGCGACGAGGAAGCGTGGGTGGGAGAGACCGTGCTCCCAGCGGTCCGCGATTGGTTCGACTACAACCCCATGACTCACATGGTGACCCCAACCCCCGGCGTGTATTGGTTCCTGCGCACGGCGGAGGGGAACGCGATCGTGAAGTTTCGGATTAAGGCAATCGACGAGCCCCAGCGCACCCACGTCGGGAAGGTGACCTTTGTTTATCAGGTGCAGCGCAATGGCGAAACTCAGTTCGGCGAGCTGCAGGAGTTGGTGGCCGACCTGGGGGCCGGACCACCCGTCGTGTATTTGGACTTTCTCACCGGATCCGTGTCGACACCGGCCGACTGGGACCTGATGTTGGCTGGTTTCGCGATTCTTACGAACGGAGGGGTGAGCGGCGATGGACAGGCGGGGGCGGGACTCTACGAGGGTGACTTTGACGAACTCTCCGATGGCCGAGTGGTCCCTGGAAGTGCCTATACGCCGGACAGTTACGGAGGGGTATTCTCCGATCCGGATCCCGCCCGCTGGTGGTTCCGTTACAACCTCACAGGGCAACACCAAATCTGGCCCACCTACAACGTCTTTGCGATCCGGCGCGGCAGCCAAACCTACAAACTCCAGATCGTAGGCTACTACAGCGAAACCGGCGATCCGCGATATATCACGCTGCGCTTCTCACCGTTGTAATCCACCCCTGTTTGCCGCTCGCGACGCCGTGAGCCGCAAAACTGGTCGTAATCAGGGTCGCCGTCCTGGCAGCCTTCTCCTTTGCGGGGTGGTGGCCCTGTGTTTTCTCGTTCAACCCGCGTGGGCCCAGCATAGGTCTCCGCGGAATCTCGTCGGTACCGTTGTGAACGCGGAAACCGGCGAGGTGATCGAAGGGGCTCGCGTGATCGTTTCGAAACCGGGGTCGGTTTTGGAGCGGGAGGCCGTGACCGACGCGCAGGGTTCATGGGTCATCGACCGGCTCCCGGGGGGCGACTATGTGGTGGCGGTTGAGCGCCTCGGTTTTGCTCTTTCCGCCGACCACCGAGTGACGGTCCCATATGACGGCGATCCCCTGCTCCTGGAGATTTCGCCCGATCCTCTCCATCTGGGGACACTGGTGGTTACGGGGAGCCGGCGGCGCCAAGGGGTTCTCAATGCTCCGGTTCTCGTCGAAGTCATTGATCGAGAAGAAGTCGAACAGGCTGGGGGCGCGGGGCTAGACGCGGTGCTTGCCCAGCAGCTCGGAGTGGATCTTCAAGGTGGGCACCCCACGGGTTCCGGGATCATGATCCAGGGCATGGACTCCAGACGGATTCTGGTGATGGTCGACGGCCAACCGTATGTGGGGCAGGTGGCTGGGGTGACTGACATGTCGCGACTTCCCGCCGCGATCGTCGAGCGGATAGAAGTGGTGAAGGGACCGCAGTCCACTCTCTACGGTTCGGACGCCATGGGCGGCGTGGTAAACGTCATCACCCGGACCGGTACCGCTGGTACGGCGGCTTCCGGCGGATCTGCTCGTATCGGAGTCGGCACACGCGGTCGTCTGGACGGTTCACTTTTTGCGGCCGGAACAACGGGGCGACTGAACTACCGAGGGGGTGGCGGCTGGCGGCGATTGAACCTCACGCCGGGAGTATCCTCCACGACGGGGACCCGCACCGGCCGGGGTGATGCATTCGCCGGGGCAACCTACGCTTTCGAGTCGGGGAGCAGCTTACGTGCATCCGTCCTAGGTACCGCGGAAGACCAACGCTGGCGGTTGGGGCAGCTGAACTACTTTGCGGACAACGTCCAGCTCAATGCAGTGCTCGGGGGAGAATGGGTGCTCGGGGGCCAGCGAGTACGGCCCACTCTGTCGCTCAACCGCTTTGATCATCTCAGTCGGCGGGGCACCTTGGACACCCCCCCGCCGGGGGAGACGGGAGACCATCAGCGCCAGGACATCGTGGACGGAGAGCTGCTTTACTCGCGGGCCATGGGCGTTCTCGAACTGGACGGTGGCGTACGGATTCGTCGTGAATCAGTAGGAGCGGAGCGGGTGGAGGGAGGGGAGAAAGCTCGTACAGTGGGTGACCTCTTCGCCCAGGGCTCGCTAAATCTGGGTGCGCTGTCGATCGTCTCCGGTATCCGGGTCACCCGTAGCGGCCAGTATGGGACACACGCCGCCCCGCGCCTCTCCGCCTTGTGGCGGATCACCGACCGATTCTCCCTCCGGGGGAGCGTGGGTACAGGCTATAGGGTACCGGACTTCAAGGAGCTTCATCTCGAATTCCTGAATGTCACTCCTGGTTTCAGTTATCTCGTGCGGGGAGCCCCGAATCTCCTCCCGGAATCGTCGCTCAACGTTTCCTTTACCGCCGAAGCCACAACCGACCGGTTCTACATACGGACCACCCTTTTCCGCAACGATTTCGACAACTTCATAGAGTCCCTCGCCGTGGGAGACTCGGCCGGTGCGGCGGTCTTCACCTATGCCAACGTTCTCGACGGCCTCACCCAAGGGTTGGAAATCGATGCTGGCTTTGCGGTGGACCAGCTACGGCTCGAGGGGGGCGTGGCACTGCTCGATACGGAGGACCGCGTCAACGGACGTGAACTCTTCGGACGTCCACCGGTGTCCGGGAGGTTAACTGCGAGCTGGACCTCTCCAGGTGGTTTTTCAGTCACACTCCGCGGTTTGCACACGGGGGAGACCCAGATGAGCAGCTCCGACGCCCTCTTTCCGGGTACGCCGGTGGGGATCGACGGGCTCCTCCCGGGTGGGTCGGGGGTACCTCGCGTCCGCGAGGCCATCACTCGCCTTGATGTCGCGGTCTCGCATCGACTGTCGGATGTGTGGAGTTTGAAGCTTGGACTCGACAACGTGTTCGATGCCATTCCGGCGAATTGGCCGGGTTACGAGGGCCGCCTCATTCACGTCTCGCTGGGCGTCGACATACCCCGATTCTGAAGGTTCCGTTTTCAATCGACCAGTCTTTTCTGAGGAGCAGTGACCATGCCCGCACACCTCGATCATGCTCGACTCGATGGCCGCCTCCAGGCCAGTCCCGGCGGAGTCGCCTCAACGCTCGTCGCAGCTCTCGTCACGTCCATCCTCCTGGGCCTTCTGCCCTTCCGGTCCGCCGCACAGGAACCAATCGGCCTCTCCCAAATCGTGGAGGACCCACGCTTCCGCCAAGCCGAAACCCTGTTTGAGGGTTGGTTGGATGCGAAGATGGCGTACGAACAGATCCCGGGGATGTCGGTCGCCCTCGTCCACGATCAAGACCTCGTGTGGGCTCGGGGGTACGGGCTCGCACACCGAGAGGCGGGAGTCCCAGCTACTCCCGAAACCCTGTATTCGGTCTGCTCCATCTCAAAGCTCTTCACCTCGATCGGAGTCATGCACCTCCGAGACATGGACCGCCTCTCGCTCCGGGACCCCGTGTCAGATCTCCTCCCATGGTACGATCTGGAAGAGACCTTCGATGGGGGTCCCGTTACGGTGGAGGGGGTGCTCACGCACTCTTCTGGGCTCCCCCGGGAAACGGCGCACTCGTATTGGACGGGACCGGATCATCAATTCCCCACCCAAGCCGAAATCGTCGACGGCCTCGCGGGACAGGAAACCCTCTATCCCGCCCGCCAGTACTTCCAGTACTCGAACCTTGGGATGGCATTGGCCGGGCAGATAGTGGAGCACGTCTCGGGAGTCGAGTACGCCTCCTGGATCCAGGAAAACATCCTCAATCCCCTGGGGATGAAAGACACCTATGTCGATATTCCGGAAGAACATCGATCCGGACGTTTCGCGACCGGGTACACTCGAATAAAGCGCTCCGGCAAGCGGGATGAAGCGGCTTTCTTCCAAACCCATGGAATCGCAGCCGCCGCCGGGTATGCTTCGACGGTGGAGGACCTTGCTCGTTTTGCCTCATGGCAGTTTAGGCTCCTGGAGAAGGGTGGAGCCGAGATCCTCGACATAAACACGCTGCGCGAGATGCACCGCGTCCATTGGGTCGACCCCGATTTCGAGTCAATGTGGGGGTTGGGTTTCGCGGTCTCGCAGTCGGATGGCGAGCGCACAGTCGGACACGGGGGGAGCTGTCCCGGCTTCCGGTCCACGTTCCAGATGATCCCGGGGGAAAAGCTGGCGGGGATAGTCATGATCAACGCCCTCGCCAACCCAGGACAGGTGTGGAACGCGCTGCGGAAAACCCTCGGTGCAGCAGTTGACGACATTTTGGAGGACCCTGACGGCGGTGCCGCAGCCCGTGGAGACGACGGCCTCTCGCTGACCGCTTATGAAGGACTCTATGAGTCGACTTGGGGGGAAACCCTGATCCTACGATGGAAGGATGGGTTGGCTGGGGTAGGGCTGCCTACCAACGACCCTGTGGAAGACCTGTCCGAACTCCGCCACATCGCGGGCGACACCTTCCGGCGTGTCAGAGATGACGGAGAACTCGGAGAGGAATACATCTTCCATCGCATCGAGGGTTCGATCTTGAGCTATAGCGTCCACGGCAACTTCTCCCGACGCGTGCAGCCGAGTTCCGGCGGGACCTGATCCGCACCGGTTCTCCTGCTCTTTCCTCGACCCTGCGGGGTCCTACCGGTGCCGCTCGGGTTGTTCCGGACGGAGGGAATCCCTCCGGGCATTAGCCCGTTCCAAGACCTCCATGGGGACAACCCCGGTACGGCAGGGGCCCCTCAGGTACCAATAGTCATCGTCGAGCACCCTTTCCGGGAGTTTGGAGTGAAAACTTTCGAAATCCCGGAGCTGCCACATGGCTACGCACCACGCGGTGAGGTACCTGCCCGCATTGGCCTCCGGTTCCTCCGATGCATTCGCCACGGCAAGCACGTATTCGCCTCCTCGCCCCTTCGGCTCGATCTGGGCAATACGCCTCAGTGGTAGTGTCAGGCCCCACGGCTCCTTCCCGTTGTCTGCAAACCACTCCCACGGTTCTTTGGGGTCGCCGGTGCGAGCCACAAGCGTCTCGAAGATGTAGACGAGAGTCTCAAAGACACCCGGAAAGATTGTGCCCTCGCCCCTTTCTCGGCCCGCCCAAAAGAGAGCATCGAGGGCAACATTCGCCCGGACTCCCCAGCCCCAGGCGGGGTCGTCCAGGACGATGGCCACGAGCGAATCTCGTAGTTCATTGAGTTCGGCCTGTGGCCTCGGCCCATAGGTCTGTCTCAGTATGGATGTTAAGACCTTCCTCGTCGTCACCTCAGAACTACTCGGAGACAAGGTTCGAACCAAACTCAAGCCCCAAGCCACCGCGGGTTTGTGCAGACATCTTCCGCCGTACAAATGATCTGACCTGATTTTTTCCGCGCTATCCGAGCACCATTCGATTTGCGCTTGGAGTTCCATTGGCCTGAACAGTGCCACCGCTGCTAAACCATATGCCACCACCCAGATTCGACCCATCTCGGACGCCCCTTTCAGTTGCCCCACCCCGAAGCTGAATACTCCGTCTGTGGAACATGGAGCCACGCCTGTCTCTTACCCCCTTCGGTAGGCAACGTTCCCGAACGTCGACGTACTGTCAGAACGAGTGGCCAGACCAGGCTCGAGCTCGGTCTATGAAGGCACCTCTTTAAGATGTCGCGTCTTGACGTTGGTGGTGTCGCACCCTCGCGGCTTCATAACGCTTGCCGCGACCAGTTTCGTGTAAGGCTACCGACCAACGACCCTGTGGAAGCACTGTCCGAACTCCGCCACATCGCGGGCGATACCTTCCGTCGTGTCACCTACTCGCGCCGCTCGGGTTGTTCCGGACGGAGGGAATCCCTCCGGGCCTTAACCCGTTCCCAGACCTCCGAGGGGATGTACCCGGCACGGCAGGGGCCCCTCAGGTACCAATAGTCATCGTCGAACACCCTTTCCGGGAGTTTGGAGCGAAAACTCTCGATATCCCGGAGCAGCCCCACGGCCTTGCACCACGCGGCATGGTACCTGCCCGCATTGGCCTCCGGTTCCTCCGATGCATTCGCCACGGCCAGCACGTATTCGCCTCCTCGCCCCTCCGGCTCGATCTGGGCAATACGCTTCAGTGGCAATGTCAGGCCCCACGTCTGCTTCCCATTGTCTGCAAGCCACTCCCACGGTTCCTTGGGATCGCCAGTGCGAGCCACAAACGTCTCGAAGATGTAGACGAGAGTCTCAAAGACACCCGGAAAGATTGTGCCCTCGCCCCTTTCTCGGCCCGCCCAAAAGAGAGCATCGAGGGCAACATTCGCCCGGACTCCCCAGCCCCAGGCGGGGTCGTCCAGGACGATGGCCACGAGCGAATCTCGTAGTTCATTGAGTTCGGCCTGTGGCCTCGGCCCATAGGTCTGTCTCAGTATGGATGTTAAGACCTTCCTCGTCGTCACCTCAGAACTACTCGGAGACAAGGTTCGAACCAAACTCAAGCCCCAAGCCACCGCGGGTTTGTGCAGACATCTTCCGCCGTACAAATGATCTGACCTGATTTTTTCCGCGCTATCCGAGCACCATTCGATTTGCGCTTGGAGTTCCATTGGCCTGAACAGTGCCACCGCTGCTAAACCATATGCCACCACCCAGATTCGACCCATCTCGGACGCCCCTTTCAGTTGCCCCACCCCGAAGCTGAATACTCCGTCTGTGGAACATGGTGTACCGGTCCCGGTTTTCTGGACAAGTGGACGGCCTAAACATCAGGCCACCTTGCGGCTGAGCTTCTTGCGGGCACGGGTCGGGGTTATGTAGCCGTGCCGCTGGAGGAGCCAGCCGTTGTTGTAGCGTTCGATGAAGGCCCCGATCACCGCTCTGGCCTCCTCGAGGGTTTCGAAGTCGTGCAGATGGATGCACTCCTCCTTGAGCGTCCGGAGGAAGCGCTCGGCGACGCCGTTGCACTCCGGCTCGCCGACGTAGGCGGGTGTGGAGCGAATGCCGAGCCACTTGATCTCGGCCTGGAACTGCTTTGCCCGGTACTGGGAGCCCCAGTCGTGCCGCAGACCGAGACCCAGGGCGATCGCCTTGCCGAAGCCGCCCATGTGGTTCCGCACCCCCTGGCGGACCGGCTCCAGCGCCGCCCAACGGTCGCCCGTCTTCGCAACGTGCCAGCCGACGACGTCCGAGGTGCAGTGGTCGACGGCCGCGAAGAACCAGCACCAGCCCTCCGCCTTCGTCCAGAACCGCGACGCGTCCGTGCCCCAGAGCTCGTCCGGCCTCCCGGTCCGGATCCGGCCGCTGTGGGTCCGGTCCCCGCGGGCATGGCCGCGCCGCACCGGCACCAGCAGCCCGTGCTCCCGCATCAGCCTCAGCACACGGTTCTTGCCGACCCGGATCCCCCTGGCCGCAAGCCGCACCTTCACCTTCCGGTGGCCCTCGCCGAGGAACGGACTCGTCTTCAGCACCGTCCGGATCTCTTCCGCCAGCTCTTCGTCACTCAGTGCCGTCTTCGGCCCGCGCTTCCCCGGCTCCCGACGATCGGACTCCGGAGGTCGCCCCCGCAACGCGTACACGCTCGAACGCGCCACTCGCCACGCCTCGCACACCATCGTCAGCGGGTACGGCCGCCTCGTCGCCGGACTCACCCGCCCAAGCGCCTCAAGAGCTTCCTCAGCTCGTCCCCGTACCCCCTTTTTTCAAGAAGCTCCGCCTGCAACTCGACCCGCATCGTCATCTCCCCCAGCTTCGCCCGCGTCCGCATTAGCTCGCCTCCCGGCCGGTTCTTCTTCTTCAGCCCCTCCTGGCCCCCTTGAAGGAACTCCCGCCGCCACCGCTCCAGCTCCGGCGGCGCTACCCGAATCTCCCGGCTCACCTCACCCATGTCCTCCCCCCGCAGCAGCCGCAAGACCACCTCCACCTTCCGCTGCGCGCTCCACCGCTTGGGGAGACCGGCCCGCCTCCCCACGCTGCCCGCGCCGTCCCGTTCGTCCGTCCTCCGCGACATCCCCTGCCTCCTATCTCTTGAACCCCGGATGGGTTGCTAAACCACTGTCCAGAGAAATCGGGGGCACTATAATGGAGCCACGCCTGTCTCTTACCCCCTTCGGTAGGCAACGTTCCCGAACGTCGACGTACTGTCAGAACGAGTGGCCAGACCAGGCTCGAGCTCGGTCTATGAAGGCACCTCTTTAAGATGTCGCGTCTTGACGTTGGTGGTGTCGCACCCTCGCCGCTTCATAACGCTTGCCGCGACCAGTTTCGTGTAAGGCTACCGACCAACGACCCTGTGGAAGCACTGTCCGAACTCCGCCACATCGCGGGCGATACCTTCCGTCGTGTCACCTACTCGCGCCGCTCGGGTTGTTCCGGACGGAGGGAATCCCCTCCGGGCCTTAGCCCGTTCCCAGACCTCCGAGGGGATGACCCCGGCACGGCAGGGGCCCCTCAGGTACCAATATTCATCGTCGAACACCCTTTCCGGGAGTTTGGAGCGAAAACTCTCGATATCCCGGAGCCGCGCCACGGCTTTGCACCACGCGGCATGGTACCTGCCCGCATTGGCCTCCGGTTCCTCCGATGCATTCGCCACGGCCAGCACGTATTCGCCTCCTCGCCCCTCCGGCTCGATCTGGGCGATAAGCCTCAGTGGCTGTGTCAGGCCCCACGGCTCCTTCCCATTGTCTGCGAGCCACTCCCACGGTTCTTTGGGATCGCCGGTGCGAGCCACGAGCGTCTCGAAGATGTAGACGAGAGTCTCAAAGGCACCCGGAAAGATTGTGCCCTCGCCCCTTTCTCGGCCCGCCCAGAAGAGAGCATCGAGGGCAACATTCGCCCGGACTCCCCAGCCCCAGGCGGGGTCGTCCAGGACGATGGCCACGAGCGAATCTCGTAGTTCATTGAGTTCGGCCTGTGGCCTCGGCCCATAGGTCTGTCTCAGTATGGATGTTAAGACCTTCCTCGTCGTCACCTCAGAACTACTCGGAGACAAGGTTCGAACCAAACTCAAGCCCCAAGCCACCGCGGGTTTGTGCAGACATCTTCCGTCGTATAAATGATCTGACCTGATTTTTTCCGCGCTATCCGAGCACCACTCAATTTGCGCTTGGAGTTCCATTGGCCTGAACAGTGCCACCGCTGCTAAACCACATGCCACCAACCAGATTCGACCCATCTCGGACGCCCCTTTCAGTTGCCCCACCCCGAAGCTGAATACTCCGTCGTGGAACATCCGCCCTTATGCGGGGTGAACGTGATTCCACCCAGATGCCAGGCCCCCAACGCACGGTAGTGCCAGATCGTGGGAGACGTCGGCAACGGGGCGTCATTGTCCATCGCAGACCGGAGGACCCCACCCTCGAGTTTATCCTCCGCCTCGGTGATAGCCGCCTGCACATCGTCCTTCGAACCGATGGCTCTTTCCAGCTTCGCCAGGCTGAGCTCACAGTTGTTCAAACTGCTCTCGTGCGACTTTTCGTGAGTCAAGACCTCCTCACGGAAAGTGGTCAGGTTCCCGCCAAGCTTGCATACCGTGTTCACAGAATAGATACTTGCGCTGTCAGCAAGACTATCGGAGTCCGGAGAGCACATGCTGCTACTGGGGTATTTCGGACCGCTTCCGTCTGGGCTGAGATCCGCGTGGATCTCGATCTGGCCTCTGAACACAGGCTGCTCGGCGACCCAATACAAGTCTTCCCACGGACCAGCAAACGCCTTACGAGGTTCGGGGAACAGGGGTCCCACAGCGTAGGTGCCCCAAACGTTATTACCGTTATCGGTCGCGCCGTCCGGCAGTTGACTGAAGCTCTTCACATAGCTGACACTTGCGGGCGCGCTTGACACCCCCCATTTCCGCGGCTCCACTGTAACCTCCCCTTCCAGCAAATCCACTCCGTCCAACCCCTCTCCCGTTAGAGTTACCTGAAAGCTGAGATTATCCACAGCCTGACCCTTCCACGATGCAAACCCATCCCCCGTACCCTCACGTGTGACTGTTCCCGCTTTCCACGAGTACGTCACCGACCACCCGCTCACATTAGAATCCTCAATCTTTACCTCGCACCCGCCCGTTGAACCACGGGGCACCTCCTTAGAACATTTCAGCTCAACGGTGGGCTCGGAAGGACTCTTGCCTCCCCGCCAGGTGCAGTACAAAAGTTCGATCGATTCGACAGTAACTGTGCCTGTCTCATGATCAAGCACGAGCGTGGCTATGAATACACATATGACAGTGTCAGACGCGGCGCCCACGCTCTCCGGCGTCGGGAGATCGCCTTCGTCCACAACCTCACCCACGATTTCGCCGTCCTTGACCACCGTTTCTCCCTCCACCGTGCCCCCGACAAGCGTGGTCCCGGTTGTATCCTGAGAGGTAACGTAGACCGTACTGTCCGACCCGCCGCCAGGCCTCACCGTGTTTCCAGTACCACCCCTCGCAGCAGGACCCTGACCACCTGTTGGAGCCGATGGATTTGAATCACCGCACCCCACAACGACCACACCGGCAACAGCCACCCAACGCATCCTGGCGAGCAGACGCCTGGGGTAAGATTCCCGGACCTGTGAACTGTCTTTGGCAAGTGTACGCATGATCGACGTTCTGTGGAGGTTTTTCCAAAGGGCCACACCTGCTTCTTACCCCCTTCGGGAGGCAACGTTCCAAGAACGGGGCCGAGAACGTCGACCTGCTGTCATTGGCCATGCGGTGAGCCTGCGTGTAGAGTTTCATGCACAACATGCTCATCCGTCGGAATGCGGAGGAGCTGGCGGAGTTCGGGGAACCGGACTATGTGGTGTTCAACGCCGGGGATCTCACCGCCGATCCCTCCGTCCCGGGGCGTGACCTGCGAAACCAACGTGGACCTATCTTTGGCTCACGGCGAAGTCTCGATTCTAGGAACGGGTTCCGTGGGAGAGAGGGAGAAGAGCGAATTTGCGATCATGAACTACATGCCTAACCGCGGCATCCCGTCCATGCATTGTTCGGCGACTGTAGACCCGTCTGCTCGCAATTGATGCGGCGAGAGGTGGTGTTCGCCGCGGAAGGGTTTTCGAAACGGTTCGGTGACAACCATGTGCTGAAAAACGCGGCGGTTCACGCGCGGAGGGGCCAAGTGACGGTCCTCCTAGGGCGGAACGGGGTTGGGAAGACAACCCTTCTGCGCGGTGCACTCGGGTTCGTCCCAGTGGACAACGGTAGCGTCCTGTGGCGAGGAACAGCGACCTTAAGGCCGCGTTTGGCATCCATGGCGCGGGAGGGCCTCTTCTACGTTCCTGCTACCGGCTTGGCCGTACCCAAAATGCGCGTGACCAAACACCTCCAACAGATGAGAGCGCTGTCATCCTCCTCGGTTTCACTCAAGGACGGTGATCCCCTGGAAATAAGCTCCTTCGCTGGTGCGAGAGTTGCGCGGCTGTCGGGAGGGGAAGAGCGCCGTGTGGAAGTGACGCTCGGTCTATTGAGGCGACCGAGGTGCCTGATTATGGACGAACCTTTCAAGGGGCTCGCTCCCAAACACCAAGGCTTGTTGGCCCAGGCCCTTCGTAGGAATGCTGAGACAGGGACTGCAATCATCGTTACCGGTCACGAGGTCGAACGCCTGCTGTCTCTTGCCGACGAGGTTGTGTGGATGGTTGCGGGAGGAACTCGGGTCCTCGGTTCCCCTGAGGACGCATTGGAGTACCCAGAATTTGCTCGCCAATACTTGGGTTCCCGGGCAAGAGTATCGCGGAAGGCCGTCTCCCGCTCGAGGCCATCTACCGAGGACGTGAGCTCGAGCGAACCCGTGCGGGTACTCGGGGAGGCCCCTCCCCACTCCATGCATCGTCCACCTTGGTGTCTCCGTCCTGGTTTGTTCGGCCGGGCTCTGTGGACGCTGGTGGCCGCCCCCGCTGCGGTGATTTGGCTCGCCGTGGTAGTAACCGTGGGTGGACTAGGAGCCGTCGTCGATCAGCTCATTGGCACCGGCGGCCCATCCGATTTCGTGCTTCAAATCTCCCTCCCCTTGGTGGCGATTTGCGTGTTTCTCGCGTGGGTGGAGCGCCGGAGGACTGGAGTCGGCACTTGGCTGCGGAACCTCGGAATCGGGCTGGGGAACGCCCTCGTGATATCGGCCCTTACCTGTTTGGTCCTGGAAATAGCCAAGGCAACGTTCTTGAGTTGACCGTAGGTCTTTTCCGAGCTGCAAATGAGCTCGGAAATCATCCCCACACGTGTTTATTGGCCATGCGGGTAGACTGCTTGTAAGTTTGAGGACTGTTTTTGAAGGGCCTTCAGGTCCGCCGACCGCACCCCGCTAACCTCACCGGACTGTACTCTCTTGGACCTAAGTGCCTACGGGCTCGCTCCTCGCCGCGTAAAGCGGAACCCGAGCGTAGACGAGCTGTACCGAGATGCCCTCGACGACGGGGGCGAACCCAACGCCCTTCGAGCTGCGAACGGAGCCCTGGTTGCCTACTCCGGCGCAAAGACTGGCAGAAGCCCTAAAGACCGTCATGTCGTGCGTCAATTCAACACGGAGAAAGACGTATGGTGGGGATCCGTCAACATTCCCCTGGAAGTCGATTCCTTCGAGCGTAACCGAGCCCGCGCCATCGGTTACCTGAACACGCGGAACCTTCTCTACGTCATAGACGGCTTTGCCGGTTGGGACCCGGCGTGCCAAATCAGCGTCCGAATCATTTGCAGTCGCCCCTATCACGCGCTCTTCATGCACAACATGCTCATCCGCCCGAGCGCGGAGGAGCTGGAGGAATTCGGGGAACCGGACTATGTGGTGTTCAATGCCGGAGCACACGCCGCCGATCCCTCCGTCCCGGGCGTGACCTCCGAGACCAGCGTGGACCTATCTCTGGCTCACGGCGAAGTCTCGATTCTAGGAACGGGTTACGCAGGGGAGATGAAGAAGGGCGTCTTCGCGATCATGAACTACATGCTGCCCAAGCGCGACATCCTCTCCATGCACTGCTCGGCGACTGTTGACCCTGCCACCGGCAGCTCATCTCTACTCTTTGGGCTCTCCGGTACGGGTAAGACAACCCTTTCCGCGGACCCCGAACGCCAACTAATTGGGGATGACGAACACGGCTGGTCGGATAGGGGAATCTTCAATATCGAGGGCGGCTGTTACGCGAAAACGATCGACCTCAGCGAGGCCCGCGAACCCGACATCTTTCATGCCCTGAGATTTGGGGCAGTGCTCGAAAACGTGGTGGTCGGGGACGATGGCGAAGTCGACTGGTCGGACGGGTCCATTACCCAGAACACTCGCGGTAGCTACCCCATCGAATACATTGAGAACGCGCTGATCCCTTGTGTGGCCGGCCATCCGAGGGACGTCATCTTCCTGACGGCGGATGCCTTTGGAGTACTTCCTCCGCTGTCGCGACTCACACCCGAGCAGGCCATGTATCACTTCATCAGTGGGTATACGGCTAAGGTGGCGGGCACTGAAGTAGGGGTTACGGATCCGGAGGCTACGTTCTCTCCCTGCTTTGGCGGTCCCTTCCTCATCTGGGACCCCGCACGTTATGCGCAGCTGCTGGCGGAGAAGATCCAGCGACATGAGGTGAACGCATGGTTGCTGAACACAGGGTGGACCGGCGGCCCCTTCGGCATTGGGTCCAGGATCGATTTGGCCGCCACTCGTAACATGCTGTCTGCGATCCACGCCAACCGATTAGTAGATGCGCCGACAGAGAAGGACCCGGTTTTTGGATTCGACGTCGTAAGGTCAGTCCCAGAGGTCGAGGACGCGCTCCTCATTCCCCGTAATACGTGGCCCGATGCGGATGCCTACGACAAACAAGCCGACATGTTGGCTCGGCTTTTCCACGAGAACTTCAAGGAATACGCGGAGAGCTGTACGCGGGAGGTCTGCGAGGCGGGACCCGTCCTTAGGACTTAACCCCACGCCGACCCCGACATCGCTTCCGCCGAGAACACGAGGAGGCAGAAATGAAGATGGATCGCAAGTTGTGGATTGTTCTTGCAGCCATGATCGGGGCGGGGTTGGCGGGTGAAGCGGCGGCGCAGGGAACGGACTCCCAGGAGATGGCACCGCTCTACGGGGACCTCGGGCCACACGCCCGCACTATCGTCACGGACTCGGAACGTGCGCAGGCCTACTTCGATGAAGGCATGCTCTTCATGTATGCGTTCGGGACGTCTGCCGCGGAAGAGTCGTTCCGTGGCGCTCAAATGATGGACCCGGAATGTGCAGCCTGCTATTGGGGGGAAGCGTGGGCAAGAGCCCCGTACCTCAACGGCGGCATGTCGCCGGGGAATGAGAGGGAAGCCCACGCGGCGATCCAGAAAGCTCTCAAGTACTCGGAGAGCGCCAGCGAGGTGGAACAGGCACTGATCAACGCTGCCACCGTGCGTTTCGAGGCGGATCCCGACGCGGATCGCCGCAAGATGCTAGATACGCTGTACGCTCACGAGATGGACAAGGTCGCGGCCCGCTTCCCGGATGATCTGGATGTGCTCACCCTGCAGGCCGAAGCGTGGATGCTCCTCCGGCCACGACGCGGCGACGTCGATCTGGCAGCTGCCGATGTGCAGAACATCCGAGGGATCCTGGAGATCGTTCTGGAGCGCAAGATAGAACACCCCGGAGCCTGTCATCTTTACATCCACCTCGTAGAGGCCTCTGAAAAACCCGAGCTCGCCGAAGCGTGCTCCGATTTTCTGGGCAGCCAGATTGCGGTCAGCCACATCCACCACATGCCAACCCACATCTACATGAACATCGGGCGCTGGGGCGATGCGGTACGCGGCAACCAACAGGCGTGGCATGCCGACCAGAAGGCTGCTTACGGCGGCCCGCCGGGAGTTTATCCATCACACAACCTCCACATGCTCTTGAACGCCGCCGTCATGGACGGCCAGAGTGCCGTCGCCATACAGGCGGCCAAGGACTTGGCCAATCACCGAGGACCATGGGGTGCCTACATCCCCCTGACCTGGGCAGCTTTCGGACGCTGGGACGAGATCCTCGCCGAGGAGGTGCCGGAGTCGGAGGTGCCGATGGAGCAGATCTCTTGGAGCTTTGCCCGTGGCCTCGCCTTCCTTCGCTCCGGAGAGGTGGAGAGGGCGGAGCAGTCCCTCCGGGAGATTGACGACCTCATGGCAACCGTGGACCCGGACGAACAGTTTCGCTATAGCCCGCTCGCCGATGTCGTGGCACTCCCACGTTCAATACTTGCTGGGGAGATCCTTCACAACCAAGGGAAGACTGCCGAGGCGATAGCAGCGCTTGAGCACGGAATCGAGAAGGAGGACGGTCTCGTTTACTCGGAACCGCGTGCGTGGCACATGCCGGTGCGACACACCCTCGGTGCGATCCTGCTGGAAGACGAGCAGTTTGCGGCAGCGGAGAGTGTGTATCAAGACGCTTTGGAGGACCTGCCGAACCAGGGCTGGGCCTTCTTTGGTCTAAAGAAGGCACTCCTCGCTCAGGATAAGCAGGCTGAAGCCAAGAAAGCCGCCGCGGAATTCGAACGGGTCTGGGCCCGTGCCGACGTGTGGCTAAGGAGCTCCCGCTACTAGACAGACCGAGGGTTACCGGACATGCGACACGACAACGCCAAGTGGCGCGACTTCCTTTCGACCGAAGCTTCGCGACGTGACTTCGTCCGTCTCGGCGGAGCAGTGACGGGCCTCCTCTCCCTGGGCACCCTTACCGGATGCGGGAGGGCCCGCGCTGTATTGAGAACGGATCTAGGTCCCTTCCCCTACGGTGTGGCGTCCGGAGATCCCACCGCCGACTCTGTGATTCTGTGGACGCGCTTGGGGAGCGATTTGGTCTCGACAGATGGCCAACCGATCGAAGTCACATGGGAGTTGGCGGATTCAGACACCTTCCAGCGTGTCGTACGCACCGGGTCCGCAACTGCTTTGCCAGATTTGGGATACTCTCTGCACGCCGATGTTCAGGGATTGGACCCGGCCCGGGAGTATTTCTTCCGGTGGATGGCGGGCGGTGAGACGAGCCCTGTAGGCCGGACCAGGACCGCCCAAGATCCGGCCCTCACAACTGATCGATTCCGCTTCGCCTTCGCCTCCTGCCAGCAGTACGAACACGGGTACTACACGGCATACCGACACATGGCCGAGGAAAACCTGGACCTGATCGTACACCTCGGAGACTACATCTACGAAGAAACGTGGGGAAGCAATCTGGTCCGCCACCACGAGGGGCCCGAGATCCACACCCTTGAGGAATACAGGGCCCGCTACGGCACCTACCGATCAGACCCGGATCTCCAAGAGGCGCACAGGTCGGCCCCTTGGATCGTCACCTGGGATGACCACGAGGTGGACAACAACTACGCCGCAGCGGTTCCGGAAGACAGCCAGTCGCGGGCTGAGTTCATGCTACGACGGGCGGCGGCCTATCAGGCATTCTACGAGTTCATGCCGATCCGGTTGCCGACGCAGCGCCAAGGACCCGACATGCGCATCTATCGGCGGCACCACTTCGGTTCGCTCATCGACATGCATGTGCTCGATACTCGTCAGTACCGCACCGATCAGGCGTGTGGCGATGGACGGAAGCCGACCTGCGATGGGCATTGGGATCCCAACCGCACCCTACTTGGCGAAGAGCAGCGCGCATGGTTGTTCGACGGCCTCGAATCCTCCACCGCCCGGTGGAACGTCCTCGCCCAGCAGGTGATGATGACGCACCAACGGGGAGAGAACGACGCTGGCCAGCAGGTATCCTCGATGGACGCGTGGGACGGCTATCCCCACGAGAGAGGGGCGCTAATGCAAGCTTTCAGCTTGACCCGCGCCGAGAATCCTGTTGTTCTAACGGGAGATGTGCACACCAACTGGGCCGCCGACCTCAAGGAGGATTTCGCTTCAACGGCGTCGGCAAACGTTGGGACGGAGTTCGTGGGGACCTCGATCAGCTCAGGAGGCGACGGGGAGGACATCCCTTCCTGGGGAGAGCGAGCGATGGACGCCAACCCTCACATCAAGTTCTGTAACGCGCAACGGGGATACGTCAGTCTCACTGCGACCCCCACTGAGATGACAGCCGCTTACCGAGTGGTGCCGCGCGTCACGGAACCGGGCGCGGATGTCTTTACGAAGGCCACCTTCGTTGCGGAGGCGGGCAACCCCGGCGCACAGGAAGCGTAAGGAGACCCGCCGCGCCTTTTCTCGGAAATTGAACGCTGGATGGCACGGACGGTGATCTCCGCTCGGTAGGCGACGAGTCGCTCCCCATTCGCCACTGTGCGCTCTAGTGGCGCCAGATCCACACCATTGATGGAAAACAGCCCAGCTTCCATGCGCTGCTCCGCGCGAATCGAGGTCGGATCCACGGTGGCCATAATCGAGGAGTAGTGGTAGTCGTCGTGGTACTCGTTGCGGGTGGCCACGCACTCGTCGGGTTGTTGGAAGATGCCCAATTCGGCTTTCAAGTACTCGCAGCTGTAGATGTCCTCCGTGTAGTACTCGGGGATGAAATGGACCCGCGCCGAACGTTCGACCCATTCGCGGTTGAGAGTCTCGGCGACATTTTCCATCCCCACCACGTTACCACCGCTGTCACCGATGAGGACCAAGTCCTGGAATCCGTGGGCAGCCAGGCTCGCCAGGACATCCCGGAGAACCGCTTCGAATGTCTCCTGTCGTACGCTGATCGTGGCGTGGTACCGCATGTGTCCGCTCGGAGGATCGATACTTCCCTCAGGGACGAGCTTCACTATCGGAGCCACTAGGGCGTTGCCCAGTCGACGAGCGATCGCCTCGGCCATTGCCTCCAGAACGACGTTGTGTTTACCGCTCGCCAGATAAGGGCCGTTCTGCTCGATCCCTCCCGTGCCAACGATGACCGTCGTCTTGCCCCCGGCCAGTGCGTCCCTGACCTCCATCCACGTCATCTCTTCGATCCACACGGTGTCGAGGCGATCTATGGGGCGGGGCGCATCGAGATCTTGCCCGCATAGAGCCACCGGCTTCACAGCCATGCCGAGCGCGAACAACGCGGCAGCGATTCTCACGAAAACCTCAACAGGCGTTCCTCAGCGGATCACGGTCCCGCCGGTGCGATTATCCGGAACGAAGCGGTCGCGTGCGGGCATGTGGGTGTCCACGATGGTCGTGGAATCGACCGAGGCATCCCGGGGCAGGAGTTCGTTGAAGTACAGCATCGCTCCGACGACGCTATAGACCTCCTCATCCGTCAGGGTTCCGGGAAAGTCGAACGGCATGGCTCGCCGGGTATAGTCGAAGAGGGTAGTCGCATAGGGCCAGTAGTTGCCCACCGTACTGCGAACCGAAGGATCATCCCCGAATGGAAAGTCGTCGTCCGGGAGGCGTCCTGTAATCAAGTCGAACGGGCCCTCCGTTCCTGTCGGTCCGTGACACGCGAGGCACCTCGCATCCCACACCTCCAACCCCTGTTCCACCGATCCTGTTCCCGGAGGCAGTCCCGCCCCGTTTGGACTTACATCAATGTCCCAAGCCGCAATCAGCTCTGCTGCGGCCGGCACCCCCAGGCCAAATCGCCCTTCACCAGTAACGCCATTCGTTTCCCGGACCAATTCACCCACATTTGCCCGGGCGGCCACATCTTCCCCGGCGCTCACCTCTCTGTCGACTGGCTGGCCACAGGCAGCCAGGCTCACGACGAGACCCATCACCAACCAACTGTCGGCCACCGAATAGCGGGGCCTCCTCCATCCTGCGAGACGGCCTTGTGTTGTCCGGATCATATCGGGGCGAACTCGGTGGAGCCGTCCGACGCCACGCGCCACCCCCTGATAGCGTTGTAGTGGTACCGGGTGCCGGGGCCCCGAGCCTCAACCACCTGTTGCCTGACCGGTTGCACGTAGCCCGTTTCGTCAACAGCACGGCTCAATAGGTGAGCGGGTGAACCATCCCACTCCCACGGGTATCGGAATCTCGTAGTACACTTGGATAGAACCGGTTGCTGCAACTCGGCTTCTGCCCAGGTGTCGCCTCCGTCGGTGCTCACCTCCACCCGTGACACACGGCCGCGGCCCGTCCACGCATATCCCGCGATCTCCACGAACCCCGGGCCCGCGAGGCGCGTTGGATAGGCGGGGTAGGTGATGAGCGACTTCGCATCCATCACGAAGGAGAACTGGCGCGCCGAACCATCTTTGAGTGGGTCGGAGTATTTGGAGGTCTCATCGCGGAACATAAAGGGGCGATCAGAAAGCTCGATCCGCCGCACCCACTTCACGCTCGCGTTCCCCTCCCATCCGGGGAGGAGGACCCTAGCCGGATATCCCTGTTCGGGCCGGATCGCTTCGCCGTTCTGAGCGTAGGCAATCATCGCGTCGTCCCACGCCTTCTCCATCGGAATGCTCCGGGCCATGACGGCGGCGTCTGATCCCTCGGCCAAAAACCACGTCGCCTCCGCATGGGCCCCAACCTCCTCGAGCAGGGTGGAAAGCATCACACCGGACCACTCACTCGTGCTCAACAACCCATCTACGGCCTGTGGAGTGCGGTCTGGCGGCGGCGTTTCCGCGAAAGCGATGCCGCCATTCCCGGAGCACTCTAGGAAAAGGAGCCGCGACACTTGTGGAAACCGCTTTAGATCGGACAAGGAGAAGAGGGTCGGTCGATCGACCATCCCGTGTACCAACAACCGGAAGCGGGAGGGGTCTATCTCGGGAATACCGTGATGATGACGCTCGAAGTGCAGGTCGGCCGGCGTGAGGGTTCCGTGCAAGTCCTGTAGGGGCGTGCGCGAAGATCCCCCCGCTGAACCGGAGAGGAGCTTACGCGGTGTCTCGTGGGGCGACCGCGACCCCAGCTCCTGAGGGCGGGCACCAGGCACCCGAGTAGGGTCTCTGGGGTCCACAGCCTCCTGCTGCAACCCGAATCCACCCGTGGTCCCCGCCACCAAGGTCGTTCCCGCTGCACCCGCAACAAACTTCCGCCGGGTCACCTTGGGAAGACCCACCTCGTTGGGGAGATCCGCGTCGCCAGCCTTCGCTTTCCCTTCTTTCAAGCCGTCTTTCAAGACACCTCCTCGTGGATCGTTGTGGGCCGGATTTCGAGGTTACGCCTCGAGTCTTACCTGGCGGCGCGCCACTGAGCGAGCACCTCCGCCTCCCTTTCCGGGGGGAAGCGACGCAGCACCTGAGCCTGCCGCTCCGCCGGACGAGAGAAGTGGAACTCCAGCGTGGCCTCGGTAGTGTCGGCCAAGGAACGGAAGGTGAGCCCGTGCGCCACCTCGTTCGACAGGTCGAACCGCGCGAACCCCTCTACGCCCATATCGCGGCGAGAGCGCCACACCGGCATCTCGGCGTATCCCCGAACCCCGCGTTCCCCCAAGAACTCCGCCGGCACCCAGGTGAAGGTGGTTTCGGCGGTCGTCACAGCCCGCATCCCGTAGAGCAGTTCGGACATCGGCCGCGGCGTCGCGGGACCCACGAGGTTGAAGATGTCAGCATGGCGCTCCACTGCGCAGTGCGCCATGAAGTCTCCGAGGTCTCGGACGTCGATCACCTGCACCGGATCCTGCCCATCGCCCGGGGCAAGGACATCTCCCCCCTGGTGGATGCGAACCGGCCAATACGTAAACCGATCCGTCGGGTCATCCGGACCCACGATGAGGCCAGGACGAAAGATCCCGGCCCGACCGGGAAACAGGCGCATCGCTTCTCTCTCAGATTCCGCCTTCGCCAGCCCGTAGGGAAGATTGGTGATGTCGGCCGTCGCAGGGTTCACGCCCGCGCTTTCGTAGGTCGCCGACGGAACCTCCTTGGTCATCGGGATGGTGGAGTGACTGGCGTACGCCGACCTCGACGACACGTAGTAGAAGTACTCGACCGAGTCCCTCAGGACCTCACCGACGCTGGTCACCCAATCGGGGCGGGCGGTGGAATTGTCGATACAGACGTCCCACGACCTCCCCCTCAGCGAGTCGAAGTCCCCGTTCCGGTCCCCAACCAGCTCCTCCACACCCTCAAACATCCCAGGCCGGTTGCCCCGGTTGAAGATCGTGACATCCAGCCCGCTCTCCAGGGCCGACCGCACCTGGTAGGGGCCGATGAACCCAGTGCCCCCGAGGATCAGTAGACTGCCCGCGCGTTTTTGCCCGGACTTCGGAGACGATGTTGCCACGGGAGTGCCACCGCTACCTGCAAGTCTGCCCGTCGCAGCCAAGGGCAATGCAAGGCCACCACCCACGGCAGCCGTCATCTTGAGAATCTCCCGTCGGGTAGGATTCTGTTTCATTACTCGATCACTCCTGGTTCTGTTTCTTATCGAATTCATGAATTCATGTTTATTTCGGTCATTATTATATAAGGTAAATTCTCTATTCTCACAGGGGTGAGCCCCCAAAGGCGGTTTCCGACAGCACGTCGCCGAGGTTGGAGAGGAGTGAGTCGGCGTCGTTCCGGGAAAACACCATCGGTGGCTTGATTTTGATCACGTTGTGGTCGGGCCCGTCGGTGCTGAGGAGGAATCCGCGGTCTCTCATGCGCTGAACTGCGCGGTCCGCCAAATCGGCGGCCGGCTGGATGTCCGGGTCTTCGCGAACGAACTCGATTCCCACGAAGAGGCCCCTCCCGCGCGCGTCTCCCGCGAATTCGTATTGCGCGCAAAGCTCCCGCAGGCCCTCCAAGAGGTGGTCGCCGACTGACTCTGCGTTCTCCCGCAGGTTTTCATCCTCGATAATCCGCAAGACCTCTAAACCAATCGCACACGAAACCGGATTCCCACCAAAAGTGTTGAAGTACTCCATGCCGTTCGCGAATCTCTCCGCGATCTCCCGGGTCGTCACGACGGCCGACAGGGGGTGCCCGTTCCCCATGGGCTTCCCAAGCGTCACGATGTCTGGCACCACGCCGTGTTCCTCGAAAGCCCACCAGTGGGACCCAACTCGGCCAAAGCCGGTCTGCACTTCATCCGCAATGCACAGGGCGCCGATCTCCCGCGCCGCCGCATAGGCAGCCGCTAGGTAGCCTTGCGGCAACGGTATCTGGCCCCCACAGGACAAGATGGATTCGTGGAAGAAGGCTGCGGCCCCGGGTGGACGGTCCTCAAACCACGTTGGTTCGGTTTCCAAGGCCTCCAGCGCACGCGCCACCTCAGCAGCGTAAGGCCCCGCGACCTCTTCCTCCGGCCCTCGATACACCCCCCGGTACGCATCCGGCATGTCCGCCACCCGTACCCAAGGGCGGAGTCCCTTTCCTCCAGGCCCGTTGAACTTGTACGGACTCAAGTTGATTACCGAGCTCGAGTTCCCGTGGTAAGCTCCATCTAGGACCACCGCACCGACCCGTCCGGTGGCGGTTCGCGCCATGCGGAGGGCCAGTTCGTTCGCCTCGGTACCGGAACACACGAAAAAGCAGACTCCCAACGGCGATGGAAACAGAGATCCCAAGCGCTCCGCATATTCGAGGATGGCGTCGTGCAGGTAGCGCGTGTTGGTGTTGAGGACGGACATCTGCCGGCTTGCTGCGGCAGTAATGGCGGGGTGGGAGTGACCCACGTGGGTCACGTTGTTGACGCAGTCCAAGTACGACTGGCCGTCAATGTCGTACAGCCTTGCTCCCCTTCCTCGCACGATGTGGAGAGGCCGGTTGTAGGATAGGCTGAGCGACGGACCGAGCCGCTCGTCGCGTTGACGCCGGAGTAGGGGTTGAGAAACACGTTCCGGGGTCGCCGCCTCGAGGGGAATCGCCAGCAAATGGTTGGGGTCAGGGCTCAGGCCGCTCCAAACATGTAGCTCGGAGGGCGGAGCGACGCCGGGGAAGGTGCCTTCGAATCCCAAACGGTCCGAGACAACCTGGAAGTGCAGGTGCGGTGGCCAGCCTCCGTTGTCCTCCGGGGAACCGATTCTGCCCACTTCGGCCCCGGCCTCCACCACCTCACCGGGGGATCGCAGCGAGAGAGATTCCGGGGTCAGGTGACCATATAGAGTCCAAAACCGAATCGTGCCGTCATCCTCCGGATCCGGAAGCTCATGCTCAACCAGCACTGTGGGGCCGTATTCGAGGTGACCCTGGTTGTCCACGACGCTGACGACGCGCCCCGGCAGAGGCGTCATTACAGGAGTTCCTGGGGATGCGAAGAGGTCGACACCAAGATGGATACTTCGCATCTCGTCCATATCGTCTCTCTCGACACGATACAGGTCGCCGACATACCACCACCGGGCCTCTGCGTATCTCCCTAAGCCAAACATCGCCCCCGCGTCGTGGATCTGCTCGAATAGACGTCGCGTGAGGGGGCCTGGATCCCCCAGCTCGGGCTCCCCTGCGTCGTCACCGGATTCGATACTGAGGTCCAGAACCACACCTGGGTGGGTGTGGGGGTCCGGGTTCATCACGGGAGCGGCCCCGGCAGAGGCTTCCCTAAGGGCACCGATCAACCTTGGCGATCCGGGGACAGGGCTGTGCCCACACGCTTCCCGCAGCCTGTACATCCCGAAACGGGGGTGCACGGAATCCAACTTCCTCAGCGCATCCCAAGCCGGTGCGGCACTCACCAAGAGGTAGTCGTTTTCCAGATCCTGCTTCGCCCGCACCGCCGAGATCGTCACGCTTAGAGCCAATCGGAGGCGAGCCAACTCGAACACCACGTCGGCTTCCGACACCTCCACCTCGTGCTCTGCCGCGAACCCGCTTGCCACCTCGCACAGGGCCGCCAGCGGCGATCGGGAACCACACGCCGCATACGCGCCCGCGACCGCCAACTCCGCGATCGCCCACGAGCCAACGGCATCCCCGAAATCGACCAAACCCGAGAAATTGGGCGCCCCCGATTTCAGCCGGTGGGGGTCGACCATGATGTTGGCGGGGTTGAGGTCGTTGTGGATTACGCTCCGGCGGAGATCGGCCGCCCGCGGCACCACCACGTCCTCGAAGGCCGCCAGCACTCGCTCCACGAGGGGACGCCCCTCCTGGGGGAGGTGACCCATATGACGGCTGATGAGTTCCGGGGCTTCCTCCAAATCCCACACCAAGTCACGACGGACTCCCGGCACGGGCTGGAGGGCGTTTCGGACGAGACCAGCCATTCGTCCGACCTGATAGCGGACCTCGCGCCCCTTTGGGGTGAACCCGGCCAACGGGACGCCGGAGACGGGTGCCAGCAACCGCACGTAATTGAGACTGGCTCCGACAGCGGTCCGAACGAAGGACTCACCGTCCGGGGTGGGTTGCCACCGCGGGAACTGAAAGCATGAGGTCCCCGCCGCACACGCCTCCACCACCGAGCGTTCGAACTCCAACACTCCTTTGCGTTCGATTCCGTTCGATATTTTCAGAAACCCGCGCACAGTGGTTCCATCTACCATGCGGAACAGTTGATCCCGCTCGCTGGGGAGTTCCTGCCCTTCGGCCGTCAGACCCCAGATCTCCTTGAGGAGCTCCGAAGCCTCCTCGCACGATGCAGTCGGCCGTGCGCCGGCGTAGTCCGCGGAGAGCGTTTCCATGCCACGAAGGTCCGGGACCTCCCATGTTAGGGCAACCTCGCGGCGTTGATAACGCGGCACCGCGTGTGCATCATCAACCTCCGAGGGAGGTGTCGTTCTGAACCCACGCGAAAGAGTACTGCACATGATTTGTCGACCGACGAGGCGACTCGTTTTTCTAGGAATGGTTGGGGCATCCCACCTGGCCGCACCCCTCACCGCGCAGGAGCAGGTAGTTGTGACCGCCGTGCCGGCCGAGGCGATCATTGAGGTCGGAGGCACGGTCCAGCTGACGGCCCAAGTACAGGGAGCCGGGGACGATGTGGATGTCGATGGAGAGGCCCGGTGGTTCGTGGAAAACCCGGAGCTGGCGACGGTCTCCGAGGACGGGGTGGTCACGGGACTCCGCCCCGGTGTGGCGCGGGTCGCTGCAATCTTCCGGGGGAGAGCTGGGTGGTCCACGGTTCGCGTCCTTCCCCTCCCGGCCGCTCGCCTCGAGGTAAGGGCTCTGGGGCCTGTGATGGCGGGCACTACAACCCCCTTTGTGGTCCAAGCCTGGAACCGCCTCGATCAACCCTTGGAAGAAGTTCCGTTCACAACCACGGTCGAAGATCCGGCCATCGCATCAATCACGGGCGACCGCATTCTCGGATCAACCCCTGGCACCACCACTGTCACCTTCCAAGATGGAGACGCTGAGACCACGCTCGACATTCAAGTAGGAGACAATCCCGCCTCCGAGTACGAACTCCTGGCGTCCAGCGACACGGATGGACTCCGAACCGGTGATGTGGTGGCATTTCGGTTCGCAGGCCGGGGACCCGGTGGGGAAGACATCCCGCTAAACCCAATGTGGAGTGCTTCACCCTCGGGAGCGTCTGTGGAGCCGGTGGATGGGCGCGGATTGTTCGTCGCCGAAAACCCCGGACGTTACCACATTACCGCGGTTGCCGGACCCAGCATAGCCCGCACAGTGATCGTGGATGTAGCCGAGCGCACTCACTCGGAGAGGCTCGAACTAGTCGGAGCAGGGATCATGTCATCCCACAGGGCCGGCGACACGTGGGTATTCGAGGGCACGGACGGGCGAGACTACGCTTACATCGGGACCTTCTACCACGATTGGATGAAGGTGTGGGACGTCACGGACCCCACGGCCCCAGTCCTCACAGACTCGGTACAACTCGATGCCCGTCGCATCAACGACGTCAAGATCCACCCCAATAACCGGCTGGGAATCGTCACCCGGGAAGGAGCCTCGACCCGGCGTAATGGGATCGTCCTCCTCGACCTCGCGGACCCCGCCCATCCAACCGTCGTCTCCGAATACACCGATACGGTCACGGGAGGAGTTCACAACGTCTGGATTCTGGGGGAAGAAGAGCTGGTGTACGCGTGCCACAACGGAACCAGCGAGATTGTGATCATCGACATCGCCGATCCCGCCAATCCGGTCGAAATCGGGCGGTGGGGTCATGACGAGCCCGTTCGCAGCCTCCACGACGTCATCGTTCAGGACGGGTATGCCTACGCCTCGTTTTGGAACGAGGGTGTCTACATACTGGACGCCGGTGCGGGCACCCACGGAGGTACGGCGCGCGAGCCCACCTTCGTCTCGCGGTGGGTCTCCGAACAGGGGAATACGCACGTCGCGTGGCGCCACGGTAAGTATCTCTTCGCCGGCGCGGAGATCTTTCCCTCTGACTGGGACCCGGATGCGCTGGGTCCGATCGAGGCGAGAGGGTACATAGAGGTGCTGGACATGTCGGACATTGAATCACCCGTCCATGTGGCCAACTACGCCGTGCCCGAAGCGGGAGCGCACAACCTGTGGAGCGACGACAGGGACCGCCTCTATATCGGGTATTATCAGGCGGGGTTGCGTGTCTTGGACATCTCAGGGGAGCTCAGGGGCGACCTGTACAGACAGGGGCGGGAGATAGGCCACGTGAAGACGGCTTCCACCGACGGAGCGGTGCCTAACTGGTCCATGACGTGGGGTGCTCAGCTTCACAAAGGCCGGATATACACCTCCGACCTGCACTCGGGTCTGTGGATTGCCCGTCTGGTGGAACGCGAGCTAGTGCCCTAAGCGCTCCACCCACCTGACGTCCGGGGCAAGCTAACCCACGGATCCGTATCTCTCCGCGGAAACTCCCGTGGGAAGCTTGACCGGTTTATTGGAGGCGGGTTACCAGATGGCCTCGAGCGCAGCGACGATGTCGGCGTGCTCGGGACGGATTCGGTAATCGACCTCCGTGAAGGCCCACTGAATACGCCCCTCCATGTCAATTACGTAGGTGGTGGGGTGCGGGATCGGGCGGCCCCTCGGGTCGTCCTCGTTCAACAGTCCGTAGCGACCGATAATGGCGGACCCGTCATCGGAGAGAAGAGGGAAGTCAAGGTCGTAGTTGTAGTCCTGTTGCACGCGGGCAACAGTCATCAGGTGCTGTTCCTGGCTGTCGGGCGCCACGCCGAGCATTATGGTGCGTTCGCGCTGTTCGGATGTAAGCAGGTCTCGCAACTCCCCGAGTTGCGTTATGCAGTAGGGTCACCAATGGCCGCGATAAAAGAAGAGGACCACGTTCTGCCGGCCCCGGAAGTCCGATAGCGTCAACGCTTCCCCCGTATGTGCCACTGCAGTGAAGTCGGGGGCCAGGTCACCCACCTTGACCCTCTCGAGATCCACGGGAGGCAAGTCCAGGCCGTCCGCAGGACCGAGAACCACTTCTTGGCTCGCCTCTTCTTCCCCCGATCCGTCGGCGGCCGCATCCCCGTCGGTGTAACAGCCAACCACTCCCAACACAATCAACCCGGCACCCATGAGTCTCCCCGACAAAGCTGCGATCATCCGTCTCCCCTCCAGAAAATGAGTTTCCCCACCAGCAAATAACTTGGATTCCACGCTCATCCACTCTCGAAATGGACCCTGCAAGGGTAATGGTCGAGGGGACTTTGGAAAAGGACGCCAGCGGTTGCGCAAGACCGCTATTCTGGGCAATCCTCATAGCGTGTTTCGCAGCGACTATCGTAGCGACTTACGCCAATTACCTATGCGTCAGGCCCCGAACCCGGAGAATCACGATATGCGCGCCCGACCCTCTGTTTTCCGACCCGTAGCCGCTCTTGTCACTATGTTGGCCACCATGTCGGCCACAGAACTCACAGCCCAGGAAGGTGCGGACGGCTACCAGACGCCGGCACCGGAGCTTGCGGCGTTGGTGGATGCCCCCGTCACGCCAAGTGTCAGCTTGAGTCCCGATGAGTCGGTCCTCCTACTCACCCACCGCCCCAGCCTCCCGTCGATCGCCGAAGTGTCGGCACCGGAACTGCGGATCGCGGGCCTTCGGATCAACCCGCGGAACAATGGTCCTAGTCGGTCGCGCCCCTCCAACGGATACACGCTGCGGACTCTGGATGGCGTGGACCGAGCGGTTGAGGGCCTTCCCGCCGACCCGCGCCTGAGGAACACGACGTGGTCGCCCGACGGATCAATGATTGCCTTCACGCACGACACCGACACGGCGGTGCAGCTTTGGGTGATGGATGTGGCCTCGGCCACGGCCCACCGACTCTCGGATCTGGAACTCGTGAATGTGTCTGGAACACCCGTGCGTTGGGCGTCCGACGGTTCCCTGTACGTACTTTCGGTTCCGCAGGGACGAGGTGCTGCTCCGGAGGAACCTTTCGTACCGGCCAGCCCCCGTATCGAGGAAACTTCCGGTGGGGCGGCACCTGCGCGCACCTACCAGGACCTGCTTCAAACGCCGCATCACGAAGCTCTCTACGAGCATTACGCCACGGCCCAGCTGGCGCGCGTGGCTCTCGATGGGTCGGTCACGACTCTCGGTGAACCGGCGATAATCTCCACCCCAAATCCGTCTCCCGACGGCAGGTATCTATTAGTTCAGTCCACGCACAGGCCGTTTTCGTATCAGGTTCCCGCGTCCCGCTTCCCACGGCGGATCGAGGTCTGGGACACGGACGGAAATGTCGTCCACCAGGTGGCCAGCCTCCCGCTGCAAGATGCCGTGCCCACCTCCTTTGGATCAGTCCCGACCGGCGTCCGTTCGCTCACATGGCGGCCTGATGCCGACGCCACCCTCTATTGGGCCGAGGCTCAGGACGGCGGTGACGCTCAGGCCACTGCCGACATCCGCGACCGCGTGTTTGCACTCGCCGCACCCTTCTCCGGCACTCCGGTGGAGCTGGCGGCGCTCTCCCTAAGGTACAGCGGGGTCCAGTGGGCGGCGGAAGGGTTTGCATTCGTGGGAGAGAGCTGGTTTTCGACCCGCCAGTCGCGCACCTATCGCTTTGACCCGGATTCCCCGGGAGATATGACGCTGGTATTCGATCTCCAGACGGAGGATCGCTACAACCACCCCGGTTTCCCGATGATGAGGACCAATGACCGGGGGCGCGGGGTACTGATGACGGCTGACGACGGCGCCTCGATCTACCTGACCGGGCAAGGGGCTTCCCCCGAGGGCAACCGGCCGTTCATTCGCAAGATGACGCTGGCCACGGGGGAGACGACCGAGCTCTTCCGCTCCGAAGCGCCGTACTACGAAATCCCCTCGGAGCTTTTCACGGATGGTCGTCTACTCACGCGTCGAGAGTCGGTGAACGAACCACCTAACTACTTCCTTCGAGATCTCGATGCGGGGACCATGAGCGCCGTCACCGACTTTCCTCACCCGTATCCGCAGTTTGCCGGGATCAGGAAGGAGACCGTCCACTACGAGCGCGAGGACGGGGTGCCCCTCTCCGCAACGCTCTACCTGCCGGCAGACTACGACCAGGAGACGGACGGGCCACTCCCGACGTTTGTGTGGGCTTATCCGACGGAGTTCAAGAGCGCGGCGGCCGCCGGACAGCGCAGCGGCTCTCCTCACCAGTTCACGCGACTCAACTATTCGGGAGCCATTCCGTACGTGGTTCGGGGATACGCCGTGCTGGACAATGCTTCCATGCCGGTAATCGGGGAGGGTGACGATGAACCCAACGACACGTTCCGAGATCAACTCGTGGCTAATGCACAGGCGGCGGTCAACGAGGGTGTCCGGCGCGGAGTGGTGGATCCGGAGCGGGTCGGCGTCGGTGGACACTCCTATGGTGCCTTCATGACCGGGAACCTCCTGGCGCACTCCGACATCTTCAAGGCGGGTGTGGCTCGTAGCGGTGCATACAACCGAACGCTCACGCCCTTTGGCTTCCAGCGCGAAGAACGCCTTTTCTGGGAGGACCCCGATCTCTACTTCTACATGTCGCCGTTCATGCACGCGGACAAGGTGAACGAACCGATCCTCCTCATTCACGGGGAAGATGACAACAATTCGGGGACGTTCCCGGTGCAGTCACGCCGCTTCTACGCAGCCCTGAAGGGGTTGGGGGCGACGGCCCGCCTCGTCTTCCTCCCCGCCGAGAGCCACGGCTACGCAGCGCGCGAGTCGGTGCTCCACGTGCTGTGGGAGACCGACAGATGGCTGGAGATGCACGTGAAGAACGCGGCCAGGGTCCGCACCACAACAGAGGACGAGGACGCAGAAAACTAATCCAGCATCAAGGACGCGCCAGCCACCACATCGTGCGGCACAGCAGCGCGCGCCACGGCAGCCAGTAGAGTGAGCCATAACGAGCCGCTCCAGGTGGAGGCGGAGGGTCAGGTTGCAATCCTTCGCCTCAACCGCCCGCATCGGTTGAATGCGGTCAGCCTCGGGATGTACAAGATGCTCGAAACCGAGTTGACCCGGATCGCTGCGGATTTCACGACGAGAGTTGTGATACTGACCGGGACGGGAAGAGCCTTCTGTGCGGGGGCCGACCTCAAGGCACACCGTGACACGGAGCCTACGCCGACAGAGCGCCGCGAGTACATAGAGGTGGGACAGCGTACCTTCCGAGCTCTCCAGACACTCCCTCAACCCGTCATCGCGGCCGTCAATGGGCACGCGATCGGGGCAGGGTGCGAGCTGGCGCTCTCGTGTGACTTCATCCTCATTGCGGAGGAGGCAAAGCTCCGCATGCCGGAGGTCACCCTGGGAACTTTCATCGGGGGCGGGACCGCCTACACCTTGAAGCGCCGGGTCGGCTACGGGCGAGCGGCCGACCTCATCCTCACAGGCCGTTTTTTCACCCCGCAGGAGGCGCACGAGTGGGGGCTGTCAAACGCAATCGGCCCCACCGAGGAGATCCTTCCCGAGGCCCGCACGCTCGCCGCAACGTTGGCCGCCAACGCGCCGATCTCGATGCGGCTGGCCAAACAGGTGTTGGACGAGGCTGAATCCACCGACCCCGAAAGCGCTTTGCGCGCCGAAGCGGAGGCACTCGAGGAGTGCATGGCCTCGGAAGACTGGCGCGAGGGACTCGAAGCTTTCGCCCGGAAGCGTCCTCCCAGATACAAAGGGCGCTAGACGGCTACTAACGGGTCTACAGTCTAGGCTTCAATCTCCTTGTACAGACGTGCGCATGCCTCGGCGGGATCGTACCCCGCGACCCGCAGTATCCGTTCGACCGTCTCGCCGATCGATATGTCAGGTGACGAGGCCCCGGCTGTCAGGCCGATATCAACCTCACCATCGGGTAGCCACTTGTCCGTGAGGACAACGCCACGATCCGATGTCAGGTGCGACACGCCACCCGTCTCGGGATCCAACGATTCGGGGCGGTCGATGTGATAGGTCGCGGTCCGGGCCTCGCAGAGGTGAGCGAGGTGAGTAGTGTTGGAGGAATTGTGCCCGCCGACGACCACCATTACGTCCGGGGGGTTCTCGAGGAGTTCGTACAGGGCGTCTTGCCGCTTCTGGGTCGCCGAGCAGATCGTGTCGAAGCTTCGGAAACGGTCCGGAAGGGCATCCTCGCCCCACCGGTCAGCCATCGCCTCGGCCAGCTTGGCTGCGATCGCCAGGGACTCCGATGCGATCATGGTCGTCTGGTTGGCCACGCCGATCCGGCGCAGGTGAATGTCAGGATCAAAGCCCGGGCTGTGTGACTTTCCGAACCGTGCCATGAAGTCATCGCGCCCCACTTCACCCCTGATGTGTCCGCACACGATGTCCGCTTCTTCCATGTTCAGGATGATCAGGAAGTGAGCGTCGTCGTACTTGTGCACCTGCGAGCTGGTGGACCATGTCTCCTCGTGCCAATACTTGCCGTGCACAACCGTCGTGAAGCCGTCGCGTGCGTAACTCTCCACCCGTTTCCACACGTTGAGTACGGAGCCGCAGGTCGTGTCCACTAGGATGCATCCCAAGGCCCGCAGGTCGTCGAAGGCGTTCTTGGGGACTCCGAATGCCGGGAGAATGACGACATCCTCCGGCGTGACCTCGGAGAAATCGAAGTGGTCCCTCGACTCCCCGTAGATGTACTCGATCCCACTCGACCTAAGGCGAAGGTTGACGTACGGATTATGGACGATCTCCCCCACCAGGAAGGTGCGGCGGTCCGGAAACTTGAGGCGTGTCTCGTAGGTGTACTCGACGGCGCGGTCCACCCCATAGCAAAAGCCGAACGATCTGGCGAGGCGAAAATGAAGCCTCCCGACGCTCAACTCGTAGTCGTTCTCCCTGAGGAGCGTGATCAGCGCACTCCCGTATTCCGTCTCCACCTGCGGCTTGATGACTTTTTTCAGCCCCAGCCCGCGACGATAATAGCGACCGTCCTTCTTTGCGGCCGAGGGTTTTGCGCGCCCAACTTTGGTTTGTGAGTTCTGTTGCATACACGCAATATGGTATCGGCAGCATTATAAGGCCACCTTCCAGCGCATAGGAGTCATCCGGTGAAAACCTCAGTAAGCTCCCATCCCGTGTCCGTAGTCGCTCTCGTCCTCGTGTTGCTCCTCGGTTTTCTTCTGGACGGTGCCGGGGTTTTTGGCGAAGGAGCCCGCGGTCTGACGCTCCCCGCCGCAAAGCACATGCAAGACCAGGAGCGCACTCTCGCACTCGTTGGGGGGCAACTTCTGGATGGGTACGAGGTTCCCCCGATTCACCACTCCGCCGTGGTCGTTCGGGGCAATCGCATTGTAGCCGTGGGACCCGCTTCCGAGGTGGAGATCCCGGAGGGCGCCGAGATCATCGATACCCGCGGAAAGACTGTTTTACCGGGGATGGTGGACGCCCATGTCCACATCATGATACTCGGGCACGGGGATTACGCGACGTGGTTCCCCTGGTTCGAAGGGAACGACGAACTGGTCTACGAGACCTCCGCTAAGCAACTTCTCGCGGCCGGGGTGACGGCGGGAGTCGACCTAGCCGCCCCGATGTCGTCCCTGGCTTTCCGGGACAGGGTGAATCGCAATGAGGTGCCCGGTCCTCGCCTCCTAGTGAGTGGTCCCTGGATCACGAGGTATGCTTGGGACTTCCTCCCGGAGGAGCTCCAGGTAATCACCGAGTCGCCCGAGCACGCAGGCCAAAGAGCTCGCGAGTTGATCGACGCCGGCGTGGACGTCATCAAGACGTGGATCGGCACCACCGAAGAGGACATGCGGGCCATCAAGGCGGTGGCGGGGCCCGCCGGCGTACCCATTCACTGTCACGTCTACGAAGAGGAGGTAGTGTGGGCCGCCCTCCGGGGAGGTTGCGACGTCCTCCAGCATGCGGGTTCCGGCGGAAGCGTCCCCGCGTACTCCGATGAGCTGGTGGCGCACATCGCCATGACAGGTGTCCCGGTGGTCCAGACTATCTCCCACCGAATCTGGATCTACCCGGCCACGCTGGAGTTCCCGGAACGTCTGTGGGACCCGGACATCATCAACACCTTCCCACCGCCGATCAGGGAACAGGTGCTCGGCTCCTACACCCAACATGATTTCTGGCGGAAGTCATACTTCCGGACGACCCCCCGCCAGATCCGGAACAGCGAACGTGCGGCCCGGCAGTTCATTGATGCGGACGCCCTGATGGCGATGGGGACGGACACGGGATCACCCCTCAATTTCCACGCTGAATCGGCGTGGCGCGAGGTATCGGCCCTCGTGGACATGGGAATGACCGAGATCGAAGCCATTTCATCCGCCACCAAAGTCGCGGCGGAGGTGCTCGATCTGAGAGAGACGGGAACGATCGAGCCCGGGAAACTCGCCGACATAATCGTGGTCGACGGAAATCCGTTGTTCGACATCAACGTGCTCGGATACGTGACCGATGTCATCAAGGATGGGATCGTGTACAAGCGGGACGGCGTTCCGTCCTGGGAAGAGCGATGAGATCGCCCGTCTCAGCCGGTTTGGTCGCCATCGTGTATGCGACCTGCGGCGTGTTGACAGCCTGCAGCGCAGAGAGAGCCTCGGACGAACGCGGATCAGCGGGGGCCGCCGTGCTTGGCGAGGGGCCTGGCGACTCGACGTTCGACCTAGTGGTCACCGGCGGCACCGTCGTAGACGGAACCGGCACGCCGCGCTTCGATGCCGATATCGGGATCCGGGAGGGACGCATAGCTGTCCTCACAGAGCCTGGAGCTCTAAACGACTTTGCGGGCGAGGTCATTGATGCCACCGGCCTCATCGTGTCTCCGGGCTTCATCGACCACCACAACCACGTTCAAAACCAGATCCACGAGCGCCCTCTCGCGGAGAACTTCATCCGGCAGGGAATCACGACTATCCTTCCATCCCTCCACAGTGGGGATCAGCCGTGGCCGCTAGCCGAGTACACAGAGGCCCTCCAACTGGCCCCCAACATCGGGTTCTTTGCGGGGCACACGTGGACGCGGCGGCAGGTGCTGGGCATGGCGGATCGAGCCCCGACCGAGGAGGAGCTGGATGAGATGCGGGAACTCGTCCGCGCCACCATGGAGGACGGAGCGCTCGGGCTTGCAACGGGACTCCTGTACGTGCCGGCCAACTACGCGGAGACCGAGGAAGTGATCGAGCTCGCCAAGGTCGCGGCGGAATACGGGGGGATCTACTACACCCACATGCGCGACGAAGCCAGTGAACTCCTCCCCGCGGTCAGGGAGGCGATCCGGGTGGGGGCGGAGGCGGGTCTCCCGGTCCACATCAACCATTTCAAGGCGATGGGCGTGGCCAACTGGGGCCAGACCACGGCCTCCCTGGCCCTGGTCGACTCGGCCCGTGCGGAGGGGATCGACGTCAAGGTGGACCTCTATCCCTACACGGCTGGGAGCACGGGTTCGAGTGTGCTGTTCCCGCAATGGGTCTTGGCGGGCGGCGTCGACTCATTTCGCGTACGCGTCACCGACCCGGAAATGCGACGCCGAGTGGAGGCGGAAACCGAGGCCTGGATGCATCGAGATTGGACGGGTGGCGACCTCTCCAGGATCCAGTTTCGCACGGTCCCCTCCCTCCCCGAGTACAACGGCCGGCGAATGTCGGAGCTAGCTGCGGATCGCGGACTCCCGAACGACGATGCCACCGGAGTGCAGCTCGCCATCGAGTTGCAACTGGCCGGCGGATTCAGCGCCATCTATCACTTCATGGACGAGGCGGATGTCGTCCGGATCATGCAACACCCCATGGCGATGTTCGAGACGGACGGGGATCCGGTGGGGTACGGGCTGGGTTTCCCTCATCCACGCTCCTACGGCACTTTCCCGCGTATACTTGGGCGGTACGTGCGCGAGCAGGGGGTTCTCACTCTGGAGGAGGCGATCCGCAAGATGACCTCCATGTCCGCCGACGAGATTGGGCAGCTGGAGCGAGGGCGCATCGCTGAGGGTATGTGGGCGGACATCACCGTGTTCGACCCCGACAGGATCGCGGACCGTGCGGATTACGTCGACCCACACCGTTACTCCATCGGCATCCATCATGTCCTGGTCAACGGAGTGCCGGTCATCCGAGACGGGTCCGTGACGGGAGCCAAACCCGGCCACGTGCTCAAGGGGCCTGCACGCCACCTGACCGAAAACCAACCACATTGACCTGGCTTACGCTTAGGTTGACCAGTACTCATCCACAGAACAAATACACATTTCATCGACTGAATGAATCCATGACCCACGACTCTGATTCCGGGCACCCCTCCGGCCTTATGGAGAAGCTCGTATCCCTCGCCAAGCGGCGGGGTTTCATCTTTCAATCATCGGAGATCTACGGAGGAGTAGGCTCGGTGTACGACTACGGGCCCTTGGGGATCGAACTCAAGAACAACCTCCAGCGCTCTTGGTGGCGCGAGATGGTCCACCGGCACGACAACATCGTGGGGCTCGACGCGGGAATCCTCATGAACCCCGAAGTATGGGTCGCCAGCGGCCACGTGGGAGCGTTTACGGACCCGCTTGTCGAGTGCCGCAACTGTCACCGACGCTTCAGAGCCGATGAACTAGAGAATCTGGAGGCGGGCCAACCCGAAGAGCAGCAATGCGCCGTCTGCGGAAAGACCGGCCAGTGGACGGACCCTCGCCAGTTCAATCTCATGTTCAAGACGTTCATGGGTGTCGTCGAGAACGAGGCATCCACCGTGTATCTGCGACCCGAGACAGCCCAGGGAATCTTTGTCAACTTCCGCAACGTAGTCGACTCAATGCGCCAGAAGGTACCGTTCGGGATCGCGCAGGTCGGCAAGGCGTTCCGCAACGAAATCACCCCCGGGAACTTCATCTTCCGAACGCGGGAGTTCGAGCAGATGGAGATGCAGTTCTTCGTCCGGCCTGGCACGGAGGATGAGTGGTTCGAGGAGTGGAAGTCGCGTCGCATGGAGTGGATGAAGGGTCTGGGAATATGCCCCGACCGGCTGCGCTTCCACGCTCACGGCCCCGACGAACTCGCTCACTACTGCAAAGAGGCGTGCGACATCCAGTACCGTTTTCCCTTCGGCTGGCAGGAATTCGAGGGGATCCACAACCGCACCGACTACGATCTGAGACGACATCAGGAGCACTCCCGCAAGAAGCTGGAGTACTTTGACCAGCCCGCCAACGAGAAGTACATCCCGTGGGTCGTGGAAACCTCTGCGGGGTTGAGCAGGACCTTGTTGGTCGTCTTGGCCGACGCCTATCGCGAGGAGGAGGTGGGCGGAAAAAAGCGAGTGGTGCTTGGTCTGACTCCTTCGCTGGCGCCCGTGCAGGTGGCTGTCTTTCCGCTCGTGAAGAAGCATGGAATGCCGGAGGTGGCCGAGCGACTCGCGGACGACCTACGCTCGGTGTACAACGTGCTCTATGACCGGGTCGGGTCGATCGGCCGCCGGTATCGCCGGCAGGATGAGGCGGGGACTCCCTATTGTGTGACGATTGATAGACAGACGATGGAGGATGAAACTTGCACGATCAGAGACCGAGACTCCCTCAAGCAGGTACGGGTTCCTTTGTCGCAGGTCGCGGCGTGGGTAGGGGACTCCATGCGCGCCATGCCATGAGCGGACAGGCCGGGTAAAGGCGGGACTCAGCCCCGTGCCGTTTCACTTAACCGAGATCAGGGAGCAGGCTCAGCGGCTTCATCGGAGGTTGGCCCTCGCCGAATTCCGAGAGCGATCTGGACAAGACCCCGACCTGGACCGATATCGGTGGACGGAGGAGGATCGGTTCCTCTTGCACCCCGCGATTCTCCCCGTGATTCAAGAGCGGCTGGCCGAGGCGGAAGGGGCCGAGCACTGGCGACTGCGAGAGCTCTTCAATTGGATTGCGACACAGCGCGTGAGGGTCGAAGTGGCCACCCTTGAGGCGCAGCTGCGCACGTGGCAGTTGAGCGCGACCATTTCGGTGGGAGGCGAGACGATCCCTCTTGCCGAGGCTCGGGCGTCGATCATGCGGGAACCCGATAGGGAAGCCAGACGCGCCAAGGAGATCGCCTACTACCAACGTCAGGAGGAAGCCGCCGCCCTTCGTCTGGAGGTGGTGCACCGAGAACGGGAGGCCACGGCGCAGTTGGGGCTGGGCAACTACCTGCAAGCGACGGCCCGTTTGGCCCGTCTGGACCTTCACCAAATCCAGGGGTACGCCCAACAGATCTTGGATGCCACCGAGGATGCGTACGCCGAGGCCTGGACGACGGAAGTGGGGAGAGCCGTGCCGGAAGCCGGGGAGACGGCTCGGCAGCACGACATCCTGTGGATGCTGGGCATGCACTGGTACGAGAGAATGTTCCCGGCGCAGCTCCTCGCCCGCCGCCTACGACGGTACATGAGGATTCTACAAGTGCCGATACCGGAGGATGGGTCCGTCCGAACCGATGAGGAAGCGCGTCCGCAGCAGGAGTGGCTGCCATTCGCCACGGCGATTCGGGTCCCTCATGAGATTATACTTGCCGTACCGCCTGGGTCGGGGTGGCTCTCCGTGGCGGCCCTGCTCCATGAGACGGGGCGGACAGTGCACTACACGCAGGCACCGGCGAACCTACCATGGGAGACCCGCACCCTCGGCGACAAATCCGTGCCCCACACATTCGGCCACCTGATCGCCTCCTTCCTCCTCGACGTCGGTTGGGTGCGCGCTGCCACGCTCCTTACAACCGCCCACTGCGACGCTTACCGCGCCACCGCGGGGTTCTTGCAGCTGTTTCGATTGCGGCATTTGGCCGCGAGGGTCGTATGGGACTTCGAACTTGCCGACACCGAGAATCCCGGTGAGCTGGTCCCCAGGTACGCGACCATCATGGGCGATGCCACTCGCTTCGAACACAACTCGTCCGAGTATCTCCGTGCCAACACCCAAGGGTATCAGGCGGCATTTCGCCTCAGGGGATGGATGCTGAGCGCGATCATCTTGTGGCGGCTCCGCGCCCGCTTCGGTGAGCAGTGGTACCGAGACCCTGCCTCCGCGGAGTTCTGGCGGGAGATTATCTCGACGGGTGGCGAAAACGCCGACCGACTGGCGGTGCAGATGGGGGTCCCGGCACTCACCCCTGAGCTCTTGCTCGAACAGGTCGAGGACTGGGTGTGAAGTCGCTCGCCGACGGCAACGAGTGAATCCGCCTCTGGTCGCTCTCATCGTGGTGGTCGGGGCAGGGATCGCTGCCGCGGCGGTAACGGGCTGGGTTTATCTGATGACTAGGCGCAACATGGCCATCGTGCGGCCACCCGTGCTCGGCGCCTCCGGGGATCCCCTCCCGGGCGGGGTCATCGAATACTCGGATGGAGAGCGTGTCGAATACGTTGATGCCGGCTCAGGACAACCAATCCTGTGGGTCCCGGGTGCGGACAGCCCGAAGGAAACCTTCCGCCACCAGCTCCCGCACTTCGCGACCACCCACCGCGTAATAGCCGCCGATCTCCGCTCCAGGGTGACCTCGGATCACGACCTGGATCGTTTCGTGTCGGACCTCCGCGAACTGGTTGATCATCTGGGCGTCGATCGGTGCTTTCTCGTCGGGACGAGTCTGGGGACTGCCATCTCGATGCGCTTTGCGAGGCTCTTCCCCGAACGGGTGCACGGTATCGTCCTCTGTAATCCACTGGCCTACGTCACTCACGATCATGTGGGCTTCAATAAGACGGGGATGATTCCGGTCGCCATGGCTACCACCCGCTACCTGCCGACGGCGATCAGCCGCATGCTCGCACGCCTCTGGGGACGGGCGCACGTGTGGGTGTTCGACGATTCACCGGGGCGCGACCAGCTTATAGAGTATGTTCTCTTTACGGGGCCGCGTACGGAACCACCCACCGCATCCAGCCGCCGGGTGGGTTGTCTGAAACGACTCGATCTTCGCCCGGATCTGCCGCGGATTAACAGACCCGCGCTCGTTGTGAAGGGACTCGAGGACACATATTGCCCGGTCTCGTGGGCACATGAGATCGTGGACAAGTTGCCGAGCGCGGAGTTTCTGGCCGTGCCCGGAACAGGTCATTGCACGCACATTTCCATGCCGGAGGTAGTGAACCGCGCGATTCGGGACTGGCTATGGAACGACGCGGGGCCGGTGGAGGAAGCTGAACCTCCATCGGAGCCACCGAAACATTCATCGGAGCAACTGCTACTCGGTATACCCGACGTCCAGAACGGAGCTAACCAGTGAGCGCACAAGTATTTTCCTCCCGGGCAACGATGATGCTCGTCATGCTCGGCATGGCGGTGGGCACCGGAAACATCTGGAGGTTCCCGAGGATCGCGGCCTCGAACGGCGGAGGCTCGTTCCTCGTGGCCTGGTTCTGTTTCCTCCTTCTGTGGTCCATCCCCCTCATCCTTGTGGAGTTCGCGGCGGGGAAGGCCTCCCGGACCGGACCCATCGGCGCGTTCACCAAACTCGCCGGGGAGAAGTTCACCTGGATGGGCGCGTGGGTCGCCTTCGTGGCCACTGCCATCATGTTCTACTACTCCGTCGTCATGGGGTGGACCATCCGCTACCTGTACGGGTCGCTAACCGGCCAAGTACCAACAGAAGCGTGCGCCGCAGGTGCTACCGACTGCATGGGCCCTCAGATGTTTTGGGAGGGGTTCATTGGATCGCCGTGGCCGATTCTGACCCACGCGATCGCGATCGGGCTGGCGGCCTTTGTGGTGATCGGCGGCGTTCAATGGATCGAACGTGCTGCCCGCGTGCTGATCCCGAGTCTTCTCTTACTGGTGGTGGCGCTCGCAATTAGGGCCATCACGTTGCCGGGTGCCGAGGCTGGCCTCGCGTTCCTCTTCACACCCGATTGGGCCGCCCTCGGAAACGCCGAAATCTGGCTCGAAGCCCTGACTCAGAACGCTTGGGACACGGGGGCTGGCTGGGGGCTCATCACGGCCTACGCCGTCTACATGAAAAAACGCGAGGATACCACACTTAACGCCTTCGTGCTCGGCTTCGGGAACAACTCCGTCTCCCTGCTGGCGGGGATCATGGTCCTCTGTACGATCTTCGCGGTTCTCCCCGGAGCCCAGGAACAGATAGTCGGGGCGGGGAACGAGGGACTCACCTTCATCTGGATCCCGCAGCTATTTGGGCGCATGCCCGGGGGTTCGATATTCATGATCCTCTTCTTCCTGGCGCTCGTGTTTGCTGCGTGGAGTAGCCTCATCGCGATGATCGAGATGGCTTCCCGCGTTCTTACCGATGCAGGGATTCAGCGGCGGCGGGCCGTGCTCACCATTGCGGGCCTCGGGTTCGCGCTCGGATTGCCTTCGGCGATTTGGATCGAAGTGTTCCGGAATCAGGACTGGGTGTGGGGTGTCGGACTCATGTTGAGTGGACTCTTCTTCGCCATCATGGTTCTGCGGTACGGGGTGGATCGGTTCCGGCGGACACTGGTCAACGCGGCCGGCAGCGACCTCCACATCGGCAAATGGTTCAACGTCGTGATACCGCTGGTCGCGGTCCAAGCGGTGGTGATCACCGGGTGGTGGTTGTACCAGGCCATTGATCCGGCCGACTTGGCGGCCTCCTTCACTCTGTTCTCGACCTTCAACGCGGGGTCGGTGCTCATTCAGTGGGGACTGGCTATCGCCGCATTCCTGGCTCTCAACAAGTGGCTAACGAGGGCGGCTGCTCAGAGTTCCAACGGCAATGGACCTGGTGGCAAATCGGATGGTGGACCCACAGCGTAGCCGGCATTGACCTTCGACACATTCGAAGCGACGGCCCGTCGCATGTGGCACGGTATCCCGCGGCAGGTCAGGGAGGGCGTGGAGGTGGTGACGATTGACGAACGCGCGGTCCTACATCCTGAATTCGAGTGGGTGTACACGCTTGGAGAGTGCATAACCGATGGGGACCCACTATCCCTCGGGGAGGGGGACATAGCCTCGGAGTTGGTGCTCTACCACGGTTCGTTCGCGGCCCTCTCAAAGCAGGATCCAACCTTCGACTGGGAGGCGGAGGCCTGGGAGACGATCCTACATGAACTCCTGCACCATAGGGAAGCGGCGGCGGGCGAATCGGGCCTGGACACGCTGGATTGGGCCGAGGAACAGAACTTTCGGCGGTTGGCGGGGAAACTCTTCGATCCCGACTTCTACCGGGCGGTACCAGCCGATGAAGATGGCGTGATCCGCATGGAATCGGAGCTCTTTATCCAGATCCCACCCCCGGGGAGGGACGGGCGGGCGGAGTTCGCTTGGCGTGGCGAGCGTTACGTGGTGTCAGTCCCTGAGTCAGCGGGCCATACCTTCGTCCGTGTTCGTAACCTCGCCGGAGGACGACTCTGCGTGGTGTCGCGGGCCCGGACCAGATGGCTCCCCCGTGGCGGGAGACGGTCAGCCGTGAATGTCGAACGCAGCGCTTATCCCAGGGCCAGGGTCTGACGTGCCGCTCTGGGGAGGGTTCCGGATCGGGCACTGGTTCGGAATCCCCATTCACATCGACTACTCCTGGTTTCCCGTGGCGATCTTCGTCATCTGGATCTTTGCTACGGGCACTTTTGGTTGGTACGGGGCGCCGGGATCCTACATCTTGGGCACGTTGGCGGCGCTCCTCTTCTTCCTCTCCGTCCTCCTCCACGAAATGGGGCATGCGCTGGCCGGTCAGTTGCGGGGTGTGGAAATTCAGTCGATCTCTCTCTTCATCTTCGGGGGCCTCGCGCGGACCCGTCACGCAGTTCAGAGGCCCTTGGACGAGTTCATCATTACAGTCGCCGGGCCTCTATCGAGCTTCGCCCTGGCCGGAGTCTTTCTAGGTGCGCAGCTCGGCGTGGAGTCGCTCCCGATCGGTCCCGCGTGGGTCCTGGCCGAGCTGTTCAGCCGACTTGCGTTTCTGAATCTGATCTTGGCAATCTTCAACCTGATTCCGGGCTTCCCACTGGACGGAGGCAGGATTTTGCGATCGGTGGTATGGGCAGCGACCGGTGACATCGTGAAGGCGACGCGCTGGGCCACGGCGGGCGGACGTATCTTTGGGATCGGCCTCATGGGGCTCGGAGCGTGGTACCTGATCTGGGGTGATCTGATGTCGGGATTTTGGTCGGTCCTCATAGGTTTGTTTATAATGCGCGCTGCGACGGCCGCTCTTCGGGACTCGGAGCGGCGTCACGGCACTCCCATTCCCACACGCCCAACGGTCTGACGATGCGCCGACCCAGATCATGGAAAGCCCGGACGGCTCTGGCCGCCGAACTCTCCCCCCGGTTTGAGACACTGTACCCGAGTTTGCAGATCTCCCTTCTCTGGGAAACTCCGCTGGAGCTCGTGGTCGCCACGGTCCTGAGTGCACAATGCACGGACGCGAGGGTCAATATGGTGACCCGCGAGCTATTCCCCGCGTATCCGGACGCGAAAGCATATGCGGATGCGCCGCTTGAGGAACTTGCGGAGGCGGTCCGGTCGACCGGCTTCTTCAACAGCAAGGCCAAGAATCTGAAGGGGTTGGGGACGCGGCTCGTGGAGGCGTACGACGGCGAGGTGCCTAATACGATGGCGGACCTACTGACTCTGCCCGGGGTCGCGCGGAAGACGGCCAACGTGGTGCTGTCCAACGCGTTTGGTATTCACGAGGGGGTGGTCGTGGATACCCATGTGAAGAGAGTGGCGCACCGCCTCGGACTCACGAACGAGACTAATCCGCCGAAGGTGGAAAAAGATCTGATGCGGGTTCTGCCCAAGGAGGAGTGGCATCCGTTCTCGTGGCGGTTGATTCAACACGGGCGCAATTCCTGCGTGGCTCGTAAGCCTCGCTGCAGCACCTGCTCTGTGGCAGAGTTTTGTTGCAGCGCGGGTAAAGCGGCCCGTCCCTGAAGGAGCAGATACGGACTGCAGCCTACCGTTTAGGCTTCGATCAGGTTGGCTTCGCCCCCGCATCGGAGCCACCGCACACCCAGGCATATGTCGACTGGTTGGCCGAAGGGTACCACGGAGAGATGGCGTATCTTGCTCGTCCCGACGCGGTACAGCGTCGCCTGGACCCCCGGAATGCGCTGCCGGGTTGTCGCACGCTTCTGGTCGTCAGCCTTCTTTATGGAGGCCAGCCGACAACCTCACGTGGAGACGTGCACAGGCCGGAGCCGCGTGCCCGGCGAAACCCGCGCCGGTTGCCCGTGGTAGCCCGTTACGCCTTGGGTCGCGACTACCACCACGTATTCGAGGAGAAGCTGGCGGACCTTGCCCTGGAGATGGGGCGCCTCGCGCCAAACCTTCGCACAAAGCTCTATGTGGACTACGGACCCGTCCTTGAACGGGACCATGCGCAAAGGGCCGGTTTGGGCTGGATCGGCAAGAACACCATGCTCATCAACCCCACCCTGGGGTCGTGGCTCATGCTGGGGGTGCTCCTCCTGGACGAAGAGTTGGAACCCGATCCCCCATTCCTCCCCGACCGGTGCGGTACCTGCCGTCGCTGCATCGATGCCTGTCCGACAGACGCAATCGTGGACGGACGCGTACTCGATGCACGTCTCTGCATCTCATACCTCACAATCGAGCTCAAGGGATCGATTCCGACAGAGCTCCGCTCCGGCATCGGCAACCGTGTCTTTGGGTGCGACATTTGCCAAGAGGTGTGTCCTTGGAACGACGATGCGCCCGTCCCGGAGCACTCGCCCTTCTCGGCGCACGGGCAGCCCCTGCCGCCGGACGACATGGTGACATGGACCGAAGAGCTCATTGATCTCGACGACGACGCATTCCGATCCCTGTACCGGGGCACGGCATTCTATCGGCCGGGACGGTCGGGGATGCTCCGCAATCTCGCTGTCGGACTCGGCAACTATGGGGAGCCCGAGGTGCGCCCGACCCTCCTCCGGCTGGCAAACGATCACTCGCCGCTGGTTCGCGAACATGCGCAGTGGGCACTTTCCGCACTGGCCGACCGGTGACCGTGGATACTCCCAGTTCCGCGCAAGGCCTTAACCTTGATGCCAAGGGTGTCTTTGTCTCGTGGTCTTCGGGCAAGGACGCCGCTTGGGCATTGGAGATCCTTCGTGGCCAACCGGCCGGTTCGATGTCCGCGGGCTCTTCACCACCGTGAAAGAGGTCTACGGACGAGTCGCCATACATAGCACACCCGTTGCGGTGCTGGCGGGCTCAAGCTCGCCAAGTGGGCCTTCCCCTGTACGAGACCCCGGTGCCGAAGCGCTGCACCAATCAGGCGTACGAGGAGGCAAACGAGAACTTTCTCGAGCGGGCTCGGAGCCTCCCGGATCGCGACTGGCCGACCCACTTCGCGTACGGCGACCTCTTCTCGAAGATGTGCGCCAGTACCGTTAACGGATCCTGGAGGGAATTCAGTTTACCCCCTGTTCCCTCTGTTCGGCCTGGACACTAGGGATCTGTCCCGGAGAGTAGTGGCGAGCGGGCTCCGCGCCATAGTAACCGCCGTAAACACGGCCATGGCTCCGGGGCACCTCGCGGGCTGCTGGTGCGAAACGTCGTTCCTGCACGAGTTACCCGAGTCGGTCGATCCCATGGGTGAGAACGGCGAGTTCCATACCTGCGTGGTGGACGGTCCAGTGTTCCAGCGACCGCTAACGGCGCAGCCGGGTAGGATCGTGCGTCGACGCATTGAGCGGGCCGACGACGAGGACGCCAACACCTTCCATCCCGAGTACATTTACGCTGACGTCGAATTGGGGGAGCCGGAGAGCTAACGCCCAGATCGGAGGAGCTATTGGGGAGGGTCTTTTCGGGTGACGCATCACCGGCGCTGCAGTATGTCTTGGCGTGCACCCGGGGCTCGTAACCGCCCCTGGATGAACTCTAGAATCGCACAGAAGTGTCGCGGCGATCGCAAGCAGCTTGGGTAGTCTGCGGGGCTGCCAACGCTCGACACATACATGTTGCACGGAGCGAAAAAAGGAGCTGAGGAAATGAGGAATTGTGGTCCAATAACAATCGTTGGGCTGGTCTTCGGCGCGTGCGGCGGGGTGGCCTAAGGTGAGTCTGCGGCCGCTGAATCGGAGGCACCTGCGGCAGCCGCGGAAACATCGGCGGCACCCGCGGTGGATGTCCCGGCCGGTGGCTTGTCAGAGGTCGACTGGATCGTCACCGACGATGCCGCGCAGACGGTCACCATCAATCTTGTGGCGGAGGAGACCGCCGATTACAGCAACTGGAACTACAACGGCCTCTGGAACGGCTTCGGGGTCGGTTGTTGTCCCTGAGAGCTACGAGGTGACTCTCAATTTCGAGACCGCTGATGCGATCAACTACCACAGCGTTGTCGTGATGGAGCCGCAGGTCAGTTATCCTGCCGTGTTCGAACCGACGCCGCCGGTGTTCGAAGGAGCTGAAACCTCCGGCGCCCACCTCTATGACCGAATCCACCGAACCCGGTGGCGGGACTGAGACGATTCGGCTTCGTGGCGTCCGCCGCGGGCGATTACGTGCTCGTGTGCCCCGTCCCGGCCCACGCTGTTACGGGGATGTGGATTGGGTTCGAGGTGTCGGCGAGCGGCGAGTCCGGGCTCCGCGCCTTATCCTGACGATCGCTGCCCCGCCGGGCCTGGCCGCCCGTCCGATGCGGAGGTGATTCGGAAGGGCCTTCTATGGACGTCGACGAACCGAACACTCTCGAGGTCACTGCCGGAGCACCGTTTCGTGAAGCGCGCGGCGCGGCGCTTCATGCCGGGAGACACCGCCCCTACTTGCCACATGGATACTCATCTGTCATTGGACAGCACTGAATATTTGACAAGGTCCCCCCGTCCCCGGACTCTCGCACCCGTTATCGCCGCCCTGACTCCTTAACCCACTCAGAGAGACAATCCACCATGAAGAAAAAGGCATTTGGGCTAGTAATTCTTGTAACGAGCGTACTTGTCGTCTGTGCCGTGGCCACGGACACCAGGGTGCTGGATTCCGGAGCCGAGGCGATGTCTCCTTAAAGTGTGCGGCCTGCAACGCCATCGGCTGCCCGGACGTGGGGGGTCAAGAATGCTTCGAGGGCTCTCTTGAATTGGGGCCGGTGACGGGTACAGTCACCTGCTGGCAACCGATCGGAGGGTCGAATGCCCCAGGTTGCGCCGACGAACCTGAATTAAACTCGAATCAATGAAAACGTCCCGTCGGCGGTTCGTGGGCCTGGCCCTTGTACTGGTATTTGTCACAGTGTTTACTGGCGATACGAGGGCTGATCGAACTGAAGAAGCGTCGTTCGAGTGCCTCAGGTGTTTGCAGATAGGTTGCCCCAACACCGGCACCCTAGAGTGTTTTGATTCTGGCGGGGACGGCAAAAAGCGATGGACATGCATGCAACCCAAAGAGGGTTCAAACGGCCCGACATGCTTGGGCCCCCTCTAGATATGCGACACCGAGCCAGGATGGTCACCGTAGTCTTTGCTCTGTGTGTTGGTGCCAGCGAGGCAGTGGCGCAGGAACGCCATTGGTTGCCCGCGCCGGTGGAGGATGCCGCGATCGTGGATGATGACGGTACCCTATTTGGCTACCCGGGCCGCCTTGTGGCCAGTCCTCGTGGAGGGTTTGTTCTGTACGACCAGGGAGCAGCAACATTCCGGGAGTTTTCGGCCACCTTGGATCTGTTGTGGGAATCGGGAATTCGTGGGAATGGGCCAGGAGAGTTTCAGCGGCCGTTGGATTTCGAGTTCGACGAAGCCGGGAACCTGATGGTCGTAGACGTAGACAACGCTCGCCTCACGTTGCTTGGAGCTGATGGGAAGCTGATCGATACCCACAGATTACCGCAGGCGCGCCAAATTCTTCCGAAGGGATTCTCTGGAGAGACCGATTCGTGGGTGGTCATGCCCAATGGGCGTGTAGCGAGATTGGATACGCTGTGGGTTACGCGAAACGGGCCTAACGCTTTCGAGGCCATGCCGTCGGCTGTGGATTTCACGGCTTCCATAGTTGGGGAGTCGTGGGCCGCGAATCTCAAATCGGGCGGTGCGGTAATAGTCTTTCGTTGGTCGGGACTCATGATCTGGCTGGAACCTGATGGTTCCGTACGGAGCGTCACCGGGGGCGTGGAACCTATGGAGTTCCCTGAACCTCTAAATATCGATGAGGTCCTACCGGGGGGCGGACGCATCCGGGGGCAAAAGGTCGATCCCACGGCAATTCCGGTTACTACTGACCAACCCGCCAGAGACGCAGACCACGTCTACATGCGGGTTTTGGGGTCTACCGAAAACTCCCGCAGGATTGTGGACACCTACGACATAGACAATGGCGAGTATCAGGGGTCGTACCTGCTTCCTCACGCTGTTGCAGCGATAGCCGTTCTGGAAGATGGACGGATGGCTACCTTGGAAACCGACTTTATTCCGACGGTTCGATTGTGGAAAATGCGATAACATCGTTTCGCTTCACAGCAGCAATCCTGTTGCTGATTATGGTGGCGTGTTCTCCGGCGGTCGAAGGCGTGGCCGAGGGAACGGAAGATGCATCCCTAGCCCGGTTCGCGGGTGTGAACACGGGCGTGGTCGTGGTCGCAAACGCGTTGAGTTGCGGCTTGGGTGGTCGGGCGTTGGCTCAGCTTAACGCTTTGGACGAATCAGTTCCGGTGAAACCCGTTCTGTTGACCATATGGCCCGACACGGGACGGGAGGTAGCAGATCGCATGTTCGCGATGCCAGCCCGGGTGGTGCCCCCGGCGACATACCGGGACGGTGTCGAAGATGTGTTTCAAGACATGCCGATGCCGTTCATTGCCGTATACCGAAACGGACGGTTGGCGTCGGTGTTCGGGAATATGAACATTGATGCGGTAATGGAGTCTCTCGTCGCTCAACTGCGTTCGGTGGGGGCGGTTCAACAAGACCCTCTGTTTGACTAGTTGGTGCCGACGCGGCCTACTGGGCCCTAGGGAACAGCACATCGCCAGGGGCACTGCGGTGAAGGCCGCTCGGCTCTTTTTCAGGTCTTCGAACCCCGGTGTCCCCGAGTGTGGCCGACATGGCCTCGGCCTTCACCGGCATGGACGGCCCCAGCAGGGTCGAAAGGGTGGCCAGGGCACCCGTCAGCTCCCATAACGGATGGTCGGGAGCCTCCGTTCCCGCTAAGCTCCGTTCCGCTTTCGCCAAGGTCCAGGGAGCTTGGTCGTCACACGTAGCCTTGGGGGCCCGGACGAGTTCGAATGCCGCCGCGAGGCTTTGATGTAAGCGGTGCTGGTCCGTTACGGCGCGGTAACGTTCCATCGCAGCATCCGCCGTGGCCGTCAGTGCCCCGCCACTCGTGCGTTGAATGCGTCCGCTACGGTAGCGTTTCACCATTGAGACAGCCCGATTGAGAGGTTCCCCAAAGTCGCGGTCCCCGTCCCAAGGCACTTCTCGCATTAGGAAGTAGCGCAGAGAGTCAGCCCCGTGCCGGTCGATGAGTTCGAGGAGCCCCAGCTCGGTCCCCGCGGAGTTGGAGAGCTTGGCGCCACCGATATTGATGAACCCATGTGCCCACACGCTCTTGGCTGGTGTGGATCCTGCGGCCGTGAGCATCGCCGGCCAATACACGCAAAAGAAGCGGGTTATGTCTTTCCTTCATGATGCGGAGGTCCGCAGGCCACCAATCGTGGTGCGGAGGATCGGGGTCCCCCACTTAACGCGCGAGCGGGACGCCGAGATGTCCGCAAGTCCACCTTCCAGGAGGCGGAGAATCTCGTGTCGCCGCGCGGCGGGACGGGCCCAGTCGAGGTCCTCCCGTACACGCTTGAGTACGCTGTTTGAATACTCGGATAGGCAGAAGAACCAGTGCTCTTCCGATTCGATGTTCCTGGCGGGCGTGCAGCGGACATTGTTCGTCTTCGAAATCATCCTCGCGTTGACAGCCTCGCACCCGGCGCAGTAGTACCCCTGGTAGGTGGCGCGCCGGAAATCCCCGTTGTCCCTAATCCGCTCCATGAGCGCGGTGACCCCCCGATGGTACCTAGGTTCGGACGTTCCGAGGAGGCCGTCGTTCGAAAGCCCAAGACGGGTCCACGCCTCCCGGAAGGCCACCGCAATGCGATCCGCCCACTCCTCCAGGGAGATGCCGTGCTTCGCCGCTTCCGTTTGCACTTTCTGGTCGTGTTCGTCCATGCCGACAGGGGAGTGCACATCATCTCCGCAGGCGCGCCGGTAACGCGCTATCACTGGGCCCCGATCTTCTAGACGGCGTGTCCCAAGTGCGGGTCGCCGTTCGAGTAATCGATCGCCGTGGTGAGATAGCATCTGCTCATCGTTCAGCGACTAGGGGGGCACTATCCGTGGTGGCTCAGGAGGTCCGACCCGGAGGTCTGCCCGTCGAGCTTGCCGCCGCTCCTCCGGAGATCTTCCAGTGCGACCCTCCGAATCTCGTGGTCGCCACGGTCCTGAGTGCACAATGCACGGACGCGAGGGTCAATATGGTGACCCGCGAGCTATTCCCCGCGTATCCGGACGCGAAAGCATATGCGGATGCGCCGCTTGAGGAACTCGTGGAGGCGTACGACGGCGAGGTGCCCAATACGATGGCGGACCTACTGACCCTTCCCGGGGTCGCGCGGAAGACGGCCAACGTGGTGCTGTCCAACGCGTTTGGTATTCACGAGGGGGTGGTCGTGGATACCCATGTGAAGAGGGTGGCGCACCGCCTCGGACTCACGAACGAGACTAATCCGCCGAAGGTGGAAAAAGATCTGATGCGGGTTCTGCCCAAGGACGAGTGGCATCCGTTCTCGTGGCGGTTGATTCAACACGGGCGCAATTCCTGCGTGGCTCGTAAGCCTCGCTGCAGCACCTGCTCTGTGGCAGAGTTTTGTTGCAGCGCGGGTAAAGCGGCCCGTCCCTGAAGGAGCAGATACGGACTGCAGCCTACCGTTTAGGCTTCGATCAGGTTGGCTTCGCCCCCGCATCGGGGCCACCGCACACCCAGGCATATGTCGACTGGTTGGCCGAAGGGTACCACGGAGAGATGGCGTATCTTGCTCGTCCCGACGCGGTACAGCGTCGCCTGGACCCCCGGAATGCGCTGCCGGGTTGTCGCACGCTCCTGGTCGTCAGCCTTCTTTATGGAGGCCAGCCGACAACCTCACGTGGAGACGTGCACAGGCCGGAGCCGCGTGCCCGGCGAAACCCGCGCCGGTTGCCCGTGGTAGCCCGTTACGCCTTGGGTCGCGACTACCACCACGTATTCGAGGAGAAACTGGCGGACCTTGCCCTGGAGATGGGGCGCCTCGCGCCAAACCTTCGCACAAAGCTCTATGTGGACTACGGACCCGTCCTTGAACGGGACCATGCGCAAAGGGCCGGTTTGGGCTGGATCGGCAAGAACACCATGCTCATCAACCCCACCCTGGGGTCGTGGCTCATGCTGGGGGTGCTCCTCCTGGACGAAGAGTTGGAACCCGATCCCCCATTCCTCCCCGACCGGTGCGGTACCTGCCGTCGCTGCATCGATGCCTGTCCGACAGACGCAATCGTGGACGGACGCGTACTCGATGCACGTCTCTGCATCTCATACCTCACAATCGAGCTCAAGGGATCGATTCCGACAGAGCTCCGCTCCGGCATCGGCAACCGTGTCTTTGGGTGCGACATTTGCCAAGAGGTGTGTCCTTGGAACGACGATGCGCCCGTCCCGGAGCACTCGCCCTTCTCGGCGCACGGGCAGCCCCTGCCGCCGGACGACATGGTGACATGGGCCGAAGAGCTCATCAATCTCGACGACGACGCATTCCGATCCCTGTACCGGGGCACGGCATTCTATCGGCCGGGACGGTCGGGGATGCTCCGCAATCTCGCTGTCGGACTCGGCAACTATGGGGAGCCCGAGGTGCGCCCGACCCTCCTCCGGCTGGCAAACGATCACTCGCCGCTGGTTCGCGAACATGCGCAGTGGGCACTCGCGCAAATGACCCGCGCAAATGACCATACAGTGACCTGACCGCCGGTGCCTGTACCAGGTTCTTGACCAGAGACGAGCGAAGAATTTCGGGTGACGGAACGTCTGTTCGACGGTATCTTTTTAAGGATACTCCCGGGGTTTTTGACTCCGGGCACCGACATGTAATGCACGGAGCAGTCAAAATGAAGAAATATGGTCTATTGGTTGTCGTTGGTATGGCTTTCGCCGCGTGCGGCGGGGCGGACTCCGGTGAATCTGCGGGGGATTACTCGGCGGCTACGGAAACCTCGGCCGAGGCAACTCCAGAGGCAGCAGAGATGGACGCGCCGGCCGGTGGACTGGCGGACGTAGACTGGATTGTCACTGACGATGCGGCACAAACCGTCACCATCAACTTGGTTGCCGGCCAAACAAACGATAACAACAACTGGAACTTCAACGGCTTGTGGAACGGCTCGGGCTCGGTGGTTGTCCCGGAGGGTTACGAAGTAACGCTCAACTTCGAGAACGCCGATCCGATCAACTACCACAGCGTGGTGGTGATGGAACCGCAGGCAAGCTATCCGGCCGTGTTCGAGAGTGCGGTCCCGGTGTTTGAGGGAGCCGAGACCTCCAACGCGACCTCAATGACCGAGTCCACCGAGCCTGGCGGCGGTACGGAGACGGTCCGGTTCGTGGCTTCTGCCGCGGGCGACTACGCGCTCGTGTGCCCTGTCCCGGCCCATGCGGTAACGGGGATGTGGATAGGCTTCGAGGTGTCGGCCAATGGTGAATCCGGGCTCCGCACCTGAGCCCTTCTCGGTCCGCATGATCAGAAGGTGATGCGGAAGGCCCTTCTCTGGGCGTCAACGAATCGAACGCTCTCCAAGACGTTGCCGGAGAGATGGTTTGTGAAGCGGGCGGTGCGCCAGTTCATGCCGGGAGACACCGCCGCTTCGGCTCTGGACGAGGCCGCTCGCCTCGAAAGCAGAGGGATCCCCACCCTCGTAACGATGCTCGGGGAGAACGTTGAGGGCGAGGAGGAGGCCCGCCAGACAGTATTCGACTATCTGGAGCTGATGGATGAGATAGCCGCGCGAGGATTAGACGCCGAGATCTCGATCAAGCCGACGCAGCTCGGGCTCGACACAGGTCTCGACTTGACGGTGGAGCTGGTGAGCGAGCTGACGGGCGTGGCCGCGGAAAAGGGGCTGGGCACGCTGTGGCTCGATATGGAGAGCCATCCGTACGTGGACGACACGCTCGAACTCTTCCGAAGGTTGCGGGAAGGCCACGAGAACGTTGGGATCTGTCTGCAGTCATATCTGTACCGGACGGCCGACGACCTGGAGGCACTCCTGGAGCTGGGGCCTCGGATTCGGCTCGTCAAAGGGGCATACTCCGAGCCTTCTGAGGTGGCCTTCCCCTCGAAAGCGGATGTGGACGAAAACTATCTCGCGCTCGCCTGGCGATTGCTGGATCACATACGGGAGGGTGGAGACGGGTTCCTTGGGCTCGGGACTCACGACCCAAAGATGATCGAAGCCGTGGTCGAACGTTTAAGCAAGACTGCGATGAATCCAGGACATTTCGAGGTAGAGATGCTTTACGGCATTTCGCGGCGGCTGCAGAAGTCACTGGTCGCTGCCGGCACACCCGTGCGGGTGCTCATCAGCTACGGTCCTGCGTGGTTCCCGTGGTACATGCGGCGATTGGCTGAGCGTCCGGCCAACATGTTGTTTGTAGTCCGTAGCGTGATCAGGTGAGCCGCCGCCCGAACGAGGCCGGGCTGTTCGCCCCCGGCCTGCTTGCGGGACGCTCTGCTCTTGTAACGGGTGGTGGCAGCGGGATCGGGCTGGGGATCTCCAGATGCCTGGCCCAGGCCGGGGCCGCGGTATCGTTTTTCAGCAGGGACATCGAACGCGTGACCAGGGCGGCGGACGAGGTCGCGGAGACCTACGGAGTCAGGACCTTCGCCGCTGCCGGCGATGTCCGGAATCCGGACTCCGTTCGGGCGGCCGCCGAAGACACCCGCGAAGCCCTCGGATCCCTGGATATCCTCGTCAACAACGCAGCGGGCAATTTCTATGCGCCTACCGCAAACCTCTCCCCCAACGGTTGGCGCGCCGTCGTCGAAATAGACCTCTTCGGCACCTTCCACGCTTGCCAGGCTGTGTACCCGATTATGGCCGACCAGGGGTGGGGGAGGATCGTGTCCATCTCCATGACTCTGCACTACCGCGGATGGCCCCAGATGGCGCATGCAACAGCCGCCAAGGCGGGGGTGGACGCCCTTACTCGAACGCTTGCGCTAGAATGGGCCGGAGATGGAATCAACGTGAACGCGGTTGCACCCGGGCCTATCCCCACCGAGGGGGTCAGGAAGGCTTTCGAGGCTCCTCCGAGCTCCCGAGTCGACATGTTCGGAGATCGGGCCGGAGATGACTTCGCGGATCACTTCATTCCGGCTGGCAGGACCGGCGCCCCGGAAGACATCGGTCAGATGGTTACGTTCCTGTGCTCACCGGGAGGCGACTGGATGACGGGCGCCATCATAGTCGTGGACGGCGGGGAATCTCTCGCGAGCCCGAGAGTCGTTCCGGGACGGGACTAACGACGGAGCGAATTCCGGTGAGAAGGTTGCCTGGAGCCGGCCTTCATGTAGGTAGAGCGCGGCGGCGGCCCGCTCGCCTGGAGTCACGTCCCCGGATACTTCCACGCGCAGGTAATCTTCTGTCATCCCGGAGAGCTTCCCTTTGGTCCCCTCCACTATCACGTCCGCAACTCCGCCAGCGCGTGAGGCGCGGTAGGCGTCTCCCTTGGCCAGCGCCAACTCTCGCAGCTCTCGGCCGCGCTTGGCGGCCACATCCCCCGGAACACGATCGGGAAGGGACGCGGCCACCGTTGCGTCCCGCACCGAGTACGGGAAGACATGTAGATAGGTGAAGGGCAGTTGCTCCACGAGTTCGCGAGTCTCCGCCATCTCTCCGTCCCCCTCTCCGGGGAATCCCACGATAATATCTGCGCCCAACCCAAACGGGTGCGCCACCCGCTCCGCGATCTCCAGTACACGTCGCCGGTAGTCCGAACGCGTGTGCCAACGCCGCATCAGGCGCAGTATGCGATCCGACCCACTCTGCATCGGCACGTGTAGGTGCGGAGCCAACTGCCCGCCGGAACTCGTCAGGACATCGACCAGGTCGTCGTCGATCTCAGTCGCCTCGATCGAGGTGAGACGAATCCGGACAGGGACTGCTTCCAGGAGCTGGGCGCAGAGACGGGCCAGCGTTTCCGATCCATCGAGGTCGCGTCCATAGTGCCCTATGTGAATGCCGGTCAGCACAATCTCGGGGTGATGGCGTGCCAGGATACGCGCCTCTTCCAGGATCGCAGCAAGTGTTCTCGATCTCGACACGCCTCGTGCGATTCGGGTGGCACAGAAAGAACACTTCCGGTCGCAACCGTCCTGTATCTTCAACCACGCTCTCGTCCCTCGGGCATTTCGTTCCAGCGGTCCATCCATGGCTTCCGTTCCTACGAGGCCCGGAACTTCGTCAGCCACGCGCGCCGGATCGTGACCGGGAACCACTGCGTCGGCCTCATCCATCGCTCGGAACCCATCTTTCCGAAAAGAGGTCGCGCAACCGGCAAGCACGATGCGCAGATCGGGATATCTTCTACGTAGACGCCGTGCGAGGTGGCGGGCGTTGGCATCTGCCTGGTTCGTCACGGTGCACGTGTTCAGGATGGCGACGTCGGCGGCGTCCACATCCTCGACGGCGAACGCACCTCGTCCCTCGAGCTCCTGCCGCATGCGCTCGGTATCGTATTGGTTGGCCTTGCACCCGAAGGTATGGAACCAGATTGATGTGGTCTTGGTCACGGGGTAAAGGTAGCGAATGAACGATGTGACGTGTCAGAGAGAGCAGCCGTCGTTATTTTCTAGGGGTCTTCAAGAGGTTTCACGCGGAGAAGCACGGAGGAAGCAGATGTTGTCCAGGAAGTCATTGTTGATCGGTAAGGTCCTGCTGGGAGTTGTCCTGCTGGGTACAGTTTTGGTGGCATGTGGCGACGATGGCCCTACCGAACCCACTAACACGCCTAACTTCAGGGTTGAAAACCGTGTGCAGGGACCGATCCTGTTCTTGCACACCCGTCCCTGCGGAACGTCCAATTGGAGTCTGGACCTGCTCCCGGATCATCCGGTGGATGGGACTATCCAGCCTGGGGAGTCCAAGGACATGTATGTTGAGCCCGGATGTCACGACTTCCGTGCCGAGCATTTGGAGACAATCGAACCGGGGCCAGTCGTCCCGAAGTTCTTGTTGGGGCAAAACGTCGTGGCGGAAAGGGTAACGACCTGGACGATTGAGGACATGGTCACGCCCTTCTGAGTCTCGGAGTCTCTCCTCTCGTAGTTTTTGTCTACTCTGACAGGTTATTTCATGAACGAACAGCTCTACACAGTCGCCGAAGCCATGGGAGCACGAGGCAGGGGTATTCTCGCTGCCGATGAGAGCTCGGGCACGATAAAGAAGCGCTTTGATTCGATCGGAACTGAATCGACCTTCGAGAACCGGCGGGACTATCGGGAGATGCTATTCCGGACGAGCGAGGCTATGAAGGAGCACATCTCCGGCGTGATTCTGTTCGACGAAACGCTGCGCCAGGATGCTGCCGACGGCACCCCTCTCGTCTCCCTCATTCAGGAGGCGGGCTCGATCCCGGGGATAAAAATCGACAAGGGGGCCAAGGACCTTGCCGGTGCACCGGGGGAGAAGGTGACGGAAGGGCTGGACGGCCTGCGGGAACGTTTGGCCGAGTACTACGAGTTGGGCGCGCGCTTTACCAAGTGGAGAGCGGTCATCGATATCGGCCGCGGGGGTGATCGGTCCATTCCGAGCTCCTACGGAATCAATGCCAACGCGCACGCGCTGGCCCGTATGGCGGCCTTGAGCCAGGAACAGGGTTTGGTGCCGATCGTGGAGCCCGAGGTCCTGATGGACGGCGACCACGATATCGATCGCTGTTTCGAGGTGACGGAGGCGACCCTGAAACAGGTCTACATGGCCCTGTTCCACCAGCGGGTGTCTTTGGAGGGCTCGGTGCTGAAGCCGAACATGGTGCTCTCCGGCAAGCTCTGCGCCACGCAAGCAGGCGTCGGGGAGGTGGCCGAGAAAACTGTGCGTTGTCTGCGGCGAGCAGTGCCAGCAGCGGTCCCAAGCATCGTGTTCCTGTCAGGGGGTCAGTCCGATCTCGAGGCGACGGCGCACCTGAATGCGATGAATGCAGGGTATGACATGCCGTGGAACCTGAGCTTCTCGTATGGGCGAGCTTTACAGGCGGCTCCGCTCCAAGCGTGGGGAGGGGACAACGCCAATCGTGCGTCGGCGCAGGCGGCGTTTGCTCACCGCGCGCGCATGAACGGCCTCGCTACCAAGGGAGAGTGGTCCGACACCCTGGAGTAGTGGGGTACCCTGGAGAAGGGCAACGTAGCCGGGCGTAACCGGAGGCAGAGAGGTTAGTTAGGGGTACTCCATATCTGTCGGAGGGCCTCCGCGAATGCAGAGAAGGTCTGCGTCTGTCCGCGCACTTCGCCGCCGTCCACTAGACGCTCGCCGCCGATGTACACCGCCTCAATGTTTCGGTCGTCGCCGGCGGTCAACCATGCGTCCATCAAGGTGTCTGGTTCCTGTTCCGCCAAATTCGGCCCGCGCGGAGAAAGAACCACCAGGTCGGCGCGATACCCCGCAGCAATCTTGCCTCTGCCAGGATTTGCCGTGCCAAGAGCGAACCGGCCACCTGAATCCAGAGCCTCGCCGCCGCCGGCTGCCAACCATGCCCATGCGGGCGGTCCCACACCGCCGGAATCTGCCAGGCGGGCGCGCCTTTGGTCCCGTAACCGCTGTGAATACTCCAGCATCCGGACCTCCTCAATCGCCGAGATACGGACATTTGAGTCCGTTCCGATGGCCGCGCCTCCCGCTGCGAGGAAGTGCTCTCGGGCTTCAAACACTCCATCCCCGAGATAGGCCTCTGTAAGCGGGCAAAGCACCACTCGGGCCGCGCTCTCGCGGACTCTCAGGAGTTCTTCGGCCGTTGCATGCGTGGCATGTACGAGGTTCCACCTACGACCGAGCCCGGTCTCATCGTAGAGAAGCTCCAGTGGGGTGCGCCCATACCTCTCTTCGCACTCCTCCACCTCTCGCACCTGTTCGCTGATGTGTATGTGGAGCGGAGACTCCCTTCCGAGCAGCCTATCGGCCCCGGCCACCAGTTCCCCGAGGTCTTCCGGGGGAACGGCCCGCAGAGAGTGCGCGGCGATGCCCCCGATCCTGTCAGGTGCGATGGCTTGCATCCGGGAGACGGCGTCGAGGAATCCGTCTACCGATCGGTACGCGAACCGGCGCTGGGCACCTTCGGGAGGGCCCCCTCCAAAACCGGACGTTCGGTAGTATACTGGGACAAGCGAAATAGGAAGGCCGACATCGGCCGCGGCCCGCAGAATCGCGTCCGCCATCTCCACGCTCCTGGTACCGTCACCCTCATGGTGCAGGTAGTGGAACTCGGTCACATGGGTGAACCCGGCACACATCATCTGGGTGTACGCCTGCGCCGTCACCGCATAGAGCTGGCTCGGCGTAACCACTGCGGCGAGCTCGTACATGGCCTTTCGCCAACTCCAGAACGAATCTTGTCCTGCCGCAGCTTCGCCGTGTCCCGCCAGTGCACGCTGAAAGCTGTGAGAGTGGGCGTTTGGCATTCCGGGAATTGCAAGTAAACCCTGCCCGGGGCCCGCGGCCGGCCTCACGTTCAGTATGGTGCCATCTGCCCCCACCTTGATGGCCCGGTCTCGTTCCAGACCAGCCGGCCCCAATATTGCATCGAACTCAAGTGTCCTATTCACACATGCGACTCTATGCACAGGGCCCCGCAAAGCAAGGGGTTCACCAGAAGGCGGGGTCACCGGAAGGCAGGCCGTGTTATTCTAAGTTGATGGAAAACGTCAAGGTGTACGCCCTCCTTATCACGACATGTCTTCTCCTGTCGGTCTTTGCCGCCGCACTGCGGGCGCAGGGCGTTACTACAGCAGGAATCGGGGGCCGGGCCTTGGATGCCGGCGGTAGCCCAGTACCGGGAGTTACGATCGAGCTCCGACGCCAGGCAACGGGCGTGTCTCAGGTGGTGATCACAAACGAAGAGGGGCGGTTTCTGATCAATAACCTGCGGCCTGGCGGTCCGTATACCCTCGAGGCGCGCCGACTCGGTTTCGCCCCGGCAAACCAGGACAACATCCATCTGCGAATCGGGCAGCGACTCAACTTGGAGATCGAGCTCTCGGCGGAAGCCGTCGACCTTCCCACCATCATCATCAGGGGTGGCGAAGATCCCGAGGTGGATCCGTTCGCCATCGGCCCTAAAACAGTAGTTACCCGAAGCAACTTGGAGGCTCTCCCCACCTTCAGCCGTGACTTCACTGACTTCGCTCAACTCTCGCCGCTCGTAGCCGCCGACGATCTGGGTGCGTCCGTGGCCGGAGCGAATATGCGGTTCAACAGCATCCGGGTGGACGGCGCACTCAACCAGGATCTGTTCGGGCTTTCGCCGACAGGGGTAGCGGGTGGACAGGCCCGGGGGAGAGTGATCCCACTGGCGGCGATCGAAGAACTTCAGGTGCTCATCGCGCCCTACGATGTCCGGCAGTCGGGGTTCACGGGTGGCAGCATGAACGCGGTCACCAGAACCGGGGGAAACGAGTTTCGAGGGAGTGCGTTCGCTTACCTGCGGGACGACGCCCTCACGGGAGCGGCTCGGATAGGGGATGTCGACAGGGCGCCGGGCAACCTCGCCAACCTCCTGGGTGGGTTCGATGTCAGCGGCCCCTTGGTTCGGGACCGAGTCCACTTCTTTGTGGCAGGAGAAGTTGAGCGGCAGCGACGACCCCCGGATGGGTTCACAATTGGATTCGACTCCCCCGTCCGTGCTCGCATGAGTCCCGACTCTGTTCGGCGTGTCAGTCAGATTCTGAATGGGTATGGGGTAGACGCTGGAGAAGCCGGCCTGTACGACCTGGAGAACAGCATCGGCAACTTGTTCGCCCGCGTCGATGCCCAGTTGAATCCATCCCACTCGCTGATGCTTCGGTACGGTCTGGCCACGGCGAGTGATGACCCGCCGACCAACCGACTGCCGGGAGACGCGTACGAGCTCTCGTCCAACGGAACCGAGACCTCGTCCCGAAACGAAACCTTCGTCGCGCAATGGCTCTCCACTCTCTCTCCCAATGTCACGAATGACCTCCTCTTCAACCTCCAGTTTCTAAGGGATTCCGAAACGCCCAACTCCGTGTTTCCAAGGGTGGAGGTGGACCTTCAGGGAAGGGCGGGGGAGGTCGGGTTCCGGCGCCCCCTAAGAATGGGTGGGAACTTCCTGGGACACGATAGCGAACTCGATCAGGACATCCTCCAGATCACAAACTCGCTCGGGCTTTCGCTGGGGAGTCACAGCCTGACCCTCGGCGCTGGAATCAGCCATTTTGAGTTCGGTAGGGAGTCCCTGCCGGGTGCGCGCGGAGCGTACCGTTTCAATTCCATCTCCGACCTCGCGGCCAACGCACCTGCCGAGTACGTAATCAATGTGCCTCTCTCGGACCACGCGGGATCAACGGAATTCGGTATTGGGGAGTGGTTTGCCTTCGTCCAAGACGAGATTCGGGTGGGGGATCGACTGACGCTGCGGCTGGGGCTCAGGGCCGATGAGTCCGTCATGCTGGACAAACCCGCTCGAAACGAAGTGGTGGAGAGTGTCTTCGGCCGGGCAACCGAAGATGTGACCGGGGGTGGCGTTGCTCTCTCACCGCGGTTCGGGCTCAACCTAGGGTTAGGTGCCGCCACCCACATCAGGGGAGGGTTGGGAATCTTCCGCGGGCGTCCTCCCTTTGGTTGGCTGGCCAATGTCTACCAGAACACGGGCCTGAATTCCGCCTTCCTCACCTGCCGGCGGCGCAACATCGGTGTACCGGATCCAGAGTTTGTCCCCGCGTTTGACCCCGGAGCTCCTTCCCCTACCAGCTGTGGGCAAGGGACCGAAGCCGACTTGCTGAAACCATCAGTAACGCTCCTCGACTCGGACTTTCGATTCCCGCGTGATTTCAAGATGTCGATGGCTATCGACCAGACACTGCCATCCGGTTTCGTGCTTTCGTTGGAAGCTCTATTCACACGTGCCATTGAGCAGGTGGCACTCACGGATCTGAATCTCGGCCCACCCGTCGCCGCCGCAGACCGCACGCCGGAGAACGGGTATACCGATGGGTACGGGTTCGAATCCAGAGAGTCGTTCGCGGATCCCGGAGACGGTAGCCAGTACGTCGATCCACCCCCCGGAAATCCACCTGACGGCCGTGAACCGATCTTCTTCCCGCGGCGCGTGGACGACCGCTTCGGACAGGTCATGCTGATCGGCAATCGAGCCGAAAACTTCTCCTATGCGCTCAGCGCCAACCTGCGGAAGAATTTCGGCTGGATGAGCTTAGACTTGGGGTATGCTTTCAACCGATCCGCCGATGTGCGGAGTCTCGCCTCGCTTGATCCGGCCGCTAATTTCGGCCTCACTGCTGTCGAGGGAGACCCGAACAATCCGCAACGGCAGGCCTCCCTGTTCGACCGCCCACACAGGGTGGTGGCGAGCGGATCCCTGGTTCTGCCGGAGAAGTGGGGAGGCGGTACCATCACTTTGCTTTATGTGGGGCAATCCGGGCGCCCGTATTCGTACGTATACGCGGACGACATCAATGGGGACTCTTACCCGGAACCGGGCACCGCCCTCGATCTGACCAACGATCTGATCTTTGTCACGGACGGGGCGTTCGCTTTCCCCGGTGGAGGCGGAGTGCCCATCAGTGGGGTGCTGTTTGAGCAACTTGTGGACCAGGAACCGTGTCTCGCCGAAAGCCGGAGGAGGATACTCGCCCGAAACACGTGCCGGACTCCCTGGTCCAATCAGGTGGACGTCCGGTTTCGCCAGCGCCTGGATCTGGGCTCCGTTCAGCTGTCGCTTATGGCGGACCTGCTAAACGTCCTCAATTTGGTCAACAGGGATTGGGGACAGGTGGGTACGGTGAACCCGATAGTGAAGGTGCTCGGCGTGCGGGATCGAGTGGAGGACGATCCGGAACCAAACAGTGTTCTCCCCGAAAGCGAGGACCCGCTGCGTGCCCGTTACCAAGGGCCGCTCCGCTTTGGTGAAGCCGGTGGGGTCAGGGCGGCCGTACCTTATGTTCCGCAGCTGGGAGCTTCGCAGTGGCAGGTTCAATTGGGGCTGGCGCTGCATTTTTAAGAACGTTGAAGACTGACAAAACTGGAGGAGTAAGATGCGATCACACCGAACCGTCCTCTCGGCTTTCGCGGCGAGCGTTGCCGTAGCTGTTGGCGCGGGACAACTCGTGGGACAGACACACGCACGGTCGTTGTCGGGTGCCAACGCAGGGACAGGGGTCCTCTCATTCGGGGCAAGCGTCGCTGTGAACGGATCCGACATTTTCGTTTCGCGCTTGGGGCAGGTGGATCTATTTCCCATGCCCGGGTCGGAGCCTGGAAGCGTCCACCACTTCGTCCGCTCCGCTGACGGGTATATGGAGAGATCGAGCGTCACTGCGCCCAACGGAGAAGGGGGCACCGGATTCGGGAAGGCGATAGCGGCAGGACCGGGGATCCTGGTTGTCGGAGCGCCTAGTGAGGACGATGGCCGAGGCCGAGTCTACGTATACCAGCAAGCAGGTGCCGAATGGACAATGGTGATGAGCATTCAACCGGACGGGCTGGAGGAAGGTGACGAATTCGGGTCGTCGATTGTCGTTTCGGAGGATGGCTCCTACGGCCTCATCGGCGCCCCCGGACGTGGCGAAAGCGGCTCGGTCTTCGCCTACTTCCAGGGTGGCGGGATCGACCTCACTGAGGTTGAACTCACGGGATCCGATGCGCCCGCAAACGGTCGGTTCGGATCATCGCTCAGCCTCGCCGACGGGACAGCATTGGTCGGGGCCCCTGGCCCGTTTAGCATGGGCGGCTTGACCCCACCTTCCGCACCTCCGCAGCCGGGGGTCGGCTACGTGTTGCAACGTTCCGGTTACGGATTTGAGGAGGTCGCCCGCGTGGAGCCCGCTAACCCGGAGCTAGTCTTCGGTCTTTCGGCTACACTGCTCGGGGGCGAGGCGTTCTTCGGGGCACCGATGTCGTCGCAGGCCCAGGGCCGGGTTTACCGCTATCAGGAGGACGCCGACGGCCAGTGGAATGCCGCCGGGACCTTGGCGGCCGACGCTCCGGCAGGGGGCAGTTTTTTCGGTTACTCCCTCGCGAGAGCGGGCAACCAGCTCCTGGTGGGAAGCCCGGGGACAGCCGGATTCCGGGGTGGAGCGGTCGTGATGGTTATGGATGATGACGGGTCTTGGGGAGAAGAGGCAACGCTAACGGGCGAGGTGAACGGGATGGCCCCATTTGCAGGCCACGCCGTGGGCGGTGCTGCCAATCTGGCGGTCGTCGGCGCTCCTGGATCTGAGTTCTTCAGTGGCATCGGACTCGCATTTCAGCGCGATGACGATGGCTCCTGGGGTGCCGGCGTTCGCTTCCACGAGGAAGCCTCCGTCGTGGCGGCGGTGACCGGCGCTGAACAACTCTGTTCCGAAGCAGGCACCGTGGCGGGCTTTCCGTGCTCGGACGTGGAACTCGTCTCCTACCTGCCCGTTGGCGATGTGGGCGCAGAACGAGGAATTCTTGTCAATGATCTGTGGGGATGGGTCGATCCGCGGACGAACCGGGAGTACGCGATTCTAGGGCGCCTCGACGGCACCTCATTCATCGACGTAACCGATGCCGAGAATCCACTTTACATAGGCAACCTTCCGCTTACGGAGGGCTCCACACCCAGTTTGTGGCGCGACATGAAGGTCCACGCCAACCACGTCTTCGTGGTGGCCGACAATGCCGGTGAACACGGAATCCAGATCTTCGATCTAACCCGTCTACGGGACACTACTGGTGACGAGCCGCAGGAGTTCACCGAGGATGCCCACTACGACGCGTTCCATTCGGCCCACAACATTGTCATCAACGAAGAGTCCGGCTTCGCCTATGTGGTGGGGGCAAGCGGGGGTGGAGAGACCTGCGGTGGGGCACTTCACATGGTCAACATCCAGGATCCCCGCAACCCCGAGTTCGCAGGGTGCTTCGCGGATGCCACGACGGGCAGTGCGAGTACCGGCTACACACACGATGCGCAGTGTGTCATCTATCAGGGGCCGGACGAGGAACACCGCGGCAAGGAAATCTGCTTCAACGCGAGTGAGACGGCGTTGGGGATCGCCGATGTGTCGGACAAGGATGCCCCCGCGCCGATATCGGTGGCTGAGTATCCCAACGTGGCGTACGCCCATCAGGGATGGTTGACCGAGGATCACAGCTTCTTCTATCTGAACGACGAGTTGGATGAACTGAGCGGGGGGACGCCTGGGACCCGGACTCTTGTGTGGGACGTCGAGGACTTGGACGAACCCGTCCTGGCCCGCGAGTTCGTGCAGGACAACCCGGCTTCCGACCACAACCTCTATATCAGCGGCAACCTGATGTACCAATCCAACTACGTCAGCGGCCTCCGTATCTTTGACATCTCCGATCCGGTGAATCCCCTTCCCGCCGGTCACTTTGATACGGTGCCAGGGGAGGACGTCGCGGGTTTCGCAGGCTCCTGGAGCAACTATCCCTTCTTCCCCTCGGGCAATGTGGTTGTCTCAAGCATGAGGGAAGGATTGTTCGTGCTCCGGAAACGGGAAACTTCGCTGGTGCCGTAAGTTTCCGTTTGCGGGAATCTTCGGTTGCGGTAATGAGGTAGATTTAGGAAGTTTCGGGCGATAGTTGATTTGGTTTCTTTTTGAGCTGACAGACGGAAGGGGTACGATGAAACGCGATTCAATCTGGTCCTTGATTCTTGTCTTTGCCGTAGCGGCATGTGGCGGACAAGCCGCCGACGATGCAGCGGCAGACGGCGCGATGGAAGGTGAAATGGAAGGCGAGGCGATGACGGCCGATGCCGCCTTCAGTTGCACCGTCATGGGTGACATGGGTGAGAGGGCCAGCCCGCTACAGGAAATGGCGTTCACCTACGACGGTGGAGAGGGCCTCTTGTGTTACGGTGCCCCGTCTGCCAACGGACGCGAGATCATGGGTGGGCTCGTCCCATTCGGCGAGGTATGGAGACTCGGGGCCAATGAACCCACGACAATCCACCTTTCTGCGCCGGTCTCGATAAGTGGTGTGGCGCTGGATGCCGGGAGCTACTCGGTCTACGCCATTCCGGGCGAATCGGAGTGGGAGTTCTTCTTCAACACCAACGTGGATCGATGGGGAATCCCGATCGATGACGAGGTCCGGAGCACCGAGGTCGGTAGCTTCACGGTGACCGCAGGCCAGATCGACCGGATGGTTGAGATGATGACCTTCTCTCCCATGGACAACGCACTCCACTTTGAGTGGGAGAGCACCGCCATCCACATCCCGATGTCGTCCGACATGGGCGGCGAAGACGGTTAGGACACAACAAAGCTGAAGGGCGAGTACTTGGCGAAGATGAAGACGCCAGGTGCTCGCCTGATCGGTCGCACCCGCTAAGGTGCTGCCTGCCTCCAAAGCCTGACTTCGAGGTGGCGTTTTACATCCGGCCACTCGTGGCTCAGGACCGAGTAGAACACGTCATCGCGCACGCTGCCGTCGCGCCGGACCGAATGGTTGCGGATGACCCCGTCCCGTTTGGCCCCCAGCGCTTCGATCGCACGCTGCGAACGGATGTTCAGGCCGTCCGTCCGTAGTCCCACGACGCCACATCCAACCTCTTCGAAGGCGTGCGTCATTAGAAGCAGTTTGCACGCCGTGTTGACGTGTGTGCGTTGGTAGCTCTTGGCGTACCAGGTGTAGCCGATCTCGACCCTGTTGACTGCCGGCAGGATGTCGTGGTACCGGGTCGAACCCACCACCTTATTGTCGGCGACATCCCTAACCGCCCACGGGAGCATGTGTCCGGCCTCTTGCCCCGCCAGTGCGCTCTCGATGTACTCGTTCACACCCTGCGGCTCGGGGACAAAGGTGAAAAACAGCTTCCACAGCTCTCCGTCTGCTGCGGCTGCGGCCAGCCCCTCCGCGTGCTCAAACCCGAGCGGCTCCAGGCACACGCCATGCCCTTCGAGCTGGACCGGCGAGAGCTCCGTTAGGGGGATCCGAGCAACTCGCGGCTGATTACGTCCCGATCCAGCAGCTCCCCCCGCAGGTACACCGCGGAAATGGCTCGAGTATTCAGGATGTCATCCAAGGGGTTCGCTTCAAGCACGACAAAACTCGCATCCTTACCTACAGCAATCTCACCCAGCGAGTCCCAACCCATGAGGTCGGCCGAGGTCTTGGTGGCCGCCACGATCACGTCTGCGGGGCTCATCCCAGCCCGCACCATGTCTTCCATCTCTTCGTGGACCGTCCAGGCTGAACTGCCGTCAGTTCCGAACGAAATAGGGAGTCCTGCACCGGCGATTCGAACCAGGTTGCGAGCTTGAATCCCGAACCGCTCCTGTGCGGCTTGTTGATCAACTGACGCAGCCGTCATCTCCGCGATTTGATCCGCCGGGACGGTTCCTGCCAACCACCCGAAATCACGAGCCACTCCAGGCCCGGGCAAGTTGGGCACTAACACCACGTCAGGACGCTCCGCCCACAGCTCCATCAACTCGTCATCAACGTCCAGATCACGGATTCCGTGTGCGAACACATCAATGCCAGCCCGCAGCAGATCCTTCGCGTCCTCCAGATAGAAGACGTGCGCGGTGACCTGAAGTCCGTGTTGGTGCGCCTCTTCAATGACCGCACCGTAGATCTCGGGTGGCATCTTGTCATATCGCCCGCCCCGATCGTCGACCCAGATCTTGATGATGTCGACACCTTGGGCGGCCTGTTCGCGGACAGCCTCGCGGGCCTCCTCGGCGGTCTCCACCCAGTATGGAGCTTCCGAACGACCCGGTTCCGGCATCGTGATGCCCCGGCCCGCCGTCGCCGCGTGCGCTGCTCCGTCCACACCTGAGTCACGTAGCTCAAACGACGCCTCACCCGTGTCATGCCCCAGGCTTACCGCCCCACTCACCCCGTAGTACGCGAGGTGGCGCATCTGGGATATCCGCTCCTCCCGCTCGGGCGAGAGGTGGATGTGGGCGTTCACTATTGCAGGGATCACCGTCGTGCCGGGAGTACTCAAGTCTACCTGGACGCGCTCACCACCTTCGGGGAAGGAAGGATCACCGGACTCCCCTACGTAAGTCACGACCCCGTCCTCGACGATGAACACTCCTGATTCGATCACGTCCCCATTGCCCGTGATGATCCTGGCACCCTCGAAGACCGTGGCCTCGGCGCCCTCATGGTCTGTCGCGGGGTCCGCGTCCGTGCAGCCCCCCAACACACCCAACAAACCAGTGACGACCAAGATCGTTAGGGCGGGGGACGAGCAGGCATTCTGAAGCGCTGGGAAGGTGGTGAGTGACGCGAGAGTCGCGCGTGGAGGCGACATGATTCGGCTCCTTGCTGAAACAGGCGAAGCGACCTCGGTAAGTCGCTCGAGTGGTGGGGGAGTGGGCCCGGGTGGATTTGAACCACCGACCTCACGCTTATCAGGCGTGCGCTCTAACCAAGCTGAGCTACGGGCCCCGACGCATAAACTTACAGAGTTTGACGCTTCCATGCTGTCGTCTTCACGCCGTTGTCATCATGGACGGTCCTCGCCAACCTGGGCCGGTGTAAGGGCTCGATGATCGAAACCCCGGGTGGTGTATACCAAGAGCTCGAGTCCGCCATCCAGCAGATCTCGGAGGAGGCGAGGGGTCAAGGGTACACTGCCTTCCAAGAGGTCTTCCTCTGGACCGCCTAGGCGGAGCACGATTGATGTCGGCTCCGTCCTGCGACGTATCACGGTCCCGTAGACGCCGGAAGGTTCGCCGCCGCCGATCCGGATGGAGTAGTGGAGCGCGCCCGTCGGGAAGTCCAACGTAAGTTCGGCATCGACGAGGTCGTCCCGGGTTGGATCCGTTGCGATCCGGACCGGTTGCGGCGGTGCACCATTCACCAGCGGAGGTGTCCGCACCGGGCTCCGACGCTTCGAGCCGGCACCTTCCTCGAATGCGTACGCGAGTGCTACGAGGCGCGCATCATCCAAAGTTCTCCCCAAGAACTCGACGCCTGCGGGAAGCCTCAAGTCGGTGAACCCAGCGGGAATGGTCAGTGCGGGAAGTCCCGTATGCGCACTCAGGAAGCAGGTTGAACCCACTGGCGCGGCTCCGATCAGGGCAGTCTCCTGGCGCATCGTCGGGTATACGAGAACATCGAGGTCTTCGCGGTCCATCAGCTCGACGACGGCAGTCCTCAACAGCTGTCGTCGCTCCGTTATCTCGGCGAGTTCCTCCGCGCTCACCGTCGAGCGCTCATTCCGCCTACGAAAGGTGCGTTCCAGCGCCTCATGGTGGAGCCCGGCGTCGAGGATGTCCTCGAGGGAGCCGGTGGGGGCATCCGGAATTTCGGAGAGGTATTGCATGAGGTCGAACTTGAATTCGATGTCGATGAGGCCGGTGTTGGCGAGCAAATCGTCGAGTTCTGGAAAGTCGATGTCGATGACGGTAGCGCCCAGCTCCCCCATCTCGTCCAAAGCTTCCCGAATGACGCCGATAACGCTTCCCGCCTGCGATTCCGCCGGTGTCCATTCCGTCAGAACGCCGATGCGGGCGCCATCCAGCGCTTCCGGGTCTAGTGCGGATCCGAAATCCGGGACCTCGCGTCCGTCCAAGATCGCGGTTGCCGGATCGGCAGGGTCTTGTCCGACAGTGGCGTCGAGGGCTATGGCCAGATCTCTGACCGTACGGGCCAACGGACCCCCGGTGTCCTGTGAGTGAGAGAGAGGGAGGATGCCGTCGATGCTCGACAGTCCTTTCGTAGGTCGTAGCCCGAACAGGCCGTGGACGGCAGCAGGAATGCGAATCGATCCGCAGGTGTCGCTTCCCCAACCCACGGTGGCGAAGCTGGCGGCGACGGCGGCCCCCGTGCCGCCGGAACTCCCCCCCGGGTTTCGGTTTGGGTCGTATGCGTTGCGGCTCTGCCCGCCCAGTGAACTGACCGTTGTGATTCCGGCCGCCAGTTCGTGCAGGTTGGTTTTTCCGAGAATGACAGCCCCGGATTCGAGCAGGGCCTCGACTTGGTATCCGTTGTCGATTGGCATGAGTCCTGCCAGAGCCAGACTCGATCCCGTGGTCGGCATCCATTCCACGTCGTAGTTGTCCTTCATGAGGACCGGTATGCCGTGGAGGGGGCCCCGAATGCTCCCCGCAGCGCGCTCGGCGTCCAGCTCCTGCGCCTGTTCCCGGGCGCGTGGGTTGAGCCGAGTAATCGCATTAAGGTGCGGGCCGGACCGGTCGTAGGCCCGTATACGCGCTAGATACAGCTCCACTAGCTCCAACGAGGTCACGGACCCGCTTTCCAGGGCCTGCTGGAGTTCCGTCACGCTCGCCTCGACCACATCGAAATCGGAGTTGGCGGACGGTGTGGGACTGGTACAACCGAATGCCAGCACGACAACTGCCAGCGCAAGGGCCCTCGAAAACCCACAAACTGGTGCTGATTTCGTATGGCGTGGCATGCGTCTAGTTCGCGAAAGCCGCGGCTATCTCCGCGAGCTGCGCCTGAATCTCATCTTCTGACTTCCAGACTCCACGTACCATGACTCCGGCGCGATCCGCCACGTTAGCGACGTCATCTAAGGGATTGGAGTTGGTGAGGATCAGGTCTGCGCGATGTCCCGGAGCGATCGTGCCAAAGGAGTCGTAGCGCCGAAAAAACTCTCCCACGTTGCGGGTGCCGGTTGTGAGAATCTCGAAGGGTGTCATGCCGGCCGCCGCCATTGCCTGCATTTCTCGGTGGAGGGAGAAGCCTGGGACGCTGAAGATCTGCGGGGAGTCGGTGCCCATGAGGATGCCGACTCCGCTCTCGTTCATTCGTCGGAGTACATCAGTTCGGTTCTCTGCATGGAACTTCGCGCGTTCGTGGTCCCAGTTGGGACGGATCTGGATCGCGTTCAGGGCGTCGCTCCACAGGGTGACCCCCCGAGCCGGCCAGTAGCGCATCTCCTCCATGCCGGCCAATTCCTCCGCGTCGCCCAGGCCGATCACTCCCACCTCCCACAGGACCATCGTCGGGACGACCCATGCGTTGGCCGCAATCGTGAGATCAATGAGTTCTTCCAGTTTCTCGTCATCCACGGGATCGGCGATTCCGCCCGCGTACTGGAGGTAGCCGTCGATGTGGTCGAAGGTTTCCTGCCCCATGACAATTGAGTGGTGAATACCCACGTCCTCCGGTACATGCCCAGAAAAGCGGAGCCCAGCCTGGGCCGCGGCCTTTGCCATCGCGTCGTACTCTGCCCGCGTCAAACCAGGATGAACCTTGATATGATCCCAACCCTCTTCTTTCTGGGTCCAGACGCGCTGGATGGCCTGTTCGGGAGAGGTAACCGATCCGCCATTGAAGCTGGGCCCCGCGAGGTAGAGGGTTGGACCCCAGATCGCGCCAGTATTGGTGCGATGTTTCAGGTCGAGGTCTCCCTGGATCCCGAGCATCCCCCGGACCGTGGTGACTCCGTTGGCCGCGTACAGAAACATCACCTGCTCCCGGAACTCATCGCTCGCCCCACCACCAGGGGTGTGACCGTGCATCTCCGACAGACCGGGAAGGAGGTATCGAGAACTTCCGTCAATCAGTTGCCCTCCCTCCGGCACCTCGACCTCGGAGGCCGGACCTACGGCGACTATGCGGTCACCTCGAACGAGCACCGTGTGATTCGCGAGGACCCGCTCCGAATCCATCGGAATAACGTTTACGCCTACGAAAGCCGTAACGGGTTGGTCGCGGGTTTGTAATGAAAAGCCGGTGGCGGGTGCCACGGCGAGGGTTGCCGTAAGCAGGCATACGATGCGCGATGCCAAGGGCCAACGCAGAAGGATCATGCCGTGTTACTCCTGTTGGGTTGGTTTCAGATGAGTCGCGTTTGCTTTCGCTCAATGACGCATCTTGATATGGTCGGCCGCTCCGGGCTAGGTTGGCCGCCACCTTCCAATGGCTAGTGGCCGGGTTGGTATTCGGCAATCGCAAATCCTTCCAGCGGCGGGAGTGCTTATCATCCGATTCGCCATCGCTAGATTCACTATGGCACTCGGCGTGCTCTGGCTCGGCCCGATCGGGTTTTTCAGTCAGGCAACAGGGGCACAGAGTGCCATTGATGGACGCCGCCTATACGAGGTGGGATGCGCGAGTTGCCACGGCATGGACGGAGCAGGGGCGCCTCGCACACAGATTGCCTTTGACGATCCCCTCCCTGACCTGAGCGACTGCGATTTTGCGGTACGGGAGCCTGATCTGGATTGGATCCTGGTTGCCAAGGGTGGTGGTCCCGTCCGGGCCTTCAGCGAGATCATGCCTGCCTTCGCCGAGGCGTTCAGCGATTCAGAGCTGCAGGCGATCATCGATTACATTCGGACTTTCTGTACGGATCCGTCGTGGCCCAAGGGGGAGCTCAACCTCCCGCGTGCCCTGTTCACGGGGAAGGCTTATCCGTCGGACGAATGGGCTTGGCGGAGCTCTATGAGCACCGAGGGAACGGAGGTAATCGCCCAGGAGTTCAAGTACGAACATCGAGTGGGTCCACGGAGTCAGGTCGAGGTCGTGCTTCCGTTTACCATTAACGAGATCGGCGACGGGCCCAACTTCGGGCTCGGAAACGTGGAGCTGGGGTTCAAGCACGTCGTGATGGCGCGAGGCGGATCGATTTTGAGTGGGAAGGTGGAGGTCGACCTGCCGGCGGGCAGCTCTGGTGCGGGGTGGCAGTTTTTGCGAGGTGGTCCGTCGCTGCTGTACGGGCAGATGTTGGGCGACATCTTCGCTCTCCAAATGGAGACGGGGGTCACTCTCTCCACGGCTCGCCACGAGACACCCCATTTGGGACGCTGGGCGTTCGCGTTGGGAGGAGTTTTCGCGAGCAGTGAGTACGGGCGTATGTGGGCGCCGATGGTGGAAGTGGTGGGCCGCGTTGGGTTGGAGGACCATCAATTCGCTCAATGGGATGTCATTCCGCAGCTGAAGTTCACACTGAATCGGCGGCAGCACGTCTCGCTCACGCTAGGAGTCCGTGCCCCGATTACTGAGACCCAGTACCGAGCTACAGAATTGATCGCCTATTTCACATGGGACTGGTTCGATGGAGGCCTATTCGATGGCTGGTAGCCGGGGTGGACCCAAGATGGCACTGGCACTTTTGGCGGTTCTCTCAGCAGGTGCCTGGAACTCATCCCTTTCGTCGCCCTTACCGCACGCCGAGGTACACATGTCGCGATCCTTGGAGGGCCGGGTTGTCGTCCGGGGTGAACCCCCGGCGGTGCCGCCGATCGACATGTCGGGGAATCCTTTTTGCCTGGAGCGACACGGAGAAGCGGTGGAGTCTCGCCGGCTGGAGGTTTCGCCAGATGGTGGGGTAGCGGGAGTGCTGGTGTACATTGCGAATCCGCCGAGTGGGGTGTATGTCGATGTGGCTTCCAGGGAAGAGATGGTTTTGGACCAGGTGGATTGTCTCTACACGCCGTCGGTCGTTGCGGTGCGCACCGGACAAGAGATCGTCATCCGGAATAGTGATGCGACACTACACAACGTTAGGGTGAGCCCGGAGTCCAACGAGGGATTCAATATTGGACAACCGCTTGCCGGCATCTCGAGCAGACGGGCCTTCGGTAATCCCGAGACCGGGATTCAGGTGCGGTGTGATATTCACGCTTGGATGGAAGCTACCATCCATGTGTTCGACCACGACTTTTTTGCAATCTCCGACGAGGACGGCGGTTTCAGCCTACCGCCACTGCCAGTTGGGGAGTATCAGGTGGATGTATGGCACCCTCACTTGGGAGCCTTGCGGACGAGCATCGCCGTGGATGAGCTGGGTGCTCCTCTGCTCTTGGAATACGCCGGCTCCTAAAGCTTCGGTGCCGGGTTTTCAGCGGTGCCGTAGCCCGGTGACCTTCCCGCGGCGCAAGAAAAAGGGAGGCTCCGGATTTGGAGCCTCCCTAACCGCTTTACGGGCCTTAGGGTCCGTGCTAGGACGTCTCTACGCCCCCGTGTTTCTCAGACGAACGGCCAGTGAACCCCTCGAAGAGGCCCTCCAGGCGAGCCATACGCTCGCGCAGACCGCCAATCTGCTTATGTATCTCGACGATCTCTCGTCGAATGCTGTATTGGTTCGGGAGGATGGTAGCTCCTAGCGTGACCCCGACGCCAATAATGGCCCAGAATTCGGGTGTCATGGCTACCTCCTTTCTTCAAGGACAATATTCAGCTCTGATCGGTCATGGAAGCCCCGAACCGGTCGGGTTTCAGCGGCCGTAGCCCAGTGACCTTCCCACGGCGCAAGAAAAAGGGAGGCCCCGGATTTGGAGCCTCCCTAACCGCTTTACGGGTCTTAGGGTCCGTGCTAGGACGTCTCTACGCCCCCGTGTTTCTCAGACGAACGGCCAGTGAACCCCTCGAAGAGGCCCTCCAGGCGAGCCATGCGCTCGCGCAGACCGCCAATCTGCTTATGTGTCTCGACAATCTCTTGTCTAATCTCGACAATCTCTTGCCGAATGCTGTATTGGTTCGGGAGGATGGCAGCTCCTAGTGTGACCCCGACGCCAATAATGGCCCAGAATTCGGGTGTCATGGCTACCTCCTTTCTTCAAAGAGAATACTCAGCTCTGATCGGGAATGGAAGCCCCGAACCCGGTTGGGCCTCAGCGGATCTCCACGTAGCGTACCAAGCGTTCGAGTTCATCATCGTCCACATACTTGCCGATCTCCCGTCGAAACTGGGCTATCGAAGCGTAAGGCCGGTATTCCTCGAACTCGTGCAGCATGCGGTCCCCGACCCCGGGGATGCTTAGAATGGCCTCTTCGGAAGCTGTGTTGAGGTCGATGCGGACATAGACGTACTGCGCCAACCGCGCTAACTCGTCGTCATCCACATACTTGCCGATCTCCCGGTGAAACTGCGCCAGGGCAACATAGGGCTGGTATTCCTCGAACTCGTGTAGCATGCGGTTACCGACGCCGGGGATGAGCAGGATCTCCTCCTCCGTCACGTCGTTCAGGTCGATGGGAACCCAAACGGAGCGATAGACCGCCTCGCGTTGGCCGGCCGCGACGTGTTCAGAGATGGCGCGGTGCAGATCGGCCACACGCAGGAAAGGTCGCCCCTCCACGATGGCAGCGGCCGCGTGCTCAGACAGGCCTGCTTCCACGAGCTGGTTCTCGGTGGCGAGATTGGCGTTGAGGAGACCCTGACTTTCTCCAACCTGCCCGACTACCGCGTTGGTACTCGCAAACAGACCGCCAACGATGCCAACCACCTGTGCACACCTGCGGAACAACTGACAATGATGCGTCGCGCTCATTTCACGTATCCTCATGTTTGGGCTTGGTCCTGGCAACGGCGATGAATCCCAAGGCAGCCAACAACACCATGTGCCCGGGAGCCAACGCCGGCATCGCCCCGGTCAACACCTCCGCTACGAGATCGATTCCCCCGATTACGGGGTTGAGTTCGCGTGCAAATTCCAGATTGGACTTCCAGTGAAGGAGCATCCCCACTAGTCCAGCAGTAGCGCCAGCCCCAAGGGTAATGCGGAAATACCGCATGGCGTTGCCGATGCCCCGCCACACAGCGCCGCCGGCTAGGATGCCAAACGCCAACAAGGCGATCGGTGCCCACTGCCACGGATCTTCTACATGGCCGAGGAATAGAAGCTCCACAATCGTTCCGGCCGACGCGAAGAGGAAGACTGCGAGGAGCCAACGCCCCCTAGTCGTCATGCTGCCATGTCGGTGGCGGCAGGAGCCTCCACCCGGAGAGTGACCACATCCAGATCGTGGTACTTGTGATGCTGAACCGAGGTCGCCAGATGGCGGAGGATGCGCAGGGACATTTCATGTTCTCGGGGGTCGGCCTGGCTTTGGTCAGGAAGAATCGCCATCCGGTCTTCTATGTTCACCTTCCCTGCTGCCGCGAGCAGCTCCACCTCAATCCTACCCCGTTCCTCACGGACCCGTAACCTCATCCGCCGTTCCCCGAGTCCCTCCTCCTCGGGGCGGGATTCAACGAGTAGGAGGATCGTCTCTTCAATGGCTTGCGTCAGTCGGTTCGTCAGCACTTCGCTCCAACGCCGCTTCGTCGCACATCGCTCGATAAACTACTGGACGAGCCCAACACTGGCTGGATGGAGGCGTGCATCCAACCGCATTGGACGGGAGCCGGAGAACTCAAGGACCAACGTTAGGAGGATCGCCACAAGGCCGCCGGAGGTCATCCCGTTGTCAAAGAGGGCACTCAATTGCTGCGGTATAAGCTCCGGGAAGAAAGCCCCAGCCTGAAACCCGGCACCCACCCAGAAAGCGACACCGACGATGACCGATTTTCGGTAGTCCAGTCCGTCCTGAACCACGATCTTCGCTCCAATCACGAACAGAAGTGACAGGAGGATGACCCCGTATGCGCCGATGACAGGATCGGGGACGGCGAGGATGACGGCGGCGAACTTTGGGAGAAAAGCGAAGATTGCGAACAGTGCTCCGATGAAGATCCCGACTCTCCGCGCCGCTACCCCGGTTATCTCCACCAATGCAACAGAGCTGGAGTAGGTGGTATTGGGGACCGTCGCCAACAATCCCGAGAGAAGGTTGTCAACGCCGTCCGCGTTTACAGCTCCTTGGACCGCACTAAAGGACGGCGCCCGGCGGTCAATCCACGAGACCCTCTGGATGGCGACCGAATCGCCCACCGTCTCGATCGCACCTACGGCCGTGACGAAGATGAAGGCTGGAAGGAGAGCCCAGAATTGAGTCCCTAAATCCAATCCGAACTGGGGTAACCCGCCGGCGGGAAGCCCGATCCAAGGGGCGTTGGCGATGCGTTCAGTGTCGTAGATGCCGTAAAGGACAGATACCGTACACCCAACGCCCACCCCCAGCACGGGGGCCCACAACCGGAGTTTACCGCGCCCGAGCAGTATGAACGCGATTGAGACCACGAAGGTCACGAGGGTGATTACAGGGGCGGCACTGGCAGGAGCTGACTCGGGAACGTTCGGGAGCATCTCGAAGAGGATCGGGATGACGGTTACGGAGATCAGCATGATGACGATCCCCGCCACCACCGGTGTAATCACTCTCCTCAAGAGGGCGAGGTGCCGGGCCAGTCCAAATTGGAAGAGGGACGACGCAATGACCAACGACGCAAGTAGTTCAGTGCCACCTTGCTCGATAGCGAGAACGCAAGCTGCGATGAACGCGCCCGAGGTTCCCATGAGCAGTATGTACCCAGCCCCAATGCGCCACAATCTCTTGGCTTGCAAGGCGGTCGACGCACCGCTGACGAGGAGGGCCGCGAATGTGGCCCACGCCAGATGGGATTCCGCGCCCCCCGCCCTCATGACGATCACCACCGTCAGCATGATCCCGGCCAATGACGTGGCCACGAATTGAAGAGCAAGTCCGGCGGTGGTGCGGAACGGTGGAACGTCGTCGGGCTCGTAAATAATGTTCTCGGACACGGAGATCACCGTTTGTGGAAGGGAAGCGGGCGACCGGGTTCGAACCGGCGACCTTCAGCTTGGAAGGCTGACGCTCTGCCAACTGAGCTACGCCCGCGAACTTACAGCATCGGGGACGCGGCTTGCGACGGCGACCCCGATAGGGGAAAATAAGGCTCTCCCAGTGGGCAAGGAAGATTCGACAGGCAGGGAAGATTTCACGGGCGGGGCGGGATAGCCAAGAGGGATACCACCATGAGCGTGCGACACGTTTCCGATTTTCCCTTGCAACCGGTTGGAGCCGGTAAGGACACCGAGTCGCAAGTGCTAATCGGACCGGATCAGGGTCCCAATTTCGCGCTCCGCAGGTTCGTGATGCAGCCGGGGGGCGGGATGCCCCGCCACACCAACGCGGTAGAACACGAACAATACGTGTTGCGAGGCCGGGCTCGTGTGTCCCTCGGGGAGGACACCCACGAGGTCAGGCAGGGCGACGTCGTCTTCATCCCGGCGGGAGTGCCCCACTCCTACGAAGCACTTGGGAATGAGCCGTTCGAATTTCTGTGCTCGGTCCCCAACAAACCGGATCAGATCGAGATCCTCGAATCCTGCTCCGGCTGACTCGCCTGGCCGGGGAGTCAGGTTGCTGGTAGGTGGGGTAGGACCTTCCGGAATGCCTGGACAACGTCCTTCATGGCCGCTGTACCCGCCAACAAGGCCTCCTGTTTGAGCCAAACCGTCTGCTGACAGGATAGCTCTGCCACGGGCAACTCCGGTGTGGTGCCGGTGGGCGAGAGGAAGGGTACTTGGTGCAGAGGAGTGGTGTACCCCGGGTGGACGGGGATGCCCTCTGCGCGCAATGCCGACACCACCCAATCACGCTGACCGGGACTCGTTGCCTGTATAAGGCGAATAGGCAGGAAGTGGCACCCGTGGCCGGTGATCCGGGGGTCCGGGGCCGGGACGCGCGCACCGTCTAGCGCGGAGAGCCCCTCCGACAGCGCCACCAGTGCCTGACTCCGCCGTTCTTGCTGAGCCGGCAACCGTTTCAGGCCGGCCAGTAGGACAGCGGCCTGGAATTCGGTAAGACGTAGGTTGAGCCCGGGGGCATTGAACTGGTGGCGAGTCCGCGCACGAGCACGTCCACAGTTCTGCCACTCCGCAACTCGCGCGTGGATCTTCGGGTCGTTGGTGAGTACGGCACCGCCTTCGCCCGCCGTGAGGTTCTTACTCGATTGAAAGCTGAACACTCCAGCGATTCCGTGCGTGCCGACCGCTTTGCCATTCCACGAAGCAAGGACAGCCTGCGCTGCGTCCTCTACGATCGGAACCCCGTGCCCCTCGGCGACCACGCGCAACCCGTCCAGATCCGCCGGTCGTCCTCCGAGGTGGACCGGTAAAATGGCTCGCGTGCGCGAGCTGATCGCATCCTCTACGCTCGCCGGATCAAGGTTGTAGGAGTCCGCCTCAATGTCAGCGAATACGACTCTCGCGCCGAGCGACAGTGGCGCGGTCGCCGTGGCCACGAAGCTGTAGGGGGTGGTGATCACCTCGTCCCCGGGGCAGACCCCTGCCGCCATCAGGGCAGCCTGTAGCGCCATCGTTCCGTTGCAACAGCCTACCGCGAATCGTGCCCCGTGGAGTTCGGAAAAGAGTCTCTCGAAGTGCGGGATCATCTCGCCGCCCAAACCCCAGATCCCCGACTCCAGAGCGATGGCCAGGGAACGGTGCTCCTCCTGAGTCCAGTGCGGCCAGCGAGGCCACGGTTCCGTGCGGACCGGATCGCCACCCTCCAGTGCCAACCGCGAGCGGGATAGCGTGCTAGGGGACCGCACGACCGGTTTTATGAGACCGCACGTCTAGCCCGGCGCGTTATCACGGCGGGTATTCCGGTATCGCGCACCAATCGATTGAATTCATCCAACATCTCGCCGAAAACGTGCTCCAGTGCGGCCCGCTCCGTTGCCCATTCGGCCTCCAGGTCCCGCCACCGTTCCAGAACACCTTCCCGGGGCGGCAGGTCCGATCCGTCCACCTCTCCCACGAGCGCCGTGAGCTGCATCTTCAGAAGTCCGACGTAGGCCACCATGTCCTGCTGGGCCGCTCGCCGCATCTGGAACAACCGGCCCTCGAGTGCTCCGATCGAGTCGGTCAGCGCAGAGCCCGACTCCCGAAGCTCCTCGTCCCCTGGGAGTTCTGCATCCGTGACCCGCCGCACGATTTCTTCCACTTGCGTCTTCACGGACCCCATGTCTCCCACCCCCTCGTGAACTCCACGGATTGCGTCGAACACGTCTTTCAGGAAGGCTTCGTTACGATCGAAGTCGGTCTCGGCTTCCGGAATGCGCGGGTCCCCCTCCACCCTGAGCGGGCGCTCCAAGGCGGGGCCCTCGCCCACCGTCAATCGCACCATATAGGCTCCGGGCAAGACCCGGTACCCGGGAGCCTCCGCGAAGAAGCTGAAGCCACTTTCAATTCTCGGAATCGCCTCCACGCGTAGGTCCCAGTACAGACGATTATGGCCCGGCTCCGCAGGAGCGGGCGAGAGATCATCCTCGCCAGACGCGAAAGTGCGGATCACGGTGCCGTCACTATCCAGTATCTCCACCCTGACCGCCGGGGGTGTGGACTCGGTTTGGTCAGATTCGTCTGCCGGTTGCGGTAATACGTAATCGATGGCCACGCCGAGGGTCTTGTTTTCGCCACTGGTAGTCGGTCCCACGGGTCCCGAGAGTCCCTGGCTTACCCGGTACGCCGTCGATGGCTGGAACAAGAAGGGTCGGTCGGACCTGTCAGCACCAGCGGCCTGCGCCTCAGGGTGCTGCCGCAGCGGTGCCACATCATCCAGGATCCAGAATCCACGTCCCTGGGTCGCGACAATGAGATCGCCGCCCTGCACACGCGCATCGGTGATGGACGTAAGGGGGAGGTCGAGGTCCAGGCTATGCCACTCGCCGCCATAGTCGAAGCTCACATACATACCTAGTTCAGTCCCTGCGTACAGGAGCCCGGGGCGTTCGGGGTCCTCACGCACCACACGTGCCCACGCCTCGTCAGCGATCCCTGCGTCAATGCGCTCCCACGTGTTGCCGAAATCCCGCGTCCGGTAGATGTACGGAGAAAAGTCATTGAACTTGTACCTGCTCAATGTCAGGTACATCCTGCCCGGAGCGCGCGGCGAAGCCTCGATGGAGTTGATCATGCCTTCCGGCATGCCCTCCGGGGTGATGTTCTCCCACGTCTCCCCTCCATCTCGGGTGAGCTGCACGAGCCCGTCGTCAGTCCCAACCCAGATGAGCCCTGCTGCCAAAGGGGACTCCGCGACCGCGAAGATCGTGTTGTACACCTCGCCGCCCGCCGCCTCGTTAGTGAAGGGTCCGCCGGCCGCTCCGTGCTTCTCCGGTTCATTCCGGGTGAGATCTGGCGATATCTCTTCCCAGGTCGCGCCCCGGTCCCGAGACACCAACAGGTGCTGCGCGGCGTGGTAAATGACCTCTGGATCGTGTGGAGATACGACGACAGGTGCGTTCCAGTTCCACCGGTAACGCATTGCCTCGGCGTCCATGCCAAGCTGAAACTGCGGGTACGCCTGCACGCTTCGGGATGACCCCAACTCGGTGTCCACCTCGGTGATGATGCCCTGAATCGACGTGGCGTAGAGGTACCGCGGGTTGTCCGGATCGAAGGCCACCCACGCCGACTCCCCTCCGCCCGCATCGTACCAGTCCTTCCACCCGAGGCCACCGCCGTGCGTAGCCCATCCCGCCATGGCGACGCTCGTGTTGTCCTGCTGCCCGCCGTACATGTAGTACGGGAACTGGTTGTCCACCGTCAGTCGGTAAATCTGGGCCGTGGGTTGGTTCTCCTGCGTGGTCCAGCTCTCCCCGCCGTTGAAGGTGATCGTACCACCGCCGTCGTTAGCCGACAGCATGACTTCCGGTCGCTCGGGGTTGATCCAGAGATCGTGATGGTCCACATGCGGGGTCACGATAGTCTCCCAGCTTCGTCCCCCATCGATGGAACGGAGGAAGGGCGAGTTCATGACATACACCGTCTCTCTGTCCTGAGGGTCCGCGTACAATTCGATGTAGTACCAGGCGCGGGCCCGGAGGATGCGTTCGGAGCTTACCAGCGTCCATGACTGGCCCCCGTCGTCGGAACGATACACGCCATCTTCGTCGTCTCCTGCCTCCACGAGCACCCACACGCGGTCCGGATCGGCCGGAGATACGTCGATAGCCGTCTTCCCCATGACGTCGGGAAGCCCCGCGTTGATCTCCTTCCAAGTGTCGCCTCCATCGACTGACTTCCAGAAACCGGACCCAGGCCCTCCACTCCGGATAGCCCACGGTTCTCGGTCGTGGTCCCACATGGCGGCGTACAGGATACGGGGGTTGGTGCGATCCATTGCCAGGTCTGCAGCACCGGTGTTTTCGTCGACGTGAAGCACTAGGCTCCATGTGGCACCGCCGTCCTCGGATCGATAGATGCCGCGCTCCGAGGTTGGTGCGAATGGCGAACCTTGAGCGGCCACGTACACCAAATCGGGGTCGTCGGGATGAACTCTGATCCGCGAGATGGCTCGGGTGGCTTCGAGTCCCATGTGAGTCCAGCTTCGTCCCGCGTCCGTGGACCTGTAGACTCCGTCCCCGTGCGAGGTTGTGACGCCCCGAATCGAGTGCTCACCCATGCCAGCGTAGACCACGTTCGGATCCGATTCGGCGACAGCGATCGCGCCGACGGAGGATGTTCGTATGTAGCCGTTGGTGATATCGTGCCAGCTCGTCCCCCCGTCCGTCGTCTTCCACACTCCGGCTCCCGCCGTCCCCATGTAGTAGGTCAGTGGATCTCCAGGGACCCCTGCCGCCGCAACGGCGCGCCCTCCCCGGAACGGACCGGCGTTCCGCCAATGAAGCCCCTTGTATAGCTCGGTGACGCCGTCTGCCGGTTCAGCTTCTTGAGTTTGGATTACGGGCGACCCGGCGGATGCATGGGAAGAAACGGCTCCTGCGACTGCGACTGACGGGTCAGGGAGGAGAACGATGGTAGAGGCTACCGTGGTCGCGATGATGTGGAGGCGTGAACGCATAACGAGACCCCTCGTATGAGTTGCGGAGTTCAAGGAATAGCGGGGTTAACCGAGTAGTCGTGGCAGGAGTTCAGCGACACCGATGCCAAGGAACGTCCCGATCGCGTTCCCGAGTGAACCGATGAGCACCGCGGGTAGAACGAGGTCCGCGCGTCCGAGACTGCGAGCTAGGGCGAGTGCGGACGTGCCCCCACCTACGTTGGCCTGCGAGGCGACGGCGGCTATCTCCACGTCGATCTTGAGGAGGCGCGCGGCCCCAAACGTTACGAGCCCGTGAACAGCTACCACTCCCACCGCGAACACCAAGAGGGTGAGCCCGAGCGGGCCGATGCTGGCGAGCGCTCGCACGTCACACAGGGCCCCGATTACGCACAGAAAGAGGTAGACCGCAAGCAGACCCAGGGTACGGGTTCCGGGGAGGTTGGCGACGACCTTGAACTGGGCGAGGATGAGCGCGATGACCGTGAGGATGAGGATCGCGGGGACAGAGATCCCTAATGCCTCGAGTCGGCCGGCCAGGACTTCGGATGCCCACACCGTCCCGAGGCCGATTCCCAGGACGCACGCCAGATCCACCGGATGCATGCGTTCCGTATCCTCCGCGACATCGGTTTCAAGATCCGCCTGGCTTGCCCTTGGGCTTCCCGCATGCGCCTGGGCGGGCCAGAAACGCATGAGCCAACGCGGAAGCGCGAGGGTCGCGGCCATCCATATGGTTGTGATGATTGAGTCGACCGCCGCCGCCCCACCCAAGAGGAGCCCTTCACGGGCCACGTCATACTCGATCGCGACGGCGTTGAAGTTGACGGAACCACCCGTGTAGGTGCCTGTGAACATGCCTCCGAGCGGTCCGAACAACGGTCCGATTCGGCTGGGGCCGTCCACGAGGGCCATTCCAGCCAAGACCCCCGCCACCGTCCCAAGCGACCCGATGAGGAAGATCGAGATGATCGGGAGCCCTGCGTGTAGTACCTGCCGAAGGTTGACCTTGAGGAGGAGCCAAACGATGCCGAGCGGTGCCACCGTACCCAGGATTGCGTCGTACGCCGGGACGGGTACCGCATCCGTCACAGTCGGCACGAGGCCGAGGTTGGCGAGAACCGCCGTAAAGATGATCACCATGAGCGCGGTGCCGGTGTGTCGCAAAAAAGTACGCCGCACCAGCCACTCGGTGATGAGGATGACGAATGACAGTACCGCTATGATGTAGAGCGTCTGTGGGGTCACCCCCGTTCACCCCCGTCGTCACCTTCCGGCCGGAGCATAGGGTATTTGACGCCTAACTGCTCTAGGTATGTGTCGTACTGGGTCTCGTCGTAATAGAACTCTTCGAGCGCCGTCCTGAACTCATTCATGATCCCCGCATTAAGGTCTATCGGAGGGGGATCGTCCGCCGTAATGAAGGGTTGGTACCGCTGGCCCTGCTGTTGGACGTCGCGGAAGTAGGTCCAGGCATCCTCCACGAGTTCTGGATTGAGGAAAAACTCCAGTGCAGTGCGAGCCAACACCTTGGCCCCCGCGACCGCCCCCTTGTGGGCGATGGGAGTGGCCATGGCTATGGCGCTCGACCAGTGGTGTCCCTGGAGTCCGGGAATGTTGGACGGGAAGCGCAAGGTGACAGTCGGTACCGTCCAGCCGATGTCCCCTATATCGTCCGAACCCCCGCTCCGCCTTGTCGCGGCCCCATCTGGCGGGCCTTGGAGGTCGCCAAGCGTCGTGGTCAACCCCGGAGTGGCCACGTTGCCGACCTCGGCTTGTACTGCCTGCGCGAGGGCTTGGTCGTCTTCGGACCACTCCGGGAGTCCCACTTCCTCAATGTGATTCCACATTCTCTCCGCAATCACCTTGTTGAAGTGACGCGGGGCCGCCGCGCCCCTCACTCGATACGTCATCTCGGTATCAGTCATGAGGGCGGCGCCTCGGGCGATGTTCTTGGCGATCTCGTAGTTCCGGAGGATCCCGTCGAAGTCCATCTCCCGGATGAAGTACCACACGGAAGCCGTCGGAGGGACGACGTTGGGTTGATCACCGCCGTCGGGGATGACGTAGTGTGACCTTTGATTGGGGTGAAGGTGTTCGCGCCGGAAATTCCAACCCACATTCATAAGTTCTACCGCGTCCAGCGAACTCCGCGCCCGCCACGGCGCTCCCGCGCTGTGAGCCGCCTCCCCTGAAAAGCTGAACTCCACGGAAACCAGCCCAGTCCCGTTCGCCTGTCCCCAGCTAACTGTGAGCGTGTTGGAGACGTGAGTGAACAGCACCATGTCGATGTCGTCGAAATATCCGTCGCGCACGAACCACGCCTTGCTTCCGAGCTGCTCCTCGGCGACGCCGGGCCAGAGCACGAGGGTGCCCTCAATCCCCTCCTCCTGCATGAGTCTCTGAAGGGCCAGGGCGGCCGTCACGTTCACCGCCTGCCCCGAGTTATGCCCTTCACCGTGCCCCGGAGCACCGGGAACGAGTGGGTCGTGCCAGGCAACTCCCGGTTTTTGGTTGGCTTTGGGAATGCCGTCTATGTCGCTTCCAAAGGAGATCACGGGGTCGCCCGATCCCCAACGCGCAAACCATGCGGTGGGAATGCCGGCCGATCCGCGCTCCACCTCCCAGCCGTTTTCCTCGAGAATGCCGGTGATGTAGGCGGAGGTCTCGAATTCCTGCTGTCCGAGTTCGGAGAAGGAGAAAATCTTGTCGACCATGACCTGGGTGAGTTTCGCCATGCCAGCGACCTCGTCCTCGACTCGTTCATAGAGGTCTTGTCCTTGTGTCGGGATGGGAGTAGCCAGGATTGCGGTGGCAAGAAGCACTTTCGTGAGCGGGTTGCGCATGTTTTTCCTCAGGGTGGTGTGGAATGGTCCAATTAGGAATTGTAGGTTGCGAGCACGGTGAATCAATCCCGGTGGTCCGGTAAGATGTACATACGCCGATGGTTACTAGCACCCGGACGGGGAGTGATGTAAGAATGGGGATTTGGCGCTGTGGCGGAAGTGTGCGCGGAAACTGGTCGACTTTCGCGATCATCTGTGCCCTCGGACTGTTGCTCTCTTGTGGCGGAGACACTACGGCGCCGCAACCTCCTCCGCCTCCACCACCCCCGGCTGCAGTTCCAACAACAATATCGGTCACGCCGTCCACCTCCACCCTGTCGTCCTTCGCCGAGACCGCTTCCTTGAGTGCGGAGGTCCGTGACCAGCGTAATGTGGTGATGTCGGGTGTCACTGTGACGTGGTCTTCGAGCAATGCAGGGGTGGTGTCGGTGACCGGAAATGGGGAGGCTCGCTCGGTGGCGGATGGAAGTGCCACGATTACGGCGAGAGCGGGGAATGTGAGCGGGACAGCGGTCCTCACCGTCGACCGGAAGGCGGCGTCCCTAACCATTATTCCGGCCTCGGCGTTGCTGAGTGCGGTGGGGGACACGGTTCGGCTCTCGGCCCAGGGTATGGACGCGAACGGCCATGCGGTGGAGGACATCGAGATCGAGTGGTCGAGTGGGAATGGGGAGTCTTCGTGGACGGTCAGGACGACCGCCGAATCACCATCATGCGCGATGTTTTGACGGGGGAGGTGCGCGGCATGTTGCGCGACCACGAGACGGGCCTACCGCCGGTCTTGGCGCGGTCGGTCGGTTTGTCGCACGTAAGCGGCGTGCGCACTCCCCCCAACAATCGTTGACAACCGGTTGTTAGCGGTCGGCGTCACTCAAGAAGGTGGTAACGTCGAGAAGGACGATATCCTCGCGTTTTCGGAGTTCGCGGAGGAAGGGTCCTTTGTGCCCCGCTCCGTACGTTATGAGCATGCGAGCCCCTTCTCCCCGGTGCCGGTCCAGAGCCTGCTCAATGTTGGCCCAGTGGGAGGCGTTGATCGCATCCCACCCCCCTGGCCCCAAAGAGTGGTCGAATAGGCGAGCATAAACCTGCATCCGGATGTCGTACGCTTCGTCGTAGGCGTCCGTATGTATCCACCAGGGATCATCCGAAGCACCGCCTGCAGCCAGGGCTTCCCTGGACGCGGTACTCGCCGCCTGATACTCGGCCCATAGGTCCGCCCGTTCGGGGTCCTGTGCCACCGCGGCGAAAAAGCTCGCCCGAAAGTCGGACATGGGTTCGGTCCATCCGGCGGTGGGGATTACTTCGAAGTCCATCTCCCGGGAAAGCGGGAAGAGAACATCGATGTATTCAGGGAAGCGTCGTACCCTCGGTTCCTCGACGATTCCAGTCTCCTCATACTCACGGCGGGCTCGCTCCCACCGGTTCGGCGGGATTTCCGTGAGCCAGTAGTCAGGATCGATCGCTCGCACGAGCCGCTCCACTACGTCGAGCCCATACATCTCGCTTTCCTCGTGACCGCTGTGGATGACTCCCAGCATGACGACCTCAGTGGGCGTGTCCGCCGCGGTCGCAGCTGTGTCGGCGCTGCCCGTCGCTACCTCCACCCAACCTCCACCCGGATTTGACGCGAACACGCGTCCCGACGCCGAGTGAAGCCCAAACGCGACTTGGCCAAGGTTGTGGCCAACGGTTTCCTCCGTTCGGTCGGCCTGAGCCTCCTCTGTAAGGGGTAGATCGCGAAGCACCAAGGTTTGCACGGCAAAACCGGTCTCTAGATCAACGACTGAAACCATTCCCTCCGAGCCGCCAATCAGCGCATAGTGTCCCGGGGAGGGGACAGCCACTGAAGATGGGTCGTCAACCAAGACGCCGTCCGACCGGCCCAGAATCCGAAATGACGCTGTATTGATGAAGACGGCCTCGGCAGGTTCCTGGCACGCCACCACGTAAGTCGTCTGATCCGGGGTTAGTGCACCTGATACAGGGTTGGGACAGACCTCCACGACCGCATCCGTTTCATCGTTGAGGAGGTCGATGACATGCACTGAACCCCCGCCGGTGTCGACGGAATAGCCGTGCGAGCCGTCCCACATCGTTACGGTGTCGCCGGGCACAGTCATCTCCAAATCATCGACTATCGAGGCGTCCACCGGAGCGTGTTTGATCGCAACCGACGGAGTGTTTCTCACAGTGAGCAGGCTGCGAGGGTCGAGGCTGGTGGTACCGTACCTGACCACCCAGTGCAGGTGGGGGCCCGTCACCCGTCCGGTTGTTCCTACACGCCCGATTGGAGTGCCAGCCGTGACGGTGTCACCCTCCGCCACCAGCTGTTCGCTCAGGTGGAAGTAACCGCTGATCACCCCTGCGCCGTGGTTGAGGTAGACCACGTTCCCAGCCAACAAGAATCCATCCGACACAGCGACGACCCCATCGGCCACCGCAAGTACGGTGTCGCCTGTGGCCCCCCGCAGGTCCAAGCCCATGTGCCGGGAGGAGATCTGCCCATTGAAGATGCGACCAGTCCCGAACTCGCTCGTCACCCTTGAAGCCCTTGGCATGGTCATCGACTCGGACCACAATCGGGGAGTTGCCATTGCCTCGGCGGCTGCGCGCGTCGCCTTTGCTCGGTCTTGGTCTAGCAGCGCCTGGTCCTCCGGGCTCAGTGGGGAACCAAAGCGGGGTGCGACCGAGAGCGTCTCGTGGTCGTACTCTGTAGCAGTTACTGGGATACGAAGAGTGTCGGCAAAAGATCGCCCGTCCTCGAAAGCCACCTCGATCAATGCCTCGATGGAACCTCGTGTTCCTACGGGGACCGGGGCCACGCTCTCAAACCCATCCCCGGCTGTTGTGAAGTGCAGCGTCTCGCCGCCGACTTCGCCGGTCACGGATACCGCCTGGTGCGGAGGTGTCACCCCCAGCCGAACGACGAACAGGTGTCCCTCCAGGGGACTTGAGGGGGCCCACGAAAAAGCGACTGGGGGCGGTGGGGGAGGAGATGGTTCACAGGCCACCCCGAGCCCCAGCACAACCGCGGTTGCTCCGATCAAACGGATAGGAATCTTTTTGTGAATCGTGTTCATCGTGAGTGTGCCTTCCAGGAGCCCGCGTCGCGTAAAACGGAGGGGGTGGGATTCGAACCCACGTGGACTTTCGCCCGCCGGTTTTCAAGACCGGTGCATTTAGCCGCTCTGCCACCCCTCCCAAGGCAAGCTCCGGACCCATCCGGCTGCGCCGAACCGATCAGGTCGGTGGCGCCGAAGCGGGCGACCGGTCTCGAACCGGCGACCTTCAGCTTGGGAAGCTGACGCTCTACCAACTGAGCTACGCCCGCGGATAATGGGAGCCTCACGGGTTCCGTTAATGGGGCGGGAGGGACTCGAACCCCCGACCTCTGCGATGTGAACGCAGCGCTCCAGCCAGCTGAGCTACCGCCCCCGTATCCGTCCTGGAAGGGCGAAATCTTAGGCCTGAGAGCTGCGAGACGCCAGAACGCGCGGTCTTACTCCGAGCCTTCCTGCTCTGGACCCGCCTGTACGAGGTCTGCGAGGTCATCTTCTCCCCGTCGCTTGAGAACCGTCACGACTTCGGAGAGTGTTGCCGATGGCGGAAGGTCAAGAGCGCGTGTAAGCGCAGCAAGCCCCTGCTGTGCCACTGACGACGTATAGCCCATCAGGTGAAGGGCCTTCCGCATTCCAGAGCTGGAGGCCATCGCTGCTTCGCGTACTATCCACGCTCGCGGTGACTCCGGAGTTAGGTCCAGAAAGAGCCAGTCTCCCCGAGCGGCCCGAAGTTGCCCTGCTACTGCACGCAGCGTCCCGAAGCTGGGGTGCGCTGATCTGTAATGCCACGACACCTTGACATCACAGCCGTCGATGTCGACGGTAAGCTCGTCGCCGACACCAACGCCGATGTGTTGAGCGAAAGCTGTTGGACATCCACGCCCGCTGCCCCGCAGGACATCCTGGTCAACCGGAACCCGGATAACCCAGGCGTCTCGATGCCGATAGCAGTTTGCTGTGTCCGCGACGGCTCCGTAATCGGGTGCCGCGTCTGAATCTCGCCTGAGTCTCAAACGCCCTCTGTGTACGACGAACCTGGGAGTACCGACGATAGACTTTACGCTGCTCTCACGAATTCCGAACTGGATGCCGAGAGTAATCGCCACATCTGTGAGAGTAGCCTCCCCACCCCGTCGCTTGATCTCGTGTGCGATAAGATCGGAAATATTGGTGTATTCTCGACCCCCCCACTCGACGAGAGCGAATTTTTCAAGGGTCACGCGGTGTATGGTTGGTGCCCCAAGGATTATCTGGCGGGCTGACACAGGGAGTTGGTGTTCACCGACCTCTGCCAGGATTTCCTCGACGGTGGACGGCGTTCCCAACCGCCGGAGCGCTCTTTCGGCCCGAGCCGCAAATCCCCCATGGCAGTCTACGTACCCAACGCCAGCACGGATTTCGAACGAAGTCCTTTGACCCACCCATCTGTCAGCAAATGCGAGCCGGATGCATTTCTCAATGATCTCGCGCCCCCTCTTGAACGAGACTACACCAAGAACGCCCGACACGCGGCGGAGATCTGCTTCGATGCCATCGACGATATCACTGCGATCCCGTCTAACGAACCACTCGCGATCGAGGTTGTAGGGCCCCGCTAGGTGAAGCAGCAGTGAATCGACCGGGATGCGCTCGGAACCGACAAAGCTTCCCACTTGTAACAACCAGTGGGTGGTTCTCCGGTGCAGCAGCCCCGAGGATGTGGCGCAGGGACTGAGCCTTCCACCGCACTGGACGCCCCTCCGGTGAGCCCAGAAAGGTCTCAACGCGCTGTAGGGTTCGGTTCCGAAGCTGCCGGACTCGTTCCCTGGTTACATTCAAGTCGCCGGCGATTGACGTCAGCGTACGTGGTTCTAGGGGAAACACTCCCTCGCGCAGGATGATCTGATCTCGATCATCCATGTCCTGAAACAATCGGCTGATCGCCGCTTTGACGTCCAACAAAGCAAGGTCGGGCCCCGCCAAGTGCGAAGCGTCGGCATCAAGAATGCGATTCACGGAAATCGCAACCGACTTGGGCAATTCCTGCGTGCGAAGAGTTAGCACGGATCGGAGAGACGCCTCCCCGCGGATTGCGCTGGCCCATGCCGCGATGTGTCTTAGGTCTGCAGATACTTGGTCTTCACCATACATGCATGTCTACCCGTCCTGGAGATGGCTTTGCGCAGGGCGCAGAGTTAGCGGTGCTCCTCACCGATTTGCAAGTTACGAGCCGTAGCGCAACAACCAAGAACACTCGAACACCATACGAGGCGGAACATGTCACAGTTCAAGGAACTGGCTTTCGGCGATCTGAGAACGGAGCACGAGCACACCCTCCGGGTGTTGCGAGCTATCCCCGACGAAAAATTCGATTGGTCGCCTCACGAGCGGTCATGGAACATTGGCGGTGTGGCTAACCACCTCGCGAACATCCCTTCTTGGCAAACGATGATCGTCAAGACTAACGAGCTCGATTTGGCCGGTATGGGCTCGCAACCCGATCCGGCACCGGAGATGGGACCGATTATCGAGGCCTTCCAGCGCAACCGAGCGGAATTCGAGGAAGCGTTGGCAGCGGTTTCAGAAGAAGATCTCGCGGAAGAATGGGTCCTGCGCATGGGAGAGCATGTTCTAATGAGTGGTTCGCGCTCAGTCATGTTGCGTGAACTCGGCGTAAACCACAGTGCTCACCACCGAGGCCAGCTCACCGTCTATCTTCGACTTCTCGACATCCCCGTTCCCGCAACCTACGGTCCGAGCGCCGACGATCCGGGCAATTTCGGCTAAGCAGATGCAACGATGCAGGCCGTAGTACCCTGGCCCGGATCAGTTACGCCAAGGCATCACCATCTTGCCGAAGGCGTCCATGTTGTCCTGCAGGAACTCCTTGAAGGACTTCTCCGTGTTGGCGCGCGTGGAGATGTAGCATTGCTGGCACGTGTTCTGTTTCGTGAACTGTTCCAGCATGTCCTTCTGGTTATCGAAATATGCCATCACCATCGCACACGGTGTCAGGCGCCCGTCCGGATTGATCACCAGAAAGCGCCGCCCCGCCTGGCACCCGGGGATCCCACCTTCGGTGAGGAAGCGATAGAACTTCCACAGGACCCGGGGCGTGGTGTACACGGGGTACCCGGCATTCCGGAGGTCGATTATCTCCTGCAGGCTCTCCTTGAGACCTTCCAGTCCGTCACCCTCTACTAACCCCGTCCGGTCCTGTACTCGCAAGTGCGTATAGACGGAGAAGTTGATGGGCACTCCCCACTCCTTGGCAACGCGGACCATGTCTCCCAAGTCCCGGTAATTCCACGCTGTGATGCACACGTTGAGGAGGATGTCGTCAGAGTCTTTGCTTTGCCGCCTGATCTCGGGAACGATCTCCGCCATACGATCGAAGAGCCCTGGAATGCGCCTGAACTCGTCGTGTCGTTCATCCGGGAAGTCGAGCGACGTCGAAAGCTGGTGCATCCCCGAGTCCTTTAACCGGAAAAAGCGTTCCGGCGTGAGGTTGGAGGCGTTGGTCACCACGATCATCCAAGGGAGACCACCCTTGTTAGTCATCGCGTCCACGATGTCGTAGACGTCCCCGCGCGCTAGTGGTTCGCCACCCGACGCGTGAGATACCACGGGCCTGAGCTCCTTGCAAATGGCGGCGTATTCTTCGGCCCCGAGACGCTCCTCTTTGATCGGGCCACCCCAGTTGCAGTGCCAGCAGTTGGCGGTGCACGCGTGTGTGATCTCGAACGATACCGACAACGGCTTGTTTTGCATCTTGTTTCGCAGCCCACGAGCCAGCATACGTGCAGCCATGGGTCCCGAGATGTTAGGCATGCAAAAGTTCCTTTAGTCGGAGTCGGTGAGTCCGGTTTCCGCGCGTAACCGGCGGCGCTCTCGCAACCGGCGGTGTCCGGCGGGAATAGCCTTCACAAGGTATAGGCCGAAGATAACGGCCACGCTAAGGATGAGAATCCAGTTAGGGATCGGGAAAGTCGCTCCAGCGAGGGCCAAAACGTAATAGCGAGGGAAGCGGGCGACCACCAGGGCAGTCACCCACTTCACCATCGGGTACCGGATGGAAAAGGCCAAGAACTTGAAGGGGAAGAACGGGATGGGGGTAAACCCGGTAACCACGATGGTCCAGAACGGCCATCTCATGAAGAGGTTGATCGCCTTCCGGTACAACCTTTTCCGCTTGTAAGCGCTGATGCTCTGGTGATCAAGGACCGGAACAAAAACCAGGTGATCCAGGATGGCGGCCACGACGGTACCCACGGTCGCTGCCGTCGCCGAGAGCAGGAGGTCCGCCTCCTTACCGAAGTAGATGAGTACGGGTTCGTGAGGGAAGAGAGAGATCGCAGTGTTGGCTGCTATCGAATAGAACCCGAGGTAGAAATAGCCATCGGATTCAAATCCCTGGAGCATGAGGATAGAGGTGATGAGGCCGATGAGAGCGATGATCAATCCCGAGATCCAGACTGCGGATCCCAGCCTCGTGGTCTCGCCCTCCAACGGGATGTTCGCGGGACCGGGCGTGCTATCTTCCTGCCCCGGCGGTGGTCCGGATGTATCTTGTGCCATCAGGGTGTCGCCCCGGTTGGGAGTGTGAACCGCCCTGGCCCGTGGAAGCGATTTCGCATAGCGCAGAGGAGGTTGTCATCAAAGAGAGTCGTATGGACTGCCCCAAGTGTGGGGTTGCCGTCGGGTTCGCCGACCAGACCTGCCAAAAATGCGGTGATCCGCTTTCCTTCAAGCCAGCGGAGTCCGGAGTTGCGTGTGCGGTGTGCGGAGCCGCGATCGGTGCGTACACCGAAACGTGCCCCGAGTGTGGAGAGACTGGATATCCCGCCCTCCGCCCGCGGCGGGGACGCAAGTGGAAAGGATCTAAGCCGGACGGCTTGAACCGAGCCTGAGCGGTACGCGAGCGTATATCTCCGCGTGACTCCCGAAGAACCCACCAGCAACGCCTTCGACCGTGTCGTCATGGTGCTGCACGAACCGCAGGATTTGGTGAACACGGCCCTCGTGATTCGGGGGATGAAGAATATGGGCCTAAGCCGGTTGAGGTTGGTCTCACCGGCGGAGTGGGATCCCTGGAGGGTAGCGGGGGTCGCACACGATACCCGGGACGTCATCGATCAAGTTGAGATCCTGGACGATCTTGGTTCCGCCCTCCACGACAGACATCGAGTGATCGGAACCACCGCCCGCCGTCGCTCCACGCGCCAGGATTGGTGGAACCCGGAAGAGGCGGCACGATTCATTGCGTCCGGTGAGGAACAAGTGGCTCTGGTCTTCGGTCGCGAAGACCGAGGATTGTCCAACGAGGCGTTGGACCTGTGCCATTCCCTCATATCGATCCCCGTGAACCCCGACCACAGTTCGATGAACTTGGCGCACGCCGCTCTGATAATCATGTACGAGCTTCGGAAGGCCGTTGTGGGGCCCGTCGACTGGGAGGCGAGGGATCTTTCATTCAAGAAACGGCGGATGACACCGTCCGCTACCCATGGTGAGATTGAGGAGTTCTTCGCCATTTGGCGCAAAGCCATGGACGAGGTGGGTCTGTTTCATGGTATCGACCCTGTCCCCAAGATGAGGAGCTTCCGCAGCATATTCAAACGAGCAGCGATGGACCGGAGGGAACTCGGGTTGGTGCGAGCGACCGCCTTTGAGATCATCCACTTCGTGGAGCGGGAGATGAAAAAAGTGAAACGGGAAGGCTCCTGATCAGACTCTGCTGCGAAGTTTCTGTACCAGATCCTCATTCGATTTGGTCTGACGCATGAGGCCTAGGATCTCTTTCATGGCGTCCACTGGTGTGTAGCTGCTCAACTCCCGGCGAATCGCCTGCGAAACCAGGAGCTCGTCATCTCCGAGAAGTCGTTCTTCGCGTCTGGTCGCACTCGCGGTAAGGTCGATGGCGGGGAAGATGCGGCGATCCGAAAGATCCCGGTCGAGGACGAGTTCGCTATTGCCCGTCCCCTTGAACTCCTCGAAGATGACCTGATCCATGCGGGAACCCGTGTCCACGAGGGCGGTTCCGATGATGGTGAGCGAACCACCGCCGCTGCTCTGCGGTACACAACGAGCACTCCCAAAGAAACGTTTCGGCTTCTCGAGTGAATTGGCGTCGAGACCTCCAGTCAAAGTCCGTCCGCTCCCGGCCTGGGCCGTGTTGTAGGCGCGAGCGAGCCTGGTGATCGAGTCCAGAATTAGAACCACATCCTCGCCAATCTCAGCCAGGCGCCGCGCCCTGGCGAGCGTGATCTCCGCCACCTGAATATGCCGGTGGGCGGGGTGATCGAAGCTTGAAGCGGCCACCTCGCCAAACCCGATCGACTCCATCTCGGTGACCTCTTCGGGTCGTTCGTCGACGAGCAAAATCAAGATTCGACAGTCTGGATGGTTCTTGGAGATACCTTCCGCGATGGCTTGGAGAACCATCGTTTTCCCGGCTTTGGCGGGAGCCACGATGAGTGAGCGCTGTCCGGTGCCCATGGGACAGATGAGGTCGATAATCCGGTTGGTGTAATCGGGTCTTCCTCGTCGAAGGAGGTCACACTCCAGCCGTAGCCGGTTGTAGGGATGCTGTGCCCCCAGTTGATCGAAGATCCTTCGTTCGCCCAAGTCCGTGGGGGCTATCCCATTGACCGAGTGGAGGTGCCTGAGGGGAGGACTCTTTCCGGGGTGGGGAGGTTTACCGGCGAAGCCGCAGATCTCGTCACCGGTCCGCAAGTTGTTGCGGGAGACCATCTTTGGGCTCACGTAGATGTCGTAATCGCCCGGTACGTAGCCCGTTTCTGGCCGACGAATGAATCCGGTTCCATTTCCGAGTCTCTCCAGTACGCCGAGATAGGCGTCCTTCTCGGTAGGGAGCTGAAAATCCTGAGGGATGGGTCGATGCCGCGGGGCCGCGTTGCGCCTCGAGTGTTGGTTGCGGTGCCCGCGCCCACCTCCCTGGCTGTTGGGACCCCTGCCTTGCCGGCGGTTCTTGTTCTGATTGCGGTTACGGGGGCGGCGGCCACGTCTGCGAGGCCGTCGCGGGCCCCGGCTGGAGGAAGCCTTCTGGTCGCCGTCGGTCGGCGGTCTGCTGCTCACAGTTTTCTCCTGGAGGGTTGATTCAGGACACATCGTTCCCAGCGGTCGCGGCCGCCACCACCTGACCCTGACGGGTTGACGCGGGCGGGTAGGCCACCGAACTTCAGACATAATTTAGCCAAGGCTAAAATAGGCTAGATCATTGCTGATAATCACTACTGATTCTGATCAAAAGCGTTATGAAATCCATAAAACTCAATCGTCGCGACTGGCTAAAGCTCGGCACAGCCGGCGTTGCCGGATTATCCGGTGCGAAGGTCCTGGACCTCGTATCGCGCGGAGGCGCCGCGCCTGCTCTGGCTGCGGCCGGTATCCAGCCCGCCGGTACCCAGCCTCGCGCGCATCCGACACCCCATGCCGATCCCGGATCCATGGCAACCTCCTCGGCTCGCCAAGGCACCCAGGACGCAATGGGCGTTGTAGGGACACCAGCTGCTGACGAAAATTTCGATCCTGCAGTGTTTCTCACGGATTTCGACTACGGCGAGGTCACCAGGCATCCAGACGGTACCGTCGAGCGCCACTGGCAGCTCGTGGCTATCGACCGCGACATCGAGATCGCGCCGGGAGTGACTTTCCCGGCTTGGACCTATAACGGACAAGTCCCCGGACCCACCCTACGCTGCACCGAGGGCGATCTTCTCACCGTCGAGTTCATCAACGCGGGGTCGCATCCGCACACCATACACTTCCACGGAACGCATCCGCCGGAGATGGATGGGTTTGAACCTATCGTGGATCCCGGGGAGCGCTTCACCTACCACTTCGAGGCGAAGCCGTTCGGCCTTCACCTGTACCACTGTCATACAATGCCCCTCAAGCGGCACATACACAAGGGACTGTATGGAACGTTCATTGTCGACCCCCCGGGCGGGCGCGCACCGGCACGCGAGATGGTCATGGTTATGAACGCCTTCGACAGCAATCTCGATGGCGACAACGAGGTGTACGCGGTCAATACGTCGGCCTTCTACTACCACCATCACCCGATCCGTCTCGGCGTGGGGGATCTCTGCCGCGTCTATCTGGTTAACACGACCGAGTTTGACCTCATCAACTCATTCCATCTGCATGCGGCGATGTTCCGGGTATTCCGCACCGGCACGCGCCTCGAGGGCGCCGAACTCGCGGACACCATCATGCTCTGCCAAGGGGAACGACACGTTCTCGAATTCGAACTCGAAAACGCCGGTCTCCACATGTTCCACGCCCATCAGAGCGAGTTTGCCGAACTGGGGTGGATGGGGTTGTTCGAAGGGGTGGAGCTTCTCGCGGAGGGCGACGGTGTACCCTTCCACGATTACGCCTGACTCTCCGGTGCCACCCTTGGTTGGCACGGGCCGTGTCCTGGCAGATGCCCGCGACTCGCGGCGGTTCCCCGAAGCGGTGAGGGACGTATGAGTCAAGACGGCGGTCCGGGACGCCTCGCACGGTGGGGGCTGGGAGTGTTCCCCCTGATCCTTGTAGCCGGCCTCGTGCTCGTGTTTTTCCGAGCGGATCCGACGGCGCCATTCCGGGATTCCTTCCCCCCCGTAGAGGAGTTGACTATAGATCGGGTGAGCTTTCCGGAGGTCGGACTACTGCGGATACACGTCGTAAACGCTGGTCCCGAGCCCGTGACCATCGCCCAGGTGATGATCGACGAGGCGTACTGGCGGTTTGAGATGGACACCGATCCCACCCTTGCCCGCCTGCAGGGTGCGGCACTGGATCTTTCCTACCCATGGGTGGATGGGGAGGTACACGTGATTCGCATCGTCACGTCGACCGGATTGACCTTCGACCACGAGGTTGCGGTCGCCACGCTCTCTCCCCGCCCCAACGCACTTTATCTGACCACGTTTGGTCTCTTGGGGATCTATGCGGGGTTCATCCCGGTGGTGCTGGGTCTTCTGTGGTACCCGTTTCTGCGTCGGATTGGGCGCAAGTGGATCCATTTCTATCTGTCGGTGACGGTGGGGTTGCTGGCGTTCCTGGTTTTCGACGCGTTTGACGATACTCTGGAGGTGGCGGCCCGCGTGCCGGAGGGGTATCAGGCTGCCGGCCTTATCGGCATCGGGATACTCGGTGCCTTGGTGGGGATCCGCGCTCTCGGCAATCTTGGGCGGCGGCGTGCTAGTGGTGGGTCGGACGGCCCGCTCACGCTCGCGTACCTCATCGCGGTGAGCATCGGGCTCCACAATCTCGGCGAAGGGCTGGCGATAGGAGCTGCATTCTCGCTTGGTGAGATCGCTCTGGGCAGTTTTCTAGTCATCGGGTTCGCGCTTCACAACACGACGGAGGGGTTGGCTATCGTCGCTCCTCTGGCCGATGATGAGCGACCGCCGATCTACCATTTTGCCCTGATGGGTGCGTTGGCGGGTCTTCCCACAGTCCTCGGAACTTGGGTGGGTGGGTTCTCCTATTCTCCGACGCCGGCGACGCTGTTCCTGGCGTTGGGGGCGGGTGCCATCCTGCAAGTGATCTGGGAGTGCGGCCGCATGGTGCAGAGGCAGTCTCCGAGGGGTCTGTTCGCCCCGCTGAATGCCTGCGGCCTATTGGTGGGCCTCCTGGTGATGTACGGCACGGCACTGCTCGTCACGGCCTAAGCAGCCCGCCGCGTGCCTCGGCTCTAGTACGCCGCGGTCCGGAACACGGGTTGGAACATCTCTTCGAGGTGCGCACATACCGGATCGGCTGGGCACGAAGGACAGTCCGGGGTCTCCATTTCGGGGCAGCGCGTCCGGTTGGTGAACAGGAAGCGATCGAGTGCCGCCATCGGGAGACCACCGGCCTTTTGGAGCTCCACCACAGCCGAGTAGCAGGCGGCCCGCACTGCCTCCTCCTCATCGTCCTCCACGAAGACGCGATCCCTAAGCCGGGCCACAAGATCGGGGTCCGTAGCTTCGACTATCCCCATCCGAAGACAGCTCCTCATTACGTGATAGTCCACGATCGGAGGCACGTCCTCCTCGCTCGGACGCAAGAAGCGTTCCGGGCGTTGGCTCAGGATCAACGCGAGCAGGCTGGCTTTCTTCCGCCACGGATCCTCCTTGTATCCCGACACGTGTCCGAGTCCGTCCAGGAGGTGGGCAATGGGTCGAGCGCTCCTATTCGCCTCTTCCACAAGGGAGGCGGGGGTGAGTCCCAAGCCCAGCAGGTCTCGTGCGCTAACTATGGCTTGTAAAGCGTAGACCTCCGGGTGTGGAAGGGGGTTCCGGCCGGCGTCGTCCCGCATGCGCCGGTCGAACTCTGCTTCCTCGATTCCCGCCATACGTTGAGGTGAAAGCGCATCCGGGATTTCGGTGGTCCAGCGTTTGAGCGCGTGCCAAATGTAGTCGCTCCCTTTGTACGGGCGTCCGCCAAGGTTCGCCATCATTGGCATCGTGTACCCACGGCGGTCGGATACCCAGAACCCGAACTGTAGAACACAGCCCACAAAGAAGAAATCCAAGACGGAGGGATCGGCGACCGCAGGGAAGCTAGCGCCCGTGAAGTCGAAGGGCTGAACCTCATCCAAGTCGCGGAAGTGTCTTCCCACGTTGCGGATGTTGTCAGGGTGGACGAGGACGCGTTGGTCGGGGGGCGGGAGGCGGGCTTCCCGCGACAACAGCGCAGTGGGGCCGGGTTCGGTCACAGTTTGGGCAGCGCGCCAGTTGCCGAGGCGAGCAGCAGCAATTGGATGGTCTCCCAATAGGAGGCGGGCGAGCACGGTGCCGCAGAATGTGTCGCCAGCCCCGGTCGGATCTAGTTCAGATACCGAGGTGGCAGGCACATCGACGCGGTCCCTTCCGATGAAGACGGAAGCTCCGCGCGCACCCCGGGTAACGAATATGATGCGACCAGCCGGGACCCGGAGGTGGTCCAAGGAACCGAAGAGGAGACGCGCCTCCCGCTCGTTGCAAAAGAAGAAATCGGACACCTCGGCAACTGCACGAACTCCATCGGGGTTCTCTTCTATGGCCACATGGTAGGTGGCGCAGCCAGTCCGAACTCCCGCCGCCCGCAAGTGCCTCGCAAAATCTAGTTGGCGAGCGGTATCCAGGAGGGGCGCCACATATCCGATACTCCCGGCAACCAGAGGTGGTAAGTCCGAAAACTGTACGTCGGCTTCGGCGTTCCGCACTGCGCTGTGGTAGATCGTCTCACCGTCGGGGCGGTATTCGATCTCGAAGTAGGGCACCCCCGGAGGAGGTGTTTGCGGGCCCCGCCAGTCTATGCCTTCCGCCACGCCCTTCAATTCCGGAGGGAGGGGATCGGGTTTGGGGGCCACCATTATCACCTTGGCCCCGGCGCGTCGCGCGGCCAGACTCGTGTAGAGGCCCGAGCCGCCGGCAATCTGTATCGTTCTATCGCGAAAGTGCAGCACGTCCACCGATGGGCTGCCCACCGCAACGATCGGAGGTGGCCAAGTAGAGTCCATCAGACAAGATACACCGCGTGACCCGCACCCGAATAATGAGCACCCGTAGAAGAAGCCCCCGCATCGCGAGTGTGTCTCTAGCGGCTCTCGCGTGGTGGGGTTGTAGCGATGGTCCCTCGGGTCCAGGGTCGGCTACCGCGAGCATCGTTGTGGTCTCGGGTTCGTCTCAACGTGGGCCGACCGGGGCTAGGCTCCGAGTGCCGATCAGGGTGAGGGTCCTGGATTCCGGCGGCAATACCATCGCGGGAGCGGAGGCACGCTTCCAAACAGGGGCTAATGACGGGCGGGCCGAGCCCAGCTCCACCCTTACCGATGGGGCCGGAGAAGCCTCGACCGAGTGGACCCTTGGCATACTTACGGGACCTCAAGCGCTCACCGTCTCTGCGGGCGGCGTTAGCACGGTCGTCGAAGCGTCCGCTTTCGATTTGGACGCTGAGATCTCGCTCCTATTCCAACCAGCAACTCCCGGGGAAGTGAACCAGATCTGGCGGGAGTGGAGTCTTCGGGACGCCGGAGCCCAGAGCGTCCGCGTGGAGCATTCAGAGATGATCCCGCTCGGAGGCCACTCCGCAACCCTCCGGGTGATTTCACATACCGTTGGGGGCAACCGGCACTACGGCGGCCTACTACTCCCGTCCCCTCCTGACGGGGGGTCCCCCCCACGTCTTCTCCTCTACATGCACGGAGGTGACGGTGGAGTGGCGATGGAGGACGTTATCACCATCGCGGATTGGTTGGGGGAGGAGCTTGGCAGCGTTCTCTGGGTGGTGCCGTCGTTTCGCTCGGAGCCCCTGCGCTGGGGTGGTCTGGAGTGGACTTCCGAGGGTGCGCCCAGCCCCTGGGACTTCGACGTCGACGATGCCATGGCGCTGGCCGACGCAGCGCTGGCGGTGGAGCCCTCGGCACAATCCAACGGGTTCGGCGTCGTGGGGTTCAGTCGTGGGGGTGGCGTAGGGCTGCTTGCCGGAGTGAGAGACCCCCGGATCGATCGTTTAGTCGCCTTCTTCGGACCAACAGATTTCTTCGATCCCTGGGTACAGCTGATCGTGCGGGAAGCGATCCTCGGGATGCCGCGCGCACTTCCCGGAGTGGCCGCCCTGGACTCCTTGGTCATCCTTCCATGGTTGCAGGGAAGGGTGTCCTTTGAGGACGCCCGGCTCGAGTTGGTGCGCCGTTCCCCGGTGCTCTTCGGAGAGTCGCTCCCGATGGTACAACTCCACCACGGAGACGCGGACCCCATCGTGCCAGTGAGTCAAGCCGAATCGATGATTGCGGCTATGAACCAGTTAGGGATTGGCCCGCCCAGGTTTCAGGCGTTCATCTACCCGGGGGCCGGACATCACCCTCTCGGAATGGAGGGAGCCATCGAGAGGTCAGTCGAGTTCCTGGCGCCTCCCGACGGGAATTAGATCGTCGGACCTACCTTGCGAGCGTGGGCAGCTCCTGCATCACGAAGTCCAGCAGGATCTCCGCACACAATTCGGGGTTCTCCATTTGCAGCAAATGCGAGGATTCCGGGACAAAGTCGAAGTTGAACCCCGCCAACTGCCTGAAGTTGAGGTTCGGAAGGAAGCTAGGCAGGGTTGGATCCGCCCCCACCAACTTAAGGGGAGGCTTCATGCGCTGGACATCGAGGGTAGCCCACGCAGGCAGATATTTCATGGCCTGAGACTCAAACTCCGGCGGACAGCGCAAGTCGAGTTGGCCGTCGTCGCGCGCTCTGACCGTTGTCTGAGCGATCAGGTCGAGGCAGTCATCGTCGATCCCCGCCATCTGAGGCATTCTCCGAAGGGTGGATCGGTAAGTCGCCATCGAATCATACGTCGGCGGTCGCGAAAGGCACTGGTTAGCAAGCTGGATACACGCCGAATCGAAATCAACCTGAGAGATTCCCGGAACACACAGGGGGGGACAATAGAAGATCAGGGCTTCGTACTGATCAGGGTGCGTGAGTGCGAGTAGGGAGGCCTGAAGGGTCGAGATGGAATTGTAAACGCCAATGATCGGTTTATCCCCGCAGCGCTTTCGGATCGCCTTCATGATCCTCAGCGTATCGTCCGTGAAGACGGGGACGGAGTGATGCCGTCTGTTCGTCGTCTCGTTCCATCCATGATTACGAAGGTCGTGAACGAAAACGTCGCAATCATCCAGCAGATGGAACCAAAACGGAAAGTAGTGGTCTATAGCCAGACCGTTGCCGTGGGTGATCAACAAACGGTGGCCATCCGGGTTTCCGTGCCGCCGGACATGGATGGTTGTTCTACGGCTTGCCGAAACTTCAAAGGCCTCTCGCGGTTCAGGAACTTCCCAGGACAATGGTCTAAAACTCCTGTTCTTGGGTTGCGATACGCCCTTGGGCACCGGCAGGACCATTCTCCCAATCCTGGGCGCTGGAGATGTTGGGCATCCCCCAGTCCTCGCCATTCCACCCCTGGAAACCTTCCATCCGGAAGGTCCACAATCCGGTCGTCATGTCGCTGACCACTATGAGCCCATCTTCATTCCTTATATCCACACCGAACGTCCCGTTGAACACGGCAGTACGATCGTGATTGGGCGGTCCCAAGTAGGTGTCATAGTGACCCACCGTGATCGGGTTGGCAGGATCCATCATATTGAACACAACCAGTCCGTCAAGATAGCCCGACACAAAAACATAAGGCCAGCGTACCTCGTGGTTGTGGACCAAATTCTTCCAATTGGCGGTCCACGCCGCGATCGGACGGCGGATTGCCGGCACCTCGCCCGAGAGCCCCGGCCTAAGGTCGAAGATGCGCAAAGGGGCGTACTGATACTCTGTTTCCGCGATGGCGAAGTTGCCGTCCGGAGTGGGCGTGAACGTGTGCCCGCTGCGCACACCCGACACCTGCACGATCTGCGTGATCAGCTCGGGCTCATCTAGGTTCGTCACGTCGTAGATGTAGTATCCCCCGAACCCACCCCCATAGAAGCGATCGGTACCGGTCTCGGGGTGGTACCCCAAGTAGAAGTCATGGTATCCTCGCCTTTGGTTCGGCATCCCCTGGTCGGGAATCGGAATGCGGGCGACCATCTCCTCCCCCCGCCCCTCGACGAGAGCCCCCAGGTCGTACACGGCTGCGTAGGGACCGGATACGGTGGCCACCAGATAGACGTTCATGTTGGAGTGTTTGTACACGAAGATGTTGTGGAACCCGCCGGGAAGATCCGGTTCGCGGATGCGCGCCACCTCTCGGACCGTCGACGCGTCCGGGAGCCCCGTGACGTCGAGGATGACAGCACCCATGTCAGAGTCCGGTCCCCCCTGGCCGAATTGCAGCGACTGCACCACGTAATAGCGATCCCCCCACTTGAAGTGCTTGACGTCCATTCCACCAGTGCGAAGATGAAGATCTTGGTCCTCGATCCTCCACTCGTAGAGCACCTCGGGGTTCTCGGGATCGGCGATCGACACGATGTCCAGCCCCTTGGGTCCCACCGGTCCGTACTGCATCCGCGCCACGTAGGCGTAAGGTCGGTGCATCTCCTGCTCGATGTCCATGTCGGCGATGCTAAGCCGGGGACCCAGCGGAATGTGCCCGAGGACCTCCATGTTGCGGCTCCCTCGTTCAACCACCTCCACCTGGGCGGATGAGATGGCGGGCGCGGCTGCCGTCAGAAGGATGCCCAGGAACAGGCGTAGCACACGGTCGTTGGTGACGTGTCGAGTCATCGCTTTCCTCTCGTCGAGATACTTTTCCTCATCTGGGAGCGCTCGAAATCTCCACCTTTGACATTAGCTAATTCAGGGGCCCACGGTAAACACCTTCAGGGATCCACTGTAAATACCATCGCCATACCAGCTTCAAGATGCTCGGCGATGTGGCAGTGAGCCATCCACCGTCCGGGGTTCGAAGCCTCCAACAGTAAGTCGAAGGTGGAGCCCACGGGAATAACCACGGTGTCCTTCCACGCCAGATTGTCGGCTGGCACGCCATCCTTTTCGATCACCAGAAAACGCTGTCCGTGAATGTGGATCGGATGTTGCATGGGGTGGAATGAACGTCGCTGGTTGTGGATGCGGATTTTGCGAATGTCGCCCACCTTGAATCGCCATTCGATGTCACGGTTTTCGTCGCCGGTTCGAGTATCGCGTAGTACCCAGGCCAGGTTCTCAGAAGTGGATAGGAAGTTCATCATTGGCATGGCGTCGGTCCACTCCACGGGAGGAAAGTAGAGTGTATCCAGTGCCATCACAGCGATCATGTCACTCGGGAGGTTCCCCGGCCTGACCGTCAACTCCAGTTCGTGGTCGACGGGGCGCCCGAATTCGCCCCGCACCCTTTCAATTTCAGCGATGACCTCAGTGTGGTTGCGGAGGGCCTCGAAGGCGGTCCCGTGGTCTTCCTCCACCGGCTCCTCGGCGACGGTGACGATCCCCAACGTGTCGGTGCGGGCGTAGAAGCGTCCGTTGAAGTGATCTATCGTTTGGATGGCGTTGACGAGCGCAAACCTCCCAGGGGCAGGGAACCGAACATCGACCACGTAGCGCTGCGCCGGTGCGATTACGACGTTCTCGACCCTCGTCTCCCGTTCAAATCGGCTCACATCCGCGCCCACGAGCTTCATGTCAGCCCCCTCGATGGCGAGGTTGAAGGTGCGGGTGTTCGCGACGTTGGTGAGGTAGAGGCGGCGTACTTCGCCGGTACGAACAGTCGTCTCCCACTGGGGTTCGCCGTTTACGAGCAGCTGGTTGCCGAAACGCCCCATAAGTGTCTGAACTGCGTGCTCTCGGCCAAAAGGGAAGAGACCGGTGTCATCAATGAGGAGGTCGTCCAGCATCAGGAAATCCTCGCCGTTGACCGGGCCATAGTAGTCCGGGTCCGAGGCGTCCACCAACATATTCCCGTACAACCCTAGATCTTGCTGAATGTCCTCCCTGTGGTGGGGGTGATACCAGTACAGTCCGGCGTCTGGGAAGTAGACCCGATAGATGAAAGACTCTCCGGGATCGACCGGGTCCTGGGTAACGCCGGGTACTCCGTCAAATGCGTTGTCGAGACGGATGCCGTGCCAGTGGACGGCTGTGGGGAGATCGATGTTGTTGATGAAGTGGACGATGATCTCGGTGCCTTGGGCGGCGCGGATCAAGGGCCCCGGGTACTGCCCGTTGAAGCCGTACATGGTGAAGGTGCGGGTTCCGATCGTCCGCCGGACGAATCCCGCCTCGAGCCGGAGGGTGTCCCCGCCCGCCATGTCAACGACCTCGCGAAAGACCGCTTTGGGCAATGTTTGAGGGTCGAGGTCGGCACCTGGGAGGTACGGGGTGACGCCCGGCATGGTACCCATGAGGGAGGGCAGCATCATCGGCATGGGTATGGGCTGAGGTGGCATCCGCCACGTCTGTCCCAGCGCCTTCGTGGGCACGCCAAACGCCGCACCCAAGCTAAGAACCGTCGCCATGCCCACAACCGGAACCACGCTCAACACCGAGGCCCAGCCGAAGGGGAGGGGAGTCACCGGTGGCCTAGCCACCGGGGTCCTGGTCAGTAGTACTGCTGGCAGCTCATGTCCTCGAACGGGCCATGCCCTGCCATCGTATGGAGCCGTCCAGAGGGAGATAATCCCATCATCATTATCGGCCCCTGCCAACGTTCTACGTCGGTGGTGGATTCTTCGCTGACGAAGACGAGGAACTGATTCCAGGCGACCTGTCCGCGCGCGTGGCCGCCCTCATCCAGCGTCCCAAGTTGTTGGTACTCGTCGAGGTTTGGCTTCGCCACCCAGAGCACGTAGATCAATCCTGGGCGGCGGCGCATTTGGTCGACTCGGACTTCGATGTCGAAGACATGATATCCTGCGGGTCCCACCGTAATCCCGAATGGTGATCCCGGCTGGGTAAGGGTCATGGTTCCCTGGCTGCCTGGTGCGTTCGCCGTTGGCTGCAGAGGAACGATCTCAGGGGAGACGCACGCGCCGGCGAGCATGAGTAGAGTGAGCGCCGTCATAGCTAAAAGCCGAGCATCGCTCTGACCTTGGGATCGATCTTGTCCGGAGTCCAGAAGGGCTTCCAGACTAGACTCACCGTGGCGTCGCCGACGCCCTCGACTGACTCCGCTGCGTCCTTGGCGCCACCCATGATCTGGGCACCCGCCGGGCAGCCGGGGCTCGTAAGCGTCATCGTAACTTTGGCCGCTCCCTCCTCCACCTCCACGTCGTAGACAAGTCCAAGGTCCACGATGTTGATCCCTAGCTCCGGGTCGGTGACCGTGCGCAGGGCCGTTCGGACCTGGTCCGAAAGAAGCACGTCAGTGTCAGGTTCCATTTTGCAGATCTTCCGTATCGTTGTTCGTGGTGTTTTCATCAGTCGGGTATCTGTTGCCCTCACTCGCGTGGATAATACGCCACCGGTTTTCGAATCGAAGCGCAACCATGGTCACTCCGGAGGAGTTGTCGTCGCTAACGACCGCCTCTGCCACAACAACCAGTAGCCGGGATTCCACGATCCTGGCTGTAACCTGCTCGTATTCGAGGGTCGGGCGGGAGACTCCGGGGGCGAATTGGGGCCGATAGTACGTCTCGATCTCATCAAACCCCATGAGGAGACCGTCAGGGGTGAGTTCACTGGTCTGAGCGGACCTATCATAAGCACCCATGAACGCCTCGAGGTTCCCCTCGTTCCACGCTACGGCCCGCTGTTGCAACATGTCCTCGGCTTGGCTTACCTCGGTCTCTTCCACGTCGATCGGGTGAACCGCCTCGATGCGGCAACCGGTGGTGCCCATGGCGCCCAGTATGATGCCGGCTGCGAGGAACAACGCCCGTCTGTTCACGCCAGGGCCTGCGCAAAGAGAGTTGCAGATGCTTCGATTGCCATTTCCAGTTCCGGTGTCGGGGCTTTGAAGGGGTGTACCGCCTGAAATGTATGAGATCCGCCTTCGATGCGGACGAGTTCCGCGTTTCGGATCGCCCCGGCGAGCGCCTCCGCGTCGTCAAAGAGGACCGCCTGGTCCGCGGTGCCGTGAATGACCGAAACCGGGATGTGGAGCGCGTCTGCGGCCGCCAACACATCGAGGCGGGGCCCGTTGGCCCTAATGTCGTCGAGTACCTTGCGCGTCAGCGGCATGTCTTGGCCCGTCCGGGCGTTGGGGATAACGACGTTGTGACCCGCCTCCCACTGTTCCTCCCACGCCTTATAGCGCTGCACGGAGGCTATGGATGCCCACGTAACCAGGGCTTCCACCTGCGAGCGGAGCGCCGCCTTTAGGATGCAGGTGGCTCCGCCCCGGCTGTGTCCGAGCAGACCGAATCTTCGTGCCGGGGTTACTACCACTTCCCCCAGCCGCCCTCGGGCGAGCCCGTCCAGGACCGCCTCCAAGTCGAAGAGTTCCCGAGTGAAGGTGTTGTCGCTGAAGGCGTCGAGGTCGTCGAAATCAGTCTCCCGGACGCCCGAACCATCGAAGTTGAAGGACACGACGGGGATGCCGGTCCGGAGGACAAGCTGGTCACACAGGAAGGGGAAGAACCCCCAATCCTTGAAACCCTTGAAGCCATGGCATACGACGATAGCGGCATGGCGTGCCATCGTGGAACCTTCGTCGCTCTCGGGATGTGTGGACCGATAGTCCCCCCGTATGTCGGCACCCGGAGGAGTCAGTCGGAATGTGGTGACGGTGACCGTTCGGTTGGACATCATCCTCCTTTCAGGCGCTGTGGCAGCCACGTCGTGTCCTCACCACCAGCGCGGTGAAGCACGGTCCTTGCCATGACGAATATGAGGTCCGAGAGGCGATTCAGGTAAGGCAGTACAACGTCCCTTAGGTCGGCTTCCTCGGCAAGAAGCGAAACCACGTGCCGTTCTGCTCGTCTACACACGGTGCGCGCCACATGGAGGATCGCAGAGGCCCGCGAACCCCCGGGTAGTACGAAGGCTTCGAGCGGGGGCAGATCAGCTTCTGCCTTGTCTATCCACTCCTCCAGATTGCCGATCCGGGATTCGGGGAGCTCCGGGATCAGGCCTTTCCTCTCCGCGCGTTCTCGGTTGGCGGCGGCGAGGCGTGCCCCGATTACGAAGAGGTCCTGCTGAATGTTCAAGAGTTCGGGAGAGACGTCGTCCTCGAATCCGGGCGCGGTACCTTCGGGGCCGGACGCAGCGTGCAGCTCGGCCAAGGCGAGGCCGAGGAACGCATTGAGCTCGTCCACCGTCCCGTAGGTTTTCACCCGTTGGTCGGTTTTGGGGACCCGTACGCCTCCGAAAAGTGTCGTGTCGCCCCCGTCCCCACCCTTCGTGTAAATCTTCATGCTCCCAGACTACCGCCAGGAGGCGGGAGGAGCGAATTCCACACCCCAGACTCCAGGTGGGACGGTGTAATCTAACTCTATGTTGGTGATCAACTTAGAAGCTATGCTGTGGTTGATCTCCATGGCAGAGCGCCCCACTATGTGTCCGATGCAGCATTTCGAATCACCCTCCGTCTCCGCAATCACTGCGGCCCATCCCCCGATCAACGATCAGCATGAAATGCGGGGGGGGGGGGGATTGCCTAGGAAGTAGTTCCCAGCCGGGATTCCAGCCCGGCAAATGACGGCCCCGCCTATCCCTGAGGCCGTTGTCGGTTCAGCCGAGCTGTATGTGGGCGATTGCCTCGAGGTGCTCCCCGCACTCCCTGCGAAGAGCGTCCACATGATCTTTGCGGATCCGCCGTACGGTCTTTCCAACGACGGCACTACGGTCCACGCCGGCAAGCGCGTTAGTGTGAACAAGGGGACGTGGGATCGAAGCCGCGGGGCCGAAGAGGATTTCCGGTTCCATTCGCGGTGGATTGAGGCCTGCCGCCGAGTCCTCGTGGACGACGGGACGATCTGGATCTCGGGCACCTATCACAACATCTACGCCTGCGGGTACGCCCTTCAGCTGCAGGGGTGGCGGATCCTGAATGAGATCTCGTGGTTCAAGCCGAACGCCCCTCCGAACCTCGGGTGCCGGATGTTTACGGCCAGTCACGAGACCCTCATCTGGGCCAGCGTGTCGCGGGAATCGCGTCACGTCTTCCACTACAAGGAGATGCGCGAAGGGGACTTCAGCCGGGACCGGCTCAAGGCTCCCGGCAAACAGATGCGCAGTGTATGGTCTATCGGCCCACCCTCCCGGCGAGAAAAGCTCCAGGGGAAGCATCCGACCCAGAAGCCGATAGCACTACTCGACAGGATCGTCAGGGCCAGCACCGATCCAGGACATGTGGTGCTGGATCCATTCGCAGGTTCCGGAACCTCCGGCGTGGCAGCCGTTCGTCGCGGCCGCCGCTTCATCGGGATCGAACTTGACAAAGCCTGGGTCCGGGATCTGGCCGTTCCGCGTCTCGCTACCGAACAATCGACTCTCAGCTTGGAACTCGATTAACGGAGATGGAGCGGGCGGAAGCACTCCGGAAACTCAAAAAGCTGGTGGGAACAGACCTCCACGACCTGCGGGCTGCACACCCCGATGTCACGTTCGAGCCGGAAAACGGTAAAGTGAACAAAGGCTGGGCCGGGCACCTGGTGGAACGGTATCTGGGCGTACCCCTCAACTCTTCTCGCGCCCCGAACTTCGGATCCTGGGAACTCAAGATCATTCCTCTCAAGTACTTGAAGAATGGCGACTTGACCTTCAAGGAAACGATGGCGATCTGCATGATTGACCCTGTTTACGTCGTGCAAACCCCGTTCAGGAAGAGCCACGTGCTGGATAAGCTGCGAAAGATGGTGATCGTTGCACGGGTCGTTGGGCCGGACGTGTCTGACCCGCAGATCGTGCACTCAGCCACCAGCACTGGCCTGGACGGAAACCCGGAGCTGCACGCTCGAGTGGAGGCCGATTACGAGGAGGTCCGCGAATGCATCAAGGACTCCAAGCGAGGGTTTTCCAGCCTAACCGGTAGGATGGGTAAGCTGATTCAGCCACGCACGAAGGGGTCTAAAAATAGTCAGAGCCGGGCATTCTACGCGCGGAAGGAGTTCCTGCGGGAGGTGATCTCACTCGGTAGTTGAGCCCTGCGTTGTTTTGAAAATCGCCAGGCTAGGCTATTAACTTGATGCGGATCGCCGTTTCTCTCTCCAGCACAAGGCCGGCCTCGGTGAAGTTTGATCGATACCACCGCGGGGAACCCCCCCGTCTCGTCCCAGAGGCACTGTCCGGTTCAGCCACCCACGAACTGCTCTTGGCTTCTCAAGAAGGGATTCTGCGGGCCTCGGGATCGCTTCGGTTGGATCGAGACGTCGACTCGGGGCCGGTGGCGGGCGCAATTCCGTTCTCAGCGGATGACGAAGCCGAACTTTTTCGGCCAACTAGTATCGTTTCGGGGCGGGGTGGTCTCGAGGTGCCGGCGGAGTCTGGACTCTCCTCGGAGATACAGCTGGTACCGGTGCCGACGCGCGAGGAATACACCCAGCGGGTGTCCCAGGTCGTCGAGCGACTCCGCTCCGGGCAGGGGTCCGCCAGCTCGCTTTGCAAGGTGGTTCTTGCCCGTCGGCTTGATGTCGTACAAGAGGAGTCGATCAACGTGGAGTGGCTTGCGGCCCGGCTCGGCAGAGACCCCAACGTCACGACGTTTCTGTTGAGGATGTTCAGTGAGGGTGGGGTTTCCCATCGTGCCCTGATAGGTGCGAGCCCGGAGTTGCTGATCGAGAAACGGGGGAGGGGAATCTGTTCGGCCCCCCTTGCCGGTTCAGCACGACGGAGCCCCGATCCGGAGATGGACCGCACTGCCGCGACCCAGCTCCTCGACTCCGGGAAGGACCGTGAGGAACACCGGCTCGTGGTTGAATACGTGCTGGATACGCTCGCGCCATTTTGTGACGATATTTCCGCGCCGGAAGCTCCCTCGCTGGCGCACACCGACACGATGTGGCACCTCGTAACCCGTATCGAGGGACGGTTGAAAGACGCTGATATGCCGTCGCTGGCGCTGGCTCGGCAGCTGCACCCGACGCCAGCCGTGTGCGGCGTACCGTCGGATGAGAGCCAGCGTCTCATAGAAACGTTGGAACCCTTTTCCCGTGGGCTGTATGGCGGTGCTGTCGGATTGAGCGACGCCTCCGGGGACGGCACGTGGATGGTTGCACTCCGTTGCGCCGAGGTTGCCGGACAGACCGCCTCACTCTTCGCGGGAGCGGGGATCCTCCCCGAGTCCGACCCCGCTGCGGAGTGTGACGAGACCTCAGACAAGTTCCGGGCGCTCCTCTCCGCTTTCGGGGCCTCCGAGGAGATCGTGGACGGACCGGAGACCAAGGCCATATGAAGGGGTCACTTGTTCCTTGACACCTTCCCAGAGAACGTGTAACCTAGCTTCCGCACTGCGGGGTGGAGCAGTCTGGTAGCTCGTCGGGCTCATAACCCGAAGGTCGCAGGTTCAAATCCTGCCCCCGCTATCTACGCCTCGCCTCGCTATCCGCGGGGGGAGGCGTTTTACCATACAGGGATAGGGCGATACGTTCCGGCACCGTCAGCGATGACGGCTCGGCGTTGAGGATGAGCGATCCGGGGTAGCTCAGAGGCCAGAGCGGGTGGCTGTTAACCACTAGGTCGTGGGTTCGAATCCCACCCCCGGAGTATGAGGCTGTCGGCTGGGTAGCTCAGGTGGTAGAGCACGGCGCTGAAAACGCCGGTGTCGGCGGTTCGAATCCGTCCCCAGCCATTGCCGAAGGCTATGGTGTGTGACGGAGGGGCGTAGCTCAATTTGGCAGAGCACCGGTCTCCAAAACCGGCGGTTGGGGGTTCGAGTCCCTCCGCCCCTGTTAGCCGGGAGAGATTGTGCTCGCGTAGCTCAGTGGTAGAGCGCATCCTTGGTAAGGATGAGGTCGCGGGTTCAATCCCCGCCGCGAGCTTGCAGCGGGCAGGCGCCCGTAGCTCAGTTGGATAGAGCACCGGCCTTCTAAGCCGGGAGTCCCAGGTTCGAGTCCTGGCGGGCGCGTTCGGCAGGAAGCTCTGCCCCCATCGTCCAACGGCTAGGACACCACTCTTTCAAGGTGGAGATAGGGGTTCGATTCCCCTTGGGGGTATTACAATACAGTGAGGGGCCGTAGCTCAGTTGGGAGAGCGCTGCAATGGCATTGCAGAGGTCAGGGGTTCGAATCCCCTCGGCTCCACTTTGCGCCGTTAGCTCAATAGGCAGAGCAACTGACTCTTAATCAGTAGGTTCGGGGTTCGATTCCCTGACGGCGCATTGTTCGCGTTTGCGCCCGTAGCTCAGCCTGGATAGAGCGCTTGCCTCCGGAGCAAGAGGTCACAGGTTCGAATCCTGTCGGGCGCATCGAGCGTTGAAAACCTCGCTCGGGTGGCGGAATTGGCAGACGCGCAGGATTCAGGATCCTGTGGGAATAAACTCCCGTGGGGGTTCGACTCCCCCCCCGAGCATTTGAATTTGAGCCCAGGTGGCGGAACAGGCAGACGCGCTAGCTTGAGGGGCTAGTGTCCATTACGGACGTGGAGGTTCGAATCCTCTCCTGGGCATCAGATTTGTCAAAACGACACCGGCACATGCGCCCGTAGCTCAACTGGATAGAGCACCTGACTACGGATCAGGAGGTTGGGGATTCGAATTCTCCCGGGCGCATCCCCAACCCCTCCCGCTGGCTACTACCTTCGGTCGCCCCTCCCGCCGCCACGTCCCATTCCAGCACCGGCTCCGCGCTTACCGAGGTAGTAGGTGAAGTTCAGCATCATGTATTGGCCGATCGACTCGGATCGCCTCTCCTGTAGGAAGTTGGGAGAGTTGGAATAGGTCACACGCTGGTTCTGTCCCAGAAGATCGAAGAGGGTGAGCTTTACCTCGGCCTGCTCTCCTAGGATGGTGCGATAGACAGAGGCTTCCCATAGCGCGATGTCTTCGCCGCCGCCCGCGAACAGATCGTCGTCGTTGATCTGGAATGAGAACTCCGTACCGATGGTCCAGGGGCCCAGGTAGAGGGAAGCGTTGGTGTACACGCTGGTCGTGATGTAGGTGTCGTTCAGCTCTTCGTTGAGGGAATAGCTTACGTTGTTGAAGCTCGTTCGCACGCCACCTCGCAAGTCGGCCGTTCGCTTCGACCGGTTCTCCAACGAAAAGTTCACTCGGTGGGATACGTCGCGACCGAGATTCTCCACCCCGTTGATGATCTCCGTCGAGTTGGAGTACCCAAGGTTGTAGTCAAGTTGGATTCTGGCACCCATGAAACGGAGCGGCGCTCCAAAACTCGACCCCAGCCATCCACTCCACGCCCCTTCCGCGTTGAAGGGAGAGATGTGCTGGATACCTTGATCCGTCACCGTCCGAGACCGAGCGATGTACCGAGGCTGGTATTCGATTCCCCAATAGGTGGAGAAGTTCACGAAGCTGAAGTTGTCGAAGAAGCGGTAGTACCCGGATAGCTGGTGAGAATACTCCGGTTTCAAGTCGGGGTTACCCTCGAAGACGCGCAGTGGATCCCGGTTGTCCACGAAGGGCTGGAGGTCTTGGATGTCCGGCTCGTCCGTGTCGGTCTCGTACTCAATCTCCAACGTCTTCCCCTCGGACAGATTGAGGCGATAGTCCGCGAACGGCAAAAAGTGGGTGTACTGTCTCCCGATTGTGGTTGTCAGATGACTGACGTCTCCGTTCAAGCTGGAGCGTTGCACTTCCGTACCCAGCACCAGATTGCTCGCGGACGTGTTGCGGTTGAACCGTAGTCCGCCCTCGATGTAGTTGTATCGGTTCTCGTAACCTGAACTCAACCGGTCGTTGAGTACCTCCCCGACCTCGCCAATGTCGAAGATCGACTGCTCCTCGTTGTCTCGGCGTTCCCAGCGCTGGCCGTATACCTCCAGACGGGTGGTTTCCCCAAGTGGCTGGGTGAGGGAGAGCCGGATGGAGTGCGTGAGGGCATTCCCGGGTCGTTCCTGGCGTTGCAGGACGGAGTTGGCTCCGCCCCGGTTCCCAGTCGCAGTGTCCGTGAGAAGCGACTGGAGGTGGGTGGTGTTTTCGTCGTCCGACATGTTCAGACGGGCCGATGCGACAAGCGTTTGCCCCGAATCGTTCAACCGCTTCCGCCAGGTGAGGTTGGCGTTCCCGGACAGGGTCTCCGATTCGACGGTGTAGTCCGTCACGGCGGTGTTCAGGAATCCCCCTCCGCTCCTAGCGGACTCCTGGTAGTCCTGGACGTGCCGGGTGGAGGGGGTGGATCGGAAATTGCTGCGCAAGCGCAATTCGTGGCCTTCCGAAAACCGCACCTGCGCGTTCAGGTTGGCGCGATGCGAGGTCTGATCCCGGTGCGTCCTGGTCGACCTATCCACGAGTGAGGAGAACCCCGACCCTAGCAACTGTTCCTGGGCGAAGCTCTCGTGCAGCACGTTGTCCAGCATGTTTCCGTTGTAGCTGGAACGTATCCATGTTCCGTTCCCGAACTCGCGGCTGCCATTGACTCCAAGCAAGGCACTCTCGGAGAGACCCTCTTGGCCACCGAAACCGCCTCCACCCCGTCCGAATCCGAAACCAACGTCGCCCCAGCGGAACCCCGTCTGGTTGACGTTGTTGCCACTCGCGATGACAGCTAGTTGCGTGGTTGGACTGAACCGGTTTACCGAGAGAGCACCGGCGTACGGTGTCCGCGAGGTCGTCGTGTACGGAGGCCGAGGTGCTGCGCCGAAGCCCGACAACGCATGACCGGCCTCAATGTCCATACCGAGCCCACCCGATACCTGCCCAAAGTAGCCCTGCCGAGCGTCTTCCTTGAGTTCCAGGTTAATCGTGCGTTCCTCTTCGCCGTCGGCGATGCCCGTAAACTCGGCCATATCCGACTGTTTGTCATAGATCTCGACCTTTTCCACGGCTTCGGCGGGCAGGTTCCGCGTGGCCACGGTGGGGTCTTCACCAAAGAACTCCCTCCCATCCACGAGAACGTTTTCAACTGTCTCTCCCTGGGCCGTAATCTCTCCGCCCTCCGACACCTCCACCCCCGGCAGCAAGCGGAGCAGATCCTCCACATTTGCGTTGGGCCGGGTTTGGAAGGCGAGAGCGTTGTAGCCGACGGTATCGGCACGCGTCTGGAAGGGAAGGTGGTCGAGCGTCACCACCAAATCGTTCAGCTCCACGGCCTGCAGATTCAGTTGGAAGGTTCCGGCATCGACGGCCGAAGCTCCAACGGCGACCTCGCGCCGGAGGGTGGCGAAACCCAATCGGGTCACCTGGATCAGGTAGTCTCCCGGATTGAGATCCCTCAAGACGAAGACCCCGTTTCCGTCCGAGGTCTGGAACGTGGTGAGGGTAGAATCGGGCTGCGCAAGCGCGACCACCATCGCTCCGGAAAGGCCAACTCCCGCGGAGTCGGTTACGACGCCATGCACCTGACCGGATTGGGCATGGAGCGCAGTGGGTGACGTCATCCCTGCGACCGCTACAGTCGCCATGGCCGCTAGAGCGAGTCTCACACCCCAGGCCTCGCTGCCAATGATTGTTCGGTTCAACAAGCCGTTTATCTTCATACCTCTATCTCTTCTATATCGTCAAAAGGGGCGGAAAAACCTCATGGTGTTGTTGCTGGTTTCCGCCCGGAGTTCTTCAAGTTTTTCTTCTACGATCTGTTCGTACTCCTCCAGGGAGATGGCCGTGCCGTCATCCGGCGGTGTCATCTCCACATCCCCCGTGCTTCCTATCTCCACGCTCGTGGCGGTGTAGAGCTTCTTACCGCTGTCTATCGCCAGCACCAGAATCAGCCCTGGCAAGCCCCCGAATTCGTCAGGTCCGGCGGGGACCGGTATCTGAGGTGTGAACCAGGCCTCCACGATGGAATCGCCCATCCGGGCCGTGGCTTTCTGCACTTCGAAATCGAGGAAAGCACTCCGTTCATCGACCAACTTCCACGCGAGTACGGGACGTTGCCGCGACAGTCTGAAGGTCCGCCCCATGAAGTCGCGGGTCTCGGTAATCGAACCATCGTCGAAATCCACATAGGTCTGGCTGATAGACTCCTGATCCGACCGCGAGGCGGAGGACCGCTTCATCATTTCCACGAACCACGTAGCGCGGTCCCGGCGGCCTCGGCCGGCTGGAGCCTCCTCGTCTCTAGTGACCATGATCGAACTCTGAGGTCCGAAGTGGAGAGCCATCGCTGTCCGGTGCCCGCCCGGAAGCTCCATCACCTCCTTCGCTTGTTCGGGAATATCGAAGTCGAAGGCCACGTGGCGGTCATAATGCACGACCCCCTGCATAGGTGCGTACGGTGTGGCCGCGAAGACCAACGTCGGGATGGCGACGAGACCCAGCAGGCTCGCAATGAAGGAAGTCCTCGACAGCGTCGACTGTGAGATTCGCCGGATATTGGGCCCTCGAAGCTGCAATACCATGTGTTGATTTCCGCGGTAGGTGGTTACGTGGTCTCGCATATGAAATACACCGAACCTCAAATAATTGTTGTGCAGGGATGCCGCCACGCCTGCGCTCCGGCTGCCAGTATGAGGCACTCCCCGTTGGTACTGATACATTGTCGGCATGCCCCCCCGTAGCTTCCCGTTCTTCGTGTCTCGATCCGCGCCCGCCAGAATCGATTGGGTCCTCAGGTGGTTGCGACGAGTGGAGAGTGCTAGTCGTGCCGTAGGCGCGGATGACCTGGTTAGGCCGGTGTCGGTCGTCGGTCAGAATTTATGGGGAGCAGACGAGCTGATCCGACGGACGGTCACAGAGGTTGGTTCCCTGATCGGTTTTCGGCGAATCACTCCTGCGATGCTTGCGGGCGAGATAGCGGCAGTGCCCCTGGCGCGGGTGGGTAGGGCGGCTCGACCCGGGGCGAACAACGCCGTGGTTGCCCGTGCCTTGATGCGTCTGGACGACGGGGATTTCGGGAGGTTTTCGAAGATCGCTCACACGCCCGGGTTCGCCGGAGCGATCGGGCACACCTTGAGTGAACTGTCCGATGCTGGGATAGAAGCGTCGGATCTGGAGGAAGAGGACCCTGATCTCGGGCGAATAGCCGCTGCGGTCCGGACCGAGTGGAGAGCCGCGGGTTTGGCGAGCCAAGCGGATGTGTTTAGGGCTGCCACAACCGAGATCGTAGCTACACGGAATGTGCACCCTGCACTCGGGACACCTCTTGTCCTTCTCGATGTAGCCCCCCGAAGCCGGGTGGAACATGAGTTCATTGCGGCAGTTGTGGCGCGGGCCCCCGAGGTTGCCGCGACCGTCTCTGCCGGAGACAAACTCGCTCGCCAGGCTCTGTTGAGTGCGGGCGGAGTGGAGGAGCCCCCGCAAGCGATCGTGAGCTCCTCTCGGGGATCCTCCCGGGAAAGATCGGTGTTAGCCATTCAAGAATCGCTGTTTGCGGACCCGGATGATGCTGAAAGCGATGATGCCGACAACGGGTTGGTTGTATTCTCTGCGCCGGGAGAGGGCCGGGAGTGCATCGAGATAGCGCGCATGTTGCTTCAGCTGTCTCGCGCAGGGACCCCGTTCGACCGGTGCGCCATCATCCTGAGGACACCGGACCGTTATCTGCCCTACCTGGATGAAGCGCTGGGCCGAGCCGAAGTTCCCGCTTGGTACACGTTCGACGAGCCCCGTCCGTCTCCCGCAGGTCGCGCCTTTCTCGCGCTCTTACGCTGCCGGTTGGCCGACTATTCCGTGGCCAGCTTTGCGGAGTATCTATCGATCGGTGAAGTCCCTCCTTACCCGGACACAGAAGGTCCTGTTCAGGATGCCGCTACGGAGGACGCCGACGACGGCGACGCTGCAAACTCCGGCCATAGACGGCGGTGGGGGATGTGGGAAAAGATCCTCGTGGATGCCAAGATCGTCTCCGGCCTAGATCGGTGGGAAGCTCGGCTCGAAGCCTTTCTCGAGTCGATGGAGCGCGATAGGGACGCTCTTCTGGAGAGCGGAGCCTCAGACGAATGGGTTGAACGCCGGGCGTCAACGATCGAGAGTCTGAACGCCCTGAAGTCCTTCGCTCTACCTATGCTGGAAGCTTTGGCGACGTTACCCGAAGAGGCGACCTGGAGCGAGTGGTTGCCGAAGCTGGACTCGATCGCCGCACGCGCACTGAGACACCCCGGCGCTGTCCAGAGTGCTCTCGCATCCATGGATCTCTTGGGACCAATCGGCCCGGTGTCCTTGGAGGAGGTGATCCGGGAACTGACGGTTCACCTGACCACAAGCAGCAAGCCCAAGCAGAAGTATCGATACGGTAGAGTGTTTGTCGGCTCCTGCGAGGACGTGCGGGGTCTCGAATTCGATGTCGTTTTCGTCCCGGGACTGGCAGATCACGCCTTCCCCGAACGACCGGCCGAGGACCCGATTCTCCCCGACTCCACCCGTAGTCGGCTGTCTCCGGATTTAGCCCGGATGGAGGATAGGGTGGCCCGGGAACGCCTCGCCTTCCGTCTGGCGGTGGGAGCAGCGCGAGAGCAGATCGTTGTTAGTTGGCCACGCATCGATGCAGCCCTCAAGCGGCCTCGGGTACCCTCATTCTTCGCCCTTGAGGTCTTCCGCGCCGATAGGGGGCATCTCCCATCGTTAGAAGAGATAGAAGTTTTGGCCGCCAAGAAGGCCGGGGCTCGAATCAGCTGGCCTGCCCCCCATCGTCCCGGGGAGTCCATCGACGATTCGGAGTACGATCTCGCAGTAATGGACCAGGTCCAGATACGAGGCGTTCGGGCAGTGCGCGGCATCGGCCACCTGCTCAACAGCAACTCCCACCTGGCACGTGCGCTTCGGTTTCGGGCGTCCCGCTGGGAAGTTCCCAAGTGGACGGCTGCGGACGGTTTGGTGGCTTCACCGGGGGCGGATGTTCCCGGATTGGACATTCACTTCCCGGCCAACAGGGCGTTCTCCCCAACCGCCCTCCAGAACTTCGCAACGTGCCCATACAAGTTTTACCTCTACGCCCTGCTACGCCTTCGTCCGCTCGAAAAACCGGAGGGCATTGAGCGCCTCGACGCTCTCCAGCGAGGGAGTCTCTTTCATCAGATCCAGTTCGAGTTACTGACGCGTTTGCAGCGGGAGTCGGTGGACGGCCGCCCACTCCTACCCTTTACGTCGGAACTGGAGGAAGAGGTGCTCAATGTGTTGGACGAGGTCGTCGAGCAGGTGGCCTCGGAGTACCGGGAACAGCTGGTCCCGATGATCGATCCCGTGTGGAATTCGGAGTTGGAGGATATCCGGCACGACCTTTACGGATGGGTCCAGCGGGAGGGGGAGTCCGCTTCGGATTTCGTGCCGTGGCGGTTTGAACTTGCCTTCGGCCTCCCCGCGGGCGTCGATCGAGATCCTCGCTCCGTGTCCGAAACCGTCCGCCTGGACGTGGGGGGCGGTCTTGAATTGCGCGGTTCCATCGACCTTCTGGAGCGTAGCCAGGCAGGGGAACTGCGCGTCACCGACCACAAGACTGGGAGGGCCAAGCTGGTGGAGGCCGCGAAGAAGAAAGGTTCTGCGGTTATCGACGGCGGAGAGACGCTGCAACCAGCCCTGTACGCACTAGTTGCGGAGCAGTTGTTTCCGGACCATACGGTCAGTGCCGGCCGACTCCACTACTGTACGCACGTAGGGGAGTTCCAGGATCGGGCGGTCCCGCTCGACGACACGACTCGTGATGCGGCTGATCTGCTTGTTCGCACGCTCCACAGCGCATTCGACGCGCGCCAGATACCCGCGCTCCCAAGGGCCAACGCCTGTCGGTGGTGCGACTACCGCCCGGTATGTGGACCGGACGAAGAGCGGAGGGTGGAGGGCAAGCCTATACCCATGGAGCTCAGTCAGTTGCGGGATCATCCGTGAGTAGACCACCCGTGCAAGATCAACGCGAGATTCAGGATCAGGAGGCCCGAGACAAGATCAGACACAATCTCGACGATACCCTCTTCGTCGAGGCTGCAGCGGGAACTGGCAAGACCACTGCGCTGACAGACAGGATCGTGGAGGTCGTGCGCCGGGGTCGGGCGGAGCTCAAGGACGTCGTTGCGGTCACCTTCACCGACAAGGCAGCGGGAGAGACTCGCCTCCGCATCCGGCATCGTATTGAGGAAGCCCGTAATCAGGAGTCGCCTGGATCCCATGAACACCTCCGGTTGCGGTACGCTCTGGAGCACGTAGAACTCGCTGCAATCGGCACGATTCACAGTTTTTGCGCGGATCTGTTGAGGGCGCACCCGGTGGAAGCGGGTCTGGATCCGCAATTCGAAGTAGTTAGCGACCATGAGAGCGGACACTTGCTGGACCTCGCCTTTGACGCCTGGTTCGACGAGGTGCGCGTAGACCCACCCCCGGGAGTCCGAAGGCTGTTGCGCCGTACCTACCGTTACTATTCGGGTGGACCGCGGGCGGACCTCCGGAACGCTGCTGCGCGCCTCGTGGAACAGCGGGACATGAACACTCCCTGGAAAGGGGTTCGCTGGGATCGCCGGGCAGACCTCGACAAAGCCATCTCCCGCGCACGGGCATTGGCCAAACTGGGGGGCAAGGCGCACAGCCAGAAATCGTGGTTGACCCGGAACATGGTCAACGTCGGGAAGCGGCTGAAGAACCTCGACAGCCGGGAAACCCTGCTTGGGCGACGGTCCTACGGCTACGCCGAAGCGTGGCTCAGGGATCTCGTTCAGAAGAAAGTAGGCTGGACCTGGTTCGGGTACCGGAAGGGGAAGTTCGCATCCGGCGTCTCCAATGACGATGCCCGCGCGTTGCGGGATGAGGTGAAGGCAGACCTCGATCGGGCAGTTAAGCTGGCGGACGCCGATCTCGCATGTCGCCTTCAGAGCGAACTAGAACCAGTTGTGGACGCCTACGAATCCCTGAAACGTGCGCGTGGGTGCGCCGACTTCATGGATCTGCTGCTCCTCACCCGCAACCTACTCCGCGACCATGAGTCCATTCGGCGTCATTACCAGAAACGGTACAGCCATCTCTTTGTGGATGAGTTCCAGGATACGGATCCACTCCAGGTGGAGATCCTGATGCTCTTGAGCAACGAAGATCCGTCCGAGACGGAGTTGGATGGGCTGCGACCGGTGCCAGGCAAACTGTTCATCGTGGGGGACCCCAAGCAGTCCATCTACCAATTCCGGCGCGCCGACGTCGGCCTCTACGAAAAGACCAAAAAGTTGATGGAGGAAGCAGGTGCGGAGGTGGTCCGATTAACGACCAGCTTCAGGTCGCAGCGGCGCCTCCAAAAAGCTGTAAACCAGGCGTTTGGACCACGGATGACCGGGGACGCCGAGGCGGGACAGGCCGAATACGTACCGCTGGTTTGCCACCGCCCCGATATCGAACAACAACCCGCGCTGATCGCGCTACCCGTTCCCAGGCCCTACAGCTCCTGGGGAAATATCACTGAGTGGTCGATCGACGAGTCACTGCCGACGGCTGCTGCGGCCTTTGCCGGGTGGCTCCTGCGCGAATCCAACTGGCGAGTGACGGAAAGGGGTTCGGGTGAGCCCGTGCCCATCACCGAGAGGCATATCTGTTTCCTGTTCCGCCGTTTCCGGGCAGGTGGGCGCGACGTCACCGAGCGTTGGGTGCGGGCCCTGGAAGCCCAGGGGATCCCCCACGTTCTGGTAGGTGGCAGCTCGTTCTATAACCGCGAGGAGGTGATCGCGGTCCGGAACGCTCTCAAGGCTATCGAGAACCCCGGCGACCGTCTCTCCGTTTATGCGACACTCCGGGGCCCCTTCTTCGCCTCTTCGGATACTTCACTGCTCCACTTTGGGGCCGAGGTGGGGCCACTTCATCCCCTGGCTCGGTCATCCCGCGCCCGAGAAAATGGTGATGATCTACCCCCTGAGCTCACGGATATTGCGGGGGCGTTGGACATACTCGCCAACCTACACTGGGGACGTAACCGTCGGCCGGTTAGCGAAACGCTCCGCAGTCTCCTAAAGGCAGTTCGGGCGCACGCTGGGATAGCTGTGTGGCCGAATGGTGAGCAAGCGCTGGCCAACATCCTCCATCTGGCCGATGAAAGCAGGGAGTTTGAGTGTGCGGGTGCCGACTCGTTTCGCGCCTTCGTAGACCACCTGGATGCCCAGGCAGAGGCAGGTGAGGCCCGCGAGGCCCCGATCGTTGAGGAGAAATCCGGCGGTGTGCGGCTTATGACGGTCCACAAAGCCAAGGGACTGGAATTCCCGGTCGTTCTCCTTGCCGACATGACGTGCCCCGCCACCTTCCACTTGCCTTCCCGGTACGTGGACCAGAAGGAAGGGCTGTGGGCACAACGTCTGTGCGGATCGGCGCCCCTCGATCTGGTCGAGAATCAACCGTTGGCGAAGTTGCAGGAAGCGGCGGAAGCCGATCGCCTCGCCTATGTGGCCGCCACCCGCGCTCGCGATCTCTTGATTGTGCCCACGTTGGGGGATGGGCGCGATGGGAAGGGTGAACCCCTGGCACGCGACAACCAGTCGGAGTGGTGGTTAGACACCCTGATACCCGTGGTTTACCCGGAGTCCTCGGCCGCCGGCAATCCCGAATCTCCCCGCAAGTACGGCGTGCCGGTGGAAGGCTCAGACACCGTCCTGGAGCGTCCGAACCGGGATGGTGGCACGAACCCCCAACCCGTTAACTCGGTGAGACCCGGTTTGCACAAGGCTCAGGAAGGTGGTGATGTCCTGTGGTGGGATCCACAGACCCTGGACTTGGAGGCTGACGTCCGGACGGGTGGCTCAGGCGGCTCGGCCGATTACGACCGGCCGAATGAGTTCGAGGGTGCCAGCGGTGTGGAAAAATATCACGAGTGGGAGCGGGAGCGCGAAGCGGCGATTGAGTCCGGCTCGGCTAAAACTCGGTCGGTTGTCACCGTGAAGGCGCTGGCGAAGATGGAACCTGCCCCAGCTGCTGATGTGCTGTGGATAGAGATCCCTCGGCCGCCCGACGAAACCGGTAGGGGCGATAGGAACGACGGTGAATCGGATTCGGAGGCTGGGGCTCGGCTAGGTCGGTTGGTGCACGATATCCTGGAGAGAGTGGCGCTGACGGCGGACCGGGACGAGGTCGAGAAGATGGCTTCGCTATTGGCGTTGGCGGTAGGGTGCACCGCGCAGCAAGTCGAACTTGGAACCGAGTTGGCACTTCGGATTCTCCGACACGAAATCCTCGACCGGGCGAGAGCTGCGTTGGCCGGGGGCGGCCAGCTCCTAAGGGAGGTTCCCGTGTCTTTTCGGCAGGATCCGGTGGTTTCTCGACAAGAAACTGAGGTAGGCGAGCCGCCGGAGCAGGCCACACCCTCCGATACTATAGTTGAGGGAGTAGCGGATTTAGCCTTCCTGGAACAAAACGGCGGCTGGGTGGTAGTAGACTTCAAGACGGACCTGGATCCGCAATCGGCGCGGTCCGAATACGCGTCGCAGGTAGCTAGATATGTGGAGGCGTTTCGTAGAACTACGGGAAAGCCCGTCGTTGGCGTGGTCTTGGTCGTCTGACCGGAGCACGGCTCGACGGACAAGTTGATACCGAGGCGGAGTCTCGATACGGAGGGAGCATGCGGGTGAGATCGACAGAGAAAATTGGAACTTTGGCCGCGCGCCTACTGGTTTACCCGGCGGTCCTGGTGCTCGGCGCCTGTTCGGATCTTTCGCTGGATCCCGAGGTGCGGCCGAGTCGGTTGGTGCTCGCACCCGATGTCACGACGATCCTGGAGGGTGAATCGTTCAAGTTCGATCTGCGCGTCTTGGATGAAAGGGGCGCGGAGATACCGAATCCCCCGGAGTGGCTTCCGATTGAATGGGGGACGAGCGACGTGAATGCAGATCTCGCCAGAGCTACCGTTGGCACCGACGGGGTGGTGGTCACCACCGCAGGAGGCGGAATCCTGAGGGTGACGGCCCGCCTTGGCTCCCTCAGGGCAGGCGCCAATGTCAGGATCAACCCGCGGGAGATCGAGTATACGGCCAGAGGTGCCTATGCGGTCCAGGCGGTGCAGGACTTCGAACGCTCGGTCTCGTTGATCGCAGGGCGCCAAGGACTCATGCGCGTTTTTCTTAGCGGGTCCAAACGGAGCTTCTTCGATCTTCGACCTGAGGTGACATTCTTTGTGGGTGGCCAAGTCGTGCACACGATGCGCTTGGAAGCCCAGAGCGGCGAAGTTCCTCTGTCCATTGACGAGGCCGACGTCAGGTACTCGTTCAATGGGATGATTCCGGGATCTGTTGTGCAGCCGGGCTTGGAGTTTGCGGTCGATATCGATCCGGATGGTGTCCTGCCACCGGGGGCGACAGGTGACTTGCGCATCCCGGCGGACGGCACTCACACGCTAATGGTGGAAGAGGTGGCGCCCTTCAGGATTCAAGTGGTGCCGGTCCTCCATCAGCTGTCCGGGAGTGAAGGAATCCGAGACTGGGTAGATGGCATAACATCCTCCTCACACCACCTGGAGTTTTCGAGGACCGTACTTCCGATCGGCGAAATGGAGGTTACGCAGCACGCGCCGCATACGACTAATGCGGACCTCTCCACTCCGGAAGGGTGGTTCTCGTTGATCCGCGAGATCCTCACTATACGCCTCCTTGAGGGAACCCTGGAGTACTACTACGGAGTCTTCCTGACACACTCTGATTTGAGTTTCGGTGGTCTGGGTTACGTTGGGTGGCCCACATCCATTGGCGTACAGCGCGAGGCGACGATCGCTCACGAGCTCGGCCACAACGTGAATCTGCTGCACGCCCCGTGTGGCGGCCCCGCTGGACCCGACCCCAACTATCCGTACCCCGGAGCCTCAATCGGGTTGTGGGGGACAGATCTGCGAGGGCCCGATCCAATCGCCATCGATCCAGGCGAATACGTTGATCTGATGAGTTACTGCGGGCCGGAGTGGATCAGCGACTACTACTTCATGAAATCGTTGGCATGGCGACAGGAAATTGAGCCCCAGCTCATGGTTCCGACGGGACCTCCGGGGAGGATGTTGCTGGTATGGGGAGGTGTCGACGCTTCGGGCAACGTCGTCTTGGAGCCGTCTTTCGTGGTGGATGGAGTTCAGGCGTCACTACCCCAGATACCCGGTCCGTGGAGAGTGACGGGGTATGCCGATACCGGGAACAGACTATTTGACCTGGAGTTTTCGCCGGTACCGAACGCCTACGGCGGTGGCGACTTTGCGTTCATGATTCCGTGGGACGGTCCGGAGTCGGCTCAGGCGTTGAGCCGTACGGTCTTGACGGTGCCGGAGGGGGACGCGGAGGTAGCGCGCGCACAAGACAATCTGGCCGCCATTTTTAGAGATCCCGATACGGGAGAGGTGATCGGGATCGTGCGGGACATGCGGGCGGTGCCCCCTTGGGCGGCAGGGGCGGAGATGATACTCAGCGATGGCCAGCCGGTCGTCGATGACAATAGTCGGAGGTAGGCAAAATGAAGATCTCATATCGAGCGGCGGCTGCCGCCATACTCCTTTGTGTTGCGGGAGCGTCCGGGCTCTCCGCCCAGTGGTCGACAGAACTTCGGGCCGGACCGACGGTTGGCAACCACTCCTCTACGCTGGCGGGGTTGGATATCAAACCGCAGCTCTCCTGGGAGGCTCGGGTGGCGAACCAGATCAGTCCGCTCATTTCCGTGTGGGCCGGTTACGGCCGAACGTCTTTCGGTTGCGAGGAGGGTTTCTGCTTCGGTCTGGACGAGCCGGTGACCATCAATGGCTCCCATCTGGCTGGGGGCGCTGAGGTGGCGTGGTCATTCCTGTGGGGGAACGCGGGTCTTCTGTACGGCTCAGCCGAGGTTGATGCCGGCACCCAAATGAGTACCGTGGAAACGGAGTCGGGGATCGGATTTCAGGGCGGCTTCGGTGTCCGCTTCGGCCTCGGGCCCTTGGAATTGAAGCCGGGTGTTGTCTTCCGGCGGTTGCCTTCGAACACGGCCTCGGCGTCGTACCACGCTACCGTCGTCGGGTTCGACATAGGGCTCGTCTATCGTCTCGGCTTCTAAGCGCCCTGTCTCCCCCGCCGGACTGCATCAGGCGCGAACCTGAGCGGTAACGAAAACCCATCGACGTTGGTGCCACTCTCACCCGAGCGTTCTATGATCTGGGTGGGAGCGGGTCAGCTTCAATACGGAGGGAGAGCAACATGGCTGAAACGTCTTGGGCCAAAAAGAAGTTTGAGGCGCGTCGTTGTTTGCTGGGTAGTGTGATGTTTGGTGTTTTTGCAGGAGTTTCTGCTCTTATGGATAACCCAGAAGTGGTGACGAATTCCTTTGTTCGAGTAGGAGTTCTTTTCTTGGGGATTAGTGGGATTGTCTTTATCCGTGATCTGTACAAGAAGGGAGAAAACTAAATCCGGGGGCTGTCAGTGCGGGGAGTTGACCCGGTTTGGCGGACACTTTTTCTTTTGGGACACGCCAAGCAGGGAGGCACAACATGGCGGGAAGAGCAGGCAAGAGGTATCCGCCCGAGTTTCGTGAGCGGCTGGTCGAGATGGTGCGGGCCGGGCGGAGCGCGGAGTCGTTGGCGAAGGAGTTCGAGCCGACCGCGCAGACGATCCGGAACTGGGTCAGGCAGGCGGACATCGACGAGGGTCAGCGCAAGGACGGGATGACCACCGAGGCGCGCAAGGAGTACGCGCGGATGAAGCGCGAGGTCAGGCGTCTGCGGATGGAGCGGGACATTCTAAGAAAAGCCGCGGCCTGGTTTGCGAAGGAGAGCGGATCGATCCCCAGCGGGGATATGCGTTCATGAGGGCGAACCGGGCCTTGTTTCCTATTGCGGCCATGTGCCGGGTGCTGGGTGTCTCCACGAGCGGGTACTACGACTGGCTGCGTCGCGATCCTTCGCCGAGAGCGAGGCGCGACATGGAACTCAATACCCGGATCGAGGCGATCTGGCGCGGGAGTCGCGGGACCTAGGGACGGCCGGGGATTCACGCGGCGCTAAGATCCGAAGGCGTCCGCGCGGGTGGCGCGTCTCATGCGCCAGCTGCACATACAGGGCGTGACGCGCAGGCGTTTCAGGACGGGTACGACGCGCAGAGCGCATGGCGCTCGGCCGGCTCCCGATCTCGTCGGGCGCGATTTCTCGGCCGATGGTCCGGATCGGCTGTGGTTGACGGACATCACGCAGATGCGCACGGGTTTCGGCTGGCTTTACCTGGCCGTCGTGCTGGACGCGTGGTGGAGTTACCCCGAATTGGTGGACACTTTCGAGTGTTGGGATCAACAACGAGGAGGAGTCACCATGGCAGGGAGCGGACGGAGGTATGCGCCGGAGTTCAAGGCGCGGATGGTGGAGTTGGTGCGGGCGGGGAGTAGCCCGGACCGATTGGCGAAGGAGTTCGAGCCGTCGGCGACGGCGATCCGGAGATGGGTGGAGCGGGCTGATGTGGACGAAGGACACAAGGCGGGCCTGACCACGGCGGAGCGCAGGGAGGTGCGGGATCTGAAGCGTGAGTTCCGGCGGGTGAAGATCGAGCGGGACATCTTGGCAAAAGCCGCGGCCTGGTTCGCACGGGAGAGCGGCCGGATCCCCAGAGGGGGTTCCGGTTCGTGAGCGACCACCAGGCCGACTACCCTGTACGTACGATGTGCCGTCTGCTGGGCCTCTCCCCCAGCGGGTACTACGCGTGGCGCAGGCGAGCCCCGTCCGGTCGGGCACGGGAAAACGCGGCTCTGACCGAGGAGGTCATCGAGATTCACGCATCCAGTGATGGAACGTACGGAGCCCCCCGGATCCACGCCGAGCTGAAGGCTCGTGGCCGGTTGGCAAGCTTGAACCGGGTGGCCCGGCTGATGCGCGCAGCCGGAATCGAGGGAGTAAGACGACGCGGCAGGGCACTGATGCACAGGTGGCCAACGACCTGGTGAACCGAGACTTCAAGGTCTCGGGCCCCAATGAGCTCTGGGTAGCGGACATCACCTATGTGCCCACGCGGGCGGGCTTTCTCTACCTTGCGGTCGTGCTGGACGCCTGGAGCCGGACAGTGGTGGGCTGGTCAATGGCGGGGCATCTCAGAACGTCGCTGGTACTGGATGCCTTTGAAATGGCACTGATACGGCGGCGGCCCAAAGGAGTGATCCACCACTCCGATAGTGAGTTTGTAGGAATCGGTTTTCTTGCTGTGGCCTGACTCAAACACCGAATGACTCATGAGAGGTCGTGTGGGGGCGGGCGCGGCCGACCCCCTGGGTGGCTTGACCCGCACTCCGACCGACCGAGATGTCATTCCCTGGACTCGTCGGCCACTCAGGGACAACCGGCGAGGCTCCGGCCTCGACCGGCATCGTGACCTTATGAGAGCCTGGCCCAAGGCGTCCCTTCACTGTCGTGTCCGATACCGGCCGAGTCGGTTCCAAACCCTTCACCCATCTTAGTAACAGGGGGCCGGCATGGCGACCATGACACCTGAAACCACCGGGATCATCGGAGGTGTTGACACCCACCAAGACTCTCACACCGCCGCCATCGTGACCCTTGAAGGCATGGTACTCGGAACTGAATCGTTCCCGACCAGCCGGTCCGGATACCTGGCGATGCTTGCATGGTTCCGGTCCCGCGGCGAGTTGCTGCGTGTAGGTGTCGAATCCACCGGCAGCTACGGCGCCGGCATTGCCCGCCACTTGACGCGGTTGGGCATCCCTGTCCTCGAGGTGACCGGTCCCGACACCGCGTGCAGGTGGCCAAGGACCGCAACGGTGCGGTAGAGTCCCTGCGTATACTGCGCACGACACGAAAGACCGCGGTCAAGTGCCGCCGGGCAGCGCTGCAGCAGCTTCACAACACGATCGTCGCCGCACCGGACGAGGTGCGCGACAAGATCCGCGGCCTTACGCGCATGCGGCGACTGCGTACTTGCGCGCGGTGGAGGCCGAATACCGCGGGCTACCGGGACCCGGTAGTGGCGACCCGCCTCTCATTGAAGTCCCTCGCTCGTAGAATCTTGGACCTCGATGACGAGATCGCTGAACTCGACCGTTTCATCGCGCCGCTCGTGAAAGAACTCGCACCGGACCTGCTCAAGCTCGAAGGCGTAGGAGTCGCCAGCGCGGGCGAGTTGCTCGTCACCGCCGGCGATAATCCCGACCGGCTGCGCTCCGAAGCGAGCTTCGCCATGCTGTGCGGTGTCTGTCCATTGCCTGCCTCAAGCGGCAAGACACAACGCCACCGCCTCAACCGTGGAGGGAACCGCCAAGCAAACTCCGCCTTGCACATGATCGTCGTGTGCCGGATGCGCACCGACCCACGAACACGGACCTACGTCCAAAGGCGGACTCAGCAAGGGCTGTCTAAACGCGAGGTGATGCGTTGCCTGAAACGTTACGTCGCCCGCGAGATCTACCGCGTCCTCACCGCCCCACGACTCACTTGACAAACATGAGAGCGTCAGGGGCAGCCAGTACACGTCCTACGCCTTCGGCAGCCGGTGCCGGCAAACAGGGGTGCGTCCATCGGTGGGCTCTGTGGGCGATGCGTACGACAACGCCATGTGCGAGAGTTTCTTTGCGACGCTCGAGTGCGAACTCATCCAGCAGCGTTCCTTTCGGACACAGGGCGAAGCCCGGCGAGCGGTCTTCCGCTACATCGAAGGCTGGTATAATCTGAGGCGGCGGCATTCCAGCATAGGCTACAAGTCACCGGCTCGCTTCGAAGCTTTGGCAAAAGCTCAAGCTGCATAATGTCCGAGGATGCAGGATGAGGACGATTCCGGTGAACCCAGGACTCGAACCCCGACTGGCGGAACAAGTTACGCGGTACGCGCCAAAACTGGGCCGCCCGGTTCCCCGCTGTTCTCCATCTGGAGCACGTCCTGACGGGAACAGAGACTTGCTTGCCAACCCCCACATCCAGCTACAGAGAACGATCCGAAACGGACCGATCCACCACTTCCAACCGTCCACTGAAACGGGGCAACTCCAAAGTTTGTGCCGAAGGACACGCGAGATGCGACCATGAGGCGGTGGTGGCGACCCTTGAGGCATACGGACGGCCGGTGGAGGTATACGTAGATCAGGCGGGTCACTTCGGGCGGAAGGGGAGCAAGGCTAAGTCTGTTATTGCGCGTGGTTTAGAGGAGTTGGACGTGAGGATGATTCTGGCTGGGTCTCCGCAGGCGAAGGGTCGGGTGGAGAGGAACTTCCGCACGGCACAGGATCGTCTGATCAAGGAGATGCGGGTCAGGGGGATCACCACCTTCGAGGAGGCCAACCGATATCTCCGTGAGCACGGGGTGCCGTTGTGGAACGATCGGTGGGCCAGAGAGCCGGCTGATTGCTGCGACGCGCACCGTCCTGTCCCCGAGGAGATTGATCTTCACGCCGTCTTCGCCCAGACAGAAAGCCGGAAGGTCGGGCGGGACTTCACAATCAGGTACCGGAACGAGGTCTGGCAGATACCCGAGGGGGAGGCGGGAAGCCTGGCGCCGGGCGACGAGATCATCGTGGAGCGTCGTCTGACAGGTGAGATCCGATTCCGCGCCGGGGCCAGATACCTGAGCCTGGAGCCGTTCACCGAGCCGGTACCAGATGAACAGCCGGAGCGGAAACAGAAAAAACAGAAACCCCCGAAGCCAGCCCCCGACCATCCCTGGAGACAGCACTTTGCAGCCTCGGCGGCACTTGCGATGGCGAAGAAGGCACGACGTGAGTCGATGCACGAGAACGGCGTTCTCTGAGCGGTCTTGCTTCTCGGAGCGAGGATCGGGCATCTACGACGAGTGCTGGCGCACTCGTCGCTCTCCTTCGAACGGGTCTGTAACCGAAGAAGAAAACGACGAAAACTGCAACCACACGCCGAACCGTACATATTACGAAACCGGACATTTCTACTGAACGCGAAACCCGGACATTTCTACTGAACTTTGACAGGTATGGTGCAGAGGTGTCGGAACCACAAGATCAGGAACGTGCTCGGTCACCTTCCGAAGGAGCTTCACGAACAGGTTCTGGCTGTTATGCGGGGGGCCTTCAAGCTGGGAGCCCACTGAGGTGGTCCCGGTTTTTTGGACAGGTGGTTAAGGTGGATTCCTGTACGGAACAGGAGGCACCGAGATGGCCAGGAAGAGGCGACGATTCACGGCGGAGTTCAAGGGTCGTGTGGCGCTGGAGGCGCTCCAGGAGCGCGACAGCGTGCAGGCGATCGCGACGCGATATGAACTTCATCCGAACCAGGTGAGTGCGTGGAAGCGGCAGCTGGTGGATGCCGTGCCGGAGGTATTCGCCAGGCGCGGCAGACGGAAGCTTGTCAAGGAGTATGAGGAGAGGCTCCGCGACCTGCACGCCAAGATCGGGGAGCTGACGGTTGAGCGGGATTTTTTTCGGCGCGGATTGGAGCGCTGAGCCGTGCAGAGCGGAAGGGGATGGTCGCACCGGGCAGACGGCTGAGCGTGTCGAGGCAGTGCGTGTTGCTTGGCGTGAGCCGGTCGTCGTTCTACTACCGGCCTAAGGGGGAGAGCTGTGAGAACCTGGCCCTGATGCGGCGGATGGACGAGCTGCACATGGACCATCCGTTCTACGGCAGCAGGCAGATGATGCGGCATCTGCGCCGAGAGGGTGTCACGGCGGGCCGGCACCGGGTGCGGCGGCTGATGCGGCTCATGGGGATGGAGGCGACCTACCGGCGGCCGCGCACGAGCATGCCGAACTCGGAACACCGGGTCTTCCCGTACCTGTTGCGCGGTCTGGAGATATCCCGGGCGGACCATGTCTGGTGCGCGGACATCACGTATGTCCCTGTCAGCCAGGGGTTTTTCTACCTTGTGGCCGTGATGGATTGGGCCACCCGGCACGTCCTTTCCTGGCGGCTGTCCAACACGATGGACGCCACGTTCTGTACCGCTGCTCTGGATGAGGCACTCCGCCACGCGACTCCGGAGATCCTGAACACGGATCAAGGCTCTCAGTTCACGAGTGCGATCTTCGCCGACCGAGTGCTGCAGGCAGGAGTAGCGTTCTCTATGGACGGTCGCGGCCGGTTCCTGGACAACATCTTCATCGAACGGCTGTGGAGGTCACTGAAGTACGAGGCTGTGTACTTGCATGAGCTCCGCGACGGGCTGGACGCAGAGCGGATAATCGGCTCGTGGGTGAACTTCTACAACGACGTACGACCGCACTCGACGTTGGGCGGCCGGACGCCGGGCGAGACTTACCGGAGCGGGGTGGCGGCATGAGAAAGGCGCGGCTCGTACCTGGCATCCCCGGGCTTGGTCTGCACACCGGTTGGGTGTCTACCAGTTATGGCAAGGAGCGTCTACGTGGCTGGCTTGACCTCGTTTGGGTCGGGCGCGGGGCCGAGGTCCCGGTGGGACCACCCCGGCCCTCAAGATGTCATCGCAAATTCGGTCCCCCATGCGGTGCCGCATGCCTTCCCCAGTCTGTGACCGGGGCTTATGATTCGTGTAGGCGAAGGCCCGTACCGAGGTTTTCGAGGGCTCTCAAAACCACGCGGAATCCACCTTAACTTTGCCCTCGAACTGTCCAACGAAGTAGGACCACCCCACACGACGGCGAGGCTAAGATCAGGAAGCTGTCCCAGTGGCTTGAGGATGACCATCCGCACGCAGCTCGGAGCCTGCTGGAGGGCCTGGAGGAGCTGTTCACGATCAACCGGATTGGCCTTCCGCCCTCCCTGAGGCGGTGCCTGGGGACGACAAACGTGATCGACAACGCGCACTCGGGCATGCGTCAGCGGCTGCGTCGCGTGACGCACTTCAGGGACGGAAAAATGGTCCTACGCTGGGTCGCTTCGGCCTTTCTGGATGCCGAGTCGAGGTACCGTAGGATCATGGGCTACGACCACCTCTGGATACTGAAAGCCCATCTGGATCAACTCCTCAAACCGGACTCTTGCCCAACAGACGACCCCGTCGCAGCATGACTCGACATCATCGGAGCCACCCCACCTCCAACTACCGCTGGGACACCGTCGCGTCGTCTATTGGCGCCTCGAGAACAAGCTGACCATCCTCGCCGCTAAGGGACCCATATCTCCGAAGCGGTACAGCTCTCCAGGTGGCCACATCGATCGGTTCTTCTGGGTGTACGTCACTCAAGCCCGGCATCTCGTACAACTCCTGAGGGACGGTATTGCAGCCCAGAGCCAAAAAAACCATACCGACCCAGCGTTGATAAACCCGTTGCTGCCTCACAGAGCGGAAAAAATTGTTTACTGAAACATAACCCTGACGTAGCACCCCAGTTCTTGTTGGACAGCTATGGTCGAATTGCATGAAGGCGGCCCGCTTGGTGTTAGTGGAGTGCGTGAATCGTTTTGAGGAGGACGGTCAGGGACTCGTCTAGTTGATGCGCTTGAAGAGGCCGTAGTAGTCCAGTTCGACACCTTCGACCTGCGCCATCTGGTCCAGCCGGAAACGCACTCCGATCTGTACATCGCCGTACCAGGCGTAGAATTGATTTAGGTGCCACGGTTCGAGCGGCATCTCCAGCGGCCGCTCGCGACCATCCAGCGACAGAACCAGTAGGGGGCCGTCCGCCGTCCCATTATCCATGGCCCCCGTAGCGTTTTCCTCTGACGCGGCGGGTGTTGCTCGCTCGTGTACCCCGGGGGTGGCGTCCCACCGAGCCATCCTTCCCTCTGCGGGCATCAAGGTTGAGGGCGCATGCTCAGTCAGCCGAATGCGGAGGGTTCCTGCGTATCCGTTGTGATACACTCCCTCAAATGCCGCCAGCGGGACCGTGGGCCCCTGGTCGAGACGGGCTGCTTTCCGCTCGGCCTCTGCCTGCGCCGCCCGCTTGTTTCCCTCGGCGACAGACCGCCCATGTTCGGCGTTGAAGTCACGGTTGCGCGATTCCTCATCTCCCAAGAATCGGGCCACGGCCCACTTGGTCAGGACCCACGGTAGCTCGGAGTTCCGGTTCGTCGTTGCCCACACCCCGAAACGATGCTCGGGCACGAGCGTGATGGAGCAGTTGAAGCCCAACGCATTGCCGCCGTGGCCGACGACCGTGTGCGAGCCAAAGCTGCCGGTGGACCATCCCATCGCGTAGGCGCCGGGACCCTCGAAGGGCATCCAGGAGGTGGGTTCCTGGATCACCGTATGGGGTGTGTGCATCATCTCGACCGAGGCCCGGGAAAGAGGAGCTTCCGCATGGGTCCCGACTTGGAAGCGGATCCACTGAGTCATGTCCTCCGCCGATGAAATAACGCCCCCCGACGGCACCGTTACATCCTCTGGGTATTGCCAGGGAACCGCTTCGATGGCCATTCCGGGGGTGGCTGCGTTTCCTTGGAAGCGGCGCTGGACCAGGGCGTGCGGTTCCGCGTGGTTCGGGCTGGCGTTGGCGCGAGTCATGCGGCTGGTCGTGGAGTTCATCCCCAGCGGCGCCCACAACGCCTGCTGCGCGTAGTCGTCCCACAATCCCCCGGTAACGGTCTCCACGAGCTCACCCGTCAAGACGAGCATGTCGTTGGTGTAGCCGTAACGGTCCCGGAAGGCGTGATCCGGCTCGGTGTGGGGCAACCTCGACAGGTAGTCTCGCCGGCTGGTGACAAGGGGTCGTAGCGGTTGGTTGCTCCCGGTTCCAACTCGATGCGTAACGATGTCCCGAACGCGGATCTCCCGAGTGGTCCACGGATCGTGCAGCTGGAACCAGGGTAGGTGCTCGACGATCCTGTCATCCCAGGATAGCTCCCCCTCCTCGACCAGAGCGGCCAAGGTGGCCGCACCAAAGGCCTTGGAGCAGGAGCCGATGCTGAAGAGCGTTCCTCCATCAACAGGAGCTGTCGAGCCGAGTTCCTTGACCCCGTATCCGGTGGCGAGGTACGACTCCCCTTCGTAAACGATTGCGAGGCCGAGTCCAGGGACATCCCACCGGTCCATGGAGGCTTCGACCCACTTGTCGATCTCAGCGATGGGTGGGGGTACAGGGGCCTGTCCCTGCAATCCCGCCGGCAGGAACAGACACAACGCGGCGTGGACGCCGAGGGTGAGGAGCTGTCGGGGGGCCGGTGGTGTCTGCATGCGGAGGGCCTTTGACTTGGGAGGTCTTGGTGGGGATATCTTGAGTCTGTCCTGATACTCGCAGTTATACTGCCGGAAATCCACACGACCGCCCCCATCGTTGACGTTATGTAAAACGGCAGGTTCAAGAACCATGATTAGACCACACACGGATCCAACTGCCGCGATAGTAGCGGCCACGGTGTTCTTCCTCACTCTTTCTGCGTGCAGCGTGGAGTTGGAGTCTGACGCGGACGCGGACCCGAACGAAGGCGTTGCGCTCACCTGGGAGAACATCTTTCGCGGCGGCGGAGTAGGGCGCGCCGTCCTTTCTCCCGACGGTACCGAGATCGCGGTTGTGGGCAGAGAGGGGGGATTCGGGGAAACCGGAATACGGCTCCTCTCCGCTGTCCAAATGCCGTCATCTGCGGATACGGAAGCTGCGGACAGGGCAGCCGACGCATCCGGTGTTTTTTGGGCCCAAGGCGGCGGCCATGTTTGGTCACCGGATGGCTCCGGACTCGCCTTCACGCGCGGGGGCACCCTCTTCGTGGTTGACCGTCCCCGGGAAGGAGGCGGCTCCAACCCCGAGCCACGCGCCGTGGCGGAGAACATGCAGGGCGTGCGGGCCCCGGCCTGGTCACCCGATGGAACTCGGCTGGCTTTCTACTCCACCGCATCGGGTTATCAGGACATCTGGCTGGTTTCCGCTGACGGTAGCGACTCCCCCAGCCAACTCACGCTGGAGGCGGCGGAGGCGGACGATTCACGCTTCGCACCGATGTGGTCACCGGACGGTCGGTTTATCGCATATATCTCAAACCGGTCGGATTGGTGGCACGATGATGTATGGGTGGTGGATGTGGCGTCAGGGGACGCGTATCAGCTGTCCCAGTCTCTGATGGCCTCGTCGAACCCCGTGTGGTCGCGCGACGGGAGTCAGCTTGTCCTCATGGGGACGGCCAAGAGCGAGTACTGGTACCAGGATCTGGCCTATCTCTACCTGATCGACATCAATCTGACGGGACCCAGGCCGCTAGCCACTCGCGAGGCACCGATCGAGATGCAGACCTACGCGACCGACTACATAATGCGCTTGGATCCCTTCTGGTCAGATGACGGCGAGCACCTCTACTTCCCGTACCAGCAACGAGGTGCGTTCGATCTCTGGTCAGTTCCGGCCAGCGGCGGAGTCGCAACCCGCGTAACCAACCTCGGTGGTTCATGGTCGTCCTTACATGCGGAACCACAGGGCCGGAGGGCGGTCGTTGTGCGGGATGCGCCGACGGAAGGGAGAGAGGCGTGGCTCTTGGACGTGGAGGGGGCCACCGCGGTTCCAGCTACGCGCATGTCGCCCACATACCGAGACCTGCAACGACCCCGGGAGGTCGCCTTCAGGAGCTTTGATGGCCTTTACATCCAGGGATTCCTCTACCTTCCGGGCTCGGTGCGAGAGGCGTTGGCGGAGGGGAGGGAACCGCAGTCGTGCCCTGCCTTGGTGCAGGTACATGGCGGAGGAACCAACTCCTACACGCAGGGCACCAATCTGGTGGAGCAGTACCTGGCGGCTAACGGTTTCGTGGTGCTTGCGATCAACTATCGGGGCGGATCGGGATTCGGGCGAGAGTTCCAGGATCTGGGGATCGAAGACTGGTTGAACGATCAGTCGAGAGATCCCGGGGCCGCAGCCGATTGGCTTCGCACCAAGCCGTATGTGAACGATCGCGTAGGAATCTACGGGGGGAGTTACGGAGGTATGCAATCGATGTCGGCGATAACGAGGACCCCCGACAAGTTCGACGCAGCGGTCCCGATGCGGGGGATTTATTCCGAGACGCTCACCCTGCCGGACGCAGACCGCCTGGGGACGATCTTTACGATCACCGGGCACGGTGGGACCCCGGAAGAACGCCCGGAGATCTACGAGAAGAGCGAGACGTTGGCTCGCATGGATCGCATCACGGCTCCGGTGCTCGTTATGCACGGTGAACGCGATGTCCGGGCCCCGTTCGCCAACTACGAGCTGGCCGTTCAAAGGCTCACGGAACTCGGGAAGGAGTTCGAGGCCAAGTCGTATCCCGAGGGACACGGGTTCCGCGACCCGGTGAACTCTATAGACATGTACACCCGCCTGACGGAGTTCTTCCGGAAGCACCTGGGGACATGCTCGTAATGCGACTGTCGTCGGTGGGAATGACGGGGGCGCTCCTTCTCCTGACAGGGGCCTCCGCGGTGACCGGCCAGTGGACGAATCGGTATCCGAGGGTGGACGGATTCTCACACCATGTGTATCTGGAGGGCTACGAACTCCCAATGCTTACGGCGGGTCCGTTGGATCCGGCGGTACATCCGGCCGGGGACCGGGTCGCCTTTTCCGCCCGCGGGTGGATCTGGGTAATGGATCTGGAGACTAGGGTCGCGCGGCGGGTGACAGATGGGCCCGGGATCGATGCGCGCCCCGCATGGTCGCCCGATGGCGAGCTGTTGGCCTTGGTGCGAGACGACACGGAGGACACGGAGATCGTTTGGGTGACCGCTGCCACCGGCGAACGGCGGGGCGGTGTGAATTCAGAGGCGATAGACATGGATCCCGTTTTCTCTCCGGACGGTACCAAGGTCTTCTACTCCTCGGCCGAGAACGGTGGTCTGGACATATGGGCGGTGGACATAGCCACGGACGTGCGACGCCCAGTGACGACCTCCGGGGGTATCGAAGTGAAGCCACAGCGGGCAGGGGAGACTCTCCTGTACCTGGCCAAAGGAGGCGGAAGAGACCGCGTGGTGGTGCAGGAGCCGGGCCTTGGTGAACGGGTCGTCGCGACCGGACGAATCGCCTCCATGGCTAGACCAGCTCTGAGTCCCGACGGGTCCACCGTCGCTTTGAACTGGCCGACCCAAGAAGGGTGGGAGCTCCGGCTTGTCAGTGTGGCCGACCCGGATTCGTGGGTGCTTCTGTACTCGGGAGGTCTCCCCCTGACGCCCGCCTGGAGCCCTGACGGTAAGTGGATATGGTTCTCATCCCCTAACGACGGCGAACAGATGGGTCTGTGGCGCGTTGCGGCGGTTGGTGGAAGGGCGGAGGCCGTTTCGGTGGGCGCGTGGGACTGGGGAACTCCGACGGCCACTCTGAGGATTCGCACGCTGGCATCGGAGGGCCGGGGGTTGGAGCCGGCGCGGTTGGAGGTCGTGGACGCTGGAGGTCATCCGCTGGTGAGTGCCGCGTCGGTACCCCGCTTCGAGGGGCAAAACGGCAGGGTCTACTTCTACACTCCGGGTTGGATCGAGATGGTGGTACCCGCCGGTCAGGTGGAGGTCACAGCCGTGCGGGGATTGGCCACGCCTCCAGTGTCGGACAGAGTCACGGCGGGTGCGGGAGAGGTGGTTACAGTCGAACTCGAGTTGGCGAGCGTATGGGATTCCGAGGAGGCGGGCTGGGCGTCTGGAGACCATCACCTCCACTTGAACTACGGCGGTCTGTACGATCTGTCTCCCGAAGATCTGGAATTCTACATGGAGGGGGAGGGGCTCGATTTTTCGACGCCCCTGCTTGCCAACCTACACGACCGCTTTGAGGATCAGGACCTGTGGGGGTACGGACTGGGGACCGACTCACCGGTCCGGTTTGGGCAGGAGGTCCGCTCGCACTTCCTCGGTCACGTTGGGCTCGCCTTCACCGACGAGCTTTTCTGGCCATGGGTGTGGGGTCCGGGATATCAGGTGTACGGCCTTGATGACCGCGAGAACGCGGATGCCCTTCGTCACGCCCGGAGCACGTCGGATGGGTTTTCGTTCTATGTGCATCCATTGTCGTCCCCGAGAGGGGTGGAGAGGAATGTACCGTGGGCCGAGACACCCTTGCCCGGGCTTCGTCCGCTGGCCCCCGTGGAGCTGGTGGCGGACGCCGTCTTGGGTGACCTGGATGGTCTGGAGATTGTGTGTTTGTGGAGTGATGACGTCACCACCGCCCAGATTTGGTATCTGTTTCTGAACGTGGGTATTCCGATTGTGCCGACTGCCGGTACGGATGTGATGACCGACTTCTACCGCACAATGGGTGTCGGGACCGCCCGCGTATACGCCCGCTCGGAGGACACGGGTTGGGAGTCCTACGCGGAGTCACTCCGGTCGGGGCGAAGCTTTGTGACCAACGGCCCCTTTCTGGATTTTCGGGTTGATGGTAAAGGCCCCGGAGAGGTGGTGGTTTCGGGGACTGGCGACTCCGGCGGTTCGGTCGCATGGACCCTGAACGTCGCGACGGCTGGTGAGGTGGAGACCGTCGAGATTCTGGTGAATGGCCGTGTGGTGTGGGCGGGATCGGGGGTTTCCGATCCGGGTTCGCAACGCCTGGAAGGAACTCTCGAGCTTCCCTCTGGCGGCTGGGTGGCGGCACGGGCGGTAGGGGGATCGGTTAGCTGGCCGGCCATGGCCAACTATCCGTTCGCGCACACGGCACCGATTTGGATCGGATCGGTGGGGAGTTCGGATCCAGCCGAGCGCAGGGCGGCTGCGGATGAGCTGCTCGCCATTCTGGAGGTCGCCCGCCAGCGGCTGGTGTTCGGTTACGGGAACGCACCGATTCCGAACCTTACGGCTCGTTTCTCAGCCGCTCGCGAACGTCTTGAGGAGCTCTCGGTACCGTGAGCGAAGACGCGCCGCCGCTGCCGCCACGCCCGGCACTGGCCGTCATCATCGATGGGCCGGAAGGGTGGCTCACAGTCCGGCGTCCGTCCTCGGACGAAGATCTTCCACTTGTTTGGGGTCTCCCGGCTACGACCCGTCACCGGGGGGAGTCCCCGGCCGACGCCGTAATGCGGATCGGCCGAGAAAAGCTGGGAGTGGACCTGGAGGACGGGGGTTGCCGGGCGCGAGGAGAGATCGATCGTCCTACCGGTCGCTTGGCGATGCGCGTTCACCGGGCTCGGATCGTATCCGGTGCCCCAGCGGTTCCTCAACCAGTCGCGGGCGTCACTCAATACTCGGAGTGCCGGTGGGCTCCTCCGGACAGCCTCGCGCCCGGCGCGGCGCGCGGCTCCCTATGCTGTAGGCTCGCCCTGGAATCCCGGGAGTCCCGCAGCGCGGACAATGCCTGAGGTTTAAGCCGGCTCCCAAATCTCCGCGATTGAGGGATCCGGCAGATGGAAACGGTCCGGGTGGAGAATACCGGCGAGCGTCTCAATTCCGGTAACGGTTCGAGGGCCAGAACGACTGTAGTACGCCGCCTCCAAGGCCCAGACCGCCCCCGTCTCCGCGGCTCTGGGAGCGATGTCCAGTATGAGGGAGCGATGCTTGTTGGTGTCCGCGACGGATTCTCCGAGGTCGTAGCCACACGGCATGACCAGCACCACATCCGGGTCCAGGCCTCGAAGATCATCCCAGGTGGTTTCTGTCGATGGCTTTCGCTTTGAACCTCGCAAACAGACGCCGCCCGCCATCTCGATCATCTCCGGAACCCAGTGGCCGGGTACGAATGGAGGCCCCAACCACTCCAGCGCTAACACTCTCGGGGGCGTCAGTCCTGCAGCCGTGGTTCGCACACCTTCCAGGCGCTGTCGTAGGCGTTGCATCGGACCCTCCGCAACCTTCTCAGCCCCAACCGCCCGTGCGGTCAGCGACATGGCATCGAAGATCTCGCCCATGTCGTGAGCATCCAGTGAGACGATCTCCGCGCTCAATCCGTGGGCATCAACCACCTCCTGCGCACCTCCCGCCGGGACCGCGCAGACCTCGCACACGGCCTGGGTGAGGACCACGTCCGGGTTGAGCTCTTCCAGAAGCGGTTCGTCGATTGCGTAAACACTTCCGTACTCCAGCATCGTTTCCCGTACCGCGCGGTCGATCTCCTCGCTGCTGAGGTCTGTGGGGTCGAAGCGAGGCCGGCTCACCCTCGGGTGCCCAAGAAGTTCGTCGGGGTAGTCGCATTCGTGCGAAATCCCGATGAGTTGATCTCCGAGCCCCAGTTCCGCAACGATTTCCGTCCCCGCTGCCAGTAGGGAAACAACCTTCTTCATATCGTCTCCGGTTTGTTCAATAATCTGGATTGTCAACGTTCAATAACGCTGGATCGTTGGATCGATAACTTCGCCCCATCGAAGGATGCCGCCGGCGAGGTTCACGGCGGTGTCGAACCCCATCGCCTTGAGGTACTCGACAGCCTGATCCCCGCGCGGTCCGGTTCGGCAATGAATGATGAGCGGCCGGTCTGGATCGAGGGTGTCCAGCGTTTCCGGGAGGGTGGCGAGCGGGATTAAACGCGCCCCCAGGCCCTCCAGATTGCAGATTCCCCACTCGAACTCCTCACGGACGTCAACGAGCTGGAAATCCTCCCCCGCGTCGGCGCGTCGCTTCAGTTCGTGGACATCGATTTCTACCATCTGGACTCCCTCCTGTTCTCCCCTATCCCCGTGCGACGGAGAAGCTCGGTGCGCATCCTTCTCCTCCCGCGGAGTCACTCCGCAGAAGTGGTCGTAATCGATAAGCGACGTCACGCTCGGTTGATCACCGCACACCGCGCATTCTGGATCGCGTCTGATTTCGAGCATCCGGAACTCCATGCGCAAGGCGTCCACCAACAGGAGGCGTCCGGCCAGAGAGTCTCCGATCCCCAGGATGTACTTTATCGCTTCGCACGCCTGCATCGACCCCACGATCCCCGGAAGCACCCCCAAGACTCCCGCCTCGGCGCAGTTGGGAACGAGTTCGGGAGGAGGAGGCTCGCGGAACAGGCACCTGTAACATGGGCCGTCGTGCGCGCCAAACACCGAAGCCTGTCCCTCGAAACGGAGTATCGCCCCGTATGCGAAGGGGGTGCCGAGCATGACGCAGGCGTCGTTTACAAGATATCGGGTGGGGAAATTATCGCTGCCGTCGATGACGAAATCCCACCCGCGCAGGACGTCCAGGGCGTTGGCAGCCGTCAACCTCGTGTAGTAGGTCTCGATTTCAACGTGCGGATTGACTTGGTGAAGGCGTGATTTGGCCGAGGACAACTTGGGTGACCCCACCCCATCTGTGTCGTGAAGTATCTGTCGCTGAAGATTGGAGAGTTCCACCGCGTCGTGGTCCACGAGCCCCAGTCTCCCCACCCCTGCGGCAGCCAAATACAGAGCCGCGGGAGACCCCAGGCCCCCGGCTCCGACAAGGATGACCGAGGCGTCGCCTAGTCTGCGCTGTCCCTCGAGCCCCACCTCCGGCATACGAATGTGGCGTCCGTAACGAGCAAGTTCCTCCGGTGAGAACGCGCGGTCCATCTCGGTCGGTTATCTCCTACGGATGGCGGGCCATGGATTGCCGCGAGATGCCCAACGCCTGTTGAAGCGCCGCCATATTGCCCGCGATACCCGCCTCCCAGCGGAACACGGAGGATCCGGCCACAAAGCTCTTTGCGCCGGCCGCTAAACACCCCGGGGCTGTGGTCGGATCGATGCCGCCGTCTACCTGGATAATTGGCGCCCCCTCTCCCATCCCTCGGGTCATCTCCACGATCGCTGAAATCTTGGATGCCGCTTCCGGTATGAACTTCTGTCCTCCGAACCCAGGGTTCACCGTCATTACCAAAACGAGATCCACTTCGCCCAGGACAGCCGATATCGATTCCGCAGGCGTTCCGGGATTGATGGCGATTCCGGCGTGACACCCCAGTTCTCGGATTCGGTGAAGGTCTCCGTGTAGGTGTCTCGAGGCTTCGACGTGAATCGTTAGGAGGTCCGCCCCCGCATCCGCGAAGGGTTCGAGCATGGCCCTCGGGTTATCGATCATCAGATGGACATCAAGGTAAGACGATGTCACCGTCCGCAACGATTTCAGTACCGGAACCCCGATGCTGATGTTGGGTACGAAGTGTCCGTCCATGACATCCACCTGGAACCAGTCCGCTCCGGCAGCCTCGGCTTCGGCGACCTCCGCGCCGAGTCTGGCATAGTCCGCCGCGAGAATGGAGGGAGCGATCGATGGCCCCTTTGGTATGGGCCGCCCCCTTTTTCCGTGGCCGCTCAAATGAGATCCAGACGTTTACCGACCATCTCCAACGCAGAAAGCGTTTTGTCGATGTGGTCGGTTGAATGCGCCGCAGAGATTTGACACCGGATCCTGGCCTCTCCTCTGGGAACCACGGGGTATCCGAAGCCTATCACGAAGACGCCTTCAGCAAGGAGTTCACGGCTCAGACGAATGGCGTCGGCCGTTTTTCCCACGATTACAGGGACGATCGGAGTTCCGCCTGGAATCGGTTTGTAGCCGAGGTCGATGAGCCCCGCCCGGTAATACTCTGTTTTTTCGTGCAGCTGGGTGACGAGTTCGGGGTGGGACTCGAGATGTTCGATGGCCGCCAGCGCACCGGCAGCCGAGTGGCAGGGGAGAGCGTTTGTGAAGAGTTGGGTGCGCGAGGCCTGGATGAGGTAATCGACGACGTTTGCGGAGCTCACGGTGAACCCCCCCGCCATGCCTCCTAAAGCCTTGCCCAAGGTGGAGGTTACGATGTCGACTTCACCGTGCATCCCGAAGTGTTCCGGTGTGCCGCGACCGGTGTCTCCAAGAACTCCCGTTGCGTGCGAGTCGTCTACCGCCATGATCGCGTCATATCGGTCGCACAGATCCCGGATCTCGGGTAGAGGGGCGATCTCTCCCTCCATCGAGAAGACCCCGTCCGTGATGACCAGCCTATGACGCGCGCCACGGGTCTCCTCCAGGGCGTCCCGCAGCGAGTCCATGTCCATGTGCTTGTAAATCTTCCGCTGGGCCTTGCAGAGCCTTATGCCGTCGATGATGCAAGCGTGGTTGAGGCGGTCGGAGATGAGGGCGTCCTCCGGGCCGAGTAGAGGTGCGAAGAGTCCCTCGTTGGCATTCCACGCGGAGGTGTAAGTCAGCGAGGCCTCGGTCTCGAAGAAGTCGGCGAGTTTGTCCTCGAGTTGACGGTGTATGTCGAAGGTTCCGCAGATGAAGCGGACGGAAGACGTACCGGCTCCGTAGTAGTCGGCCCCTTCCTTCACGGCCTCGATCACGGAGGGCTCGTCGCAGAGCCCCAGGTAGTTGTTGGAACACATGTTGATGGTCTCGCCGAGTCCATCGATGTCCACGACCGGACCCTGCGGTCCCATGATGTGGAGCAGTTCCTTGTGGACCCCACTCTCCACCATCCCTTGTAGTTCGGCCCCCAACCTCGACTCAAGGCCGGCATTCACATTCGATGTTGTCACTTCACGCTCCTCATAGAGTGTCATGGCGCGCCTTGATGAAGCTGGGCACGGCCTGGCGACGCCTCTGCAGAGACATCCAGTTCACGGGTAAATATCATCAATCGTCCTCTCGGTGACCCAGGCGGTATCGACTAGGATTACGGGGCGAGATCCCCAGGGTCCACACTGATCGAACCCCCTGAGGTCTCCACGAACAAAAACCACCTGTTCGGGGTCCGCTGCCAGTAGGTGAGCGGGGGGTTGAGTCAGGACTCCACCACGGCTTCGTATCGATAGAAGGTGTTGACCACCAACCCACCCAGGACCGAAGAGTAGACAGTCTCCCACTTGTCTCACGGTACCCTCGCCTCGCGTGCGGACGCGAGAGAAGTCACCCTCCTCGATGGCCACCAAGCTCCCAAACGAAACCCCGGCGCGGTTCCTTACCTCGTAACGACCGGGTTCCGAAAGTTGCATCCCGCGAGTCTGATAGAACCCGATGTTCTGAGGTGCGCAGATGGCGTTGATCGTTCGGCGCTGTGCCGAAAGTTCGATGGAGGACTCTGTGACCACCACTTGGGCCGTGTCCAGGCGCCCGCAGGCGGTCTGGGAAATCGGGCCTCCGAACTCGAGAGAAAATAGTGCGCCGACCCGCACCGTGTCGGGGTGTGCGACCCACATTACGTGCGCCTCGCTCGTTTCGGGTTCGGCGAAGAACCAGCAGCCGGCCACTGCAGAGACAACGAGGATGAGGAGGGTTTTGACGTTAGGCACCGGGCGTCTAATCCAATGAGAGGACGACCTTGGCCGCCTCGCCCGAACGCATGACCTCGATCCCGGTTTCGAAGTCCTCGAACGGGAGACGGTGTGTGATGACGGGGTCGATGTCGAGGAGGCCTGAAGCGAGGAAGCTCCTCATCTGCACCCAGGTATCGTACATGCGGCGCCCGGCGACCCCGTAAACGCTGAGGCCCTTGAAGATGATGTCCCGGGCCAGATTGATGTCGACATTGTTGCGAGGAAGGCCGAGGAGCCGGACGCAGCCTCCATTGCGGCACATTTGGAGGGCGCTGCGGACTCCTTTGGGATGGCCACTCATCTCACAGACCACGTCGGCCCCGTAGCCCCGGGTGAGCTCTGCCACCGCCTCAACCATGTCCCCGTCGCCGGGGTCTAGAGCGTGATCTGCACCCAAACGCCGGGCCAGGGCACGCCGTCCGGGGTGAGGTTCGACTGCAATGGTCATCGCGGCTCCGGCGGCCTTCGCGATCCCGGTGGCGAACAATCCAATGGGTCCGCAGCCTACTATCGCCACGATGCGTCCCGAGATGTCGGTATGGAGGACCGTGTGAAAAGCGTTTCCGAGAGGATCGAACACGGCGGCGTGGTCATCGGGGATGGACGCCGGAAGGGGGACGATGTTCGCGGCCGGAACAGCAACGTAATCGGCGAAGGCACCGTTCTGGTCGACACCCAGGATTTTTGTGTCGCGGCATACATGGGCGAGTCCCGTACGGCACATCTCGCAATGCCCGCAAACGTAGTGGCTCTCCGCCGATACCCGATCGCCGACACTTATCCCCTTTGCGGTGGCTCCGGTCTCGACGACCTCTCCCATGAACTCATGCCCGAGTATGAGGGGAGGGCGCACGCGCCTCTGTGCCCACTGATCCCATTCGTAGATGTGCAGATCCGTTCCACAAATCCCTACCCGCCGCACCTTCACCATGACTTCATCCGAGTTGATTCGGGGTAGGGGGGCGTCGTTGAGCGTGAGGCCGGCCTCTGACCGGGGCTTCATGATGGCTCTCATCAAGGCAGGTGCTCCTCGATCCCCGTGGAACCGGTGCGTGCCTTGCTCGTATTATCCAGTGTGTCGGGCAGTGTATCGAGATCCAGTGTATGGAGCGGCGACGTTTGGTGGATTCTGGCAGTGACGGAATGAATGGGCGCTTTAATGCTCCGTTGGTCAAGGCAGGGCGGCAGGAGCGCCGGGTCTGGTGGGGCGGGCTGCTTGCCTCCGTCGCGCTACACCTTCTCGTGTTGCTCTTGTGGCGAAGTAGTGTGCCGCCGGGTGACTACGAGTCGCCGACTGCCGACGATCAGGCTCCCGCTGGCGGGGGTGGACTTCAGGCGGTTCACGTTCGAGAAGAGCGTTCCGTTGAAATCAGAACTCCCCCGAGACCCATTCTAGTGGCCGACATCCCGGTTCCGGAGGTCTTCGAGTTGGATGTCGGTGGATTGATTGGAGGGCCCGCTCCCATAGGGGCGCCCCTCCCAAGTCCGGGGGTTGGTAGCGGCGAAGGAACCGGGTCAGGGAGTGGAACCGGGGCGGGAACCGAGGATTACACCCCACCTGTGCCCCTGTATGTGGTGCCGCAGTGGGAGGCTCCCGATCGCGTTCGGGGGCTGGAGGTAACGGTCAGGGTCTTTGTGGACGCCGAGGGGGGGATAGGGATCGTGGAGCTGGACCCACCGACTCCGGACAACGGTTTCAATCGGGAGATCGTGCGGCAGGTGCGACGATGGGAGTATCGCCCGGCCCGGCGTGAAGGGGCTTCGGTCGAGGGCTGGGCCGAGATCACCTTCATCTTTTGACATCTCTGCGTCGATCCCCTCGCGCGCGACCTCTTACTGGCCTCCTAAATCGCGTCGGGGTACCGGCTTGATACTCCGTTGAGTCCACACTCCATGGTTCTCTTATCACCAAGAACCTGCGGGAGGTGCGGCGATGTGGGACTTCAACTACGCGGAGCGAAAAGCATTGGCGATGGCCGTGACGCTGGTTGGGGTCGGCGTGGTGGGTCGGATGTTGTTGCCGGTGCACGGGGGGCACGGGCCACATCAGAATGACCTGGTAAGCGGGAGTCTCACCGAGACCGAGCGTGTGGTCGCCGGCCAACTTGCCAAAGAGATGCGCTCGCAGACTCCCATTGCACCGGGAGAGAAGATTGATGTCAACACGGCCCCTATACATGAGCTCCGACGTCTCCCCAGAGTAGGACCTAGCCTCGCGACGGCGCTCATAACGGAGCGGGGCAACCGCCGGTTCGAAGGAGCCAGCGATCTGGAGCGCGTACCGGGGATCGGTCCGGCGACAGCCTCCCGTCTCGCGCCGCACCTGGAGTTCGGTGCGACGAGCTCGGTTGGTCTCCGTCTCCGTCGGAAGTGCGGTTCCTCTCCCGACCTGATCAATGTGAACCGTGCGAACGAGGCCGAACTGGAGGCTTTACCCGGCGTCGGTGCGGTCATCGCCGAGAGAATTGTGCAGGAACGGTTGCAAGGTGGGCCATTTGCCAGCCCCGATGACCTCACCCGGGTGAAGGGGATCGGATCCAAGTCCTTGGAATCTCTCCGCAGTCGCGTCTGCACGGGGTCGGCATGAGTCGTCAGAGGGCTACTGAGGCACCGGCGGTACGCTTGGTCGATCGCGTGCTGCGAGACGCAGTGCGTCACAAGGCTTCCGATGTGCACTTCGAACCGTACGAAGAAGACCTTCGCATACGCTACCGAGTGGACGGCGTGCTGCGGGAGGTGCTCCGGCCTCCGGCAAAGCTGGGCCCGGCCCTCACCTCCCGTCTCAAGATTCTTTCCGAGTTGAACATCGCCGAACGCCGAGTGCCGCAAGATGGGCGCACCCAGATCCTGATAGGCGGCAAACAGATCGATTTGCGCATATCCACGTTGCCCACGGTCTTCGGAGAGAGAGTGGTGGCGCGAATCCTGGATACGGAATCGCTCCGCCTCGACCTGGGCTCACTCGGAATGGAGGACCGGGCCCACAGTGTGTTCAGCGAAGCAATCGAACGTCCCTCCGGAATGGTCCTGGCCACAGGCCCTACCGGGTCCGGAAAGACAACGACGCTCTATGCCGCCCTCCGCCACCTGAATACTCCTGGCGTCAACATCATGACGGCCGAAGACCCTGTGGAATACAGCCTTCCAGGAGTCAGTCAGGTCCAGGTGCGGGCCGACGTCGGACTGACCTTCGCCGCCACGCTACGCGCGTTCCTTCGCCAAGACCCGAACGTGCTGATGGTGGGCGAGATCCGAGATGGCGAGACGGCTGACATTGCCGTAAAGGCGGCCCTGACCGGGCACCTCGTGTTATCGACCCTCCATACGACGGATGCCGCCTCGGCCGTGACTCGTCTGTTGGACATGGGGGTACAGGCTTTCAACGTGGCGCCGGCCCTTTCGGTCATCTCCGCCCAAAGACTGGTGAGACGAATCTGCACCGAGTGCCGCGTCAAACGGCAATACCCAGCTGATTTCCTCCGTAAGATCGGTCTCAATCACCTTCTGCGGGACGGCACGGCGTTGTGGGGCGGTAGGGGCTGCGTCGCGTGTGAGGGTTCGGGTTATTCGGGGAGACAGGGGTTGTACGAGGTGCTTCGGGTCACCGGGGAGATTCGGCAGCTTCTCCTGGACGGAGCACCGGTCGAGGCAATCGCTAGAGAGGCTGTCTCGGACGGAATGCTAACGCTACGCGACGACGGCTTACGAAGGGTCCGGGAGGGGATCGTGTCCCTTGATGAGGTTCTCCGGCGCACCCCGGTCTATCCGTGGGAGGGACGGGTGCCCGGTGGGTCTACCCAGGCGAAGGCCCCGCGGCTGGTTGGGTGAAGCGCTTGGATTCTCGGTTCCTGGAACTCCTCACCCGAATGAGATCGCTGGATGCATCAGACCTTCACCTGGCGGTGGGGGCGGCCCCTAGATTTCGCGTGGACGGGTCCTTGGCGGGGGCGGGGGACTCGGCCGCCCTCACCCCTTCCGACACTACGAGGTTCGCCGCTAGTGTGCTGTCCTCGGAACGCCATGCTGAGATGATGGCCGGCAATGCCGTTGATGCGGGTATCACCCTTCCGAATGGATCACGGTTCAGGGTCTCCGCATTCCGCCAGCAGGGGCAAACCGCCCTCGCCATTCGTTCCATACCGGCGGCCCCACATGGCTTCCGCGAACTTGGGCTGCCCTCGGTTCTGTCGACGCTTGTCGAGAGATCCAGCGGTCTGGTGCTCGTCACAGGCTCCTCCGGCTCCGGCAAGTCGACGACGTTGGCGAGCATGGTGCACCATCTGAACACTCATCGAGACGGCCACATCGTCACCATTGAGGACCCCGTCGAACAGGTGCACAGGCACAACCGATGCTTGGTCAGTCAACTAGAGGTGGGGAGGGACACCGCCGATTTCGCGTCTGCCCTGAGGCAAACACTCCGGCACGATCCGGACGTGATTATGGTTGGAGAAATGCGCGACACGGCCACCATCGAGGCGGTGTTGAGCGTCGCCGAAACTGGTCACCTCGCCCTTTCGACCCTGCATACCAGATCGGCGGCGGAATCCGTGAATCGCGTCGTGAATGCGTTCCCGAGCGGGCAGCGAGACACCGTGCGGGAACAACTCGCCACCGTACTCGCCGGTACGGTTGCGCAGTTCCTGGTGCCCACCGCGTCCGGAAAGGGACGGGTGCCGGCATGTGAGATCTTGATCGGGACGCCGGCGGTTCGGACGCTGATCCGGGAAGGGTGTGCGCACCAGCTGGATTCCGTCATTCAGACTGGTCGGCGATCCGGAATGCAGACTCTAAACGACTCTCTCCTGGACTTGCTCAAACAGGAGGCAGTTACCCTCGAAAGCTGCCTACAGGTGACTCGGGACCCCACGGACCTTCGGCGGCGTATTCGCAGGTGGTTCGCCCGTCGCGCTGATCCTTCTCCATGATTGCCGTGGCTTCTTGGCGCAGGAATCGCGTGGGCACCCGAGAGTTGATCCTTTTCACTCGCCAGCTTGCGGCCATGCTCGGGGCGGGGTTATCGATGGCCAGGGCGCTCCAGATCCTGAACCAACAGTCGGCCCAAGCTCTAGAGCTCGTCACGCATCAGGTTCTCGATGATGTGGAGGAAGGGAGCAGGCTAACCGATGCACTGCGCAAACACCCTACCGTGTTCTCTCGGCTCTACGTTGATATGGTAGCGGCGGGAGAGACCGGGAGCGCACTCGCCGTGGTCCTGGATCGACTCGCCGGGTTCCTCGAGCGCAGCAGCCAAATCAGGAACCGCGTGCAGTCGGCGATGACGTATCCGGTGGTGGTCCTCGGCGTCGCAGTCCTGGCGTTATTCGGCCTCACCTTCTTTGTTGTACCTACCTTTGAATCGGTTTTTGCGGGATTCGGTGCCACACTCCCTCTGGTGACCCGGCTGGCGATAGGGCTCTCGGGGGCCCTGCAGTGGATCGTCTGGCTGGTCCCGGTGGGCGTCATCGGGGGTTTTCTGCTGTGGCGTTACCGATTGTCGGGAAGCACAGGGGCCCACGCGCTAGTGCTGAAGACGCCCTATGTCGGTGGGATCGCGAGGAAGTTGGCCGTCTCCAGGTTCTGCCGTACACTCGGAACGCTGCTTGCCTCCGGGGTGCCCATTCTCGACGGACTCGAAATCACCGCGCGGACAACCGGCAACAAGGTCTTGGAGGCGGAAGTGTTGCGGGTGCGGTCAGCCGTGGTGGGAGGGAGTACCATGGCCACCCCTCTGGGGCAGACCGACATCTTCCCTCCGATGGTTCCGCACATGGTACACGTCGGCGAGGAGACGGGGCGTTTGCCCAAGATGCTGACAAAGGTTGCCGACTTCTACGACACCGAACTGGATACGGAAATCGATGGACTTCTACGGCTCCTTGAACCCGCCCTCACCGTCGTCGTGGGTATCGTGGTAGGGGGACTGGTCATAGCCATGTACCTGCCGATCTTCGATCTCGTGGGGGCTGTTCAGTGATGCGAGGGCCCAACATGGCTGGTCTCTTGGGCCAAAGCTTACGGGAGGCCATCGCACGCTTCGGCCCAGCACGCGCCGACCAGCGGACAGGTACTGATAGGTGGTTGGTCTTCGCATCCCCCGAGTGGTCCCTGCGGATCCGTCTTCGGCCAGGCCCCCAGGATGGAAGCGACTTCACCATCCGATCGTGGACGCTCTCCTTCACTTCACCTCGGCCAATTGCGCCCCAAGGGACCGTGGCTGTACTTGCGGAGATAGGACTTCCGGAGCCTCCCTCCCATGTGGCGCGCGACGCCTTCCGGATGCCGCTCGCGGAACAAGACGGTGTGATCAACTCTTTGACTATAAAGGTTGGTCCCGGCGGCGTTCTCGCCGTGACTGCCTTCGACGAACCGCCCGATTGGGAGGATCCTCCAACGAGGTAGAGCTGGTTTCGACATCTGCCACCCTTCGCGATGTCGATTCGGAGATCGCCCTGGCTCCCGCTTCCAGCCGATACCCCTCGTAAGGCACCTGCTTATCAGGTGTTGGGAAGCTTGGGTCAATCCTTCTCGCGCCCCTTCGTGGGCAGGTTGGGCGTCTTGATGCGGGTGTGAGGCCCGAGGCCACCATGTAACCGTCAGATAGTCCCGGAGGCGATCCGATAACCCCTCAGGCCGATAACCCTAAGCGAGGAGGAAGTATGCAACAGAATAGTGGATTTACACTGGTGGAGTTGCTGATAGTAATCGTGATCATCGGCGTAATTGCCGGAATAGCGGTCCCCCGCTTCGCAAGTACCAAAGAGCGTGCATTCGACGCAGCCGCCCAAGCCGACATTCGCACCATGATGACGGCACAGGAAGCCAACTTCTTCGGCGAACAGAACTATGTGGCGAGCACGGTCGCTGCCGGCGGCACGGCTGACTTCGACGGTGACGACGTCTCGGACTACTCGGCTAGTGCGGGTGTTGCTCTTGAGAGTACCGCTTACACGGACGGTTACCAGATTACCGCGAGCCACGAAAGCTCTTCCACAACCTGGTGCATCAACACCTCCCCGAGCGAAGCTTCCGACGAAGTTGGTCGAATCACTGACGCAACCTCCTGCTGAGATCGCTGCCGCGGTGGTTCATCCCAGCATCCATTGTTCTGTGCGCGGTGACGTTCTCATGGGAGATCGTCACCATGTCGGGCGTTCCCGTCGCGCGCGATGTGCAGATGTTTTCACTACCCCAGAAGCATCTGCTCCGGGAGGCCTACGCAGCTGGAGAAGTCCCCCTGTGGACCCCGTTCGTGGGGACGGGGGCCCCGCTGCATGCGACTTGGCAGGTGGGGTTCTTCTACCCGCCAAACCTGCTCTACGCGATTTTTCCACTGCACACGGCATTCAACCTCCTACTCGTTTTCCACCATGCGGCGGGTGGACTCTTCTTCTGGCTTCTCTGCCGGCGTCTTCGATTCCGGCAAACGGCGAGTTTCGTAGCCGCCATTACCTGGATGATGGGTGGATACTTCGTGTCCCTCCTCAACCTTGTGAACGCCCTGCAGGCTGCGACCTGGGGACCGGCAGTGGCTTGGGGCGTCTTACGGCTCACCGAGAACGAGTCACGGTATACCGCGCCCATCGTGGTCGCGTTGGGGAGCTGCCTGATTCTTGCGGGCGAACCCCAAACGGTTGTGCTATCGACCTTGAGTGCTGTCCTCTGCATCTGGATCTGGGCCAGTCGCGTCCCAAACGGTCACCGACTGCTACGCCAGAGTATCGGGAGGTTCCTTCTGGTAGCGTTGGTCGCGCTTGGTCTCGTTCAAGTCCAAGTGCTTCCCGGGGTGGCCTTTCTATACGGGTTCGACCGTTCGCTGACTCTGGAACAAGCTGCCGCTTTCCACCTCGACCCGGTGCGACTCCTGCACCTCTTCATCCCACCGGACTACAGCGACCCCGAGTACGCTTTTGGCGTCCGGTCAGTCATAGGGGTAGGTGCGCCTTGGCTGTTCTCCATTTATCCAGGGGCTCTGTTTCCGCTCTTGCTCTGGTTCTCGTTCAGGGGTGCCGGAGGTCGGCAGGTGATCGTCCTAAGTGCCGTAGCGGTGCTTGGGATCGTTGTGTCGCTGGGTGCCGAGACCCCCGTATTTCCCTGGCTGTTCGAGCACGTCCCAGGCTTCGACCTCTTCCGTTTTCCAGAGAAATATTTCTTTCTCACGGCGTTTGTGGGCGCCCTGTTGGCCGCGTTTGGTGTGGAGGCGCTCGCGACCGCCGGAGTGAGGCGGGCGGACGTAGCTGCCGGAATCATCTACGGGCTAATCCCGTTTGGAGCCCTCGTCGCGATATGCACATGGCCGGACGCGGTTCGAGACTGGGCTCTCGGTTTCGGGAATCTTCGTATGGGGGCCGATTATCGTTGGGCCGAAGAGGTTTGGCGCCGCAATATCGTCGAGTGGGGTGCCCTCAGTACCTGCGTGGCCGGGTTGGTGGTAGCCCGGGCCCGTTCCACGATCGGATGGCCGGTGTTTGGGGCACTCCTGGCCATTCTAGTCGCGGGTGACCTCTGGAAAGCCCATCGGCACCTCCAGCCTCTGGTGCCGGCAGAATTCTACAATGAGCCTCCCAAGATCCTGGACCACTTTCCAGGGAAGGAAGTGCGGGTGGATTATCGGTACCGGTCGTCTCGGTTCGACCAGAGGGCGGGAACCATCCCGGTGTTCGCAGAGGTACCCCTGCAGGTCCAGAAAAAGTGGTGGCAGGACATCATGGCCCCGAATGTTGGCCAAGCCTGGGGCGTCCTCCAGCAAGATGCCTGGGATCCGCTCAAACTCCCCGGTGCGGCGGAGGAGCGTGAGCTTCACCGAATCCTGGATGGGGAGCGGCGTTGGCGTTTGCTTGAACTGCACAGCGTTCGCTATCTGCACACACTCATCCCCGTGGCTCTCTCCGCCGACGGAGTAACGCCCATCCCGCTCCAGGATTTTCCGGGCCGGTTGTATCGCCTGGAGAATGCAGTGCCGAGGGCCTACTCCGTGGCGATTGCGGAGTGTCTCGCGGATGATCTGGTCGCTCTGAATCGAATCCTCAAAGAGGACTTTGATCCCCGGAGCGCAGTTGGCCTCATCAGGGAGGACGGCGGTTGCGGTACGATGGTGGCGGGTCGAACAGGCGCGCCTCCCGCGGCCCACCCAATGGGAGACGGTTCGAACGCAGTGTCCGTGGTGGAGTCGTCTCCCAACCGGGTGGAGGTGCGTCTGGAAGGGAGGGCCAACGGGTACCTGATCCTCACCGATACGTGGGCACCTGGTTGGGTCGCCGAGGTTGATGGCCGAACCGCCCCCGTTCTGCGGGCCAACTACTTCTTCCGGGCCGTTCGGATTGAGGAAGGCGACTCCACAGTGGTGTTCAAATATGTGTCGAAATCCTTCGCGCTCGGAACGGGGTTGAGCCTGACCACGCTCTTCGGAGCGCTTGTTTTATGGGTCTTGAGCGAACGCCGGCGTCGTTTGCGCCGGCAATCCCACATGCCTTGATCCTCCGTTGAAGGACGGAGGGACCTTGGAGTAATCGACACTCCGACACATGAAAGGTCTTGGCGATAATGGGTTGCAGTCCTGCGAATGGGCCCTGTGGGTTCAGTTTGGTGGAACTGGCGGTGGCTCTCACCATCCTGGGGACACTGGGCACTGTCGTTGTGGCAAGCGGTACGGTCGATCGGGTACACCTCTCCATGGGAAGCAGGATCGTGGAGTCCCAGTTACTGCACGCCAGGTTACACGCCGCCTCAACGCATGTGTCCACCAGGGTAACCCTCGACAACGGTCAACTTCGGGTGGTGACAGCCGACAGTGTTGCTCTGGCAACTGTGAGACTTGTGGGCCCGGGCACCGGACTGGATTCAGCCCGCATCCGCCCAGCCACGCTCCGGTTCAACACCCGCGGTCACGGTGGATTGGGGAGCGTGTTTCTGTATAAGGGTGATCGTGGAGTGAGAATCGTCTCCAACATGGTCGGAAGGTTGCGCAAGGAAGCCGTCAAATGAATGACCGGCAACCCTATGCAGAATCTGGATTCGGCCTGGCCGAGACAGTTGTTGCGGCGGCCTTCACCGGTATGGAGATCTTGGCGGTCGCGGGCTTCGTCATGGTCGTCGGGAGCGGGCTTCGCATCGCCGGACAGACGACCGACACGGCCGCGGCGGCGCACCAGACGATTGCGTCGATGATCGGTAGTGGCCACCCGGTCGACACGCCTCAAGAGGCCGCCGAGAGCGAAGTATCAGGCCCAGGGTCCGAGGGATCCAGAGTGAAGGTGCGGACCACCATTTCAAATGTGACCCCGTTGCTCCAGCGACTAGACGTACGGGTTACGTCAGCGGACTCCGGAGCGGTGGTCGAGTACCTGACGATGGTGGGATTTCACCGGCCAGTGCCCGTACTTCCTTGACCCGTAAAGGTGGTGCGGATGCGCGGGCCGGATTCACGCTCGTGGAGGTCGTCATATCCGTTGTGATCGCGAGCATACTTACGCTCACACTCGCGATTCTGGTCGCTACGCAGAGCAGGTTCTTCCTGCGGGCGGATGATGAGGCGATGGCGGCTCGCTCGGTGAGAGCCCTCTTCGACGGTATGGGAACGGATCTCAGGGGAATCGAGACCGGAGGCATCATCTCCGCTGCCGGTGATGCGGTATCCGTCCGTACCGAGGAGTGGAGCGCCGTCGTGTGCGGCCCCGCTCCCGGCGGAGGGGCCGACCTCTTCATCTACCACCGCGTACAGGGACCAAACCTGCAGCCTGGGTGGCGCGGAGTTGCGTTTTCCGAGCTCAACGTAGACAGCGTGGTGCATCGGGACGGATTCCAGCCGCGGGTACAGACATCCACTCAGGCTCGAAATAGATGCCGTGCCACTGGGGCGGACCCCGGGCGCGTCGAGCCGCGTAGATCCTTTCAGCTGGCTACGGGATGGAGCCAAGAGGTCGGGGGGACACCTCAAAGGGGGACCGTGGTGCGCCTCTATGGACGCGTGACCTACTCGATCCGGGTAGCCGCGAGCGACAGCACAGAGTCGTCGATTCACCGAAACGGCCAAGAGTTTGTCACTCCCATCGCGAGCGGAGCAGCATTCGGGTACCGCTTAGCGGATGGTAGTGTCCGCGACAGCGTTGCTGCGGCGGACCTCGATCAAATACGGAGTGTCAGACTGACCGGAACCGCTCTGGGGGCCAACGGAAGGAGCCCGGGCCTCCCATTCACTTACGAAACGGCCCTCAGGGGCCGGTGACTCTCTCTTAGAACCGAACCGTTGAACCGATGTGGAAGTTGAAGCGGGCACGCCGCGGGCAGGTGGTGGGACTAGATATCGAACATCACGGGATCCGGGTAGCCGTCCTCGGGATCAGGGGTGGGAGGCCGTGCATTTTGAAGCTCGCGGACAGCTCCATTCCGGTATCCGAACCAAGAGCGCTAGCCGCTGCGCTGTCTGACCTGTTCGACCGCGAACACATCCCAAAGGGGCCGGTGATTGCTGGTGTAGGGGGACGGGGGGTCCTCACCAAGGTCTTACAGATGGAGCGTATGACAGATGCCGAGGCTCGCGCTGTCATTCCTTGGGAAGCGGAACAACACGTGCCGTTCGACATGACCCGGGTCTACCTGGATTTCGACATCTGCGACCGTAACGACAGCGCGCCTCAAATGACCGTCCTCCTCGCGGTCGCCCGCCGCGAAACCATCGAATCACGGCTGGCGTTGCTCAGCGAGGCTGGATTGAAGGTGAGTGGTCTCGGTGTGCGTGCCGTCGCCCTTTTGACCGCCCTGGAGGCCAACTACCCACAAGAAAGTGGCCAGACGGCAATCCTTTCTCTGCATCAGGAAGAGAGCTTGTTGGTGCGCGTGGATGGGCGGATTCCGGTCGATGTGCAGGATCTCGGGGACCTTTCGGATCTCGGTCGGGAACAGCTCGAAAGCCTCGCCCGGCTGGTCGAGGATGAGGCCTCGGGCTCCAGCTTGGTACCATTCGCGGATGATGTGGCTCGATTGTTCATCTGTGGCCGGGGAGCGCTGGGCGCCGGGACGTCCGGGTGCCTGGCAGATCGCCTCGGCTTCGAGGTCCGAACGGCCACCCCTCTCAATCGGCTGGCCGCTGCGGCGGCAGTCGTCGATCGCTTGGCGGAAGGAGACGGTGCGCAGTGGATGTCAGCGGTCGGCCTCGCTCTCGGTCACATGGGGAGTGCGGCTGATCGTCTACCCAGTGTCGGATCTGCTGCTACACCCGACAGCCCCTTCAAAGCCATGCGAGGGGCGCGGACGTGATTCGTATTGATCTCCTTCCGGACCAGATCGCCTCCGAGGACCCCGATGCAGGCGGCCCCGAAGCTGTTTTTGCGAAGCGTGAGGGTAGACACGCCCCCGGGAGCGTACCCCCACGGCGGATGCTCGATCCGTGGACATGGATTCTTCTGATCACCGCCGCCGGAGTCGTCATCGCCAGTGGTGGTATGTGGGTGACGCTCGGAGTGCGAGAGCGAGATGTGACTGAACGCGCGGCTGTGCTCCGGGCAGATTCCATGCGCCTAGTTGAAGCGTGCAGCCTTTCGGACAGCCTCAATCTGGAGCGGAGAAAGCTCGAAGAGAGGAGCGCAGCGATCGCCGTGCCAGACCGGGAACGTCACGTGTGGCCTCAACTCCTCGGGGCAATCGCCGCGCAGGTACCGCCTGACGTCTGGGTGGTCGCAATCCGCCGGTTGGAGTCAACGGAAGGGACGAGAGTCGAGCTACAGGGAATCGCGACTAACCCAAGGGTTGTCTCGGAGTTCGCCCGAAGTCTGGAAGAAGCACCCCGCATCCGGGGAGTGCAGATTCTGGGGAGCCAGGTCCAAACCTACTCGGAGCATGGAGTGAGAACCCACGCCTTTTCCCTCGCTCTCGAACACGGGGGTCAGGGTCGCGAAGGTCGGGATGCCGCGACCCCAGTTGCGAGCGACGAGCCATAATCCCGCTTCCCGAAGACCAACGGAACCAATTCAAGGTCCTGGGCTGCGTGCTGTTGCTAGCCTTGCAAGCCCTGTTCGTGGTTTTGATTTGGCAACCGAAACGAGAACGGATTGCATCCATTGAAAGGACCGATGCCGTACGCACCTCCGAGGACGTCTGTCACCACCTTCCCGATGATTCGCTGCCCTCGGAGTTCGTCTCTACGGTCGTCTCTACGGACCCGGACTTCGGGTCGCTCTACGAGACCGTGGCTCGGGAAGCCGAAAACTTCGACCTCGACCTTCAGCACTTCTACCCGGACCAGTCCAACTTGGACTCCGCCGGTGTCTACCTGCGTCAAGCGTGGCTCTTGCAAGCCGAGGGCCGATACCACGATGTGTCTCTTTTCGTCACCCGGTTGGCTAACCTCCAGACAGTCGTCCAACCGATTGTGGAGGAGGTGACGCCCTCCCGGATCGACGAAACGGTCACCCAGCTTGTGCAGGCTCAACTCACTTTGGTCATGTTCACGCTCGATGGTGCACCCGCAACCCTGGGGGATAGTCGTACAACTACCTACGGGACCACCACTTACGGGCCCGCCAGTCGCGATCCCTTTCAGCCTCCCATGGCAGAGGTGGATGTCCACCCCACACTCCGCTCCCTCGTCCTCAAGGGCGTGGTGAGTCGTACTGATGAACGGTCCGTGGCCACCCTGACGGATATCTCCACTGGGCGACGGTACCGGATCCGCGAGGGCGATATGCTCGGCGCGTTGACTGTGAGGCGCGTCGGACCTCGCGAGGTCCACTTCGGCGTGAGCAACGCCGGACGTGACTCGCTCGTAGTCCTCGTGTTGGATAGGGACGGATCAAGATGAGGTTCGTGCTGCAGGTGGTGCTTTCAGCCCTTCTGTGTTTGGCTGCGTGGGGACGCCCAGCAAACGCTCAGGAAGAGGCAATCCTCTCCATCGCTTATGACAGTGCCAGCATGCTTGACGTCCTGGCCGGGATCGGAGAGTCCGTGGGGTTGTCCCTCATTCACAGCGGGGAGGTCGCCTCCATCGACGTACGCGGTCTCTACATCCGAAACCAACAGTGGGATTTGGCCTTGGACGCCATTCTCTCGGCGCACGGTCTGGGGTGGTACACCACTCCCAGCGGTATTGTGGTCGTCGATTTCCTCGACAATCTGAGAGCCCGTGATCAACTGGCCACCGAGACCCGCATCCTACACATCAATTACGCGAATGCGGACTCCGTGGCGCGAACTCTGGAAAGGTTGGCCACGCCGGACCAGGGCAGGGTCGTCGCCTTTGCCGGTACGAATACAGTCATTGTTACGGATGCCCCCTCGGTGGTTGCCCGCATGGACACAGTCGTGGCAAGTCTCGACCGTCGTCTGCCTCAAGTGGCAATCGAGGCACGGATCATCTTTGTGGACCGAACGGATCTCCTAGAGCTGGGGATCGCTTACGATCTAGGGGAGCAGACCGGTACCCTTGAGGAGTCCTCTGCGGGATCCGGCTTCGGAAGCTCGGGCGGGGGTATTCCGGTAAGCTTTGGAGGATCGGCGATCTCTGCGATCGCCAACGCCAACGACAGGCCGGCTGCTCCGGCTCTACAGATCCTCACGTCGGCCGCATTCGGGGGCTTTTCCCTGTCTGCGTTCATAGAAGCGCTGCAATCTCATCAACTCTCCGACGTACAGGCCACGCCATCCATCCGCGTAGTGGATAACGCCCGCGCCCGAATCCAAGTCGGTGAGCGGACGCCGATCAGGGTCTTGGAGCGGGGGGCGCAAACCCAAGAAGCGCGGGTAAATGTGGAGTTCGAGGATACTGGTGTTATTCTCGATGTGGTCCCGCATGTGACCAACAACAACCAGATTCGTCTAGAATTGAAGGCGGAACGCTCGGGCCTGCGGCTCGGTTTGTCGGATGTAGGGTTCGTGTTCGAAAAACAGATCGGCGAAACGACGCTGCTCCTGGGGGATGGAGAGACGGCGGTGATCGGTGGGCTCACGCTGGCGGAGACGACATGGAGCCGCACCGGGATTCCCGGGTTGATGAACCTCCCCCTCCTGGGGCCGCTGTTCCGAACCACCCGAGAGAGAGAGTTGAAACAGGACCTGATTATACTCGTTACTCCCCACATCATCCCCCCACCTCCGGTTGGCCGGTAGTTGCTCCGACCCGCCTTTGTACGCATAGTCTCGCCCCCACTACTTCACCGAGCACATCCGCGAGGGCCACCAACGTGCTAAGACAGCTCAGACTTACAACGGCAGGGGAGTCGCACGGAGCGGCGGTTGTGGCAATACTCGAGGGTATGCCCGCCGGACTGGCTCTGAGCCCCGGCGACGTATCCAGGGAACTCGCGCGCCGCCAGGGTGGATACGGGCGAGGTGGACGAATGATGATCGAGAGTGACCTCGGCGAAGTGTTTGGAGGCCTCCGACTAGGAGAGACGATAGGAGCCCCGATCGCCATACGGATCCCCAATCGGGATTTCAGGAACTGGCGCGCCGCGATGGCTCTCGAGGCGCCTCCGATGGAAGATCCCGATCTTCTTCGGCGTGTCTACTTGCCTCGACCTGGCCACGCGGATCTTGCCGGCATGCTGAAGTATGGGCGTTCCGATGCTAGGGACATCTTGGAACGCGCCAGCGCGAGGGAGACTGCTGCCCGGGTAGCGGCAGGAGCGGTGGCCAAACGCTTTCTTCACGAATTCGGGGTTCGGGTTTATAGCCATGTTGTGAGCATTGGGGCGGTCACGGCGCAGGGCTCCGCACCGCTCACCGACGAGGCGCTGGACGCGGTGGATGAATCCCCAATGCGGTGCGCTGACCCGGACGCGAGTGAGAAGATGGTGTCGGAGATCGACGCCGCTCGCCGGGCCGGGGACTCGCTAGGTGGGGTCTTCGAGGTCCTCGCCCGGGGTGTGCCCGCCGGTCTCGGAAGTCACGCGACGTGGGAGACGCGCCTCGGCGGGAGGATTGGCGGAGCGCTAATGTCAATTCACGCCATGAAGGGGGTCGAGATAGGGATGGGCTTCGAAGCGGCTCGCACAAGGGGCTCGGACGTCCACGACGAAATCGAGACCGAGCACTCCGCGGGTGCCAGCGGCGGGTACCGCAGGCGCCGCAACAACGCGGGAGGGCTAGAGGGTGGGATGACGACCGGAGGAGACATCGTGGCGCGGGTCGCGATGAAGCCGCTCAGCTCTCTCAGGAGGCCGCTGGACAGCGTCGACACCCAAACGGGCAGGCCGGCGAAGGCGATTCGGGAGCGGAGCGATGTGTGCGCGGTCCCGGCTGCCGGGATAGTCGGTGAGGCCATGCTCGCCCTTGTCTTGGCAGATGCATGGCTCGAGAAGTTCGGTGGCGACACCATTCCCGACATACACGCAAATCTGAAGACGTACGTGGATCGGATCAGTGCCGGACCGCCCAGAGTTTTCTGAACCCGGTTATCGTGGATGCCCACCTAGCATTTGGTTGGTCGGCCTCTCCGGATCCGGGAAGAGCACGGTAGGGCCTATCCTCGCACGACGGTTGGAGTTTGAGTTTGTCGATCTCGACTCCCGAATCGAAGAACTTGCCGGCGCGTCGATCCCCTCAATCTTCAAGAACGGGGGTCAAGGGAAGTTCCGAGCGCTGGAGGCGAGCGCAGCCGATGGCCTCGCGGCCGAAGTGCGGACGGTGGTTGCAACCGGAGGAGGTTGGATGGCCCGGCGGGATATAGACCGGAATTCGCATGGGAGACTCAGGGTTTGGTTGCGCGTCAGCCCCGAAACAGCCATGAATCGAATTGGAGAAGGTGGTGGGACGCGTCCGCTACTGGCGGGTGGAAATGTTCGAAAGAGGTTGACGAACCTCCTCGAGAGCAGGGCCGAAGGATACGCTGAGGCCGAATTCCACGTGGACACAGATTCGCGTGGCCCGGAACAAGTGGCCGGTGCCATCTTGCGCGAACTAGTACGGGCCGGCTGGTCCGTGAATAGACAACGAGCACGGAATTAATGAGCACGGAATTAGGACGGAGAACGGATATTAGATGGACTTGGTGATAGTCGAGTCGCCCGCTAAACGCGGTACGCTCGGATCTTATCTCGGGGATGGCTATCAGGTGGAAGCATCTGTAGGGCACGTGCGCGACCTGCCCAAAAAGGGGTTGGGGGTCGATGTCGACAACGGTTTCGAACCCATCTACGAGACGTCGTCTGACAGAACGGACGTAATAACGAAGCTCAAGGCCGCGGCGAAGAAAGCGGATCGTATCCTCCTTGCCATGGACCCTGACCGGGAGGGGGAGGCGATCGCATTTCACGTTCAGGAAGTGTTGACGGCTTCCAACAAGGAGATCGGAGACCGGTTCCGGCGCATCACCTTCAACCAGATTACCCGGGCGGCGGTGCTCTCCGCGCTTGAGAACCCCGGGACTCTGAACATGGATAGAGTCAACGCCCAGCAAGCCCGTCGAATCTTGGACCGGCTGGTTGGATACCAGGTCTCTCAGGTGCTTTGGTTCAAGATCCGGCCGAAGTTGTCTGCAGGACGGGTGCAGTCGATAACCGTCCGGTTTGTTGTGGAGAGGGAACGAGCCAGGAGGGCATTCCGGAGCGGGGCCTTCTGGGGCATTGAGGCTCATCTCGCGCCGGGTGGTGGTGGACGCCCCGGTTCAGACGCAGGCGATGCCGGCTCAAACGCGAACGATCAGTCCTTGAAGGCTACCCTGCGTTCGGTAGGCGGCACTCTTGTGGCGAAGGGGAGCGACTTTGACGCCAGTACGGGGCAGCTGGAGAAGGGAAAGAAGCGCGTACTGCTCACTCGGGAGACGGCAGCGGAGCTGGTTCAAACACTGCTCTCGAGCTCCTTCAACGTCGTGGCCGTGAAAGAGCGTTCAACGTCGCGCAGCCCACGGCCCCCATTTACCACAGCCACCCTTCAACAGGACGCGAGCCGCAAGCTGAACATGGGGTCAGCCGCTGCCATGCGGACAGCCCAGAAGCTGTACGAGCAAGGCCACATTACCTACATGCGAACCGACTCGGTGATGATAGCCCCGGAGGCGATCACCGGGATCCGTAAGTCGATCCGTGCGCGGTACGGGGACAAGTACGTCCACCCGTCGGTGCGGCGTTACCGCACCAAGTCTTCCTCCGCCCAAGAGGCTCACGAGGCGATCAGGCCCGCCGGCAACTCCATGCCGACGGCAAGAGACCTTAGACTGAGTGGTGCAGAGGGGCGCTTGTACGAACTGATCTGGAAGCGTACGGTCGCATCTCAAATGAGCTCCCCGCGGCTGCTTATGACCACGGTCGACATCGCCGCTGGTGAGGGCGATCAGGAGTCCGTGTTCCGAGCCAACGGACAGACCATCAAGTTCGACGGCTTCTACCGCGCATATGTCGAAGGGTCTGACGACCCCGATGCGGCTCTCCAGAATCAGGACAAGTCCCTACCCGTGCTGGCGAACGGGGAGGACCTCGACTGTCGCAAACTGGAGCCAACGAGTCATGAGACGAAACCTCCCGCTCGTTTCACCGAGGCGAGTCTGGTCCAAAAGCTTGAGCAGGAAGGGATTGGACGGCCCTCGACGTACGCGGACACCATGTCGAAGATCGTCAAACGAGGCTACGTACGGAAGGAAAGAAAGCAGCTCGTCCCCACATTTGTCGCGTTTGCCGTAACGGCCTTGCTGGAGCAGCACTTCGAGAACTTGGTCGACAGGAAATTCACGGCGAAGATGGAGTCTGACTTGGATAGGATTGCCCGCGGGGAAGAGGATTGGCGCGCCTACCTCGAGGGGTTTTATCACGGTGACCAGGGGCTGAGAGCGCTAGTCGAGAATGGAAAAGAGGTTATAGATCCGCGGGAGGCATCGACCGTCGTGCTCCCGGAGTTGAGCGCCCGCGTGCGTATCGGCCGCTACAGTCCCTTCTTGGCCTGGAATGGTTCGGGGGACTCTGCTACTGCCAGCCTCCCCGAGGATCTCGCCCCTGCCGACTTGGACGAAGACAGGGCGCAGGCCCTCCGGGAGGGCGGTAACTCGAGAGCACTGGGTCCGCACCCCGATCTGGAAGAGATCGTATACGCCAAGTCGGGTCCTTATGGACCATATCTCCAGTTGGGCGATGGGAGCGCTGACGGAAAGCCGAAGAGAACTTCGATACCGTCCGAACTGAGCCTGGAGACCGTGACTCTCGATCAGGCTGTCCAGCTCCTGAGTCTGCCTGCCGAGTTGGGCCAACACCCCACCGAAGACAAACCCGTCAAGATGGGCATCAGTCGCTATGGTCCGTACGTCAACTGCGGGAAGGAATACCGCAGCATCAAGGCCCCGGACACTATCTGGGGGATGACCCTCGAGAGGGCGGTGGTACTGCTCTCGCAACCCAAACGCCGGGGAAGTGCTCCTCTGAAAACCGTCGGCGCGCATCCTTCCGATGGCAAGCCGATCGAGCTCTATAACGGTCGGTACGGGCCGTATGTTAAGCACGTCAGGGTCAACGCCTCGATTCCCAAGGGGACTGACCCGGACGCCGTTACCGTGGAGGAGGCCGTGGAACTCCTGGAGAAGCGCCGGAAGGCGCCGAAGAAGAGACGGGGCAGACGGCGCACGGCGAGATCCCGATGACACCCGAGGCGCGCCGGGGGTGGATCGACGACTTCCTACGCAATACTGAGCTGGAACGCCGCCTGTCGGAGCATACGGTGGACGCATACCGGCGCGATGTCGGCCAATTCGAGGTCTTTCTCACCGGATACGAAGGCACCGACGACTGGTCTTGGCGATCCATCGACCGATTGGCCATCCGCTCCTTCATGGGATCGCTGGAGTCGGACGGATTCCGTCGATCGTCCATTGGTCGCAAGCTCTCTGCAATCCGCGCCTTCTTCTCCTTCCTGCAGCGCGTTGGCCGCATTGAGACAAGCCCCGCTCGTTCGATTCGCACACCGAAGAAGGAGCGCGCTCTGCCGGGACTCCTCAGCGAGGACCGCATGTGCGAACTGTTGGACCATGTATGCGACATCGCTTACCACGAACAAACCCCTACGGCCTTCCGGCGCTGGGCCTTATTGGAACTGATCTACTCGTGCGGCCTCCGGCTCTCGGAGGTACATGGCCTCGAACGGACCAATATCGATGATTCGCCGGCCCAGGTTCGGGTACTCGGCAAGGGTAGTAAGGAGAGGGTGGTTCCGCTCGGGGCCCGGGCAAAACAGGCCATCCAAACCTACTTTGAGGCTCGCGGTGGTCCGGCTCGCGGCCCGGCCTTTTTGTCCACGCGCGGCACCCGGCTATCCCGTCGCCAAATCCAGCGAGACGTGACGGGCGCGCTGAAGCGAGTGGCAGAAGGAGAGCAGCTATCGACCCACTCCGTCCGCCATTCGTTCGCAACCCACCTCCTGAATCGCGGTGCCGACATCGTCTCCGTAAAGGAAATGCTGGGTCACGTAAGCCTAACGACGACTCGCATTTACACGCACACGTCCCTCGATCGCCTCAAGCGCCTACACGCGAGAGCTCACCCGAGGGGCGGGGAATGAGCTATTCGGGGCTACGCGGGACCACGGTGGTCTGCGTGCGTAAGGGTGGCCAGGTTGCGATGGCTGGCGATGGGCAGGTCACGCTCGGCGAAACAGTCCTCAAATCCAGCGCAAGAAAGCTCCGCACACTTCGGAATGGCGGGATTTTGGCCGGGTTTGCGGGCAGCATCGCCGACGCCTTGACCCTCTTCGAGAAGTTCGAATCAGAGCTCGAGCGGCATCCACGCAACCTCAGGCGAGCCGCAGTGGAGTTGGCCAAGCAGTGGCGGAGTGATCGCTATCTGCGCCGGCTCGAAGCGATGTTGGCGGTGGCAGACAGTGAGGTATCCCTCCTCATCTCCGGGACGGGCGAGGTCGTGGAGCCCGACGACGGCATATTGGCCTTGGGATCAGGTGGACCGTATGCACTGGCGGCCGCCCGCGCCCTCTCCCGCCACGCTGAACTCCCTGCCAATGAAATTGCGAGCCAGGCACTCCTCATCGCCGCTGAGATCTGCATCTACTCCAACTCCGATATTACCGTCCTCGAGTTGGATCCTTCCGGGGACCAAGCGTAGCGGGGTGGAGCGTGACTGAACCCCTTCCGCTGTCTCCGCGAGAAATCGTGGAGGAGCTCGACCGGTACATAATCGGCCAGGATGATGCCAAAAAGGCCGTTGCCATTGCCCTTCGGAATCGCTGGCGGCGCCAGCAGGTGGAGGGTGGGCTTAGGGAGGAGATCCTACCCAACAACATCATCCTTATCGGGTCAACGGGGGTCGGAAAAACGGAGATTGCGCGCCGGCTATCCCACTTGGCAGGGGCCCCCTTCATCAAGGTCGAGGCCTCGAAATTCACCGAAGTCGGCTATGTGGGTCGCGACGTCGAGTCCATAATCCGCGATCTCCTGGAAATCGCCATCGATCTGGTACGCGAGGAACAGGAGGAGGTGCATAGCGAAGCGGCCAAGGAACGGGTTGAGGAGCGACTACTCGATATTCTGTTGCCGCCCGCGGTGGTAACCCAATCCGACCCTGAAACGAGGCAGTTCGTCGTATCGCAATCCGGGCAGACCGCTGAGGAAAAGCACCAACGGAACCGCGAGCAGAGAGCCAAACGCACCCGAGATAAAATGCGTGGACTCCTGCGAGACGGTTATCTCGACGAACGTGAGGTCGAAATCGAGGTGACCGACACGCCGGCACCTGCCTTCCTGGATCTCGGCGGGGGCGAAAACCTGGACAACCGATTGGGTGAAATGCTGCAGGGGATGATGCCAAAGACCACCCGCCGGTCCCGCGTCACCGTGCCGCAAGCCAGGCGGATTCTGCTCCAGGAGGAGCTGGCGAACATGCTGGATGTGGAGTCCATAAAGGAGCAGGCGATCCGGCGCACTGAGACCTCAGGCATCGTGTTTCTAGACGAGGTCGACAAGATCGCGGGCGGCCGGTCGACCACCGGTCCCGACGTGTCTCGGGAAGGGGTACAGCGAGACCTACTCCCCATCGTCGAAGGGTCTACTGTAAGGACACCCCACGGTATGGTCCGGACCGACCACATCCTGTTCATCGCCGCGGGGGCGTTTCATGTGTCCAAGCCGGCGGACCTGATTCCGGAACTCCAAGGGCGGTTTCCGATCCGGGTCCAGCTCCGGAGTCTCGACACGGAGGCACTCGCACGAATCCTGAGGGAGCCGCGATATGCGCTCCTACGTCAATACAAGGCCCTCATTTCCGCGGAGAAAGCGACCCTCGAGTTTACCGACGAAGCGATTCTCGAGATCGCCCGAATTGCAACTCGAGTGAATGAACGCTCCGAGAACATTGGGGCGCGCCGTCTGCACACGGTGCTTTCCACCTTGCTCGAACAACTACTTTTCGACCTTCCCGACAGTGGCTCAGGAGACACGATCGTGGTGGACGAGCACTTCGTCGGCGAACGCTTGTCGAAGATTGCTGAAGACGAGGACGCCAGTCGTTACATTCTGTGACGACGAAACCCAACACAAACAGACTTCAAATGAACCGAGAGCAGCATTTCCTTTCCCTGGCCGACTGGCCGGAGAGCAGGTTGCGCGAGGCACTCGACCTTGCCGACCAGTTAAAACGTGACCCCAAGTCGATTGGGCGTCCACTGGCAGACAAGACTCTGGCCCTCATTTTTGCCAAGAGTTCTACTCGCACCCGCGTCTCCTTCGAGGTGGGAGCCGGCCAGCTGGGGGCTCAACCGTTGTTCCTGTCGTCCCGCGACATCCAGCTTGGGCGCGGGGAACCCATTCCCGACATGGCGCGCGTCCTTTCGCGTTACGTGGACGGCATCATGATTCGGACCTTCGAGCAGGCAGACGTCCAAGCCCTAGCGGAGCATGGCACCGTACCCGTCATCAATGGTCTCACGGACCTCCTCCACCCATGCCAAGTGATGGCCGACCTACAAACCGTGAGAGAAGAGTTTGGGCGAGATCTGCCGAGGCTTACCGTGGCGTGGATCGGGGACGGCAACAACATGGCGAATTCGTGGCTCAACGCCGCAATTCGACTGGGGTTTCAACTCAGAATCGCTTCTCCCGAGGGATACGACCCGGATCCGGGTATTTTCGACAACGCCAAAGCGAAGGGAGTGGCCAGTCTATTCCGCTGTCCACGAGAGGCGGCGCAGGGTGCTCATGTGGTGACGACGGATGTTTGGGCGTCCATGGGCCAAGAGGACGAAGCCCGGGAGCGTGCACGCGCCTTCCAGGGTTTCCACGTTGATGAAGAAGTGATGGCGGAGGCGGACTCGGCGGCGGTTTTCTTGCACTGCCTGCCTGCGCACCGAGGGGAGGAAGTCGCGGCGGCCGTAATCGACGGGCCTGCTTCGCGGGTTTGGGAGGAGGCCGAGAACAGATTGCACGTCCAAAAGGCGATCCTTGTCATGTTGATGGGAGGTTCAAAGTGAGCCCGCTACTGAAGACACCACTACACGAAGAGCACCTGAAGCTAAAGGGCAAGATGGTGCCATTTGCCGGATATTCCATGCCGGTCCAGTATCCGACGGGGATCCGGGCGGAACACTTCGCCGTCCGTAAGACAGCGGGTGTGTTCGACGTGTCGCACATGGGCGAGTTTCGCGTCCAAGGTCCGGAGGCGCGCGACTTCGTTTCGTACGTGACTACGAACGATGTGAGCCGGCTCAAGCCGGGCGATGCGCAGTACAGTGCCATGTGTCGCGAAGATGGTGGCGTTATCGATGACCTACTCGTTTACCACATGGGGGAGGGCAATTACCGCCTCGTGGTAAACGCCTCCAACAAGCAAAAGGACTGGGACCACCTGGAGGAGCACGCCGTCAACTATGACGTGACGCTCCGCGACGAGAGTGACGAAATCGCTCTCGTGGCCATCCAAGGGCCCCTTGCCGAAGTCAAGTTGCGGGGTCTCACCGACGTCCGGCTCGATACCATTCGCTACTACAAGTTCGCTCACGCGAAGGTGTCTGGTGTGCCCTGCATGGTGAGCCGAACCGGGTACACGGGAGAAGTCGGTTTCGAGCTTTACCTGCCAGCGGAGTCGGCGTCCACGGTGTGGCGCGCTCTCCTCGCCACCGGAGCGATACCTGCGGGCTTGGGGGCGAGGGACTCCCTGCGCCTCGAGATGGGGTATGCGCTGTACGGCAACGACATTGACGAGACCACCAGCGCTCTCGAAGCGGGCCTCGGATGGATCGTCAAGACTGACAAGGGCGATTTCATCGGGCGCGACACCCTCATCAAGCAGCGCACAACTGGTCTGAAGCGGAAGCTCTGGTTCCTGCGACTCGTCTCCAGGGGCTTTCCCCGGCCCGGGTACGAGGTGACCTACCAAGGTAAGGCGGTGGACAAGGTCCGCAGCGGCACCGTGAGCCCATCCCTGGGATACGGAATAGCCACGACCTACCTGCCTTCAAGCGCAAAGCTGGGCGATCTCGTAAGCATCGTTATCCGGGGCAAGCCGCTGACGGCCGAGCTGACTCGCCAGCCATTCTACGGCAGAGGTTCGCTGGTGAGGATCGCTCCCAGATTTGCCGTGCTGACGATATCCGATGGAGTCCACGCAGGTACCCGCGAAGACACATCAGGGGAGGCCATCCACACGTGGGTTGATGAGCATGCGTTCAAGCTGGAGGGAGCGGACGTGGTGCCGGACAATGTGGACGCGATAATGGAGCGGATGATGCACTGGTCCCACGTGCGCGGAGTCGACTGCATCCTTACTACCGGTGGCACGGGGCTAGGACCGCGCGATGTAACGCCAGAAGCGACCGCTGCGGTTATCCAGCGTCCCGCGCCGGGGATCGCAGAGGCCATCAGGTATGCTGGTGCGAAAGCAACTCCCTATGCGTGGCTCAGCCGGGGGTTGGCTGGGGTACGCGGCGAGACACTCATCATCAATTTTCCCGGGAGCCCCAACGGTGTTCGCGACGGACTGCAGGTTTTGGAGCCATTCATCGACCACTGTATCGATCTGATCCGTGGCGAAACCGAACACCTGAATCCGCCTCCGAGCACTTCCGCCGGTAGACCCAAGAACTAGGGAGTCGCGCTCCGTGGCGAGGATCTTCGTCGATGGGCGGGTGCCCGACGTGTCTCGGCGGATCGGTGAAATCCTGCGGCAGGATCGTCACGAGATCGAGTTCGTGGACTCGGCGCGACAGATTGACGGAAGGCTTGGGGGAAAGACCCATAACGTCCTGATCCTTACCGGGGCCCCGGATGAGCGGCGGGCCGCCAGCATGCGTCACGTGTTCAGTGAGCAGGTTCCCAACCCACCCGTCATCGGAGTTCGCGGTGCGGCGGACGACGGCACGGGAGGTGACGGCTCAGGAGGCGATGACGCTCCCGGCGCGGCGGCCTGGTCAGCATTGGACGATGTTCTTGCGCTTCCTCTGGACCCTACTACGGTCCGACAGACCGTGAGGACCCAACTGGCCCGCTACGAGCTCCAGCTCGAGACCGGGATCATCGGGCGCACGGAAGCCATGCAGGAGGTCCTGGAGCGCATCCACCTTATCGCCCCTGTGCACAGTACGGTCCTCCTGACGGGCGAGAGCGGGACAGGAAAGGAGCTTGTCGCACGCGCAATTCACCGAGCGTCACGACGGCGAGCCAGTCCATTCATCCCCGTGAACTGTGCGGCGCTACCCGAGTCTTTGCTCGAGTCGGAGCTGTTCGGTCACGAAAAGGGCGCGTTCACCGGGGCGACCTCGCTCCGCCGCGGCATGTTCGAGCTCGCGGATCGCGGAACACTGTTCCTGGACGAGATTGCCGAGATGCCGCTGGGGACGCAGACCCGCCTCCTTCGCGTACTCGAGGCACGCAGCTTCATGCGGGTGGGAGGAGACCACGAGATCGACGTCGATGTCCGTATCGTTGCCGCCACGAACCGGGACCTTCGATCCGCCGTTACAGCTGGGGACTTCAGACGGGACCTCTACTATCGGGTCAATGTCCTCCAGATCCACCTTCCGCCACTCCGAGAGCGGCAAGATGATATTCCCCTCCTCGTAAAGCGCTTCGTGCGAGAGTTTGCATCCGCCCACGACCGGCGCTTCAGGGGTATCGCACCCGACACCCTCGACCTGCTTCTAGGCTACAGCTGGCCGGGGAACGTCCGCGAACTCCGCAACCTCATTGAAAACATGGTTGTGCTGGCGCCCGGGGGCGTAATTCGACCCGGAGACCTGCCTGCGGAGATCCGGAGGAACAAGCCCCAACTCCCTGTTCCGATCGAAAACACCGTCACGCCTCCAACGACTGTAGGTCTGACCGACCCAGCTACGATCGAGTTCATCTTTCGAACTCTTGTGGAGTTGAAGGCCGATGTGGAAGGCCTAAAGCGCGAACTCAGGGACCGCAACCTCCAGGCCCTTCCCGCCGGGTTTGAGCCAGGAGCGGAGATAGAGGTCATCGAACGCCTCCAACCGGACCAAAGAGATGGACAGGCGGAGGATCAGCAGAGTGACTGGGAGGAGGGCGACGCTGACCCGGAGGCGATCTGGTCACTGGCCTTCCGCCTGGGATTGACCTTTGACGAAATCCAGCGAAAAGTCATTGAGGCCACCCTGGAGCGCACGGGCGGCAATAGGAGGGAGACTGCGCGTCGGCTGGGGATCCCCGAGCGAACGCTTTACCGCAGACTCAGGGAATACGAGTCAGCAGACCCCAACGGGGGCTCGTCCAAAGTGTAACCGCCTGGACCCTCAGGGGGCGCCTCCACCCCTCAGCGGCGCCCGCCACAACCAGGAGTGTGTACGAGAGCTTCCACGCTCTCGTAAAGCGACGATACCCCTGCACCGGTGCGAGCGGATGTCGACAGTAGTTGGTCGGCCTCGATGCCAAGTGCCGAACACGCCTTGGCCTCCGCTCGCGCCCGGCCCGAACGGTTGAGCTTGTCCACCTTGGTGAGGGCAAACAGCACGGGTGTTCCAAGTTGCCCCAAACGCTCGACCATAACTCGATCTTCCCGAGTTACACCCCTCCGCGCATCGAGGAGGAGGATCAGGCCCAGAAGCTCCTGAGTGTCTTCCAAGTAACGCGCGATGAGCTGTTCCCACGCCGCGCTGACCTCCGCCGGAACACGTGCAAAGCCGTATCCCGGGAGATCGGCAAACATGAAGGCGTCGTTGACGAGGAAGAAGTTGATCTGCTGAGTGCGGCCCGGAATCTTCGAGGTCCGCGCCAGATTCTTGCGCCGGATAAGCCGATTCAGCAACGAGGACTTACCGACATTTGACCGCCCTGCGATGGCGATCTGCGGAAAACTACGCGGCGGTAGCTGTCCCGCCGTCCCGATCGCGCCTACGAATTCGGCTGCTCTCGCTATGCCTCTTTCCGGGTCTGGTCGGGTTGTAGGATGAGCAGCGGCTGCGTGCCCTGCTCGACCGTCTCACGGGTCACCACGACCTCTTTGATGTCGGGTCGCCCGGGGATCTCGAACATGACTTCTAGCATGATCGACTCCATAACCGCCCGCAGGCCTCGTGCCCCGGTTCCGCGCTTGATCGTCTGCTCCGCTATCGCCCGCAGGGCATCCGGATCCATCGTGAGCCCCACACCCTCGAGTTCCAGCATCTTCGCGTACTGCTTGACCAAGGCGTTCTTGGGCGCCTGCAGGATCTCTATCAGAGAATCCTCATCCAATTCGTGCAGTGCCACCGACACCGGCAGACGTCCGACCAGTTCGGGGATGAGACCGTAACGCAGCAAATCCACGGGCTCGGTCTTGTCCAGCACACATCCGTCATCCGAGCCATCGCCCCCGGCCTCGCCGTCATCCTGGCGGAAGCCGATCATGCGCTTGCCCTGCCTCTCCTCAATGATGTCCTCCAGACCGTCGAACGCGCCCCCGCAAATGAAGAGGATGTTTCGGGTGTTGATCTGGACGTATTCCTGCTGCGGGTGCTTGCGACCCCCTTGAGGTGGCACGGATGCGACCGTGCCTTCCAGGATCTTGAGAAGCGCTTGCTGCACCCCCTCGCCCGAGACGTCTCGCGTGATGGAGGGATTGTCCGACTTGCGAGCAATCTTGTCGATCTCGTCGATGTATATGATCCCTCGCTCGCACTCATGCACGTTGTAATCACCCGCCTGCAGAAGGCGCACGAGGATGTTCTCCACATCTTCGCCCACATACCCGGCTTCGGTCAGCGTGGTTGCGTCAGCGATCGTGAACGGAACTTGGAGTATCCTTGCCATGGTCTGAGCAAGGAGCGTCTTCCCGACCCCGGTGGGACCCAAAAGGATGACGTTGGATTTCTCGATCTCGATCTCTTCTACACTGCTCTGGTAGTCGATCCTCTTGTAATGGTTGTAGACCGCTACCGAGAGGATCTTCTTGGCGAGTTCCTGGCCTACCACGTACTCATCGAGCGTGGCCTTTATCTCGGATGGTTTCGGGACCGACGCAAAACGAGCACCCTCGCGGTCCTCCTCTTCGGCCAGAATCTCATTACAGAGGGCGATGCACTCGTTGCAAATGAAGACGTTGGGCCCGGATACAAACTTCTTGACAGCGTCCTTCGACTTGCCGCAGAAGGAGCAACGAAGGTGCTTGTCGCTAGCCATCGCTACTCTTGCTGTTCGATTCGGCGATTTCCGTTCGGGACACCATTACTTGGTCGATGATCCCGTATTCCAGAGCCTCTTGCGGGGACATGAACCGATCCCGATCTACGTCTTCCGAGATTCGATCGATGTCTTGCCCGGTGTGACGCGCCAGGAGCCCGTTCAGTCGTTCGCGGGTGTTGAGGATCTCCTTCGCTTGGATCTCGATGTCGGCCGCCGTCCCGTATGACCCTCCGGACGGCTGATGGATCATGATCCTGGCGTTGGGAAGGGATCGCCGTCTGCCGGGAGTCCCTGCTGCTAGGAGGAAGGCGCCCATCGAGGCGGCCATTCCCATGCAAATCGTGGTGATAGGCGACTGGAGGTACTGCATCGTGTCGTAGACGGCCAACCCCGACTGCACGTTACCGCCGGGTGAGTTGATGTACATGTTGATTTCGCGCTCAGGGTTATCCGCTTCCAGAAACAGGAGCTGCGCGATTACCACGTTGGCCACCGCGTCATCAATGGCGGTCCCGATGAGGACGATGCGGTCCATAAGCAGACGCGAAAAGATGTCGTACGAACGCTCTCCTCGGTTGGATCGCTCTATGACATACGGTGCGTAAACCGTCATTCGGAGGTTACTCCTTTGCGGGCATTGATGTGTCTTGGTGGAGCAGGGTCAGGCGTTTGCGACTTCCGACTGACCGAGCAGAAACTCGAACGCTTTCCTCGTTTCCAGGCCACGCCGGAAGGAGTCCATCTTACTCTCCTTCACCAACTGGCGACGAGCCTCCAGAGGAGTGATTCCCTGACTGCTTGCGAGCCGGCTCAGCTCTCCGTCGACCTCATCTCTCGAAACTTCCAGTTGTTCATGCTTAATGATATGCCCGAGTATGAGATTGCGCTTGATATCCCTCTCGATCATCGGTGTAATGCCGGGGTCGTTTTCGAGTCCCAGATTCTCAAAGTAATTGCTGACGAGAGTTGGAGGGACGGCGAATGGGTTCGCCTCGATGATCTGGTCGACAAGCCGCTCTCGTACCTCTTTGTCCGCCTCTTCCTCCCCGCGCTGCCGGAGCTGCTCCTCGATCACCGAACGCAGGTCGTCGAGTGTGTCGAACCCCCCTACCGCGCTCGCAAATGCGTCGTCCAAATCGGGGAGTTTCTTCTCGCTGACACCGTCCAGGCGAATGCTCAGCCGCTGAGTGGTCCCAGCCAGTTCTCCGGCGAAGTCGGTGGGGTAGGTGACGTCGAAGTAGCTCTCGGTACCCGGTTCGAGGGACTGTATAGCGGATTCGATGTCGGGGATGGCCTGACCCTTGCCCAGCTCAAACTGGTAAGGCTCTGGATCCGAAGCGTCGGCGGCGCTAGCAGCCTCCGGAGAGTCGGGTCGAATCGCTACGGAGACCACGTCTCCGGCGCCGGGCCGGCGTTCAACCGGCGATAGCGTGGCGTTGCGATCCCTTACCTCGTCGAGGGCCCGCTCCACGTCAGCGTTCTCCACTTCCACTGCCCGGCGCGTCAAGTAAAACCCGGTCGTGCGAGAAAGCTCGATCTCCGGGACAATCTCAAAATCCGCCCTGAAGGTGGCGGCCCGCCCCGGACCGAAGTCGAGATCGCTGATGACGGGCTCACCGAGCATCCTGAGGTCGTTCTCGTTGAGAGCGAAATTCAGCCCACTTCGGACAATCTTGTTGATGGACTGCTCGTTGATCGTCGGACCGAACCGTTCCTCGATCATGTTCAACGGAACGCGTCCCTTGCGGAACCCCTTGATCCGCGTAGTGCGCCGTAGGCGGTCCACCTCGCGTTTACGTACCCGCGCCACCTCCGAAGCTGCGACGGAGATATCCAATCGGCACTGGTAACCATCGGTTGTGGTTACCTCCACCTCGAAGGTGCTGCTGCCGGAGGCGTTGCCGGCGGACGAATTACGGTTGCTCACTGTCTATTGCTCCCGGAGATGCCGAGTCCCATTGCAGCGTGGGTTTCGGGGGTCGATGCGAAAGGGGGGACTCGAACCCCCACGGCCAAGGGCCACCAGCTCCTAAGGCTGGCGCGTCTGCCAATTCCGCCACTTTCGCAAGCCATGCCACGAGGGGCGAAATCTCAACTTCAGCGCTGTTGCCTGCAACTTTGACGGCCGCTGGGCCGGTTTTGGTCTAACGTTTTGGTCTAGCGCTGCGGTATCACTATGCTGATGATCCCGGTCTGGAGGTCATCCTCGCCGAACCGACGTTCCGTGTCCAGAGGTGTCCCGGGCGGTATCCGCAGGAACTTCAGATTGATGGCCTGACCCGGCTGCAAAGTGCTGACATACTGCTCGTAGTCGTCCTTTCCGCCAATGGGAGTACCATCGATATCCACGATGACGAAGCCCTGTGGGACGGTACCGAAACGCTGTCCGACCGCCCCTCGATCATCCCCACCGACGATCACGGCTCCCGAGATGTCCCCCAGGCCGTACTGGCCCCGTTCGGGTTGCGTGAGTTCACTGTACTCCTTGACTTCGATCGCTAGCGGGTCGTCACCATCGAACGGCTCTGGCCTAGGTCCGAGACTGGTGGTGGAGGTCGGGTCCGGCGTCGCGGGGATCAGCTCGATTTCGACCGCTTCGCGTTCTCGGGTGGCCCGCCTGACGACGTCGAGTGTCACCGTTTCACCAGGTTCGTACGCACGTATCCGACGTTGCAGCTCCGACACGCCCGCAACCATGCGGCCCTCCACTCCGACGAGGACATCCCCGATGTCCAAGCCTGCAAGGCGCGCGGGACTCTCGTCGAAGGAGAAACTCTGGATAACCGCACCCCCGACTTCGTCCAACTCGTAAAATCGGGCGTCCGCCGCGTTTACATCCGTGATCCCGACACCGATAAGGGCTCTCCGGACCTCACCGAACTCAATCAGATCATCGACCACCTCCTGGACAAGTTCTATCGGCACCGCAAACCCGTACCCTTGGTACGACCCTGTGGTGGACAGGATTGCGGTGTTGATCCCGATGACCTCTCCCGCTGCGTTTACCAGTGGTCCTCCGGAGTTCCCCTGGTTGATGGCGGCGTCGGTCTGGATGAAGTCCTCAATGGCGAGGGGGTTACGGCCACTATTCCCGAGGATGTTGATGTTGCGGCCCTTCGCCGAGACGATCCCGGCCGTGACCGAGGTGTGAAGAGTGCGGCCCGTGGCATTAAAACCGGGACTGCCGATAGCAAGTACCCACTCCCCGACATTCGTCTCCTCGCTGGACCCGATTGGAAGGACCGCAAAGTTATCTGCCTCTATCCTGGCGAGAGCCACATCCGTCTGCGGATCTCTGCCCAGCAGCTGGGCGTCGTTGAGGCGGCGTCCATCGGCGAGCTCTATGTCGATACGGCTGGCGTCGGCGACCACGTGGTTGTTGGTGACGACGTAACCCTCATCCGAGACGATGAACCCGGACCCGCTCCAATTCTGGGTTTGCAGTTCACAGTCCGCCCCGGAGCTAAAAGGAGGCGCACGGAAAGGAAACTGAGGCGCGCAGCGTTCGCCTCGGGCGTAGATCGTGACCACGGTAGGCGCCACGCGGTCCGCCACCTCTGCGAAGCCGTTTTCCATGCTGGGAGCCGCGATGCCAGGGGCCCCGACCACCCAATTGGGCCCTTCACCCACCGCCGCAAACGAAACGGGGGTGATGTTCATCGCAGAGGCCATCCATAGACCCAAAACGAAGGCTATGGATGTCGCTCCCAGTAGTTTCACACGCGCTCGAAGGGATTCCTTCATCTTTCCGTGCTCTCCTCGTAAAGCCCTACTTCTCGTCTACGATTTCGTAGTCCGCCTCTACAACTTCCTCGTCGGCGGCCGCGCCATCTGCCCCGTTGGCCTCCGAACTCTCGAAGCCACCGCTGTCCGACGAATGCGCCGAAGAGTCCTGGGCCATGCCCGAGGCAGCGTACATCTTCTGTGCCGCCTCGCCAACCTTCTGGTTGATCTCCTCGGTAGCGTCCTTGACTTCCTGGTCGTCGTCCTCCTTGAGCGCTGCCCGACCTCTCTCCAAGGCGGCCTCGATCGCCGCCTTGCCGTCGTCATCCAGCGCATCCTTCCAGTCGTCCAGGTTCTTCTCGGTTTGATACACCAAGGAGTCCAATCGGTTGCGTGCCTCGACAGTCTCCCGGCGAGCCTGGTCCTCCGCGGCGTTGGCCTCGGCCTCCTTGACCGCACGCTGGATCTCGGCTTCCGTAAGTCCTGAGGACGCCTCAATACGAACATGCTGCTCCTTGCCGGTCGCCTTGTCCTTGGCTCCCACCTGGAGGATACCGTTCTGGTCAATATCGAACGAGACCTCGACTTGCGGTATGCCCCGCGGCGCCGGCGGAATGCCAGTTAGCTGGAACCGCCCGATCGTCTTGTTTTCCTTGGCGAAGGAACGTTCTCCCTGCAGGACGTGGATGTCCACCGTGTTCTGGTTGTCCTCGGCAGTCGAGAAGACCTCGGATTTTCGCGTGGGGATGGTCGTGTTACGCTCGATGAGCGTCGTCATGACCCCGCCCAGAGTCTCGATGCCGAGCGAAAGCGGCGTAACGTCGAGCAGAACCAGGTCCTCCACGTCGCCCGCCTGAATCCCGCCTTGGACTGCGGCGCCGATGCCGACCACCTCGTCGGGGTTGACACCCTTGTGGGGTTCCTGGCCGAAGAACCGTCGTACTTCTTCCTGGATCTTGGGGATGCGGGTGGAGCCGCCCACGAGGATGACCTCATCGATCTCGTCCACCGTCAGACCAGCGTCCTCCAGAGCACGCTGCATCGGGGGAATAGTCCGCTGTACGAGGTCGTCCACCAGTTGCTCGAACTTGGCTCGCGTGAGGCCGACCTGTAGGTGTTTGGGACCGGTCTGGTCAGCCGTGATGAAGGGAAGGTTGATGTCGGTCTTATGGGTCGAGCTGAGCTCGATCTTCGCCTTCTCGGCGGCTTCCTTCAGACGCTGGAGGGCCATCGGATCCCTGGACAGGTCGATACCCTGGTCCTTCCGGAACTCATTGATGAGCCACTCGATCAAACGCTGGTCGAAGTCGTCTCCCCCGAGGTGCGTATCGCCATTCGTGGCCTGTACTTCGAACACCCCGTCCCCGATCTCGAGGATGGAGATGTCGTAGGTGCCGCCCCCGAGGTCGAAGAGCGCGACTTTCTCGTCCAAGTTCTTGTCGAGGCCGTAGGCGAGCGCCGCTGCGGTGGGCTCGTTGACGATGCGCCGCACCGTGAGGCCCGCAATCCGGCCCGCGTCCTTGGTGGCCTGACGCTGGGCGTCGTTGAAGTACGCCGGAACCGTGATGACGGCGTCAGTGACCTCGGTCCCGAGATAGTCCTCGGCGGTCTGCTTCATCTTCTGGAGAACCATCGCCGAGATATTGGACGGCGAGAAGGACTTGCCAGCGTGCGGAATTACGACTTCTACCCGGCCGTCGCTGTCCCCCTTCACATTGTAAGTGACGTTTTTGATCTCCTCACCGACTTCGGAGATCTTGCGCCCCATGAACCGCTTGATTGAGGCTACCGTGTTGGCCGGGTTGGTGACTGCCTGCCTCTTGGCAACCTGACCGACGAGGCGGTCCCCCTCCTTGGTGAACGCTACGACGGAGGGTGTGGTGCGAGCCCCCTCCGCACTTGGGATAACGACGGGGTCGCCTCCCTCCATAACGGCTACAACCGAGTTGGTCGTGCCGAGGTCGATTCCGATGATCTTTCCCATTACCTGATTTCCTGTTCTGTGGATGCGCGCGGCGCGGGTTGGACGCGGCGCAGGTGAATACAGTGCGCAAAGGCGTGCGACAACCCTTTGTGCAAGCGGCGTGCCAGAATTCTCGGGGCTTGAACCGCCGCAGCGGCGCAGTCTAGCTGATGAAGGAGGTCCCCGCCTGCCATAATGGCACACTTCTGTGTTCCGTTTGTGTGCTGGTTTCCGGTCCCGGTGTGGTGCGGCCCGTTCATATTGGGCTTAGCTTGCCGGCGTGAAGCTCACACTGAAGATAATCCGGAGAGGTACGAGGCCCTGCGCGGTGTTGGGGCTGGTTGTCCTGGGATTGGCCTTCTGGCCGGACGGGGTCCTGGCACAGGGACTGGCGGCCGCACAGGGTCAGGTGGAGGAGGGATTCCTATCCCGCATCCTGCGGGGCGTCATCGGTGTGACTTTCCTGCTCGGGGTGGTGTGGGCGTTTTCAGCCCGTAGGCGTGCCATAGCTTGGGGCCTCGTGGCCAAGGGCCTCGGCTTGCAGATCGTATTTGCACTGCTCGTCCTCAAGACCAGGGTGGGGCAGGCGTTCTTCGGCGGGGTCAACGACGTGTTCGCGGCGCTCATAGCCTACACAGACGAGGGCTCCCGATTCCTCTTCGGTTCGTTGGTGGATGGCGTGTTGCCGGTCGATGGGGCGGCCGGTTCGATCAGTATCGGTGCCCATGTCGCCTTCAGGGTGCTGCCGTCGATCATCTTCTTCGCCTCGCTGATGGGCCTCGCCTATCACATGGGGATCATGCAAAGGGTCGTCAGCGGCGTCGCGTGGATCATGAGACGCAGCCTGAACACGAGTGGGGCGGAGACCACATCGGCCGCCGGTAACATCTTCTTTGGCCAGACAGAGGCTCCGCTCCTCATCAAGCCCTTCGTAAAGAACCTCACCCAATCCGAACTTCACACAGTGATGTCGGGAGGTTTTGCGACCGTCGCGGGCGGGGTGCTCGCCGCCTACGCCGCAATGCTCTTGGGAGTCTTCCCGGACATCGCCGGACATCTCCTGGCTGCGAGCATCATGGCTGCGCCGGCCAGTATCGTGGTGAGCAAGATGCTCCTGCCCGAAACGGAGACTCCGGAGACCAGCGGCGTGGGGCAGATCGAGCTACCCAAGGCGCACGCCAACCTTATCGACGCCGCCGCCGGGGGTGCGAGCGACGGGCTCAAGCTCGCTCTCAACGTGGGGGCCATGGTGTTGGCTTTCCTCGCGCTCATCGCTCTCGTCAATGGGATTTTGGGATGGGGAACCGGGTTGTTCGGGGTGGAGGGAATCACACTCGAGCGCCTCGCAGGGTTTGTCTTCGCGCCGATCGCCTGGTTGATCGGAGTTCCCTGGGCGGATGCAATGGAAGTAGGCCAACTCTTCGGGGTGAAGATGATCGCGAACGAGTTCGTGGCGTTCACGTCATTCGCGGGGGTCCTTGATGGCGGAGCGCAGCTGTCCCAGAAGTCGATCATCATCTGCACATACGCGCTGACCGGATTCGCCAATCTGAGTTCGATCGGGATCCAGATCGGGGGGATCGGGTCGATAGAGCCGGCGCGGCGTAAGGACCTGTCCCGGTTGGGGTTGCGGGCCATGTTGTCGGGGACGGCCGCCACCTGGATGACTGCGACGCTGGCCGGAGTGTTGGCGTGACGCAGGGATGATCGACCCGCTGGCCATCGAGCGTGCCGTGGAAGAGGCGTCGTCGGAGTTGTCCCGGTTCCTGGAGGAACGTCTGGGGCCGCGTACCCCGTGTGCGGCGATCACGATGGGCTCGGGCTTGGGTGGTTTCTCTTCCGACATTGAGGCTCCCCTCCGCGTGCCCTGCGCGGATCTGCCCCGCTGGCCCACTCCTGCGGTCGAAGGCCATGCCGGAGAGGTCTTGATCGGTACCCTCTCCGGGAGGCCGATCATCGCATTTGCGGGGCGGGTGCACCGATACGAGGGCTGGGAGGGGTGGGAAGTGACGTTCTACGTCCGAGTCCTGGGGGCGCTCGGCGTGCCGATCCTCATCTTGTCCAACGCATCGGGAGTGGTCCGGGAAGGGTGGCATCCAGGCGAGTTGATGTTGATCAGCGACCACTTGAACCTGATGGGGTGGAATCCACTGGTTGGGCCGGTGGTGGGTGCGGAGACGCGCTTTCCAGACCTCACGGAGGCGTACGATGCTGAGCTGCGCGAGACGATAGAGGGTGCGGCAGCCGACCTCGGTACGACCCTGCGTACGGGCGTGTACGCAGGTGTCCTGGGTCCATCGTTTGAGACACCGGCGGAGATCCGGATGTTCAGGCTTCTCGGTGCGGATGCGGTCGGCATGTCCTCCGTTCCCGAAGTGATACAGGCCAGAGCGTTAGGCATCAGATGCGCCGCGATATCCTGCTTTACGAACTACGCCGCGGGGATGACGGGTCAATCTGTCGTCACCCACGAAGAGGTTTACAGTGTGGCGGCGGGGGTTGAGGACGACTTGGGAGGCATCGTAAAGCAGGCGGTGTCCCGGTTACCGTGATGCAGAATCCCATGCCCCGGCAGGTCGGCCACGACATCCTCCCGATTCGGAATCGAAATCCCGGAATGCCTCTTGATCTCGACCTGGTTCGGGATCAGCGAGCGAATCGGAGCGCGATCGAGCGTCGCGCGGCCACCCTGGTGAAGCGACGAAGCGTCAAGCGAGAATGGCAGGCGGCGTGGCAGCTGAGGGCCGTTACGCTCCTCGACCTCACCACGCTCTCCGGGGACGACACCCGGGGACGCGTGTCCCGCCTGGCGGCTAAGGCTAGGCATCCAGTGCGGCGAGATGTGCTCGAATCACTGGGGTTCGATAGTAGGGGTTTGAGGGTCGCGGCCCTTTGCGTGTATCCGGAGATGGTGCCCGCTGCGGTAGACTCGTTGGCAGGGTCCGAGATTCCGGTGTGCTCCGTGGCGGCGGGGTTCCCGGCCGGCTTGACCCCGCTCGAACAACGTTTGGGGGAGATACGTGCCGGGGTTGCGGCCGGTGCCGCCGAAATCGACATAGTGATCTCCCGGCGTCTGGTCCTCGCTGGTGACTGGCCAGCGCTATACGAGGAGGTCCGGGGCTTTAGGGAGGCATGTGGCGACGCTCATCTGAAAACGATCCTGGCGGTTGGCGAGCTAGGGACGTTGGCGAACGTTGCGCGGGCCAGTTGGACCTGTATGATGGCTGGAGCCGACTTCATCAAGACCTCCACCGGCAAGGAAAGGGTGAACGCTACGCTCCCAGTCGGTCTGGTAATGGCGAGGGCGATCCGCGGTTACGCCGCCCTAACCGCTTCCAGGGTGGGGTTCAAGGCGGCCGGAGGGGTGGGGACAGCCAAACAGGCCTTGCAATGGATGATCCTGGCCAAGGAGGAGCTCGGGCAGCCGTGGTTGCACCCGTCCCTGTTCCGCATCGGTGCGAGCTCCCTCCTCGGAGACATTGAACGCCAACTCGAACATCACGCGACCGGGCGCTACTCGGCCCGCCACCGCCACCCGCTCGGGTAGTCTCTCATGCCCCGCGTTGCGGAACTCTTCGAGACGCTGGAGTACGGACCGGCCCCGGAATCCGCTGACGTGGCGCGGGCATGGATCGACGAACGCGGTCCCTCCTTCTCGCACTACATCGAAGGGTCTTGGAGAGAGTCCGTCCAGGACGACCGCTTCCCGACCCGCGACCCATCCACGGGCCAGGTCCTGGGGGAGGTAACCCAGGGCAGTGCGGAAGATGTCGACATAGCGGTCGCCGCAGCACGGCGCGCCCAGAACGGATGGTGGGAACTCGGGGGCCATGGACGAGCCCGATTCCTGTACGCCATTGCTCGCCATCTGCAGAAACACAGCCGTCTATTCGCTACCCTCGAGACGTTGGAGAACGGGAAACCGATTCGCGAGTCGCGGGACATCGACATCCCGCTTGTTATTCGTCATTTCTATCATCACGCCGGGTGGGCGCAACTCCTCTCCTCCGAGTTCCCGCACGCGCGCCCCTGCGGAGTGGCCGGGCAGATCATCCCCTGGAACTTCCCCCTCCTCATGCTGGCGTGGAAAGTCGCCCCAGCCCTGGCCACGGGGAACACCGTGGTGCTCAAGCCTGCCGAATACACGTCCCTCACCGCGCTCCGCTTTGCGGAACTCTGCGATGACGTGGGCCTCCCGCCCGGTGTGGTGAACATCGTGACGGGGGACGGGCGGACGGGCGCAGCGATCGTCGCGCATCCGGATGTGGACAAGGTGGCGTTCACGGGATCGACCAGGGTCGGACGCCGGATCAGGGAGGTGACGGCCGGTTCCGGCAAGAAGATCTCCCTGGAACTCGGCGGAAAATCGCCCTTCCTGGTGTTTGAGGGTGCGGATTTGGACAGCGTTGTCGAGGGGGTGGTGGATGCCATTTGGTTCAACCAGGGGGAGGTGTGCTGCGCCGGTTCGAGGATCCTGGTGCAGGAGGGGGTGGAGGAGGATCTCGTCGAGAGATTGAAAGCCCGAATGGAGATGCTGCGCCTGGGCGACCCGCTGGATAAGGGGATCGACATCGGCGCGATCGTGGATCCGGTGCAGCTGGAGACCATACAAGGATTTGTGGAAGAAGGTCGAAGCGAGGGAGTTCGAGTGTGGCAACCGTCCAATCCGGTGCCCGATGGTGGGTGCTACTACCCTCCCACGCTCTGTACCAACGTGATGCCTGCTTCCAGGATGGCGCGGGAGGAGATTTTTGGCCCGGTCGTAGTGGAAATGTCCTTCCGCACCCCTGAGGAGGTGGTGTCGCTCGCCAACAACACCCGATATGGGTTGGCGGCAAGTGTGTGGACCGAGGATGTGAACTTGGCGCTGGACATCGCCGCACAATTGAAGGCGGGCACGGTCTGGGTAAACTCGACCAACGTGTTTGATGCCGCATCCGGCTTCGGGGGCTACAGAGAGAGCGGGTTCGGACGCGAGGGAGGACGGGAAGGCCTGTGGGAGTACCTGCAAACGCCCATCCCCGGCAAGCCGGCGGCCACCCAGCCTTTCGATCGTCACCACGAGGATACCCGTACCGTCGACGGGCCAGGTGTGGATCGCACGTCGAAACTTTATATCGGCGGCAAGCAATCTCGGCCGGATGGTGGATACAGTCGTGATGTTCTGAGTGCTGGTGGCGACAGGGTCGGGCAAGCTTCGCTCGCCAACCGGAAAGACGTGCGTAACGCGGTGGAGGCGGCCCTGAAGGCGCATTGGTCAACCCGAACGGGGCATCAACGAGCACAGGTCATCTACTACTTGGGAGAGAATCTCGACGCTCAGCGCTCGCGGTTTGCGCACAGACTGATGGACTTGACGGGTTGTACCCGGGCACAGGGCGAGGCGGAGGTGGAGGCGTGCGTTCGCCGGCTATTCGGGTATGCGGCTTGGGCTGATAAGTGGGATGGGGCGGTCCACCACACCACGGCGCGCACCATCACGCTCGCCATGCCGGAACACCTCGGCACTGTGGGAGTGATCTGCCCTTCGGAACCCCCGCTCCTGGGTTTCGTGTCGGCGGTTGTGCCGCCAGTTGCGGTAGGCGATTCCGTGATTGCGGTGGCCTCCGAACGCTGGCCACTGCTCGCGACGGACTTCTACGAAGTGCTGGAGACTTCGGACGTGCCTCCCGGCGTTATCAATATCCTGACGGGAGACGAAGCTCCCTTGCGCTCAGAGCTGGCGCGCCATGACGCCGTAGACGGCGTGTGGTATTTCGGTTCCAAAGAAGGGATCGAGGACGTCGAACGCCTCTCGGCAGGCAACTTGAAGCGAACTTGGTGCGAGGAGGATGGGCTGCGCGACTGGTTCTCCGAGTCGTCGCAGGGCCCTGAATTCCTGCGTCGGGCTTCTCAGATCAAAAACATCTGGCTTCCCTACGGAGCTTAACTCTCGACGGAAGCCGACCCCGTTGGAGCCCAATGGTATAGCGGGCCGTTACCCACCCCGACGTCCGGAGCCATCTTGATCGCCTGCCACGTATAGGCGAGCGCAGAATCGATGGATGAAGTAAGGTCGCGCCCCCAGGCCAATCCAGCGGTGATCGCGGCCGATAGCGTGCAACCTGTCCCATGGGTATTCGACGTCTGGATCCGCTCGCGGCGCCACCAGCGACACCGGTTTCCATCCCACAGGAGGTCCGCCACCTCGGTGCCCTCGGCGTGCCCTCCCTTGATGAGAACCGCCCTTGCTCCGCCCGCCACAATGGACCGGGCGGCCGATTCCATGTCATCCGCTGACTCGATTGACCCGCCTGCCAGGATCTCGGCTTCGGGGAGGTTGGGCGTCACCAGAGTCGCCCGGCTCACCAAAAGGGTCCGCAGGGCTGCTACTGCGGATTCCTCAACCAGCCTGTCGCCGCTCGTCGCCACCATCACGGGGTCCACCACCAAACCCCCCTCGTACCCACGCAGCGCACCCGCGACAGTCTCCACGACCTCGGCGGTGGCGAGCATTCCTGTCTTCGTCGCGGCCGGCGGCAGATCGTCTCGCAGGACCTCTATCTGTTTCCGGATGGTGGCTGCGCGCAACCCTTCGATGTGGTGCACGCCCACCGTGTTCTGAGCCGTTACCGCGGTGACGACTGACGTCCCGAAGGTGCCGAATGCGTGGAACGTCTTTAGGTCGGCCTGGATGCCGGCCCCTCCGCCCGAATCGCTACCGGCGATCGTGAGGGCTACGGGTGGATCGAACTTCAGAGTCATTGTCGGCTCCGTTCCCGCCACCGGTTGATGGCCGGGGTTAGGATTGATGGGCGGGGCTAGATTGCCTCGTCCGGATAGTTCCGTTTCGGGGGCGTCAACCTAATCTTCGGAGAGGCTGAGTTCATGCCGGGAGTTACCCGTGCCGAAGTCAAGAAGTGGAAGTCGCTCGGCCGGCGGAAGGGACGGCAAGCGACGGGCCTCTTCCTCGTCGAGGGACGCCGGATGGTAGCCGATGCCATTCGGAGCGAGGTTCAGGTGGTAGTGGTTCTTCACGATAATCCGTTGGGGGCTCGCAACGAGTCGTCGAGAGCCCACATCGAGAATCAGAAGATCATCGAACAGGCGGGCAGGGCGGGTTTACGGATCGAAGCCGTACCGGCCGCCCTAATCGATGCGATCAGCGACACGAAGACACCCCAGTCACTGGTGGCGATAGGGCGGATTCCCATGTGGGGATGGGATGACGTAACCCCGGGACCGGTCGTGCTCTTGGATGGCGTCCAAGATCCGGGTAATGTCGGCACGCTGATACGGACTGCGATCGGGCTCGGAGCATCCGCCCTCGTTGGTTTGGGACCCTGCGCAGATCCGTGGAGTCCCAAGGTGCTGAGAGCATCGGCGGGGGCGTCGTTCTTCAAACCCGTTTTCCGGAGCACGATTCCCGGAGCAGTCGCCGAGCTGAGTGCCCGCGGAACTGCCATTTGGGCAGCCACCCCGGGCGCGTCTCCGCCGGCCGCGGGCAAGCCAAGCTCGCCAGTCGCACTTGCGCTCGGTAGTGAAGCGCACGGAGTGTCCGCCCCGCTACTGCAGGCGGCCGAGCATAGCGTGGGCCTCCCCCTCGCAGGTGGCGTTGAATCGCTCAACGTGGCAGTGGCCGGAGCAATCCTCCTGGACCGCCTGCTGAACAGGCTTTGACGACGCTCGGCTCTTGACCGCCCTCACGTCTTGACTGCGTTCGATTGGTCGGTGGTCACGACAGCGGCCTTGATCGGGAGCGCCATCGGATCGTTCCTAAACGTCTGCATCCACCGACTGCCACGCGGGAAAAGCCTGGTCCGTCGGCGCAGCCACTGTCCAAAGTGCGATCAATCCATCCGCATCGCAGACAAAGTGCCGGTCGTCTCTTGGCTTCTTCTCCGGGGCCGGTGCAGGGCGTGCGGCGCGCTGGTCCCATGGTCCTACCCGGTAATCGAAGCGTCGATGGCCATCGTGTGGGCGACTTGGTTCGCCGTTTACGGCCTCTCCCCGATGGCCCTGCACGGTGCAGTCTTCGTCAGCCTGCTACTACCCATCGCCGTGATCGACTGGCGGCACTTCCTGATACCGGCGGAGCTGTCCCTTGCGGGGGTTGGGAGTGGTCTCGCCCTATCGTTATTCCCGGGAGGACTCACGCCAGCTGAGTCGGCGATCGGGGCAGTCGTCGGGGCAGGCGCGGTACTCCTCCTGAGCTGGGTCGGAAAGTGGTGGTTCGGTGAACCGGCAGTCGGGGGTGGCGACATCAAATTGATGGCGATGGTAGGGTCGTTCGTCGGGCCGACCGGCGGGTTGGTCACCATCTTTGCCGGCTCCTGCATCGCGACTGTCACACTCATCCCATACCTGTTGGTGCGGGGAGAGCTTCAGCGCCGAACGAGAATTCCCTTCGGCACATTCCTGGCGATGGGAGCCGTCGTCGTACTTCTCTGGTGGTAACCCCGAACGGCGCTTACCGCCTACGTCGGTGCTGTAGCGGGTTGGAGCGGGCCAGGCTCAAGAGGTGTCGGACGCTGAGCCAGAGAGGGGAGGGGTGATGCGTTTGAGACGCGCACGGATCACTTGGGTGTCGGTAGCGCGAGTAATCCGGATCCGCACGTCGTCGTAGATGTGTACTTCGCCCACCTCCGGGACCCGCCCGAGCTGGGCGAGGAGAAGCCCGTTCAATGATCGAGGCTCCGACTCCGGAAACTTGGTGTCGAAGCGCTCGTTGATCGCCCGCAAATCTGCCCCACCGTCCGCGACGAGCAGGTCTTCACGGAGCAGTTGCAGCGGCTCCTCCGGTTCGTCGGTTTCGTCCTCAATCTCACCCACAAGCTCCTCCAGGATGTCCTCGAGGGTGACGAGACCATCCAGGCCTCCGTGTTCGTCTACCACCAACGCCATGTGGACGCGTCGCGCCTGAAACTGCCTCAACAGTTCGATAAGGCTGATGATGTCAGGCACAAAGAAGGGTTCGCGGGCAACCTCGGACAGTGTCTTGTCCCCCTCATCGGCAAGAAGAGCCTCGTGCACTTCCCGGGAGTAGAGGACACCCGTCACGTCGTCGAGGGACTCACCATAAACGGGGATGCGGCTGTGCTTCAGGCCGCGAAGCTCCTCGACTACGTCCGAGAGGACCCGCTTGTCTTCAAGGGCTACGATGTCGACCCGAGGGGTCATAATCTCCCGCGCCCTCAGTTCGTCGAGCGTGAAGACGCGATCGATCAGCCGCCTCTCGTGAGATTCAATGTCCCCCGCCTGTTGCCCAAGTCGGGCCATCGCCCTGATCTCGGCCTCGCTCACGTTGGTGACGCCCGTGCTCGGAGGTAGCAATCGACTCACAAGCCATTCGAGGGGACGAACCAAGACGAACAGAATCTTGTTCAAAACAGCGATCGTCGGAGCCGCAACCAAGGCAAACCCCGCTGCGTGACGGGTTGCCAGGCTCTTCGGCGTCACCTCACCGAAGAAGAGCACTAGGAGCGTCATAATCCCTGTGGCGAGCCCGACCCCGGAGGATCCGAAGGCTTCCGTGGCCGCATACGTTGCGACCGAGGCAGCCCCGATATTGGCCACGTTGTTACCGATGAGGATGGTGATCAGGAGGCGCTCAGGCGTCTTCTTGAGTCGTTCGAGAGTCGCGGCGCCCGGACGCCCCTCCTGCACGAGCGTGCGTACCCGGGGCATACCGAGCGAGAAGATCGCTAGTTCCGCGCCGGAGAAGAACGCTGAGAACATGAGGAGGATCAGCAACAGGAGAAGCGTGGCTACCATGGCGGCCGTCCTAGCCGTCCTAACCATGGTACCCGTCCTACCTGTGGTACTACCCCCGGTGGCCCTCCCGGAGCTAAGTGGGGTTGGCTACTGTCTGGTTCTTCGCTAATCCTCAGGTCTCTACCATCCAAGGCTGTGTTCGACGAGCTCCGCGATGATGTCGTCCGTGGTCCGGCCCTCCGCCTCCGCCTCGAAACCAGGTACCACGCGATGTCTGAGCACCGCCGGGGCCACGGCACGCACGTCGTCCAGATTGGGGACGGGACGGCCATCCAACGCAGCCTTCGCCTTGGCCGCCAACACCGTGTGCTGGGAGGCTCGTGGGCCTGCTCCCCAGCTAACCATGCGCCGAACGAAATCAGGGGACTGTTCGTCGTCCGGCCTCGTTGCCCTCGTCAGTCTAACCGCGTACTCCACGACGCTCCTCGCAGCAGGCACCCGCTGGACGAGGCCCTGGAACTCCAGGAGCTGCTCGCGGGTGAGCACGGGCTCCACCTTCGACTCCGGTTCACCCTGGGTCATGTCCGCCACCAGCAGCTCTTCTTCCGCACTCGGATAACCAATACGGAGTTCGAACATGAAGCGGTCGAGCTGTGCCTCGGGTAGCGGGTACGTCCCCTCTTGTTCGATAGGGTTCTGAGTGGCCAAGACAAAGAAGGGGCGACCGAGCGAGAACGTCTCCGACCCCGCCGTGACCGCTCCTTCCTGCATCGCCTGGAGGAGGGCGGCCTGCGTCTTCGGTGGAGTGCGATTGATCTCGTCCGCAAGTATGACGTCCGCAAAGATCGGCCCCTGCACGAAGGTGAATCGGCGGCGTCCGCTATGGGGGTCCTCCTGGAGAACCTCCGTGCCGGTGATGTCCGACGGCATGAGGTCCGGCGTAAACTGGACCCGGCTGAACTTCAGGTGCAGAGTTTCGGCCAGCGTAGAGATGAGGAGCGTCTTGGCAAGTCCCGGGACACCCACGAGGAGCGCGTGTCCGTCGGCGAAAAGCGTCAGGAGGAGCTGCTCGATGATCGCATCCTGCCCGACGATCCGTTTCGAGAACTCGTGCTTGATGGCGGAACGAGCGTTGCTCAGCTCGAATAGGAGCCGAACGTCCTGGTTTTCGATCTTTCGACCGGCTTCCAAAGGGGGCTGACTCCGGCTCTGAAGGAAAGGAAATAGGGTGCGCTCACCGCAAAACACGGCTTGTTGCGGCTGGCAACATACTTTAGATCGCGCGCATGGGCCAACGAAGCCCGGGATTGCGCATTTTTTCACAAGCCCCAAATTGGCTTTGGGAAAATTTTCACAAGCGATGCACAAAACGATGATTGAGGGGATGACCGCACGTCTTCCAAGTGGGCCGAACCCCAAGGCGACCGCGAGCGAGCTCGCCGGTTTGGGCATCACCATGGGCCTCGCCATAGTTCTGTTTGCGCTTGGCGGCAACTGGTTGGACGATAGGTTGGGTACTAGCCCTTTGTTTGTCTTGATCGGGGTTTTTGCTGGGTTTGGGGGCGCCTTGCTGAGGATGTACCAAAGGCTTACGCCACCCGGTAAATCCCGCGGCAACCCACAGTGATTGATGCCGATGCGAAGCCCGCGATGAGGAGTCCGTGGGGTCACGTGCTGTCGACACTGATCTGCGCTGTAATTGCGATCGTTTTGGTTGACGGTGTCGACCGCGTGGTAGGGATCGCGATTGCGTGGGTCGTTCAGGTCGCAGCGTTCGTGCCTTTGGCGCGGGCTTTGAGCGCGGGCCGCTCCGCTACGAAACCGTGGCTGGGTGGCCTGGGGTTGCGGTTTGGAGGTCTGGTCGTATTGGGCGCGCTCGCCTTTACGGGGCGCGTGACGAACGATCTGCCGGTGGCCTATGGTCTGGCCTTGCTGGTGTTACTACTCGCGGAGGGCGGTTGGCTGGCCAGTCAGCTCTCGAGAATGAGGTCGAGGCTGAACGATGATGGCTGAGCGGCGATAACTGAGAAGCCACAATAGATGAGATGGCGATAGATCACGGATGATTGACCACGCCCGCAAAAACCCACAGGAACACGCACCCGCCGGAGAGGAGCAGGCAGGGGCGAACGCGCAGGCCGCGCAGGAGCATGCACCGGCGAATGGACAGGAGCATGCACCCGCCGAGGCCGGGCACGACGCCGTTGGTCACGGAGCTGGCGGCCACGGCGAAGAGTGGGGCGTGGAGACGATGATTCACCACGTCGCGGATACGCCGGAGTGGGAACTCGAACCGATTACGACGCTTCACCTTGACGCCATCCCGATGCCTTCCTTCGAAATTGGGGGCCTCCACATCGACATGGGGTTCACGAAGCACGTCCTCTTCCTCATCTTCGCGGCAACCCTCACGATCATCACGATGTTTCTGGCCGCCAGAGCATCCCACCGTCTCGACCACGGACGGAGAGCGCCCAAGGGCATCCTGAACTTTGTGGAGACCTTCTATCTGTACCTCAGGGACAACGTCGTGATGGCCAATATCGGGCGCGGCGGGGAACGCTTCGCGCCGCTTGTCATCACCTTCTTCTTCTTTATTCTGTACGCGAATCTCCTAGGATTACTCCCCTTCGGGGCTACCGCGACGGGGAATATCATGGTCACGGGTGCCTTGGCCTTGATTGCGCTGGTGGTTATCGAGTCTGCGGGATTCGTCGCTCTGGGTCCCAAGGGATATGCGCAGACGGTTTTCTTCCTGCCTCATGGACTGCCTGGACCACTGAAACCGGTCGTCCTCGCGATCATGGCCCCGGTGGAGCTCATCGGGAAGTTCTCGAAGATCGTTGCACTGGCAATCCGACTTTTCGCGAACATGACGGCGGGGCACTTCGTCATCCTGGCCCTATTCGGGCTGATACTGCTCATCATTGAGGGACTCGGGCTGGGGCCGGTAGGGCTTCTGGCGATCGCCTCATCGGTGGCTCTGGGCCTCTTCGTGATGCTGCTGGAGGTCTTTATCGCGTTCGTGCAGGCGTACATCTTCGCCATGCTCGTTTCGGTGTTTATCGGACTCATTCGCCACGCGCACTAACGGCGCAACAGGTGCCCAGGGAGGCGCCAACAATACGAAAGGAAAGCTGACATGCTTAACATGTCGTTGCTCATGCTACAGGGAATGACCACGGGCGATGGGCTCGCGGTGGGCCTAGCCATTATCGGGGGTGGACTCGCCGTGCTCGGTGCCGGCCTCGGGATCGGACAGATCGGTGGCCGCATGACCGAGGCCATGGCGCGCCAGCCGGAGGAAGCGGGCACCATCCAGACCGGTGCCATCATCCTGGCCGTATTCATCGAGGGTGTAGCCCTGTTCGGGCTCGTCATCGCAGGCTTCCTGCGCGGATGATTATTGCCCAGGGAGGCATCTTCTCCCTCAACGTGGGGCTCGTCCTGTGGACGTTCCTCCTTTTCGGTCTCACTCTGGCGATACTGTGGTGGAAAGCTTTCCCCGCGATCGCAGGGGGCCTGGAACAGCGTCACCAGAAGATTCAGGCTGCGATCGACGATGCGAAGGCCGCTCGTGAGGAGGCTCAGGAGCAGGCCGCCCGACAGGCGGAGGCCTTGTCGGAGGCGCGGCGGGAATCGCAGGCGTTGCTCCAGGAAGCCAAGGAGGCCGCTGACCGATTGCGTGCCGACATCTTGGACGAAGCCAGTCGGGTGCAGACCCGCATCCTTGAGGATGCTCGTCGCGAGATTGCTCTGGAGAGGGACCGGTTGCGGGAGGAGGTCCGCAAGGAAGCAGTCGATGTTGCCTTGGCGGCGTCCGAGCGCCTCCTCATGACGCGGCTGGACGGGGAGGAAAACCGGCGCCTCGTCGAGCAGTTCATGGTGCGGATGTAACGCATGGCCTCATCGGCGGTTGCTCGCAACTACGCAGCCACTCTGTTCCACCTCGCCGCCCGCGAGGAACGCGAGGAGGAGTACGGCATTCTCATCGATACGGTGGGGGACGCCTACGAGAAGAGTGAAAGATTTCAGCGCTTTTTGGATGCGCCGGGGGTGGAGGTCTCAACCAAACGGGAGGCGATCAAGGAGTCGCTCTCCGGGATGGCTCCGGACCCCTTTCTCCGCTTCTTGTTCGTCGTCCTGGATCGACGCCGACACCGGATATTGCCGAGCATCGCCCAAGCATATGGCGATCTCCTCGACGACCGGGCCGGGCGGATCAGGGCAACGGTAACGCTGCCCTTCGAGGCGGACGAGGAGTTACGCGCCTCTGTGAGGACCGCACTCGAGAAACGCTATGGCAAGACCGTAGCCGCCAGCTTCGAGGAGGATCAGCGTATCCTCGGCGGGGTGGTGGTCCGGGTCGGCGATGAGCTGTTCGACGCGTCCGTGCGCCGCCGCCTCGACAACATGCGTCGCAAGCTTCGGCTCAACTAACACAAGAGACAAATACATGACAGTTTCGGAAGGCGCCCTTCGGGCGAGCGAGATCAAGAAGGCGCTCTTGGAGCAAATCGACCGTTACGAGGAACAGCTCGAAGTCGAGGAGGTCGGGGAGGTACTGGAGGTGAAGGACGGCGTGGCCCGCATTTGGGGTCTGTCATCCTGCGTGGCCAACGAGATGCTCGAAATCACTTCGCGAGATCGGGGCACGACCGTGATCGGGCTGGCCTCGAACCTCGAAGAGGACAACATCGGGGCCGTCATCCTGGGCGACTACCTTGCCCTCAAGGAGGGGGATCCCGTTCGCCGTACCGGGCGCGTACTCTCGGTTCCGGTGGGGCCGGACATTCTGGGTCGGGTTGTCGACACCCTCGGCGCACCTCGCGACGGACACGGGCCGATCAAGACCGACACCTACATGAAGGTAGACCGCAAGGCTCCGGGTATCGTCTACCGAAAGCCTGTGAACGAGCCTCTCCAGACGGGCCTCAAGGCCATCGACTCGATGATCCCCATCGGCCGGGGACAGCGGGAGCTCATCATTGGTGACAGAGGGACCGGCAAGACCGCAGTGGCGATCGACGCCATCATCAACCAGCGCGGGCAGGACGTCATCTGCGTGTACTGCGCGATCGGCCAGAAGGGTTCGACGGTCGCAGGCATAGTCGAGCGTCTGCGTGAGGAAGGGGCTCTGGACTACACGGTGGTTGTCGCGGCTAACGCCTCGGACCCGGCACCCATGCAGTTCATGTCGCCCTACGCGGCGTGCGCAATCGGCGAGTACTTCATGTACGAGCAGGGGAAGGCCGTTCTCGTCATCTACGACGACCTGTCGAAACAGGCCGACGCATACCGCGAGGCGTCCCTAATCCTGCGCCGTCCCCCCGGGCGAGAGGCATATCCCGGTGACGTGTTCTACCTGCACAGCCGCCTGCTCGAACGCGCCGCCAAGATCAGCAACGACCCCGAGGCGATCGCGAACAACCCCGACATCAAGAAGCCCGGGGGGTCGTTGACGGCGCTCCCGATTATCCAGACGGCGGCGGGCGACGTCTCGGCGTATATCCCCACCAACGTCATCTCGATTACCGACGGTCAGATCTTCCTCGAGACCGACCTCTTCTATTCCGGCGTTCGTCCGGCGGTGAACGTCGGTATCTCGGTGTCGAGGGTCGGCGGGAACGCGCAGATCAAGGCGATGAAGAAGGTGGCCGGGAGGTTGCGGCTGGACTTGGCCCAGTTCCGGGAAATCGAGGCGTTCGCCCAGTTTGGGACCGAGTTGGACGCGGCCACGCAGCGCCAGTTGGACCGTGGCCGGCGCACCGTCGAGATCCTGAAGCAGGGTCAGTACGAGCCGATGCCGGTCGAGGAGCAGGTCATGGTCATCTTCGCGGCGACTCAGGGGTTTTTGGACGGGGTCGACGTGTCGGACATCTCGGCGTGGGAGAACGGGTTCCTCGACTACGTGCGGGCCCACAACCCGGAGGTGGGGGAGGCGATACGCACGGAGACCACCCTGAGCGAGGAGACGGAGGCGTCCCTCAGGAAGGTGATCGAGGCTTACAGCGCCATGGCACAGCGGGAAGACTGACTTGGCAAAGTCGAGAGACATCTATCGGCGGATGAAGTCCGTCGATAGCACCCGGAAGATCACGCGGACCATGGAGATGGTCGCCACCGCCAAACTCGCCCAGGCTCAGGGGAGGGTGGTGCGGGCACGTCCGTATTCGGCCCAACTGAGGGAGATGATTGCACGGCTCGCCACCCCGGAATTGGCGGAGCTGCAGCCCCTCTTGCGCCAACCCGCGCAGATTCGGCGGGCGGCGGTCGTCCTGGTGACCAGCAATCGCGGGCTCTGCGGCGCCTTCAATGCCAATCTGATCCGCACGGCGCAGGCGGAGCTTGCCGCGCTGGAAGAGGCCGGGGCGGAGGTGGAGTTCCGAGTTTACGGAACCAAGGGGATCTCCTACTTCAAGTTCCGGAACGTGGCCATGGCTGTGGCGCGCAACGACATAGCGGACCCGCCAGTGATGGATGATGCACGGGCGCTGGTCGGGGAGTTGGCGGACCGGTTCGTGGCGGGTGAGTTGGATACGGTACGACTCGTGCATGCGGAATTCAGAAACATGGTCAGCACTCCGCCCAATGTACGCACAATCCTTCCGGTGGGAGTCGAGGGCGAGCAGAGGTCGAGTGGTCCTCAACCGTTCTACATCCTCGATCCCTCGGCGGAGGAGATTCTGAATCACCTCCTCCCGCTGTACTTGAGAAACTCCACTTACAGCGCGTTGCTAGAGACTTCCGCGGCGGAGCAGGCGGCGCGGAGGACAGCGATGAAGTCGGCTACGGACAACGCATCCGATTTCCTCGATAATCTACGCCGCACCTACAACCGGGCCCGGCAAGCGGAAATCACCAACCAGATTGCAGAAATCATCGGCGGGGCCGATGCGCTGGACGGCTAGCGCCAGCGAGACGACGACGAGAATCCACAATACGCGAGACTATCAGCAACACGCGACTGAATACGAGGTCTAGACATGGCAGACGGAATGAGCGGAAACAAAGGACGCGTGGTCCAGGTGATCGGACCCACGATCGACGCTCAATTTCATCCCGAACACCTTCCAGAGATCCATCACGCACTCTCCTTGGAGTGGACCGACGACGACGGCACCGAGCACCAGCTGGTGTGCGAAGTTGCGCAGCACATCGGCCGCAATCAGGTGCGGGCGGTCGCCATGGACGCGACCGACGGGGTGACCCGCGGCATGGAAGTCGTGGATACCGGCGCTGCTATCTCCGCCCCGGTAGGTGAGGCCGCGCTCGGGCGGATCCTCAACGTTCTCGGTGAGCCCGTGGATGAGATGGGACCGGTGGAGGCCTCGGAACGATGGCCCATCCACCGCAAATCCCCGCAGCTGGAACACCTCGAGCCGAAGACGGAGATCTTCGTGACGGGGATCAAGGTTGTGGACCTTATCGCCCCCTACGTGAAGGGTGGAAAGACGGGTCTGTTCGGGGGAGCCGGGGTCGGGAAGACCGTCATCATCATGGAACTCATCAACAACATCGCTCAGGAGCACGGAGGTCGGTCGGTGTTCTGCGGTGTGGGGGAGAGGACCCGCGAGGGGAACGACCTGTGGCTCGAGATGAAAGAGTCGGGGGTCATCGACTCGACGGCTCTCATCTACGGGCAGATGAACGAGCCTCCCGGAGCGCGCCTCCGCGTTGGTCTTACCGGGCTCACGGTTGCCGAGTATTTCCGTGACGTGGAGGGTCTCGACGTCCTCCTCTTCATCGACAACATCTTCCGGTTCAGCCAGGCGGGGTCGGAAGTGTCCGCTCTCCTCGGTCGCATGCCGAGCGCCGTCGGGTACCAGCCGACACTCGCAACCGAGATGGGGAACCTCCAGGAGAGGATCACGTCGACGACACGCGGGTCGATTACCTCGGTACAGGCCATCTACGTCCCGGCTGACGACCTCACGGACCCGGCACCTGCGGCAGCCTTCACCCACTTGGACGCCCAGACAGTCCTTTCCCGCCAGATCGCGGAGCTGGGCATCTACCCGGCGGTGGATCCGCTGGACTCCAGCAGCCGTATTCTGAGTGAGCAGTTCCTCGGCGAACGGCACTATCGAGTGGCCACCGCTGTACAGCGGACCTTGCAGCGGTACAAGGACTTGCAGGACATCATCGCGATTCTGGGGATGGACGAGCTGTCCGAAGACGACAAGGTGATCGTGAACCGGGCCCGCAGGATCCAGAAGTTCCTCTCACAGCCGTTCCACGTGGCGGAGCAGTTCACGGGGATCCCGGGGCGGTACGTGCCTCTGGAGACGACTATCGAGTCGTTCGAGCGGGTCGTATCCGGTGAGTTCGACCACCTGCCGGAGCAGGCCTTCTACATGGTCGGTGGTATCGACGAAGCGGTGGAGCAGGCCGAACGCCTAGAGGCCGAGGCGGCGTAAATGGCCGAGCGCTATCTGAAGGTGGAGATAATCTCCCCCGAGTCGGAGGCCTTTTCGGGGGAGGCGGTTTCGGTAACTGTGCCGGCTCACGACGGCTCACTCGGTATCCTGTACGGACACGCCCCCATGGTGGTTCTGCTCGGCACCGGTCGTTTGGTCGTGGAAGGGCCCGAAGGAACCCACGCTTTCGACGTGTCCAAGGGTTTCCTTCAGGTCGTCGACAACTCCGTGTCAGCCTTGGCGGAAAGCGTCAACCCCGCCTAGTTCCGCTCCCTAAAATGAGCGCCTCATACGCGGCCATTACGCGTCGGGATCCCACTCCCTGACGTTCCCTTTGTCCGGGGTGATGACGGTAACCGTCTTGGGCTTGGAGTAGATGTCGCCGACGCTCTTGGCCTCACCCAGTTTGGTTGCCTGGTCGAGAGCGGTGAGTTCCTTGTCGTAGTAGTCGAACCAGGGAAGGCCCGCGCGGTTGTAGTCCTCGGCGGTGGGCGGTTCGGAAGGTGGTTTCTTGCCGGTTATGGTAACGTACTGGAGACTGTTCACGATGTGGACGTAGCACCGAGAGCTGACCGTCTGGTTCCAAGCATCGAGTCCGTATTCGTCGTCGGTAATCTCCTGGCGCATGAGACCTCCCGGTGCCAACCCCATGTCCGGTGAAGTGGGTGACAGGCACAATGGTGCTTCTAGGACGGATTCAGCCTCACGCTCGTAGTGCTCCTTCTTGATCGGGTAAGCCACGATCTGTAGGCCACCGTACTCGGCCTTGCCCGTCAGCTGCTCCTCCACGGTGTAACCCTCGCCCAGAGGCATGGCGACGAACTGGCGTATCAGTCCCCTCCCAGCATAGAACCCATCGAGCCACGGCTGTCTTGGGAACACCAGATAGTCCTGCTTGCCCTTCGCACCCAACTCGTCGGTCCACGGATCCCCGGTTAGAGCGTTGATCTTCCCTGCGGCGATCTTGATGGCGAACGGATACTCCATCCAACCTCGGGGCTGGAACGAGATCCACAGCGCCTCGGTTTGGTACATCGGGAGGAAGATTCCTCCCCGGCGCTGCCACTCCTCCGGCAGTCGGGAGGCGAAATCATCAACGTGGTGTAAGGGAAACCGAGAGAACCCGGGCGGTAGAGGGTATTCCCGGCCGTCATCCGGAATGCGGAACGTGCGGATGAAGCTCATATCGAATTCCGCCTCGTTATGAGCCTCGTGAGCGGTGAAATTCAGCATATCGTGTGTGAGTTCGATCACCGTGTCCTCCTAATCCTTTTCTATTGTCGCCTGACGATTACCAATCTCCATCTCGAACTTCTCTAACGACTCTCAGCACAGCGTGATCCGGGGCGTCCCGCAGCTCCCTTAGCAGGTCGGCGAAGACCTTGGGCCGTTTCCGAATGATCTCCTGCAGGTCTGTGGACACCTTCCCGGCCATCGCGAGAAGAACGTCACAATCCTCGTCGAGTTCCTCGGCAAGTAACCGGATGGTTCTCTCGGAGGGTGGCGGGACGAGGCCCCTTTCGATCTTGCTGAGGTAGGCAGGTTCGATGCCTACCCGGTTTGCCACCTGTCTCAGCGAAAACCGAGGTTCCCGTTCGCGAATCGCCTCCCGCGTAGTCCGAATATGTGTACCCAGTGTCATGTGTACTACATAGTACACACTTTAAGGCAAAAAGCAACTCCCTTATCGGCCCCTCGTTCGTGCCGGAAGGCGTTCGGTGTTGCGGGTTGCGGATAGAATGTTCAGACTCATCAGGAACCACCTTCCCACGGAGGAAACCATGATTGAGTCTAGAGTTATGCGAGCGGGGGCCTTGGTCGCACTGGCCGTTTTTGTCGGCTGCGAGCAACAGTCGGCGACTATGGATGCGGCCGATCCTACGGCGATTCCCGATCCAGCGATGGCGGGCGACCTTCCCAACCCGACCCCGGAAGTGATCAAGAACTGGGCGGGCCTTCCGGATGCCCGCGTGTGGGGCTCCACTGCGGGGATCGACATCGACCCGATCGATGGCCACGTCTGGGCTTACGACCGTTGCGGGGGTGTGGGTCTAGCGGGTGGGTGCGACGAGAATCCCGTGGATCCGATCTTCAAGTTCCATCGGGAAACGGGCGAGATCCTGGCGAGCTTCGGCGCAGGTCTCTTCGTGCTCCCGCACGGCTTACACGTGGATGCGGACGGCAATGTGTGGGTGACCGACTCCATGGGTAACGAATCGGAGACCAAAGGACATCAGGTGTTCAAGTTTTCTCCCGAGGGTGAGGTGTTGATGGCGCTCGGTCAGCCCGGTATCCGAGGTAGCGAGCCTGGGTTGTTCAACGAACCGTGCGACGTCATCACGGCCCCGGACGGGAGCATCTTCGTGGCGGACGGGCACAGCGGGCAGAACATGAATCCCCCCGAGGGGTCCACTGGCCGGATCATCAAGTTCTCTCCTGAAGGCGAGTATCTGATGGAGTGGGGACAGATCGGTGACGGCCCCGGCGACTTCCGCACTCCGCACGCTCTGGAGATGGACTCGCAGGGACGGCTCTTTGTGGCGGACCGTGGTAACCACCGGATCCAGATCTTCGACCAGGAGGGCAATCACCTGGATTCCTACTATCAGTTCAGCCGGATTAGTGGGCTGTTCATCGACGATGGGGACAACCTGTACGCGATCGACTCCGAGTCGAACCCCAACAACCACGATGGGTGGCAAACGGGTGTCCGGATCGGGCATGCGTCGGCGGATGTGGTGACGGCGTTTGTTCCTCCGCATCCGTCCGAGCGTGGTCCCCAAGGGGTCGCGGGCGAGGGGGTGGCTGTCGACGGCGATGGCAACATTTACGCTGCCGAGGGTCCGATCTCCCGGGCTGATGCTGAGGGAGGCATCACCAAGTACGTTAGGTAACCCCCGCAGTACTCGGTTCTAAGTGCTCGCCGTTGGCGCGCCCTGAACTAGTTTCGGGATAGGGCGCCGAGGGGTCACGGCCGATGCAGTCCGCTTCATTCGAGTTCCTCGGGGTCCCTCACCTCACGACGATGGGGCTCATCGTGGCCGCCGCGGTGGTCCTGTGCGTCGTGGTCCGGAGCGTAGGCTCGGACCGTCTCACAAGGCAGATCTGCTGGGCACTCGTCCTGTTGATGGCCGGGTATGAGGTGTTTGGATGGATTGCGAGGGTGAGGGTGGACGGGATGGACGTCTTTATCGACGCGCACCTACCCCTGCATCTCTGCGGTGTGACGCTGTGGCTGGCCGTGATCACGCTTTTGACCCGTAATCAACGTGCCTACGAATTCACTTACTTCTGGGGTCTGGCGGGGGCTTCCAACGCGGTTGCCACTCCCGATCTGGTAGAGGCGTTCCCCGACTTCTTTTTCTTCAGGTTTTTCGTGGTTCACGGTGGGATCATGGTTACCGCAGCGTTTGCCACATGGGGTTTGGGGATGCGCCCAGCACCCGGATCCATTATCCGGGCGTTCCTTTCGGTAAACGTGTTGGCGGCCGGAATCGGAGCGCTCAATTTCCTGACGGGGTGGAACTACATGTACCTCAGGGCGCCGCCCGATGCTCCAACGCCGTTCATCTTTCTTCCATGGCCGTGGTACATCTTCGTTTTAGAGGTGATTGCCGTGGCCTTCCTGCTCCTCCTTCACCTTCCATTTCGGCTCAAGGGAAAGGACACGTAATGTCCAAGCGATGGCTGACTCTCAACCCACTGATTCTTGCTCCGATGGCTTCGATCGTTGTAGGTCCGGCCCTCGGAATTCTTGTCGGCGACCGGCAGGAAGTACCTCCGGCGACGTACCTCTCAGTCGCCGACATTCAGGCCACGATCCAAGCGGCACCCGAGGGACGGGTTAGTGATCAACAGATTCGGCACATCGACGCGGGTGGCCACAACGTGGGAATCGGGGTCGTGCAGCGGCCACCGTCCACCTCGCTCGGCGCGATACAGCACCACAGCCAGACCGAGGTCTACTACGTTGTTTCGGGCAAAGGGACGATGGTCACCGGAGGTTCGTTATCGAACGCTCGCGCCCTCGATCCCGACGGTAACACGGTCCGTACCTTGACCGGTCCCAGTTCGGTCGGCGGCATCGAGCGGGGCGAGCAACGGGCAGTGGAAGCCGGCGATATGTTGATCATTCCCGCGGGCACTCCTCACGGCTTCAGCGAGGTTGTCGAAACCATCACCTACATCGTGGTACGCGTCGATCCCGACCAGCTGGTGGAACTGAAGTAAGAATACTTGACGAATGGATGAGTGTTTGGGTGTAGATTGTGAAAGGAGGCAACTCCATGACCAGCTGGTACAAACTGCCCGGCGGTGGAACGCAATGCCCGCAAGATCAGCGGGGACTGGGCCTTTAGGGGAACCCGGGTGCCGGTGTACGCCCTTTTCGAGAATCTCGAGAGCGGAGCCACTGTGAAGGAGTTTCTTGAGTGGTATCCCGAGGTGAAGGCGTGGCAGATGGCCGCCTTCCTCCGTAACGCTGGTTCGATAAAACGGCGCTTACGGAGAGACCAGCCGTCATTCTGACGGTCATTATGCGAGGGAGCACATTCACCGCCTGACCGAAGGTGACCTTGCGTCGGGAAGCACGAAGCCATCGGAGAAGCACCGAGAGCCCACTGACCGGCATAGATCCTTGGAACAGGGCCTTATCGCTTTCTTCACCGACGTGGAGGTATCGAACTACGAATCACATTTTCCGGATGCAGTGCAAGGGAACCTTTCCGATGGACGCTGAACGCTTACGCAGGTTGGTGCGCGGCCGGGCCGGGTCTGGGTTCGATGTTTACGAGCGGCGTTCGGGGAAGTACCAGTTGATCCTGCCGATTCGCCACGAGGACGGGGACATGGTGGATGTCTATCTGACGGCGAGTCCTAAGGGCGGTGGTCATGTCCGCATCTGCGATTACGGTATGGCGTTGACGCGATTGTCCTACACGTACGACCCGTCTACTCCCGCCCGGCGCAGGATACTGGAGAGCATCCTCATCGACAACGACGTCCGCATCCATCAGGGAAATCTCCACCTTGATATACCTGCGGACCTTCTTCTCGAAGGAATACTGCAGTTTGCCGGATGCGTGCGGAAGGTATGCAACATGCGCTATTGGAGCCGGGCGATTACTCACAGCGCGTTCTACGACGATCTCACAACGCACATCACCAGCGAGCTAGAGCAGTTCTCACCCGTCGCCGATCACGACCCACTTCCTGGCTATCCCATCAACGTGGATTGGTTACTGACCCATAACGACCGTCGCCTCTTTCTCTTCGGTGTGCGAGGCAGCAACAAGGCCAAAAACGCCGCCATCGCGTTGTTGGAGTTCCAGAAGGCGCAGCTGGAGTTCATCAGCCTGATCGTCCACGACGACATGAGCGACCTTGGAAGGAAGGAAGTTCTGTTTTTGACCAGGAACGCCGACCGGCAGTACCCTGTGCTGGACGACTTTCGTCAGAGAGCTTCAGATGACATCTGCCGGATTGCCGGAACCGCCGCGTGAGTACGCAATCACTCACCTCGCGGGACGAACGGGCCAAACCCGTAATCAAGAGAGCTCGTCGGCGGGGAACCATAGCAGATCCGGTTCGGGGTACGAGGTAGTCGAGGGAGCCAGGCGGTGGGTGGTGGAGTATGAGTCCGACCCCACGCTGCGGGACACGGAGCAGATTCCGTTGCAGGGAAAAGGCGAATCGAGGGCTTTCTGTGGCACGCGGTTCTGCCCGTTCGTTTACGGGATGGGGCGGCGCACAGGGACGACCGACGGCCCAGCTGAAAGGAATCGCGAATAATCGAATCGAACCACAGCGATCAACTTGGTCGGCCTTCCTACACGGTAGCCGAAGCTGGCCGACTGGTGGGTCTTACTGTGGGCCGGGTACGGCGCTGGCTCAGAGTGTATCGATACAGCTACCGGGACGCCATGCATGGCCAGCCACCGGTCCTGCAAGGCAATGGAGCCCAGAGCACATACGCCTCCTTCCTGGATCTTGTGGACCTGCTATTCGTCAAGGGGTTTCTCGATCACGGCATATCGCTTCAGAGAGTTCGACAGGCACTTGACGAGGCGCGTAGAGTCTTGGGCACAAAACACTTCGCACGGTAGACCTTCTTCACTGACGGCCGGACGATATTCCTTCAATTTCAAGAACGCGCAGACGAGGATCGTGGAGGCGCGATGCTTGAGCTGATGTTGGGTGGGCAGTGGGTCATCGCCCCGTTGATCCAGCAACTTGCCCAGCAGATCGACTTCGACGCACCAAGGGGGCTGGCCAAACGATGGTATCCACTTGGCCGGGATAAGCCAGTCGTGCTGGATCCCAAGGTGGCATTCGGAGCGCCTTCGATAGTCGACCGCGGCGTGAAGACGATCAACATCCATGACTTCTTCGTTGCCGAGAACGAGAATCTGGCCTCGGTGCGCACTTGGTGGGGGTTGACCGATCCCGAGATTCAGGCAGCGGTGGATTTCGAACGCCACCTGGTGGCATGAAGTTCTGCCTCGACAACAACCTGAGCCAGCAGTTGGCCAAGGGAATGAAGGGATTCGGCGAAGACGTTGTTCACCTCACCGAGTTCCTTCTGCCAGAGGTCGAAGACGCCGAGTTCCTCGCCTATATTGGGTCGAAAGGTTGGTATCTCGTGACCCGCGACCACAAGATTCGCTACCGCCCGGCGGAGTCCGCGGCGTTACGGAAGCACCAGGTCGGGGCGTTCTTCATGAGTGGCAAGAACCTCGGTCGATGTCAGCTGACTCAGCAGATCGTACGCAACTGGCCCAAGATGAAGGAACTCGCAAAGAAAACCAAACGACCATTTGCGTTTCGCGTCCCCCCCAACGGCAAAATGTTAAACAGATTCCCGTCCGCTCGAACTGATACCCCACCCACCCTATGCCCACCGACATGCCCGAACGCGGCCTCACGACTACAACCGCGAGTACTGCGGCGATCTCGTCCAGTTTAGCGCCTTCCTACGAGCCACCCAGCCCGGCCCCCCCGGCACTGGCCACCGCCCGGCTCCTGGACTTGATCAGCTCCCGAACATCATCAGCATTTCGGGGCGGGCTCACCATTGTTCTGGTTCTTACTTCGTTCACACTTAACCTGTACGGCCAGATGACGGTAGACGCGGAGGCAGCTCCAGTTCTCGTCATGACCGAGATCCGAGCGCTAGATGCTGACGCCGCGTTATTCTCGGGCCGGACTTCGGGTCTTGTGGAGCTCCAAGACGGCACGGTTTTGGTCGGAGCAGGAGCGCACCTGGCCGTTTTCTCCCCAGACGGCAAATACGTAGGGGATATAGGTGGCGAGGGAGAGGGGCCAGGTGAGTACCGGCGGATCGCAGGGTTGGGCGTTCACGGCGACACGGTCTGGGTGGGTGACGTTGTCCTTGGAAGGGGGACCCGGTTACTGGCGGATGGCACGTTGGTGGAAACGATCTCCCTGCCGCCCGAGATGCGGTATTACCACCCGAGGCTGGGCCTGATGGGTCGCTTGTCGGGTCCCCTTCTTCGGTCATGGGAATGGTTTTGGGAGAGGACGACCCGGAGTTCCTGCGCGAGGACTGGCTGCGTGTGGATAGGCTAAAGAACGTCACGGGGACGTTAGTGTCTAGCGTGATACGACGCCCGTACCTGCGGGCCGACGAGTTTGGATCCATGCAACCCTTTGCCGAGTATTCGCCGGTGGGGTTTTCCGGTTCGGATGAGTATGCTCTCAAAGCGACCGCCGACCTCGCGGGAGAACGCGGTCGGATCACTGTGGAGCGTTTTCATTTCGACGGTGAGCGAGACACGGCGTTCGTGGTCTACTATGAACCGCAACGACTTCCCCGTGCTGTCGTGGACAACTTGGTTTTCGAATCCGCTCGCCACTTCACAGGGGGTCCGGAGCGGCCGATCCCCGATGAGCCGGATCCCAGGGTGGAACGAGCGTACAGGCGGGTCTTGTACGTCCCGGAGCACTATCCGCCGCTGACCGGCCTCACATCGGGACCACAGGGAACTGGAGTTGACCCGGTTTGGCGGACACTTTTTCTTTTGGGACACGCTAAGCAGGGAGGCACACCATGGCGGGAAGAGCAGGCAAGAGGTATCCGCCCGAGTTTCGTGAGCGGCTAATCGAGATGGTGCGGGCCGGGCGGAGCGCGGAGTCGTTGGCGAAGGAGTTCGAGCCGACCGCGCAGACGATCCGGAACTGGGTCAGGCAGGCGGACATCGACGAGGGTCAGCGCAAGGACGGGATGACCACCGAGGCGCGCAAGGAGTACGCGCGGATGAAGCGCGAGGTCAGGCGTCTGCGGATGGAGCGGGACATTCTAAAAAAAGCCGCGGCCTGGTTTGCGAAGGAGAGCGGATCGATCCCCAGCGGGGATATGCGTTCATGAGGGCGAACCGGGCCTTGTTTCCTATTGCGGCCATGTGCCGGGTGCTGGGTGTCTCCACGAGTGGGTACTACGACTGGCTGGGTCGCGATCCTTCGCCGAGAGCGAGGCGCGACATGGAACTCAATACCCGGATCGAGGCGATCTGGCGCGGGAGTTGCGGGACCTAGGGACGGCCGAGGATTCACGCGGCGCTGAGATCCGAAGGCGTCCGCGCGGGCGGCAAGCGGGTGGCGCGTCTCATGCGCCAGCTGCACATACAGGGCGTGACGCGCAGGCGTTTCAGGACGGGTACGACGCGCAGAGCGCATGGCGCTCGGCCGGCTCCCGATCTCGTCGGGCGCGATTTCTCGGTCGATGGTCCGGATCGGCTGTGGTTGACGGACATCACGCAGATGCGCACGGGTTTCGGCTGGCTTTACCTGGCCGTCGTGCTGGACGCGTGGAGCCGCAGGATCGTGGGCTGGGAGATGGCGTCGCACATGCGGACCGAACTGGTGGTCCATGCGCTGAAGATGGCGATCACGAGACGGCAACCGAGGTCGTCGCTGGCTCTTCATTCGGACAGTGAGTTTGTAGGAATCGGTTTTCTTGCTGTGGCCTGACTCAAACACCGAATGACTCATGAGAGGTCGTGTGGGGGCGGGCGCGGCCGACCCCCTGGGTGGCTTGACCCGCACTCCGACCGACCGAGATGTCATTCCCTGGACTCGTCGGCCACTCAGGGACAACCGGCGAGGCTCCGGCCTCGACCGGCATCGTGACCTTATGAGAGCCTGGCCCAAGGCGTCCCTTCACTGTCGTGTCCGATACCGGCCGAGTCGGTTCCAAACCCTTCACCCATCTTAGTAACAGGGGGCCGGCATGGCGACCATGACACCTGAAACCACCGGGATCATCGGAGGTGTTGACACCCACCAAGACTCTCACACCGCCGCCATCGTGACCCTTGAAGGCATGGTACTCGGAACTGAATCGTTCCCGACCAGCCGGTCCGGATACCTGGCGATGCTTGCATGGTTCCGGTCCCGCGGCGAGTTGCTGCGTGTAGGTGTCGAATCCACCGGCAGCTACGGCGCCGGCATTGCCCGCCACTTGACGCGGTTGGGCATCCCTGTCCTCGAGGTGACCGGTCCCGACACCGCGTGCAGGTGGCCAAGGACCGCAACGGTGCGGTAGAGTCCCTGCGTATACTGCGCACGACACGAAAGACCGCGGTCAAGTGCCGCCGGGCAGCGCTGCAGCAGCTTCACAACACGATCGTCGCCGCACCGGACGAGGTGCGCGACAAGATCCGCGGCCTTACGCGCATGCGGCGACTGCGTACTTGCGCGCGGTGGAGGCCGAATACCGCGGGCTACCGGGACCCGGTAGTGGCGACCCGCCTCTCATTGAAGTCCCTCGCTCGTAGAATCTTGGACCTCGATGACGAGATCGCTGAACTCGACCGTTTCATCGCGCCGCTCGTGAAAGAACTCGCACCGGATCTGCTCAAGCTCGAAGGCGTAGGAGTCGCCAGCGCGGGCGAGTTGCTCGTCACCGCCGGCGATAATCCCGACCGGCTGCGCTCCGAAGCGAGCTTCGCCATGCTGTGCGGTGTCTGTCCATTGCCTGCCTCAAGCGGCAAGACACAACGCCACCGCCTCAACCGTGGAGGGAACCGCCAAGCAAACTCCGCCTTGCACATGATCGTCGTGTGCCGGATGCGCACCGACCCGCGAACACGGACCTACGTCCAAAGGCGGACTCAGGAAGGGCTGTCCAAACGCGAGGTGATGCGTTGCCTGAAACGTTACGTCGCCCGCGAGATCTACCGCGTCCTCACCGCCCCACGACTCACTTGACAAACATGAGAGCGTCCAGGGATCGCAGTACACGTCGATCGCTTTCGGCAATCTTTGCCGCGAGGCCGGCATCCGTCAGTCGATGGGATCGGCGGGCGACGCGTACGACAACGCCATGTGCGAGAGTTTCTTCGCGACGCTCGAATGCGAACTCCTCGACCAGCAGCGATTCGCGACCGGCGAGGCCGCAAGGCGGAAAGTCTTCGGCTTCGTCGAGGGCTTCTACAACACCCGCCGGTCTCATTCGTCCCTCGGTTACAGATCTCCTGTCGAATTCGAGAGAATCAACCATGCGGGCTGAGACGGTCCGACCTCGCGAGAAAACCCCGTACATTAGGGGATGCCCGATTCTGGAGACCGTCGCGTACGCGGCAGCGCACGGGGTTCAAACACGGACATTCCAATCACTCACACCCCAAACATTTCACTGTCCGTGCAAGCGGGTCAGCTTCAAACCGTGTGGTGGGGTGGTCCTACTTCGTTGGACAGTTCGAGGGCAAAGTTAAGGTGGATTCCGCATGGTGTTGAGAGCCCTCGAATACCTCGGTACGGGCCTTCGCCTACACGAATCGTAAGCCCCAGTCGCAGACCGGGGAAGGCATGCGGCACCGCATGGAGGACCGAACTTGCGATGACATCTTGAGGGCCGGGGTGGTCCCACCGGGACCCCGGCCCCGCGGCCGACCCAAACGAGGTCAAGCCAGCCACGTAGACGCTCCCTGCCATACTGGTACACACCCAACCGGTGTGCAGACGAAGCCCGGGGATGCCAGGCACGAGCCGCGCCCTCTCATGCCGCCACCCCGCTCCGGTAAGTCTCGCCCGGCGTCCGGCCGCCCAACGTCGAGTGCGGTCGTACGTCGTTGTAGAAGTTCACCCACGAGCCGATTATCCGCTCTGCGTCCAGCCCGTCGCGGAGCTCATGCAGGTAAACAGCCTCGTACTTCAGTGACCTCCACAGCCGTTCGATGAAGATGTTGTCCAGGAACCGGCCGCGACCGTCCATAGAGAACGCTACTCCTGCCTGCAGCACTCGGTCGGCGAAGATCGCACTCGTGAACTGGGAGCCTTGATCCGTGTTCAGGATCTCCGGAGTCGCGTGGCGGAGCGCCTCATCCAGAGCAGCGGTACAGAACGTGGCATCCATCGTGTTGGACAGCCGCCAGGAAAGGACGTGCCGGGTGGCCCAATCCATCACGGCCACAAGGTAGAAAAACCCCTGGCTGACAGGGACATACGTGATGTCCGCGCACCAGACATGGTCCGCCCGGGATATCTCGAGACCGCGCAACAGGTAGGGGAAGACCCGGTGTTCCGAGTTCGGCATGCTCGTGCGCGGCCGCCGGTAGGTCGCCTCCATCCCCATGAGCCGCATCAGCCGCCACACCCGGTGCCGGCCCACCGTGACACCCTCTCGGCGCAGATGCCGCATCATCTGCCTGCTGCCGTAGAACGGATGGTCCATGTGCAGCTCGTCCATCCGCCGCATCAGGGCCAGGTTCTCACAGCTCTCCCCCTTCGGCCGGTAGTAGAACGACGACCGGCTCACGCCAAGCAACACGCACTGCCTCGACACGCTCAGCCGTCTGCCCGGTGCGACCATCCCCTTCCGCTCTGCACGGCTCAGCTCTCCAATCCGCGCCGAAAAAAATCCCGCTCAACCGTGAGCTTCCCGATCTTGGCGTGCAGGTCCCGGAGCCTCTCCTCATACTCCTTGACAAGCTTCCGTCTGCCGCCCCTGGCGAACACCTCCGGCACGGCATCCATCAGCTGCCGCTTCCACGCACTCACCTGGTTCGGATGAAGTTCATATCGCGTCGCGATCGCCTGCACGCTGTCGCGCTCCTGGAGCGCCTCCAGCGCCACACGACCCTTGAACTCCGCCGTGAATCGTCGCCTCTTCCTGGCCATCTCGGTGCCTCCTGTTCCGTACAGGAATCCACCTTAACCACCTGTCCAAAAAACCGGGACCACCTCATGGATCGGTCGAGACTACGTTGGGATAGCAAGAGAGCGAACTTGGTTGTTGGTTCGGGAAGGGGAGGGGGTCGTGGGGACGATCACCCTTCAGCGAAACCAGGTCGTGCAGGCGCCGTCGGGGAATACAGTCTGGATTGCGGACTGGCGACGGTGGAACGACGCTGGGCTTGTGACCATCAAGAAGTTCCTTCTCGAACCGACGACTTCAGGTTAGCCGCACCGGCCCCACCTTGGTTGAGTTGGTTAGATCGGCAGGCGTTCGTCAAAGATGAATCGCCGGTTGCCCTGGGCTTTTCGGGTCATATCCCGAGCCTGCTTTGCGATCTCGATTCGCTCTCGCCAATACGGATCAGTGCCAGGGGGTGGTTGAATGGGGAGGGAGGAATCGAGTGCCTCTGTACCGTATAGTGCCCCTGATTTCTCTGGACAGTGGTTTAGCAACCCATCCGGGGTTCAAGAGATAGGAGGCAGGGGATGTCGCGGAGGACGGACGAACGGGACGGCGCGGGCAGCTTGGGGAGGCCGGCCGGTCTCCCCAAGCGGTGGAGCGCGCAGCGGAAGGTCGAGGTGGTCTTGCGGCTGCTGCGGGGGGAGGACATCGGCGAGGTGAGCCGGGAGATTCGGGTAGCGCCGCCGGAGCTGGAGCGGTGGCGGCGGGAGTTCCTTCAAGGGGGCCAGGAGGGGCTGAAGAAGAAGAACCGGCCGGGAGGCGAGCTAATGCGGACCCGGGCGAAGCTGGGGGAGATGACGATGCGGGTCGAGTTGCAGGCGGAGCTTCTCGAAAAAAGGGGGTACGGGGACGAGCTGAGGAAGCTCTTGAGGCGCTTGGGCGGGTGAGTCCGGCGACGAGGCGGCCGTACCCGCTGACGATGGTGTGTGAGGCGTGGCGAGTGGCGCGTTCGAGCGTGTACGCGTTGCGGGGGCGACCTCCGGAGTCCGATCGTCGGGCGCCGGGGAAGCGCGGGCCGAAGACGGCACTGAGTGACGAAGAGTTGGCGGAAGAGATCCGGACGGTGCTGAAGACGAGTCCGTTCCTCGGCGAGGGCCACCGGAAGGTGAAGGCACGGCTTGCGGCCAGGGGGATCCGGGTCGGCAAGAACCGTGTGCTGAGGCTGATGCGGGAGCACGGGCTGCTGGTGCCGGTGCGGCGGGGCCATGCCCGCGGGGACCGGACCCACAGCGGCCGGATCCGGACCGGGAGGCCGGACGAGCTCTGGGGCACGGACGCGTCGCGGTTCTGGACGAAGGCGGAGGGCTGGTGCTGGTTCTTCGCGGCCGTCGACCACTGCACCTCGGACGTCGTCGGCTGGCACGTTGCGAAGACGGGCGACCGCTGGGCGGCGCTGGAGCCGGTCCGCCAGGGGGTGCGGAACCACATGGGCGGCTTCGGCAAGGCGATCGCCCTGGGTCTCGGTCTGCGGCACGACTGGGGCTCCCAGTACCGGGCAAAGCAGTTCCAGGCCGAGATCAAGTGGCTCGGCATTCGCTCCACACCCGCCTACGTCGGCGCGCCGGAGTGCAACGGCGTCGCCGAGCGCTTCCTCCGGACGCTCAAGGAGGAGTGCATCCATCTGCACGACTTCGAAACCCTCAAGGAGGCCAGAGCGGTGATCGGGGCCTTCATCGAACGCTACAACAACGGCTGGCTCCTCCAGCGGCACGGCTACATAACCCCGACCCGTGCCCGCAAGAAGCTCAGCCGCAAGGTGGCCTGATGTTTAGGCCGTCCACTTGTCCAGAAAACCGGGACCGGTACAACCGGCTTCTGTTTTGGACGGTCGATCAGTCTCGCGGTCAACGTCAGTCATGGGTTGCTTTTCTTCCTAGGAGCCTAAGATGTGTGTCTCGTCGCTTCGGGGTCCATCCATAGAGTCTAACATCGCAAGCAATTCTTCGACGGTTTCGTCGCCCGGCCACCTACCCCAGAGGTCTTCTCGCTTGAAGTTGCTTGCCTTTTTGAGCACCTCCGGTGGCAACCGAACCCGTCCACGCAGGTGGCCTGGGTACGGGGGTCGTCTGGACCGAGAAGGCATTGGTGTCTGGTCGAATATGGCGTCGCGGTCAGTCCGTGGTTCCATTCGATGGACTTCCATGAACCTGGGGCGTCCGGCGGCCCGGAAGTGTGTCATTCCGTGTATCGTCGTCGGATTCCCCCATAGTTCCCGAAGCGTCTCGAGCCCGACAACGGCCTGATTGATCTGGCCTCGAATCGAATCTCCGTTCCCGAGCCGGAGACGAAAACAACCCCCTTGACTGATCTCTTCAAGGTGACCGGTGACGATGTTTGTCCCTGAGGGAGGAGCCCATCGTAGGTGGCGCCTGGTTTGGCCCATTAGGCTCGTGTCGATAACAGCGCGCAGTCCCTTTCCACGGGAGCGTAGCTCGTAAGAGACGCTGGACGGATCGATCACTTTTTCGAACTCCAGTAGCCGCCCAAGGACTCCTACATCGAAGTAGCTGCCCTTCGCGTCTGGATCACCGACTTCCTGGATCGCTAACGCAACGAGATCGAGTGCTGTGTAGTTGGGATCGAGAGGTGATCCCCATCGTTTCATACGGGTGCCGTAGCCCCCGAACACCGCTGTCAGCGGAGACGCCTTGAGCTCTAATGTCCTTCCAGGGCCCAACGTCACTGCGGTGAGGTCTACCGCGTCGCTAAGCCACCTTGGCCAACGCCCTTGTCCCGAGCCACGGCCGGTGACTGCAAGCCGGGTCGCAGCAGCGGCGGTTCGTAGTAGGGCGTCGAGTGCCCCTGTAAGGACGCGGACCCGGATCTTTCCCTCGGGTCGGTCCAGACCCTTGATTCTTAATTCGTAGGTTGACTTGGTCGGTGTCTCCTTTGTCTTCTAGTCCTCTCGAAAACGTGATTCTCCACAACGCTCATGACTCGGGCAGAACGGGGTCGGGCAGACTGTTCACGATACTGACCGTTTCGACGCTGACGTGTACGATGCGCTTGATCGCCGGGATAATGTCCTGTGGCTTCTCGAACCATCCGTTCGGATTGTTGCGAATATCGCTGTGCTTGTCCGTCTTGATGTAGTACCGGTCGATGAACCATCCTAGGGGAGAGCGACCGTTGACCACGTACCCGTGTGCTGCCTCGGGAATGCCGCGCAGTGTAATGTGGCTGTTTATCCGGAGGGCGGCCCCTTCCTCCTCGAGTTTCATCTTGCGCCTCGTTAGACGGTAGTGCTCCGGGTGCGGTCCCTCCTCACCCGTGAAGATCTCTTCGAGCGGATGCTCCGGACAGGTTTCGTATCCGAGGTGCAACGACGCTAGGGCGCTGCCGGCCTCGGCAAAGCGCGCGAACTGTGAAGCGAACGGTATCCGCGGCAAGCCCTTGGATAGGTCGTTTGCAAAGCGTTCACGGTAAGCTGGTGCGTGAAGCACTCCGTAGACGTAATCGAAGATGTCGTCTTTCGTGATGGACTCGTCGCCATAGTGCGCCTGGAACGTAGCGAGGGTGGTGTTCGAGATGTTGTCGACACGTTGGAGCTCCGTCTCGAACAGTGTGGCTTCGTCAAAGATACCCCCTTGGTTGGGGGTAGACCCAGCGTGGGAAGCACTGGCCGAATGCGAGGAAGTGAAGGTCGGGCATTCGGTCGGCGATGAGAACCGAGAAGGGCTTGGTTGAGCCGACGCCGGGGACGCAGATGCAGCGGTTCTGTGCTCGTACCGGTAGCGTGGGAAGCATTGACCCTTCGCGATGAGTTCCAGATCCGGCATCGTATCGGCCATGAGGACTGAGAAGGGTTTGGTCGAGCCCACGCCTGGAACGCAGATCGCCCAGTTCGTCGGTCGGTCGGTCGGTCGGTCGGTCGGTCGGTCGGTCGGTCGGTCGGTCGGTCGGTCGGTCGGTCGGTCGGTCGGTCGGTCGGTCGGCGGAATGTGTGCGCCTTGTTGCGTTTGTCAACGGGAAGATCTTGTCTTGCTGGTACTTGTTGCTCACCAGAAGGTAATCGACGTAGCAGTTCTGCTTGACGAACGGACGGTACTGCGTGCGCATGATGTTGGTGATGGAATAGACCGTTCCTTTGCGGCGCCTCAAGTTGTTTTTGAGTTCCCTGTCCCACCGAACATGCGAGGAGTGCTCGCGTGCGGCCCTCTCCACGCTGTATTCAGGCTGTGCCTCTCTTACTCGCATCGCGCCCATGTAGTCCTTGACCATGGCGCGAGCGTTATCAGCGCAGTCCTTGCGAGTGAAGTTGTATGTGTAGGCGTCGCGGCTGGTCTTGTACCCGCTGCTAAACAATTTGAAGATTGCATCGTCCGCTTGTCCCGCCTTCGCCTCTTTTGTTCCCATCGGGTAAAATGTCTGGAACGCCGGGTCTCGTTGGCCGACCCAGTCGTGGTGCTCGTCGGGCACGATCTCTCGCCAGTCGTCGATCCCGCCCACGGACCCCCAGTCGCGCAGTTTCTGGAGCTTCTCCTCGCGCTTCAGATAGTCGCCGATGTCGCGGTACAGAATGCGGCAGCCATTGTGTTTGGCCCCTGAGTTGCGGACTAGAATGGTCACAGTGACTGTCGCTCTTGATGTCGGCTTCCCGCCGCTCTCGAAGACGTTGGTCCCTTCGCGTCTCCCGCGTTCGCCTGAAGTCCGAGTGTTACCTCGAAGATTCAACACCCAAATCGACGTGAACTCCTCGGCCAGGCACGCCCGCACGCCCGAGTCCACGTTTCCGTCGATCCACGAGCCGTTGGTCACGAACGCGATCACCCCTTGCTCGCCGATTCGGTCCGACGCCCAGCGGATCGCCATCTTGTAGCTGTCGTACAGGCTGTTCTTGTTGGTCGCGGTTGAACGTGCGGCATACGTCTGGGCAACGCGTTCCCGCAGCTTCGGATACACCACGTTCGGGTTGTTGTCCGCCGCGCTCCGCTGCCCCGCCGACCACGGCGGATTCCCGACGATGACGCGGATGGCGGTCTTCACCTGCTTTTCCCGGCGACTCGAATTGTCCGGCATGTAGAACGAGAACAAATCCTCGCCACCTTCTAACGCGAACGTGTCGGTCAGGCAAATGCCCTCGAACGGCCTGTAGTTCTCCCGCTCGGCCAGTCCGTGAAATACCGTCTCGATGTTTATCGAGGCGATGTAGTAGGCAAGGAACACGATGTCGTTGGCGTGCAGCTCCTCCCGGTACTTGCGCTCCATGTCCTCCTGCGCGATCAGTCCGGTCTGCAACAAGCGAGTGATGAACGTGCCCGTGCCTACAAAGGGATCGATGATGTGAGCGCCTTCGGACGCGAGAGTTTGGCCAAACTCCTCCTTCAAGACGTCGTTGGCGGAATGAAGGATGAAGTCAACGACCTCGACTGGAGTGTATACGATACCAAGTCGCTGCGCGGTTAGCGGGAACGCCCCCCGGAAGAACTTGTCGTACAGCTCGACGATCAGCTTCTGCCTCGCCGCAGGGTCGGTGATTCCGGTGGCACGGCGGCGGACCGACGCGTAGAAGCCTTCCAGGTCCTGCGCTTCCCGCCCGACATCGGCCTCGTCGATCACCGACAGCACCTCGGACATCGCACTCGAGACTGGGTTGCTGCGCACGAAATCATCGTCCTCGAACAGCGCCTCAAAGACCGGGCGAGTAATCAGATGCTGCGCCAGCATCTCGACGGCATCCTTCTCGGTAACAGAGTCGTTCAAGTCGTCACGGATCTCCCGTAGGAAATCCCGGAAGAAACCTTGGGCGTCGCTGCCGTCCTGCTCGACGAGGCTGGTAATCCGGGTGATGTGGCGTTCGGCGATCTTCGCTACGTCCTTTGCCCAGTCCTCCCAATAATCCCGCGTGCCGCACTTCTCAACGAGCTTCGCCATGACCGCCCGCGTGAAGTCGTCCACGAAGAGGGATGGCTGGGGATCGACTAAACCGTTGTCGCCATTGATTTCACCGTTGCCGCCGGGTCCACCGCCGATATCCGAGTTTGGTTTGGTGCCCGGCGTCGGCAACGCGTCCACCTTCGCTGTAATCGCCCGAAGCTCCGCACTGTCACCCCATATGCGTCCGTCGACGACCGTAATGCGATCGCCCACGTCCTGGCCCAGGCCGCCCTGATTGATGACCGCATCGAGCCGCTCGTCGTGGGCGCGCAGAGCGTTCAGAATCTGCCAGACCACCTTATACCGCTTGTTGTCGTTCAATGCCTGGTCGGGTGGTACGCCGGGTGGAATCCCAACAGGCAGGATCACGTAGCCCATGCGCTTGTCCGGCGCCCGCCGCATGACCCTCCCCACGGCCTGCACCACATCGACCTGGCTGTTGCGCGGATGCAGGAACAGGATGGCGTCCAGAGCCGGGACATCGACCCCTTCCGTCAAACAGCGCACGTTGGTCAGGATGCGACAAACGTTGCTGCCGGCGTCCTCCTCCTTGAGCCAGTCGAGCCGTCCGCCCCGCTCGCGGGCGTCGTAGGTGCCGTCCACGTGGCGCATTTCGCACCGCAAGCGAGCGGCCTTGTCGTCCGACGCGGCGTCCGCCTTGTACTCGGCGATGACTTGAGAGAACTCGTCCCGAATCAACTTGGACTTCTTGATAGTGCTGCAGAACGCCAGTGCCCGGCGCATGGGGGCCTCGTGGTCGGTCTTCCCGAGATGCAGTCCGGCCTTTGCTAGCGCCTTCCAGCAGCCGACAATCTTGGCGGCGTCATCAAGGACCAGTTCGCTGTCGCCGTCGGAAAGGCGACTCTGCACAGACGTACTGACGTGCCCTTCGTCCATGGCCAGTACGATCACGCGGTAGTCGGACAGGATGCCGTTTTCCACGGCCTGGGCGAACCCCGAGTGGAAGAGCCCCTCGCCGTAGACTTCCGGATCGTCCATCGACGCTAGGATAGCGTCGTTCTCCTTGGCCTTGGTCTTGGCACTCTCGCCGTAAATGCGCGGCGTCGCTGTCATGTACAGCCGCTTGTGTCCGGCGACGACTTCGTTGTCGTGCACCTTGACGAAGTGCGACGGATCGTGGCCCGGGAAGGTGGCGCCCGTCGTGCGGTGCGCTTCGTCGCACAGGATCAGATCGAACTCCGGGAGGGCATGGTTTTTCTGCGCGTTCTCGATGACCGAGATGGACTGGTAGGTGGCGAAGACGACCCGCATGGTGGCCAGGTCCGAAGCATTTACTTTCTCGGCTAGTTGTTCCGGGTCGGTGGTCGCCGGGAAGGCCAGGTCGCTAACCTCCAGTTCCGCTACGTCGTTCGCGCGTCGTCGTCGTTTTCCTACCTTCGTGTCTGAGCAGACAGCGAATGATGTCAGCGGAACGACCGCGTCGGCACACCATTCGCGCACCGACTGCGCCACTAGCGCAAGCGACGGCATCAGGAAAAGCACATGCCCGCCAGGACCGGCGATTCCTTCAGCGATCCGCAGCCCGGTGAGCGTCTTGCCCGTCCCGCACGCCATGATCAGCTTGCCTCGATCCGCCTTCTCGAATCCACTGCGCACCGCCTCCAGCGCGGCCTGTTGGTCCCGGCGCAATACTTTCGGTTTGGCTCGCCGCACCTCGCCCGTTCCCTCGAACTCCGTCCAGTCCACCCTACTCTCGCGCAAGTCGCGAAGTCCGATGCGGATCACGGGAATCTTCTGGTCGACGAGCATCTTCTCGGCGGGCCTACTCCACGGCGCTTCCGTAGTTTCGACAATGACTCGTTCGGCAAACTCGTGAGTTCCCGAGGCGGATATGAAGCTGTCGATGTGGCGCTTTTGGATGCGCTGCTTGGCGTCGAAGAACTTGCATTGAATTGCGGCTAGGCCGCCGTCCTTCCGGGTCCCCACGAGGTCGATTCCGACGTCGGAGCGATTCTCGCCCTGGCGGCGGGCCCATTCAGCCCAGCTTTCGACCCGCGCAAAACGTTCCCCCTGCACGGGATCCACAACCAACCACTCTCTGATCAGATTCTCGAACGCGGTGCCCTTGTCCCGCGTGGTCAGGGCTTCTTTCCGGTATGTGTGCAGCAGTCGGTCCAACGCGGTCATTCAGTATCCTCCTCGGCAATGGGGGCACAACCATCTGTTCCGCCATGGCGGGGCGAGATCACAGTTGTTCGAGTGTGGTAGACTCGGTAGTTCCTTGTAGAGCGGCAATCAATTTGAACAAAACCGGTCGTATGTTAGCAATATCTGCAAACGTCGTCTACGATTCCTGGCGGGGGCAGCTTGACGTGTGCGAGGCGGCGACCAAGCTACCGGCCGACCGACGGCCCAGCTGAAGGAGTCGCGAATGATCGAATTGAGCCAACTTGATCGGCCCGCCTACACGGTGGCCGAAGCTGGCCGACTGGTGGGTCTTGCTGCGGGCCGGGTACGGCGTTGGCTCGGCGGGTGTGAAACCAAGAGAACGTACGCCTCCTTTCTGGATCTCGTCGACCTGCTATTCGTCGAGCGGTTTCTCGATTACGGAATACCGCTTCAGAGAGTTCGTCACGCACTTGACAAGGCGCGTAAAGTCTTGGACACAAAACACTTCGCACGCCAGACCTTCTTCACTGACGGCCGGACGATACTCCTTCGATTTCAAGAACGCGCAGACGAGGATCGTGGAGGCGCGATGCTTGAACAGATGTCGCGTGGGCAGTGGGTCATCGCGTCGGTGATCCAGCAACTTGCCCAGCAGATCGACTTCGACGCACCAAGGGGGCTGGCCAAACGATGGTATCCGCTTGGCCGGGATAAGCCAGTCGTGCTGGATCCCAAGGTGGCGTTCGGAGCACCTTCCATAGTCGACCGCGGAGTGAAGACGATCAACATCTATGATTTCTTCGTTGCCGAGAACGAGAATCTGGCCTCGGCGCGTACTTGGTGGGGGTTGACCGATGCCGAGATTCAGGCAGCGGTGGATTTCGAACGCCAGCTGGTGGCATGAAGTTCTTCATCGACAACAACCTGAGACCCCCTCGGCCCATCGCGGGGTTATCGGATTTCGAACGTTAGTGTGGCCCAGTTGGATTCGTAGTCCAGACCATCCTCCTCGGGGGTTTCGACTAGATGAATGGTGCGCACGTACCAGCGACCCGCGCCCACTAGGGGAATGGCTGCAACTCCATTTGTGTCCGTTCGAGTGGTCACGACTTCCTGATGCGTTCCGTCTCTGCCGTGTTCGTGGTTGAACTCGCCGTTGGCGTAGACGAGTTGGTTCGAGATCGGTTGACCGTCTCGGAGGAACCTGACTTCGAGGGTGTCCCCGACGGCTAGTTCATATGGATTCTGTAGGACGACAAACTCAGCGGGATATCCCAGGTCGGTGGCCCAGTGGTCGCTGGTGGCGTCTCCAACCTGGAAGATCGCCTTCACGTGCTTGCTGTAACGCTCACTCGCGGGGTCATTGGTCTTGCCCGCCGCTTCGCGTTGGGCGATGGCATCAGTGATGCCGTCGTGTACCAAGTATTCGTTGAACTCGTCAGCGGAGAGGTCAATGATCCGGGCCGCTGTCGACACGCCGAGCGTGTACGTGCCTGCGGATCCCGTTTGGAATGTGAGGAAGGCAGTGTCGAGGCTGTCGGGTCCGTTGAACAGTGCCCGGTCCTCCCACGCTGATTCCGGAGGCGACACCCGCCCATCGGGCCCGACGATCGCGACATCCAGCATCCGGTCCCGTGAAATCAGATTCTCACTTCGGTCGAAGTCCCCGTTGTAGAGGGCGATCTCGGCTTTGGTGTTCGGTTCCAGGAAGAAGCTGTCGAACTTCAGGTACATGGTGTGTGCCTGTGCCGCCGCCACAATCGCCACGGAAAACAGCGCTGCCAAGGCGATGGTACGCTTAGGGTTTCGCATTCGTATTCTCCCTCTCTGATCCCGTTTTCAGTGGTGTCCCGTGCAGTGATTCGGCCGGTACTTCCTCATCTTGTCGCTTGAGGTCATTCGATTACAAGACTCACGAGTCCGTTTGGATCAGTTGCGACCGTATCCACCCCAGTACTGCACTCGCGGACACCGCCCCCACAGTCGCGAGCACGTTGAAGAGAATGTCGTTGGGGTCTGCCACACGGTCCGGCACAACTAACTGGAACCCCTCGTCGGCGAGCCCGACCGCGATGGCCAAGAGGATCGCCAAGAGCGCCGGTGACCACAGCTCTGGACGGTTCCGCTTTCGTTCTCGGAGGGCCTCGAAAATCACTATCGCCAATAAACTGTATTCGATGAGGTGACTCCGCTCCGCCGCCGTTGCCATGCGGGCGAATAGCAGCGAACACGTCGCCAGAAGACCGATTCCTATTCCGATCTCGATCCCGAGGGGTCGAACCCGGAGTCCCTGAGTCAGGATCATTGCTAGCACCAGGAAAAAGCCAACGGAGAACATGGCGTCACCGATGCCAGTAACGGCGAGCAAGTCTGAAAGGACTCTCGCAAGTCCAAGCGTGGAGTAGATGAGCAGAGTGATGCAGAGGGCGACGGCCCAGAGGGCCCGTTCTCTCGTCGAGGTAAAGGAGATGGGGCTCATTCCGGTCCGATCCAGACGGTCTTAACGTTCACGAATTCGCGCAGGGCGTGGGGGCCAAGCTCTCTCCCATAACCCGAGCGTTTGATTCCTCCGAAAGGGACACGGGGGTCGGAGGCCGACATCCCGTTAACGAAGACAGCACCCGCTTCGAGATCGCGCACCGCCCGCTCGCTCTCGGCCCGATCGCTGGTCCAGATTGCCGAGGAGAGACCAAACTCAGTGCCGTTGGCGCGTTCAATCGCTTCGTCCAAATCTCCAACCGGAAAGATGCCCGCGACCGGACCAAAGATCTCGTCAGTGGCCGCCGGGGAGTCGTCCGGAACGTTTGTCAGCACAGTAGGCTCGTAGAACCACCCTCGTCGCTCCGGTACGCGGCCTCCCGTCTTCACCGTCGCACCAGCAGACTCGGTGTCATGTACTTGCTGGGCCACGCGATCCCTCAAGTCCTCCCGCGCGAGTGGCCCAATCGACACGGAGGGATTCCTCGGATCACCTACGACGAGCTTCTCGATGTTTGCCACGAGACGAGTCGTGAACTCCCCCGCGATCGATTCGTGTACCAACATCCTCTTGGCGGCGATGCACGACTGGCCGTTGTTCATCATCCGAGCCTGGACAGCCGTATCGACGGCCTGCTCGAGATCCGCGGATTCCATCACGATGTAGGGGTCACATCCTCCCAGCTCGAGAACAGTAGTCTTGATGCGGCGTCCTGCCGCAGCGGCCAGAGAGGACCCCGCAGACACTGACCCAGTTAGCGTCGCTCCCTGTACGACCCGAGAATCCAGGAGGTGTGGGATGTCCTCAACCTCCGCAAAGATGTTCTGAAACACACCGTCCGGGAACCCCGCCCGCGCAAACAAGCCCTCAATTGCGATGGCGCACTGAGGGACGTTCGGCGCGTGCTTAAGCAGGAAGACATTCCCCGCCAGCAGGGTAGGGGCGGCCGCACGAATAGCCTGCCAGAATGGGAAGTTCCATGGCATCACGCCAAGGATCGCACCCAACGGCTGGTACTCGACCCAGCACTCCTTGCCGGTGGACTCGAACGGCTCCGTTTCCAGTGAGGAGGGTCCGTGCTCGGCATAGTACCTGCATGCCAAGGCAGACTTCTCGGCCTCGGCGACGGCCCCGGCTAGCGGCTTGCCCATTTCGTTGGTCATGAGCAACCCATACGCCTGTTTGCCGCGTTCCAGAAGATCGGCGAGTGCCGACAGGAGGCGAGCTCGTTCCTCCACGTCGGTCCGGCGCCACGCCTGGAATGCACGCTCCGCTCGCTGGAGAGCCGCATCCAGCTGCTGGAGTCCCCACGATTCGTAGGACACCAAGGGCTCCTCGGTGGTCGGATTAATGCTTTCGAAGGGCACTGGCTACCCTATTTGAACCCCACCCGGGGGAGGATCCGGAAGAGGAAATATCCCGAACTCACGGCGAGTATCCCCAGTACGAGCGCCCCGCTGGCGTCCCCGTACAGGGCCATCCCGGTGGCGAACAAAGCAGCGTAGACCGTTACGCAGCCTGACGCCCAAGCAGCCAATCCCGAGGCCAACTGACCGGGCTCATCCGGTTGCGTCTTCACCCCGCTCCCACGCCACCCGCGTGCGAATGGCCGCACCTTGTCATAGAACGACTGGAGAGTTTGCGCGTCAGCCGGTCTCGTACTAAGCGTGACCGTAACCCAAACGACGGTGGTAATCACAACCGCCACAAGTATCCGTTCCCATGAATCGAGACTCGGTAGTCCGAGCCGATCGTGAAAGAGAGCGAACCAGAGTGCAACGCCGGCCGATACCACCATCCCGGATATCTCGGACCAAGCGTTTACCCTCCACCAAAACCATCGCAGGAGAAAGATGAGTCCGCTCCCCGCGTGCAATGAGAGGATGATCTCAAAGGCCTGTTTCGCGTTGCTCAGTGCCAATGCCAGGACACCGGAAAGGACGATGAGCAAGACGGTCGCCACGCGTGCCACACCCACGTAGTGTACCTCGCTCCGTTCCGGGGCCACAAAGCGCCGGTAAAAATCATCGACCATGTAGGACGCACCCCAGTTCAGGTGTGTCGATATCGTGGACATGAAGGCGGCCGCGAGCGACGCTACGACAAGCCCGAGGAGTCCATGGGGGAGGAACACGAGCATCGCGGGATATGCCAAGTCGTGACCCAGGAGGCCTGCGTCGAGTCCGGGGAAGGCTGCACTGATCGACTCCAGCGTGGGGTAGACCGCGAGAGACGCGAGCGCGACCAGTATCCAGGGCCAGGGCCGCAGGGCGTAGTGGGCGATGTTGAACCAAAGGGTGGCCTTCATCGCGTCCCGTTCGTCGCGGGCGGCCAACATGCGTTGCGCAGCGTACCCGCCCCCTCCCGGTTCGGCTCCGGGGTACCAAGTGGCCCACCACTGAACCGCAATCGGGATGATGAATATGGCTGCCGCCGTCCTCCAATCTGTGAAATCGGGAAGTAGCGCGAGCTGCGGAGCCACCTGCGGATGCACGAGGAGTCCAGACAACCCACCGACCTGGGGTTGAGCCAGCGCATACCACGCTGCCGCCACCGAACCCGTCATTGCAACTACAAAGAGAAGAAGGTCGGTTACGACGACTCCCCACAGCCCCGAGGTAGCCGAGTAAAGGGCCGCAATCGATCCTGCCACCAGCAGCGTGGTGTACTTGTCGGCCCCCAGCAGCACCCCTCCGATCTTGATCGCGGCTAGCATCACCGTCGCCATTATCACGACGTTGAAGAACACGCCTAGGTAGAGGGCCCGAAATCCGCGGAGGAAGGAGGCCTCCCGCCCCGAGTAACGGAGCTCGTAGAAGCCTATGTCGGTGAACACCCCCGACCGCCGCCACAGCTTGGCGTAGAAAAAGGTCGTGAACATCGCCGTGAGGAGGAACGCCCACCACACCCAGTTTCCGCTCACGCCACCGTTGCGAACGAGGTCCGTCACCAGATTCGGTGTGTCCGAAGAAAAGGTGGTCGCCACCATCGAGGTGCCCAGGAGCCACCAGGGCAGCGTGCGCCCCGCAAGGAAGAATTCGCCCGTTCCGGTGCCGGCGCGCCGCGAGTACCACAGTCCCACGGCAAGGACGATCCCGCCGTAAAGGACGAGTACCGTCCAATCGAGCCCGTTCAGTTGCATGAGCTAGTCAACGCCTCTTGGGTTCCTACCAAGCCCACTCTGGCCGGTATGGCGCGCGCATGAATTCGTTCGGAATCGAGTCATTATCGAGGATATCCTCCCCCTCGGCGATAAAGAGTTCTCGTCCGCTTCTTATCGACAGATTCCCGAGAAGCGACATCTCGGTCAGGGGGCCGGCGTGCTCCACAAAGTTCGATCCAGCGGGCGGCCCATCCTTGCATGCCGCAGCAAACTCTCGGTACACCCCTTCGGTCCGGGGGTACTTCTCGGGCGGAGGATTATTCCGGATCTCCCTGTCCCTCTCCTTGTCGAGCAGACGTGCATTCTCGCCGTAGATACCGGCGACCAGCTTGCCCTCGGTCCCCACCCAGAGTTGTCCACTGGAGTCGGGGGGCCAGGAGTCGGCGTCCACTTCTTCGGGGCGGGGTGGCCTGAAACTCCCATCTCTCCACACCACCTTCACGGGTGGCCGGCCCCCACGGGCCGGGAAGTCGTACTCGATTCGGGAGGCTGCCGGTGCCGTCTCGGGGAATGGAGGTGTTGACTCGGCGGATACCCGCTCCGGAGTTCCCAGGTCGAAGGTCCAGAAAGCGGCGTCCATCGCATGGCACGCTATGTCACCCAGCGCACCTGTGCCAAAATCCCACCATCCGCGCCAGTTGAAGGGGGCGTATGCAGGGTGGTAGGGGCGGTGGGCTGCCGGTCCCAGCCACAGGTCCCACTCCAGCCACGGGGGCGCATGGTGAGCCTCGGTAGGCCGGTTGATCGCCTGCGGCCAGATCGGCCGGTTGGTCCAGTACTCCACCCGACGGATCTCCCCTATGGCGCCCGCTTCGTACCATTCGCGTAGCTGACGGGTGCCTTCGCCGGCGTGGCCCTGATTACCCATCTGGGTCGCTACTCCTGCCTCGTCAGCCGCCCGCATGAGCTCCCGTACTTCCCAGATCGTCGTGGCCAGCGGTTTCTGGATGCGGGTCGGTTTCCCCAGGGCGAGGGCCGCCATGCCGGCCGCCGTATGCGTGTGATCGGGAGTTGAGATGACGACGGCGTCGATGCTGTCCGCCTCCTGCTCCAGCATTACCCTGAAATCCCGATACTGCTTGGCAGCGGGGAAGCGCGACCAAGACGCAGCCGCCATGCGCTCGTCTACATCACAGAGGGCGAAGGTGTTCTCTCCCGCTTCGGACATTCCGTTTACGTCGCCGCGGCCCATGCCGCCCACACCGATGTGGGCCACGTTCAGCGTATCGCTTGGGGCTCTATGAAACGGTCCTCCGAGCACATGTGCGGGTACAATGCTGAACCCCGCCCCAGCTGCGGCCGTGGTTCGAACGAAACTGCGCCGCGAATAGGGATCGCGTGCCATTCCCAGCTCCTGTTGGTTCTACTCCGTTATTGTCAATCGAGTCCTAGGAGGCGCAACACTTCAGGGGGTGGACCCTCGAACCCCGGCATCGCGCGATTGCCGACGAAGCCGAGATCCCTCATCCCCTCTTCCGTAGTCCAAAATGCGGTCGACGTCAGGTCTCGAACACGGTCGAAGAAGCGCGCGGCGAACCGCCTCTCATCGCGTGCGGTCTCCTGCCAACAAATGTCATCGCAGATGTCTTGTTGCTGCGCAAGCGAGAGTTCGCTGAAGGCGAATCCGTCAAAACGTCGTCCCGACTCGATGTCCAACCACACGAGGCCGCCTCTTACCAGCACAAGATCTTCCCGATTGCCGTCGTAGGGGGCGCTGACCCACTCATCTATGAAATCGTGAGCCCCAATCGCGGAGGCGGATGGCGAATGCTCGTCCTCCGGGATAATGATGTCGCACAGCACCGACAACTTGGACAATTCTTGTTCGGTGAGAACCCCTTCCCAGGGTACGATGGGGGACAGCAGGTCCGGGTCGGTTGGGGTCCCCGCAGCAAGGGGATTTGTACCAGTGGTAGGGGATGAAGTGGAGGTCGTTCCCGGGCCCGCTTCGCCAACTCGACCGGTCCCCGCCTCGTCAGCACACGCACTCCCGGTGACGGCAACCGCGCCCGCGCTGGCCGCCAGCACTTGGAGCACTTCTCGGCGGGTTAGCCCGGCCCCGCCCCGGTTCTTTTGATCGTCCCGGTTGGCCCGATCGTCGCCGGTCACAGGTTCCCCTGCCTTAGTTGGTCAACTAGGTACTCCGAGGATCGCCACGCCAACGCCATGATCGAGAGGGTGGGGTTCTTGTCGGCGTTCGATACGAACGGTCCGCCGTCCATCACGAAGAGGTTCGGAACTTCCCACGACTGGCAGTACTGGTTCAGTACCGAGTTCTGGGGATCACTCCCCATCCGCGTGCACCCCACCTCGTGGATGATCTGGCCGGGGGCTGCTATAGCCCGCTCGCCGTCTGTCTGGACTGTGGAGAGCACGGTCCCTCCGAGTTCCTCGATAATGCCCGCGAAGGTATGCTGCATGTGAACGGCCTGGTTTAGTTCATGCTCGGACCACTTCCAATGGAACCGGAGGACAGGGATCCCCCACTGATCCACGACGTCCGGATCGATCTCGCAATAGCAATCGTCGTTGGGAATCATCTCCCCGCGCCCGTCGAAGTACACGAACGACCCGTAGTAGCGTCTGCACGCCTCCTTGAATGCCTGCCCGTAGGCTCCTTCGGTAAGGGGTTCGAGGCCCTGAAAGGCTCCGTACCCAGGCATCCGCTGCCCCCCGCCGAACTCGATGTGGTATCCTCGCGCAAAGGGAAGCTCTCCGCGAAGCTGTTCTCCGTACAGCCACCAAGGCATATAGAGGTGCATCGCCGACGCGCCCTCCTCGGGGTGGCGCGGCAAATTCTCGAGCGCCGGGATCTGTCCCTGCACGCCCGCTCCCACGGTGTCCATGAGGTATTTGCCGACCAGTCCGCTTTCGTTGGCCAGCCCATCCGGAAAGAGGGAGGAGCGCGAGTTGAGCAGGATGCGTGCGGATTCGCAGGCACTGGCGGCTAGAATGACGACCGGAGCAGCCGCATGGATGTCCGCTCGCGTACGCCGGTCGATGTAGTGCACCCCGTTTGCCCGTCCCCGGGCGTCCAGGGTAACCTCGCGCACCATAGCGTCCGTGATCGTCGTGAGGTTGCCGGTGGCTTCCGCGGGTGGAAGGCACACGGTTGGCGATTGGAAGTTCGCTTTGATGGAGCAGCCTCGGCCGCAAGGCGTGGCCCAGTAGCACGCGGCCCGCGATCGCATGGAGTCGTACGTGACACGGCGCGCCAGTTCGTTGTTTGGCCACAGCATTCGACTGAGGCCATCTGCGTCCTGGGTTTGGGTGAGGATGGCTAGGTGGGCCGGAATCACCGGGATCCCCAGCCGTGCACAGGTCCGTTGTGTCAGGAGCTCGTACGCGCGCGGGGCGGGTGGTGGTTGAAGGATGCCGTCCGACGCCCCTGGAGTGTTTTCGAGCCCCTCGCTGGAGCCGTACACCCCGATGAAGGCCTCGGTCTTGTCGTACCAAGGTTCCAGATCCTCATAGCCCAGCGGCCAGTCGAAACCCAGTCCGTCGCGGCTCCGGGGTTTGAAGTCGTATGGTCCCATGCGCAGCGATATGCGACCCCAGTGGTTGGTGCGACCGCCGAGCATGCGTGCCCGCCACCACATGAAGTCGGGACCCTCTCCCTGGGTGTAAGGTTCGCCTGGTACCTGCCAGCCCCCATCCACCGTGGCATCGTAGAACCCAAAGGGCTTGTCGGACGTTCCGGCGGCCCGCAGCGGCGCGTCCTTCGGAAGTTGGAACATCGGGGTTTCGGTGACGGGGTCGTAGTCTCGCCCGGCTTCCAAGAGCAAAACCCGTACCCCGTGGCACGCCAGGACGTAGGCGGCCATTCCGCCTCCGGCTCCCGACCCCACGATGATGACGTCGTGTTCCTGGGCAGTGCGTCTCATCTCTGGGTCAACTCTGGGTCAACGGTTTCGAAGGTTTGATCATCCGCTCCTTGGGATCATCCTCTCCTTGGGCTCGGGCTAACCGCCGCTTTTTGCAGTACCCGCCTAATCATAAGGGATTTGTCACCCTCGTGTCCGTTAGCTCCGGCACCAAGCGGCTACTTGCCCAAGAGTTGGCGGTTCCGCCACGTTCCGACATCGCAAGACCGCCCGATAACAACCAAGCCCGATAACAACCAACCAGGGTACGATTGTCGATGCTATTGTCCGACGCTGTCTTGATCCACCGAAACATCCGTCACACGCGTACCCGGAGATGGGCGGCAGTGGCAACAACTATGGCCGCGAGCCTCGCGTTGAGCCTGGCCTTGAGCCTCGCCAGCCGTCCCCTGGAGGCGCAATCCCTGTCCGATCTGGTCAATGACCTGTTCACATACTCGGCGTGCGCTCGCCCGCTCTGCCTGGAGACCGAGTTCGAGATCCAACCCACCGGTCCCACCAACCATGGATGGCACTTTCTCCCGGAAAATGTTCCGGTAAACGCCGCGATCCTCGAGACTCTCGGAACTTCTCTATCGACTTTCGTCTCGCGCGTGCCCCAGAGTGCCATGGCGGGGGGCCGTACGTGGTCGAGTGATACCGAGGCAGCCTCTCTCGGCCCTCTCTATGCCGAACGCGCCGAAACGTTGGGAGCCGGCCGCTTCTCCATGGGTTTCGAGACGGCCGTTTGGCGGGCATCCACCGTCGCCGGTACGCCGGCCGGAGCCCTCAACTTCAACTTCATCCACCACGGAGCCATCCCCGACTCTCTCGGCACCCCGAGGCCATCCGAGCGGGACTTCATCATGGCAAGTGCCGACATCGACTTCAACGTCGCCGTCGCAACGATCGTGCTGAGTGGCGGGATCACCGACTACGTGGATATCGGTGTCACCGTTCCGGTGGTCCATTCGCGTCTCCAGGCGACATCCAGCGCCCAGATCGTCAGCTTTGATCCGGATTATCATCATCGATTCGGGAGCGCTGAGCACGGTCCTATCCTGTCGGCCGAAAACAGCGTTTCGGGGTCTGCAACCGGCGTCGGTGACGTATCGGCGCGGTTCAAGGTCAACCTTTCCGGAGGTACACCGAGGGAAGGAGCACCGGGACAGGTGGGTGTCGGCCTTCTAGCGGACGTAACCTTCGCGACCGGCGAGGAAGAGGATTTCCTTGGTCTGGGGTACGGACGGGTTCGGACCCTCGCGCTCATCTCCGCCCGTTTCGAACGTTTCACTCCCCACTTGAACGCCGGCTATCTTCTGAGGGGGGACCCCGACGTGGGTGACGCGCTTGTCGGTTCCGTTGGATTCGATGCGGAGTTGGCACCCGGTTTGGGAGTCATGGCCGGTCTCCTGGGACAGTTGGATTTCACGGATCCGGACAAAAGGCTGCTCCGTCCAACCCTCCTTCCAGGCGTTGGCGACCTGACGGTGGATCCATGGCCGGGTTTTGGGACCAGCCACTACCTGATGGATCTTTCACTCGGACTCAAGATGATGATGAGCCCCGGCATGTTGCTCACCACCAATGTGTTGCTGCCGATCGAGGATGCAGGCGCCCGACCCGCGGCCATCTGGACGCTCGGCCTGCAAGGGACGTTCAGATAGATGAGGGCCGCTCGATTCGTGGGACTCGCCTTTGTGGGATTCGGTGTTGGGATGACTTTTTCAGCGGGCTTCCCGAGCCCAGGCCACGCCCAGGAGCCCAGGGCCCGCGATCTGGGGATCCCTTTCCCGGGGGAGACGGGGCCGCTGAACGCGATCACGGACGTGGAGGGGGTCCGGGTGGGTCACACCACCATCATCCGGGGAGAGGGGCCTCTGGTCGTCGGAGAGGGTCCGGTTCGCACCGGTGTCACCGCCGTTATTCCCCGCACCGGCTCCTTCGAACCCGTCTTTGCCGGGTGGTATTCCCTGAACGGAAATGGCGAGATGACGGGAACGACGTGGGTCGAGGAGTCCGGCTTCCTGGAAGGCCCCGTGATGATCACGAACACTCACAGCGTGGGGGCGGTGCACCATGCGGTCATCGAATGGTCGCGGGATGCGGAGGCGAATCACCCCGTCGCCCCGGGCGTATGGTGGAGCCTTCCCGTGGTGGGGGAAACATGGGACGGCCGTCTCAACGACATCAACGGCTTTCATGTGAAGAGCGAACACGTCTTTGAGGCGATCGAAAGCGCGACCGGAGGACCTGTTACCGAGGGATCGGTGGGCGGCGGTACCGGGATGGTGTGTAACTCCTTTAAGGGGGGAATCGGGACGGCTTCGCGCGTAGTCGGCGACTACACCGTGGGCGTCCTTGTGCAGTGCAACTACGGCCGTCGCCCAGATCTCTTGATTGCGGGCGTACCGGTCGGCCGTGCCCTCCTCGACTGGGTACCGGAAGGGATGGGCGAAAACGAACCCGTGGACGAGGACCCGTTCCCGGAGGACGTCGGGTCCATCATCATCGTCATCGCCACGGACGCACCGCTCCTCCCCCACCAGCTCAAGCGGCTGGCGCGCCGGGCTCCTGTCGGGATCGGACGCATGGGAGGGTACGGAGCGGATAGCTCGGGCGACATCTTCATCGCCTTCTCGACGGCCGATACTGGGGGTGCCCCCGACACCGTGTTGGCAGATGTCCGCATGCTCTCCAATCGCGCCATGAGTCCGTTGCTGCGGGGCACCGCGGAAGCCACGGAGGAGGCAATCACAAACGCACTGATAGCGGGTCGAACGATGGTAGGTCGCGACGGAAACACAGTTTACGGGTTGCCGCACGACGAGGTGCTGCGCCTTCTGGCTGAGCACAACCGGCTCCACCGATGAGGCGGCTCTCACCGACGAGGCGGTTCCCAGGGGTGGGCCTCGTGATCGGGTTGATTTCTGTGGTCGGGTTGATCTCGGTGGTGGCGTGTGCCGCTCCTCCGGCGGAGGAAGCCACGGGGCCGATTGCGGAGGATGTACGTCGCTCGTTGGCAACTGGGACGACGGACTTCGACCACTCGGCTTGGGACGCTCTCCTCCGGGAAGGCACAGAAGGGGGGTTGGTCGACTACGAGTACATGGCCTCTCATCGGGACGATCTGGACTCCTACGCCAGACGGCTAGCACATGTCGATCTGGGGGAGCTCTCCCCATCTGCCCTCAAGGCGATGCTCATCAACGCATACAATGCGTTTACGGTGATCTCGATTCTGGACCATCCTGACGTCGCCTCGATCCGCGAAATCAGTGGGGTGTGGACAGCGCGCGGGTGGGTCCTCGGAGGTCACGTGCTCACGCTCGACAACATCGAACACAACGTGTTGCGCCCCTTCTTTAAGGATCCCCGCATCCACTTTGCGGTGAACTGCGCATCACTTTCTTGCGCCCCGCTCCCGCAGTGGGCCTATCGTGGGCTCGACCTTGAGGATCAACTCGAGGAGCGTTCCAGGGCTTTCCTCACCAACCCGGATAACGTCCGCCTTGATGGGGACAGGCTCCTGGTGTCTCGCTACTTCGACTGGTACGGGACCGACTTCACCGCCGCCGGTTGGGAGCCCCGCGCCGAGTCGATTGAGGCCTTCATTGCGCTCTATTCGACGGAGGAGGTACGGGCAGCCATAGATGGCGACCCCGACATTTCACTTGAGTTCACCGACTACGACTGGGCTCTGAACGACGTGAGTCGCCTTTCAGGCGCCTCAGGCGCCGCTTCCGCGGTCGCCACCGGCTTCCCCTCGATAGGCAACCCGCAAGAGGACCAGGGCACCGAAGACGGTCCTGGGGCGCTGGAACGCTTCTTCAGGTGGCTCCAGGATACCACCCAAGGCTTCGGCGTTTGGGGACCTCTCTTCTACGGGGCCGTGTATGCACTCTGCGTGGTGCTCTTCATCCCCGGGTCGGCTCTCACGATCGGCGCAGGTCTGATATTCGGGCTCGGGACTGGCATGATGACGGTCATTCTCGCCTCCAATATCGGAGCGAATCTGGCGTTTCTGGTTTCCCGCCACTTGGGCCGCGGACTCATCCAGTCCCGTATGGAGGGGCGCCCCCGGCTCGCCGCCATAGACCGAGCCGTGGCGGACCAGGGGTGGCGGGTCGTGCTTTTAACCCGTCTATCGCCCGTGCTCCCCTTCAACATGCTCAACTACTTCATGGGCATCACGGCCGTACCCATGCGGGAGTATGCCCTTGCTTCCGTGGTGGGGATGCTCCCGGGTACGGCCCTGTATGTTTATTTTGGCGCCGCTGGTCGTGAGGTAGTGGAGGCCTCCGGAGGCGTCGCCGGTTGGGGTGAGACCGCCCTTTTGGTTGCAGGACTCGTGGCCACCCTTGGTTTGGTGGTACTCGTCACCAAGCGGGCGAAACGCGAGCTGGGGAAAGCCCTCGCCGAGGCTGAGAAAAACCTCGCCGAGTAGACTTAGCCACCGAAGGAGAAGCTGCCCCCGACGTAGACGCCTCGCCCCGGTGTCCTAAAACCGTAAATCTCTTCGTATTCCGCGTCGAAGAGGTTTTCTAACCGGAGGGTGAGGCGAAGTCCCGAATACCGGGTGCCTCCAACGTCAAATCCTAGCGTTAGGTCGGCTGCCGTGTAGGCCGGCAGGACTACGGGCAGCGCCGGCCAGGCCGAGAAATCACGGTCATGTCGCTCGCCCGTCCGTCGCACCTGCAGTCCGAGATCGATCCCACTAGTGGCCTGTAAAGCCAGCGTCGCTGCGATCTCGCTCCGAGGGCGCCGGAGGAGGGGCTCACCCTCCACAAATGTGGCTCCCTCGCCTTCCTGGAATCCGGAATCAATGACCTCGGTGTCGAGAAACGTGTGAGCCACGGTGGTCCGAACCCTACCCAACTCAACCTGCAACTCCATCTCAAGGCCCTTGCTACTCGCTTCGGCCACGTTGAAGAAGTTGGGGCCGCCCTCCTGCGGGGGGGTGCCGGTGTACTGGATGAGATCTCGGAAGCCCTGCCGGAATCCGGTGACGGCAAACGTGACGCCTGTGGCGACGCGCTGCTCGACCCCTGCCTCGAAGCTCGTTGAAGTCTCAGGTGTGAGGTCGGGGTTCCCGGATACGAATCCGGATGCGTGCGTCTCAAAGAAGGTCGGTTCCTTGATTCCAGTACCGGCCGATGCGCGCACCCGCGTTCCGGAGTCCTCCAGCCGCCAGGCCAATCCGGTCCGCCACGTGACGGCGCTTCCAAAGCGCTCGTTGTCTTCGCCCCTCAAGCCTCCGTTTATGGCCAACCCGGAGTGCCCCCAGGTAAGGTGCGCGTGATAGGCCCTGTTCCCCCATGCCGCGTCCGAGTTACCGGCGGAGGGCCCGAACTGCGACTGGGATTGATTGAAATCGCGGATGCTGAGCTCCTCCTGTTCGGCCCCCACGGAAAGCGTGAATCCCTCCGAAGGCCGCCAACGGGCGCGGCCTCCCCAGGTGACACGCCGGGTATCTGTCAGGCTCGTATACCCGAAGAATCCGAGGGAATCCGCGGCATCGTCCGGCTGATCATCCGAACCGTTCTCGGATTCCCATAGATCCACGAAGATGCGGGCATCCACCTGTTCCCCAAACCGCCGTTCCGCGGCCACCTCCAAAGCCAGATCGTCGAAAAAGCTAAAGGCGTTCCTGTCCACGACGTTGCCTGCCCCGTCGGTCGGGAAGTGGTAGGTCTTGTCGTTGTACCGCATAGAGATACTGGCGGTGGAGTGTGCGTCGAGCGCTGCCTGCACGCGTCCCGTCAGTGTGGTCTGCGAGGATTGGTTGTTGAACTCTAGGATCCCGTCGGTGCTCAAACCCCCTGCCGAGAAGGCGTACGATAGGGGTGCGTCTCCCCCGGAGACCGACCCCTGCCACCGGAGGCTTCCGAAGCTGCCTCCCTGCAGAGACACGGTCCCCCGCGGTGGCCCCGTCCGGCGCCGCGTGAAGATCTGGATGACTCCGCTCACCGCATCCGAGCCATAGAGCGAGGAGTTGGGTCCCCTAAGTACTTCGATTCGCTCCACGTTGTCGGTTGTCAAAGCCGATAGATCGATGCCGCCGCCCGCGTTGTTCACCCGTACTCCATCCACGAGAACGAGGACGTGGTCGGACTCCCCTCCTCTAAGGAAGACCGAGGTGATACTCCCAGGGCTGCCGGTCCGGACTATCGACAATCCCGGAACGGCCCGGAGTGCGTCGGCGACATACTCGACCCCGCTGTTTTCGAGTTCCTGGCCGTCAAGGACAGTGGTGTTAGCGGTCACCATCCACTCGGGTTCCGCCCACCCGGACGCGGTGACCACGAGGTCTTCTAGTTGAACGGGTACGTGTTGTGCTGAAGCAGCCGAGGGCGAGGCAAACGGTGTGGTGAGAGCGACTACGTAGAGCGAGATAGAAAAGAGCGAACGGAAGGCAAAACGAGACATGACAGGAACCCCCTCGCCTCCCCTCGGAGGCAGCTGAGAGAAACAAAACCGGGGGAGTACGTCTCCTGGCTCGAGGTCGTCGCTCACGCCTTCCCGGGACCAGGGGTCCCAGTGGCTGCTTGGGTTTGAGCGGCGTTCCGGTTACCCGGACCTCTTACAGTGGCGGGGCCGCGCCGGATTCCAACCGGCTTCCGTCTACCCCTCCGGTATCCTAGCAACCGTTAATCCACAGGCTGCTCCTAGTTGTGAGGCACCAACATATCCGATACGGCTCTACATGGGTAGCGGGCCAAACCGTTCGATGGCATCGGCCGCCGGGAGGCCAGTGAGTCTGACGAAATTCCACTGTGTTCGGAGATTTCGTTATACTTTGGCCCTGCCTTGGTCTGTCCCATAGTCAACCTGCGGAGAACACCCGTGCCGCCCAAGCCCGATACCACCAGCCACCTGACCTGCCTGTGATAGCGCTCATCACAGGGATCACCGGCCAGGACGGCTCTTACCTAGCCGAGTTCCTCCTCGAAAAGGGATATGAGGTACACGGAGTTGTGCGCCGCTCCTCGCTATCCCGGAATGATCGGATCGCCCACTTGGAGGACAAGGTCACCCTTCACCAGGCAGACCTCCTCGACCAACTCTCTCTCATCCGGGTCCTGAAGACAGTTAAGCCGAGCGAGGTTTATAACCTGGCCGCCCAATCCTTTGTCCCCACCTCATGGGAACAGCCCCTCCTTACGGGACAGTTCACCGCGCTCGGAGTAACGAGGATGTTGGAGGGGATACGGGCTGTGGACCCGTCCATCCGCTTCTATCAGGCATCCTCCTCCGAGATGTTTGGGAAGGTCAGGGAGACCCCCCAGAACGAGTTGACCCCGTTCTACCCCCGCAGTCCCTACGGAGTTGCAAAGACCTACGGCCATTTCATAACTGTCAACTACCGTGAGAGTTACGACCTGTTCGCGACCAGCGGCATTCTCTTCAATCACGAGAGCCCGAGGCGCGGGGAGGAGTTCGTAACTCGCAAGGTGACGATGGCGGTCGCCCGAATCCACCGGGGTTTGGAGGACACCCTCCCCATGGGCAATCTCTCCGCGCGGCGGGATTGGGGATTTGCCGGCGACTACGTGGAGGCGATGTGGCTGATGCTCCAAGCGGACGAACCCGGCGACTTCGTCATTGGAACCGGAGAGACTCGTTCCGTTGAGGATTTCGTGCGGATCGCATTCGACGAGGTGGGGCTAAACTGGCGCGACCACGTGGTGCTGGACGAGCGATTCCTGCGTCCGGCTGAGGTCGATCAGCTGTGCGCGGACCCCACCAAGGCTCGGCGAGTATTGGGGTGGGAACCCCGGGTTGACTTCGAGGATTTGGTTCGGATGATGGTGCGCGAAGACGTACGGAGGGTCACCGCGGGCTAATAGCACGGCCTCCATCGCAGTGCGCTGCAAAGTCTTCCTCGTACTGCTCTGGTAGTTCAGACTCGCGTGGTTCGTCCTTCCGGTCATCCGCCCACATGTACAACGCCCCAGCCATCTCGTGTCCCATGTTCAGCAGGTCCGCCGCGTTACACCACGTAGACCTCCCGGTCCCCCGTTCGGGTGGCTCATGACTCTCGAGCAGCTGCACAAGATAAGCACCGCCGAGATCAGAATCCGCCAAGTAGACGGACGCCATCGCGATGGCAGCCCACGACTTTGACTGTTCGTCAACCGCACCCTGTGCTCGCTCCTCATACACTCGGCGCAGCAAGTCAAATCCCCTATCGTATGGGATCCCACCATTGACCCTCTTATTATTCCCAGCAGCTACGAGTGCTCTGCGAGCCGCATCTCCTGCTCCACCCGGCTCCATATCACCGTGCAGTGCCAAATCGAACAACCTGTCTGCCAGCGCGTCAAGCTCCTGAACCGGACGGTGCCCCTCCGTCTGCCGCAGAAAGCTCCGTCTCTCCCATATGTGCTCTGCGTCGCCTTCTTCCACGCCGGCTAGCGCTTCCTCCAAGGTCATCGGCTCAGGTAAATCTGACAGTACTAACCGGCGACCCGCGTGCTTTGCACGACTCCTGACGCAGTGCGCTGCAAAGTCCTCCTTATACTGCTCTGGCAGTTCAGACTTGCGTGGTTTGGCATACCAGTCATGACCCATGTTCAACATGTACGCTGCGTAACACCATGTAGATCTGCCGGTCCCCCGTTCGGGTGGCTCATGACGTTCCAGCAACTGCAACAGGTAAGCACCTCCTCGACCAGAAGGATCTGCTAAGTAGACGGCCCTCATGGCGCTGGCAGCCCACGATTTCAACGTTTCGTCTACCGGGTCCACTTCATCAACCGCGTCCTGTGCTCGTTTCTCATACACTTGGCGCAGCAAGTCAAAGGCCCTGTCGTATGGGATTCCACCAGGAGGGATTTCCCTGCCCACAGCAAGCATGAGTGCTTTGCGAGCCGCATCTCCTGCCCCACCCGTCTCCATATCACCGTGTAGCGCCAAATCGAACAACTTGTTCGCCAGCGCATCAAGCTCTTGAACTGGGCGGCGCCCGCCTGTCTGCCGCAGAAAGCTATCGGCCCACCCCGTGTTCCCCGGGTCACCTTCTTCCGCACGAGCCAGCGCTTCATCCAAGGTCATTCGCTCTCTATTCCCCGCCCCCGCTTGCCCAAAAACAGGGCCCGCGGTGGCCCCCATAGCCAGCACCAAACCGGCGATAGTCGTCCACAGCCAAACTACCCGACTCTCTATCCGTGCTGCTCTCTTCATCATGTGCATGGCATCCCCTCTCCTACATGTTGCGGGCCACCCGGATCTTTCGCCAAAACCCACTTACTCTCACCCCACCAGTTCCAGATATCACCACTCGCGGCATCAGGCGGAAATTGGTAGTCCATCGCGTCGGCCATCTTCTCCGCGATTTTTTCCGCTTCGTCCTTAGCGTCCTTCGGGGTCGTGGCGGCCTCCAGTGCAACAAGCAGACTACGCACGGCGTCCGATGTGAGGCAATCCTTGGCCTTCTGCAAGTGCAACCGTTCATGTGGCAACACGATATTGTCCCGGAAGTCCGTCATGTTCGACCAGGGCACCGTCAAGGAATTAAATTTACACGCACCAAACGCCTGGTACACGTTCATCTGCTGCGCACCGTTCGTGCACTCGACATTCGGACCGAGAACAGTGGCATATGTAACCGAACTCGCAGGATTAAAATCCGTATGTAGCCAGATTTTCGCAGGGAACGGCGGCGGGTTCAAGACTATGAATGCGCCAGTCCACGGACCGTCACTGATTATATTTCCATTGCCCAAATAGGTCGTATCCACTTCCGCCCCACCCCAAATACTGCCGGTCAAGTAGCCGGGAGTCGGGTTATACTTCCAAGGACTGTAGTAGTTCTCCCAGTTCCTAGCGTTCACGGTTACGTTCTCGTTCATTGCGATGGCCAGCACTGTGTCGTGTGGCACCGATACCGAAACCTTGATCGTCCTCGTAGACGTGGCATAACCACTCCAACTCGCCCCGCCACTGTACGTGACCGCGCTCCCACCCTCCCCGGCACTCCACTCAAAGCTCCGACCACCCATCGATACCGTCGAGTCCGTTGCCGCCACCGTGCATGTGACAAACTGACCTCGATAAACTTCATTGGGATTGCACTTCATCCCCAGCTTTACCGTCTCGCCGTCGGGATCGGCTTGATCTCCTCCATCACCATCCCCACCACCATCACCATCTCCTCCCCCACCACCACCAGGGTCATCCCCCTCCTCTTCTTCCTCCTCTTCCTCCTCTTCCTCCTCATCTTCGTTGCCATCGCCAAGGTCCACGCACTGCTCGGTTTCTGAGTCCCAGTCCAATCCAGGGGCGCACCCCGGCACTACCAGCACCGGACACTCGTACGGCGGTGCCCCCGGCGAATCATCAGGATTGTCGTAACAGGGCACAACGTCTTCATCGTCGTCCTGCGCAAACAACGGCACCGGTCCCAACCAACGGAACACCTCCCCCAGAATAGCAGCAGCACCCTCGTACAATCGCCCCGGCAAAACCTGAAGACTGGCCTGCGCACCAGCACTCTCAGAAATCGCATATTCGGGTAACAGAGCTTGCGCCTGTCGGATCACACCATCCCATCCAGCCTTCGTATATGGAAAGGAGCATAGAGCTCGCATCCCCGGCTCACGACTCCCAGGCGCCTTCCCGCCGTACGCCGCTATCTCCTGAACCGCCCAATCCCGCTCCGCCCGATCTCGAAAGACCAGCTCGAACTGTCGCTCCTCGTATGACCCCGGCCCGGTACGATGGTGGATTACGCACCGCCCACCTCCGGCCATCTTGCTGAAATCGCCCCCCGCTACTCCGAACCGGGAACCCGGAAACAGACGATCCCGAATCACATCCCGACGTGCCGGCAGTGACCCGGTCGCGCCAGCAACATCTGTCTGCCCAATCTCGATAGGTTGGCCAACCTCCAAAGGCGCCCCGTCCCCGCAGGACACCACACCTATCAGGATTAGAAGGAGCCAGTGGTTGGGCCGTACGTCTCTACCAAGCATCAACTATCCTCCCGGCTTCGGTTTAGCATGGTCCGCATCAACCGCTCTACGGCATGCTACCGTCTCGGCCAATGAAAGTTCCGGTGACCGTTCCATTTCACCCAGAATTCCACGTATGCCCAGCGGAGGGCGGGTTCGAGGAGCTGATTCCTAGGTCCGGATCCTCCAGAACAGGATAAGCCCGGTTACGAAGAAGGCGAGATTGGGGAGCCACGCCGCAAGATTAGGAGGGAGTGCGGCCCCAGCCCCCATCGCTTCGCTAATCCGCGTGAAGATCATGAACAGGATCGTGGTGCCGAGTGCCAACCCGATCGCCGTCGGGGTCCCGCCGCGTTTACTACTGTGGGCCAGGGGCAAACCGAAGAGGATGATCACTAGGCACGTGAACGGGTACGAGAGTCGTAGCGCGCGTTCCGTCTCGAGCCGGGCCGTTATGCCACCTGAACGGTCTATGGCTGCAATGTGCCGCCCGAGTTCCGCCCACCGCATGTCATCCTGTTCCTTGGGTTCCGCCCGAAGCTCGGCCGCCGACTCGTCAAAATCATTCATGTATAGCTTGGTGAACTGGTAGGCACGGACCTCCTCCGGCTCCCATATCCTCCTCAGCCAACCGTCTTCCAGGACCCAACGCGCGACAGCGGAATCGTAAGCGGCCGTCGGCGCCGTAATGTGCAATGTTGGGTAGGTGGGACCCGACCCCTCCCGAACCACCTGCACGTCCCTCATCTGCATCTCCAGTGTGTCCAGAGTCCTCACCTTGTACACGAGTCCCTGGTCAGCACGGTAAACGAAGGCGCTCCGGTAGGCCTCCACCCGTTCCTCCGTTATCTCCAGAGCCTCCGTGGACTTCCGGTTGGTAACGGCAACGAGTTCTGTCAGTCCGAGCGCGGCCACGCTCAGGAGCACGCCGATGCCGATCAGGGGCGTGGTAAGGCGGTAAAAGGAAACACCCGCTGCCTTCATCGCCGTGATCTCCGATTTCGCCGACATGTTCGAAATAGTGAAGACGGCTGCCAGCAGCGACGCGATAGGGAACCCGATCAAGGACTGGTAGGGGAACTGGTAGACGTAGTGGAGGATTACACGACCCCACCCAACTCCAGTATCCAGATAGTCGTCGATGTTGTCCGCGACGTCGAATACGATGAGCATGAACGGCACGCCGAGTACAAACACGAGGAAGATCCTCAGGAACTGGCTGAGCGCATACCTGTCTAGTGTACGCATACCGATACCAATATCGGGATTGGCCCCGAGACCGGGCCTATCTGGTCGCCCGGCGGGAACGTATCAATGCAGTGGTTCCGAACGCCCCAAAGAGGATGTTCGGCATCCACATCGCCAACATCGGCGAGGCCCAGAGTCGGTCCGCGAGATCCTCTCCCGTGACCAGGAACACGTAGTAGGCCGTGAAGAAGGCAAGGCTCACCCCGACCACCAGCGCCACCCCTGCCTGAGGGTATCTCAACGCAATCGGTATCCCAACTAGAACGAAAACGATGCACGCGAATGGTAGCGACACCTTCTTGTGAATCTCGACCCAGTGCCGGCGGTCTCGCCGGATTCCGCGTCGTTCCATGTCTGCATAACTCGAGAACTGATCAGCGGCGTGCACAGGTCGCTGAAAGCGCACAGCCGCCTCCTCGGCGGAGCGCACCGAGGGTTCCTCGGAATTGGCCGTCTCAGAAGGTGGAGGCCGTCCCAGGAGTTCCCGAGTGACAGCCATAGCGTAGGCGCGGCTCTCGAGCTGGGCATTCCTCGCACTCTCCCGGCCGGACCTCGCCACCTCCCGCATCTGGGCTATCGTCATCTCCCGATCCCCGCGGATAGCCGTCTCCGAGTTTCGTTCCAGAGTGTCGGCGACCCCCGATACCTCCATCAACATCGACGTGAACTCCACCTGCCGTAATTCGTGGGGTCCGTCATTCCTACGAACCTGCAGAATCCCATCCTCGAGTTCCATCACCAGATCTTCCCGGTTCTCCGCGAAGGAAACCGTCCCCCGATCCGCGAAGATAGTGCGGCTCTCCATCCCATCGCGTTCGTCGTACACAGCTACATCTTCCAGCACATTACTGTTTCGATCGATCGCCCCCGCCTCCAGATACACCTGGCTGGGCAGAACGACGTTCAGGGTCCCCGCCTCGAGGTTGAAGGTGGGTGAGGTGCGTGCGACCCCGGTGAGGAGGACCTGCAGATGATGGTTTGAATGCGGGAGGATGGTATCGTTGAACCACATGAGTGCTCCCGCCAGGACGACCGCAGCTCCCATGACAGGTGCGATGGCCCGCAAAGTGGAGATGCCTCCGGCCCAGAAAGCACATATTTCGAAGTTGCTCACCAGGCGGCTGAACACGTAGAGGACGGCAATGAGCACGGCCATGGGGAGGGTCTGGGCGATTATGAATGGGATGGAATACACGAAGATCTCCGCGATGATGGCCCAGTGGAGATCTTTCCCGATGAGGTGCTCGAACCGCTTGCTGACCTGGTCGAGCAGGAGGAGGAGGGTGAGGCCGAGTGCGGCGAACAGAAAGGGCGCGACGTGCAGCCGCAACAGGTATCTGTAGACGAGTTTCATCGCCGACAGCATAATGGAAGGGGTGCCCTTTGTCATCGGAGCCGATGAGCTTGGAGGTTCCGGGGCGGGTGGCGATAGTTCTCATGAGTGCCGTGGGGAGCACGGTCCATGGAATGCCGGTGGTGGCCTCGCTCCGGAGGGCGTGGCCTGATACCCGCATTTCGTGGGTTATGCAGCCCGGCCCCCGATCTCTCATGGGAAGCCGGCTCGATGTAGACGATTTTATCCTCTTCCGGCGGCATCTCGGCTTGAGCGCCTATCCGCGTTTTCGGCAGGAGGTTGCCGGTCGTCGGTTCGATCTCGTCGTCTGCCTGCAGCCCAACTTCAAGGGAGGCGCCGTGACACGGCTTCTCTCCGCGCCCCTCCGCCTCGGCTACGATCGCCCCAGGGCCCGCGATCTCAGTTGGCTGGCGACCAACCGGCGGATTCCGGCTCGGTCGGTGGCACACACGCAGGACGAGATGTTCGAGTTCCTCGACTTTCTGGGAGTGGAACCGGTTCCCGAATGGGATTTCCACTTCACGGAGCAGGAGATTCGGGTCGCCACCGAATGGCGGGAGCGGGCGTCGAATCCAGTGTTGGCCGTGATTCCCCGCTCCTCGAACCTTCACCGAAACCCGCCGTTGGAGTTGCTCGCGAGGGTTATCGACGCAGCGCAGACAGAACTTGGACTCGAGGTCGTCCTCCTCGGAGGGGCTTCCGGCCCCGAGCTGGCGGATCAGGAGGCACTCACGCGGATGTGCTCCACGACCTTGCGTTTGGAACTCGGCGGAACTCTCCGAACACTGTCCGGACGACTTGCGGTTAGCGATATGGTACTAGCCCCCGACACAGGACCGCTGCACATGGCAGTTGCACTAGGGACGCCGACAGTCGGACTGTACGGGGGCACGGATCCGAACCGGAGCGGACCGTACCGCCGTTTCAAGGATCTACTGGTCGACGCACACCCTCAATCCGGGAGAGGAGCCCCCTCCATGGCAACGTGCCGCGGACGCATGGAGAGGATCCAACTGAGCGACGTGTTGGACAAACTTGAACGGGCGTTACACGTCTACGTTAGGGGACGGGATCTACAACCCATCTCCAAGGAGTGCTTTACAAGGAGGCCTATGCCGAGGATGGAACTTTGACTGACTCCCCCGTCTCCAGGGGACGCATCCTGTGGGTGGACGACGAAGTGGATCTCCTGCGTCCACACCGCATGTTGCTGGAGAAAGCCGGGTACGAGGTCACTGGCGTCATGAACGGGCAGGATGCGTTGGAGCTTATGCGCAGCCGGACGTACGATCTCGTGCTCCTGGACGAGCGCATGCCGGGCCTCCGCGGTCTCACCGTTCTGGATCGCGTGCGGCAGTCCGCGCCGCGTCTCCCAGTGGTGATGGTCACGAAGAGTGAAGAAGAATCGATGATGCGCGAGGCCTACGGGAGGCGTGCGGACGACTACATAGTGAAGCCGACGAGCCCCCGGCAGGTGCTGTCGGTAGTGACCAGGCTCCTCGCGGGACCGTCCCTCCGCCAATCGACCACGTCTCGCGACTTCTCGAGGAGTTGGGCCACCCTCTCGGGCCGCGCGGATCGAGCCGTTTCATGGCGTGACTGGGCTTCTCTCTACTCCGATCTGGTCGACTGGGACCTCCGGCTGGACGAGGCGAATGACCCGGGACTTCGAGAAGGTCTCACAGGCATGTTAACGGATGTAAACCGGGGTTTTTGCGACCTCGTCGAGCGCGGATACGGCGAATGGGTACACGAGGACGGGGAGGATGGTCCCACCCTGTCCGTGGATCTGTTGCGGCGATTCTTTCAGCCCGTTCTCGCCGAGGATCCCGCGAGCCTGTTCGTCGTCATGGATTGCATGCGGCTCGACCAGTGGCGCGCCATTCGGCCCATCATCTCGGAGCTCTTTGAGATAGAGGAGGACGTGTACGCGGGCATCTTACCCACCGTGACCCCATTCTCGAGGAACGCGCTCTTCAGCGGCATGTTTCCGGACGAGCTCGCCGAGAACCATCCCAACTGGTGGGGCAACTGGGACCGCGTAAAGCCCAACTCCTTCGAGCGGGAGCTCTTCTCCACCCACGTCCGCGAACTCGCCGAAGCCAGAATGCCGACCCACTACGAGCGCGTGTATTCGGCGGCTGAGGGGCCGGCGATATTGAGCCGGCTCGCTGGTTATTTGTCGTCTCCCTCCGCCACTGCGCTCGTGTTTGGCTTCGTCGACAGGCTGACCCACGGACGGTCCGAATCGAGGTTGATCTGGGAGATGGCGCAGGATGTATCCGCCCTACGCTCTTTGACGACCACCTGGTTTGAGAGGTCTCCAGCGTTTGAGGCGCTCCGTCTGGCTGCTCAGCGGGGGGTTCGCGTCCTGCTCACGACGGACCACGGATCAATCCACTGCAAGCGTTCGGTTACGGTCTTTGCCAAGCGGGATGCCACCCCGAATCTCCGCTACAAACTCGGGGATGGCCTCCGGGTCGAGAACCCTCGCGCCGTGTATCAGACGTTGGATGCGGACGAACTCCGCCTTCCGCCGGGAGATCGAAGACTCGTCTACACCATGTGCAGGGAGGATTACTTCTTCGTCTACCCGACCAAGAAGAGGGAGTACCAGAGGCGGTACCGAGACAGCTTCCTGCATGGCGGTGTAAGCGCCGATGAGATGGTTCTACCCGTGGCACTGCTGACTCCGCGTTGAGGATACCGACGGGCCGGGTGACGCGTGGCTCATGGTTCAGATTACTTGCCTTTCTGAGGCCCTGGCGGTGGTTGTTCCTGGCCAGCCTGGCACTGGGCGTCACGGCCGCCGCCTTCGAGGCCTTCAGTTTGCTGCTCCTTATCCCCTTTCTGCGCTCTCTGTTCGACATGGGTCCGCTGATCCCGGATGGGGGCCGGAATGCGGCCGAGAGATTCCTGGAGGGCATCGCGGGCGGATGGTTCGACGGAGTGGATGGTTTGGCCGCACTGCGCGCCGTTTGTCTCGTGGTGCTAGCGGCCGTCGTCGTGAAAAACATCTGCATCGTCGGAAGCCGAGCGCTGTCGATCCGGGTGCAGGAGCTGTTGGCGAGGGATCTCAGGAACACTGTACACGGCCATGTTCAGCGTCTTCCGCTCTCCTATTTTCGCCGCGAAAAGGTGGGGCAGGTCATCGCCCGGGTCATGACGGACACCGGCGAAGCGAAGCCGGTTGTCACGGACGCCTTGGCGGTCGCCGTTCGCCAATTCGGGACCCTCGTCGCGTACGGCGCGGCGTTGTTTGCACTTTCGTGGCCCCTGGCCCTCGTTGCCCTTCCGCTAGTTCCACTCGTTGTGATCAGCTTGCGTCCGTTGGCACGGCGGTTGCGACGCGGGTTCAGGCGAACCCACGAAGACCACGGCGAACTCATCGCAGCACTTCAGGAGGCGGTCTCCGCAGTTCGCCGCCTCAAGTCACGCGGGGCCGAGGGGTTCGAAGACGGCCGGTTCCGAACACTGTCTAATGCGTTCACCCGGCGCCGGATCGTGGCCGTGACGACTCGCCATCTGGCGGCCCCGGTATCTGACGTTCTGGCCACGGCCATCGCTCTCGGCCTGGTTTGGATCGGAGCGGCGATGGTGCTCGGCGGAGGAGTACTGGGCGGCGGGGTGCTCGGTCCGGAGCAATTCGTTGCGTTCGTTACCATTGCGGTCAGGGCGATCCCTCCGCTCAAGGGCCTCGCCCAGTACCCGGCGGCCGCGGAGCAGGGCCTTGCGGCGGCAGACCGTTGTTTCGAGCTGCTGGACGAACCCCCTGAACCGCCTGGAGGTGATCGGGAGGCACCCCGCCTCGAGTCTTCCATCCGGTTCGAAAACGTCTCTTTCTCCTATGACCCCGAACGGTCTCCGGCGTCGCCTCTATCGAAACCAGAACCGTTGCTCTCCGGGATCAACCTGACGGTGCCCAAGGGGGCCGTCGTGGCAATTGCGGGCAGCTCCGGGAGCGGGAAGACAACCCTCGTCGAGCTCCTGCCCCGCTTCATCGACCCGGAACGCGGACGGATTCTCCTGGATGAGGTTGACGTGCGGGATTTCTCGCTGGCTTCGTGGCGTCGTCAAGTCGGATTCGTGAGCCACGGTATGCAGCTTTTGAATGATTCGGTGATGGGCAACATCGCCTACGGTTCAACCACATCGACTCGGGAGGAAATCGTTTTGGCCGCGAGGGCGGCGGGCGCGCACGACTTCATCGAGGCCCTTCCACAAGGGTACCAAACGCGTCTCGGAGACCGCGGGACAGGGCTCTCCTCCGGACAACGAAAGCGGATCCTGATCGCGTCGGCCCTCCTCGGGGATCCCCCCATTTTGATCCTCGACGAGGTGCTCTCGGCCCTCGACGCCCAGACCGAGCTGGAGCTTCGGCGGGATGGAGGGCTGTTTCGCGGGCGGACCGTTATCCTGGTCACACACCGATTGTCCACGGCACGCGGGGCCGATCAAGTGTTCGTGCTCGAGGACGGGTGCCTCGCCGAGGCCGGTGGCCACGACCACCTCATGGCGAGCGACGGACCGTACAAAAGGCTCTTCTCAGATCAGTTGGAGGCGGGCACCGGGTGACGACCGGGTGACCGGGGTTCGGAACCTTGCCGGATCCGCTCTAGGGTCTTTGGCGGGTTCGCTGTTTCGCATCCGTCGGAGCATCGTCGAGGAGCAGTTGGGTGCCTCATTCCCGGAGAAGCATCGGGCCTGGGTTCGCACAACCGCCCGCGCGTGCTACCGTCACTTCGGTCGCGAGCTGGCAGTGATTGCCGGGGGTAGGAGTCACCTCGAACGTGCCGTGGCGCGCACTGCCGGGGTCGAGAAACTCACCGATGGGATCTCTCCCCGGAAAGGGGCCGTCCTGGTTTCGGGCCACATCGGCAACTGGGAGTTGGGAGGGGCCGCCCTCCGTGCATCGGGTTTGCACTTGTTGACGGTGGCCCAATGGCAAAAGGGCTTCGCCGGCCGTCGTCTTCAAGCTCTACGCCGCCAGACCGGACTCGAGGTCATTGAGCGTGGACCGTCAACAGCACGCCAGCTGCGGTCAGCTCTCGCGAAGGGGGGCATCGTGGCGCTGATTGCGGACCAGCACTCGGGCCGGGGAAGTGTTCGTTTCGACTTTCTGGGCCGGCCCGCCTGGACGTCCCTCGGTCCCGCACGGTTGTCCGTCCACGCCGGCGTTCCGTTATACTTTGTCGCGCTCCTCCGAGACGAAGATGGCCACCGTTTCGTCTTTGAAGAGGTGGGATCCGGCGCAGGCGACGTGCTCGCGCTCACCCGGCGTTGGGTCGGCGCTCTCGAACGAGAGGTGCGGGCCCATCCCGCACAGTACTTTTGGTTTCACCGGCGTTGGAAGGATCGTTCTTGATATACATCTGTATCCCCGTGCACGACGAAAGAGACACAATTGGCCCTCTCCTGTGGCGTATCCGAGAGGTGCTAGGTTCGGCGCGCACCCAATTTTGCGTATGGGTGTGTGACGACGCTTCCGGGGACGACTCCCGGCAGGGGCTGTTGCGATATGGACAGGTGTTGCCGCTGACAGTTCTCAAAAACCGGGAACGCAAGGGGTACGCGCGCACCGTGAACCGTCTCGTCGGAGCGGTGCTGAACGACTCCAGATACCACAAGCGTGACGGACTCGTAATCATGCAGGGCGACCTCAGTGATCCCCCCGAGCTACTTCCCGAGATGATCCGGCGATTCCACGGAGGTGCCGATCTGGTGACGATCGACCGCCCCCCCGAAGAACCATTGCGTCGTCGATTGGTCCGGACCGGCGGCCGTTGGGCCCTGCGCCGCGTTGGTCTACCCTCGGAGGTGAGTGACCCCTACGGGTCGATCCGGCTCACCAGGTTGTTCGCACTCAGGCGAGCCATCGCGGGGATGGACGACGCATCCTGTTACGAGGGGTGGGCCGCCAACGCCGCATCACTCGTTCGCGTGTGGCCTTTCGTAAGGCAGGCGGTTGAGCTGGATCATGAGCCACGCTCCCCACGCCGTTACAGGGGCACCCGGTTCCGGCCCCTGTCCCAGTGGCGAAGCCTTTGGGCAGCCGGACGCGACCCGGACTTGCTCGAAATCGGACATCAGCTCCGCCAAGCGTAACAGAAAGAGGCGACACCAATAATGGCCTTTAGAGCAATAAAGGGGCACTGCCTTTTAGTAGCGTTACTGGCTGCATTCCTTAGCCAGAGCAGTATTGCCGCAGCACAGATCTCCGAATCGCGAAGCTGGCTCGCCCCGATGAACGAAATCCGCCGGATTGAAGATGTGGAAGGTGACCTACTCGGCCACCCCATGTTCATTCAAGCATCGCCGGGCGGTGGCTTCACCTTAGCAGACTGGGCCGACAATTCGGTCAAGAGCTTCTCATCGAACGATGAACTTCTTTGGAAATTCGGTAGGTTTGGACAGGGGCCAGGTGAGTTCAGTGACCGAATCATTGATTTGGAGTTTGACGAATCGCGCACCCTGGTCGTTTTGGATCGCAGCGGCCGCATCACCGTACTTGATGCAACGGGGCAGCTGGTACATGTGGAGGCGATTCCAATCACACGGCACCACCCCCCCACTGGACACCTCTTTCCCAGACACTACGGTGATGGCGATCCCGTACTTCTGTCGCCGGATTACAACTATTTGTGGACATCCGGTGGGCGTTCCGTGCCGAACCCCAACATCTATAATCTAGACCTTTCAACAATCACCTCCCATCGCGGGGGTGTAAACGCTCCCGACGGCGAGGCCGTGGTTTTTCATACTTGGTCGGATCAAATGATCCTCCTTGATACGCTTGGCCGTACCCGTGCTACTGTTCGGGGTGTTGAAAGGGTTGAGTTTCCGGACCCCCTGCCTGTGATTCGCGACGGGCAGCTGATAGGGTACAGGGCTAATCCGCAAGCCATCGTAGCAACACAAAGTGTTGTTGTAGGTGATGATTGCATATATGTCCTTTTCCAGGGTGCCTCGGAACACCGAGGACGTGTCATCGACACCTATTCGCGAGCCGGAGAGTATCTAGGTTCACATCTTCTTTCGGGGGATCTACGGGCCGAAAAAATGGCGGTACTCGCCAATGAAGAGGTTGCGGTAATCGACAACAGCTTTATACCGACAATCATTTTCTATAGGCGCAGCCCTTGATGAGCTTCCGCGGGGCCGTCGGCCTTTTTCCTGGCTTGCAGGCGCACCGCGCGTCCTGCGCTGCCGCACAGCTTGCAGCCTTCGGGGTCCTGTTTCTCGTGGTGCTCTCTTCCCCCGTCCACGCCATTCAACAAGCCGAGGAATCCACCACCGACCGTGTCGTGGAGCCGGACTTCACGACCGAGTGGCCGTTCGCAGTTGGGGAGGAGCTTCAATACGATGTTACTTGGGGGCCGGTGACCGTCGGGCGGGCCGCATTCCGGGTAGAAGCCCTCGAGACGCTGCGAGGGGTCCCCACATTTCGTCTAGCCATGGAACTCAAGGGGGGGATTCCGCTCTATCGTATCGACGATCGCACCGTAAGCTGGTTGGCCGTCGAGCCGTACCGTTCGCTGCGGTTCGAACAGGTTCTGCGCCAGGGCGGGTACCGGCGTCATCGACGGTGGGAGTTGGATCACGAAACCCTGACCAGGGCGCGCGAAGACTGGGATGAGGAGATCGAGGAGTACCGCCCGAATCCCCGCCAAAAGGACATCCCTATACCGTTCGGAGCCCTTGACGAAGTGGATTACCTGTTCCTGGTGCGCACGCTACCGCTGACCGTGGGACATACCTACCGCTTTGAGCGCTACTTTGAGGACGACGGCAATCCGGTGATAATTCAAGTCCTCCGGCGGGAGAGGGTCCGCGTCCGTGCCGGCACCTTCGAGACTATCGTGGTCCGGCCGATCATCCAGACGGACGGCATGTTTTCCGAGGATGGCGAGGCGGAGGTCTACATCTCCGACGACGAATCCCGGCTCATCGTCCAGCTGAAAACCAAGATGGCGACGGGCACCATCAACATGTTCCTGCGCGAGTACGACCCCGGCGGAGATCCTCCTTCCTAACGGTCCCCGCTAGCTGACCACGCCGTTAGCAGTTCATACGTTGACAGTTCCTAGGGTGATGGTGCTTTATAGCAGCCCCGTACCGGTTTATACTTCGGTGCTGCTTCCTACTTCACGCTACCTGTTACAATGCCAACCTTGGCCCATGCCATCAGGAGGTTTCTTGAGCAAAGGCAAAAACGCATCGAACTTACTCGACAAGGCTCGAGACGAACTCTTTAGCCACATCCGGCGCTGCGGTGTAATCGACGCCGACGAAGGCCAGCGCGACGAGTGGCTGGACGACACCATTCCCTACCTCGGAGAACGCTACCCCGAGCTGAGTCTGGAAGAACTATCGACGCTCAGGGCAATCGGGGAACGCTTCTGCGCCCCACCCGTCAACAACTTGAGGACATCCGACACAGCCTGACCTGTAGCACCGGTAGGTTACGCTGTGGCTACTGAAGGGCCACAGATGTTGGTCTTCCTCGGGGCATGCGCACTCGCCGCGGCCCTGGGATTTGGGCTTGCCGTGCTGACCCTCCGTTTGAGGGGAGGTTCGCACGATGTGCTTTCCAGGATCCGTGTTTTACGTCACCTGCCGTGGCTCCAAAAGACCCGCCCCGTCCGCGCAGAGATACGGGCCGGGGACAGCCCCGTGGAGACGGCTCTCACGCGTACCGTTGCCAGAGAGCTTCTGACTCCGCGAACTGACATCGTTGCGGTGGAGGCGGACGACGATCTTCAGGATATGCTGCGGGCCGCCGCCGAATCCGGTTTCTCCCGCTTACCCGTCGTGGGCGAGTCGCTCGACGAGATCCTGGGGATTGTGGTGGTCAAGGATCTCATCCGGGAGACCCTCGGTTCGCAATCCGCCGAAGTGGTTGCCAGGGACGTCATGCGACCGGCCGTCTTTGTCCCCGAAACCAAGCTGGTCAACGACCTGTTGAGTGAGATGCAGGCTCAGAAAATGCACCTCGTGGTCGTAGTGGATGAGTTCGGAGGTACTGGCGGGATAGTGACGCTGGAAGACCTCCTTGAGGAGATCGTGGGCGAGATCTACGACGAGCATGATCCTGCCGAAACCGGCGTTCAGGTAGGCCCGGACGGATCTGTGACCGTGGATGGGAGCTCGTCATTTGAGGACCTCGTGGAGGCGTTGGAGATCCCCGCCCCTCCCGACGAAGAGGAGGATTACGACACCATCGCGGGCTATGTGATTCACGCCCTGGGACACATTCCCGAGTTGGGTGAGGGGGTCCAGATTGATGTCTTCCGTCTTGAGGTGGGGGAGCTGGTCGATCGCCGGGTGACGCGGGTCCGTCTGCTGGGGCTTGACGACTCCGACATCCGGCGGGTGAGCCAAATGTTGGGGCCGTGACCGGCCCTGTCCGGCTGGCAGTGATCGGTGGGGACGGGATAGGTCCAGAGGTGACGCACGAAGCCTGCCGCGCCCTGCGAGCCGCGGAAACTAGGGGATTGGTCCGCCTTGATGTCACAGACTTTCCACACGGAGCGGATCACTACCTCCGTACGGGTGAAACCTTGGGTGATGAGACCTTCGAGCGCCTAAGGGATGACTTCGATGCGATCCTGTTTGGTGCGGTCGGGGATCTGCGGGTTCCGGGCGGAGAACACGCGCGAGATATCCTGCTTGGCCTCCGGGTCCGGTTGGATCTTTATCTCAACCGTCGCCCCTTGAAGCTGCGGCTGCCTGATCTCTCCCCTCTACGACGCGTTGAATCCGGGATCGATTTCGAGATCTTTCGGGAGAACACGGAGGGGCTTTACACGGGCGCAGGCAGGATAGAGAATGAGGGTACACCGAATGAGGTCGCGATCTCGGAGGCTGTGGCGAGCCGGCCTGCGGTGGAGCGCATCGTACACCGAACCTTTGAATTCGCAGTCGAGCGAGGCCTTCGGGTCACCCTCTGCGACAAGGCGAACGCGGTCCCTCACGTATCCGGTCTGTGGCGGCGCGTGTTCACTGAAATCGCCCCCACGTACTCGGCGGTCGAATCGGAGATGCGCTACGTGGATGCGCTTGCCATGGAAATGGTGCGCAACCCTGCCCGCTTCGGGGTCATCGTGACCTCCAACCTGCTCGGCGACATCCTCTCCGATCTCGGAGCGGAACTCATAGGGGGCCCCGGGCTTGCACCTTCGGCCAACGTAAAGCCCGGCAGGCACGGCCTCTATGAGCCGGTGCACGGCAGTGCCCCGGACATTGCGGGCAAGGGTGTGGCCAACCCGGTCGCAGCCGTGCTGAGCGCGGCCATGATGTTGAGCGATCAGGGCGCTCACGAGGCTGCCTCTTTACTCGAGGCGGCCGTCGACAGGACCCTGGCGGGTTCGATTCGAACCCGGGACATCGGGGGGACTGCCACCACTATGGAAGTGGGAGGCGAGATAGAAAAACACATCCTGGCGGCGTAGACTTTTACATTTACACATAACATCAATACATGAGGCGACAATACCAAAATGGCACACGCTAACGGATCACACGGCAACGGATATAGAACTGGTACGGTTTTCCTTTCGGCAACCCGCACTCCGATGGGAGCTTTCGGGGGAGGGCTGAAGTCGCTCTCGGCCGTGGACCTAGGGGTTGTTGCGGCGGAGGCCGCCGTGGACCGATCGGGTGTGGAACCCGACGATTTCGGGCACGTTGTCATGGGCAATGTCATGCAGACGTCGGCAGATGCGATTTACATGGCGCGCCATGTAGGTCTCAGGTCCGGTCTCCCCATCGAAACTCCCGCCGTTACCGTAAACCGTCTCTGCGGCTCCGGATTCCAGGCCGTCATAGATGGGTCACAAGAGATAGAACTCGGTGAGAGTAAGGTGTGTCTAGTGGGCGGGACGGAGTCCATGAGCCAGGCTCCGCACATCGTTCGGGGAGCGCGTTGGGGTCTGCGGATCGGCCCATCCCCCCAGTTCGAGGATTCGCTATGGGAGTCACTCATGGATTCGTACTGCGGGCTATCCATGGCGGAGACGGCGGAGGAGCTGGCCGAACAGTACGGCGTGTCGCGAACCGATGCCGACGAGGTCGCCCTGCGGAGCCAGAAGCTGGCCACGGAGGCTTGGTCGGCAGGCCGGTACGAAGGCGAGGTGGTACCCACGACCGTCAAGCACCGAGGGCGGGAGAGAACCTTGGATCGTGACGAGCACCCGCGACCGGATGCCACCGCCGAGGGGTTGGCCAAGCTGCGACCCTATTTTCGGAAGGATGGTCTGGTGACGGCGGGCAATGCGAGCGGTATTGGGGATGGGGCGGCTGCGCTCGTGCTGGCGTCGGCGGAATATGCGTCTGCCCACGGGCTCAAGGTTGCTGGCCGCCTCGTCTCGTACGCGGTCGCCGGCGTGCCCCCCAAGATCATGGGGATCGGCCCGGCTCCTGCATCCCGAGCGGCCCTCGAGAAAGCTGGGTTGAGTCTCGACGATGTGGACCTGGTGGAGGTTAACGAGGCGTTCGCGCCGCAGTACGTGGCTGTCGAGCGGGAACTAGACCTCGACCGGGACAAGGTAAACGTTAACGGGGGGGCAATCGCCCTCAGCCATCCACTCGGTATGACTGGCGCACGCATCACTGGTCACCTACTGCACGAACTTGCCCGCCGGGGCGGTGGCATAGGGCTGGGGGCCGCATGTATCGGTGGCGGACAAGGGGCCGCCGTGGTTGTCGAGGTGGCCGCCTGAGATCGCCGCCCAAGGGACGGGGAGTGGACGCCCGAACAGGGGACTGGTAAGCAAATGGAACCACTGATCGCAATCATCGCCGGGGGCGCAAGTATCGCACTCGCGACTAGCCTGCGCATCCTGAAGGAGTACGAGCGAGGCGTCATTTTCGCCTGGGTCGAGCCCGCCCAACACGCGGCCCCGGACTTATTTTTCTGGTGCCCTTCGGGATTGAGCGCATGGAACGGGTGAGTCTCCGGATCATCGCCATGGACATCCCGCCTCAGGACGTGATCACGCGCGACAACGTGTCCGTGAAGGTGAACGCGGTGCTCTACTTTCGCGTCAGCGACCCCCGACTGGCGGTTCTGGAGATCGAGGATTTCCTCTTTGCCGTCAGTCAGTTGGCCCAGACCACGCTGCGATCGGTCATCGGCCAGGCGGAGCTCGACGAGCTACTAGCCGAACGCGAAAAGTTCAACGATGTGCTGCGGCAGATAATCGATCAGGGGACGGATGCCTGGGGGATAGACGTCACGGGGGTCGAGGTGAAGGACGTGGACGTACCCAAAGAGATGAAGCGCGCGATCGCGCGTCAGGCCGAGGCCGAACGTGAACGCCGCGCGAAGGTCATCAACGCACAGGGTGAGCTGCAGGCGGCTGCGAATCTCCGGCGTGCGGCCCGCCAGCTTTCCGAATACCCTGCATCGATGCAGCTCAGATTTCTGCAGACGGCTACCGAAATCGCGGCCGAAAACAACTCGACCACCCTGTTCCCCCTTCCGCTCGACTTCAACAAGCTTGTTGGTCTATTCGGGGGGGAGGCCGAGCAGAAGCGCGAAAAATCACCCGAACATTCCCGGGAAGAGGAGGTGGAGGAGGTGGAGGCCCTCGAAGGGGAGGAAGATGTGCCCCGCCTAAGCGCGCCCTCGGAGGACGTCGGAGCGGGATCCCCGGAGGAATCATCAAGTGTCCAGACCGAGCCGGTGGTACACCAGCGAACAATGGAGATCTGATAGCGGTGCCAAAGGGGGGCAGGGAACCGCCTGATTTGCCGCAGCATTTACCCATAACGCCGGAACAGTTGGATCTGGTGATCCGGAGGGCGACCGATCTCCAATTCAAGGAGTCGGCCGATGTCGGCGACTCCCTTACCACCGCCGACGTTCTGGAGATTGGAGCCGAGGTTGGTCTTGGGGAGGGATACCTCAGGCAGGCCCTTGGGGAAATGCGTGCCGCCTCACACCTCCCGGCCGGCCGCGAAGACCATGGATTGGCGTACAAGATCGCGGGTTCGGGGATCATCTCGGCGAGCCGCGTGGTGTCCGGCGATGTGCCTGAGATCGAGGATTCCCTGGGGCGTTACTTTCGCGAGAAGGAGCATCTGCTACCCGTCCGAAACAAGGCCGGGTGGTCGGTTTGGGAATCGAACGCCGGTATAGTGAGCCAGATGGTGAGGGCCCTGGACATGAAGGGTCACGGTTACAAGTTGGCCAAGGCTCGAAACGTAGAGGTATCGCTGGAGTCTCTCGAACCTGGCTGGACGCTGGTCAGCCTCGTGGTGGACGCGCGGAACGCACGTACCGAACGGATCTCTGGATGGCTCTTAGGGGCGGCCGCAACAGGCGTCATCGGAGGCGGTTCCATAGTCCTTGCGCTGGGCACCGGTGCACTCCCCATCCTTGGGGCTACCGCTTTCCTTGGGGGCGACCTCTGGCTCGGCCGCGTCCTGGCCCGCAAGACGATGACCTCGTACCGGAAACAGCTGGAACTCGCCGTCGACGGGATTCTGGATCGTTTGGAACGGGGCGAGTTGATTGACCCGGAAGGGGAGTCGTGGCAGGACAGATTGCGTAGGTTCGGCAAGCGGGCACTGCCCGCAGATTTTCATGGATCAGATACTCACGGAGAATCATCTTGACTGATATAAAGACAGTAGGTGTGGTCGGTGCAGGCCTCATGGGCGGCGGGATAGCAGAAGTGAGCGCTCGCGCCGGCTACAAGACAATCGTTCGCGAAGTTGACCAAAATTTGGTGGACGGAGGACTTGCCCGTATAACCAAGAGCCTCGGTCGCGCGGTAGACCGCGGTAAGCTCGGGGCGGAGGAGAGGGACGAAACCGTGGCTCGCATCAAGGGCACGGTCGATCTGGCAGAGCTCGAAGCGTGCGACCTGATCGTCGAAGCGATCACGGAGAATCTCACCGCCAAGCACGAGCTCTTCGGCGCACTCGACGACGTATGTGCGGAACACACGATCTTCGCCTCCAACACGTCGAGTCTTTCCATAACCGAGTTGGCGGCAGGAACGAAGCGCCCCGACCGCTTTGTCGGCCTCCACTTTTTCAGTCCGGTGCCCGTTATGCCGCTCGTCGAGGTTGTGCGTTGCGGGTCCACTTCGGGAGAGTCGTTCGATCGCGCCTTCGCGTTTGCCCAGTCGTTGGGTAAGCACCCCATCGCCTGCGGCGACAACACGGGTTTCGTGGTCAATCGTCTTCTCGTGCCCTACATGTTGGACGCCATTCGGGCTTACGAGTCGGGCATCGCCTCCATACCGGACATTGATGCGGGCCTGAAACTGGGCTGCGGTTATCCCATGGGGCCCTTCACGCTAGGAGATTTCGTCGGGCTGGACACCCTGTACCACATCACCAAAATAATGTTCGAAGAATACAAGGAGGCGCGCTTCGCCTCCCCTCCGTTGCTCCGGCGCATGTTCATCGCCGGTTACCACGGCCGTAAGACCGGACGCGGGTTCTATGACTACAGCGGTCCGGAGCCTGTGGTGTCGGCGTTCGTGGAGCGGTAACCGGTCAGAGGTGGGGTATCCAGTCAACGGTAACAGGTCGTAAGCCAGCAGACGGTAGGTAGTCCTTAAACGGGAGGCGGGTCATGGATGGCGTGACGAACCAGAGAAAGCTCTTTGTCGGCAGCTGTATGGCTCTCGTGGCAACCTCGGTCGCCTTCGGTGTCGTCACGGCGATCATCCCCGACCTAAAGGCCGAGTTCACCTTCACAAACGCGGAGGTGGGGAGGATCGGAGGTGCTGCGATTTGGGGGTTTGCAGTGTCGCAGCTTCTCTTCGCACCTTTCTGCGACACTCTCGGCATGCGGCGTCTCCTCAAGCTCGCCTTCGTTTGTCATCTGCTGGGCGTTGTACTGTTCCTCACCGGCGCAGGGTTCACGCAGCTTTTCCTGGGGGCCCTCATCATCGCGATCGCCAACGGGCTCGTAGAAGCGGCCTGTAATCCGCTGGTCGCATCCATTTACCCCGAGAACAAGACGATCAAACTGAACCAGTTCCACGTCTGGTTCCCGGCCGGGATCGTCATTGGCGCCGTTGCGTCTAGGTTGCTGGACGCTGTGGGTATAGGCGCTTGGCAAGTCAGGATCGCCATAGTCTTCATCCCCACCCTCATCTACGGGTGGGTCCTACTGCGCGAGAACTTCCCAGAGACCGAGGGCGTGCGGGCTGGCGTTAGTATGGGGGCCACGTTCCGAGCGTCGCTGACCACGCCACTCATGTTGCTGCTCCTCTTCTGTATGATCATCACAGCTTCCTCCGAGATCGCCCCCGGGCGCTGGGTGACGGCTGTCCTCGAATCCGGCGGTATCGATGGAACCCTTGTTCTGGCATGGATTTATGGTCTTATGGCGATTCTCCGGTGGCGGGCCTCGCTGGCGGTGAAGAGGCTCTCCCCCACAGGCGTTCTGACGTTGAGCGCCGTGTTGGCCTCGATGGGCCTGCTGTGGATGAGCTACGTGGAAACGACGTTGGCGGCATTCGCCGCAGCTACCGTGTTCGCAGCCGGCGTGTGTTACTTCTGGCCGACCATGCTGGGGGTGGTTTCCGAGCGTGTGCCGCGTTCGGGAGCCCTGGGACTCGGGTTGATGGGCGCCGTCGGTATGGGGGTGGCCGGACTCTTCACCGTCTCGATGATGGGTGAAATAGCCGATCGAGAGGGTCACGAGAGACTACCCGTAGTGGAGACGACAGCCTTCCTGGAGGAGGCCGCGGCGATGTTGCATCCAGAGGTTCCGGGCTCGCCAAACGACGTGGATGCGGGGAATGCGGTGAGGGCTGCTCTCGACGCTATCGGTCCGGATGGCGCCTTGCCGGAGCTAACGACGGCGGACGCCCTGAGGGCGGTGATCAACTCCGACGGCGTTCCGGAAATGGCCGACCGGGCTGGGGCGATCCTGAATCCCGCCGACAACTACGGAGGTCGGATCTCGTTCCGCTACCTGGTCCCCTTCACGGCGCTCGTGATCTTGATCTTTGCTGCTATGTACATGCGGGACAGGCGAGCGGGCGGATACCGGCCGGTGCGTCTCTCCTCGGACAGCTAGCGGCCACCCAGTCGCCATGCGGGGACGGCAGCTCAAGTACGCGATGGTGGGAGGGGGTCCGGGGTCGTTCATCGGTGAGGTCCACAGGAGGGCGGCGGAACTCAATGGTGAGGCGAAACTTGTCGCTGGCGCTTTTTCCTCCGACCCCGAGAAGTCGGCTGAACGAGGGGAGGAGTTTCTGCTCGACCCGGCAAGGGTGTACGGCAGCTATCTGCAGATGGTCGATGCGGAAGCGGCCCGAGAAGGCGGTGAGCGAGTGGACTTCGTCGTCATCGTCACCCCCAACCACCTCCACTTTGACCCTGCCCGAGCTTTCCTGGAATCCGGTTTTGACGTGGTGTGTGACAAACCCCTCACCACCACCATGGAGGATGCGGAAGCGCTCTGCAACCTGGTGACCGAACGGGGAGCCATTTTCGCGGTAACGCACAACTACACCGGATACCCGATGGTCAAGCAGGCTCGAAGCATGGTGAGCGAGGGTCGTCTGGGCCGGTTACGGCGGATTCAGGTGGAGTATCTGCAGGGATGGCTGGCGACGGATCTGGAAGGGCAGGGGCATCGACAAGCTTCTTGGCGCACGGACCCGGCGCGAGCCGGCATTGCCGGGGCGTTGGGTGATATCGGCACGCACGCCCACAACCTGGTTCGGTACGTGACGGGACTGGAGGTAGAGGAGTTGTGCGCTGACATCACGGCGCACGTACCTGGGCGGAGACTGGATGACGATGCCAGCCTGCTCATGCGATGGACGGGCGGGGTCCGGGCCACCCTGACGGCCTCGCAAGTGGCCACGGGTGAAGAGAACGAACTCGTGTTGAGGGTCTACGGGGACGAAGCCTCCTTGGTCTGGCGGCAGGAGGAGCCGGAGACGCTCCTGGTGCGGGAGCGAAGTGGTCGCAGGCGCTTGGTGCGTCGAGGACATTCGTGGCTGGATCCGGCCGCTTCTGCCGCGAGTACCATGCCCCCAGGACATCCAGAAGGATTCGTGGAGGGGTTCGCGAGTCTCTATGCTCAGGTGTTCAAGGAGATCCGGGCGAGGCGATATGGAGAAGCCCCCAGTCCCTCCGTCACCCCCGAACCCTCCGAACCGGACTTCCCGACCGTCCAGGATGGGGCACGGGGGGTGGATTTTCTCCATCGCGCCGTGGAGAGTGCTAGCGCCCGTTCCTGGGTGGACGCCCGCTACACGCCGCCGGGAATGTCGGGATGAACAGGCCGATAACCTTGTTCTCCGGCCAGTGGGCAGACATCCCGCTTGCCGAGTTGGCTCCCAAGGTGGCGTCGTGGGGATACGATGGTATCGAACTCGCATGTTGGGGCGACCACTTCGATGTGGTGCAGGCTACGGAGACGGACGGCTATGTCCAAGGGCAGCAGGACCTCTTGGCGGAGCACGGCCTGTCGGTGTGGGCAATATCGAATCATCTCGTGGGTCAGGCCGTGTGCGATCAGATCGATGAACGCCACCGCACAATCCTGCCGGAACGCGTCTGGGGTGACGGCGATGCGGAGGGCGTGCGGGAACGGGCCGCCCAAGATATGAAGCGGACGGCCGCAGCGGCCCAGCTCCTCGGCGTGCCGGTGGTGAATGGGTTTACAGGCAGTTTAATCTGGGGGGCGGCCTACGCGTTTCCTCCCCATACGCCGGGGCTCGTGGAAGCTGGATTCGACGACTTCGCGCGGCGATGGCTACCCATTCTGGACGATTTTGCAGCGTGCGGAGTGCTGTTTGCTCTGGAGGTCCATCCGACGGAGATCGCGTTCGACACGGCGAGCGCTGACCGCGCGGTGACCGCGCTCGACGGACACGCCGCATTTGGATTCAACTACGACCCCAGCCACCTGGCTTACCAAGGGGTGGACTACGTCGGATTCATCCAAGAACACGCCTCCCGCATCCACCACGTACACATGAAGGATGTGTGGTGGGCGCACCGACCGGGACGCTCCGGTGTGTTCGGTGGCCACCTCTCCTTCGGTGACGCACAACGCGGGTGGGATTTTCGGTCCATCGGCCGGGGCCGGGTGGATTTCGAGGAAATCCTCCGAGCCCTCAACCGAATCGGCTACCGGGGACCGCTCTCAATCGAGTGGGAGGACAGCGGGATGGACCGCGAGCACGGCGCTCAAGAAGCTTGTGAGCGCCTCCGGCAACTCACCTTCCCCCCGTCACAAACCGCCTTCGACGCCGCCTTCAGCGACGACTAAGTGATCTTTCCACGAACCCACCCCACCGCGCCTCCGGTGGCTCCCCACAGCACGGTGGAGGCGACACAGTCGATCCCGATTTGGGCCGCCGTTGTCCCGAGATCCAGAGACGCGTAGAACATCACTCCGTAGGAGAGGGACAGGAGAGCGCCCATAATGGCCCCGGTCTTGACTCCCTCGACAACCTCGTTCACGCTACGCCAACTCAAGACCGTGGCGACAACAGCTCCAGACAGCAGGCTGGATAGTGGAATTGCCCACATCACCGGCGGGTCCTTCATGTGTTCGGTGGCGAGCACGTCCATCAGTAGCAGGCCATAGATGATGAAGCCGCCGAAGTACATAACCAGGCCGGCGGTGATCGTCGTCACCAGACATTCTTTTTTCATGGCTCAGGCTCCCGTTTGAAGATTGGTACTGGGTAAATGGTTCGCGGGTCTCAGCGCCCGAAGGGCGCCATTGAACCCGCCATCTCTTGAACTGTATTGAAGTTGGGTTACCTTGCGCCACCCCACAGCAAATCCATCCCAACGTCATAGGGGACGGTGACACCCCCTCCCTGCCTGTCGGGAACGACGATGCGAGGGACTCGGCCTGGGTAGGCCTCTATCAGACGAGCATTCGGTTCAGGCCCCAGGTCGCGGGCCCATAGGACTCCGGCCCCTCCATCAAGGCCGGGCAGGTCGTCTTGCCACAGATAATCCGTGAGACCCAGCCATCCGAGTGAGTCCGACGCAGCCTCGAATCCGCAGAGTTCGTTCACCTCTTCCACCTCTGTCCCTGCCAGAGCCGCTTCCAGCTGACATGGGTGGTAGCTTGTAAGCAGGACCCGCACGCTATCGAGCCGCATCCCTCGGGCTGCAAGCCGCGCCCCCACTCTGTCTCCCCAAGGTTCGTGAACAAACACGAGGGACGGTGCTTCGTCCGGCACCTGCGGCCTCGGCGCGATGCGGGTGCCCAGCCTGCTGACTCGCTCGGGGGCTCCAACGGCGGCGCCGTACCCCAGGGCCACCAGGACGACGATGACTACCGCCTCACCGATCCAGCGCCTGCTCCCTTTCCGTACTGCGCTATCCCCCTGTACCAGCCGAGAGACCGATAGAAGGAGAAGCATGCACCACGCCGGAATCGCCTCTGCAAACATTCTGGGACCGTATACGAGATCGTGGTGCCAATAGACGGCGCTCCCCAGGATCGGGAGCGTGGCCCACGCCAAGATCAACCGCTCCCCTCTGTCGAGTCTCTGCGCCGCAACCAGGAACACGCCGACGAACGCAGCGACCGGTAGGGAAGTGCCCAGTACGGCCTCTCCGAGGGTCAGAAGCTCCGTAGCTGAATAGCCGAGGGCTTCTGTAAAGCCGTACATGCGACCCCACGGGTCCTCGTGAAAACCCAAGCCATGGCTGGGACCGGAGGCGGCTGTGTATCCGAATGTGAAGGGGCTGCCGAAGAATCGCGCGTTGTGCCAGCCCAGCCAGAGGGCGAAGGGCAACCCGCCCAGCACCCAAAACCCGAGTCTCCGGCCGGCGGATCCGAACAGATGAGAACGCCACTCTTTGCGCTGAGACAGAAGTGGCCCGGCCCACAAACCGACGGTGACGGTAGCTCCTATCAAGAGTCCCGACACCGGGCGCGTGGTCACCATGGCCCCCATCGCGAGGCCGGCCCCGAGCGCCCAGGGCGATTTGCCACCCTCCGCCCGCAGAGCGCAGTAGAGTGCGACCGCGGCCAGTGCGGCAACGGTCATATGGTTCATGTACGAGGCTGCGAGAGTGACTGACATGGGGTTGGCGACCGCGATCAGCGTGGCTGCCCGCGTCAGGGCCGTACGTCCGGGAAGCAGCCTGTCGAGCGAAAGGGAGAGGAAGACACCCAAGACGCCCATGATCGCCGCCATTGCAATCCAGGGGGTGCCCGCAAAGAACCCGGCCGCCAGCACCATGGCGTGGAAGGGGGGGTATTGGGAGACCCACCCCGCCGATGTGTGAACCATGAACTGGATCGACCAGAACTCCGGCGACGAGAGTGGGGGTGCAGCAAAATGGCCGGCGGCCAGGTAACGAGCCTGAAGAAGTTGGACCCCCGCGTCGTTAAGTGCGGCCCTTCCGTCCAGGATGTCGATGGCGACCCAAGCAGTGATCCCGGCACCGACCAGCCCAGCAACGGTGGCTGCGACCCAGGAGGGCGGCCTGCTCACGATGGCCCCGACCTGCGCGAACCAAGCAGTTAGCCGGCCCTCGGAGAAAAATGCCAATCCGGCGCCTACGGCAACGACCAGAACTCCCCACGGGCCCCGGTCGAGACCCCAGGCACGACCCCAGCTGTCGGCCCCTGCTTGTCTCATCAGTGCTTCAAGCGAGCCTTGCGGGGCACTCGGATCCAGGATGCCGTAAACCGGCATCACGACCAATGCGATGAGCAGGAGGCCCAGGGCTCGCCGGGACGCATCCAATAGGAAATTCATTGGTTCATTCTATTGCCACACAACCCTTTCCGCCGATTGAAGACCCCTTGTCCCGCAGGTTGAAGTTATCGCAAGTCGCTGGCATCTTTTTGCCGTCGTCGGATGTCAATCTTTATCTGATTCCGCACTATCTCTTCGACAGTTCTTCGACCCGCGCGTCCGTGTAGCTTCCGGCGGGGCTCGGGTAATCCCGGTTGGACCCTCAAATTGCCGAATGCCATGTCTCTCGTAAATCTCACCGATGTCGTCAAGATGTTCGGAGAAACGGTCGCGGTCGATTCTGCGACGTTCTCCATTGATCGTGGCGAGGTGGTTGGGTTCCTCGGTCCCAACGGGGCCGGTAAGACCACAACCATGCGTCTCCTGACCCAATACCTGGAACCCGATGCCGGCACCATCACGATCGACGGCCAGTCGCTCGCCGATCATCCGCGCGAGCTGCGCGGGCGCATCGGCTACCTCCCGGAGTCCAATCCCCTCTACCGGGATATGCTCGCGGGGGAATACCTCTCCTACATGGGGCGCCTACGAGGGATGACGCCGGCGCAGATCCAGAGTCGCACGGACGACGTGGTCGCCCAGACGGGGATCGAACCGGTTTACTACAGGCCGATCAACCAGCTATCCAAAGGGTACCGGCAGCGCGTCGGACTCGCCCAGGCGATACTCTCGGAACCTGAGATCCTTATCCTCGACGAGCCCACCGAGGGGCTCGACCCCAATCAACGTGTCGAGATCCGAGGGTTGATCTCTCACCTCGGGTCGGACCGGACCGTCCTCCTGAGCACCCACGTCATGCAGGAAGTCAGGAAGACGTGCTCGAGGGTTGTGATCATCAACAAGGGCCGGATCGTGGCCGACGGACCGGTCGATGAACTGGTGGCGGGCCAGGGTGGAGCACGGATCTCCGTGGAGGTGGAAGCACCGCCCGAGGAGATACTGGCCCGAGTAGAGGGCCTGCCGTCGGTGGCGGTGGCAAACATGGAGGAGTCGAGCGGGGGACGCACCCGCTTGATAGTGGGGGCGGAGCCGGGACAGGACCCGCGCCCCGACATATCGGCGCTCGCTGCCCGGAACTCGTGGCCTCTGTGGGAGCTGCATCTGGAACAGGCCAGCCTGGAAGACCTCTTTCGGCGGCTCACGATCACGACTGAGGGATCCCAAGGTCCGTCCGAAAATGGCTCTCCCGAGGGTGAGGTGTCGTCATGATGGGGCGCATCTGGACAGTCGCACGCCGCGAGTTGGCGGGATACTTCGACCACGCCACGGCGTACATCCTTCTGGTCATCTTTCTCGGCATTAACTTCTACTTCTACTTCCAGGACGCCTACCTGATCGGAGAGGCGTCGCTGCGTCCGATGTTGTCGCTCTTCCCGTGGCTCCTCCTGTTCTTTGTCCCAGCCGTCTGCATGCGGTCGTTCGCCGAGGAGCGGAACGCCGGCACCCTCGAGCTGGTGCTCGCGCAGCCCGTGGAAGTCATCGAGTTTGTTATCGGCAAGTTCTTGGGCGTCATCCTCTTCATGATGATCGCCATGGCCGGAACTCTGGGAGTGCCCTTGGGATTGACGCTCGGGGCGGACCTCCAGTGGGGGGTCATCTTCAGCCAGTACGCGGGTTCCATTTTCCTGATCGGCGCCCTGGTGGCTGTAGGGATGTGGGCCTCGTCCCTGACCCGCAATCAGGTTACGGCCTTCATCCTGGGCGTCACGACGAGCTTTGCCCTGTACCTGGTGGGTCTGCCCGCGGTGGTGTTGGCACTACCGGCGCCTTTGGCCGGAATAGCCTCCCGCCTCGGCATCCTCGGACACGTCACGAATGTGGCCCGCGGGGTGATAGACCTGCGGGACGTTCTGTACTTCGCGGCGGTCATGGCTGCCTTCCTGTCGCTGACCTACTTCTCGGTCATGCGCGAACGTCTGAGTCCCCGGCGGAACGCCTACGCGCGTCTGCGCCTGGGTGCGCTCGGGCTCGTCGGCATTTCAATATTCACAGCGCTTGCGGCCGGAGTGCTCAGGGCCCGGCTCGATCTGACTCCTGGCAGGGTCTATACACTGTCCGAGCCGACTGCCGATCTGCTCGAGGGCCTCGATGACATCGTTACGATCCGACTGTTCAGATCCTCCGAGCTCCCGCCGGAGTTGACCCCTGTAGGTCGAGACGTGGACGACCTTCTGGCTGATATCGACGCTGCGGGAGGCTCCAACATCAACCTCGTCGAAGTGGATCCTGCCGACGACCAAGACGTAGCTGGGGAGGCAAGTCGTCTCGGCGTGAGTCCCGTTCGGTTCCAGGTTCTCGGAGAGGACGAGATGTCGGTGAGGGATGGATATTTTGGGCTCGCCGTCCAATACGCGGGGGAGAGCGACGTAATACCCGTCATCCAACGTACCAACGACCTCGAATACCGGCTGGCGACGATGGTTCGCGGCCTCACCCGTGAGGACCGGCGCACTGTTGGAGTTCTGCAGGGAGACGGGCAGCTCGTTCTCGAATCGGAGATGGCCCTTGTGAGGAACAGGTTGGGCGAGACGTACCACGTCGTCGAAGTGAGCCCCGAGACTGTGACCCCCGAGGCTCCGGAAGCTGGTGATGCGGCCGACGAAATGACCGCGGTACCGGAAATGGTGTTGACGATACCTGACGAGGTCGACGTGCTCATGATTGCCGGGGGGAGGACACCCTTGTCCTCCGGCACGGGACGGGCCGTAAGTGAATGGGTGGATGATGGTGGCAGCCTGTTGCTGTTGCGTGCCGGGTTCCAACCCGACATGCGCAGCATGTACGCCGGCCCCTCCTTCGATCCCGTAACCGACTCGCTCCTGGAAGCCCGGAATTTGGGTGTCATCCCCTCGATGTTGGCCGATCTGGCTCTAAACGAGGCAGTCCAGGTGCCGTCGCGCTTCGGATCCATCATCGTAGGCTACCCGCTTTGGATGCTGGCTCAACCCTCGTCGGGGCACGTTATCGTGGATGGCGTGTCGAACGTGCCGTTCAGATATGCGAGCCCCCTCCAGGTGGATTTGGAGGACACTACACGGGTGACGCCTCTCTTGATGACCTCTGAATTCACGGGCCGTGCAAATCTCCCCGGGTCGGTGGATCCCAATCAGGATTGGCAGTCGATGTTCACTCAAGAGGATGTGGGTACGGAGACTCTTGCGGTCGCGTGGTCGGATCCGGAAGGCGGGCGCATCGTTCTCGCCGGGACGCAGGCGATCGTGGAGGATGCGGCCCTGCAGGGGTCGCATACGGGCATGGCCAGTATGATCTTCCTGGAGAACGCCGTGGACTGGTTGGCTGAGGACGAATCGCTTATCTCGATCCGTTCCAAGAACCGCGCGCCGCCCCCGCTGCTCTTTCCCAGCGACCTAGTACGAGATCTGGTGAAATACCTCAATCTCGCGGGAGTGCCGATCCTTTTCGTATTCCTGGGAGTGTTGAGGCTCGCGCGCCGCAGGAAGGCTGAGCAACGCGAATTCCAGCCTGGAGGAGCCCTCGTATGAAGACCAAACAGATAAGGCTCATTGGGATCCTGCTGGTTGTCGTGGCTACCTTGTACGGCCTGCGATTGGTGTTGGATCGAGGGTCCGGCGGGTCCCTGAGCGACGGGCAGTTCGCTTTCCTGCTGGAGGGCGAGGTCTCCAGTGTCGAAGTCAAAGACCTCCCCAGAACGATCGTGCTTCGGAGAGCGGAGACCGGGGACAGGTGGACCGTGGACGACTGGGAGGCCGACCAGAGCGAGGTCGATGATCTGTTGGGCGTGATCGGAGAGCTGGTCTCGAACCAGATTGCCTCCCGTAACCCGACGAATCACGAAGACCTGGGCGTCGCCGAGGCTGACCGCACGATTACGGTTCAGACTGAGGATGGGGAGAGCCGGGAATTTCACCTCGGAAACCGCGATAACGCGTCGGGGGGATACTTTGTTCGCAGCCCCGGGGACGACCGGACCTTTATCTTGGTCAGTCCTGCGGGCGGCTACCTGAGTCGAGATCGTGACGGGTGGCGGCCTCGCGACATAGTTGCGCTCCCCGAGGGGAGTATCGGGGAGGTGCTTCTCCGCCGGGGCGAGCAGCGGGTACGCCTCGAGAAGGACGGGGAGGAGTGGCGGCTGGCTACCGCGGTTGATGGCGGCCCGTGGGGACCCTCCGAGGTACCGGACGAGTCGGCCGTGAACGCTCTGGTATCCTCACTCGGTGCGCTGTTCGCGACGGGTTTCCCGGAGGACGATGTGGCGCGCGAGGCAGACTTCTCGGAATCCACGGTGACCCTCGATGTACACCAGGGTGAGCCGATGCTGTCCCTCCGTTTCCTTGAGGAGGAGGACGGTACGTGGCTGGTGGCGCGTGCCGCGTCTCCGGAGCCCGGTGCCGCCCTTGTGAGCGAAGTCTACCAGCTCACCTCCTACTCATTTGACCGCCTGTTCCCCGAGGAGATAATCCCTGTGGACGACGCCGAGCCGGAGGCAGCCGAGACGGACGACGAGGGCGGTTAGGTCAGAGAACCCTTTCAGGGAACCCTTATGGGATGCCTGGCTCGGTCATCGCCCTGAAATCAAGGACCCTGTCCAAGTCATCGGGCGAAAGAAGCTCCTCCTCCAACACGAGCGCCCGCAGCGTGCGGTCCTCCTTGAGGGTGCGTTTAGCAAGCTCCGCCGCCTTGTCGTAACCGATCGCCGGAGCGAGTGCGGTGGCGAGTGCGGCCGTCGACTCGGCGTTTCTGGTGCAGCGGTCCTCATTCACCGTAATCCCTTCGACACAACGTTCGCTGAATGCGGTTGCCGACGTGGCCAAGATCTGGATGCTCTCGAGGAGATTGTGGATCATCACCGGCAACATCACGTTGAGCTCGAGGTTGCCCGCCTGACCACCCACGACTATCGCTGCATCGTTGCCGACGACTTGGGCGCAGACCTGAAGCAGCGATTCCGCCATCACGGGATTCACCTTGCCGGGCATGATTGATGATCCGGGCTGAACTGCCGGAAGGTTGATCTCCCCCAGTCCGGTTCGGGGGCCCGACGAGAGCCAGCGAAGGTCATTGGCGATCTTGGTTAGGCTGACCGCGACCGTTCGCAGGGCGCCGCTGCACTCCACGATCGCGTCACGCGCTCCCTGCGCCTCGAAGTGATCCTCCGCTTCGACGAACTTGATGCCCAGGATCTCTGTAAGCTCGGCTGCCATGCGACTACCGAAATCCGCCGGGGCGTTGATCCCGGTGCCCACCGCCGTCCCTCCGATTGCGAGTTCGGATAGCGCCGCGCGGGTTCCCTTGACTCGCCGAATGCCTTTTCGCACCTGACTGGCGTAACCCGCAAACTCCTGCCCGAGACGCACTGGCGTGGCGTCCTGCAGGTGAGTGCGACCCGCCTTGGCAATGCCATCGAACTCCGCCGCCTTCTCGTCGAGCGCCGCTCGCAGAACCTCGAGGGAGGGGAGAAGCTCCTTATCGATGGCCATCATAGCAGACACGTGCATCGCCGTCGGGATCACGTCGTTGGAAGACTGCCCCATGTTGACATGATCGTTGGGGTGCACGGGTGTCTTGGATCCGACCTCGCCTCCTAGAATCTGGATGGCGCGATTCCCGATCACCTCGTTCGCGTTCATGTTGGTCGAGGTGCCGGATCCGGTTTGGAAGATGTCGAGCACAAAGTGCTCGTCCAGGGCTCCGGCCTTGGCTTCCGCCGCCGCTTGCTCGATCGCCGCCCCAAGGTCGTCGTTCAACAAGCCCAGCTCTCGGTTCACCCTGGAAGCAGCGAGCTTGATCGCCCCGAGCGCCTCGATGAAACGGCGCCCGAAACGGAGGCCGGAGATCGGAAAATTTCGTCGCGCTCGCTCAGTTTGAGCACCGTACAGACGATCAACGGGGATCCTCATCTCCCCCATCGAGTCTCTCTCGATCCGATGGTCCTGTGTCAAGTCATCCCCCTCTTGGGTTGTCCGAGGGTGTGGGTCCCGAGGGGCCGTCCCGTCCGGTCTAGAACTCAATGCGGTCTCCAACCTTTATCGAATTCGCTTCAAACCACCCTTGGTTCATCTCCAGGGCATACATGGCGGGCGCGGCCGAGTTGTAAGTCTCGAGTACCTGCGGTTCCATCTGCTGAATGTCGACGATCCGGCCCTCTCGGTCGGCATACGCAATATCCAGCGGAATAATGGTGTTCTTCATCCAAAAACCCAGACTCTGTTCCGCCGGATAGATGAAGAGCATCCCGTGTCCGTCCTCCAGGGACTCGCGGTACATCAACCCTTCTTGTCGTTCGGAAGGTTCGTCGGCGATTTCGACGAGGATTTCGACCCCTCCTACCGTGATGGGCACGCGTTCAATCTCGGTGCCAAGCTCGACGGCTTGAGCGTTCGCATCGCCTGCTGTCTGCGTAGCGTCCGCGCCTCGGGTTTCGCCGCCCGCGCACCCGGTCCACGCCACTCCGCCGAATACATATGCCGTTGCCCAAGCGGAGACCCAGCTCTGCCTCGTCCAGCTCGCCCTTGTCCACCTCCAGCCACCGCGAGGTTCATTCATCAGCTCTCCTCCTTAGAATCTTGCCCGAAACCGCTACAACGTATTATCTCAACACCTGGAAAAATAAGTTGTTGCCGGGCCTCTGGCCCCCTTGGATTCCGACCCCACCTTCGAACTCACCGATGACCGACGTTGTTACGCCAAAACCGCCACTAGGGTGCGCGGCCGTCATGATGGGCCTCTTCCGAATCGCTCTCCAACAGCGACATGTGCCTATCACCAACCAGAGGGAGCTGGTGGCCCGTGCCCTGTTCGAGGCTGTGGGGCCTGTGTGCGCGGAAGACATCGTGGCTTCGCTGGAGACCCGAGGACAGCATGTATCGAAGGCCACGGTTTACCGGACACTGGGGCTCCTGGTCGATACCGGTTTTGCGACCGAACACGATTTTTCGCAAGGGTTCAAGAGGTTCACCACGCGCGCGGGGCCGGCGCGTCGCGATCACTGTATCTGCACTGCGTGCGGGACCGTGACTCAACTCCGCCACGAGGAGATTCAGCGGCTGCAGACCGAGATCGAACTAGCGTCTGGTTTCCAGGTCTTGAAGAGGGAGTTCAAGCTGTACGGCCTATGCTCGTGCTGTGCTTCGTCCACCGAGGAGATTCGGGAGGCCAGCTGAGGTGCCACCATCTGGTTTCGGCGAGTCCCGGACCGAGCTACGAGACCTGCTGATCGAACGATCGTTTCGGTTGGGAGACTTCATTCTCGCCTCCGGTGCGCGGAGCAGCTATTACGTGGATTGTCGTACCACCACCATGCATGGTCGCGGTCAGATCCTGATCGGGAAAATCGGTCTCGGCGCCATCCAAGAGGCGAAGTTGGAGCCGGATGCGGTCGGAGGCCTGACTATGGGGGCGGACCCCATTTCGTATGCGATTGCTTCCGAGAGCTGGCGCCAAGGTGGCGGGCTGAACGCGTTTTCCGTCCGCAAAGAGGCGAAAGGCCACGGGAAGGGACGACAAATCGAAGGCTGCTTCGAAGCGGGAATGCCGGTGGTGGTGGTGGAGGACGTCATTACGACTGGTGGTTCCGCTCTCAAGGCGTGCGAGGCGGTGCAAGGCCAGGGAGGCGATATTCTAGCGGTCCTCGGTCTGGTTGACCGTGAAGAAGGCGGCCGAGCGACGCTTGAACGGGAAGGGTATCGGACGATCGCACTGTACACGGCGGGCGAACTCACGACTTACGGAGGCGTTAGTAGGACATGACCACAAACGGTGACACTAATCTATTGATTTTTACCGATTCGGCTCGCGAACGCATCCTGAGCTTCATCGCCGAAGATCCGGCTGAGGAGTTGGCGGTTCGCGTCAACGTCCAGAGTGCGAGCCCCATCGCGCCCGAGTATGAGATGGCGTTGATCGAGCCACACGAGAGGGAGGACGGGGACCAGTCGTTCGACGGCTCCGGATTCGAGATTGTGGTGGACGCGCGCAGTGCCGAGCTGCTTGCTGGAACTCAGATCGATTGGGTCGAGTCGATGATGGGCTCCGGGTTCCAGTTCAGAAACCCGAACATTCAGCCTCTTGGGAGTGTGCCCTTGGAAGGGCCGGTAGTGGAGCGGGTGCAGCGTGTCATTGACGAGCGAGTGAATCCAGGCGTGGCCTCCCACGGTGGGACGGTGCGTCTGGTGGACATTCGTGAGAACGTCGTTTATGTGAGTATGGGTGGAGGATGCCAGGGGTGCGGCATGGCCTCGGTTACCCTGACCCAGGGAATCAAGGAGATGATCAAACAGGCGGCTCCGGAGATCGTCGATGTCCAGGACGTGACCGACCACTCCGCCGGAACGAACCCCTACTACGCCTGATTGTTGGCGTGAAGCCCGCCAGGGCGCACAAGGCGTAACGCGCGCGTTCCGAGGTAGAGGGACGCGGCTGCCCTACCGCAGAAGGTCGCCACAAAGGCAGAGATCGCGCCGGGCCAACCCAGTTGATCGCCAACCCCGACAAAGACCAGGGCCACGATCAAGAGATCCACTACGGTGCCAGCCACGATAGGGTTGGTTACCCGCTTGAGTACGAGGATCCCTCTGAAGAAGGACAAGCTTACCGCCACCATCGGGAGGGGGGCCGCAAACCGCGCAGTGGTGACAGCCAGCTCGATGAGCTCCGGGGTGAGTCCGAGCACTCGCACGAAGACCAGCTCCGACAAGGGCGTGAAAGCTATCGTGCCCAAGGTTGTTGAGAGCGTTAAGGCGAGGAGGATCCCGAACCGACGGACCGGCACGAGGGCTCCAAGGTTCCGTCGGAGGAGCGCTATCACCGCATCTTGGAAGCTGAGGGCCACTGCACCGAACACGAAGAGCGTGGAGTACACCACGGAAAACACGGCCAGGGATTCCACTGGTTGCGCAGAGCGCCCAATCAAGAACGTGAGCAGTGGTTGGGTGAAGATCGCTACGAAGGAGGTCATCGCCAGAGGCACGTAAAAGCGCCCGATGGCGGCGAAGGATAGGTGTTCCGGGGTATCCGCCGAGGAGGAGCCCTCGGTCTGCGAGCCCAAGAGTCTGGCGATCTGTTCCCGTACCATCCACCGGACCACTATCGCCTCGGCAAGTGCCCCGATGGAGAGCGCGGCTCCCCCGACTGCCGGTCCCGGCATGTCTGTAAACACGGCCAAGGCAACGGCTGCCACAGACATGCTTAGTAGACGAAACACCGTGCCGAGACCAACCCGTCCCGTACGTCCTGCCCCGATAAGCACTCCCTGCCAGAATCGCCGGTACCCGATGGCGGCTGGCCATGGCAGAAAGCACCACAGGGCCAGGTAGGTGCGCGCTGCGACCTCCGGAGGCAAACCTAGCATTGAGAGCGTCAACCACTGATGAACGCCGGGGATTAGCACCACCAAGAACACCCCCGTCACCAGTATTGTGAGGCCGTGGACGAAGGTCTGGAGCCGCCGGTACGAGATGGCGTCCTCCACCAGCGCCGTAGAAGCGCTGAGCAGCATGATCACGGGAGCTTCGATCAGGACGGCGATGGCCATCGACACGCCGAACGCCGCGAACCCGACCGTTGGGTCCGGCAGCCGACCAATCACTGCGTGCACGAACGGGCCTTCCAGCGCCATCATCGCCCAGGTAGCCGCGAGCGGATACCAGAATTTGAGGATGCTTAGGAAGGTTACGTTATGCCGGGTGGGCTGAGCCAAGCAGGTCCAATCGGGTGGGAGGGCGAGGAGGGAGTAGCGCGGCCCAAGGTATCGTCACGCGCGGGTCTTGGCACCCGATTATTGCAGGTTGTGCCATCTCCGAGAACATTAGGCCGATGTCCAGAGCTTTCGTGAATGAGGATGCCTATTACGAGCCGGAGCCGAAGTTTACGCTCCCGCCCCGCGGCTCACCTCACTATTCCCGCGCCGCAGCGCACGCTATGCTCGACGGTGCCAACGCGGGTTATACCTCCTCCGCCGAGAAGGCGACTGGTTACGAGTGGGGTGACCCGATTCTGGTGCCGCACATGGAAGCACTGATGGCCGAGGCGGACTCCCTCGGCGACGCCCGCACCGTCACCCTCTGCCGCCGGTACCTCCGCGCGGCCGCGCCCTCGGTCGGAGAGTAACTCCGCGAAAAAACGCCTTATGGAGCACCTTGACGCTGGCGACGGGATCGGCGACTTTCTGGACGACTACCCCACGGTAACTAAGGAGCACGCTGTTGCCCTGCTCGAATGCATGACGGCGCAGCGGGTCGCAGACATATAGCCGGATAGCCGGGATCATTCGACTCCCCGGTAGATGAACCCAAGTGCAAGCGCGAAGAGCCCGAATTGCACAATTAGGTATCCGGTTTCCATCAAGACAAAACCACGCGCATTCGGCACGTTTTGCTTCGCGACCAGAGCCAAAACGTGCACCGTCCAGAAGAAAAGTCCCATGAGCGCCGCGAACTGAAATGCTTGTGTGAATCCGTGGCTGCCAGATTGAAACATCGGGTATATCCATGCCAACACAGCACCTTGGATAACAATCGTGGCGAGCCCTAACAGGACGTTCGGTTCGCCTTCAAAATAGCCAAAGTTCTCGTACTGTTTTTTGAACAGCCCGACGTGCCAACCGAGAGCTAACGGGAAAACAATTACGATGTAACTCGCTGCCGATAACAGTATTCTTGTCATCTGTGCCTAGGTTCCGGGTTAGCCTCCCGGTGGCCAGGCGGGGAGTGCTCGACCAGTGGTCCAAGGCACGCCCTCGGCTTCGAGACGCGCCTCCAGAGCTGGTAGGTCGATCTCGATGGCTTCCCGAAGGTCCGGATAAAGCTCCGAGAAGGCCTCATATGCGATGCGGTACTGTTCCCTGTGGGTCTGGGTCGGGCCCCATGTACCGTTCCAGTGTCCCCGCACGACTTGGTTCACTCTCCCAACGATGCCGGGCATGTCCGGTTCGCTTCGGGATGTCCGCGTGCGCGATCCCTCCAACTCCTCGCGCAGATCCGCAAGGCGTAGCTCAAGCTCCCGCGCCTCCCCCCGCAACTCCCCGTCCGCGGTGGGCCAAGCATCGAGTGCCCGCTTCACGGCTTCAATACGTGTAGTGGCAGCAGCCGCGGTACGCTGTGAGCCAGTCACTGCGCGGAGCAGAGCCCCCGTCTCACGCTGGAAGGCGAGCACCTCGGCCCTGTCCTGCCCCGGAATGGCAGATCCGCCGATCGGAGCGATGCTGAAGGCCACCGGATCGGTCATTTCGGTCGACTCCCCGTCCACACGCTGCACCACGGTGACGGAATACTCTCCGGGAAGAGCCAAGGGCCCCGTACCTCCAAATCCACCGAATCCACCCCCGCCGCCTCCACCGATGGGATTGTATCCCGGATACCGGTAGTTCCAGGTAGCCCTATGGATTCCCGAGCCGGTCGAACCGCGCACGGTATTCACGACCTCTCCCGTCTCGTCCCGGATCACCAGGAAAACCTGCGGAGCCTCCTCCCGATCCTCCTCCGCCAGCTCATCCCACGACGGATAAGGCGTGTCCTCACCCCTGCGCTGCGCGCTGCGTTCCTCGGCCTGTCTCGTTGCCCGGCGAGTCCGCAGCCGATCCCGCATGTAGTACGTGAAGGTGACGCCGAATGCAGGATTATTGGCGGTGTAGAAATCAGAACCGTTAGCTCCGCCTGGATTCCACCGCAGGTACATTTCGCCATCCTGAATGGGGAAAACGTGAGCATCGGCCGCCAGAATCTCGTCGCCCCCCGTAGCCAACTCCCGGAGGGGCGTGTAGTCGTCGATCACGTAGAAGCTGCGCCCAAATGTCGCCGCCGCGAGAGCGTTGTCGCGACGCTGGATCTCCAACTCACGCACCGGGATCGTGGGTAGACCACTCCCTAATTCCATCCACGAACCCCCGCCGTCCACCGAGGTGAAGGCCGAGAACTCGGTCCCGAGGAAGAGGAGAGATGGAACCTCATGGTCCTGCACGATCGAGAACGCCGGGCCATTCGCCGGCAAGTCGGAGGCAATCGAGCGCCACGTCATCCCGCGATCATTCGATTCCAGGACGTACGGCCGGAAGTCACCTCGCTTGAAGTTGTTGATGACCGCAAAGACTGTGTTGGGGTCGTGAAGTGAGGCCTCCACGTCATGAACGAAACTGGTATCCGGAACACCGGGAAAGCTCTCCACGGCGCGCCAGTTTTCCCCACCATCCTCAGTCACCTGAACCAGGCCGTCGTCGGTCCCGACGTAGATGAGCCCCTCTACCAAGGGAGATTCGGAGATCGTCACGATGTGTCCGTAAACGGACGTTGATCGGTTCTTCCCGACCGCATCCACGCTCCACACTCGTCCCATCACTTCCAATTGGTTTCGGTCGAGGTTTCGAGATAGATCACCCGAAATCGCCCGCCACGTGGACGCTTGATCGTCAGACTGGAACAGAATCTGAGCACCGTAGTAGAGGCGATGGTTGTTGTGGGGGGACATGTGGAGCCCCGCGTCCCAATACCACCGTAATGGCGGGCCATCAGCATCCTCCTGCGGTTGGATGTCGAGGCGCTCCTTGGAAACGCGGTCAAACCGTGAGAGTACGCCGTTCTGTAGCTGCGAGTAGATGATGTCCGGGTTCTCCGGGTCCACTACCGGATCGAATCCGTCCCCTCCGAGGGTAACGTACCAATCAGAGTTTCGAATTCCTCTGGGGTCGATGGTCTGGGAGGGCCCGCCCAGCGTGTTGTTGTCTTGCGTCCCGCCGTATACGTAGAAGAAGGGCTCGTCGTTGGAAGTCGCAATCTTGTAGAACTGGGTGAGGGGAAGGTTGCTGAAGTGGTGCCAACTCTCCCCGAAATCCCACGTCTCATACAATCCGCCGTCATTACCGAGGATGATGTGCTCGGGGTCGTCCGGGTCGAAGGCGATGGCGTGGTGATCCACGTGCACCCCTTGGGTCGGGAGGCGGCCCCACGTCTCCCCACCGTCGTCCGACATCTGCACGAAGGTGTCGAGGGAATAAACTCGGTCGAAGCGATGGGGGTCAGCGTACAGCTCGTGGTAGTACATGGCCGCCCCGGACTGGTACCTGGATGTTCGGGACCAGTTCTCCCCCATGTTTGTCGACCGGAAGGTCCCCCCCGCGTCACCACTCGCCTCCACTATGGCATACAGGACGTCCGGATTCTGGGGTGAGATGGCGAAACCGATACGCCCCTTGTCGCCTCCGGGAAGCCCCCGGTTGATCTCGCGCCAAGTCTCACCCCCGTCCGTGGATTTGTGAATCCCTGATCCGGGGCCACCGTCGATCATCGTCCACTGATGGCGTCGTCTCTGCCACGATGTAGCGTACATGACATCGGGGTTCCGAGGATCCATGAAGACCTCGTTGACGCCCGTGTGTTCATCAATCTCAAGCACCAGGTCCCAAGTCTCGCCGCCGTCTTGAGTTCGGTAGAGCCCCCGCTCTCCACCGGCGTTCCACAGCGGCCCCTGTGCTGCAACGAAAACCACGCCAGAATCATCTGGATGGACGACAATCTTCCCGATGTGTTCCGAAGTTTCGAGCCCCATGTTACGGAAAGACCGACCGCCGTCTATCGACTTGTAGACGCCGTCTCCGTATCCGACCGATCGTTGTCCGTTATTCTCGCCGGTCCCAACCCAGAGGGTGAGATGGTTGCTGGGGTCGAGGGCGATCGCTCCGATCGAATAGGACCCGTAGTTGTCGAAGATGGGGGTCCAGGTGGTGCCCGCGTTGCTCGTCTTCCAGAGGTTCCCGGAGGAGGCCGCCACATACCAGACACTCCGGTCTGTGGGGTCCACAGCGATGTCGGCTATGCGCCCCGACGCAACGGCCGGGCCGATGCTGCGCCAACGCAAGGTGGAGATGAGGCCTGAATTAAGCTCGGGCGAACTTTCCTGGTCCGCTTCCTCCTGTGCCGCGAGAGTGCCAGGTATACTCAACGGAAGGGCAGTGGCGAGGAGGAGTAGCGTGCCGGGGAGAGGGGAGATTCCAGATTTCATTGCAATTCTCGGTGAGTTGGGTATGGGCGGGTTTAGGTCCAGGAAATTCGCGATAAGGATTCGGATAGGGATCCCGGACGGGCAAGGTCACCCGCCCCCGCTGTTTGGTGCAATACCAGAAGCCTGACCCCGGCGGTCAACTCCCCCCGTTGGTTGCCACGGTGTGTCCCCAGGCGAGTCCCGACCACCCGGAGGGTTCCTGCAGCCATTGTTCCAGATCTTGCTCCCAGCGATCGAAATCGTCCTGCGAGGCCAGTCCGTGCGCGCCCGCAGCCGATACGACGCTGTCCCCGAAAAACCAGGACCGGACGAACCCGGCCCAGAACAACTTGTCCTCGGGTCCGATGAACATCTCGAAGGCGCAAATGACTTCCTGGATTTCGAACCCTGCCGTCGCAATCGCCACAGGGAGTTCCTTTCCGCAGTCAGGGTAACCTCCGTTTGCCGCCATGATGTTGCCAAACACCGACCAAGCTTTCTGTAAACTCCCGAAATGGGGTTCGAAGAATGAGGATGAGATGACGCCTTCGCGGGCTGCCAGGATGCCGTCTGGCTTGAGGACTCTCTTGATCTCGGCTAATGCACCGGCCGTGTCCGGCACGTGCATCAAGACAGCATGGCAGTGCGCTGCGTCGAATGTGTTGTCCTCAAACGGCAGATCCATGACGTCGCCGACGCGGAACTCGGCGGGGACACCAGAGCGCCCGGCTTCGCGAGAGGCCATCTCGACCTGCGTTTGCTCCATGTCGATCCCATCGAGTCTTCCGTTTGGGGCCACCGCCTCGGCCAACCCGACTGAAATCGTCCCCGGTCCGCAGCCGAAATCCAGCACGCGCATTCCCGGGCGCAGTCGTTCCAGAAGGTGAGCGGCGCAATCCTGGGCGTTCCTGCGTTTCAGCACCTTCAGAAACCCCTCGCTGTAACCCATCGTGTATTCGCTCTGGGCAGCGGCGGGAGGCACTGCGGTATCGTCTGTCATCCTTCGTTCCTCCTTCTGGGAGTTCGTTGTCATCAATCAAGTCTTCGTAGGCACTCAGAAGTGCTTGGGTTGCGTTGGGGTGCGGTGGATGGTCGTTCGGTCAAGGATGGCTCAGTTAACCTAACTACCGTTGCCGATAGTGCCGGTTCAGCTTCTCAGCCTGACAGTCAACGAAGAGAATACGAGGGTGGCCGGGGAACAGTACGAGTGTCTTGAATTCGGGGGGGGCTGCTTAGTGTGTAGGAGAGGACTTCTTGAACCTTCTCCCCACACGGGCTTGACGCGGCGCTCCGTGAGCCCAGAAAGACGGTTGAGCGATGATAAAGAACGTGGTTTTGGCGAAGCGGCTGTGGGTTATCAGTGTGTGTGGCTTGGTTGTGAGTTTTTCGCTTGGAACTGCCACGTATACGAGCAATTGGGCACTCGCGGCGTTGGTAGCAGGCTTCGGTTTTTCTTCTCTTCTCGTTGGCTTGTCGATACACCGAGCGCTCATGGCTGAAGAGGGGTAAGAAAGGGGTAGGGACGTGATTTGAGGAGGCATCCTCCTTGAACTGGCGTTTTCCAGACACCTGAGTATTGTCCGCTTCTCTACCTCTACCCCAAAAAGTGCTGGGTTTTTCGTCGGCATGTCGGTAGAGTAAGGGGAGTATGAAAGTGTTCGTCACCACCGTTCACGTCGTTATTGATTGGAGGGCCCGCGGCAGGTCTGGGCATCCAATCACCTCGCGGAGTCCAGTCCATCCCCGAGGTTCAATCGGCTATGGCAATCACGGCGAGTACCGGTGAGGTGAGCGGCCGTGCTGAGATTACCGTAGTCAACCCCGACCGAGCTGCGTTGGTAGCACTTTACGAGGCGACTGACGGGCCGAACTGGAAGGACAACGAGAACTGGTTGTCTGATCGTCCCCTAGACGAGTGGTACGGAGTCGGCGTGGATACGTCGGGGCGGGTGGTCTCGCTAGATCTCAGTGGGGATCCAGATCCGCCCGATAGACACGGACTCAAGGGCGAGATTCCGCCGGAACTCGGCCAGCTGTCCGAGCTTTCGAGTCTGTCCCTGGATATAAACGAACTCACAGGTGAAATCCCTTCCGAACTCGGCAACTTGGTCAACCTGGCCTTGCTCTCCCTCAGTGATAATCAACTCACCGGGGAGATTCCGCCGGAACTCGGGAATCTCACCGACCTGCGCGCCCTCCACCTCGATAACAATCAACTCACTGGGCGTATTCCGCCGGAACTCGGGCACCTCGCCAACCTGGTCCATCTTTATCTCAGTTATAATCACCTCACAGGGGGTATTCCGCCGGAACTCGGTCAGTTGTCCAGCCTCTCCTATCTCTCTCTGGGTTACAACGAGCTGACCGGGAAGATTCCACCGGAATTCAGTCAATTGCAGAGCTTGGGACAGTTCTGGTTTCGCGGCAATGCGGGCCTGTGCGCACCAAGGATCCCGCTGATAGTCGATTGGCTCGACCAGTTGGCCTCAGTGCGAGGTCCTTTTTGTTTCGAGGTACATTAGGCTGGAGTAACGCCAGTCCCACCGCAGGTGTTGCGCAGGTACGTTCTCGACCGGGAAGATGCTGCTCGGTAGTGTATACTCGCGATAACCATGACCGCCGCCTCCCCGGCAGCGGGTTCCGACCATGAACGATCGGAGGTAGCTCCAGCCGCGTGTTCGAGTTCCTGTTCAAATACCCTGCCGTCGTCTACGAGCGAGGGGAGTTTTCCCTGGCGATCCCATACTGGGGCCTTCTTGTTATTCTGGGAGCGGCCGCGGGCGTAGTGTGGTTCGGACTCAGTTACCGCCGGAAGGGTGCCGACCTAAGCAATATCGATCGGGCCGTGCTTGCGGCCCTGCGGGCTGTGATGCTGGCGGTCATAGCCTTCCTCCTTCTTCGTCCCAACCTGATCGTCTCCACCGTGATACCGCGGAAGAACTACGTCGCAGTTCTGCTGGATGACTCCCAGAGTATGCGGATCGAAGATGAAGTTGGTGGCCGGCGACGGGATCAGCTTCTCGACCTCTTCGGGGGGGCGGACGAAGGGACGGTCGCCACCCAAACAGCCTCAGCCCAGCCAATCGCCGAGACCCTGAGCCCCGGCGAGGAACCCGCTGTGGCATCCGATGATCAAGGGGCGCTGCGGAGCGCACTCTCGGAACGGTTCCGGGTCCGCACCTACGGCTTCGCCGGAGGGGTTCAGAGGCTAAACGCGGGCACCGGAATGTCGTTTTCCGGCACCGAGACCGACCTGGGAGGGGCGCTGTCAGCGGTCCACCAGGAGATGGAGAGCCTCCCTCTGTCCGGGATAATCATCGCCTCGGACGGAGCTGAAACGGGAGTGGGGGAAGCGTCGGGACTTTCTGAAGCTCTGTTGGAAGTACGCGCCAGCGGCGTACCGGTCTACACCGTTGGTTTGGGTAACGAGCGCATCACCCCCGATCTGGAGTTGGTGCGCGTCGATGCTCCAAGGCGGGCTCTGGAAGGCACGACGCTGGTGGCGGATGTCACCCTGTCGCATACGGGGCTGAGTGATCGCACGGTTCGCCTCGAGGTCCGGAACGAGGGCAGTACGGAGGCGGTCGAGGAGGTCAGGCTAGGCGCCGGGGGCGAAGAGGCACTGCAGGTTCAGTTCACACTGGAAGGGTCCGGTCCACGCCGGGTCGAATTCACGGTTGCTCCCGAACCGGAAGAGGCACTGGCCGAAAACAACTCCCGCGAACTGCTGATCGAGGTGGGAGACACCCGCCGCGACATCCTCTATTTCGAGGGCTCGCCACGTCCCGAGAACAAGTTCGTGCGCCGGGCCGTAGCGGAGGACCAGTCACTACGGGTGGCAACGCTGCTTAGAACAGCCGATGAGAAGTTCCTTCGTCTTGATGTCGAAGGGCCCGAAGAGCTTGCAGGTGGTTTCCCGGAGACCCGAGAAGAGCTCTACCGATATGATGGCCTCGTGTTGGGGAGCGTGGAGGCCAGCTTCTTCACCCACGACCAACTCCAGATGATGGCAGACTTCGTGTCGGAACGGGGTGGCGGCTTGCTGGTTCTCGGTGGCCGGCGAGCGTTCGGGGAAGGCGGGTACAGGGGGACCCCGCTTGCCGATGCATTGCCCGTCGTTATCGGCCCCCAGGGCGAACCAGAAGTCCTGGAGGTACGCGCCGAGCTCACGCCCGCTGGTCTCCGGGAAGCTGCCCTCCGGGTTGCCGAGACCTCAACGGCTTCCTCCGAGAGATGGTCGGAGCTCCCTCCCCTGACTTCCGTCAATCGAATCCATGAACTCAAAACCGGTGCGGTTCCCCTCGCCCTCGGCGTACCGGTCATTGGAGATTCCCGGGTACTACTAGCCTATCAACGGTATGGACGAGGGAAGTCGATCGCCTTCACTGCCCAGGATTCGTGGTTGTGGCAGATGCACGCCGACGTGCCGCTCGAGGACCAGACCCACGAGACGTTTTGGCGCCAGCTCTTGCGTTGGTTGGTGCACGAAGCCCCGGAACGCCTCCTGGTTGAGGTGCCGAGTGATGTGCTGCCAAACGGGGAGCCGGTCCAGATCAAGGCCGAGGTGGAGGACGAACGCTACCTGCGCGTAAATGGTGCGGATGTTATCGCCGAGGTTACCGGCCCTTCGGGAGTACCGTCCCAAGTACGGATGTCGTGGACAGTTGAAGAGGACGGAGAGTACGAAGGACGCTTCGTCCCTCGGGAAGACGGCCTGCACACCGTGGAAGTGCGCGCATCGCTGTCACGGGCCGATGGTGAACTTGAGGAGATCGAAGGGGCTGCTTTCTTGCGAGTGGGGGATCCTCAAGTTGAACTGTTCCGGGTCGGTAGGCGTACTGCACTCTTGGAGAGGATCGCAGAGGAGACCGGGGGACGCTTCTACACCGCGGACGAGGCGCACCGACTCCCCGAGGAGATCCAGTACACCGAGAGCGGAGATACCGTGCGCGAAGCGAGGCCCCTGTGGGACTTGCCCGTGATATTCCTCGCACTAGCCACCCTGCTGGGAGGGGAGTGGGCATACCGGCGATGGAGAGGTCTCCCATGAAGTTCTCCCGGTCGGGTTCCTGCTGCGGGTGGAGGGCGCCTCTCATCGCCTTGGGTGTTGCGAGTGGATGGGGTATGTCGACCCCGTTGACCGCCACCCCGTCTGAACAGGAACGCACGCATGTGATCATCGTTACCGGTCTCAGCGGCACAGATGAGTACGCCGAGGGTCTCAAGGAGGGGGCCGAGACGCTCATCCGGGTGCTGGACGAACGTCCGGGCGACGATCCAGGTACGGTTGAGTGGCTTGCGGAAGATGTAGCCGTGTCCCAGAGGGTTACGGGGAGGTCCACCCTTGAGGAGATCGAGCAACGCTTGGAGGCCTTGGCCGGTGTGGCGGAGCTGGGAGATGCCGTGTTTATCCTCCTGTTGGGTCATGGAAGTGGGCGGGGTGAGGAGTCAAGACTGAACTTGCCGGGTCCCGACCTAGATGGGGCCACGCTGTCCACTTGGTTGGAGCCCCTGCGAGCTCACCGGGTGGGCGTTGTAAACGCTGCCAGTGCAAGCGGCGGGTTCGTGGGCGCTCTCTCCAGCCCGGGATGGATCGTCGCGACGGCCACTCGGTCACCCCGCGAGCGAGAACACAGTCACTTCGGAAGGTTCTTCGTGGAGGCCTTTGCGGATGGCCAGGGAGACGTGGACAAGGACGAGCGCGTCTCTCTCCTGGAGGCCTTTCAATACGCCAAGGGAGAGGTGGCCAGACACTACGAGCGCGACAACCAGCTGCTCACAGAACACCCCTTGTTGGACGACACAGGCGACGGAGAGGGTTCCCTGGAGCCTTCGGCGACCGGCGCAGACGGGTCCCTCGCGAGCCGGTTCTTCTTGACTCCTGCGACAGGGGCGGCCGCGGCGGCGGACGACCCCGAACTCCGTCGTCTTCTGGAGGAGAAAGAGACGATAGAGGACCAGATTGCATCCCTCAGAGCGCGTCGAGAGTCCTTCACGGAGACGGAGTACGACGCGGCGTTGGAGGAACTCCTCTTGGATCTCGCCGTCCTGAATCGGGCGATCCGCGAACGAACGCCGACCCCTCCGGACCCGCCGCCGTGCGACTGAACCCCCGCTCGACCCCGAGAGCCGCCCGGCTGTCCATTGCTCGGGCCATTGTACTATGCGGAAGTCTGTGTCTAACCGTTGTCTCGGCAGCTGCCGGAGAGTTCCCGGAACTTGCTGTGCCCAGCCAGGGCAGGGGTATTCAGGGGGCGCACGAAGCACTCCAAACCGGCCGCTACGAGGAGGCGGAAAACACCTACCGTGCGCTGGCCCGCCAAGGAAGAGGCCTGCCGGCGTCCGGGCGCGGATGGGTCCGGAGCCTTGCGGAGCGGGGTGCGTATGAGGAGGCCCTTGAGGCGATTTCAGAGCTAGTGCGCAGGCACGCTGACTCCCGGCTGGAGTTGGCTCGCGTGCGGGGGCAAGTCCTAATGGCTCTAGGCCTGTACCAGGAAGCCGAAAACAGCTTGCGCGAGGCGATCCAGGCTCGAACATCGGATGCTCAACTCGCGCGGCTGGATCTAGCCCTCCTCCTCGTGGATCGAGGGAAATGGGCCGAGGCGGAACCCCTTTTTCAGGGTTTCATCAGATTCTATAACACCAGCTCCAATCTCGATGCCGAACACCTGCGGGCAGTTGGTCAGGCACTTGGCAAGCTCGGAGTTCGGAACCCGGCCCTGTTCCACGACGCCGTGAGGACTTTCGAGGAGGCGATTGCAGTCGATCCAGGTGATCCGGAACCTAAGATCGACCTGGCCCTGCTTTTCCTCGACAAGTACAACAGTTTGGAGGCGGGTCCCCTCCTCGAAGAGGTGCTGGCCCGCAACCCGTCGCACCCTCGAGCTCTCCTGGCCCGAGCTCTACGCGCCCGCTTCGAGGGGTCGATGGAAGCCATGGAATTCGTCCGCCGAAGTTTGGAGGCGAACCCCAACTCCGTCCCGGCCCTCTCCTTCCTCGCCCGTCTCCATGCGGAGATGGAGGAGGTGTCCGAGGCAGAGGCCCATGCGCGACGAGCACTCGAAGTGAATCCCTCCTCACTCCTCGCATGGACGGAACTTGCGGCGGCGGCACACCTGCGCAGCGATTCGGTGGGATTCCGGGAGGCGGTGGATCAGGTGTTGGAGCTAGATCCCAATCACGCGCCGCTGTTTGTGGCTCTCGCGGAGGTGAGTTATAGAACCGCCAGATATCACGATGCCGTGGACTTCGCGAGGCGCGCAGTTGAGTTAGATCCCTTCTCCTGGCGCGGTTACGCCGAACTGGGCCTCAATCAACTCCGGACGGGCAGCCTCGCCGAGGGAAGGGCCACGATCGAGGCGGCCTTCGAGGGGGATCCGTTCAATATCTGGCTCTTCAACACTCTGGACCTGCTCGATGAACTCGCGGGATTTGAGTCTGTAAACAGCCCCCGCTTTGTGTTCCGGTTTCACCCTCGGGAACGAGATGTGCTCGCTCCCTACGCCACCGCGATCGCTGAGGAGGCGTTTGAGGTTCTTCGGGAGCGGTACGGTTTCGAACCCCCGACCCCGATATCTGTGGAGGTGTACGACCGGCACGCCGACTTCTCGGTACGGACCACGGGCCTTGCAGGGCTGGGTGCCCTCGGCGTGAGCTTTGGTTCGGTATTGGCGATGGACTCCCCGAGCGCCCGCCCCAGCGGTGGGTTCAGTTGGGGAGCCACCCTGTGGCACGAGATATCGCATGCGTTTACGCTCGGCTACACCCAACATCGTTTACCCCGTTGGTTCTCCGAGGGGCTTGCCGTGTTGGACGAACGTCGTGGACGCCCGGGATGGGGGGCGGACCCGGATCTGGGCTTCCTGCGAGCCTTTAATGAAGGCCGGTTACCGGCGTTGGAACGTTTCAACTCCGGGTTTGTTCGGCCTGCTTACCCCGGTCAGGTACAGCACTCCTACTTCAAGGCCTCGCTTCTATGTGAAATGCTGGAGGAGACCCGAGGCGCGACCGCCTTGCGCGGACTTTTGGGCGCCTACCGAGATGGGCTGGATACGCCGACTGCATTCCGCCAGGTCTTAGGCGGCAGTCTCGAAGAGATCGGATCGGAGCTGGATAGGTGGATCGAATCCCGCTATTCGGCCGTCCTGTCAGGCCTATCGGGTGGCGAGGACGGATTCGTAGCCCTCATGACTGTCGCCGCCGAAGCCCGCAACTCCGGTAATGCCGCCGAAGCGATCACCGCCCTCGAACGCGCCCACGAGATCTTCCCGGAGTACGCGGGACCGGATGCACCCTCCCTCCTGCTCGGCCATCTCTACCAAGAGGCGGGCGACTCCGTGCGGGCCGCGGCCGCGTTACGAACCTACACAGCCGTCGCAGAGTCGAACCTGGATGCCCATGTGGCACTCGCCGACTTTGAGGAAGCACTCGGTCGTCCGGCGGCAGCTTTGGACGTCATGAAACGCACCCTGTGGATAGATCCGATGAGCAGGGACCTTCACGAACGTCTGGCGGAGGCGTTCGAGGTGGGTGGTCAGTGGGAGGAGGCGGCCCGCGAGTGGGGCGTAATCCTCGCGCTGGAGCCACCGAACGTTGCCGAAACGCACTATCGTCGAGCACGCGCGCTGTTCAGGAATGGCGATGCGGCAGGGGCCCGGAGTTCAGTTCTCGACGCGCTCGAGATCGCCCCCAACTTCGATGCAGCCTTGGAACTCCTCCTCGAGATACGAGGTTCCCCGCGATGAAGTACCTGGCCGCGCTCATTGTCCTCACCACCCTTGCAGTACCCCTTGAACTGGAGGGACAGTGGGGCCGGGGAAGGAGGTCCCCTCGCCTCGGCAACGATCTTGTCGCCTACCAAGAGATCAACACCCCGTACACGGGAGAGTTCACCTTCGTCCGTCTCTACTATCGAACCCTTGATTCCGACTGGAACCCGGGTTGGTCGCACGATTGGCCGATCGCTGAACGGAACTTCGGCGAGATCGTCTCCTCGCTAACGACCATTCCCGCACGCCGCGGCGGCGGCAACGTACTGGCGATGGACGATCCTGACTTGTTCAAATTCCCCGTCGCGTACCTATCGGAGCCGGGATACTGGGTCCTCAACGCCGCAGAGGCCGAGAACCTGAGCGCCTACCTCCGTAAGGGAGGGTTCTTGATACTCGACGACATGGGCGGGCCCAGGCATCTCTACCGGGCACGGGACGTGTTGGCAGCACTACTGCCCGGCTTGGACCTTGTCAGGCTGGATGCGAGTCACCCAATCTTTGACTCCTTTTTCCACCTGGAAGCTGAAAATCTGGCCATGCCTCATCCCTATTGGGGTGGCGTGGCGAGCTACTGGGGGATATTCGAGGACAACGACCCGGAAGCCCGGCTCATGGTCATAGTCAATCATGACAACGACATCGGCGATTACATGGAGTGGTCCGCCCGCGGGTTTGTCCCCATCGCCCTGTCCAACGAGGCATACAAGCTCGGTGTCAATTATCTCGTCTACGCGCTTACGCACTGACGAATCATTCAACCCTTGGACAAACTCGACCCGGAAGGAGTCCGGATGGAAGCCAACCTTCAACCAGCGGTGCCCCTCACCCAACCAGGCATGGATGACGCCGAGGTTGCGGAACGGTTACGCGAAGGAGCGGACGCGGTTCGCGGTGAACTCGCCAAGGTCATCGTGGGGCAGGAAGCGGTCATCGATCAGGTCCTCACGTCGCTCGTCGCCGGGGGAAACAGCCTCATCGTGGGTGTGCCTGGCCTAGCCAAGACCCTCCTCATCCAGACGCTGTCAGAGGTCCTCGACCTCAGCTTCAACCGCATTCAGTTCACGCCCGACCTCATGCCGTCCGATATTACGGGCACCGACATCATCCAAGAGGACCCCGAGACCGGACAGCGCAAGTTGGTCTTCGTTCGTGGACCCCTGTTCGCCCACATTGTCCTGGCCGACGAGATCAATCGCACACCCCCCAAGACCCAGTCCGCACTTCTGGAGGCGATGGAGGAGAAGCGTGTAACCATCCAAGGACGTAGGTATCGCCTGCCGTCGCCGTTCTTCGTCCTCGCCACGCAGAACCCGATCGAACTCGAGGGGACGTACCCACTCCCCGAGGCGCAGCTCGACAGATTCATGTTTCAAATCAACATCGGACATCTGCCGGAAGACGACGAACTCACTGTAATCCACAGGACCACCTCGACGGCTGGTTCGCCTCCTCAGGCTGTCCTGGGTGCCGACGCAATCGCAACTTTCCAGGAGCTGGTGCGCAAGGTTCCGATCCCCGAGCCCGTCTCCCGTTACGCCGTGCGCCTCGCCAGGGGTACGCGACCCGACGGCGACAACGCTCCGGATTGGGTTAAGAACTACGTGGCCTATGGCGCCAGCGTGAGGGCGGCCCAATACCTCGTTCTCGGGGGCAAAGCGCGGGCACTCCTGCGGGGGGAAGTACACGTGTCGTTTGACGACGTCAGCGCTCTCTGCGCACCGGTCTTCCGTCACCGGATCCTGACCAACTTCCAGGCCGAGTCGGAGCGGGTTACCGCAGACGACCTGGTGGAAAAACTACTCCAATCCGTACAACCACCCAGGTCGGGGATGTAGCGTTACTCATGGCGCGCAACAGGATCGCAAAGCAGGAAGTACCAGGCACCCGCTTTCTCGACCCGGAGGTGTTGGGGAGGATTGGCAACTTGGAGCTGGTCGCGCGCACCGTCGTCGATGGTTTTATCCAAGGACTCCACGGATCTCCCTTCGTGGGCCTGTCCGCGGACTTCGTGGCGCACCGCCCCTATATCGCCGGGGACGACATTCGGCAGATCGACTGGAAGGTTCTGGGGCGCACGGATCGTTACTTCGTGAAGGAGTCTGAGGCGGAAACGAACACCAACGTAGTGTTCGTCCTGGATGCGTCTCGATCCATGGAGTATGGCTCCGGCGCGGTGACTAAGTTCGACTACGGCCGCTATCTGACTGCGTGCCTCGCCTGGCTGTCCGTGCGGCAGTTGGACCGGGTTGGAGCGGCAGTGCTGGGTGCGGGGGTGCAGGAATACGTCCCGCCCTCGGTGAGGCACCGGCGCCAAATCTTGGCGGCTTTGGATCGGGCCACTCCCGAGCCGGCCGAGAGCATCATCGCCCCCCTTTCTTTCGTGGCCGAGACCTTGAAGCGCCGAGGGATCGTCGTCTTGGTGTCGGATCTTTATGCATCGCCGGACGAGCTGCGCCGGACTGTGGGGGGGCTTGGGGGGCACGGGCAGGACGTCATCGTGTTCCACGTCCTCGACTCGGCGGAGCTCGAGTTTCCCTTCCGCTCCGTGCGCTCGTTCGTGGATCTGGAAAGTGAGGAGCGCTTGACGGTCGTCCCGGACGAGGCGCGCCGGAAATACATGGCTCGGGTGAAGGAACACATCGAGAGTGTAACGAGGGAACTCTCCGCGAGCCGAGTAGACTACGAATTGGTTGACACGTCGGAGCCCCTGGATCGGGCCCTGTTCCGGTATCTCTCAATGCGCGCGAGACGGGGGAAGGTGGGGCGTAGACAATGAGCTTGCTCGCACCTTGGTTTTTGGCCGGGTTTTTCCTGCTCTCCATCCCCGTCATCATTCACCTCACACATAGCCGGCGTACCGAGACGACCCCGTTTCCCTCGCTACGCTTCCTTCATCGGTTACCGGCCAAGACGCGGCATCGGCGCCGCATTCGAGATCCACTCTTGTTCGCGCTCCGCTGCCTCGCCCTCATCCTCCTCGCGCTTGCTTTTTCCCGTCCTTTGGTGGAGACGACGGCAGCTGCGGATGTTGGAACCGAGCGCGATATCGTGTTGGCCGTCGACGTGTCCGCGAGCATGAGTTACGGAAACAGGTGGCAGGTGGTGCAGGATTCAGTGGCTCGCATTCTCGGGTCGCTTGGAGTCGGCGATCGCGCTGGAGTCCTGTCGTTTGCGGTCGATGCGGTCGAACACGCACCCCTCTCGGAGGTGCTCTCGAGCGCCCGCGAGGCTGTGACTCGTCTGGAGCCCACCGAAGGCGGGACCAGACTAGATGGAGCCCTCCGGTTGGCTGGACGCATGCTCGCGGACTCGGAGCGGGCGGTCCGGGAGGTTGTCCTTATTTCCGATTTCCAGCGCACAGCGTGGGATGATGCGGGACAGCTTCAGCTGCCCGACGGCGTTTCGTTGCGAGGGGTGAGCGTGGGTGACGCTGTGGCGACGAATCTGGCCATAACCGAGGGGACGATGCGCACACGCCGCGATGGCCGTGGCCGCGTGCAGGCCCGCGTCATGAACCTCTCCGACCAGGAGGTTCCAGGCGTTCCGCTTACTCTCGAGATAGCTGGGCGCCAAGTAGGCAGCCGACCGGTGGATCTGCCACCACGGGAAGCCGTGACCGTCATCTTCGACGACATTGCTTTGCCGGACCGGCGGGCGCGCGCCCGGTTATACCTTCCGTCCGATGACCTCCGAGTGGATGACACCTTCCACTTCGTGGCGATGCCCGACCCTGGGATCGGCGTAGTCTTGGTTGACGAACCCCGGGGTGGCGATGACCCAAGTGTGTTTCTGGCCCAGGCCCTGGCGGTGAGCGACCGGCCGCGAATGACTGTGACGCATATTCGGGCCTCGCAACTGGACATCGAACGCTTGGCCGGGGCCGGGGTGGTATTCATCAACGACGCCAACGTCCTCAGTCTCGAGTCCGCTGGTCCGCTGCTCAACTGGGTACGGGATGGAGGGGGCCTGTTCCTGGCTCTTGGGCCGCGAGCTCGGCCCGAGCAATGGCCCGCAGAGATTGGGCAGTTGCTCGGTGGAGAACCTGGCCCCGTTGTGGACGCGGCCGCGGGTCGGCGTTTGTCCTGGTTGGAGTACGATCATCCGGTCTTCGAGCTCTTCGCCGCGGCCCAAAGCGGCGACTTTACAGCGGCTCGATTTCTCCGTTACCGAGAAGTTCGGCCGGGTGATGGGGCACACGCCGTGGCCCGTTTCGACGGCGGCGTCCCGGCCATGTACGAGCATACGGTCGGAGAGGGGCGAGTGTTGGTTTGGACTTCTACCCTCGACCGTTACTGGAACGATCTGGCCCTCCAGCCGGTCTTCCTGCCATTCATCCATCGGGCCGCCCTGTATCTCGCGGATTACCGCCAACCCCCAAGTTCGGCTCGTACGGGCGACGTGCTCGATCTGGTGGATATAGCGTCGGCCCTGGGTGTGCATGACCCGGGTGGTCCGGAATCGGAGCGCGAATGGGTTCTCGTGGACCCCGCAGGCGACAGAAATCCGATCGTGCCCGACGTGGGCGCTGAGGAGATGTCCAGATGGGTGGAGGTCACGCAGAGGGGGTTCTACCAGGTGGAGATGCCCGAGAATCCATTGACGGCTATGCTGATAGCCGTCAACACACCGGCGGACGAATCGGACCTGACGCCGTTTGCCCAGGAGACCATGGTGGAAGCGGTGACGGGGTTGATAGCGGGTCCGGAGGCGCCAGTGGGCGGAGGCGAAAGCACCGCCGGTGGCGCTGATTCGGTGCAGCAGGTCGGGGTGTTGGAGCTGTGGCCCTACCTGCTAGGGCTCGCAGTCGCCGTTTTGCTGGTTGAAGGGTTGATGGCCAACCGACGATCAAGCGGATCGATTGGCGGAGTTCGCCGGCGGACGGCGTGAGACCTGGAAGTTTCCGTCTAGGAGCATCAGGAGGAGAACGTGATGGCCAATAAACCCGGTCTACGAGCCAGCCCAGCACTCCAGCTCAGCTTCATCGTGCGGCAGGTACGCCGCCGGTGGCGTATGCGACAGATCCTCCAGGGTGCGGCGATCTCACTCGGAGTGGGATTTGCGCTCTTTTTCTTCGCCACCTTCGGAATCGATCAACTTCGTTTTGCTCCCGGAGCAGTGCTGGTGGGCCGCGTGCTTGTGTGGGCCTCAGCGGCCGGTCTCCTGGCATGGTTTATCGTGCGCCCTCTCCTTCGCCGCGTGTCCGACGAGCAGGTAGCGCTATACCTGGAAGAGCACGAACCGTCGCTCCGGAATGCGTTCGTCGCAGCAGTGGAGCAAGCCCGCCGTCCGGGACTAAAATCCGGACTCGATATGCGGCTCCTGGACGTGGCCGTAAACCGTGCCCGCCGCGTCGAACGAGGTCGTCGCGTGGAGCGCACCCCTCTCCGCCGTTCCACCGGGTGGCTGTCAGCTGTCGGGGCCGTGGTCCTCTTGGTGTCCCTGTTCGGACCGGCATTTCCGGGTGCGGGGAGCCTCATCTGGGTCCCATGGAAGACGGCCGAAGCTGCTAATCCCTACGCCATCGATGTGGAGCCAGGGGATGTCCTGATCGCCCGGGGTTCGGACCAAGAGGTCAGAGCGTTCCCCCGCGGATTCACTACTCAGGACGCCGAAATAGCAGTTCGGCGAGGTTCCTCCATGGAGTGGATCCGCTATCAAATGGTGCCGGATTCCGAAGCGACTGCGTTCGAGATCCTGCTCTTCGACGTGGACGACAACACGGAATACTTCGTCCGCGCCGAGGGTGTGGAATCGGCCGTTTATCGGATCGAGGTAGCGGACCTCCCTTACGTTCAGCGCATCGATCTGGAGTACCATTTTCCCGCGTATACAGGTCTGGATCCGCAAACCGTGGAGGATGGCGGGGATGTGGCGGTCCTGCGAGGAACGGAAGTGCGGCTCGACGTAACCCCGACGATACCTGCCACGGGGGCCAGGATCGTTATCGACGAACAAACTCCAGGGACGGAGCTTACAGCCACCCCGGACGGGACGTTCGCTGGAACGATAGTGGTGGACGAGGAGGTGTTCTATCGCATTGAGTTCGAGGGCCCGGGCGGTCGGTATGTGATCGGCTCGCCGGACTACCTCATCACGCCACTGGACGACCAAGCCCCAATCGTCAGCATCTCGGAACCTGGGAGGGACGTGCGGCTCTCACCGATTGAGGAACTTTACATCCAGGTGGAAGCCGCGGACGATTTCGGCCTTGCGACGGTGGAGCTCCGCTACTCGATCAACGGAGGGGAGGAAGGTTCGGTGTCTCTCCACGGAGCTGCCCGCGGGGGTACGCGAGAAGTCTCCGGGGGCCACACCATCTTCCTCGAGGAGTTCTCACTCGAACCAGGAGACGTGGTGTCCTATTACGCCATCGCCCGTGACCGCACGAGGTCGACGGCAACGGACGCTGCCTCCGACATCTATTTCGTAGATATCCGACCCTTCGACCAGAACTACCGTCAGGCCGACCAGGCCGGAGGCGGGAACATGCCGGCGGGCGGGGGCGGCCCTCAGATGGGTGGCGAACTGGCCGAGCAGCAGCGGAAGATCGTAGCCGCGACATTTCGCTTGATGCGGGACGAGGATGACTACGGTCCTACCGAACTATCAGAAAACCTAACCACGCTAGCTCTGCTGCAGGGCCGGCTGCGAGAACAGGTGCAGGCGCTGCTCCAGCAGATGGAGCAGCGCGGCGTTGCTTTGGATCCTGACTTTGAGGCGGTTTATCGGGAGCTGCCCCTCGCCGTAGAGGCGATGCAGCAAGCGGAGGCGGCCCTCGGCGAGCACGAACTACGCGGGGCCCTGTCGCCGGAACAAAGAGCGCTACAACATCTCCAGAGAGCCGAGGCCGCCTTCCGAGATGTGCAGGTGCAGCGGGGAGGGCCCGCCGGGGGCGGTGGAGGGGGGGGTGGCCAGCCTGGGGCCGCCGCCGAGGAGCTGGCCGATCTCTTTCAGCTCGAGTTGGACAAGCTCCGCAACCAGTACGAAAGCGTACGTCGTGGGGAGCAACGAGCAACCGACGATGCCGTCGACGAGGCACTCCAAAAGCTGGAGGAGCTGGCCAGGCGCCAACAGCAACTGACCGAGCGGGCGGCGGCCCAAACCCCCGGTGCGGGTGGAAGCGGCGAGGGGCAGCAACGGGTCGCTCAAGAAACCGAAGAGCTGGCCCGTCAGCTGGAACGGCTGGGCCGGACGCAGGGACGCGACGATCTGCAGGAGACGGCGCGTCGGTTGCAGGAAGCTGCGGACCAGATGCGCCGTGCCCAGGCTCGCGGCCGGCAGGGTGGTGGAGAGGCTGAGGCCTCGACGGCGCTGGACAGACTCCGCGATGCGCGTCGTGCCCTGGAAGACGAACAGACGGCAGCGATAGAGCGGCGCGTGGACGACGCGATACAGCGGGCCGATCAGATCGCACGCACCCAGGCCGAGATCGAGCGAGAAGTCGGGGAGGATCCTGGGGCCACAGACCTGGAGCGCTCCAGAACGCTGCGCGAACGGAAGGATCAGCTGGCGGAGGACGTGGATCGTCTCGAAGATGATCTGTCGCGGCTATCCAGAGATGCGAGGAGCGAGCAGCCGGAGGCCGCCCGCCGGCTTCAAGAGGCGGCGACCGAGATACGCGAGACACGCCTGCGCGACAAGATCCTGTTTTCGAAGGGCGTATTTGGAACTCAGTCCGAAGATTATGTGCGGAATTTCGAGGCACAGATTCGGTCGGACGCCGACTCCGTCCGTGCCCGCGTGGCCCAAGCGCGGGATGCCATGCAAGAAGCCGATCCCCGTCGCCTTCGCCGTCAGTTGGACGAGGCGAGGGATTTGGTGCGCGGTCTTTCGTCGCTGCAAGATCGCATGCAGCAGAACCTGGAAGGAGAAGAGGGCCAGGAAGGTGGCCAAGGGCAACAGGGGGCGCAGGGAGAGCAGGGTTCGGAGACTGAGGGCCAAGGCCAGGAAGGTGGCGAGCAGGGGGAGGGCGGAGCACAAGGTGGACAGCAGGGAGGCCGAGGGGAACGCGGAGCAGGTGGACAGCAGGGAGGCCAGCCCGGACCGCGATTGGGGCAGCAAGGTGAAGGCTTTTCCCCAGGGGGCATGCGGCAGTTCCAGCGGGAACTTGATGCTCGCAGGGGAGACGCGGGCCGCCTACGAGACGAGTTGCGTGAGCAGGGGGCCGATGTTGCATCCCTGGACGCAGCGATTCGGGGCCTCGACCGTCTGCGGCAGATGGGTGACTTCGACGATCCGCAGGAGATCGCCGCCCTCCAAGAAGCCATCCTCCGAGACTTGAGAGACTTCGAGTTCTCGCTGCGCCGCAGCATCGGAGCGGAGATCGAGCGCTTCTTCCTGTCGGGCTCGGACGAGGTTCCGGAGGAATACCGAGCATTGGTCGATGCCTACTACAAGGCTCTGTCAGAGGTAGGGGAGCGCCGCTGACGATTCGCGTATTAGGCGGCGATGCAATTCGCCGCGCTGTCACCCCGGCGGACGCCGTGGAAGCCATGCGGGTAGCGTTCGGTGAACTTTCCGATGGCCGAGCGGTGGTGCCCGTGCGTGGTGCGGTCGAAAGCGAACTAGGCGTCACACTACTGATGTCCGCATTCCTAAGCGGTGCGCGACAGCTCGGCGCAAAGATCGTATCCGTCTTCCCGGAGAACTCCGAGCTCGGCGAACCGACGATCCAAGGAGCCGTCACCCTCCTGGATGCGAGGACAGGGCGCCCACGCGCTCTAATCGACGGCACCACCCTGACCGAACTTCGCACTGCGGCCGGGAGCGCCCTCGCCACGGAACTGCTTGCTGACCCGCAAGCCGATGTCCTGACCGTTTTTGGTGCCGGTGCGCAGGGCCGAAGTCACATTGAAATACTCGCCGCTACGCGCGCGCTCCGTGAGATTCGGATCATAGAACGCCCCGGCGTCTCGGCGGAGCCGCTTGTCGATGTACTCAAAGCAGATCTCTCTCAATTGTCGGGTCCCGATGGCATGGCGACTCCCAGAGTGCGGTCGATGGAGCGACCAAGCGACGCTCTTCGAGGGGCCACGATCGTGGTGACCGCCACCACAAGCTCGACGCCGGTCTTCGCCGCCTCAGATCTATCCCAAGGAGCCCACGTCAACGCGATAGGTGTCTTCCAACCCGATAAACGCGAGGTCCCTCCGGAGGTCGTAACTCGCGCCAGGGTGGTTGTGGACCAGCGGGAAGCTGCGCTCGAAGAGGCAGGTGACCTCATAATGCCAATTGAGGATGGACTGGCCGGCCCCGACCTCATTTCCGCCGAACTAGGGGAGATTGTCAACGGCAACGCCGCCCCGGGAAGGGCGGGTGCCCCTTACACCTTGTTCAAGTCCGTGGGCAGCGCAGCCCAAGACGTGGCGATTGCAGCCGCAGCTGTTTCACTCTCCGCCGAGAAAGGGCTGGGAACGGACGTAGACTTCTAGGAGACTCCTAGACTTCTCCAGTCCGTCATGAGTTGGATCGGCTCATCCTGAACCGGTTTTGACCGCCTCAGCTGAGACGCTTGTCCAGAACCAGTTCTTCGTCACCTTGCGAACCGCACAACAGGAGCGCTCCGGCAGCAATGATCGCTGACGGATAGAAGAGTACGTTCGTGCCGTCGAGTTGCCAGCCCCATGGGTCCAGGATCGACTTCCATACGCCCACGGCCGTGAACGCGAGGATGACAAAGGCGAGAGGGTACGCGTATCGACGGTATGCGCCCAACATGACTAGGGCTCCGATTGCGATCTCGATTACGCCGAAGGCGTTGAGGAGCATTTGCTGGGCTCCGATCCCCCAGTAGAACGTCTCGGCCACCGCCTGGCCGTGCTCCGGGTTGGTGAACTTATCGATCCCCCAAAGAACGAGGAGCCACCCGATGGTCAGTCTCAGAAAGAACAACCCCCATTTTTTCTGCATGATTCATTCCTAAGCTGGAAGCGTCACCAAACGTGGTCTTTATCGCATGTCCGGTATGGGTACTCCGTAACGCCGTAACGTCCCGCGGAGGGTAGGCCTACCTACTAACAGACGGTCATCCCCGAGGAGGTAAGAGAGTACGTATCCCGCGCCCAACATCACGATTCCGATGAGGAAGCAGTACATCACCGCCCGGTCGGGGTAGATGTCCTTCAAGTACCCTACATAAAGCGGCCCCACGATACCGGCCATCGCCCACGCCGTGAGTACGATTCCGTACACCTTCGACATGTTCTTGGGGCCGAATACATCGATAATGAGGGAGGGCATCGTCGCAAAACCGCCACCGAAGCACAGGAGCACATAGCAAATAAGGGCTCCGAAAACGAATGGATTAGTCTCCGTCATCAGCAGTCCGAAGACGATCATCTGACTGCCCAGAAGGATGCGGAACACGGCCGCCCGCCCGATACGGTCCGCCAGAGAACCGAAGAGCAAACGCCCCACACCGTTGCACACCGAACTAACCGCGATCAGCGTCGCTCCGCGTTCTGCGAGAACCAAGGGGCCCAAGGACGAATCGACGGCTAGCCAGACCTCCTGAAAGAGCTGCGATTGGAAGCTGATCACCGAAATGCCGGCCGCAATGTTGAAGAAGAACACGAACCAAATGAGTACGAAACGCCAAGTCGTCAGGTAGGGTTGAATCGATTCACCATCCGCTTCATCCATATCTTCGGGAGCGAGCATTTCCCACTGAGGATTACGTAGTAGGAGGCTGCACGGGATCAACACGCATGCGAACACGACGCCGAGCCACAGAAATACCATCTGCAGGTCTCCGCCGGTGAATTCCAAAAGCAGCGGGGCTAACACCTTGCTAAGTACAAGGGCTCCGAGCCCGAAGCCCATCACGACGCTGCCCGTTACGAGTCCCTTCTTGTCAGGGAACCACTTTGCCACCGTCGCGACAGGCGTCACGTACCCGAGTCCGATCCCCGCTCCCCCTATCACTCCATACCCAATACAGAACAAGGGGACGGAGTCGATCCCGAGGGCGATACTGGACACGATATAGCCGCCCGAAAAGAGTAGGGATCCGGCAAGAGCGAGTTTCGTGGGCCCCAGCTGCTGCAACGCCTGGCCGGCCCCCCAAGCGCTTACGCCGATCGTCCCGATGGTTATCCCGAAGACGAGACCCGTCTCGGTGAAGGTCCATCCCGCCTCAAGGACGAGGATGCTCTGGAAGTAACTCCACGCGTAGACCGTACCGAGGCACATGTGGAGGACCGTACCAACCACCACGATGGCACTCTTCGGAAGGCGATTCATCACGGTAGTTCTACGCCCCTACGGCGACCGAGTCTGGGACAATCCTCAATCCTCGTCATCCAGGGACGAACCCGAGATGTGCACCAACATTCGCGCGATGTCTCCTATCTCGTCCTTGCGTCCAAGGAGCTCGTTGCTGAGTTCCGGGGCGTCGCCGTGAGCCATCCTAACCGTCTGTTCCAACAAGAGATCCAGAGGCCCGAAGGTAAACTTTAGAAACAAAACCGTGGCAAAGACTCCACCGATGAGCACGATACACAGCAACACGATCTGGTCCCCGACCGCCCGGCGGGAACGTTGCCCGAGCAGCTCCAGGTCCATACCCACATGCACGTTACCCACCTCTCCCGAGAGGATGGGTGCCCCGACCTCCAGGAAGTCTCCGGTTCCGGGAATGCTCCTCTCCACCGATCCGGTGGTCGAGACGGACCCCGTCGCCTCCCTGGTCGCTTCGTTCGCATCCCGAATCTCTTGCGGAATTCCGGGAACGAACGTGTGTGCTAGGTATTCCCCCTCTTCGCTGAGAATGTAGATATACCGGATACTCTCGATCTCCACGAACTGATCGATGAGCGACTGCAACGTGGGGAGGTTGCGGTTGAGAATGATGTCAACACTGGAGTCCGCGATGTTCTGGACGATGCTCTGTCCCTGGTTCTCGTACTCCGCTCGTAGCTCCCGAAGGAGCGTGATGATCGACAACGTCGACGTGGCCAGAACGACCAACGCGAAGAGCCCAAAAAACCCTGCCCGCGTAGGGCGGTAAAGTTTGCGAATCTTCACCCTGTTCCGAACCTAGATCCCCAGTCTCCCCAGTCGTCCAGCGGTACAAAGCGGTCCCCCTCCACCACCGTATAGTGAACCTGTTCCAACCCCTGCCTCCGCACGGCCGAGAATGTCACGGGTTCCTCGATCCCCAGGTCGTAATCTCTCACCTGATAAACGGTTCTCTCAATGCGAGAGCGATCCGGTTCATCTCCCATCCTACGTAGGATCTCCGTAATGACCTTGGCGTTCAAGAACCCTTCAAGGCTCACAAAGCTGAGGGGCAGAGGATCATAGGTGTCCCCCTTCGTGAGCTCATCGTCGTCCGGTAGCTGCGGATCGTATCTGCTCATGAGTTCGTGGTACTCCTGAACCGCCGGCAGTCGCAGATCCTCGTAACTTGGCACCACCTGAGAGTTCACGAGGTGCTGAGTATACCCTGTTTGGTCCCCAGCCCCCTCCTCCAGAAGGAGCTGGAGCAGGTTCTCACTCCCTACGAAGGAGACGTTGGCGACCGCAGCACCCAAGTCCAAGTCGATCGCGTCTCGAGCGAAAGCGGCACATCCCTGGTAAGCACCAATGCAGATCACCGCATCCGGTTCGCTCGCCTTGAGTATGTCCACGGCAGCCCGCATGCTCTCCTCATATTGGGTTCCGCGCGTATACGTGGCCTCGCCGACGATGCTCTCGCCGTGGGCCGCGAGCGCCTGCCGGACCCCTGCCCAACCACTCCGTCCGTACGCGTCCTGTTGGTAGAACATGGCGATCCGGCGCAGACCTATATCCCGGAAGTTGTTTACGAGGCCGGCCGTCTCCTGGGCGTAGGAGGCTCGCAGATTGAAGGCGAATTCTCCATAGGGAGCCTCCCGTTGCGGTTCGGCACCCGTAAAGGGGAAGAAGAGGAAGACCTCTTCGTCACGGAACTTCTTCAGGATCGGTAGGATGCGGGTGACGGTCGGGGTTCCGACGTACCCGAACAAGAGGAAGACGCTGGGGTCGTTGATAAGTTCGATCGTGTTTTGGACGCACGGGCCTGGCTGGTACCCATCGTCCTTGAGTTTGAGGGTGATGCGGCGTCCGTTCACTCCACCGCTCTCATTCACATGGGTGAAGTAGGACATGGCGCCTCGGTACAGCTCCGTCCCGAGCCCGCGAGAAGGACCCGAGAAGGCGGCTGATACCCCCAGTACGATCTCATCATCCTGTGGACCCAAGCGGGATCCCGCGCCCGCTGCCAAGAATTTGTGTGGCCGCCAGCCGCCGAAAAGCGACACGAATGGCGCGCCGACGAGTCCGAGCGAGCCGGTGCGAAGCATGGAACGACGAGTCAGCATTCGGTTACCCCGACATCTAGAAATAGAAAGGTTTGGAGTTTGACCAAGCCAGCTTCGCCGAAAACAATAACGCAGGATGTTACACGGTGCTATACGACATGGCGTGCGTTTTGTTGCGCCGGCACATGAGGTTACAGAGTTGCGTACATGTCAGGCAATTGTCATGCACCGTACATTGTACAGGAGCCGCTGGACGTAACCCCGGAGTTGACCCACTGGAGAGGCGAGGACATGTCCGACACGCCACTTGAGATTTACTTTGGTGACAATCTTCCCCTCCTCCGAGAATGGCCCGCCGAATCCTTCGATCTCATCTACATTGATCCTCCGTTCAACACTGGAACGAAGCAGTCGCGCACTCAACTGAGGACCGTCCGAGATGGAGATGGGGACCGCGCCGGCTTCAAAGGGCTTCGCTACCGGTCGGTAAACCTCGGGACGCTATCCTTCGCCGACCTGTTTGACGACTATCTGGCCTTTCTTGAACCCCGGTTAGTAGAGGCTCATCGCCTCCTCGACGCAGCCGGATCGTTCTTCCTGCATCTCGACTACCGTGAAGTCCATTATGCCAAGATCCTCCTCGACGCGATTTTTGGCCGAGACTCTTTCATGAACGAGATCATCTGGGCCTATGACTACGGGGGCAGATCCAAGCGAAAGTGGCCGGCCAAACACGACAACATTCTATGGTACACCAAGGACCCGAAGCGCTACACATATCGTTACGAGGATATGGACCGCATTCCCTATATGGCTCCGGGGCTGGTGACCAAGGAAAAGGCGGCACGGGGCAAGACGCCCACCGACACGTGGTGGCACACGATCGTCAGTCCCACCGGACGGGAGAAGACCGGGTATCCCACCCAGAAGCCACTAGGAATCCTGAACAGAATCGTTCGGGTGCACTCGAACCCTGGCGACCGAATCCTGGATTTCTTCGCTGGCTCAGGGACTACGGGGGAGGCCGCCGTAGGTCTTGGCCGGAAAGCCGTTCTCATTGACAATAATCCGGAGGCCATGGCAGTGATGGCTCATCGGTTCAAGCATACGAATCCGACGTGGCACCAATGGTCACCGGATTCTGACGTGATGGGCGTGACACCAGATGTCCGCCTGCCAGATACATTGTTCTGATCGTCGGGTTGATGCCTGGCAGACCAACCTGACGAGTCTACGAAAACAACCCGCGAAACGATTTCGGCGGAGGTGACATGTCGCAAGCACCATATCATGGATCTTTCCAGTGCCTCTCCTCGTTGGAGGCGCCGGGGGGGCCGATCGAAATACACGACCTCCACGCCGTTGCAGAGGTGTTGGATGCTGACCTGACCCGGCTTCCGTTCTCGATCAAGGTGGTGTTGGAGAACCTGCTGCGTCACGAAGATGGCGAGACGGTGAAGGAGGACGATATCGAGGCGATCGCGTCTTGGGATCCCCAGACGACGCCGGGCCGGGAAATCGCATTCCGCCCCGCGCGGGTGCTCCTGCAAGACTTCACCGGGGTCCCGGCCGTCGTAGACCTAGCCGCAATGCGCGACGCAATGGCGGACCTGGGGGGTGATCCCTCTGCTATCAACCCGCTGATGCCCTGTGAACTCGTCATTGATCATTCGGTACAGGTGGACTCCTTCGGGACGCCCCGTTCCCTCGCGATCAACGCCGAGCGGGAGTTCGAACGCAACCACGAACGGTATTCGTTCCTACGCTGGGGACAGCAGGCATTCGACAACTTCAGAGTCGTCCCTCCCGAGACTGGCATCGTGCATCAGGTGAACCTGGAACACCTTGCCCGCGTCGTTTTTGACGAGATGGGGCCCCACGGACGCCAAGCGTGGCCGGACACCGTTGTGGGAACTGACAGTCACACCACGATGATCAATGGGCTCGGGGTCTTGGGGTGGGGGGTCGGGGGCATTGAAGCCGAGGCCGCGATGCTCGGACAGCCGTCGTCGATGCTGGTTCCGCGTGTACTCGGTTTCCGCCTGCACGGTTCCCTGCCGGAGGGTGCTACGGCCACCGATCTCGTCTTGAGGGTCACGGAGGTTCTCCGGCAATCCGGTGTAGTCGGGAAGTTCGTGGAGTTCTACGGGCCGGGATTGAGTGGCCTCTCGCTGGCGGATCGCGCGACGCTCGGCAACATGTCTCCCGAGTTCGGATCCACATGCGCCATGTTCCCGATCGATACCGAAACCCTCCGCTACTTGAGGTTTACGGCGCGGCCTGCGGAGCACGTAGAGCTGGTCGAGGCGTATGCCCGCCGGCAGGGGCTCTTCCACGACTCCGATACGCCACCCGCCGATTACAGCGACCATGTGTCGCTGGATCTGGCTACGGTCGAACCAGCGATCGCCGGGCCCAAGCTGCCCCAGCAGCGTGTACCGCTGTCGCAAAGTAAGGATAGTTTTCTGGATGCTTTGAACACCTTCAAACCCGCTTCAACCTCCGAATCCGACCTGGGTTTGGGAGATGGGGGATGGTCCCCCGACGACGGAGCACCGGGAGTGGCGGTTGCAGAGGCCCCTCCGGCCGTCGCCATTCACATGGCTGACGAAACAGGCGTCCACGATTTCACTCTCCGTGATGGCTCCGTCGTCATCGCGGCGATTACCAGCTGCACCAATACCTCCAACCCGTCGGTAATGGTTGGAGCCGGACTCCTCGCCAAGAAAGCCGTGGAACTGGGACTCAGCCGCCGCCCTTGGGTAAAGACGAGCCTCGCTCCCGGTTCCATGGTGGTCACGGAATACCTTACCGCCGCCGGTCTGATGGAGTATTTCGAAGCCTTGGAGTTCCACGTCGTGGGGTATGGCTGTACCACATGCATCGGAAACAGTGGACCGCTGGCAGAGCCTATTTCGGCGGCGATCCGCGAGCACGACCTGGTCGCATGCTCCGTTCTCTCTGGAAACCGAAACTTCGAAGGGCGGATAAGCCCTGACTCCCGCGCCAACTATCTCGCTTCTCCACCCCTGGTGGTGGCTTATGCGCTGGCTGGCCGGATGGACATCGATTTCCGCTCCGAGCCCCTGGGGGTGAACGACGAGGGTGAGGAGGTCTTCCTGCGCGACATCTGGCCCACGCAAGAAGAGATTTCCAAGGCGATCCGTAATTCGGTGAAGACCGACATGTACGAGGAGAAGTACGCTGCGGTGTACCAAGGCGATGAGCGCTGGAACTCCCTGTCGGTGGCCGACAGTGCTCGCTTCCCCTGGGACGAGGAGTCGACGTACGTGCGTCGGCCCTCCTTCTTTGACGGTATGCAACGGGAGGCCTCTCCTCCCGCAGACATCGAGGGGGCCGCATGCCTCGCTCTTCTCGGAGACGCCGTGACGACCGACCACATCTCACCCGCTGGATCGATAGCCCTGAAGTCGCCCGCGGGGGAGTACCTTCGGTCGAAAGGCGTATCGCTGAGGGACTTCAACTCCTACGGGGCGAGGCGAGGGAACCACGAGGTGATGATGAGAGGCACCTTTGCCAACATCCGCCTCCGCAACCAACTGGTCCCCGGAGTAGAGGGCGGTTTCACGCGCCACATCCCCACCGGCGAGACTCTTTCAATCTTCGACGCGGCGATGCGATACCGGGACGAGGGGATCCCCACCATTGTCATCGGAGGCGCCCTCTACGGCTCCGGATCGAGCCGCGACTGGGCGGCGAAGGGGCCATTCCTGCAGGGCGTGCGTGCCGTGATCAGCGTGAGCTACGAGCGTATTCATCGGGCCAACCTTATTGGGATGGGGATTCTTCCCCTCCAGTTTCTGCCGGGAGATTCCGCGGAGACGCTGGGTCTAACGGGGCTAGAAACCTTCTCCGTATCCGGCATCGCCAGCGGACTGGGTCCCAAGGCCCGACTGACCGTAACGGTGGAAGCCGGAGAAGGGGGAGACCGAGGGCAGACCGCCTTCGAGGTCGTAGCGCGTTTGGACACGGCGGTTGAGGTCGAGTACTACAAGAACGGTGGGATCCTGCAAACCGTGCTGCGACAGCAGTTGGATTAGCGGAACGGGTTAGTCCATGGACCCTGTCCTAGCCGTGCTCCTGCTCTCTGCGGGGGCCGCGGTTGTGTCCACCCTCGGAGTACTGCCGCTGGTTCGACGATCCGAACTTCCGGAAGTGTACCTCGGTTGGGCCCATGCGCTGGCCGCAGGCGCGATGCTCGGGGCCGGGTTCATGCTGATGACGGCGGTACGAGACGCTGCATTACTGTGGGCGGCTCTCGGTGCCGCGTCCGGTGTGGGGTTCGTGCGCTTCTCGCATGCGGCGGCCGGAACGCAGGACCTGGATTTGGACAGAGTTGATGAGGCTGGCGAGACCTACGGCTACAAGGTGTTGCTGGTGAATGCTCTGCACTCGGCTTCCGAGGGTATCGCGATGGGTGCCGCGATCATGGTGAGCCTGCCGTTTGGCGTTTTCGTGGCTGTGGCGATGGGCGTTCATAACGTCCCGGAGGCGATCGCCCAGTCGGCGGTGCTGCGGTCGCGGGGACTGAGCCTCAGGGATGCAGCGGGTTTGGCGGTGGTGAGCAACGTCCCCCAAATACTCCTGGCCGTCGTTACCGTGGCCTTGATAGGAAGCACACCCGCATTGCTGCCGGGAGCTCTGGGGTTTGCGTTCGGGGCCCTCACGAACCTCGTTCTCTCCGAGCACCTTCCGGAATCGTACCGGGAGGCTGGCCACACAACGATTGCCCTCGTCACCATCATCGCGATGGGGATCGTGGTGTTGCTGGGCGGACCGATCTCCGGCTGAATGGCGATGGAACCCTGGATTCTGGTTGGATTAGCTGGGCTGGTTACGGCGCTCGCCACCGGCCTCGGGGCGCTGCCATTTTGGTTTGTCCGTCGCGTATCTACGCGCGCCACGGCACTGTCCAACGCCCTGGCTGCGGGGCTCATGCTGGGGGCCAGCTTCGGGCTGATCGGCGAGGGCACCGCGTATGGAGCGTGGCAGACTCTCGTCGGGGGTGTGGTAGGGGTGGCCTTCATACTGGTAGCCCAGCGGATCCTCGCGGGTCACGACATCCAAATCGGAGAGATGCGCGGTGCGGACGCCCGCCGAGTGGTGTTGATAGTGCTGGTCATGACGGTCCATTCGTTCTCCGAAGGCGTGGCCGTCGGCGTGTCGTTCGGAGGCGGCGCAACGCTTGCCACGGTCATAACGATCGCCATTGCGGTCCACAACATCCCCGAGGGTTTGGCGATATCTGCAGTTCTGCGATCGCGCGGAGTCAGCCTGTGGGGATGTGTTGGGTGGAGCGTGTTTTCATCCCTGCCTCAGCCCCTCATGGCGGTTCCCGCATTCCTCTTGGTGGACGTGTTCCGGCCGGCACTTCCCTACGGGATAGGGTTCGCGGCGGGGGCTATGGTCCTCATGGTGTTGATGGAACTGCTGCCGGAGGCCTATGAAAAGGACCGAAAGCCTACAGTTGCCTTACTGGTCAGCCTATCGTTGGTGGCCATGGTCCTGTTCCAGCGGTTCCTGGGATAGGCGACGGCGACTCAGCCGCGTTCGCCGAAACCGGAGGAAGAGAACCAACCCCCCAAGCGCGAAGGCCAGGGGCGGTCCAGCGTAGACCACCACGTTCAGCCCCTCGGCTCGAGGCCGCAGTAGGATCCACGGGCCGTAAGCTTCCACGAAGTAGGCCTCTATTTCCTCCTTGGTACGGCCTTCCACGAGCATGCCACGAATGAGTGCCTGCATCTCGCGTGCGATCCTCGCCGAGGATTCCGCTATCGATTGCTGGCGGCAGACGGGGCAGCGCAGCCCCGACCCAATCTCGGCGGCGAGGGCATCGATCTCTGCATCCCGCTCCGGATCTCCGGTCAGTCGGGGTGTTTCCACGCCGTCGAGGGCGCCGTCCACCGTCTGTGCGTCGACGGTTCCAGCGACTGTCCCAAGTCCGCCAAAGGCCGCCCACACCGCCCAAATGTAGGGCCCGCCCCGCACCCCCCTCAGCAGCCGGCGTCGAACCCCGCGGATCACTCGCCTCGGGCCGCCAGAAGGGAGTCTATGGTGGAGGACACCACTTCCCACGTCACCGGTAGATCGTGTCTCAACGCGACCGTGCCGTCGGCTCCGATGAAGAATGTCTCCGGTACTCCGTATACCCCGTACTCGATCGCGGTGCGGCTGGCCGGATCCGTGGTCAAGGGCCATTCGCCCCCGAGCCTCCGGAAGAAGTCGATCCCATTTTCGGGTGCGTCCTGGAAGAGGATGCCGACCAGGGCCACATCCTCGGGGTCGTAGTGCTCGCGGAGCTGAAGCAAGACAGGATGCTCGCTGATGCACGGAAGGCACCACGATGCCCAGTAGTTGACGATCACGACCTTGCCGCGGACGTCCTCCAGACTCAGGGAATCCGATGGATCGTACAGATTGGCGAGCGTGAAGGAGGGCGCCTGGCGTCCCTCGAGGGCCGATGGCAGACGCCTCTGATCTTGCCCGAGCCCCCACCACAGCAGCGCGAGCACCGGAATGGTGAGGAGCGGGAGAGCCCAAATGACCCGCCGCCGCATTACCGTGGTCCTCCGAGGCGAGCGATGAGCTCGGAACCCGCCCCTCGGATGCGGGTTCGCGCCCGAGGCCAAATCGCGATGATAGACCCGAACCCCATTACGAAGCCCCCGATCCACAACCACGCCGTCCCCAGGTTCACGATGGCGCGCACGGTGGCGTTTTCTCCGCGTTCCGGCTCGACCGCCATCAGCGTCAGGTAGAGATCGCTAGTCAACGAACTTCGCACAGCGGGTGTAGCGATCGTCTGTTGAGTGGCGGTGTAGAAATTCAATCTGGGTTGTTCTTGGCCCAACGGTCGGCCATCCCGAAACGCGTTCAGCGTGGCTCCGATTACATAGCGATGGGGTTCCTCTCGTCCCCACACGTTGACGAACTCCACTTCGTAGTCCCGAATCGCGAGACGTTCTCCAGCACGCAACGTCATTTCGCGTTCCGATTTCCACGTCCATGAAACAGAAATCGCCAGAGCCACGATGACAACGCCGATATGGACCACGTACCCACCGTATCGCTCGCCATTTCGCCCAAAGAGGGAGACGAGGGACGCGACTACAGAGCCCCCGGACAAACGCCTCCTGGCAAGGATCCCCTTGCGGAACTCCTCTGTGATCGTCGTCAGGGTGAAGGCCGCGAAGCTGATCGTGAGAATTGGGTATAGCTGGCGAATGCCGAACGCCAGAGCCACCACACCTGCAGCAGTTCCGAGCGCAGCTGGGAGTAGAAACAGAGAGGTGAGTTGTCGGCCGGTGGATCGCCGCCACGGTAGCGCGGGCCCCACCCCCATGAGGAAGAGGAGGGCGAGCCCGATCGGGCTCGCGACGCCGTCGAAATAGGGTGGCCCCACGCTGATCCGATCCCCGTTGAGAGCCTCTACCACCAACGGCCACATGGTTCCCAGTAGGACGGTAAAGGTGAAGCCCGCAAGCAGGAGGTTGTTGAGAATGAAGGCGGACTCTCTCGAGGCGGGGCTTTCGATGTGACCGGGAGCGGAGAGCCTGTCACTCCTCCAGGCGAGGAGTGCGAGCGACCCCAAGGTCACGAAACCAATAAAGAAGAGGAATGTGGGGCCCACCACCCCTTCGGCGAACGCGTGGACGGAGTCGATTACCCCCGAGCGCGTTAGGAAAGTCCCGAAGAGGGTGAGGACGAAGGTCCCGATCATGAGCGTCAGATTCCACGTCTTCAGCATTCCCCGCCGTTTCTGGACCATTGCGGAGTGGAGGAATGCAGTGGCCGTTAGCCAGGGTAGGAACGAGGCGTTCTCCACCGGATCCCATGCCCACGCGCCGCCCCAACCGAGCACTTCGTACGACCACCAGCCGCCGCCTACGATTCCCATCGTTAGGAAAGCCCACGCGGTAACCATCCATCGGCGGGCGTCCCTCAACCAGCGCGCTTCCACATTTCCCTGTATCAATCCGGCGATGGCAAACGCAAAGGGCACGGTCATGCCGACGAATCCGAAGTAGAGCATGGGTGGGTGAAGACCCATCAACGGGTGATTCTGCAACAGTGGATTTGGGCCAGGGCCGTTGGCGGGGGCTGGGTCCACCAATCCGAACGGGTTCGCGGGTCCGACGAGAAGGCCGAAGAAGAAGAGTTGTACCACGCCAATGACCGCCAACACGAGCGGCGTTGACCGCAACCGGTTCTCCAGGGCTCCCTGCCCGGCTTCCGCCCCTGAACTTCCTGCTTCCCTTCGACGCGTGAATGCTACGAGGGCGCCGTACCCGGCAAGAATCCAGCCCCAGAACAAAATCGAACCTTCCAAGCTGCTCCACAGCGAGATAGCCGTGTAGTAGGTGGGGGTCTCGCGGCTCCCGACGCGTGCCACGTACTCCACACTGAAGTCGTGAGTCAGGAGGGCGATCTCCATCACGATCATGGCCGCCGAGAGTGCAAAAAACGCAAAGTAGATTGCGCGCCGCGAGACGAGTAAAGCCAGATGACCCCTGGGTCGCCCAAAACCGGCGTGAGCCCCCGCCAAGACAGCGATCAGGGCCGATAGCAGCCCCGCGATTACCGCGGTGAAGCCCAGTGTGCTCAACGAGCTATGAGTCTTCGATGAGCGTTTTCCACACCTCGGTACCGGATTCGTGTTCCGGGGGTGCGTACTCGTTCGAGTGCTTGACCATCAGGTTGGTGGCTCGAAAGACGTTATCGGCACCCAGCACACCTTCCACTACCACGCCCATCCCCTCCTGGAACATGGCGGGCGGGGCCCCTGTACTCTCTACAGACACGCGTGCGTAATCGTCCACCAACGAAAAGCGTAATTCGGTGCGATCCGCATCCCATTCGATCGTCCCGGGATCTACCTGCCCACCCAGCCGTATCGGTTCTCCAACAACCTCAACGGACCGCGCATGGAGTTCACTGGGTGTAAGGAAAAACACCATGTTGTCGCTCAGACCGTTTGCCGTGAGCAACACGACTGCACCCGCTATGGAGACGATCCCCGCAAGGATCCAAATTTTCGTAGTCTTCATGGCCCTGCTCTCTGAATGCAAATGGCTCCCCCAAGATGCATCTTCGTGCCTGTCTGCGCACCTTTGGGGCGCAGTGGTTGACCTTGTCCAAAATGTACTTATCTGTCCGAACGAACAGACCTTCCCGATAGAGAGGTATCGCGAACCATGACCATTCCGAGGGGATTGAACGGAAACCTCACCAGATTGGATCGAGCCGCAGGGCTAGTTTGTGTGGCGATTGGTCTAATGGGTTCAATGGGTTTCGGCCCCGTCCGTGTGGGTGCCCAGCAGGCGGAGGCGCACCTATGTCCCGTGTTCGATAAGGCCATCGGTGAACCGATGGAAGCGGTCCATTATTTGGCTGCGGACGACCTCGAAGGACGCTTTTCGGGTAGTGCCGGGGCTCGCTGCGCTGCTGACTACATCGCCGCGCACTTCGAAGAGTTGGGCCTTGAACCCGCAGGGGATGATGGATTTTTTCAGGATTTTCCTCTCCAGTCGGCAGTGCTTCCCCATGGCCCGGCTGGTACCGGGCGTAACGTAATCGCTCTCTTGCCTGGTAGCGGTGTGGCTGCCGACGTTGGAGTCGGCGCAGGGGCTGTCATCATAGGAGCGCACTACGATCACCTTGGGCGTGGAGAGTTCGGGAGTCTCGGTACGGTCGGCGAAATCCACAATGGGGCGGACGACAACGCGTCCGGAGTGGCGGCGCTCATTGAGGTTGCACGCTTGCTGGTCGCCGATCCGGCGATGCACCACTCCGTCCTCTTTGTCGCGTTCTCCGGCGAAGAATTGGGCTTGATCGGTTCAACCTGGTACACAAGAAATCCTGTATTCCCTCTCGAAAAAACCGTGGCCATGATCAACCTCGACATGGTGGGCAGGTTGGAGAGCGATGAATTGATCGTTTCGGGTGTTGGTACCGCCTCCCAATGGCGGGAGATACTTGCGGCTGCCAATACTTCGCTCGATATCCCGATGGCGTACGAGGAGGGTGGGTACGGTCCCAGCGATCACGCGGCCTTCTACACCAATGACGTCCCCGTGCTTCACTTCTTCACGAACGCCCACGAGGACTACCACCGGCCCTCCGACGACCCCGACCGGGTGGACGCGGACGGCTTAAGCGCGGTGTCCCGTCTGACTGCTCGCACCGCAGCTCTTGTAGCCAAGACCCCTGGACGCATCGCCGTAGTCACCGGTGTCGGTCAACCGCCTAGTACCAGATCGAGCGGGAGCGGGGCCTGGCTTGGCACCGTGCCGGACTATGCGCCCGCGGAACACGGGGTGCGGTTATCGGGTGTCCAGGGGGGTTCCCCGGCGGCGAACGCAGGAATGACCGGTGGCGACGTACTCATTGCTTTCGGTGGGGAAGAGATTGCGGATCTGCAGGCCTTCTCAAACGCATTGAACCGCCACAGCCCCGGGGACGAAGTCGAGATTGCCTGGCTTCGAGATGGTGTGGAGCATTCTGCGAAGGTGATACTCGGCGACACGGCACGAAGACCCCAATGATCCACTCCTGCCCCAACTGCGGCGCTCACGGAGCGGGTCGGTTCTGCGCCGAATGTGGCATACCGATCAGGGCAGGTGCTGCGTGCCGTCGGTGCGACGCGGCGTTGAAACCAGGGGCGGCCTTTTGTGGCTCCTGCGGAGAGCCTCTCGGGGCTGCACTCCGCGCCAGGAAGAAAAAGACAGTCACCCAACAGCTCCCTTGGCTCCTTTCGGCGGCGGTACTGATTGGCTTTTCATTCATCATCGCCTTCTCAGTTCAAAGGGAAAGCGTGGTGCGGACCGGCGAGATGACGATGACTGGAGGGCTTCCAGGCGAGGGTGCGCCCGCAGCCGGGGGTAACGCAGGAATGCCCACGGCCGAAGAGCTGGAAGCGATGACCCCCCGCCAGGCCGCCGATCGGTTGTTTGAGCGGGTGATGCTGGAGCATGAGGGCGGCAACTTTGAACAGACGGCGTTTTTCATCGAAATGGCCCTCCGCGCCTATCAGGCGGTGCCCCCTTCCGAGGTGGACCCGGATATGCTCTTCCACATGGGACTCCTGTGGCTCCTTACAGGCGAGGCAGCGCAAGCCCGGGAGCTCGCCGATGAGATACTGCAGGAGAATCCCGAGGACTTGCTGGGCCTCCTCCTGGCTTCGCGGATAGCCAATTTCGAGATGGAACCAGACTTGGCCGCAGAATACCGTGGCCGGATCCAGGCGGTGATCAGAGCCGAGGGTGGGATCCCGGGCCGGCCGGATTATCAGGCGCACCGAGCATTGATCGAGCGAGCTCTATCCCCTGATAGCGCCTCATCCCAGGCTGGCACGTCACCTTCCAACGAATGAGATCACGGTGCTAACAGCAGATCCGCATGGGGTGAACGTGCAGACCCCCGCCCAGGCAGTCCTGGATAGAATGAAGGAACAGCGCCAGGAGTTCGTCGATTTCCTGGAGGCGCTGGTGAGGGCGGAATCTCCATCCACCGATCCAGGGTCGCAGGCGCAGGTACGAGACATCTTGAACCGCGCACTCACCGGAATCGGTTTCGAGACCAGCTTTATTCCGGGAGTTGAGACTGGCGGGCATCTGGTTGCGCAGAGTGCTGGCTCTACCGATGGGAGCGCAGTGCAATTGATCGTGGGGCACATGGACACGGTATGGCCAGTCGGTACTCTAGCCCGCATGCCGATAGAGACTGACCAAGGAAAGTTGACCGGCCCCGGTTCCTTCGACATGAAGGGCGGACTCGCCATAGGGATCTTCGCGTTGCGCGCCCTCAGCGACCTCGGCGTCGAACCCGCAATCCGTCCCGTCTTCTTCATCAACTCGGACGAAGAGATAGGGAGCCCCGAGTCCGCGTCGCTCATCATGGAGTGGGCGGGTCGTGCGTCCAGGGTCTTTGTGCTAGAACCGGCTCTCGGTCCCCGCGGCTGCCTGAAGACTCGCCGCAAGGGTGTGACAAATTTCACGGTCAGGGTCCATGGCCGGAGCGCACACAGTGGGCTCGCACCCGAAGAAGGGGCATCGGCGATCCATGAGTTGGCCTATGTGATCCGGCGGCTTGTGGAGCTCGAAGACCCCTCCCGCGGAACCACAGTAAACGTTGGTATCATCAAGGGAGGGTCCCGATCCAATGTCGTGGCAGATCTGGCCAGTGCGGTCGTGGACATCAGGGTTTGGACCGAAGCAGATGGGGAGAAGGTCCGGGAAGCGGTCACTGCGCTGAAACCGGAGACGCCCGGAGCCGAAATCATCATCACGGACTGGGAAGGTCGGGCTCCTCTCGAGCGAACGCCTCGTAATAGGCGCCTGTGGGAGGCGGCCCAGGAGATCGGAAACGAGATCGGATTGGAACTTGAGGAAGGGTCGGCGGGTGGAGGATCCGACGGGAACCTCACCAGTCCTCTGGCTCCGACCCTCGACGGACTCGGCGCGGTTGGTGATGGAGCCCACGCGGTACACGAACACATCCTGATCGATGCCGCCCTTGAGCGCACGGCACTGCTTGCAGGACTGCTCTCCACGCCGGAAAATTAAAAGAACGAATCCGAGCTTGGTCCCCAGTCTCCGGTAGGCATCAACTAACCCCGGGTCGTTACAAGACCACCTCGGATATTTCAAGAGGAGTGGCATGTTTTTCAGACAGGTACTGGACGAACGTCTGGCTCAGTACTCCTACCTCATAGGCTGTCCCGCTACCGGCGAAGCGATCGTCGTGGACCCGCAGCGCGATATCGATCGTTACCTATTCCTGGCCCATCGTGAAGGCCTTCGGGTTGTCGCGGCAGCGGAGACACACGTACACGCCGATTTTCTTTCGGGTGCGCGCGAACTGGCGGACCAGGTCTCCGCAGCCATCTACCTGTCAGAGGAGGGTGGGGAGCGGTGGCGGTACGACTGGGTGCGCGATCCACGATACGACTTTCGTCCCCTCCGCCACCACAGCCAGTTCAAGATTGGGAACGTGGTGTTTAAGGTGTTGCACACACCTGGACATACCCCGGAACACCTGTCGTACCTGGTATCAATTCTCGAAGGAGGAGAACGACGGGACATGGGCCTCCTGTCCGGGGACTTCGTCTTCTCCGGCGACCTGGGGCGGCCCGACCTCCTCGAGTCGGCGGTGGGTGTTACCGGGGCCATGAAGGCGTCCGCCTCCCAGCTGTTTGCCTCCCTCGAGCAATTCCTGGCCCTGCCCGATCATCTGCATGTATGGCCAGGGCACGGAGCCGGTTCCGCGTGCGGCAAGGCGCTGAACGCCGTGCCGGGGAGCACCGTGGGGCTCGAACGACGGTTCAACCCGGCCATACAGGAGGCGCGGAAGGGGGAGGAGTCTTTCGTTTCTTGGATCCTGCACGGGCAGCCCGAACCACCGATGTACTTCAGTTGCATGAAGCGCGACAACAAACTGGGTCCCGCCGGGCTGAGGAAGCTCCCACGCCCGTCGCGGCTGAAGCCGGAGACGGCGGCCCAGGTAGCACGTTCCGCACAGGGTTGCGCCATCGATACGCGGGCCGACCGTTCGGCCTTCATGGCCCAGCACCTGCCCGGGGCGATCTACGCACCCTTGAGCAAGTCGTTCTGCACAGCTGTTGGATCCGTCGTGGGCATGACACCGGAAGGGATTATCCTAATAGTCGAAGAGCGGTTCCTGGCTGATGCAGTCCGCGCACTCGTGCGGATCGGGTTCGACGACATCCGCGGATTCGTGGAGCCGGAGGAGCTAGCCGCCTTTTTCGAGGCGGGAGGCGAGTCGGCGTCGATTCCGGAGATTGACTTCGACGAGGCCGTGGCGATGTCCGCGGACGGCGACGCGACTATAGTCGACGTGCGATACGGATCGGAGTACGATGCCCTGCACCTTCCCGGCGCGATCAACGCGTCCTACACTCGGCTCTCCGACTACGAAAAGGTGATCCCGCAAGGTCCGCTGATCGTTCATTGCCTCACGGGGGCAAGAGCGGCCGTGGCCTGCAGCTGGTTCGCGAGTCGGGGGCGGGACGTTTTCTACGTCAACGACGTATTCACCACCAGACGTTAATCAGACGCTAATCATCAGAGGAATTTCGACCATGACTATTTCAAATGGGTTCCGCGGCGGGTCCTACCTGCTACTCGTGGCTGCACTGGCAGCTTCAGGCCCGGTTTCGGCTCAGGGGTTCGGGACCTCCCTGGCCACGGCAGACGGTCGCTTGTTCGTTGGAGAGCCCACTTCGGAGAGGATCCCCGGCATGGTGCGCGTGTATGCGCCGGAGGGTGGAGCCTGGGAAGAGATCGCGCAGATAACGGCTCCCGATCCGACGTCCCTCGACGGTTTCGGGACAGCTGTGGCACACTCGGGTCGCTGGGTGTTTGTCTCGGCGCGGAACGAGGGGGCCGGGTTGGTCCACGTGTACGAAGGAGAGGGTGACACCTGGTCACATTCGGGAGTCATTGCCGGGGTTGACGCGGAGGCGTTCGGACACGCCTTGGCGGCGCATGGTAATCACGTTGCGGTCGCATTTCGACAAACCGCCGATGGCCAGAATGTGGGCACAAACGGCGTGTCGATCTTCGAATGGTCCCAGGGGGAGGGATGGGAAGCCGCCGGGGGATGGATGGGGACTCCGCAGGATGGTCTCGCGCTCGCCCTCGCGATGGCGGAAGGCGTGGTGGCCATTGGTATCCCGGGAGTTGGGAGGGCTGCCGGAGAGGTACACCTGTACCGGCGCCAAGCCGACGGCGGGTGGGAACACGATTCCACCGTTGGTCCGCGCCGAGCCGCTCCACGCGGGCGCTTCGGTACCAGCGTGGCTTTGAAGGATCCGTCGACGATGCTCGTGGGTGCGCCCGGGACGCAGGACGGACAAGGCCTGGTGCACGGATTCGAATTCACGAATGAAGCCGGCTGGAACCTCTCGTCCACAATCGTCGCAGCGCCGGGCCAAGGGGCGTTCGGTTTAGCAGTTGCATACGACGGGATGTCGGAGAGTCCTGCGGCGTGGATCGCAGGAGCTTTGGAGCCCAACGGAACAGGTGTGATAAACCGCGCCGAAGGAGCAGATCAATCCTGGACAGTATCGGGAAGTTGGGAACTGGAAGGGCAGCGGCCGGCGCGGGTGCTGGCTTCCGGTTCTGGGTATGTCATGGCCGGTCTCCCAACGGACGATTTCGGAGCGGGGTCGGTGTGGGTGGAAGGAGAGGGATCGACATCCCTCATCGAGCCCGAGCAGGTGGGCCTCGATGCCATCGCTGGAGAGCAGATCAACTGTTCCGAGGGGCTGGCCGCGGGTTTCGACTGTGATGGGGTTGACCTTCTCTCCTTCCTCCCGCGCGAGCAGCTAGGGGCCGCACGCGGAGTCCGCCTCAACGATGTGTGGGGATGGACAGACCCGGTCACGGGACGCGAGTACGCCTTGGTGGGACGTATGGATGGGACTGCCTTCGTAGACGTCACAGATCCATTCGATCCCCGATACCTGGGGAACCTTGCTATGACGCCCGGCAGTACGCCCAACACCTGGCGGGACATGAAGGTCTTCCGCGATCACATGTTTGTTGTCGCCGACGGGGCCGGTGAGCACGGCATGCAGGTATTCTCTCTTGCCCGCTTGCGGGATGTCACGGAAGCGCAGGAGTTCGAACCCGACGCGCTGTACACGGATGTGGAATCGGTTCACAACATTGCGATCAATGAGGAGACCGGGTTCGCCTACCTCGTCGGTGCTTCCGGTGGCGGTGAGACGTGTGGAGGTGGTTCTCACATGGTAGACATCACCGATCCGCTTGCCCCGGTATTCGCGGGTTGTTTCGCCCACCCCAACACCGGCCGTCGCGGCACCGGCAACTCGCACGATACCCAGTGCGTCATTTACCACGGTCCGGATGAAGATTACCAAGGGCGCGAAATCTGTATGAACGCGAACGAGACGGCGCTCTCGATTTCCGACGTCACCGACAAGTCAAACCCTGTAGCGATTGCGCAGGCCGCTTATCCGAACGTGGCTTACGCCCACCAAGGTTGGCTGACGGAGGATCATGAGTACTTCTACTCCAACGACGAACTCGACGAAGTCGGCGGGTTGGTCGATGCAACGCGGACCCTGATCTGGGACGTCCGCGATCTGGACGACCCCCTACTCGTGAGGGAGTACAACAGCCCGACGAGGGTCACCGATCACAACATGTACGTACTCGGCGACACGCTCTACATGTCGAACAACCGAGCGGGGCTCCGCCTGCTCGACATCTCGGACCCGGAAAACCCAATGGAAGCGGGGAGTTTCGACACTACGCCATGGGGTGAGGACGCAGCGGGATTCGACGGTACGTGGAGCGTTTATCCCTACTTCGCGAGCGGGACGGTGCTGCTCTCCAGCCGGCGAGAGGGTCTGTTCCTGGTCAAACCGACGAGAGAGCGACTGGTGCCCTGAGGGCCGGCCGGGTAGCCGTACACCACCAGGAGGGCGCTTACAGCTACGAAGAGCTGGACCACTGGTCCGGGCACATTTCAGCGCATCTCAGGGGTGGAGCACCGGATAGCGGAGTGCAGGAGCATGGCGCGCGGGAGGCCGCGTTGCCGGACCTCAACGGGGCCCGGGTGGCGTTTCTGGTCGATCGAGGACCGGGTTGGATTGCGACTCTATGGGGGATCTGGCGGGCCGGGGGGGTAGCGGTTCCCCTCTCGGCCAAACATGTGGCCAGGGAGATAAACCACCTCCTCCACGACGCCGGCTGCACCATCTTGATCTCTCCCCCAGGCCAAGTGCTCGGAGCTGCTGGGGAAGTTCGACTCGAACCGATCGTGGATCCACCAGCACCCTTCCGAGAGAATCCGGCGATCTTTCCGGCCGATCCGCACGTTGAGTCCTCGCGCGCCGCACTGATTCTCTACACCAGTGGAACCACAGGGCACCCCAAGGGGGCAGTCCACACCCATGCTGGCCTGCAGGCACAGTGCCACTCCCTTACAGAGGCCTGGCAGTGGAGCTCTTCGGACCGAATCCTGCATGTGCTCCCGTTGCACCACACCCACGGCATAGTCAACGCTCTCTTGTGCGCTCTGCACGTCGGAGCGAGTATCGAATTCGCCACCTTCGACCCGGTTCGCGTGTGGAATCGACTGGCCTCCCGAGACATCACTGTGTTCATGGGGGTGCCCACCATGTACGCGCAGCTGCTCCGGGCTTGGCGCCATGCCTCGCCCGAACGCCAGGAGGCCTGGTCGAAGAGCGCGCGTACCCTGCGCTTGGCCGTGTCGGGTTCCGCCGCTCTCCCGGTGTCGGTGTTCAACGAGTGGGAGCAGATTACAGGTTGCCGGCTACTTGAACGGTATGGCATGACAGAGATCGGGATGGGCCTCAGCAATCCGTACGCCGGGAGCCGTCGCGCAGGCACCGTCGGACAACCGCTGCCGAGCGTCGAGGTGCGTTTGGTGTCGCCCGATAGTGGGCGGGTCCTCGCGGAGGATCTCCGGGTGCACTGCCCCGGGGAGTCCGGCGAGATACAGATTCGGGGGCCGATGGTGATGCGAGAGTACTGGAACCGGCCGGAGGAGACCCGAGCTTCATTCTCGGATGGGTGGTTCCGTACCGGCGATGAGGGTTCAGTGGAGGACGGCTATTATCGAATCCTGGGTCGGCGCTCGGTGGACATCCTAAAGAGCGGTGGCTTCAAGATTTCTGCGGTCGAAATAGAAGAGACGCTCCGGGGCCACGAACTAGTCGGCGATTGCGCCGTGGTCGGCCTGCCCGACCCCGAATGGGGAGAATTGGTGGCCGCCGCAGTGCAGCTAGCCTCGCCCGTCAATCCGTCCGCGCCCCTCAATCCACCCTCCGACGCAATCGAACCAACGACCGCCGCGGTAACAGAGTCCGGTGGCCCCTCAGATGCCGTCGCCTTGGAAGTGGGCTTGCAACGCTGGCTGAGGGAGAGACTTTCATCCTACAAGGTGCCCCGCAGATGGCTTATCCTACGCGACCTGCCCCGGAACTCGATGGGCAAGGTTATCAAACCCCACGTCCTCAGGCTTCTCGAAAAGCATGGAGTCGCCCTATGAAACCCGCACGCACTTTTATCGCCCTCATTGGGTTGGTCGTCGCAGCCACGACACCGCTCTCAGGTCAGGGTCCGTCGCAACATCTCGCGCTGCTCGACTACATGGAGCAGATACGCAATGAAAACGATCTCCCCGGACTCTCGGTCGCCGTAGCCGTGGACGGGGAACTGGTCTTCTCCGAGGGAGTGGGATACGCTGAGCTAGACAATCGGACGCCGGCCACGGGGCGTACGGTGCACAACGTGGGTTCGGTCTCCAAGATACTCGCCGTAGTCGGTCTGATGCAGCTCGTAGAGCAGGGCAAGGTGGATCTCGACGCCACGGTCCAGACCTACCTGCCGTACTATCCCGAAAGGGAACACCCTGTAACCGTACGGCAGATCCTCACCCACACCTCCGGGATCCGGCACTACAACTTGATCGAATTCGGCGCCTACGGGTTGGGCCGTTTTCGCCACTATGAGGATTTCGAGGAAGCCACCAAGATCTGGCGCGACGACCCACTCGTTTACGAGCCCGGATCCGCTTGGTTGTACTCGTCTCACGCTCACAACCTCCAGCATGGGATAGTGGAGGCCGTCACGGGAATGGATTTCGAGGCCTACCTCGATCGATACGTTTGGGAGCCCGCGGGCATGTTAGCGACCCAGTTCGATGTACCATCTCGAGTCGTCCAGAATCGCGGGCGGGGCTACGTGCGCGATGGTACCGGCCGGTTTGTGCACCCTGTCGCAGAGGATCCAAGTTACAAATATGCGGGTGGCGGAATGATATCCAACGTGGAGGATCTGGTGCGCTTTGCGCTGGCAATCAATGAGGGGCGAGTCCTGGACCCTAGCACGATCCAGGAGATGTATCGTTCGCAGCTACCAGCTGGGATACGGATGGCGGTTCCCACGGCGAGCGATGGTCTTGGCGAGCCCATAAACCACGAACAGGGCCTGGCCTGGTTCATCCGAACCGACCAGGCGGGACGCAGGTACCCCAGTCATACGGGGACGGTGAAGGGCACGCGCTCCTTTCTAGGTAACTGGCACGAACACGGAGTGGTTGTGGCGGTTCAAACCAACGCACTCCCCTTTGACTCGGCCCGCTACGGCGAATCCATCGCACAGATGTTTCTCCCATGACCCCCACAGCCATGACATCAGACTCGTCCTCCGGTGCCCCTTCCGACGTCTCCAAATGCACCCGATTTCTCAGTCGGCTCATCCAGACTCCCTCCATGTCCGGAGAAGAGGGTGGGATCGCAGACCTCGTCTCCCGTGAGATGGAAACACTGGGTTACCACAGCGTGGAACAGGACGCTGTAGGGAACGTGATAGGGCTCGTACAGGGCAGGGGCGAGGCACCTTCAGTGATGTTCAACACGCACTTGGACCACGTGGATCCAGGAGACCCCGCCGACTGGCCCCACCCGCCGTACGGGGGCGAGGTGCACGACGGCGTCCTCTGGGGGCGGGGAGCGGTGGACATCAAGGGACCCTTGGCAGCGCAGGTGTATGGTGTTGCTCGTCTCGTCGCAGAGGGAGAGCGACCCCCCGGAGACGTGTACGTTACCGCGGTCGTCCAAGAGGAGGTCGGGGGACTCGGGGCCCGGTACCTAGCCCAGAACCTCCACACCGACTTGGTTCTCATTGGCGAGCCTAGCCGGAACGAGGTCAGGCGAGGACACCGGGGAAGGGTCGAGCTGCAGCTACGGGTCGGTGGCCGCATGTCGCATGCCTCCATGACCCACATCGGTCGTAACCCTCTCACGGTAGTGGGCCGATTCCTGGGTGCACTCCCCGATGTGACCCTCCCGTCCGATCCCGATCTGGGAAGCTGCACCATAGCTCCCACGATTATCGGCACAGACCAGACGAGCCCCAACGTAATCCCCGGGGAAGCTCGGCTAACTTTGGATTGCCGGACGGTGGCTGGACAGACTGCCGAATCCTTACGAGACCTCCTTCTGCCCACCCTCGCGGCCTGCGCCATGGACGGGACGACCGCAGATATCCTCATTCCGCAACACGATCGGGTTACCTATACCGGTCTGGCCCACACTTACCCTGCCGACAACCCAGCTCTTTCTTGTCCGGAAGGGCATCCGGCGGTTGTGGCTGCGGTGGAAGTATTGGCCGGTCCCCTAGGTGCGCGGCCTCCGGTCGATACGTGGGATTTTGCCACGGATGGAGGACACTTTGCCAACCAAGGCATGACAGTAGTCGGGTTCGGGCCTGGCGATGACCGATTGGCCCACACAGTCTCGGAGTACATCCTCCTGGAGGACCTGGCTCTGGGCATTGCCGGGAACGAGGCCCTCGCTCGGGATTGGCCATCGGCGGTGGCCGCCTGACTCCTGGGCAGGATGGCCCGTGGCCGAAAGCGGTACTATTAAGCGGTACTGTGGTACTGTACGATTATCGGGTTGAACGCCCCACGAATGCGCTTACGAGGGCGGCATCGGACGGTTTAGTCCGCAAAGACACTAACACCATCACGACGGTGTTTACGGCGACACCGTAGATGCCCGGCCCTATCCCGGCCGTCATTCCGGTTGTCACGATCCCCGTCTCAAGCCCCACGCTTAGCACAAGAGCAGTCCCCCCTCCCGCGATCAGGCCGGCCAGCGCTCCAGCTCGCGTGACTCCGCGCCACAGGAAGGTGGCCAGGGTCAGCGGGAAGATCTGAGCGATGAACCCGTACCCCAAGAGCAGGAGGTCGACCAGTGATGTCCCCGCCACCAAGGAGAGCCCGTACGCCACACCACCCAGAATAACGACCAAACGCCGTATCCAGAGTCTTTGCGCAGCGTCGTCCAGCTTGCGCGGGGCCACGCTCCCCCAAAAATCGCGCACGGCAATCGACCCGGCCGCGTGAAGCAAGGCGTCCCCTGTCGACATCGACGCGGCCAACGCCCCCGCACAGAACAACCCGACGATCAAGGGAGGGAGTCCGATCTCCGGAGATGTCACAATCGTCGGCAGAATCGCATCCGGATTCTCTACTCCGGGAAAGGAGAGGACCCCCGCAAAACCGATGAACAGGATGGGAACCAGGAAAAGAGCGAAAGTCGGGTAAAACACGACGGTCTTCTTCAACGTGTCGATGCTTCGCGCAGTGTAGATCTTCATGAAATAGTGCGGCCACACGCTGAATCCCAAAGCGGAGATCGCCACGGCGCTCGTGTACTCGGTCCACCGCCAGGGCTCGCCATCCGACCCGAGGCCTGGCCCCTGCAACATGTTCGGCAGCTCCCGGGCGATGGCATCGAACATGGGGCCTACGCCTCCGTGAAGGCGCATCGGCAAGTAGAGTCCCAATCCCCACGCCAAGACCATCATGAAGATGCCCTGGAACGTGTTGGTCCAGCCGACCCCCATCACGCCGCTCCTGAACACGTAGATCAATACGACGCCGTAGGCGATGGCGGCCCCGAGAGCCTCGGGGATGCGCCCCTCGGTCACCACGTTGAATACGAAGCCCGCACCCTTCATCTGAATGACGAGATATGGTAGGAAAGCGAAGATCGATAGGACCGCCAAGATGGCCGAGATACCAGGGCTCCCGAAGCGGTGCGCGAAGAGTTCGGCTTGAGTTACGCATCCGAACCGTCGGCCGAGAGCCGCCACGCGAGGTCCGAAGAAGTACCATGGAACCAGACCCACTGAGGCATATGCGAGGATGTAGAAGGCGGCGGCGCCCCGTGAGTAGGACCACCCCGGGCCCCCGAGAAAGGCGAAGGCACTGAATACCGAAGCACCCATGATGAAGTAGAGGACGAGGAAGTTCAGCGACCTGTCGCCCGCTACGTATCCCTCGGTGCTCGAACTGACCTTGGAACCGGATCGCAGCCCGATTGCCAGGGATACCAGCAGGTAACCGAGTGAAACGGCGAAAACGATGATCCACGGTGCCATCAGATTCCGTCGCCCTCAGCCTGTTCCCCGACCTGCCGCCCCGACTCTTTCGCCTGCTGCAACCGCTCCGACTGCCGCTCCCACAGGTAGTAGCCGAGGAGCGCAAAAAACGAGATCAGGAGTCCGCACACCACGTACACCAAGGAAAACGGCATGCCTAGAATTCTCGGGTCGATGGTGGCGAAGCGAGGGTAAACTGGCCACACCAACATCACGAAGAGTGCCGAGAAAAAGATGGCGACAGCAGTTGCGAGACGAGAACGACGATCCATGAACGAAAAGTGAGGCAACGCTGAGGTGCGTCAACCCTGCACGGGTCTCTATTTTGAAGCCATGAGGATTCAAGATTTTCGTCCATCGGCCGTGGCCTGCCTCCTCTGTGGTCTCGCCGCGCTCACTGCCTGCCGCGTCGAACCCTCTCCGGACGCCGGGGAAAACAGGATGGGAAGCGGTACCGAGGAAACACAAAGCGGTGAGGAGACGCGCGATTACTCCAGCGGTACTCATGTAGTGCTACTCGGAACGGGAACTCCCAATCCGGAGCCGGCGACTCATGGTGCCGCAACAGCAGTCGTAGTGGATGGCCGCGCCTACCTTGTAGATGCTGGAGTAGGGATCGTGCGAAGGGCAGCCGAGGCGGCGGAGCGCTACGGGATGACGGGTCTCGAGGCCGCAAACCTGGATATCGCCTTTCTCACCCACCTACACAGCGACCACACAATTGGCTTGCCCGCCTTGATTCACACGAGTTGGGTGCTCGAGCGTGAGGTGCCCTTAGCCCTCTTTGGTCCGGACGGGACCGTGGCAATGGCGAACCATCTGACCGAAGCGTGGTCTGACGATATAGAGAACCGTCTCACCGGAAAACAGCCTTCGACCGCCGATGGCTGGAGGGTGGAGGCCGTGGAGATCCACCCGGGAGAGGTCTACCGGGACGACAGGGTTCGGGTTGTGGCCTTCGCTGTTCCGCACACAGGGTGGGAAGACGCGTTTGGGTTCAGATTCGAGACAGCCGACAGGACCGTGGTGTTTTCGGGAGATACGGCCCCGTCGGATGCCGTCGTGGAGATGTGCGACGGATGCGACATCCTGGTCCACGAAGTGTACTCCGCCACCACATTTCGCGACCGCCCGCCTGAGTGGCAGGCGTACCACAGCGACGCGCACACGTCCACGGTGGAGCTCGCGGCCCTGGCGAACCGTGCTCGTCCTGGTCTTCTGGTTCTCCATCACCAGTTGCACTGGGGGGCCACTCCGGCCGACATGGTTGCCGAGATACGGGCCGCCGGATACGAGGGTCCTCTGGCTTACGGGCGCGACTTGGAGGTGTACTGATGTCAAAGCCCGTCCGGTCACTCCGTCGTGAAAAGAATTAGCAGGGAGGAATTGAATCCATGGCTCACGAGAACAACTTTTCCGGTAGCGCACTCGGAGTACCGCTCCTCGCGGCGGTGCTGATCGCATTACAAGTTGGTTGCGCCGACAACACGATGTCAGACCGGCCCGCCAGCTCCGATCCGGAGGAAGTCCTGGCTGACTCACTCATCGGGTCGTGGGTGGACGCGGCGGGAGGCCTTGAGGCGTGGGAGGCGATCCAGTCGGCCCGCTACACGATCACCACCGTGTGGTATGATTCCACGGGCGCCATTCGGCGCATGCGCCCGAGACGTGTCGAGTATCGCAAGATAGATGGAGTTGAGCAGGCCCGGATCGAGCGTCCCGAGGCAGAGGGACTCTACGTCCAAACCTTCGATGGCTCCGAGATGTGGGCCACCCTGAATGAAGTCCTGCTAGAGCCAGGAATCCGAGCGTGGGATGAGTCCGAATATGTGGGCCGGGACGTCGTCTACTGGTTTGGGCTACCCTACAAATTGTTCGACCCCGGTGTGAACCGCCGCGCTTCTCCGTACGAGGGAGGTGGTTACGAGGTGCGGATCACCTTTGGCGATGAGGTAGGGCTCCAGCCTGGGGACCGGTACTTCTACTACTTCCTCGACGACGATCCATGGCCCGAGCAGGTCCACTACATTTCAGAAGGACGCGGAGAGGAAAGTCGTGCTCGTACCTATTGGGATGGTTGGGGAGAGATGGGTGACTTTCGATATGTGATCTCCCGTCTTTACCGGAACACAGAGGGGGAGCCGACCCGTGAACTCCGTCACGACGACGTTGAGCTGAACCCTGTCCTCAGCGACTCGATCTTCCGGCGCCCAGCGCCCTGATTACAACGCACAGACCCTCGACACCGTGACCACGCTTCTCCGAAGCACCCTCCTAAGGCTGCTCGACGCGATCGGACCTTCGGGAGCCGAAAACGCCGCCGCGGCTACTTGGCTTGAGATTGCGGAGGACTTTGCCACCAAGTGTTGGACGGATGTACACGGGAACACCTTTGCGGAGAGCCGGTCCGACGGAGAACTCACCGTGATGTTGGCTGGCCACATAGATGAGATCGGACTCATGGTCCATCACGTCGATGAAGACGGATTCCTGTTCGTAAAAGGGGTCGGAGGGTGGGATCCACAGGTGCTGGTAGGGCAACGCGTACGGTTCCAAACTCCCGATGGGCCTGTAGTCGGGGTCGTGGGCCGTCGGGCCATTCACCTGCTGGAAAGCAGCGAGAGACAAAAGGCGGTCAAACTCGACGATCTGTGGGTCGACGTCGGATCGGAGAGTGGTGTTGGAGTAGGAGACGTCTGTGTCATCGAATCCGACACCCTGGAGATGGGCGAAAGCCGAGTAGCGGGCCGCTCGGTCGATGATAGGGCGGGAGCGGCGGTCGCTATCGAGGTCATGCGACGGTCGGTGGAGTTGAACCTCCCCGTGCGAGTGGTGGGCGTTGCGACGGTGCAGGAGGAAATCGGCTGGCGCTCCGGTGGCGGTGCTCGAACCAGCAGCTTCCAGTTACGGCCAGACCACGCAATCGTAATCGACGTAACCCACGCCACAGATCATCCTCGCGCAGATAAACGCAAGTTCGGCGACATTGAACTCGGTGGCGGGCCTGTGTTGACCCGCGGGTCGATCCTGAATGCCGCCATGACCGATGGCCTCCGAGACGCCGCCGAACGCTGCGAAGCGAGTGTCCAGTGGCAGGCGGCTCCCTCCGCCACGGGGACCGATGCCGATACCATCTTCACGACTCGTGCCGGCATACCGACCGCACTGATTTCGCTGCCCAACCGGTACATGCACAGCCCCTCCCAGATGGTCGACCTGGTAGATCTGGAGGGTGCGGTCGAAGTCATCGTCGAGTACGTCAAGGGCCTCGGCGAGAATCTCGGCGAAGGACACGGTGTCTGACGCGATGATCGAGCCGGCCGAACTCGTTCCGAGCCGGGCCGTGGAGGACTACCTGAAGGCGATCCACCACCTGGAGCAGAACGAATCTCCCGTAGCAACGACGGTGCTCGCTACAGAGCTAGGTGTTTCCGCAGCGTCGGTAACCAAGATGGTCAAGGGCCTCGCTGACCAGGGGTTGCTCACTCACCGACCCTATCGAGGCGTGACCCTTACCCCCCCTGGGGAGACAGCCGCACTCCGGATCATCCGCCGACACCGCGTGTTGGAGCTGTACCTCATCGAGAAGTTGGGTTTCTCGTGGGAGGAGGTTCATGAACAGGCGGAGCGCCTTGAGCACGCGGCGTCCGAGCGGCTAATCGACAGCATGGCCGCTGCCCTGGGTGAACCATCCATAGATCCCCACGGGAGCCTAATCCCGACGTCCGAAGGAGAATGGTTTCCTCCCGCTTGGGTACCGCTTCTGGATCTCGAGGAGGGCGCAAGCGGGAGGGTGCGAGAAGTCTCCGACCGCAGTGCCGATACGCTCCGCGACCTCGGTAACCTCGGCGTGTCGCTGGGAGTCCGGCTCCAGATTGCGGCACTTCGTGCGGACGGCTCGCGTCAGGTTATCTTGGGAGACGAAGTTATTGAACTCCCGAGCGCCTTGGTGGAGGCCGTGTTCGTCGAACAGTTGGGGCCCGCCCAAGCCGGGGAAACAGCACGTTCCCACCGACACGCTAACCCGAACCAGAGCAGGAAAACGTGAGCGTAACGATAAAGGCTGAAGGCGGCCGCTGGAGGGCGGAGGCTGCTCAAGAGGGTGGGACCCATCTTGTGGTTTTCTTCTGTGAGAGCTCCGACCAGCGTCCGTACCGGGTGGTGCGCGTCGAAGACGACCAGTACCAATCCAATGAAGCGTTGGCGGCCGCCTCCGACGATGACTTGGCAGCGCTTTTTGAGGCCTCCGAATCTCTCGGTCGACGGGTGGACTACCCTTCATATTGATCAGGTAACCTTTGACCCCATCCAGATCTGTCGATCTACATATCCATTCGACTGCGAGCGACGGCAACTTATCGCCGGCCGAGGTGGTGCAAAGGGCTGCGGCAGCAGGTGTCGTTGGCCTTTCTCTCACGGATCACGACACGGCCAACGGTGTGGAGGAGGCACGGGACGAAGCGGATTTACACGGACTGCGGTTCCTGGTCGGGTCTGAGTTGTCCGCGAACGAACCGACGCGATCCGTGCATCTCCTGGCCTATGGCTTCGACCTTGAGGACGAGGGATTCAAGGCTTTTGCGAAGCACTTCAGAGTTGCTCGCGTCGAACGCGCCCAAGCCATTGCCAGTAAGCTGCAGGGGATGGGTATCCCATTGCAGTACGAGGACATCCAGCACTATTGCGATGGTGCGGTTCCCACCCGGGCGCACATAGGGAGGGCTCTAGTCGGTGCCGGCCTCGTGCCGGACATCCCGACTGTGTTCAGGCGATATATTGGAGACGGTTGTCCAGCCCACGTCCGAAAACCTCCCACGCCACCCAAGTTGGTCTTCGATATGGTGCATGCGGCCGGCGGCGTGGTCTGTCTCGCCCATCCGGGCAAGGTCCACAGCGTCGAGGATGTTCGTCGCTGGGCAGCCGAGGGCCTAGATGGAGTGGAGATTCGTCACCCTTCGAACGGACCGGAGGTTCGATCTCGCATGACGGCGGTGGCTGACGAACTAGGCCTGCTGAAATCGGGTGGTTCGGATTGGCACGGTTCCGGTATGGGGCGTCTTGGCCCTGGTGCGGAACACGTCCCGGAACGGTGGATGGACGCGATTATAGAACGGACCTTATAAATGGAACTTTTTGAACACGAACTGATTATTGTTGGTGCCGGACCAGCCGGTCTGTGCGCCGCTCTTTATGCGGGGCGATCCGAAATGGACGCCGTCATGTTGGAGGCCGGGTTCCCGGGAGGCCAGCTACTCCTGACCGAACTAGTGGACGACTATCCCGGGCTCGAGGATGTCGGTGGCATGGAGCTCGCCGAACGTATGGCCAAGCATGCAGCCAAATTCGGCGTAGAGGTTACGCGCGGGCACGTCACCGATGTATCGTGCGACTCCGACGGATATTTCCTCGTGCAGGTCGAGGGAGATAGGGTCTACCGTGCCCCAGCCCTCGTTTACACGGCGGGTGGCACCCCGCGCCAACTCGGTGTGCCAGGCGAGGTCGAGTTCCTGGGCAAGGGCGTTACATACTGCGCCATCTGCGACGGAGCATTCTTCAAGGGCCACGACATCGCCGTCATTGGTGGGGGCGACGCGGCGGTCGAAGAGGGCGAATTCCTCACCAGGTACGGCAAGTCCGTTACCCTCATACACCGGAGGGATGAACTCCGCGCACAGGCACTGCTTCAGCGTCGTTTCCTGGAACACGATTCGACCGATGTTATCTGGGATACCGTGGTGGAGGAGATCCTGGGGGATGAGACCGGAGTGACGGGGCTGTCCCTGCGGAACGTGAAGACGGGAGAAGTGTCCAAACTTTCCGTGACCGGAGTGTTTATATTCATCGGGTTTACCCCGAACGTCGGCCCACTTTCGGGTGAGCACCTGGACCACGACGCCGGAGGTCACTTGGTGACAGACAGGGATATGGCCACAAGCGTTCCTGGACTATTCGTGGCCGGTGACATACGGTCACAACTCGTCCGCCAGATAACAACGGCGGTTGGCGATGCAACAACGGCCGTCTTTTCGGCCGAGAAGTACCTCCTTGACTTGAAAGAGAGGGAAAACGAGACGCCCGCCGAGGTGGCCTCAGCTCCCGAGGTATCTGCGATATGAATGACACAACACACGCCCCCTCCCACACTGATCCGCTGGTGACCTTGACCCCGGAGGCCGCTCAGAAAGTTCGGGAATTCCAGGAAGGGGCGGAGGTTGATACAGTTCTGCGAGTAAGCGTGGTGCCGGGTGGTTGTTCGGGGTTCGAGTATGGCCTCGATATGGATACCGAGGTCCGAGAGGACGACTTTTCGTTCCAGTCCGAGGGGATATCCGTCGTTATCGACCCCTTTAGCGCCCAGTACCTCACGGGACTGGCCATTGGTTACCATAGCTCATTTCAGGGCACCGGATTCACCTTCGAGAACCCCAACGCCATCGGGAGTTGTGGCTGCGGCACGTCGTTCGCCGTCTGACGTGCGTCGGTCGTTCACCCTGACGCGCCACGCAGTAGCTCCTCGCCACCACTCACCTGTCAGTTAGCTTCCAGGCCGTGTTTCGCCTGGGGCTGACCGGAACGGTCGCGGCAGGAAAAAGCCTCGTGGCAGAAGAGCTAGCGCGTCGAGGGGCTGTCGTGATTGACGCGGACCAACTTGCACGAGAGGCAGTGGCCCCAGGGACTCCGGGGTTGGCGCGGGTCGTCGAACGATTCGGCGAGTGTGTTCTGACTCCCCAAGGGACTCTCGAGAGGTCGGCCATGCGTGCCATGGCTTTTGCCGACGCCGAAGTGCGGGCCGACCTTGAGGAGATCGTGCACGCCGAGATCCGCGCTCTACGCCGCCGTAGAGACGCCGAAGCGGAAGGCGCTGGGGCCTCGGTGATCGTCCATGAAATACCCCTTCTATTCGAGGTTGGTCTCCAAGACGATTTCGACTTCACCGTCACCGTCGATGCTCCTGTCGAAGAGCGAAGCCGGCGGGCCTGCACTGGCAGGCAGTGGACTGAGGATGAGTTCCGTTCGGTGTGTGGCGCGCAACTCGCGCCCGACGAGAAGAGACGGCGCGCGGACCACGTACTCCACAACAATGGCACGAAGTGCGACTTGGCCGCCCTCGTAGACGACCTTTGGAAGGAAGTGATGACCAGGGTCGATGCCGGTGATCCCACGGGTGGTGCCTAGTGAAGGTTGGTGCCGTCACGCCCATGCCGGCTAAGCGGCGCGAGGCGTTAGAGGAGATTCGCGGGCGCTTGCTCAAGGCGAAGTCGGTGGTTGTTACGACGCACGTGGGCCCCGACGGCGACGGCATCGGGAGCGCCACGGCCCTCGGTTCATGGCTCGATCGCCACGGTGTCGAATCCTCTCTGGTAGTCCCCAGCCCCGCGCCGAGTTCCCTCCACTTCATCACCGGAGGGCACCCACCACTGGTCCCGCAGGATCCAACCTCCGTGGATGTCATGAACCGTGCGCACGCTTTCGCCGTTCTCGATACTGACGAGGGCTCCAGATTGGGGGCAATCATGCCCCACATAGAGCGAGTTGGCGGGATTCTCATCGACCACCACGTGCCCCACGGACAGCCCCTCTTGGAGCCAGCTCTGCGCGACGGTGCAGCGAGCGCAACGGGAGAACTCATCTTCGATCTCATCTCCCTGTATGGAGGACACCCGACGTTACCAGAGGCAGCGGCGCTTTATGTGGCGATAGTCACGGATACCGGTTCGTTCAGCTTCTCCAACACGACGACCCGCGTACACCAGATCGCCGCCACCTTGCTCGACATCGGGGTCAACCCTGAAGAGATGTACCGCCGCCTGTACGGAACCTTGAGTCGTGGCCGGTTGAGCCTCATCCAGGCGACACTGGCAAGCCTCGAAGCCGATCCCAGGATGCCCGTGGCCTGGGTGTCCCTGGACCACGAAGCCCTGTCGCGAGTAGGTGCCACATCCGAGGACGTAGATGGCCTTGTAGAGTACCCGCGGCGCCTCCAAGGGGTCGAAGTAGCCCTCGCCTTCAGGGGGCTTACGCGTGATCGCACCAAAGTCTCTTTGCGGTCGAACGGCGACACCGACGTTGCCGCGATCGCACGAGATCTCGGAGGTGGCGGTCATCCCAAGGCTTCGGGTGTGATTGTGGAATCTGCGCTCCCGGACGCCGTACGGCTCCTACTCGACGAGTTCGCCAGAGTGTTTGCGGTATAGCACGCCGTGCATGTACGTTCGTCAACAGCGTTTCCAACGTCATTGTGTGGTGGCCAGGGTGGTGAAAGGGAGGTGGTATGGACGCGCATCCGTTGTCACGACAAGCTCGACTGGACGAACTTAGTCGCCGGTTTTCCCCGGACCGTATCGCCGATGTGTGGTTATTCCCACCCCTGAATGGCCAGCAAGATTCGTCCGAGTTCGTACTGTTTACGGGGATCGGTAAGGCGCAGGAGCGAGTCCTGTACAGTGCCGAGATCGTCTCGCGAAATGAGATGCTGGTCCACCAGTTGGTTACCGAGCATGGCAGGGCTCCGGCGAACCGAATTCCCAAGCTCGTCGCCGGCATTCAGCGGCGCTTGGGTGAACCGGTGGCTGTTCAGCACGTTCCGATCGGTGGCGATCCCGGTCGTTGGGAGTCGCTAGTCGCGGAGTCGAGCCGAGAGTCGCCCAAGCTGGAGCGGTCCTAGCCGCCTGTCTGGCGGCTGCCTGTCGGCTGTATGCCCTTGGAAGTTCCGCCGGGGTTGGAGGGTCACGACTGGTCTTGGCCGGGCAATTACATGGGCCTACCGCCGGACGGTGCCGCTTGGAGTTCATCGTCTGTCGCCATCCTCCCTATCCCGTATGAGGCGACCACCAGTTGGGGTACCGGAGCGCGCGACGGGCCAGCGGCCGCGATCAGCGCTTCTCGGTACATTGAGAAGTACGATGAAGAGTTGGGGTGCGAACCTTACTCGGCCGGTATATGCACTCTACCCGATATCCAGCTTGGGACCGATGGACCTCAAGTGGCCATCGACGCCCTCCGCCGGCTTTACGATGACCTTCTGGAAGCTGCGGGAGCCCGCTTAGTCATCGGCATCGGCGGCGAACACTCGATCTCCGCCGCACCTATCACGGCTTGGCAGCAACGCCTCGGTGGTGGGCTCACCGTCCTCCAGTTTGATGCACATGCCGACCTTAGGGACACCCACAGGGGATCTCGGTGGAACCACGCGTGTGTCATGCGGAGAGTTCTGGAACACGGAGTCAGGATCGTGGCCGTCGGCCTCCGCGGGATCACAACCGAGGAAAGCAGGATAATTCAAGATGACGAGCGCGTTACGGGCATTTTTGCGCATGAGATGAAGTGCCCGCATCGCTCCGCCCGAGGCGTGACCAACCCGGGATCAGCTTCGTGGGTCGACCATGCCCTAAGTGCGCTTGGGCAGGATGTCTACATAACGTTTGATGTCGATTTTTTCGACCCCGCGTTTCTGCCTGCGACGGGTACCCCGGAACCGGGAGGGGGTGACTGGTGGGACGCCGTCGCGCTCCTCTCCCGTGTCTTCGAGGAGCGAAACGTGGTGGGTGTCGACGTAGTGGAGCTTGCGCCCCGACCCGGCGAGGATGCATCGACCTTCAACACGGCCAAGCTCATCTACAAGATGATCGGCTTCCACACCCGAACCCACGGATTGGTCTCCGGAGTGGCCGACCGAAGCGGCTAACCGGAGGCCGCCGACAACCGGTATTTCTCGATGTTCTCCAGTTCCTCCTGAACCAGCTGCCGCCGCAGGAGCCGTGCGTATACGCCGTTCGCCGCCATCAACTCGTTGTGGGTGCCGCGTTCGGCGAGCCGTCCGTCTTCCAACACCAGAATCAGGTCAGCCGTGCGAACCGCAGATACCCGATGAGACACAATGATCGATGTCCGCCCAGCCATATACGAACGCAGGGATGCGAGAATCGCGGTCTCGGTCTCCGAGTCCACCGACGAAAGGGCATCATCCAGGATGAGGATGGGTGCGTCTCGGTGCACCGCCCGAGCCAGCGTGGCCCGTTGTTTCTGGCCTCCCGAGAGATTGATACCGCGCTCACCGAGTTGCGTTTCGACACCGTCCGGTAACACCGCAAGAGTTTTCTCCAACTCGGAGACCGCGAGAGCCTCGGACAATATGGGTGAGAGACCCGATCCATATTCCGAGGGAGTCTCTTCCAGCTCGATGTTTTGCCGTAACCTCAGGCTGAACAAGAACGGTTCCTGCGGCACAAAGGCGATTGCTTCCCTCAACTTCGTCAACGCAACTTCCCGAACGTCGTGCCCGTCGACGAGGATTTGCCCCTCGGTGGCATCGTAAAGGCGAGGGATGAGGCGAACGAGGGTGGACTTACCGCTAGCGGTTCCGCCTACGACGGCGACCGTCTGCCCGGGTTCGATCCGAAACGAGATGTCGCGAAGCACCGTCCGCTCGCTTCCGGGATACCTGAAATTCACTCGACCGAATTCCACGGTTCCCCGAACCCGCCCCAACTCCGCAGGGTTTTCCGGATCTCTGATCGATGGTTCGATGTCGAACAGCTCGTTGAGACGTCCCATGGAAGCGCCCCCGCGCTGGAATAGATTGGTGACCCAGCCCAACGCGATGAGCGGCCACATGAGAACGGTGAGGTAGGTCGAAAACGCAACGAAGTCACCTAGTGTCATGGCCTGCCGTATGACTTGGCCGCCCCCATACCAAAGGACAATTACGCCGCCGATACCCGTGAATAGGGAAAGACTTGGGTGGAATAATCCCCAGATCCTGGCCAAGCCCAGATTCAACGACTTGTAACTTTGATTCAATCCAGCGAAATCGCGGGCCTGGGCCCTCTCGCGGACGTACGCTTTGACGATGCGGACACCGGCCAGGTTCTCTTGCGCGAAACTCGAGAGTTCCGAGAACTGAGCCTGAATCTTTTCGAACCTCGTGTGGATTTGTTTCCCGAATCCAAACACGGCGAAGGGAACGCAGGCCATGGGGACCATTGCCAGCAATGTGAGAGTGGGATCAATCCAGATCATGAGCCCGAGTGCGAGCGAAGCGACGACCGTGGTGTTTACGGCGTACATGATTGCGGGTCCGGCGACCATCCGTACCGCTTGCACATCGTTGGTTGAACGACTGACAAGGTCCCCGGTGCGCCACGAATCGAACACCTCCGGGGGCAACCTGAGCAGGTGCTCGAACAAGGACCGGCGAATGTCCGTCTCCATCCGGCGGCTGATCCCGTTGAGGTAGTGCCGCATTCCGAAGCGAGTTGCTCCCCCGGCAATGGCGATTCCCGTGATCCATGCGGCGTAGATCATGATCGTTTCAGAGGCCGCGGGAGATGGCTGGCTCCCAGTTGCAGCCGCAGCCTCAAGAGCGTCGACAGCCAACTTCAGGACGTACGGCACTGCCACCGTGAACAGATTGCTCACGATCACGAGGGCAATCCCTATCGTCATGCCCCAGCGGTACGGGCGGAAATATGGAAGAAGGCTTCGGAGGGACTTCACTTAAATTTTTTCTTGTTTCCTGGGTCGGTAGCGAAATTGACACTCGCGCACGAAACTACGCACTGTTCAACCAGACCACTAAACAGACAAGAATCAGGTGAAGAAGTGGAGCGAGATTGATGGAACGAAGTCGAACCTTGGGCCCCAGGGCAGCGCATACAAGACGTTGGAGGTGTATCCTCCTGCTCAGCCTCGCGCTTCCCGCTTGCGCCCCAGATATCGTGCCCGATGCAGCGGATCAACAGGCATTTGATGCCGCACCGCCAACCCAGGTTATGGAGTCCGGGGATCGCCTCGTCACGCTGATCATGAACTCGGTGCCCGCCGGAGCCGAATTCGAGGTGGAGTTACTGGAGCCCCTCCACATCCCCGGCGTTCGCCCAGGGGATGAGGTAAATCTTTCCGTTTCCCGTCCCTTGATCGTGAACTACACGGTGTATATCCCCCTGAACTCACTGGTTACTGCGCAGATACTGGCATTGCGGCCACCGGCGCGAGAGGGCGATGAGCCGGTGGTTTCCCTTGGCCTGCGCGACGTGATGTTTAACGGGAGAACTTGGCCCCTGGTTGCCTCGGTCGTGGGTCTCCTACCCCCCATCGGGGGAGAGCTAACCGGCAAGCTGATCCAGGGAAGTCTGGGCGAGTCGGTGGCGAGTGCTGCAATGACCTCGAGAGGGTCCCAGTTTGCGCTGTCGCCTGTGGAAGAGGGGCACGGCCTTGGGCCGGGGACAATCTTCAGGGTGCGGCTCGACGAGACCTTCGTCTTCGGAGTACCAGATATCTAGGGCTGAGCCGGTCGTGTTGCGAGACACACGGCTCTCTGAAGGGCGAAACGAACGAACCCGGTACATTGACCGGGCGGATAGCGACAACATCGTCGCCATGATTCAAGCGGAGGACCTGCTCGTAGCTGCATGCGTTGCCGAGCGGGGCTCCGAAATAGCCGCTTTGGTAGACGATGTCGTGGACCGCTTCCGCCGGGGCGGCCGCCTCGTGTACGCTGGTGCCGGAACGAGTGGTCGTCTCGGGGTTTTGGACGCCGCCGAATGCCCTCCGACCTTCGGTACGCCGCCGAAGATGGTGCAGGCGGCAATAGCCGGCGGAGAGGCGGCCATGGTCCGAAGCCAAGAGGGGGCGGAGGATTCGACGGATGCGGCCCGGGCCGACATCGGCAATCGTAAGGTTGCGTCGCGCGATTTCGTGCTCGGGATCGCGAGCTCCGGTACGACGCCATATGCCGTGGCGGCAGTGGACGAGGCAGCCGCCCGCGGCGCCGGCACAGGGTTCTTATGTTGTACCGAACCACCCGCGCTCGTCCGGGACCTCGTCGACCACCTGATAATCGTGGCGGTAGGACCGGAGGTGGTGTCCGGATCAACGCGGCTCAAGGCGGGGACGGCCACCAAGATGGTTCTCAACACAATCACGACCGCGGCCATGATCCGCTCGGGGAGGGTGTATGAAAACCTCATGGTGGACCTCCGAGTCCAGTCCGCGAAGCTGGTTGAGCGGGGTCTGAGAATAATCACGACGCTTACGGACCTTTCCCGCGCTGAAGCGAGGGACGTGCTGATAGGCGCCGGTGGGTGGGTGAAGACAGCGCTTGCCATGCACGCTCTCCGGGCTGATCGAGCCCTAGCCGAGCACTTTTTGGGTTGCGCCGATGGTTTTTTGGCCGAGGCGATCGAGCTCTTCAGAGAAGAGCCTCGGCCTTACTACGGGGGGTACCCCGAAGTCGCTGACCAAGACCGCCTGGAGCAGCTGATCGATACTCTCCGTGACGCTCCATCAGAGCTCGAGCGCGCAGAAGCCTCGGCGCGCGCCGTCGATGCGGCCGGTTACTGTGTACGGGTGAACACCGACGCATGGACACCGGCCCAGCACGTTCGACATCTACTCGACTTCGAACTCGGAGCCATTCAACCACGGGTCAATGGATGGTTCGATCCGAACGCCATCTTTCCCGATTGGGAGGAGCCGCCGATGGTCGCGGCAGAGGACCTAGGGGAAGTTCTGGAAGCGTTCCGTGACGCTCGTGCCGACACCTTGAGGGCGATCCCGAGCGCATCGCAGGCCTCGCTCAGTGCCAAGGCACGGGTCGGCTCGGAGACAATTTCGTTGTTTCAGCTATTGAGGGGTGTTGCCCAGCACGATGAAGCCCATATTCGCCGCATCTCCGAACGCGTCTCCCCGGCATTGTTGGAGGCGGATGGCGAGCGGGCAGCGAAGAGGAGCCACCGCACATGAGTCTCTGGGTGGGTGTAATGTCCGGAACGTCTCTGGACGGCCTGGATGTCGCAGTGCTCGATACGTCGGGTGAGGCCGAGCGCCCCGACCAGTGGTCCGTGCTCGCCTCCCACACCGAAACATACTCACCGGAGATCCGTCAGCGCCTCCTGGCCGCGATCGAAGCAGCCGATGCGGAATCCCTGTGCCGGCTGGACTTTGACTTGGGAGAGATGATCGGAGAATCCGTCTCGAAGGTGCTGGCCTCCATACCCGAGGGGGCGGGCGACGTGACCGCTATCGGCAGTCACGGCCAAACGATCTGGCACATCCCCCCGGAGGGCACCGCGAGGGGCGCAACGCTCCAGTTGGGCCAACCCTCCGTGATCGCGGAGATAACGTCCTGTCAGGTTGTGTCCGATTTTCGGACCCGAGATATGGCGGTGGGCGGAGAAGGAGCACCGCTGACCGCCTACACGGACTGGCTCATGTTCCAATCCGATGATCCCCGTACGATCCAGAATATAGGCGGGATAGCCAACGTCACCTTCATTCCGGGGAGAGACTCGTCCACTCAACCTCAGGCATACGATACCGGTCCGGGAGTGGCACTCATCGATGGTGCCGTTCGGGAGCTGACCGCCGGCCGCCAGACGTACGATGAAGACGGATCCCTCGCTGCCCGGGGTACGGTCTCGGAAGAAGCACTTGCCGAGTGGCTGGCCGATCCGTTCTTCGCCCGACCCCCTCCCAAGTCCACAGGTCGCGAACGGTTCTCGCAGGTGCGACTGCTACGCTGGCTCCAGCGTCACGAACACCTCCCCATCGAGGATCTGATAGCGACGCTCACCGAGGTGACTGCCGTTACGATTGCTGAGGGTTACAGCTGGTTGCGAGAGCCTCCAATAGCGACATGGTTGTGCGGTGGCGGCTCCAAAAACTCCAGCCTGACGCAAAGGTTGTCGACTCATCTGAACCCGCTTCCGGTGCGAAATATTCAAGACCTGGGGATCGACCCGGAGGCCCGGGAAGCGGTTGCCTTCGCATTCCTGGCTCGCCAGCACGTTTTAGGTTTCCCGGCGAACGCTACCTGGGCCACCGGCGCGGCGCACAATCGCATTCTGGGCAGCCTTACGCCGGCCTAACCCACGAATTGCAAAAACAACGACACAGGCTTGACACCGCTATATCTTGTGGTGTATGGTCTTGGCCACCACAACATGTGGTAGACTGTCGTCGAACTAGCAAGCTGGCTGGGGCCGGGCAAGCGGTTCAAAGTGAAAGTGATCGACGGTATGGTCGATCGACTCGGGGGAAGGGAAGCCAGGGATGAATCCGCCGGAAACCATACTCGAATCTAGCCAAGTTACGCCGTCCGGTAGCCGTCGCCCTACCCAGCGAGAGGAGTTTTCCACACCGCCGGATCTGACGTCGCCAAGGATGACGGACAATGCCCGGATCGTTCTGGCGAAGAGGTACTTGATCAAGGACGAAACCGGCGCACCCGTGGAGTCGCCGCGCGATCTCTTCTGGCGGGTGGCAAGGGTCATTGCCGCCGTCGACGGCGAGTATGGTGCCGACACCGCGACCAAACATGAGACTGCGGAACGGTTCTATAACTTGATGGCCGAGGGAATCTTCGTCCCCAACAGCCCAACCCTTATGAACGCCGGCCGTCCCCTGGGACAACTTTCGGCATGTTTTGTTCTCCCGGTTCCGGACAGCCTGGAAGGCATCTACGAAACCCTCCGCGACATGGCCCTGATCCACCAGAGTGGGGGTGGAACGGGGTTCGGTTTTAGCCGCGTACGTGGCAAGGGCGATGTGGTGAATTCCACTATGGGCGTTGCGAGTGGGCCCGTCAGCTTTATGGAGGTCTACGACGCCTCCACGGAAGCGGTGAAGCAGGGGGGTACGCGTCGCGGAGCCAACATGGGAATTCTGCGTGTGGATCACCCCGACATCCTCCACTTCATCGACTGCAAGAAGGACAACAAGAAGATCACGAACTTCAACATTTCGGTTGGGGTGACGGACGCCTTCATGCAGGCCGTCTCGACCGGTGGCAACTACGAATTGCTGTGTCCTCGGAGCGGTGGGACCGTCGGCACCCTGAACGCGGCCGAGGTCTTTGATCAGATCATCGAGGGGGCGTGGAGGAACGGTGAACCGGGAGTCTTTTTCATCGACGAGGCCAACCGGTACAACCCGGTGCCGCGGCTCGGTTCCTACGAAGCCACCAACCCCTGCGGCGAACAACCGTTGTTGGCGCATGACGTCTGCAATCTGGGGTCCATAAACGTCGGGTACTTCGTCGACGACACTGGTGAAATCGATTGGGCAGGCCTACGCAACGCGATCCACGAATCGACTCATTTCCTCGACAACGTAATCGACGCGAACCGTTACCCACTCCCACGTATCGAGGAGCTATCGCAGAAGATCAGGCGCATCGGCTTGGGCATCATGGGGTGGGCCGACTTCTTGGTGAAAATTGGTGAACCTTACGGCACCGAACGAGCCACCGAACTTGGACAGGAGGTAATGGCGTTTCTGGATGAAGAGGCGAAGACTGCATCGGAACACCTGGCGGTCGAACGGGGAGTGTTTCCCGAGTGGCAGCATTCTATATGGGGTCCGGACGAGACCTGTGCGCGCGACGAGAACGGGAGTCGCATTAGGCCGGAACGCCTGTTGCGAAACTGCAACGTCACCACAGTAGCTCCCACAGGGACGATCTCCATAATCGCCGGATGTTCGAGCGGGATTGAACCGCTGTTTGCAGTCGCCTTCATGCGAAATCAGGCAGGCGTCCTAATGCCGGACGTTAACCCCGAATTCGTGCGTCGTGCGAAGAGAGATGGATGGTATTCCGAACCCCTGATGACGCAAATTGCGGACGAGGGCCACATTCATTTCGATGAGGTGCCGGAGGGCGTGCAGAGGATCTTCGTGACGGCGCACGATGTTAACCCCGAACAACATGTCAGGACGCAGGCAGCCTTCCAGGCGCACTGCGATTCTGCAATCTCCAAGACCTGCAACTTCCCGAACGAAGCGACCAAACAGGATGTTCGGGAGATCTACGAGCTGGCCTTCGCGCTCAAGTGCAAGGGTGTGACGGTGTATCGAGATGGTTCTCGGGACGAACAAGTGTTGTCCACCGGACAGACGGCCAAGGACGTGGAGCGCCAAGCCTCCGAATCAGGGTCGGCGAAACGCGAGGAGGCGAAGCACGAGGACCAACCTTCCTTGGCGGCCGTCTCGGTGGAGCCGGAGGTGGCCAACCAACTGGCGGATCTCATAGATCGGCTCGAGGCGGCGGAGTCCACAAGCGCCGATCTTACCAAACAGAATCGCGCCTTGGAAGCTCAAGCGAAGCTTGATCAAAAACGAATCACCGAGTTGGAGGGTGCCGGCATGCAGCGTCGCCAGCGGCGGCGGCGTCCCTCGGTGTTGAGGGGTGTAACCAGGCAGATCGAATCCCCACTGGGGACCATGTACGTGACCATCAATGAAGACGACCAGCGCCGCCCGTTCGAGGTTTTCGTTGCGATCGGCAAGACAGGGGGCGCAGCGATGGCCGATGCCGAGGCGATCGGGCGCCTATGCTCGTTGGCCCTGCGTTCCGGTATCACCCTGCGCGAGGTCCACAAACAACTCCGTGGCATTTCATCGGATCGAGCGGTTGGAATCGGTCCGAAGAAGGTTCTTTCGGGGCCCGATGCTGTGGCACAGGTCATTGAGCGTTATCTTGAGGAGCAGGACGCTCAGCACTTGTTGCCAATCAAGGGCCTGGACCAGACGACAGCTGGTAACGGGCTGGCCGCTCCGGGGTCCACGGGACAGCAGGAGGCCATCCGGAATGATTATCATGCGGCCGTAGAGCGCAACTTCATAGGCGTCTGCGGTGATTGCGGAAGTAGCCTTATCTATGAGGAGGGTTGTGCCAAATGCTATGCCTGCGGTTTCAGTGAGTGCGGTTAGCGGATAATAGACTTCTGTGCGCGGTTCGCCGCGCTGTAAATGTTGGGGGAGTAACTCTAGGTGGTGGCCGGCCTGTCGTGGTCCAATCCATGACAAATACGGACACCGCGGATGCCGAGGGTACAGCCGCTCAGGTAGAAGCTCTCCACGCTGCCGGGTCGGAACTAGTAAGGGTCACTGTCAACACACCGGCCGCTGCCCAAGCTGTCCCGGAGATACGGGCGCGTTTGGCCGATCGGGGGGTAAACGTCCCGCTGATCGGGGATTTCCATTTCAACGGGCACATTCTACTCCCTGGAAATCCGGATTGTGCTCAGGCCCTTTCGAAGTTCCGGATCAACCCCGGAAACGTTGGGAAACACCGCTGGGACGAACGTTTTGCGACCATCGTTCGGTGTGCGATCGAACACGACAAGCCGGTCAGGATCGGGGTCAATTGGGGATCCCTGGATCAGGTGCTGCTCACACGGCTGATGGACGAAAACGCCCGCTCGCCCAATCCGGCCGAAGCGCACCGGGTCATGCTCGACGCGATAATCGAAAGCGCCCTCCGATCGGCAGATGTAGCCCAACAAATTGGACTCAGTGCCGATCGAATCGTCCTCAGTGCCAAGGTCTCGCGGGTACCGGACCTCATTACCGTGTACCGCGAGCTCGCTTCAAAGCATGACTATGCCCTGCACCTCGGTCTCACGGAGGCCGGGATGGGCCGCAAGGGCACCGTTGCGTCGTCGGCTGCCCTTGGGATCCTTCTCATGGACGGTATCGGCGATACGATCAGAGTCTCCCTGACACCTCATCCAGGAGCGGACAGGACGGAAGAGGTTCGAGTTGCACAACAGATCCTGCAGTCGCTCGAACTACGGAATTTCAAACCGCAGGTAACAGCCTGTCCCGGTTGTGGGCGAACGACGAGCACCTACTTCCAGCAGCTGGCCCTCGATGTGGAGGCGCATATCGAGAGCCGTCTGAGTACATGGAAGAAAGAGTACACGGGGGTGGAAGACCTATCCGTCGCCGTCATGGGGTGCGTGGTCAACGGACCGGGAGAGTCCAAGCACGCCGATATCGGGATATCGCTTCCAGGAACATCTGAAGCTCCAGTGGCACCCGTCTATGTGGATGGCGAGCACCACTCGACACTCAAAGGGGAGCGGATCACGGCCGACTTCGTCGAGCTCCTGGATAACTACATAGTGACCCGGTTCGGAGCGAACGGGGCCTAAAACCTAAAGGCTGGAGGCTTGACTCCTAACGGCGTGCCTGCTGTCGCCTGGTTCGCCGACGCCTCCTGCGCTCCGCTGCCTTCCGCTTACGGCGCCTCGCCTCGCTTGGCTTTTCGTAAAAGCGGTGCTTCTTGATGTCCCGGAAGATACCGGCGCGCTGAATCTTGCGGCGGAACTTCCGTAACGCTCGGTCCAGAGCTTCGTTCTCTCGTAACGTGTACTGCAAGGAAATACCTCCTGGAAGATTTCGGGTCGAGGGTTGATAAATTTGGAGCCTCAGGGCAGGGGAAGTCAAACGGAAATTTGCATTTAGGGGTTGCTCCTTAGTATAGTCACAGCAGAGGATGCTCTGAGGAGTTGCTTTTTAGGGAGCCGTGGGGCCGTGGGGAGGAAGGGATGAACACCCCGGAAACACGGCTTTTTTTATATCCTGGCCCCAGGTAAATGGAGACTGCCTATGGCTAGTGCTCTGGCGATTTCTTCGGATGGCAGCTTTGAGGTAGGAGGCAACGCGTACGCCATCCCCATTGAGTTTTCCCGTCGTGAGGTGTACAGCTACAGACGACTGCTGGAACCGATTCCCGACATACCCGGCGGCACCCGTCTGGACGACGCACAGCGCAGACTCCAGGAGAAATACTTCCTGAGGCGCGCCGCGGCCTGTATCATTCCAGGCTTGCAGGCGACGTCTTTGGAGGAGCTTCCACTCCGTCAGCTAAGGCGAATACACGAGTGGATTTGGGTGCATCGGCCGGACCTGCAAGTGGCCGCGCGTACTTAGATAAACGGGGTTAGGCGCGGTCCAAACCTGATCCCAAAGGCCGCGTCATGAGTGCAGGTTTTCGGCGGGCAAAGATTGTCGCTACGATCGGCCCGTCAACACGGGACCCGGGCGCGTTCCGGGAGTTGGTCGATGCCGGCGCAGACGCCGTCCGGATTAACTTTGCCCATACGTCGCCCGAAGCTGCTGCCGAGATTGTGCGGATGGCTGGCGAAGCAGGGCGGTCCACCCGGCGTCCTCTGGCCATAATCGGTGATCTTTGTGGCCCCAAGATCAGGGTCGGAGACCTCCCGAACGGGGGTCTGACCATTCGCCCCGAAGGGGTGTACTGGTTTTATCCCGAGGGGATTGATCCGCCCTCGGTAGACCGCGGCCATTCCGTCATTCCAACCACCTACCCCGAACTCGCCGACGAGGTTGCGCCGGGTACACGAATTCTCCTCGACGACGGTCACTTCGAATTCTTAGTGACCGAAAAATCGACGGACGGCCTCGGTTGGGTCCGCACGACCGCGTACAGCTCGGGCACGCTCAAATCCCAGAAAGGAATTAACCTCCCCGGAATACGAGTCGGGGCTCCCGCACTAACCGATAAAGATATTGCCGATATTGAAGTCGGTCGCGAACTCCTGATCGATTACCTTGCTCTCAGCTTCGTACGCAGGGCCGAAGACCTGGAGACGACACGCCGCCAGATGGACAAGGGAAGCCTCCTGATCGCCAAGATTGAGAAGTCACAGGCGCTTAGCGTGCTCACCACCCTCCTCCCCCGCTGTGATGCCGTCATGGTAGCGCGAGGAGACCTTGGTGTTGAGCTCCCGTACGAAGAAGTGCCGATGATCCAGAAACGGATCATTCGCGTGGCCCAGGAAAGAGCTCGCCCCGTCATCACCGCCACTCAAATGCTGGAGTCGATGATCGGAAGCCCACGCCCGACGCGAGCAGAGGTCTCCGACGTGGCAAACGCACTTCTCGACGGGACCGACGCCGTCATGCTCTCGGCGGAAACGGCTGTGGGCGCCTATCCCGTGGAGGCGGTAAAGACCTTGGACCGGATCATTCGGCGGATCGAACAGGAGAGGCTGGCCAAGGGCTCTCGGGCGGGATCCGAAGTGTGGGGGACCACCGCCGTCCAACAATCCACCTCGGGCGCCATCGCCGCCGCCTCCCTGAGAGCCGTAGAGAGGTTGGGAGCCCCCTTCATCGTGTGCTTCACGCGGAGTGGCTACACTGCCCGGGTCGTGTCGGCGCAACGCCCCCCAGTGCCTGTTTTGGCGGTGAGTGACCAGTGGAGGACCTACAATCAGCTGGCGCTCGTGTGGGGGGTACAGCCGGTCCTCTTTCACGGCAGGGTGAGCTACAGGAGCATGCTGAGAGCGGCCCGCGAGAAGGCGAGAGAACTCGGTATTGGCGAGACGGGCGATCGTTTCGTGGTGACGGCGGGATTCCCCTTCCACGTCCCGGGTACCACGAACATGATGCGGATCGAAGAGCTTTGACGGGAAGCCGTCTCCGCAACTTCTCCATCATTGCTCACATCGACCACGGGAAGTCGACCCTTGCGGACCGGCTTCTCGAGGCAACCGGAGCGGTCGAGTCGCGCAGGATGAAGAAGCAGGTGCTGGACTCGATGGATCTGGAGCGCGAGCGCGGCATCACCATCAAACTCAACGCCGCTCGCCTCAGTTATCACCACTCCGACGGCAACGAGTATCAGTTGAACCTCATAGATACTCCGGGACACGTCGACTTCGCATACGAGGTGAGCCGGAGCCTGGCGGCGTGCGAGGGTGCCCTGCTGGTGGTTGACGCCACGCAGGGGATTGAGGCTCAGACCTTAGCGAACCTCTTTCTGGCCTTGGAGAATGACCTTGAGATCATACCCGTGATCAACAAGATCGACCTCCAGGCCGCGGACCCGGGGTTGGTGGCGGAAGAGGTAGCGGAACTGCTTGGGACGGACCCCGACGACGCCATATTCGCCTCCGCCAAGGAGGGTTACGGGACGGACGACATCCTTGGCGCGATCGTGGACCGCATCCCCCCGCCGGAGGGGGACCCGGAAGGTCCGCTGCGGGCTCTCATATTCGATTCTCAGTACGATCGATATCGGGGGGCGACCCCCATCGTCCGCGTTGTCGATGGGGAAATCAGAAAGGGGATGAGGATCGGATTCGGGCGTCACGACCGTGAATACGAGGTCGACGAAGTCGGGTTCATGCGATTGGGCTTAATCCCTTCCGGGGTACTCCGGTGCGGCGAAGTCGGATACTTGACCGCCCAAGTGAAGACGGTCGAGCATACCAAGGTCGGCGACACCATCCTCGACGCGCGCAATCGCGCCACGGATGTCCTGCCCGGCTACCAAGAAGCCAAGTCGATGGTATTTGCGGGCCTTTATCCGACCGACTCGAACCAGTTCGAGGAACTTCGGGATGCCCTGGCGAAGCTGCAGCTCAACGATGCCAGCCTCCACTATCAACCGGAGACATCCGACGCTCTCGGATTCGGTTTTCGGTGCGGATTCCTCGGCCTGCTTCACATGGAGGTGGTGCAGGAACGCCTGGAGCGGGAATTCGACCTCAACCTGATCACTACTCTTCCAAGTGTCGAATACCAAGTTAGACTGACGGACAATACAGAGCTCCGGATCGAAAACCCATCCCGGATGCCCGACAGAGGCCGCATCGACGAGATCCGCGAACCCTTTGTCCGCATTCGCGTGTTGGCTCCCGCAGAGTACATCGGAGCGATCCAGCGAGCGTGCCACGAAAGGCGCGGAGAATACGTGACGATGTCCTACCTGGACGCTTCCCGCGTTGAGATCGTGTACTCAATGCCCTTGGGTGAGATCGTCCTCGACTTCTACGACAAGCTCAAGTCGGTTTCCCGAGGTTACGCTTCGCTGGATTACGAGGTGTCGGGCCATCAACCCTCGGACCTGGTCAAGCTGGACATCCTGTTGAACGGAGAGTCTGTCGACGCCCTAAGCGCGATCGTGCATCGTGAACACGCGTATGAGTTCGGGCGTCGCATGGCCCGCAAACTGAAGGAACTCATACCAAGACAACTGTTTGATGTCGCGATTCAAGCTGCGATCGGCCGCGATGTTATTTCCCGAACAACTGTGAAGGCACTCCGCAAGAACGTTACGGCTAAATGCTACGGTGGGGACATAACCCGAAAGAGAAAACTTCTGGAGAAGCAGAGGGAGGGTAAGCGCCGCATGAAGCAAGTCGGTAGCGTGGACGTCCCGCAGGAAGCGTTCCTCGCCGTACTGCAGGTGGGTAGGGAGTAGGCTATCATCGTTACTCCGTCACACGGAGGACCAACCATGTCGAAAAACGGCCACATCATCGGGGTCGATCTGGGCGGCACCTCAATACAGGTCGGCGTTGTCCCCGTTGGGGGCGGGACAGTCCTGGGGATGAGGTCGATGCCGACGGATGCCCACGTCGGGGCGAAGTTCGTGGTGGACCGAATGGTGTCGATGATTGAGGGCGTTCGCCGGGAGGCGGTCCGAGAGGGTGGGTTGAAAGACGAAGATTTCCTGGGCGTCGGGCTCGGTTCCCCAGGTCCGCTCGACCGCGATACGGGGACCGTGATCGAGACCCCGAACCTGGGATGGAGGAATTTTCCACTCCGCGACCTCATCGAACGTGCGACCGGCCTTGAGGCGGAGTTGGACAACGACGCCAACTGCGCTGCGCTGGGGGAATGGTGGCGGGGTGCCGGGAGAGGTGTCGATATCATGCTCGGTGTTACCATGGGGACCGGTATTGGGGGAGGGATGGTCCTAAATGGGGAGGTCTATCATGGCGCGTCAGATGTGGCGGCGGAGTTTGGTCATATGACGATCGCCTCCACAGGTCGCAGATGCCCCTGCGGAAATGACGGCTGTCTGGAAGCGTACGCTTCAGGGCCCGCCATAGCAGCCCGAGCCGTCGAGGGGCTGGAGGCCGGCGCCCCCAGCATCATCCCGGAGTTGGTGGATGGGGACCTCCGGAACGTGACCGCCGAGACGGTGTCCGACGCTATCGTGGCGGGAGATCTCTATGCGGCCGACGTGATGCGCGAGACGGCGAGCTTTCTCGGGACGGGCCTGGCCAATCTCATCAACATCCTCAACCCGGAGATGATCGTCCTCTCCGGCGGGGTCACCAACTCCGGCAAACACCTGTTCGATCCCCTGCGACGCGAAGTCCGACGGCGCGCGTTTCGCCCCGCATCGGAGGCGTGCCGTATCGTGAGCAGCGAACTCGGGGGTATGGCTGGCGTTATCGGGGCGGCGGCGACGTTCCACGTGGCCAGGCTCGGCCCTCTCTAGCAGCGACGCCTCGCCCTCAGTGCCGCGCATAGGTGTGGTGGGAACCATGGTGTGGGACACGATCCGCCCCATGAGCGGGACACCCCTGGAAAGATGGGGCGGAATCTGCTATTCGCTTGCCGCCTTCGAAGCAGTGCTGGATCCGACGTTTGAACCGTCTTGGGAGGTCGTACCCTTCATCAAGGTCGGACACGATATGTGGGATGAAGCAGTGGATTTTCTGACAAGCTTGGGTTGTGTGTCGTCTTTGGAAGGGGTCCGTGTGGTCCCAGACCCGAACAATCGGGTGCAACTTCAGTATAAGGACGCCGATAACCGGGTGGAGACGTTGGCGGGCGGTGTGCCAGGGTGGAGGGTAGAGGAGATCTTGCCGCTGGTAACCGCCTGCGACGCGCTGTACGTGAACTTCATCTCGGGATCGGAACTCGATTTGGCCACCGCGGTGGCCATTCGGGCAGCTGGGCGGTACCACGTGTATGCCGATCTACACTCCTTGCTGCTCGACGTCGGTCCGGGCGGGATACGACGGAGCCGACCCTTGGCCGACGCGCCGCAATGGCTCTCGTGCTTCGATATGGTCCAGGTTAACGACACTGAGCTTGCGACCTTGGCAGCTGATGAGGAGGATCCGTTGAGGTTTGCGGACGAGGTTGTCGGCTCGATGACGGGAATGCTCTTTGTTACCCACGGAGCCCGGGGCGCTACCTGGACATCCTCGCATCCAACAACATGGCGGTGCCACGAGGGGGCAAGGCGGAGGGTGGAACGGGGCGAGGTTGCGGGCAGAGGACGCGCGGATGGGGATCCGACGGGTTGCGGTGACGTATGGGGGGCCGTGTGTTTTGCGTCGCTGCTTGCAGGCCATGGGCCGCAGGAAGCGGCGGAGCTCGCTACACGCCTGGCCACCCAAAACGTGGGCTACCGGGGAGCGACGGGGTTGGCGGGACACTTGCGGGGGAGTGTTCCAGCGTGAGCCGCGTGGTGGTAGTACCCCAAGTGCTCGACTATCCCTCCTTCGAGAAGCTCGTGACTGCGACCCGCTCCGAAGACACGTCGAGGCTCTTGCTAGATGCGCGGCGGGTGGAGTGGGTCTCCCCGTACGGCCTTTTGGGTTTGCTCGCGATCGGCCAGGATGCTCTGCGGCGCACTAAACTGGCCCCCCTCATCGAAGCGCCGGTCAGCCCCGAAGTGCGATCCTACGTCGAACGAATGCACTTCTGGACCGCCGCGGCAGACGTGTTCGAGGCACCGGTTCCCCGCCGATCCCGACACGGTGAGGCAACTACTTTGTTGGAAGTGACGCCGATCCGCTCGCATGAGGATGTGCACCGGGTCGTTGAAGCGGTGAGGCTTCGCGCCCAAGGAATCCTACACGGGGAACTGCATTTCCCCCGCCCATCAGTGATCCACTTCTCCATCATGCTGTCGGAGGTCTGCCAGAACATTCTCGAACACGCGGAATCGACGGGTTGGGTATGTGCCCAGCTATACCGGTCCAGGCGGCGCTGGAAGAGGTTGTTCGTCAAACTGGCGGTCATGGATGTCGGTGTCGGATTTCATGGGTCGCTAGGCACGGAACACGCACGGCAGGGCGGAGGACGCTGGTCGGCAGCAGCTGCGCTGGAAGCAGCTTTCCTACGCGGTGAGTCCCGATTTGCCGACCCCGGACGCGGGCAGGGCCTACAGGCGATCAGGCGCCAGGTCATCAAATGGGATGGTTCAATTCGGATCAGAAGCGGAGACGCGAGAATCGCCCGCCTCCCAGAGTGGGATTCTGGTGAGCCCCTGCGTTCGGGCCTGCCTTATTTTCCCGGCGCCCAGATCGAGATCGTACTCCCCGAGAATACCAACTAGTCGACCGGATCCTCCGTCACTTTGAGACCCTTAATCACTCAAGCCCATCTCTTCAGCTGTCTCGTTACCCGGCAAACGGGGCGGACAGTACGCGTAAACATCGAACGCCAATGGGCCACCGCCGATCGCACGACGCTAGCCGTGCTCGACATGCGCAATGTGCCCATCATCGACTTTTCGTGCGCTGACGAGATCGTGGCGAAGCTAGTCTCCCTCACTGGTTCGGCTGGCACCCCACGCCGCTTCGTCCTCTTCCGGGGTGTCGGCCCGCACCACCTCGAGCCCATTGAGTCTGTGCTCACCAACCGCGGACTTGTCGCGGCCTTGGAAGACGAGGGAGGAGAGCCATTCCTTGCCGGAGATGTGGAACCCGAGGCCGTGACGGTTTGGCAGGAAGTTGCCCGTAAAGGGCGGGTGCCTATCTCGGGCCTCGCATCCCACCTCGGGCTCACTACCCCCCAAACTGAAACGTTGATCGCTAACCTGGAGTCGAACGGTTTGTTGATGCGGGATGGGGATGCATGCGTGTCGCTCGGGACTGTCTGGCGAGCGGCGAGCCAAGAGGCCTGATGGCTCCGGGCTCCATGTGATGGCCTCGGCTTGAAGCTGCGGCGTTGGGTCGCGCGCGGGCTGGTGAGTACGGTGCTGGGCGCGGGGGTCCTCCTCACCGTAGGCCACTTTTTCCTGCGGTCATCGATCCAGTCCCGGGCGGGGGAGGTGGCACTGGAGGGGTTGGCTCAACCGGTAAACGTGTACTTTGACGAATGGGGGATCCCTACCATCGAAGGCGTCTCACAGGCGGACGTAATGCGGGCCCAGGGTTTCGTCCATGCATCCGACCGGCTGTGGCAGCTGGAATTATACCAAAGGGTTGCCCAGGGTCGGCTGGCCGAGGTATTCGGGGCGGAACTGGTAGATACCGACGCCCTCTTGCGCACCCTTGGCCTGTGGACGTCGGCAGGGCGGGAGGTCGAAGCTCTGAGCCCCGCTTCGCACGCCCTGCTCGAAGCGTATGCCGCGGGAGTGAACGAACGGCTCCGAACCTGGCAGGGGCCGTGGCCGCCTGAGTTCCTACTGCTCGGTATTGAGCCCCAGCCGTGGACACCCCAGGCCTCCGTTGCCATCGGCCGAATCATGGCTCTAGACCTTTCAGACTGGGAGAGCGAGCTTGACCGAGCCACGGCGCTCGCACAGCTGCCCGAGAATCGACGTCCCTCGCTGGAAAACAGATACCCAGCCTGGGGTCCTACGATCCTCCAGGACGATCCCGCCCCGCCCCTCGGGGCAGCGACCGTTGGGTCACCCCAACGGGTTGCGACACCCCAACAGTTCGTAGCCCCCAGCCCGAAGCTGGATCCCTCCGGGTTCTTGGATGGCTTGGGGCTTGCTCGTTCCAACTCCTGGGTTCTCGCCGGGTCTCGGGTCGCCGACGGACACCCCATCGTCGCCAACGATATGCACCTGTCGCTCCGCGCCCCGTCCACCTGGTACGCCAACGTACTGCTAGCACCCGAGGATGGTTTTGAGGTGGCTGGTCTGTCGATACCGGGCACGCCCGGAGTCACGGCCGGTTTCAACCGTCACCTCAGCTGGGCGTACACCTACGCGATGGTGGACGATGCTGACTTCGTGGTGGAAGGTCTCAGCTTGGACCGTGCCATGTACATGGATCACGATGGTTGGCAGCCATTCCATATCCGAAATGAAGAGATCGAAGTGAGAGGGCAGGACGAGCCTACCCGGATCGCCGTGCGCTCCACCGTCCGTGGCCCCGTCATCACCGATGTACGCGAGGCGCCGGGGTACATTCTTTCCCTGCTGTGGACCGGCCGTGAAACCGAGGGACCCATCGAAGGCCTGCTGCAAGCCAACCGCGCCGTCACGCCAGCCGATCTCGCGCAGGCGTTCTCGACCGGCAAGACACTGCACCTAAACGTTGTTTACGGATCCACGGATGGTAGCATAGGGTATTTTCTCTGGGGCAGGGTCCTGGCAAGACCGGCTGAGGCTGGCACCTACCCGATACCGTTCGATCAGCTGCCGGACGACTGGGGACGTTTCCTCCCGGCCGATTCGCTCCCTGCCCTCAGGGACCCGCCTTCAGGGTACGTGGTGACGGCCAACAACCTGCAAAGTCGCATGCCTTCAGGGGCACTTGGCACGAACTATCCCGCGCCCTTCCGCGCCCGCCGCATCGACGACGTGATCTCCGAGGCTCGCGGGTACACGATCGCGGATGTGTTTGAGCTCCAACGCGACGGCTACAGCCTGTGGGCGGAACAGTACAGGCCACGGGCGGTGGCCGCAGCACGAAGGGCTGGTTTGGACTCGCTGGCTGCCGTACTCGAAGCTTGGGATTTGGAGACTGATGTCCATTCCCTGGGGCCGGCCCCATTCTATACGTGGTTATACCGGCTCCGGGAGCTGATCGCGGCCGACGAGTACAACTCCGACACTGTGTGGTTTCCCGATCTGGCCTTCATGAATATCCTGGAGAACCCTGAGGATCCGTGGATTGACAACATCCATACACCGGAGGTCGAACGTCTATCGCATCTTGAAGAGGAGGCTGCGCGTACGTCGGCCCGCGTCGCCGGGGTGCGTTGGGGGGATGTGCACTTTGAACAATCTCCACACCCATTAGGGCAAGTTCCGATCCTCGACAAACTCTTTCGGTTCAACGTGGGTCCGTACCCTGTACGCGGAGGCCGCCACACGGTACGCCCCGACGACCGAGACACCCGTTCCGCACTCGACTCCACGTCGTGGGAGTTGCCCCTAGTGGGCGAGTTCGGCCCCAGCCAGCGCTTTGCGGTTTACCTGCAGCCGGATGGTCCCGTCGGATTCTTGTTGCTGCCGACGGGGCAGAGTGGCAACCCCCTCGATCAACACTACCGAGACATGGCACGAGTGTGGGCCAACGGCGATCCGATCGCTGTGTCGTTGGAGTCCCCACGTGACGAGATCCGTTCCATCCTACGGCTGCATCCTCGGTGAATGTTCGGTTGCTCCTGCTACCCGCGGAGCCTACGTTTGCGGCTCAATCCTGGGAGAGCTCGTGAGCGCGACCGCCACTAACAGTGCGACAATTCTCAAGCAGATCGATAAGGTTCTGGACCAAGTCCGACCGGCGATTCGGGCAGACGGGGGAGATGTCCACCTAATCGACTTCCAGCCCGATTCCGGAAGCGTCCAGATCCGACTCGTAGGGGCTTGTTACGACTGCCCGATGGCGACGGCAACCCTCCGCGCGGGGATCGAATCGCAGCTCCGGCACGTCTTGCCTGCAGTACGCTCCGTGGAGGCTGTCGCTTAGTCAGCGACTCCTCATGGCAACACAACCGCCCCGCGGTGGTCGCGGACAGCGACCCCTCCCGATAATGGACCCATCACCTGCGGGTAAGCCCCGAACCCGGCCTCAGCAGCCGGATCGGGAAGCCGCGAGCCGGCACCCTTCGGAAGCACCACCCATGGCAGGGGTGGCGAACGTGGTGGCCGTCAGTTCGGGGAAGGGTGGGGTGGGAAAGTCCACGATCTCCACCAATCTGGCCGCTTCCTGGGCGAGGGCAGGACACAGGGTCGGCCTCCTGGACGCCGACATCTACGGGCCCGACATACCAACCATGTTCGGGATCCTGGAGAAACCACGGATCGAAGCGGAGCAGGTGCTCCCGATAGAGGCTCATGGTGTGCAGCTCATGAGCATCGGGTTCCTGATCGATGAGGATGCCCCAGCAATCTGGCGGGGACCGATCATCATGGGTGTCATTCGCCAGTTCCTCCAACAAGTGAAGTGGGGCGAATTGGACTATCTCGTAATTGACCTCCCGCCCGGGACCGGTGACGCCCAGCTCTCGCTCTGCCAGCTGGTCCGCGTCAACGGCGCGGTAATGGTAACCACTCCCCAAGACGTAGCCGTAGGGGGTGTACTTCGCGGGATCCGAATGTTCGAGAAGTTGTCGGTTCCGGTCCTCGGTGTCGTGGAGAACATGCGCGGGTTTGCGTGCCCGGACTGTGGTTCCACGCACGACGTGTTCGGGGCAGGAGGGGGCGAACGACTCGCAGCATCAATCGGACTTCCCTTCCTCGGGGCTGTGCCGCTGGGGGTTGCAGTGCGGGAGGAGGGAGATCGCGGAGTCCCGACGTCGATCGGGCGGCCGGATGCCCCTGAAGCGATAGCGTTTGGCAGTGTGGCGAGCGCGGCTGCCGAACGCCTGGAAATACTTCGGACTCGAGCCTCTAGTTAGCTGCGGACACCCTCTAGGGGTGTTGGGGCTTTAGGAACGCCAGATCCGGACGGACCCCAGGCCCGCAATAATACTAATCTCGAGCTTTACGTCGGCTTCGTCCCAGTTCGGCGTTACCCAGCCGCCGTCTTCGTCTTGGCTGAACCCGTCGGCCTCCAGATCGGCGAGCCCCCTCTTGCTGATCCTCACCCCAATCCCCCGCGGGACCTCCATCTCCAGTGACCCAAGTCCCAGGGTGACCGCCACCTCCGCACCGGAACGCCAGTCCCCGGAAAAATCAAGCGTCGCATCTCCGACGGCACCGAAGAACTCCATCTGCTCGAAACGCGCATTGCCCAGCTTCTCGGCCCTGAACTCTGCCGCGCCCGACTTGATGACGAGCATTTCCATAACGCCACCATTCGGTCTCCCGAAGGTGAGGTGCGACTCGCTGACGCCGGCCAGAATCTCCACGGCGGTCAGCATTAGACCCCCCAACTCGAGTTCGCCACGTCCGGCCCCGAGAGCCGTCTTGAGTCGCGTGGGTATCGTCGGGTTCAGTCCGAGCACTAGCTCGCTCCCGGGATGCGATCCCTGGCTAGGCGGCGAGAATCGGACGGAGAGGACGTTTTGCTCCGACTCCTCACCGCGGTCAGACGACTCGGCCAACCGTAAATGGCCTACGCCATCTTGTACGTTCCACGTACGCGACGGGATCGGACCTTCCTTGTCGTAACGCAATCGAACGTCGTACAGCATCGCGGTTGCGAGGGGCTCGATTCGTATCTCACCGGTTCGGTACTCCACCTCGATGTCGAGCCCGTCCAGCGGGCGGTACGGACGAGCAGAGCGAAAGTCGTGCCAATCCTGCGCCCGAACCGTTTCGTAGCCGATCGCCTGCAGGCTGGCCAGCACAGACAATGTGGCGGGGATCGAACGAGATGGGCGCACGTTAGTTTCGGTCGCTCCAGGAGACCACGGTGGCTCGGCCACCCGCCCGTGTAAGGATGACGGCACCGAATCCAGCGAAGCCAATCGCCAAGGTTCCGATCACGCTCACGATGACCAACACCGTTCGCATCATGTCGGTGAAGCTACCGAAAACCCAGAGTGCCTCTTCAATCGCAAATGGGAGCAGCAGTAGCGCCAACCCCGTCACCACGTAGGAGTACGAATTCCGCCGCCGCAATTTGGTTGTCCAGTCCTCGGATCCTGCGCGGCGCGCAACGATCTCACCGATGGCGTGAGCAGCCGCTATGTATCCCATCAATGCGGCAAGCCCCATCAGGGGATAGAGGATCGGACCTAGAAGGAAAGCGAAGATCGACAGTACGGCAATTACAATGCCGAACACGAGGGACCGCCGGTATTCATGCCGGAAGGTCTCCGCGACAGTTTCGATGCGTCGCTGGAACAGGCGGACTCCGATAATCCCGACTATCGCGAGAACCAGAAACTTGCCCACCATATCGGCGACGCCCCCTACTGCGCGTCCGAAGTTGGATGCAATGCCAACCCAAAAACTCCTCCGCGAGTCCTGACTGACGGCCTCGATCTGAATGCCGCGAGAGACGGTTCGGGCAGGTTCCGGCGCCGAGCCGGCCTCACCCGGAGTCGTTGCCGAAGCAAGCTCTGCAACGGCGACATTCTCAAGTATCTCTCCACCTAGATTTGCAGAAACACCCTCCACGGCGCCGCCGAATTGTACGAGGTCGCCGTCGATGAAATGACCATCCACGAGCTCCAGAACACCGTCCAGAACGATGGCATTGCCGTGGACGGCACCTGCCATCTCCAGTTCGCCGTCCACCAAGACGAGATGTCCGTCAACAGAGCTGCCCGCCTCCACCATGTAGTTGTCATGCACGATCAGAGCCAGCCGACCCTGGTCCCATTCATGCGCGGGATCAAGCTCTGCCAGCCTAACTTCGATTGTCCCGAACAGCTCCGCGACCTCGAGACCCAACCCTCCCGGTGCGATGTGGAGGAGTGTGCGCTCCCCTAGCGCCGGTGTTTGCGCCGGTTCCTCGGTTGGTTGAGAGAGGATTTCCTCGAGATGGGCTGCTAGCGCCCAAGCCGCGTGATCTCCCGGTCTCTCATCTGCACTACGAAGGTCGGCGGCAAAACTCAGCAAAGCCTCGGTCGCTTCACCGTTCTGCTGACTTAGATGGTCCCGCAGCAGCGACCGCCATTCCGCAGCCAACCAAGCTGCGTCCTCGAATGACGCGATGATCTGTTCGTCGGACTCTATATGGCCCTCACTGAACCGGATCCAATGTTCTGACGCGTCCTCAAGCTGGAACCGAAATTCGGCCAACCCTCCTTGGGACAAGGTCACCGCCGATTCCACGATGCGCGTCTGCAACGCCGACGCCGACACCGGTCCCGCCGCCGCAGATACACCTAACACTAAGATTGCCATCGATCTGACGGATGGTCGTGACGGATGTCCGAGGGTAAACATTCTCATGGGCTCAGAGCGGTGATTTGCAGGCGTGTCATTGCCTCACCTCTTGCAATTGGATGGGGGCTGAAAGTGTTCCGGTGTACCGGGCCATACCCCACAAGGCCGTTATTCCGGATAGACTGGAAAGGACTACCCATCCAGCCAGAACCATAGGAGAAACAAAACCCGAGAAACTTCCCGCGGAGTCGATGAGCCCAGCTCGCCACGCTAGGCGTCCAGCCGCCAACGTCGCATCCATGAGCATCGCCCCGCCGCTTTCGAGTGCCCCGGTTACCAGACGTATCGGTGACAGGGCTTCGATTCCGAACGGCCATGCAACGGCCACCGCGATGGACGCGGCCGCCGCGACGGAAGCGGCTACCAGGGTACGGCGGGGCCTTCTGGCTAAGCTCTTGACCCTTCGCCGCCACGGCAATCGCAGTCTGACCCGGTCCATGACCGTCGTAGCGAACGCCGGCGATGGGCACCAGTGGGGCAGGGTGGCGATGGCTCTGTCGAGTGCGGGGTGGGGGAGGTCGACTCGGCTCAAGGTCCGGTGGGCAAAGCCTCGGGCGGGGGCAAATCGAGGTACGTCTGTGAGATGTCGGATCGTCGACGCACCAGGCAGATCCAAACGCTCCGAAACCACCTCTCGCAATGCTACCTTCGGCCGATTCCGCCCGAGCGCGTGCAGGCGTGCGAAGAGTGCCGAGAACGACTCCACTTCACGGCTGCATCGGCGGCACTCAGAGAGATGGTCACGCAGGGCGTCATTGGCCTCTGCTTGGCCACCTATCGGATCCGCCATTTGCTGGATCTGCTCGCTCGTCAGGTGCCGCACTTTCCCTTCCTTCTGAATCACCGATTATACCATGCCTGTTCGTACGGAGACTTCGCCTCTCTGGTTTCCGTTTTCATCGCTTACTTGCTGCTTTCATCGCTCTGCCTTCAAGTGTACGAGCGCAGCTTTCAGTTCGTTTCTGGCCCGGTGGATGTAGGTTTTCACGGTTCCGAGGGGGATGTCCATAATCTGGGCGATTTCGTCGTACGAGTATCCTTCCACATGCCGCAGGAGGATGGCCGTCTTGTAAGCTGGTCGCAGGTTTCCTATCGCCACCTCGATCTCGGATCCCAGCTCGCGAGCCTCCAGATGCTCATCCGGCCCTGGTTCCTCTGACTCCAGCGTGATCTCCGTGGCAGCCTGTTGGTCCGGCGACACGGCGTCTGGCGAACCATGAATCGAGACCAGGCTGAGCGTGCGTTTTCGTAGATGATCGATCGTAAGGTTGTATCCCACCTTGAAAAGCCAGGAGGAGAATTTGTACTCCTTCTTGTACGACTTGAGGTTGTTCAGCGTTCGCACGAAGGTCTCCTGCGCTAGATCCTCCGCCAACTCTCGGTCGCGTACCATGCGATAGATGAGCGAGAAGACAGGGCGTTCGAAGCGCGTAACGAGCTCCCGTGCCGCCCGTTCGTCTCCCTCCAGGCACATTTCCACCAACGTCTGGTCGGTCTGATCCACATACGCCATGGTCCATAAGCTATTCGATGGAGGCCTTCTTGTGACCGCCCGGCGTCGGTGAGGTTTCGGTTAGAGCTGGCACCGAGGACAGAGGAAGGAGCTCCTGCCCGCCTGAACGATCCGGAGGATGTGACCGGGGCAGCGCCCGCACCGCTCTCCGGCTCGTCCGTAAACCCGCAACTGGGTTTGGAAGGAGCCGGCCCGGCCATTCACGGCCCGGTAATCCCGCATCGTTGTACCGGCACTCGCCAACGCCTCTCGGAGAACCGCACGAATCGTTCGGTGAAGACGGCGTACTTCTTCATCCGACAGTGTGTTTGCCGGCCTCTGCGGACTTACGCGAGCCCGAAACAAGGCTTCGCTCGCGTATATATTGCCGACGCCCGCTACTCGCCGCTGGTCGAGCAGGGCGTTTTTGATTGGTGCTCGAAGCCGGCCGAGAATCGCGCTCATCCGTTTCGCTGTGAAACTCCTGCCCAACGGTTCCGGCCCCAGTCCCGCGTCGTACGCCGCCCACTCTTCCGAAGAAAAGAGATCGAACCCCCCAAGCCTCCGTACGTCGTCGTAAAAGAGAGTGGTTCCGTTGTCGAGAACGAAGTCGACTCCGGATGCCGAAAGTCGGTGTTCGAAGGCCGCACCTTGCCGAGTGCGAACCGTCCCGTCATGCGCAGCTGCGACCGCAACAGCACGCGATCGGATGTGTCGTGGTGGACGAGTTGGAAGAGGAGAAACTTGGCGCGCCGCTCCACCCCTTCAAATGTCCTGTCGTGGACCTGTTCCCGAAAATCCGTCGGTGTCAGACCTAGGAGTAGGTCGTCGTGATAGACCCGCGTGTCCACGATGCGGCGTCCCTCAAGCATCGGGGCAAGGTCCCGCCGAATCGTCTCCACCTCCGGTAGTTCCGGCATTCAGGGGGGTTACCGGTTACAGTTCGTGCCAGCCGATATCCCGCCTATACTGCACCCCCTCAAACTCGATTTGGGCCGCGGCGTTCCTACTACGGTTCGCCGCCTCGGCGAGAGTGGTCCCGAGCCCCGTTACGCCGAGCACCCTTCCGCCGTTGGTCACCAGACGCCCATTGGCGTCCCAACCCGTCCCGGCGTGGAACACCCTGACTTGCGACGGGTCGAATTCGGGAATGGAGATCGGCAAGCCGGAGGGTGACGAGCCCGGATAACCGCTAGCGGCAACGACCGTTACAAGTGCGGACCCTTCATGCGTGTCGGGTTGCCAGTCCCCTAGGGATTCCCCATGCGCGACGCGCAGCATGGGCTCTAGCATGCTCGATTGCAGAAGCGGGAGCACCACCTGGGTCTCTGGGTCCCCCATCCGGCAGTTGAACTCGACCACTCTAGGCCCGGTATCCGTAAGCATCAGGCCCGCATAGAGGAAGCCACAGTATGGATCACCCATCTCCGACATGTGGTCGAGAACTGGTTGTACGATCTCTTGCCCCACCTGATCCAGGAAGGCCGAGTCGCAGGGCGCCGCAGGCGCGTACGCTCCCATCCCACCTGTGTTGAGCCCCTTGTCACCTTCCCCGATTCGTTTGTAGTCGCGCGAGGTGAGAAGCGGCACCGAGCGTTCACCGTCCGTAACGAAGAAGACGGAGAGCTCGGTCCCCACCATGAACTCCTCCACAACGACGGTCGCCCCGGCGTCCCCGAACCGCTTCTCCACCATCATACCCTGAATCGCCGCCCGCGCCTCCGACCGGGTTTCGCAAACGATCGCTCCCTTGCCCGCCGCCAACCCCGAGGCCTTCACAACAAGGGGTTCGGCGTGGGTCGAAACGTAGTCCAGGGCCTGGGTGTGGTCCTCGAAGATGGCGTAATCGGCCGTCGGCACCCCTCTGGCTTGCATGACATTCTTGGCGAATGCCTTGGACGCCTCCAACCTCGCACCCTGTGCGCTGGGGCCAAACACAGGAAGTCCCTTCGGACGGAACTGGTCGGTCAAGCCGAGTGCGAGAGGCACTTCCGGCCCCACCACGGTTAGATCAATCCTGTTTTCTTCAGCGAACTCCAGGAGCCCCTCGACATTCCCTGCCTGGATCCCGATCCTCTCGGTCGTACCTTCCATTCCAGGATTCCCCGGCGCGGACCAGATTTGAGCGCCGGGCGCATCCCGCCGAAGAATCTCTGCCATGGCGTGCTCGCGCCCACCGCTACCTACAATAAGGATTTTCACGGGGAATCCCCCGATTCAGTTGTCCTGCCGCGCCTTGAACATCTCTCCGAAGCGACTCCTGAACCGATCAACCGTCTTGTCCATTTCGTCCATGAAGTCACGCGCTCCTTCACGGTACCCATCCATCGCCTCCTTCAGGTCTTCCCGATAGGGACGGTCGTCCTGCTCATCTCGCCTCTGGTAGTCTCCCCCCAGAACCCGATCGTAGTCCCCCGACTCGATCCACTGTCGCACCTCCGCCACCCTCATAACAGCGAACGGGTGGGTCTGGCCGAGCACGTTTAGGACCCGGTATACGCTGTCGAGGACACTCCCTCCGGTCTTGTATTCCTCGGACTGAAGAATGAACTCGTCAAGATTGAGTTCGCCACCCCTGATCCCGCCGGCGAGCTTCATGAGTGCCGACATCACAATTTCGGGGTTTTGCATGGCGAGCAAGGCGGCACGATCGGAAGACACCTCGCTCTTCCGGTACCACTCCAGCAGCCCCATGTAAATCGGGACCAAGGCGATTCCGGTGAGTGGGTAGCCGAACATGATGATCTTCGAGAGCAGATCCATCAAAGTTCGGTAGAAGACGTGCCCCGAGAGTATGTGTCCGACCTCGTGCCCCAAGACCGCTTCCACTTCGTCATCCGTGAGGATTTCCAGCATTGAGGAGCTGAGGACGATGAAGGGTTCCTTGAACCCGATCGCACCTGCGTTGACCTTCTCGACCTGCGATACATAGCACTCGGGAGGTTCGGCAACGTCGAGCACCTCACAGACCCGACGCAGGCGGGCGTGGATGTTCGAATACTGGTTCTCGGATGTTCGAATTGCGTTTGCTTTATAGGCTAGGCGGATCGCCCGTTCACCAAAGAGGGAGAATATCTTCCTCAGAGCGCGGTCGAATCCGGGGATCTTGCGAAGAGCGTTGAGAGCGGCTCGGTCGGAGGGGTGTTCCCACGACACAGCCGCGATTTGAGTGAGAATGCGTCTTTGGTCCAAGGCGTCGGCGTCCATCGTTTTCTCCATTCAGGTTCTGCTGGGGTTACATCGGGTGGTCCGGGGACTCCCGGGCCGTGGCCTCCCATACGCTTGAGTCCCGCCTCGTGTTTCGGGCGAACGCATCGGCCGGTCTTCGGTACGACGCAGGACTAATCCAAGGGGGCTGCTAGCTTGCGGCCGTGCAGGTGTCGAGTGCTTCGATCACGTCATCTACCAAATCGGTTGGGTCTTCTACGCCGACCGAGAGCCTCACCAGACCCTCCGTGATTCCAAGGTCTGCCTTCTTGTGGTTCGGGAGCGACGCGTGGGTCATGGCCTCCGGGACCGAGATCAGGCTCTCAACCCCACCCAAACTCTCTGCCAGTTGGAAGATGTTCGTACCGGCCGCAAACCGCCTGGCTCGTGCGCCGGACCCAAGATCCACCGACACTATTGCTCCGAAATCCTTCATCTGGCGTGCTGCCAGCTGGTGTTGGGGGTGGTCCTCGAACCCCGGCCAAATCACTTGGGCCGCGGCAGGATGTTCCCGGATGGCGTTGGCGACCACACGGGCGTTGGCGCAGTGCGCACGCATCCGCAGGTGGAGCGTCTTCGTCCCTCGCAGCACCAGCCAACAGTCAAACGGCCCCGGCACGCTACCCGTAGTCTTTTGCTGAAAACGGAACGATTCCGCGAGGTCCTCGTTGCTGGTTATGAGGACCCCGCCGATCATGTCGCTGTGGCCGTTCAGATACTTGGTGGTTGAGTGCATGACAACGTCTGCCCCGTGTTCGAGGGGTCGCTGCAGCCACGGGGTCGCAAAGGTGTTGTCTACGGAGAGCAACGCACCCGCCGCGTGGACGATCTCCGCGCAGGCAGAGATGTCCGTAACGGAGAGGGTGGGGTTGGATGGTGTTTCGATGTGGACGAGTCGAGTCCGCCCGCGAATGGCCTTCTGCAATGCGTCTAAATCGGTTGTATCGACGAAATCGAAGTCCACGCCAAAACGCTTCCATACATGCCGCAGCATGCGGTCGACGCCACCGTAAGTGTCGTGCCCGCAAACCAAATGGTCACCGTTGTTGAGCACCGTCTTGAAGAGGGCGTCGATCGCCCCGAGTCCCGATCCGAAGGCGATCCCGTGCCCCCCTCCTTCCAGTGCCGCGAGGTTGTCTTGGAGGGCGTCGCGAGTCGGGTTCTTGACCCGTGCGTAATCGTAACCGTCCTTAGGCGATGCAACTGAGTCCTGGACGTATGTGGAGGTCTGGAAAATAGGCGTCATGATGGCTCCGGTCCGAGGTTCCGGTTGCTGCCCAGCGTGAATCGCCAATGTCCCAAACCGCGTCTTGTCAGGTGTCTCCGACATCGGTCATCTCCGTCAAGTGTTCATCTGTCGGTGCGTGGGGGCTGGCAAAGTATCCCCCCAAATTGGGGAAACCCATACTTGGGGAAGCCCAGACCACTTGCGGATTTGTGGACCAATCATCTGTGGACCGATCGATGTCGGACAACCAGGATCCCGGGCAACCGGGACGCCGGACGAGTGGTCTGGTTAGATTGGCGGCGGCCGTAGAAGGAAGTTGAACCCAGGAGGACGCATTGCGATCCGAAGACCTCATCATCTCCCCATCGGGAATACGGGGCGTCGTAGGGAAGGGAATGACCCCGGACATAGCGGCGCGATATGGCGCAGCCGTAGCGGCGTGTCTCCAGGAAGTCAGCTCTGGTGACTCATCCTCGGATGACTCAGTACGCAGAAACGTCGTCTTTATTGGTAGGGACAGCCGGCCCTCCGGAGAGTTGCTGGTCGACGCCGTAGCGGCCGGCGTACGGTCAGTGGGACTGAACGTCATCGATCTCGGCATTGTGCCCACGCCTACGGGTCTGTTGGCAATAGGGGATGCCGAGGATGCCGCCGGCGGGATACTAGTCACCGCTTCCCACAATCCCGTGGAGTGGAACGGGCTCAAGCTAGTGGCGAGAGATGGCCGGTTCCTCGGCCCAGCGGCGGGGCGAGACATTCAGGCACGCTTTGGAGGAGAGATCGATTACGCTGGACAGCTGTCGCTGGGCGGTCGAGGGGGGCGGACCGGAGCGTGCGAGGAGCACGTCGAGCGGATCTTGGGACTGCCGATGCTCGACAGGGAGCTGATCGCGAGCCGCCGCTTCTATGTGGCCCTGGATTGCGTGCGCGGTGCGGGGGGGTTGGTGGTTCCGTCGCTCCTAGAGCGGCTCGGATGCCGGGTAAGTGCCATCAATCTCGAGCCGGATGGCCGGTTTCCGCGTCCGCCGGAGCCGGTACCGGAGAATCTGGGGGACCTCGGGGCCTTGGTCCGCGAGTCCCATGCGAATGTGGGTTTCGCCGTCGATCCCGACGTGGATCGTCTTGCTCTGGTGGACGAGAAGGGCAGATCGGTAGGAGAAGACTGGACGTTGGCACTGGCGGTTGAACTCCTCGCCGATAAGACCAAGGGCCCGGTTGTTGCCAACCTCTCGACAAGCCGCTCGGTGCAGGAGGCGGCGGAACGAGCAGGGGCCACTTTTGCCTACGCACCCGTGGGAGAGGCGAACGTGGTCAGGCGCATGATGGACTTGAAGGCGTGGGTGGGAGGAGAGGGCAACGGAGGCGTCATCCTTCCGTCACTTCAGTATACGAGGGATGCGCCTTTGGCTTGCGCTCTCACCCTCCAATTTCTTGCGCGTCAGGACGAGCCCCTGAGTGAGATTATCCGAAACCGCGCCCGCTACCAGATCATCAAACGCAAGATTTCGCGAGGGGAGCTGGACGTACCCACGGCGATCTCAGCCATTAGGGGCGCCGCCTCGGGAGACTCGGAGTGTAACCTCGAGGATGGTATCCGGCTGGACTGGCCGGACGGATCTTGGGTTCACGCGAGGCCCTCCGGGACAGAGCCGATCTTCCGCATCATGGCTGAGGCCCCCACCAGATCCTCTGCGGAAGAAAGGGCCGACTGGGTGGAAGCAGTAGTCCGAGGGCGGGTCTAGAATCTCATGTGTGGGATAGTCGGATACATTGGGCAGGCACCCGCGGCACCTCTCCTCATCCGGGGTCTACACCGGTTGGAGTACCGAGGATACGACTCCGCGGGTATAGCGGTGCAGTCCGGCGGTGCTCTCCACGTACGCAAATGCGAAGGCCGGCTCACGAATCTGGAAGACCTGCTCTCCGACTCACCGGCAGAAGGCGTGATCGGGATAGGACATACGCGCTGGGCGACGCACGGCGCACCAACCCAAATCAACGCCCACCCGCACACGGACTGCCACGGGGATTTGGCGTTGGTCCATAACGGAGTGATCGAGAACCGATCGACTCTGCAACAGAAGTTGGTCGAGCTCGGTCACGAGTTTGCGAGCCAAACCGACACGGAGGTCCTGGCTCACCTGATTGAAGAGGCTTTTGAGGGTAACCTTGAACGAGCAGTGGGGGCGGCACTTACCCAAGTCGAAGGCACGCTGGGGATCGCCGTCATGAGCGCATCGGACCCCGACAAAATCGTGGTGGCGAGGCGGGCGGCACCACTCGTGCTAGGTATCGGGCCCACTACAAATGGTGTGTCAACTACGTGGGTTACCTCCGACGTAACCGCTATCGTGGAGCATACTCGTAGTGTGATCTACCTGGAAGACAGTGAGATAGCTGTACTGCGGCCGGATGGACACGAGATGATCCGCTGGGGTGCCGTGGCAGGGGGGAACGGTTGGTCTCCGATCGAAAAGGAGATCCGGCACGTGGGGTGGGACCTCGAACGACTGGAAAAGGCGGGGTATCCCCACTTCATGCTCAAGGAGATTCACGAGCAGCCGGATACGGTTCGGGACGCCACCCGCGGTCGATTGTTGGAGGAGGAGGGTACTGCTCGCTTGGGAGGTCTGGTCGAGGTATCCGATGAGATCGATCGAGTAGATCGCATCGTACTAACGGGTTGTGGCACGAGTTGGCACGCAGCTTTGCTCGGCGAGTACATCATCGAGGAGTTGGCCAGAGTACCGGTAGAGGTCGAATATGCGTCCGAATTCCGCTACCGGAACCCAGTCTTGTCTCCCTCCACCTTGTTGGTGGCGATCTCACAGTCTGGTGAGACGGCGGACACGCTGGCGGCAGTGAGGGAGGCAAAACGGCTGGACACCACCACCCTGGGAATCGTGAACGTCGTCGGCTCGTCCATCGCCCGCGAAACGGACGCAGGAATCTACGCGCACGCAGGGCCGGAGATCGGGGTCGCGTCCACCAAAGCCTTTGTGGCCCAGGTTACCTGCCTGGCCCTCTTGGGTTTACTTGTCTCGAGGCGCCGCGGCTTACCGCACGCCGACGGCCAGGCGATCGTGCGCGCGCTGATGAAAGTCCCCGAACTCATTGAGGAAGTCCTTACGAGCGAGGAGGAGATCCAGCGGATAGCGCACGACTTTCGGGACGCGCAGAACTTCCTTTATCTGGGTCGGGGCACGAGCTTCCCGATCGCTTTGGAGGGAGCTCTCAAGCTCAAGGAGATCTCCTATATCCATGCGGAGGGATACCCTGCCGCAGAAATGAAGCACGGCCCCATAGCGTTGATCGACGAGCAGATGCCTGTGGTTTTCATAGCCCCTCGCGATGCCGCCTACTCGAAGGTCGTCTTGAACATTGAGGAGGTGAAGGCGCGCGGAGGTCGGGTGATCGCGTTGTTAACCGACCATGATTCGGCTCTGGATGGGTTGGTCGACCACTACATACGGGTGCCCCGAACCGACGCCCTGCTTCAACCGATCGTGAACGTGGTTCCGCTGCAGTTGCTCGCGTACCACATCGCCGTGTTGCGAAAGTGCGATGTAGACCGCCCCCGCAATCTGGCCAAGAGCGTGACCGTCGAATAAGGCTTCCCTCCCGCTGACACAAGCGGCCCTCGATTGTATAATTGTTGACCAGTGTCAGCACGGCACTTGCGGACCAAGTGGGACGGGAAACGCACCATGCGCAGTTTGTACCTTCAAGGCCTCAAAGATCAGGTCGGAGAGTACGGGGGTACCCTTCGGGATGTCGTCGTTCTGGCACCCCCGTATGGAATCTTGATGTTCACCCTCATGAAGGACCCTCGTCTCAGCCAGAGGCACCGGCTCTGGGTTGATGCGGCGATTGCCTACCTTGTAAGCCCCGATGACGTGATTCCCGAGGAAGAGGTGGGTCCCTACGGATTCGTGGATGACGTCTTCTGCTGTGCCTTTGTGGCACACCGTTTAGGAGAAGAACTTGGTTGGGAAGTTGTGGAGGAACATTGGACGGGTGACCGGTCGGTTTCTGAGATCTCGATGGATCTCTTGGCGCGGGAGCGTGAGCTTCTGGGTAATGCAGGTGACGAGGTACTCGAGTTTGCGGGCCTCCTGGACCGTCCGCCGCGGATGGAGGTACCCCCGTCAGGAACCCGTCTCCGCCTCGTGCGATCGTAGGCTGCTACCGACGCAACCCGTAGCGGCCAGACCCGCACCGTTCCAGCCCGCTCCGATTAGATCCAAACCCCGATCGGCCATTCCGGTGAACAGATGCATGCCTACCGTGGCAATCCTGTTCCTTGTTTTTGCGTTGCCGGCGCCATCCGATGCGGTCGCCTCTCAATACACGATGAGCGACGCCTCGGGCAGAGTCATCGAGTTCACACCGGAAGATCTCTTGGCTTTCCGGGACCGTTCGGATTCATTGATGACCGACCTCCAAGAGGACCCTGCGGTTCTCTATTACCCGGAGTTCCGGCCGGAGCTAGAGGATACGGAACCGCGTGATTCATGGCCGTGGAACGTGGTTGAGGTCGTAACCGATTCTCTTGCCGCCATCGTGATGCCGGGGAACCTGCGCGAGGCGAGGCGGGCCTATGAGAGCTACGCCGTTCTCCGCATGCACAATGTTCGCGAGGACCCCGACGTGGCATGTGAAGTGATCGTCGAGCGAGAGCTTTTCGCCATGGATGGGTTCGTGGATGGTTGGATCGTAACGCGCTTGCTATTCGGCGGTCCGTCGTACGAGGCCTTGGATGAGCTCGTGTTTGCCCGTGCGGCAGGTGTGCTGGAGGGGTTAGTCATCGACCGCGAGAACCGGCAGCTGGGGGGCTGCCTGAAAGAAGTGCAGGAATCTCACCGAGAATCTGTCGACGCATATCGGGAATGGCGGTTGAGGACCGACCAATGACCATACGTTTGTATGATTCCCTCAAGCGACAGCTGCGTCCTTTCGAATCCTTGGAGCCTGGACGCGTCCGCATGTATACCTGCGGTCCCACGGTGTACGATCGAGCACACGTCGGTAATTTCCGCTCATTCTTGTGGGAGGACCTACTCCGCCGGTTCTTGAAGTACAAGGGGTACGAGGTCGAACAGGTGATGAATCTCACGGACGTCGACGATCGCACGATAGCGGCGGCTCTGGGAAAAGGCGTATCGCTCGAAGAGATCACGGACCCCGTAATCGAGACCTTCCTTGAGGACTGGGACACGCTTGGCCTGGAGGAGCCTGAGCATCGCCCGCGAGCCACCGCGCACGTGGACGGCATGATCGAACTCATCGAGCGTCTGGAGGAACGCGGATACGCCTACGAGAGCGCCGGATCGATTTACTTTGCGATCGAACGCATGAAGGGTTACGGGAGATTGGCCGGGGTGGTGGTGGATGTGGATCAGCGCCCGCAACGTACTGCCGGCGACGAAGAATACGACAAGGAAAATCCACGTGACTTTGTCCTCTGGAAGGGGGGTGGACGGGGGTCGGAAGCCGAGGTCGCGCAATGGGACTCTCCCTGGGGCCCCGGCCGTCCGGGGTGGCATCTCGAATGCTCGGCCATGGCGATGGAGTACCTGGGTGAAACGCTGGACATTCACACGGGGGGTGTGGATAACCTCTTCCCGCACCATACCAATGAGATCGCCCAATCCGAAGGGGCTACGGGAGAACCCTTCTCCAACTTCTGGCTCCACGCGGAACACCTGCTCGTCGAGGGCGAGAAGATGTCTAAGTCTCTCGGGAACTGCTTTACGATCCCGGATCTCGTGGAGCGGGGCCATCCACCATCAGCGATTCGCTATCTGCTCCTTGGCGGCCATTACCGTACCATGCTGAACTTTACCTTCGCGGGACTCCAGGCTGCCGAGAGAGCCGTGGACCGCGTGTACGCCCTATATCGACGGCTTCTGGAGGCGGTCGAGGCGGGGACCACTTCCGCGGCCGACTGTTCGGAGGTCGCCGAACGGGCACTGGCGGAGTTCGACGAGGCGATGAGTGACGACCTGAACGTAAGCGAAGCACTTGCTGCTGTATTCGGGCTCGTACGGTCGGTGAATCAGCTACTTGATCGGACGGCGCCCACCGCGCCGCTGGGGAGCGACAAGGCGCTCCACATGCTCGGCGCGTTCGACCAGGTTTTCGGTGTAATCTCCCTGCGCAGTCGAGAGGCGGAGAATGCCCGGGACGCCGGCCTGCTCGCATGGGCAAAGGGTCGGGTAGTCGAAAGGGACCGCGCTCGAGCCAACCGGGATTGGGGTACGGCCGATGCGATCCGTCACGAATTGGAGGAGAAGGGGATCACGGTGGAGGACATCCCCGGTGCCACTCGCCTGCATCTCGCTTCCCGCACCGAGGTCGTCTCCAAACCTACGCCTCCGCTACTCTAGATTCGGGAGCTCTATCTCGGTTCCGAGCTCGCCTCGTTCGTCTCGGCCTGCCCGACCCGCAGCACAAAGACCATTTCATCGGCCGAAACAAAAACGACGGAATACCGCTCCTCTTGGGTTAGGAGGGCGGGGATGAGGTAGCGGTTCGTCTGTCCATAGGAGCGTTGTACGAGCACATAATCCGTCTCGTCAACGACTTGGAGGACGGAGGCTATATCCGTGGTGAAAGGGAAGATTACGGTCCGGTGCCCCGTAAGGCCGTGCAGCAAACGGGGTTTTCGGGTCGTGACCACGGCGTCTATCGGGGTGTTTTCCTTCATCCACTCGGTGGCTTCAAAGAAGGACCGATCAAAGGACTGGTATCCCGCGTATGGGTCAAAGGTGAGATGCCTGCCAATCATCTCCAAATTGGCAGGCACCCTCTGTAGCTGAGCCACTAACCCGATACAGGCTAGTCCACCCAAAACCACGGTAGGGGTATACTTCGCGCCCGGCCGCCGTCGTACCAACCCCTCCATTCCATCGTGTGCGAATACCAGAATCAGGGGGACCAGCGGCAATAGATACCGGACGTCCGCTACGGCCGCCTGGAACAGGGAGATCGCCACACCCGTCAGGATCACATAGAACGCCAGCGCGTAGCGCCGCTTCCGGATCGCAAGAACAATGCCATAGCCCGCAAAAAGGGCGACAACCATGGCTACGATTGCCATCAAACCGCTGAAGTTCCACCATACATGCTCGGCCCAGACGAGCGCGCGAGGAAGCTCCGCGGTAACGTATGTCCACGCGTTCCCGAACCCCCGTGCGATAAGGTCCAGGAGCGTCACCTGTCCCTCCTCCGGCGCATATATGTTGCGCAGCCTGAACTCCGACAGGTAAGGAGTAGCAGTGCCCGATACGAGGTGACTCCGCACCAACCATGGTACGGTCAATCCAGCCCCGATGAACCCGTGCCACCAGAATTTCTTCCATTCTCGCCGACAGAGGTAGGCGAGCGATGTGCCGACCAAGAGGAGGGCTCCGATCTGGCGTATGTAGAAGCCGAAGATTTGGGCCGCGAGCGCCAAGGCGAACGGCCATCCAAGATTGGGATTTTTCTCATCTTTCCGCAGCAACCAGATTGCCGCGACGGTGCAACAGAGAAACGCGGCCTCGCTAAGCACCCAGTGCGAATAGTCGATCACAAGCGGATTGACGGCGAAGACCACTGACAGTGTCAACCAGCTCACCTTGTCGCGCCCCTGTCTCGCGAACAGCGAAAACGCTACGACAGATGAAGCGGTAAGGACCAGAGACAAGAGCTTTAGTGCAATGAAATTGCGGCCCAGAAGGAGGAGGATTGGTGCCAGCAGGAGCGGGTACCCGGGTGGGTACTGCGTTTGCGGTTGCGGTGGGCCCGGTGCCATTGAGAGGGCGTAACCATCTCCCGAGCGCAGGAGACTCTCCGCAAGGAGCACATAGGTGAGGTTGTCTCCCCCGGTGTGGATCTTGGGGTCGAACAGAGTCACAGCCAACACAATGTGCAGCCCCACCAACGCTGCGATCACCCATCCGGGAAAACGTTCCCTCTCACTGGGAGTCTTCCCCTGACGTCCGTCTGGAGCCCCTCGGGGGCCGCTCAACGACGAATGCTTCACGAAACTTCGGAAACCCAGAAGGGCCCCTCCGTTACGGTTAGCTAGGGTCCACGCCCAGGCGTGCCGACCGCTATCGCCTCACGCAGCGGCACCTTCGGGAAGATCGATATCCACAGGGTGTACGCCAATCCGAACACCCCCAGGAATCCCACTGATATCAATGCCTCTGGCACTCCCAGCGGGACGCCTTCCCCCTGCCATACGGACGGTGCCACCATATTCCACCTCTCAAGCCAAAAACCGGCCAGGATGAGGAGCCCGACGAAGCCGAGCCAGCGCGGCTTCATCTTGGGACTTCGCCCGAGTAGGAAGGGGAAGGGCAGCACGAAGATGAGTACCATCTGGAGCCAGAACAGTATCCCAAACGCCCCGGTTGCCCTCGCCGCAAAGAAGGTGGTCTCCCGGGGGATATTACCGTACCAAATGACGAGGTACTGAGAGAACCACAGGTAGGTCCAAAACGCCACGAAAGCGAAGGTCAATTTACCAAGGTCGTGGAAGTCGGCGGCTCCCCAAAGTCTGAGGCTCGAGTAACGGGACTTGTAGAAGCACGACATGAGGCCCAGCAGCGCCAGCATCCCCAACCAACCGCCGATGAAGTAGTAGGGTCCCCAGATCATGCTCACGAACCCAGGCGTAAGCGACATGCCCAAATCGATTCCAAGCAGAGAGAACACGACAGCCCAAGCCAGAATCAACGCAGGCGATAGGCGGCCGATACGGTGACGACAACGTTCTACTTCGACGTCATCGCCCCGCCACCTGCGAGCGAACAATGAGATCACTACCCTGCGCCAACCCTTGTGTCGCTCGGCGATAAGCGGTGCGTCCGGGCGAATCGAAAGGAACAGCCACCCGAAGGCCAGCAAGTACAGAAGTGCCAGCAGGCTCCCATTCCTGAAGAACACGCCCTCCAGGGTGAGCCAGTCGCGGTTCAGGTGCGACGTCTCCACGGGCCCCAGCCAGGGCAGGATGTGCTCCGCCCCGAATCGCAGCAGGAAGAAGAGGCACAACGAGATCGGGAGAAACGCTCCAGCCGCCTCGGCGAGTCTCCGGAAGGGCTTCCCCCAATGACCCTTAGCCACCTGTAGCACTGCGCCGAACACTACTCCCGCCATCGCAATGGCCGTCCAGAACAGGTAGTTAGACCACACGCTCATCCAGGCCCGCTGGGGATCCGTCCCAACGGTCGTGACGAAGCCAACCACACCCGCACCCACGGCCAAAATCCACACCCCCAGCGTGCGTATGCTGGCACCTCCGATGGTGCTAAGGGCGTCTTCCCGTGAAACCGTGGAACGTTCGGTGCTCACCGGCGGTGCTCCGTCCGTAATGCCCTCAAGCTATTCGCGGAGACAGTGTCCGTCGCTGCCTGCGTTACTTCCGTGGGTTCAACAGCTGTATCCGCTTCGAGAGCAGTGTCGTCTGGGGTGGTGGCCTCCGCTTCAGCTGCAGCCTCTGCCTCCGCTGCCGCGGCCGCTTCCAGCGCGACCTGCTCCGCCTGGAGTTGGCGAACATGGGCTACTAGGTGCCAGCGGTCCTCTGGAAGAATGCGTCGATAGGACGGCATCAGTCCCCGGCCGGTCGTGATCAGGCCCCAGATGTAGCCGTCCGAGTAGGAACGCGAGAGTTCGGTACGCACGTTGAGGAGAGGGATGTCCGGAATCCGATTGTTCCCGACTACCGGACCTCCACCCGTACCATCGACCCCGTGGCAGGGGGTGCAGAATTGCTGGAAGAGTTCGGCCCCTCGAGCCCCCCCGTCCGGAGGCACGTCAAATGGGCTGACAAGCATCGTATCGGCGTCGAGAATATTGTCGTATGTGCGCTCCCCATCCACGGGCATTGTGCCTGGCACGGGAGTGCGGTCTGCCACAGTGTGCCCGTCGGCCGGCTCAAACGCCTCGACCGATGCCTGCCAGGACATGGTGTTGAAGAACGGCGTAACCTGCTCCGCACGCTTGATCTGATCGTCACAGCCCGCCACAACGAGCCCGGACAAAACCGCCACTGCCGCGATTCCGCGGGTATGCCCGCGACGGCCCGTCATTCCGACATCTCGATGTCGAGGGCACCCGTGTCTTTCAAGAGGGTCTTGGCGGAGTCCCGAAGATCCTCACCGGTACGGACAAATATCCCCCACCTGTCTACCGAAAAAGAGGCTCGGTACGCCGCGTCCATCTTGATTACTGGCCGCCGAGTGTGAATCAAGAGGGCCAGCAACCCGAAGATGCCGGTGAGCAGAACCGTGAGTTCGAACATGAACACGACGAATGGCGGGAGAGAGACGATAGGTTTTCCTTGGGTTACGAGGGGATATGCCAACGAAGTCCCCGCGGTTAGCAGTACCCCCGTGACACATCCCGTTATCGCTCCCACCAAAGCCCATATCCGTACGGGCGAGGAGTGGATGTCCATCGCCTCTTCGATCTCCGGTGCGGGGATCGGGGAGTACACCTCGATGTCGCGGTGCCCAGCTCCCCGAAGCTGTTCAATCGCCGCCACCGTCCCTTTCAGGGTGTCGTATTGTCCCAACACTCCGTTAGCCATGGTGCCCACCCTCGCGTTCGTGGGTGAGGTGCTCCTTTACCTCGGCAATCGAAATCACGGGCAGGCTGCGGGAGAAGAGCAAGAACCAGAAGAAGAACCAGCAGAAGCTGCCAACGAGGATCGAGAGCTCCACCCAGCTAGGAGTATACAGACCCCAGCCGCCGGGTTCGTATTCGTGCGCCAACGAAGTCACGATGATCACAAAACGTTCGTACCACATCCCGACGTTGACGAAAATCGTAAGGGCAAAGAGCGCCGGAAGGGTGGTCCGGATCTTCTTGAACCACAGTGCCTGGGGCACGACGACATTACAGAAGACCATCACCCAGAACGGCAACGCGTAGGCTCCAGTAGCCCTCCATCGGAAACTCTCGATCTCGATCGGATCGGCCGAATAGTAGGCGATAAAGAACTCGGTGGCGTAGGAAAACCCTACGATACACGAGGTCAGAAGTACCAACTTCGCCATGTTCTCGAAGTGGTTCTCGGTGATGTAAGCTTCGAGCCCGAACGCCCACCGTAAGGGGATCATGATCGTGATAACGAGGGCCACGCCGCTGAAGATTGCGCCCGCCACGAAATAAGGAGCAAAGATCGTCGAGTGCCACCCAGGCACGATCGAAAGGGCGAAGTCCCACGAAACTACAGAGTGCACTGACAGCACCAGGGGAGTCGCGATCCCGGCCATGTAGAGGTAGATGCGGCGGTAGTGCCGCCATTCGGTCACAGTGCCTTGCCATCCCAGGGAAAACATCCCGTACACCTTGTACATCAACCCCTTGGCGCGATCCCTCAAGACGGCGAAGTCGGGGATGAGACCGGTGTACCAAAAGAGGGCCGAGATGGTGAGATACGTGGAGACCGCAAATACGTCCATCACCAAGGGCGAGCGAAAGTCCGGCCAGATCTGCCGTTGCGATGGGTACGGCATCAGGTAGTAGAAGTACCAGACCCTTCCCAAGTGGATGAGAGGGAAGAGACCTGCCGTCATCACGGCGAAGATCGTCATCGCCTCCGCGGTGCGGTTGATCGTCGTTCGCCATCCGGACCGGAAGAGGTACAGAATGGCTGAAATCAGCGTGCCGGAGTGGGCTATACCAACCCAAAAGACGAAGGTCGTGATGTAGACACCCCAGAATACGGGGTGAGAAATGCCCGCCACCCCGATCCCGGCACCGATCTGGTAGAACCACGCTCCGAACATGAGGGCGAGGCCTGCGAGAGTGACCCCGAGCACCATGAAAAAACGGCGGTCGGGAATCGAGATGGGGCGTGTGATGTCCCGATTGGCGTCAGCCAGCGAAGGTGTTCTGGATCCGTTCGCAGCCGCCATCAGTGGTCCGCTTCCGCCGCGGGGGCTTCGTGGTCTTCCTCAGCGGCGCCGTGGTGTGCACTCACGACCGCCCGGTGCGTCACATCTTCCAGATAAGTGATCGCTGGGCGCACGCCGAGCTCTCCGAGTACGTGATATCCCCGCGCACTCTTGGCCTTGAGGGAAACTGCGCTCTCCGGGTCCTTCAGGTTACCAAAGGTGATTGCGTTGGTCGGGCAGCTTGCCTGGCAAGCGGTGACGACCTCGCCGTCCTCAAGGAGCCTCCCATCTTCCTTCGCCGCGATCTTGGCACCATTGATCCGGTGCACGCACATGGTGCACTTCTCCATGACACCGACTTCGCGCACGGTGATGTCCGGATTCAGTTGCAGGTTGAGGGGGTACTCGAAGCTGTCGGAATAGTTGTACCAGTTGAAGCGCCGGACCTTATACGGACAGTTGTTCGCGCAGTACCGCGTTCCTACGCACCGGTTGTAAACCTGGACGTTGAGCCCCTCCGGGTTGTGGTAGGTCGCGTAGACGGGACAGACCGGCTCGCACGGAGCGTCACCGCAGTGCTGGCAGAGCATGGGCTGCTGCACATTTTGATATCCGTCCTCGGTCTCCTCCTCGAAGCGATGGATGCGCAACCAAGACATCTCCCTCCGGAGAGCAGCTTCCCTTTCGCCAACCGTCGGGATGTTGTTTTCGGAGTAGCAGGATGTGACGCAGGCTCCACACCCGGTACACGCATTCAAGTCGATCACCATCCCCCAGCGATACGGGCTGTTGGGGTCGGAGTCCCAGGCTTCCTCGACCATCGCAACCAGATCGACTTCGTGTTCCTCAACGGCGTGCAAGGCGTCTTCCACGTTGAGCGAGTACACGATCTCCCGATCGTGATCATCGAGCGACCCCTGTGTAATCACGAGTCTTCCGCCGCGGCCCGCTGCCTCCACAGTGACCTCAGTACCCGCGTACGCCATCACTCCAGAGCTTGGGTCAGCGGCCGCGGGGATCAGGTCGAGCGGATTCACTCCTCGCCCCTCCGCGTTTCGCCCATATGCCGTGTGCCCCTGTCCGAGCGGGATGGCCACGGTATCTCGGCGGATGCCCTTGTATACGTAGGCGGGGGCTTCCACCGATCCGGTACTCGATGTAACCCGTACCAAGTCACCAGTCTCTACGCCGAGCCCGGTGGCGGTGTCGGGGTGCATCTCAACCCAGGAAGCCCAGACAGCTTTGGTGATTGCGTCGGGCAACTCCTGCATCCACGATCGATTTGCCCCGCGCCCGTCAAGGAACTGGGCCGTGGGGTAAACGACCAGGTGCATTGCGTCCCCGGCGGAGGGGGTTGAAAGGCCCCCAAACTCAGTTGCAGGGCTGCCCGCATCGTTGGTCGCCGATGTCTCGCCATCCTGCCAAGCCTCAGCCGATGCGCCGCCGAGGCGAAGAGCGTCGAGCCAGGCCTCCTCGGTCCCGAGCCGCCCGATCCACGCGTTGCGAAGTACGGTAGCATAGTCGGCGCCGCCGAAGTCCGTGTCCAGGCCGACAGCCCCCGCTACGTCCAAGAGGATGTCTTCGCGTTGCCGAGAATCGAAGATCGGGTGCATCAAGGGCTGGCCAAGAGCCATACCGCCCCCTGCCAGCTCCGCATCGGACCAGGACTCCAGTGCGTGGTGGCATGGGAGAACCCAGTCGCTAGCTGCCGCCGTCTCGTCGAGGTGCGGGGTAATGGCGAATGAGTTGTCCACCTGCCCCACGGCTTCGGCAAAACCAAGCGCGGCGGGGAGTGCGTAGACCGGGTTGCAGCCGGCTACTATGAGGGTCCGTACCTGCCCGGATGTAATCTCGGTGACGAGGTTCTGCAGGTCCGCAAAGGTGGTGTTGGTGCCGGTGGGTGTGCCGCCCCCGGGAAACACAGTCCGACCCTGTGCACCAAGAATCCGGTTCAATTCGGCCACAATGGCGTGGACCGCTGCGGCGTCGGCGCCCTGAGATTCCAATCCCGGCGGAATGGCTGCCGGGTTTGAGGCGGCAGCGAGTTCCTCTGCGAGGTGTGTCACTGCCTCGACCGACACATCCGCAGCCGCGGCCGCTTCTTCCGGTGAGACCTCGGGGAACGAAGCCGCGAGCGACGCTCCCCTTGCTTCTGCCACCAAGCCCGTTACGGCAGCCGCGAAGGTACCTTCGGCACCCAGACGCAGTTCAATCCAACTGTCGGCGTTGACTCCAGTGAGAGACATACGAGGGCCGACGAAGGTGAACTTGGCGTGTCGGTGAGCGTCGATGTCGCGGGCGATCGAGAAATCTGCCGCTAGTTGGGTCGGTGCGAGCCACGTACCCAGGAAGTCCGCCCCGAACGAAACGAGGTAGTCTGCGGTGGAAAGGTCGAACCGAGGTGTCCCCGCACCCCCAAAGACGCTTGCAGTACCAGCGTTAACGGCGTCGTGAGAAAACGGCTCCCAGGAGAGATGCCGCACGTTCATCGCTCTCGCCCACTCCGCCAGGAAGGCCCCGGTCGTACCGGTGACCCGGCCTGTCAGAACGACGGCTCCCCCAACGCGTATAGCGTTTGTGAGTGCCTCGATGGCCGCGCCCCACGTCGCCGACTCTGCGTCCGGGCCGTTGTGGCGAATCGGGCCGGGGACACGGTCGGGGTCGTAGAGATCTTGCAGCGCCGAGTGCGTTAGGGCCGAGATACCTGCTGCACCGCCGTCCACCGTAGGGTTTGGGCCCAACGTGAGTACCCGACCGTCACGAACTTGTGCGTGTACCGGTACGACCTCGGGGCCGACATCGGGGAGGACGGTCGCGTAGGTGTCCGATACTCCCGGCGTGACGGTTTCGTCCTGTACGAGTTGCGGAATCAGCTTGTCGGCAAAGTTGGGTGGCCCGCAGGCTGTCATCGTCGCCGCCCCGGCGCTCGATGCTCCGACTACCTGGAGGAAGCGACGTCGTGACGGTCCCCCGGATTCCTTGGGAGGTGTGGCCTGGTCGGAACAACTCCCCCCGCACCCGCACCCCGCACCCGCATCTTGACCGTTTAGAAGTGACATGCTGCGCAATCGGTTGGTCCGCGAGTGCGTCCGTAACCAGTGTCTATCGCATACGGATAGAAGCCATCTGGTTGGTTGCCCTCCGGCGATTGGGGCGGAGGTGACGCAAGTGCGAGTGAATAGTCGGTGGCCACATCACTTCCCACCGGCGATTGTCGGTGGCAATCAAGGCACCATCCCATGGTAAGAGGTGCCCATTGGTAAACACGGTCCATCGCCTCCACGGGACCATGGCAATCCTGGCACTCCAGATTGCGGAGGTGTGCCTTATGGCTGAATTGGGCGAACTCGGGAAGCTTGTATACCCAATTCCACTCAATGACTTCCCCGGCCGCGTCCATTTCCCGCATCTCCTCAACGGGAGGTAGCCCCGTGCCGGCCACCCGATGGCACCCCATGCAAACGTCCATGGACGGTACGATGCCGGATACCGATCGCTCCGTCCCAGTGTGACAATACATGCAATCGATCTGCAGATCCGTCACGTGGAAGCGATGGTTGAAGGGGATCGGCTGCTCGGGTCCACGAGTAGCATTCTCGTGGTCATAAATGGCCCGCCACTGTGCGGGCATCGTGGCCAGATCCTGCTCCGAGGCGTAGAGAGCAGATTCGGTGGCCGTCTCCCCTACTGGAGCCTCTTGAGCTAGCAAGCCGCTAGCTTCCCCAATGGAAAACTCGTGCGCTCCCTCAGGTAGAGCTGCGGCATGCAGGAGAAGGGATGGATCGAGACCCGCCGGGACGATGGGAAAATCTTGCTTCGTCGGGGACTGAACGATCAGTGCCACACCGGCACTGCCGATCAGTGCCGCAAGCAGAAAACCTTTCTTCATCCACCTCCCTGGGGGGTCTGGGTTGACTGCCGGAAGAGCAACTGAGAACGGGTCAAACAAACTTGAGGAAAAAGTATACTGAGACAGTTCCAACGCAACCGCAGATCAGCCCCGATCTCACCTTCGCTTCCGGGTATTCCACCTTGACCCGAAGGGCGCGCCGCCTTACCATGGCCGTGCGAGCCGGGGCGTATACGCCTCTGCTCGTTTCGTGTCTACGGGGGCCTTAGCTCAGATGGCTAGAGCGCTACGTTGACATCGTAGAGGTCACTGGTTCGAGTCCAGTAGGCCCCATCGTCCGCTTCGGGGCCAAGCGAGGGCGATTGTATCGAGGGGCTGTAGCTCAGTCTGGTTAGAGTGCCGGTCTGTCACACCGGAGGTCGCGGGTTCAAATCCCGTCAGCCCCGTTCCCGCTGTCCCGGACCGACGAGTGTCATTGAAGGGGCCGTAGCTCAGTTTGGGAGAGCGCTTGAATCGCACTCAAGAGGTCGCGGGTTCAAATCCCGCCGGCTCCACTTGCCCCAGCGGTGGCTGCGGATGGGTCGCCGGGGGTGCTTCGCCACCGTAGCTCAGGGGTAGAGCACCGCATTCGTAATGCGGCGGTCGTCGGTTCAAATCCGACCGGTGGCTTGCCGAAACCCTGTTTCGGTGCAGATTTCGAGATTGTGTGCGGGTGTAGCTCAGCTGGTAGAGCGCAACCTTGCCAAGGTTGAGGTCGCCGGTTCGAATCCGGTCACCCGCTTGATTCGCCGTCTGTTTTGATCCCGGCGTGAACGGCGCGGCTCCCGCGCCCACAGCTTCGGGTGCCCGGTTTTTGGAGTTTTGACGGGGCGTGGCTCAGTCCGGTAGAGCGCTGCGTTCGGGACGCAGAGGTCCCCGGTTCAAATCCGGGCGCCCCGACTCCACTTAGTAGCGGTACGTGTCCTTCTTGTAGGGTCCCTCGACCTCGACGCCCAGATACTCCGCCTGCTTGGGCGTCAGCTCCGTGAGCCGTGCACCTAGATGATCCAAGTGCAAACGGGCCACCTTCTCGTCCAAATGTTTCGGGAGTACGTACACTCGGTTTTCGTACTTATCAGCGTTCCGCGCGAGTTCGATCTGAGCCAAGACCTGATTGGTGAAGCTGGCACTCATCACGAAGCTGGGGTGTCCCGTGGCGTTTCCGAGGTTTAGCAGTCGCCCAGAGGAAAGCACGAGGATGGAGCGCCCGCTTTCCAACGTCCATTCGTCGTACTGGGGCTTGATGTTTGTGCATCGGGCACCGGCGGATAGTAGCCCGGCCATATCGATTTCGTTGTCAAAGTGACCGATGTTCCCGACGATCGCATTGTTCTTCATCCGGCGCATGTGGTCGAACGTAATCACATCCCGATTGCCGGTAGCTGTGATGAAAATGTCGGCGGTTTCGACCACATCTTCGAGGCGACGCACGACGTAACCTTCCATCGCGGCTTGGAGTGCGCAGATGGGGTCGATCTCGGTGATGACGACGTGAGCACCCTGTCCTCGGAGGGCCTGCGCGCAGCCCTTACCGACCTCCCCATACCCGCAGATGACCGCCGTCTTCCCGGCGATCATGACGTCCGTTGCTCGGTTGAGTCCATCAATGAGCGAATGACGGCATCCATAGATGTTGTCGAACTTGGACTTGGTTACCGAGTCGTTGACGTTGAAGGCGGGGAACAACAGATCGCCCACTCTCGCCATCTCGTACAGGCGATGCACTCCTGTCGTGGTTTCTTCCGAAACACCGTGGATCCCGGAGACCGCCCGCCTCCACCTGTTCGGGTCGATCGACGCGACGTTTGTTAAAGTCTGGAGGATTACTCCCCACTCCTCCGGATCGTGATTGGGATCGAACTCGGGGATGTTCCCCAGTTGTTCGTATTCGAACCCCTTGTGGAGAAGGAGTGTGGCATCGCCGCCATCATCAACGATGAGGTCGGGACCAGACCCATCCGGCCACAGGAGGGCCTGCTCGGTACACCACCAATACTCTTCCAGCGTCTCGCCCTTCCAGGCGAAGATCGGAACGCCACGCGGATCGTCGGGTGTCCCTCGTGGCCCGACAACCACGGCCGCCGCCGCGTGATCCTGTGTGGAGTAGATGTTGCACGAAACCCATCGCACATCGGCACCCAAGTCGACCAGAGTCTCGACCAGGACCGCAGTTTGCACGGTCATGTGGAGCGATCCCATAACTTTCTTGCCGGCGAGAGGCTTTTTCTCTCCGTACTCGTGCCGAATCGCCATCAATCCAGGCATCTCGTGTTCGGCAAGGCGGATTTCCTTGCGGCCCCACTCTGCCAAATCCAAGTCGGCAACCCTAAACATGGGCCTGGCGGCTATAACGTCGGGTTCGGGCACCCGTGCCACGACCGTATTCATATATGAATCTCCCTAATGAGCAAATTAGCTAACAGCGAGGGATAGTCTGGCGACCGAGCACACTTGAATCAAGTCTTAGGTATTAGGTTTCATCGGCCAAACGTTCTTGACCGCAAAACGACTCACGGTAGCTTTCCTCCGTCATCGGGGCGTGGCGCAGCCCGGTAGCGCGCCTGAATGGGGTTCAGGAGGTCGCGAGTTCAAATCTCGCCGCCCCGATTTCTTTCTACGCGGGAAGGGCTCCTTATTCTTTCGGCTGCGGGACGACCCGTATGTAGGGTAGGGGTTGTTCCCATCCGTTGGGGAACCGCTTTCGCGCTTCTTCGTCCGAAACGGCAGGCGCGATAATCACGTCGCCGCCCTGTTCCCAGTTGGCGGGTGTCGCCAGCTGTTTCTGAGCGGTGAGTTGGCAGGAATCCACTAGTCGAAGTAGCTCCGCGAAGTTACGGCCTGTGCTCATGGGGTAGGTGAGCGTGGCCTTGATCTTCTTGTCGGGTCCGATCACGAACACCGAGCGAGCCGTCGCATTGTCCACCGGAGTTCTGCCCTCCGAGGTGTCACCCGCGTCGGCGGGCAACATGTCGTAGGCCTTGACGATCTCCAACGTGGGGTCGCCGATCAGGGGATAGTTGACCGCATGTCCTTGCGAGGCCTCGATGTCCTTCGACCAAGCCTTGTGGTCGCTCACTCCGTCGACGCTAATCCCGATGATCTTGCAGTTACGAGCGGCGAACGATTCCTTCATGGCGGCCACGGCACCGAGTTCCGTGGTACACACCGGAGTGAAGTCCTTTGGGTGTGAGAACAAGAGCACCCACCCGTCGCCGATCCACTCGTGAAAGTTGATTCGGCCTTCTGTGGTATCGGCCGTAAAGTCGGGTGCCGTATCGTTGATCCGAAGTGTCACTCGCCGCCCCCGCGCCGCCGTGCGGTACGGCCCGTCGACCTACTTGTGGACCCGCTCGTGACCGTGGTGCCACTGGACCCGCCCCTGCGGACAGCCCCACGGGTGGCCGCGGGGACTCGTGTTGTGCTCGGTGTATCGATACTGGCGGGCCTGCGCATGCGGTACCCCTCGCCACTGATCACACGACCCCCGCCATCCTCTTGTACCCGGACTATTCGAGATCCGCCGTAACCGTAGCCATAGTAGGGATAGCCATAACCGTAGCCTCCCAAACCATAGCCGTATCCGAATCCGTACCCGCGCAAACCGTATCCGAATCCGTAGTATGGCGAATACCCGAGACCCCACCGGGAACCGAAGGGGGAGTAACCCCATTGCGGGTAGTAGCTGGTCCCGTAGCCATACTGGCTCGGTGCCTGTGCCTGCTGGGTGACGAGTTCATCAGAAAAGGCGAAATCTTCGGGGTAGCTGCGTGCGATGATCACGTCGATCAGACGTTCGCCCACGTCGGCGTCCGCCAGTCGAATGAGCTCGTCGGCGTCCACCACCAACGGCCGCTCGTGCTCACCTATCCACGGTATGACCGCGTCAGAGCCTACGTGATCCACCGCCTCGATAACCTCTGCCGTGGAAATCCTGTCCGACCCGGCGAGGCGGTACGACCGCACTGCGAGTCCCCTTTCCCCGACACTGGTGGCGTCCAACCCGACGGCTGTAGTGGCCTCCTCGCTCGCCAATCGGTAGCGGGTGACCCATGGAATGCGATCGTTCCCGACCATCGTTGTCCGCACGTCGAGCCAAGAATCCGGCGAGATCATGGCGAACATCCCCGTTGTCTCGCGCTGCGTCCCACCCTCGCATTCGTACAGGGCTCTGGAGAAAAGGCGGCCCGGAGTCATTGAGAACACCAGAGTTTCCGTGCCGTTACAGCCCTCTACCTCTCGAGAGTGCGGCCGTCCGTCGGCCCTTACGGTTTCTCGGGCGGTGATTTCCCCGTCCTCCACCGATATGATCTCCACGCCCCCTCCGGCTTCATTGGGCTGGAAGCAGAGCAATCCGTCCGGCGCATCCACACTCTGCGCAGTTTTTACGGGTTCCCAACACCCGAACCATCCGATCCACCCTTCGGCCTGTTGGCCAGCCAAACCGTTGGTCCCGGCCACCACCACCAAACCGACACCGAAAGTTGCCTGCAAGAGAATTCGTTTCACCATGGTCTTTTGTCTCCCCGTCAATCCCAAAACTGGTTGCGCCAACTCGTTACAGACGGATCGCCAGCCCGGCGGAGGCGCTCAGCCCGCCGAGATCTATGTCTTCGAAACCAATGAAGTCTCCACCCAGGGTCGCGCTCGCCGAGGTATACCGAGCTTCCGTAAACAATGTCCACCGCCTCCCAACTGCAACCTCCAAGCCAGCCAGCCCATAAACAAGGTACGAACTGCCGTCCGAGTCGAAATAATCCTGGAAGATCTCGTTCGTCCCTACGTCAACGAACTCTCCTCGCTGTACGAACTCGTACCACATCCAGCCGACCCCTGCACCCACATACGGAGCAATCTTGGCAGGGATCCACGCGAACTCGCTGATCCGGCGCCCGCGAGAGGTTGGGTACAGCCGGAGGCCGATGGTCAGCGGAGTGCGGTTAAACGCCGTTACCTGCTCAATGGGCAGACCGTCGGAACCTTCGTATAGACGGTATTCCGACGGAGACTCGCTGCTCTCAAAGCCTGCTCCGAGGGAGAGATCCAGGTCCGGAGACAATCGGATTCCAATTCCAGCTCGCCAAGAAAACCCATGGAAGTCGGAGTCCTCGAGCGTCAAGGTTTCCTTTGTGAAGTCAAAAACCTCCCCCGAAGCCGTCGGTACCGCGTATCCGAGCGAGAAACGGAAGTTGACTGTCGGCTGGCCGTACAGGAAATCCTGAGCCGACCCGGAGCTTGCGAACCCGAGTGTCAGGACTCCGAAAACGACGGTGGACATGATTCGGGTTATCTGCATCTTCGTGTGCTCCGTGTTTAGTGGCATTCGGTCCCCGTGCGTCAACCTAACGACCGGGCTCGTTCACATGAGAGACGACGGGGCTCTTGACGGCGTCACATGAACGGTCGTCCGGACGTCACGATTCGAGGTCGAAGAAACTCTCCACCGGCGGTGGGACAGAGGGCGCACTCCAAGACGGTGCAGGCTGCAACAGATCCTTTGAATGGCCCAGCTGCAAGAAGCGCTGAGCCATGAATTCCGCGAGCCTGCCAACTCGTTGTAAGCGCAGCTCGATCTCCTCCTCGTGGGGTTCCGTATCCCAGTTTCCTCGATCCATGAGGTGGCCTATAGCTATGCCGTCGGTCCGCGAGAGCACCCCGATACGACCTCCTCCAGGAACGCTGCCCTCTAGCCGGTAGTCGAGCCCGGGCTGCGGATGCAGGAAGGTGAGCTGCCCCTTGATGGGGGTCAGCGTCTCGTCACCGAACAGCTTCCGGGAACCGAGTCCGGTGCAGTTGACGATCAGGGTCTCGTCAAGCTGCTGGAGGCCCGCAAGATCGAATTCGCGCACCCGCAACCGCCCGCCAAAGGCAAGTACATCTCGCAACAGCCGGTCAAGAAAGATGGTGGGCTCGATCTTGAGGGTTGCTCGCCGTTCCGCGTAGGTGGCGGGGAACAGGTGTTGTCCGGGTCCGAACAGGTCGGCCCCCAATTCGTATCGTGCGATGCCGCCGGTTTCAGTTTCCCCGCCCCCCGCCGGACTAGCTCCCTCGCTCTCCGGAAGACGATTGGTCCACGTATAGGTAGGCACCCACGCGACGCCACGGCCACGACCTGCCCAAAGTTGCATTTCCTTGTAGGAGACGGCGACGGCCCTCTCGAACTGGGTATCCCAGTCGGGAGTTCGCAGCGGAGCCTGGACCAAGCTGGACAGCGGCGTAAACCCCGCATAAGCCATATTGGACGTGGTGTTAGGAGGCAGATCCCTAGCGTAAACCGTAACCTGAAAGCCCCGTCTCTGAAGTTGACGAGCAGTCGCCAAGCCCACTGCCCCCGCGCCGACTACGGCGACATTGCGGGATGGGTGTTCAACGGCCAATTCGGTTGCCAGAAGCCCCGTCCCCCATGCCAGGGATATCCCGGCTCCACCGTGTCCGTAGTTGTGGATGATGGTCTTTTCGCCCAACTGCTCGGTTCCTACCCGAAAGCCAGCCGGCCGGTGCGGACGGAGCCCAGCGGTTGTCCGAATGACGCGGTCCCGGGCGGTGCGCACCAGGGGCCATGGTTCGGGAAACCGGGTCGAAGCGGGACGCCGGCGTAGAAGGGGTGAGCAGCTGGCGAAGCCAAGCCCGCCCAATCCCACCAGACCTCTTCCAAGTAGAGTTCGGCGCTTCACAGGCAGTCGGCTACCGGGACCCGTCCCGGCATATCCCTAGATCTCTTCGACAGCCCCCGCTTGTGCCCAGCCCACGCGACCATCTTCGAGGACGATCTCGATCCAATCACCGGCAATGCGGTCGATACGGACCACAGTGCCTTCGTGGATGGTGAACAACTGCAAGGAAGCTTCGTCCGAGGGCGCGCTAGTGACCGCGGCCTGCTCGTCGAGAACAACTCCGCGCGTGCTTCGCCCGACCTCCAATTCGAGTACGAGTACGTTAGCCGCAAGAAGCACGACAACCACACCTGCCGCCCACGCAACCCGCACCCACACCCTTCCTGCCCGAGCCCAGAGCGAGCGCACGATGACCGCTCCGGCAAGCACCATCCACCCCGCCGCGAGACCCGCGAGCAGCCAACGCCGCGGCAGGAGCTCGACCGTCCAGGATGCCACCCGGGTGACCCAGAAACCGGGCAAAGGGGTGATCTGATCCTGAGTGAGCGAACGAGCGAATCGTAGGTTTTCTCGGACGTCTTCCGCCCGTGGTAGTTCACGTTTCGCACGTTCGTAGTGCAGGATCGCGCGTCCCAGCTCTCCGATCTTGAAGTAGGCATTGCCGATATTGTACTGAAGTTCACCGCTCGTGACACCGGTCTCCACCAGTGACAGCCATCCCTCGAGAGCTTCGTGGAAACGTTCCGCACGGTAGTGGTCGACTGCTTCAGCGAAGACCTCTTCCGGATCGCGCTCGTCCGGCACGACCTGGGCGACCACCCCCGCGGCCCAACACAACACCCCCATGAAGGCCAAGGCCAACCATGCCCTCCTCGGGCGTCGGATCCCGGTCACCGGATTTGTCGCCCGAGGTCGGAGAGAAGAGCCGTGGTCCGTTCCAGGAGATCCTGTAGGGCGGTCACCGTGGGTGCGACCGGGGCGAACCGCATCTCGTCGCAGGCGGCCAGGATGGAGGCCATCAATTCAATCGTCGACTCCGCCATCCCCATCGACCGGAGGTCGTCCTCCATCCGCTCTCGAACCAACCCCGCGGCAGAGGTGTCGAGCTTGTCCGCAACAAAGCCCTCGATAGCATGCGCCAGTTCAGCGCAAAAGGCCCGGTGATCGTCCTGATCGACGAGACGTGCTGCCGCCGCCAAACGCCGCCGCGCCGCTTTCGCAGCCCCCCGACTGCGGGCCAAGGGTCTATCCCCAGCCAACCTCGCCCGCCGCCGCCCGAGGCCAGCCGCCCCCGCAACGGCGCCCGCGGGGAGGAGAAAGGCGAGCCAAAACGTGGGGTGTTGAAACACCGTGCGCCCTACCTGACTCAGGCGCGGAGTATCGGTACGAATAAACCGAATGTCGGTGCGCAACGTCTCCACCGAAGTCCGAACCGGGACTCCTGGCAGGGCCGACTCGGGTCCCCGGCCTGTCACTTCAAGTTCCAGAGGCGGAGCCGACGCCGTGCGGTACGCCCCTGCCACCGGATCGAAATAGCCAAGGTTCACCCCCGGGAGCTCAATCCTCCCCGGAGCGCGTGGGATCAGCACGTATTCCCAAGTGCGACGCCCGGAAATGCCCCTGTCCGTGGCTTCCAAGCCATCGGCAACTTCGGGCGCAAACGCCTCAACGGTAGGGGGGAACACCAGATCGGGCGGGGCCATCCCCCGCAGGTTGCCGCGGCCCTGAATACCGACTCTCAAGGTCACCGCGTCGTTTGTCGCGACGACCGTCCGGTCGAGGCTGGTCTGGACCCCCAGTTCTCCGACGAACCCCGTGAAACCAGTGTCGGGTCCCCCGGCGGGGAGTGGTTCGACCACGATCGTCACGGGTTCGGATGCGGCCGATACGGGGATAGACTCGTCAAACAAAGAGCTTCGGTCGAAGAAACCGCCGAATACGTCAGCAAATGGATCTCGGGATCGAACCCGTACCTGAGCCTCGATCGCGATCGGCTCCACCGTCCTGGTTCCAGGGCTGATCGGGTAGTATGCGACCTTGTGAATGACCGCAGAGATGTATTGAACCCCGTCACGAACAATCTCCTGCACTACCGGAGGATCCGGGATCGGGATTTCCTCCACCCAGAAACCGTCGGCAGATGGCAAGCGGGTAACTCCATAGGAGGTGACGTCGACCCTAGTGAAGAGACGGAAAGAGACCACGACAGGTTCGTTGGTGAGAACGCTACGTGTGCTAGGCTCCGCGACGATGAAGAGATCGCGGGGATCAAGGCCCGCCATGGCACCGTCGGCGGTGCTCCGTTGGGGGGGCGCGGCCGAGACTCGCAGGGTGAGAGGTTCCGTCGTAAGAGTCGAGCCCCCCGCCTGAATAGTGGCGGAGCCGATCCGGTGCTCCCCTTCCGAGTCAGCCCGAAATCGGTATTGCAAGTTGAGAAAGACGCTGGTAATCCCGTTGTCCATCCGGAACGACGTCTGCCTCCCACTACTCACGAACGTTGCGAAGCCACTGAGGTCCGGAACACTCGGTTCCGCGTCTAGTTGTTGAGTCCCTTCGACGCTGAGCGTAAGGATGAACATCGTGCCTATCCCTACGTGGTTTCGGTCCAGGAACGCCGACGCAGTGACCTGCTGCGCTCTTGCCGGATCACTACCTGGCCCCAGCCCCATCATCCCGACGACGGCTGCCGTCAACAGGAAGGTCCGGTGTTTCGTCACCAGTCCCTCCTCGGTCTGCTGCCTCGTACGGCACGGTGCTGTCGATCCACTTCGTCGGGATCCTCTTGGATGGCTTGGAGGAGGCGCTCCGCTTCTTCCCGCGTCATCTGGCCATTGCCCGATTCCGGCTGAGATTGCTGCTGTTCACTCTCGTTCTGATCGTTCTGGGGATCACCTCCCTCGTTGCCATCTTCCTGGGATTGGTCGTCCTCCTCGGGCTCCTGGTTGTCCTGAGGTGGCTGTTCTCCCTCGGATTGCTGGCCCTCCCCGGATTGGTCGTCCTCCTCGTATTCCTGGTCATCCTCCGACTGGTCTTCAGACTGCTGCTCCTGGTCTTGCTGTTCCTGTTCCTGCATCTGAAGCAGCACGTGCTCCAGGTTGTGCTTGGCCCCGGCGTGGGTGGGGTCGGTTCGCAGAGCTTGCTTGAAGGCCTCCAAGCTCTCGGGCAACGCGCCTTGCCGGTACAGGGTATTGCCGGTGTTGTACCAGGTGTCGGCTAGAAGATCCGGGTATGTGCGTTGCTCAAGCGCCTCCCGGAAAGCCGAAAGTGCAGCTTCGTAGTTTTCACCCCTGTACAACGCGTTCCCGTCGTTGAAGTTGATGATCGGGGAGTCCGGTGCCTCCAGTAGAGCTTCCAGATACTTGTTGTGGGCGTCGGAGAAACGCCCTTCTTCGTACAGACGGTTCCCCTCTGCAGTCGTTGCGCGCCCGGCTTGAGCCTCCACCTTGGCGCTGGCCACCAGCACCAACGCGGCAGCCGCGAACCACCTGACCCGGCTCCTCATGCGAATCTCCCGCGCCAGGTCCGAGACACGCGTGCCCTGTCCCCCCACATGCTCTCCAGGAGGAGTAAAAGAAGCGCGGGTACGAGAAAGATCTGGAACTGTTCCTCAAACCTGGTTACTTCACGAGCCTCTATCTCCCTACCCCCGAGGGCATCAATCTCTCCGAGTAGAAAGTCGACCTCGCTACTCTCCGGCGTAGTGCGGAAAAACCGCCCTTCCGTGGCCGCGGCGATGCGCTCCAGTGTGGAACCGTCGATTCGGGTAGTGATGACCGTCCCCTCCTCGTCACGCTTGAATCTGCCTGCCCCGCCGCCAACTGGGATCGGGGCGCCCTCCGCGGATCCGATTCCCAAAGGATAGATAGTTACTCCCAGATCCACCGCCCTCTCCACCTGCGCTTCCAGACTTCCTTCGTGATCCTCGCCATCGGTTACCAGTACCACTACGCGCGCATCCGCCGGGGCGTCCGGGAACCCATCAATGGCTAGCTTCAGCGCTGCGCCGAGATCCGTACCCTGCACCGGCATTGATTCTATGTCCATTGCGTTCAAGAACATGCGGGCGGCGGCATAGTCGGTCGTGAGGGGGCTCTGCACAAACGCCTGGCCCGCAAAGGAGATGAGTCCGATCCTGTCCCCATCCAAGCTCTCGATGATACGCAGGATATCCAAGCGCGCCCGTTGAAGCCGGCTGGGCTGTACGTCCTCGGCAAGCATGGAGGTCGATAGGTCCAGAGCCACCACGATGTCCATGCCCTCCCGTTGAACCGTCTCCAGGCGTGTTCCGAACTGGGGCCGAGCCAGGCCCACCACACCGAAGGCCAGGGCAAGCATCACTAGTCCGTTCTTGAAGCGGCGAGCCCGATGGTTGACGGATCCAGCTAAACTGCTCACCAGGAAATCGTCCCCGAAGCGGTCCAGAGCCCTTCGCCGACCCCGCTTCGCGTGCCAGAACAGAGCCCCGGCCAGAGGCAGCAAGGCAAATCCCCAGAGGGAGATGGTTGATCCAAATTGAAACACGTTAGGGGATCCTCCGGAGGACGGTTCGAGAAAGTCCCAGCTCTAGGAGGAGGAGGCCCAGGCCCGCCATCAGAGGGATGTGGAAGAGCTCACTGTACCTGGTGTAGCGTTCAACCTGGATTTGGGTGGTCTCCAAGTCGTCGATCTCCGTGTAAACCTCTTCCAAGCGCTCTCTGTCTGTGGCTCGGAAGTAGCGACCACCCGTGATGTCGGCCATCTCCTGCAAGGTCGGTTCGTCAACGTCGGCTTGGACGGTCGCGTAACGCTGACGGGTCGGATCTATCGGAACCCTCGCCATTCCCCGAGAACCTGCCCCGATGGTGTACACCTTCACGCCCAGTGCTGCCCCCATTTGGGCGGCTGTGACCGGGTCAATCTCGCCCCGGTTGTTCCGTCCGTCGGTTAGAAGAACCACCACTCGAGATTCCGCGGTGCTTGATTCTAGCCGCCTAAGGGCCGTCGCCAAACCTAGCCCGACCGCAGTCCCGTCTTCCACCATCCCTGGTCTCAGTTCGGCCAGCACGTTCAGGATGGCGTCATGATCCACGGTTAGTGGTGCTTGCGTGAACGCTCGCCCGGCGAAGACGACAAGGCCGACTCGGTCGTTTCGACGCTGGTCTACGAAGTCGGCCCCTACCTCCTTCGCGGCTTCTAGTCGGTTCGGAGCGAGATCCTCGGCCAACATTGAACTGGAGATGTCCAGCACCATTACGATGTCGATGCCGTCTATAGACGCATCCTGGGTTGTGGACGCCGACTGGGGACGAGCCAAAGCCATGATGAAGGCGCCGAGAACTAACACGCGAAGGGCTAGCGGTATGTGCCGGACCCAATCAGCCACACCGCCGCCCGCTCGAACCACCATCCCCAAGTCGGAGTAACGCAGGGAGCTGCGCCGAGGAGCCTCCTTCACCAAGTGCAGATACGCTACCACCGGTAAGAGCACGAGAAGCAGGAGCATCCACGGGTCGGCGAAGTGCGTGATCATGCCATTGCCTCGGAACTCGATTCTTCCACACTCAATTGCTCGCCCTCGGCCGACATCACCTCCTCAGCCGCCTTCGCTTCCTCCGCCACCCTCTCCTCCTCAATCGCCGTGGTTAGCCTGATGAGGGAACGAGCGAGCTCCAGAGTGCCACGACAGGTTGGGATGTCCGGGCGGAACTTCGCGAACTTCACCATGTCGCATGCGTCCAGGAGCCCGAGGATGTCCAAGCGGACTCCACGCTCGAGGTCCTCCTTGCCCAACGCCTCCACGGTGTCTGGGGTTGTCATCTGCAGTGCCCAGATCCGGTAACGGCCTTCGAGGTAGCTTCTAAAAACCTCGGAAACCTCAATGTGGAAGCGTCGTACGCGCCGATCCGAGAGCAGGGACGAAGCCTCGATGGCCGCCAGAGCCGCCAACGCAGTCTCTTCGGGTGGTTGGAGCGGAAGGGGACATTCGAGATCGACCACGTCGGGCCGAGACCGCCATCTTCGCCACGCGAGCAGGGCGCCGCCTCCCATCAAGAGTGCCCCCAAAACCCAAGGCCAGGAGAGCAGCCAGTTTCTCGGAATTCCGATCGGATCCGCGATCTCCCGAATGTCTCCACCTTCGTCCAAGCCGACCGTCTCAACGCCAATGCTCAGGGCGTTTGTGGCCACCACCAACGTGTCCCCATTCCCAACCAGATGAACATCGATAGAGGGGATCTCCAATTCACCGAGTTCCCACGCCGTAAGGATGAGATCAATCTCGGTTCTTGCCACTCCATCCGTCTCTGTCCGGCCACGCTCCTCGAGTGCGATGATCTCGAACGGCCGCAAATCGAGCGGTGCCGCAGAGTCGGGGAGAACCACCTCAAACCCAGCGGGATGTTCTACCGAGAGCTGAACCCGAAGTTGGTCCCCCACGTGAATGGCGACCGTGTCTGCCTCAAGGGTTGCACGCGCCTGGAGGCCTTGTCCGGCTTGGGTGTCCGCCCCGAGGAGGACTGGCAACAGAAATCCCACTATCCATTTCGGGTTGCGGGTCGGCCTGCGGCAGCTCACGCGCGATGCGCCCTTTCTTCGAAGAACCGCATCAAGGGTCGGAGGTAGGGTTCGCCGGGCACCAGATCCACGACGTCCACCTTGCAACGCCGAAATATGCGGTCCTCGTCCTCCAGTCTTTGTCTCGCGAGATTCCGGAAGGCGCTCCGAAAGGCCGGGTTGGAGGTGTTCACCAGCAGTGTGTCCCCGCTCTCCGCGTCCTGCAGCTCGACGAACCCGACGCGGGGTAGCTTGCTCTCTCGACGATCTCGGATCCTGAGGGCCACCAAGTCGTGGCGCCGCCCCGCTACGGCGAGGGGTTTGTCGAAGCTCCCAGCGAGGAAATCGGACACCACAAACACGACCGCCCGCCGCCGAATAACCTTCGACAGGTACTCGACCGCGTTGTCAACGTCGGTCCTGCGGCTCAACGGCTGGTGGTAGAGGAGCTCTCTCAAGAGCCGCAAGACGTGCCGCCGGCCCTTGCGAGGCGGCACAAATTTCTCGACGCGGTCGCTGAAGATGATAAGACCGACCTTGTCATTGTTCCGGATCGCGCTGAAGGCCAGCAGGGAACACACCTCGACCGCCAGGTCGCCCTTCATTCGCTCCCGCGTACCAAAATTCCCGGAGGCGCTCACGTCCACGACCAGCATCACCGTGAGCTCCCGTTCCTCATCAAACACCTTGATGTGGGGTACTCCCGTCCGCGCCGTGACGTTCCAATCGATGCTCCGAATGTCATCGCCGTAGTGGTATTCCCGAACCTCGGCGAAATTGATGCCACGTCCCTTGAACACGGAGTGGTATTCGCCCGAAAAAACCTGATCGACGAGACCGCGCGTCCTGATCTCTATCCGCCGCACCCGCTTGAGGATCTCGCTTGGAACAACCGACACGGCTACGGGACCTCGATGGTGTCCAGGATCCTGTGGACGATGTCCTCGCTGGTGACTTCCTCCGCTTCTGCTTCGTAAGTGACCAGGACCCGGTGGCGTAGTACATCGAGAGCTACCGACCGCACGTCTTCCGGTGTCACGTATCCTCGCCGCCGGAGGAAAGCGTGTGCTCTAGCGGTGCGGGCAAGGCAAATACTCGCCCGAGGCGAAGCCCCGTAGGAGATGAGTTCAACGAGATCTCCCAGTCCGCTCTCGCCAGGTGCGCGAGACGCGTGCACGAGATCCACGATATACCGCTCCACCTGGGCCTCCATATGGATGAGATTGACAGCCTGCCGCGCTCGCAGAATCTCCTCGGGAGTTACGACTGGACGACTCTCGGGCTCGTCTCCGCTCGCCATTCGACGGATGATCTCCAGCTCTTGTTCCTTGTCCGGATAACCGATCGCCAATTTCAGCATGAAGCGGTCGACCTGTGCTTCCGGTAGCGGATAGGTGCCCTCCTGCTCGATCGGGTTCTGTGTTGCCAACACGAGGAAGGGGCTGTCCAGAGCAAAGGTCTTCTCTCCGATGGTCACTGTACGTTCCTGCATCGCTTCCAGAAGGGCCGATTGGACCTTGGCAGGAGAACGGTTAATCTCGTCGGCCAAAACGATGTTGGAGAAGATGGGTCCTTTCTTGGTCCGGAACTCGCTCGTCTTGGGGTCGAAAATGAGGGTGCCGATGAGGTCCGCGGGGAGCAGGTCGGGGGTGAACTGGATCCGCTGAAACCCTGTGTCGATGGCACGTGCCAAGGTGCGTACAGTCAACGTCTTTGCGAGCCCCGGTACGCCTTCCATGAGGACGTGACCGTCTGCCAGCAACCCGATGAGCAGCCGCTCCACCATGTATTTCTGACCAACGATGATCCGTCCCACTTCGTCCACGAGACGGTCCACGAAAGTGCTTTCCTCTTTGACCTTGGCTGTGATCACTTCGATCTCGTGACTCACTTGCTTCGCTGCCTCCCCTTTTTGTCGAGTGTCGAGTGTCGAGTTGGGAAAATCAACTGAAATTGATTGGAAAACCCGGCGGTTTGGACACACCTGAGACGGGCGATGTTGCCCGTTGCTCCCATAGCGTCCCAAAATCGTACGGAATGCGCAACGAAGCTATCTGACGTCGCGACGACCTACAGCGTCTCTGAACGCGATCTAAATGTGACCTACACGCCAACCGGAGGAGAGGGGATGACAGAGACTGCATTGAACCGGGATCTTCACCGACGAGATTTTGCCCGGTGGCTTGCTAGCAGCCCCTTCCTAGCGGCCTTGGGAGGGTGTGGCTGGTCGCTGTCTGATAGAGCCATCGCTCAAGAGGCGAACCCCCCTGCTTTGGACGATCTAGTGGCCTCGGCCTCCGATGCGCTGGACGTTTTCGACCTTGAAAAGGTGGCCGAATCGACTTTGCCGCCAGCTCACTGGGGATACATGAAGACCGGCGTAGATGGGGAGAGCACCCAGGCTCGGAATCGCGCCGCCTTGGAGGAGATCTATCTCCGCGCACGACGCCTAGTGAACGTGTCTTCCATAGACATGAGCGTCTCCATCTTCGACCGGACGTGGCCCACTCCCATACTCATCGCGCCATGCGGGTACCAGAAGGGTTTTCACCCAGATGGCGAGGTTGCCACCGCCCGTGCTGCGGCGGCCCGCGGTCATCTCCAAACTCTCTCATCCGTTACGTCGACCCCGGTGGAGGAGGTAAATGAGGCTCGGGGCGAACCGGTCTGGTACCAGCTATACGCTCCTCGTTTTTGGGAAGCCACGGTGGCGCTCGTGAATCGAGTGCGCGACGCCGGTTGCCCCGTCTTGGTGCTCACGGTGGATCTGCTCGGCGGGTCCAACCGAGTCACGTTGGAGCGTTACCGACGTATCGATAGCCGGGACTGCACACGTTGTCACCGTAGTGGTGGACGCGCCGACCCCGTCCGGGTCATGTACCGTGGCCTTCCTCAGGGCCCACCGGACAGCGGTGGTCCGACCATGACATGGGATTACGTCAATCGCCTGCGGGACATTACCGACCAAAAGATCGTGGTAAAGGGTTTGGTAACCCGAGAGGATGCAGAGCTCGCGCTGGATAACGGTGTTGACGGGATCTGGGTCTCGAACCATGGCGGACGGGCGGAGGGAAGTGGCCGCGCCACGATCGACTCGCTTCCAGAGGTGGTTGAGGTGGCCGCCGGCGAGGTGCCCATCATCGTGGACGGAGGATTCCGGCGGGGAACCGACATCTTCAAGGGTCTGGCGAGGGGAGCCACGGCGGTTGCCGTGGGCCGGCCTTACCTGTGGGGTTTGGGTGCTTTCGGTCAGCCGGGTGTGGACCGAGTGCTGGAGATCCTCACTGAAGAGCTGCGTATCACGATGGGTGCCGCCGGTACGCCTTCTCGTGCCGACATCGGATTACACTCCATCGGCGTCGAGTAGAGGGTTAGTGGAGGGTTAGTCCCACCCGAGGACACGCGCGATTGTGGCAATCGTAGCGGGCACGAGAGGCAGGAGCGTGACTCCGACGGCAAGCGTTATCCCCGCGCGCCAGAGCAGGGGGCCGGCCGGGAACAATTTCCGGCCCCACAGCTTCTGCAACAGTGTTTCGGTCACAGGGCCGAGGCTGTAGCAAATGTTGGCCAGCACCATCCATATCGCGGCCCCCGGAAACAGAATCCCCTGACTCCAGAAATCGATCCCAGGGGGTAGCGCGTGCAGCAGGGCGAGGATCGTGGTCGTCACCGCCCCTGTCGCGAGGACGGTCAGGTTGTAGGGGATCCAGCGTTCGATCCACCAACTCGCAATGCCGGTGACCGATCGGGACCGGGCGGCCGGCGGATACAGAAAATCCGCCAACCATGTGCCCCCGGGCACGAGCCCCTTTACAAGTTGTCCCTCCGTGGCCAAATCCATGGCCGTTCCGCGGTCAAGAGTCGACCCATCATCCTTCACTTGGCGCCCCCTTGGGAGTGACCTCCTACCCGTCGAGGAGGCCCCTCACCGTTTCTGCGAATAGTCGTAGCCGATGCGCGTCTCCGGGGCCGGCAGCGTTCTCTGCCCGGCGGGCATCCTGTTCGAGCTCGTCCGCCAAGGCCGCGAGACCCTCCCGCGCTGCCCCGTCGTTCTGATCTGCTTCGAGGGCGTTAAGCATCGTTTCAGCCTGTTCACCGGCCTCGGTTCGGATCCCGTTCGCCCTCTGCATCTGTACCAAATACGATCGAGCGACTGCAAAGGTTGCCGGCCACTCCATCCGAGGTTGGTTCTGAACGTTGAAGTCGCCCTCCATCACCATTTCCGCCGCGGCGATTTCCGCTTCCGAAAGGTGTTCGCTCGCCGCGAGGCGGAAGACATCTACACCCCGCGCCATCTCGGCACCGTAGATGGCTCCGTTGTGCCAATAGGCGGACCAGTAACCCCCGCTGAGCATCTCCACGGCGTCCAGCGGCCCGCGATCGAAGTACGCTATCTCGTACGGGTTCGCCGGATCCGTAAAATCGAAGATCGATAGACCCCCCTGGTACCACGCCTGGACCATGATGTCGCGACCCGGCACGGGAATGAGAGATCCGTTATGGGCGACGCAGTTTTCCTGCTCGGTCTGCGGGACGGGAAGCTTGTAATACCCGGCAAGTTCCATCTTGCGATCACGGATGGTGAAGATGGCGTTTGCACCCCATGTCTCGGGGTCCGATCCACGGCATCGCGCTGCACCACCACCGCCCCACTCGTCCGTAAAGATGATGGCCGACCCATCATTGTTGAATGTCGCTGAGTGCCAATAGGCAAAGTTGGGATCGATGACCTGATCGATCCGCATCGGATTTGCGGGGTCGGATATGTCGAGGAGAATGCCGTTTCCGGAACATGCACCTGCCGCCAGACCCAAATCGGAGCGCACGGTAATGTCATGGCACTGGTTGGTGGTTCGCGTTCTCTGAGTGCCGTCCCCGTGGTCGCCGCCCGCCCACAGGCCCGCGATATCTCCCGTTTCGGGGTCCGAAAAGATGCGGGGCATGCTCACGATTTCGGCATCCTCGGGATTGGCGACCGGAACTTCGATTACTTCGATTCGGAAGAACGACGTACCCTCGTCCTCGTCAGGCGGAAGGGAGGAACAACCTGGAAGTTCGCTGGACGACCGCACCCGCCCGGTACCGGACACATAGATATAGACGTGTGAATCGTCTTCCGGATCGGTGACCAGAGTGTGAGTGTGAGAGCCTCGGCACGTTTGGACCGTCTTGACCTGCCTCGGGTTGTTGATATCCGAGATATCGAAGATACGGATGCCGCGTAGACGCTCGGTGCTCACGCTGTCCTGGACACCATCGGTCCCACAGTCAAGGCGACCCGAAGTTTGCTCGACCGACATGAATAGCAGGTCCTCGTGAACGCTCAGGTCTCCCTGTCCACCCGGACACACAACGGCGACCACGAGCTCCGGTGCAGAGGGATCCGTGGCGTCGTACACCTGGAAGCCCCAGTAACTGCCTTGGAACACGTAGTTGCCCTGGAAGGCGAGGTCGCTGTTTGTAGGGCCTCGGCCACCCGCTTCCGAGGTGAGGAACGGGTCCGGTTTGGGCATGCTCACCAGACGCTCGAGGTTGTTGATCGCTGTCCCAGCATCGTGAACGCCGGCCGACAGTCCAATCCGCGGATCGGTCGGATCCCACTCCCAAACGGCTTCTTCCTCCTCCTCGGGCGGATCCTGAGCCACAAGCTCCGTGCTCGACACCAACCCACTGCAAAGACCAGCCACCAAGCTGAAAGCCACCAAGTCGCGCAAAGACTTCATTCCTGCCTCCTGCCGCTCCCGTGGGGAACGAAAAAAAGTTCTTACTTCCTGACGCTGAGTTCCTAACGAATCTCCGTCAGCATGCGTTGCATGCGGAGTATTTCCATGTCTTGATCGGCGTCCACATCGGAAGCGAACCGGTGCACTTCCGTTTCCTGGCCGCCGCCCGCACCGAACAGCTCGGCTACCATGACGATCGCCCCCTCGTGGTGCCGGATCATGCCCTCGAGAAACAACTTGTCGAACTCCGAGCCCCGAGCGGCTGCTAGTGCCTCCATCTCCGCCGCCGTCAACATGCCCGGCATGAGCTCGGAGTCGTCGAGGCCGTGGCCGTGGTCGTGGCCCGCCCCGGGCACCTGAGCATCCTGTCCCCGCCGCTCCAACCATCGCGTCATTAGAGCAATCTCGTCGCGTTGCGATATCTCTATTCGCCGTCCGAGCAAGTTCAGCCCTTCGTTCTCGGAGCGATCCCGCAACAGCGCCGCCATTTCGAGCGCCTGGGCATGGTGATGGATCATGCCCTGCATGAAGGCGATGTCAGCATCGTTATGCGTCGGATAGGAGAGAGAAGCAGCCTCGGCCGTCGTCAATACCCGGCCCGCTTCCCCCGGAGCACCGGGTTGTACGGTCCTCGCCTCTGACTGCGCCTCAGGCAGATCGCCTTGTGGTTGACAAGCTGCCGCCAACAAGACGACGGTGCAGTATGCAGCCAGACGCGACGCGGGCTCCTCCACGGCTGCTAGTAGTCTTCAGTGGTGATGTTGATCTTGGCCTGCCGCACCATCTCCCGAACGTCTGCGAGCATCTGCTGTGCGTCGTAAATGATCCCGTCTTTGATCGTGTACTTGATGCCGCCCACCCTTCCGACCTCGCCAGTTTCGTCGTCCAATTTCACGGCCCCCGTGCCGTACAGAATCTTCAAGTTCTCGAGCGGGTTTTCATCCACCACAACGAAGTCCGCTTTCATCCCGGGGCGGATCACCCCGAAATCGGGCCCTAGGCCCTTCGGGTCGTTTAACTCTTGTGCCCCGTGGAGGGTTGCCGCGCGAATGACTTCCAGCGGGTGGAATCCAGCCTCGCGCAGCAGCTCGAACTCCCGGATGTAACCGAATCCGTAGAGTTTGTATATGAATCCGGAGTCGGACCCGGTCGTTACGCGGCCCCCGCGATTCTTGTACTCGTTAAGGAACTGCATCCACACGCGATAGAAGTTCTTCCACGCCACCTCATCCTCGGACGTCCAATAGAACCAGTATGACCCGTGGGCGATCCGGCTTGGTTGATAGAACTCGTCCTGGGTCGGCAGGGTGTACTCCGCGTGCCAGTCTGCGTTTCGCGCCCTCATCACGTCGCGACTTGCCTCGTAGATCGTCATGGTCGGGTCGATCCCGAAGCCCAGCTCCAAGAGTCGTTCCTGGAGAGCATTCCACTTGTCCGACCCGGGGCCATCCACCTGATCCCACAGGCGGGCCACGTTCCCGAACCGGTGTTGCTCGTCCTGGTAGTTGTAATCCAGCGGCCAGTCCTGGATGCTGTAGTCGGCGAGCATCGACTCGAAGAGACCGTAGTAGTGCGTCATCATGTCCAAGCCGATTTCAGCAGCGTCGAGAGCAGTCATGCGGGAGACACCCATCTGGCCAAGGTGCGCTACGGTCCCGAGCCCGTGCTGATGGGCCTCGTCGATGAGCGCTTCCATGATCTGAGGGTCGAAGGATCCCAACTTCAGACCGTCGATCTTCTGCCCATCGACCTCCTGAGCAGCTGCCCACTGAACCCAAGCGCGAGCCGATTCCGGGGAGAGGACCGGTCCCTGATCCCAACCCTCTCCGGGTCGCACGTACGTGTACATGCGAGGGGCGACGATCTCGTTGCGGGCCGCCTTGGCCTTCTCCCTCAGGGACCACATCATCGGGCCATGTCCCACACCCCTTGAAGTGGTAATTCCGTGGCCCATCCACAACTTGTACACATATTCCGGCTGAGGCGCCTTTGGGACGCCACCGGTGTGAGCATGCATATCCACGAAACCGGGCATGATGAAGTGCCCCGAGAGGTCGACCTCATGCACATTGGCGTCGGGCTGGCCTTCTATCTCCATATCGGGACGGCGGCCTTCGTTAATCGGCACTCCCGGGTATCCCACGGTGCGCATGGAGACGATTCTGTCTCCCTCGACGACGATGTCCATGGGGCCCTGCGGCGGCGCGCCGGTACCGTCAATCATGGTTACACCGCGTAGAATCAGGCGGTCGTAAGGGCCGTCGCCTTCATCGGCACGTCGCGGCGTGGTTTCGGGGCGCCCGTTATCCTGCGCTGGGAGGGAGTCGGCGAAAACGGAGGCGGACACCAGGAGACAGGCAAAAGTGGCAAGTGTGCGGTTGAGTTTCATGATTGCTCCATCGTGTGCTCGTTGGTGTGGGCGGGGTCCCAGTTGAGTGGATGAAGGGTCGGGATCAAACCGGCTCCTGAATGGGGGAGGCTTCCGACTTCCGAGGCAGGCGAATTCTGAACTCCGTGAACTCATTCTCTGCGGTCTCGACTTCGATCGAACCGCCGTGACCGAGAACGATTTCGTGTGAAATGGAGAGTCCCAGACCGGTGCCCTGCGTACCCGACTTCGTAGTGAAGAAGGGTTCGAAGATCTTCTCCTGCACGTGTTTGGGCATCCCGGTGCCGTTGTCGCGGATAGCGATGATGACGTGGTCGGGGCCATCGGACGTCGTCTTTAACCATACAGTAGGTTGGTAGTCGTCACCTTCTTCCTTGGCACGGCGAGCGGCAGTCGCGTGGCAGGCGTTGGTAACCACGTTCAAGAAAACTCGGGTGATGTCACGCTGAACGCCGATCACCGAGCCAATCCCTTCCTCCAGTGCCCTGACCATTGTGACGTTGAACGATGAATCCGTCCCACGTAGGCCGTGGTAGGCCAGCTTGGCGTACTCGTCGAAGACTTGGTTCAGGTCAAAAGCGTTTGCCTCGGAGCCTTCGTGCCGCGAGTGCGCGAGCATCCCCTCCACTATCCGGTCCGCCCGTCCTCCGTGCTCCCGTACCTTCCTGATGTTGAGATCCAAATCGCCGACGATCTCGTCCACGTATTCTGCGTCGATTTCGGAGTCTTCGGACATCCCCTCTTCCAGCTCCTCCCTCAATTCATCGATGAGGTCGGTGCTCAGAGCGGAGAAATTGTTGACAAAGTTCAGGGGATTTCTAATCTCGTGAGCGATGCCGGCCGTCAGAGCCCCCAAGGATGCCAGCTTCTCCTGCGTAATCACCTGTTGCTGCGTGCGCCGCAGGTCGTCGAGGGCGCTCTCCAGCTCAGAGTTATTCGCCTGAACCTCCTCGGCTAGCTGCTCAACCAGATTCAGGCGTTGCACCTCCAATGCGTGCTGCCTGAATACCTCAAGTGCACCCGCCATGTCCGTCACCTCATCGTTGCCCTCAATTTCCACGTTAACTTCGAGGTCTCCGCGGGACATATTTTCGGTGGCATTGCGAAGGTTGATTATCCGGACGAACATCGGTTCTGCAAAGAACTTCCACACAAAGATGGCAGCGAGGAAGGTGAAGAGGCCCAGCGTCCCAAGAAACCACACCCCGCCTCGTACCAGCTGCCGCGTACCCCTCGTTTCGGATTCAGTAGCCGACTCGGCCTCGCCAACAAGTTCTTCGATACTGGCCACGAGCTCTGCGCTCATACTCTGGCTACGGTCGGTGAGCTCTCGTACAGCCTGTGCGTCCCGAATCTCCAGGGTGCGGACCGGAAAAACACCGCCTTCGCCGTCGTAGAGTTCGGCCAACCGGGTAATGCGATTCTCTAGTGTGTCGCGTATGGGTGGGCGAATGTCGTCCAGAGCCTCACCGATGTTTGCGAATGTGGTCGCTACGCGTTCGCTGTTTGCAAGCAGGATTTCGGCATCCGTCTCGGCGATCGCCTGCTGTATGAACGTGGTCAGTTGGTTCTGTAGCGAGGAGAAGCCCAGTAGACCCGCATAGTGGGATACCTCATCCGGCGCCCTTCGGAGCACCTCAGGAGCCGGGGTTCCACCAAGCGTGCGTAGGCCGGTGAACATGAAGAAGTGCTGGTTGTCCACCTCCTGTTCCAGAAGGCTCTGAAGCTCAAGCCCAAGGGCAGCAACCTGTTCCTCTTTGGTCTGGAACTGGGTCTGGCGGTCTAACCTCCGCTCCATCGACAAGTAGATCTCATCGATCACTTCCGAGAGGCTGTCGGCGAGCACCTGTAGCCCGGCCCCCGACTCCTCACCCAAGTTTCCGAGTGTCTGCGTAACGGCATTGCGCAACTCGGTCCCGACCTCTTCGGTATCCAGTCGCACGGTTTCCAGGTCTTCCAGCTCAACGGCGGAGAGCAGGAGCGGTGTGGCGCGCACTAGTTCATCACTGGATGCACTAACGCGGAAGGCCCCTACCAGTGCCGGCATGTGGACCTGCGTGACGCTCGATTGGCGGGCCTCAATGACGGTCATGAGGGTGAGGGAGAGGAAGATGGCGCCGAGCGTAACGAGTACGCCCCCTCCCAAAACGATCGCCATCTGGGTCCCGATCCCGAACCGGTCCCCGAGTCTGTCCTTCAGCTTTTTGCCGAAGGTGCCTGGGAGTTTTTCCAAGGCCTTCAAGATCGTGCCGTGGAAAGTGCCGTCGAATACTTTCATCGAACTCCGAGCGTCAGGATGACTAGCCGAGAGCTATCGCGTGAGTCTGGTGACCGGTACGAACCCACCGTCGCGAATAGTCGTAAGGAAGACCAAGTCCGACCCTTGATTATCCTCGGGGCCGTATTCCACCACGAATCCTCCCAGATCAATGGGGCCGGCTCCCGCGATTGTCTCCAGAAAGGCCTCTCGGGTTGGGGCCGCGACACCCTCCACTGCCATCCGGGTGAGAACCTCAATGACTAGACGGCCGGCCAAGTAACCTTCGAGAGACACGAACCCGGGTGTCGATCCGGGCTCGAAAGCTTCCAATGCGCGATGATAGCGCTGAATGACGGGCACAGAAGTGTCCTGTGGGAACGGGACGACCTGCGTAATCACGACACCGTTGCCCGCGGGGCCCAGCTCGTTGAGCAAGGCGTTGCTCCCGACAAACGAGATGTTCACAAAAAGGCTGTTCAGTCCGATCTGCCGCGACCACTTGATGAACTCGGCGACCGGAGCGTAGGCCCCAATGATGATAATGGCCTCGGGATTGGCGTCGCGCAGGTCGAGCAAGGCGCGCTTTACGGCGAGTGTGTTGCGCATGTAGCGTTCCTCCGCTACGAGCGTCATGCCTCGCCTCTCCATGGCCGCGCGGGTCCCGGTTCGGCCAGCCAAGCCATAGTTATCGTTCTGGTAAAAGATGGCTATTCGTGTGATTCCGAGGTCGTTCACGAGCCGAGCCACCATCTCCTCGGTTTCCTGATTGTAGGAAGCCCGGAGGTTCACCACGTACCGCTGGTCGGGTCGTCGAAGGAGGCCGGCACCGGTAAAGGCACCTATGTATGGAACCTCCGCTGTGCTAGCCACCGGCTCGGCGGCGCTGGAGGTCGGAGTTCCTACCGCACCGATCATTCCGAAGACCCCGTGTTCGATGAGGTCGCGGGTGTTGTTGACCGCTGCTTCTGGTTCGTAAGAGTCGTCCCTCGAGATCAAACGGAGACTGCGCCCACCTACGCCCCCTTCTCGGTTGGCCTCGGCGAAGGCCGATTCCAATCCGAGTTTCATACCCCATCCGAGGGCCTGGGCAGGCCCCGTCAACGCCGCGGATTGACCGAATACTATGGAGTCCGGGTAGACTCCATAACCGGCTTGTGCGGTGGCGTCCTCCGCGCCGCCTGTTTCCTGTCCTTCCTGTTGTGCGAATAAAGGAGCTGCGACAGTGATCATGGCGACGGATACTGCACTAGTAACCGCCTTCCAGAAGCTCCCCGTGTGGTTCATCAAGTGCCCGGCCCGAGGTAACGAACGGCAAGGCATGTAATGTCATCCGATTGCTCGGCACTACCCGCGTGCTCCTGCACCGCCTTTACCACATGTCTGGTAAGCTGTGTCGCGCTCATGCCGACGCACTCTCCCATGACCTCCAGAAGCTCCGCATCCCCGAACTCGTTTTCTTCCTCGTCCATCGCCTCCGTCACACCATCGGTATAAAGGAGGATGGCATCCCCGGGGTTCAAGGTTACAGAGCCCCCTGGGAAGTCCCAGGGATCCATGATCCCGAGTACGATCCCCGCTTCGCAGTCTATCTGCTCCAGCTCGCCGTTTGCACGAAGAATGACTGGAAGGTTATGTCCGGCGTTGGCGAAACGGAGTTCGCCCGTGTCTGGGTTGAAGTCGGTGAAGAAGACAGTGACGAACATTGACTGTTCGTTCTCCTTCTCGACGAGCCGGTTGACTTCCTTCATGATCTTGACCGGATCGTTCATTCCGACGGCCGTTCCCTTCAGCAGCGTCCGAGCGACGAGCATGAAGAAGGCCGCGGGTACACCCTTCCCCGAAACGTCGGCGATCACGAGACCCAAGCCATTTTCGACGGGGAAAAAGTCGTAAAAATCGCCTCCGACCTCCTTTGCGGGAGTCATCCAGGCATACAACTCGTAGCGGGGGTCGGTCGGGAAATTGGTTGGCAGGATCGATTCCTGCATGGCCGAGGCGACACCCAGCTCCTGGCGCAGGGCCACAAGATCATCGCGTGCCTGAAGAGCATCCCTCATAACGTCGAGGTGGTTCAAGGTCTTGGAGATCGTGGCCTCGAGGTCGCTGAAGTCGATCGGCTTGGTGATAAAATCAAACGCCCCGCGGTTCATGGCCGTCCGGATGTTCTTCATGTCTCCGTACGCCGTGACGATGACGGCGCGCAGGTCCCTGTCCAGCGATTCCAGCTGAGCCAGCAGAGTGAGGCCATCCATCTGGGGCATGTTGATGTCCGAAAGCACCATATCCACGTCCGGGTGCTCCTTCAGCCGCTCCAGGGCGTGCACTCCGTTTTCGGCAAAGATGAGATCTACTTCACCCTTACGAATCTTCCGGCGGAACCGCTGCCGAAGGAGAAGCTCGAGATCCGGCTCATCGTCGACTACGAGAATCTTCGGCATCTGGTCTCCGGCGTGTTTAGGCCGATCGTCATGATGAAAATCACTCCGTATAACTCTATCGTGGTACTACCCCATTTACTCGATCGGGAGCGTGCGGGTGCTCCCGACACATACCTCCCAACACACAATATGGCGTAGTCATGCAAACGTTGCCATATTGCGACCGTCACATAAGCTTTCTCGCCGCAGGGCAACTTTCTAGCTGACTGAGGGTCAATACGTGTAGTCAGGCAGTCAGTTTTGCTTCCGGGCGGCAGAGCCTCGCGAAACAACGGACGAGCGACGGACATAGATGTCTGAGGGCAAAAACACTTCAAGATTACGCATTCCGGTTGCGCTTGATTTGACGGAGGCGCGGCGGGTGGGCGATGAGGTTGAGAGCTTTGCAGAACGGCATGGCTTGGGCCAGGAGGTTATCTTCAAGCTCAGGTTATCTCTCGACGAATTGCTCACGAACATCGTTTCCTACGGCTTCGATGAAGAAGGAGCCGCCGACCCTCGGATTACGGTCGAACTGACGATTGACGACAGCACGCTACAGACGATAATCTCTGACAATGGAATGGCGTTCAACCCGCTTGAAGAAGCGCCGCCACCTGCATTGATAGAGGAGGCAGAGGATCGGCCGCTTGGTGGACTCGGGATTCATCTCACGAAGACATTTATGGACTCCCTTTCCTATGAGCGAGTCCAAGATCTGAATCGCTTAACCCTGTCGCAGTCTCTATATTCTGTAACACAAACTGAACCCTAGGATTGAGGGGAACCCGTTGACATGAAAGTTGAAACCACGCAGTCCGGAAAAACCACAACTGCCACTGTCAGTGGTCGTGTGGATTCGGTTAACTCGCGCGAATTCGAAAAAGAGCTGGGGGCCATCGCCGATGCCGGAGCCACGAACATCATTCTGGATTGCTCCGGGTTGAGCTACATCAGCTCCGCGGGACTCCGCGTTCTCCTGATCACGATCAGGAAGCTGAACCAGGCGGGGGGCCAGCTGAGTTTGGCGAACATGAACCCCAACATTCAGGAAGTGTTGGAGGTCAGCGGGTTCGTGATGCTCACAAAGGTGTTTGATTCAGTGGAGGATGCCCAAAAAGCTTTCAAGTAGCCTCCAACACTTCATGTGCTCGAGCGAACCTCCCTTACGCTCGAGCCACCGTCCGAGGGCAACTGTAAAAGTGAGCCAGTGTCCTCGGATCCGGTGGGCGTTACCACTCTAATCCCGCCGAGCCAAAGGCCCGCCGAAGCCAAGGGCCTTCTCAAGTCTTGTCTTGCTTCCCAGCCCCGGCTCCGGGCTAAGGCTTCCTAAAAGCCCCCCCCCCCTTAAGAAGGGGCGCGCTCCCGCGATCCTGACAGCCAGTCCTGCATGGAATCGTCCGCTCGCACGCCTGTAGTTACCGCCTTGCCCGTCGCTGTCGCGAAGAACTACTTCGTACTTTGGCCTGGCTTTTGGGGGGCTGACGATCCTCTGACGACGACGATCCTCTGCCGACTCTGAGGCCTGAGGCCCGTGAAGCCTAGAAGAACGTGAAGGCTTGGACCTTCAACGACCACTCCGATCGGTCGCCGGAGTTGTAGATGTCGACATTGGTCGAAATCCCGTTGCGCCCCACGAAGTAAACCATGAATCCCGGGGTGATCACAGTCCCAGTCTGGTTTTGTCCGTCGCTCCCCATTCCACCCGAGTCAACCCAGCTGACCCGCAACATGGGTTCGAAACCCGATATGTTTCCGCCGGGCTCGGAGGGAAGGTACCAGAACCCCATCAGCTGAAATGCACTGAAATCAGCGTCGTCGCTCAGCTTCCAGTTCCGACCGCCGATCAAGCTGGCGATGAGGTGTGGGCCGGTACGCCATGTGCCAACCTCAACCTCCGCCCCATAGGAGGGCGCGGTCATGGTCGATCCTTGGGAGTCCATCCTATGGTCGAATGCAAAGTACCCCGACAACCGAGTGTTCTCGGCCAGGAAGTAAGAAAGGCGCCCGGCGAAGGACTTCCCGCTGTTGGTGTCCTTGCCGTTGAGCCTCTCGCCGTTGGTGAGTGTGAACCGATACCCGAGGCGTCGGTTGGCAAGGCGACCGGTAAAGAGGATACCCGGCTCGTAGGTGTCGAGCCCCAACTGATCGGTCAACCGTCCATAAGAACAAACACCTCCGACACCGGCACAGTGGTCAACCCCGGGGACTCTGGCATCCCGCTCAATGATCGGGAGGTCGGCGTTCAAGGCGAGCCAAGCCTGAGAGATCTGGCGCTTGAACTGCCCGATCTGGACGCGGAAACCCTCGCTCGGTGCGAGCTGCAACCATGCTTCCCACACGTTTCCACCATTCGCGTTGAACTGGACTCGACCGGAAACGAGCGAGTTCAGTCGCCCATCCATAGTTACCCAAGCTCGGCGAATGAAAAAAGTTGACGGGGTATCATCTGCCGATGAGGTGTAGTACTGGACCTGCGCTCGTGCCCCCAGCAGAAAAGAAGTTCCACCCCGAGAATTGATTTCTTGAGCGGCGAGGAATGTGGTGCTCGCCACGACAGCCGCGACCGTTACGGAAGCAGCGACTTTAACCCTGGAATGAATACCCATGTGCTGCTCGTCCTTTCTTCTTCTCGGACCGGTGGAGCCCACCGCCGGAGCCCACCGCCAGTTCGGGGATGATCAATAACTACAAACAAGATAACCTTCAATGGCGATTCGTCTAGGTTCGCCGGATGGCGGTTGCATTTGGTGGCGGTTGCGTGTGCTCAAAGACCCGTGTGATTATTATCGAATAGATGCGACTTAGTCGTACGGGTGCGGGTGCTGGTGAGAGCACTCCCCCTACTTCACTCAAGACCGTTTGCAGACCCGGAGCCCTGCCATGGACCTTCGTCGCCTCCCTTTTAGGTTACCCAAACCACTACTCAAACCACATTCCGTAACATCCACAAGCTGGCCCCGAGGGATTGTCTTGGCAGGAGGAGGCTTGGTCGCCTTCCTCGCCCTCCCGGCTGTGTTGGTGGCGCAGGTGTCGACCGAGACGCAGTTCGTTCTGAACTCCTTTGCCTTCCTCGTTTGGGGCGCGTTGGTCATGTGGATGTGTGCCGGCTTCACGATGCTGGAGGCAGGTTCGGTCCGCTCAAAGAACGCTTCCGTGATCTGCATGAAGAATATCGGCCTCTACTCGATCGCAGGGCTGATGTACTTCGTTGTCGGTTTCGAGGTCATGTACGGGGGAGGGGCTTATTTCGGGAACTTCGTACCCTTCGCCGGATCGACTCCGCAAGAACTCGAATTGCTTGCCACTGCCGGTCAGGTGGAAGCGGTGTCCACGGGGAGTGGCCAACAGGTGATTGGGACAGGCCGGGCCGAAACGTCCAATTGGTTCTTCCAGATGGTGTTCGTTGCAACGACGGCCTCAATCGTTTCGGGCTCCCTGGCCGAACGAGTTAATCTCTGGGCCTTCTTCGTGTTCACGGCGGTCCTGACAGGGATCATTTACCCCATAGTAGGCGCGTGGACTTGGGGCGGGGGTTGGCTCGCCGAACTCGGGTTCGTGGATTTTGCGGGGTCCACGATTGTTCACTCCACAGGCGGCTGGGCCGCGTTGGCCGGCGTGATGGTTGTGGGACCGCGGTGGGGCAAGTTCAAGAAGGACGGTTCGATCAAGATGACTCCGCCTTCCAACATCCCCGCGGTGACGCTTGGCGTGTTCATCCTTTGGTTGGGCTGGTTCGGATTCAACGGCGGATCGTGGCTGGCGATGGGTGGCGTGACCGACGCCATTGGGATGAGCAATGTCATCGTAAACACCAACTTCGCGGCGGCGGCCGGCGTCGTTACCGCGATCCTGACTTCGCGACGGATCCTGGGTCGCCTGGACCTTTTCGCCACCCTGAACGGTGCCATAGCGGGTCTCGTGGCGATCACAGCTGGACCGAACATCGGGAGCGCGTGGTGGGCCATCTTAATTGGGGCCGTCGGAGCCGTCGTGTGCATGTTCGGCGTCAGGATTCTCGAGAAATACAGGATCGACGACGTGGTCGGTGCCGTACCTGCGCACCTCTTTGCCGGAACGTGGGGCACGCTCGCGACATGCATCGCTGCTGGTGGCAACGTGCTAACGCAGCTGTACGGGATCGTCAGCGTCGGGGCGTTCGTGTTTGGCGTCTCGTTTGCGCTTTGGCTGATTTTGGAGCGCACGATGGGAGTTAGGGTGAGTCGTGAGGTGGAGGAAATCGGACAGGATGCAGCCGAGCTGGGGATCGATGCCTATCCGGAATTCGTCTTGAACATCGATCCGGACCAAGGAGAGGACTACCGAGACTAGCCGAACACCTAGACAGTCTCGGTTCGACGCATGTCGGCCGGTCGCCAAAGGGGAGGATACGAACTCGACGAACGCTTTTTCGACGAGCTATTCCTCCCCGACGGCCAACCCAGGATACGCGCCCGCCACCTGACTGATCACCTCGCGGGCCTGAGCTCAGAAGACCTTGAGCGGCTTCAGGTAGGAGTCCATCGCCGTTTCGTACACGAGGGGATCACATTTCGGGTGATGGGCGAACGCGAGGCCAGCGAACAGATCATTCCGATCGATTGTGTCCCGCGCCTCATCACGGCCAGGGAATGGCGCCACATTGAGGAGGGGCTCAAACAGCGGTTGCGGGCCCTGAACCTCTTCCTCCAGGACATCTATCACGAAGGCAAGTCGCTTAGGGACGGATTGATTCCCCCCGAACTCGTGCTCGGCAACCCCAGTTACCTCACCCCCATGCGCGGAGTGCGGGTGCCGCACGACACCTACGTCTCCATCTGCGGAACCGACGTGGTGCGGACTGACGAAGGGTTTGCGGTGCTGGAGGACAACCTGCGGGTGCCATCCGGAGTTTCGTACATGCTCGGATGCCGAGAGGCGATGAAGTCGGCGATGCCGTACGTGTACCGGAGGTATGGCGTGCGAGAAGTTGCGGACTACCCCGCGCATCTCTACGAAACCCTCGCCTCGCTAGCCCAGACGGAAGTGGCGCCCCGCATTGCCGTGCTTACCCCAGGGCCGGCGAACTCGGCCTACTACGAGCACGCATTCCTCGCTGGAGAGATGGGGGTCGATCTGGTGGAGTCCCGGGACCTCGTGGTACGCGACGCTAGGGTGTACGCACGCACCATACTGGGACTGCAGCGCGTCGACGTCATCTATAGGAGGATCAATGCGGGGTTCCTCGACCCGGTCACATTCATGCCCGATTCTCTAATCGGTGTTCCGGGCCTGTTTCACGCCTATCGGGCGGGAAACGTCGTGATCGCCAATGCGCCAGGGACCGGTGTCGCCGACGACAAGGCGGTCTACGCCTATGTACCTCGCATCATCCGCTACTTCCTGGGGGAGGAGCCGATCCTGGCCAATGTCGAGACCAGGCTTTGCCGCGAAAGGGAGGGTCTAGCGTGGACTCTCGCGAACTTGAAGAACCTCGTGGTGAAGCAGGTGGGCGGATCCGGCGGCTACGGGATGCTTGTGGGGCCGCACGCCACGGCGGAGGAACGGAGGGACTTCGCGACGCACCTCAAAAGCCATCCCGAGAACTATATCTCTCAGCCGGTGCTACCCCTATCGCGCTCCGCATGCATTATCGACGGGAAGCTCGAACCTAGGCACGTGGATCTGCGACCTTTCATCCTGCAGGGACGGCACACGCAATATGTGGCGCCGGGGGGTCTCTGTCGCGTCGCCCTGACCAAGGGCAGCCTCGTCGTGAATTCGAGCCAGGGTGGGGGGTGCAAGGACCTCTGGGTGTTGCGTGCGTAAGGGAGGTTTGCTGGCGCGCGTTGCGGGGGATTTTTACTGGCTCGGCAGATACCTGGAACGGACGGAACAGACTGCCCGGCTATTGGAGTATCAACTCTCCGGGTTGGCGGATCGGCCGGCGGACGAAATCGCGCTCGGTTGGCGCGTCCTGTACACAACATTGGATCAGGAACCACCTCCCGCCCCGGCGGATGCCGATGAAGCAGAGGTCTTTCTCGTGGCGGACGCCTATACGCTAGCTGGGGCGCTCGTGGAAGACCCCGCGAACGAGGACTCGATGATCTCTTGCTGGCACCTGGCTCGAGAGAATGCGCGCCGGGTACGGTCTCAGCTTCCGTTGCGTGTTTGGACCCGACTGAACCAGGGGTACTTGTGGTTGCGCGAGTCTGACTTCGTCGCTGCCTGGAGGGAGGCTCCCGTTAACCTCGTGACGGAGGTGGTGGATCGTCTCCGTCTAGTGTCCGGGGTGGCATCCACTGGTTGGGCTCGGGATGATGCCTGGCGCTTCTTCTCACTCGGTGTACATGTGGAACGGTTGCAGCAACAGACGGCGCTGCTGGGTGTGTGGGAACAGGTGGGCCGTCCGAACGGGGGCATGGTCGCTTTGCCTTGGACGGGGCTCCTCGAAGTGAGCGATGCACTCGATCACTACACCACCGAGCGCTCGCGAGGGGTTCAGCGCCAGGCAGTTCTCGATTTTTTGGCCCGGGGTCCGGAGCTCACTCGATCGTTGTGGTTCGCCACGAACCGGATTCGGAATCTCTTGGGTGAGATCGACGTGTTGGGAGCGCGCCATCCATTGGCTCCTCCGCACCGCATGGCGCTGCACATAGCCGCCTCCTTGGAAGGGAAGGTAAGTCGGGATTCGCTCCAAGCCTTGAAGAAGGATTCCGAAGAGTTGAACAACTTGGTAACCAAGCAGTATGTGGAGTACTCGATCGCCGCGGAGTCCGTGTCGTGAGGGCCGTAACGGCCCGGTACAAGATCCGGCACACCCTGGAGCACGAATACAGCGCTCCGGTCAGTATGGAGTTCACCTCCGTGTTCATGGAACCGATTCGAGACCGTCGCCAGGTGGTGCACGAGTTCTCGTTGGAGACGGAACCCCGCGGCGGAATCCATGAGTTTGACGGGCCGTTTGAGGGTCGGGGGCACTTTTTCGACCGCCCAGCGCCGCACAGTCGCCTTTCGATTACCGCTCGCTCCCATGTGGAGATCTTTCCAGATCCGCCGCTGCCGGAATCCGTTCCCGGTGGTTGGGATGGTCTCCGGGAGTCGATCAACCGGTCGGCATTGTGGATCATGTTGCAGCCGAGTCAGTTCGTTCGTCCAGGACCGCAGCTCACGGCTTTCGAGGCCGAATCCGGGATCGAACGTCAAGAGGATCCGCTGCAAAGCGCACTCGCTCTGAACAGTCACCTCTTTGGGGTGTTCGAGTACCTGCCTGGCGCCACGCTTGTGGATTCGCCTATAGAGGATGTGCTCGAGAGCCGGCAGGGCGTGTGCCAGGACTACGCCCACGTGATGTCTGCGATATTACGGGGCTGGGGGATCCCGACCCGGCACGTGTCCGGGTACCTTTGCGATCCGGCCGTCGCCGAGCAGCAAGAGTGCGAGGCGCACGCGTGGGTCGAGTCATGGTTCCCCGGTATCGGCTGGGTGGGGTTAGACCCGGCCAACGATTCAGTGGCCGATCTACGGCACGTCAGGGTGGCCGTGGGTCGCGATTATTCCGACGTCCCCCCCAGTCGAGGGGTGTTCACGGGCGTCGTACACTCCTCGTTGCGACCGGAGGTTCTTGTTTCAGCATTCCCAGGACGAGAAGTTGCGGAGGAGTCGTTTTACCAACACGAGCAATAAAGGTGGTCAGGATGAGTCGAGCTTTTGGAGGCAGGATTGGAAGCGGTTTGCGAGCCTTCGTTTTGGCATGTGTTGCCTGTATTGCGGCGTTCCCCGCGATGGGGCAGGTGTCCGTGGGTGCAGACTTCGTCAGTCGGTACATCTGGCGCGGTTTCAAGTTTGGGGAGTCCGTGGCGGTACAGCCCGCACTCACCGTAGCGTCGGGTGGGTTCGAAGTGGGGGCCTGGGGATCGTATTCGATCTCATCCTCGGGGGAGAATGAAGCCGACCTGTGGGCTGCCTACACCATCTCCGGAGAGTCGGGTTTTTCGGTCACTCTGGGCCTTACCGATTACTATTTTCCAACTCCTGGTCAGGTTCCATACGGCGACGCGGATTCGCACAACCTGGAGGCTTCGGTGGCCATATCCGGCCCGGACAACTTCCCGGTAGGCCTTTACGCAGGTGTGCTCACGGGACAGGACGGGGTGTACTTGGAGGCCAGCCTGCCCCTACTCGTTTCGGGCGTCGAAATGGGACTCACTCTGGGCACGGTTGCGGGCGGTAGCGACTTCTACGGGCTTGAGGAGGGTGGCATCGTGAACCTCGGGGTTAGCGCCTCGAAGGCGTTGACCGTCACAAACAGCTTCGAGATTCCCCTCGGGGTGGCGTACATCATCAATCCGGCCACCGACGAGGCCCATCTAGTGTTCACTTTGAGTCTGTCATCGTAACCATTCAGTCCGAGCCGGTGGATTGGGGGCCACGTTGGATCCCCGCGTTGGCCATTGGTCTCGCTTGTTACTTGGCGTTGGGGCAGTCGACACCCCTCGACGCCCAGCAGGGTGCAGCCCTTGCCGGCCGAGTGGTGGAGGGAGACACGTGGGATCCCGACTACCTCGCCACATACTCGATCATCGCTCGGGATTCGGTAACGGGTGAATTGGGTATGGGCGTTCAATCCAAGGCTTTCGGAGCCGGTAACAGGGCGATGCACGCCAAGGGGGGGTTGGCGATCATCGCGCACCAAGCTGCCGCGAACCCAATGTACGGAGCGATTGGAATCGAGCTGCTACAAGCCGGTTATACGCCCGAAGAAGCTCTGAGTATGATGGTCGGGAGTGACGAGGGGCGGGACCGTCGCCAGGTGGCGATTTTGGATCATACGGGTCGGTCCGCCGCATGGACGGGGATCGGTGCCAGTGATTGGAAAGGTCACCGCTGCGGCGTTGATTACTGTGCGCAGGGGAACATCCTCACCGGGCCCGAAGTGGTGGATGCGATGGCGGCCTCCTTCGAGTCCTCAATCGGTCATCTGGCGGAACGCCTCCTGGACGCGCTCGATGCGGCCCAGGCGGCGGGTGGCGATGCCCGCGGAATGCAGTCGGGGGCGATCCTCGTAGTAGCTGCGCGAGTGAACAGCGGGTACAGTGACCGGGTCGTGGACCTTCGGGTTGATGATCATCGCACCCCGCTAATCGAATTACGCCGCCTGGTCGACCTGCATGCTTCCGGGCAGATGCTGAGAGAGGTGCGGCGTCTGCGATCAGAGGGGGAGCTGGAGGAAGCGCTGACGCTCGCCGGTCAAGCCAGGGAGCGTGCTCCGGGTAGCGACAACGCTTGGGTGGCCGAGGCCTCTGTCTTGTTGGAGATGGGTCGTGATGAGGAAGCCTTGAAGGCGCTGGCCATGGCCGTGGAACTCAATCCGGGTCGTAAACGGACACTCCCCTTGGATGATAGTTTTGCATCTCTTCGGGAGGTGCCCGCCTTTATCGAGCTCGTCCGCGCCCGCACGCGCTAAAGGCGTCCAAAATGGTCGGTCCCCTCAGGGTCGTCCTGGCTCTCTTTGTCTTTTTCCTCGCCGGACTGTCGAGCTGCACCCTTCCGAGCCCAGAGAGCGGGGAGTTGGTGGTGTATCTGGTCCGGCATGCAGAACGGGCAGATGATGGTACCGCTGATCCACCGATCTCCGAAGCCGGACAAGAGAGGGCCCAGCTGCTAGCTACCATGTTGAGTGACGCGAAGATCTCGGAGATCCATTCGACCGACTACCTCCGAACGAGGGAAACCGTGGCTCCAGCAGCTTCCTTGAACGGCATCAAGGTCTCTCTCTACGATGCTCGCGATCTACCCTCTTTTGCGGCAACCCTCCGATCCACGCCAGGAAGACACCTCGTGGTTGGCCACAGCAATACCACTCCCGAACTGGTGGCGGAGCTTGGAGGTGAACCAGGAGCTCCAATCACGGAAAGGGAGTACGATCGCTTGTATGTGCTGACGGTCCGGGAAGGAAGCACGAGCACAGTCGTGTTGCGATATGGAAACCGTAGCCGCTAGAGCCACCGGGGGCTCGAGTCCCCACGTCGAATACATTGACGTAAGCAAGAGTTACGACGGCCAAACGATGGTTGTGGATAATCTCAACCTTGGCATTCAAAGGGGGGAGTTCGTAACCCTGCTCGGTCCGTCCGGATCGGGTAAGACGACGATCCTGATGATGCTGGCCGGTTTCCAGTCCCCCACCTCGGGAGAAATCAAGATATCCGGGAACTCCATCCAGGATCTCCCAGCCCACAAGCGCGGTATCGGGATGGTGTTCCAGAACTATGCACTCTTCCCGCACATGACAGTGGGAAAGAACCTGGAGTTTCCGCTCGACATCCGAGGGATTCAGCGGGACGAGAGGATGGCGAGGGTGGAGCGGGCCCTACGGCTCGTGCGTCTGGAGGGCATGTTGGACCGGCGACCCGGCCAGCTTTCGGGGGGACAGCAACAGCGCGTGGCCATAGCCCGAGCCCTGGTGTTTGAGCCGGAGCTGGTCCTCATGGACGAACCCCTGGGTGCCCTCGACCGGGGCCTGCGAGAGGAACTTCAATACGAGATTCGATCGATTCATAATCGACTCCAGGTCACCGTTGTTTACGTGACCCACGATCAGCAGGAGGCGATGGTGCTCTCAGACCGAATAGCTGTGCTGAAGGACGGTGTTGTCGAGCAGATTGCTGGCCCTGAGGAGTTGTACGAAGAGCCTACCCGGGCGTTCGTCGCCCGCTTTATCGGAGAGAACAATCGGCTTCACGGCACGGTGGTTGCGCGTGACGCCGACGTATGCGATGTGGAAACAGAGGGGGAAGTGATCCGGGCCATGCAGATCGTCCCGTGCCAAATGGGCGACCGGGTCACCCTGTCGATTCGGCCAGAACGAGTAGCCCTGAACCCCGACCCGGTCAAGTATTCGAACCAGGTCGAAGGGACGATTCTGGACATGACCTTCCTGGGCGACCACCTACGGATTCGTTTGGATGCCTGCGGACGAAGGGACTTCATCGCCAAGATCCCGAACATCCTGGGCCACGGACGACTTCTGAAGGGTGATGTGGTAAAAGTTGGCTGGACTGTAAATGATTGTCGTGCAATGGATTACGAGAAAAAGGATATGAAATGAGGAGATGTACGGCTGTGCAGGCGGTGGGCTTCCTGTCGGTTTGCCTTACTGGGTGCGCGCCGCAGGGACCGGAGGAGCCCGCCATCACAACCGTTTCGTGGGGTGGGTCGTACGCCAGGGCCTTCACCGAGGCGGCCGTGTTCCCGTTCGAGGACTCCGCCGGGGTCCGGGTGGAGGTTGAGGATTATAACGGGGGGCTCGCCCAGATCCGCGCGCAGGTGGATGCAGGTGACATCTATTGGGATGTTGTCGATATGGAGCTCTCGGATTCGATGCAGGGATGTGAGGAGGGGCTTCTGGAGCGCATCGACCTGAGCGAGTTTCCTTTGGGTGTCGATGGGACACCCGCGGTCGAGGATTTCGCGGATACCGAACAAGGGCCTTGCTGGGCACCAACCTTGTTCTATTCAACGGTCTACGCCTACAACGAGGAACTGTTCCCCGATGAGCAGCCCTCAACGTTGGAGGACTTCTTCGACTTGGAGAGGTTCCCGGGTCGGCGAGGCATGAGGCGGGTGCCCATCATGAACCTCGAGTTTGCCTTGATGGCGGACGGAGTGGCTCTGGAGGAGGTCTACGGGGTTTTGGACACGCCGGACGGGCTGGATCGGGCGTTTAGGAAGCTGGATACCATCAAGGAGCAGGTTGTGTGGTGGGAAGCGGGGGCCCAGCCCCCTCAGATGCTGGCGGATGCCGAGGTCGTTATGTCCACCGCGTACAACGGGCGCATCTTCAACGCTCAGGTGTTGGAGGATCAGCCTTTCCAGATCGTATGGGACGGCCAGGTCCTGGACTCTGGGGGGTTGGTGATTGTGTCGGGGACCCCCCGGTTCGAGACTGCGCTGCGCTTTGTGAAAGCGGCGACTGCGGCGTCGACTCAAGCCGGGATTGGAAGTCGGATCTCCTATTCCCCCGGACGGAGATCCGCCGAGCCGCTGATTTCGACGCACCTGACCGCCGAAGTGGAAATGGCTCCTCACCTTCCCAATGCTGCTCAGAACACCACTCGCGCTCTTCGCTACTCGGCGGAATGGTGGCTGAACAACCGAGACGAACTAAACGAACGCTTTAGCGCCTGGATTGCGCGCTGACGCGCTAATCCGATTGACCTCCTGACCCGCTACCACTGATGGCACTTCGAAGACGGTTCGTGGACCCCCGTGCGCGCCGCCGAGCAGTGTTGTTGGTTGCCCCCCTCTTCGCCTTTATCGTGGTGGCGTTCCTGGTGCCCCTGGGGAACATGTTTTTGCGCAGCTTCTACGAGCCGATTGTGGCGGATGGGATCCCCGAAACGGCACGCGTTCTCTCCGACTGGGAAGGAGGGGGACTCCCTCCCGAGGAGGCGTGGGAGTCGATAGCACGAGAGCTCTCCCTGGCCCAAGACGAGCGCACCCTCGGTCCGATCGCGGGCCGCTTGAATCAGGTACGCAGCGGTCTTCGCGCCACCATTTCGAGGACCGGGAGGGAGGTGCCGGAGTCGCCTGCCGGAACGTGGCGCGATGAGCTAACGGCGATTGACTCGGCGTGGGTGGACCCTGCCACCTGGCACGCCATTGCACTGGCCGCCGACCGCTTCACCCTCCGTCACTTTTTGAACGCGGTCGACCTGCGGTACTCGGAGGATGGCACGGTGGCCCGGCAACCGGATGAGCGACGGATATACGTGGCTTTGATGTGGAGGACTCTCCTCGTGACACTCGGAGTGACGATCGCCTGCCTTGTATTGGGGTATCCGGTGGCGATGTTGTTGGCCCACGTTTCCCCGAAGCGGGCCAATCTGTTGTTGGTCCTTGTGCTCATGCCTTTTTGGACATCGCTCCTTGTCCGTACCACGTCATGGATCGTGCTCCTCCAGACGCAGGGCGTTGTAAACGATCTCCTTGTGACTGCGGGGATCGTGGCGGACGACGCGCGCCTATCGTTGATCTACAACATGACCGGTACCCTGGTCGCGATGACGCACATCCTTCTTCCTTTCATGGTGCTGCCCCTGTACTCGGTGATGCGCTCCATCCCTCCGGTGTACATGAGCGCGGCAGCTTCGATGGGTGCCACACCCTGGCAGGCATTCCGGCGGGTGTACTGGCCGCAGGCCTTACCTGGGGTGGGTGCCGGGTCCCTGCTCGTATTCATATTGGCGGTGGGCTTCTATATCACCCCCGCCCTCGTTGGCGGGAGCACCGGTCAGCTGATTTCGAACATGATCGCATTTCATATGCAGACCTCCCTTAACTGGGGGCTCGCCGCCGCTCTGGGCGCGCTTCTCCTGATCGGCGTGGTGGGCCTCTACTTCGTCTACGATCGAGTGGCGGGAGCTGATGGAGTGAGCCTGGGGTGATTACGTCTCGTTTGGGAAGGGGCATCTGGTACGCGGCGTGCGGAGCGGTGTTTTTCTTTCTCGTCGCTCCGATCTTGGTCATCATTCCCCTGAGCTTCAACGCTGAGCCTTACTTCACCTTCACGGAGGATATGCTGCGGCTGCGTCCCGAGGCGTGGTCCGTGCGATGGTATCAGGAAGTGCTCGGAAATGAGCTGTGGCAACGCGGGATCGTGAACAGCTTGGTCATCGGGGTTTCCGCTACGATCATTGCGACTAGTCTGGGAACCCTAGGTGCCCTTGGCCTTGCGAGTCCGGCCATGCCGGCGCGGCGCCTCATCACCGGCATCCTGATCTCCCCGATGGTGACGCCAGTCATTATTTCCGCCGCCGGAATGTTCTTCTTCTACACGAACCTGGGTCTAGGCCAGACCCACCTCGGCCTGATTCTGGCCCATGCGACGCTGGGGATTCCCTTCGTTGTAATAACCGTGTCGGCGACCCTTACCAACTTCGACGAAAACCTGAAGCGGGCATCTGCCAGCCTCGGAGCGGGACCGTGGCCAACCTTTCGCAGGGTCCAGCTCCCGCTAATCGCGCCCGGTGTAATCTCGGGGGCGCTGTTTGCTTTCGCCGCTTCGTTTGACGAGGTCGTGGTGGTCTTGTTCATGGGTGGAGTCGAGCAACGCACGATACCGCGCCAGATGTGGGCCGGAATCCGGGAGCAGATCAGTCCCGCGATCCTGGCGGTGGCTACCTTTCTGATCGTGTTTGCGGTGCTGCTCCTGATGACTGTGGGCTGGTTGAGGAATCGCGCTGCCGCCTGACCTCCCGCACGCTGCTCAGGGTGAATCCTCCACAGCCATAATCACGAGTTCGCGAAAGCGTTCAAACGAAGGTTGGCCGCGGGGCGTCTGCGTAAACGCGAGTGCGATTACTCCTAACCCCGGGTCCAACCAGGCGTTGGTCCCGTCTGATCCGCCGTGTCCATACCCTGCGCCCTGGACCCTCCACCCGTACCCGTAGTAGTCGGCATCGTCCCCCTCGCCGGATATCTGGATCTTCGGAGTCGTCATCAGTGCAGCTGACTCTGGAGAGATAATCCGCTGTCCGTCGTAGACACCACCGTTGAGGAACATCTGGCAGAAGATCGCATAGTCCCACGCAGTCGAGACCATCCCACCCGAGGCTCGAGCGAAGGGGAACGCGACTGGTCCGCCGGGCGTGCCCCCCGCCTGCCATTCACCATCCTCGCCCCGTTGGTAATAGACGGCCCCCATCCGCTCAAGCTTTCCGCCCAGTTCGTGCCCAGCCTGATGGTTGTAGCTGTCTTCCATCCCCAGGGGATCGTAAATGACGGCGCGTAGTTGGGCCTCGAGAAGGTTCCCGGAAGCCATCTCGACCAGTGCGCCGAGCGTATTGTACCCGGGGTTGTTGTAGGAGTACGAAGTCCCGGGTGGAACGGTGGCTCCGATCCCGCCGAAGCGATCCGACTCACCCTGCAAAGTTGGATCGTCCCCGAGTGGACTTAGAAACAGGGTCGGGATTCGGAGACCGCTGCTGTGCGAAAGGAGATGGCCGACGTTGACGAATCCGGCCCGGTAGTTGTCCCACCCCGGGAGGTGTTGGCGGACGAGATCTGTGTAGGAGAGTTCTCCGTTTTCAACCAGCTGCGCGATGGCGGTTGCCACCACGGGCTTTGTGTTGGAGGCCATACGGAAGAGAGTGCCTGGTTCCATCGGTAGCTGTTGCTCCCGATCTCGGAGGCCGATTGCCTCGTGCATGACGACTTTTCCGTGGCGAGCCACCAGAATCACGGCTCCCACGAGTTCACCCCGCTGGACAGCCTCCCGATAGATGCCCGCCGCACCCTCCAGTACAGCGGCCGACATGCCTACATCGGCCGGGTTGCCGCGAGAGAGGACATGCGCCTCCTGCGAGACGGCGGTGCTGTGTACGATCGAGATGACAGCAGCGAGCGATGCGCCTGTGAGAAAACGACTACGCGTGTGCGACGAAGGCCAAAGTCGGTTCATAACTGGTTCTCCAATGGCTGGTTTTCCATGTGGATAGGTGATGTATTGAGGCGTTAAGTTAGGGCCGCCTACGCTACGTTCAAGAAAGGATGGTCGCTCATCATCGTCTACCTGAATGGCGAATATCTTCCGATTGCCGAAGCCCGTGTGTCGGTCAATGACCGTGGATTCCTCTTTGCCGATGCCGTATATGAGGCGGTGCCCGTGTACTCAGGGCGTTGTTTTTTGCTCCCGCGACACCTCAAGCGCCTCAGATGGTGCCTCTCGTCTCTGCAGATCCAGGCCGACGTGGAGTCCATGGGGGAGGTCTCCGACGAACTGATCTCGCGTAACGGTCTCCGCGATGCGGAGTTTGCCATTTTCTACATTCAAATTACCCGGGGGGCGGCACCGCGTTCCCACGCCTTCCCGGTCGATGTGCCATCGCCCACCGTGTACGCGTTTACCAGCGAGCTGGTGCGGGCGCATCCGGATCGTTGGGAGCGGGGATTTGCGGCGATCACCGTGACTGACCGCCGTTGGGGGCGAGTGGACATCAAGACCACGAACTTGCTCCCCAACGTCTTCGCCCAGCAGGCAGCAGCGGAAGCAGGGGTCGAGGACGCCCTCTTTGTCCGGGATGGTTACGTGAAAGAGGGTACCCACAACAACGTGTTCGTCGTCTCAGACGGCGAGGTCGCCACTCCGCCGGCGACGCACAGCATCCTCCACGGGGTGACCCGGGCTTACATCCTTGAGCTGTGCGAGGAATTGGGAATCCCCGCCGCCGAGCGTCCGATAGCTCTTTCCGAGCTCAAGCAGGCGGACGAGGTGTTCTTTACTGGGACCACCACGGAAGTGCGACCCACCGTGAACGTGGACGGGGAACCGATTGGAGCGGGTCGGCCTGGACCTGTAACCCGATCCTTGTCATCGACTTACCGGGAACGGGTCTCCATCTGAGCGGGTTGTATCCTGTAAATCCGAGACGTGCCTCCGCTGCGAGTGTCTACCGCCACATAGATAAGGCCATCGGGCCCTTGGCGTATGTCCCGCACGCGCCCCATGCCCTGGGCGATGGTCTCCTCGCCCACTACTTCCAGCCCGTCGAGGGTGAGACGCGCGATCTGCTGCCCGACTAGCCCTCCCGCCAGTAGGTCGCCCTTCCACTCGGGGAACTGGTCGCCTGTATAGAACACAAGTCCGGAAGTGCCGATTGATGGGACCCAAATATGTGCGGGGTGTTCCATCCCTTCCCGGTGTGTTCCTTCGTGAATCGCTGTCCCGCTACCGTAGTTGACACCATATCCCACCACGGGCCAGCCGTAGTTGACTCCGGGCTGGATGTGGTTTAGCTCATCACCCCCCTGCGGGCCGTGTTCAGTCGACCAGATGTCTCCGGTTTCCGGGTGGATGGCCAACCCTTGCGGGTTTCGGTGACCGAAACTCCAAATCTCCGGTCTTACACCGTCCTGGCCAACGAAGGGGTTGTCGGACGGGATCCGGCCGTCGTCGTGAATACGGTTGATCGTTCCGTGGTGATTCGAACGGTCCTGGGCGGGATGCACCTCTAAATCTCCGCGCGGAGGGGCCTGACGGTCGCCGATCGTGATGAAGAGGTAACCTTCCGAGTCGAAGGCGAGCTTGCAGCCGTAGTGACCCCGTCCTTCGGACTCGGCGAGGAAGATCTCCTCGATATTGTGTAGGGCACCGTTATCGTACCGGGCGCGGATTACCGCCGTTGTACCCCAATCGGTGTCGCCCGGCTTGGAGTAGCTGATGTAGATGAGACGGTTGGAGGCGAAATCCGGGTGCGGAACCACGTCGAGGAGGCCCCCCTGGCCCCTCGCCACGACCTCCGGAACGCCCTCGACGGCTCCAGGTACCAACTCGCCGTCGCGCACCGCTCGTAAGTTACCTCCCTGTTCGGAGATCAGCATCTCGCCGTCAGGCAGGAATGCGATCGCCCAGGGGTCTGCGACCCCGTCAACGGCGGTCACGACTTCGTAGTCGTGGTGGGCCGACTTCATGGCCTCCTGTGCGTGGGCTATTGATGACACACCAGTGAGTACGGCGCTGATTCCGAGCGCGACGGCCAACCGGCAAGACGTGATGGACAGCCGGTCTAGAGTGGTAGCGAGCATTGATACAGATCTCCTAAAGGGGGTGACGTTTTGGGGCGGCGTTTCCAGTACCGTTTTGAATGCATGCCGCCCGGAAAATGCCACCCCGGGGCACGTCGAGCTACCGGCTCTCGGTGGTGCTGTATCCCTGCGGGAAGATCTCATTCCACGCTGTCATGAAGCGAGCCATCTCCTCCTCGGTGCCGACTGATACGCGCAGGTAGTCGAGCATCGGAGGAAAGTCACGGCCCACCAAAACATCGCGCTCCCGGAAAGCGGCGCGCACTTCAGAGCTGGGACGGCCCGTCCGGACCATGAAGAAGTTGGTCTCAGAGGGAATCACTTCGAAGCCCTGTCGCTGCAGCTCGGCCGAGGTCTCCTTGCGCAGCTTGAGTGTGATGTCACGTACCCACGCTTCGGATTCATGATCCTCGAGCGCGGCTACTCCACCCCACTTGACCAGGGCATTGACACTGCCCGTGGCGTAGGGCCGCATCTGGGCGATCATATCAGAAGGTGCGATGCCGTACCCGAGGCGCATACCCGCCATCCCGTAGATCTTCGAGAACGTCCGGGTCACCAAGACCTTCCGACCTTCCTGGATATAGGGCACCGCAGTTTCGTAACGGGGGTCCTCCACGAAGTGGTGGTATGCCTCGTCGATAAGAACGGGGATGTCCTCAGGAATCCCGTCCAGGAGCCGCCGGATGTCGTCTGCAGGTACCACCACGCCCGTCGGGTTGTTGGGATTGCAGATGTACACGAGGCCCACGTCTCGGTAGTTGCGGTTGGTGACGCGGATCAGATCGTCGAGGTCCTGTGTGTGGTCCGCCCGCAACGGGCGCTCGATTACGTCGGCATCAATCCCGGAAGCGGTTCGGTACACGGTCAGGTAGGTAGGGCTGACTCCGACCACCTTTTCGTCGTGTCCCAGAAAAGCCAGTCCGGCAACGCGGAGGGTCTCCCCGGAGCCGGCGTTGATCATGATGTTGCTGGTGTCCACGTCGTGGTGGGCGGCAATCTTCTCCAGGATATCGCCGTCAGGGTACCCGTACCGATTCGAGTATTTCCAGGCGGCGTTCATCGCCTCCATCATCTTTTCGGAGGGGCCGTAAGGGTTCTCATTGGAGGAGAGCTTGGCTAGGTCGTCGTATGGGTCGAGTGGCGTTAGCCCTTTGGGAGGTGGGCGAAGGCCGTGTCCCAGGGCCTTTCGGGGAGCAAGTCCGGTTGCTGCCAAGGCAGCTGCTGCACCACCCATGAATCGGCGGCGTGAGAAAATCCGTGCGGTTGCCATCTTGGTCTACCTCCCTGTGGTCGGGCCTATCGTCGTGGTCCGGCCACTGTTTGTCGGGCCACCCAGTGGCACCCAAACCGTGGACCGGCACGCCATTGTCAAGATGAGTTTGGGACCTGCCTAGGGTTTCACGCAATGGTAGGCGATCACTTATTCCCGGAATCAAGGAGGTTACTGGCAAGAAGGAGGCCGGGTCGGCATTCTTCAACCCCATGTCAAACAAGCCTCCCTACGCGAACGGAAGCTCCGTGGGTCCCGGGGTCGAGCCCCCCGTGGAACCGGAACACATCAGCATTCGGATCCAGGTGCAGTACTCCAAGCGTCACTCGGATCCGAAGAATTGGCGATACGTGTTCGTTTACCACGTCACCATCAGCAACGTGGGGATGACCACCGTCCAACTCTACTGGCGCCACTGGGATATCTTCGACAGCCTAACGGGGATCCAGAACGTCGAAGGTGAAGGGGTCGTCGGCGAATGCCCTGTCCTGGGTCCAGGAGACGCTCACGAGTACGAGAGTTTCTGTGTGCTGCGGAGTCCCACCGGCCACATGGAGGGGTTCTATCACTTCCGCAAGGAAGATGGTTCGACCTTCCGGGCGCCCATCCCGAGGTTTCATTTTCACGCTCCACCCGATGAATCGGGCACTCTGATCACCTGAGCGCGTGACGACCCCGCTTCACCTTGCGCTCTGGACCAAACACAAGGATCTGGCCCGAGCGAGCTTGAACTCTCCCTTTGTCCGGGGCCTGGAGGACGGTACGCTCGATCCGGTCGCTTTCCGGCGATATGTGGCGCAGGATGCGTTTTTTCTGAGAGCCTTCTTTGCGGCCTACGCCTTGGCAGCTGCCAGAACCTCAGATCTAATGCACGTGGCCCGGCAGTTTCATGCCCTGATGGAGGGGGTGCTGGAGGAGCTCGAACTGCACGCTCGGTACGCGGCCACTTTGGGGATCGACCTGGAGACCGTCACCCCGGCACCAGCAGCGCGCGGCTACACCGAGTTCTTGTTGGATAAGGGTTGGAACGCGGAGGTGGGGGAAATCGTGGCCGCTATGACTCCGTGTATGCGGTTATACGCCTGGTTGGGCCAAGAACTCGCGGACGCGGGTTCGGATGACAATCCCTATCATGAATGGATCCGTACCTACGCGAGCCCCGAATTCGACCAACTCGCAGGAATCCTCGAGTCTCTGGTGGACCAGCTCGCGGCGGAGTGCCCCGAGCGTGCCGATTCGGTCTACAAACGTGCACTGGAGTGGGAGCTGCGGTTCTTCGAGGCGTTCCTCCCTTCGACCGCGGGCTCTTTAGGGGTTCCAGACCGAGACGGAGATGACGAGTCCTACAGTGCCGGCGGATCCTAGTCCGCCAACTGGCATCACGGTTACGTGGCGGTCAGCCTCGGAGGACACCTCTGAACCCGTCCCCTCTAGACCCATCCAACGGGTCGCCATTCTCGTTGCCGCTCCTCCTCCCAGGTAACCGACCAGACCCCCAAATACGACATCCGACAGCCAGTGACGGTCCGAGCGGACTCGTGCCGCAGCCGTTCCTCCCGCAGCCAAATAGAAGGGAATCGCCCACGGACCCTCGACAAGTTCGTCTATGGCGGCTGCTATCGCGAAAGTGTAGGCAGCGTGTCCTGAGCCCAGCGCTGCATTGCTCCGTCCGGGATCAAAGTGCCATGCGCCCATTTCTTCGAAGGGCCGGCTGCGGCCGATGAGGCGGTTGAGAGCAACGTTGGCCATTGAACCTGCGAAGACTCCCAGCGTGCCGGCCGCAACCTTCTTGGCGCCCGTGGCCTGCTCCAGCAGAAGGCCGATCGCTGCGGAGCCGCCGAGTAGCCACGGTGCCGTCTTCTCCCAGTCGCCGTAGTCGTTCCCGAGTCCGGTCAATCCACGGCCATGTCTGCCCTGAGGGTTGGCGACTAGCTCACGAACCGTTTCGTCGAGTGCGAAGGTCGCCGCCAGGCCCGTGACAATCGTTGCCGGCCAACCCCACCAATCCGTGAGAACGCCCGACTGACCATGCGTGCCGGTGTTCTGCGCCGGCCGCTGCTGGCCGGAAGCCCCCTCCGTGGTTCCCCCAAGCACCAACCCGAGAAAGGCCGCGCCGAGCAGCGAAAACACGCCGTTGCCGAGCCCCTTCGACCCTCTTCGCGAGGCTTCTCTTGCCTTGACTCTAAGCCCCCATTAAGGCAGATTCGAAGGCCTGTGAGGACGACATCGGAGGCCCACTCGCGACAGCTCTCGGAACCCGGCGCAGCGCCTCATTTGCAGCATCTGTCGCTGAGCAATTTTCGCAATTTTGAACATCTCGAATGTGAGTTTCCGGCGAACGGAGTTGCAGTCGTCGGGCCGAATGGATCGGGTAAAACGAACCTCCTCGAGGCCATCCATTACCTTGAGGTATTCCGCTCCTTTCGAGGGGTACGGGATCGCGGTCTCGTACGTTTTGGCCAAGATGTTTTTCGGGTGGAGGGTGACGTTTCTGGGGGGCGATCGGTCGCGGCAGCGTACGACAGATCGCAGGGGGTGAAAAAAGTTTGCGTTGACGGTCTCGACCGCGCACGGGTCTCCCAAGGTGTCGGATCGGTTGGCGTGACGGTCTTCCGGCTCGAAGACGCTGAGATTATTCGAGGTCCCCCTCGGGTGCGTCGCCGCTGGTTGGATATAGCACTGTGCGTCGATAATCCGCACTACCGGAGGACGCTGCAAAGCTACAACAACATTCTCACTCAGCGAAACGAGGCACTCAAACAGGGTGCCCCCGAGGCGGAGGTGGGTGCGTGGACGGGCGGACTTGTTGATGCTGGAGCCGTTATCATGGCGGCGCGCGCAGCTTATTTGGTCAGTGGGGCCGGAGTCTATCGACGCTTCTACGGTCTCGTTTCCGGAGGAGATGGGGCGGGTTTGCGATACCGGCCCGGACTTACTGCCAGCACCGCTCCCGATGATACGGTTCCCGCTGCCAACTGGGCCGAAAGCTTGCAAGAGGCGTTGATCGAAACTCGGACCCGAGAGCGGCGGCGCAGAGTTACGCTCGTTGGGCCCCACCGCGACGAAGCTCGGTTCGACCTCGAAACCGGCAGCGGGACGCTCGACCTGCGCCACTACGGATCCCGAGGCCAACAACGCACGGCAGCTTTGGCGCTCCGCCTGCTGGAGGCCACGACGCGCCGCGATCGGTTGGGGAGAGAACCCTTCTACCTTCTCGACGACGTGTTTTCCGAACTCGACGGAGATCGTTCGCGCAATCTCTTGCGTGTATTTGAAGACGAGAGGCGCGGCCAAGTGATCCTAACAGCGCCCAAAGGGGAGGATATACCGTCCGGAATCGCTGGCCTGGACCGGTGGCGTATCCGCGAGGGGAGGGTGTTTCAGTGACAGGTCGCAATAGTAGAGGCGCACCCGACTCTCGGCCCCACGCCATCGGGGGATTGTTGGAGCAGCTGCTGGACCACCTCGGCATCAGGGAAAGAGTCGAACGTAATGCTGCGATCTTTCGCTGGGATGATGTGGTCGGGCCCCGCATCGCCGCCGTTTCCAAGCCGGTCAGGGTACAGGGGACCACCCTCTTTGTGGAAGTGACGGGAGCGGCGTGGTTGATGGAACTTTCCATGATGCGTCGAACGCTCTTGGGGCGCCTGAATCACGACCGGGACCACGGGCGCATCGACCGAATTGTTTTTCTGCAGGGATCAGAGGGGATGGGGGATAAATGACAGCCAACAACCGAGCGGCGAAAACGGACCGCAGTCAGGACTATACGGCACGGGACATTCAGGTTTTAAAAGGCCTGGAAGCCGTCCGGAAACGCCCGGGGATGTACATCGGTTCCACCGGAGAGCGAGGCCTTCATCACTTGGTCTACGAGGTGGTGGATAATTCGATCGACGAAGCGATGGCGGGCCACTGTTCACGGATCACCATAACTCTACTTGGGGACGGTGGAGTACGCGTAATCGACAATGGACGCGGCATCCCAGTCCGTCCCCATCCAACCGAGAAGATCCCGGCTGTCGAGGTCGTACTCACGATGCTCCACGCTGGGGGCAAGTTCGACAAATCCAGCTACAAAGTGTCGGGCGGGCTGCATGGCGTGGGGATATCAGTCGTCAATGCTCTTGCCGAGTCGCTGCAGGTGGAGATTCACCGTCACGGAAGGGTATGGTCCCAGGAATACGCCAGGGGGATACGCGCCGGCCATCTCCGGGAAGGGCGGAAGACCAAGAGGACCGGCACCACGGTGACCTTTCGTCCCGATCCCGATGTCTTCACCGGGTATCGTGAAAAGCTGCAGTTCAACTTCAAGACGCTCGAACGCCGTTTCCGCGAACTCGCCTACCTGAATCCAGGCGTAGAGATATCCCTAACGGACGAACGCCAGCACGATGGCTCCGACGACGCCTCGGACGAAAGCGCGGACGCAGCACGAACCATTCGATACATCTTCGAGGGCGGCATTTCGGAGTTCGTGGAGTTCATGCGAGGGGTAGAGAAACCGATCCATGAGGACGTAATCTCTGTTTCCGGATCCCACGATGACGTGACGGTGGACCTCGCGATGCAGTACACGGGCGCGTACCAAGAAAAGGTCCTAAGCTTCGTTAACAACATCAATACGACCGAAGGTGGTACCCATCTTTCGGGGTTCCGGCGGGCCCTCACCCGCACGATCAACACTTGGGCGAAGGCCAACGTCTTCAAGAAGGGCGAGCAGAACCTGAGCGGAGACGACGTGCGAGAGGGTCTCGTGGGCGTTCTTTCGACGAAGGTGATGGAACCCCAGTTCGAAGGACAGACGAAGACCCGACTCGGGAATAGCAACGTAGCTGGCATCGTGGAGAGCCTTGTCGGAGAGCGCCTCCAGAACTGGCTCGAGGAGAACCCGAGGGATGCCAGGCGCATCATCGAAAAGGCCCTTCAGGCGAACAGGGCGAGGGCCGCCGCACGCAAAGCCCGCGATCTGACCCGGAGGAAGTCCGCTCTGGAGACGGGTATCCTGCCAGGCAAGCTGGCGGACTGTTCGATCCGTGATCCCAGCGCCTCGGAGTTGTACCTGGTGGAGGGCGACAGTGCGGGGGGCAGCGCCAAGATGGGGCGCAACCGGAATTTCCAGGCGATACTCCCTCTTCGGGGGAAGATCCTCAACGTGGAGAAGGCGAGGATCGACAGGATTCTATCCAACAAGGAAATCCGGGCGATGATCACCGCCATCGGAACCGGGATCGGCGAGGAGTTCGATATCGACAAGGCGCGTTATCAAAAGGTCGTCATTATGACGGACGCGGACGTGGACGGGGCTCACATCCGGACACTGCTGCTCACTTTCTTTTTCCGGCAGATGCGTGAGCTCATCGACAGTGGGTACATCTACATTGCGCAGCCACCCCTTTACCGCGTGTGGAAGGGGAAGGACGAGGTTTACTGCTACGACGAGGAACAGCGGGTCGAGGCTCAGAAGCGGCTGTCGAATGGTGGACCCTCCCCCAAGCTGCAGCGATATAAGGGTCTGGGTGAGATGAACGCGGATCAGCTGTGGCAGACCACCATGAACCCGGCTCGTCGCACGTTGCTGCAGGTCAAGATCGACGAGGCGACCGAGGCCACCCGGTTATTCGAGACCCTTATGGGTGAGCACGTCGAACCCCGGCGAGCGTTCATTGAGGAAAACGCCCGGTACGTACGTAACCTCGACGTCTGAGTAGCTGCGGGCTGACCCGCTAGTCCACAGCCGCACACGACCTACTCGACAATTCGCTGTCGAGTACTGCGCCAAGAGCATGTAGACACGCCACAGGTGGGTCCTTGATACGGTGTTGACTCATTTGTGGATCCTCTTTCTGGAGGAGGATGCGCACGGTGTCCTCGAACTCAACTAGAAGGAGGAATTACTTATGAGGAAACCCAGTTTCCTGCCCAAGGCCCTCGCCCTGTTTTGGGCGATCACAGGTGGTAGCGCGTTCTGGGCCACTGCTGTTACCGCCACCACCCTTGAGGCTGCTCCGGTTGCGCCCGCGGCTGCACCGGTCACCGCTCCAATTGCTACTCCGATCGCGATGTCGCTTGCCCTTCCTCAGGACGATTGCGAGGGAGGGGCAGGTTTCTGTGTCAGGGTTATCCACTATTGCGCTCAAATCCCGATCTTCGGGTGCCTGTTTGAATTCAGCTGCCAAATCTGTGAGTGCACGCAGGTCGTGGATGGCGAGCTCCACCGCACTTCCGACTTTACCTGTGAATTCACCTTGCCCTGGCTCTCTTAAGACCACCCAACAGTTCTCCGGGCACGAGCCATTGTGCCCGGAGGACCACCACATCGCGCAGTGCGGACGAGTACCGCAGTGCGGAAAGGAAAAGAATTTTGAAACGACACATCGTTTTGTTTGCTTGTGCCGCTCTACCGTTGGTTTCCTGTGGCGGAGATGAGTCAAAATCGCAGGTTCCCGATCGCCTCTCCGAATACCGGGTGTTCGCTCCGGGTGAACTGATCAACCGGTTTCCCAAGGACCCGTACGCCATAACAACCGAGCACATGATAGGTGTCGCGTGGGGACTCAGTGGCAACCCGGCAGGGGATGGAGCGGTACTCGCCGATCATACGGGCCACCAGGTCTTCTACCTTGACGGCTCTGCGGAGTTGAGAGCTGTGATCGGCACAGGGGTGCGGGGGGAAGGGGTTGGGGAACTGGACACTCCGCGTAATGCTTCCGTTGACTCGGACGGTAATGTGTGGGTCTCGGACGCCAACAGATTCACTCGGTTCTCCCCGAGCGGCGAATACATTGACACCCGGCGTCACGCAATAACACGAGGTGGATTCGGGGTCCTACCGGAGGGTGTTCCCTACGCCGTGGACTTGACGCCGCACAGCCTTCTCTGGTTGGCTGGTGACATAAGCTTGAGAAGACCGTCCATCGACCCTGGTTTGATACCCTCCACCATGGACAGGCCGCGAGAACGCGCTATGTATTCCTTCATCTACGGGACCCTGCCTCCCGATACCATCCTTACGTTACCGTCGGGGGAAAAGTGGCGAGACGCCATGACGGTGGTGTTGTCGCCAGACCGTACTCGGGTGGTGAGCGTGGAGCCGTTCAGGCTACCGTCATGGTTGGAGAGAAAATTCAACGACGCAATCGAAGGAAAATCCGCAACGAGGAATCGCCGCAGCGACGTGATCTCGGAGCTCGTGATGTTGACCGCCGTACAGGTGGTGGATCGAACTGTCTGGTTAACAACGAGTGGTGTTCGCGAGGTGATCGCCGTCGCGGCTCCGAGGGTGGAGGGCGACTCGGCGGCGGTGGTGGTCGCTCCTGGATCACTGGCACCGGGGGAGCCGGAGGCAGGTTGTGCGGTGTCTTCAGCGGTTTTGGGTGATAGACTCCTCACCATGTGCGACTATCAAGTACGCGCCTACAAGCTCGAACGAGTGGACCCCACCCCGTTCATCGAATGGGCGCGTTGACGTTGTCCAGCCCATCGGCGGCCATCGTTGCCATCGACCAGGGAACGACCTCGACGCGGGCGCTCGCTTTCGATCGATCTGGAGAGGTGTTGTCGGTTTCTCGGCGAGACCTGCCTCAGAGCTATCCCGAGCCGGGTTGGGTGGAGCACGACCCGGTTCGCATCAACGAAGATGTAATTGATGCGACCCGGGAAGTCGTCCGAGCGATGGAGGCTGCGGGCCGCAGCGTCGATTGCATCGGGATTACCAATCAACGCGAGACGAGTATCGTTTGGGAGCGGTCCACCGGAAGACCCATCTATCCGGCAATCGTATGGCAGGACCGAAGAACGGCTAAGGTTTGCGCCGAACTGAGTGAGCGTGGGGTGCAGGCGCTGGTACAGAGCCGCACCGGGCTCCCGCTCGACCCGTACTTCTCGGGCTTGAAGATCGCTTGGATTCTGGATCATGTCCCAGGAGCTCGCGAGGCGGCGAGGCGAGGTGAACTCGCTTGTGGAACGATCGATACGTGGTTGTTGTGGAACCTCACGGGGGGTGCGGTACACGCGACCGACGCCTCCAACGCCTCCCGGACGTTGCTATACGACATAGGTGCCGGTGAATGGTGTCTGGAGTTGCTGGAAATCATGGGTGTTCCCGAGTCGCTCCTGCCCGAGGTGCGTGATTCTGCGGGTGATTTCGGAGTCACAAAGCCGAGCCTGTTCGGGCGGCCGCTCCCCATCCGGGGAGTAGCAGGTGACCAACAGGCGGCTGCATTTGGACAGGCAGCGTTCTCGCCGGGCGAGATGAAATTCACCTTCGGCACGGGTGCGTTTGCCTTGATTTGTACGGGCCGCGAGCGAAGCGGGGCGGGGAACGGACTACTGGAAACGGTCGCATGGCAGTTGGAGGGCAAAAGGACCTACGCCCTGGAGGGAAGCATTTTTGTCGCGGGGGCGGCTGTGCAGTGGTTACGCGACGAGCTCGGTATAATCAATACGGCGAGCGAGACCGAAGAGCTGGCCAAGTCGGTCGATTCCACGGAAGGGGTGGTGCTGGTACCTGCGTTCACGGGCCTCGGCGGGATTTACTGGGAACCGTCGGCGCGCGGAGCTCTGTTGGGAATGACTCGCGGGACCGGCCGCGCCCACCTCGCTCGAGCGGCGCTGGAGTCCGTCGGTTATCAGGCTAAAGACCTATTGGATGCAATGCGGGCGCGAGGTAAGACCGCCCCTGAGTGTGTCCGGGTTGATGGTGGGTTCACGGCAAATGACTGGGCGATGCAGTTTCTGGCTGACATCCTGAGATGCGATGTCGTGCTTCCGGGTACTCAGGAGGTTACAGCTCTCGGGGCAGCGATGTTGGCTGGGCTGGGATCCGGGATCTACAGACACACCGACGAGATTGCGTCTCTTTGGAAGTCGGAGCGGAGCTGGACCCCCTGTATGGAGCTGGAGGAGTGCGAGAAGCTGTACGCCGGCTGGCAAGAGGCCGTGGCCCGAGTTCTATAGAACGGATACTCTCCCCGACAATACCTGGAGGACGCGGAGAAAAAGCTTGGAGACGAAGAGACCCACTGTACCGGCAGCCGAGGAGATCCTCGGCGGTTATTTCCCAGTCCTGGATCACGGGTTTGTGGCCCTTGTTGACTACATGGGATCGGACCAGGACGTGGAAGCGGCTGCGCGCGTCAGTTACGGGGCCGGAACGCGAAAGGTCAGTCTGACACGGGGGCTGTTGCGTTATCTGCGGCGGCACGCCCATACCACGCCGAGCGAAATGGTCGAGTTCAAGTTCCACTGCTCAATGCCGATCTTTGTGGCCCGGCAGTGGATCCGCCATCGCACCGCCTCCGTGAACGAACTCAGTGCTCGCTACAGCCTCCTACCACTCCTCTTCTACGAACCTCCCTCCGAGCACTTCTCCTACCAGAGCAAACTCAGTAATCAGGGACGGATGCCCGAACCTGCCTCGCGAGAACTATATGCGCAGGCGATAGAGCGTTGGGACGGTCTACGTGCCACAGCTTCGGAGACCTATGCGTGGCTGCTGGAGGAGGATGTGGCTCGGGAGTTGTCCCGCATAGATCTCCCGCTCTCCACATACACGCAGTGGTATTGGAAGATCGACCTACATAACCTGTTCCACTTCCTTCGCTTACGGGTCGACTCGCATGCCCAGTGGGAGATCCAGGCCTTCGCACGGGTCATGGCAGGCATGCTGGAGCGCGTGGCGCCTCTTAGCTATGAGGCGTGGCTCGATTACGAGGTCCTCGGTGCGCGCCTGAGTGCGGGTGAACTCACCGTACTCCGCAAGTTGCTCCGGCCAGATGCAAGTAACCTGACCATCCAGGCGCACGGGAGGGCGAACGAGAAGGATCTCGAAGCCGCTGGACTCGCCCCTAGGGAGATACGGGAGCTGCTACAGAAGCTATCGTCGACCGAGCGTCCCGATTTTTCCTTGAACCTTTTGGAAATGGTGACGGGAGAGGAGATGGCGCGCCGCGTGGCTGAGGCCGACCTCGGTAACTGAAGATCCTCCCTACGTGACGTGCACTCGCGAGTTCACTGTGGTGCGACGAGCGAACCAGATGACCGAGACGATCCAGAGTGCGTAAAAAGCTATCCGGATGGGGTGGAGGGCGAGCGAGTTTACGACCTCCGGTGCTCCACCCACAACCCCGAGTACAGATCGCGACAGCTGCTCCGCGGTGAACCAACCCCAAAGTACTGCCGCCCATACTAGCGAGGCTCGCTTCAGTAAACCGGGGCGCATTGAAGCGGGCAACCGTCGGGTGTTCATGTAGCCGACCACGAGCGTAAACAGGAACATGCTGGTCATCGTGAAGGGTCCGGCGATCAGGAGCAGGAAATCTGGTTGCAACACGTCGAGACCTTCGCCCCCGCTCCAGGATGCGGCGATGATCCCCATCGCGAGGACCACGAACACCGTCAGGAATACCAGGAACGTCCTCTTCTGGGTGAAGAAGTGCGTATGACGCCCGTAGCGTTCGTAGAAGATCGTCCCGGTTATACGCGTCACGGTATCCAGAATCGCGAGCTGGGTCGAAAAAATCACGAACGATCCACCCAGGAGGAATGCGACCCGCAGCCACGTCCCGCCCACCAGAGCGATGGCATCGCCCTGCAGAATGACCATGGTACCGAGATCTCCGGCCAGTTCCGGATTGTCGGTTCCAACCGTGGCGGCAACTAGAAGACACGTGATCACCACACTGAGAAGGGTCAGAGCCAGGAAGCTGACGAAGAGTTCTCGGTGCGCGACTTTCATCCAGCTCTTGAAGCGTCCCAGCGCCACCCCATCACCGGAATCAAAAACAAACCCTGTCCGGCTGATCTCCTCGTTTCGTCCTCTTATCCCCGCGATCCGGCCCTGGAACCGTGCCATCCCGAATCCCTTGTCCCGGATCCACAGTGACTGGGCTAGGAGCAACGTCCCACCCGTGCCGGCATAGGCGACGGCGAGGATCAACACCGGAAACTGATCACCCGCGAACAGCTCCCGCGGGGCGCTACCGAAGGAAACGGCTCCAACGGCGAGTTCCAGGACGTGATCCGGGACGATTCCGACGAGGAGAAGGGTGATGCCGAGCATCGGGAAGAAACCGGCGACCAGGGCGATTTCCGTTCTCTCCAACGCGTTGTAGACGATGCGCGAAACGGCGAGACCAAACCAGATGCACGCCAACATGAGCATGGCGAGGGGTTGCCAGGCAATACGAGGTCCGCCGGTGAGCACCACAATTTCGGCGACAAATTCCGCGGACTGCGAAGCCCAGCCTGGCCAGAAGAAACTCGCCAACGTCGCGATGAGGAAGAGCCATGGCCAGAACCCGTACCGATCGAGGCGAGCCATTCCGGCGAATGTCGATTCGCCGGTCGCGATCGTCCACCGCTCGATTTCCGCGATGACCACGAATTGGGTGACCACGCCGATCCAGAACAACCACCAAATGGAAAAACCGTTGACCGCAACCAGATTGGGCCAAAGGAGGAATTCGCCACTCCCCAAGCCCATACCGAGCGCGATTACGGATGGCCCGACGATACTCCTAAGCCGGGGTGCCGGTGACATTTCCGGGACGAACTTGAAAGCCGGCCCATGCCCACGAATTGGAAAGTCGGGCGTTTCGGGGGCGTCCTCAAGGGTCGACTCGTCGAGCGGTTCGTAGATGCCTTCCCGGTAGCGGGCGGCTTCGTCAGCTATCATCCGCGTCGGTTTTCGTGGAGGTTAAGGTAGAGGTGGATCGAATCGCCCTGCCGGTACGGTCTCACTGAAGACGACATCTTCGAAGTAGATGAATCTCTCGCCGCTGTCTCTCCGACGCGTAGTGGCAAACTGAATACCGCCGATTTCCTCCCAGTCCGACCACCAAATGACGTCGCCCGGGGCATCATTGCCGTCCAAGTGGTACTGCCAAGCCGCGAGGAGGCCTGTGCCGGGATCGATGTAACCCCAGTAGACATCCTCCGTCACGCCCAAACCCTCGTCGAAGGAAAGGCGTATGGCCGGATAATCCGCCCCGTCTGCGAGCGTTCGAGTTCCCTCATACTCCAAGTGAACTCCCGGGTCTTGCCACTTCCAAGGCATCAGGGCCCAGTAGGTGTCGTTGATGAACGTCGCGTAACCGGTGCGTAGGGTAGAATCCACCGCACTCCCCTCAAGTTCTGCCCCGCCTCTCCACGCGCGCCCGCTGGGTACCGATCCCAAACCCTCCACTTCCCGGAGCTCCTGGACATTGAAGATCGAGAGGTTGCTGACACCCTCGCGCTCGAAGGCGATGCGATACGTTCCCTCGTAACGATCCCAGGAGTGCTCCCTGTCGGCCAAGACCTCTCCGTCTCGTTCGACGATCCAGCGAAATGAGACGTACCGCATCCCGTCCCAACTACTACGGCCCCCCAGACTTGATTCCAGCGCGCAGGCGTAGACAGCTGCCGAGTCTCCAGGACTGGCGACGCACGCCGCCCCTTCGCCCTGGCTGCAGGACACGAATGAGCAAAAAATGAGAATGGCAGCAGCGAGACGGGAGATCTGATAAATCGAACGAGTCATGCGGGAGACTTCCATGTCTTTGTGAGTATGAGTCGGACGACGGATGAGCCAACCACCCCTAACCCCAAGTAGCGCATGGTACAGTAAGACCTGAGACTAGGGTGGGGAACCGCGGATGTCTTCCAATCGAACATCAGCCGAGGAAGTCAAGCTGGTCGGTACCCGCGGCGGGTGACGAGTCGGATTCTCCGTCGGACCCTTGAATGAAGCTGTCCGACGCCCTTCGTCGTCGCGGCCTTACGAGGGAAGTATGCACTGCTTCAACAGCCGCCCCTCCCGCGATCTGCAGCATAGGGACGCCTGGTGCGGCACGCTCGGCGATGGGAAAGGATGACGAAGGGATCACTTCCATGGTGCCGTCGGAAAGCTCCAACGCGACCGCCACATCCTGGAGCACCGCGAGACCCCCCACGAGTCTGCCAGCCCGTCCTCTCTGCGGGGCGATAATCACACCCTTGCCAGCCCTATTCTGCAGCTTGAGCTCGGTGAACGGTACACGTTTTCCGAACCCACTGGACGTGGCTACCAGAATCTCGGAATCCGAGTGTGGCATCAGTGCCGATTGTACCACGTCGTTCTCTGCCAGGTCTATCCCCCTGACGCCCCTGGTCGCTCGCCCCGTCGCACGGATTTGATTCGCTGCAAACCGAATGCACTGCCCGAATTTGGTGAGGACAACGAGGTCGGAGGTGCCGCCGTCGAGAAATGCGTTCACGACTTCATCTCCCTTGGACAACCCGACACCGATGATCCCGTTGGTCCGTGCATTCGAATATTGATCCAGGGAGGTCCGTTTCACCTGTCCCCGGCGCGTTACCACGATCAGGGACCGCTTCGGAGAGAATTTCCGGACGGGGGCCAACGAGACTATCTCGTCCCCGAGAGCCAAGGGTATCATTTCGCCGAGAGACCGGCCGCGGGAGCTCTGCGTACCATGGGGGAGATCGGCTACCGGTAGCACGTATGCGTTCCCCAGTGCAGTCATTACGAACAAGCTGTCGGGGGCGCCGCACAAGAACGCGTGTTCAGCGAAATCATTGGCTCGGGCGGAGAACGCACGAGCTCCGGCCAAAGCGCTACTCGTGCCGGCCCGCTGTGCTTTGACATAACCCCCGTGGCTAATGAGAACATGCCGAGTGCCGCCCTGTCCTTCGGTCGGCAGCTCAAGGCTGGCTCCGTCCTGCAGAATCTCGGTGCGGCGGCCGTCGCCAAACTCCTCCGACAGTTCGTCGATCTCTTCCAGCAGGGCTTCGCGCCTCGCCAATTCCTCCTCCGCGAGCCGTACAAGGCGTGCAATCTCCACCCGCAGTTTCTCCAGCTCGCTCGCGAGATCCTCGCGCTCCATGCCGGTCAACTGAGCCAGTCTCATGGCCAGCACGGCGTCGCCCTGGCGCTGTGTGAGCGAGAGCTCGGAACACAGGGTGTTCCTGGCGTCCCGTGGTGTCTTGGAGTCCCGAATGATTCGAATGGCAAGGTCGAGGTGATCGAGGGCGATCAGCAGACCTTCGACTATGTGTGCCCGATCCTGCGCCTTGGCGAGGCGCCACACCGACGCCCGCCGCACAACCTCCAAACGGTGCCCCACCCATACGGACAGCGCTCCTCGCAGGTCGAGTTCCCGCGGTCGTCCGTCCACAAGGGCGAGCATAATGATGCCGAAGGTGTGCTTGAGCTGCGTCCTTCTGAATAAGAGCGCGACCAGCTTCTCCAAGTTTGCGTCACGCTTGACTTCGATGACGAGTCGAATCCCGTCCCTGTCCGATTCGTCCCTCAGATCCGAGATGTTGGAGGTCCGGCCCTGGCGCACCAGCCTGGCGATCTGTTCGATGACCCGAGTCTTGTTTACCTGGTAGGGAAGTTCGGTCACCACCAATAGCTTCTTGCCGAATCTCCCTTCCTCAAGGTGCATGCGAGCCCGCATGTCTATCCGCCCTCGCCCCGTGCGGTAGGCCGATTTGATGCCCTTGGTACCCAGGATCAGTCCCCTGGTCGGAAAGTCAGGTCCGGGGAGATGAGCCATCAGATCATCGTTGGAACACTCTGGGTCGCCTACCAAATGAGCGGCGGTGGCAAGCAGCTCGCCGACGTTGTGGGGTGGAATCTTGGTTGCCATGCCGACGGCAATCCCGTCGGAACCGTTCAGTAGGAGGTGCGGCAGGCGACACGGAAGTACCTCCGGCTCCTCGAGGCGTCCGTCGAAGTTGGGATGCATATCCACGGTGTCCCGCTGGATCCCGTCCAAGAGTTCGGCGGAGAGATTGGTCAGCCTAACCTCGGTATACCGATACGCAGCCGCTGAATCCCCATCGATCGAGCCGAAGTTCCCCTGGCCGTCGACAAGGGGGTACCTGAGCGAAAACGGTTGGACCATGCGAACAGTCGCGTCGTACACGGCGCCATCCCCGTGAGGGTGGTACCGTCCGAGCACGTTTCCGACCACCGTAGCGCTTTTTTGGTAGGACCGGTTCGGTTGTAGACCTTCCTCGAACATCGAGTAGAGGATTCGCCGGTGCACCGGTTTCAGGCCATCCCTGGCATCTGGGAGGGCCCGGCGAACGATGACGCTCATCGAGTAGTCGATGAAAGAGTCCCGCATCTCCTGCTCGATCGGCCGAGTGCGAATAGACTCGCGCTGCGTCGTCTCCAAGGTCATCGGTCCTCCCTTCAGCAGAGGAGTTCCGCCGTCACCCGTTGTGCCGGAGATGCTTCACTCGGGAAGGCGATCACCAGCCCCTTACGCGTGGTGTTTTCCGGAAGGTGAAGTAGCATGGGACCCACCGGTGCTGGGTCGGGAGCCGTCTCGGCAAGGCCCGAAGCAGAGATACACTTCAGATCTCCTGCCTCGATCTGTTGCGCCAGAGCCGCCGCCCAACTGATCCAAGCTTCCAACGATTCCGGCGTCTCCTTGCCTTTCACCCGTGACTCCCATTCCGCCACCACCCCGTCGAAGCTCCTTCTATCTGTATCCCTTAATCGTCGCAGCATCTCGCGGTAGTGCGGACGCATATCCTCCAACCCGTGAGATCTCCAGAGCTCGGCTCCGGCGTTCTCCAAGTCACCCATGCTCAGTCGTCGTGAGCCAGCTCGTATTCCCTCTGAGCCCGGACCCGTTCGCTCCCCAGCTTTTTGTCTCGCCTCTTGGCGGCCGCGAGCGAGCGCTCCTTGCGGGACGCCGAATGCACGCGGGGCATAGAAAGCAGTCGCTCGAGATCGGTGGAGCCGCACGCGGGGCAGGGGTCCGGGCCGCCCTTGAGGACAAGCAGTTCAAAATGCTCCGAACAAACACCGCAGGAATACTCGTATATCGGCATCGGCCCTCCTTGGATTGATCCCCGTCAGTCCCCCGCGGCCATGGAGGTGAGGAATTCACTATTCGTAACGGACCGCTGTAACCTGGCGATCATGAATCGAATTGCTTCGTACGGCTGCATGTCCGACAGGAAGTTTCGCAGCAGATACGTTCGGTTGAGTTCAGTTTCGGTGAGGAGCAACTCCTCCTTGCGCGTGCTGGACCGATTCAGATTGATTGCCGGATAGATCCTCTTGTCCGCGATGCTGCGGTCGAGCAACACCTCACTGTTTCCCGTCCCCTTGAACTCCTCGAATATCACCTCATCCATGCGACTTCCAGTCTCAATCAATGCTGTTGCAATGATGGTGAGGCTGCCACCCCCTACGATATTGCGCGCAGCTCCGAAAAAGCGTTTTGGCTTATGTAGCGTGTTCGCGTCGACGCCACCTGAAAGGATCCGTCCAGAGTGTGGTTCCACTGTGTTGTAGGCGCGCGCCAGACGCGTGATCGAGTCCAGCAGGATGACTACGTCGTGCCCGTACTCCACCAGCCGTTTGGCCTTCTCGATGACCATCTCGGCGACCTGCGTGTGGCGGTCTGCCGATTCGTCGAAGGTGGATGACACGATCTCGGCCGGCACGTTTTCCTTCATGTCGGTGACTTCTTCGGGCCGTTCGTCGATTAGCAAGACGAACACTCTCACATCGGAATGGTTGGAGACAATTGAATTCGCAATCTTCTGAAGCAGGATCGTCTTCCCGGCCTTCGGCGGCGATACGATGAGGGCCCTCTGACCCTTCCCGATGGGGGTGATGAGGTCGAGGATCCGGGTGGAGATGTCTCCGTTTCGGTGCTCGAGGACGAGTTTCTCCTCCGGATACCGGGGTTTGAGATGTTCGAAGATCGTCCGGCTTCGCGCCTTCTCGGGGTCCTGCTCGTTGATAGCTTCCACCTTGAGAAGTGCGACGTATTTTTCGCCTGACTTGGGTGGCCGGACCCGCCCCTGAACGAGGTCGCCTGTGCGGAGGTCGAAGCGTTTGATCTGAGATGGCGAGACGTAGATGTCGTTAGGTCCGTATAGGTAGTTGCTCGCGGGCGTGCGGAGGAAACCGTAGCCCTCGGGAAGGATTTCGATCACTCCATCTCCTCGAGCGATGTTCTCTTTATCTTGCGTTCGTTGCATGGTCTTGGGGTGAGATCTTGCTTCTGGGGCGGGATTGTTTGAGGGCCTATCGATTCTCCGCCGGGGGTTCGTCCCGGGGTTCTTCGATTGGGCTTGGAAGGTGGTCGGGAGGACCGGAGAGTGGGTCCGGTACTCCTGGGGAGAGTAGATTCAACGGGGGGGGCATTGCGACCATAATGCCCGTTCTCGTCATGGTCAAGCGAGGAGGTGGGATGGCTCGGCACAACCGACGAAGCAAGGGTCTCGACCAGCTGGGGAACCTATGGCACGTGAGCTACCAACCCGACTGGTTTCGGTCCCTCAAGATCTCACTGCGGCGGCCTGGTAAACGTAGGTCCGCCATTACCCTTTGCAGTAATCCGGACACCTCCGCCTTGTCGCGGGTTGCTCGCTGGATCAGAACTCGGATCACGTCGGCGGATGGGTCGGTGGATTTTTCGGTTTCGCTGGAGGATCGGGGTCGCGTCGTCGAGTACATCACCGTCGGCGTTAGAGCGCCGTCAGACCCTACGGGCGATATAGTGAAGTTCGTAGTGTACGGGAATCTTCCCCAAGAGGCCGTGGAACCCTAGGCCGCCGGTGGGCTCACTCCCGGCCTATCGGCGGGCTAGTCGCGCGACCTCCCCGTGTCGAAAACATGTGGTCAGGTGGTCGTTGACCAACCCAGCGCCCTGCATGTAGGCGTAACAGATGGTGGGACCCACAAACCGGAAGCCGTGCTGCCGGAGGTCCTTCGCCATCAAAGTCGAATGGTTGGTGAGGGCCGGCACGTCTTCGTGTGTCGTCCATCGGTTCGTGATCGTCCGCCCGTCTGTGAACCCCCAGATGTAAGCATCAAAACTCCCATAGGTCGCGGCTATCTCGAGAAAGCACCGGGCGTTGTTGACGGCCGCTTCGATCTTCCCCCGGTGACGGATTATCCCGGAGTCCGCTAGCAGACGGTCGACATCAGCCTCGGAAAACTCAGCCACGGCGCCGGGGTCGAACTCCTGAAACGCACTTCGGAACGCCCTCCTTCTGTGCAGAATCGTTCTCCATGACAGACCTGCCTGAAAGCCGTCCAGTACCAGGAACTCAAAGTGAGTTCGATCCTCGTCGACGGGGACGCCCCATTCGTGATCGTGGTACTGCACCATCTCAGGATCTGACCCCGGCCAGGTGCAGCGACGGAGCTCCGTATGAGAGCTACGCTCTCCGGCAGTTTCTTCCACGGTGATCCCCCCAGTTGAACGATCCGGCGTTGTCAGGCGCGGTTTCAGTGCCCGGTCTCCGATAATGGGCTGTGCCGTTCGGGCCCGAGACCCTGAAGGCTTTTGTAACCACTGATACTAATGAAAGGAAGTACTATGTCGAAGACAGTGAATCGCGTCATTCTGATTGGGAATGTCGGGAGTGACCCCGAATACCGAGAGACGCCGAATCGCGTGTACCGTCAGCATGACGAGCTCAAGAGGCACACCGATTGGCATCGTCTAACCTTTTGGCGCAACCAGGCGGAAACGGCCCGGGACTACGTCCGGAGGGGGTCGCGGCTGTACATTGAGGGCCACCTGGAATACGGTTCGTACGAACGGGATGGGGTAAAGATGCCGACCGTTGACGTCGTCGTCGAAAGCTTTACCATGTTGGACCCACGCCCGAACAATGCGGCTGCGCCTGAGGCAGAGAGCCAGGAGTTTGTCGCGGTGTAGGCAAGAGGCCTGACTTCTGGGGCAGGTGTTCGGAGCAGGGTATTTCAAGACTCTTGCAGACAGCCTGTCCCAGACACCCCGAACCGAGGAGTACCCCGCCGGATGCCCAACCGCGGACTAACCCAAGATCCAGGTTTTCTCACCGTCTCGAACCTCATGTCGCTCGGAAGAATTCCGCTGGGGCTGGCATTCGTATTCGTCGACGGGCAGGTGGCCATGGCCACCTTGTTGGTGACAGCAGGAGCGACGGACGTCTTGGACGGGCTCGTGGCACGAGCGAGCCACACTCAGTCACAGATCGGCGAGTTGCTGGACCCTCTGTGCGATAAACTCTTCGTCCTTCTGGCCCTCTCCGGGTTCATGGTGTCCGGCCATCTTGATCTGGCCTCCTTGCTTATCCTCACGATGCGGGATGTTTTCACAGCGGGGAGTTACCTTACTGGACGCCTCGCCTCTGTGGAGATCCCGTATTCGGCCCGGGTCGCCGGGAAGGTGGCCACGGCCCTCCAGTTCTTCACTTTGCTGTCTTTGATCCTCGCCTCCTCGTTTACACCTTTCCTGGTATTGATGACGGGCCTGAGCTCGGTCGTAGCCATCGTGGACTATGGAGAGCGTGCCGTCCGCGAATCACACGAAAGGAGTTTCGCTTGAGCCAGAACCCGACTACACCACCAAGTCGCGATCGTGTCGACATAACGATCATTGGTGGGGGTCCGACAGGACTTTTCGGCCTGTTCTATGCTGGCATGCGAGGCGCATCGGCGAGGGTCATCGACGTGCTTCCGGATCTTGGTGGACAGCTAACCGCACTTTATCCGGAGAAATACATCTATGACGTCGCAGGTTTCCCAAAGATCCTGGCTAAGGACTTGGCGCGAGACCTGGTGACCCAAGGCCTCCAGTTTGGTGCCGAGGTATGTCTGGGGGAAAGCGTGCTCGAGTTGAACCCATGCGAAGAAGGGTTCGACCTCGGGACTGACAACGGTGTGCGACCCACGAAGACTGTGATCATTGCCGGTGGGAAGGGTGCGTTCAAGAGCCGCACCTTGAGGGTCCCGGGTTGGGGCGAGTTGCTGGGGAAGGGGCTCTCAACCCACGTGGCCGACCCGAAATCGTACCGAGATCAGAGAGTGTTGCTAGTTGGCGGCGGCGATTCAGCCTTTGATTGGAGTTGGGCCCTTAGGGAGGAGGCAAGCACCCTCACTCACATTCATAGGTCCGACAAATACCGTGCTCATGCGCATACTGTTGATCTGGTCATGGGGGCTGCCGACCGGGGAGAAATCGACTTCCGCCCCTTCTACAAGGTTACCGAGATCCACGGCACGAATTCCGTGGAAGGCGCGACCCTGGAACACATCAAGACAAAGCAATCGTCTTACCATGAGGTGGACCAGATTCTGGCCCTAATCGGGTTCGTCCCCAACATTGGCCCCATCGCGACGTGGGGGCTGGATCTGGAGAAGCGTTCTATCAAGGTGGACTCCCGGATGCAGACGAACGTCCCGGGCGTCTATGCCGCTGGGGACATCACGGCTTTTGACGGGAAACTAGAGCTTATCGCGACCGGATTCGGGGAGATTGCGATCGCAGTAAACAACGCGGTCCATCACATTGATCCGAGCGCCCGCGTGAATCCGGGACACTCCACGGACCTGGCAATCTTCAAGTAGCCGGGACGGCCCCCGCCGGGAGGAAGCTGCCGTGCCACGATTGGTCGGCCGGCTTCTCGAGTTCCCCAGCCCGCAACGCTTCGAGCGTCGAGATCGTCAGATCGAAAACGGGTGTTGACCCCAGGACCATCCCCGCCTTGCAGAGCCTGCGAAACTGGCCTCTGGTGCAATCCTGGATGGCACCATCCCGGTTGCGATGGTACACAAGGGTGCCGTTCAGGAAAGAGCACCCGATCATCGTGCCGATCTGGGTAAGGGCCTTGACCATGGCGTCGATAGAGCACCCGGATGCGGCTGCTTGAGTCTCGTCTACAGCAACCACTACGAAACGGTCTTCGAGTACGGCCGTCCCAGCTTCGAGGCCGGCCCCGTGGGCGGTCCACGAGTCCACGAACGATTCCATAGACCGGACAACCAGGTGGGTCTCCGATTCGGTGAGGTCGCGGTCAGCTCCGTATACCCAGATACGGCTTTTGTTGGAGAGGTTTGTCAGGGTGGTCGGCATCTTCAGAGCATTCTCCCTACTCATACCGGAGGCATTCGATGGGATCCAATCGGGCCGCGCGTCTTGCGGGCCAGATTCCAAAGAAGAGCCCGATCCCAGCCGCGAATACGACGGCCATCACCACTGCCTCAGGAGCGATCGTCATCGTCCAGTTGGCTGTGCGACCCAGGAACTGAGCAGCGCCGTATGCCGCAGCGATGCCGAGGATTCCACCTGCCAGACACAGCACCGTTGCCTCCAAGAGGAACTGGAGCAGCACGGCCTTGCGGGTGGCTCCGAGCGCTTTACGCACTCCGATTTCTCGGGTCCTCTCGGTGACCGATACGAGCATGATGTTCATGATGCCGATTCCACCCACCAAGAGGCTCACCGCGGCGATACCTGCCAGGAGTGCCGTGAAGGTTTCCGTGGTCTCCTGCTGAGTCTGGAGAAACTGTGCACTGTCGGAGATGTTGAAGTCGTTCGGGCGTCCCAGAGGCAGCCTATGTTCGCGGCGAAGAATCTCTTCGATTTGTACCATCGCGACGGGCATTGATGCGGAACTTTCGACCACGACTTTGAACTGGTTGACGCGGTCTGTGCCGAGTACGCGGAACTGCGCGGTCTGAAGCGGGATGAGTATTTGCTCATCCTGATTGAACCATCCGGATCCGCCTTCTTCCTCCAGGACCCCCACGACCTCAAAGGAAATGTTCCGGATCGAGATCGTACTGCCGACCAGCTCCACGGGGTCGGAATCAAGGAGTGCGGGTACTGCACCCCCGAGCACGGCCACCCGCCTACGTCCTTGGTTCTCCGAATCGGTGAAGAAGCGACCCAGAATAACGTCGATGTTCTCTACCTCAGCCCAGTTGGCGGTCGTCCCGAGAATACGAACGTTGGCGTTGGAGCGTCCGGCCTGGACCTGCAGCTGGCCCTGCATTTCGGGTGCGATCGAGAGCGCTGCCGTGGCTCCGGCTTGAACTGCCTCAACGTCGTCCACCGTCAATCTGGCAGAAGATCCCCCTCGCACTCCCCTGAACATTCCCTGACCCGCCCGAACCGTGAGCACGTTGGTGCCGAGCGACGCAATGCGCTCTTCCACCTGACGTTGGGCTCCCTCGCCGAGCGCCACCATCGTGATGACCGCGCCGACACCGATCACGATGCCCAGCATGGTCAGCGCCGACCGGAGCTTGTTTGCGCGAATGGCGTCTAAGGCCACCCGCAGAATCTCGATGAAGACCACTCTCGATTACCTCCCGCCGATGCCAGGAAGAGCCGTACGGGACCTGATCCGTTCGAGGAACTCATTCTGCTGAACGAGAGAGAAGGGAATCGCCACGATCGTTTCTCCCTCCACGGCTCCACGCACGATCTGCGTGTGGTCAAAGTCACTTAACCCTATCATGACCGGTTTCACGTCGAGTTCCCCGGATGCGTGCTCGAAGAACACGAAGGCAGGGCGCGGTGTTCCGGGCGCAGCCGCAGGCGCGCCCCCTTGACCGCCGGATGGGCCCCCACCGCCCGGCCGGGACCCGCCTCCTGCGAACTGACGCCGCAGCGCGCTGCGGTCCTCGTCGGATAGGTTTTGGAAGAAACTCATACGTTCCTGTTGTGACATGCTCTGCACATCTGACAGGGACCGTCCCGCGATCATCGTCTCTTCAGGGACCTGGGTCGGCGTGTTCTCGGTCTCTTGGCCGCCGCCCCCTCCCTGAGCCATGAACTCTCGAAGGGCGCCGTTAAGGTCGGCCTCAACCCCGATTGCCCCAGCAATCTGGGCAGCCTCCTGTTGGGTCTTGATTCCGCTATTGGCGACCGCGAGCACCTCACTTTCTTGCCCGATGACGATATTGACGTCCGCGTTCATGCCGGGACGGAGGAGATCCTCCTCGTTGGCAATCCGTGTCAAAACCGCAAACATCGTTACGTTCTGCTGCACCACAGCTTGGGGTTCGATCTTCAACACGCTCCCGCGGAAGGTCCTCTGCGGATAGGCCTCCACCGTTATTTCGGCCGGCAATCCAGCGCCCAGCTTTCCGATGTCGGTTTCGTCGACCAAGGTACGGACCTGGACCTCCGTGAGGTCTGCCATGCGCATCAAAACCGTGCCCCCCGTCAGGTCACGGGTGCCGGTGACGACCTGTCCTTCCTCCAGAGTGCGCTCGACAATGGTGCCGGTAATGGGAGCACGCAGGGTTACGTCGTCCAGCTTGTCCTCGGCGAGCTCGAGGTTGGTCTCGGCCCTTACCAGAGACGCCCTCGCGTTAGCCGCCGCCAGGATTTGGCTCTCCAACTCCTCGGCCGTAACGATGTCCGATTCGTGCAGCGCCTCCACGCGTTCGAGCTGGCGTTGGGCGACCTCGTGCGACGCTCTGGCGACATCCAGATCCGCCTGAGCTTGTTGAAAGGCGTTGTTGACGTCCCGAGGGTCAATGCGAACAAGAAGAGTGCCTTGGTCGACGTTATCGCCGAGTTCCACAGGCAACTCCAGTACTTCTCCACCGGCTTGTGACTTGACCTCGATGATGCGGATGGGTTCGATGGTCCCGGTGGCTTCGACGCTGGACATGATGTTGTGCCGACCGACCTCCAGGGTCTGCAAGACCTGATCCACTTCGTCTGCTTCACCTGTTGCGCATCCCATTGCCGCCAAGGAAATAAGGAGCCCACTAGCCGGCGCCCAGCGCCCAGCCGGGGGCCGCCGCGTAAGCGTCTCGGGAGCATTTATGTGGTATCGCATGTTGACCTCTTGTACCGCCGAAAAGTGCCTTGCTGAACGGGGTTTACCCCCTTGGGCAGGAAACACGCCGAGAGGCGGCGGCGTTGAAGTCGGGAGTCGCTACAAGCCGGAGATGCTCCGACCCAAGAGCGCTTCGATGGAGGCGATCGCCACGTCGTAACTGAACCTTCCGTTGACCAGGTCCACCTCTGCCTGGGTCAGTGTGATCTGAGCGTCCTGAAGTTCAAGAATCGTAGCCAATCCAAGTTCATACCGTTCCTGGACTACGCGAAGGCTCTCGGTACTCAGTTCCACGTTCTGCTCTGCGAGGTCGATCCCCGCCAAGGCCGACAAGGCAGTGGCGTATGCGGCGTCCAACTCGGAGCTGAGGTTGAGCTCCGCAGCCCGCTGCGCTTGGCGCGCCTGGTCTGCCGAGGCCCGAGCCCTGAAGACCTGGGTCTCGCGTTGGAAGCCATTGAAGATCGGGTAGGATCCGCTCACTGACAGTGACCACGACCTGTTGGCCGGGGGGAACTCCTGATTTACCCACCCCCAACCTCCTGAAATGTTGATCGAGGGAAGGTAGCTTGATCGCGCGCTCGAAAGGGCAGATTCCGCCGCATCCACCGACGCTGTTGCTGTAACGACGGCAGGAGCGACCTCGGCCAAGGCAAAGAGTTCGTCGCGCGTCAGCTGCAGAGGGTCAACGGCCAGTGCAGCCTCCGGTACGGGAGCCACCATGGATTCCGAACCCACCACTTCAGTCAGCCGGAAGGTGGTGGTGCGCACGTCGTTCTGAGCTATCAAAAGGGCTCGCTGTGCGTTGTTGACGTCGACTTGGGAGCGGAGTTCGTCCGAGCGGGTTGCGCGTCCCAGCTCCAGCTGCTGTTGGACGAACTCGAGCTGCGCTTGTTGCCGGGCGAGACGACGCTCCTCCACCCCGACCAACTCACGCGCTGCGATCGTTGCGGAGTATGCCTGCTTCACCGCCCGGATGGTGGCGAATTCGGCCTCTCGATAACGAGCGTTCTGTTCGATGACGCCTAGGCGGGCTCCTGCCAGGTCGGTGAAACGACGCCATCCATCGAAGAGGTTGTAGGAGGCGGAGAGCTGCGTGGAATAGCTGGTGGAGACGATTCCCTGGCCCAACGCGTCGAGCCGGCCGGTCGATGAGTTGCTGTAACCGAAGGACATGTTTACGCTGGGGAGGAATGCCCCGTAAGCGCTTAAGCGATTGTGCTCCGCTATCTCGATGGAGGTGAACGCTTGGAGTAGAGTGGGGTTCCTTCTCAGTGCGATCTCGACGGCCTCGTCCAGCGTTATCGGACGTGCTCCCGGTACCGCTATCACCGGAGTTTCCACTAGTTGACCGCGAAGGTCTTCCGCCTCCATCGCCAACATGGCGGGCCCGGCAAGGCCGGCCATAACAAATGCGGAACCCCTCCAAGCAGAACCGAACGTACGCCGGCCCCAAGCCGCAAACCTATCTCTCATCTTCATCTATATCCTCTTCGACCCAGAGCTGGGTCGAGAATTGTTGAATGGCTGCCGTCGTCAGTCGTCGCGGTCGCGGTCTCCCTCGTCTTCATCCCCGCGGCGTCCCCCATAACGCTGTTCAAGCAGCCCTCTGTAGTCGTCGGTCTGTTCGTCCGTCAGTACTGACTCGATCCGCACCCGAACCGAGTCAAGAAGCGCTGAATACTGTGGCCGCACAGATGCTCGCAAAGTCCTCAGGTCTTCCCGGTAGTGGTCGAGAATACTCTCGACCTCGCTTCGTTGTTCCGTCGTCAGTCCAAGGTCGTCGGCAAATCGTTCGATGGTCGTGAGGTTGCCACGTTCACCGCTCCCTCGCCGCCTGTCATCGGACTCGGTTCGCTCCTCCGGCTCGCGTCCATCCGCGAACAGTAGATCGAGCCGCTCCGCAGTGAAACCAACACCTGCACCTGCGACGAACACCACACCCAGGAGACCCAATGCTCGATACTTTGACCCGTCCATACGCAATACCCCCGTACCTCGTTTCAGATGTTCAGGGCTGGATCATCGCAGCCGCCAGAACGGCGTTGCGGTCGAGCTCCAGATTGCCGATGAGAAGTGCTGGCGGGGTTTCCGCGTCCGGTGCCAGCTCGTGCGCGAGTCCGGCTGGTTCCACAGAGGTTTCGACAGGGATTTCGACAGCCATTCCGGGCGCAGCCGCGTCGTTGCTGGATATGAGATAGGCCAATCCGCCGGCCACCAGGAAGACACCGGCTGCCAATGGTATGATGGCGTGAGCCCAGCTGGCCGTGACGTCGGCCCATGACTGCGATCGCCGTTGGAGGATTGATTCCGCCGCGGACATAAGACGCCTTCTCAACCGAGCTCGCGTTACCTCGTCCGGCCGCAGCGGTTCCAGATAGTCCGGCCAAGGTGGAGGGCTTCCGTACTCAGGCCCGTTTCGATTCTGCATGCTCATCGTGGTTCCACTTTTCCTTGCCTCATCGCCTAGGCTCCCTGCTGTTCGAGCAGTATCTGGCGCAAGGCCTGTCTTCCATGATGCAGATTGGCGCGAGAAGTACCCACGGCGATGCCGAGTATACGCGCTATTTCTGCGTGATCGTATCCTTCCAAGTCGTACATCATCACTGCCGTCCGCTGACGTTCCGGCAAGTGCGCCAAGGCCTTCATGACTTGATCCCGCGCCCGAGTCCGTTCCAAGGTCCTGTGCGGGTCGTCTCCCGATCCTGCGACGTCCGCCAACTCGGAGTGGGATCGAAGCAGCTCCCTACGCCGCAGATTCAGGCACGTACTCCGCAGCACCCGATAGAACCACGGGCCAAAACGACTGCCCGGCCGCAATTGCTGAATGCGATCTAACGCCCTCGTAAACGCAGCCTGGACGGCGTCCTCTGCATCCTGCTCATTACGCAGAATCGACAGTGCTATGGCGTATGCGGGATCCACATAGCGGGAGAACAAAGGGGTCAGAGCCAGTGTATCACCGTTCTGGACCGCCGCGACCAGCGTCGGTTCGTCCAGTGAATCCTGATTCTGGGTTTCTGAAGCACTACTTGGGGTGCTTTTGGTCACACCTCTCCCCCTGGCTCCCGCAACCCAACGAGTGTCTTCCGCCAATGAAGTTGCCATGGTAATCAGAAGAACACGTCTTGAAGCTCGTTCGTTGAACCCCGCAGCGGGCACACCCCCGCAGGACCGCCGGTTCCGGAGCGGTTCGGCGATGCAACATAGGCAGTCTTGTTTGAAGGGGCACTTGGCGACATTTTCGGGCGCGTGAACACCGATTTTGAACCAACTCTGAAAAAGACGAGCATGCCCACGGGCGGCTTGGCTCTGGCCGCACGCACTTTGGTGAGCGAGAGGGTCAGGGGATTAGGGAAGTTTGTCCAGCGGCGTCTGGACCCCGGCGACCTCATCATCAGGCCGGCTTCCGACGACACTCGGGAGCACCTCTTTCAGCAAGCCTGCGAACTCTACTGGAACGAGCTCGGTTGGGAGGAGCTCGTGGAGGAGGAGAGGTTTGGAGATGAGGGCCTTACCGAGATGATCTTTCCCGGATTGCTCGCCTTCATCAACGCCTTATTGCCGAGAGCCCAGAATGGGGAGCCCGATCGGGACCGGGAACGGCGGGACGTGGCCCACGATTTCGTGGAATGGCTTGCCGCTCGGGTGATTTCGTTGCGCGAAGGCGGCGGTGGTTTAGGGGACGAAAGGGAACGTCTGGCGTTTCAGCGTACCATTACGGACGATCTCATCGATTTGGTGATCTATCGGATCTGTTCACTTTCGCACGATGAGATGACAGCACACCAAGGGGCGTGAGGACCGCCTCGCCCCGCACGCGCAGCATCATCTCGCGTGATTCTTCATTCGTTATCACCCGCCCACTTCAGGGCATCTGAGATTCCATGAATATCCTAGTTTGTGTAAAACGCGTCCCCGATTCTGCGACGCGCATTCGTATAGCCTCCGAGGGGAGAAGCATTGATCCGGGTGGCGTCAAATACGTCATCAACCCTTACGATGAATTCGCACTGGAGGAAGCCCTCCGACAGAAGGAGGGTGCGGGAGGGGGCCACGTAACGGTCATATCCCTAGGTCCGGACGCGAACACCGAGTCGATCCGACAGAGCCTTGCGATCGGGGCCGATGCGGGGGTGCTTCTCCGGAGCGAGGGTTCGCACGATCCTTTGGTGGTTGCCCAGGCTTTGGCCGGCGAAATTCGAAACCACGACTTCGACTTGGTGTGCTTCGGCAAGCAGGCAATCGACGACGACCACAGTCAGGTCCCACAGATGGTGGCCGAGCTGCTCGGACTGCCGTGCGCCTCGGTGGTTGTGAGTTTGGAGATCGAGGGTGGGCAGGGTGTGGCACGCAGGGAGGTGGAGGGTGGTCACGAAGTGGTTCGGTTCGAGCTCCCAGCCGTGATTTCGGCGCAGAAGGGCCTCAACCAACCTCGCTATGCGAGTCTCAAGGGGATCATGGCGGCCAAACGTAAACCCCTGGAGATCAAGGAAGTGACGTTAGGGACTCCCGGTTTGAATCTCGTGGAGCTTGAGGAGCCGCCTGCTCCTGTGGCGGGGCGGGTGGTTGGACAAGGGCCGGAAGCGGTCAGTGAGCTGGTGCGGTTGCTCCGCGAAGAAGCGGGGGTGCTCTGATGGCCAACGTATTGGTGTACGCGGACTGCCGCGGTGGAGGTGTCGCACGGCCGAGCTTGGAGGCCCTTGGGTTGGCACGGGAGTTGGTACGTGTCGCCGGGGGTGAGGTCCACGCTCTGTTGGTCGGCTCGCCGGGGGCTGAGTCGGAAGCCGGGAGGTTGGCACGGCACGGGGCGGAGCGCGTGTTGGTGGGCATTTCGGGAGACGGGGCGCCTATCTCCGTGGATGTGGCGGCAGGTGCAGTAACCCGGGCGATGGATGCGGGTGATTACAACATCGTGGTATTCCCGGGGACCTCGCACGGCAGGGATCTGGCACCCCGGGTCGGGGCCCGGTTAGGAGTCAGCGTGGCTACCGATGTGGTGGCATGCTGGGTCGAAGCGGGACATGTCACGGTCAAAAGACCGGTCTACGCTGGGAAAGCGGTCGCGACAATGAAGTTCTCCGCCGTCCCCGCCCTGATTTCGATCCGCCCGAACGTATTTGCACCAGTGGAACGGGCGATAGCCGAGGACGTCGTGCAGCTGGACGTCAGCGATCTCGAGGAACGTCTGCACGTTACCGCTGTGGAGAAGGGCGATCGCGAGCGCATAGATGTCAGCGAAGCGCGGATCGTCGTGTCCGGAGGGCGGGGTATGCAGGGTCCGGAGAACTGGCCCTTGCTGGAGGCGCTAGTGGACGCTCTGGGTGACGAAGCCGCTCTTGGTGCGAGCCGAGCCGTCGTGGACGCGGGGTGGCGTCCCCATGCTGAACAGGTCGGGCAAACCGGAAAGACGGTGGCTCCCGATCTCTACTTTGCCGCTGGAATCAGTGGCGCGATCCAGCATCTTGCCGGCATGCGGACGGCCAAGGTCGTTGTCGCGCTCAACCGCGATCCGGAGGCGCCGATCTTTAGTGTTGCGGACTACGGCGTGGTTGGTGATGTGTTTACCATTCTTCCGGCACTCACCGACGCGGTGCGCGAGGCGCGCCAAGGATGAGATTGCGAACCGGATAATGGTCGCGGGCTAGGTGGATCTACGCGACCTACGTGAGGATCTGGAACGCTGGTCCGCACGAAGAGACCCAGTAGCAATAGCGACGCTGGTGGCTGTTCGGGGGTCGGCGCCGCTCCCTCCGGGGGCCAGGTTTGCGGTGTCGGGGAAGGGCGAGGTCGCAGGTTCCATCTCCAGTGGGTGCGTTGAAGGAGACCTGTACGAACGATTGTGCGGTGTCCTGGACTCTGGTAGGGCTTGTACCGTCACCTACGGAATTACCGATGAGATGGCCTTGGGCGTGGGTCTGTCCTGCGGGGGCGAGATAGACGTTCGCCTCGAAGTGTTCGACCATGAAGGCCCCGTCTGGGCACGACTCTGGACCCTGTTGGCTTCGGGCGACCCCGGTATGTTGGTGACCACTCTCTCCGAGCCCGGGGCAGACCATCTCTTGTTGGAAGTCGATGGTGCGGTCGGCAGCCTCGGGGACGGCGCCCTGAACGAAGCGGCGCGCTCCAAGGGGCGGGAACTGCTCGGTCAGACGGGAGTTCACGTGGTGGAATTACCCGGGAGTGGCGGCGCGACGCGTGTTTTCATGGAGCCATTCGCGCGGCGGCCCCGCTTGGTGGTAGTCGGAGCGACGCCCTTGGGCACCGCATTGTGCGACCTTGCGTCCAGGGTCGGGTTCGATGTCGTCGCGGTAGACCCCAGGCCCATTTTCTTGAGTCCAGAGCGGTTCGGCCCGGAGATCGAGTTGGATGACCGATGGCCTGACGAAGCGCTGGCGGACCTAGATCTCGATCCTCGTACGAGCGTCGTCATCCTTACCCACGACGAGAAGTTCGATGATCCGGCTCTTTCCGTCGCGCTCCGTTCTTCGGCTGGCTATGTTGGACTGCTTGGCGGCAGAAAGACTCAACAGCGGCGGCGCGCCAGTCTACGCGAAATGGGGTTCGGTGACGATGATTTGGCCCGCATTCACGGCCCAGTGGGGCTCGACATCGGCGCAAAGGGCCCAGGCCAAATCGCGGTCTCCATCCTTGCTGAACTGGTAGCGTCGGGCCGGGCACCCTCCACCTGACCTGGGTCCTGGTTGATTAACCTCGCGTCCTGTGGATGGCCCACCGGTCGACCACGCACCCGTCGGCAATGACGTACATGTGATCGAACTGGGCGATCGTCAGGCAACTGTGATTGGGGAGGATCCGGAGCTTGTCACCCACTCTGTGGTTGCCACTCACCCGCCCGTGTTCCTGGCTAACGGAGGTCACGCTGTCGCCTCCGAGTTCATATCCTTCCAACCCCGCAAACGTTAACCCGTAGTGAGGCGGGGAGTCCGGCCCCGTGTCCTTTGAGAGGGCCAATGCGCCGCAATCAGCGGTTGCACGCGTCCCCCCTCCACTCGATACGACACTAGCGAGGACCGACACCGCGCAGTCCTCCACTCCACAAGTACCGAGGGATACCTGAGTGTAGTCGTAAACCGCATAATTGCCTGGCCGGACCTCGGTTATGCCATCCAGGTGGTCGATTCGCGCCATCCCCGGCGTGGAACCGAGGGACAGAGCGCCCGGGTCGATCCCCGCATCCCTCAGCTTGCTGCCCACCATCACCAGGCGATCTCTTTCGTCGGCCGCAACTTGAGCAACTTCATCCCTTGAGCGGGCGGCATATGTATGACCGGCGTGAGTGAGACATCCCTTTAGAGTCAGATGGCGCGACGACTCTATGTGCTGGGCCAAGGTCACCACTCCGTCGTCCTCCCAATGGACTCCGCACCGGCCATAGCCACAGTCAATCTCGATCCACACTCCAAGCGTCTGCCCTATCCGCAGCTGTGGTCCGGTTTGGAGCAGGGCATTGAGGGACGTAGTGGAGTCGATGGTCAGTCCCAGATCCACTTTGGAGGCCAAGTCGAGGGCCTCTTCGGTTCGGGATATGATCAGTGGAAATGCCCACAGCAGGTCCAGAAACCCGGCGTTAGCGAAAACACGCGCTTCTGCAAGTGTCGAAACAGTTATCCCGTGGGCCCCAAGGTCGCGTTGTCGCCTCGCGATCTCCACACATTTGTGAGTCTTGATGTGAGGCCGCAGCCGCACCCCGAGGTCCGAAGTGCGTCTCTGCATGCCGTGTAGATTACGGTCGAGTGTTACTATATCCAGGAGCAGGGCCGGGGTGGCCAAGTCTTCGATGGGGGACAAGGTTGGTGTGGGATAGCTCATTTCAGGAAAGCTAGTTGAGACCTTCAAAGAGAGCGATGCACAGGGTGCAGGACAAACATGTTGTGACCGATAGCGTGGTCCTGCCGTCTAACAGGTGGAACAGGAGGCTTTTTAAAACCGAGGTTAGTGTACCCTCAATGGAGGAGCCGAGTGACGGGAAGTTGGTGCGCGATGTTCTTGACGGTGACGAAGGGGCTGTCGAGGCTCTGGTACATCGATACACCGATGTGCTCTACCGTTATGCAGAAAGGATGCTGGGCCGTCCGGACGACGCAGCGGACGTTGTCCAACGCACGTTCGTCAACGGTTACTATGCCCTGGCGCGCTGCAAGGATCCCGATCGCGTTGGTGGGTGGCTGTTTCGAATCACGATTAATCTGTGCAAGGATCAACTCAAGCGACCCTCGCGGGAGGTATCGCTCGACTCGGCGCGTCCGGTACCAACCACACGGGGCCTACCAGAGGAAAGGGCCGACCGTGCTCACGCGCGAGAAGAGATACAACGAGCGTTGAATGAGTTGTCTGCCACCCAGAAAGAGGCATTCGTGCTGAAGCACGTAGTGGGTTTGTCATATCAGGAAATGGAAGAGCTGTTACAGGTTTCCGAATCGGCACTAAAGATGCGGGTCCTACGGGCTCGAGAACGGTTACGAGCACTACTAGTGAGTTACAAATGAACGAGAAGCTGAATGCCTGGCTCGACGGTGAAATCGACCTGCACGAGCTTCCCCCTGAAGTACGGGACGAGGCTCGAAAGTGGGGACATCTCCTAAAGGACGTTCGGGATGCCGGTCCGCAGGGAGCGCCCTTGGGTTTGGAAGCCCGGATCATCCGGGCCGTTCGGGAGGCGCGGCGTCCGGCCGTGTCGAGGGCTCTGAGGTGGTGGCTGCATCCGCAGGTTGTGCATGTTCGTCCCTGGTTCGGTCTTGCAGGAGCAGGTGCTGTTGTGGTCGTTCTATCGCTCTTGCTGCCCCGTCTCGGTTTTCTCTATCCCCGGCAGGAGGTTATGACCGAACCTCCGGGAGCCGCCGCAACTCTGGTGGGCGAGGAAGTCCACTACGTGCAGTTCCGCCTTGAGGCGCCGGACGCCACCTCAGTTCATGCGGCGGGTGACTTCAACGACTGGCATCCGGAGATCGAACTTTCTGATCCTGATGGGGACGGTGAATGGGTTGGGCGGGTGCGGCTATCTCCCGGTGTACACAAGTATATGTTCCTGATCGATGGTGAGATCTGGATCACCGACCCGTATGCGGACCGATACGTCGAGGATGGGTTTGGGAACCGTAACGCGGTTATCGCGATCACAGGCGGGGGGGGTGCTCGCTCGCTCGCGCCGTAACCGGGGTCGTTATGGCGAGTTATGGGTGCTGCGGATCGTGGCTGCCATCGGTGCCGCCACAGTGCTCGCGGTCGGAATGGCGGCGCAGGAACCCGAGGTTCGGCTTAGGGACGCCTTAGGGGAAGCCTTCGCTGGCGAGATCGTACGCCAACTCGAAGAGGCTGAGCGAGAGGGCCTGTCGCGGGAACCTCTGCTCAACAAGGCGTTTGAAGGTATTGCCAAGGGTGAAAGTCCGGCGGTGGTGCTGGCGGCAGTCCAGGGGCTCGTTGGCGAGCTAAGAGCTGCTAAGGAAGTGGTGGGTCCGGAGGTTGGGCCCATTGGCATTGAACGAGCCGCCCTCGCCATCCGGGGTGGAGTCGACTCCAAACTCCTGGCCTTGTTGGGACGGGATAGGCCGGGGGATCTGCCGATCCTCCTTGTTGCGCTTCAGGACCTGATGGATGCAGAGGTGGAAAGACAGACCGCGGAGGACCTGCTCCGCTTCGCGGTCTCCCAAGAAATGGCGACGGGTGAGGTACTCGACTTCTCGGCCAAGGTCCGCCGTCTGATCAGAGCCGGGAACACTCCGGCCCAGTCCGCCGCCAGGGTCGCCCAAGGGCTCGGAATCACGCCGTCCCGCCGTCCGTCCTTGTCCCCGTGCCAGTGACCGCGTTTGGGCATATAATCGACCCTCGCACACCGGCCCAACTTTGGAATGGGCCGGCTGTACTCGTGGCCGATTATGGGGGAGGAGAGGTTCTTGGCGGAACGTGTAACAGCCGTGATCACCGGCACGGGCAGGTTTTTGCCCGACAACGAGATCACTAACGCCGAACTTTTTAATGAATGCCAGCCGGTGCGCGATGCATTCGACGTCGATAAGGCACGCGCGGCAATCAAGCGGGTTGATCTCTCCGCCGATACAGATCCTGCGGCGGTCTTCGACCACTGGGTACGGCAGGTTACTGGTGTCGAGACCCGCAGGCACCTGAGTCCCGAGAGCGGCCTTACGACTGAAGACATGTGTGCCGATGCGTGCCGGGCGGCGCTCGATGCGGCGGGGCGTGAGGCGACCGACATGGACATGATCCTTGTGGGTTCGCTGACGGCTGCGGACGAGGTCCCGAACGCGGCGTGTACGGTGGCCGAGAGGCTGGGGGCCCCCGGACTTGGCGGGTACGTTTTGAACGCCGCCTGCGCGGGGTTCGTGTACGGTATTGGGGCGGCTTGGTCGGCGATTGTGAGTGGGATGGCCGAGCGGATCCTGGTGGTGTCTGGAGACACGCTTACCCGGTACATCAACTACTCCGATCTGCGGACGGCAGCCATTTTTGGCGACGGCGCCGGGGCTGTGGTGCTCGAAAGGGGCTCCGGCGACCGTGGTGTCCTAGGGCCACCGTCCTACGGAGGGGAGTTTGACCGCGGTCCTCTGTTCATGGTTGGGCAGGGTTGGGAGTTGCCCGACGAACCATTTCCGGTGCTGCACATGGAAGGCGGACCGCGCATTCTCCGCGCAGCAATCACCAAGATGTCCAGCATTGCCACGGAGGCGTTGCGGCGGGCCGGCGTGGATTGGTCCGACGTCGATATCGTGATACCGCATCAGGCGAATCTCCGCATTACGCAAGGGCTGGAGAGGGCCTTGAGGCTCAAACGCGGGCGGGTCATTCACAACATAATGAGGTACGGCAATATGTCCGCTTCGACGGTTGCCGTGACTCTGGACGAAGTGGTCCGGGGGATGCACGGAGAGGTGCCGGATTCGGCCACCATCGTGCTGACGTCGGTCGGGGGAGGGTACACCACGGCGGCTGCCGTGGTTCGCCTATAGGGCGTTAACCGCCCCGCGGGCTCCTCCTTTAGGAACCTGCCCATTCGCGAACCGGTGTCACCATCACGGGGCTGCCCTGTTCAATCACGGAAACGCCGGCCGGGAGCTCCGCTAGCCCGTCTGCCAGCATGGAAGTCAGAATCCCGGAGCCCTGCGGCCCCGACAGTCGGACTGTGGGCGAGCTTCCAGACCTTCGCGCGGACTCCCCTTCAAGCAGCACCCTTAGAAAGACGGTGGGGTTGAGGGCGCCACGCAACGATTCCCCCGCAATACATCTGACAGGGGTCCGGTGGGCACGAGCAAACCCGGCCATCCTACGGATTGCGGGCCGCACCAGCGTTTCCACCGTGACCAGTGCGGAGACAGGATTGCCTGGGACGCCCCAGAAAGGACAGCCGTCGAGGTGGCCGAACAGCACAGCGCTCCCCGGTCGCAGCTCGAGGCGCCAGAACCGTCGCATGAAGCCCAAGCTGTCCAACACCTCCTTCACATAGTCATGCTCGCCGACGCTGACACCTGCGGAGGAGACGATCGCGTCGCACGACTTTCCAGCCTCTATGCGGCGTAGGATTTCCGCAGGGTCGTCGGCGGCCACCCCGAGCGGTACCGGTTCTGCACCCGCTTCCCGCAACTGAGATGCGATCGCCGGACCATTGGAGTTCACGATGCGTCGTCCAGCCAGAACCTCGTCGTAGTCGGCGGGTTCCACGAGTTCGGACCCGGTAGCCAGCACACCCACTCGTGGTCGGCGTCCAACCTTCACCTGCTCGCGGCCCGCGGTTGCCGCGAGTGCCACTGCCGCCGGTCCCACCTGCTCCCCCGCCTCCAGCAGGATGTCACCCGACTGAAAGTCTTCACCCCGAAGTCGTATGTGGCGGCAGGCGTCGTCGTCTCGAAAGATCGATACGCGACCCCCATCTCCGCCGTCGGTGTGTTCGACCCTGATGATCCCCGTGGCGCCCTCTGGAACGGGAGCACCGGTCATGATCTTGGCTGCGGTGCCTCGGTGTAAGGGACCCCTTGGGAAGGATCCCGCTGGGATGTCATCCACCACGGGAAGCACGACCGGGTTACTGCGGGACGCCCCTTCTACATCGGTGCGATGAACGGCAAATCCGTCCATGGCGCTGTTGTCCCACAGAGGGTGGTCGACCCGCGCCGAGATTGGTTCAGCGAGCGCTCGTCCCAGAGCTTCGTCGAGGGGTAGGAACTCCTGCCCGACCGGATTCACCCCGTCCATGACGATCCGAAGGGCTTCGGGGTAATCCAGCCAATCCGCTGGGCTCTGGGTCACGTCAGAAGTAGTACCAGATGACGATACCCAGCTCAATGTTGTGCCCCCAGCTTGTCTTCACAGGTGCCGGCGTGTCGAAGTTCTGTAGGCGATCCAAGGTGGCCGGGAGGAGGAAGCCGTCCGGCGAGGTCAACCTCACCATGTAGTCTCTTGCCTCGATACCGAAGGTGAACTTCCCGCGCCCGAATTCGAGACCCACCCCGCCGTATATGTGTGGTGCCGTGGATATGTCGTAGCGGAAGGGTTCCAGGGCCTGGTCTGCCAGGAACTCGGAAGCTCCTTCGTCTATCCCGAAGACGAGTCCGCCTCCAAACAGTACGTAAGGGTGAATGCCATTCCAGGTGCGCGCCCCTGTCAGCCCAAGCTGGGCTCCTACGTCCCCCCTTAGCCAGCCCGCCGCTACGGTGTCCACGATCGCGGGCCCGCCGTCAGCGTTGATGTCCATCACCCACCGATCGGCTGGGGCATAAGTCGCTCCGACCTCGAAGGAGAGTGGGCTCGATGCTCGAAAACGCAGCTTTGCTCCCCCCATGGCAGCGGGCCCCTGCCCGAATTCAAGGCGTCCGCGATTGCCGTAGTGGTACCCACCGATAAGTCCGACGCGGAACCCTTTCTCCCGCCATCTATAAGGGGAGTCGATCGACTCCTGCCCTCGGCTAGGTGCGGCGAGCACAGACAGGCCGCCTGCCACGACCGAAGCCAAGAGGATGCTGTGAACCAGGAGTTGCCGTCGGAACTGCAGGCGCGTGGCGTGTCGATCTGGCAAGTAATGAATCTCGGCGGCTGGCGGGTTTAGCGGACCGCCAATGGGAGCGGCGGTGTCGGAGGAACTAATCGGAGGGACGAATGTGCAGCCGTGGGGGTGCCGGTTCAAGCACGACTAGGGCCCCCCACGGCTGATGCGGGGAGCCCTGGCGACGTCGTCCTAGTGGCTTCTTGTTCCTGCTGTACTTGCTTCGCCTGCTAGTGCCTGCTCTCGTTGTCCTCCTCGGCGCCGGCAGAGAGGAAGCTCTCCGCCTCGGCCACGGCCGAGTGAGGCAGTCCTTGCCACAGTTCGTGCAGCGCAGCGTAGGCCTCTGCGGCAGCAACCGCGTTGCCTGTCGCAGCTTGAGCTCGCGCCAACCCCAGGAGTGACCGCGGCCGGTTGGGCATCCGGAGAAGCGAGGTTTCGAACTTCTCGATCGCCTCCTCCGGCATGTTCAGATCCAGCAGCATCTCACCGTACAGCTCGTGCACGGGTTTCACCGGATTCGCCGAACCGCGCGGCGGGGCCATGCTCATCACCTCTGCCTCCGCCTCGTCCATCAACCCGAGGGCTACGTCGGCGTGTCCCATGGCCGCGTGCCGCAGCGCACCTATCTGCTTGTGCATCACGTGGGAGTAGCCCTCGCCGTCTGAGAGTTTGCCGAGAGCAGCTTCCGCTTCCCCCACAATTTTTGCCTTGCCGGTTCTAGCGGCACTCAGTCCCGTGGCGAGAAGCTCGTGGGCCGGGGAGTCATCCGTGATCGGCTGCACCTCCCACTCCTCGGTCTCCACGATGTATCGCGCCTTCAGGAGCGACACGGCGTTCCGAGCCCGGGCGATCCCCGCGGCACCCCGTGCGCCCCCTGCCTCGAAGCCATCGTTGTCGACCATGGCACCGAGCCGTTCCATCCAGAGCTTGGCCTTTTCGTAGTCGCCCCTCTGAAGGTCTCCATACTGACCCCAGTCTAGCGCGTGTACGGCGTCACCGACGGCATCGCCGGGCATCCACAGCTCCTGAGCCACGTCGTAGGCAGATTGGTTGTTGCCGGATACAAGCTTCCACATTCCGTGCTGAATGAAGATGTGGGTAGGCATGTGGCGGGCGTGGGAAACGGCCGGCGCGATATCGGCGAAGGCATGTGCCGCCTCAAGGGCAAGCGGTGCCAGTTCGGGATCATCGAACGAGTGGATTGTGTAGTGTGCTGCCCCTGGGTGAGCAGGATTGGCATTGAATAGACGGAGCGCGATGGTCCCGGCCTTGACGTTCCAGCGATTGCTTATATCGCGTACGGCAGCCTTCGCGGATAGGAGGGACAGCGCGTAGAAGGCGGCGATCTCCGAGTCCTCCGGATACGCTTCGTGAAGGTCTTCCATGGCCTCCATGTATCCCACGCGACGATCCACGTGGTCACCCTCCCCCCACAGAATCTCAACGGCCTTCAGCAGTCCGCGCTCCCGGTCGTTGGGCGCTTTCGCCAGACGTTCGGCTGTTGTGGCACCCAATTTCTCCAAAGCCTTTCGGGGCTCTGTGGGATCCATTTGCGACACCAGGGGGTGGTTGTAGGCAAGCGACTCTCCCCAATAGGCGAGAGCAAAGTCCGGTTCCACGGCCTGGGCCGCGTGAAACTGTTCACGGGCCTGCTTCCACCCGAAACTGTGAAGGATCGCCACGCCGCGCAGGAAATGTGTCCTGGCCTCCCCCTGAGTGACCGTTGGGAAGTCGATGGAGCCAACCTCGTCAAACTGAGCCTTCGCGGACTGTGGGAGTACCAGCGCGCTTGCAAGGAGACCCGCAAGCACGGTGGCCATCGGTATTGAGGAGAAGCGGCTTCTCATTTTGAACATCCCTCCTGTGTGGCGTAGGTGTGGGTACGGATTCATTACAAGCACATCAGAGTGTCGAGACGGCGTTGGAGAGGTTATCGAGAGCATGTGTCAAGACTTTGCGAGAGGTGGCGATGTTCATCCGCATGTGGCCAGCACCGCCGGTTCCGTAGCTGGGTCCCGGGTTGAGATGGATACGAGCGTTCTTCGCCAACCAGCGCTGGAGAATCGTCTCGGGAGTGACCGTATTCCCAGTTGCGGTTTTGTTTTCTTGTTCGGCTTTCCCCTTTGCGTCGATCCGGTCGATGACTTCCGACATGTCGAGCCAAGCCAGGAAGGTGCCTTCCGCCTTGTAGTACTTGATCTGCGGAACGTTTTCGCGGAGGTACCGCTCCGTGAGGTTGTGATTCTCGTCCAGATAGTCGAGAAGGGCATCCAGCCAGGGCTCCCCTTCGTTGTTGGCGGCCCGGGCGGCGACCATGCCTATGGTGGAAAGATCCGCCCGGGTGTTCTGGCGGAGTCGGGTGAGGAATGCCGGGTTGGTGGTGAAGTACCAAGCGACCTTGTTGGCGGCGAGACTGAAGGTCTTGGAGTTGGATTTGAAGGTGACGCTGTTTGCGACGATCTCGGGATCGAGTGCGGCGAAGGGGGTGTATTTCTGGCTCTTCATCACGAAGTCGCAGTGAATCTCATCGGAAAGCACGGGCACGCCGTGCTCCAGACAGATCTCGCCCATGCGGGTCATCTCTTCCGGGGTCCAACAGTTCCCGGTCGGGTTTTGGGGATTGCACAGGACGAATGCATGAACACGCTGCACTCGCCGCTCGAAGTCGTCCCAATCGATTTCGTACCGTCCGTCAACCCTCTTCATTTCGCTGTCTTCGGCGATGTTGCGAGCGAACCGGAGGTCGGAGTAGAACCCGTTGTATGTAGGGGTCGTCATCAGGACACGGCTGCCGGGGGGGGCGAAGGTGTGAAGGCCCGCAATGACTCCCGGGTGAACCCCGCTGGTCCATACAATCGTATCAGGGTCTATGTCGAGCCCGTACCTCCGTTGGTTCCATCCAACCACCGCGTCCGTGTGCGAACCATCTCGGTAGAGGTACCCCCAGTTTTCGTGGCTGATGCGATCGGCGATGGCCTGCGTGACGCACGGAGCGGCGCGAAAGTCCATGTCGGCGATGCCCATACCGACCTCGACCTCCTGCCCGAAGTCGGCTGCGGCCTTGTCCCACTTTATGCAGTCGCTACCGCGCCTGTCGTAAACTTCGTCGAAATCGAATTCGTCCCTGGAGGACTGAGATCGGGACGGGCCATCTCCCGTCAAAACACGGACATCCGCGGCGAGCACGGAAGGGACGCCCACCGCCCCCAAGGCAGCGGCGGCTCCGGTACGTCCCAGAAAGGATCGACGGTTCAGGCGCTTGTGCTCGGGCATGGGGGTATCCGCTCCTCTGTTGGTTTCCGACGGGCTCTACCGACACCTCATTGTCATAAATGTCATAACTGAAAGCTGTGTATGAAGCTGTATCGCATTCAACGTGCTCGTCAACCAGTGGTCGGGGCAACGGCCGGGGGGAGATGACGGGTGACCAGGCTGTGCAGTCCATCGAGGTTGTCGACGTGCACCCAGTGTCCTCCCTCGAGTTCGTGCAGGAAGATCCGCTCCCGGTCCAGAGCCCTTATCCGCTGAACATCCTCCCGCAGAAGCATCTTCGATTGGAGAGCTCGCACCATGTGGATTGCCGTTCCCCAGGCTGGACGCTCCAGCACTCTCCACAGATCCACCCGGAAGTAGGAGCCGAGCAGATCGGCGATGTTGTCCGCGATAAACCGCCACCGATAGCCCCCACCGTCCCGAACCAGGTTAGTTGCCATCCAAGCAGCCACCCCCGGTGCAAAACCAGCTTCTTCGATCCGGTTACGGCCGTCTGCTCGCGTGGTGAAGGGCCCCGGATTATCGGTAATGGCTTGGAGCATGCCCAGTGCGGCCCCTTCAGGCTTTCGGCGCGAAGGACTGGAGTCGATGACCCAGGTCTGTCTCGGTGCTGTGGAGATCCCGGCACCGGCAAGCATCAAGGCCACCTTGCCGCCAAAGGAATGACCCAGCACCGCGTCCATGGGGGTCTGTCGAGCCGCTACCAGCTGAGCCACGTCATCGGCGCAGGCTCTCACCGTGTGCGGCGGACGGAACCCGTGCGACGACCCATGCAGTCGAAGATCTACCAGAACGACCCTCCAATCAGGCCTGCTCCGCACCAGCCGCCGGGCGAACGTGGTCCAATGGCGCCCCGTTCCATAAAGACCGTGCAACACATACAGATGACGCCTTGCACCGACCGTACCGACTGTCGTGTGATGGAGCACTAGATGCCTCGCCGCGACTCGGCGGTACGCCGTAGCCTGGCCGTTCGCTGCGATCTGAAGACAACGCTCTTAGATGTTAGGTTGTTCAATTAGGACTATATGAGCAATTAGGTCTATGTGAGAAGTGTGCGCCGTTTCGGGTTAATGAGTTTTGATTAATGAGTCATCCAAAGGAGTGAATTTACCGATGCGCTACGCGATCCGACCACTAGTTTTCGCCTTGATGGGAATGTCCATCGCCACTCCCGCCCTAGCGCAGCTGTTCGGGTCCGGGGCGGCGGTTAAGTCTGGGGAGATTCTCATTGCCGAGCCCAGCAGGACCGCCTCGGGACAGATCCACGTTTACCAGAAGATGGATGGCGAGTGGGCTGCGTCATCCACACTGGTACCGTATGGAGTCGATGGGTCCCTATTCGGTCGCTGGTTCGCATTTGACGGTGACCAGATTCTTGCGGCTTCCGCCAGTGCTGGTCACGTGTTCGCAAAGGTCGACGGAACCTGGCAGGAGGTCTCTGCGTTGGACCCCGGGGAACTCGAGGAAGGAACGATCTTTGGAACCGGGGCAATCTCCGAGGAAGTTGCGGTCATAAGTGCAATGAGGCGCGGGCCGCGGGGATCTCCGCCTCCTCCGGGTCAGGTGTACGTGTTCGAACGAGGGCCCGACGGGTGGATGAACGGAACCGTCTACTCTTCGCCGGATGCGGCTCCCGGGGATGGGTTCGGGGCTAGCATCGCCATCGTCGATGACGAGATCTACGTGGGAGCTCCCTGGGGGGGTGGCAGCCGCGACGAGGCCACCGGTTTGGTGTACGTCATGCGCCGTGGCGATGATGGAACGTGGAGCGTGGAAGAGCAGTTTGCTCCTCCCTCGGCCAGGCCGGGAGACCTGTTCGGAGCCCTAATTGCAGCCGATCCCTCGCACGAGGGGCGGTTGTACGTGACCTCCGCCGGACTTGCTGGTGCAGGTGGGGTCCACGTTGTGGAAACGGAGGAAGGAGGGGCGCCGAGTTTCGCTGGCGTCCTGCTACCGCCATCTGTGTCATACGCGTCGGGCCGGGTTTTTGCAGGGGCGTTCGGATCCGCGATCACACGGGTTGGGGATGAGTTGTGGATCGGAGCTAGCGGCGTGGGCCGCGGTGGTTCGGTCATGCGCTACACTACGACGGACGACGGCGGCTTCGCGTTCAGCGGCGTCTTCGAGGGTTCGGCAAATCGCGCGCGCTTCGGAACCGAAATCGCTGCGGAGGGAGGCTTTGCGGTGATCTCCTCTCCCGGTAAGGACTACGGGATGGGGACCGCGACCATTTTCGAGCAGAATGGCGATGGCTGGATGGCGGTGGACGAAGTGTGGAGCGAGTCTGAGAATTACGCGGCGGTGAACGGCCACGAAGTGGGATGCGAAGAGGGTGTGGCGGCAGATTTCGATTGCAGCGAAGTGAACATTCTCTCGTTCATGCCCGTGGCGTCGCTGGGTGCAAACCGTGGTACGCGTGTGAACGATGTTTGGGGGTGGACCGATCCGGAAACGAACCGGGAATACGCGCTGGTCGGTCTCACTGATCAGACTTCGTTCGTCGACATAACCGACCCATTGAATCCGCGCTACGTAGGTCGTTTGCCGATGACGGAGGGTGCCAGGGGTAGCTCCTGGCGGGATATCAAGGTGTATGACAGCCACGCATTCATCGTTTCAGATGGTGCGGGCGAACACGGAATGCAGGTTTTTGATCTCAAGCACTTGCGAGACACGGGCAGCGAACCCGTGACCTTCGAGGTGGATGCGCTGTACGACGAATTCGATTCCTCGCACAACGTTGTCATTAACGAAGAGACCGGGTTTGCATACAGTGTGGGGTCCAGTGGCGGCGGGAGCACCTGTGGGGGTGGCCTCCACATGATCGATATCAAAGAGCCCTTGAACCCTGTGTTTGCCGGTTGTTTCGCCCATGCCGAGACGGGACGCAGGGGTACTGGATACTCGCACGACGCTCTGTGTCTGGTCTACGACGGTCCCGACACCGATTGGACGGGTCGCGAGATCTGCTTCGGGTCGAACGAGAACGTGCTTTCGATCGCGGACGTTACGGATAAGGATGCCCCGGTGGCGATCTCCAAGGGAGAATATCCAGGCGTCAGCTACGCCCACCAGGGATGGGTGACGGAGGATTTGCGATACTTCTATCTCGGAGACGAGCTGGACGAGCTGCAGACGGAGTACCCCGGCACGCGCACGATGATCTTCGACATCCAAGATCTGGATGATCCGCAGCTGCTTCGGGAGCACTTTGGGGAGTCGACGGCCAGCGACCACAACATGTATGTGCAGGGGAACCTGCTGTACCAATCGAACTACAACAGTGGATTGCGGATACTTGATCTGGAGGATCCGGTGAATCCGGTGGAGGTAGGGTTCATCGACACAGTGCCTTACGAGGAAGGTCCCTCCATGAACGGGTCGTGGAGCAACTATCCGTACTTTGCGAGCGGGACGATCGTCGTGACGAGCGGCGGCGAAGGATTGTTCATGGTGAAGTACCAGCAGCGGGAACTCGTTCCGTAGGGTGAAGACGTTGCCAAGAGGTGCGCGGTATAACCGGAGAAGGGTGGTGGAGCCAAATCTTCGTGGTGTGATGAGTGCCGTAATTATGGCGGGCGTGGGGCTCTTGGGAGCCGGTGCCCTCTCCGGGGTTTGCGCCGCTCAGGGGCCGGAGGACGGCTCGTTCTTGTATGTGGCCAATCAGGAGGCCGCAGCCGTAACGGTAATTGATCTTCAGACGCATGAGATTGCCGAAATCATCGATCTGGAGAGGATGGGGTACGGTGCAAACGCCAAACCCCATCACATTGCGGTGGAGCCGGATGGATCGCACTGGTACGTGTCGCTTATCGCGGCGAATCTGGTTCTGAAGTTCAATCGCGCGAACGAACTTGTCGGGAGCACGGAGTTTGAACGGCCCGGACTTCTGGCCATACACCCGAACGGCGAGTGGTTGTTTGTGGGGAGATCGATGGCCGCGGTGAACCCGCCTCAACGCATCGGGCGGATCGATATCTCAACCATGGAGGTGGAGGAGTACGACGTATTCATCCCGAGGCCTCACGCGCTTTTGCCGACTCCCGATGGAAGGTGGGTCTTTACCGGTAGCCTCGGGGAGAACTCCGTGGTAACTGTGGGAGCCGAGAGTGGGGAGGCCGACCTGCACAGGCTCGGCATGGGAGCGACCCACGTGTTGGTGCAGTATGCGGTTTCACCGGACGGGCAAGTTCTGGTGGCCACTGGAGAGCTCAGCTCCAAGCTGCTTGTGTTCGACATCACGGATCCGCGCTCGCCCGAGCTAGTGCGAGAGGTGGAGGTCGGAGCACGTCCGTGGCACCCAAGCTGGTCGGCTGACGGGCGGTGGATTTGGTTCGGAAACCTCGGTGCGAACGAAGTAACCCTGGTTGATACGACAGACTGGTCGGTAGCCGCCGTCGTAAGGGGGGAGGGGTTGGCGGAACCCCATGGAAGCGCGCTATCAGCAGACGGATCCCGGCTTTATGTGGCCAACCGCAATGAGAAGGGGAGCTACGTATCCAGCAATCAGATGGGGTACGATCTGCCCGGCGGGACGGTTGTCGTGATCGACACCGCCACCCGGGAGATCGTGGACGTAATCGAGACCCCGCCATACGCGGCGGGGATCGGCCTCGCTTCTTCCCCTTAGGCGCGGGCGCGGTCCTCTTGCCAGTCGCCAAATCGTGTTTGCACCGTCCCCTCGTGGCGTCGGTGCTGTTCCTCCCGCTCCTCGCGGTGGGATGCGCGACGAGCCCGGATCCCGTATCGGTCGGTGAAGTCGGCGTTGCGGCGGGTCCGGCATTCGTGCGTGTGGCGGACCCTTTCCCCGTCATGGATGAGGATGGGGGCGCGTACGAGATTCCGTTTCTCGGTGGCTTCAACGTGCCTCGACCCCAGTGGGTGGACATCGACGAGGATGGAGACTTGGACCTTTTTGTGCAGGAGCATACCGACCGGTTGCTCTTCTTTGAAAGGACCGGGACTGGGGAAGGTGCGGCGTACCGTTGGCGCCCCGATTCATACGCCGACCTGAAAGTCGGGGAGTGGTTCCGCTTTGTCGACGTTGACGGCGACGGCCGCAGGGACCTGCTTGCCGAGTCACCCTTCAGCTACCTGAGGCTGTTCCGTAACGCCGGGGTGGAGGGCGAAGCAAGGTTCCAGCTCATTGCCGACACCCTTCGAGACACTCGGGGAGAGCCCATTTTTTCCGACCGGCAGAACATCCCCAACGCGGCAGATATCGACTGTGATGGACGTCTCGATCTCTTCATCGGGCGTTTGGTCGGGACTGTAACGCGGTACGAGGCTACCGGGGCAATTGGGGAGGACGCTTCTCCTTTTAGACATGTAACCGACCGCTTCGAGAACATTGAGATTGTCGCGGATCCGGCCGCTCAAGGCATACTTGTCCCCTTCGGAGCGGCGGACGGCTCTCGGCAGGCGATGGGACTACCGACGAGACATGGCGCCAACACGATGGCGCTTGCCGACTACGATGCGGATGGCGACACGGACATGTTCTGGGGTGACTTCTTCGAGCCCGGCTTACTTCTCATCGAGAACACCGGGTCATGTCCTGCGCCGAATCTGAGAACGGAGCCGCAACCTTTCCCCCTGGACAGTCCAATTCAAACCAGCGGGTACAACGCTCCCACTTTCGGGGATTACGATGGTGACGGCGACCTCGATCTCCTCTTGGGAGTCCTGGGTGGCGCCTACAATCCGAACCTCACCACGGCCGACAACCTGATGATGTTCTCCCAGCGGGAAGACGGAGGCTTCGATCTCGCCACGCGCCGCTTCATCTCGCAGATCGATGTTGGCAGCGAGAGTGTTCCCTCCCTCGTGGACTTGGATGGGGACGGAGATCTGGATCTGCTGCTGGGTAACAAGATAGACCCCGGTGATCTGTCGAACTCGAAGGTGTTCCTGTTTCGCAACGACGGCACCAGCGAGGAGCCCCGTTTCCGGAGAGCGGGAGAGTTTGAGCTTCCGGGTGCGTACCATAACGCTCCGGCGTTCGGTGATCTGGATGCGGACGGCGACCTGGACATCCTCCTGGGGACATGGCGGGCACAGCTCAGGTATGTGCGGAACGATGGTTCCCAAACCGAATCGGCCTTCGTCCTTCAGGACTCGGCGTTCATCACGATTACCCGCGGTTCCAATACCACGCCCACGCTCGGTGATCTGGACGCCGATGGGGACCTGGACCTGATCATCGGGGAGTCGTCAGGCGTCCTCAACTACTACGTGAACGTGGGGTCCGCTACGGAACCAGTCTTTGAATTGGTTAGCGACCAGTACCAGGATATCGATATTGGAAGGCGCAGCTTCCCCGTTTTGGTGGACCACGACAACGATGGGGATCTGGATCTGGTGATCGGGACCGAGAGCGACGGAATCAAGTATTTCCGCAATGATGGTGACTCGTCGAGTCCTTTATTTGTCGAGGGGGACGGCGGATTCCCGCCGGAGTGGGATCTTCCGGTGTTCGCTACGCCTTCCTTCGGTGATCTCGACGGGGATGGTGACCTGGATCTTGTGCTGGGGGCTGGAGGGGGCGGCGCTGTTTATTTCGAACGCCGCTGAGAACTTATGAATGCCGCCGAAACTCAAATGGCGGACTGGAGTCGGATTTCACTATGAAGTATGCATTTGCCGCAAGATTCGCGGTCGCGATCGGTGTCCTTGCGTTGTCCATCGTCACGCCGAACAGGGTCGCCGCTCAGGCGTACGGGAGCTCGATCCTCGTGGTGGGTGAGCAGTTGCTCGTTACGGAACCCACACCTGCGGCGGGCGCAGACGAGGCGGCACCGCAGACGATCTACGTTTATGAACATTCCGGCGAGGGCTGGGTTCAGGCCGAGGTCTTGCAGGCGCCGGACTCCATGGGGGGAGATTACTTCGGCCGGTCGGTGGTGATGGACGGTGACCGTATCCTGATCGGGGCTACCGGGGTGAGCCGCGTAAGCGACTCCGATTCCGACGGCGCCATGTACGCCTTCCGGCAGTCAATGGGGACGTGGGAATTCGAATCCGAGTTTGCTCCTGAGCAGGGAGAGGCGAGCGCTTTCGGCCGTTTTGCATCGAGAGCGGGGGATCTCCTGGCCGTGTCGGCATTGGGGCACGGTGTCGGCGGCGGCGTGTTTCTCTTCCGGCGTGATTCGGATGGAGAGTGGGTGGAAGAGGCCGTGCTGACTCCTTCAGACCCGGCGGAAGTACAAGAGATGGCCGGATGGGGCGTCGACACTGATGGAGAACGCGTGATCCTGGGTGCAATCGGCGGAGAGCAAGCGCCTGGGAAGGCGTATGTGTTCGCTCGCACGGAGACCGGTGAGTGGGTGGAGGAAGCGCAGCTGGAGCTCGAGGAAGCCCAGCCATCTGCTGCTGTCGCTGCTGGCCGGGAGATCTCGGTTTCGGTCGCGATCATGGGCGGACACGCACTCTTCGGGCTTCCGGGTGCGGATGATGGGGCGGGTGTGGTTCTCATGTACTCGCTTAGCTCCGACGGGACATGGGTTAGAGACGGCCAGCTCGTGGCCTTCGACCGACAGCCGGGTGCCGGTTTCGGTGCGTCCTTCGCCTTTGGCCCAAACGAGATATGGGTGGGTGCTCCGGGGGCGGACACGTTCGGTGCCTTCTACATACTGTCTTTTGACGAAGAGAATGGGCGCTATGCCGCAGCGTCCAAGGTGCATCCAGGGCCCGGCACCGATGTTGGGGATGGGTTCGGATCTCGTGGGGTGACGTTTGGGGATGGCTTTATCGCGGTTGGCCAGCCGTGGGATGACGGGGGTTTGGGTTCCGTAGTCATCCTGGAGGAGCAGGACGGGACATGGCTCGAAACCGACAAGCTGTACATAGCAGAGGAAAGAACTTTGGCGGGACTGTCAGACGTCGGGTGCGACGATACCGGCATGGCGGATCAGTTCACCTGCAATCAAGTGGATATCCTGTCGTTTATGCCCCTGGACGAGATCGGGGGCACGGATCGGGGCATCGAAACCAACGACGTATGGGGATGGACGGATCCGGAGACCGGCCGGGAGTACGCACTTGTGGGGCGGACGGATGGGACGGCGTTCATCGACATCACCGACCCTGGCGCTCCTGTTTACCTCGGGAGCGTGGCCAAGACACCCGGGTCTCGGACTTCCTCGTGGCGCGACATCAAGGTGTATGACAACCATGCGTTCATTGTGGCGGACAACGCGGCGGAACATGGAATGCAGGTCTTCGATCTGACGCGGCTGCGGGGAGTGAGTGCTCCCGAGGACTTCGAGCCGGACGCCGTGTATGACGGGGTGACGAGTTCGCACAACATTGTGATCAACGAGGAAACGGGCACGGCATATAGCGTTGGCTCGTCGGGCCCCAATTCCTGTGGTGGCGGGTATCACATGATCGACATTTCGACCCCGGCGGATCCGGTGTTCCTAACGTGCTATGGACAGACTGGAGTCGGCAGGGGCGCGAACTTTTCCTATACACATGACGCGCAATGCGTCGTCTATAACGGCCCCGATACCGAACACGTTGGCAAGGAGATTTGTCTGGGTTCGAATGTCACGAACCTGGCAATCGCGGACGTCACGGACCCCCAGCACCCGGTTTCGTTGTCGACGGCGGCGTACCCAAACGTTCAGTACGCGCACCAAGGGTGGCTGACCGAGGATCACCGGTTCTTCTACATGAACGACGAGGGCGACGAGGGCTGGTCCGCCCGCCAAGCGGCGGAAACTGGTGAAGAGCCACCAATTGCGGCGACCCGTACGCTCATCTGGGACGTGACCGATCTCGATGATCCGATATTGGTCGAGGAGCACTTGGGGGAGACGTTCACTATCGATCACAACCTCTACATCGTAGGCGATCTGATGTACCAGTCGAACTACGTGAGCGGTCTCCGCGTTCTGGACATCAGCGACCGGGAGAACCCGCGGGAGGTAGGCTTCTTCGACACCGTGCCGTGGGATGAGTCCGTGGTCTTCGATGGCTCATGGTCCAACTATCCCTTCTTCGAAAGTGGGACGATAGTGGTCTCGAGCGGGAAAGAGGGAGTCTTCTTCCTACGGTTCCGGCGTCCCGAACTAGTTCCCTGAGTCTGGATTTGAGGATGGCTTCGAGGGTGGCGTCGAGCGCTGCCCTTGCAGCCGTCGTCGTCTTTTCCGCAGCGGCCGAACCCCAGGTCGGGCAGCGGGCCCGCGTCTCCGAGGAGATCCGCGTCCTCGACACTTATCCGTTTTCGGATCCCAATCCCATCCCCGTGTTGGGGGCTGATCGCCGGCTCTATCCCTACCACACCTTCGAAGGGTATTCCGCTACTTCCCGGCCACAGGAGTGGAAGGTCGTGAAGATGGGAAACGACCTTATCGAGCTCTTCATCCTGCCCGAAGTCGGGGGCAAGGTGTGGGGGGCGATCGTGAAGGAGACGGGGCAGGAGTTTATCTACCGTAACGAAGTTATGAAGTTCCGGGACATCGCATTGCGCGGACCGTGGACCTCCGGAGGGATCGAGTTCAACTTCGGGGTGATCGGCCACACTCCGGCGACGGCCACGCCGGTCGACTACACGTGTGAGGAGAACCAGGACGGCAGCGCGAGTTGCTTCGTCGGGACCATGGACCTGCCCTCCCGCACCCACTGGCGTGTTGAAATCAAGTTGCCCGCTGACCGTGCGTACTTCGAGACGCACGCGCTGTGGTACAACCCGACATACCTGGAGCAGCCTTACTACAACTGGATGACGGCGGCGGCGTTCGCGCAGAACGACCTGGAGATCTATGTGCCCGGAGATTCGTATTTGGAACACTCGGGGCGGGAGCGACCGTGGCCAATCGATGAAGAGGGCCGTTTACTCACTCCCTACCCGAACAACGCCTTCGGGGGGAACAAGTCGTACCACGTGGTCGGCGAGTTGAACGACTTCTTCGGCGGGTACTATCACGAGGACGGCTACGGCTGGGGGCACTGGGCACGTTACGAGGACATGCCCGGGCAGAAGATGTGGCTCTGGGCACTTTCCCGGGCAGGCGGCGTGTGGGAAGACCTTCTCACTGACTCGGACGGTCAATACATCGAGTTTCAGGCTGGTCGTCTGCTGGTGCAGTACGCGCCTGGTGAACACCGCAACCCGATCACGCAGGCGGCCTTCGATCCGCTATCGGCGAGCCGCTGGATGGAGAGCTGGTTTCCGTTGGTGGGCACCGGTGGCCTGACGGATGCATCCAAGGAAGGGGCGATGCACGTGCGCCGAGAGGGGTCTCGGGTGCGGGTAACGGTAAACGCATTCGGCAACGTGAGGGACACGCTCCTGCTCGGGATAGGGGAAGAGCGGAACGGTTCGGGTGTCCCGGACCCGCAACCAGTGGAGCTCAGCGCCCTCAGTCCATTCGAAGCGACGTTGGAAGTGCCGGCCGGGGAACACTTCACCATTCGGTTCCCGGCCCTGGACCTGGAGTACGATTCCGATCCCAGTACTCGTGTGTTGAGCAGACCATTCGAAGTGGAACGAGGGGCGTGGGCGTCGATCCCGGAAGCCGATCGCCATGTGTTTCAAGGGCGTGAGTTCGCCAAGGGCCGCCGCTACCGTGAAGCACAGGTGCTGTTTGAGCAGGCACTCGAAATCGAACCCTGGAATCGCGGGTCGCTATTGGGCTTGGCGTCGCTGGCGCTCAGGTCTGCCCGCTACGAGAGAGGGCTTGAATACGCACGACGGGCACTGCAACTCGATACATACGATGCTGAGGCCAACTTCCTCGCGGGCAATCTGCACGCAGAACTGGGGAACCCGGCAGACGCCCGGGAGTCATTCGGGTGGGCAGCACGAGACGTCGGTTTGCGAGCAGCGTCGTATATCAGGCTCGCGGATCTCATGGTGAAGGAGGGAGCTTGGCGAGAGGCTGAGCGCTACGCGCGTCTGGCCATCGATTTCGACAGGTACAGCGTGCCGGCATGGCAGCTACTGGCAGCCATCGGAAGGCGTGCCGGGGATTCCGATGGTGCGACGCAGGCCCTCACCGAGCTTCTTGAGGTTGACCCGTTACATCACTACGCGTTCGCCGAACGCTACTTGGCGGATTCCAACGCAGAAAACCGGCGAGAGCTCACCGGCGCAATGCGGAGCGAGTACCCGGTCCAAACGCTCCTAGAGTTGGCTATCGGCTACGCCAACCGGGGACTCGATGGCGACGCCATCAGTTTGCTGGCACTGGCGAATGAGGTCGGAGGAGGGGTGCTCCCGGCGGTGTGGCGAGCATTCTTGGAGGGCGACCCGCGCGCGATACCGGAACCTGCGGCCGCTGACATGTGGTTGGTTTTTCCTTTCCGGCCAGAGACCCTCCCCGTACTGAGGTGGGCCGCTCAGAGTAGTGCGCACTGGGCATGGGACTACCTCCTTGCTCTCAACCTGTGGGCCCTAAACAGGGATGAAGAAGCGGCTGAGCTCCTAGCGGCACTGGGGGATGATCCCGACTACGGCCCTGCGTATGCGGCGCGAGCCAGCCTGCTTGCACAGCTGCGCGGGGTGGACTCCCGGCAAGACCTGGAGCGCGCGGTGGCGCTCGCACCAAACAACAGGGTCCTGCGTATTACCCTGATCCGGACCGCTCAAGAAAATGGTGCGTGGCAAGAGGCTGTGGAGCTCTCGGAGGATGCTCTAGCAGACTTCCCCCGGGATTTCAATCTGGAGTTGCTACACGTCCGCAGCCTCCTCAGTCTGGATCGGTACTCCGAGGCAGTCCAGATGCTTGGAGAAACCCATGTGCTGCCGTCGGAAAATGCCCGCGACAGCCATCGTCTGTACGTCCTTGCCCATATGGGCGCGGCGTTGGACCACTTGGAGGCCGACAACCGGGACAGGGCGGCCCAACACCTGGATGCCGCACTGCTATGGCCGGAATTACTGGGCCAGGGCCGTCCCTATGATCCCGACGAGCGCTTGGTGTACTATCTGCGGGGAGTTGCTGCGCAGCTCGAAGGTGACCTGGATGGCGCGGGGTCAGCGTTCGAGGCGGCGGGACTCGGGCAGTCCATCTCCAGAGTCGAGGGACGGAACCCGGCGAGCCTGATCAGCCCAGGCGATGGATTCTTCGCCATGCTGGAGGAGAGGATAGTGAGGCGTGCGGAGGTGCTCCGGGTGGAAGACGTCCGCGGGCGCCGAGCTAGAGCAGAGATCTGGTGAATCGGGATCCTCAGAGTCATTCGTCGGCGGCCTTTGTCGGTAGGTTGGACCGCCACTCTTGCTCAAAGTCTCCGGGGAGCGGTTTCGGACGACCGTCGTGACGCAGCCATACAAGCACCACCACGGCTTCGGCCACCAGCTCCTCCTGTGGGAGGCGCACGATCCAGCTACGCAACGTGACGCTCGTTCGACCGATTGCATCGAGTGCTGTCCTTACCTCGAGTTCATCCCCGTAGAACGCAGGGCGCCTGTAATCAATCTCCACCCGCACTACGTTGGTCAACCATTCCCGAGAAAGAAACCGAACCTTGTACCCCATTTCCTCCACGGCGGCTAGACGGCCTTGTTCGAGCCAGTTCAAGTAGACGGCGTTGTTGACATGGCCGAGCATGTCGAGCTCGTAGGTTCGCACCGTGATGGAGGTCGAATAACATTCCACGTTTCTCATGGGGGTGTCAGTGCTTGGGGTGTGAGTGTTCGGAGTAAGACATGGGGTTGCGGTGGACAGGTTATCGCCCCGACACCACCTTTTGAGCCTCAACATGGTAACATCCAACGGTTCCTCGCGTGTCGAGCGGAGGGAGTGACAAACGAACATGGTCTTCGTCTACATACTCGTGGGGGCGGTCCTCCTATTTGCGGTGACGCGGTACAACCGACTCGTCCGGTTGAGAACCGAAGTCAACGCGGCGTGGGCGGATATCGACGTGCAGCTACGCAAACGCTGGGAGTTGGTTCCGAAGCTGACCGAGACGGTCGAACGGTATGCGAGCCATGAACGGGGCACGTTTGCTGAGGTTTCCGAAGCACTCTCGAGAGCACGCGGAGCCCGGGAACCGGGTGAAGCGGCGGCTGCGGAAGAGGCCCTCCTGGGCGCAGTGAGGAGCGTGTTCGTAGTCTCAGAAGCGTATCCCGATCTGCAGGCGGTCGCGTCATTCACCCAGCTGCAGAGTGCCTTGGCGGATGTAGAGGAGGGGATCCAAAACGCACGTAGGTACTACAATGCAACCGTGCGTGAATACAACACTCTAGTGCAGTCGTTCCCCACGAACCTACTCGCGGCACCCATGGGACATGTGCGTCGCCCATTCTATGGCTTGGAAGACCAGAGCCAACGCGGGATGCCGGCGCTTAACCTCGGGCCAAGGGGGTCGGGCCAAACATGAGTTGGAAACATGGGATGTCGGCAGCGGTCGCCCTCATGGTGCTGCACTTGCCCTTTGCAGCCTACGCGCAGGAACAAATCGGGACCCAAGGGCAGACGCAGGCCGGCGGTAGATCCTGGCGCATCGACAGCTTTCGAGCCGACATCCGGGTCGATGAAGCCGGTGACTTGCATGTGACCGAGACGATCCGGCCGCGCTTTGAAGGTCGATACAACGGCATCTACCGAGTAATCCCGGTGGAACACGAGCAGTGGAGGTTTCGCCGTAACGTCGTTTTGAAGGTCCTCTCGGTGACGGATGGTGAGGGACAAGATCTGAGATACGAGACCTCACGGGAGAGGGGCCATATCGAGGTGAAAGTGTGGATCCCGGACGCCGTGGATACGGTACGAACGGTGGCGATTTCCTATCGGGTGGAGCGCGCACTTCTCTTCTTTGATGCGGACGACGCCGGCGATGAGCGCGGGGAATCGGTGCGCGAAGCTACAGACGAGCTGTATTGGAACGTTACGGGTACGGAATGGCCTGTTCCGATCGGAGCTGCCAGCGCAATCGTGACGCTGCCTCAAGACGTAACAGGTGTGCGTGCAAGGGCTTTCACGGGCGCCTTCGGGTCGCAAGGAAGTGACGCCGACGTGGTCGTGGGCCCGTCCCGGGTAGAGGTTCAGACCCAACGCGAACTCGGTTTCCGAGAAGGACTTACAGTTGGTGTGGCCTGGGATGCTGGGGTTGTTAGCCGCCCGTCCGCGATCGACCGCATGTCCATGTGGATGATGGCGAACTGGCCGCTTTTCTTTCCCTTCATTGCGTTCGCCTTCATGTATCGGCGATGGAGCGAGCGTGGGCGAGACCCGGCCTTGGGCGCCATCGAACCCCAGTACAAACCACCCGGAGGTTTGTCGCCGGCCGAGGTGGGCGTAGTGATCGACAATACGGCGGACGTCAGGGACATCACGGCCACGCTGGTGGATCTTGCGGTACGCGGCTATCTGACGATTGAAGAGATCGACTCCAGCAAGCTGTTTGGGCTAATGGATTCTTCGGACTACGTCTTCCGCCGAACCGGGAAACGGGAAGCAGAGTTGGCTCCGCACGAGAAGGCCCTCTTGCAAGCTGTGTTCCAAGGCGGCAAAAGGCGTGAGCTATCCGACCTAAAGAACAAGTTTTACCGGAAGTTGCCGGGGTTGAAGTCCCAGCTCCTGCATGCGCTGATCGAGCACAGGGTCTACGAGGAACATCCACAGCGGGTGATTTGGAAGTACGTCGGTCTAGGGGTTCTAGTGGGGGTGGTGATCTTCTTCGGTGGCGGGCTTGCTACGAGCGTGATCCCGCTGGCTCCGTTAGCGGTCGTCCTGTCCGCCGCGGCCTCGGTTCTGGTAATCGTAGGGTTCGCCACGGTCATGCCCGCCCGGACAAGGCAGGGCACTGAACTCCTGAGGCAGGTGAAGGGGTTTGAGAGGTTCTTAGAGAGGGTGGAATCGGACCGGTTCAGGAAGATGATCACAGGGCCGGAGATGTTCGAACAGTACCTGCCGTACGCGATGGCACTGGGTGTCGAGACGCGTTGGGTGGGTGCTTTCGCGGAGATGTATCGGGAGCCGCCGCGGTGGTACGTGGGACATGGTATGGCCGGCCGAGCCTTCAGTGTCCACATGTTTGCGTCATCCCTCAACAAGATGACTTCTCAGACTCACACTGCGATGATGCAAGCACCCCGCAGCGTCGGCCAATCGAGTTTCGGTGGTGGGGGTGGCGGTTTTTCCGGCGGTGGGTTTGGAGGTGGAGGGGGAGGGGCGTTCTAGTCGGCCACGTGAGAATCTCCGCTGCCTTTTACGGGCTGTTGGGGCTGGGTGTGTTCGCGTGTGGAGGCTCGGATGTGCCTCCGCCGGATGTCTCGCTGGCGACCCTCCTGGCGACCCAGGGAACGGCGGATGCAGCGCTCCAGCAGGACAGGCTGGAAGACGCTCGGATCGAATACGAACGACTCGTCGAGATGGTGCCGGATGAAGCCAGCGGTTACCTGGGATTGGGTCTCGTTGCGCTCAAAGACGGTTCGCTGGCGAGCGCCGAGCAGTACCTGGCGGAGGCGTTGGCCCGTGCCACGCCTGAGGATCGGTCCTCCGTACTCCTGGCTCAGGCAGCGGTGAGTGAGGAGGCTGGAGATCTAGGAGGGGCGGCTGACCAACTCGATGGGCTCCTTACCGCAGACCCCGACCATTTGCGCGGCCTATGGGCCCGAGCTCGAATTGCCGGAACGCAGCGGGGGGAGGGGTACGGAACCGACGAGAGGATTGCACTCCTGCAGCGACTTGTGGCGGCAGCACCGGGCAACCTAGCCTCCCGGGTGGAACTCATCGGGGTATTCGTGGACGCCGAAGACCTGGACGGAGCCCGGGCTGGTTTGGAGGAGATGCGGCAGATTTCGGCGGACCTCGACGAGCATGCTGGGGCACGCCTCCGTAGTCTGGAGGCGGCGATGCTGGACGGCGACCCAGTGGTTGCGCGGAGCTTGTTCGAGGAGTTCCGCGAAGCATTCGAGGTTGCCGTCCCATACCAAGCGGGCCTGGATCAACTCAGGAGCCCTGCCGGAGCACTCGTGGGTGTGCCTCAGTTGGATTTCAGTTTTTTGACCTCGCTGCGCACGCGGGAACCCGACGCAGTGCTGGAAGCGTTGGTTTTTTCGGACGCGTCCGCCCTGTCGGGACTGGATTCGCTGACAGCAAACGCGTCGCGCCTCCCAGAGCCGTCGATGGCGATCGGGGACTACGATGGCGACGGCGACGAGGACGTGCTGTGGGCGGCAGACGGATTGGGCCGACGTCTGCGGATCGACCTCGGGCGCTTCGTCGAGGAAGATCCTCCTATCGAAATAGATGAATTGGGGTGGGGCCCCGCTGGGTGGGCGGACCTTGACGACGACCGGCGGCTCGACCTCTGGATTGCCGGACGACGGCCCCTGTTGGCTTGGTCTCGCGGGTCAGGTGGGTTTGAGGTCGTGCAGATCGATGTCTCGACCGCAACCTCCGCGGCGAACGATGTTGTATTCGCGGATCTCGACCAGGACGGCGATCTGGATGTGTTGGAGGTGCATCCGGGTGCGAATCGTCTCTTCCGAAATAACGGCGACGGCACCTTCGCAGAGCTCGCTAGCGAGTTCGGACTGGCGGGTGGCATCGGACCGGCAACGCGCGCGGTCGCATTCGCCGATCTGGACAATGACCGCGATCTGGAGGTGGTGTTCGCCGAAGCAGGGGCTGGGGTACGCGTGTTCGACAACCGGCGCGGGGGCGATTATGTCGAGCAGGTGAGTGCCGTCGAGGGTTCGTTCGACGCGCAAGCAGTGGCACTCGCGGACCTGACCGGTGACGGGCGCATCGACGTGGTGACGGCCGGCGCCGAGGGCCTGCATCGGCTCTTCGGCTTGGAGACGTCGCTAGATGGTGCGATAGCGTTTGACGGGCAGCCCACAGTGCCATTGAATGGCTTGCAACCCCGGGATCTGGCGGTTTTGGATTTCGACAATGATGGCCGTCTGGATATAGCGATCGGGGGGAGTTCAAGCACCGGCAGTGGACTGCGGTTGTATCGCAACGAGGGCGACGGCGATCTGATCCCCGCAAATCAACATTTGGTCGGTGCGCCGCAAGGCGTCCATTCCGTCCAGACGTTGGATTACAATGAGGACGGCGACACCGATCTGGTGGTCCTCACCGAGGATGGGCGCGTTCACCTCCTCCGGAACGACGGTGGGAACGCAAACCACTACTTCAAGCTCGAATTGGTGGGTCTGGGGGACGGAAGCCGAAAGAACAACCGTTTCGGGATCGGTGCGCGCGTTGAAGTAAGAGCGGGCGATCTGCACCAGGTTCGGACTGTTGACAGACCCCACTCTGTGTTCGGGCTCGGGAATCGTCTGAAGGCGGATGTTGTTCGCGTGTACTGGCCAAACGGGGTGCCGCAGGATCTCTATTTCCCCGGTACTGATCAGGACCTTATCGAACAACAGACCCTCAAGGGCTCATGCCCGATGCTGTACGCTTGGAATGGAACCGAGTTTGAATTCGTGGGTGACGTCATGTGGAGGAGCGCCCTCGGCATGCCACTCGGTATACTGGGAGGGGGAGAGTTCACCTTCGCTCCGAGCTATCCATCCCAGGAATACCGGCGTCTCCGACCTGGGGTTCTTCAACCTCTAGATGGGGAATACGTCTTCCAGGTGACAGAAGAGTTGTGGGAGACGATCTACTTCGACGGCGTCAACTTGGTCGCGGTCGACCATCCGGACACCCTTCAGGTATACGTTGATGAGGGCTTCAAACCCCCGGCACCCGTGGACTTGGAATTGTGGCGAGTTGGGGAACGCCTGCGCCCGGTGTCCGCCGTGGATGGGGAAGGGCGCGACCAGAGGAATGCCCTGAGCGAGCGTGATGCGCATTACGTGAATACGCTTCGTCCGGGTCGGTTCCAAGGGATCGCCGAACCCCACCAACTGATCCTCGACCTCGGATCGCGTGCGCGGGAGGAAGACGTAACTCTGTTTCTCACCGGTTGGGTATTCCCGACCGACGCCAGTATCAATGTGGCGATGGCGCAATCGACGGAGGTGTCGCCCCAGTTCCCTGTACTGGAGGTAATGGGTCCGGACGGTGAATGGCAGGTTGCATTGCCGGATGTCCCGTTCCCGGCGGGCAAGGACAAGACTGTCGTACTGGATCTTCGTGGAATCTTTCCCACGGCGGATAGACATGTCCGAATAAGCACGAACCTGATGGTGTACTGGGACGAAGCCTTCTTCACCACCGGGCCCCCGCATCCGGCACCGGACGAGACGGTGGTAACTTCGGTTGCTCCACTGCACGCCGACCTGCACTACAGAGGCTTTTCGCGGGAGTTTCGCCTAGGTGGACGCTACGGCCCCCACTGGTTTGACTATCAGCAGGTATCGATTGAGCCCCGTTGGCACGACCTGCGCGGCAACTACACGAGGTACGGCGAGGTGACGGAGCTTGTGCGCGAGGGAGATGATCGGTATGCCATTCAGAATGCAGGGGATGAGGTTACCCTCCGGTTCGACGAGGGTGCCTTCCCGGACCTGGCTCCGGGTTGGGTTCGTACCTTCTTGGTGTACACGGATGGATGGGTGAAGGATGGCGACCTCAACACTGCCAAGGGCGATCGGGTGGAACCGCTTCCGTCCCGCTTGCTGAACGAGTACCCGCCCGCGCTTGGGAGTGAAGCAGTCTCCGAAGGGGTTCGCGAAACGGAATCCCTGCGGACCCGGCGAGTAGATCCGGGGGGGTGAAAACAGGATGAGCGGGCCGGTTAATCTTCTGAAGGCTTTTGAGAGGGTCGAGGAGCGGTGGCAGCCGCGGGTCATTGCCGCCATCAACGACTACCGGGTGAAGATTGCGCGCATCGAAGGCGAGTTTGTGTGGCACGATCACCCGGATACCGACGAAGCCTTTTTCGTCGTGGAGGGTGAGATCAGGATAGACCTACCGGGTCGTTCGGTTCACCTGGGTGAGGGGGAACTCTTCGTCGTCCCCCGAGGCGTGCGTCATAGACCGGTAGCCGTAAAGGAGGCCAAGATCCTCCTCATCGAGCCGGCTGGAGTAGTCAACACCGGCGACGCCGGAGGCGACCGCACCACTGACACGGACGTTTGGCTCTGACGTGTGAAACACATGCTCTGGCAGCAGTTAGACGGCTCTGGCTAGATTCGGTCCTGCTATCGCCGATGCGGCCCGGCACCGAGGCCGGATATGGAGATCCACTCTTGCCTAGGGAGTACATCTGAATGAGATCGACACTGCGTCCACTCACTTTCTTGCAGGCCGCCCCTCTTGGACGGGTCTTTCGAACGATTTCGTTCCTGGTGTTGGGTACTGTGTTCGCGGCGGGTGGTGTCGTCGGACAATCGGCACCAGCCCCTTCGGCCTACGAATCGCTGCGGTGGAGGCATATCGGACCGGAGGGTAACCGGTTTAGTTCCGCGGCCGGTATTTCCGGTGACCCCTACACCTACTACGTCGGGGCAGCCTCTGGCGGTGTCTATAAGACGACCGACGGCGGCGTCAACTGGGACGCGATCTTCGACGAACAGCCAGTACAGTCTATCGGGGCCATCGGTGTCTCGGCCTCGGACCCGAATGTCGTATGGGTAGGGACGGGTGAAGGAAAGATTCGGAGCCATGTTTCGGTCGGGCAGGGCGTCTACAAGTCTGTGGATGGCGGTGACACATGGACCCTCACCGGGCTCGAACAGACTGGCCGAGTTCCGAGGCTTGTCATCCATCCGGATGATCCCGGAACCGTGTACGTGTGCGCGCTCGGGCATGCTTACGGACCTCAGCAAGAGCGAGGAGTCTTCCGAACCCGCGACGGAGGTGGTACCTGGGAACGCATCCTCTTTGTGGATGAGGACACCGGGTGCTCGGATTTGGCGATGGACCCGTCAAACCCTCGGATCCTCTTTGCCGGAACGTGGCAGCTCGAAATACACACTTGGGGTAGGACGAGTGGGGGCCCCGGAGGGGGGTTGCACGTTTCCCGGGATGGTGGGGATACGTGGGAAAAGCTCAACGGGCCCAACAATGTCATCGGCCTTCCGAAGAAGCCCGTCGGCAAAGTCGCGGTGGCTATCGCGCCGTCGAACCCCAATCGGGTCTATGCCCTGTTGGAGACCGGGGACGGTATCCCTTGGGACGGACAACCGACAGAGAGCGGGCAGCTCTGGCGGTCGGAGGATGGAGGCCTGACCTGGACCCTCATCACTCGCAATCGTAACGCCATGGGGCGGCCACACTACTACTCGCGCGTGGTCATCTCACCGGATGACGAGGACGAAGCCTACTTCCTGACGGCCTCCTTCACCGTATCGACCGACGGTGGTCGTACTCTCGACGTCACCCCCAGGCCGCAAGCACCCGGGGGCGACCATCACGACATGTGGATTGATCCCAAGAACGCTAACCGCATGATCGTGGCCCACGACCAAGGTCTATCCATCTCCATCAACCGCACAAAGACGTGGTTCCGGCAACGTCTCACCAACGCGCAGATGTATCACGTCACCGTCGATGATGCGATCCCATACAACGTGCTCGGGAATAAGCAGGATGAACCTACATATCGCGGTCCGAGCAACAGCCGGATCCTGGGGACGCGGGGGATCAACCACATCCCACGTGGGATGTGGCATCACGTTGGCGGAGGCGAGAGCGGATGGGCCACTCCCGACCCTACGGATCCCAACATTGTGTGGTCATCGGCGTCGGGATCGGGTATGGTCGGCGGCATCATCGTTCGGTACGAGGAAGATCGGCGCCAGTACCGCCCAGTGGAGGTGTGGCCCGAGCAGAGCCGCGGTGCGGCTTCGGGCGTTCGGTATCGGTTCATATGGGATGCACCTGTCCACATCTCCCCCCACGATAACGAAACTGTTTACACCGGGAGCCAGCACGTGCACCGGACTCGTAATCGGGGTCAGAGCTGGGAAGTCATCAGCCCGGATCTCACTCTGAACGACCAGAGTCGAATGGGTCTCTCAGGGGGGCTGACCGGCGACAACATCGGAGTCGAGTATGCAGGCACGGTATTTGGGATCGCAGAGTCGGTCCTCGAACCGGGCCTTATCTGGGCCGGAACGAACGACGGACTTCTCCATCTCACGCGAGATGGCGGAGATACCTGGACGAATGTGACACCCAATGTCCAGAATCAAGGACTACCCGAGTGGATCGCCGTTCGCAGCATCGCGCCTTCGCGACATACGGCGGGGACCGCTTACATCGCGGCGGACGGGCACCAAGTCAATATCCGCGACCCACACGTCTACCGGACAAGGGACTACGGGGAGACTTGGGAGAAGATCGTGGACGGTATTCCGCCAAGCATGCTCAGCTACACCAAGATCATTGTCGAGGATCCCGTCCGGCCAGGCCTGCTGTACGTGGGTACCGAAAACGCCATTTACGTGTCGTTCGATGATGGTGATCAATGGCAAACCCTGCAGAACAACCTCCCCGCGGCCCCAGTGTCCGGAATGGTGGTCCAGGAACGATTCAACGACCTTGTGGTGGGCACCTACGGTCGTGGGTTCTGGATTCTTGACGACATCACTCCGATTCAGCAGCTAACTGCGGAGGTGATGGGCTCGCCATCGCACCTTTTCTCTCCCCGGGACGCGTACCGTTTTCGGCCGATAACGCCGCCGTCCATCCCCTACGATGATCCCACGATCGGACAGGATCCGGAGTATGGAGCTTCCTTGGCCTATTGGTTGGCCGAGCCTGCGGAGGAGGATCCCACAGTCGAGATAGTCGACGGCGACGGCACGGTCGTCCGCACGCTGACGGGTCCCAATCACGCGGGTGTGAACCGCCTCCACTGGAACCTGCGGGATGAACCCAACCCACCCGTGAACCTGCTTACCCCTCCGATGTATGCGGAACACATCCAAGTCGGGGACGAGGGGCGGCCGGCTCCGGGTCACCGACAGGTGTCTATTCTGATGCCCCCAGGGACTTACACGGTTAGGCTCACCGCGGATGGGGTAGTGCACGAAGAAGAAGTCCAGGTATTGAAGGACCCGCATTCCGGGGGCACGGAGGCGGATATCGCGGCGCAAATCGAGTTCCTGAGGGAAGTCCGGGAGGATATCGTGCGGGCCGGCGAGGCCGTGCACCGAGTTGAGGCGATGCGGGTGCAATTGGGGACTATCGCACGCTTTTCAGACGACGACGAGTTGAGTGAGAGGGTTGCGGGTCTGCAGTCGAGGTTGGAGGAGTTGCAGGGCACGCTCGTCGATCTCCGCCTGACCGGCCAAGGGCAGGACGGCGTACGCTTTGAGGCGCGTCTCCTGCAGAAGCTCGGTTACCTGACGGGGGCCCTCTCGATTGCCGACTTTTCGCCTACGGACCAGGAATCCGAGGTGAAGGTTATTCTGCACGAGGCATTGAACGAGTACCTGGCGGAGTTGCAGACTTTTGTAGATGCGGAGATAGGTGCCCTGAACGAGGTTCTGCAGGGTCGGGGGATGGTTATTGTGACGGATGATGTGTTCTAGCTAGGGAATGGGGGAAGACATGTTGGAACTGGATCGACGAAGGTTTATCGGGAGGAGCCTGAGCTTCGGTGCTGCCGCAGCTCTGTCGGGGTCGGTGGCGAAGCCGGCGGCAGCCCGCGAGGTAGCCTCCACCGGGAGGCCCGGGGGCTCGCACAGTTTGTCTGTGCCCATGATGATTACCAGCCACACCAACGCCACGGGGCAGCGGGCGGCTGGGGCAGCATGGGGAATCCTGGAGGGGGGCGGTAAGTCCATTGATGCTGTCGAGCGAGCGGCGACGATTATTGAGCTCGATCCGGACGAGACCAGCGTGGGATGGGGAGGCCTCCCGAACGCGGATGGTGTGGTACAACTGGACGCCTCCGTGATGGATGGAGCAACGTACAATGCCGGAGCCGTCGCGGGGATCGAAGGTATACGGACACCGGCCTCGGTGGCGCGTCTGGTTATGGACCGCACGGACCATGTGATGTTGGTTGGGCGTTATGCTCAACGCTTCGCCATCGGCTTCGGGTTTGAGGTCCAGGAGTTGATGACGCCGAAGTCAAGGGCCGCATGGTTGAGGTGGAGGGAAAGGGTCTCTGCGACGGACGACTGGGGACCGCCGGATCATCTGCGGCGGCCAGAAGGTGGGCGGACGAGCGGCGGCGGAAGCGGAGCAGGTGCCGGACTGAGCCTTGGCGAGGAAGCGGCGTGGCGGGAAGCCGAGGAATGGGCGGAGCTCCTTGGGATCCCCGGGCGGAATGGCCCGGACCGCAAGCAGATTCTGGCGGATGCGCTCCTCCACCGGTACGGCACAACCAACGTGCTTTCGGTGGATGCCGAGGGTAACGTGGCGGGGATCACCACCACGAGCGGACTGGCTTGGAAGGTGCCGGGCCGGGTGGGTGATTCGCCGATCATCGGGGCGGGGCTTTACGTCGACAACGACATAGGAGCGGCGGGCGTTACCGGGCGCGGCGAAGACGTCATCAAGTCCTGCGCTAGCTACTACATCGTGTCCCGCATGGGGGCGGGACGGACACCTCAGGAAGCCTGCGAGGACGCGGTCCACATGATTCGGCACAAGTACCGCAACGTGAATGCCGAGTTCATCCCCTCCGAAAAGTTCGTCGCCATCAACAAGGCGGGGGATGTCGGGTGCGCGCGAATGCCGTTCCGTGACACGCCTCCCGGGATGACTGTCGTCAACGCTGACGGCTTGACGACCTACCGCGGGGTCGGGCTCTCGGGCTGAGCATGGAGGTACGCGAGGCGGGTCTGGGGGATGTGGATCGCCTGGCCCCGCTCTTCGACGCGTATCGGGTCTTTTACCGGCAGACTTCGGATTTATGGGCGGCACGCCGGTTTATTGCGGAGCGGTTGACGCGCGGCGAATCCCGGATCTTCCTTGCGGAGGATGGTAAAGGGGAGGCAGTGGGTTTTGTGCAGCTCTTCCCATCGTTTTCGTCTGTATCGATGCAGAGCCTGTGGGTGTTGAACGACCTGTATGTGGCGCGGGAGGCACGCCGTACCGGTGTAGCGAGGGCCCTGATGGAGAGGGCTCGCCAACTTGCCGTCGAAACGGGAGCCAAGGGCCTGATCCTTGAGACCGAGACGCACAATGATCCGGCGAAGCAGCTCTACGAGACACTTGGGTGGTCCATTGATGGGACGGATCACTACGAACTGCTCGTTTGAGTTTGCTCGCGTGAATCCGAAACGATCCGAAAAGAGGTCAGCGTGAATCCGAACCCCGGCGGCACCCCTGGCGAGATCGAGACCGCACTCATCGGCGATGCGAACTTTGACGACGGCTGGGCACTCCTGGAACGCTTCTCGACCCTCGTTCGAGAGTCCGGATCCGAGGACGAAAACGCTGCGGCCGAATACATCGGGGCCGAGTTGAGGCGGCTGGACATTCCGTATGAGATGTTGGAACCCGACCTCTACCTGTCCTTGCCGCGAGAATCCTCCGTGGAGTTTGGCGGACGCTCCTTCAGGGCCAAGCCGCCATCCTTTGCGGGGTCTACGGGGAGTGCCGGTTTGGAAGCGGAGTTGGTGTATGTGGCTTCGGCGGCTGTCACTGGACAGCGCGATTTGTTCGAGAAGCGCACCTCCGGCGACCTCCCCGATGTGCGGGGCAAGATCGTGATCACGGAGGGCTACGCCATGCCCGGCACCGTTACGGCATTCGAGGCCGCAGGAGCCGTGGGCCAGATCTACGTAAACCCGGGAACGAATATACACTGGGGGATCTGCACACCGGTGTGGGGGACTCCCACGACCCGAAATCTGTCGCAGAAACCCTCGACGCCCGTAGTGGCGGTGAACCGAGAAGACGGCGAACGGTTGAAGCGCGCCGATGGACGCAGAGTGCGGATCGTAGCTCGACTGGAAGAGGGATGGTATCCATGCAAGCTGCCACTGGTGCGTATTGCGGGGCGACGTCCCGACTTTATGCTCGTACACGGCCATTACGATTCGTGGGATGTGGGAATAGGGGACAACGCGGTGGGGGACGCCACGCTGTTGGAACTAGCCCGCGTGTTTCACGGTCACGCTGCGGACCTCGAGAGATCCTTGTGGATCGCATGGTGGCCGGCGCATTCAACCGGCCGTTATGGAGGATCCACTTGGTTTGCGGACGAGTTCGCTCTCCCGCTCCGAAAACGCTGCGTGGGCGCCATCAATATCGATTCTCCCGGTTGTTGGCACGCGACCGAGTACGACGATGTTATGTGGATGGCGGAGGCGGGGCCGTTGTGCGAGAGGGCGATTGCGGATGCCACCGGAAAGACGGCGCGTCGCCTGCGACCTTTGCGAGCCGGTGACTACTCGTTCAATCAAATCGGACTCACCTCCTTCTACATGCTGCTCTCGAACATTCCCGAAGAGGAGCGAGAGGCACTCGGGTTTTACCCTACGGGTGGTTGCGGAGGCAACATCGCGTGGCACACAGAGGACGACGTCATGGGAGTGGCGGAAAGGGCCAACCTTGAACGGGATTTGGCCGTGTACGTGACGTCGATCATCAGGGTCCTGAATGCACAGGTCTTGCCCTACGATTTTCGAGAAACGGTCGCGGAATTGAGAGGGTTCCTGGACGGGTACGTCGAGGACGCCGGTGGCCACCTGGACCTCAAGGAGGTAGAACAAGAGCTGAGGGGACTTCAGGCAGCTCTTGCCGAACTCTACGAGCACTTCGAGGGGGAAGGGGTGCCGGCTGGCTGCGCCTATGCCGTCAACGATCTGCTGGTCACGCTGTCGCGTATCCTCGTACCCGTGGGTTACGCTGAGGGGGGTCGTTTCGAACATGACCCGGCCCTCCCAAGGACCCCGATCCCTCGTTTGCGCCGCATCCGGGAGTACCGAGAGGCCTGCGAGGAAGGATCGCCTTCCGCCCCGTTCCTTGGGACGGAGCTCAAGCGGGCGGCCAACCATGTGGCGAATGCCTTCTTCGAAGCAGGCCGGGCAACGCGTCAAGTTGTGGATGTCTTGAAGGGGGCCTGCTGCTGAGGCTACCCGTGGGCATGAAGATCACCGCGACCGCGGCGGCCGCTATCGCCGGTACAGCGGTGTTCGTGACGACCCTACATGGATCCCCCCAAGACGCCGAAACGGTAAGGGTTCGGCTGGAATCGGCACCTCGGCGCGCCGTTGTGGTCCAGGCGATCGAACCAGCCGAAGACCCCAGGTGGTTCTTGGCGATGCGAGGCGACGGGCAGTCGCTGGAGCTGATACGAGTGACCGCAAATGGAGAATCGATCCCGGTTGACGACATCCACCTCGAGAGTTCGTCATCAACGGTGGCGTTGGAGATTCCGGCGAGCGAATCGTACCACATCACCTATGCGGTGACGGGAGAGCTCGACAGGATTCCCCTGTTCGTCGCCGCGGGGGGTGCGGAACTGACCGTGGTAAGCGATGCCGACATCGTCTCCGGCAGGTCCCGCGTGATTAGAGTGGAGGGGGATGGGGATCTAATCTCGGACTTAGACATCGCGTACAGCATGCCGCGTTTTGCTCCGGGTGAGGATGGCTCCATAAGCGCGGAGGTATCGAGTATTCCGGCGTTGATCCGTCTCTCGCCCCGGGCCGTTCTGTCCCCCATGCGGCTAGCCGATTTGGCGGTCCTGGGGCTCATTGTCTTGGTTGCCGTTTGGGTGTGGCGTGGAGTGCGGCGGACGGCTGTATGAGCGGCATCTTTTATGCGGTGCTCGCCGTGTATCTCGTCATCGTCCTGGCGATCGCCATTTGGAGCTACTTCCGGACCAAGACCGAAGTTGACTTCCTCGCAGCGGGTCGTTCCATCGGGCCAATGGTTGGGGGCGCCGTGCTCGCTGCGACACAAATCTCGGCGGGGACGTTCGTAGGGACAGCGGGCCGACATTATATGGCGGGCGTATCGTGGGTTTTCCCGTGGTTGGGTTTGTGGACCGGTTGGTTGGTCTGCGCGTTTTTCGTGGCCCCGAGATTGCGGCGTCTGGGGGCACTTACGGTGCCGGACTACATCACAGCCCGGTATGGGAGTCCGGTGGCCGGTGCGCTGGCGGGGGTGTTGATCGTTATTGCCTACACCATCTATCTGGTGGCGCAGTTCCAAGCGGGAGGCGAGATAGCTCGCGTGGTTTTCGGTATGGAACCAATTCACGCGATGCTGATAATCATCGGATCGACGGCCCTCTACACGTTGCTTGGGGGTGTAAGGTCCAGTTCCTACATCGATTTCCTGCAGACGCTGATAATGGTTGGGGCGCTGCTCGTGGCGGTCCCATCACTTCTCTATCAGATCGGGGGAGGGAATCCTGTCGCTGCCGTCGAAAAGTCGATCGACTTTCTGGCGGCCCTCGATCAACGACTGATCGGCTGGTACTACTCGCCCAGAGAACTCCTCGCCTTCGGGATTGCCTTTGGGTTGTCGATTGCGGCGGCTCCCTATGAACTCACCAGGTTCTACTCGATGCGGGACGAGAAAACCGTCCAGCGGGCGATCTTTGTGGCTATCGGGTTTCAGGTTGTGATTGCCACCAGCATCCTGTCGATCGGCATGTTGATGCGGGTCCTCTTTCCAAGCCTTCCATCCCAAGATCAGGCGACGGCAACCATGGCCTTCCAGGTACTGCCTCCCCTGGTGGGGGCCTTGCTGTTGGTCGCCATGTTGTCAGCGATCATGTCAACCGTGAACTCGGTCTTGCTGGTGACCGGGGCAGGTGTCGCGCACGATCTGTACGGGAGATTCGTACGCCCCAAGGCCAGCCAGAGGCACCTGGTGAACGCGAACCGAGTCGCCATCGTGGTGCTGGCCCTCATCCCTCTGTACTTCGCCCTCCAAAAGCTCGGCGATGTACAGGGGATAGTGCTTGAGCAAGCGAAGTTCATTGCCTCGTTCTTCTTTGTGCCGATCGTCGTAGGCCTGAATTGGCGCCGGGGAACGGCGAAGGGCGCCATCGCGAGCATGCTCGGGGGGTTCATCGCGTGTCTTGTGTGGACGCTTGGGTTTCAGGAGCACTACTTCCCCAGGTACGGGATTGACTCGGTGGAGGTCGGAGTGGCGGTGAGCCTCCTACTGTTCATCATCGTATCGAAGCTCACAAAGCCGAACCCGAAACAGGAACTGAACGTGTTTTTCGACGATGGCTAGTGGTGGCTGCGAGATACCCCGGCCCACCGACGGAAATGGACCAATGTTCGCTCCAGCTCACGGTCGTGATCCCAACCACGATCGAAGGTCTCGAATATCTCCTCGACATGGTGCTGGCTGAGGCCGTACAGGAGCCCGACAAGCGCATCGATTTCCGCTATCGCCGCGGACCGCCGGGATTCCTCCCGGAGCGATCCTACCGGGACGCCGACTGATGCGGCCCACTCTTCGAAGCGTTTGTCCACGGCCGCAAGTCGCCCGGCAAGTTCCACCAACCGATCGCGAAGTCTCGGGGCCGTGCGCGGGTCCGGGACGGGGAGGTGGTCGAGAATCCGGAAGGTCAGGTGCAGCTCCACCACACGTCGTGCGCACCAATCGAAAGGGCGTGACGACATTATCCCAAGCAGGTATGCTTCGTCGCTCGGGGTCAACGTCGAGTACAGGTAAGGTGCGGTGTGTGCCAGTACTCGTCCCGGCGGGATAAGTGCGCAGACTACGGTTCTTGGATGGGTGGCCCTGGTCACATCTCTGAAGGCGATTCGCGCGCGCCGGCAAGGCAAGGTCGAAGAATCGGATAGCTCTGACTCCGGCGCTCTATGGAAAGCGGACCTCATGTCCCTCGCTTGGCGGCGGCGTTTCTCGCTGAGGTGTTCTGTGATCAAGGATGCTTCAACCGATGCGTGGTAGGTGCCCGTATCCGGAGTCCAAAGATCGAAAGAGGACCCCTTGTACACCGGCCACCACTTGGCAGAGTCCGCATCACGTGAATCCTGGGCGCGCACCGAATCACCCCCATCCAAACTGAATATGTGTTTGTTCTTGGTGGTGTGGAATTCGGTTGTGGCTCGGATATCCCTCGGCACGTCGCCATCCGTCAGGAGGCATCCCAAATTGGAGAAACGTGGGCTGCGCATGAGCATGCGAAACGCATCAACCGAGCGTTCCGTCGGCAGGGCCGGGAAGGCAGCATTTCGCGTCCAACCGACAAACTGGTCGGCGTCGATCTCGACCGGCTTCCGGGCCGCTCCTTCCAGGAACTCTTCGTGGTTGTGGTACGGACCTCTGGTCCTGACCGTGCGGGGGTGACGCCGTCCCTTACGTACAGTGATAAGGCCGCAGGCAAAGCGCGGGTCGACCTCCGAGAATGCCCACTTTCCAGTGTTGATTAGCGTCACTGCTTCGAGGAACGTGCCCTCCTTGAGGATTTCCCGGCGCCACGATTCGAGGCCCGCTTCCCTGAGGGCCGCTCGCGGAAGCACGATGCCGAAATGACCCGATTGCCGTACCAGTTGCCAGAAACGCCACGCGAAAGCCTGGTAGAGAGGAGTATTCCCACCTCCCGGAGTCGCAGATACGTCGTGCAACCAACCCTAAACCCACTTGGCGCGCGTCACGGCAGCGTCGTAGGCTCTGCCCAGATCGGGCTTAGCCTTCAGAAGCGCACCTATCAGCTTGTTCATCTTTGCTACGGAGAGATTGCGGATCCCCGGGAAAAACGCATCCCACCACTGGCGGCGGTCTGAGGTGGTCCCGGTTTTTTGGACAGGTGGTTAAGGTGGATTCCTGTACGGAATAGGAGGCACCGAGATGGCCAGGAAGAGGCGACGATTCACGGCGGAGTTCAAGGGTCGTGTGGCGCTGGAGGCGATCCAGGAGCGCGACAGCGTGCAGGCGATCGCGACGCGATATGAACTTCATCCGAACCAGGTGAGTGCGTGGAAGCGGCAGCTGATGGATGCCGTGCCGGAGGTGTTCGCCAGGGGCGGCAGACGGAAGCGTGTCAAGGAGTATGAGGAGAGGCTCCGGGACCTGCACGCCAAGATCGGGGAGCTGACGGTTGAGCGGGATTTTTTTCGGCGCGGATTGGAGAGCTGAGCCGTGCAGAGCGGAAGGGGATGGTCGCATCGGGCAGACGGCTGAGCGTGTCGAGGCAGTGCGTGTTGCTTGGCGTGAGCCGGTCGTCGTTCTACTACCGGCCTAAGGGGGAGAGCTGTGAGAACCTGGCCCTGATGCGGCGGATGGACGAGCTGCACATGGACCATCCGTTCTACGGCAGCAGGCAGATGATGCGGCATCTGCGCCGAGAGGGTGTAACGGCGGGCCGGCACCGGGTGAGGCGGCTGATGCGGCTCATGGGGATGGAGGCGATCTACCGGCGGCCGCGCACGAGCATACCGAACTCGGAACACCGGGTCTTCCCCTACCTGTTGCGCGGTCTCGAGATATCCCGGGCGGACCATGTCTGGTGCGCGGACATCACGTATGTCCCTGTCAGTCAAGGGTGTTTCTACCTTGTGGCCGTGATGGATTGGGCCACCCGGCACGTCCTTTCCTGGCGGCTGTCCAACACCATGGACGCCACGTTCTGTACCGCTGCTCTGGATGAGGCACTCCGCCACGCGACTCCGGAGATCCTGAACACCGATCAAGGCTCCCAGTTCACGAGTGCGATCTTCGCCGACCGAGTGCTGCAGGCAGGAGTAGCGTTCTCTATGGACGGTCGCGGCCGGTTCCTGGACAACATCTTCATCGAACGGCTGTGGAGGTCACTGAAGTACGAGGCTGTTTACCTGCATGAGCTCCGCGACGGGCTGGACGCAGAGCGGATAATCGGCTCGTGGGTGAACTTCTACAACGACGTACGACCGCACTCGACGTTGGGCGGCCGGACGCCGGGCGAGACTTACCGGAGCGGGGTGGCGGCATGAGAGGGCGCGGCTCGTGCCTGGCATCCCCGGGCTTCGTCTGCACACCGGTTGGGTGTGTACCAGTATGGCAGGGAGCGTCTACGTGGCTGGCTTGACCTCGTTTGGGTCGGCCGCGGGGCCGGGGTCCCGGTGGGACCACCTCGGCCCTCAAGATGTCACCGCAAGTTCGGCCCTCCATGCGGTGCCGCATGCCTTCCCCGGTCTGCGACTGGGGCTTATGATTCGTGTAGGCGAAGGCCCGTACCGAGGTATTCGAGGGCTCTCACAACCACGCGGAATCCACCTTAACTTTGCCCTCGAACTGTCCAACGAAGTAGGACCACCTCAGTCCACCTTCACCTTCTCCCACGGCGGATTCCCAATAACCACATCGAACCCCGGATTGTCACGCTGAAACACCTCGGGGAAGAGGGCCGGAAAGTGTACGGGTGCAAGTGTGCGGATCAGTTGTTTGACATCGGGGGTCCCCGCCAACTCCGAATAACCCGTTACCGAGCCCGCATGGCTAATCTCACCGTCCGATACCCCGTCAATGCGCAGGGCCGTGGCCGTGTCGAAGAGGAGTGTTGCCGAGCGAGCCCGCTTCCTCGCTTCCTGCAAGCGTTCCGCCCCGCGCTGCACCTCCGCCTTGTCCGCTTCCGCAGCCCGCCCGATCTGTGACAGGAGTGCCCGGTTCTGTTCAAGTACGTCGAGAACGGGACTCCGGAAAAGTGACAGCCGATCGCCGGTCGAGAGGGGATCCAGGATCTCCACAGCAGCGTCCACGTCCTCAATGCCGGTGAGCGAGTCTCCATAAACGAGGTTGTGATCGAGGCCGGAAATCGGGAGGCCGGGAACGAATGTGTGTAGCCAAACCGCCACCCGTGCCAGGTCGACCGCCACGGGGTTGAGCTCCACACCGTACACGCAGCGCCGTGCGATCTGTCGTCGCAGCAGTGCAGCGGTTTCGATCGCGCTCGGACCCGGTCCCGAGGCCGGCGCGGGAAGGGCCGCGAGTGCAGCGGCCCGTAGGCGTTCGAGTTCCTGCTGGACGAGCGGTAGGTCGTGCTGTTCGAGAAACGCGCTCATGGGTGCCTCGATGTAGTCGATCGCACCGACCAAAAAGTGGCCTGAGCCCATTGCGAGGTCCGCAACTCGGAAGTCAAAAAACTTTTCCGCCGCGCGCTCGCTTTGGCCGTCCTCGAGAAGCTCCTTCACACGCTCTAGATGAGCCTCCAAAGCGGGACTCATCGTCTGCTCGAGAAGATGGCGAACTGCGAACCCGGGGGTGTGATGCGTTCGCGCCTCCTTGCGACCGCCCGTTGTGTCCCGGAAGTAGAGGGCCCCCGCACGCACGGCGACATCCACACCCCGAGGTTTTCGAGTGTGGACCGGGACGTAGGCGCCGTCCGAATCGACCCCGAGGTCCGTGACCGCCCGCGAGACTGCACAGCCCAAAAGACCTTCGTAGATCGTGCCGAACTCCCAGACCGACAGTTCCCGAAAGTCGACCGGCCTCTCCCTGCGTTCGTTGCGGTCAACCAGTAGCTCCCGCAGCGCGGGGCCCACGATGTCGTCCTCCAACTGCATCTCATCGAGCGCCGCCCCTTCGGGGTGTAGAACGGAGTCGCACCCAAAGAGACCCCCGTTGTACGCTGGTATCCCTAGCTCCTTATTGCCCGCGTCGATCGCCTTCCAGATGACGGCGAGGCGATCCCACAGGGCTGTGGAGTGTGCATCGTAGCTCTGCCGCGCCAGCAGTTCCCGGGCCATTTTCTTGAGCGACAGAGGTGCATACCGGGGGTCGCTGGACGGAAGGAGGCCGCGGTCCTCGGCGTAAGCTTGGAACAGCAGCCGGAATAGGATGCGAAGCGCAATGCGATACGCTCGAGCAGGGTCTTCTTCGTTCTCCTGAAGGGCCTGGGCCACGGTCACGGAGAGGGCGGGCATCATTCGCCCCTTGATGCGCTTGCGCAGTCGGTCGCCGAGCCCCGTGACGTGGTTCCTCGACCCTTCCAGGATCCCGGCAACGGAGCCTCCGGCCGAGAGTGCCGCGCTGGAGAATACGAGATAGAGGAACGCGGCATGATCGTCGCGGAGCACCACAAGGTCGAGTTCAAAGTAGGTTTCTGTTCTTCCCCGGCTTTCGATACCTGCCCCCGGACGAGTCGAGTAGAGCCGGATCTGACTGTCCCGTATCGCGATGAGCCAGTCCAAGCCACCTTCGCGCGCCAGGGTGAGCCCATGCGTTACCGGCGACGCCGAAAACCGCGGGCTCTTCCGATCGAATGACTCCCCCTTCTCGAGGATGACGGCCACAACTTCTTCATTCACCGAGTGGCTCCGCCCGAGCATCAGCACCGGCCCCGATTTCCGGATCCGGAAGCCCAGATTCAAGATCAACTCCTCGTTGCGGTACCTAAGCAGAGGACGAGCCCGTTTCACGGCGTCCAGCCAGCCGGTGGCCCGGGGAAGGGCGTTCATCAAGTAGCGTGTCGCAAATAGGCCTCGGTTGTCGATTCCCGGGCTCGAGCCGGCTGCGCGAACCAGCAATCCTGACAGGCGCTCCCGGGAGCCCGCACCCGACGACTCTCCCAGGATCTCCACGAAGATGCGTTCGACGAGTGCTTCTGGCAGATCTCCCACAGGGTCGGTGCTTGGCTCGTACACCCAGAAGCTGCGATCCGGCACGGCGACTGCCACCGCGATGGGGCCGTCCGTCTTTCGGGCCCTCCACTGAACGAGTCGGTGGAGTTGACCCCGGCCAGGCCCCCCCGGTAGCCCATACCGTGCCACGACGACGTCAAGGCCCCTACCGTAGGGGTCGCTCCCGTAAACGATGCGCTCAACCCGGAACCCGTCCGGGACCCCCCGCAGGCTTGGCCGCGGAACTTCCTGGACGCCGACTAGGCCCGGAGCCAGACCGGGGAGCAGGAGCTTCATCGAGTCATTTCCATCAATCGATGCTTGAGCGAGTTATTCGTCGGTCCCGGCCTCGCCGGTACGCAATTCGTCTGACTGGAGTTCCCGTGGGAATAGTTCGAGGGTTCCCGAGGATTCGATGCTGTCGGCCTTCGATATCGCGCCTAGATCCTTCATGCGACGGGCCGCCGGAAGGAGCCGGCGTTCCAAGGACCCCGATGTCTGGTTGAACTGATCGATGGTCGTCCGGAGCCGGTCTCCGAGTTTGTTCATGTGCATTCCGAAAACCGCGAGACGCTCGTAGAGCTGCTTCCCGAGTTCGGCGACCTCTCGAGTGTTTTGTGCCAGTGCCTCCTGCTGCCACCCATAGGCGATCGCTTTCAGCACGGCGACGAGGGTAGTGGGGGTTGCGATCAACACCTTGCGTTCGAAAGCAAAGTCGAAGAGATCCGGGCGCACGCGGGCGGCCGCATCAAACAGGGCCTCGCTCGGGACAAACATCACTACGAAATCGGGCGTGTCGGGTAGGAGGTTCCAGTATTCTTTGGAGGAGAGTGCGTCCACGTGTCCGGCGAAGTGGCTGGCATGACGGGCGAGGGCTGTTCTTCGAGAGTCCTCGCCTTCGGCATCCACGGCATCCAGGTAGGCGTCGAGCGGAGTCTTGGCGTCGATAAAGATCGACCTCCCGCCTGGAAGTCTAACCTGTACGTCGGGTCTTTGCCGCCCCTGTTCTCCCTCCAGGGTGTGTTCTGTTACGAAGTCTAGGTGTTCCGTCATGCCGGCGATCTCGAGCACTTGGCGGAGTTGGTACTCGCCCCACTGGCCGCGCGTCTTCGGCCGGCGCAGTGCGCTTGCTAAACGGGCCGTTTCCGACCGGAGATCCCTTACCTGATCCTGGAGAAGGGTGTCGGTAGCAGTTCGGGACCGTTCCATTGCTTCGACCCGGAGCGCGAGCTTGCCGAGACTCTCCCCAACTGGCTCAAAAAGAGCGGCGATGGCGTCGCGTTTCCGATCCAGTTCACCCGTGGCGTTGCTCTATTGGCGCTTCATACGTTCCTCAGCCAGCTGCAGAAACGCGGACTGCGCCTGTTTCAGGGCTCCCGCAGCCACCGCCTCGAACCTCGTATCTATCTCTTCAAGGCGCCCCGCGTGGCTATCTCTCTCGCTCTGAAGAGTGGTTTCAGCCACAGCCAGTCGCTTCTCCACTTCGAGACGGGCGTCCCTCTCTGACCGAGCCCGCGCGTCTGCCTCCGTGGCGTGCCTCCTGGCGCGCCGAGATGTCGCAAAGGAGACAAGGGCGATCGTGATGCTGGTCGTAAGTGCAAAGACTCCGAACCATGGCAAGATCGTCGTCGGCTCCATTCAGTTGAACCCGCTAATGGGCCTGTTGCGTGCTATCGGCGGCGAGGAATGTCTGTAACGCCCGGGCGTTTCGGATTGGCAGGAACGGGACTTTGAACGGAAGGTTCGTATAACCAGCCGTGTCAACCAAAAGGGACGCTGTACCGTGCAGGCGGTCGAAGGGCGAGCGCTTGATAGACACCCCCTGAACTCGATTCAAGCGCGCCACCATCATCCGGCGAATCACCCATCCGCTCCGAACCCAGAACATTCCGCGGTTCACAGCCCACCCGAGCCGCTTTGAGGAGCCCCGTGCATTAAGTGCTGCCAAGGCGAGGAGCGACGCATGGATGATCGGAATCGACCAATGAACCCTGTTGAGGGGAGGAAACAGATAAGCGGGAAGCATGGCCAGCGTAATCCAGAATGCTGTCCTCACAAAGAGACGGCGGAAGGCTCCTTCCGAAACTGACTTCCACTCCGGTTCCCCGAGCGTTGGGGCCGAGAAGATCTCGCGTAGCAGGCTCCATTGCCGGTCGGTTTTCAGGATCGGTGCCACCCGCTGCTTCTGCGGGATTGTATCCTGCATCTGGGGCCCTTCCGCGGACCTGAGACTGACGATCACGCGTCCCGTCAATCGATAAAGCGGGTTGTGGTGGACAGATACTGCTTGTATCCGTTTGGAGGGGACGGTGGTAGTAAACCGGGTAAACAACCCTGAGGTTGTGCGCAGGCTCTCTCCGACGCGAAAAAGCCTGTAGTCATGGTAGCGAAAGATCGCCCAACAGACGGATAGGAGCTGGATTATCACGGCGAGACCGAAAAGCAAGATGACCCAGTCCAGGGTCGCAAGAGCCGACGTCTGCCCCGTCCAGCTTTCGATCAGGCTACCGAATTCCTCACCCGGATCCGTTTGCACACCGTCGCCGATCCCACCAGATCGATCCCCGTACCTGAGCGATCGATACTGTCTTGACAGCCAACCATCAGCATCAAGGTTAAGCCAGCGATCAATGTTTCTCTGAGCCACGGCAAGGGCCCCGCTCGCAACGACCAAGCCACGGTACTGGATTAGTCCCAAGTGAACCAGTTCTCGGAGCTTAAGGTGCAGCAGAGTACCGGAATCCGGTTGCTCAAGGGGTTCCGGCTGCACCTCGGTCTGCGGGGATGGATCATCCGATGTACGTGCCTCCCGAACCTGCGTTCGCAGTCGCTCGAACGCCGGAAGAGGGAGGGCGTGGAGCTTGGCCTCCGGCCCCACCCAGCCCCCCGTCTGCAACTCCACCGTCACGATCCGAAAGAAGCGGTGAACCACGTTTTGCGTTGAATCCAGGTGTTGGATACGCGCGTATGGGACGTGCCTTTCCTTCCGAAAAAACAACCCTGAACGGGTGACGAAATCGGCTTCTCCGTACCGGAACCGGAAGGTGAAGTGTCGAATCAGGGACGAGGCAAGGGTACAGGCGACAAAACCGATACCTATCCAGGCGAGGGTCGATATGGAGACGTCACCAAGGAAGCGCAGAGACGCGATGCCCCCCAAGAAGGGGACTATGCCATGCCGAATCTTGGACGAGAGATCAAGGATCACGAAAACAGGATGAAGACGGTACTCCTTGGTCACACGACATCTTCCGTGCCGGGTGGGAGGAGATGGTCACGGAGCGCGAGACCCGTTTCGTAGGGGAGCCCTTTCAACGTGACGTTGCTGTGTCCGAGGCCAGCCGTTCGAACCTCCAGTTTGCCGAGTCCGTACCGTCGTGCCAAGGGCCCCTGTGACACATCCGTGTGCTGAACCCGAGAGCGCGGCACAAGGATCGCATGCCGCGAGATGACACCCTTTCTGACCTCAATCGCATCCTCGGTGAGAATAAAGGAGGCATGATGGTGACGAAGAAATGCCCATCGGTACAGCCACACGCCTAGGCCTCCGCTCAGGACAACCCAACCGCTCCACACAAGGACGAGGCCGACGGGAGCGAATCCCCGGATAGAAAGGATGATTGGGATGGTCGCCGCCACGAGAGAAACCCACGCGGTGAGACTCCATCCCACTACACGGTTCAGCGAGATCCAGCGTGGGTCAAGTTTTTGGCGGGTTCCTAAGGGCGGCACCCCCGCCGGCCCGCCTGCCGAACCCGCATCCATTGAAACCGTGTCCTCCTCCACCGATTCAGAACCTACGGAAACTCTCATTGGTTGCAGTAAGACGGCGCGCTAGCGCAGCAAGCTCCTCGCGGATCGCCTGGACCTCGGCCTTCAATTCATCGTGCCGTTCGTAGGCGTCGGCACCTGGGCGTTGGTCGGCACGTGAAGTCATCCCTAACAGATAGTTGATCTGGCTCAGTAGCATGGGTCGAGGATAGCTGCCGCTCCGATCATTGACCCGCTCGTCCAGCTCCGAGAGGGCCGCGGCCACCTCGTCCAATTCACCGCTTCCTCCGGACTCTGCGCGCGCGGCATCGAGCCTGGACTGTAGATCCTGGATACCCGACGCCACCTCTCGCGCTTCCGACTGGGTTTCGAGGACAGCGGTGTTGTGGCGGTACTGTTCTTCCAAGTCCTCAACCGTCACCCCTTCCGCAGCGACTCGCGGGTCGATCCGCAGATCCATCGGGGCACTCATCTCGCTGTCTCCCACGGTGAGCGTCACCGTATAGGTGCCCGGCGGGACGACAGGCCCTCCGAAGCGGCCTGCGCTTGATCGTAGTCCCCACCGGAGTCGATTCAGACCCGGTTGCGCAGAAGTGCCGGCGCTGGGGGCTCGCCGTGGCGCCATTCGCTGCATCTCCCCACTCGGTGCTGGCCCCCTGGCCGGACGAACGGCCGGTTCGAAGCTGCTCACGGTGTTGCCGTAGGCGTCAGCTATCTCAACGCGGACCTCGGTTCCGGGAGCGACGTCCTCCGGCAGCCAGTAGGAGATGTCCGCCCCCATCCCTCTGTAGTTCGGACGAGCCCCGTTGGACGACCACTCGTAACCGGAGTTACGCCCAGTTCTCGACCGGTACTGAGGCCTTCCGCTGAAGAGGCGAGGCTGTCCGCTGGCCACCTCGCCCGCGGCGATTTCGTGCAATGGCGTGAGGTCGTCCAGCACCCAGAACCCTCGTCCCATCGTGGAGAGCGCCAAATCTCCCTCCACAACTTCGATGTCCGTTACGGGCGTCACCGGGAGATCCAGCTGGAACGACTGCCACGTGTCCCCGTCATCTATCGAGATATAGATGCCGAATTCTGTCCCGGCGTAGAGGAGTCCTGCCGCCGCAGGATCCTCGCGCAACACACGCACCGGCACGTCCTCCGGTATCCCGTTGGTACCGTCGGTGAGCAGCGTCCACGTCTGCCCTCCATCATCCGTCCTGTACGCGTAGGGGCTGAAGTCGCCGAGCAGGAACCGGTATCCGGCCACATAGACCTTGTTGGGATCGTGGCGGGAAATGTCGATGGAGTTGATCCGGCCCTCCGGCGGCATGTTGGGTGGAGTCACATTAGTCCACGTATCGCCCCCGTCCATCGTCACCGATACTGGTCCATCATTGGCCCCCGCCCATATTACGTCCGGCGAGTGCGGGGAGACCTCGATCACGTACAGCGTCGAGTAGTGCTCCTCTCCCGTGGCATCTCGAGTGATCGGCCATCCCGACACCATCTGACGGTTGGGGGGGAAGGCGGTGAGGTCGGGTGAAACCCGTTCCCAGGTGCGGCCGCCGTCCGTCGTTCGATGCACGTACTGGGAGCCGTGGTAGACGGTATTGGGATCGTGTGGAGATACTTCTATCGGGACCACCCGCTGGAACCGGTAAGGCAGGCTGGCGGGGTTAGTTCCATACATGTTGACGGCGCCGACATAGTACTGCTGTTCCTGGCCGGTCCTCTGGTTGTATACACCGAAACGGCCCTTGCAGTTGGCGTATACGATGTCGGGATCGCCCGGTTTGGGGACAGCAGGCCCCGTTTCGCAGCCGCCGGGGGAGCGCCAGTAAGCGTCCGGCCCACCCGGTGCGGAGACCGATGGCTGCCGGCTCGGCACGGATACTGTAAAGGCGTCGTCTTGCTGCCCTGCGTAGAGCCAGTAGGGGAAGCGGTCGTCAACATCCACCTGATAGAGCTCGGCAGTGGGCTGGTTGTTGACCGGCGACCACGTCTGGCCTCCGTCCAGCGTCACCACTCCGCCCCCGTCACTTCCGTGCACCACGACACGGGAGTCATCTGGGTTGATCCACATGTCGTGGTCGTCTCCATGGACGTTCGGAATGGTGGAGAACGTCTCGCCACCATCCGTTGACTTCCAGGTGGAGAGGTTGAGGACGTACACCACGTCCCCGTCGTTCGGATCGGCAATGACGTTCGTGAAGTAGAAGGGCCTATGCATGAGCTGGTTGCGCGGGTCGTCGTTGACTTGTGCCCATGTCTCTCCGGCGTCCTCGGATCTATAAAGCCCCTCCAGAGGTTCCGGAGCCTCGACGAGGGCGTAAACTCGGTTCGGCATATCCGGCGATACACCGAAGTCCACCTTCCCGATCAATCCCTCCGGGAGGCCGGCGGTGATGCGTCGCCAGGTGTCGCCGCCGTCCGTGCTCTTCCAGATGCCGTCTTCCTCGGTGGACCCGGAGATGATGGTCCAGGGCCGCCTTTGCGCCCTCCACATGCCCGCGTAAATGACATCCGGATTCTCTGGATGGAACTCCAGATCCACGGCCCCGACCGAATCGGACGTAAAGAGTACCCGTTCCCAGTCCACGCCTCCGTTTGCGGATCGATACACCCCGCGCGTGTCATTCTTGATAAAGGGATTGCCCATGACAGCGGCGTAGACGAGCTCCGGATTGTCGGGATGCGCCTTTACCGAGCTGATCTGGCCCCCGTCCTCCAGACCAACGTGATCCCAGCTCTCGCCCGCGTCGTTGGATCGATAAATGCCCTTGCCGATGATGATGTTAGAACGGATGCCGTCCGAACCCGTACTCACATAAATGATATTGGGGTCGGAGTCAGCCACCTCTATGTGCCCGATGGAGGGAGATGCGAAGTATCCGTCCGAGATATTGAACCAAGTCATCCCATAGTTGGTTGTCTTCCATACGCCGCCACCGGTGGCACCCTGGTAGAAGGTGTGGGGATGAGTCCTGTGTCCCTCAACCGCAGTGACCCTGCCGCCGCGCGACGGGCCAACGAAGCGGAAGGACAGTCCGCCCAAGAGCTCGGGGTTTACCCCGTTTTGAGAGGACTGAGGCACCGGGGTGAACGCGTGGCTGGGGAGGGCGGTGGTAATCAGGCCGCCCGTGATGCCCGCGATACCTGCCAGGCCTGCGAGGATCAGAGTCCGGGGTGTGAGTTCCGTGGCACGACGCATGTCCTACTCCAGAGATTGGGTGGTTGTGATTGTTTAGATACCTTTTTGGAGCACGCGCCCTCCGAGGACGCCCATGAACTCGCCCTGGTCGATTGCCAAGGTGCCATTGACGAGGGCAAAAATCATGCCTTCGGCCAATCCATGCGGGTCGTCGTAGGTGGCGGTGTCCCGGAAAGAGTCGAGGTCGACGACGAGGATGTCCGCGAACGATCCGGCTTCGATAACTCCCCGGCCTTCAACCTCGTAAATGCGTGCGGGGAGCCCTGTCATCGCGTGGATAGCCGCGGACAGAGAGGTGATCCCCTCCTCCAACACGTACTTGCGGATACGTCGAGGAAAAGCCCCGAATCCACGAGGATGAGGGTGGCCTTCTCCCGGCATCCAGAGGGATCCGTCCGAGGATGTCATCATCCACGGTTGTCGCATGAGGCGGTGGATATCATCGTCGTTCATGTTGAACGATGTGAGGCCCGTACCGCCGCCCGCCCCCGACCTCGATTCCTCCAGCAGTGCGATAGCTGTCTCCACAGGATCCAGATCTCGGTCCTCCGCGACGTCGGCTAGAGTTCGACCCCCGTTCGGGCCCCCCTGCAGCATCAGGCGATCCGCTCCTCCACGTCTGTCCAGATTCTCCCACATGTCCGCGACCAGACGGGAGCGTTGATCCGGATCACTTAGCCGGCCTTCGAACGCTCCTTCGGGTCCGGCTAGGGCCCAACGCGGAATGAGGGCCCCCACGATACTCGTACCGGACGCTTCGTAGGGGTACTGGTCCGCGTACACTTCCAGCCCCTCAGCGCGCGCATCGTCAATGGCTCGCACGATGTCCGCCGACTGTCCCCATACACGGGGTCCGAGGGCCTTGACGTGTGTCACGACACCGGGGATGCCGGATTGCCGCGAAATCGCTATCACCTCTTCCACTGCGGCGAGTAAACCGATCGAGTAATCGGATTCGTCACGGATATGGCTCTGATATACGCCTCCGTGCGCCGCCGCGAGTTTGGCGAGTTCCACTACCTCGCCAGTTGGCGCGTAGGACCCCGGCGCATAGTAGAGTCCTGACGACAGCCCAAAAGCCCCGGCTTCCATGCCGTCGGCGACCAGCTCTCGCATCTGATCCAGTTCACCGGGAGTCGCCTCCCGCGCCTGCATGCCGAGGACGGCTCGGCGAACGCTTCCGTGCGGTACCAGAGAGCCGACGTTAACCCCTACGCCCGGCTCTCGAATAAGGGCGTGCTGCCGAGCGATGTCCTCCATGCCTCCACCGTCGGGGTTGGCGAACAGAGTCGTAATCCCCTGCGCGAGCAGCGGTTGGGCCGTCCTCAGCTCCGGTCGGAGAAGGGCCGGCATGGCGTGCGAGTGGGTGTCGATGAACCCGGGGAATACGTGGAGTCCCTCCGCATCGATAACCCGGGCCGCCGTGGCCTCGTCGAGGTTCTCCCCCACCGCCGCTATCCGGTCTACCTCAATCGCGATGTCGGCGACGCGAGCGGGACCGCCACTACCATCCACCAGCGTGCCGTTGCGGATGAGCAGATCATAGGCTTGAGCCATGGCGGGCCTGGGCACGGCAATCGCCAGCGCTGCCACCCAAACACCCGTAAGGACCATGGTGCCCTCAGTAAGTCGGCGCTTCGCCATCAATCCTCCCATCTTGGGACATCGCGGTTCATCCTCTTAATCCCTCGAAAACGTCATCCGTTGCGGTACACGTAACTGTACGCGTTAATGGCCGGTACACCACCGAGATGGGCGTACAATACGCGGGATCCGGGAGGAAAGTAGTCCTTCTTGACGAGATCGATCAGCCCCTGCATCGATTTGCCCTCGTAAACAGGGTCGGTGACCATCCCCTCCGTGCGGGCTGCCAACCGCATGGCCTCGTTGGTTTCAGGGGAAGGGATTCCGTAGGCAGGATACGCATAATCTGTGAGGAGAATCACATCATCAGGCGATAGGTCCGACCCTACCCCGACCAAGCGACCGGTTCTCTGGACGATCTCGAACACCTGTGAGTGGGTGTCGGTCGGGGTGCCGGAGCCGTCGATTCCGATCACCTGCCGGGCCCGGCCATCTTGGTGAAACCCCACCACCATTCCAGCCTGCGTCGAACCTGTGACGGTGCAGACGACAACGTAGTCGAAGCGCCACCCCAGCTCGTCTTCCTGGGTCCGCACCTCGTCCGCGAACCCGACGTATCCGAGGCCCCCAAGCGGATGTACGGAGGCGCCAGCCGGGATCGCGTAGGGGACCCCGCCCTGTGCCTCGACCCTATCTATTGCGCGCCGCCAACTGTCCCTGATCCCGATGTCGAACCCCTCATCGACCAGTTCTACTTCGGCTCCCATCAGTCGCGACAAGAGGATGTTACCCACTCGATCGTACACTGCGTCGTCGTACGGGACCCAGGATTCCTGGACAAGCACGCACCTGAGCCCGAGCTTTGCAGCGACGGCCGCCACTTGCCGCGTGTGGTTGGATTGCACGCCTCCGATCGTCACGAGGGTGTCGGCTCCGGACGCCAGGATGTCCGGGACGATGTACTCCAATTTCCTGATCTTATTGCCGCCGAAGGCTAAGCCTGAGCTGCAGTCGTCTCGTTTGGCGTGGATTTCGACGCTGCCGCCCAGGGCTTCTGACAACCTAGGGAGGGGGTGGATCGGCGTTGGTCCGAACATCAACGGATAGCGTTCGAAATCTCCGAGCACAGTCGACTCCTATTGACCTGTGGACCTAACCCCTTTGGTGCTGGGCCCTGTGGGGTCTCCCTCAAACCGGGCGGTGTATGGTAACTTTGAGGGCTGAATGATGGCACCAACCACCCGCCTCTAGCGAGAGGATTGAAACCATGCGCACCCCCTGTCTGCGCCTCCCCTATCTGCTGCTTCCTACGATGGCAGCCCTGCTCGCTTTCTCAGTCCCGTCCGCGTCCACGCTCGTCGCGCAGGAAAGTCAGTTTGAGGATGCGCGCGGGGATATGTCATTCGCGCTGGCAGGGGACGCTATCATCACGCGAAAGATGTCTCCGTACCGAGAACCGGAGTTCCTGGCGCTTGCGGAGATTATCCGTGCACAGACGGCCGCGTTCGTCAACCTGGAGATCCTCTTCCATGACTACGAACCGGACGTAATCCCTGCCGCGTCGAGCGGAGGTACCTACATGAGGGCCGAGCCTGAACTGGCGCACGAACTGGCCTGGCTCGGCTTCGATATGGTCAGCTTCTCCAACAACCACACGATGGACTTCGGGGCGGGCGGGGCGCGCCGCACCAAGGAGGCTACCGAGGCCGCCGGGTTGGCAATCGCGGGATTCGGGGAGAACCTATCTGAAGCACGGGCTCCGGTTTACGTCGATACACCGGGAGGCCGCGTGGCCTTGATCTCCGTTGCATCGACCTTCAACGACGCGATGCGGGCGGGTCATCAACGGCCGGATATGCGGGGGCGTCCGGGGCTGAGCCCGCTGCGTTACGAGCGCCGGGTAACTTTGACGAGCGACCAGATGGAGGCTCTGCGCGGCGCCCTGAGTGCCGTGCGCAGCTCCTACGCTACGGCCTCGCCCCTGCGCTTTGGAGGGACCGCGTTTGTCGAAGGGTCGGAACTCGGTGTTACTACAGTGCCGCACGCGGGCGATGTCGCGGACATCGTAGCGGTCGTGAAGGAGGCGCGGCGACAGGCCAAGTGGGTAGTGGTGACCAGCCACACGCACGAAGGAACCGAAGACCGGAGTGTCCCAGCTGACTTCATCGTGGAAGCAGCGAGGGAGTTTGTGGACGCCGGAGCCGACATGTTCGTCGGTCATGGACCTCACATCTTGCGCGCAATAGAGATCCGAAACGGGAAGCCGATCTTCTATTCTCTGGCCAACTTCATCTTCCAGAACGAGACGGTCGAGTTTCAGCCCGCCGACAACTACGAGGCGTTCGGACTGGGGCACGAGGATCACCCCGGTCACTTCCAGGATGTGCGTATCGAGGCGGGAGGCGCCTCTTCTTTCCCGGCGGGGAAGGGGTTCTGGGAGAGTGTGGTGCCGGTGGTGGAGTTCGAGGCGGGGAACCTCTCGGAGATCCGACTCTACCCCATTACGCTGGGATTCGAACTCCCGCGCCCGGTTCGGGGGCGTCCAATGCTGGCGGATGCCGAGCTGGGCCAGGAAGTGCTCGAAGAGCTCCAGGAACTGTCGGCGGCGTTCGGCACCACCATCCAGATTGAGGACGGAGTGGGGGTTATCCGGCCTTAGAGCTGGTGGCAACGATCTTGCGTGGCGACGGATACGCCCGGGAGGAGTGAACGAGGCCGGAGCCAACCATCGTTTCCGCGCATTTCAACGCGGCGTAGACAGGGTTCACCACCGGTACGCCGACGCGTTCGCTCAGAGACCGGGCCACGTCCAGGAACCCCATCGTCATGCACCCGAGAATGAGCACGTCGGCACCTTGCTCGAGCGCAGCGCACGCCTCCACCTCCATGGTATCGAGGACCGCCTCCCGGTTCGCCCTGAGTTCCAACACCGGGACGTCCACCGCACGAATGTCCGCAACTAGACCCTCCAGACCGTAGCCGCGCATCTGTCGGCGGATCGCCGGAATTACCTCGCTCACGACAGTGATGATCCCGAACCGCATGCCCAGCTGCGCCGCTACCAAGGCAGAGGCCTGCCCAGGTCCGATTACGGGGATCGAAACCAACTCGCGCGCAGGTGCCAGACCTGGGTCTCCGAAGCAGCCAATGACAACTGCATCGAACCCCTCAGCTTCCAGTTCCGGGGCCGCTCGCAGAATCCCGGGAACGGATAGGTACTCTTCGGCGGACGATTCCACTGATGGAGGTCCGTCCTCGGTCTCGCGTACTCTCACCTCCACACCCGGAAAGGCGGCTGCGGAAAGGAATGCCTCGCGGCGTGGAAGTTCCGACGGCCCCAAAGGGCCTCGCGAAAGTGGTCCCGGCAAGAAGTAGACGATTCGCATTTACTTTGTCCGTAGCAAGCAGGCCGCCACCAGCGAAAGGGTCGTGAGCGCGGCCAACGTGACGAGCGCGTGATCCAGTGATTGGCTAAGCGCCGAGCCCATGTAGCCGGCGAATTCCGTCGCCAGCGCTCCTCCCTCTGCTCCCACCGACGCCAGATAGTCCGCAAGTGAGTCGGGTCCGCTCGGGTTGAGGATCGCGCGGGTCAGACCTGCCGGGTCCAGCCAGTCTTCGGGGAGCAAGCTCTGGAGTTGGGCGGGTACGGTGTCGCCGAGCCTCGCCACAGTGCCACTCACCAACGCACCGCCAAGGAGGGTGACCCCGAGGGTGCCACCCATCGCCCTCTGGAACTGTATGATCGATGTGGCCAGGCCTATGTCCTTCTGCGGCATGGTGTTCTGCACCGCAACAGTGAAGGTCGACATTACCCCGCCTACTCCAATGCCTATGACGAGAATGGAGAGGACAGCCACGCCGACCGACGTGCTGGCGGAAAGATTGGATAGAAGGAAGGCACCGAGAGAGGAAAGGCCAGTGCTGAAGAGGCCCAGTGTCATGTAGGATCGAGCGATCCGGGAGACCACCTGGCCCGCGATAACCGCCCCGATGGTGATTCCGATCACGAGGGGGGCCAGGAAGGCACCGCTGCGCCCTGCAGAGGCCCCCTGCACGCTCTGGAAAAACAGGGGTATGAAGATGATGCTGGCAAACAGCGTCATTCCGATGAAGAAGTTGACGACCACGGACACCCAAAGAACTCGGTGTCGGTAGATAGAGAGAGGCATGATGGGATGCCTTGACCTCAATTCGATCGCCACGAACAAGGCAGTCGCTACGGCCCCAACACCAAACAGACCGATGATCTGCGGAGATCCCCAGGCGTAATCTGTTCCGGCGGTGGACAGCGCAAGAAGAATCGCTGTGGTCCCCAGCACGAGGGCGACCATGCCGGGATAATCCAGACGGCCCGTGAGCCGTTCTGAACCGCGCCTCGAACGAGGGTACGCGCGCATGATGTCGATCAGGATGGGAATCCCTAACGGAATATTGATGAGGAAGACCCATCCCCACGACAAGTGATCGATTATCAGACCCCCGACCAGGGGACCCGTCACGGTTGCCACGCTCAAAACGAGCCCTACTAGTCCATGGTATTTGCCCCTATCCTGGGGCGGGGCCAGATCGGCGATCCCAACCATGCCGACTACCAGGATCATCCCCCCGCCAATTCCCTGCACTATGCGGAAGGCGATGACCTGATCCATCGTCTGGCTGAGACCCACTGCCAGCGAAGACACCAGAAAAATGACAAGACTTACGATGAACAAGGGGCGGCATCCGTAGAGATCGGCCAACCTGCCCGTGATCGGGATCACCGTCGTGGAGGACAACAGGAAGGCGGTGGACGGCCAGACGTATCGATCGAACGCACCGAGATCCGCCACGATCCCCGGCAAGGCGGTCGCCACAACCATGTTGCCGAAGGCTCCCAGGAAGGTCGCGGCCAGAATGCCCCGCATCGCTTTGACAAATTGCGCACGGGGTAGTGGCGAGAAAACCTCGGTGGAAGAGTCGTTCACACTACCAGCTCGGCGATCTGCGTGGCGCATTCCTCGGCCGAACGCACATTCGTGTCAACGCGGATATCTGGGGATTCCGGGGGTTCGTAGGGGCTTCCGATTCCGGTGAGATTAGGCAGCTCTCCGGCCTTAGCCCGCGCGTACAGTCCCTTGGTGTCGCGGCGTTCGCATGTTTCGATCGACGCGTCGATGAAGATCTCCTTGAAATCCCCTTCGTCGAAGAGGCTTCGCGCCATTTCTCGATCCGACTTGAAGGGGCTGATTAGGGCTACGATCACAATCAGGCCGGCATCCACCATAAGGCGCGCCACCTCTGACACGCGCCTGATATTCTGAACCCGGTCCGCTTCGGTGAACCCGAGGTCCTGGTTGAGGCCGTGCCTGACGTTGTCACCATCGAGTATGTAAGTGTGCCTGCCCTCCAGGTGCAACCGCTGCTCCAGCAAGTTTGCGATCGTCGACTTTCCCGACCCGGACAAGCCGGTCATCCACAGGCACTGGGCGCGCTGACCCTTGGCCTCGCAGCGGCTCTCCCTCGAGACCTCGAAAGATTGCCAGCGCAGATTGGTGGAGCGGCGCATCGCAAAGTCGATCATACCCGCGCCGATCGTGGATTCGTCGAGGGGGTCGATCAGCACAAACCCGCCCAAGACCTTCGAATCGGCGTACGGCGCAAAGGGGATCCGGCGCTTGGTCGAGAGTTCCACTGTCCCAATGTCGTTCTTAACGAGTTCCGTGGCGGGTCGGGCGCCGTCCACCGGGTCTGTGACGTGCCGAACCCGGTTTACGGTGGCCCCGACCTCAATCCCGTGAATCTTCAGTCCCATAGCTCGTCCCGGGAACATCGCTGCCTCGCGCATCCAGATCAGCCGGGCCCGGAACTGGTCGGCAATCTCCAGGGGCGCGTTGACGCCGGTAAGCACGTCTCCCCGGCTGATGTCGATCTCGTCTTCGAGGGTCAGGGTGAGGGATTCTCCTGCCACGCCCCGTTGGCACGTGTCCATTCCGTTTAGGATCGACGCCACTCGCGTTTCCAGTGACGAGGGTGCCACCATCACCCTGTCGCCCACAGAGACCGAGCCCGAGGCTACGCGCCCGCAATATCCACGGAAGTCCATGCTTGGGCGGTTCACATACTGAACGGGCATGCGAAATGGTGCGCTGTCGGCGGGAGCACCGGCGCACCCCACGTCGACCGTCTCGAAATACTCGTGGAGCGTGGGCCCTTCATACCACGGGGCCTCCTCACACTTCCGCCGGAGGTTGGCTCCCGAAAGTGCCGAAACGGGGAAGGCCTCCACTTGGGCGATGCCCACCGCCTCGGCTATCTCTCGGTACCGGGACTCGATCGCTACGAAAGCCTCCTCGTCCCAATCCACCATATCCATCTTGTTCACGGCCAACACCACATGGCGGATGCCGAAGGCCGCTACGATCCCCGTGTGCCGGGCCGTCTGGCGCACTACACCCTTACTGACATCCACCAGCACCGCGGCCAAGTCTGCATTGGAGGCGGCCGTAGCCATGTTGTGCGTGTACTGCACGTGACCCGGAGCGTCGGCGACCACGAATCGACGCCGCTCGGTCGAGAAGTTGAGGTACGCTACATCGATCGTGATCCCCTGCTCTCGCTCCGCCTTGAGGCCGTCCACCAGGAGCGCAAAGTCCGTCTCGCTACCCTGAGTGCCGTACTTGCGAGAGACCTGTTCGACAGACTGTACCGTGTCCTCGAAAACGAGATCACAGTCGTAGAGCAGCCTGCCAATGAGGGTGCTCTTTCCATCGTCCACACCTCCGCAGATTACGAGTCGGAGTGGCTTCATGGCTACTAGAAGTACCCTTCGCGCTTTTTGGCTTCCATCGAGGATTCACCGTCGTGGTCGATGACTCTCCCCCGGCGCTCGGAGGTGCGGGTTTCCGAGGTCTCCGCGATTACGTCCGCCAAAGTGGCGGCGTCGCTCTCGTGTGCGCCGGTCAGGGGATAGCACCCCAGGGTCCGAAAGCGGACACGTCTGAATTCGGGTTCTTCTCCTACTTCTAGCGGCATGCGATCGTCGTCGACCATGATCCACTGATCGTCCCGGCGTACCACCGGCCGGTCGGCCGCCAGATAGAGGGATACTATGGGGATGTTCTCCTGTTCGATGTACTGCCAGACGTCTAACTCGGTCCAATTGGAGAGGGGCGAGACGCGGAGGCTATCTCCCTCACCTAGTTGGGTGTTATATACGCGCCAGAACTCCGGCCGCTGACGCTTTGGATCCCACTGGTGATTCGCGTTGCGGAGGGAGAAGATGCGTTCTTTGGCACGGGAGGCTTCCTCGTCTCTCCGCGCTCCGATGAAGACGATGTCGTAACGTCCTGCGTCGAGGGCCGCGAGGAAGGCCTGTGTCTTCATTACGGAAGTGTAGCGCCGTGATCCATGGGTGAAGGGTGTGATTCCAGCAGCGACGCCGTCGCGGTTGATGTGGACGCGCAGATCGAGGTTGAACTGCGTCGCCATTTCGTCCCGGTGCTCCGTCATCTCCCGGAACTTCCATGTGGTGTCGATGTGTAGGAAGGGGAAGGGAGGCGGAGCGGGCCAGAACGCCTTGCGGGCCAGATGCATCAAGACAGCCGAGTCCTTGCCAATCGAGTACATCATGACCGGCCTTCTCGCACCTGCCACTCCCTCGCGCAGGATCTCGATCGCGTCCGATTCAAGATCCGATAACCAGGGCGCCCTCATCGGTTCCTCCATCTGCGCGGGTCTGCGCCGGGTCCTAGACTGTCCGGATGCTGCATACAATACCCCTCGGTGCGTGGAGCGCGCGACATTTTGACTAGACTGAACCTCACGCCGGTGGATCGTGCCATGTTGGATGGCTCGGAGGGGCAGGGAACGCGCCTCGCCATGAAGATCCTTGTGCGCATGGCGGAGGTGGCCGGGGCCCGGTCGCTGTTGGACATCACCGGGGCGCACATCGACTCCTCTCTGTATCAGGGCCCGGCGACGCTCGAGTTCGCAGAGCGCCTCGCGGAAGGCGGAGCCAGGGTGCGCGTACCGTCGACACTGAACGTATCAGGTGTCGATGTCCACGGATGGAAGGAGTGGGAGGTTCCGGAATCGTGGGCCGAACCGGCGCGCCGGCAGATGGAGGCGTTCGAGCGGATGGGGTGCGAACCGACCTGGACCTGCGCTCCCTACCAGACGCAGCCGCGTCCGGGGTTCGGAGAGCACGTCGCGTGGGGAGAGTCCAGCGCGATTGTGTTCGCGAACTCCGTGTTGGGAGCGCGTACGGAGCGCTATCCGGATTTGCTCGATATCTGTTGCGCTGTAACCGGTCGTGCGCCGGCGAGCGGGCTCCATCTCGACGAACACCGGGCCGGACAAGTGGTGTTGGATCTTTCTCTGAGCCGACTCCCTGACCTGGAGGGGGCGGAGGGGTCGGCCTTTTGGCCCGTCCTCGGGCACCTGGCGGGGAAGCTATGTCGCGGGCGCATCCCCGTTCTCGCGGGGCTCGAGGCAGTGGCGAAGGAGGATGATCTTAAGGCTCTGGGTGCGGCGATGGCTTCATCCGGCGGCGTGGGGTTGTTCCACTGGGTGGGGCAGACTCCGGAAGCGCCGGATCTGGAGACGGCCCTGTGCGGGAGACAGGCGGAAGAACGATTCCGGATCACGGCTCGCGATCTGCGGGAGGCGCGGCAGGAACTCGGGATGGGAACGGCGGACGGGGATGGCCTCGATCTCGTGGTGCTTGGCAGCCCACACTTCTCCCTCGCTGAGTTCTCGCGGCTCGCCACCCTGGTTCGTGGTCGCCGCAGGCACCCGGACACGCGATTCCTGGTCACGACTTCGCGGGCGGTGGTTGCCCTGGCCCGAGCCGCAGGCACGTTGGAGGAGGTTCAGGCGTTCGGGGCCGAACTAACTGTGGACACCTGTATCCTGACCACGCCCATGCTACCGCCGGAGATGGGACGGTTGATGACGAACTCCGCCAAATACGCCTACTACGTTCCAGGGCTCCTGGATCGTGCCATCGCCTTCGGTAGTCTGTGCGAGTGCGTCGACTCCGCGGTGGCAGGTCGCATTTGCCTGGACGACCGAGGTTGGGGGTTCACGTGACGTCTGCCGTATTCGGGGGTCGGCTTCTCGCGGGTGAACCTGCCGGGGGGCGGCTGCTCTACACCGACGAGGGCCTGAGCTTCTGGGGTGGGTACGACCAGGAGAGTGGGAGCATCATTGACCGTCGGCATCCCCTCTGTGGCCGTCGTGTCGCGGGCCGGGTGTTCGCACTTCCCGAGACAAAGGGGTCCAGCACGACTACGGCAATCCTGCTCGAGGCGATTCGGCTCGGAACTGCGCCGGCGGCCTTAGTCACCCGTGGCGTCGATCGATTCCTCGTACTCGCCGCAGTGGTGGGTGAGGAGCTCTACGGGCGATGCCCCCCGGTCGTCTCTTTATCGTCCTCCGACTTCGAGGCGTTGGGCGGATATCGGCGGGTCACGATAGGGAAAGATGGGGCGGTGTTTGCCCACCCATAGCCGGGTCTCCGAGGCATCAGTGGTAAAAGCAAGATTTTGCATAGATGAAGGCCGGCAAATAGCCTTCGCTGCCACCAGGGCAGAACGAAACTCCTGTGGGAATTCCAGGTGATGCAAACAGAGTATGACGCAGAGCCCTTTCTTCCTGACACCGGTATGGAGGGGATGGCGGAGGAAGCCTTTGCTGCCGAGTGGGATGGGAAGGCAGCCGAACTAAGGGCCGCCCGGGAACGGTCGTGGGCGCTAAAAGAGGCGAATCGCGCCGACTGGTTGGGTTGCGCGTTGGTGCTCTTCGCGCTTGTTCCCGCGGCTATTGCCATTGTTGTTTCCTCTTTCGGTGCATTGGCAGGTGGGGTTGTGGGTTTCCTCGTGGCTGTGGGATTGGGGGTCGTGTCTGTGCGGCAGGCCGTGCGGATGGTACGGGACAAGAGGAAGGCAACGCCCACCGTTATTGACGTCCAGTACGCCGCGACAAGTACATCGAGATGGGCGTATCGCAGTACAAAGAAGGTGTGCCACAGACGGTGGCGAAGGTCCACAGTTACGTCGTGGAGCGTTTCCGGGATCGCGTCGCGGCTCATCGCCAGCGGATGTTGGGCCCACACTCGGACTGGGCAAATGCGCGCGACCCACTCCAGGGGGCCGTGCGAGAAGCTGAATCCTCAGTGGCCTACTGGCGCGCCCGGGCTGACTCGGATGCCGGGAACGAGCTTGCTGACACGCAAGTGCAAAGAGCGACGGCTATCGAAGAGAAGCTCGTAGCCGCCCTCTCCGAGGTCGATAAGCGGTCTGATCTGCTACGCAAGTTCTACCTCGAGTGTGAGGCCCGACTCAAGGTGATGAACGCCCGGAACCGAGATTTGGAGGAAGTCGACCGGCTAAACAGGTTGCAGGATGAATCCGGCGCGGTAATTGCCCAGGCGGGCGCGGGTCTCCAGCAACTCGCCGCCTCGTTCGCCCGGGATGCACAGGGGATAGGCAGGCTGTTGACCGATGCCGGCCAATTGCAGCTGAAGTCGCTCGCCGGGGAGGCCTCGCTCGACGATATGGAGTTCCTGGCTGACCGCATAATCGAGGACGCGGAACGGGATGAGGACCGGATCGCCGCTCTCCAACGGAGCCTCCTCGCAGGGTCCGCTTAAGCCGCATCGGGGCAGGGCCCCGAGGTCAACTACTTCCGATAGTCGAGGGGTGGAGGTCGATCTCCCAAAAGGGCGGCATATTCGAAGTCGGATCCCCGCCTTTCGGTAAGCTCTTCCCACGCGGCCGCGATGACGTCGGGACTCTGGAACAACTCGATCGCGGTCAGTGCCAGCGTCTTGGCCGCGACAATCATCCCTTTGGTGCCGATATCCGTGCCGCCGGCAGCAACAGCTTGCCAGCTATGAGCGGATGTTCCCGGTACCCAGGTGGCCGTCGACACGCCGGCAGTCGGGACTACCCAGCTAACGTCGCCAACATCGGTGGACCCGCCTCCGACGCCCTCTATGCCGAACTCCTCGATCTCGCCTTCAGTCCCTAGAGGCCTGCTCGGGCCACCCTCAAACGTCGATTGGATCTGCCGAGCGAAGGCCATTTCTGCCTCGGTGTACTCTACGCCTCCGACCTCGCGCAGATTCTTGTCCATCACCTCGGCAAGCGCCACGTTCGGAACCAGGTCGTAAAGTCCGTGGATAACTTCGTATTCGACTTCGGTGCCCGTGCCGAGAGCCGCCCCCTCTGCCGCATTCACAACGCGCTCAAAGAGTTCCTCGACCGTCGGGGCATTGGGATGCCGAACGTAGTAGTAGACCTCGGCATAGTCGGGAACGACGTTCGGTGCGTATCCGCCCTGGGTGATGACGTAGTGGATGCGCGTTTCCTGCGGAACGTGCTCCCGCATGAGGTTCACCATGTGGTTCATCGCCTCGACACCGTCGAGCGAACTCCGCCCTCGGTCAGGGGCGCCAGCGGCGTGAGCCGAATATCCATGGAACCGGAATTTGGCTGACTTGTTGGCCAGCGAGCGACTTGCTTTGGCGCTGTTCACCGATGACGGGTGCCAGTGGAGGACTAGATCCACATCTTCGAAAAGTCCTCCTCGGACCATGTAGACCTTGCCGGCCCCACCTTCTTCGGCAGGCGTGCCGTAAAGGCGAATCGTTCCAGGAGCGCCGCTCTCCTCGAGCCACTCTCGTACTGCGATCGCCGCGGCAACGGACCCAGTTCCGAACAAATTATGGCCGCACGCATGTCCCGAGCCCCCCGCCACTATCGGCTGTCGGACAGGTACCGCGTCCTGGGAGATCCCCGGAAGCGCATCGTACTCGGCGAGAATACCGATGGTGGGGCCACCGCTTCCATAGCTGGCAACGAATGAAGTCGGCATGCCCGCGACGCCGGACTCGATCGAAAAGCCGTGAGCTGCGAGCTCAGATTTCAGCAACTCGGAACTCTGCGTCTCCTGGTAACCCACCTCCGCCCACTCCCAAATCTGTCGGGCCAGGTTCCCGTAATGCTCATGCCGTGCCTCAATGGCTGCGATCTGAGTTTCCTGCGGATTCAGTACCTTCGCTCCCTCCGCTGGCTGCGGCATCGCAAGGCTCAGACCTGCGATGATGCCTGCCAGAACGGCCCCAAGGACTGCGCTCTGCTGCCCTCTGCGTGACGGGCCCCAGGAACAAGCGGCACGATGTGGATTCGACCGATGGTTGGACTCTAACATCATTCTGGGAGACCTCCTCGTCTCAGCGTTCGGACTCAAGCCAGCTTTCATCCCCAGCGGGCGTCATAATGTGTGACGTATCACGTAGTTACAACGTCTACAAGGTATTCACGGCAGTCAGCTACAGGATCTAAAGGACACGGAACACAGGGTCGCCAAAAACCAGGGTCGCCAATGTCGCTACAGGGTTGGCCCCCAAACAAGGGGTGGAAAAGTCGTGAAACATCACATAAACGGAAAATGGGTTGCGTTGTTTGTTGCGGTACTGCTGTGCGGTGTTCCGGTGGGATCCCGGGCACAGGTGCCGGACGCCTTTATCGAGAATGAAGGGGAGGCCGCCGCAGGGGAAGACCAGGAGTCGCTCTGGGGGTTGGGTGTGACCTTGGCCGTTATGTCACCGGGTAACGACTTCGCCAAGCACGTGGATGAGGGAATAGGGTTGGGTCTCACGGGCTCGGTGGGGTTCAGGGACGCTCCGGCTCTACGTTTCCGGCTCGACTTCGGGTTCATGACCTATGGTTCCGAGCGGCTCAGCTTCCCGTTTTTCGACTTCACCGAACGCCTGCTACTCGATCTGGTGACACGAAACAACATCATGTACGTCGTAGCCGGTCCCGAGATCCGGGTGTCGTCGGGGCCCGTGCGCCCCTTCCTAAGTGCCTTTGCGGGACTCGGGTACTTCTACACGGAGACCTCTCTAGAGACGGATTACGGGGACAACATCGCACCCTTCTTGGAGACCCTGAATTTCGACGACGCCGGACTTGCGTACGGCGTTTCCGGTGGACTCTTGATCCCTATATCTGAATCGGGGACGTCGTGGGGGATTAAAACTGAAGTTCAATACCAGAGTCACGGTGAGAGAGAATACCTGATCCCGGGTAGCATCGTAGAGGAGAATGGTCGCTCCTACATCACGCCATACTCTTCGAGTGTGGACATGCTGATGTTCCACATTGGTTTGCAGGTTGGACTGTGATCGCGCGTTGCCTCGCTACGTTGCGGCGATCCTGGTGAGTGCTGCCTCAAGATCGACCATGTAGGCGTCGATATCATCCTCTGAAATTGGCGGGCCGTGAATAGGTGCGATCCACTGGGGTTGTACCTCTTCGAGCATTAGGTGCAGCGCTCCCATCACCCGTTTCGGGTCGGCGTATTTCAACCATGGCAGTGTCTGGGCGTGAAATACCTCGACCCCGGCTGATCGATTTCCTGGAGGCAAGGATCCCCACGCGGAATCGCACGTTCCGGGACTGTGGATAGTCCCGAAGCCGTCCGCGACGAACAGCGTGCGAGACTCTTCCTGGAACACCCACGTAGTGTGAGACCGATCGGCTAAGGGAGGATCGAGAACGAGAAACGTTTTTCCTAGTACGTCGGCCCGCTCCCCGATCTTCGTACGCCGGGCATAGGGAAGGCCCTGGATCTCGGGTTCAGCGCATGAAGCAACGATCTCGAAGTCGCCCCAATTGCTCCGGAAGGCAGGGATATTGCCGGCATGCGGGTAGTCCGAGTGAGAGAGGACGATTGCTCCAATCCCTTGACCGTTTGTCACGTCTCCGATCGTCTCCGCGATCTCGGTCCGATGATGGAACGAACCGGAATCGATCAGGATCCAACCTTTCGGCGTTCGAACGAGGTACACCGAAACGTGTACGTGATGCTCACTCTCGGCGAAGCATTCCCGTACCCATAGTACATCGCTTCCGAGATGGCGGGCCCGGCTCACAGGACACCTCCCCGACCCGCCGCCACGACGTTACGCACTACCTGGTTCATCCTCCCAAACAGGTGGGTCGCTTCCGAAGCGGGCACCGCCAAACCGTGTGCAGGCGCCAGACCGTATCCGTCAAATAGAGAGGCCAATTCGTCTGTCGCGGCGACGACCTTCTCCGGGACCACATACTGGAACCAAAACATCACCCGGGAATGAAACTCCTCCAGCCTGGGCACGCCGATCTCCGAGTCGATCTCGTCGATGCGCCTTAGGCATTCGCCGCTGGTGTGCGGGAACCCCATCCAATCGACGGTGAACAAGGTCTTGGTGACCTCCTCACTCATCCAGGTGTGTATCGCGGCGTCCAGGAACGCGGCCTCCGGGAATCGAACACGAAGGCCACCAAGGTCGATTTCGTCATCCGGTCCGACCTTGAGAGCGTCTTCGAGGTGATAGAGCGCATGTGTTTCGCCGGCGGCCGGAGCCACGAGTTGGCACTGCGGCCAGCGCCTGAGAAGACGAGCCGTGTTCGCTGCGTGAGGAATGTCCGGGTGAGAGACGACGAGGTAATCTAGCGGTCTCCCGCCCAAAAGCGTGTCCAGCCCCCTGTCCATCAGATCTCCCGCAGCAGGGGACAGCGTGTCGAGCAGCAGAGTCCGGTCCCCGGTGAGTAACCAAGCGTTCTGAGGTATGTGAAGTTCCCTCCCGACCGCTGCCAGGTCTCCCCTCGAGGTCAAGGAATCCGCAATGGATCGTCGATCACCGCCGCACTCCTGAATCCAGTGGATGCCCGGCCAGACGTCGCGACGCCACCCGCCACGAGCCATTCCGAGGGTAACGAACTCTATCTTGTCCACCTGGCTTTGCCTCCCGACGGAGAGTCATTCGAGTTAGGATGCCTGTTTGGTGCGCCCAATTGCGGCTGCGGCGCATTTACATTGCACCTACGACCCCCGAAAATCCATGCATCACGGACCTCTGAGGAGCCCACTATTCTGACGTCGGCAATCGCTGGACCTTCCACTCTTCGTATTCTCGCGCTCGGGCTGGGGACCCTCACGGCCATCGGCGGGTGCGCGCCCGGAGGGGAGCCGGAGGCATTCCCGTCGCGCGCCATCGAGATCGTGTCCTGGGCCACCCCGGGGGGGCCGTCGGATCTGCTTGCCAGGGCGCTGGCCGAGTCGGCGCCCCAACACTTTGCTGGTCAGGACGTGCGGGTGGTGACCAGGCAGGGTGGGGCAGGGGCGGCGGGCATGCAATACCTCCAGAATCGAGAGGGCGACCCCCACATTCTGGCCATCTTCACCGCCAGCGGGACCGTGAACATGGCAACGGGCCGGATTCCGTTTCGGACGATCGACTTCACGCCTATTCTCCGGATCCAGATGGACCCGTTCCTGATTGCCGTTCGGAGCGACAGTCCCTTCGACGATCTGGACGATCTGTTCTCGATGGCGAGTGAGCGGCCGGGCGAGGTCTCGCTGTCCGGCTTTGGAGCGGCATCTGCCCACTTCCTCGGTTTTCACCGATTACGAGATGTGGCAGGCGGTCCCGACATCCGTTGGATCGCGTACGCCGGCTCCGCAGACGCGGCTGTTGCGGCCCTCGGCGGCCATACGGACGCTGTGCACACCAACTTCAACATCGTGCGGGAACATGTGGCTGCGGGGAACATGAAGGTGCTGGGTGCCGCGCAGTCGATCCCGGCCCTCCCGGACGTCCTCACATATGCTGAACAAGGGTATGATCTGGCCCCAGTGCATTGGCGCGGTGTCGTCGGCCCGCCGGGATTGAGCAGCGAGGTCCGGGATGATTTGAGGGCGCGCCTGCTCGCCGCCATCGACGAGCCCACATTCCACACCTACATGGAAAGAGCTTCGATGGAACGTGCGGTGATGGAGGACGCGGGGACATTCGCGACCTGGATGAGCGACGAAGTTGTCCAGAGCCGGGAAGTGCTCCTGGCTCTCGGTTTGGTGGAGGACGAGGCAGGGACACCGTGACCCGAAAGGGGGTTAACGCCGCCGAGGTCCTGGTTATCGCTCTCGCGGGGGTCATCGTCCTGACCGACGCCTGCAGCTACCCGGAGGCGATGGGAACGGGAGTCCCTGGGCCCGGTTTCTTCCCTCGACTAGTCGCCTCCCTCTTGCTTGGGTGTGCGGGTTGGATGGCATTCCGTTGGGTGCGGAGTCGTTCCACCGCCACCTCCGGAGCGGACCATGTATCGGAGTTGGCAGAGGACTCCGGGAACCAGGCCCAGTGGATCCGAGCCGGTTTGGTGTCCGGGGCGTGGATAGCCACCTTCCTCGCACTGGCGCCCATAGTGGGAGCCGAATGGGCCGTTGCGCCCTTTACCGCCGGACTCATGTGGTTCGCCCGAGAACGGTCGATACCGATAGTGGTCTGCGTTCCCATCGGATTCGCTGTAATCCTCTGGCTGATGTTCAAGGTCGTACTCGGCGTCCCACTCCCCGGCAGTGGCCTTTGACGCACCAACTCTTCCTCGACGGGCTCGTGACGGCTCTGCAACCCGCCAACCTCTTGGCCGTGCTTGCCGGTACCGTGCTCGGCGTGTTCGCTGGAGCGATCCCGGGACTCAGTTCCACGGTAGGACTCGCCCTCGTCCTGCCCATCACTTTCGGGTTGGATCCGGCACCGGCTCTCCTGATGATGGTCTCCGTTTACATGGCCGCTGAGTACGGAGGCTCTATTACGGCCATTGCCATAGGTGTCCCCGGCAGCCCCCCCGCTCTAGCCACGACCTTCGACGGTCACGCCATGGCGTGCCAAGGCTCGGCGAGCAGAGCTTTCGGCATATCCCTGTTCTCATCAATGAGCGGAGGGATACTCGGCACCTGCTTGCTTGTCGTCGCTCTCGGTCCCCTCTCACGGACGGCGATCGCGTTTGGTCCCCCGGAGTATTTTGCCCTCGGCCTGTTCGGGTTGTCGATCGTGGCCAATCTGGTGGGCTCCGACCCCATCAAGGGGATAATCAGTGCTCTCGGTGGCCTTCTCTTCTTTGTCGTGGGTCTCGACGTTCTGACCGGCGCACCACGACTGACGTTCGGAACCACAAGTCTGATGGATGGACTGGGGCTTGTCCCTGCCTTGGTTGGGTTCTTCGCTATAGCAGAGGCTCTCAACGTCACGGCGCGAGCCGTCGGCGGACGGTCCGCCAAGTTGCCGTCTCACGAACTCGGAGGGCGACTCCCTTCGTTGCGCCAGCTGTTCCGTCTGTGGCCGAGCATACTAAGGGGCTCGGCGATCGGGGGAGTGATCGGGGCTATCCCCGGGGCCGGAGCCACCATCGCGTCGATCGTGGCATGGAACGAGGAACGCCGCGTGTCCAAGCGGTCCGAGCATTTCGGGAAGGGAGAACCAGCCGGAATCGCGGCCCCGGAAGCTGCTAACAACGCCTGCGTGGGAGCGGCGATGATACCGCTGCTAGCTCTCGGCATTCCGGGTTCGGCGAGTGCTGCGGTCCTTCTGGGCGGACTGATGATGCAAGGTGTGGCACCGGGCCCTCTCCTCATGCAGCAAAGTCCCGATCTCGTGTATGCACTCTATGAAGGGTTTCTGGTGGCGGTCATCCTTATGCTCGTGGTGGGGCGACTTGGGATACCCGTTTGGAGTGCCGTCGTCCGAATACGGCCATCCATCCTCATGCCGCTGGTGGTCGCCACTTCATTGATCGGTGCCTATGCCCACAGAGGGTCGATGGCCGACGCGTGGGCCGCGCTGTTCTTTGGACTCGCGGGCTTCGCGATGTTGCGCCGCGGCTACCCCTTGGCACCGGCCGTGCTCGGTCTCATCCTTGGACCAATGATCGAGACGAACTACCGCCGGGCGTTGATGTTATCGTCCGGTTCCCACTCGGTGTTCGTCGAAAGTCCGGTGGCACTCGTCTTGATCCTGCTCGCGATCGGGAGTTTCGCGGGGCCAGCGCTCCGGAGCCGCCTCACCCGGGCTAACAATCCTTAGCTCCCACGACCTCTTACGTACGGACACAAACCACCCCAAGGAGAATATGTGAGCGCTACGCAAGCCGTAATCGACTTCATCCTGGATACGTCTCTGAGCGACCTTCCACCCGCGCTCCTGGCCGAGGGTCGCCGTTGCGTACTCGACGGAATCGGAGTGGCCTTGGCGGGTTCGACGGACCAGTGCAGCCGCATCGTGCAAGACCAGATCCGCGTACAGGGGGGTAGCGGGGAAGCCAGCATACTCGGCCACGCCCAGTGGGGAGTCCCGGCGTCACTCGCGGCCCGTGCCAACGGAACGGCGGGGCACGCCATGGACTTCGACGATACGCAACTCTCCAACGCCCCGGACCGGATCTTCGGCCTACTAACGCACCCAACTGTGGCACCCTTGGCCGCCGGTCTTGCCGTGGCGGAACGAGAAAACGCTTCCGGAGCGGCTCTCCTCGAAGCCTTCCTCGTCGGGTTTGAGGTGGAGTGCAAGGTTTCGGAGGCAATCCATCCTCGGCATTACAGGGAGGGGTTCCATTCGACGGCCACCGTCGGCACCATCGGAGCCATGGCCACGGCGGCGAAACTAATGGGGTTAGATAGGGACCGCCTTGCAATGGCACTCGGGATCGCGGCGAGCTTGGCGTCGGGAATTAGACTCGGGTTCGGGACCATGACCAAACCACTGCACGCGGGGAGGGCAGCGGAAAACGGCATCGTTGCGGCGGACCTTGCGGCCGGTGGTTTCACTGCCGGACACGATGCGCTGGAGGCGGAATGGGGTTTCTTCAGAGTCTTTGGGGGCGGGTTCGAGCCCGAACGGATCGTAGGGGCACTGGGGTCGCCATTCACTCTTCTCGACCCCGGGGTGTCTGTGAAACCGTTCCCCTCCGGGAGCCTCGGCCACCCCAGCATGCAGGCCCTCCTGGATCTGGTTACGGACAAGGACATCGCGCCCGAAGACATAGCGACGATCACGTTTCGTGCTGGTCACAACATTCTGAGGCCGCTCCGATATGCGGAACCGACGAACGAACTCGAGGCCAAGTTCTGCATTCCATTTGTCCTCTCCTGCATCGCGCTGCACCGCCGGGCAGGAATCCGAGAGTTTGAAGACGACTTCGTTCATTCGGACGAGGCGCGGGAGATGATGGCCCGCGTCCACGTAGAATTCGACGGAGGCATCGACGCGCAGGGGTACGACCGGATGCGAAGCGCCATGGACGTAGCCCTCCGAGATGGCTCCGAATTCACGATCGAGGCCGATACCTATCCCGGGGGTCCCGAACGACCGCTGACTCGAGAGCAGCTCCATGCGAAGTTTCGGGATTGCGGGAGCCTGGTGCTGACCGACGATGCGATTGACCGCGCCATCCAGCGTCTGGAAAGTGTCGATCAGCTCGACAGCGTGTCGGAACTGATTGCCGCACTCACGCCACCGGGGGGTGGATCGTGACACGCACAGTGTTGCCCGGCCGCACAATACTCGGAATCTGGTTGGTGCTACTAACTGCCTGTGGATCCGAGAATCCGGGGTACGGTTCGGGCACGGGAGGATCCAACGGGGCAGGTCCCTACGAGGTTGTCCTGGTCGAGGATGGACTCATGGTGGAGATGCGTGACGGCATCGGCTTGGCCACCGACGTATATCGCCCGGCTCAGGATGGAACGGTGGTGGAAGGGATGTTCCCCGCTTTGCTGCACAGGACGCCGTACGACAAGTCTTCCGATGGGTTGGTGGAGCAGGCGCGGTGGTTTGCCTCCCACGGTTATGTGGTGGTCCTGCAGGATACGAGGGGTCTCTACGCTTCTGAGGGCACCTTCCAGAAGTACCACGAATTCGATGCTTCCGACGGTTTCGACACCGTGGAGTGGGTCGGTACGCTGTCCTACACGGAGCCCCACGTTGGCATGTGGGGCACCTCTTACGGAGCCCATACGCAGGCCGATGCAGCGAAGCTGAATCCCCCCTCGCTAGGTACGTTGGTGCTCACGATGGGAGGGCTTTCGGACGCATGGACCCACAAGGTGCGCAATCACGGCGCGTTTGAACTCGGGCAACAGCTCGGATGGGCGCACCTCCAGCTGGCTGCGGCCGCCGACGACCCGGAAATCCGTCTCCGGATTCAGGAGGAGACGCCCGACGACTGGTTTCCCCTGACGCCCTTCGCCAAGGGAGATAACCCGCTGTCGGTGGCACCGAACTTCGAAGACTACTACCTCCAGATGCAAGACCACGGCGTGTATGACGAATACTACCGTGGGATAGGCCGAAATTGGTCGGAGTACTACGATCAGACGGCCGATGTGCCGATGCTTCACATCGGAGGGTGGTACGACTCGTATGCTCCCGGGACCATTCAGTCCTTCACTGAACTCTCGAGCCGCCTGGACTCGGAGATAACGTTGGTGATGGGCCCGTGGACCCACGGAGGCACCAGCAGATCATACTCCGGTGATGTGGAGTTCGGGCCCGACGCAGCCATCCCGGGCTTTGCCCGCGAGTTCCACCTCAGGTGGTTCGATCGCTGGCTACGAGGGCAACGCGGGAACCAACTCTTCGCGGATGACGGGATCTCGGGTGACGCCGGTGCGGGTCCGGTCAGGTTCTTTGTCATGGGGACGGGCGACGGCCACAGGGATGAGAACGGACGTCTCTACCACGGTGGGGAGTGGAGAATCGCCGCCACGTGGCCCATCCCCGATGTTGAACGCACACGGTTCTATCTCCGGGCCGAAGGACGGCTATCCCGGGACGAACCCGCGATGGGCGAAGGAGAGTCGGTGTTTTCGTACGATCCTGAACACCCCGTGCCCACCATCGGAGGGGCTTTTTCAGGAGCCCTCAAACGCGGCGGATATGACCAACGAGAACGTCCCTTCGTTTCTCTGCGCGGTGGCTCTGAGAATGGTTTCTTCGGTTCGGAAGTGGATGGGCGCCGGACCGCGGACCGCGACGACGTGCTCGTGTTCGAAACGGAAACCCTGCAGGAGGACGTCGAAGTCATCGGGTCTGTCTCTCTCACCGTGTGGGCCTCGTCCAGCGCTTTGGACACCGATTTTACGGCCAAGCTGGTGGACGTGTACCCGCCGTCGGACGACTTTCCGGAAGGCTTCGACCTGAACATCACGGATGGTGTCCTTAGAACCCGCTTTCGGAACTCAAGGGACGAGGAGACTTTGTTGACTCCAGGCGTGGCAGAACGAATGCAGATCCAACTCTTTCCCACGGCCAACGTATTCAAGGCGGGACACCGCATCCGGCTAGAGGTCTCCAGCTCCAACTATCCGCGCTTTGACATAAACCCGAATACCGGTGAACCGCTGGGTCGTCACACCCACACCGTGGTTGCCGAGAATGTGATCCATCATGAACAGTCAAGAGCCTCGTTCTTGGTCCTCCCGGTCCGCCCCTGAGCAGCGCGGGCGAATGCCGGCCAACTGCGCGCTGCAAGTGATGGAAGGTCACGCTTCGGCCAGGGCATTTCGCTACGTCCCAAGGCTATCCCGTTGCGTGCTGACGCGCCTGTGGGTGTGCGCCTCACTTAGTCTCCCAGCTGGAGCCTTGCTCAGCCTGCCGGCCGGGACCTCCTCCCTCTGGGCGCAGCAGTTCGGCCAAGATATCCCCGGTGTCCTCCAGGGGAGCCAGCGCCCCGCCGGAGTGATGCCCCACATCCTCCCGCTCCGGGAGAGGGCCGAAGTCGTAAATGACTGGCTGGAAAGACGGCTGGAGACTGTGGTGCCAGAGATCATGCGGCGATACGGAGTCGATTTATGGATCATCGCCGCCCGGGAGTACAATGAGGATCCGGTTATCGAGACCATGCTTCCGGCGAACTACATGGCAGCGCGCCGGAGGACCGTCCTCATCCTCCATGACCCCGGCCCAGGGCACGCCGTCGAACGACTCTCGGCCTCCCGCTATGATATCGGAACCTTCCCCCGAGCCTGGGATCCGGAGACGCAACCCGACCAGTGGGGCAGAGTTGCCGAGCTCGTCAAAGAACGAGACCCCACACGCATCGCCGTCAACCGATCCCGTACCTTCGCCCTCGCCGACGGGCTCACTGCGACCGAATACGAAGCGTTCATGGAAGCACTCGGCCCGGAGTACGCGGGGCGGGTTGTCCCGGAGGAGCGGCTTGCGATTGGATGGTTGGAGACGAGGACGCCGGAGGAGATGGAGGTCTACCCGCAGATCGTCGGCATCGCCCATCGGATCATCGCCGAAGGCTTCAGCTCCGCTGTCATTCAACCTGGCGTGACGACCACCGATGACGTCGAGTGGTGGTATCGAGAGCGGATCCTGGGACTCAAACTGGCTACCTGGTTTCATCCGAGCGTGTCTGTGCAGCGAGCGGCGGCGACCGAGGCCAGGACCGGGGAGGGAGACTTCTCGGCCGCACCCGACGACGCCGTGATCCGTCCCGGAGACCTCCTGCATGTGGATTTCGGAATCACCTACCTGAGACTCAATACGGATACCCAGCAACACGCCTACGTGTTGAGACCGGGCGAGTCCGCAGCACCCGCCGGCCTCGTGAAGGCCCTGCGCGATGGAAACCGGCTCCAAGACCTCCTTACGGATAACTTCGTTGCTGGCAGATCCGGGAACGAGATACTGGCCCGTACGCTAAATGAGGCCGGAGAAGAGGGGCTGGAGGCGACCGTCTACACGCATCCTATCGGGTTCCATGGGCACGGCGCGGGACCGACCATCGGTCTATGGGATCAACAGGGAGGCGTGCCGGGACGAGGAGACTACCCGCTCTTTGCGAACACCGCACATTCGATCGAGTTGAATGTGGCCGTTCCGATGCCGGAGTGGGGCGGACAGACGGTAAGGATCATGTTGGAGGAGGATGCATTCTTCGACGGCGAGAAGACTTGGTACATCGATGGGCGGCAGACGCAGTTATGGTTGATCCCCCGGTAGATGTGGCCGGGAGGTGCATGGGATCATGATTACGAGAACACGGTTGGAGGACGTTTGATGAGATTAGCGATGGGACGAGGCGTAGATCAGAACTACAAGCGGCTGACCATAAACCGTTGGGTGCTCGCACTCCTCGGCGCCGTATTCGCACCGTTGGGTGGGTGTGGTGGAGATGGTGGAGGTGCCGCAGGCGATTCGGCCACCGGCGATGCAACGGCCGAGGCTGTGGCAGCGGCCCGGGACATGCTCCGTGAACCCGAAATAGGTGAACCGCTGCCGGATGTCGCCCTGCTCACCACGGATGGGGGCGAGGCCACCCTCTGGGATTATCGCGACCAGGTAGTCCTGCTGAATCTGTGGGCGACGTGGTGCATCCCCTGTTTGGACGAAATGCCCGAACTGCAAGAAATGTCGCAACACTACCCACAGGATGAGTTCACGGTCCTCGGTGTGTCGATCGAGGCAGGACCACCCGAACTTGTCACGTCATTTGCCGACGAACTCGGTGTCACCTATCCCATTTTCCTCGCTGGCGAACTGGACGTGCTCGAGGCTTTGGATCTCGATCCTGCGGTGCCGCAGACCATCCTGCTCGACCGAGCCGGACGAGTGCAGGGGTATTGGAGCGGGCGGTTCCATCCTTTCGAAGACTCCACAGCTGAATTGGTGGAGCACGTGATAGCCTCCGGTACCTGAGGATTCCCGGCCCCGACCATCCGGCCGTGATCAGTCGGTGGTGACTATCCGACCCCTGTCCCCCGAGGACTGGGAACGCGTCCGAGAGATCTACAAAGAGGGAATTGCGACCGGTCACGCGACCTTCGAGACATCTATCCCGAGTTGGTCAGTGTGGGATCAAGGACACCTTTCGAGCTGCCGGTTGGTAGCGGGAAAAGCGGGGCAGATCTTGGGTTGGGCGGCCTTGAGTCCGGTCTCCGGACGGTGCGTCTACGGCGGGGTGGCCGAGGTGAGTGTGTACGTGTCAAAGGAGGCCCGCGGCCAAGGCGTGGGCACTGAGCTCTTAAAGGCCCTCGTTCAGGAATCTGAGGGAGACGGAATTTGGACACTCCAAGCGGGGATCTTCCCCGAGAACCTCGGCAGCCTGCGCATTCACGACCGAGCTGGTTTTCGGCAAGTCGGTGTACGTGAAAGACTTGGACAACTTAACGGCCGATGGAGGGATGTTCTGCTCCTCGAGCGACGGAGCAATTCCGTCGGCCAAGACTAGGGGTGTGTAGCCGGAGAACGAGGAAGGCGGTTTGACAGTGTTGCAAATAACCTCAGGTTGGATCATCGTTTCTGTAGATGGGCGCAGTAGATGGGCGGAATTGAGCGGAGGCTGAGATAACGTGTCGTTTCGGAGAGCACGTGGGTGGCAACTGTTGGTTTGCTGCTGGTCTCCGGGGTTTGGATGGTTGGTTGCGCCGAATCAGATCCTGCGGGTCCAGGCGATGGCCGGGCAATAGGGACTCTGGGTAGCAGGGGCACGGTCGCAGGGAGTGGGACAGTCTATGTGGCCTCGGCGCTCCCCACAGCCAGTGAGTTGGAGGGTGCAACGGTGGAGGGGGATGTGGTCGTGCGGGATGGGGACGTCATCGGTACGGTCGTGGAGGAAGAAGACATACCGGAGCTGGAGGCGATAACGGCGGAGGTTGTGTGTTACTACCTGGTCTATTATTGGCTGGATACAAAGCAGATCATCTCGGTCACCTTCCTTTTTTGCACGGGCGGCGGAGGCGGTGATCCCCCGGAAGAATTCGCCGAGCTGACTTGCCCGGACACGGTTAGACGAGGTGAACAGGCCACATGCAATGTCAGGCTGGACTCTGTCGTCAGAGTCGATGATGTGATGTTCAAGTGGAGTGCAGGGGAGAATGTATGGGAGGGCACGGGTGCTCAAGGGTACGCAATCTGGGAAGGCAAGGCGATCGATTCCCTCGCCATCGTCGTAACGGTGGAAGGGCCGGATACGTTGGACCTGATGAAAACTGTGAACGTCCAACCTCGGAAGTGGACGATATCTCCGGATACAGCGCGGCTCAACTGGGCGACAGAAGGGTGGTTTGCTAAACCAAACCGTTGGGGGGAGTACCATCCGGTGTATGAGATTCCTCCTCCTGTTAGTGGCAGTGGTCCGTGGGCTGATATGTACATGATGAGTCGTCCGCCTGGCTTGCATGCTGACGATACCGTGCTGGCTCTGCACACCGACCTTTCTGGCGTGCATGGGAGCGCATATCCGGATGCGAACAACACGTGCGATGGGTCGAGCGCACTACCCGACAGCGCCAACGTGGTGGCGGTTAACCACGTGTGTGGGACCTCAGATGCATTGGGAGCTTGGGGTCGGGACGTTGGGCAGCACGAGAAACGGCATGAGGCGAGTCTACACAGTTGCCTGAGATCGTCGAGGACAAACCAGAAATTGCAGGAGATGGAGAAGATCACTGGGGAGTTTGGGAAAGTGAGGATGCGAACCACCGAAATATGGAAAGACTTCGTAAGAAACGTGCTCAATGAGGCCACGGAGGCGAATCTCGGCTCGATGACGAGTCCAGAAATATGGGATTATCGTTTCTCGAAGAGCTGGAAAAAGGGCAAGCTCACGAGTGAGAAGCACGGAGGGACCTGGGGATGTTAGTTGGAATAAACGGATGGCAGGGGGGAACGTGCGGTCGGGTGAGGCGATTAGGCATCTTGGCGATTGGAATCTTGGTTCTTTTGGTGGGAGCGGGAGAACTTTGGTCACAGGAAGCCGTGCGGAGGGCGCCGGCGAGGACGGGCATGGTACTGGACGAAGACGGGGTCTCACGCCCGCCAACCCCGGAGGATGCCCTCCGGGTACTGCGCGAGGGCTCGATCGATCCGGCTCTGGCTGTATTGAGACAGGTCTTCGAGCCTCGTTCACCGGAAGAACTTGACCGGTTTGCCAGTGACCTGGGGGAGATCATCCTCACGACTAACCCTGCTGACGAGGATAGGATTGCCTTTGAGGCCCGGATGGGGCTGCTCCTCGCTGCGTTGCAGTATGAGGGGGGGCGGGGAACGCCGTACGCGGGGGCGTATGACCAGTTAGTGCGCGTCTACGAGACACTCGTTGCACGCGCCCTGGAGAATGGGGGGACGGATCCCTTCAAGGAAATGCACCGGCTAGACGAAGCAGAGCCAGGTGGGCGCCCCAGGTACGCTCAGTTGAGCGGCGTCCTTAGCAGTATTTTCGCAGCGGACCCTGAGAGACGGGGGGCTGACTACGTGGTTGCCCTCATTGAGGGGGCCGAGCCGCCAGAGCTCGAGGAGTACAGTGCTCCCGCCCCCACATTGTGGTGTAACGCGGCGGATGCCTTGTATCAAAATGGCGAAGGTCGTCTCACGTTGATGCGGGAGGTGGCCGGAGATGAGAAGTTCATTCTATCTCGTTGTAACCAACTTGGGTGGAGGTCAGTGTTCTACGAGTAGGCAGCACTCTCCGACCCACGCCCGAGACGATCGACTAGCTAGTTCTTGTCCGTTTTCTCGCCCCGGAAGGGCCAGTTGAGGCGGTCATGAGGGAGTGATGTGGTGTTTCGCGGGAAAGGGGCGGTTTGAGGTTGTAATCTGGCGGGTGGAGAGGGGTTTTCAGCCGGATTGACCGGTCGCAAGAGTGATTTCGGGGATGGCGGGCACAGCGGTACCAGCGGGTTCGCCTGACCGGGCTGCTGGGGGCGGTCGGGTTGGTGGGCTCACACGGGTTTCAACTTGCAACGTGCGATCACCCATAGGTTGTGCGAGACGACGGCGGACCAGACGTAGGCGCGGAAGTGTTCTAACCCGCGCCAGTTGCAACGTCCGAGGCCGAAGCAGCGCTTGAGGTACGAGACCACGGCCTCCATTCCGGCCCGGAAGTTCTGAGGTGGTCCCGGTTTTTTGGACAGGTGGTTAAGGTGGATTCCTGTACGGAACAGGAGGCACCGAGATGGCCAGAAAGAGGCGACGATTCACGGCGGAGTTCAAGGGTCGTGTGGCGCTGGAGGCGCTCCAGGAGCGCGACAGCGTGCAGGCGATCGCGACGCGATATGAACTTCATCCGAACCAGGTGAGTGCGTGGAAGCGGCAGCTGGTGGATGCCGTGCCGGAGGTGTTCGCCAGGGGCGGCAGACGGAAGCTTGTCAAGGAGTATGAGGAGAGGCTCCGGGACCTGCACGCCAAGATCGGGGAGCTCACGGTTGAGCGGGATTTTTTTCGGCGCGGATTGGAGCGCTGAGCCGTGCAGAGCGGAAGGGGATGGTCGCATCGGGCAGACGGCTGAGCGTGTCGAGGCAGTGCGTGTTGCTTGGAGTGAGCCGGTCGTCGTACTACTACCGGCCTAAGGGGGAGAGCTGTGAGAACCTGGCCCTGATGCGGCGGATGGACGAGCTGCACATGGACCATCCGTTCTACGGCAGCAGGCAGATGATGCGGCATCTGCGCCGAGAGGGTGTCACGGCGGGCCGGCACCGGGTGCGGCGGCTGATGCGGCTCATGGGGATGGAGGTGACCTACCGGCGGCCGCGCACGAGCATGCCGAACTCGGAACACCGGGTCTTTCCCGTACCTGTTGCGCGGTCTGGAGATATCCCGGGCGGACCATGTCTGGTGCGCGGACATCACGTATGTCCCTGTCAGCCAGGGGTTTTTCTACCTTGTGGCCGTGATGGATTGGGCCACCCGGCACGTCCTTTCCTGGCGGCTGTCCAACACCATGGACGCCACGTTCTGTACCGCTGCTCTGGATGAGGCACTCGGCCACGCGACTCCGGAGATCCTGAACACCGATCAAGGCTCCCAGTTCACGAGTGCGATCTTCGCCGACCGAGTGCTGCAGGCAGGAGTAGCGTTCTCTATGGACGGTCGCGGCCGGTTCCTGGACAACATCTTCATCGAACGGCTGTGGAGGTCACTGAAGTACGAGGCTGTGTACCTGCATGAGCTCCGCGACGGGCTGGACGCAGAGCGGATAATCGGCTCGTGGGTGAACTTCTACAACGACGTACGACCGCACTCGACGTTGGGCGGCCGGACGCCGGGCGAGACTTACCGGAGCGGGGTGGCAGCATGAGAAGGGCGCGGCTCGTGCCTGGCATCCCCAGGCTTCGTCTGCACACCGGTTGGGTGGGTACCAGTATGGCAGGGAGCGTCTACGTGGCTGGCTTGACCTCGTTTGGGTCGGGCGCGGGGCCGGGGTCCCGGTGGGACCACCCCGGCCCTCAAGATGTCATCGCAAGCTCGGTCCTCCATGCGGTGCCGCATGCCTTCCCCGGTCTGCGACTGGGGCTTACGATTCGTGTAGGCGAAGGCCCGTACCGAGGTATTCGAGGGCTCTCAAAACCACGCGGAATCCACCTTAACTTTGCCCTCGAACTGTCCAACGAAGTAGGACCACCTCACACGGAGGAACACAGGGATACCCTTACCCTCATTTGGAATCAACGGATGGCAGAGGGGAGTTTGCGGTCGGGTGAAGCGATGGGGAATCTTGGCGATTGGAGTCATGGTTCTTCTGGTGGGAGCGGGAGAACTTTGGTCACAGGAGTTCGCTCGGGGGGTGCCGGCGAGGACGGGCATGGTACTGGACGAAGACGGGGTGTCGCGCCCGCCAACCCCGAAGGATGCCCTCCGGGCACTACACGGGGGCTCGAGCGATCCGGCTCTGGCTGTATTGAGACAGGTCTTCGAGCCTCGTCCACCGGAAGAACTTGACCAGTTTGCCAGGGCTTTGGCGGATGTCATCCTAACCTCTGACCCAGCCGACTATCCTGCTGACGATTATAGGGTTGCCCGTGAGGCGCGGTGGGCGCTCCGATACGCTGCGCAGCAGCATGATGAGGGAACGCCGTACGACGGAGCATATGACCAGCTGGTAAGGATCTATGAGACCCTCGTTGCACGCGCTTTGGAGAACGGAGGGACGGACCCCTTCAAGGAGTTGGATCGACTCGAGTCAGAGCTAGGTGGGCGCCCCAGGTACGCTCAGTTGAGCATGGTCCTTTACAGTATTTTCGCAGCGGACTCTGAGAGACGGGGAGCTGACTACGTGGTTGCGCTCATTGAGGCATCCGAGCCGCCAGAGCTCGGGGAATACAATGCTCCCGCCCCCACATTGTGGTGTAACGCGGTGGATGCCTTGTATCAGGTTGGCAAAGGCCGTCTCACGTTGATGCGGGAGGTGGCCGGAGATGAGAAGTTCATTCTATCTCGTTGTAACAAACTTGGGTGGACGTCAGTGTTCTACGAGTAGGTGGCACTCTCCGACCCACGTCCGAGACGATCGACTAGCTAGTTCCCGTCCGTAAACTCGTAAGTGGTTGTGGTCATTGGAGAAGCGGGGAGGGGAGGACGGGTAATCAGGTGGAATGGGGTTGGGGCGAACGGTTATCTTTAGAGATACGACAGTGGATTTGCGGACGCCAGGAGTTGCCGATGCGAGCAAAGCGGGTGACTCAGCGGAGTCTTTTCGATGTTGGATATCCTGATCACGACATGGGGAGGGCGCTGGCCGTGATATCGCGGTTTCTGGACGAGCACCCGGAGTTTTTGGAGTGGATCGCGGCGGATGTGGACGGCGGGGTCGTGTCTACGGTGGGCCGTCGCGGCCTGCCGTGCGAGGTGATTCTGCGCTGCGGGATTCTGAAGCATCTGTGGCAATCGGACTACCGGGAACTGGAGTTTGCGCTGGTCGACTCGGTCTCGGCGAGGCGCTTCACGCGCGTCGATCCGCTGCGGCCCCCGAAGCGTTCGGCGTTGCAGCGCTGCATCGGGGCGGTCCGGGCCGAGGTGTGGGAGCGGATCAACCGGGTGTTGCCGGGCCGGCGACGACGGGATTGAGGCGGGCCGCAGGGTGCGCGTTGACAGCACCGTGACGGAGACGAACATCCTGGATCCCAGTGACAGCCAGCTGCTGTACGACGCGGTGCGTGTGCTGTCGCGGCTGCTGGCGCGGGGCCGGGAGCAGTTGGGACCTGATGCCTTTCCCTTCCACGACCACTGCCGGGCGGCAAAGCGGAGGAAGTGGAAGATCCCCAGGGTACGGATGAAGCGTAAGGTAGAGCTGTACCGCGAGTTGCTGGCTGTGGTGCGACGGACGCTTCGCTACGTGGATGCCGCTCTTGTGGCGGTCGAGGGCCGCGACGACGAGCCGTGGATCGACGACTGGCGCAGGGAGGTCGCACATTACCGGGGCTTGGCCGGGGCGGTCGTCCGCCAGACCGTGCGCCGGGTGCTGAGGGGCGAGACGGTGCCTGCGGAGGAGAAGGTGGTGAGCCTGTTCGAGCCCCACACCGACATCATCCGCAAGGGCGGGCGCCGGGTTCAGTACGGGCACAAGGTGAACCTGAGCAGCGGCGCGAGCGGCCTGGTGTTCGATGCCGTGGTCGAGGCAGGCAATCCGCCGGACAGCACCCGGTGTCTGCCGATGATCGAGCGGCACGCAGCGATCTATGGGTCGGTGCCGGAGCAGCTGGCGTGTGACGGGGGCTACGCCAGCAAGGCCAATCTGGTGGGCGCGAAGGCACTGGGCGTGCGCGACGTGGTCTTCCACAAGAAGGCGGGCCTCAAAGCCACCGACATGGCCTCGTCTCCACGGGTCTACGGGCGGCTGAGGAACTTCCGGGCCGGAATGGAGGCCGTGGTCTCGTACCTCAAGCGCTGCTTCGGCCTCGGACGTTGCAACTGGCGCGGGTTAGAACACTTCCGCGCCTACGTCTGGTCCGCCGTCGTCTCGCACAACCTATGGGTGATCGCACGTTGCAAGTTGAAACCGGTGTGAGCCCACCAACCCGACCGCCCCCAGCAGCCCGGTCAGGCGAACCCGCTGGTACCGCTGTGCCCGCCATCCCCGAAATCACTCTTGCGACCGGTCAATCCGGCTGAAAACCCCTCTCCACCCGCCAGATTACAACCTCAAACCGCCCCTTTCCCGCGAAACACCACATCACTCCCTCATGACCGCCTCAACTGGCCCTTCCGGGGCGAGAAAACGGACAAGAACTAGCTAGCTGGTCCGCGGGCAACCGGGATGGTCGGTCAGAATTATGGCGCTGCCGTTGCTGGGGAAATTGGACACGGGGCACGCTCACGAGGGCGCGGCGCACGGAGGAACACAGGGATGCCCCTACCCTCATTTGGAATCAACGTATGGCAGAGGGGAGAGTGCGGGCGGGTGAAGCGATTAGGCATCTTGGCGATTGGAATCTTGGTTCTTCTGGTGGGAGCGGGAGAACTTTGGTCACAGGAGTTCGCTCGGGGGGTGCCGGCGAGGACGGGCATGGTACTGGACGAAGACGGGGTGTCGCGCCCGCCAACCCCGGAGGATGCCCTCCGGGCACTGCGTGGGGACGAGCTATTGGGTTCTCAGATGCCCGAGCAGCCAGCCATAGCTGTATTGAGACAGGTTTTCGAGCCTCGTCACCGGAAGAACTTGAGCGGCTTGCCAGCGACCTGGCGGAGATCATCCTCACGACTAACCCTGCTGACGAAGATAGGATCGCCACTGATGCGCGGATGGCGCTGCTCTTCGCTGCGTTGCAGTATGATGAGGGGTGGGGAACGCCGTACGCGGGGGCGTATGACCAGTTAGTGCGCGTCTACGAGACGCTCGTTGCACGCGCCCTGGAGAATGGGGGGACGGATCCTTTCAAGGAAATGTACCGGCTAGACGAAGCAGAGCCAGGTGGGCGCCCCAGGTACGCTCAGTTGAGCATGGTCCTTCGCAGTATTTTCGCAGCGGACCCTGAGAGACGGGGCGCTGACTACGTGGTTGCCCTCATTGAGGCGTCCGAACCGCCGGAGTCCGGGGAATACAATGCTCCCGCCCCCACATTGTGGTGTAAGGCGGCGAATGCCTTGTATCAATTTGGCGACGGTCGTCTCACGTTGATGCGGGAGGTGGCCGGAGATGAGAAGTTCATCTTATCTCGTTGTAACAAACTTGGGTGGACGTCAGTGTTCTACGAGTAGGTGGCACTCTCCGACCCACGCCCGAGACGATCGACTAGCTAGCTGGTCCGCGGGCAACCGGGATGGTCGGTCAGAATTATGGCGCTGCCGTTGCTGGGGAAGTTGGACAGGGGGCACGCTCACGAGGGCGGCGCACGGAGGAACACAGGGATGCCCTTAGTTGGAATAAACGGATGGCAGAGGGGGGCTTTTGGCCGGGTGAAGCGATGGGGCGTCTTGACGAGCGGAGCTTTGGTCCTTCTGGTGGGAGCGGGGGAACTTTGGTCACAGGAAGCCGTGCGGGGGGTGCCGGCGAGGACGAGGGTGTCCCAATCGTAGTTGGAGGTGGGGTGGCTCCGATGATGTCGAATCATGCTGCGACGGGGTCGTCTGTTGGGCAAGAGTCCGGTTTGAGGAGTTGATCCAGATGGGCTTTCAGTATCCAGAGGTGGTCGTAGCCCATGATCCTACGGTACCTCGACTCGGCATCCAGAAAGGCCGAAGCGACCCAGCGTAGGACCATTTTTCCGTTCCTGAAGTGCGTCACGCGACGCAGCCGCTGACGCATGCCCGAGTGCGCGTTGTCGATCACGTTTGTCGTCCCCAGGCACCGCCTCAGGGAGGGCGGAAGGCCAATCCGGTTGATCGTGAACAGCTCCTCCAGGCCCTCCAGCAGGCTCCGAGCTGCGTGCGGACGGTCATCCTCAAGCCACTGGGACAGCTTCCTGATCCTGGCCTCGCCGTCGTCGGCTCCCAGCTTGAAGGCCCCCCGCATAACAGCCAGAACCTGTTCGTGAAGCTCCTTCGGAAGGTGACCGAGCACGTTCCTGATCTTGTGGTTCCGACACCTCTGCACCATACCGGCGTCGCCGAAGAACTGCGTGACCGCCTTCCGCAAAGACTTCGATCCGTCAATGACGAACAGACGCGGCCGTATCGGGTCCAGACCTCGCTCAACCAAATCCTCGAAAAGGGCCGTCGCCACAGCCGCATTCTCGCTGGCACCACTCCGCATACCGAGAACCTGCTTGTCCCGCCAGTGTCCACCCCCAGAGCCACAAGTACATGATGCTTGGCTACTGGATGCCATCAACGTACACAACCAGATAGTCCCCATCGTCCAGCCTACGCTCGGCCAGCTCCTTCAAACGCTCCGCAGATGCCTTCACAGTCCGGCGGCTCACAGACGATTTGCTTACACCTACCGTCTCGGCCATCTCACCGATCACCTCCTCGTACCTCCTCGTGCTCACACCCCCCAGCAACAATCCAAGCATCCGCTCCCCCAAAGGCCCAGGCTCCCGTAGAGCTTCATACGCCGGAACAGGCACCTCTCCCTCCCCAGGCCGCCTCAACCGGGGCTTATCCATTCCGATCGCTCGATCCGACAAATACACCCGGCCCCCCTGTCGTCCGTGGTACTGCACCTGGCCGGCAGCACGACGCTTGCCCGGCCGCTTCGGGCCCGCCACCTCCATCGCGCTCAACTCAAGCACCGCCTCGATTGCCGCGTGCCCCACCGTCTGTGCAAGCTCGTCAATCGCGTTGGCCGTACCGATAGCCAGCTCCACCAGCGGCAACAGGTGCTGGCCATCTCGTACGAACAGCTCCCTCGCCTGGCGCTTCCGATCCACGTGCTTGTTGGTGGCCCGCCTCGCTCCGTACCTTCTCTTCATGGTGGTCTCCCTTTGTGGGTGTGGTTTCATGCGACCCCTGATCCTATTTCAGGTCCCGCAGGGGGAGCCACCATTCCCTCCCGCCTCTCGAGTAAACCTCCAACTACCGCTGGGACACCGTCTGTCTTCCTAACGACTGACCCTGCTGCCGATTATCCCGCTGACGATTATAGGATCGCCCGTGAGGTGCGGTGGGCGCTCCTCTTCTCTGCGCAGCAGCGTGATGAGGGAACGTCAACGACGGAGCGTATGACCAGCTGGTAAGGATCTACGAGACCCTCGCTGCACGCGCCTTGGAGAACGGAGGGACGGATCCCTTCAAGGAGGGATCCCTTCAAGGAGTTCGATCGACTCGAGTCAGGGCCAGGTGGGCGCCCCATGTACGTTCAGTTGGGAAGCGTCCTTCGCGACATTTTCGCAGCGGACCCTGAGAGACGGGGGGCTGACTACGTGGTCGCGCTTATTGAGGCGTCCGAACCGCCAGAGTCCGGCGAATACAATGGTCCCGCTCCCACATTGTGGTGTAGGGCGGTGGATGCCTTGTATCAGGTTGGCAAAGGTCGTGTCACACTGATGCGGGAAGTGGCCGGAGATGAGGAGTTCATTCTATCTCGTTGCAACCAACTTGGGTTTAGAACAAGGTTTTACGAGTAGAAGGCACTCTCCGACCCGCATCCGCGACGATCGCGCCAAGCACGGTCCGGCGATCGACTGGCTAACTGGTGTTGGGCAGCACTGTTGGTTGACGAATCGGGTTTTGCGGGGCATTTTCACGGTGCCGGTTTTCCGTGGAGTGCGGCTCAGGTCGATCACGGATTCGGTGGGTCTCGTGATCTGCGGGACTGCCTTTTTTCGCGTGCGTTAGTCACGTCCCCGGCGTGGGGGCTCCACGTCATGTATCAAGGAGTTAGTAATGCGTTCGAGAGGCACCGTTAAGTGGTTCAACGACCAGAAGGGTTTCGGCTTCATCACCCCCGAAGGGAGCCAAGGTGGAGGGAAGGATTGCTTTGTGCACTATTCTTCCATTCAGGCCGACGGCTTCCGCAGCCTCAAAGAGGGAGAGGAAGTTGAGTTTGATGTGGTGCAGGGTGAAAGGGGCCCAGCCGCGGAGAACGTGACACGCCTGAGCTAAGCGCCAACCAGAGGTCGGCGCCATAGTTTTCTACATGGTTGACCCAAAAGATGGATCACAAAAGGGCTGTCCGATCCCGGATGGCCCTTTTTTTCGCCCCGACTCCAGAGGACGCATCACGTAATGAGCGGCAAACAGACGGCGGCCATCCACGCCGGTAATCAGTACCCGAGGCCCGAGGGTGCAGTTGTTACCCCGATATACCAGACGGCCAACTACCTCCTCGGAGGCGAAGACTATCATGACATAGGGTACATCAGGCTTAGCACGACCCCCAACCACAAGGTGCTGGGCCGCCGGATTGCAGCCCTTGAAGGCACCGAGTCAGCACTGGTGCTCGGGAGTGGAATGGCCGCGATAGCCGGATCTCTATTGGCCGTCCTTTCCGCCGGGGATCACGTGTTGACTCAGGACACGCTATACGGGGGTACTTCGAGTCTGTTGGAGGACGACCTCTGCCGCTTTGGCATTTCTTACACGAGGATCGATCCGCAGGATCATGGGTCGTGGGACGCAGCCCTCACGCCGAACACCCGGGCCGTGTATGTCGAGTCCCTCACAAACCCGCTCGTCCAAGTCGCGGACCTCGAGTGCATCGTGGCATTTGCGCGCGAGCACGGGCTGGTCTCGATAATCGACAATACCTTTGCGAGCCCCGTGAACTACCGTCCGGGGGAACATGGGTTCGATCTAGTGCTTGAGAGCTGCACCAAATACATGAATGGCCACAGCGATATCGTGGCCGGGTCCGTGGCGGGCTCCGCCAAACTCGTGAAACGTGTCAAACACCTCCAGGATCATCTCGGCGGGACCCTCGATCCCCACGCGGCTTTCCTCTTGGAGCGGGGACTTAAGACCCTGTTCGTTCGCGTGCGGCAACAGAATAAGGCCGCTGCCACCGTCGCTGACGCGCTCGAACAACATCCCCGTGTTGACCGAGTCCACTACCCAGGGTTGGCGAGCCATCCGCAACACCTCCGCGCGGCGCGACTCTTTGACGGATTCGGAGGCATGCTGTCCTTCGAACTCGGCGGCGGAGTGGAGGCAGCAGATGCTCTCCTCGAGAACGTGACGATCCCGGAAGTCGCGGCCAGTCTCGGTGGCCCTGAATCGTTACTCGTGCGTCCCGCGACCGCCGTCCACGCCTCCGTTTCTGCCGAGATGCGGGCCTCGAGTGGGATCACAGATAGCCTTGTACGGATGTCGGTCGGTCTCGAGGATCCAGCAGACCTCGTTGCGGATCTCAGGGCTGCGCTGGACGCTCTTCCCGCCTGATTCTTCGATGCGCCGGCTCTCCACGGAAGCGTCGAAGCTGCCCGAATTGTCGGAGGTAAGGGATGCCCAGGAGCGCATCCAAGGAGCGGCGATCAGAACTCCGTTGGTGCGGTTGGGGGTGGACCACGGTCCCGAGATATGGCTAAAACTAGAGAATTTGCAGCCGATCGGGTCATTCAAGATCCGAGGTGCCGCCAACGCGATGGGGCGTCTCACGGCGACGCAACTCGCCGAGGGCGTTTGGACGGCGAGTGCCGGCAACATGGCTCAGGGCTTGGCTTGGAATGCTCGGAGGCTCGGCATCCCATGCTCTGTCGTAGTGCCTGAAACGGCGCCACAGCTCAAGCTGGAAGCGATCGCCCGTCTTGAAGCTCGCGCCACGAAGACCTCGGTGGAGCGCTGGTTCGAAGTGTTTTCGACTCGGCAATTCGATGGGATGAACGGCCGCTTCCTGCACGCGTTCATGGACTCCGATGTCATGGCCGGGAATGGAACTATCGGGATGGAGCTCCTGGAGGACTTGGAGGGCATCGACTCCGTAGTAGTCCCGTTTGGTGGGGGCGGTCTGGCCTGTGGAATCGCCGCGACACTAGCTCAGATGGCCCCCGGCGTACGCGCGTTCGCCGCCGAGGTCGCAGGGCAGGCGCCACTCGCAGTCTCGCTCCGGACCGGCGAGGCTGTGTCCATCGACTACGAACCCTCCTTTGTGGACGGAATCGGCGGCCCGCACGTCGAACCCGAGATGTGGGTCCACTCCAGGCAGGTGTTGGAGGGATCGTGCGAGGTTACACTCGAAGAGACCGCCGACGCGATCCGTCTCCTCGTCGCCCGCAATCGCATCGTGGCAGAGGGAGCAGCGGGAGCGGCCGTAGCAGCCGCCCTCAGCGGGCGGATCCCCGGAGACCGCATCGTCTGCATCGTTTCTGGTGGTAATCTGGACCCCACCGTACTCGCCGACATCCTATTAGCCGAACCCCCGACCAAGACTGACACATAATGCCAAGGACCAGAGCTTTAGCCGCAACCGTGATCCTCTTCCTCCTCGCAAATGGTGGTGTCGCTGCACAGGACATCCCCACGCCGGAGTCGGTCCTCGGTTATCGGGTGGGTGCCGATTTCCACCTGACCACCTACGAGAATTCCCTCGAGTATTTTCAGCGTCTAGACGCCGCGTCTGATCGGCTCCAACTGCGGGAGGTGGGCCAGACCTCCTATGGTCGTCCAGTCCACATCGCTCTCATTTCGTCGGCCGCCAACCTGGCCGCCCTGGATCGGCACCGGGAGATTAGCCGTCGGCTAGCACATCCGCGCGGACTCACGGACGAGGAGGCGCGAGCCCTGGCGAATGAGGGGCGCGCCATGGTGTGGATCGACGGAGGCCTTCACGCCTCCGAGGTCGCCCATGCGGAACACACGATCCAGCTCGCCTACGACCTGATCACGGGCGACGAGGACCTAGAGATCCGGGAGATCCTGGACAACGTGATCCTCTTGTTGTGGCCCTCCATCAACCCGGATGGCCAGACCATGATCTCCGACTGGTATCACTCCAACGTAGGCACCCCGTACGAAGTAGCTCCCGCCCCGTTCCTGTACCAGAAGTACATCGGCCATGATAACAACCGGGACGGGTACATGGTGAACCAGATCGAATCGCGGTACACGACCCGCGTGGCCCGGGACTGGGAACCGCAGGTCCTCTACAACCATCACCAGAGTTCTCCATTCCCCACCCGGATTTGGATCCCACCGTTCGCGGAGCCGGTGTCCCCACACGTCCATCCCCTCATGTGGCGGACCGTCAATTTGATAGGGATGGCGATGTCCCAAGCCCTCGAAGAGCGCGGCCAGCGGGGAGCGACACACATGGGAACGGGATTCGACAACTGGTATCCCGGGTTTATGGATCACGCCCACAACTTCCATAACACCGTCTCGTTCTTGACCGAAACGGCGCTTTACCGGTACGCGACGCCCGGCTTTTACACCATCAACGATTTTCCCCCGAGAGACCGAGAGCTGCGTCCCCAATCCCTCTACTCCAGCCCGTGGGAGGGAGGTTGGTGGCGTCTACGCGACGCGGTGGATTACATGCTGACAGCCTCGATCAGTGTGCTCGATTTCGCGGCGAAGTTTCGGAGAGATCTCCTCTACAACCGCTATCAGGCCGGGCGCGATGTGATAGCCCAATACGAGAATGAGCCGCCCTATGCCTACTTCGTGCCACGCGCGCAACACGATCCGGTAGCTGCGGTGGAACTCCTTCGGAGGCTTGCCTTCAACGGCATTGAGATCGACGAACTCACGGAGGAAGCCACCCATCAGGGGATCGTCCATCCAGCAGGGACCTGGGTCCTTCGGATGGATCAGGAATTCGGGAACTTCGTGCGCCAGCTCTTCGAAATCCAGGATTATCCAGATCTTCGAGAGTATCCCGAGGGACCTCCGGACCAACCGTATGACGTCGCGGGGTGGACACTGCCGGTTCAGATGGGGGTGCGGGTCGTGGAGGCGACCGCGCCCCTCTTGCCAGAGCTCAGAGCTCTGCTGAGTCCTCTCAGCGCGGTACCGGTGGCCGTCGGCAGCGACGTCGAAGATTCCTCACCGTTCGACTCTCCATTCGGCACCGGTTTCGATACGCACCCGGTGGCCGCGGCTATAGTACCTGCCCAGGGTCGGATCGACGGCCGGGGACCTGCGATTCGCGTGGATCCGGCTCAAAACAACGCGTTCAAGCTTCTGAACCAGGCCTGGGCGGCTGGAGGGCGGGTCGAATACGCCCCCGGAACCTCTGGACAAGACGGCGCGTCGGGCACCTCTGGTTCCTTCGTCGTAAGCGGGTACCCGGGGGCAAATCAGGCAGTGACAGAACTCGCCTTACAGCTCCGGCGGGGCGCGCGGGGGACGGCGATCACCCAGCCCCGCATCGGCCTCTACCGCCCGTGGACCCCGAGCATCGACGAAGGGTGGACCCGTTGGCTCCTCGAACGGTACCACTTCCCGTTCACAAGCCTCCGCAACGCCGACGTTCTCGCAGGTGACCTCAAGGGCCGTTACGACGTCATAATCCTGCCCGATCTCTCCACCGGACAGATAACGGACGGGTTCCTGAAGGGAAGCGTGCAACCCCGTTACGCAGGTGGCCTTGGGGATCTTGGGATCCGGGAACTGGATAGTTTTGTACGATCAGGCGGGACTTTGGTGACGTTGAACAGGAGCTCGCTGTTTGCTATCGACGCTTTTCATCTGCCAGTGCGGAACGTTGTCGGTGGACTTCCCCGCAGCGATTACTTCCAGAGTGGTTCCATAGTCAGGATGCTCGTGGATGTATCTCACCCGGTCATGGCGGGGATGCCGGCGGAAGCTGCGGTGGTTGTGGAACGGAGTCCTGTGTTTTCGGCCGAGGAGGGGTTCCGGGGTAGGGTGCTCGCCAAGTACCAGGAGAACGGGTCACCCCTGATTTCGGGGTATCTCCTGGGGGAGGAACACATTCAGGGGTATGCGTCTGCGGTGGACGTCGTTCACGGTGAGGGAAGGGTTTTGTTGCTCGGCATGCGCCCACAATGGCGAGGCCAGCCGTTTGGCAATTTCAGAATACTCTTCAACGCGGCCCTGTATCACGGTGATCTCGCCGCGCTGACCTCGATGGACACGCAGTTTTGGTTTTCCCCAGAAGAAAACGCCGAGGAGGAGTCGGATGATGAGCGACGACGGTAGCGCGCAAACGACTCCAGCCGCACGGTTGCGTTTGGTCCTGGGGCAGTAAGATTTTGTGCCGAGCCACTAAAGATCTGGGATTAACTCGTATGAATAGAATGTCGGTGTCACTGGGTGTGGTGTGTGTATTGGCCGGGGTCGGCCTTCCTCTCAGCCTCGTTCCTCTCGGTCTCGCTGCCCAGGACGAGGAGGTGACGCCTCCGGACGGATGGGTGGTACGCACCGATCAGGGCGCACACAACGTAAACGCCGGTACTGCTAAATTCTGGGAGATGTCACCGGGGTGGCACCTCACCACCGGTCCCTCCGCGATTTTCTACCATCCCGAGATGAGCACCTCCGGGGACTATCGTCTGGAATCGCAGACGTACCTGTTCGACCCCGAGGGCCAGAATGAGGGGTTCGGGGTGTTCGTGGGGGGTGTCGAACTAGACGGCGCGGCCCAGAGCTACACGTATTTCCTGATCCGCGCGGATGGCAGCTATCTGGTAAAGCGCCGCGAGGGCGACGGCACGGAAACCATAACCGGGTGGACGAAGGCCTCCGCGGTCATCGGCTGGGATGAACGAGACGAAGGAGCTGCGACGGCGGGGAACCTCCTGTTCGTGGAGGCCACTGGGGATGACCTCGTGTTTGGCGTCAACGGAGAAGAGATGTATCGGATGCCGAGGAGCGATGCGAACGCCGACGGAGTGTTCGGTCTTAGGGTCAACCATGCTCTAAACCTGCACATTACGACCTTGGAGGTGACCAATGGCTAACCAGGCTCATGCCCAGTTGGAGGCCATTTGGATAAAGACTGAGCGCAAGAAGCCTATGAAGTCGGTTCCTGAAGCCAGATTGATTGAAGGCAAGGGAATCGAGGGGAGCATCGACCAAGGGGGTTATCGACAGGTCACGCTCCTGGACGCCGATGCCTGGGAGACGGCTACGAAATCCTTGGGTGTGGATGTCGAACCCGACGCTCGCCGAGCCAATCTCTTGGTACGAGGAGTGGATCTGGAGGAGACCAAGGGCCGCGTGATTTGCGTCGCGGACAGCCGAATTGCGATCCGGGGCGAGACTTTGCCTTGCGAGAGGATGGAGGAGGCGGCTCCGGGGCTGAAGAAGGCACTCAAGCCAGCGTGGAGGGGTGGGGTCTACGGAATCGTTCTGACCGGAGGCACCTTGGCACTCGGGGCGCCGGTGAAGTGGGAATAGGACGGCGACACGGGTAACTGCTCGCACACCGGCTGCATATAGATGTCGAGGCTACAGAGTGCATCTCCCCGGACGGCCGCGGCGCTCAGTTCGTTGAACGATGCGAAGCGTGCCCCCCCAGCGAGTTCGGAGCGCCTGTACGGGTTGTTGGAGGCGTTTGAAGAGCTCTCCGCTGCCTTGCCCGGTGAAGGGCGCGGGGGAGGCGGACCGCCTGCACTTGCTGAGATAGAGGTTCTGCTTCGAGATCGAGGACAGGAGGATGGCGCGCGCCGACTTCGGGAGTTCCTCGAACCCGTCCTCGAGGAGCTAATCAGCGCCCTGCTGGATGACCCCCGTCTGAACGTTCCCTCACCTTGACCTCGTCCCACAGGGCGTCAAGCGTGTCGAGCCCCAAAGCCCGCCAATCCTGCATGCCGCGTGACTGTGCCAACTCCACCATGCTTCGGCACCGCCGTTCGAACTTCTCGATCGCCATCAGAAGCGCGTTGGCCGGATGGGCCCCCGCTCGGCGCACCGCATTCACCGCTGCAAACAGAAGGTCACCTGCTTCTTCCTCCGTGGCCGCGTCTGCGTCCCCGATCTTGATCGAGGCCAAATCGGCCTCGCCGACCGCCTCCTTCAGCTCCCTGGCTTCGTCCCGAACGCACTCCAACGGACCGACCAGATCCGGCCAATCAAACCCGAACGCGGCCATGCGTTCCTGCATTCGAGCAGCCAGACTGAGCGGTTCCAACCGCCTCGAAACGCCGGTGAACGGGTCACCATCCGGAGCACCGGCCACAGATACTCCACGCTCAGCCGCCTTGATTGATTCCCAGTCGGGTGGCCCCTCGGCGTCCCCGTAGATGTGCGGGTGACGACGAACCATCTTGCGTTCAAGGAGCTCTACGACGTCGGTGGTGGAGAATGCGCCTCGTTCCTCCGCAAGCACCAGTTGAAATGCGACGTTTAACAAGAGATCGCCGAGTTCCTCGCGGAGGGCGTCGTCATCGCCCCCTCCGATGGCGTCGGCGACTTCGTGTGCCTCCTCGAGCAGATAGGGTCGAAGAGTGCGCGGCGTCTGTTTCGCGTCCCAGGGGCAGTGGGCTCGCAGGTGCCTTACCAGAGACAGCGCGTGCGTGAGCGCCTCATCTCCAGGCTGGAGTCGGGAACGGTGGGGGAGCGTTTGATCCGGCTCTGCCGAATGCTCCTTGCGGACTTCCTTCATGGGCCGACGAAGGTAGGGTCGGGTGTCGAAGGCGTCCAGCGGAGATCGCCTCGTCGCTGTATCATCCTGCATGTTTTTGGAGATTGATTCACGTCCGGCCCAGGGCCCAGCATGACCCTCATTAGTCACCCTCGTCGACCTGGGAGAGGGCTTCTCACTGCCGCCATCCTGGCCATGGCGGCTTGCCAGCAGGATCCGTTGTCCTTCGACACGGACGACCGGCCAGGTGGAGAAGCCGTCACCTACGACCTTACCTGGACGGCCGATGCTCTCCGTTCTTGGCGAGATACGACGTTCACCGGTTTTTCAAAGCGACCGACGGGGCCTTTCATGCTGACTTCCAACGAGGAAACTCTGGCGGCCCGAACCTTCGCCCGCTTCAACGTGCCGGATACCGTTCGTACTTTCGGCGACACCCTGCCGGTAGCGACCTTTGAAGATGTCTCTTTCCTGGTGAGTGTGGATACCCTTCGCTCCAGCTTCGAGGACCTCCCCGTGACCGTGCGGATGTTCAGCCTGTTGCAGGCGTTCGACACGGATTCGACCACATGGCAGGAGGCGGCTCCCGGCACGCCGTGGGATACGCCTGGTGGGGACCTCGGGGTGGAGATCGCATCCGGCAGCCTCGAGGCAATCGGAGATTCGGTCGTGCTGGCTCCGGTGGTGGCCGAGGACTCACTCATGCGGGCCTGGCAAGAAGAAGACGGAGGCGCCGGTGTGGCGATCCTCGTTGAGGGCGCGACCACCAGGCTCCAGCTGTGGAACATCACACTGCGTTACGCGCCGACGCTGGAGGGACGGGAAAGGCCGGTCCCGCAAACCCAGTTTCCCGATGAGCGAACGTTCGTCATCAATCCTCCGGCACCGCAAGTCGGGACGGCCCTGCGCGTTTCGGGCCTGCCGTCGTCACGCGCTTATCTGGAATTCAGCGTCCCTTCCATGATCGAAGGCGTGCCCCTGGACGAGGGTACGGTAAACCATGCGGAGTTGATCCTGCACCCGCTGCCCACGGGCCAACCTCATGGAGCCGAACGTCCCTTCGAGATTCGCCTCATTTCGTTGCTCGGGGATCCGTGGACGTTGGGAGCCAAGACACCGATTGGCGGTGCGGACGGACCCTTGCAGACGATAGATCCTGGAACAATGGAGGATGGTGTACCGGTACGGCTCGAGCTAACTGGGCCCGTTACGACCGCCCAGCTGGACCCAAACCGCCGTATTCGACTGGGGCTACGGGCTGAACCGGATGGCCAAACGCTGGGTTTCTGGGACTTCGGGTCGGTGGAATCGCCCGTCGATTTGCGCCCGACACTGCGCATCGTCTTCACACCCCGCCCGGGGTTCCTAACTCCGTGATGACGCGTGGCGCACTGGTAGCGGTACTCGTCCTGCACGTGCCGCTCACCGCCCAAGTGCCTGTGACGTCGCTGGGAGTTGGATACCCGGTGGACCCGGTGGATGCGCGTGCCGCTGCGCTTGGCAATACGGGGATCGGCCTCCTGGGAGGCTCTTTCAGCATCCGCAATCCCGCAGACCTGATTCTCCATCAGGATCCCGGCTTTGGAATATCGCTTTCGGGCGAGGCCGTATCCGTACTTGGGCCGCGGCAGAGCACGACGACAGGCCGCGAGAGGTTTCCTGCCATTCGGGCGATCGTGCCGTTCTCCAGATTCGCCGTAAGCCTTGGATTCCGGAGCGAATTCGACCAGGACTGGTCGGGGTTGGCTCAGGATACTCTGCGATTCGACGACGGCCTGGTCCCCTTCGAAGAACGACGCGAACATGATGGTGGCGTCAGCAGTGTGGACGCCTCCTTGGCGACGAACCTGGGACCGTTGGGAGTCGGGGTTTCGGCACGACGGCTTACGGGCTCGCTCCGGCAATCCTTGGTAAGGACTTTCGACGCTCCCACCGGCGAAGCGCCCTCCCTGGTTACGGTGTCCGGATCCCAAGATCTCTCGTATCATGCCTGGCGCTTCACGGCAGGGGCTCTGCTGGGTGTCAGCGACCGGCTCGTCGTCAGCGGAGCGTATTCGCAGGGCGGAACCCTCACCACCTCGGTACTGGACCTGCAGGGGGAGGTAGCATCGGAATCCACCATCGACTTTCCGGCCTCGGTGGAACTGGGGGCCAGTTTCAGGATAACCGACGGGCTATTGTTGACGGGCGCGCTGGGTCGATCGAATTGGTCGGGTGAAGTAGGTGGCCTCGTGGGAGGATCGTCCCTTCACTCTGCAACCTGGGCCGGAGGGGGGCTTGAGTTCCGCGGGGTTACTTTACTAGGGGGCGAGCTGCCGCTGCGCCTCGGAGCTCGGCGGTCTGGGCTACCGTTTAGTCCTTCGCCGGACCAACAGCTAACTGAATCGGCGTACAGTGGCGGTTTCGGATGGGAGTTCCAAGAGGGCCTCGCCGTGGTGGACGTAGGTCTCGAACTAGGGTCCCGAGGTAACTTTGAAATGACCGGAGCGGCAGAGGATTTTCAGCGTTTCACGTTGACCTTCACCCTCCGGCAACGCTGAATCCGTGTCTTCGACTCTGGTCACCCTTCGACGATCCAGACCCCGCGCCGTTCGGACAACCTACGGCCGCCCCGTCGGTTCCCGCGTCTACATTGAGACGTACGGTTGTCAGATGAACATCAACGACACCGAACTCATGGAGAGCTTGCTCGCCAAAAGGGGCTACCTGAGGGTCCCGAGACCCGAAGAAGCGGACGTGATACTCATCAACACATGCGCGATCAGGGAACATGCGGAACAGCGGGTACGGGGGAGGATCGGCCAACTCCAGCGTCACCGGAAACACCACCCGGATCTCGTGCTTGGCGTTACAGGATGCATGGCGCAGCGTCTTGGATCCGAACTGATCGACACGACCACGGGTGTTGACTTCGTTTCAGGCCCCGATACATATCGCGATCTCCCGACGCTCGTTGAGTCAATCCAAACGGACTCGGTTCAACGGGGACAGGTGCTGTTGGACCTCAATGTGGACGAAAACTACGAGGGGGTAGAGGAGATCCGCGGAAGTGGCGTGAGTGCCTGGGTTACGGTCCAACGAGGATGCGACCACAGGTGCACGTTCTGTATCGTGCCCTACGTTAGGGGGCCCGAGAAAAACCGGGCTCCGGAAGCAGTGTTGAGGGAGGTTCGCCGAGCTGTGGAGCAGGGATTTCGCGAGGTGGTGCTGCTGGGACAGACCGTCAACTCTTACGAATACGGTCAGTACGGGTTTGCGAATCTTATCAGGGATGTTAGCCGAGTCGATGGGTTGCGGCGGGTACGCTTTACGTCACCTCATCCCAACGACGTGACTCCGGAGCTGCTCGCGATCATGGAGGGAGAGCCGACAATTTGTCGACAATTGCATCTTCCCCTTCAATCAGGTTCGGACCGCATCCTAAAGCGCATGGTTCGACGCTACACTGCGGATTCGTTCCGGGAAAAGGTGACCATGGTCCGGAACGCGGTGCCGGGCATAGCTCTCTCGACAGACGTCATCGTTGCCTTTCCGGGCGAGACCGAGGTGGATTTCGAAGAAACACTCGACTTGATGCGAGAAATCCGGTTCGATGACGCCTACCTGTACAAGTTTTCTCCCCGTGATGGTACACCGGCGACGCGGTTTCCAGAGGCGGATTTTATACCGGACGAGGTTGGCGCGGACAGACTCCAGCAATTGATCGGAGTGCACCGAGGAATCCAGCGGGAGATCAATGAATCGGAGGTAGGCGGTGCGCGGGAAGTCCTGGTCGAACGACGTGCCAAGTCTGAAGGCGACATGCTAGGTCGAACCGAACAGAACAAGGTCGTAGCCTTCCCCGCACAGCCGTCGCGGGTCCCCGTGGGGAGTTTCGAGTGGGTGCGCCTCGTCGGGACGACCGGTGCGACGTTCAGGGGCGAACTACTTGTCAGCGATAGAGAAGGGTCGCAACGGATACGGGCGATGGCATGCGCGTAGCGGTGAGAATCCTCTCGTTCGCCTCCTTGGCGCTCTTGGCGTTTTTGTTTGCCACCCGAAACGTGAGCGAACTGGTCGTAATGGACATCGGTTTACTCCGTTTCCGGACGACTCTACCCCTCGTCGTCTTCGTCTCCATACTGCTAGGGATGGGAGCGTCGTCCCTGGTGGCATGGCGTGTCGAGCGCCGCGGCCGCCGGAGTCAGATCATGCACAAGCGGGCGGCGGAAGGCCTCCGAAAAGCTGCGATCGAAGACGCTCCCGAAGAGAGGGGCGCCGGCGCTTCCATCTCCTGAACCCGTTCTCTTGATAGCGGTTCGATCATGAAACGGATCCTACAGTCGAAATCCGCCATCGCGGAGGGCAGCCCCAACCCCACGGGTGATCAGTGACCTGATTCCGGGCCAACTCCGCACTTCGCACTCCTGCGGAGCCTGGAATGCTCGCGTCTCTCTCACCACTACTGCTAGTCGCCGTCGCCTTCGCGTTCGGAGACGTCTTGGGGCTCTTGACTGCTTCATCGGCCGATGCCGCACCCTTGGGCGCGGTGGCGATGGGGGTGGGATTGGTGTGCGCTGGAGCCGGCGTCTTTTGGACGTCCTCTGCAGGTGTGTCCCGGGGTTTAGTCACCTTGGCGGTACTCCTTGCCGGTAGTGCAGGGTTCATGGCTGGGCATGTCTTTGGCCGAGCCGCTCGAACGCATTGCGTGACTGACTTCCAGACAGGAGCCCCTGCAGTGGCAACCGGTACGCTGGGTGACTTACTGCCGGCCCGGGAGATAGACAGGTCGGTTCAGCTTGCCCGCACCTTCTTGTGGGAGGCTACCGTTGTGTCGGGAGGATCGTCCTGTCGCATGCGCAAAGTGCGTGTGTTTGCTCGCCTGGATGACCGTGTGTCCCCCGGGACCCACGTGATTGCCCGAGGCGTGTGGCGGTCCCCGGACGCCGGCCGCCTCCCTCGACCCCCGGAGGCTTCGGGTTGGCTAACCCGGGTTGCCGTCTCCCCGGCCTCCCCACCCGAATCAGATCCAACGAAATCCGATTCAGCGAGGCCGGCAACCGTTCGCGATCACCTCATCAAGTGGCGCGCCACGCTGTTGGCGAGGCTGGACGAGCGGCTTTCTGCGGGCGGGGCTGAAGTAGGGAAGGCCATGTTATTGGCCGATAGGAGTACGATGAATCCTGCGACGCGAGACGTGTTCGTAGGGGCGGGTATCATCCACTTGCTCGCAATCTCGGGTCTGCACGTGGGTCTCATCGGTACTGGGCTGGCGTGGATCATCGGCCTTCGCGTACGCGGGACGCGGGGTCTCCTCTATGCCGCTGCTGCTACCACCGTCTATGTGGTTATGATCGGGGCCCCGCCTTCAGCGGTCAGGGCTATCCTCATGTTTTGGGGTTGGGTTCTTACGAGGAGCCGCGCTTGTCCAGCCCGCATCTCTGACCTCGCCGCGTTGGCCGCTCTGTTGGCGCTCCTGTTCAACCCGTTGATCGTGACTGACATCGGGTTCCAACTCTCATTTGCCGGGTTTACCGGAGTCGTCTTGGGCGGCCGAGTTTCACCCCCCGGTTTTCTGCGTGGCATCGGAAAGCGGGCCCGATCGGCCTTTCGCGCCCTGGCCGTTAGCATGGGGGCCTTTGTCTTTACAGCTCCCTTGACGGCTTGGCACTTCGATCGCCTGGTCCTGGCTTCGATCCCTGCCAGTACCGTGGCAGGTGTCGTGGTGGGGCTCGCCCTGCCGGCGTTATCGCTGGCTTTGGTCTTGCCGCTTGGTCTGTGGATACCCTTCGCCGGGGCCGCTGACGTGCTGATTGTATGCCTGGTCAAAATCGCGTCCTTGTTTGCGGCGATGCCCCTCACTTGGTCGGGCCCACAGCTCGACGCATACACTTGGGGCGCGATCGGATTGATGGGGCTGGTTCTGTTCGAACGGCGTCGGGGACGGCGGGGACTTGCAATTATGCTGGCGGGGATAGTGCTAGCAGGGTCGATTGCAATGCCGTCCTGGCGGGCGTTGCAGGCTCGCGGGAAGGCGCTGGTCTGCACTCTCGACGTGGGGCAGGGCGATGCCGCTGTCGCTAGGACCAGTAGCGGGCGCTGGCTCGTGTTCGACGCGGGTCCCGCCTTTGAGAACGGTCTCGCACGGTTTCTCCGGAGAATGGGGGTACGAGAGATCGACGTTCTAACGATCTCTCATCCTCATCTCGATCACTTTGGCGGAGCCGCCGAGGTCTTCGATCAGACTCGAGTTCATTCGGTTTTGGATCCAGGGATTGCGGAACCAACGACTGCGTATCTCGACTTTCTGCACCGGGTTCAGGAAGAGGAAGCCCACTGGGGATCTCCCCGCATGGGAGACACCGTGAGGGTGGACGACGTCGAAATCGTCTTCTTGTGGCCGGCCGTGAGTGCGGTTACAGACGGACATTTGGCGTCCGACGACCCCAACGACGGGTCGCTCGCTTTTCGGCTCAAGGTTGGGGATTTCACCTACATGAACACTGGCGACGCCTCGGTGGAGGTGGAAGACACCATCCTTTCGAGATACCCCGAATCCTCTCTCGATGCCGACGTCGTGAAAATGGGCCACCATGGAAGTCGCACGTCGAGTTCTCTAGCGTGGCTGCAGGCGACGACACCGGAGATTGCCGTGATCTCGGCCGGGTCCGGAAACCGCTATGGTCACCCTCACTCGGAAACCCTTCACCGCCTGGAATTGGCCCAGGTAACGGGGGTGTGGCGCACAGACGAAGGGGGCTCTCTCTGTGTGCAGATCGATGGAGAGGGTTGGCGGACTTTGGGAACGCACCTTGCAGAGGGGTAGCTGCGCTTTCAGAATCCAACCTGCCTTACTACCCGAGCCGTCCCCTCCCTAGCCGTAGGCAATCCGCAACCACAATCCGCAGTCAGGAGTCGCCGTGTCCCAAACGATCATGACGGTTGAGCGTTTCATCGCCGACCAGGAGCGCGAATACCCAGGGGCGACCGGGGCGTTCACAGACATCCTCACGCAGATAAGTCTCGCCGCCAAGGTGATTTCGCTCGCCGTGAACCGCGCAGGACTCATCGACGTGTTGGGAGTCAGCGGATCTGAGAACGTGCACGGCGAGGAGGTACAGAAACTGGATCTCTACTCGCACGAGGTGATGGTGTCGGTGTTGGGGGGCTGTGCCGGCCTCAGCGGGATGGTGTCGGAAGAAGTGGAGGGTATGATTCGGATTCCCGAGGACCGGGATACGGGTCCCTACGTTCTTGCTTTCGACCCTCTGGATGGCAGCTCCAACATCGACGTCAATGTGTCGGTGGGAACTATCTTTTCTCTGCACAGGAAGCTGAGTCCAGGTCGCGATGCACAACCCACGGATCTCCTGCAGAAGGGTTTCAAGCAGCTGGCGGCGGGGTATGTGGTTTACGGGTCGTCAACGATGCTCGTCTTCACGACCGGAACCGGTGTTCACGGATTCACTCTTGACCCGAGCATTGGAGAGTTCCTCCTCTCCCATCGTGACATCAAGATTCCGTCGCCGGGGAAGAACATCTATAGCGTCAACGAGGCCTACTTTGACCACTGGCCCCCAGGCGTGCAGGAGCTGGTGCGACGATTCCGCCGCAAGCCAAGGGGAGGACCCGACTTCTCCTCCAGGTACGTGGGTTCAATGGTTGCTGACTTTCATCGCACCCTCCTTAGGGGCGGCCTCTTCATGTATCCCGGCACGATCGAAAGGCCCACCGGTAAGCTCCGTCTTCTCTACGAGGTGGCGCCGCTCGCCATGGTATGCGAGCAGGCTGGGGGTTTGGCTAGTGACGGTTCGCAGCGGGTACTCGACATCGAGCCCACCGACCTCCACCAGCGCGTACCGACCTATCTAGGGAGCCCGTCGCTGGTGCGGATGGCGGAGCGCTTCTTGGACGAGCGTCTATAGGGGCATCAGAGAGGCATCAAAGAGGCATCGCTGAAGCATTTCAGCGAAAAGGGGTGGCCCCGCAAAGGACCACCCCCAAAAAACAGTTTCCGGCAGTTACCGGTGCATCAGGAACTTCAGAAAGAGATCCGCGCTCCCAGCTGGATCGCCCACCGAGATAGCAGGTTGTCTGTCTGGAAGATGTCTTCCTCGTTCAGGACGCCGTCTCCGTTCTCGTCATCCTGATAGAAGCGGACGATCGGCTTGCCGGTGTCTTGGTCGTAACCCCGGAAGGAGAGGATCGTCTGCGCACCGAACTGCGCGTAGCGCTGCCGGCCCCACTCTTCATTGATGAAGTTCCCGACGTTGACGAAGTCCAACGTGACCCGTATACGTCGTGAACCGAGTCCTGCGAAGGGGATGTCCTGGGCAATCCGCAGGTCGAGGTTCCGTACCCACGGCTCTCTCGAGGAGTTTCGTTCGACGATACCGCCACGGAACGCCCTCAACCCTTCGACATTGTTAACCATTTGGTCCCATTCAGCGTAGGTACCGCAGCCGCCGCACTCAGTCTGGAAGATTGCATCGTCCTGGCCGGGGACGAACACAAGGTCGTTGAATCGACGCCCATCGTTGTTGGCGTCACCGAAGTAAGTCCAGTTGAACGGACGTCCCGACCGCGCTTCATAGAACGCCGTGAACGTGGTGCCGGAATTTTCGCCCCAGTTGATACGATGAGACAGCGAGGCGACGAAGCGGTGCTTGATCTCGAAGTCCGCCGTCCCCTCCCCCGGGTTGTTGGGATCGACCCCGATCTCGTTGTACTGGAAGTTGGAGATGGCTCGGCTGGAGGTACCGCTGTTCACGTCCGTAGCGTCCGTCCACGTGTACGAGATGCTTCCAAAGGTGTTGGGCATGAAGTCGCCCCCGAACCGCTTCTGGAGCTGGGTCGTGAACTGGATCTGCCTACCCAGCGAGGTATTGTCGAGCAGGAATACGCCGGGTGAGAATTCACGTGATACCCGGTCCCGAGAGAACAACACGCGACCGTCACTCGTTCGTCCCTCCCTCACCAGACTCAAGTCCTGGTAAAGGATGTCGTTGACGTTCTTAGTGTAGATACCTTCGACAGTGAGAATCAGGTTGTCCTGAAGCGCTCGGTCGATCCCGACAGTAGTGCGCCACGCCTGCGGGAATTTGAAATCGGTGTCAGTAAGATCGATCTCCGTCGTCTCGATCTGTGCACCAGGCACGTTCGGGAGGTTGCTGGTCTCGCCGGTAAAGGGTGGCGGTGTGCAGCCCCACCAGACCGCGCAGTCGATTCGAGTGAAGGTCATCCCCGTGTTTGAGTACTGGTTGGACAACCACACAAATGGGTTCCGGCCGGTGAATATTCCCGTACCACCCCGGATCTGCGTGGTTCTGTCTTCGTCCAAGGCGGCGTTGAACCCCAGGCGCGGCGAAATCATGACGTTACCGTTCGGTACTTCGCTGGTGCTTCGTCCCGGGAATGCTTGCGCAAAGCTGGGGTTATGCAGCGGCTCCTCCGGCAGCGCCATCATATCCGCGCGCACACCGAGCGTGATGTTGAAACGGTCGCTCAGCTCGATCTGATCCTGGGCGTACAACCCTAACTGCATGGCACTCCACTCCTGTCTCGGATAGGGGTCCGAGAGCCTGGAGATGGAGGCCCGGTAACGCACGGCCTGACCATTGCGGAAGTTGTCGATCGCATCCTCTCCACCCTGGAAGGTCCACTGCCCATAGGCGTCCTGGATAAAGAGGTTTGAGAAGGAATAAAACTCGTTGTGGGTGCCCAGGGTGATCGTGTGGTCCCCCTTGAAGAAGGTCAGGTCGTTGGTGATCTCAAACACGTCCTGATCGAGAGCGTTCTGTTGCGAGAAACGCTCGATACCAAGGGTTACACTCTCGCCACTTTCGGTGGGTTCGATGTCGACTTCCGGAAAGATCGCTAAGTCGGGCGTACGCGCATCCCGCTGCCGCTGGTAGGAAATCCGCAGCATGTTGGCGGTGGCATTCCCGAGGCGGCTATCCAGCTGGAGCACCGTGGAGTTCGAGACTGCGTCAAAGGAGTAGCCCTGGCTTGGAAGGCCGACCTCATTCTCGTGTCGGCTGATGCCGCGGGCTGCGTCCGCGTTGACGTGGTTGTGCCGGAATGTGAGGTGATGGTCGTCGGAGAGGTTGAAATCGAGACGCCCGAACAGCTTCAGGTCGTCGGTATCGCGCCGGAGACGTTCGTTGAACGAACCGGCGTCGTGCCCGTACACGTCACGCGCGACGGAGATAATCTCGTCAACGGTCGATCGCGGCACGTCGATGTTGTTGAGCTCTGATCCACCGAGGAGTCCGAGAGCCAACGGCCGGCTTGTCTGCTTCAGCTCACCACTGAAGAAAAAGTGGGACTTGTCGCGGGAGATCGGTCCTCCCGCGCGGAAACCGGCCTGGAGCTCGCTGAACTCTGAGAGTTCGTTTTCGTCCAGGGTGCCGGTGAATCCTTCGTTGCGTCCAAACATGTAGGCTGAGGCGTCGAAGTCGTTGGTGCCGGACCGTGTCACCACGTTGATAGACCCGCCTGTGAACCCGCCCTGGCGCACATCGAAAGGCGCGATCGCGACCTGAAATTCCTGAACCGCGTCCAAGGAGATCGGTTGTGAGTTCGCTTGTCCGCCGGGAGTTCCGCTGGCCGGCAGCCCGAACACGTCATTCAGGATTGCACCGTCCACGGAAATATTGTTGAAGCGGTTGTTCTTACCGCCGATGCTGATCCCGCCGATGTTCTCGCTACTCCCGATGTTGGTGCCGATTGCCTGCGGTGTGAGGCGGGCAAAATCCTGGATACTCCGGGCGATAGTCGGGAGGTTGGCAATTTCCTCGGCCGAGACCACCTGCTGGGGTCCCGTACGACCACCCGAAAGTATTGCCCCGCTCTCCGCGCTTACGGTGATTGCTTCGAGTTCGACGGCATCAACGGAGAGTACGAAGTCAACCCGTCGATTGTCCCCGAGTGTCAAGGTCAGTCCATCGAGAGATTCGCTCTGCCGACCGATGAGAGACGCGGTGACCGTGTAGGGGCCGCCCACCCTCATGCCGGGGAGGTTGAAGCGGCCATCCTCCCGAGACACCGTTGAGTAAGTGGATCCGCTGGGGCCGTGAACGGCTGTAATCAATGCGTTGGCAAGGACCGCCATGTCTTGCCCTGTGACGCGACCGTTGATCCCCGCGGTAGTAACCCCTTGGGCCATACCCGGGGCGGGCATAAACGTGCTAAATGCCGCGCCGGCCAGCAGCAAAGTGAGAAAAAATCGATACGAGATGTTCAGTTTCATGAACGTGCTCCTGTTCCGAGAAGGTTGGTTTCAGAACTCACCCTTCCGTGGAATGGAAGGTCGCAAAAATATTGCGCAGTTACTTGGTGAAGATGTATCAAAACGGTTGCTCGCGCGTCACGGAAATCCACCGCGCGTCCGAGGGAATCTCCAGGGCCGGACCCATGGCTTCCAGGTAATCAACGAGCGCCTGCAAGCTCGTTACGCCGGTACGTTCGGAGGTCCTGCTTTCCGGGAACATCCAATACCCTCCGCCGCCGGTACCAATGAAATCGTTTACAGCCACCACATAGGTTGCTTCGGGGTCCACTTGGGAACCGTCGTCCAGCTGCACAGATCGGATCCGAGAGCCGGACTCGTCCGCGGGATCGTACTGCACCGTAATCCCACTCGCGTGGAGGTCGGTCTCGCCGTTCGCAATGGACATTTCCAACGAAGCCAGCAGCCCCGCACCCGTCATCTCCAGGCGAAGGATCTCGTTCCCGAACGGATGGAGCTGGAAAAGCTCCGCGTAGGTAACGGATCCCTTGGGAAGAGGCCGCCGAATACCACCATTGTTCATCAGGGCGATCTGGGCTCCTGCAGCGACTCTCTGCCCGTCTGCAATGAGCCTTCCGAGCGGAAAATCCCCTCGGCGGGGTGCCGCGAGATCCTCGGGAATGGTGGTGACCAAACGTGCTCCGAGGGCGTTGGCCTCTTCAACGAAGTCCGCGACGACGGCGGTCACCTCTGAGTTAGGGACGACATCCTCCGCCCACGCCTGGTGGATACCAAGCAAACGCGCCTCCACGGATCCGTCGGTATCTCGATCCAACCGTCCTATGGAGTAGGCGGTTGAGTTGGAGAACGACTGGACGACCGGTGCCCCCAGCACTGCTGTCTCAACCCTGGAATGAGTGTGCCCCGTAACCGCGTAATCGAACGTGGCCGTCATACCGGAGAGGGCCTCGATAACGGGCCCCGCGCAAAGCCCATCTTCGGTACAGAACGCACCCTCGTGCAGCACCACAACCACGAAGTCGACACCCTGCTCCCGGACCACCGGGATGTACTTGTCCAGAGCGGCCCGTATGGAGCGAAAATCGAGGTGGGAGACGTTACTCGGTCGAGTCACGGCGGGTGTGGACTCGGTGACGGCTCCTACGAAACCCACCCGCACACCTTCTTTTTCCACGATCGTCCAAGGACGGGCCCATGCGGGGTGATCTTCGGTTCCCTTGAGATAGATGTTGGCCCCCAAGAGGGCAAAATCGGCGTCTGCGATTCGTTCCCGGAGGACCTCGATACCCCAATCGAACTCATGGTTTCCGATTGAGGCCACCACGTACCCCATGGCGTTCATCGCCTCAACCGTCGCCCGCCCATTGGTTAGGTTGGAGATCAAAGTTCCCTGCATGAAATCTCCGCCCGAGACCAGAAACATCGGACAGTCTTCGTGCTCTGCCTGCTCCCGAGTCGCATACGCTGCGAGCGTTGCGGATCCCCCAACAAGTCGTCCCTCGGACCAGCTCTGCACCTCGGGGAGGAGTCGCCCGTGAGTGTCGTTGGTGGAGAATATCAAGGCGCACCGTGCACCCGCGCCCTGTGCGCTGATACCCGAGGTCGACCCAAAAAGAGCAAAAACGACAAGAGCTATTGTGCGGGCTATTGCCATCGCAGCATTCGTCGGGGTGTCAGTGATAGGACCGGTCATTGGGCCATGGTTTCGATGGGTTCCTGAGAGTAATCGCCGGTCCAACAGGAGTCACAGAAAGGTCCATAGTCCACTACGGATGCCTTCATCCCCTCAAGGCTCAAATACCCCAGCGTGTCTACTGCCAAGTGCTCACGGATTCCATCCACAGGCAGACGAGAGCCGATTAACTCCCCCCTAGTCGGCATGTCGATGCCATAATAACACGGGGAAAGTACCGGAGGCGACGCCACCCTGAAATGCACTTCTTTGGCCCCGCATTCTCGGAGAATCCGAACGAGCCCCCTACTCGTCGTGCCCCTAACCAGTGAGTCGTCCACGACAACTAGCCGCCGCCCGTTCACAAGTTCGCGGACTGGGTTGTACTTGACCCGAACCTTGAAATCTCGTCCTCGTTGAGTCGGATGTATGAAGGTGCGGCCCACGTAGTGATTCCGGATGAGAGCCAACTCGAACGGGAGCCCGCTTACCTCCGAGTAGCCGAGTGCGGCCGAATTGGACGAGTCAGGAACGGCTAGCACACAGTCGGCGTCCGCAGGGTGTTCCTTCGCGAGTTGACGGCCGAACGCTCGTCGTGCCTCGTCGACGCTGCACCCCCAAACCCTGGAATCGGGCCGGGCGAAGTAAACCAACTCGAAGAGGCATGCACTGGGTTCCTGGGGGGCCAGTGGCCGGAGGCTTTCCACTTCTCCATTCTTCACGCGAAGAACTTCCCCTGCACCAACTTCCCGCAAGTACTTGCCGTTCAGGATGTCCAGGGCACAGGTCTCGGAGGCGATAACCGGCGCACCGTCGACTTCACCGAGGACCAGCGGTCGAAAACCGCGTGGATCTCGGGCGGCGAAGATAGTGTTACCGAGCACAAGAATGATTGAAAACGCTCCTGTGACTTGGGACAGGGCATCGTCAAGCTTGCCTTCGAAATCCTGTCGGCGAGAGCGGGCGATGAGGTGGATGAGGATCTCGGAGTCGGCTCCCGTCTGGAAAATGGAACCATCGGCTGCCAGCCGCGCTCGCAACGTGGGTGCGTTTGTGAGCGTCCCGTTGTGGGCCAATAGCAATGGCTGACCCCTGTAATCCACGACTATTGGTTGCGCGTTCTGTAGACTCGACTGGCCGGTGGTAGAGTAACGCACGTGACCGAGGGCGATGTCCCCTTGAAGTCCTCCCAACGTCTGGTCGTCGAATACATCGGCGACGAGGCCCATCCCCTTGTGCGTGTGCTGCTTGCCAGCGGGATCCACGCTAACGATGCCAGCGGACTCTTGGCCACGGTGCTGAAGGGCATAGAGCCCTAGGAAGGCGAGCCGCGCCGCAGCCTCGTGGCCGCTGACGGCGACAATCCCGCAGGCTTCTCGGGGCTTGTCGCTCACGATGTCAGACCCGCTTGGTCACGCATGCGGCGGGGGATGGCACTCTCGTATACGTTGACCAGCTCGGCTACGCGGGCCGAGAAAACGTGCTGCGGACAAGTGATAGTGGCCGTTCCGTCTCGTTCCCCGACGGTACCGACGCGAGCCACAGGGACTCCGCATTCATGCGCCAAGCGCTCTATACCTCTGGATCCCGGCCTGCAGCTGAGCACCACTCGAGAGTGGGTCTCTCCAAACCAGAGGGCTGCGGCGGGCAGGTCGTCAGCGTCGGGAAGATCATTGGCCCCGGACGTCGCTCCAGGAGCCGCTCCGAGGTCCACGGTAAACCCGACGGGCCCGCCTCCGGCCTGGAGCGCCGATTCAGCGATCGCCACTGAGAGTCCTCCATCTGAGCCGTCGTTAGCCGACACCCACAGGCGTTTCCGAGCTCCGGTCACAAGGAACTCAACCAAAGTGCTTGCCAGGTTCAGGTCGACCTTCGGTGGCTCCCCGGCAGTCACCCCGTGGACCGAAAACAGGTACTCGGAACCTCCGATCTCCGATTTCGTCTCCCCGGCAACCCATATTTCATCGCCTGCTGAGCTGAAACCGGTAGGAACTCTGTGTGAGTAGTCGTCGATCAGCCCCACCATCCCCACCACCGGTGTTGGGTGGACTGGGGATCCACCCGTTTCGTTGTATAGAGAAACGTTACCCCCCGTGACAGGCGTCCCGAGTCGTCGGCAGGCTTCCCCCATCCCTTGCACCGCTCCAGCCAGCTGGTAATAGATTTCGGCTCGCTCTGGATTCCCAAAGTTCAGGCAATTGGTGATGGCGAGGGGCCTCGCACCCGTGCACGCCACGTTTCTGGCCGCTTCCGCCACGCCCGCCCGCCCTCCGGTGCGGGGCGAGAGGTATGTGTGGCGTCCGTTCCCGTCTGTGGTAACTGCCAGGGCGCTCGACCCTGCGGGCAGCTGCAGGACGGCGGCCCCGAACCCCGGACCCTGCAAGGTTCGGGTCTGAACCGTGGTGTCGTACTGTTCGTAGATCCATCTGCGGGAGGCGACGGCCGGAGCGTCTAGAAGAGCCAGGAACGCTGCTGCGACTTCCGAGTCGGAGCCGAGCTCTGCATAAGCCGAGACATCCGCCGTCCGCGCAGCTCTCGCCGCACCACCCTCAATTCCGTCCCGAAGGTACACGGGGCAATCGTCAACCAAGGGCAACACGGGGATCTCCACCCGGGTAATCCCATCCTCCCGGACTCGGAACATGCCGTCGTCGGTCACGGTTCCGATCGTCGCTGCTTGGAGGTCCCACCGCGAGAGCACTTCTCGCACCTCGTTCTCGTACTCTGGTCGAGCCACGAGCAGCATGCGTTCCTGGGACTCTGAAAGCAGCATTTCGTAAGGTGTCATCCCCGACTCGCGAACGGGTAGAAGAGCAACGTCGATATCGATCCCCGACCCGGAGCGAGCCGCCATCTCGGTACCACTCGAGGTAAGCCCCGCCGCCCCCATGTCCTGAATGCCCACAAGCAGGTTGCGCTCAATGAGCTCCAGACTCGCTTCCAGGAGCAGCTTTTCGGTGAATGGGTCACCCACCTGTACCTGCGGACGGCTGTCAAGCGACTCCTCGTTCAACTCCTCCGATGCGAAAGTAGCCCCATGAATGCCATCTCGGCCCGTGCGCGCACCGACGGCCATGACCGGGTTACCCACCCCGTGAGCTTCCCCCCGGATGAGGCGTTCGAGTGGCAGGACTCCCACGCACATCACATTGATGAGTGGATTCTTCTCGTACGCCGGATCGAATATCGCTTCCCCTCCTACCGTCGGGACACCGACACAGTTGCCGTAATCGCCGACGCCCCTCACGACCCCGTCGAAAAGGTAGCGAGCCTGCGGAGAATCGAGAGAACCAAAGTGGAGGCTATCGAAGAGAGCGATTGGGCGGGCACCCATCGTAAACACATCTCGCAGGATTCCTCCGGCACCCGTCGCTGCACCCTGATACGGCTCGACCGCGGACGGGTGGTTATGTGATTCGATCTTGAACGCCACGCCCCAACCGTCACCGACATCAATCACGCCGGCGTTCTCGCCGGGGCCCTGGACCACGTGCTCGCCATCAGTTGGTAGCGTGCGAAGGAGTGGGCGCGAGTTCTTGTAGCCGCAGTGTTCGGACCACATTGCGCTGAACACGCCGAGTTCCGTGAAAGTAGGAACCCGTCCCATCAGTGCTACTATCTGCTCCCACTCATCTGTGTTCAGGCCATGTTCGGCCACGAGTTCTGGTGTGATGGGAGGGTCTTCAGGGCGCGGAACGACAGGCGCTTCCTTCACGGTGGACGCGTTCCTCACGTTGCGCAGGCTGCGGTGTGCACAGTCTTCAACCCCGCCCCAACCGACTCCCGGAGCGACTCGAACACCCCGAGCCCGTCCGTTACTCCGAGCGCCGCCAACGAGTGGCGTTCCGGGTGCGGCATCATACCCAACACGTTGCCGGTCTGGTTGCAAATGCCAGCGATGTTGCGTGCCGAGCCGTTGGGATTTGCTTCGGAGGTGGCCCTACCCTCGGCATCCACATATCGAAACACCACCTGCCCATCGTCCTCAAGTCGGTCCAGCGTCCTATCGTCGGCGATGAACTGCCCGTCTCCGTGGGCGATCGGGATTCGAAGCCTGGCGCCTCGGTCGTACATATTGGTAAACGCCGTGGCTTCCCTCTCCACTCGCAGCGTTACGGGGTGGCACCGAAAGCGGAGACTTTCATTCCGGATCAATGCTCCGGGGAGTAGATGAGCTTCGCAGAGAACCTGAAATCCGTTGCAAATGCCGAGAGTTAGTCCGCCGCCGTGGGCGAAGTCGATGACGGATCGCATGATGGGGCTGAACCTCGCGATCGCCCCCGCCCGCAGGTAGTCGCCGTAGGAGAAACCCCCCGGGAGTACGACGACGTCAACGCCCTCCAAATCGGTGGATTTGTGCCATAGGAAGGTGGCTTCCTCCCCCAATCCCTCCGTTACGGCGCGGTACACGTCAGCGTCGCAATTGGAGCCCGGGAAGCGGACTACGCCGACCCTCACTCCACCTGCTCCCGAACTCGTACTTGGTAATCCTCGATTATGGGATTGGCGATGAGCTGCTCGCACATGCGATGGACCATCGACGCGGCGCGTTCGGCATCGTCCGCCTCCACGTCCAATCGGAACATGCGACCCGCTCGAACGGAGGAAACGCCATCGTACCCCAGGTTCCCGAGGGACCTGCGGATCGTTTCGCCTGCTGGATCCAGTACCCCTTCACGGGGCGAAATCCGCACTTCCACCGAGAACGTGTTACTCACGTGGTGTCCTCACCCGCGTACGGATCGTGGCCGGCAATGCGGCGGAAGGCTTCCAGATACCGTTCTGAAGTGGTCTGAACAACCTCTTCCGGCAGTTCCGGTGGGGGCGGTTGTTTGTCCCACCCTCCGGCCTTCACGATTCGATCCAAGTAGTCCCGGACCGGCTGTTTGTCCAACGACGGTTGGCCGCCACCGATCCTATACGAGACCTCCGGCCAGAAACGAGAGGAGTCTGGGGTCATCACCTCGTCTATCAGAATGATGTTCCCCTCCGCGTCGCGACCAAACTCGTATTTGGTGTCCGCCAGGATAATCCCCCTCTTCCGGAGGGTGTCTCGACCGGCAGCGTACAGGGCAAGGCTGATGTCTCGGAGCTGGGCCGCGAGGGTGGCTCCTACGATATCGCACATCTCGTGGAAGGTGATGTTCTCGTCGTGTAGGCCCTGCTCGGCCTTGGTTGCGGGGGAGAAAATCGGGCTCGGGTACTCCTCCGACTCACGAAGTCCGGCAGGGAGGGGCTCTCCCGCGAGCGTACCTCGGGAGCGGTATTCCTTCCACGCCGATCCGGAAATAAAGCCCCGGACGACGCACTCGACAGGAAACGGCTCCGCCTTTTCCACCAGCATGCCTCGATGGGCCCAGGTGTCAGCCGTCTCCTCGAGTTCCGGGGCAGCGGCGATGATCTCGCTCGGCGTGTTGGCGATCCGGTGATTGCGGACGATATCGCCCGTCCGATCAAACCAGAACGCGGAAAGCTGCGTGAGCACGGCTCCCTTGTGGGGAATAGGGTTGGGGATGACGCAATCAAATGCGCTTATCCGGTCGCTCGCCACCATAAGGATGCGATCTCCGAGATCGTACATCGAGCGAACCTTCCCCTCTCTCAGCAAGGGGAGGGGGAGATCTATAGTGTGCAGCGGCGAGGTGCCGCGAGGCTCAAGGGTCATATTGGGTTCCCGGTTTGTCGTGGGTTTTAGGATCGAGTGAAGGTGGTCACACGCGCAACTCCTCGGCCTCCTGGGGGCCGGCATTCTGAAACAGGGGATCTACACGATGTTCCACGAAGCTGCGGGCCTGGTATGCCGCGCGACCGACCAAACGGTGAGGGTCTGCAAGTTGCTCGAGGTCGTAAGGGTTGAGCTCGAAAGCGGCGTCGCCGGCTATACGGTCGAAGAAGTCGTTGTCCTCGGCCCCACTGTCGAGCCGTCCCCGGGCCGCCAGAGCGTGTCCACGAACTTTTTCGTGCAGGTCCTGCCGGTCTCCGCCGCGCTTGACGCCGGCCAGAATGATCTCTTCCGTGATCATGAAGGGAAGGGCGCGTTGCAAACGCCGTTTCACAACGGCCGGGTGAACGACGAGCCCCCTGCCAACGTTCCGCGCCAGGATGAGGATCGCTTCCGCGCTTAGGTATGCCTCCGAGATGGCGATCCGGCGATTGGCGGAGTCATCGAGGGTACGCTCAAACCACTGTACCGAGGCGGTCCAGGAAGCGTTCAGCTCGAGTGTGCACAGATGGCGGGCCAGGGCACAGATGCGCTCGCTCCGCATAGGGTTTCTCTTGTAGGGCATGGCTGAGGAACCGATCTGGCGCGTCTCGAATGGCTCCTCAATCTCTCCGAAATTCTGTAGTAGTCGGATGTCGTGGGCGAACCGTGCGGTGGAGGCCCCGATCCCCGCGAGCACACCAAGAATCCGGTGGTCGACCTTACGCGGATAGGTCTGTCCCACCACGTCATACACGCCGGGGAACCCAAAGCGCTTTGCAAGGCGTCGATTAAGCTCGTCAACGCGCTCCCCATCTCCATCGAAGAGGTCCAGGAAGGTCGCTTCCGTCCCGGTCGTTCCACGCGCGCCCCGAAACCGAAGTTCGGCCAGAGCCGCGTCTAACTGCTCCAGGTCCAGGACCAGGTCTTGAAGCCACAGACATGCTCGTTTGCCGATCGTCGTCGGTTGAGCGGGCTGCAGATGGGTGTAGCCGAGAGTTGGGTGATCGGCGTGAGTCCGGGCAAAGGCACCCAGGTCGTGGATTGTCCCCAGAAGCCGCTGGCGGAGAATCCCCAGCGCCTGCTGGTGTTGAAGCAACCCGTGGTTGTCGCCTACAAAGGCGCTCGTCGCACCAAGATGAATGTACTTGCGGGCTTCGGGAGCAACTTCTCCAAAGTGATGAACGTGCGCCATGACGTCGTGGCGCAACTCTTTCTCTATCTGGGAGATACGCTCGAGATCAATATCTCCGCGAGCGGATTGCATGGCTGCAATGGCAGTCTCGGGAATGTCGACTCCGAGACGGCGTTCCTCCTCGGCGAGAGCGATCCAAAGGTCCCGCCACGCCTGAGCTTGGGCGTGTGGAGAGAAGATCGCCGCCATGTCCCAGGAGGCGTATCGGTCGATTAGGGGATGAGGATAGTGACTTCGTGCCATCAGGGGCGCGGTCTAGCCCTCCAAAGGGTACCTGGGTAACCCGATTTGGTAAGGGGAGAGTCTACTGTACCGAGTGCGATTCGGAAAGTGAGACGCGCTTCGCGTTAGCCGACCCTGAACCAGGGCAACAACAGCAACCGCGTGTTCCGGGCGACCGAAAACCTGACCCACCCGTCGCTCTGCCGCGCGTAGTACTCGAACAGTTCACCCGCGTCCTCCGCGGCACTCACGTCGAACCGATTGATTCGGAGGATGACGTCACCTTCTCGGAGGCCGGTTGCCTCTGCCACGTCACCTCCGATGGAGGCCACGAACGCTCCGTAGTCGACAGCCAAGCCTCGCTCAAGTTGGATCGACTGCGTCACAGAGATCAGGCGTAGTCCTGCAAGCACCTCAACCCGGGCTGCCCGCCCCGAGGGGACTTCCTCCAGCTGCAGCTGGGTGCTGTTGGGACGCCCGTTGCGTCGAAACTCCACCTCTACCGTGGCTCCCACCCCCGCATCGGTGAGGGCGATCTCCCAATCCAGGTCGTGGTGAATCGCCCGTCCGTTCAGCGCCACGAGCTGATCCCCCGGACGAAGCCCTGCCTGAGAAGCAGGTGCATTCTCGTCTACGGCTCCGATGGTGGGCCGCGCGAGTCCAGCGCTCAAACCAGACGGATCAGTGGATATCTGGAGACCTGCCCATGGCCGGCGCACTCGTCCGAACTGCAGCAGTTCGGACGCCACGAGCAGTGCGCGGTCGATTGGAATGGCGAAGCCCAATCCCTCGGACCCTCCGGAGCGCGAGAAGATCGAGCTGTTCACCCCAATCACCTCGCCATCCGCATTGGCCAAGGGGCCGCCAGAGTTACCCGGATTGATCGAGGCGTCGGTCTGGATCATGTCCGCGTACAGCACGGGAGCGTCGTCCGTCTGTTCCTGTCCTTCGTCGGGTGGTCGCCTGATGTCGCGGCCAACTCCGCTGATCACTCCGGATGTCACCGTGGCCTCCGTGTTGTGGAGTGAGTACCCGGTGGGGGTGCCCAGTGCTACTGCCGGTTCACCGATGAAGATGTCCGAGGACGACCCGAGGGGGACTGGAGGAACCTGCTCCGGCGGTATGCGGACGACGGCGATGTCGGTCAGCTCGTCCAGGCCGATGAGTTCCCCTCCGTACAGTTGTCCGTCGGCCCCAACGACTTCGATGCGCTCTACTCCCTGAAGAACGTGCGCATTTGTAACGATCGTTCCCGCCGCGTCGATCGCAAACCCCGAGCCGAGCCCTGCAGCCGTTCGCTCTACAACGCGACCCCATAGATCCCGTCGGCGCTCGGTACGCTCGGTACGCAGGCTGACCACAGAGGGGAGAACGCGAGCGGCAGCCACGACGGTGGGTGTGCGCCGGGCATCCGAAATCGAATCCAGAGACCTCATACGTTCCTGCGGTAGCGTCGATCCCGGGGCCACAAAAGGATTTTGCGCGGGAGGACTTGGTTCCGCCGGGCGTGACCCCCGGTTGGCAAGCGCGGTGGCAACTACCCCGACTCCCAGCCCGGAGAACACCAACACGGTCCCCGCGATGAGCACGCGCGATACAGTCCGCGCAGTTTCACTGAATCTGGATCGAGTCTTCATTCCACTGCCTTGAAGCATGGTAGGTCGGGACGGGGAGAGTTCCAGCCGTCGGAGTAGCGTACACCCGTCAGAAAAAGGCCCTGCGGCGGAGCGGGAAAAGCGGCTCTGGCGGCCTGCCCACCAGACAACAAAACCTCAAAATCAGTGATTGGGCGCCGTCCCGCTGCCGCTTCGACGGATGTGCCCACAAGGTACCTTACCATCCGCTGGAGGAAACGGTTTCCGACGATTTCAAATGATACCAATCTGCCGGAAATGCGGTCTTGCGATTCCAGTGCCCGCCATCTCGCGGATTCGATCCGGCACAGGGGGTTGTCCAAAGCTGCACCCCGTCGGGCGAAGCTGGCGAAGGAGGAAACGCCGGGTAGTTGGGTTGCAAGATTGCCAAGGATGGCGTCGTCCACGGATTCATCTACTTGCCAGCACAATCGGCGCAGGAGCGGTCGGCGCGGTCCGCCCACCAGGATGACGTAGTGATAACGTCGGGCGGTGGCGTCGAACCGTGGGTGGAAATCGTTATCTACTTCGCTAACCCGTTTGACCGAGACATCCTCCGGAAGGGTTGCCCCGAGGGCACGGCCGATTTCATCCACGTCCCACCGTGGTGACGTTGCAAAGCTGATCTCCTGCGACGTGGCGTGGACCCCCGAATCGGTCCGTCCCGCAAAATGTACTGTGGTGGGTCCAGATTGAAGCTTGCGCAGGGTCCCCTCAACGTCGCCCTGCACGGTGCGTACTCCGGGTTGGCGCTGTGATCCCCGGAATTTGTGACCGTCGTACTCGATGGTGGCCCGGTACCAAGTGGTCCCGGACGGACTCGGCAGCGGCTGCCCCATGTCAGGAGCGACTGCGGATCTGGAGACCGCGACGGCGTTCCATCCGCGATCGCCCGGCACCGAGCCTACTGGCACGCACGCTAATGAGTAGGCAGAATTGGCCGCTCCCAAGCTGCCTCCCACCCTCGATCACCGGCGGTTGCACAATCCGCGAGAGGATCTCGAAATGACCGTTCCACAGGCGATCCTTCGTCAGCTCTTGGCGGGCGAAAGGCTCGACATTGCTGCCGCAGAGGCGCTTTTTGACACCTTTGTTCGAGGCGAAGCCAGTGAAGTTCAAATGGCCGTGGTTCTCACGGTTCTTTGCCTCCGGGGAGAGACACCGGACGAGGTGGCAGGCGGCGTCCGGTCGCTTCGAAAGGCCATGGTCCGGCTCGATTCCTCGGAGCCCGATTTGGTCGACACCTGCGGTACGGGCGGAGGGGCGATCACTACCTTCAACATCTCTACCGCCGCGTCGCTGGTGGCCGTGGGCGGCGGAGTGAAGATTGCCAAACACGGTAACCGGTCCTTTACCTCCAAGTGCGGCGGGGCCGATGTGCTCGAAGCCCTTGGCGTTCCCTTGGAACTCCCTCCGGCGGACGAGCGACGCATGTTGGAAGAGACCGGATTCGTGTTCATGTTCGCACCTGTCCACCACCCGGCGATGCGGCACATAGCTCCCGTGCGGAGTGCGCTTGCCGTTACCACGATCATGAATCTGCTCGGCCCGCTTACCAATCCGGCCGGTGTTCGGCGCCAGGTTGTCGGAGTTGCGCGGCCGGAGATGCAGTCGCTCGTAGCGGAGGCAATTCGGCTGCTGGGCCACGAACGCGCGCTCGTGGTTCATGGCGAACCGGGAATGGACGAGCTCAGTCCACTGGGTCCAACACGCGTGTTCCGGCTGGACGAGGGCGCTTTGAGCGAATTCACGGTGCGACCGAGCGATTTCGGGTGGCCCGAGTGGGATCCGTCGGAGCTTGCAGGTGGCGTGCCGGCGGAGAACGCGCGTCAGGTGGAAGGGGTGATCCGAGGAGAACTTGCGGGAGCTGCCCGGGCCTCGGTAATCCTGAACGCTGCTGCCGCTTTCTGGGTAGCGGGCAAGGTCGACACCCTCGCCACCGGAGTGGAGGCCGCCCGGCACTCCATCGATTCCGGTCGCGCCGGTCGCGTGCTGGACCGCCTTCGGGCGTTTAGGCCACAAGCCCCCATCAGTACCGTCTGATGACACCAACTACCACACCTTGGATCGTCACGCGCGCAGTATCGTAAAGGAGGGGTTGGAGGTTCGCATTAGCTGGTTGAAGACGGACTCGGGCACCTTCCATGTAGAACTTCTTCATTGTGGCGGACTCACCGTCTACGAGGGCGATTACCATCTCTCCGTTGTTGGCGGTCTGTCGGGACTGCACGATCACATGATCCCCATCCCTGATCTGTTCATCGATCATCGAGTCCCCCTGGACACGTAGCACATAGTGTTCGGCGGGTGAGCCAGCGATCATGTCCTCCGGGACCGCGACCTGTTCCGAATCCGAGATGGCCTCGATCGGAACACCAGCGGCCACATTCCCCAAGAGCGGGAGTACTGTGGCCGAAACCCGAAAATCTCGCTCTACCAGCTCAATCGAACGACTGCGGGAGGCCTCCTTCCGTATGTAGCCCTTCTCCTGGAGGTTGGCGATGTGTTCATGTACGGTGGCCACCGACCGATACTCGAATTCCTCCGCGATCTCGTAGAGGCTCGGCGCGTATCCACGAAACCGAAGGAATCCCTCGATATACCGGAGAATCTCGCCCTGTCGTTTAGTTAGTGTCATGACCGTGCTCCCGTAACCTTTAGTGCACTCCGAGTCGATCGATCGAACGCTTGACAATTACCGAATGAATACCGAACATACATCCATGAAATCTAAAACGCAAACCATTCTCGACAGCATAATCGCCTCTAAACGGGAAGAGGTCGGGCGCCTCGTGTTGTTCGAGGCAGCCTTCAAGAAGCAGGCCATTGAGGCGGATCCTCCCCGGCGGTTTTCCGAAGCCCTCAGGAAGGAGTCGCACGTATCGGTCATCGCCGAATTCAAGAGGGCCTCGCCTTCGGCGGGAGACATCAACCCGTACGCTCAGGCCGGTGGCGTCTCAAGCGTCTACGCCGCCTCGGGAGCCTCCGCGATCTCGGTGCTCACCGATGAGAGGTACTTCAAGGGGAGTCTCGATGATCTTCGAGCTGCCCGCCAAGCAACGAATATCGCCGTCTTGCGCAAGGATTTCATGCTCGCCCCCGTCCAGCTTTACGAGGCCCGCGCCGCGGGGGCGGACGCCATCCTCCTCATCGTCAAGGCCCTAACCGAACGCCAGCTACGCGACCTATTGGAGGTGAGTTCTGAGTTGGCGATGACGGCTCTAGTAGAGATATACGATGAGGCGGAACTCGAAACGGCCTTGGGTTGCGGTGCCACCACGATCGGTGTAAACGCGCGCGACCTCCGTTCATTTGAGGTGGATTTGGGCCGGGCGCTACGACTCATCGAGAGTCTACCGCCTAGCGTAACGGCGGTTGCCGAGAGCGGGATTGGCTCGAAGGAGGACGTAATGGCGGCTGGTGCGGCGGGTGCGGACGCCGTTCTCGTCGGAAGTTGGCTAATGAAAGGGGACCCTGGAGGAGTGGAAGCCTTGGTGGGACACCCCAAGCGGGAAAGGCGCGGTTCATAGCCACCCATGAAACGAGTTGGAGCCAAGATTTGTGGACTTCGAACCGTGGAGGAAGTGAAGACAGCCTGCGCATCCGGTGCCTCGCACGTTGGGTTTGTGTTCGCAGGCCACCTGCGCCGCCTCGACCCGCTCTCGGCGTCGGTGTTGTCACAAGCCGCCGCCCCGTCAACGGTGAAGCGAGTAGGTGTGTTCGTCGACGAGGGTGTCGAAGATATAATGACGTGCCACCGGATCGCCGACTTCGACATCGCGCAGCTACACGGAGGGGAGTCGCCGCATGTATGCCGCACCCTGCAGGAGAATGGGATCGGTGTGTGGAAGGGGATCCGGCCTCGGACGCTGGCGGAATTCCGGCACGAGTGGGATCGGTTTAGGGGATCGGTGAACGCCATCCTGGTAGAGGGTTTTTCTGCTGCCGGACACGGCGGAACGGGAACTCCGTTTCCGCACCAGTGGATCGGGGAAGTCGACCGAGCAGGCACCTCCTTGGTTCTTGCGGGCGGCTTGACCCCGGGGAATGTCGGGGCAGCGATCAGCGCCTGCCGACCGGACATTGTCGACGTATCCTCGGGAATCGAACGCGAGCCCGGGGTGAAATCACTTCGTCTGATCGAAGACTTTCTCCAGGCGACCGCTCGCGTGCTCATCGGCGAGCCGGAAGCATGAGCGAGGTGTGGTTTGGCCCGTACGGCGGGCAATTCGTCCCCGAAACCCTCGTTCCCGCCTTGGAGGAACTGTCTATTGCGTGGGAAGATGCACGCCTCGACGAGTCCTTCCAGGTAACGCTCCGGCAGCACCTGTCCGAGTATGTTGGGCGACCGACCCCACTCTATTACGCCGCCAATCTCAGTGCGGACTTCGGCCTCAACCTGTGGCTCAAGCGAGAGGATCTGGCACATACGGGTGCCCACAAGATCAACAACACGATCGGTCAGGCCCTCCTCGCGGCCCGAATGGGTAAACGCCGCATCATCGCGGAGACGGGTGCGGGCCAACACGGTGTGGCAACCGCCACCGCCTGCGCCAAGCTCGATTTCGAATGTGTCGTCTACATGGGCTCGGAGGACATGCGCCGACAGGCACTCAATGTGCAACGCATGCGATTGTTGGGGGCAACCGTAGTCCCTGTGGAGAGCGGTACCCGCACTCTGAAGGATGCCACAAACGAGGCGATCCGCGACTGGGTGTCGAACGTCCATGATACCCATTACATCATCGGCTCAGTGGTGGGGCCTGCACCGTACCCTGCGCTGGTTCGTGACCTGCAGAGGTTGATTGGCGACGAGACCGTAGATCAACTGGCGGCGGTCGGGGTGAATGCGGCAGCGGTATTCGCCTGCGTCGGAGGTGGGTCAAACGCCATTGGTACCTTCACCGCTTTCTCGGAGCGCAACCGTGACATGCCCGAAGGAAACCGCGTTGCTTTGGTCGGGGTAGAAGCCGCGGGCCGCGGGCTGGAAACCGGATCCCACGCCGCGTCGCTCACACTGGGGCAACCTGGCGTCCTACACGGGAACTACAGCTATCTGCTCCAAGATGACGACGGCCAGGTGTTGCCCGCGCACTCAATCTCGGCGGGCCTGGACTACCCCGGTGTCGGACCCGAACACGCGTGGCTAAGGGACAGCGGAGAAGTGCGCTACATTTCCGTCACCGACGAGGAGGCACTCACGGCGTTTCAGGACCTATGTCGTCTAGAGGGTCTACTCCCCGCGTTGGAGAGCGCGCACGCAGTCGCCGGGTTGCGACGTGAGGCGGAGCGATGGCAGGGGACGGATGTGGTCGTGTGTCTTAGTGGTCGTGGAGACAAAGATGTGGAGGAAGTAGCCCGGCTCCTCTAAATGTCAACTGTCCGGTGCCCGCTACGGGACTCTACGGCCCCACCATATCCGTCGAGGAGCATTCCCGGAGTACCGCGGAGAGGGCATTCGCCTCGGCTTGGTCTACGGTCAGTCGATAGGCCAACTTCACCGATCGTACCCGTCCCGCGAACCAGCAACGGTTAAGGTCCGGCAGCCATTCCGCGGCATCCTTGGAGCTCTTTCGCTGGTTCACCGAAGGCGCGGCAAGAGTGAGGTTGTTGAGATCCCGCGCAAACTCGCTGCGCCGGGCGTTGGTCCATGCACAGGCCCCCGAGTCGTGCGCTTCAGCGAGCGCCACTATGTGCTCAATGTGAGTGTCAAATCGTGAAGAGAATACCGTCCCCGTATAGGGTCCGTAGATCACACCGCCAAATTGTTCGATGAGGTCGGCCTCTACCGACTGTGGGTACGGGTAGTCCCCTCGATTGTACTTCGAACACCTGTTTTCGGGGGCGATCTCAAGACCGGCCAGGGGGTCTTCCGGCTCCGGCAATGGAGCCACGACCTGGGGTGCCGGTTCCCCGCTACAGGCGATGGACCCCACCAGCCCCAGAACCAGCAGCCAGTGCACAAATCCCCCACCCGCTCGGTGCACGCTAACGACCACCCGGGCAGGAGACGGTGTTTGATCCTTCGCCTGCGAGTAACCGTTCCAGCGCCGCCTTCTCCGCTGGGTCCACCGATAGTCCGTAGCGTTGCTTTACCTCTACTACGCGTGCGGCAAACCAAGGGGCGTTTTGGGCAGGGTACCACTGCCCAGCATCGAGGTCTCTCTTCGCACCTCGGTTTACCTCGGGGGTAGCCACCGTGAGGTTGAGGGCGTCCGTGGCCATGCGGTCCAGAACCGCCGGCGTGGCACCGGAATCCCAGGCCTCCGCCAAGGCCACGATATGCTCGATGTCCGTATCGGACCCGTCCGCCCGCACCGGATGGCAGGTGTATGGGGTGAGGCGCCGACCTGGCCCACCCGCCGGAAGGCTCGCCAAAAGCGAGGCCTCCAGATGGGGAGTTCTAGTCGATGGTCGATTGTACCCCTGCCGGCGAGGAGGCTCCTGGCAGACCTTTAGCCCCCGCCAGACCTCCGCATCAACCGGACATGTCCGCGGCACCAGTGGGCCAGAAGAACTCGCAGATCCTCCGGACCCTCCTGAACCTTCGCAGGCGACCCCGTCATTGTCCGAGTCGCTCCGCCTACCGCGCTGCAGCCACGCATACACCTGGCTACCACGCGTAGCGGGGAGACGAAGGCCTGCACGCCTGGCCTCCGAGCACGTGAGATCACCGTTCCCGTTGGCGTCGGCCCCAGCAAAGGTGATGGACTGCGCCGCGGCCGGGGTGGCCGAGACGGCACAGACCAGGACAAGTATCGCCAGGCCGAAAAGTATCCGACAATGCTTATAGTATCCGTGACGCATAATGAGCTGCTATAGGTTAAAAAGGAGCAGCTAATCTCGCCAGCCCAAGCAGTCTTTGAGCTAGACCAACGTAGCCCCACTAACCACCTCACTGGGTCTCGCCCAGAACTACCGAGGCACGGCATCTTTCAAGCCACAAATCTGGCCGTGGCCACCCCCGCAACTTGAAGGAGAACCTCCTATGCGCTTGGTGACCCAATCCACTTGGGTGATCGCTCTAACCGCAGTCTCCCTGACGAATCCTCAGCAAACAGCAGGGCAGCAAGCCGGGGGCAACCCCAACTTGGCTTGGGGATCCAGTTACACCGTCCCCGAACACCCAGCGACTTTCATCTACGGCGCTACCCTGATGACCGCGACAGGGGAGGAATATGTTGGCAACATCCTCCTGAGTGACGGCAAGATCGAAGCAATCGGGACCGACGTGCAGGCACCCTCGGACGCGATCCGTATCTCCGGGCAAGGTCGTTTTGTCACTCCGGGATTAATCGATGATCATTCGCATGTGGGAGTATCGTCCACACCCGAAGTACCGACCAGCTTCGACAACAACGAGGTTGGGATGACAACCCCGGGCGTTTGGATAGAGCACTCCATCTGGCCTCAGGGCCCCGGCTTTGCTCGCGTTCTCAGAGGAGGTACCACTACTCTACACCTGCTGCCGGGATCGGGCGACCTGATCGAGGGGCGAGGCGTCACCGTCAAACCCGTCCCCGCCATCACCCCGCAGGAGATGATATTTCCGGATGCGCCCCACACCGTGAAGCTGGCCTGCGGCGAGAACCCCAAACGCGGAGCAGAATTCCCGACGACAAAAATGGGGAACGTGTACGGGTACCGGCAGGCTTTCATCGACGGAGCGCGGTACCGGGACGAGTGGGATGCCTGGCTCGCCAATCCCTCCGGGAACCCTCCAGCACGCGATCTCCACTTGGAGACGCTAGCAGAGGTGTTGAGAGGAAACATTCTGGTGCAGTGGCACTGCTACACAGCTGACGAGATGGCCACCAATTTGCGGGTTGCACGTGAATTCGGCTTTCACGTGCGTTCGTTTCACCACGCTGTGGAAGCGTACAAAATCAGAGATCTTCTGGCCGAAACAGGCACCTCGGCTTCGATGTGGTCCGAAAACTGGGGCTTCAAGATGGAAGCCTTCGACGGCATCTCCGAGAACGTTGCGCTCGTGTCTTCGGCTGGGGCCATAGCGATAGTACACTCCGACGACGACATGCGGGCGCAATACATGAACCACGAAGCGGCGAAGGCGATGGGGGCGGCCCACCGGCGTGGGATGGAGGTGTCCCGGGATGAGGCGTTGCGATGGGTGACGGCCAACCCGGCTTGGGCACTCGGGATCCACGAGTTGACCGGTACGTTGGAGGTTGGCAAGAATGCAGATGTCGTGTTGTGGTCGTCAGATCCGTTTTCCGTCTACGCGCTGGCCGACATGGTATGGATAGATGGCGCAAAACGCTGGGATCGATTCGATCCGGATACTTACCACGTCAGCGATTTTGAGCTGGGACTCGAAACCGTTGCCGGGAGCGCCACACCAGTCTGGGCTGGGTGGGGACGGGAGCGCTAATCGTGGTTACCCACGCCGTGCGCAGCGGGCGCATCCGTCTGATCTCCGCCCGCCCGGGCGTCGCGGAAGGAAATGAGAGTCTGCCACTCCATCTCTCCCGCGTCTTCCGCCGCCGGCTCTCCAAAAGCGCCCGGCAGAAGCAATGAATGAGCTGCTGGGGCTGATGAACCGCACTCGGCGACACCGCCGAGCTGCTCGCGACGGCTCGGCGCCTTACCCCCGCGGGATATCCTGTCTTCGAGGTAAGGAGGACCAGACTGGGTTCGCGGGTGGGGACTTGCTCCAGGCTTACATATCGATGGACAAGACATCGGGTTTGACAAGCTCCTGCCTCGCGGGTATGGTGAGCTACGTCTTTGGCCATTGTTGTCAACTTCGAGATGGCCGTATTTTCGTGCTCACCCTTGCGAAGCTGGATCGATGGGCACCTGCCTGCCGCGACATGGAGGACACTACTTGTATCATTTTCAATCCGTACGGTGGGCCTCCGTATGTGCAGCGCGATGCCTGCGATGTAGACGACTGCGGCTGGGTTAATGGGCACATGCCTCGACATGGAGGACGCTGCCTGTATCATTTTCAATCCGTACGGTGGGCCTCCGCATGTGCAGCGCGATGCCTGCGATGTAAACGGCTGCGGTGAGTAAGCAATAGCGGAATGTTTAGGTCCGCCAACAACGGAGGCTTCCTGAGCGTTGGATGCGGCATAGTCTCCGCAGTAATCTCCGCCTACTTCCCTCCCCCTGTTGAGGCCCAATCTGCTGAGGCCTGGTGGGGGCTAGGGCCTGCCGAGCTCTCGATTGGCGAACACTCCGATTCCGATCTGTTCTTCGAGGACATAGTTGATATGTTCGTTCGCGGTGATCGCTTGTATGTGGCCGACCGCGGTTCCAGGAGCATAACGGCTCTTGATCGAGCAACCGGTCAAGTTGTTGCGACCACCGGACGCAGGGGCGAGGGGCCAGGTGAGTTTCGATTCTTGGGATTAATCGACGATTGTGGTCAAGATGCCGTGTTCGCTTCGGACATCGGGCTGGATCGTGTGACCATGTTCTCGCTGGACCTTGATCTCATTCGAACGATTCCTTTGCCACATCTGATCTACAAGGCAATTCGATGTGCTGGTGCCAGCACATTTGTAGGTATCGCTCGCAACGAAGATCCGTTGCTAGCGACTCTTTCAGGCAGCAGCGTGATACCTACGGAACCTTGGCGTGCAAATCTCGCGATTGCGTTCCTTGCGCCGGACGGAGCCCGCCGTAAAGTGCTGGGGCCGTTCCCGGGGCAAGAACGGTATCGTATCATCAACGTGACGCAAACCGGCTATACAGACTTCCCCCTACGGTGGGGATTGGATCCAGTCTTCGATTTCTCGGCAAACGGAGTGGTCATCGGGACGGGTGACACGTTCTCTTTGGTGCGCTACGATGTGGAAGGCAACGTCGTTGATACTTTGGCGGTGGACCAGAATCGCGTCGCTGTTTCCCAATCGCACATCAATGCCTTCGTGCAGGATAGGACGGAGAGGTCCGGCAACCCCGCCCGCGCCAGGGTGGTCTACGCGGATTACCCTTTCCCGTCTCATTTCCCGGCATACTCCAACGTTGTGATTGCCGCGGACGGCTTCGTGTGGGTGGAGCAGTACCCCCTGCCGTTTGTGGAACAACCCACTCACTGGAAGGTCTTCGCCCCCGAAGGCGCGTTAGCGGCCACCGTCGATGTGCCGAGGGATTTCCGGGTCATGTGGGTCGGCGAAACGCATGTCGCCGGTGTGGTCACGGACGAGTTGGACGTACAGTCTGTAGAAGTCCGTCCGATCGTGCGCGATTAGGGAGCTTTTCGTACCTCAATCCCCGCCCCACCCCTTCCTGTCGACGCGGTGGGTCGAGGACTGAGTAACAGCCGGCGAGATCTCGGAGCCCGAACCGTGGAGCATGTCGTCCGAGGTGCGGCTGCGCACTCATCCGGGAAGAACTGTACGCCAACGAGATCGTGCTGCTCGCCACGCGCGCCAGTAGCAATCACGGTGTTGGAAGTCGGCTCGACGAAGCCGGTCTCGGTTTCTCGTCGCGGGACAGAATGCCCGACGTTCACTTCCTCGCGTTCGGGCAGTGCTTCCCCCGCGGGGTCTACCCCCGCCCAAGGGGGTGTCTTTGACTCCGCCGAACTCCTCGGCTCCAGCCCAACTGCCGACCGTGATCGTCCGCGAACGCGTGCGCGTCACCGATCTCCCCGAGGCCCACCAGTACGTCGTTAACGGCAGGACGCCACTCGAATGGTTCGTCGACCACTACCGCGTCGAGACCGACAGGCGGAGCGGAATCGTCAACGACGCCAACGGCTGGTTCGACGATCCCCGCGATCTCGTGGACGCCATTGAGCGCATCGTCCATGTGAGCGTGGATACGGTGCGGATTTTCGGAGCGTTGCCGCCCGCGATGGAAGGGCCGCATACTCTCCGTGAAAGGGGGCTCAATGACAACATTGACCATTCATCGAACCGCGCGTTGGATCTCCCTGTTGGTTGCTGGTTTGGCTCCGAACCCGCTGTTGGCGGCGCCGCAGGCGGTGGCGATCCAAGGTGGTACGGTGTACCCTGTGTCGGGCCCTCCCATTGAAGGTGGATCGGTCCTCGTGGAAGACGGACGGATAGTTGCGGTCGGGCCCATGGGTCAGGTGGATGTCGCCGGCGCGACCGTGATCGATGCTACCGGGAAGATTGTGACCCCAGGCCTCATCGAAGTGGGGACCCAGCTAGGGCTGGTTGAAGTGGGATCTGTAGCGTCTACCCGGCACAGCATCCTTAATCAAGGATCGAACCGCAGCGCGTTTCGAGTGAGCGACGGAATTGACCCTCGGTCTTCCCTCTTCCCGGTCCTGGCCCGCGATGGGATCACCACGGCTCTGGCCGCGCCTTCTGGCGGCGTCATTGCGGGGCAAGGAGTGGCTCTCCGGACGGTGGGTGGCGACAGGCAGACTGTCGTGTTCCGAGACCCGGTGGCACTTTACGCAGCGTTGGGCCCCGACGCGACTAGCGGTGTCGGGGGGAGCAGGGCAGGCCCCGTGATGGCTCTCCGCGCCGTACTTGACGAAGTACTCGAAGAGCAGGGTGACCCCTCCTCCGGTCCCGGCGAGGCAGAATCCGGTGGGGGCAGCGGACTTGGCCGGTTGGACGACGATGTTGCCCCAGTGGCGGCTGTCCTGAACGGTGAGATGCCTCTCGTGATACGGGCAAGCGGCGCTGCGGACATCGAGATGGCGCTGGAGTTGCAGGCCCAGTACGGGTTCGATCTTGTGGAGGATGGTGGGGAGGAGGCATGGATCCTGGCGGATCGGTTGGCTGCGGCGGGGGCGGCCGTGGTGATGCGAGCCCTCGAGAACCGCCCAACTCAGTTCCATCGCTTGGCAGCCCGTTATGACGCCCCGGCCATCCTGGCCGAAGCCGGTGTCGAGGTGATCATCACAACGCGCAGTACCCATCGGGCAGGGCAGGTGACCCACGAAGCGGGCAACGCCGTCCGCTATGGAATGTCGTGGGGCGATGCGCTCGAGGCGATCACTCTCAACCCTGCTCGCATCTTCGGGATGGCGGACGAGGTCGGCTCCCTCGAGCCCGGGAAGCTCGCGAATCTGGTTGTGTGGTCCGGAGATCCACTCGATTTCTCAGGTTATGCGGAACAAGTGTGGATCCAAGGAGAGCTGGTGGACACTAAGTCGCGTCAGGAACGTCTTTTCGAGAGGTATCGCCGGATTCCCCGCTGAAAACTTCCAGCGCGAATCCTACGTACCAATTGTCGAACAGCATCGGTTTTTGCAGGTGGAATGACACTCCATCGGGACGAAGGAAGGTGAGGAAAGAGAGATGAAACGACCGATTAACTTTGTTGGCGTCTGGTGTGCCCCGGCGGCGTTCCTCATTGCGGTGGTCGTAACGGCACCCACACCAGCGGACGCTCAGGAACGGATGTTGTCCCTGGAGGACTACTTGAACATGGAATCGGTGTCGAGCCCGCAGATATCGCCGGACGGTGAACGGATCGTCTACACGCGCGGGTGGATCGACAAGACGAACGATCGCCGCCGGTCCTCGCTCTGGTTGATGGACGCCGACGGGGGACGTGCCCGTGCCCTCCTCGAAGGGGGTGGCGCGCGCTGGTCTCCAGACGGAACCCGTATCTTGTTTGTGGCCGCGGGAGAACCCGAAGGATCTCAAATCTTCGTCCGGTGGATGGACGACGAGGGCTTGACTACCCAGGTCACGCGACTCCAAAACGGTCCCTCTGCACCGAGGTGGTCGCCCGACGGAAAATGGATCGCCTTCACGAGTCGGGTGGACGATAAACCGGACTTTGCGGGAGTCGATCTCCCAGCTCGACCGAGAGGCGCGAATTGGACAACCGAACCCAAGATCGTTGAACGCGCCGGATACAAGCGGGATCGCCAAGGGTATGTGGACACGGGTTGGACTCATGTATTCGTGGTGCCCGCCCATGGAGGCACGGCCCGCCAACTCACCGACGGAAACTGGAATCACGGCGGTTTGGCGTGGAGCCCGGACGGGACCGAAATCTACTTCTCGTCATATCGCACAGCCGACTGGGATCGGCCGGAACACTGGCGTGAATCCGAGATCTACAGCGTCGCGGTGGAATCGGGGGAGGTAACTCGCCTAACCGACCGTCGTGGTCCCGATGGGAACCCGGTTCCGTCGCCCGATGGGAGCTTGATCGCCTACACCGCTGGAGATGAACACCGGGATACCTACCGCAACCCCGGTATATTTGTCATGAATCGCGATGGTTCTGGCGCGCGATTGATCTCTCCCGGCTACGACAGGCAGGCGGGAGGCATGCAGTGGGCACCGGATGGTAGCGGACTCTACTTCAATGTGAACCGGGACGGCTATAGGCAGCTTCACTTCGTCTCGGTGGAGGGAGGCGTTACCCAACTTACCGAGGGTAAGTACCTGTTTTCCCTCTCATCGTTCGACGACGGGGGGCTGGCCGTAGGTACGATAGCGACGGATCACCAACCGGCCGACATCTACCGTTTTCATCTATCCGACCCCGGAGAAGTGAATCGGCTCACTGAGGTGAACAGCGACGTCATGCACGGGGTCACGCTCGGCGAAGTGGAGGAGATCTGGTACCCGTCAACCGACGGATTCCAAGTGCAGGGGTGGATCGTTAAACCCCCCGACTTTGACCCGACGCGCACTTATCCGGCGATATTGGTGATCCACGGAGGGCCCCACAGCATGTACAACGGGGGATTCAACTTCGGCTTCCAGGAACATGCGGCGAACGGGTACGTAGTTCTCTACACGAATCCGAGGGGGAGCACCGGTTACGGAACCCGTTTTGCAAACGCGATAAACCATGACTATCCGGGCGCGGATTTTCCGGATCTCATGAACGGGGTCGACGAGTTACTCAGTCGAGGCTACACCGATCCGGACAATCTCTTCGTCTATGGCTGCTCGGGGGGCGGAATCCTCACTTCCTATATTGTCGGGAACACGAATCGTTTTCGGGCGGCTTCCGCGAACTGCCCCATCGTCAACTGGATGTCGGCGATGGGTACTTCGGATGCGATCTCCTACCTGAGTACCTTCGAGGCGCCCTTTTGGGAGGATCCTGAGGAGTGGATCGATCGGTCCTCTATCTTCTACGTCGAGAACGTCACGACTCCGACCATGCTCATGACCGGGGAAAGAGACTTGCGGACGCCGATGGGACAGACGGAGGAGTTCTATCAGGCGCTCAAGTACGAGGGTGTGCCAACCGTCATGGTCCGGTTCCAGGACGAGTGGCACGGTACGACTTCGCGTCCATCCAACTTCCTTCGGACCCAGCTTTACTTACGGAAGTGGTTCGAAAAGTGGGGCTCTCATCACGCCCCAACGGCGACTGAGGATGACGCAGGTTGAATCGACGGTTCCGTTAGGCTCCCAGTGAACTCGAGGATCGCCGCGGCGTTCGATGAACGTACCGCCTACATACCCTTTCTTTCGAGCGGTTATCCGGGTCCGGACGACACTCCGCGGCTGCTGACTCAACTAGCTGCCGATGGAGCGGATGTCATCGAACTTGGGATTCCATTTAGCGACCCACTCGCTGACGGCCCAACCATTCAGGCCGCGAGCTGGCAGGCGCTGGCAAACGGCACCACGGTGACATCCACGCTGGATACCCTGTCCGAGGTCTCGGGAGAACTGCCGCCCGTTGTGCTTTTTTCCTACTTGAACCCGGTTCTGCGCATGGGGGTGTCCCGTTTCCTCGATAGGGCGGAGCGGGCTGGGGCGTCTGGCCTGCTCATAACGGACCTGCCGGTGGGATCGCACCCGGAGTTGGAGGGCGAACTCGCCGCCAGCACTCTGGATCTGGTACCTCTGGTGGCTCCGACTACACCCGCGGAGCGCCTCGAAGCAATCGCAGGAAGGGCCTCCGGTTTCCTGTACTACATTTCTCGGCTCGGGGTAACGGGGGCTCGGGCGGCCCTCGATGGAGGGTTGGAGGGCAAGACGCGTGCACTGCGGGAAGTGGTCCGGCTGCCTGTGGCAGTCGGGTTCGGCATTTCTACGCCGCGACAGGCCGAGATCGTGGCGAAAATGGCGGACGGAGTGGTCGTCGGGTCGGCGCTGATCTCAGCTCTTGGGAATGGAGAACGTGCCTTCGCAGACCTCTCGACCGCCCTCGCCCAAGCCGTGCACGGCGTGCCCACAACAACCAATAACAGTTGAGAAAGACACATGGAGAATGTTCTCTTGTTGTCACGGGCCGCTGCGGGGTACTATGCAAACCGAAAAGGGTGTCAGAAGGGCGGTTGAGTGATGACAAAGAACGTGGTCAGACTACTGAAACCTCATCGAGTTGAGATCGTGACGTGAGTGAGCAGGGCCGTGCGGCTCCGGTCAAGGTGCAACTCGCCCCGAAGGGGCCCCTCCTCGTTCGGGGCCGGATTCGTTTGCAGATGCCGGGCGGGGCGGAAGAGAGGATCGAGAAGGTGGCTCTGTGTCGTTGCGGGCTGTCAACCGATGCACCCCTCTGCAACGGCAAGCACAAGGAGATCGTTTTCGCCGGTGGTGACCCCGTGGATCGCGCCAACGCCGTTCCGCTACGGGAAGCCGAGCATCTAGCGAGTGGGGAAGTGGTCGTCACGCCGCATAAGGATGGGCCGCTCCATCTGGACGGGGTTATCGAGATCAATGCGGTGGGCGATGACGGAGGCGGCGTCTTCCTCGGGGCTTGGTTATGCAGGTGTGGGCAATCCGATAACAAGCCGTTTTGCGACGGAAGCCACAAGAAGGTTGCGTTCAAAGGCGAAGGGGTCTGAGGGGGGCTCTCCTGCTCAGCCCGCACCCAGTCGGTCGACCAGCTCTGCGTCCGGCTTCACAAACATCGTCTGAACCCGATCCGGCACCACAGTCCCGGGTGGTGATTTGCGTGGTTTTCGCACGTACTTCCGTCGAGTCCAGACAATCGAGGCCATCTTGCTGTGCCTCGCTCCGCTCTTGACCGCAGCGACCGTCGCCGCCTCCACCAAATCCCGGCGTGGCGGATTCTGCGCTCGCTGCCCCCAGCGCAGAATCACATGAGCACCGGCCGCCTGCGACGCATGTAACCAGATGTCTTCCGGGGCCGTGTGGCGGAAGGTCAACGCGTCGTTGTCCGCTGCTCCCCGACCCACTCTGATCTCCAACCCACCGGAGCTACGTAGAACTGTGTAGGGCAGCCGGGGTGCTTTGTTCTTCCGGCTGGCGATAGGTCGCTCCCCCACGATATCCCACATTTCAGCCGTAGGCCCAGAGTCGTCGATACTCTCGATAAGGGTCGCCATTTTGACGATCTCGCCCCGGGTCTGCTCGAGGCGCCGCGGTAGCTCATCTTGAGCGCGCTGTCTCCGGCGAGCTTCTTCAAAGTAGTGCTCTGCGTTCTCCATGGCAGTTTTTGCCGGGTCGAGCGGGATGACGCACTCCCGTCCCTCGAAATCCGGCAATCGTATCTCCTTGACCCCCTTCGGTATCTCCCTGCCGTAACTCAGCAAAATGGAGCCGAACAGACGAGCGTCCTCAGGTTTCCCCCTCCCTTCCAGCTCTCGCTTCAGAGCCCGAAGCCGTTTTTTCGCTCGGCCCTGCTTGTGGCGGAGCTGTCGGCGAACCCACTCCAAATCGTCCTCGGGTTGAACGGTGGGATCCTGGCGAATCTCCCCTAAGATCGCCGCTGGCCCACCCATCTTCTCGACGGCATTCGCCGAAAAAACGAGTACCCCTCCCTCCGCCAGTCGCTCGCACTCGAGCGCAAGCGGATACGGTTGAGTCCCCCAGGATCTGTCCAGGGGGAAACAGGGAGGCGTTTTCGAGGTGTCCCGCAGATTCGCCGCCGTGGTTTGTAGAGCCTGGTATCTCGGCCACTTCAAGTCCCCGTCGGCACTCAGGATCCAGTCGACGTTAAGGGAGCTGGTCCACGCCCAGTTTCGAAGGAGGTGTCCCCGCCATTTGCTAGGGTCGTCCGAAAACGACGCCAGCCACTCGGTTTGGTCGGCGAAGGCCTTGGCGGCTCGCCTGTTCGAGTAGGGTAGCTCGTAAGGGCGACCCGGCAGCAGCCGTGCCCCAGATCCTGTGCGAGTGTGCAGCACGACTTCGATGTGCCAGGGCTCGGAGGTCTCGGAGTGATCCTCCACCTCGCCCTTGCGGCACACAAAGGCGTTCATGCCGTTAGGACGAAGCGTCATCCCAACGGCCTGCCACGGTCGGCCGCCTCGATCGGACAACACCAGGAGGAGGGTCCGTTCATCCGGCGTCGTCTCGACCCCGCCGAGGGAGAGTCGTCCGATCTTGACCGACTTGGTCTGGAGTCCCAAGTCCTTCACTTCGCCGTCCCACGGGAAGATCCAGCCGAGGGCGGGATGGAGAAGGGTCACCAGCGATGGTCTACCTTCGAACGTCATCACCATCGCGCGTCGGCTTCGGTCCATGTGTAGTCCAGACACTCGGCATCCCCCCCACCGATCCATGATGTCGCACCGCAAGGCCTGGACCAGCAAAGGATCATACCGAATTGCCATGAGCGTAACGTAGGGGGTGGACGCCAAGTCGGCTTGGAGGCATGCTTCGGCGATGCACCCGGCTGAAAGTGTCGAAACTCAACTTCACCCCATCATCCTGGCCGCCGGAATCGAACGCCGAGTACCGCCTTGGGCGGTTATGAGCTCCTCCCGGCAGGAGCACGTTGAAAGGGTCGCCGCCTTGTTGGAGGCTTGGGCCGTGGAGCTTCGCCACGACGCCTCCACGAAAACGCGGTGGATCGCGGCCGGCATGCTCCACGACGCGCTCAAGGGAGTTTCGCCTTCGGTCCTGCGCAATGAAGTGCAGCGGGGGAGGTGCATGCCGGCACCTCTGTTGCACGGGCCCGCGTGTGCGAATCGTTTGGCCGGGGAAGGTGTGGACGACACGGAGCTGCTAGACGCTATCGCTCATCACACTACGGGATACGCCATGTTCGGAGAGCTTGGGCAGGCCCTTTACATGGCCGATTCCCTCGAACCCGGACGCCGACGCAGGCCCGAATTCAGGGCGGAGTTGCGCGAGCGGATGCCGCTGGACTGGAGTAACGTCCTGAGGGAGGTAGCAGCCGACAAGCTCGCAACACTCAGCAGGCGGGGACTAAGTCCTCCTCCCGTGACTCAGGAGTTCGTCCGGTCCCTGGCTTGAGGCGGTTAACGCAGAGCGGTCGACGAGCCCTTCCTGAAGACAGAGTTCAGCGTTTGCGAGACAAGCAGTGGCTGCACCCCTAATCCCGTTGTGCACCACCACAACCAGCGCGATGTCGAAGAGTGGATTACCTCGTCGGATCCGTCCCACACTCACGGTCAACCCGCCGTTTGCCCCCGCGTCCTTGATCGGCTGGGGGCGGAGCGGATCTTCGTGAACCAGGAGCAGGTCCCCGGGGATTGAAGGCAACCCCGCGATGTGCTGGGGACATTTGAAACCTCGCAGTGTTTCCACCACCTCGTTTACCCCGGCGGGACGACCCAGGTTCAAGAAAACGTGTGCGGTATGGCCATCAATGACGGGAACCCGGTTTACCGCGGAGGCGACGGGGAAGTTGGTCCCCAGGATCTTGTTGAGTTCCGGCCCGATCTTCTCCTCTTCCCCGGGGATCCAAGGTATGACGTTGGCTACCGAGTCCGGATTGGAGAGCCCCGCCTGACCCGCTCCCGAGAGAGCCTGTAGAGTGACTGTCGTCACCCCCTTGATCCCGAACCTCCGTTGAATCGGAGCTAGGACGGGAGCCATGCCTGCCACCACGCAGTTGGAGTTCGCGACAAGCGCACCACCGTGCGAGTACCAAGGCTGCCGTTCCACCAAATAAATCGCTTCCGGGTTGAGCTCCGGGATCATCAGTGGAACGTCCGCATCCAATCGGTGGACTGACGAGTTTGTGCACACCACGTGTCCGGCCGACGCGAGCTCACTCTCCACAGTCCTGGCAACGCTAGAGGGCAGTGCCGAAAGCACCACCCGGCTGTGCAGAGGGTCACCGACTCTCTTCAACCTCATCGCGGCCACGTTGCGAGGGACATCACCACCGATATTCCAGGTACATCCGGCCCCGTATTCGGCCCCCATCCGGCTGGCCGAGGCAGCAACCTCACCCACCTCGAACTGGGGATGCTCCTCCAAACTTTGCACCAGGCGCTGGCCAACGATCCCAGTGGCTCCCAGAATCGCCACCGGGATCCGCCGATCCGTCACGCTGCCACACCAGGGAAGGGAACCTCACAGACGAGGGTTCCTTTGCCACCGGGCGCGCATACGTGAAACCGTACTCCGTTGGCCGCCGCGAAATCCAGGGCCCTGTGTTGCACCACGCCCCCGCCGACCTCCCTCACCTGCCCCCAGCTTGCGTGCGCCAAGGGCTTCGCGTGCTGCAAGCCGAAATCCGGAGTCGGATAGACCCCTTCAACATCTTTGAGCAACGCCACATGATCGGCGCCAAGAACGTGCCCCAAGAACAAGGCGGTAAGGTCGGAGCCGCCCCGGCCCAGGAGCGAAGGAGCACCCGAGCCATCCACCCCCACAAACCCCGGATAGACCACCGCCTGCCCGCCTTCGAGCTCTCTCTTGAGCGCACCGGCGTCAAGATTGAGGGGCATGGCTTCGAGCAGTGGCCCGGTAGTTCGGGGACGAAATCTCCGTCCTCGGAGGCCGCGCGCATCGACCCCGACAGTCTCTAGCGCCATGGTGAGCAGCGACAGCGAGATCTCCTCGCCTGACGCCAACAGCTCGCTAAGGAGCTCCGGCGGCGGGTCTTCAGTGATTTGGTTGGCGAACGAGAGCAGGGTGTTAGTGGTGTCACGCATCGCCGAAACAACCGCCACCACCTGGGCTCCCTGTTCCACATGGCATCGCACTTCGTGCGCGGCGTACCGGTACCCCTGTGGATCGGAGAAAATGGAGGACCCGAATTTCAGGACGTGGAGAGGTCGGGGGGGTGGCCTACTTCCGGGGTGGCGCTCGCTCGCAGGAGCCCTGTCGGCATGAATCTGGGGCATTGCGGAATCTCCTCCGTGAGTTCGAGTGTCCTCATCAAACTCCCAAAGAAGAACGCCCTGTCATTAAGGCAACTGCCCCCAAGGGGACAGCGGGCGGCTCATCTACCAGCGTAACTGACGCTGCAGGAGTTGGCACATCAGCGGAAGAAGCCACCTTCCGAAGGTTGCCCCGGCTTCATTGGGCCTGTCCCTCAGCCGGTCTCGATGAGTTCTGTCATGTCATTATGCGCCATCCGGCTCGCACGTTCAAGTTTTCTCGCACGTTCAGAACTTTCTCGGCCCGGCATTTTCTTTGACGGACCGAGCTCCAGACTTCTCCGGCTTCTGGCGACTTGCATTTTCCGTCGGAAGAGGTTCACCTATATGGGTGGCTCGATTGTCGGCGGATTGCCAGTCAGCCGGCACCATGGGGCAGGGATGATGCGGAGGTGGTGATGGGAGAGACCCGTTCTAAATGGCAAAGGCGAGGTCGACGCAAAAACGGTTCACAACCGCGCGAGTCGGCCAAGAAGAGATTCCCCGTATTCAAGCTCCTGGTGTTGCTACTGGTGCTTGCCGGGGGCGGAGTGTTTCTGAGTGGTTCAGCTCCGATGTGGATCGTTGGAATCTGGGCCAGCGCTACGGGTTCCGAGGACGCTGCGGGGACGGAACAGGATCAGACTCGCACCAGTTCCATTGGTGTGGAAGGTCCGGTCCAGGTCGAGGTTCTCAATGGCGCAGGTGAGCCGGGACTCGCCGACCAGGTAGCCAGTAAGTTGTTGGATCTGGGCTACGACGTCGTGTCCGTCGACAACGCAGACCACTTCGAATACCCGGTCACTCATGTCATCGACCGCTCCGGAAACACGAGAGCGGCCCGCAACATCGCCGTCTACCTGGGTTTTGATTCCGTGAAAGTGGAACCGGACCCTAATCTCTTCCTGGATGCCACGGTCATCATTGGGGGGGACTGGGAGCAGCTCGACTACAACTGACCGTCAGTGCCCGCGAGCCGCAGCTGACCACACGCCGCCGCGATATCTCTTCCGCGAGGTGTCCTCACGGCACACTCAACGCTCCGCTCGCCTAATGCTGCGGCAAATGCCTCGGTGCGCTCCCTTGAGCTGGGTCTCCAATCCGGACGTGCCGGGATCGGGTTGAAGGGAATCAGGTTCACAAAACAGCGCAGACCGTAGAGCAAATCGGACAATACCACCGCGAGTCGGGTTTCGTCATTCACTTTGTGGATGAGTGTGTACTCGAAGCTGATACGCCTGTTCTTGACGGTCTGATAATCTCGTAAAGCCCTAAACAGCTCCGGGATCGGATAACGTTTCTCGATCGGCATGAGCTCCAGCCTCAGGTCGTGAACGGGGGCGTGGAGCGACACTGCCAGTCCAAACGGCTCCGGGAGAGCCCCGAGTTCGCGGATCCCGGGAACCAATCCAACAGTCGACACAGTTATTCTACGCGCCCCGACTCCGAATCCTCTATGCAACGCATGGAGGGACTGAACCACCGAACGGAGATTTGCGAGGGGCTCACCCATCCCCATGTAGACCACGTTGGTGATCTTCCGGTCGTACTCGCTGGCCGCCAAACGCACGGATTCCCGGTACTGGGCCACTATCTCGGCCGTACCAAGCTGCCTCCGGAAGCCGAAGTGGCCCGTAGCGCAGAATTCGCACGCCAGTGCGCACCCGACCTGCGAGGAGAGGCACAATGTCAGGCGCTTTCGGGTTGGTATGAGGACCGATTCAACACGCTCTCCGTCTCCCAACCGCCACAGCGATTTACGGGTCCCGTCCCTGGACGTCGCGACGGTTTCCTCCTCGAGCGGTGTGAGGGAAAAGGATGCCTCCATTTCCTCGCGCAACCGGAGAGGCAGATTCGTCATCTCCGAGAAACGGCTGACCGCTCGGTCCCAAATCCACACGGCCACCTGATCGGCTCGATACGCGGGTTCCCCCATGCGCGAGAGCACCGGGCGGAGCAGATCCCGCAAATCATGCCGTGGGAGCGCGAGCAACTCTTGTTTCGGTGGCGAGGACGCCATCGTTCCTTGCTGTGAATCTAAACCGGACACTAACTTTCCCCTCTCTCGGTCGCGGGTCTCCGCGCCGAATCTTTCACCGCTGACCCGCGCTACCGACTCGCGCTAGGAGTACGCGCAACCGTGCCAAAGACCCAGGTGGAGTCACGTGACCCTGCGTCGCTTGCAACCGCATACCGAGACGCTGGATGCGGCCAAATCGACGCCTCAAGTATCGGGACCACGATCCGTATCGTTGGGTGGGTCCACCGTCGCCGTAATCTCGGAGGGCTGTATTTCGTCGACCTCCGCGACCGCAGCGGCCTACTTCAACTCTCCTTCGGTTCCGATTGGTCATCTCCCGAACTTATGGATCTCGTCTCCGATTTGAACCCGGAGGATGTTGTCCGTGCGGAGGGCGAGGTACACCCGCGTCCCGATCCGAACCCGGAACTCTTGACGGGTGAGATCGAAGTCCGCGTCACGGAGCTTCGACGTATTTCGGTGGCGGACGAACTTCCGATTCTAGTGTATCAACCACCCGGAGAGGATTTGCCCTCCGAGGAGTTACGCCTCCAGCACAGGGTTCTGGATCTCCGGCGCCCCGACATGCAGAGGAACCTGCGTCTTCGGCACACGACAGCCAAAGCCGTTCGGGATTCCTTGGATGAACTAGGGTTCCTCGAGATCGAGACGCCCCTGCTGACACGTCAGACGCCCGAAGGAGCCCGCGACTACATCGTACCGAGTCGCCTCCACCACGGCTCCTTTTTTGCGTTGCCGCAGTCCCCCCAGCTTTACAAGCAGCTCCTTGTGTGCGGTGGATGTGACAGATACTTCCAACTCGCCAAGTGCCTGCGGGATGAGGACTTAAGGGCCGACCGACAGCCGGAGTTCACGCAGATCGACGTGGAGATGGCGTTCGTGGAGCAGGATGATGTGTTCCGCGTGGGCGAATACATGTTCCAGCGGGTGTGGCGGGAGACCACGGGACGAGATCTCGGTGTGCCGTTCCAGCGCCTGCGCCACGCAGAGGCTCTCGAACGCTTTGGCACGGACAAGCCCGACCTCCGGATACCTTGGGAGATCCAGGATTTCACGGAGACCCTTTCGGGGATCGGTTTTGGGATATTCGACGCTGCCCGCAAGGCCGGGGGACGGGTGCGCGGCCTTGTTCTGCCGGGGGGAGGATCGCTGTCGAGGAGCAGGATTGACGCCTTCAATCGATTGGCCCAGCAGGAGGGGGCCAAGGGGGCGTTGTGGTTGCGCTGCAACAGCGACGGGTGGGCGGGCCCCCCATCTCGGTTCATAGATGAAGGAACCTCCGCCGCGCTCCGGGAGAGTTTTTCGGTAAACAATGGAGATCTGTTGCTTCTCGTGGCCGACCGCGATCGGATCACCTCAAGGGTACTGGACGTTATTCGAAGACGTGCTGCGACCGAACTCGGTGCTGTGCCGGAAGGAGGGGAGAGGTGGGTGTGGATCACAGACTTCCCCTTGTATGAAGAGGACCAGGAAAGTGGTCTCCCCGTCCCGGCTCAACATGCGTTTACCATGCCGGCCGACCCGGATCCCGAGGCTTTGAAGAACGATCCACTGTCCCACACGGCCGTTGCCTACGACCTTGTCTTTAATGGGATTGAGTTGGCCAGTGGCAGCATCCGTTGTCACCTTCCAGATGTGCAGCGTGCGATTCTCGAGGCGACGGGACTTACCCCGGAGGAGGTGGAGGCGAGGTTTGGTTTTCTTCTGGAGGCATTCCGCTACGGCGTCCCGCCACACGGCGGCTTCGCGGTTGGACTCGACCGACTCGTGGCGATTCTGTGCGGAGTCACCTCCATTCGCGATGTGATCGCCTTCCCGAAGACGGCATCGGCGCGCGGTTTGCTCGAACGTTCTCCATCCGCGGTGGACCCCCGGGAGCTCGAAGAACTCGGAATCGCTGTTCAGCCCCCGCCTCCCAGCGCGAACGCTTGAACACGGTAATCTCATAGGCGAGAAGGCTGTTCCCACAGTGGGCGCGAAGATCGAAAAGCGTCTCTCGACTGAAGGGGCCGATGAGCAACTTCTTGCTGGGGCTAGCGATACGAACCTCACTGCACTAGCCAGGCGCTGCGATGTACGTGTGACCCTCCGCCACGGTCATCTGGTCCTTTCAGGGTTCCCCCGAGATGTGGAAAGGGCTTCCGGGGCCGCCGCACACATGATTAGGTACGCCCGGTTGCACAGGCCATTACAAGGGGCTGACGTCGAGCGTTTTCTCCAATCGTCCGGAGGTGAGTCCGCAGGGGCGACGGTGGGTCGCAGGCAGCGGAACGGATCCGGCGGGAGGGGCCGTAAACAAGAGTTGGCACTACCGGGCGCCGGCCGCGTGATACGGCCCAAGACGCCGGGGCAGGAAGCCTATCTTCGAGCCGTCCGAGAGAACGACATCGTGGTCGGCATCGGTCCAGCCGGTACCGGAAAGACCTACCTGGCCGTCGCCGCAGCCGTGGAAGCACTGACTCGAAAGAGGGTTCGGCGCATTATCCTCACCCGACCCGCCGTGGAGGCTGGCGAGGCACTGGGCTTCCTGCCGGGAGACATCCGGGAGAAGGTCGACCCATACCTACGTCCCCTGTACGATGCCCTCGAGGACATGATGCCCCCCGAAAGGGTTCGGCGTGCGATTGAGGACAGCGTAATTGAGATTGCGCCGCTCGCGTATATGCGCGGCCGCACGCTGTCGGATGCTTTCCTCATCTTTGACGAGGCCCAGAACGCGACCACGGCCCAGATGAAGTTGTTCCTGACTCGCCTGGGGCTCAACTCCCTGACTATCATAACGGGAGACAAGACCCAGATAGACCTCCCGCGCCCCGACGACTCGGGTTTGCTGGAGATTGAGGCTGTCCTCAAGGGGGTCACCGGTATCGCTTTCGCGTACCTGGATGACGTCGACGTGGTGCGGCATCCGCTCGTTAAGGAGATTGTGCGTGCGTACAGGGAGTCAGAAGGGGAAGGGCATCCCTCTGGGGGTGGGCGCCCTTCGCAGGCAAGGCCGAGGAGAAGGGGCTGATGGCGGCGGAGCGTAGTGCGGCTAAGCGCGGCTCCGGGAGATTGCTCAGAATCGCCGATCGGACCCCCGTTGGCCTCCGCGACATGTGGGTCCACCACGGACTACGAGCCGGTCTAGTGGTAGTGATCGCCGTGGTCATCGCCCGTCTCTTCCCGGGAACGACACTGCCTGATTTCGACGGGGTATCGCTCGACAGCGTGTCCAATGTCACCGTGAACGCCGAGTTCGGGTTCAATGTGCCTAAGGACCCCGACCGACTCCAGGCGGAGCAGGATGCCGCCGCGGAGGGAGTTACGCCGATCCTACATCACGATCCATCGCTGGCGGATAGTTCCTTGGCGCGCGTGAGGGAGTTCATCGCATCGGTGGCGGGCGCCCTGGCGGAGGCGGAAGCCCTGGCGGATGCGAACTCCCTCGACGCAGCGGGTCGGCTGAATCTCGTCCGGGACACCGTCCACAGTGTGGCGAGGGCTTACAGAATCACCCTTAACGAGGACGCCGAGATCGACTACTTGATCGATTTCGCATCCCGTCAGGCGCTCTTGGCCGAGGTAGAAGTGGCCTTCGACGAGTTACGGTCGGGAAGGATACGCGGCACCGAAGTCGCCGAACTCGGGGAAGGGAACGTTTTGGTTCGGTCGAGTATCGCTGGAGAGCCCGGTGGTGATCAGGTGAGGGAAGTCGCGAGCATAAGGACGCTGGATGACTTTTACGCCAATGCCCAGTCCTATGCACTGGTGAACCTCGCGCCGGCAGGATTCGTGATCTTCCAGCAGCTCGTGCTCTTGGCTCAACCCAGCCTGACCATCGACCAAGACGCAACGCGTGCCGCGCGCGCCAGTGCACGAGCGACGGCACCGCTATTCTCTGGAACGGTTGTCGAGGGCGAACGCATCGTGACAGAGGATGTAGTGGTTGACAGCGAGGCGTACGATCGCCTGGAAGCGTACCGGGCCGCGATTTCTGAACGAGGTACGGCGTCGATTGGCTCCGGTTTTGTTTACGCGCTGGGACGGATATTGATGTCAGCGGCCATCCTCGGGGTACTGACGCTCACTATGTACAGGTTCGCCCGCGAAACCTATGAAAACCTCGCCACCTTTCTCACGCTACACGCTCTCGTTCTAATCGTGGCTGCCGTAGCCGGGCTCGTGGCGGCAGCCAATCTCTCGCCCGCCTTCGTTCCGATCGTCCTGGCAGGGATTTTGGCAGCGGTCCTATTCGATAGCCTTTTGGCATTGGTGGTGGTGGGCGTCGTAACAGGGGTCATAATCGTACAACCCCAGTTTTCGGGTCTGCCGCCAGCCCTCATCCTGGCATCGTCCGGTGCCACCGCAGCCTTCGCCGTACGGGGCCTTCGTCAGCGTTCTCGGAGTTGGATCTTCATCGGGTTGGTTACGGCGTCCTATGCAGGCACCGCACTTCTCCTCGGTCTGACGGGGTATTTTTCGCTCACCCAGGTGTGGCAGACCACCCTCTTGGGCTTCGGTAATGCGACCGTCTGTACGGCTCTAGCCATGGGGGCGATGTTGCCCTTACTCGAGTCGTTCACCGGGAAAACGACGGACCAGTCACTAACGGAGTTGTCGGACATGAACCGGCCTCTCCTCCGAAGGCTCTCTAGAGAGGCACCAGGCACATACGCACACACCATCAACTTGGCGAACCTGGTGGAAGCGGCGTGCGAGGCAATCGGAGCCGATGCTCTACGGGGACGAGTCGGCGTGTACTACCACGACATTGGAAAGCTCGAAGGGCCCCACTTCTTCATCGAGAATCAGCCTTCTGGGTTGAACCCCCACGATCGTCTCACACCTTGGCAAAGCGCGGAAGTGCTGCGGGCCCACGTCAGAAACGGGCTCCGGTTGGCCAACGAGGCGAGGCTGCCGGAGGTTGTGAAGGATTTCATACGAGAGCATCACGGCACCCAGTTGATTCAATTCTTCTACGCCAAGGCGATGGCGGAGGCTGGTGACAAGGGTGTCGATCCCGGCGATTTCGCCTACGATGGTCCCAAGCCCCAGAGTCGCGAGACGGGGGTGGCGATGCTCGGAGACGCGGTCGAGGCTGCCTCTCGCACTCTCAGGGACCCCAGCCCGGAGAGGACTCGAGCTCTCATAGACCGCCTCGTCACCGAACGTGTGGAAGCCGGTGAACTGGACGAGTGCCAGCTGACCTTCCGCGACCTGCGTATCGTCAAACAACAATTTGCCCGCGTCATCATGGGGTTGCACCACCACCGGATTGATTACCCAACTCCAGCGGGAAAGCCGTCACCCCCGGAACAGGAGTCCGAGGGCGATTGACCACCCCCGTGATTCACATCAACAAGCTGTGTGACAGGGAGTGTCCCCCCGACACGCACCTGCGTGAGGCGGCCATTGAGGCGCTGGGAGCTCCGCCTCCAGAGAGAAAGGATCCCGGCGATGGTCCTGACGTGAGCGATGCGGAGATTTCTGTCACCCTGGTCGCCGCTCCAACAATGCGTGACTTGAACCGTAGGTTTCACGGCGTGGACGCTCCGACCGATGTTCTTGCCTTCTCCCTGGCACGCGATCCGATACTTGCCGATGTCTACGTTTGTCCAGCTGTGGCGGAGGAGCAGGCAGGGCGGCTCGGGGTCGAATGTGGAGAGGAGATCATCCGTCTGGTGGTTCACGGCGTCCTCCACCTGATCGGGTACGACCACCCCTCGGGCGAGGAACGCACCTCATCCCCCATGTTTCGTCTTCAGGAGCGTCTCGTGTCGGGTTTGAGCGCCCGCCTTAAGTTCTAGTCGCCCCTCACTTTGCCCGGACGCACACATGCCCGAGAACCAGGAACTGGAACGTCACGACCTAGTTGACGAACTGCGCCGACTGTTCGCAGTGGGCGTAACCGAAGAGGTCGTGGCACTCGCGGGCACCCTGCACCCAAGCGACCTCGCAGATGTGGTGGAGCAGCTGGACGAGTCCGAGCGGGGTCTCTTGCTCGATTTGATACCGGCAGGACTGGCTTCGGACGCCCTATCCGAGATGGAAGACGAGGAACGTCCGCACGAACTCCTGGCGGCGATGGAGCCGGGACGCATCGCGGAAGTCGTCGGGGAACTCGCAGACGACGACGCGGCGGATCTCATCGGGGAACTCGATCCCGTTATCCAGGACAAGGTCTTCGAGTCCGTCACGGACGAGGAAGAGCACGAAATCCGTCAGTTGCTGGGGTATCCCGAGGAATCGGCGGGCGGCATCATGACGCGAGACCTGTGCTCGGTCGGCGTGGACTTCAACGTCGGCGAAGCGGTCGCCCAACTAAGATCTCAATCGGTAGACAGGGACCAGCTGTACACCGTTTTTGTCGTGGACAAAGACATGCGGTTGAATGGTTCCGTCACCTTCGGCGATCTCGTCTTCTCAGGTCCCGAAACACCGATCACGGAGCTGGTGCATCCGCTGCCGGCCGTGGCCCCGGTCGATATGGATCAGGAGGAGGTCGGCAAACTCATCTCTCGCTACAACCTCGCGGCGCTCGCAGTCGTCGACGAGGATGAGCGGTTGGTGGGACAAATAACCTTCGATGACGTGATCGATGTTGTGGAGGCAGAAGTCACCGAGGACATCCTCCGTTTTGCATCCGTGTCGGACGAGGAAAAGATCCGAGGGACGACCCTCGGGGCGATTCGCAGCCGGCTGCCATGGTTGGCCCTGAACACGGTGACGCTCTCCTTGGCCGCGCTCGTGGTGTGGGCCTACGAAGATACCATAGCGCAGCTGGCAATCCTGGCCGCCGTCATGCCCGTGATCGCAGGGATCGGCGGAAACGCGGGCACCCAGGCGCTGGCGGTCACCATTCGGCGTATCGCCGTCGCCGACGAACTGCCGAGCGAGAGAGTATCCGCCGTAGCAAAGGAGGTGCTCGTCGGCCTGGTGAACGGTCTGGCCATCGGGGTACTCGTGGCTCTCGTTTCCCTCCTCCTCCCGGGGACGGAACCAATCTTCGGGCTGGTTGTAATGGTTGCTATGTGGGGCAATCTGATCGTCGCAACCTCGCTCGGCGCCGCGTTCCCCATCCTGCTGGAGCGAATCGGCGTCGACCCGGCAGTCGCCTCGTCTGTGTTCGTTACGACAGCGACCGACCTCTTCGGGTTCTTCCTCCTCCTCGGCTTGGCCAGCCGCTTCCTATTGTAGGTGTTGAACCCCGCAGAGCTGGCCGGCAGAATCGTCAGTGGCGACCTTCGAGCCTTGGCGCGTGGCATTTCGATGGTCGAAAACGAGCTGGCCGGGTTCGAAGAGCTCCTCCATGCCGTCGATTCACACATTGGCCGCGCGCGCCGCATCGGGATAACCGGTCCTCCTGGGGCGGGGAAGTCCATGCTGACGGCTGCAATTACCAAGTTGTACCTCTCCCAAGGCCTCAGGGTCGGCATAGTGGCAGTGGACCCCACGAGCGCATTCACCGGAGGGGCGCTTCTCGGTGACCGTATCCGAATGAACGCGCTTTCGACGGTCGACCAAGTCTTCATCAGGTCGATGGCGAGCCGGGGCTCCTGGGGTGGGCTCTCCGCGGCCACTCGTGAGGCAGCGGACCTGTTGGATGCCGCCGGTTACGACCGGGTGATCCTCGAGACGCTCGGGGTGGGGCAGGCGGAGCTCGACGTTGCGGTCTCGGCCGATTCCACGGTGGTGGTGCTCGTACCCGAGGCCGGCGACGGCATACAGGCCATGAAATCCGGATTGATGGAGATCGCTGATTTGTACGTGGTCAACAAATCGGACCGACCCGGCGCGGACCGTCTGAAGAACGAGCTGGGTGCGATGCTCGCCATTCGAGATGCCACCGGCAGGCGGACGGAGCGTGGGGAACCCCCACCGATCGTAATGACCGTGGCCACGAAGGGAACCGGCGTCGACGAACTGGTATCTCAGTTGGATGATCACTTCGATTGGCTGGGAGACTCCGGCGAGCTAGCAGTTAGGCGCCGGAACCAGCGCATCCGCCGCGCCAGGGACAATTTGCGCGCACGTTTTCGGAGAGATGCGGATCGGCTGTGGCGCTTGGCGCCAGCCACGCTCCGTGACGATGGAGATTCCCCCTACTCGATCGCACGCCAGCTCTACGAGACCGGTCGCCGCGGCGATAGTTGAGAGGGAGCCATCCAAGGAAAGCAGGGGGCTCCGAGGAAGGCGGGAGCCCTTCACGGGAGGTTCGGGTTAGATTCGATGCAGCAGCACGTAGATATATGGATTGTGAAGATTCTTCAAACGAAGCGGAGTTCTTATGTCGAAATACGGTGACTTGAGCGATCAGTTAGAACTGTGGGGGGCGGTCGCCCGGCAAACGCCGGTCCGTGAGGACACAGTCTTCAACAGCCTCTCCGGCCGGCATATCAAGCCCCTTTACACCCCTCTCGACGGTGCTTTCCCCGAGGACTACGCCACCGATGTTGGTGTACCGGGGGAGTTCCCATACACTCGCGGTCCGTACCATACGATGTACCGGTCCAAGCTGTGGACCATGCGCCTGTTTTCCGGCTTTGCCACAGCGGAGGAGACGAACGAGCGTTACAAGTACCTGCTGGCACGGGGACAAACAGGGCTCTCCGTCGCCTTCGATTTCCCCACCCTCATGGGTTATGACTCCGACGATCCGCGCTCCGAGGGGGAAGTTGGAAAGTGCGGGGTCGCTATCTCAAGTCTCGCCGACATGGAGGCTCTGTTCGACGGCATCCCCCTGGATCGCGTCTCCGTTTCGATGACGATAAACGGACCAGCGATCATGATTTACGCCTTCCTCCTGGTCACGGCGGAGAAGCAGGGGGTGCCTTTTCACGAAGTCCGAGGGACGATCCAGAACGACATCCTGAAGGAATATCAAGCTCAACACGCGTGGATATTCCCCCCCGAGCCCGCCATGAAAGCGATCACCGACATCTTCGAGTGGTCGTCTGAGTACGCGCCGCGCTTCCATACGGTCTCCATCTCCGGTTATCACATAAGGGAGGCCGGAGCGACGGCCGGGCAGGAGTTGGCCTTTACGCTGAAGAACGGATTCACCTACGTCGAACACGGGATCGAGCGGGGCCTTGATGTGGACAGCTTTGCGCCCCGCCTTTCCTTCTTTTGGGATGTGCACAACGACTTCTTCGAGGAGATTGCGAAGTTCCGCGCCGGTCGCCGCATATGGGCCCGCCACATGCGCGACGTATACGGGGCTCGGGACCCCCGAAGCCTCCGACTCCGCACGCACGCGCAGACAGCGGGTGTTTCCCTGACAGCCCAGCAGCCGCACAACAACATCGTCAGGGTCGCCTACCAAGCGATGGCGGCGGTGCTCGGCGGCACGCAGTCCCTCCACACGAACGCGATGGACGAGACGCTGGCCCTCCCCACCGAGGATGCCGCCCGCATAGCGCTCCGCACGCAACAGATCCTGGCTTACGAAACGGGCGTTGCAAACACGGTGGACCCTCTCGCCGGATCGTACTACCTGGAGTCCCTGACCGACGAACTTGAGGAGGAGGCGGAGAGCATCTTCGAGCAGATCGACGATCTTGGAGGCGTGGTGGCAGGTATAGAGTCGGGGTACTTCCAGGCGCGGATAGCGGCTTCCGCCCGTCGGTCGCAGGCAGAGGTGGAGCGGGGAGATCGCGTCATTGTCGGTGTCAATCGGTTCGAGGACGACGGCTCCTCAATCGAGATCCTGAAGATCGGCGAAGAAGCTGCGACCAAGCAGGAGCAGCGCCTCGCGGACCTTCGCAAGACGAGAGATGAGGATACCGTAGATGCCGGACTGGCGGCCCTGAAGGGTGCGGCCGAAAGTGATGAGAACCTGATGCCGGCACTGCTTGATGCTACCCGAGCGTACGCTACCCTAGGTGAAATTCGGGAGGTACTAGAGGGCGTCTACGGAAGGTTCCAGGAACCCGTCGCTTTTCGGTAGTCGCCAGCCAGGTGTAGGAACGACTCGCCGGCCGGGAGGTCTCCGATGCCCCGCAAAAAATACCGACAACTGAAATCGGAGAAGCCGGTCTGGGGAACCCGGACCGAGAAACGGGATATGGGTTTCACCCGGGTGGAGCTCGAGAGCCTGTACTCTTATCCCGGGCGCCGACCAACCGTTGTCTTTGCCTTGTGGCTTTTGCTAGGTCTTGTCGGCGGCCACCGCTTTTACATGCACCGTGTTTTTTCCGGGCTCTTCCAGCTCCTAACGTTCGGGGGGCTTGGTATCTGGTGGTTGGTGGATGGCCTGTTGCTCAAACGGATGGTGAGACGTTTCAACCAGGACCAGTTCATCCGGAAGGAGACGGGGAGGCCGCCACTAGCCCTGGACTTCATGCCGACGCAATGGCAGGTGCTCCGCCCACAGCCGGAGTGGGCTGCGAAGCGTTCCAGCGTATTTCGCCTGATGGGCGATTGTCTCGTATTGGTGGTGGCAAGTTTTTCCTTGGGGGGGTATGCGTCCAGTTACGGCGATTATGAGCCGGTCGCCGCGATCATGATCCTCATGGCGATTACGCTGGCCGGGCCCCGTTGGGACTCCATTGCCACAATCCCTGTCCTCCGTGCGTTCGATCGTTGGGCGCTCAGGCTGCGTCTCTTTTATTACGTAAATGACCCTGGTTCACCATTGTCCCTCTTATTTCGTCCGCTGACCGTGGTTCTCAACCTCACCCGGCGCCGGGCCAGGACCGAGGCCCGTCTCTACCTCCAAATTGGTGCCGGTTTCGCAGTCGTGTTTCTGCTTCTCGACATCGCCGAGGTCTTGACCTCGGGGGAGCCCCTGGACTTGCCGGCGGCGCCGGAGCTGGCGATGGCTACATTGGAAAAACTGATTGCGGTTTATGGCTTCGCGACTCCAATCGGATCCGTACTCACAAAACAGCTTTTGCTGCAGCGTCGGGATGGTGTCCTCTGGTTGCTATCCTTAGTTGTTTCCATTACCATCTTCGCCACCATTCTGCTTTGACGCAGCATGATGGTTCGTATTCCCAAGCTGGATTTGCTACCATCAACCCTCCAACATTTCACTGTCCGTAGACCACCTAGAGGAGAACGGAATGACGCGGAAGGAATTTGCAGCCGCTCTTGCCAGTTGTACGGGAATTACGGACAAGGAAGCTCGAGCGGTGATCGACTGTGTGTTTTCCCCGGATAACGGAATTATTGCGTCGGAGCTGGCCGCTGGTCGCGACTTTTCCGTCATCGGTTTCGGCAAATTCTCGACGCGCTCGCGGCAGGCTCGCACTGGTCGAAATCCCCGTACTGGGGAGGAGATCACGATAGCCGCTAGTACAGTCCCCGCCTTCAAAGCAGGAGCCGGACTCAGGAAGCGCGTTAACTCCTAGCGGTTGACCTCCCAGCCGGAACCGTCTGGAGCCCAAGGAGGGGGATGACCCGGCTCAGTGCTTCGAGGTTGTGCCCGCTCTCGAAGTGATCTACAAAGGGAAGGGCGGCCCGCATGCCGCGTGCTTCCGGGGCATACCGAGAGCTCTCGAGGAGAGGGTTTAGCCACACGACCCTGCGTGAAGCGCGCTGAATGTGATGCATCGCCGTTACCAGGGATTCCTGATCCCCTTGATCCAAACCATCGGACATAATCACAACGATGGTGCGACGTCCGAAGAGGCGTTTTCCATGTTCCTCCACCAGGGTTGTCAGGCACTCTCCGATGCGGGTACCGCTCGACCAACCGCGGGCCCGCAACAGGTCCATGGCTGTGTCCACATTCACACCGCGCAGCCATGGCGTCAGGTGCGTGAGCTCCGTGCTGAAAGCGAAGGTCTCCATTTCTCGGGTTCGTGCGCATCCGAGAAGGAAGCGTAGCAAGAACCTGCTGTAGCGTTCCATCGATCCGCTTATGTCGCAGATGACCACCAGACGAGGTGGGACCATCCGCCGCCGCCGGTGCGAAAGGCGGAAGAGCATTCCATCGGTTGCCAGGTTGGAGCGTATGGTTCGGCGAAGGTCCACGGGGCCGCGGCGTCCGCCAGCTTCAAATCGACGACTCCGTCGCGCCGACAGCTGTACCAGAAGCCGGTCGATCCACTTGTCGACCTCCTTGAGATCCCGTTCGCCAATCTCGGCAAAGGTGCGTTGAGCGATCGAGTGGTGTGCGCTCCAGGCGTAGCCGAAGGGGCGTTCGTTCGCCTCGTCCGTGGCCGTTTGCCGAGTACCCGCACCCTCCCTAGCAGAAGAAGGACCTGCAGGGCCGAGTCTGTCCGACGGACCTCCACCCCGCTGTTGTGTGGGGTCCACTGGGGGGGATTGGGGACCGCCCGACCACCACTCGGCGAAACAGGCGTCGAACACTGGGAGATCCGACGGCCCTGAACAGAACACGGCGCGTAAACCCAGCCGCATCTCATATTCATCCGCCATATCCAGAAGGGGCAGAGCATCCAATCCCGTCAGCGATTCCACGATGGAGCAGGCGATGCCAACCCTTCGCAATCGCTGTGCCAGATTGGCGAGTCGTTCCGCGGTACACGCCGCCATGCTATTTGCTACTTGGTGTGGCGGTCGTCCTTGGCCGGTGGACCGGATCACGTGTTTGCGCCAACAAGTCGGCGAGTCTGTCGGCATTCAGAGCTCGGAGATCCTGCGGATCCTTGACGAGGGCGCCAAGTGCGCCGGCAACCTCGTCTGCCTCGAATTCCGTAATTCCGAGTACGTCCAACGCAGACGCGAAATCGATTGTCTCCGCGACTCCAGGTGGTTTTGCCAGGGGCTCCTTGCGTAGTGCTTGCACCAGGTCGACCGCCGCACCGGCCGTGGCTGAATCCAAAGAGGGTTGCCTCTGCTGCAGAATCTTCAGTTCGCGGCGAGGTCCGGGATATTCAAGCCACAGATACAGGCAACGGCGCCGCAGAGCTTCGGAGAGTTCCCGCGTACCGTTTGTCGTGAGGACGACGATAGGGCGCTGGCGTGCCCGGATCGTCCCCAGTTCGGGTATCGAAATCTGAAAATCGGAAAGGAGCTCGAGCAGGAAGGCTTCGAACTCCTCATCTGAACGATCAATCTCGTCGATCAGAAGTACTGTCCGCTCGTCGTTTCGGAGCGACCGGAGGAGGGGGCGCTCGAGAAGGAATTCGTCCCCGAAGATCGTCTTCCGGATCTCATCGATACTCCCTCGTTCGCTTTCCAAACGAATGTGGAGGAGCTGCTTCTGATAGTTCCATTCGTAGGCGGCAGTGGCCAGATCCAGCCCTTCGTAGCACTGTAGCCGAGTGAGGGCCGCTCCAAGCCACTGAGACACAGCCTTGGCGATCTCTGTCTTTCCGACGCCGGCGGCACCCTCGACCAGGAGAGGTTTTTCCAACCGGAGCGCCAAGTGAACGGCGGTGGCGATAGACTGATTGGCCACGTACCCAACAGACTCCAATCCGCTCAAGACCTGCTTGACTTCGTTTCGCAAACTCGCGACCCCCTTGGGACTTGTGTGCCGACTCGCCAATTGTCGACACTTGCGGTATGGTAGGGACAAACTAACCTAAGTTGCCCAGCATGCTTCGAAACTGTCGACCGTCGGCTGCAAAGGCAGCCGCTATTCTGGGAGAACACTGATTTGGCCACCACGATCGAGAAGGCGTTTTACGTTAGGCAGCCGATTGAAAAAGTCTGGGACTTCCTCACCAGTGCGGAGGCTATGGTGTCGTGCCTCCCCAACGCCAGGATCCTTGAGGTCGTGGACGATAGAACATACCGAGGAGAAATCGGTATGAAGATCGGTCCGGTTGGGCTTACCTTTGAGGGGATCATCTGTTTCGAGGAGATTGATCCGGAAAAATACGAAGTGCGCATTACGGCCGACGGCAAGGCTCGGCGCATGCCGGGGCGAATAAAATTCGCCATGAAGGGTCGCTTGAAGGAGGAGGGCAACGGGATCGTCCGGGTGTCCGCCATGCAGGAGGTGTCCCTGGGTGGGCGTTTGGCGTCTCTCGGTCGCGGCGGGGTGGTTCAGGCAACGGCGGACCACATGTTCGACCGGTTCACCAAGAAGCTCTTGGCTCACCTTAACGCATAATACCTGACGAGCCGCGACACCTTGCGCAGGGCCACACCATGCCACCTAATATAGCCTGATGTAATTCCCCCGATGTATGGGGGCCGCGGTTATGGTCAAAAGAGCCCCCATTTCGCTTCGCTGTGATCCCGGGTGTATCCCCAAGCTTCATGAGGTCAACCTAATGAGACGTTTGCGCAAAACCCTTTCACTCTGCGCGGCTGCAACCTTGTTGCTAACTGCCTTCGGTGCGCCGAAGCCTGCGGAGGCGCAGGAAGATCTACTCATTCTCGTGGCTCCGCTCTCCGTTACCGAGCCCGTCCGGGACCGATTTGGTCAGAGGGTTGCGGAAGAGATCAGAGATCTCTTGCGGCCCTTCCCTGGCTATAGGGCAATCGACAGGGGCGATGCCCGCGACATGATCGATGATTTCGATCTTGAGGAAGATGAGATGAGTTTCATCGAGTGGCGCCAGCTGGCCACGCAGATGGGTGCGCAGCTCTTGATGTGGGGAACGGCGGAGTCTTCTGGGGCTGCAGTAGTTGTCGACGTCACCTTCATCGAACCCAACACCGGGGACGAACTGCCGATTGAGCCGTTTACGGTTGTGGACGATGATGAGCATGAAGAAGCAGCGGCCCTAATTATGGCTCAACTCGGAGAAGCCGTGCAGTACGCTCGCGCTGTCGCCTTCTGCTCCGATTACCTGAGCTCTGGCCAAGCCACCGACGCGATCAACAACTGCAACACCGCCTTGGAACTGAGCCCCGCCAGCATGCGAGCCCGCTATCTGCGCGGCAGGGCGCAGATGTTGCAGGAGGCGTGGGGTGCTGCCGTTACGGATCTCGAGGCCGTGGTGGGTGAGGAGGCATCGAACACCGAGGCCTTGGAAGCCCTGGCATTCACCTACGCACAGTTGGGCGAGGGAGAGAGGTCCATTGAGAACTACCGCCGTTTCCTCGAGTTCCAGCCGGAAGCGGTGGAGGTCAGGTTGCGGATCGCCTACGACTTGACACAAGCCGAGCAGTGGGTGGAAGCGGTGAGCCTCCTGGAAGAGGGGGTCGAAAGGGCGCCCGACAATGTCTCGCTCCTGGAATATTTGGCGAGCGCCGCGCTCCAGGCAGGACAGACTCAAGGCGAGGTGACTGACACAGCGATGACGAGGAGAGCTCTTGAGGCATCCACACAATTGGTGGACATCCAAGGGAGTAGTGTCAGCCCAACCACGCTAACCAACGCAACCAACGCGTACATGTTGCTCGGGGATTACGAAGATGCCTTGGCCTTTTCGGCCCGTGCTCTCGATGCTATTCGCAACTCGGATTCGTCTGCCGACGAGGATGGTGGTGAAGAAGACGCACCGGCCGGTCCGTCCCAGGACGAATTGCTTGCTCAGGTGCACGCTTCGCGGGCTCAGATCCACGATCGGCTGGACGATCCACAGAGCGCTCTCGTCGAACAGGAGCAGGCTATTAATCTGGATCCCGATATTAACGATGGACGCTTCCGCCTAGGTTTATTCCGCCTCCGCACGGGTGACTTGGAGGGGGCCGAAGTCGACTTCGCCGCCGCGGTTGAGGCGGGACGCGAGTCGAATCATGTGGCCGAGGCGATCTTCAGCGAAGGATACGCCACCCACTTCGAAGCTCAACAGGGCTTGCTCAACAATGCTGCCGCCGTGAACGTGAGCGCAGTTCGCTCGGCAGTCACTATGTGGACCAGAGCGCTCGAGTTCGCCTCCATCCCTGGCACCACCAACCAAATCCACTTTTTCCTGGCATTTGCCGGCTACTTGGAGGGCAGTGCCTTCGATGCCCGGAATGAAGAGGATGAGGCGTGTGGCCCTGCTCGTTCGGCTTTGGCGGCCTTCCAAGGCGTAGCGACGCACCTCGGACAAGCCGGCGACTATCAGGCCAGCTCGCAGGCTTCCATCCGCGAGGCCTCGGGCGACCAGATCTTTAGGCAGGAGTCGATCATAGAAGCCAATTGCCAGGTCTAGCGATGTAGGCTTTCGGCCTCGCTCGTTCTAACCCCCCCGGGTCTCGGTGCCGTTTCTGGCGCTGGGACCCGGTTTTTTTGTTCCCACATTTGGATTTCCAGTCGGTCAAGGTGGTACGTTTGAGGGTATGGTGGTATGAAATGGCATAGAGTGGGGTTGACACCCATCAAACAACACTCCATTTTCAGTTTTGGTGGCCGAGGCGTCTCGATAATCCATGTATTGCGAGTTGAGCGAGAACCGAGTTCGGACGGAGTGAAAACGCACTTTGCTGGGTTTCCTGGGCAGCTACAAGCACAAACTCGACAAGAAGGGTCGAGTCAGCTTACCGGTACCGTTTCGACGAGGCCGGGAAGGCAGCCCCTTTGTGCTCATCCGGACCCACAGCGATTCGCTCTCACTCTATCCGGAAGACGGCTGGATCGAGGTTCAACAGGAGTTGCGGGAACTGGCGCGCAAGGCTCCGGAGCTGCGTCACCAGGTGCTGGGCGTGACCGCGGAGGCCATCGAGGTGTCGCCGGATGCCCAAGGCCGGATCCTCATCCCTGCAGGGATGCGGGAAGCCGTTGGACTCGAGCAACGCGCACTCTTGGTGGGCGCCATCAATCATGTAGAGATATGGGATCCCGATTCATTCTTGGAGGCTACGTCCACACCAGACGCGGCCTTCGACAATCATATAGCAACTGTATTCGCTTGATCACCCGATCGCCGCACGGCGGGGGAAGTCGAGGAAACCGACGAAGTGACGGAAGACACCTGGGACACGTTCTATCACGAACCGGCAATGCCGATGGAAGTGGTACGAGCGTTGAGGCCCGAATCTGGCGGTGTGTTTCTCGATCTGACGATCGGTGGTGCGGGGCACGCGGAAAGGCTGTTACTAGCCGGACCGGCCGTGCGCGTGATTGGGCTCGATCAAGACGCGGAGGCGATTGGAGCGGCGAGACAACGACTGGCGAGGTTTGGAACCCGGGTCACCCTGGTCCAGGGCAACTTCCGAGACCTCGACAGGCTTGAACACGTAAAGGAGGTGGATGGGATCGCCGGGGCGTTGATGGATCTCGGCGTTTCTTCACAACAGATGGACAGTCAGGCCAGGGGTTTTTCGTTCCGTTCAGGGACGCCGCTCCTGATGACGATGGGTAGAGGGCCGGTACCGACCGCGGCCGATCTGCTCAACAATAGCAACGCAAAAACACTGGGTCGGGTCTTTCGCGATGGGGAGGAGCGTAGGTGGAGGGCGCTCTCACGTGAGGTGGTGAAGAGGAGAAAGACCCGGCCCTTTCATATAAGTGACGATCTTGTTTCGGCGCAGGCCGCAGTGTTGAAACGGGCGGCTTCAGCAAGGGAAAAAGCCAGGCTCTTCCAGGCTTTGAGGATGGCAGTGAACGACGAACTCCCCGCTCTCAAAGAGGGTCTTGACGCTGTTCAGCGGCGGATGGCCGCGGGTGCGCGCCTCGCCGTGTTGTCCTGGCATTCTCTCGAGGATCGCGTAGTAAAACAAACGTTTACCAGGTGGGCTTCGGCCTGTGAATGTCCGCCGAAGTTCCCCCTATGTAGGTGTGAGAAGAGGTCGTTGGGTCGCGTGGTGACTCGCCGTCCTCTCCGGCCTCAACTGGAAGAGATAGCACGAAATCCGAGGGCCCGTAGCGCAAGGCTAAGAGTATGGCAGGATTACGGAGAACCCGGAAGAATCGCCGCGAAGTAAGGCGAATACGGCGCCGGACCCTCGTTCGTTGGACGAGCCCGTTTTTGGCCGTGTTAGTCCTCTTCTGGGCCTTTGTGTCTGTCGTGCGCCGAGATGACCACGGCAGGCAGCTTACCGAGCGGTTGCGCACTCTGGACGGACGACTGGAGGTGTTGGCAGATCAGATCACAGCGGAGAGGCTTCGCTCAGACTCTCTGACCACGCGTTCTCGAATCGAGGGTGCCGCATCGATCCTGGGGATGGAAAGGGCGCTCGGTGCCAACCTCATTCAGGTAAACGCGGCCGTGTTGGAATCGATCTCCGCGGCGGAAGGTGGAGTTGACGGCACGGGAGGTGAACGATGACGAGATTCGGTGTTATGGGGACGCGGGTGGCGCCGAGTGCCAGCACCCAACAGGAAGAACTCGCTCTGCGCGAGCGGCGACAACGGATGCGGCATCGCTGCATGCAGGTCCTGATGGTAGTCATGGCCTTCGTGTACACGTTTCGGTTAGGTCAGCTCCAGATCGTCCAAGCCGCGGAACACCGCGAAAAACAAATTGCACAGAGCACCGAGTGGCGCCCCATTGCGGCCCCGCGGGGCCGGATCATGGACAGACATGGTCGAGTGCTCGCCGCTCCCGACGAACTTTTCCAGGTCTATGTCGCCGTAAACGAACTGGCTCTCGATCGAAACGAGGTCCTTGACGCGATTTCTGAGGTGGTGGAGGTACCTCCTGACCGACGAGCAGCCGTAGAAACGTCGACCAACGGCTGGACGATGGTGGCGAAAGATGTCACCGTCGAGGAACGTCTCGAGTTGGAGGTGGCCGTGCGCCGTGGCCTCCACTTCGACAGTCGTGTGTCTCGGGATCTCCCCTACGGTCACCTGGCCCGCAACATGCTGGGTGAGATCGGTACCGACGGGGTCGGAGTGACTGGCCTGGAGCTCGCCCTGGATGAGCTCTTGACTGGCATCGAGGGTCAAGAAGAGATGCAGATGGACGGGTTGGGCAACTTGTTTGCCCTGCCAGGAGGCCAGGTAATCGAACCTGTACCCGGCCATGATGTGGTTCTCACAATCGATTCCGACTTGCAGATGATTGCTGAGAACGAACTTCAGCGTGCCATCACCACGACAAAATCTACTGGTGGCGACATCGTGTTGTTGAACCCCAGGAATGGGGAAATCCTGGCGATCGCCAGCCAACGTAAGAACGCGTCAGCAGATGATGTTCCAGCTCTGACCAGTCCCTACGAGCCGGGATCAACTATGAAACCCTTCCTCCTTTCCGCGTTGTTGGAGGAGGAGCTGGCGGACCTGGAAGAAGTCATAGACACCCAAGGAGGCTACCTGAGGACAGGCCGGCGTGTCATCCGAGACGTTGCCAAGTTCGACTCGCTGACCGTACGCGACTTCTTGAAGGAATCGAGCAACGTTGCAGCCGCCAAACTGTCCGAAAGGATGGAGCCGCCGATTCAGCACAAGTATCTGCGGAATTTCGGTTTCGGAATTCGTTCGCGACTTGGATACCTGAGCGAGTCACACGGGAGGTTGCAACGGCCAGACAAGTGGACTTCGCTAAGCCCCGCCTCTCTCGCGATGGGCTACGAGGTCTCAGTAACGTCGCTGCAGTTGGCACTTGCGTACGGCGCACTTGCCAATGAGGGCGTCCTGATGCAGCCGCACCTTGTGAAACAGATACGCCATCCCGCGGGGCAGGTCGTGGAGCAGAGCGAACCAGCCGTGGTACGCCGTGTCGTGACGGAGGAAACGGCCAATACGGTCCGGGGGGTGCTCACCGAGGTGGTCCAGGAAGGTACCGGCGCTTTGGCCCAAATGGCGGAACTATCCGTGGCCGGGAAGACGGGAACGGCGCGCTTGGCTACGAATGGTGGGTATGCGTACAGAAGGTATCGCGCCACCTTTGTCGGTTTCGCGCCGGCGGACGACCCTCGCATTGTGGTGCTCACTCGGCTCGAGGATCCCGGCGGAAAAGCTTACTACGGGGGTGCGATTGCCGCCCCCACCAGTAGAGCGGCGCTACAGGCCGCCCTTGCGACCAACAGCGCCCAGATCGATCCCCGTCTCGTGGTGTCGACGCCATCCGTTGGCAACTGGTCCGAAATGATGCAGCCAGAAGCTACCGATGGCGTGGCGATTTTCGCGTCTAATCTGTTGACCGACAGCGAATTTGGTTCGCCTGAGGGCGATGGGATCATGGACGATGCGATCATGACAGCGCTACCTGACCTTACGGGATTGTCACCCCGTACAGCGGCCGCTCGGCTCCACGGGCTTGGCCTAAGGGTGGAATGGCACGGACGAGGCGTGGTCGTAGGGCAGACGCCGGAACCGGGTGCCGCCCTTGAGCGAGGCGGCACAGTAATCCTACGGTAGCCTCTCCCGCGGATCAGTCGTGACCGACGGAAGGTACCTTACCGCGGGGGAGGTCTCGTCAATACTACAGGAGGCCGGATTGGCTCCCGTGTGGATGGGGAAGCCACCTGCCGCCTTCTCCGCCATCCGTTCGGATTCTCGGCACGTGAAGCCCGGCGATCTCTTCTGCGCGATACCGGGTACGCGGGTTGATGGGCATCACTTTGTCCCCGCTGCGGCGGATAACGGCGCCGGAGCAGCGGTGGTGGAGCGTGCTCTGGAGAGTGAGATCCCACAGCTGAAGGTCGCGAACGGGCGCGAAGCCGTTTCCCATCTGGCGTCTGCGTTCGCCGGCGATCCGGGGCGTCACATGACTCTCGTGGGTGTGACCGGTACCAACGGCAAGTCCACAACCGCCTGGCTCATACGCTGGATACTCGCTGTGCGCGGTCCTGCGGCGGCACTTGGTACGCTGGGTACAGTGCATGTCGACGGCTCGATCGGAGGACCGACTCTGACCACCCCGGATCCCATCGATCTCGCACAGGAGCTCGCGGAACTCGCCCTCGCCGGGGCTACCAGTGCGAGTCTCGAGGTGTCTTCCCACGCCCTAGACCAACGCAGGGTGCACGGCTTCCAATTCGCCGCCGCGGCGTTCACCAGCTTCAGCCGCGAGCACCTGGAATACCACCCCGACATGGCCTCCTATCGGGCTGCCAAACTCCGGCTCCTCGACCTGCTTGCCCCGGGTGGAACGTGCGCGGTGGACGACTCCGAGCCTGCATGGGATGGTATACGGCCTGCGGCACCGGGTGCCACGGTCCTTCGCTACGGCACGGCGAGTGGTGCGGATGTCAAGGCCGAGGAGGTTGAGTTAGCTGCCGACGGTTGCCGGTTCCGACTGCGCTTTGAAGGTGCCAGCGCAGACGTGTCGATCCCGCTGCCAGGTGATTTCAACGTGCGCAACGCTTTGGCAGCGGCGGCGGTGACGTTAGGGCTGGGCATCGATCTCGAAACGATAGCGACACGCTTGTCTACCGCGCCCACAGTCCCGGGACGCATGGAGGTTCTTAACCGTGAACCCTTCGTAATACGAGACTTCGCGCACAATCCTGATTCGTGCGAACGCGCTCTACAGACGCTGCGCGACGTCACCGATGGCCAGTTGATTGGTGTTCTGGGGTGTGGAGGGGACCGGGATCCAGGAAAACGTCCGATCATGGGCGAGATTCTCGCTCGGCTAACCGATATCGCGATTGTAACGGCCGATAATCCACGTTCCGAAGATCCGGTCGAAATCTGCGGTCAGATGGTGGCGGGCTTGGACGTGGACGAGTACAAAATCATCATCGACCGCTGCGAAGCGATCTCCTTCGCGGTCTCCGAAGCCCGAGCCGGTGATGTGGTGGTGCTATTGGGCAAGGGTCATGAGACCACGCAGGTGATGGCGGATAGGACCATCAGGTTCGACGAACGCAGAATTGTTTCGAAGATCGTCGGCTCCGAACGGAGTTCCCGACCGAGAAGCTTCACTTCGGCGGAAGTCAGGCGTGCCCTGGGCCTCCCAACGGGAGGAGGGGAGCGGGTCTACTCTGGAGTATCGATCGATTCCCGAACGGTGGTCCCGGGTGAGTTGTTTGTGGCGCTGGATGGCGAGCGATACGCGGGTTCCGATTTTCTCCCCCAGGCAGCGGAGCGCGGAGCTGTCGGTGCAATCATCCCAGTGGGCCGAGCGCACCCTGATCTTGGGCTCGAATATTCTGAGGTACAGGATCCGGTACGCGCTCTCGCGGAGTTTGCCATTCAGGTCCGGCGGGAGAGTGGGGCAACTGTAGTTGCCGTAACCGGCAGTTCCGGCAAGACGACGGTTAAGGAGATGATCGGTTGCGCGCTGTCGGAAACGCGCGCCGCGTACTGCACGGAGGGCAACTTAAATAGCCAGGTAGGGCTGCCGCTCACCATCTTGAGATCCCCCAAGGATGCCGATACGTGGGTGCTGGAGGCCGGGACCAGCGAAATCGGAGAGCTGAGGAGGCTCTCAAAGATAGCGTGTCCGGACATCATCGTGGTGACTACCGTGGGGGCGGCTCATCTGGAGTGCCTGGGGAGTATCGAAGGTGTGACGAGGGAGAAGCTCTCCCTGCTGGATCACGCTTCGCGGGAAGCCACGCTGATCGTGGGAGAGGTACCTCCCCTCCTAGTGCGGGAAGCGCGAGCCCGGAAGGCCGATGCAGTGGTGGCTGGCCTGGGACCAAGTGCGACTCTTGTCCCTGAGAGCTGGTCGAACGAGCCGGAAAAGGTGGAATTCACTCGTAGCGGTGAACGATTCACCATCGCTGTCGGTGGCGAGCACCACCTGCGGGATGCTGTACTCGCGGTTGCGGTATCCGAAGCTCTCGGAGTCCCAGCATCAGCTGCGGCGCGCGGGCTGGCCTCCTATCGCCCCATTGGGATGCGCGGCGCCATAAAACGGATCGGTGACCTCACGGTGCTCGCCGACTGTTACAATGCGAATCCCGACTCCTTTGCGGCCGCGATTAATCATGCCGCACAGATCAATCCCCTACGGCGTCACGCAGTTTTCGCCGGGTCGATGCTGGAACTCGGCGAGGCTGAGGAGGAGTCGCACAGCGACGTGGCAACCCACATCGCGAAAGCTGGTTTCGGGCTCGTCGCAGCTACCGGATTGTTTGTGAACAGCGTCTTTGAACACGGGAATGGGCGCCCCTCTCCGGTGGTACTTCGAGAGGAGGATCCCGCCAAGGCCATAGCCCCGTTTGTGGATGCTTTGGAAGGGAACGAAGTGATTCTCGTAAAGGGCTCGCGAGGATCCCGCTTAGAACGGGTGATCGACTACCTCGAAGCACGGTTCGGAGTCCGCTGATGCTCTACGAACTCCTCTTCCCGCTATCTGATACGCACATCCTCTTCAATGTAGTGCAGTACATCTCCTTCCGTTCGGCTGCGGCGGCGTGTAGCGCACTGCTCGTGTCCTTCCTCATAGGCCCATCGGTCATTCGCCAGTTACAGCGCCGAAAGTGGGGGCAAGTGGTCCGCGCCGATGGTCCCGAAACTCACTACCACAAAGCTGGTACGCCCACTATGGGCGGGATCATCATCCTGGTGAGCTGTCTCCTCCCAACGATCCTCTGGGCCCGCATCGACAACCGCTTCGTTCAGGTGGCACTCGTTGTGACGCTGTGTATGGGTCTGATCGGATTCCTCGACGACTACCTCAAGATCGTGCGTCACGAATCGAGAGGGCTGATCGCCCGTTACAAGCTCATAGGCCAGTTCGCCCTAGGTCTTGCGCTCGGCGCTTATCTGCTCCTGCAACCCATTTCGACGTACGGCGCCACCCAGACGATGCTCCCGTTCTTCAAGGATCTCGTTATCTACTTGAGTCCGTGGATATTCCCTCTGTTCGTCGCCATCGTCGTGGCGGGCAGCGCAAACACCGTCAACTTGACGGATGGCTTGGACGGATTGGCCACCGGACTCTGCGCGATAGCCTCGGCAACCTTCGGAGTGTTCGCATACGTCATCGGCCGCGTGGACACCTCTCAGTACCTGGGGTTGTTGTACTTGGAGGGTACCGGGGAGCTGGCAGTATTCTGTGCAGCACTGGCGGGCGCGGCCATCGGATTTCTGTGGTTCAATGCGCCACCTGCGCAGGTCTTCATGGGGGATACGGGGTCGCTTGCGATGGGAGGTGCCATCGGAGTAGTTGCCGTACTCCTTAAATCGGAATTCCTGCTATTGATCGTCGGCGGTGTCTTCGTGCTTGAGGGTTTGTCCGTCATGCTTCAGACGGGCTGGTTCCGCTATTCCCGGTGGAAATGGGGAGCAGGTAGGCGCGTTTTCCGCATGGCGCCTCTCCATCATCACTTCGAAAAGTTGGGATGGCCCGAATCCAGGGTCGTCGTCCGTTTCTACATCCTCGGGCTGATGTTTACGGTGTTGGGCCTGGCAACCCTGAAGATCCGCTGATGTCTCCAGAGAGCCCACCTCCCCTGTTTTCGCCCGGCGATTCAGTGGCTGTGCTCGGTCTGGGAGTGTCGGGGACCGCCGCCTCGCTACTGCTCCACCAGATGGGGGCGAATGTCTATGCCAGTGATGCCTTTAGTGGGCCCTTGCAGAAGGAAGGGGCGGAGCGGTTGCGCGCCCGAGGAATCGCTGCCGAAGAAGGTCACCATAACGTAAACCGAATTTTGGGTGCTGGTCTGGTGGTTACGAGCCCAGGCATTCCACCCACCGCCGAGATCCGCCGGACAGTGGTGGAGGCGGGCGTGCCAACGGTGGCCGAGATCGAGGTTGCGTACCGTCACCTGCGTTCGCGTGTGATTGGCGTGACGGGTACAAACGGCAAGACGACTACTACCGCTCTGTGCGGTCACTTGCTTCGTAAGGCGGGGGTCGACGCGATTACGGCGGGAAACATAGGGCGTCCCCTCTCCTCGGTAGCCAGCATGCCCAAGCAACCCGAGTGGGTGGTTGTAGAGCTGAGTTCCTTTCAGTTGGCGGATCTGCACGTGTTCCGGCCCGAAATCGGGATCCTAACCAATCTGGCGCCGGACCATCTGGACTGGTATCCGAACATCGATCGGTATTTTGGAGACAAAGCTCGCATGTTCCAGAATGCCACCGAATCCAGCTGCTGGGTCCTCAATCTGGACAACCCCGAATCTGTCGATCTGGCGGGATCCGCCCCCGGTACGAGATACCTGGCATCCCTCGAGGAACACGAAGAGCTCGGTGGTTTTGTGGATGGAGGGGGGACGCTCGTACAGCGCTTGAGGGAGGGCGAATCGGAACCGTGGTTGCACCGCGACGAACTTCGCCTGGTAGGTGCACACAACGTCATGAATGGGCTCCTCGCAGGGCTCGCGGCCGCTATCGTGGGATGCCCAGCCACCGCACTGGGTGAAGGGCTGTCCTCCTTCGACGGTCTTCCGCACCGGCTGCAGAGGATTGGGGAGTGGGACGGTATCCTCTGGATCAATGACTCGAAGGCCACCAACACCTCGGCGACCAAGGTGGCTCTGAACGCCTTCCAACGCCCTCTAGTGCCCCTGCTCGGAGGACGTCACAAGGGCCAGTCTTACCGAGGGTTGATTCCGTCTCTGAAGAAAAACGCCCGGGCCGTTGTCTGTTACGGGGAGGCTGCCCCCCAACTGGTAAGAGAACTCGGCGAAGCGGTCCGGGTTGAAGTTGGCAGTGGGCTCCCGCAAGTAACGCGGTTGGCGAAGAGACTCGCCGAGCCGGGGGATGTGGTTCTGCTTTCACCCGCATGTTCGAGTTACGACATGTTCCCGAACTACCAGGAGCGCGGGCGAACCTTTGTGCGCTGCGTTCACGAGTCACATGGGGAATATCCTGCCCCGGAGAGTGACGAGATCCTCTGATGACGACCCAGATTCTCTCGCCCGCACTCGACTGGGATCTGTCCAGGGTCCAAGAAGCGGCCGGTTCGCCTGCCTGGGTCAGACACATGCTGCTCTTGACGACATTCCTCCTGGTCGCGTTTGGGCTCATTTCTGTGTACTCCGCCAGTGCCTTTTCGGTGCGGCAAAGCGGGTTGCCCTCCAACTACGTTTTGATGAGTCAGCTCGCGCGGGCCGGAGCCGGAGTCGTTGCCCTCATGGCAGGCGCCTTCGTGGATTACCGCCTTTACCAGCGGTTGGCGTGGCCCATCCTGTTTGGTTCCGCGGCGCTGCTGATAGTGGTGATACTCCCCTTTACGACGGAGATTGCGCCTCCCCGAAATGGTGCTCGGAGATGGTTGACGATTGGCCCTTTGACCTTCCAGCCGTCGGAAATCGCAAAGATAGCCGTCGTGTGCTGGACGGCTTATTTGGCAGTTCGCAAACAGAACAGCTTGGGACAATTCAAGCGTGGCCTCCTCCCCTTTGTGGTTGTCTTGGGACCACTACTGCTCCTGATAGCAGCCGAACCGCACATGTCGGCAATGCTCATCACCACCGCAGTGATTGCGTGTGTTCTGTTTGGGGCGGGTGCCCGACTCCAACACTTCGGCCTCATTCTGCTGTCCTTCATCCCCGTAGTCGTGTGGATGATTCTCACCAAAGGCTACCAACTAGAACGCATCCTCGCCTTTCTGCGACCGGGCGACGTTACTTCTGGTAGCGGTTATCAGCTGGAGCAGGCTCGGATCGCAATTGGCGCGGGTGGAGTCCTCGGAGCGGGATTCGGTCGGAGTACGCAGAAGCTGTCGTACCTCCCCGAGGCCCAGAACGACTTCATCTTTGCCATCATCGCGGAGGAATGGGGCTTCGTGGGGGCAGCTACGATTGTTATCCTCTTCTTACTCTGGTCTCTCCTGGGTTTACGGATAGCCAGGGCCGCTCCCGACCTTTTTGGGCGGCTGCTCGCTCAGGGGTTGACGTGCATCGTAGCAATCGCTGCCTTCGGACACATCGGCATCACGATGGGACTGCTCCCAACCACGGGAGTCGGCCTTCCCTTCATCAGCGCGGGCGGAACTGGGCTCGTGACTGCGTTGGGAATCGTAGGCATCCTGATCAACATTGCCCGACGACGAAGAGCTTAGAGCGATGGCAGCGAAGCGGATCTTGTTTGCGGGTGGAGGAACTGGTGGGCATCTGTACCCCGCCCTCAACCTCGCGGATGCCTTCCAGCGTCTCTTGCCAGAGGTCGAGTGCACATTTCTGGGAGGAGAACGGGGGATCGAGGCGACCGTCCTGCCGAGAACACGTCATCCCCATCGCCTGCTCCCGCTGCAGCCACTATACCGCCAGCGGCCGTGGCGGAACGTGCGGCTGTTGACCACCGCTCCCTCTGTCGTAGGTGGCGTCTGGAGAACATTCCGCGATTTCGATCCGCACCTGGTTGTGGGGACTGGCGGATACGTATCGGGACCAGCTTTGGCCGCCGCCGTTGCCCGCAGGATACCAATTGCCATTCAGGAACAAAACGCGGCGCCGGGTCTGGTGACCCGGTTATTCGCACCCCGTGTCGATCAGATTCATCTGGGGTACCCAGAAGCCATCGACAGGTTGAAGACAGGTCGATCAACCGAGGTGTTCAATCTGGGCAATCCCGTGGCTGTGGAGCTCGGGGTTCATCCTCCGAGCCGTAACGGAAAGAGATTCGGCTTTGGCTGGCCGGTGGGGAAGACACTCCTCGTTTTCGGCGGGAGTCAGGGAGCCCTGGCTCTCAACCGTGCGTTCCTCGCCGATCTCGAATGGCTCTCTGGTCAAGGCCCGCAGGCCGGGTCGGACAATATTTCCGTAGTCTGGATCGCTGGCCCGACGCACGCGGGCGAAATCAGTGCCAAGGTCGATACCCTTGACCTTCCAATTCACGTTAGCGTGGTGCCCTACATAGAGGGCTTGGGTTCGGAGCTCAGCCATGTCACTCTGGCCTTGTGTCGCTCGGGGGCCATGTCGCTTGCGGAACTGTGCGCCGCGGGGCGCCCCGCGGTCCTCGTACCCCTTCCAACCGCAGCGGGGGACCACCAGCGCACCAATGCTGCGGCCCTCCAAGAGGTTGGAGCAGCGGTCGTGTGTGAGGAGGCAGAGTTGAAACCGGGCGACCTTTGGTCCACCTGTTATGAGATTCTTTCGGGCGAGACCAGGTTGGGCGAAATGTCGCGCGCCGCGGAAGCCAGGGGTCGGCCGCGGGCTGCCCTCTCCATTGCAGAGGCAATGCTGCCACTGCTCGCACAGAGACAGGGGGCGGTGTGACTACAGTGCAAGCCAGACCGACGGTGCAGGCCAGACCGGCACCCGAGAGGTTGGTTGCCGGATCGCCCTTGGCGGAAAAAGGTTCCCGGCTGCACTTGGTTGGGATCGGCGGCGCCGGTATGCGTGGTCTGGCTCTGCTGTTGAAAGAAGAGGGTTACGAGGTCAGCGGCTGTGACCTCGTCGCGCCCGAAGAACTTGGGGATCTGTCATCACGCGGGATCCGTCTCTCGGCGGGACATGATCCGGCGCACGTGGCCGACGCCGACCTAGTCATCCGGAGCTCGGCCGTACCCACTCACGCCCCGGAGATCCAAGCTGCGATAGAGGCGGGCGTACCGGTCGTGCGGCGGGCCAGGGCACTCGGTGCTGCCCTTCGACGCCGGCGTTTAGTGGGCGTGGCGGGAACGCACGGCAAGACCACCATCACGGCGATGCTGGGGCATGCCCTTGAGGCGGCGAAGCTAGACCCGATGGTGCTGGTCGGCGGTGCCGTACCCCGCTGGGGAGGGCACATACGGTTGGGCCGGGGACCGGCAGTGGTGGAGGCCGACGAATACGATCGCTCTTTCCTCACGCTTCACCCTTCGGTGGCAATCGTCAGCTCGCTAGAACCGGAACACCTGGACACATATGGGTCTGCGGAGGCTCTGACCGCCGCGTTTCGGGAATTTGCCGGCCGAGCCACACACGGGCTGATCTACTGTTCGGACGACCCAGGAGCCTGCGAGCTTGCGGCATCGTTCGGATCTGAAACCAGCTACGGGTCTTCTCCCGAGGCGTGGTGCCGTGTGGAGAGCTTGCCGGAGAATGTGTGCCGCCTTACATGGTTGGACGGGACAGTCGATTTTCGATTGTTAGTCCCGGGGTTCCATAACCAGCTAAACGCGGGAGCTGCCTTCGCTGCGGCTCTGAAGCTGGGGGCCGACCCGGCGGCGGCGGCGCGGGGTCTGTCACGCTTCGCCGGGGTGGAACGCCGCCTTGAAGTATTGGGCAGGTGGTCGGAACTCACCGTTTACGACGACTATGCACACCACCCGACCGAGGTATCTGCGTCGCTTTCGGCGGTACGGCAGGCACATCCCAATGCGCTCGTGCGGGCCGTATTTCAGCCTCATCTGTTTACCCGAACGAGGGACTTCGCGCAGGAGTTCGGGCGGGCTCTAACGAATGGGGCCGACGAAGCGTGGGTCTTACCGATCTACCCGGCTCGCGAAACACCCATCCCGGGAGTGACTGAGGACTTGATTACAATGGCCGCCGGGCCCATTGTACAGAAGATCGACCGAGAGTCAGCTGCAAATCTCGCGTCGGTTCGAACTGGCAGTGGGGAGTCCGTACTCGTTTACATGGGTGCCGGCGATGTCACCGAGATTGCTCGGGCCAGCGTCGGCCAGCGGACGAAGGACGTGATGACGGGATGATGAAGGGATGGCCAGGGAATCTACGTTCTACTGGGAGCGAGGAGTGGCACTTGGGCCGCTCGCGCGCTACCGCATCGGTGGGCCTGCGCGCCACCTCGCACGGCCCAACTCTTTGGCGGAGCTGGCCGCGACCCTTTGCGCGGCCGAGCCGTTCGGCTATCGCGTGCTCGGTACCGGAGCCAATGTGCTCATCTCCGATGCGGGACCCCAGCAGGCCATCACCATCCTCGGCGATGCCTTCGACCACATCACACTGCTTCCAAATGCGATTGAGGCCGGGGCTCGGGCGCGGCTCCCAGCTATTGCCGCCGCCGCTCGGAAGGCAGGGCGGATGGGTCTTTTCTTCCTGGAGGCCGTTCCCGGAACCCTCGGCGGAGGGCTGCGTATGAATGCGGGCTCCCGTGAAGACTGGCTCTGGGACCGCGTCGAGTGGGCCGAGGCGATGACCCCTTCTGGGCGTGTCGAGCGGTTGGGCCCCGACGACGTCTCGCCTTCTTACCGTCGCTTGGATCTCCCCGCCGACCAGATTTTCGTGCGAGCACGCATCAGCGCGCCGGAAGGTGATCCGGTGGCGGTGCGAAAAGCCCACATGTCGTTCCGTACCAAGAAGGTCCGCGATCAAGTTTACGACCGCCCATCCGTCGGATCGATCTGGAAGAACCCAGCGGCGAACATGTCGGCGTGGCAGGTCGTTGACGCGGTCGGAATGCGAGGTGCTCGCAGGGGCGACGCCCAGATCTCGGACCATCATGCCAACTTTATCGTGAATCTGGGAACGGCGAGGGCGACCGATGTCCTCAATCTCATGGAGGAGACCAGGGACCGGGCTGGGGAAGACCTCGGCATTGCGCTCGAACCGGAGATCCAGCTTTGGGGTTTCGGACCGGATCGCCTCGCCAGGGTCGGTGCAGCATGAAGGGTCTGACGCGTCCGACGCGGCGTCGTGCCCGGAAGGTTGTCATCTTGGCAGCTGTGAGTGTGATCGGGTTTGCAGCCCCGATTTGGGCGCCACGCCTCATGGCGGCGATGCCGAAATTCCACATCACTGACGTGAAGGTGTCGGGAACCGAGCTCCTCTCTCCCTCGGAGATCTTGGCGCACCTTGACCTCCCCGAAACCGCCTCGGTGTGGGACGATTTCTATCCCTTGGAGGAGCGCCTTCGACTACACGAAATGATTCGCAGTGCCAGGATCTTGCGCCAAGGATTTTCCGGTGTCCTCGTTGAAGTCGTTGAACACACTCCGGTTGCCTTGCTCGCCACTCCCGACTTGCGGATCGTGAACGGCAAGGGCGACCTGCTCCCCTTGAACCCGTCCGAAGTTTTCTTCGATCTGCCCATCATCGGGCCATCCGATGTTGTACCGGCACAGCGTATAGCTTCGGCGGTGGACGTCCTTTCCCGCGTGAATCCCTCCTTCCTTGCGACTGTCTCTGAGGTGGAACCTGCGGATGGCGGTGGTCTCACCTTCCTGATGCGTCCCGGGGGCAAGGTTGCACAGGTGGTGCTGCCGGAATCGAACCCGGCTCGAGCGTTGGAACGGGTGTCTGTAGCACTCGGGCAGGTCCCGGACCGTACCGTAGTTACAGCTGATGCCCGGTACTATCGGCAAGTCGTCTTCACACTGGAGGAAGTGGAAAAAGTGGGGAGAGGGGAGGAGGACTGATGCAGGGGACACGGTGCTTTGCGGGCGTGGTGACCGGCTCGACCAAGACGTGCGCTGTCATAGCGGCTCTCCATCCTGGCCGGCAGACGTCGGACCCGCTTGAAATATTGGGCATCGGAGTGACCAAATCCAAGGGTTTGAAGCGCGGGTCCATCATCAATCTCGAAGCGGTGACCCGTTCGGTACGGGACGTGGTTGGGGATGCGGAGGTCATGGCCAAGCGCGAGATCGAGGCCGTGTATGTTGCCGTACCGACCCCATCCCTTCGTACTCAGAGATCCACGGGGGTCGCCCCGGTATCGGGGCCCGAGGTCGCGGCCCACCATGTCAAACGGGCGCAGGAGGTCGGCAGGGCGGTACCGGTCCCACCTGGTCGCGAGCTCTTGCACGTGATGTGTCAGGACTACGCGTTGGACGGTCGAAGGGGTGTCCAGGATCCTCTGGGCATGTCCGCGACTCGACTTGAAGCCGACATGTTCATCGTCACCGGGGACAGTACAACTTGCCAGGATCTTTCCAAGGTCGTGGACCGCGCGGGATATCGCCTCGAAGAGTTGGTTATGACGCCGCTCGCCACCTCGATGTCGGTTCTGGAAGAAGCCGAACGACGGTCGGGGGTCGCACTACTCCGGATCGGCGGCGCTACTACCGACGTTCTCGTGTATCTGGACGGCAAGATCGCGCACATTGCCACGCTTCCATGGGGTGGCGGTTCGGTTACCCGAGATATTGCAAGAGGTCTCGGTGTCCCCGAAGAGGAGGCGGCGCGGCTAAAGGTGGACCACGGGTCGGCGTGCGACTCTTACGTGGAGGAGAAGGAGGAGATCGAGGTGTCCGGACCCGGAAATTGGGGTTCGCGGCGAGTCGATCGCCAACTGTTGGCCCACATTATCGAGATGCGTTTTGACGAGATATTCGAGTTGGTCAAGCAAGAGATGGCGAGCGCGGGAGTGCTGGATGGAATTAGCGCGGGCGTAGTGCTTACTGGAGGCGGGGCCGAGGTCCCACACCTGGACGTCCTTGCCCGCAAGGTTTTTGGACGGCAAACCCGAATCGGAGTTCCCGGCCTTGGCTTGGCCGGAGCGTTGGACCAGCTGGCCGCCCCAGCTTATTCCACTGTGGCAGGGGTGGTCCTGTACGGGGCGTCGCGGGCTCAAAGTGGGGCACTAAAGAGTGCTACCAGAACCTTTTCCAAGGTTGGGGGTTGGCTCAGGGAGTTCTTTTAGATCGGCCGGCAATGTCGGCAACGCATTTTCATATGCGATCAACCGGGGGATGATGAGGAGGCGGAAATGGTGTTTGAGATTGATGATGACCTGACTCGCAACGCAGCAATGCGCGTGATCGGGGTGGGCGGCGGCGGCGGAAACGCCATCGACCGCATGCTCGAGGAAGAGTTCGAAGGCGTGGAATTCATTGTGGTGAACACCGACGCGCAGGCTCTTCAGGAATCCAAGTGTCCTACGCGGATACAGATTGGACGACAGCTCACTCGAGGGCTCGGTGCGGGAGCGCAACCTGAGATCGGACGGCAGGCGATTGCCGAGAACGAGGCTGAGATCCAGAGCGCGATCGAAGGGGCGGATATGGTGTTCATTGCTGCGGGCATGGGTGGTGGCACCGGAACGGGCGCGTCGCCGGCAATTGCACGTGTTGCTCGCGAAATGGGTGCCCTGTGCGTAGCCATCGTCACGCGCCCCTTCAGCTTTGAGGGTACAAAACGAACCCGCCACGCAGAGATGGGGATCAGGGAGCTGAAGCGCAGCGCCGACACGATAATCGTGGTCCCCAACGACCGACTGCTTTCCGTGGTCGGAGGGAACACTTCGTTCCACGCCGCTCTGAAGGAAGCAGATAACGTCCTCTTGCATGCTGCGAAGGGTATTACGGACCTCATCGCGGTCACCGGGAGCGTGAACGTGGACTTTGCAGACGTCCGAACCGTGATGTCCTTGGGTGGATCGGCCATCATGGGAATGGGTGAATCACAGGGCGATGATCGCTCCGTGCGCGCGGCCCAACAGGCGATTAGCTCCCCTCTGCTTGACAACTGCTCCGTCTACGGGGCAAAAGGGGTCCTGGTGAACATCAGCGGTGGCGACGACATGACGCTCGACGACGTCACCACGATCAACTCTACCGTTCGCGAGGCCATCGGGGAGGAAGCTGACATGATCTTCGGCACCGTTTACGACCCCAAGTTGGCCGGCGAGATCAGGGTCACGGTCATTGCAACAGGGTTCCAGGAGTCGAACAGCGAGGAGGAAGACGAAGAGTTCGTCGAACCCGATCGAATCGAACCCGAAAGCCTGACGGAAAGGGTGTCGGAAACGAGCTATGTGGGGCCGCGCATGGCAGGTGGTCCCGGAGGGGGGAAACGTGCTGCACCCCCCGACCGTACCTACAACAACGGTGGTTGGAACGGCAATATCGATGAGTATGGGGACTTGGAGACTCCCACCTTTATTCGGCGGCAGATCAACTGAGACGTCCCCAATGGTCGATGGTAGCCCTCGCCGGAACAGGGTTTTTGGCGGTGGGTATCTTCGCGACTGTCATCCTGAGCAGAGGAGTAGATCCACGCACTGAGGGTTCAACCGGAAGGGAGGGCTTAAACCAAAACGAGGTTGCCGAGGCGCAGATTGACTCCCTGAGCGAGACTCGAACGCTCCAGCGAGGCGAGACGCTAGGCCAGCTGTTCAACGAATTGGGTGTGTCTGGTCCGTTAGGCGTCGACGTTTTCGAGGCGGTCGGTACTTGGCAGGACCCCAGGCGTTTGCGAGTCGGCACGCAGGTAACTGTTTCCCGGATCCACGGCGAACCACCGTCGGCAATAACGGTGGAACTCGATCCCGACAGGATATTCTTTGCCAACCGAGGACCGCCGCCCGCGGGAGAGTGGGCGTTCCGTATGGACAGCGTTCCCGTGGTGGAGGACACGGTGCTCTTGGCCGGACGGATCCGGAACAACCTTTTCGACGCCCAACTCTTCGGTGACGTCGATGTGCTGGGCCCGGGCGGGGGATTCGACGTAGGCTATGAATTGTCCCAGGTATACGCCTGGCAAATTGACTTCTATCGCGATCTGCGCCCCCACGATGCTTTCAGAGTTCTCATCGCCAGAGAGGTGCGTCCGGATGGCACCAGACGCAGTACCAGAGTGCTGGCCGCCGAGTTCCTCAATGAGCAACGCCTCCTGCACGCCATTGGGTTCAACCTCCCGGATTCCTTAGGAGTGGAGTACTATGACGAAGGTGGCGAGGCCCTACGTACGTTCTTCCTGCTCGCACCCCTGGATATTGCCCGAGTTACAAGTACCTTCAACCTGCGCCGATTTCACCCCGTTCTGCAGAGGGTGCGTCCGCACCGGGGCGTGGATTATGGTGCCGCCCGGGGAACGCCAGTGCTTGCCACGGGGAGAGGGCGCGTCACGCGCGCTGGAGCCTGGGGAAGCTACGGGACTGCGATTGAGATTCTTCACATGAACAACATCCGTACCCGCTATGCTCACCTAAGCGGGATAGCCTCTGGAGTGAGGGTTGGAGCGCAGGTCGAACAGGGAGCCACGATCGGTTATGTGGGTTCCACGGGGCTCGCTACGGCCCCTCACCTCCATTACGAGTTCCTCCAGGATGGGAGGCAGGTGAATCCGCTAACGGTTGATCTACCGCCTATCGAGCCCGTGTCGGATGAGCACCGTCCCGCATTCGATGCGGTGACCGCCCGCTTGATGCCCTTGCTCAGACGTATACCGCTGCCACGTCCCCCCCTTCAGGCGGTCAGCACGACTAACCCTTGAACCCGGCGTACTGGATTGCCGCGGCTATCGTCGCGAGCGCGATTACCCTTTGGGCGTACGGGTTTAGGGAGGAGAAGGTGGAGGGACGAGCGAGCCCCGGAATCCTGCGTGCCGTGGTCCTCTTCCTCGTGTTCGTCGGCCTTTTTCTGCCGACATTCCAAGACAACTCTGCGATAGATCGCCCACGTGGCGTGGCACTCCTGGACTTTTCTACCAGCATGGCCCTCCCTGTGGAAGGGAGCGGGACCGGAGGCAGATCTCGTTTCGATTCAGCCCTTGTGGTCTTGGGGGCCCTCGCTCCCGACAGAGTCTACCTGTTCGGCGAGGCTCCAGCGGCTATGCACCCCGATTCCCTTGCTGGACTCCGGCCGGAACACGGGCGCAGCCGGGTCCGGGAGGCGTTCGAGGCAGCCCATCTCGGTGGTGCGGATAGCGTCTGGCTCTTGACCGACGGAGAGATCGCGGACCGCGCAGCGGCCCTGGAGCTGGCCATCGAGCTCGGTCTGGGCGTCCGCGAGCTCAGGGTGTCAGAGCCACAAAGCGGGGTTGGGTTGGCAGCCATGCAATTGCCATCCCGCGGGAGGTCCGGGGATACACTGCGGGCCACGCTCGAGTTGGTGTCGGGGGGACCCCCGGCAGGGCTACCGGACTCTGTCCTCATAGAGATCCGTACTGACGGGGGCCGCATAGCGGAACAGTGGTTGCCGAGCCCCGATCCAGATCGCGTGGGGCGAGCCAGCATACCATTTCCCGCACCGGATGTGGAGAGTGGCTCCGATTGGATTCGGTATGAAGCTCGCCTTCTGGATCCGCCCAGCGACGCCGGCGTTGTGGCTTGGGTGGAGGTCTCGGCCTCCGCCGGCGCTGCTGTCATGGTTTCCCTGGTCGCCGATTGGGAACTCAAGTTCTTGGCGCCAATACTGGATAGAACCGTGCTCGGAGGGGCGATTGGGTTTCAGCACCTCGTGGACGGGCGCTTTCTCGAGATCGGGGCTCGGCCAACCGTCCGCGAAGCCAGCCACGTCGTGGATGCGGTGGCCGGCGCAGGCATGTTAGTGGTCCATGGGGATGTAGGAGGGATCCCCGCATGGCTTGAGACAGCCATGCGAACCCAACAGCGGCTACTGGTGTTCGCCGAGGGTCCGGGTGAAGTGCCCGGGGCTCGTGTCCGGCTAGCGGGACCACTTCCTGGCGACTGGTATCCCACGGGATCCCCTCCCCCCAGCCCAGCCGCGCCGCTCCTGGAGGGGCTGGAACTGAACACATTGCAACCAGTCCGGGGGCTCTACACCATGGATCCACCGGGACGTTGGACGGTCCTTCAAGTGCAGAGGAATCGCCGCGGAGAGGAGCGCCCCCTCTTGGCGGCTGGGGAGACAGGAGCGCACCGTTGGGCAGTCGTCGCATCCTCCGACGGATGGCGCTGGGCTCTCCGGGACGGTACCCCTCGCCGCGTTTACGAAGGTGTCTTCAGTGCGGTGGCAGGGTGGCTCGGGGAGGGTGTTGACCCACGTCCCGTGTACCTCTTGGGGACACCGGCGCCAGGCGAAGTCCCGATTTGGCGGATCGCGCTGGGGGTCGGCCAGGTGACGGTCGAATTGTTGGACGATGAGGGGGGAACGGTGTGGCGAAATGAGGGTGCGAGTGCCCCCGGAGAGGTACGCGGCCCCGCCCTGGAGGCCGGTCGTTACGAGGCCGTGGTGACCGCACAGGGTCCGGACGGGCCGATCGAAATACGGCGGCCCCTGGAGGTCGCGCCCGAACCGGGTGAATTCTTGCCACGCCCCGTGTCGGAGCCGGCTCACATCGCCCCTGCGGATCTGGTCCGTTCTCCATCCCGGCCCGCGACCCCTCGCCCGGTATGGCCCTTCGTCCTCGCGGCTCTGATCCTATGTGCCGAGTGGATCTGGCGTCACCGGCTCGGCCTCCGTTAACCCCGTGTCGAAAACCAAACTTTGGCATCGGATCACTCGTCTCGCGCGGCGTGGCGGCGACCGAAAGACCACCAAGTTTACAGCCGATCTAGTCCCCCGGATCGAGGAACTCCTCGTTGAGGCGGATTTCGGTGTCGATATGACGTTTGAGTTTGTGGACCGCTTGGAGAAGGCCATTCGCAGGAAGCGGAGTATGCGCGAAGCACAGGTCCATTCGATGCTACGGCAGGACATCATGTCCGCCTTGGAACTCCCCCCCTCTTCTGCTAGGGAGGGTGTCGCGGACGAAGGCGTCGGCCCCTTGGGACTCCGCCAGGGTCCGGGAATAAGTGTCGTTCTGCTGGCAGGCGTCAACGGCTCCGGGAAAACAACCACCGCTGCTCGACTGGCCTACGCTCTACAGATGGCCGGAGAATCAATCGTCTTGGCCGCGGCAGACACGTTTCGGGCGGGAGCTCAGGAACAGCTCCAAATTTGGGCGAATCGGTTGGGCGTCGAATTTGCGGCAGGGCAGTATGGCGCCGACCCTGCCTCGGTCGCATTCGATGCGGTGGCCATGGCGCGTGCTCGAGGTGCGGGATGGGTTGTGGTGGACACCGCTGGGCGGCTTCATACGCAATCCGATCTAATGGGAGAGCTGGCGAAAATCGATCGAGTGCTTGGCAAGTGTGCGACCGGCGCCCCCCATGAGCGTCTTCTGGTCATCGACTCCACTTCCGGCCAGAACGCGGTGCAGCAGGCCCGCCAATTCGGGGAAATCTTGGATTTGACCGGACTGGTCCTGGCGAAGTTCGACGCCAGCGCCCGCGCCGGCACCGCCGTTGCCATCGTCCGAGAACTTGGCATTCCCGTACGTTTGCTGGGAATGGGGGAAAACGCCGCCGACCTTGAGGTTTTCACGCCGGATCGGTACGTGGACCGCATCCTCGGACCCGGTACGACTCTAAAGGGATCATCAGGTCCTTGAGCGCTCCATGAGCCCCGCACGATCACTTCTCAGAGGGTCTGTCCAGTACCTCAAGGGCGTCGGCCCGGCCAAAGCCGAAAAATTTTCGCGACTTGGAGTCCACACGGGACGCGATCTTCTATACCACCTTCCCCACAGGTACGAGGACGCGACGACCGTGGACCGTATCGGCGACATTTCGGTGGGGCAGGATGCGACTATAATCGGCCGCGTGATTTCGAAGGGTGTCGTTCCGACCCGGCGGAGACTCAGAGTTTTTCGCGCCATCCTCGAGGACGACAGCGGCCGCATCGAATGCGCGTGGTACGGCAAACCGTGGCTTGACCGCTCAATTTCACGCCGCGACCTTCTGCTCGCGTCGGGTCCGGTCCGATTCTATCACGGCCGCCAACTGCAACCCCGAGAACACACCGTCCTTCAGCGCGGATCCGATGGATCCTCTCTGGCGCCGGCCAGGATGAGACCCGGGCAAGTGTTCCCCGTCTATCCCGCCACCCAGGGATTGACCCACCGGCAGGTGAGAGCGGTTGTCAAGCTGAATCTGGATGCGCTGCTCGGCGAACTTGGGGATGACGACCCTCTCCCGGCACGTTGGTTGAGCGATCTCAAACTGCCAGGGCTCGCCACCGCCTTCAGGATCCTACACAGTCCGGAAGACACGGAGGGATTCGTCGGTGCGCAGCGGAGACTCGCCTTTGAAGAGCTTTTTTTCCTTCAGCTACTCCATGCGCGCGTCCGCAGTCGATTGCGCTCCACTGTCAAGGGATACGCTCATACCGTGGCCCCGAGAATAACCAAAGCATTCTTGGCAGGCCTCCCATTCCGGCTCACAGGAGCCCAGAGTCGCGTGTGCGCTGAAGTTGAAAAGGACATGGCCTCGCCTTGGCCCATGCACCGCCTCTTGCAGGGGGATGTTGGGAGCGGGAAAACGGTGGTCGCCGCATACGCCATGCTCCGGGCGATCGAATCCGGCCAACAAGCTGCTTTGATGGCACCGACAGAACTCTTGGCCGAACAACACACCAGGACGCTCAAGCAACTGCTCTCCGGGGTGGACAAGGTGCGTCCCGTGCTCCTCACTGGCTCCGTAACGGGGAAAGCGAGGCAGTACGCGCTTGAAAGGATCGAAAGTGGCGAGGCACGGCTCGTGCTGGGGACTCACGCCCTCATCCAGGATGCTGTGAACTTCAAATCGCTCAGTATGGTGGTGATCGACGAACAGCACCGTTTCGGAGTGGAACAGCGGCAGCGTCTCCGCGAGAGTGGCGAAGCCCCCGACGTTCTCGTGATGTCCGCGACGCCAATCCCCAGGAGCCTTGCCCTCGCGATGCACGGCGACCTCGACCTGTCCATCATCGATGAACTTCCCCCGGGCCGACGGCGGGTGCGGACGGCTGTCCGGGGCCCCGGTGCGCGAGAGAAAGCCCTTCAGTTCCTGGGCGAACAGATGCAGGAGGGGCGGCAGGCTTACATCGTGTACCCGCTCATAGAGGAGTCCGAAACGCTTCGGGTGCGGGCAGCTACGGTCATGCACGAGAAACTCTGCAAACGTTTCCCAGAGATGGACGTGGGCTTGCTGCACGGCCGCATGTCTGCTCGCGAGAAGGAGGAGACCATGCGGAGATTCCTCAAGGGTGCGACCAATCTTCTGGTGAGCACTACGGTGATTGAGGTCGGGATAGACGTCCCCAACGCCACCCTGATGTATATTGAGGATGCGGAACGCTTCGGCCTGGCCCAGCTACACCAGCTTCGAGGCAGGGTCGGACGGGGTGCGGAGCAATCGTATTGCGTGGCGTTTCACTCACAGCCCAAGCCCTCCAATCGCTTGAGAATCTTTGCGTCGACCAACGACGGATTTCGGCTTGCGGAGGAAGACCTCCGGCTGCGCGGCGAGGGGGAACTCTTCGGGACGGAACAACACGGGTCCGTCGGGCTTCGTTTCGCTCGCTTGGACCGAGACCAAGATCTACTGGAAGCCGGGCGGACTTATGCTCTTCAGCTCACGGAGCGGGACCCGGATCTCGCGCATCCCGGCCACAGGAGAATTGGGCACGAGCTCGAATCCCGATACGGGACTCACCTGGCGCTCCACGAAACCGGCTAACCCGTAATCATGGATAGGATCGGGTCGACGGCATCCGCTGCCATGGATTTCAGCTCGGCGGCCGTGAGCGGTTGGATCGGATGTGGTACCCAGACGATACCCGGCTCAAAACCCAGAGAGTGAGACTGAACATTCGCCGCCTCCTCGAACTCCGTGGTAACCACGAAACACCCGGGAACTCCCCGGTCGTCGAGATCCTTGAGGTCGTGCAGACCGCACGACGTGCACGATCCTCAATCGGCTAGAGCCTGAACGATAACATCTGCCTCCTCCGCAACCCGCTGGAGTACACTGGCAGGGGCTAGGCGCGCGTTGGTAGGCTTGTCCGTCCGCATCGTGGTGATGCCTCTGGCCTCAAGATGTTCCTTCAGGTAGTCAAGGAACTCGTCGCTACGAGGTTTCCCGATTCCGTGAAGTGCAACCGTCTTTCCATTGAGGTCGTCCGGGGGTGCCCGTCTCGGACGAACAGTAGGGATCGATTCGGATGTCGGATTGAGGAGGGTGTATGCTGTTTGTGTCATGAAATGATGGCTTTGGAGACTGGAAATGATTGGTCGTGGTCGCGATTGCCCGGCCAACCCGCAAGGATGGCGGAATAAAGGCCGGCCGGTCCTCCCGCTCGCACTAGTGTAAGCCCCTCGGGAGGGAATTTTGGGACGCGCTCGAAGATGGAGGAGATGGAGTCTGCGGGTATGCCCTCAGCGAGGCCCCCGGCCCCCTCAACGACGTCGGACCCCTTCCTCGTTGTCGCTTCGAAGAGTGCTTCGGTTATCTGTTTTCGCCCCCAGCCGGCTTCTCGGTAAACCGCATAGTGTTCAGGCGAAAGCACCAAGACCGCACGCGCCCATTCGCAGATCTTGGGATGACAGACAGCCAACAGACTCGCTGCCAGGGAACGTGTCAGGGCCTCCGGGGTGCGCGATCTCTGATCCATCACCCCTTGAACACCCTCGCCCTGGAAGAGCGTTACGGTACTAACTCCGGGTTCGAAGCCACGGGCCACGGAAAGTGGTTCCCACTCGGGGTCGGACTCGTCCTCCGCGAAACAGAAGGTGAACTTGCTGGGCGCCCCGAAGGTCGCCCGGTCGATCTCGCCCGGACGCCCTCCCCCCACATTCCGAACGATGAGATTGAGGGCGCGTCCGATCGTGGCATTGGCCCGGTTTCCCTGACCGAGGACGTTAAGGCCGCAGTTCATCCCGATGCGCTGGGCAACGGGCCCGTTGACCACTATTAGGGGGCTGCTGAAGCACGTGCTGCAGAGGATCCCGTGGAGTGTGAAGCCTGGGTCGAGGGATGCTTCCAAGGCCGCTAACAACACCGGCATGTATTCCGGTTTGCACCCGGCCAACACGGCATTGATGGCGGCCTTTTCGACCGTACACGCCGCATAATCGGGTGGTATGTCTCCGATCACTTCGCCGGGGTCGCGTGCGGTACCCTTCAACATCCTCAGGACGCGTTCGGCGGTTGGCGGTACCACGGGAAGCCCGTCCGTCCACCCTCGCTCAAAACAGAACTCTGCGGAGTCCTGGTATGGCGCAGTTTTCATCTGCCTCGATGAGAGCCCCGTTTCTCCGAAACGGGCTTGCAGATATTCCGGCACTCCCGGTGCCACGGAACGGGAACCGCACCCTGGCCTTGAAGCCGGCATCCCCTCCCCCAACTCCGGAACCGAGGTAAGGGCTTTCCATTCGTCTCTGACCCATCCCACGGCGCGCCCCACCTCATTGCCGTCTTCAAACCGGACGAGAGTGGGGACTGTCTCGATGTTGAGCTGGTACGAGCGTTCCAGGGCGGAGTCGTCCCAGACCTGCACGCGGTCCGGGTATCCTGCGATTGGTACAGTCCCGACCACGGACGACTCTCGTGGATCATCCTGACTGATGATCGACACGGAGAATCCCCGCTTCAGCAACTCCTCCAGCGCCGCAGGGACCAGTCGGCAGGTGGGGCAGTCATCCTTGACCACTACGACGAACCCATCCGCAGGAGGCCAATGCGCTTGCTGTTTCCGGCTTTTGACCAGCTTCAAGAACCTTGCTCCCCGTTGACGTTGCTCCCTCCGCAACTGAGTATAGCGTAGGCAATTGCGCATTTCGAACATGCGCTGTGTAGGCACAAACCCGCACAGTACCCGGAGGAGTTGTTGTATGGCTAGAACGAGACACCGTTTAGGGCGGTGTGCCGCACTCGCGGTCGTGGGGCTGTTGGGCCTTGTTGATGCGAGTGTGGCCCAGTATATGCCGAGCCAGACGCCAATGCCGCCCCCCTTCTTTGCGCTCCAGGGGGCTACTGTGGTGACCGGAAGCGGCAGCGTTATCGAGAATGCCACAGTCGTGGTCGCGAATGGCCTCATCGAAGCCGTCGGGGCGGATGTACAGGTGCCTGGCGATGCCTGGGTAATCGACGTAACGGGGCTGTACATCTATCCCGGATTGTTTGACGGCCTCTCGCAGGTAGGGGTTGGTTCGGCTCCCGAGAATGATGGACCCGGAGCTGGCGGCCGGACAGTTAGTGCCTTGGATCGCCCCGCCACGAGTTCCTGGATCAACGCCGCCGACCTGCTGGATCCCGAAGCCGCGGCGATCGACTCGTGGCGGGACGCGGGGTTCACGAATGCCCTTGTTGCACCGGAGGATGGGATCGTCACCGGGCAGGGAGCAGTCATCAACCTTGCCGGGAACGAGGCCCGCGAAATGGTAGTCAAAACCCCGGCCGCCCTCCGCATCACCATGAGTGGTGCCGGAGGTTTCCGGAGTTTCCCAGGATCGTTGATGGGCGTGATTGCCTATGTTCGGCAGCTCTTCATGGACGCGCGGCACCACGACGCCTACGCCGCGGCCTACAATGCTGATCCGGCCGGCCAACCACGTCCGAAATATGATCGGGCTCTGGGCCCGGTAATGGATGCGATCGCGGGAGGGTGGCCGACCGTTACGCCAGCCAATGAGGCACGCCAGATCCGCCGTTCGATCAAACTTGGCCGAGACACGGGAGCGCGTGTTGTGATCGCCGGTGGCCACGATGCATACGCGTTGGCAGACGAAATCGCAGCCTCCAGAGTGCCCGTTCTGGTGGACCTAGACTGGCCCAGCCGAGGCCGAGATGTCGATCCTGAAGCTGAAGAACCTCTTTCATCAATGCGTCGACGCGCTTGGGCGCCGACCACCCCGGCCCGGTTGGAAGAGGCAGGAGCCACTTGGGCCTTCTACAGCGGAGGTCTCTCGGGACCTGGCAGCGTCATCGATAACGTCCGCAAGGCGATCGACAATGGCCTTTCGGAAGAGGCGGCGGTTCGCGGTCTTACGCTGGCACCGGCTCGCATCTTCGGGGTCGACGCGGTGCTCGGCTCAGTGGAGGCTGGCAAGATAGCCAACCTGGTGGTCACAGATGGTCCCATCTTCGCGGAGGACACGGAGTTACGCATGGTCTTCGTGGATGGTCGCAAGTTTGACGTGTCCGAGTCTTCGGGCTCCGCCGACGAGGCAGGTGGCGAACCTCCGGCCGTCGATCTCAACGGTTCATGGCTCATTTCGACTAACAATGACTCGGAGGAGATCCTGGCGGAGCTTGCCGTGGGTGAAGACGGTGCCGTATCGGGAGTCCTCCGGTCGGAACGAGGGGACATGCAGATAGTCTCGGGCACCGTTGCTGGCAACGAGTTCTCTTTCACGGCAACCGGTCAACCCGCCCCCGGCGTAGAGATAGATATCGTATTCATGGGCACAGCCATGGAGGAGAGGATCGAGGGCACCTTGGTCGCCGATGGTCAATTTGAAATGGATTTCTACGGTGTTCGCCAGCCAGGCGGCAACTCGGGCGCAGAAAGGGGCGCACGATGAAGATCAGAAAGTATTTCGGTTTGCGGTTCGGCATTCTGGGTGTGGCCTCGGTGTTCCTGGGGGTTACCGTAGATGATGGAACGGCTCAGGAGCAGCCGCACATCATTCGCGGGGCCACGGTCCTGAGTGCGGCGGATGCCGGACGTATCGAGGACGGAGCGGTTCTTTGGCAGGATGGCCGCATACTTGCCGTCGGGCCATCGTCCGAAGTCCAGGTCCCCGCGGGTGCAGTCGTAATCGACGGCACGGGTAAGTTCGTGACCCCCGGCATTGTGGACGCACATTCCCACATTGCGGCAGACGCGATCAATGAAGGATCCGTCTCGGTATCGTCGATGGTTTCGATACACGACGTGATTGACCCGACGGACATCGCCATCTACAGGGAAGCAGCCGGCGGAACCACCACGTCCCACGTAATGCACGGGAGTGCGAACCCTATCGGGGGACAGAACGCAGTTATTAAACACCGTTGGGGGCAGGACGCGGAAGGCCTTTTGCTACAGGGTGCCGTGCCAACGATCAAGTTCGCCCTTGGCGAGAACCCGAAACGCGCCGGAAGCCCCACCGGTCCGGGTCAAGAGGCACGTTACCCAGCCACACGAATGGGAGTGATAGACGTCATACGCCAAGCCTTCATTGAGGCCACCGCGTACAAGGCAGAGTGGGATACGTACAATGAGCGGGTTGCGACCGGCGACAATAGTGCGATTGCTCCCCGCCGAAACCTTACCATGGATCCGCTCGTGGAGGTCATGGAGGGAACCATTTTGGTCCACGCCCACAGCTACCGAGCCGATGAAATCCTCCAACTGATGAGAGTTGCCGAGGAGTTTGGGTTCAGGATCCACACTTTCCAACATGTCCTGGAGGGTTATCGCGTGGCGGACGAGATGGCGGAGCATGGAGCGCACGCGTCAACATTCTCGGACTGGTGGGCCTACAAGGTCGAGGCTTATGAGGCGATCCCCTACAATGCAGCTATCATGGCCCAGCGCGGTGTGCTCGTGTCAATCAATTCGGATAGCGCCGAAGAGGGTCGTCACCTGAACCAGGAGGCGGCCAAGACCATGAAATGGGGCGGTATGAGCGAAGACGAAGCCCTCGCTACCGTAACGATCAATCCTGCATTGCAGTTGATGATTGCAGATCGCGTGGGCTCGCTCGAGGCGGGCAAGGACGCCGATATAGTTCTTTGGGAGAACTATCCTCTATCGTCTTATGCGAAGGTTCAAACCACGTACATCGATGGTGAAGTGGTATTTGATATCCAGGCGGACCTTGCCATGCGTGAAGAGATGGAAACGGAAAAACAACAGCTGCGAGAGCTACTTGGCGAAGCAGAGCCGGAAGGTGATTCCCGGTCCGGAGGTGGACGATGATCAGATTCGTTAGTGCGCGTAGGAGTATTCAGGTCTGTACTTTGGCACTGTCAGTGTCGTCCCTGTGTGTCGGTGGGGTGCTGGCCGCGCAGGAAGCGCCTGTACAGATGGATGCCGACACGTATGCCGTGAGCGGTGCAACGATCCACACGGTGGGTAATGGTACTTTGGAGAACGCCACGATCGTGTTGCGCCAGGGCGTTATCATTGCGGTGGGTCAGGACGTGGACATTCCGCAGGGCGCGGAGGTGATCGACGGGACCGGCAAGCACGTATACCCGGGGATGATCGATGCCTTCAGCCAACTCGGACTCACCGAAATCGGAGCTGTCCCCGTCACCAATGACAGCGGCGAGTTAGGTCGGTGGAATCCACACCTCAACGCGCATACGGCGATTCATCCTGCCAGTGAACACATTCCCGTGGCGAGGGCCAACGGGATTACCCACACCATGGCTGCGCCGGGTAGCGGCGGCAGATTCGGGGGCGGTGGAGCCGGCATCCAAGGCCAAGCCACGCTGATACACCTCGACGGCTGGACCGTCGAGGAGATGGAGATTGAGAAGACGGCGGCGATGGTGATTTCTTGGCCAACCCTGAGTGCCGGTCGGGGCCGGTTCGGAGGGGGTGGGGGTTCGCGGTCGTTCCGCCAGGCTCAGAATCGTTTCGACGAGCAGGTGGCCGAGCTGGACGAGTGGTTTGTGGCGGCGGCTCACTACGCCCAAGCTGTTGCGTCGGGCTCGTCCCGCGTCGAGCGGAACATCCAACTCGAACACCTCTCGCGCGTCTTGGACGGCGGTCTCAGGGTAATCGTGCGGGCGAACGGAAAGCGCGAGATTGAGTCAGCGGTGGACTTTGCAGAGAAGTGGAATCTGGACTTGGTCATCGCCGGTGGTACCGGGGCCCGCGAGATCGCAGGTATGTTGGCCGAGAAGGAGATCCCGGTGATCCTGGGTCCGGTACAGAGGTTGCCGGGGGGCGAGGATGCTGCCTACGACGACCCCAATACATTGCCGGGGATACTCCACGATTCCGGTGTGGAGATAGCGTTCGCCACCTTCAACTCGTCGGACTCCAGGACGCTCCCTTACGAGGCTGCGAACTCGGTGTCTTGGGGACTGCCCATGGATGCTGCTTTGGAGGCCGTAACCTTGGGTCCGGCACGGATCCTGGGCGTCGGTGACCGGCTGGGGTCGCTTGAGATCGGGAAGGTCGGCAACCTCATCATTACCGACGGCGACCCCCTCGAGATCACCACGGAAGTAGAGTTCGTGTTCATCAAGGGCGTGCCGTCCGATATGGATAACAAGCATCGCCGTTTGTGGGAGAAGTACCGCAACCGTCCGGAGAAAGCGAAGGCTGTCACCACCACCGCGTAACGTTCGGTTGACCATCGCGCGAGCGAATCTTTACACATCGGCGATAACCCCGTATTATCACGTGCTAGTGAAACTGCGTTTGGAGTCCTGCCTCAGACAGGGCTCTGCGCACTGAAAACCGAAAGACGGCTCGGGGTGGGCCGCAGAAACCTACCTTCCCCGACCGGGGATGACGGACGACCCATTGGATAAAGCCGGGAAACAAAGCATCATCGAGAAGTTCTCACGCCGCGAAAACGACCAAGGTTCCGCGGCTGTGCAGATTGCGCTGCTTACGGAGCGTATCCAGGAACTCACTTCGCATTTCCGGGACCATCCCAAGGACCACCACAGTAGGCGAGGACTACTGAAGATGGTGGGACGACGGAGGCGTCTACTCGCCTATCTCCGGAGGACGGATCTGGATCGCTACAGGTCTGTGATTCAGGAGTTGGGGCTCCGCCATTGATCGTACGGCGCATAGCGCCCTTCCAACCCGGCTATGCATCTATACCCTCACACCTCGCAGTTCCAGGTTGGCCGGGCGATCCATATCCCACCCTACCGAACCCTGTCGCGACCGCGACACCTGTCCGAAGCCCTCGCCAGTTTACGGCGCCCTGAGTTGGTCAGCTGAGAGCCAGGGCTGGATCACACAAATCAAAGACACGAACGAAGCAAATGGCCTGGGGAGACAACAGAAGACCCCGGGAAGAGCATTGAGAAAGAAAGAAAGAAATGTCAGCTAGAATCGAAAAAGAATTTTATGGCAGGACTCTCGTCATGGAGACGGGGAAGATGGCGCGCCAGGCCGACGGAGCGGTCTACGTCCAGTATGCGGACACCGCCCTCTTGGTCACCGCCACCGCGGACCGGAAACCCACTCACCTCCCATTTTTCCCCCTTACGGTAGAATATCGAGAGAAGACCTACGCAGCCGGTAAGTTCCCCGGCGGTTTCATCAAGCGCGAGACGCGGCCGGGAGACAAAGAAACTGTTTCGGCGCGCCAGATCGATCGTCCCCTGCGCCCGCTTTTCCCAAGCGATTATCGTAACGATACGCAGGTTGTCGCCTTTGTTATCTCGGCAGACCAAGAGAACGATGCGGATGTAATCGGCATGCTGGGGGCGTCCACCGCCCTAATGCTTTCGCCGATCCCCTGGGGAGGTCCCGTGGCAGGCGTCCGCGTGGCGCGCCAGGGCGACGATTGGCTTGTGAACCCCACCTTCGATGACCTCGAACTGTGCGATTTTGAGATCGTCGTGGCGGGCACGGCCGAGTCCATCGTGATGGTTGAGGGCGCTTGTCTAGAAGTTACGGAAGAAGAATTCCTGGAAGCTTTGCAAGTTGCACAGGAAGCGATCGGCCAGTTGATCGATTTCCAGATGGAGCTCGTTGAAGCTGCCGGTGCGCAACCCATATTCGACTACGAACCCGTGGGTCCAAACGAGGAAGTGGTCGCCAAGGTTGAGGAACTTGGCGCTGGAAAGGTGAAAGAAGCCCTGACGATCGGTGACAAACTCGCTCGGCAGGATCGCCTCAAAGAGATTGTGGCCGATTTGGTGGCGCATCTGGAGGAGAGCCACCCGGATAGCCAGGGTGATGTCATGTCTGCGCTCCGGGCCTTGGAGAAGAAGGCGATGCGGGCGCAGATCCTGGCGGATGGTACGAGGATCGATGGTCGCGGCGTCAATGACATCCGCGAGATCGATTGCGACGTAGGGCTCCTGCCGCGAACGCATGGCTCCGCCTTGTTCACTCGCGGGCAGACCCAGGCCCTGGCGGTGACGACCCTCGGTACTGTGAAGGATGAGCAGCGCATCGACAACTTGGACGTGCGCCAGGAAGCTTCCAAATCCTTCATGCTGCACTACAACTTCCCGGGGTTTGCGACCGGCGAGGTCAGGATGTTCCGCGGTACGAGTCGCAGGGAGACCGGGCATGGCCTACTCGCCGAGCGAGCCCTCCAGCCACTCCTTCCGGAGTACGATGACTTCCCGTACACGATTCGCGTAGTGTCGGAGATCCTGGAATCCAACGGTTCCAGCTCCATGGCATCGGTGTGCGGAGGATCGCTCTCGTTGATGGACGCAGGTGTTCCGATGCGGGCACCGTGTGCCGGGATCGCGATGGGACTCATAAAGGATGGAGAGCAGGTTGCCATCCTGACGGACATCCTCGGGGTGGAGGATGCCCTTGGGGACATGGACTTCAAGGTGGCGGGTACCGAGCAAGGGATCACCGCCGTGCAGATGGACATCAAGGTGGACGGGCTAAGCGTGGAGATTCTGCGAGAAGCACTCGAGAGAGCCCGCGACGCACGTTTGCACATCCTGGAGTGCATGAAGAGTACCCTGAGCGACCCGCGCGACGACATGTCACCGCACGCGCCGAGAATCCTCACAGTCCACATCAACCCCTCGAAGATCGGGGAGGTTATTGGACCCAAGGGGAAGACGATCCGGATGCTCCAGGAAGAGACCGGAACGGAGATAAACGTCGACGATACGGGAACGGTCACGATCGCCGCCCCTTCGGGGCCTGGAGCGGGACGTGCCAAGGAGATGATTGAGGCGATCACGAGTGAACCGGAGGTCGGCCGCATCTACCGGGGCACGGTCAAGAACACCACCGATTTCGGTGCTTTCGTGGAGATCATTCCCGGAGTAGAGGGGCTGTGTCACATCTCCGAGCTCGAAGAAGGCCGAACGGCGCGGACGGAAGATGTCCTCAAGAAGGGTGACGAGGTCGACGTGAAACTGCTCTCGATCGATGATCGCGGCCGCATGAAGCTCTCTCGCCGAGCAGCCTTGGCCGCCGACACGGAATCCCGATAAATCCTTAAGCGGTAACGTCTTGACCGTTACCGTCACCGAAGCACTCGACCAGGGCGTGCACCGCACGGCCCTGGCCAACGGTGCGATCGTCATTAGCGAGCGCATGGAGCACCTGCAGTCGGTGGCCGTGGGGCTCTGGGTCCGTCAGGGGCGGGCGCATGAAGAGCCCGCTGAGGCGGGTGCCAGCCATTTCTTGGAACACATGGCGTTCAAAGGGACACAGCGGCGGTCGGCGCACGAAATCGCTTGGGATATGGCACGGTTGGGCGGAACCCTGGATGCGTGGACGTCGCACGAGTTGACAGCCTTCCAGGCTCGGGTGTGTCGGGAAGACCTGGACGCGGGGCTGGACCTCCTGTGCGATCTCGTGTTCAACCCACGTCTCGCGTCTGCCGACTTCGAGCTCGAGCGAAAGGTAATTTTGGAGGAGATCGCTGCTTCCGAGGATCAGCCGGAGGAGGTCGCCTTCGAGAGGCATGCGCGCTTCATGTTTGCGGGGCACCCCTACGGGGAGCCTGTCCTCGGCACCATGGAATCCATCGAGCAACTCACGGTGGACGTGGTGGCGGGTGTCCACCGCAGGGCGTACCATCCTGGCAACGTCTGCGTGGTGGCGGTCGGGGCTGTCGAACATGAAGCCTTGCTGGAATCGCTTGGGAAGTTGCTTCCCCGGGGCGATGGCGAAGGCTTTGCCTCGACTCCCGCCCCACCTGCCGGGAATAAGGGATCCATTTCTCTGGAACGGTTCGGGGGGCATCAGGCTCACATCGTAACTGGTGCTCTATCCGTCCCTTACGAACACCCGCTCCGCTATCCACTGCGTCTTACGGCGACGGCTTTTGGGGAGGGCATGAATTCCCGTCTCTTCCGCACAATTCGGGAAGAAAGGGGCTTGGCTTATTCGGTCTACGGCTTCCACGGTTTTTTCCCGAAGGCCGGACACCTGGGCGCCTACGTTGGCACTCGCCCGACCACTGCGTCCGAGGCCCGGGATCGACTGCTGGCAGAGTTCAAAGCTTTGGCCGACGAGGGGTTGGACGAGGCCGAGTTGACGGACACAAAACGACAACTAAAGGGGCAGCTGGTGATCGCTCTGGAATCGCCCGTTACCCGGATGAACAGACTCGCTGGGGTAGGTTTGTACAACAACGCATACCAATCTCGGGACGAGGTGGTGGCGCGAATCGACGCCGTGGATTCCGACGATTGCCTTGAAGCTGCGAGTTATTTTGCTCCAGACCGACTTGCGACCTTGCTCCTCATCCCTGCAGAAGGTAGTCCTGCAGAAATCGACGAGTCGGAGTAGGTTTGCCTACAACGTTGTTTGCTACGATAAACTCATCGGAAAGGTGGAACCTTGGGTAGGTGGCGGAAACGAGGCGGGTTGTTTGGGAGCCGCCGGATTGGACTTGATCTCGGCACCGCCAACACGCTGATTGATGTTGAACGAGAGGGCATAGTGTTGAACGAGCCCTCCGTCGTTGCTGTTTGGAGGGACTCGGGTCGTCTGGCCGCGGTAGGAATGGAAGCCAAGCGGATGCTGGGTCGAACTCCAGAGGGCATTCGGGCGGTTCGGCCTCTCAAAGATGGTGTGATTGCATACGTTGACGAGACGGAGCTCATGATCCGGCACTTCCTGCGTGAGGTCCTCAGGTCACGCATGCTAAAGATCAGGCCTGTGGTGGTAGTCGGAGTACCGTCAGGGATCACGGAGCTCGAACGTCGGGCGGTGCGATCCAGTGCGCACGCAGCGGGCGCCAAAGAGGTCTTCATGGTGTCGGAACCCATGGCGGCGGCAGTAGGGGTAGGTTTGCCGGTGGAAACGCCCTTGGGGAACATGGTGCTGGATATCGGTGGCGGGACGAGCGAGATCGCGGTAATTGCGCTTAGCGGTTCTGTGGCGGACACTTCGATCAAGGTGGGTGGCGACGAACTCGACCAGGCGATTCTGGATTTTTGCCGGGACGATTATGGGCTCCTTATCGGGGAGTCCACGGCTGAGCGTATCAAGATCCAGATCGGATCCGTCCACAGCACGGACGGGGACGCCGAACTTCAGGTGAATGGTCGGGATCTGATTAGAGGGATTCCGAAGACGGTCGTGATCGGCTCCACCAGAATCCGCGAGTGCCTTAAGAGGCCGGTAGAGCTCATTGTAGCAGCCGTCCGCCGTGCGCTGGAACGAACGCCACCTGAACTTGCGGCGGATATTATGGACCGGGGTGTCATGGTGACCGGAGGCGGGGCCCTGATCAAGGGTTTGGACAACCTCCTTCAAGAGGATCTTCAAATCCCAATTCACCTCGACAAGGAACCGCTCACCTGCGTGGTGCGGGGTTGCGGGATGATTGCACAGGATCTTGAACGGTACCGAGGTATGCTCTCGACGTGAATCGGCGCTTCGCTGACCTTCCCAATGGGCCACGACCTGGCCGGCGCCCGTCCGACATCACTGTCCTTGCCATTCTGATTGTACTCGCGGTCGCCACCAGTTCGCTCACTCGGCAACAGACAGTACAAATTGAAGCAGCCGTACGCGGGACCCTTCTGTGGCCGGCTCTGGAGCTTCACCGCGCTGCGACCGACTATGTTGGTTTGCGAGGTAAGAACGAGGAGCTTCAGGTGGGCTTGGATTCTCTCGCTCGACAGCTCACCTGGTATCGCTCGCGGGCTGCGGAAGCCGACGGGCTGCGGCAAGCCCTTTCCCTGAGAGTAGCGGGTACGGACTCGCTGGTTGCCGTTGCTGTGTATCCCGGGCGCCCGCAGCGCGGCAACCCAAGCGTGTTCCTCCTCGACGGACCCGAGCTGGACGAGATCCAATATCCGACCGGCGTTTTTACATGGGGTGGCCTCGTCGGCGTAGCCCGCAGCCGACACGGGGATGGCGCACGGGGAACGTTCTGGAGTCACTCCGAATTCCGTGTAAGCGTTCGAACTGAAGATGGGTCGATTTCAGGAATTGCGCGAGCCTACACGGAGGCCGGGCAGGAGCCGCGGCTCGTGGTGGATTACGTTCTTTCGCAGGGTGACTTGGAGCAGGGGACGTTACTCGTAACTACGGGCCTAGCAGATATTTACCCGCCGGGCGTGCCAGTCGGATACGTTCGGGAACTTCTCGACTCCGGCGACCCTTGGACGAAGCGATTCCTGGTGGATCCGGTGGTTAGGCTGGAGACGGTTCGAGTCGCACACATCCGGATAATGACCGTAGGTGACGGTGGTATTCCACAAGAGATTGATGAATCAGGTTGAAAAGTCGTTCCGGTGAGGGTTGGTCCTTGGGCACTTCCAGCACTCTTTTTTCTGGCCCATTTCGCGTTTCACCCGGTGTGGTCCAGTTTTGCGATGGGGCCGGACCTGATCGCGGCGGCCGTCGTCCTCTCGTCACTTCGCCTTGCACCCCTGTGGGCAGGGACGCTCGGCTTTGGGGCAGGCTTGCTCGAGAGCTCGATGTCTCTCGTCTCGCTGTGGCCGACAGTTCTGGCCTTCACTCTAGTAGGTACCATCGTTGCTAGGGTACGGACGCACTTTTGGGGGGTTTCGCCGATGTTGATGACTCTGGCCTACGTTGGATGCTTTTGGGTTCTGTACGCGAGCCGTACCGCTGCGGCTGATGACCCGGCACCATCACTCGTGTACGTTCTCCACGCGCCGGTCTCGGCGTTTGCAACCACCCTGTTAGTGTGGGTTACGTGCACCATTGATCCGAACTGGAGGCAGCAGTAGGTAGGCGATGCGGGAGGCGAACCAACAGCGAGGGTTGGAAGGCTACGGTGCTGGATTCCGCTTTCGACAAAGCCGGAGTCTGGTGGCCAAGGTCGGCACCTGGGTCGTCCTTCTTGCGATTGTCGTTGTCTATTTTCGGATTCAGATACTCCAACACGAGCGATACGCTCTCCGCTCCAGAGAGAACAGCACTCGATTAATCTCGATTCCCGCCCCGCGCGGAACTGTATCCGACCGCCATGGGCGGGTAATTGCAGGCAACGCATCGCAGTACGCCCTATCGATCGTGTCCCAGAGCGAAGACGAGGTGCAGCAGCACCTGGACGTCTTGGCGCCGGTGCTGGACATGTCCGACGAGCGAAAAGAGGCGCTAATGACCGAGTGGAGGTCGCGCCCTTTTGAACCGATTACGGTGGCCACGCACGTCGAGTTCGAGAAGGTTGCGTATATTGAGGAGCGCAGTCCGCAGTTCCCTCGTGTCGTTGCCGAACCACGTCCGGCTCGCCTCTATACGAGAGGGGCGAACGTCGGCCACATTATTGGTTACCTGCGGGAGATCTCTCCAGAGGAGCTGGAGAGGCCGGAGTTTGCCGGGTACGAGCGTGGACAGGTCATCGGCAGTCGCGGTATTGAAGCGCAGTACGAACACGTGTTGGCGGGACGCGATGGATTCCGTCACGTAGAAGTCAACGCACTCGGCTCGCTGGTGCGCGAACTTTCCACCGGTTTGGGGCAACCTCCGCTGCCGGGGCAAGACATTCAACTTGGCATCGATCTCGAACTGCAGGATTTGGCTGCGGAGTCGTTCCCCGCGGAGATGCGCGGGGGCGTCGTAGGGATTGATCCTCAGACCGGTGAGGTCCTGGTACTTTACAGTCACCCGTCCTTCGACCCCAACGACTTCACCGGTGGCATCCCGTTGGATCTTTGGAACCAGCATCGAGACGACCCTGGCATCCCTCTCCTCAATCGGGTTACGGCAGCCGCGTATCCACCGGGATCCACTTGGAAGCCGGTCGTTGCAACGGTCGGACTTGGCAGGGGTGACATGGACCTCAACACCGTCCACAACCATCCGTGTGTCGGTGGTCTCCAGTATGGCACGCGGTTTTTCCGTTGCTGGAACACATCCGGGCATGGGTCTCTCGACCTATTCGGCGCTCTCAAACACTCGTGCAATGTCTGGTTTTACCAGGGAGGGCAGGGTATCGGATTGGATGGCCTGCTCGGTGGAGTCAGCGAACTTCGCTTCGCCACCAGACCCACCGGATTGGACCTGCCGTATGAGCGTTCTGGCACCTTCCCGGCGTCGCGTGAATGGTACGAAGAGAGATACGGACCTGGGGGGTGGACTGAATCGGTGGTATGGAACCTCTCCATCGGCCAGGGTGAAAACCAACAGACGTTGCTATCGATGGCGCAATTCTACGCGGCGATCGCGACTGGGGAGGCCCCGGTCCAGCCACACCTGCTTAAGGATGAAGTGCTCAACGAACGACGGGTGGATTGGAGCCTGGCTTTGTCGGACACGGAGCGAGAATACCTGATACAGGCTCTGGCAAGCGTCGTTAATGAACCGGGGGGCACGGCGTACGGTTATCGACTTCGAGAGTGGGAGTTGGCGGGCAAGACGGGGACTGCTCAGAACCCACATGGGGCTCCGCACTCATGGTTTGTGGGGTTTGCTCCCGCTCAGGACCCGAAGATCGTGATCGCATCGATTGTCGAACAGGGACATCCCGATGGTCAACCCTCGCTCGCTGTTCCCTACGCCGCCGGCATAGTTCGCCGCCATCTGGAGAACCTCAATCTCGGATCGCTTCCCACCGTAGCTGTCGAAGGAGGGTAGGGTGGAGGGCCGAGTGTCAATCACGGGGATCGGGGACCGCGTCCTCTTGGGGATGATGCTGCTCCTCGTAGCTGTGGGAATCGTGTTCATCTACTCGGCGGGCCAGCTAGAGGTACCTACTTCGACCTCAGATCTTTGGGTCGTGCAGATCGGGTGGTTCGTCATCTCGATGATTGCGTTCTTGATTGCGACGCGCCTGCCAATCGGTTTCTACGAGTGGGTGGCCCCATGGGTGTATGGGATGTCGATGTTGCTCCTCGTCCTGGTCCTGTTTATTGGTACCGGACCCAACGGTGGATGGCTGGATCTCGGCGTCGGGCGGTTGCAGCCGGCAGAGGTCGCGAAGTTAGGAACGATCTTGATGTTGGCGCGTGTGATGGTAGCGGGTACAGAACCTCCGGCTGCCTTGCAGAGGCTCGCACACGCCGTCTTGGTGGTGATGTTGCCGACTGGTCTGATTCTTCTGCAGCCGGATATCGGAAGCGCTCTCCCCTTCGGTGTCATACTTTTCGCTGCGATGTTCTGGGCAGGAGTACCGCCCATGCTCCTTCTCTTCTTGGCCAGCCCCATGGTGAGCTTCATCCTGGGCTTTAGTGTCCTTCCTTGGGGGGTGTGGTTTGTACTCATCATCGGGTGCGTCATCTACATGCGGCCACCCTTTCTCCTCGGCGCGAGTGTGCTGGCGGCCAACGCCTTCGGAGGCGCCGTGACGCAACTTGTTTGGAATTCGCTGGCGGATTACCAACAGAAGCGAATCCTCGTGTTCTTGGATCCGGGGATGGATCCGAGAGGTGCTGGTTGGAACCTGATTCAGTCCAAGGTCGCCATAGGAAATGGGGGCCTCTTGGGGAACGGCCTCGGCGAAGGTCTACAGAAGCGCCTTGCGTTTGTCCCCGAGCGGCATACTGACTTCATCATCTCGGTGGTCGGCGAGGAGTTGGGATTCCTCGGCATCTGCGCGATCCTGACTCTGTGTGGTCTCCTGTTGATGAGGATCCTGCGTGCGGCCACACTGACGCCGGACGAATTCGGAGCTCACCTGGCCTTCTCCCTCTTTGCCCTCCTCCTGGTGCACCTGATTGTGAACGTGGGAATGGCGGCCGGCGTGATGCCCATAACCGGACTCCCCTTGCCCTTATTGAGCTACGGGGGGAGCTTCTTGCTGATTCTCTTCATCCTCTTCGGGATAACTCAGCGGGTCGCCTACGAGCGCTGAGGACCGATCGGAACCCCCGGAGGGCCTTTACGGAGCCCAGAATGTCCTGGTTCAAGAAACCCAAACGCAAACTAGTTGCGCATAAACGAGATGTACCCAGCCACATGTGGGACAAGTGTGGTGGCTGCGGCGAGGCGCTGTATAGCGGACGCCTGGAGCAGACCCAGCACGTTTGCTTTCACTGCGGCTACCACTTTCGCATCACTGCACAATCGTACGAGCGGATCCTGTTGGACGAGGAGCGGTTCGAAGAAGTGCTGGATGGAGGGTTACGCTCCAAGGATCCGTTGGCGTTTGTGGATTCGCGACCGTACAAGGACAGGGTGACTGCCGCCGAAAACAAGGCGGGACCGCATGATGCGATGTACTCTGGGAGAGGAAAGATCAAGGGTCGTAGCGTCTGCCTTGGAATAATGGACTTCCGGTTCATCGGGGGGTCGATGGGTTCGGTCGTCGGGGAGAAGATCAGGCGCCTGGCCGACCGTTCGTATCGTGATCGAATTCCATTGATCATCGTGAGTGCTTCGGGTGGGGCGCGCATGCAGGAGGGGATCCTGTCGCTGATGCAAATGGCCAAGACGGCCGTCGCTTTGGAACGGCTTTCCGATGTCGCTGTCCCATACATCAGCGTTCTCACCAACCCCACCACAGGAGGAGTGACCGCCTCCTACGCCATGTTGGGCGATGTCATACTGGCGGAGCCGGGGGCTCTGATAGGCTTTGCCGGACCACGGGTGATCCGCGAGACAATCCGCCAAGATCTCCCCAAGGGATTCCAGACCTCCGAGTTCCTGGAGGAACACGGTATGGTGGACAGGATCGTTTCCCGGTGCAGGTTACGCCGCGAGTTGGCGGGTCTCCTTAACCATATGGACTCGCAGCCGTTGGAAGAGACCGGTTGAGAGAAGGTGAAGGAAGCAGGGGGACCGCTCAGCGAATTGCTGACTTCGCGTCCCATGACGACGAGTGTCTGGGGTCTTGAACGCATCCAAGCCATTCTGGAGGACCTAGAACGTCCCGACCGGGATCTTGATGTCATCCACATCGCAGGCACCAACGGGAAGGGCTCGACTTCGGCGATCACGGAGTCTGTCGTGCGGTCAGGTGGCCGGCGGACGGGGTTATTCACTTCGCCGCACCTGATCGATGTGCGAGAGCGCTTCCAGGTGGATGGGGCTTGGGCGCTGGAAGAGGATCTCCAAGCGGCTGCCGAAAGGGTGCTCGGGTGTCCTTCGTGTGAGGATGCTACCTATTTCGAGGCTAATACGGCACTTGCCCTCGAGCTCTTCGCGGCTGCGGGCGTGGAAGTGGCGATCCTGGAGACCGGACTTGGCGGACGCCTCGACGCGACCAACGCGGTTACCCCGGTGGTAACCCTGATAACGTCGATCGGCTTGGATCATACGGACCTGCTTGGGGCCACCTTGCCTGAGATAGCCGCGGAAAAGGCGGGCATTTTCAAGTCGGGTGTACCCGCATGCGTGGCCGCCATTGAGGATAACGACGCGAGGGCGGTTGTTGAACGGACGGCGGAGGACGTGGGGGCGCCCCTGACGTGGGTGGGCGAAGATGCCACCGTGACGGAAGCCACCGTTACCAGCCACGGTACGCGGTTCATTTATTCTTCGCGGGCGCGCCCGACCGGACTTGCTTTGGCCGCACCGTTGCCAGGCCGTCACCAAGCGAACAACGCGGCTCTGGCGGTACTGGCTCTCGAAAGGGCGGGGTTCGGTTTTGACGACGACACTCTCCGGTCAGGGCTGCGCGCTACACGGCTGCCGGGCCGCATGGAGATTGATCGGGACCCTGACGGAGGGTGGTGGGTGTGCGACATAGCGCACAACCCGGAAGCGATAAACGTCCTGTGTAACTCACTACGGGAGGTGGGAGCCCCACACCCTATCATCACCGTCGTCGGCATGTTGAATGACAAGGATTGGCGGGCCGCCCTCAATCGGTTGATGCTTGACAGCGAAGCCCTCGTAATCACCCTGCCGGAGGCTCCCGAGGGACGCGGCTGGGATGTTGAGTCCGTGACGCAACACGTTACTGGACAAAGATATACCGCTTGTGTTGCGAGGCCTCGGATTCGCGATGCCGTAGCCTTTGGAAGGCACATGGCGGGGAAGGGTACCCTACTGGTTACGGGGTCTGTGTATACCGTGGGGGAGGCGCGCCGCGTTTTGGGGGCCGAAGCGCCGGGGACGAGACGCCCCATGCACATGCGGCCGAGGGCGTTAGATTCAGGCGGGTATTTGACCGCTTTTTCAGAGTGAAACCATAGGAGGTATCTGACAATGCCGTATGATCCGAGACTGGTTCAGCCGATGAGAGATGAACTCACCCGACTCGGTGTCCAGGAATTGAGAACGTCCGGGGACGTGGATAGCGCGCTTCAAGGGGATGGCAACACACTGGTTGTGGTGAACTCCGTTTGCGGGTGCGCCGCGAGGAACGCCCGCCCGGCCGTTGCCATGGCGATGGAACACCCCGTGCAGCCCGATCGCGTCGTCACAGTGTTTGCGGGGCAGGATATCGAGGCGACTGCGCGGGCCCGAGACTACTTCGCTGGAATGCGTCCTTCCTCGCCGGCTATTGCACTGGTGCAGGATGGCGATCTCCAGTTCATGCTGGAACGGCATCAGATCGAGGGCCGGACCGCACACGCCATAGCCACTGACCTAACCAACGCCTACGACGAGTTCTGCGCCTCCGCGTGAGGGAGGCGGTACGCGGTCTCACTGGTTTCCGCGACTTCCCACCGGAGGAGTTTGTACGTCGTCAGCACATCTTCGCGGCTTGGCGAAGGGTCGGGTTGGCCTACGGATTCAGCGAGTATGATGGGCCGCCCTTGGAGAACCTCGAGCTCTACACCCGCAAGTCGGGAGCGGAGATAGTAGGGCAGCTCTACAACTTCACCGACAAGGGTGGGAGGGCCGTCGCCCTGCGTCCGGAGATGACCCCCACTTTTGCGCGGATGCTGGCCGCTCGAGCAGCGGCTCTGCCCAAGCCGGTCCGGTGGTTCTCGATACCGCAACTGTTCCGATATGAACGCCCCCAGCGGGGTCGGCTCCGAGAGCACTTTCAACTCAATATGGACATCGTAGGCGAGACCGATCCCCTCGCCGATGCGGAAATAATCGCCGCCGGGTTGGATGCGCTCCGAGCGCTCGGGTTGGGGGAAGATGACATCGTGGTGCGCATCTCGGATCGCTCCCTCATGGGGGCGGTGTTGGGGGGCATGGGAATCCCGGCGGAGATCCATCTGGCCGTGTTCGGCGTGCTCGATCGTCTTCACAAAGAGCACGAGGGTTCGGTGGTGAGACGGCTGGAGGAGCAGGGCCTCGATACACCGACGGCCGAGCGCCTTCTAGCCGCCACGGGAGGATCGCTGTCCGACCTGGCCACACTAGTACCCGATTCGGACGTCGACAGGTATTCGGGTCGGCTGGAGAAAGTCTTCTCCCACCTGAACGCTGCGGGTTTCGGCGCCTACCTTCGCTTCGACGCGTCTCTGGTCCGGGGACTCGCCTACTACACCGGGACAGTGTTCGAGATTTGGGACCGCAAGGGCGAATTGCGAGCGGTCTGTGGAGGAGGTAGGTACGACGATCTATTGGGTGCACTTGGTGGAGTGGATCTGCCGGCACTCGGCTTTGGGATGGGGGATGTGGTGCTCTCGGAGCTCCTCACGGATCGAGGTTTGTGGCCGGCAGCGGATCGGCGTGTGGATGACTACATCGTTTGTGTGACCGAAGAACAGCGTTCGGTAGCTCTGGGCCTCGCTCAACGCTTGCGCCGGGCGGGGCGGGCGGTGCTCTACGACCTTCGTCCCCGTGGCGTGGGGAGGCAGTTCAAGGCTGCGAATAAGGCGGGAGCCTCCCGAGCCCTGGTCATCGGACCCGACGAGGCGGCGGCGGGCAACGTGTTGGTGCGCGACCTTGCTTCTGGCACCCAACGGCATGTCACGGCGGATGGCCTGGTGTCGGCAGCTAGCGGGGGTGGGCGCGTGGCGTGAAGCGCACTCTAATCCTCGACTTCGGGTCTCAGTTTACACAGCTCATCGCCCGCCGTGTCCGCGAGGAAGGAGTGTATTGCGAGATACACCCTGCGAACCGGGACGGAAAGTGGATCCGGGGTTATGACCCACAAGCGATCATCCTCTCGGGTGGCCCGGAAAGCGTTTCGGAATCGGAGTCATCGGCGTTCCCGCGGGGTGTTCTCGATTCCGGTGTGCCGATCCTGGGGATCTGCTACGGGATGCAGCTGATAGGCCACCTGCGAGGCGCCACCGTAAAGCGTGGTGACAGCCGCGAATACGGGCGAGCCAACGTCCGCGTAGACCAACCAAGCGGCCTGTTCGCAGGGTTTGAACCAGGGGAGGAGACACCCGCCTGGATGAGCCACGGGGACTCCTTGGCGAGCCCCCCAACAGGGTTTGTAGTCTCGGCAACTTCAGGACAAGCACTTGCGGCGATTAGCTCACGGGACGGACTGATCCACGGCGTCCAGTTTCACCCCGAGGTGGCACATACCGAGCGTGGCGCCGAGATCCTGAGGAACTTTCTTTTTGGGGTCGCCGGCTGCGATAAGAACTGGACAGCTGGCAATATCATCGACAACGAGCTTCAGGCTATCCGAGAACAAGTTGGCGAAGAGCGAGTCATCTGCGGCCTGTCCGGGGGCGTAGACAGTTCGGTAGCCGCAGCTCTGGTCGAGAAGGCTATCGGAAACCAACTCACCTGCATCTTCGTCGACACGGGTCTTCTCCGAAAGGGAGAACGGGGTTCGGTCGAGGCCGCCTTCGGCACGCATCTGAGTTGCGGTCTGGAGGTCATAGACGCGGCGGACCTCTTCGTAGTGCGACTGGCCGGCGTCGAGGATCCCGAGGAGAAGAGAAGGATCATCGGCCACACATTCATCGATGTCTTCGAGGAAGCAGCGGGGCGTCATGGAGATGCCCGTTTCCTCGTCCAGGGGACGCTATACCCGGATGTCATCGAGAGCGTGTCGGTTAAGGGACCGTCGGTCACGATCAAATCCCACCACAACGTAGGGGGGCTGCGGCCGGACCATCCATTTGAACTTGTGGAGCCGCTCCGGGAACTGTTCAAGGACGAAGTGCGAGCGGTTGGGCGTCAGTTGGGACTTCCCGAGGCGATCGTCGGGCGTCACCCCTTCCCGGGGCCTGGCCTTGCGATCCGTATTGTTGGGTACGTCGATTCCGTCAAGCTGAACACACTGCGAGAGGTGGATGCGATCTACATTGAAGAGATCCAGGCTGCGGAGCTCTATGACGAGATCTGGCAGGCGTTCAGCGTTCTGCTCCCCGTGCGATCGGTGGGGGTGATGGGGGACGCGCGGACCTACGAGAACGTCGTTGCCCTGCGAGCCGTCACCTCAAGGGATGGGATGACCGCGGATTGGTATCCATTCCCCGCGAACGTGCTGGGGCGTATATCGAATCGGATCATCAATGAGGTCGAGGGAGTGAACCGCGTGACGTACGACGTGTCCTCGAAACCGCCAGCTACGATAGAGTGGGAATGACCGACAAGGGCTCTGGTACCGGCACCGGCCCGACCGGTGGACCAACCGCCGAAGAGGTGGCGGTGTGGATGGACGCGCTCCTGGACGTCGATGCGATAGCGGATTATCCGAATGCCCTGAACGGACTCCAGGTTGAGGGGCGTCGGCGCGTGCGGAGAGTCGGCGCCGCCACGGATGCGTGCATTGCCACGATCGACCAAGCAGTCGACCACGAATGTGACCTGCTCCTCGTCCATCACGGACTCTTCTGGGGTGGTCTCACCCCCGTCACTGGTCCGTACTACGAACGGCTCCGGCGCCTGATCAAAGCGGGGATCGGGTTGTATTCGGCGCATCTACCCCTGGATCTACACCCGGAGATTGGGAACAATGCGTTGCTTGCCACCGAGCTAGGTCTGGAAGCGACTGAGTCCTTCGGATCCTGGAGCGGAAACGAGGGGATTGGTCTGGTAGGGTCGATCTCCTCTAGCCGCTCCGAACTCATCGCCCGAGTGGAGGCGGTCTGCGGGCCCCGCCCCTCGCTAATCGCAGGAGGCCCGGGAAGCGTTGCCCGGCTGGCCGTGGTCACGGGAGGGGGTGGGTCGCTCCTACAGGCAGCCGCCGATGCTGAGGCGGACACGTTTCTGACAGGGGAAGGAAACCACCACACCTACCACGAGGCCCACGAGCTAGGGATCAACGTCATATTCGCGGGGCACTACGCGACGGAGACGTTTGGAGTTAAGGCGCTCGCCGCGAGAGTGGGAGCACGCTTCGGCTTGGAACACACCTTCTTCGATGTACCGACCGGGATGTAACGTTCGGGCCCGCTGTCAGAAAACGGAGACGCGGATACCCTGGAGGTAACGTTCGGGGCGCTCTCGGATGTCCTTTATGAGCAGGGCCAGCTCCTCCCCTGCCGCGCGCACGCTCCCCATCGTTTCGAACAGGTCGTCGTGTAGCCCGTCCTCCTGGAGCAGCTTGCCAAGTGTACCCTCGCCCGCGGCCAGACCGTCCAAGATGGAGGCAAGGGATTCGCTGGTCCGCTGAAGTTCGACGGACGCAGCCGCCGCGCTAGTGGCCAGGGTCTCGATTTGAGACAGCGTTCGCTTGGCCTCCTCCGAGTCCGACAGCTCCACGAGCCTCCCAGAAAGAGTGTCCGCGTTGGCCAGAATTGCTTGGAGCGAAGCGCGTTGAGAGGAGAGCAGATCTTGCAGTTCGTCGGCAGTTCTTGCGAACCCTTCTGTGACGCCCCCGATGTTCAATATCATCTCATCACTCAGGATGTCCCTGATTCGGCCCAAAACCGCCTCCGTGTCCTCCCCCAGATTCGATGCAACCGACATGATGTCGAGGTTACGTCCGACCGCGAGCGTATCCCCATCGCTTAATGGGACGGTGGATGCACCCGGCAACAGCTCGAGCATCTGTTGCCCCAGGAATCCGGCCGGCCGAATCGTGCCACGGGTATCGTTCCCGAGTTCCACTCCCGGCGAGATGTTGATCTCCACGATCACTTCCGTTGCGGTCAACGTCACACCTTCCACCGAGCCCACATCTACACCGCGGAGGAATACCCTGGAGTCGGTCGTGATCTGACCCGCGTCTTCCGTCACGCCCCAAACCGTGATGGACGGGCCACGGAAGGAGGATCCCGAAATCCAGAACAGGCCCCACACCAGAACCACCGCACCGACCAGCACCAGCGCTCCTACTTTGAGTTCAACACCTTGATCGCGTAGCCCCGGGTCTCTCATGCCATCGCTCCGTTCGGTACCGCGTCGAGGAAACGGCGAACTATTGGGTTAGTGGTCCGGCGAAGGTCATCCGGCTCACCCTCCGCCTGAATGACGCCGTTCATGAGCAGGGCGATGCGGTCCGCAAGAAAGAAGGCCGAAGCAACGTCGTGGGTCACTACAATGCTTGTGGTCTTCAGCTGGCTACTCACGGCCGAGATCAGCCGAACCATCCGCTGGGTGTTCACGGGGTCGAGGCCGGTGGTGGGTTCGTCGAACAGGATGTACGGCCTGTCGCCTATAATCGCCCTCGCAATCCCGACCCGTCGCTGCATTCCCCCGGAGAGTTCCGCCGGATACAGGTCGAGCACGTCCATTTCCAGATTGACCCGCTCGATCGCTGCGCGTGCCTTCTCCTCGCATGCGGTCATGTCGTCACTCCGGGTCTCCTCCTTGGGCAGACCCATGCAGAGGTTTCCCCGGACAGTCATCGAATCAAAGAGTGCCGAATTCTGGAAGACGTAAGAGACTGATTCCCGCACCCGTTCGATCTCCCTCCGGTTTGCGTTGGGCACGGAGATGCCGTCAACCGTGATGTCTCCTTCGTCCGGGTCCATCAGTCCCACCACGTGTTTCAGGAGCACACTCTTTCCGGTTCCGGAGGGGCCCATTATGACCAGCGTCTCCGGACCCTCGACCGAGAGGTCCACCCCCTTGAGAACCGGGCGCCCACCAAGGGCTTTGTGCAGTCCAGTAATATTGATCACGTGATCGCCTTATACGCTGGGCCAAGAACCGCGTCCAACACCATGACCGTAACGATGATGGCAACCACGGCGCGGGTGGCCGTGCGCCCAACGCCGCTCGCTCCTCTTTCTGCCCTCAGCCCCACATAGGATGCGACGAGCGTGATGGTAAAACCGAACACCGTGGCCTTTCCAAGCGAGAAAATCAATGCTGGGTGGTGGTAGTACGATTGGGCACCTGTGACATACTCAGTCGTCGTGAGACCCAGAATTATGACCGACGTAAGGTAGCCACTGAAGATGCCCGTTGCGTTGGCGAGGATTACGAGCGGAATCAGCAAGATCGTTCCGGCCACTACTCGCGGGGTCACGATTTCGACGATGGGATCACGGCCCAAGGTGATTAGGGCGTCCAGCTGGTTCGTCACCTTCATCGCACCGAGCTCGGCCCCGATCCCGGCTCCCACGCGCCCGGCGAGAACGATGGCGGTTAGGATAGGTCCAAGCTCCGTGAGCATCCCGGCCACGACACCTCCCCCCACAATCTCCCGAGGTAACCCGGCCGAAAGCTGGTACATCGTCTGTTGGGCCATGATGGCACCCGACAGTAATCCCATGAGGAGGACGAGAGGGAGGCCGTCGACTCCGATACGCTTTCCCTGAGACACGGTTTCCCTCGCGAAGTAGCGAATCTGGGAGAGCGATCGGAATACGGCCAAAGTCAACACGCCGATGCGACCCGCGTGAAGGGTGCACTCGCGGACCCCGCGCCCCACGGAAACGACCATCCTCCTCATGTGACAGGTACGACGAGGCGTGGATTCACCGACGATCACCTTCCGCGTCAGGGCTCTCCACCTGAGCAACGCCTTCCAGGAGGTCAACTTCGTATCTGATAGCCTGCCAGAGGCGCCGCATCCTGGGCACGTCCTCACCGTGTACACGGGCGAACTCCAGGAGGTCTTCTTCGCTCACGCCGAATTCTGCCAGAATAGCAGTCCGAGCCGAATCCTTCTGGATGTCCCTGAACAAGGCCGAATGGGCTGCGTTCAACCGTGCCATGACGTCAACGTATGTACGTTCGGGAAGGACCAAGTCGCCTCCGCACGCAGCCGTGCCAAAGATTCCCGCCACCACCACTCCTCTCAGAATGGCTTTGATCCCTCGCCCAGGCATACGTCCTTACCCGCCGTCCCTGCCCCGCGTTCAGGCGGCTTTATTGGTGGACGAACGCAACGATGTCCGGTAGAGCCAGTAGCAAAAGCCGAGCGTCGCCAAGACGCCGAGCGCATTTGCGATTCCACCAAACCCATCCAGACTGAACGGGAGCAGATCCACCAGCACATCTTGGTTCTGCGTGAGAGCAATCGGAATGGCGAGCAATATTCCAATCAATGCTTCACCTGTAATCAACCCCGAGGAGAGCAGGACACCGCGCTGGGTAGCCGACTCTACCCCCTCCGCTCCGCCACCCGCGTTCCGCACCACTCTACCGACCAACCAAGCCACCATACCACCGACGAAGATGGGCACCTCAAGTTCCATCGGGAGATAGATGCCGACGGCCACGGCCAACACAGGGATGCGGACATCCGAGCCCTTGGCCTGTAGCCACTGGTCCGCCGCGATAACCACGGCGGCGATAACCGCACCTATCCCGATGAGTCCCCACGGTAGGTCGCGTTCGAAAACTCCCTGGGCGACCGACGACATGAGACTGGCCTGAGGAGCCGCAAGCATCTCCTCAGGGTTCATTCCCTCTCTTGGGAAGACTCCGCCAAGACCGTATGCCTCGAACAACAGTCCTAGGATAGGGGCGATGGCTAGTGCCGCGGCTAACACACCCACAACCTGCATCACTTGCTGCTTTTTCGGCGTGGCCCCCACGATGCGTCCCGCCTTCAGGTCCTGCATGTTGTCCCCGGCGATCGCCGCGGCGCATGCTACCACAGCTCCCACAAGGATCGCCGTTCCTGCCGCCGTAACGGCCTGCCCCGCACCCACTGTGAACTCGATCTGCGTGCCTAGGACCAGATAGAGGATCAGTGAGATCGCCAGGATCGTGGCTATGGTGACCCCTGAGATCGGGTTGTTGGACGATCCTACCAAGCCCGCCATGTAACCCGCCACCGACGCAAAGAGGAACCCCGCGGTCACCGCAAAGATCACGCCGACGACCACGACTCCCAGATAGAGGCCGGTGTCGATCCCGAGAGACGTGCGATCCACGACCATCATGAATACAAAGAAAGTCGGTATCGCGAGGGCCGCCGTCCCTATAGCCACGAAATGGATCGGCATGTCCTGCTCAGTCCTGGCCGCGGTCTCCGTCCCCTCGCGGGCTCGGCGAACGGCTTCGATGGACGCCTGGATGCCGGCTCGAACGTGCCCCAATAGTGAGACGAGGGCCCACACCCCTCCCACGACCATCGCTCCAACCCCCATGTAGCGGATCTTTGCGCTCCACACACTGCTTGCCGCGTCATAACCCGTAGCGTCGCCCACCACGGCCGCCAGAGTCGCGGTGTCTGCCATGGACATGTACAGAGGGATGCCGATCCACCAGGAGAGAGCGCCCCCCGCCAGGATCAGGCACCCCACGCGCGGCCCCACTACGTACCCCACTCCGAGGAGGGCAGGTGAAAGGTCGCTACCCATTCCGAACACGGAGCGCCCTGCCGACAGGCTTCCGTGGACGGATCCGCTCGCCACCTTGAAACCGGACTGAGCGAGCTTCAGCAAAGCGGCCGCGATTCCTCCTGCAGCTACGAGTCGAGCCCCCGCCCCTCCGGTGGCACCGGCTTTCAAGACCTCGGCGGTGGCCAGCCCCTCCGGAAAGCGGAGGTCCGCCTCGATGATGAGTGCGCGGCGGAGTGGTACGGTGAACAGGACACCCAACACGCCTCCGCACATCGCGATGCCCATCGTTGGAAGGAATGGAAACCCATTCCAGAAGCCCAGCAGAATGAGCGCCGGGAGGGTGAAGATCACGCCCGCGGCTAGCGACTCCCCGGCCGAGGCAGCTGTCTGAACGATGTTGTTCTCGAGAATGTTGTGTGTGCGGAACGCCCGCAGGATCGCCATCGAAATCACCGCGGCCGGGATCGAGGCCGAGACTGTCAGCCCCACCTTGAGACCGAGGTACGCATTCGCACCCGCCAGAACGGCGGACAGGAGTACACCGAGTATCAGAGCCTTAACAGTGATTTCCGGCAGCGATTGAGACGCCGGGATATACGGTTGAAAACCGGAGCCGCTCGTCTTGCCTTCAGCCATTATGTTCCTCGGATCCTCGAAAGTGGTTGCTCCGGAGATTGCCTCTGGCGTCTCACCCTCGTGTCTGGCTTCTCACCTCGTGCGAATTCTCCTGCGACGTTTGACGATGCGCAGACTAGTCCCCCCGGCTCCGGTGCGGCAAGACTTGACTCGGTAGGCCTCCGCGCAATCCGCCGTTCAGTGCGTCCCCAGCTCGCCTCTCAGTCTCGTCGTCAGTTCGCCTCTCCGGCAGCATTTGAACCGGCCAGTTATGCCGCAGCGGCAGACTCGAGGGGAGATTCTTGGCATTCGCCTTGCATATTACCTGGGTGGCGAAACCTGCCAGGAGACAGGAAACCGCCCCAAATCTACACCAGAAAGGCCGTTTACAAATGATTCCCACCGATAGATTGTCGGCCCTGGCGCGGCAGGCTCTGGGTGATGCGCTCGTTGACGCCCGACGAGCAGGAAATCCTGCCGCCGAAGATGTGCATCTGGCCCGCGCCATGCTACAGCAAGAGGATGGAATAGCCGGCGCCGTGCTCCAGAAGGTGGGTGTGGACCTGCCCCAGCTCGAGGCGAACCTCGCTAACCGCCTTCGCCGTCTTCCGCGCCAATCCGGCGCGTCACCCCGGCCGAGCCGGGAACTTGAAGCGGTTTTCGACGCTGCCGAACGCCACGCCACGAACATGGGCGATGCCTTCGTAACCACGGAACATCTCCTGATCTCGCTTTCCGAGAAGCACGCGTCCACCACGGCCCCCATTCTCGGGGCGGCAGGAGCGACTCCGAAGGCGATTCGCAGTGCTGTCCAGATTGTGCGCGGTCCGCACCGCGTTACGGACGAGAATGCCGAGGGCCAATATCGATCGCTCAAGAAGTACGGTGTGGACCTCACGGCCCAAGCTCGATCCGGCGAGCTAGATCCCGTCATTGGAAGGGATGCCGAGATCCGGCGGGTCATGCAGGTACTGTCGCGCCGGACCAAGAACAACCCGGTTCTGATCGGAGAGCCAGGGGTCGGCAAGACGGCCATCGCAGAGGGCCTCGCCCAGCGCATCGTTGCCGGGGATGTACCGGATTCCTTGGCCAACAAACAGCTCGTCCAGCTCGACATCGGAGCCATGTTGGCGGGAGCCAAGCTGAGGGGGCAGTTCGAAGAAAGGCTGAAGGCCACTCTGCGGGAGATCACCGAGGCGATAGACAAGTACATCATCTTTCTGGATGAGATGCACACGATAGTTGGGGCCGGTGCTGCGAAAGGGGCAGTGGACGCCGGCAACATGCTGAAACCGGCACTCGCCAGGGGTCAGCTGCGTCTCGTGGGGGCGACCACCCTTGACGAGTACCGTCTCCATGTGGAGAAAGATCCCGCTTTGGAACGGCGTTTCCAGCCCGTGATAGTAGGTGAACCCTCCCAAGAGGAGACCGTCGCAATCCTGCGGGGTTTGAAGGAGCGGTACGAAGTTCATCACGGGGTGAGGATTAACGATCCGGCGCTCGTGGCGTCTGTACGTCTCTCAGACCGGTACATCGGAGATCGATTCCTTCCGGACAAGGCCATCGACCTGGTGGACGAAGCCGCATCCCGGCTCCGTATCGAGATCGACTCAATGCCCGAGGAGATAGACGTTCTCGAACGCCGGGTGATGCAGCTGGAGATTCAGCGGGAGGCCCTGAAGGACGAAAGTGATGAGGGAAGCCGCTCCCGGCTCGGCGTGCTGGAGGAAGAACTGGCCGGACACCGAGAGTCCCTCGCCGGGCTCAGGGCTAGGTGGATGCGTGAGAAGGACGCGATCGAGGCTGTGCGCGAAGTAAAACGCGAAATAGAGAGCCTGGGGGTCGAGGCGTCCCGAGCGCAGAGGGACGTGGACCATCAGAGGGCCGCTGAGATCATCCACGGCGAGCTCCCCAAACTCGAAGAGGAGTTGGCGATCGCCGAGACGCGTTTACAGGGAATCCAGGCGGAAGGATCCTTCCTCGAAGAAGAAGTCGGGCCGGAGGATATCGCTGAGGTGGTGTCGACATGGACCGGAATCCCGTTGAATCGCCTTATGGATGACGAGCGGGAGCGGTTGCTCCATCTAGAACGGCACCTCCACCGCCGAGTGGTGAATCAATCGCACGCTATTGAAGCCGTGGCGGGTGCGGTCAGGAGGAGTCGTGCCGGAATGCAGGATCCTGATCGCCCTATCGGGAGCTTTCTGTTCCTCGGGCCCACGGGTGTCGGGAAGACCGAAACGGCGCGGGCGCTCGCGGAGTTCCTGTTCGATACCGAGGATGCCTTAGTGCGGCTCGATATGTCCGAGTACATGGAACGCCACTCCGTCTCACGCCTGATAGGGGCACCCCCCGGCTACGTCGGACACGAGGACGGTGGCCAGCTGACCGAGGCCGTTCGGCGACGTCCTTACACCGTGATCTTGTTCGATGAGATCGAGAAGGCCCACCCGGAAGTCTTCCATGTGCTCCTTCAGGTCTTGGACGATGGGCGCCTCACCGACGGACAGGGACGGACTGTGGACTTCCGGAACGCCGTCTTGGTCATGACGAGCAACATCGGGAGCCATCAAATTCTGGAGCAGGCGACGGAGGGAACTTCTTGGGCTGATGTAGAGGGGGGAGTGTTCCAGGCGCTCCGAAGCTATTTCAGGCCCGAGTTCCTGAACCGTGTGGACGAACTGCTGGTGTACCGCCCACTCACGAGGGAAAACCTGGAGGCGATAGTAGAGATCCAGGCCTCCCGCCTCTCATCCCGGGTCAAGGAACACGGCATTGACCTCTCGCTTACAGAGGCGGCGCGGCAAACAGTCGCCGAGAAGGGGTACGATCCGGCATTTGGTGCTCGCCCCTTGAAGCGGGTTCTGCAGCGCTTGGTGGCCGATCCGTTGGCGGTGGCGATCCTTGAGGGCCGGTTCTCGGCCGGCGACTCGGTGACATGCGACGCAGCGCCCGGCGACTTAGGCGGGGAAGGCCGTGAGCTCACATTCCGAGCCGCCCTGCGGGTGGAGGAGACTAGTTGACTTCCCTGCTCCCACGGGTGCTGAGAATGCGGGCCCTGGCAGCGTTGCTGGCGATTTGCGCGATCGGATCGTGTATGTCCACTTCGAGACCTCAGCCCGGGACTACGGTCGGAACGTCGGCCGGGACTACGGAGAGCGCGCTCGGTGCCTCATCCGCAATCGATGCGGTACGAGAGTTCTTCAATGCGTTGGGTGAAGGGGACCAGGCCCGGATGTCCAGTCTGTTTGGTACAGCCGACGGTCCCGCCGGGGACAAGTGGGGCGACGCAGAAGTAGAACGTCGGATGGTGGTGCTGAACACCCTCCTGTCCTTCGAATCTTTCCAACTAACCCCCGAACCGGCCGATTCCGGAGGTGAGCCAACTAGATTCACAGTCAACCTCAGAGGCACCAGGTATGGGGACATTACCCTCCCCGTAGTAGCGGTGTCAGCCGGATCCAGGTGGTTCGTGGAGAGGATCGTTACGGATGCCCTTCCGGGGACTATAGTCCATCGCCCCACTCCTTCGACGCTTCGTGCTGGGTCCTGAGCCAGCTGGGCATCTGGAGTGCCGGCGGCGGCGCGAGTAAACCTGGTGGAGCCTCCTCGGATCGACTCCAACCACGAAAGCGACTCGCAAGAGCAGATGTAGGGCCACTGTCCGCAGGAAGTGTCCCTGCCAGCGTCTCCCCGACGTCAGAGCGGTTAAGTCGAGTTGAGAGAACCGGCCGACCCTTCGTGCGCTCTGGACGAATGAAACGTCTTCGAAGAGAGGGATATCTTGGAAGCCGCAGCACGCCGCGTAGGTCTGCTTGGTGGTGAACAGGGCCTGGTCGCCCGTCGCCGTCTTCCAGAGGCGCGACCGCCAATTCACGCAGAGTTCCAGCAGGCGCATCCTGCGTCGAGCCGTAGAGCCGCGCACCCCGAACTGGAAACAGCCGACCTCCGTTCCTTGACTCACCGCCTCGCGAACCGCCCCGCCGGCGTCGGGAGGAAGCCACGTGTCCGCATGCAAGAAGAGCAGCACATCTCCCTGGGCTACGGCGGCCCCGCGCCGCAACTGGGCTCCGCGGCAGGGCTCCGCGGCAAGAACTCGCGCGTGTCGGGCAGCGATGGAAACCGTCCTGTCCGTGCTACCTCCGTCAACGACTATGAACTCGCAAGGGCCGTCGACCGCATGGCGTGCCCGGTGCAGCGTCTCCTCGATCTCGTCTTCTTCGTCCAGGGTGGGTACGATGACGGAAATCGATGGGATGGGACTACCCTCTTTTCTCGCCGTCGGTCTGTTCACCTTCGGCAGGGTGCTCGCGTAGCTCAAGCAGGACTCCCCCTAGTTTCCTGGGATGGAGAAAGGACACCCTTGAGCCACCTGCCCCTTCCCTGATCCGAGGTTCGATGACCTCGGCTCCCACCGCTAAGGCTCGATCCAGGCTCTCCTCGAGGTTCATGACCTCAAAGCATAGGTGGTGGAGTCCAGGCCCTCGCCGGTCGACAAAACGGCTGATTGGCGATTCGTCGTGTAGGGCGGACAGCAGTTCAACTCGGCTCTCTCCGGCGTCAAAAAACACTACCCTGACCCCCTCCGAGGGAACGTCTTCCGTCCCGGACGGTGGCCGGCCGAGGATCGCCTCCCAAACAGGAAGAGCTTCCTCCAGCGAGCTAACCGCTATTCCAACATGGTCGATTTTCCGGCCCGTGGGACTCCTCCGGATCGTTCGTGGGGGCTGCGTTCTTGGTATTTTCCAGGGGCTACAACAAAGGGGAACGGAAACGTATGTTTCTCCACCCCGCGTAACAACAAAACGCGTAACAACAACCCTTATTACAACAAAACAACACCAATCTGCTTATTGGAGATGATTAGATGGCAAATAACAATGGGACGGGAGCATTCGAGGTCACCGACGATAATTTCTCGAGCGAGATCGAGGGGTCGGAAGGGCTCGCAATGGTCGATTTCTGGGCTGAATGGTGCGGACCGTGCAGGCTCGTTGGCCCGATCGTGGATGAGCTGGCGACTCAGTACGATGGACAGGTAAAGATCGGAAAGCTGGACGTGGACGCCAATCCCAACACTGCGTTTCGGTTCAACGTTCGCTCCATTCCGAGCATCCTATTCTTCAAGGGCGGAGAGCTGGTGGATACAGTTGTCGGTGCACTGCCCAAGGCAGCTCTCGAGCAGAAGATACTCGAACACAACTGACCGAGGCCGGTTGGGGCCGGCGCGCGATGGGAGGCCCGTACGGGAACCATGTACGTGGTTGGAACGCCGATCGGTAACCTCTCCGACATGTCGTCCAGGTCGGTGGAGGTCCTGCGTGGTGTTGACGTGTGTTTTGCCGAGGATACGCGGCGAACCCGGAAGTTGTTGCGCCACCTCGACATCGACGTACGGCTTCGCTCTCTCCATGCCCATAACGAGGAGTGGAAGTCGGAGGAGATCCTCGAGATTCTGAGTGCTGGATCCCCGGTCGCGCTCGTTTCTGATGCCGGCACGCCTACCGTATCCGATCCGGGTGCCCGTGCCGTGGCGGCTGCCAGGGAGGCAGGCCACCTCGTGCTGCCCGTTCCTGGTCCCTCGGCCGTGGTGGCCGCGCTCTCCGTTTCGGGGTTTCCTGCGGATCGGTTCTACTTTGCTGGGTTTGCACCTCGAAAGGGCCGGAAGCGGTCGGAGTGGATCAAGGAGTTGCGCGACTTCCGCGGTACGGTGGTGGCGTTCGAAGCCCCAACGCGGCTTGCGAGGCTTTTGGTCGACTTGGAGAAAGCTGGCCTCGGGATGTGCGGGGCGGTCGTGTGTCGTGAATTGACGAAGATGTACGAGGAGACGGCGGCGGGCACCATCGGCGAGTTGGCCGAAAACTTCGGCACCGACGGGTATGAAGTCATTGGGGAAATCACTCTGGTAGTGGGCCCTGAACGACCGGAGGCCGTTCCCCCGGACCCGCAAGAACTCCGAGGCGTGGCCCGAGTGTGGATGATCGCAGGACACACCCGCCGGGAGGTGGCCGAACGCCTGCGACAACAGTACGGACTCAGCCGAAACGAGGCTTATAGAGTCAGCCTTGCGTCAGCGACGTCGGAGGGCGGAGACGTTGACGTGCCGATGGGGACAGGGGATTTGGACGCACCGAGCGAGACCGGCCCCGAGACGGACGAGTCGGCGGAGCGGGGGTAGCATGGCGTCAAACCGGAGTTTCCCAGGGCTCATTCGCAGCTGTCTGGCCGTGCGCATCAGAGTCTATGTGACTGCCGTGGCGCTTGGGATGGTCTTGGTGTTCGGACTCGTCTCCCTCCTGTCTTGGCTCCCATTCGGGTCGTGGGGGACGAGGGGGTCTCCCGTGCCGTTGATCTTCGCGATCGCTTTGTGGGCGGGGGTTGGGACTCTGGCGTGGGGCGTACGACGAGAAACCAGACGACTTACCCCACGCTCGGTGGCCGAGGAGGTCGACATCGGGGCCGGATTGGGACGGGGCGATGTTCGGGCGGCTCTGGAGCTTGGCGAAAGAGGGCCTCCCACGGGCCTAGTAGCAGTCCACATAGGGAAGGTGTCCGAAACCCTGGGAGGGTTGGCGCCGCGCGAAATGCTGCCGGTCACATGGCCGCTCTGGGGCCGGCGTATACTGCAAGCGGGGGTTAGCCTGATCGTCGTGTCGGGCCTGTTGCTGGGTACGAGCGTCGTAAGACGGGAGCCTCTAGTGAGTGCTGCCACCGTGATCATGGTGCCTTGGAAAACGACCTTTCCGGCCCCACTGCCGGCCCTGGTAGTGCAGGTGCCACAGGGCGTGCCTCGTGGGGAGGTTGCCGAGGTAGCGATCGAGGCGACTGGGCGGACTTCCGTCGAACTCTTCTGGGTCCGAGCCGGGCTGCCGCGCGAAGCATCCAATCTGGTCGTTGGTGAGACCGGCAGGGTGTCCGGGGAGGTGGGGCCGATCGAAGGGCCGACGATGGTCTGGGTAGAAGATGGATCCGGGGCCAGTAGCGACACGGCGCTGACGCGTCCGCTGGAACCACTCCTTGTCCAGGATCTCCGAGTGCAGGTCGAGTACCCGTCGTGGATGGCCAGGGAATCGGATAGCTATCGCCACGAGATACCGGCGCTGCGGATTCCGGCAGGGTCCCAGTTGCGAATAACCGGGCAGGCGAACCTGGACCTCTCGGAGGGTCGGTTACGGTTCGATGGATCGTCCGGTGATCTGCCCAGTACCAACCAGTCGTCCGAGATCGATTTATCGATCGACGGAGCGCGTTTCTCCGTTATGTGGAGGCCTGAGCGCACAGGAAGCTGGTCGTGGGATCTGGAATCCCCGTTGTCCGCGGGCGAACCACTGCTCCCTCAGCCCCTCTCGATAACGGTGGTTCCCGATTTGGCGCCTGGAATCGAGCTGATCTTCCCGGCGCCTGACACGCTGCTGGGGTATACACGGGTCATGCCGCTAGTCGTTGACGTGGCGGACGACACCGGACTGGAGAGGGCAGTCGTGCGGAGTTGGAGGTCCGGGCTCGGCACCGATCGGGCGGCGCGCGTGGAGATACTCTCCCCAGATCCAGCGGGGGCACCCCGGGCCGTGTTTCGACACCTGCTGGACCGGAGCAGCGAGAGCTTCATTCCCGGTGACACGGTATTCTACCGGATCGCGGCGTTTGACGGTCATCCGATCCGAGGCCCCGGTATATCCCCCGCCTTCTTGCTCAGGGTTCCCACGTTCACGGAGATGCAGGACGACCGCGAATTGAGGACAGAAGAGCTGTCAAAGGCTGCGGAAGAGCTGGAAGCGGTGTTGGACGCCCTCGCAGAGGAAGCCGCGGAAGCGGCTCGTGCCACCACGGGGGACACCGGGGATAGTGAGGAGGCTCGTTTCGAGGCCACGGAGGATGCGCGGAGAGTAGCTGAAGAGGCGGCGCGCACCCAGGAAGACGTGGAAGATCTGGACGAGGATCTGGAAACTCTGTCGCAGGAAGTGGCCGAATCACCGCTTGTAGACCCCGCTCTTTCTGAACAGCTGGAACGACTCGCTGAACAGCTGGAGATGTTGCGAGAGCAGGGGTTGGCACAGGAGCTCGAGGGCCTTGAGGAAGCGTTGAGCAACCTCGATCCTGAACAGGTTCGCCAAGCTCTGGAGGAACTCGCGGAACGGGCGAGTGATCTACAGGAACAGGTGGACCAGGCTCTTGCGATGTTGGATCAAGCAGCTCTGGAGCAGGCCATGAAGGCGGCCCAGTCACACGCGGAGGATTTGGCTGCGGATCAACGCCAGATGGCGGAGGAGACCGACGCCGAGCTTTTTGAGGAGGGCCAGTCGCAGCTAGCGGATCAAGCCGAGGATCTGGTGGAGAGACTGGAGGAGCTACAAGAGCGACTGGTGAGCTCCGGGCGGGATATGGCCGCGGACTCCGCGGGAGCAGCGGAAGAGAGCGTGCAGGAGGCTCTTTCAAGGATGCAGTCGGCTGCTGAGGGAGGCGAGGAAAGCGGTGCCACCGGAGAGCGGCAGGTGAGCGAACAGCAGCAAGCTGATGCCGAGGCGGCGGCGGAGGCGCTGCAGAATGCGGCCGGAGCGCTGGGAGGCGGGGAAGATCAGATGAATCAAGCGCAGGGAGAAGCGGCTGTGGAATCCCTGGCGCGTGCCCGCAGCGAGGCCATGAGCTTGGCCGAAGAGGAGGGGAGGTTAGCCGAGCAGGCCAGGGCGGAGGAGCCGATCGATCCCGAGGAGTGGCGGGCCAGTCAGGCTGCGGTGCGGCAGGGGCTGGAAAACATGCTCAACCAATTGTCGTCCGCCGGGAACGAAGCGGCGATGCTGGATCAGCGAAGCGGTGCCGCCGCAGGTAACGCATTGCAGGAAATGGATAATCTCCTTCAGCGATTGGCAGGCGACGGGACCCCGCGGCTTCCATCACGCGCGGAGGCGCAGGCGATCCAGACTTCTCTGAACGACGTAGCGGCGGCACTCCTGGCCAGGGAACAAGCGGCTCAGGCGGCCCAGGAGTCCCAGGCGGGAGAAGCGGCTCAGCAGATGAACCAACTGGCTCAGCAACAGCAGGCGCTCACTCAGGAAACGAGTGCGCTGATGGTCCCCGGTCCGCGCCAGACTCCAGGGAGTGAACGGCGGGAGGAGATCGCCCGCCGGCAACAGGAAATAGCTGAAGAACTGTCAGAGTTGGAGGACCCGGAGGAGGAGCTCTTGGGGCGTACGGAGGAAATGGCGGAGGAGGCCACCGAAATCGCGCGCGACCTGGACCAACAAGGACCGACGGAGGAGACGCTCAACCGTCAGCGGCGTCTATTCCAACGCATGCTCGACGCAGGCAGGTCGATCGAAGATGAGGACTTGGACCCCAATGAAAGAGAATCTCAGACGGCCAACACACCGCCGGTCCTCCCGGAGGATATCGACCCCGAGCTGCTCCGGGGGAGACGTTTCCCGGTCCCATCGGAAGAAGTCCTGCGGCAGTTGCCCTTGGTGTATCGGGCCATTGTGTTTGAGTACTTCGACCGTCTGACGGCCGGAGCCAGCGGCGGTGCTTCGGGCGTGCCTCAGCGAGTTCCCTGAGTGAGTCGCCTCGGCGTGGCACGTTACACGGTAGTGGTCGTTGGCCTACTGGTGGGGGACGGTTTCGGGGAAGGGGGCCGTCTTTGGGGTGCGGCGACAGTGGCTCCCCAGGCCTCTGTGGCGGTTCAGGAGCGCTTGGTGTCGCGGGCGGAGCGCCTCTGGAATTCCGGGATGTCGGGGGAAGCTGTCGCTCTCCTCCGTGCTCACCTCGACCGGGAGCCGGGTTCAGTCGCCGTGCTCGCGCTCCTCGGGGAGATAGAGCTGGATCAAGGTATGCCCGATCTCTTGATACCGTACGCTGAACGAACCGTTGCTGCTCTGCCAAGTGACGGCGCTGCCCGGGCATGGTGGGCCCGCGCCGTACTGGCATCGGGCCGTGTCGATTCCGCCACTGCGATCGCGACGCGTTGGTTGGCTGCTTCGCCGGAAGCGGCCGAAGCGCGCATGGTGCTGTCGGAGGTGGCGCTTGCCCGCGGTGATTCCGCGGCTGCGATCCGCGTGCTGCGGGACCATCCGGAGCCGCACGCAGTGTTGTCCACCCGCCTATCGTCGCTGCTGTTGGCCCAGAACGAGCACGATGATCTGTTCCCCGTGTGGAAGGACCTCTTGGCCCTCGGCCCAACCGGGGAGGCTTCCCTGGTGACAAGTATTACTGGGGCGGGGCCCGGCGTGGGCGGAGACTTCTTGCGTAGTCTACGCACGGAAGATGTCGACCTCACCCGCAAGGCTTCGTTGGTTGCGCTACGATCCGGGATGCACGCAGAAGCGCGCATGTTGGCTGAAGTCTCCGGCCCACCCGCGGACGTCGAGGACGCGGGCTTCCTGAGGCAGTACGTTCGCGAGGCGGAGGACGCCGGGGCCCGCCCCGAAGTGGCCTGGGGGGCCGGGCAGCTGGCCACCTTGAGCAGAAGACCCGCCGACCGCGTGCGGTGGCTATCGGTGGTTGCGGAGAATCAGGCCGCTTCCGGCCATTTGGGCGATGCGGCACGGACCCTGGAGGATATCACCGACTCCGATATCCAGGGCACGACGGCTCACATGCAAGCAACCCTCCAACTGTTTCAGATTCACGTCGAAGGGTCTGGATCCTTGGGCGAGGCTGAAGAGCTGTTGGAGCGGTTCTCGGACCTGTATCCCGATTCCGCCCGTACGGCCGCCGTGATGTGGGGAAATATTGCGCTCGGCCACGCCCGCCAGGGTGATTTGACGAGGGCACAGGCGGTGCTTGATGAGGCACGGGCCTCCCTGTTGCCCAGTGCTTTCGGGCCCTTGGACGCGGCGGGTGCGCGCGTGTCCTTCTACTCCGGCGACCGGGAAGCCGCCCTTGTGCAGGCGGAAAGGAGCGTTGGGGAAGCTGACCTGGAACCGGCGGAGCGCACAGCCCGTCTGGCGCTGCAAACATTCCTCACCGTGGCTGACACGCTTGAGACGAGGATTGCTGGTGCGGCCGCCGCCGCGCTGCTCACCGATCCCGCCGGTTTCGACCCCGGTCCAACGATGCGCGAGCTGGCGGGCGCTCCAACCACACGGGCACGCCCCCTCACCCTCACCCTGCTCGCACGGGAGGCGGACGCGGTAGGGCGTGTGGACGTCGCCGCACCCCTGCGTCGTCAAATCGTCACCAATCACCCGGAAAGCCCCGAAGCGCCGGCGGCTCTGCTGGAACTCGCCCGTGGCGCCGGCGCCGACGAGGCAGCAACACTGCTCGAGCGTCTCATAGTGGAGTATCCGGGGAGCGCCCTGGCGCCGATTGCTCGACGCATGCTTGCCTCAAACGAGCCGGGGTCGTGATGGCATCGCAGACACACCGGTGGAGGTCATCTACTGCCCCTTGGGCCTTCGCATTGCAGGTGATTTCCGCAGCTTTGGCGGGCCCGGTCACGGGCCAGCTTCTGGTCCCTATGGATCGGTCGCAGGAGAACCATCTGAAGGCGTACGGCTTCGTCTACAGGGTCCTCTCGGATGAGCAGTCCGCGGAATGGTTTCTCAACTACCGGGCAGGTTCCTTCCTCGTCGAGGATAGTGGAAACAACCGCCGAACCGCAGCTCTCATGGGAGTGACTGTCGAACCTCAGGACGCGCTTTCGGTGGCCCGAATCCGGAGTGAAATTGAGGTGAGCAATATGGAGACCGTCCCGTTGGAGACGGCTCCCGAAGTCGCCATCTATACGCCGCCCAACTCTTCGCCTTGGGCGGACGCCGTGACAATGGCTCTGGAGTACGCGGAGATTCCCTATAGCAAGATCTGGGACCGGGAGGTTCTATCGCGGGAAATCGAGGAGTACGACTGGCTTCACCTCCACCACGAGGACTTCACCGGGCAGTACTCCAAGTTCTATCTTGCTTATGCATCGGCGAGTTGGTTGCAGGAGGAGGTGGCGCGCAACGAAGCGGTGGCGCGGGACCTCGGGTTCGAGAACGTTCCGGCACTCAAGAAGGCCGTTGCGTCGCGTCTCAGGGACTATGTCGAAAATGGTGGCTTTCTTTTTGCAATGTGCACGGCTACGGAAACCCTGGAGCTGGCCCTCGCCGCTTTCTCAGCCGACATCGCAAGTGCTTTCGCGGATGGATCGCCGATCTCTCTCGACGCCTCGGATCACCTCACTTGGAGTCGCGCCCTCGCTTTCCAGGACGCGGTGTTGGTCACGGACCCATCCCTCAACTCGTTTAGCGATATCGATGGTCATCAGGTCAACACGCCATGGCGGAAGGATCTCCAAAGTTTTTCGTTGTTCGACTTCAGCGCGAAGTTCGACCCCGTTCCGGCGATGCTCACCCAAAACCACCAGCGGGTCATTCCGGATTTCTACGGCTTGACGACGACATTTCGGGAAGATCGCCTCAAGCCTGGTGTAACCGTGCTGGGCAAAGAGTCATCGGGCCGCTTTGTGAAGTATCTGCACGGCACCATCGGTGAGGGCACCTTCACATATCTGGGCGGACACGATCCGGAGGACCCGCAACACCTGATCGGTGACGCCCCGACCGATTTGGACCTTCACCGCCACTCAGCGGGTTATAGACTTATTCTCAACAACGTTCTCTTCCCCGCGGCGAAGAAGAAGAAGCTAATAACGTGAGTCCGTCCCGTATGGGGCGAGAGCGTGCGGAAAGTCGAGCTCGTTTGGGGGGTTTTGCAGCCTCCATCCTCTTGCACCTGCTGATAGTGGTTCTGGCCGGAGGTGTGGGGATCGACGCCCTGCCGTTCACCAGACCTCCCGTGCAGACGATCCCGGCCCCCGACGACCTGATAGTTGTCGAGATAGCGGAGGCGGATCCCGCCGAGATCGAACCCGACCCCAGGCCGGAACCACAGCCACCTACCCCCGAAGACGTGCAGGAGGCGGAGGAGGAGCCGCCTCCGGAGGAAGAACCAGACGAGGAGGAGAGTCCCGAGGAGGAGGCGATCGGATTTCCGGTGGCCCCTGGCGGGGTGGAAGTAGGTCGTCCTCTGGCTCCCGAGGGGGAAGAAGCTGGAAGGAGCAACGCCGCCCGCCTTCGCCTGCGCTTTAGCGATGCTCGCATCTGGTTCGATCCCCGCTCACCCCGTCTGGTGGGGGAGCGTCTCGTAGCCTTCGCCCGAGCCGACAGCGCGGTGAGAGCTATCCTCAGGGTCTGGTTGGATAGCCTCGAACTCGAAGATGAGGCTCGAACGCGCGCCCTCGACTGGACGACCGGAAGCGATGGCGAACGGTGGGGGATCTCACCTGAGGGACTCCACTTGGGCAACATCACGATTCCGATACCGTTCGGGTTTGCGCCCAACGGGCCGGAACGAAGGGCATATGAGCAGGCGATCCGGGATCTGACGGCGATCCAGCTCCAAGATCTACGCCGAGACGTTGAAGAGGCGGCGGCCGAGGCTCGCCGGCGCATGCAGGAGCGAGCAGACGACGAGATCCGGCGCAGAAGCGGTGATACCCTTCGGGTCAGGGGGCCTCCTCCCCGCGATCTCTCTGACGGGTCGAACAGCTTCACTCTAGGATGACTGTAACTCAAATCTGTGGCCAAGAGTCTTCTCCAATCTGTAAATGAGACAAGCATGAACGGGTGGGAGGGGAAGATGGAGGGGAGCGGGTAAGGTGAGGTGGATCATGCTGCGGAGTTGAGCGATTTGGAGATGAGTTGGAGCAGGTGTTTTTTGGCTTGTCGAGTTTTGAGTGCAGCCTCGAATCCGGTTGTGGCGATGGATTGAGCATCGAGCTGTTCGAGGGTGATGTTGGGTTTGAGGAAGCGGTGGAGGTCTGGGAGAGACCTGAACTTTTCGTAGGGAGTCATGACGAGTTGTTGGGGGTATTTTCTGGTTATTCGGCCGTTGGCGGCCTCAAGGACGGGGATCATGAAGTACTCGGTGGTGCGTGGGACAGCTGCGAGTTGTTGGAACTGGGTGATTTCATCGACGATGTTGATGATATAGAGGCCTCTGTCGCCCTTGTGTTCACCGGTGTGAACGGTGTCAACGCGTAAGAAGCCTGGTCGGCCCTCGGGCCTGGGTCTCCTTCGTTGGCAGATGGGAGGAGAGCTGGAGGAGCGTCGGAAGCGTCCTCTGGAGGGTCTCATGCGTCTGCGTTTGCGGAGGTTGTAGATATGGCCGTTGGAGATGTTGGCCAGGCGTGAGAAGCGTTTGTCGCCGTGGACGTGGTACTGGCGCCAGAGGAGGTGTTTGGTTGCCGGTCCTGAGAGATAGCCGAAGGCTTCGTCCACCTTGGCGAGCAGCAGTCTATCTGACTGGGTATAGACGGTTGGGAAGGGTTTGGCGGGAGGACGCTGCCTGTGGTCACGGATGCGGCCTGTACGGCGCTGCTGAGCGATGAGCCTGGTGAGCTGGGCGTCGGAGTATCCGGTGACCTTGGCGAGGAACTTCCTGACCAACCCCTTGCCCTTCCCGCGGAGGCCTAGGTGGTAGCGGAACCTCACGAGGGTGCGTTCGATGAACGCATAGGCGGACTCGCGGTCCAAAGGGGTGATGTTTGCCCCTCCGCTTCCTTCCAGAAAGGCGTGAACATCCTCAAGCGTGCGGATTCGTTCTGTCGAGAGTGTCACAATCATACCTCCATGATGTGATCTCACTCCCGTTCATGCTGACCCCCCGCTGGAAACCAGCCCCCCGTTCATACTCATTTGTCATTGGACAGCACTTTGGACAGCACTTAGTTTGCCAGATGTGTAGCTTCCATTTGTTTCCGTTCTTGTTGCTGTTCGCGAGTTGTTCTCCGGAGGCCGCCACGGAGGGTGAGCTAACGGTCAGGTTGGAGGAAGTCGGATTCGAAACCCTGCCGGAATCGTTCCGCCCAACCGGAGCCGTAGCGTCGTCGGGGGGCCGAATCGTTTTGTGGTCCCTGTCGGATAGCAGCGCATTGTTGCACCGCGTAGGTGTGTGGACAGCCATAGCGGTGGGTGCCCCACCGGTGGCTGGCTGCCTCCTACCTTCGGGGGATGTGGCAGTATTGGATGCGAACGGAACGATCAACGGGTATGCGTCGTCGGGGACCTTGCGAGCCAAGTACTCGCTCCGACCCTCCACCACGGTCACGAGCGGAGCTTGCTCTGGAGGCTCGTGGTATGCCCTTGATGATGCCGGTGTCTTTTTTCGGACGCGCGGCCTCGAGTCGGAAGAGCTCACACTCGTTCAGGGGTCTTGGCTAGAGTTCGACGGTGCTGCTCCCCGAGAGTTAACAGTGGCCCCCGAACGAGAAGGCGAGATCCTCGTGTCGGCCTCGGTTCATCCCTACTCCACCCTCCGATACAAGGCTGCGACCGATGAACACGTCAGCTTCTCCGCTGTCACCGACGCGGACGTTCCGGACGAGCTAAAGGACGGGCGGGGCGTCTGGTACGCTTTGCCCCCCGTGTACGTTGCAGCAAACGAAATCTACCTCAGAACACTTGTGGACGCTCAGACTGATAATCGGTTGTTGCTCCTGTATGATCAATGCGGTCGAATACGCCGGTCGCGGGCGATTCAGGCCCCGATCGGCATTGCGGCCGCTGCGGGCAATCTGGTCTACGCGGTTCGCCATGCCGGCGGGCCTGAGTTGGTGACGTATGCCCTGCACGTCAAGGAGAGTCAAGGAGGCGCACCATGTTGAATCCCATAACTGAAGGGGGAATGATGAAACAGTACCGAACAGATGGTGTTTTCCGGCCCACTACCGTACTTGCCTTGGCCATTGTATTCGTAGCAAGTGATCGAATGGGTGGGGACGTTCAGGCTCAGCAGGCGAGCTCGGGGACATCAGCGGCCGCCGCGGGTATCTGCTGGACGTGCGTAGACACAAGCCCGGGACCTTGTCAAACCGGAGCGTGCATGATAGTCACGAACATCTGGGGCTACTTGACGTGCATTGAAGAGAACAGCGATGTATGTAATGGCGGCTGCTTAGTGGATGAGTCAAGCCGATGCATGATCATTTGGGCCCTTCATCTTGATGGTTCAGTGGTGCCGGCGGGGGAGGCTGCCTCCAGCTGGTTGGCTTCCACAAGTGAGCACGAGGGGTCTACTCTCGGAATGGTGGGGCGCGGGTGTAGAAACCTGATTCTTGATCGACGCTACGACGAGAGTGCCGCCCAGATGGTGCGTGAGGCCACAGGGTTCATCGAACTGTGAATCGAGAACACCTTGCATCTGGAGGGTGGCGTATGTCCTCGCACCCGAGGGCTTGTTCGCACCAACCGGGCAACCACTATGGCCCCAATTGTGGTAGCACCGTTGCCTCCGTGGGGTTGTTGCTCTCGGTCGGCGTGCTGCCCGTCGCTGGGCAAGGATCCCCAATCCATGTGGATTCCGTACCGGAGGTGAGGTTGCAAGAGGTCATGCGGTGGGATCTCAATGACGCGCCAATGGCTCGAGCCCCAACGTCCCTGACGGACCCTGGGGACGGAAGCATCTTCGTGGTCTCTGGGAGCGACGCCGCAGTATTCGCATTCGATGCGGCCGGTGCGTTCTTGGGCTCGCTGGGTCGCCGGGGAAGGGGGCCGGGGGAGTTCCAAGCTATAACCACTGTGGGCATGCACAGCGACACACTGTGGGTTGGCGATCTCCTGTTGGGTCGCATTACCCGTTTCCTCAAGGACGGTTCGGTGTGGGAGACGATAACGCCAAGCGGCACCGCAGCTAGGGCACAGGGTATCCCTGGCCCGGGCGCGTACGTGAAGCGATCGCCAGAAGGTTCCGTAATCGGTACCCGGCTCCAGACAATGGGACAGGCGGACCCAACCGGCCGGGAGCTGGAGTTCTGGTGGTGCTGGGATCCGAGTACCGAGGTGGTCGACACGTTGATATCGAGACAGGTGCGGCCACACAGCTTCAGGGTCCCGGTCGAGAACTTGACGACGAGAATACCGGAACCACTCGGTGGTTCGCCGGGCGCGATTGACTTTAGCGGAGCAGCGGAGTTTGGTTTGTTTGCTCAGGGATACGCAGAGGGCAGCGAGGGTAGGATCGTGGCCGAGCGACTCTACTGTGGTGGACGTCGGGATACGTCATTTGTGGCGGCTTACAATCCGAAACCGGTAACGGACGCTGATGTCGAAGCGGGTGCCAAGGGCGCGATGGCCGACTTTGAGCGTAGAATGAGCAGCGTGCCAGGAGGAGCAGCGCGCCCACCCCGTGGCATGGAACGCCAGATCCGGCGGCTCATGCATGTCCCCGAACATCACAAGACGGTATGGGAGCTACGCCAGGGGCAGTACGGCGCGATTTGGATGAGTCGTGGCCCGCCTTACGACTACGGCACCCACGAGGGCGTCACCTGGCTGATCGCACTGGACGGGTTTGGCCCTATGGGTTACGTGAACCTGGACTTCCGCCAGCGTCCACTAAACGTGAGTCCAGAGTTCGTATGGCTCCGCGAACCTGATCCGACACAGCTCACGTTGGGTCATATCGTCAAGTACCGCATCGTGTGGCAGTAGGTCCACGCGAACGCAGCACCGTCACGTCATCGCATCCTGAGCCGAGCGACTTGCGGTACCGCCGCAACCACACCCCAGTCGCCCGTACCTGGCACATGGATACTCATTTGTCATTGGACACACTGTTTGTTGAGCATCTGTGCTACGCGGCGGTTGATGTACTCTGATCCGTTATCTGAATGGAAGCCCAAGACGGGGAAGGGGAACTGGGAGGTGAGGGTTTCGAGGACGGGGATCATGAAGTACTCGGTGGTGCGTGGGACAGCTGCGAGTTGTTGGAACTGGGTGATTTCATCGACGATGTTGATGATATAGAGGCCTCTGTCGCCCTTGTGTTCACCGGTGTGAACGGTGTCAACGCGTAAGAAGCCTGGTCGGCCCTCGGGCCTGGGTCTCCTTCGTTGGCAGATGGGAGGAGAGCTGGAGGAGCGTCGGAAGCGTCCTCTGGAGGGTCTCATGCGTCTGCGTTTGCGGAGGTTGTAGATATGGCCGTTGGAGATGTTGGCCAGGCGTGAGAAGCGTTTGTCGCCGTGGACGTGGTACTGGCGCCAGAGGAGGTGTTTGGTTGCCGGTCCTGAGAGATAGCCGAAGGCTTCGTCCACCTTGGCGAGCAGCAGTCTATCTGACTGGGTATAGACGGTTGGGAAGGGTTTGGCGGGAGGACGCTGCCTGTGGTCACGGATGCGGCCTGTACGGCGCTGCTGAGCGATGAGCCTGGCGAGCTGGGCGTCGGAGTATCCGGTGACCTTGGCGAGGAACTTCCTGACCAACCCCTTGCCCTTCCTGTCGAGCCCTAGGTGGTAGCGGAACCTCACGAGGGTGCGTTCGATGAACGCATAGGCGGACTCGCGGTCCAAAGGGGTGATGTTTGCCCCTCCGCTTCCTTCCAGAAAGGCGTGAACATCCTCAAGCGTGCGGATTCGTTCTGTCGAGAGTGTCACAATCATACCTCCATGATGTGATCTCACTCCCGTTCATGCTGACCCCCCGCTGGAAACCAGCCCCCCGTTCATACTCATTTGTCATTGGACAGCACTCCAAGGTGCGCCCGACCTCCCGCCGACGATAAATTCCCGCCCGAAAGAACGGCTTCCCGGATAGCACACAGCAGTCCCCCGATCGATCATATTTCGACGACCCCAACACCTCAGGAGCCTCTTTGTCCGATACACCTGTGCCCCAGTCGGCTGTGCCCCAAGAAGAGCAGGGAGCCGATCTCCAGAAGCGTTATGATCCCAAGGATCTAGAGTCTTCGCTTTACTCGGCGTGGACAGACAACGGGCTCTTCGGTGCGGACCCGGACGATCCCGGGGATCCCTACGTCATCGTCATACCGCCTCCTAACGTGACAGCCGTCCTGCATATGGGGCACGGCCTCAACAACACCCTGCAGGATGTCGTGATGCGTCGCCGCCGGATGCAGGGTCGCAAGGCCCTGTGGGTACCTGGCACGGATCATGCTGGAATCGCCACTCAGAACGTCGTGGAGCGGGAGCTGCGGAAAGGTGGTAAAACTCGTTTCGACCTTGGGCGTGAGGCGTTCGAAGCGCGGGTGTGGGAGTGGGTAGGGGAATACGGCGGCCGAATCATCGACCAGCTAAAAAAGATCGGGTGTTCATGCGACTGGGATAGGACTCGGTTTACACTGGACGAAGGCCTCTCCCGGGCGGTGCGCGAAGTGTTCGTTCGCCTATACGAGAAGAACTTGGTGTACCGAGGCCGGTACATCATCAACTGGTGTCCGCGTTGCTGCACGGCGCTCTCCAATGAAGAGGCCGAGCACCACGATGTGCAGGGGAAGCTGTATAGGATTCGATATCGGCTTGTCAGCGGCGGGTCGGTCGAGGTCGCGACCACACGACCGGAGACGATGCTCGGCGACACTGGTCTGGCGGTCCACCCCGACGATTCTCGTTTTCGCGGTGTCGTGGGGCAGGACGCAATCCTCCCACTGGTCGGCCGCCGACTACCCGTCGTGGCGGACGATTACGTAGATCCCGAGTTCGGTTCCGGCGTGGTGAAGGTGACCCCGGCGCACGACCCCAACGACTTCGAAATCGGGCAGCGCCACAATCTGGATGCGATCGATGTCATGACCAAGACCGGGGCGATGAGTGAACACGCTCCCGAGTGCTACCGTGGGCTGGACCGCTTCCAAGCGCGGCGTCGGATAGTGGAGGATCTGAAGGCTTCCCGAAACTTGGTTTCGGTCGAGGACCATGCCCACTCGGTCGGTCGCTGTTACCGCTGCGACACCGTCGTCGAACCACGTCTCAGCAAGCAGTGGTTCGTACGTATGAAACCTCTCGCGGAGCCGGCGTTGAAGGCCTACAAGAAGGGTGAACTGCGGTTCCATCCGGAACGTTACGGTCGCGTCTACCAGGCATGGATGGAGAACATCCGGGACTGGTGCATAAGCCGGCAGCTGTGGTGGGGCCACCGGATCCCGGTCTGGTATTGTGACGCCCCCGAATGCGGTCGCGTGACTGTTGTCCGAGAAACGCCTGAGGCTTGCCCGTCCTGCAACGGGACTGTGCGCCAGGATGAAGATGTCCTGGACACCTGGTTCAGCTCTTGGCTTTGGCCATTCTCCACGCTGGGGTGGCCGGAGGAAACCGACGATCTGCAAGCCTTCTATCCAACACACACCCTGGTCACCGCCCCGGAAATCCTGTTTTTTTGGGTGGCGCGCATGGTCATGGCGGGGTGTGAGTTTAGGGGCGAGATCCCCTTCACCGATGTCGTACTCAACGGTACAGTTCGCGATCACCGGGGGCGACGGATGTCGAAATCTCTGGGGAACGGGATTGATCCCCTGGAGGTGGTGGAAGCCTACGGGGCGGATGCCATGCGTTTTACTCTGGTGCGTGGGTCGCCTCCGGGCACGGACATCCAGCTCGATTACGGCGACTTGGAGGCAGCGTTCCGTCCTGGCCGGAACTTTGCCAATAAGATTTGGAACGCGGCTCGCTTTGCACTCCCCCACATCCAGGCAGCAGAGGGAGGTGCTGGAGCCGCGGGGGATACGCCCGATCCGGCGGCCCTGGCCGATCGCTGGATCATGAGCCGACTCGCTCGGGTTTCCCGCGAGGTGGACTCAGCGTACGAGTCCTTCCGCACGCACGAAGTAGCGGAGATGGTTCACGCCTTCGTTTGGGGCGAATTCTGCGATTGGTACCTGGAGTTGGTTAAGGGACGCCTGACGGGCGGCGGCCCCGGGCCTCACGCCGCCGGGTACACCCTGGGGCGTGCAATGGAAGCCTGGCTCACTCTGCTACACCCGGTGATGCCATTTGTCACGGAGGCGATCGCTGGGCAGCTACCGTGGCGGGAAGGGTCACTGGTTCGCGGTCCGTGGGTCGTATGCTCAAAGTCCGACGTCGATCCGGCAGCCGAGGATGCGATCGCGGCCCTGCAAGACCTCGTCCACACTACCCGTAATCTGCGGGCCGAATACAACCTGCAACCGAACGTCCGAATCCAGGTATTCCTGGCCGATCCCTCGGATCCGCTGCGCGAGGTTCTCACCGAGGAGTCCGGAAGCGTCGAAAGGTTGGCGGCCGCGACCTTGTTTGAGGGGAGGCCGGCGGCGAAGTCCGGTCCGGGAGCCCACGCAGTGCTCAAGACGGGTGGGGAGGTCGTGGTCCCTCTCGGAGACGTCCTGGATTTGGCGGAGGAGCGGCGCCGGCTGGGAGCCGAACTCGATCGTGTGCGCGGCCATATGATTTCGACCGCACGAAAGCTCGCCAACCCAGGTTTCCTCAATAACGCACCTACCGAAGTCGTAGATCGGGAGCGGCGGAAGCTTAGGTCCCTCGAGGACCAAGACCGGCGTCTCGAAAACAAGCTCTCGGCGCTGAGATGATCCGCCAGCCCGCCGTTGGACTGGCTACGGTGAGCATTCTCCTGGTGGTTGGGTGCGCCAAGGAGCTCGCCCCGCCGGGAGCTATGCCCGATCAGGTGCCCCCCGCGATCATTGAAGTGAGACCTTTCCCCGGGGACGTGGTGCCGGACTTCGATGGCGATTTGGAGGTCCGTTTCAATGAGCCAGTCAACCTCCCGAACGGCATCCACCGCAGTATAGATGCGTCGCCGATGGAAGTTTATGTGGCGCGCATAGGCTTCTCGAGCATCCGGCTCCGTCCCACCGAGGGTTGGCGGCCCGATGCGATTTACTGCTACACCTTTCCACTCCGAGGCATCTCCGATCTCCTCAGAAACCAGATGGAGGGGAGTGAACAGTTCTGTTTTTCCACGGGCCCGCCAATCCTCGAAACTGACTTCACCGGCACGATCCGAGATGGGCTCACGGGACAACCCATTCCGCAGGGGCGCGTCGTGGTCTTCTCAGGGCAGGATTCCATCCCGTACGGGGCCGTGGCCGACGACGAAGGGGAGTTCGTGATGCCGGCTCATCCCCCGGGGGAGTACCTTGCTTACGGATACCTTGACCAGAACCGCAACCTTTTGCCCGACTTCGATCGTGAGTCTTACGACAGCGCCCTCGTCCTCAGCATACCAGATACCGCTGCCGAGGCCCATTTCCTGGTCATCCCTCCCGATACCACCCCTCCCTTGTTCCTGCGAGGTGTCGCTTTCGACAGTCTCACCATGCAACTGGAATTCGATGATTACCTCCGTAATCCCCAGCCCGCGACGCCGGTGATTTTGGTCCGCGATTCAACAGGTGCCACGGAGGTCGCAATAGTGGCTGAAGTCCACGTGGGGGAGGCCGCAGATGTCTTGGAAACCGAGCCTACTGGCGATGAACCCAGTAGCGAAGACGAACTTGGCGAGGACGGCGAAGGTGACGGGGAGGGCGAGCTGGGGGCCGAGGACGTGCAAGGTGCGATAGAGGATTCAGCGGGGATGGAGGAAGCCTCGCTGGCGGGACTAGAGGAGGCCCCGCCACCGGGGCTGGAGGCGGTTGGGGACGCGGAGGTAGAAGAGGGCGACGAGGCGGTGCAGGACATTGACGAGGACGGGACAGAGGCGGACTCGGCATTGGTGCTGCCATCTCGATTCCTGACGGTTCTACTTGACACTGGCGTGGCGCCGGGTACCTACCGCGTAGCTGTCTCGTCGGCGGTGAACGTGCGTCACTTGGTGGGGGGAGGCGACACAACGGTGGTCCGTGAGGAGCCGGAGCCGGACTCTGCAGAGATCGTGTCAGACTCGGCGACCGCCGAACTCGACTCGGCAATGGCAGAGACGGACACCACTGGAATAGGAGCCGATTCGCTGACTGCTGTACAAGACTCGGTAGTGGCAGAGCCGGATATAGGCTCGACCGCTGCGGACACAGTTTCGGCCTCTCCGGATACGGTTTCGGTGCCCCCCGACACAGTTTCGGCCTCTCCGGACACCTCCCGCAGTGTCTCCAGAGTCGAAGACCGGTGGGCAAGACGGGCGCGCGGGCCGGGGTGACCGATCCCCGAAGGCACCTTCCATCGGTGGACTCGCTCCTGCAGGCACCTGAATCGCTCACGTGGATCGAGCGTTACGGTCGGAAAACCGTGAAGCAATCGATACAAGCGGTGCTGGAACAGGCACGGATCACACCGGAAGAGCCGATGTCCCCGGCTGACCTGTTGAAGCGAGTGGGAGCTGACATCGTCGCCGGTGCTCGTCTGTCCCTTCGACCGGTCCTCAATGGCACTGGAGTGGTGCTGCACACCAACCTGGGGCGGGCTGAACTTGCCCCGGAAGCGATAGCCGCCTACGGCACACGCGCCGGATACGCCAACGTGGAGTATTCGATCGACACCGGCGGGAGAGGTTCACGGTACGACCACTGCTCGAGCCTCGTGTGCGAGTTGACCGGAGCTGAGGCCGCGATCATCACAAACAACAATGCGGCGGCCGTTTCACTCGTGGTAAACGAGTTCGCTAGGGGTCGCGAGGTCCTGATCTCTCGGGGAGAACTCGTGGAGATCGGTGGGTCGTTTCGTATACCCGACGTGGTTGCTCGCAGCGGCGGCGTCCTCCGGGAGGTGGGTACCACCAACCGGACCCGTCTCACCGACTACGCTGAGGCAATCGGCGATGAATCGGGGCTCATGTTGCGCGTTCACCCCTCCAACTACCGCATTGAGGGGTTTACGGAGGAAACCGCAGTCGAAGAGATGGGCCAACTGTCCACCAGGACGGGGGTCCCGTTCGCTCACGACATTGGGTCTGGACTCCTACATTCGGAGTTGCTCCCTGGATTCCCGTCGGAGCCGACGGTCCGGGACTCGATAGAAGCAGGCGCCACCCTGGTCACCTGGAGTGGAGACAAGCTGCTTGGCGGACCCCAGGCTGGGCTCATAGCGGGGACCGAGGCGGCGGTAGCTCGCTTGCGGAAAAATCCTCTCTTGAGGGCTTTCCGCGTTGACAAGGGTACTTTGGCTGCCTTGGAGGCCACGTTACTGCTTTACCGTGACCCGGATCTCGCAGCTCTCCGCATCCCAACCCTCGCAATGCTCCGTGAGCCGACATCAGTAATCGAAGCGCGCGCCCGGAAAGCACTCCCGGCTCCTTCGCTAGCGAGTAGGGTGCAGATCGGAGTTCGCCCGCTTAGGTCGATGGTTGGTGGGGGCTCGTTTCCCGGTTTCGAACTCGACTCCTCGGGTTGGTTCGTAACAGGCATTCCTCCGGACGACTTGGCGAGCACTTGCCGCGCCTCGGACCCGCCCCTCATCGGGCGCATCGAGAACGACACATTCGTGATCGACTTCAGGACAATCTCCGCCGCCGCCGCGACGAAGGTGGCGAAAACCGTAATGGCGGCGATTGAGGAGGTTGAGGGCGTGGCAGGCGTGACTGGCGTGGATGGCGCGGCTGAGGCCTGACTGGACAGATGTCGCCTGACCCGATCCCAATAGTTGTCATGGCATCTGGAGGGGGAAGCAACTTCCAGGCGCTTGTCGATTGGTCGCGGTCACGTCCCGCCTCCTACACTGTCGCCGGGTTGATCGCCTCGAGCGAAACCGCCGGCGTCGTGCAACGAGCCGAAGCGGCTGGAATCCCATGGGACTGTCCTCCCGGCGGCGGACAGGCTGGCTGGCGTGAAGGGGAAGGGGACAGGCGCAGCGAGCGACTCCTCCGGATGTTGGAGGATCTAGGGGCGGTGTACGTAGTGCTGGCAGGGTACCTGCAACTGATTCCAAGCAGAGTGGTGCGGAATTACTGGGGGTGTATGGTGAACATCCACCCAGCCCTGCTCCCAAGTTTCGGGGGGAAGGGGATGTACGGATCGCGCGTGCACGAAGCGGTACTGCGCGAAGGAGTGTCGGTTACAGGTGTCACGGTGCACTTCGTCGACGGCACATACGACACGGGCCCAATAATCGCACAACGACCCGTCCCCGTTGTCCCCGGGGACAACGCCTCACAGATCGCCGCCCGCGTGCTTCGAATTGAACACCAGCTCCTGCCACGTGTTGTGAACGCGTTGGCATGTGGAGACGTGAAGATGGCGCAATCCGGCAAGACGGAGTGGAGGCCTGGTGTGACTTGGCCCCAGGGCTGGTTCGACGGTGGATCAAATCAGAAAGAGGAGGAGAGATAAAGCATGCCAACCGCTCTCGTCAGCGTATCGGACAAGTCGGGTCTGGACACATTCTGCCATGGGCTTAGGGAGCTCGGGTGGCGAATCGCATCTACTGGAGGGACCGCTCGTTTCCTGAAGGACGCCGGTATCGAGGTCCTGGAGGTCAGCGAACTAACGGGGCACCCCGAAATGTTCTCGGGCAGGGTCAAGACTCTGCACCCAGTGGTGCATGCGGGGATTCTCGCACGCCGTTCCGAACCTGGGGACGTGGCGGACTTGGAGGCGCACGGCATCGACCCGATAGATCTCGTGGCGGTCAATCTCTATCCGTTCCAAGAAACGGTGGCGCAGGGTGGCGTGGAAGTGGCAGCGGCCTTGGAGCAGATCGACATCGGCGGGCCTACGCTTCTCCGTGCGGCCGCCAAGAATCACCAGGATGTCTGGCCCGTGTCCGATCCGGCAGACTACCCGCGCCTACTCGAGGTCCTCCAGATCAACGGGTCGGCTTCCTCACTGCGCCGAGAGCTTGCAGCCAAGGTGTTCCGCCACACCGCTACGTACGACACTGCGATCTCAGACTACTTGAGTGGCGCGGCCACGTTCGGCGACATCCCAGGGGCTGAAGGAGCTTCCTTCCCATCAGCACTGGTTCGAGTTCAGGGCCTCCGGTATGGAGAGAACCCCGATCAAGCCGCGGCGTTCTACCGTGATGCGAATCGTCCCGCGTGGGGGATTCCCGCCCTCGATCAAGTCCACGGCAGGTCCCTCTCGTTCAACAACCTCCTGGATGTGGACGGGGCCCTCACGGCGATAGCCCCCTTTGTTGGGTCGGTCAAGGCTGCGTGCGCGATTCTGAAACACTCAACCCCATCCGGACTCGCGGTGGGAGACAGCTCCGCCGACGTGTATGAGAAGGCGCTGGCCTGCGACCCGGTATCGGCCTTCGGCTCGGTAATCGCGTTTAACCGAGCAGTTGACCTAGCGACTGCCACGGCCCTGGCTGAAAACTTTGTTGAGTGCCTGATCGCCCCAACCTATGATGCCGAGGCGCTGCGCATTCTGACGGCGAAACAGAACATCCGCATACTCCAACCAAAGAACTCGGAGGACTTAACGAGACGGGGACATCTCCGGGACGGACTGGAGATCCGAGGGGTCCGTGGTGGCGCTCTTATGCAAACGGCGGCCCGCCCGGTGGAAGACATTCGTATCGGTTCGGTGAAGATACCCACGGCCCGCCAACCCACGGAGCGGGAATGGGACGACCTTGCCTTCGCTTGGGCGGCCGTCCAATCGGTCAAGTCCAACGCTATTCTTCTCGTGCGTGATGGCGCCTCCATCGGCATCGGCGCTGGGCAGATGAGCCGCGTGGACTCTGTAGACCTTGCGGTCAGGAAGGCGCGGTCCCAAGAGCTTCGCGTGGAAGGATCGGTAATGGCCTCCGACGCCTTCTTCCCGTTCCGGGATGGAGTCGACTCAGCAGCCAGCCACGGCGTGGCGGCGATCATCCAACCGGGAGGCTCACGTCGCGACGACGAGGTTATCGAAGCTGCCGACGCCCACGGGATCGCGATGGTGTTCACGGGGCGGCGTCTATTCCGTCACTGACCCCGGTAGGTGCCCCACAACTCGGCAATCCGATATATTAGAGACGGAAGGAGAACTCATATATGGCTCACTTTCATTCGAAACCAGGCTGGTACCTACCCGAGCGGTTCGCCACATCGGAGAGCAGCTATGTAAAACGGCGCGAGTTCGTGGCGACTCTCGGACTTGGCGCAATCGGTGTCGCGTCAACGGGGTGCCGTGCAGGGTCCGCTTTGACCCAGCAATCGGGCCCGCTCGACAACATCCCCGAAACACCGACGGCCGACCTGTACCCGGTCGCGGAGAAGGACCCCCGGTTCGAACCCGGTGACCGGCACAAGGTGATCTCGGAAGAGCTGCACGCCGCGTCCTACAACAACTTCTACGAGTTCGGCACCAATAAGGACGATCCCTGGAAGAACTGTGGACCATTCGAGGCGCGTCCGTGGCATGTCGAGGTTTCCGGTTTGGTCGACAACCCAGGACGGTTCGACCTGGTTGAATTGGAAAGAACTTTCCCTCTCCAGGAACGGATCTACCGTCATCGATGCGTGGAACGTTGGTCGGTCGTCGTGCCTTGGATCGGTTTTCCGCTCGCGAGTCTGTTGGAGAAGGTTCAGCCCCGCAACAATGCCCGATATGTGGCGTTCACCACCTTCGATAGGCCTGAGCAAGCGGTTGGCCGAAGGACCCAGACGTGGTGGCCGTGGCCTTACCACGAGGCGTTGAGGATCGACGAAGCTTTGAATGAGCTCACGTTCGTCGTGACTGGCATGTACGGACACCCACTTCAGAAGCAAAACGGTGCCCCCGTACGACTCCACCTGCCGTGGAAATACGGATACAAGAGTCCGAAGAGTATCGAGCGGATCGTCGTGACGGATCGTCGCCCGCCGACGTTTTGGAATGTCAGCACGCCCAACGAATACGGCTTCTACTCCAATGTGGATCCGGACACACCGCATCCTCGGTGGCCTCAGAACGTCGAGACGGTCATCGGAACCCAGGAGGAGATTCCGACCTTGCCATTCAACGGCTACGGAGAGTGGGTTGGAGAACTGTACGGCGGCCGGGTGACCCCTATTGGGGACGTGCCCCACGCTCGTTAAGCAGGGGTGTCCGTAAAAGAGTTGCAGGTGTGCGCTTGAAACGTCTCTTTGTCCCCGTCGTTATCCTTGTCCTTGGGGTTCTGCTCCTCCAGGCCTGCGGCGGGTACTATCCGCAGTCGGCGCTGCACCCCGAATCGGACAGCGCTGCGCGCTTGGACCAACTGTTCGACCAGATTTTGTGGTGGGCGGCTGGGGTCTTCGTGGTGGTCGAGGGCGTCCTCATATACACGCTCATCAAGTTTCGAGATCGACCCGGAGCCCCGGAACCCCGGCAAATCCACGGGAATCTCCTCCTTGAGGTGGCATGGACCATTGCCCCGGCGATCATTCTGGTGGCGATCGCGGTCCCAACGATCCGAACCATCTTCTTGATAGACAGGGACACCACCGACGAAGACGCACTCGTCGTCGAGGCGATCGGCAAACAGTGGTGGTGGGAGTTCCGCTACCCGAGCTTGGGGATCGTGACGGCGAACGAGGCCCACCTCCCCGTGGGTCGCACCGTCGATCTCAGGCTGCGAACCGCAGATGTTATGCACTCCTTCTGGGTACCTCGCCTCGCCGGCAAGCGAGATCTGGTACCTGGGCGTGAGAACCAGCTCTGGTTCCGCCCGGATTCAACCGGTGTGTATTGGGGGCAGTGCGCCGAGTACTGTGGTACCGCCCACGCCCTCATGGGTATGCGGATCATCGTCGACGAGCCTGCGGACTTCGATGCTTGGGCCCTGCAAAATGCGGGCGCCGCATCCGCTCCCAACACGATCTCTGCACGGGCAGGGCAGGGAGTGTTCATGGCCAACGCGTGCATCAGCTGTCATACGGTGCGCGGAACCCCAGCCGACGGTGTGTTTGGCCCGGACCTCACGCACTTCGGCGCACGCTCCACAATTGCTTCCGGGATCCTCCCCAATACTCCGGAGAATCTCACTGAATGGCTTGCGGCCACCCAGCACGTGAAGCCGGGCAATCTCATGCCTCAGGTCCAACTAACGGACACACAGGTGCAGCAGCTGGTGGCTTATCTGGGATCCTTGAGGTGATCGGATGACGGGAGCGCACTCGGCATGGGGTGGAGGAATTAGCAGTTGGCTCACCACGGTGGATCACAAGCGCATCGCCGTGATGTACTTCGTCTGCGGATTCCTGTTCTTGCTGGTGGCCGGGATGGAAGGGCAGCTCATCCGGCTGCAACTCGCCGCACCTGGACTGAGTATCCTCGACCCGGATCTCTACAATCAGCTCTTTACGATGCACGGTACGACGATGGTCTTTTTTGCCGGCATGCCGCTGATCGTAGCGTTCATGAACTACGTGGTGCCGCTCCAGATCGGGGCCCGCGACGTAGCGTTCCCTCGACTAAACGCCTTCTCGTTCTGGTTGTTTCTCTTCGGCGGTCTCTTCCTGTACGCTTCCGTCCCCTTGAGATCGATGCCGGACGGCGGCTGGTTCGCGTACGCACCACTCACCGACGCCGAATACTCCCCGGGTATGGGGATGGACTTCTACATCCTGGCCCTTCTCATCTCGGGTGTGGGTTCGATCGCGGGCGGCGTCAACTTTTTGGTCACGATCCTGAACATGCGGGCACCGGGCGTCACATTCATGCGCCTACCCTTGTTCTCGTGGATGGCGCTCATCGTATCAATCTTGATCCTGCTGGCGTTTCCCCCGTTTACGGTCGGGCTCGTCTACATGATGTTCGATCGCACCTTCGGGACACACTTCTTCGACACCGCGGCCGGAGCCGATCCTCTTCTATGGCAACATCTGTTCTGGGTGTTTGGTCATCCTGAAGTCTATATCCTTATCTTGCCCGCCTTCGGGGTGGTCTCCGACGTGCTCCCGACCTTCTCCCGGAAGGGGCTGTTCGGGTATCCCGTCGTCGCGTTCTCCGGGGTGCTCATCGCGTTTCTGGGCTTCGGCGTGTGGGTACACCACATGTTCTCGGTCGGGCTGGGGCCCGTGGTCAACGCTGTGTTCGGAGGGGCGACGATGATCATTGCCATCCCCACGGGCGTCAAGATCTTCAACTGGATCGCGACCATGTGGGGCGGGCGCTTACGATTCCGGACCGCCATGTTATGGGCCGTTGGACTCGTGGCTACGTTCACGATCGGAGGTCTGAGCGGGGTCATGCACAGCTCGCCCCCGACGGACCTCCAGCAGACCGACACCTACTTCATCGTGGCGCACTTCCACTACGTGTTGATTGGTGGGACGGTGTTTGGGCTGTTCTCGGGCTTCTACTACTGGTTCCCGAAGGTTACGGGGCGCCTCCTCCATGACGGATTGGGGAAGGCGCACTTCTGGCTCACTTTCCTAGCGCTGAACGTCACCTTCTTCCCGATGCACTTTTCGGGGATGCTCGGCATGCCGAGGCGTACGTTTACGTATCCGACCGAACTTGGGCTCGACACGTTCAACCTCATTTCCACCATCGGTGCTTTCATCTTCACTCTTTCGGTCATCCCCTTGGTGATCAACCTGTGGAGAACGTGGAGGAGGGGAGAAGCAGCCGGCCCCAATCCTTGGGAAGCCGCGACCTTGGAGTGGACTACTCCGTCGCCGCCTCCGCACTACAACTTCGCGGTGATACCACGCGTAGGTCGCCGTGATGCTCTGTGGCCGGCACCTGACGGGAGTGTTGGGGTTGAACCCGCCCTGCAGCCCGAGGATCCTCCTGAGCCGGTTGTCATGCCGGATCCCTCGTGGTGGCCGATTGTGCTGTCCGTAGGGTTGCTCCTCGTGACCATCGGTGGACTGGGGTCGCTGGGCTTTGTCCTGCTGGGCACCCTGATCACCTTCGTGGGCGTTTTCGGGTGGGCTTTCGAACCTCCCTACCGGAGCGGGGGACACTGATGGAGGGACCCAGGTCAACCGGGATTTCCAACCGGAAGCTGGCCATGTGGGGGTTTATCGGGTCGGAGTGCATGCTGTTTGGCACCTTGATCGCGACCTATATGATTTACCAGGGGAGGAACCTGACCCCTCCGTATCCGCATGAGCTGCTCAATGTCCCCTTCATCACGGTTACCACGTTTGTGCTCTTGATGAGCAGTCTGATGATGGTGCTCGCTCTCTCCGCGGTGCAGCGCAACAACATGCGAGGCGGCCGGTTTTGGCTCGCCATGACGGCCCTCCTGGGTATCGTCTTCCTAGCGGGCCAGTACTATGAATTCAATCACTTCGTCCACGAGGGACTCCCGCTGTCGCGCAATCTGTTTTCGTCCACCTTCTTCGTGCTCACAGGGACGCACGGGGCGCACGTGGCCGGTGGGGTGATCTGGCTTTCGGCGTTGTGTTGGCGGGCATCGTCGGGGAAACTGACGGTAGAGAACGCGGAGACGGTGGAGATAGCTGGTCTTTATTGGCACTTCGTCGATGTGGTGTGGATCATCCTGTTTACCCTCATTTACCTTCTGGTCTGAGAGCCTGGAATCGCGGATGGCGACCCAAGAACATCATGTGACCAACCGCTTCTACGTGTGGATCGCGGTGGTGCTTGGAGCGTTCACAGCACTCGAGGTGATGGTGTTCTACGTGGAGGCCCTCGCTCCTCTGTTGGCACCGATCCTGTTGCTCCTGATGGCGGCCAAATTCGTTCTTGTCGTGATGTTCTTCATGCACCTTAGGTTCGACGGTCCTGTCTTGACCGGAGTGTTTGTCTCAGGGGTGTTCATGGCGACCGCGATCGCCCTCGCCTTAATGGCTATCTTCGGAAAGTTCGGCGGCTAGGGATCACAAGCGTCGCCCATACCGGACATTCATCGGGTGCAGCTGCTGGGGAAATCACGGCGACTCCGGCGGACGGATATTGGACGAGCGAACCTGACCCTTCGAGGCCTCGCCGCGTTGGCGCACGCATGCGGAATGTGGGCTGAAATCCACCTGGAGCCCTTGGAAAACACCGGGTTTACCGCGATTGATGTACCGTTTCTCGTATCGCCCGCGAATGGGGATAACGCCCTTCCAAATTGAATGCAGGTCTTGGCACCGCTTGAAAGCTATACCGGCAGCAATTTTGCCGTACACCCGGGCAGAACGATTCGCCGTCCCGGGTGAGTCTTTTCCAAGCTGTAGATGAGTACCCATGTGCCAAGTAGGGGCGACTGAGTGTGGTTGCGGCGGTATCGCAAGTCGCTCGGCTCGGGATGCGATGACGTGACGGTGCTGCGTTCGGGTGTACTGACGCCCGGCGTCCCCGTTCATGTGGCCGTAGGGGTTGAGGTGTCCAGAGACGGTCCTGCTGTAGGAGTGCGTTGGCCAGGACAACGAGTTTCCGCATGACGGCGGTGATGGCGACCTTCGGAGGGTTGCCCGCGTTACGCAGCGCGGTGTACTTGGCTGATAGGTCGGGATTGCAACGGATCGCAACCAGGGCGGGCATGTAAAGCAGGCGTCGCACTTTTCCCTGCCGCCCTGGATGACGCTGCGTCCCTTCCCGCACTCCGGCGAGCGGTCTTCCGCTATATCGAAGGCTGGTATAATCTGAGGTGGCGGCATTCCAGCATAGGCTACAAGTCACCGGCTCGCTTCGAAGCTTTGGCAAAAGCTCAAGCTGCATAATGTCCGAGGATGCAGGAGGCAGGACTATTCCGGTGAACCCAGGACTCGAACCCCGACTGGCGGAACAAGTTACGCGGTACGCGCCAAAACTGGGCCGCCCGGTTCCCCGTTGTTCTCCATCTGGAGCACGTCCTGACGGGAACAGAGGCTTGCTTGCCAACCCCCACATCCAGCTACAGAGAACAATCCGAAACGGACCGATCCACCACTTCCAACCGTCCACTGAAACGGGGGAACTCCACTCCACTTTCAGGCTTGGATGGGAGCGAGTATGCGGGTGCGAACAACACGTGCGACGGGTCGAGCACACTTCCCTACAGCGCCAACGTGGTGGCGGTTAACGATAAGTGTGGGACCTCAGGTGCATTAGATGATTGGCGTACGAAGGTGAAGAACCACGAGCAAGCTCATGAGGCGAGTCTACACAGTTGCCTGAGATCGTCGAGAACAAATCAGAAACTGGTGGAGTTGGAGAAGATCACTGGGACCCAGGCGTTTGTGGATGGGAGAATCACCGGAATATGGGAAAAATTCATAGAAGACGTGCTCGATCACGCCATGGAGGCGAATCTTCCCTCAATGACGAGTCAAGAAATGTGGCATTATCGTCACTCGGGGACATGGGAAAAGGGCATGCTCACGAGTGCGGCGCACGGAGGAACACAGGGATGTTAGTTAGAATCAACGGATGGCAGAGGGGAGTTTTCGGTCGGGTGAAGCGATTGAGAATCTTGGCGATTGGAGTCATGGTTCTTCTGGTGGGAGCGGGAGAACTTTGGTCACAGGAAGCCGTGCGGGGGGTGCCGGCGAGGACGGGCATGGTACTGGACGAAGACGGGGTTTCGCGCCCGCCAACCCCGGAGGATGCCCTTAGTGCACTGCGTGGGGACGAGCTATTGGGTTCTCAGATGCCCGAGCAGCCGGCCATAGCTGTATTGAGACAGGTTTTCGAGCCTCGTTCACCGGAAGAACTTGAGCGGCTTGCCAGCGACCTGGCGGAGATCATCCTCACGACTAACCCTGCTGACGAAGATAGGATCGCCACTGATGCGCGGATGGCGCTGCATTTCGCTGCGTTGCAGTATGATGAGGGGTGGGGAACGCCGTACGCGGGGGCGTATGACCAGTTAGTGCGCGTCTACGAGACGCTCGTTGCACGCGCCCTGGAGAATGGGGGGACGGATCCCTTCAAGGAAATGTACCGGCTAGACGAAGCAGAGCCAGGTGGGCGCCCCAGGTACGCTCAGCTGAGCATGGTCCTTTACAGTATTTTCGCAGCAGACCCTGAGAGACGGGGGGCTGACTACGTGGTTGCGCTCATTGAGGCGTCCGAACCGCCAGAGTCCGGGGAATACAATGCTCCCGCCCCCACATTGTGGTGTAGGGCGGCGAATGCCTTGTATCAATTTGGCGACGGTCGTCTCACGCTGATGCGGGAGGTGGCCGGAGATGAGAAGTTCATCTTATCTCGTTGCAATAGACTTGGGTGGAGGTCAAGGGTCTACGAGTAGACAGCACTCTCCGACCCACGTCGGAGACGATCGAGCTAAGCATGGTGGGGGAGCGTTCGGTCGGGTGAAGCGATGGGGCATCTTGGCGATTGGAGTCTTGGTTCTTCTGGTGGGGGCGGGAGAACTTTGGGCACAGGAAGCCGTGCGGGGGGTGCCGGCGAGGACGGGCATGGTACTGGACGAAGACGGGGTGTCGCGCCCGCCAACCCCGGAGGATGCCCTTAGTGCACTGCGTGGGGACGAGCTATTGGGTTCTCAGATGCCCGAGCAGCCGGCCATAGCTGTATTGAGACAGGTTTTCGAGCCTCGTTCACCGGAAGAACTTGAGCGGCTTGCCAGCGACCTGGCGGAGATCATCCTCACGACTAACCCTGCTGACGAAGATAGGATCGCCACTGATGCGCGGATGGCGCTGCATTTCGCTGCGTTGCAGTATGATGAGGGGTGGGGAACGCCGTACGCGGGGGCGTATGACCAGTTAGTGCGCGTCTACGAGACGCTCGTTGCACGCGCCCTGGAGAATGGGGGGACGGATCCCTTCAAGGAAATGTACCGGCTAGACGAAGCAGAGCCAGGTGGGCGCCCCAGGTACGCTCAGCTGAGCATGGTCCTTTACAGTATTTTCGCAGCAGACCCTGAGAGACGGGGGGCTGACTACGTGGTTGCGCTCATTGAGGCGTCCGAACCGCCAGAGTCCGGGGAATACAATGCTCCCGCCCCCACATTGTGGTGTAGGGCGGCGAATGCCTTGTATCAATTTGGCGACGGTCGTCTCACGCTGATGCGGGAGGTGGCCGGAGATGAGAAGTTCATCTTATCTCGTTGCAATAGACTTGGGTGGAGGTCAAGGTTCTACGAGTAGACAGCACTCTCCGACCCACGTCCGCGACGATCGACTAGCTAGCTGGTTCGCGGGCAACCGGGATGGTCGGTCAGAATTATGGCGCTGCCGTTGCTGGGGAAGTTGGACACGGGGCACGCTCACGAGGGCGCGGCGCAGGGAGGAACACGGGATGCCCTTACCCTTAGTTGGAATAAACGGATGGCCGAGGGCAGTTCTTGGTCGGGTGAAGCGATGGGGCGTCTTGGCGAGCGGAGCCTTGGTCCTTCTGGTGGGAGCGCGGGAACTTTGGTCACAGGAAGCCGTGCGGGGGGTGCCGGCGAGGACGGGCATGGTACTGGACGAAGATGGGGTCTCGCGCCCGCCAACCCCGGAGGATGCCCTCCGGGCACTGCGTGGGGACGAGCTATTGGGTTCTCAGATGCACGAGCAGCCGGCCATAGCTGTATTGAGACAGGTTTTCGAGCCTCGTTCACAAGAAGAGCTTCACCAGTTTGCCAGGGCAATGGCGGATGTCTTCCTAACGACGGACCCTGCTGCTGATTATGAGGTGGTCCTACTTCGTTGGACAGTTCGAGGGCAAAGTTAAGGTGGATTCCGCGTGGTTTTGAGAGCCCTCGAAAACCTCGGTGCGGGCCTTCGCCTACACGAATCGTAAGCCCCGGTCACAGACCGGGGAAGGCATGCGGCACCGCATGGAGGACCGACCTTGCGATGACATCTTGAGGGCCGGGGTGGTCCCGCCAGCCACGTAGACGCTCCTTGCTATACTGGTACACGCCCAACCGGTGTGCAGACGAAGCCCGGGGATGCCAGGCACGAGCCGCGCCTTTCTCATGCCGCCACCCCGCTCCGGTAAGTGTCGCCCGGCGTCCGGCCGCCCAACGTCGAGTGCGGTCGTACGTCGTTGTAGAAGTTCACCCACGAGCCGATTATCCGCTCTGCGTCCAGCCCGTCGCGGAGCTCATGCAGGTACACAGCCTCGTACTTCAGGGACCTCCACAGCCGTTCGATGAAGATGTTGTCCAGGAATCGGCCGCGACCGTCCATAGAGAACGCTTGCAGCACTCGGTCGGCGAAGATCGCACTCGTGAACTGGGAGCCTTGGATCGGTGTTCAGGATCTCCGGAGTCGCGTGGCGGAGTGCCTCATCCAGAGCAGCGGTACAGAACGTGGCGTCCATCGTGTTGGACAGCCGCCAGGAAAGGACGTGCCGGGTGGCCCAATCCATCACGGCCACAAGGTAGAAAAACCCTTGGCTGACAGGGACATACGTGATGTCCGCGCACCAGACATGGTCCGCCCGGGATATCTCGAGACCGCGCAACGGGTAGGGTACCCGGTGTTCCGAGTTCGGTATGCTCGTGCGCGGCCGCCGGTAGGTCGCCTCCATCCCCATGAGCTGCATCATCTGCCTGCTGCCGTCGAACGGATGGTCCATGTGCAGCTCGTCCATCCGCCGCATCAGTGCCAGGTTCTCACAGCTCTCCCCCTTCGGCCGATAGTAGTAAGACGACCGGCTCACGCCGAGCAGCATGCACTGCTTCGACAGACTCAGCCGTCTGCCCGGCGCGACCATCCTCTTCCGCTCTGCACGGCTCAGCGCTCCAACCCGCGCCGAAAAAAATCCCGCTCAACCGTCAGCTCCCCGATCTTGGCGTGCAGGTCGCGGAGCCTCTCCTCATACTCCTTGACAAGCTTCCCTCTGCCGCCCCTGGCGAACGCCTCCGGCACGGCATCCACAAGCTGCCGCTTCCACGCGCTCACCTGGTTCGGATGAAGTTCATATCGCGCGGCAATCGCCTGCATGCTGTCGCGCTCCCGGAGCGCCTCCATCGCCACACGGCCCTTGAACTCCACCGTGAATCGTCGTCTCTTTCTGGCCATCTCAGTGCCTCCTGTTCGGTACAGGAATCCACCTTAACCACCTGTCCAAAAAACCGGGACCACCTCAATAGAAGCCTCTTTCGCCCTTGTGTTCACCGGTGTGGACGGTGTCTACGCGTAAGAACCCCGGTCGGCCCTCGGGCCTGGGCCTCTTCGTTGGCCGATCGAAGGTGATCTGGAGGGTTTCATCCGTCTGCGCTTGCGGAGGTTCATACTCATTTGTCATTGGACAACACTGGGTGTGGCAAACATCTGGCCGTTTCGGTAGAATAGAGGCTGTCCCCGGGCCCGTGGGGCCGGAGCTCGTGAACCCCGTCAGGACCGTGAAGGTAGCAGCGGTAAGCGTGTAAGGGTCGCCACGGTTCGCCTGGGGCAACCGCTCAAAGACCGGGCCTCGTAGCGAGCATCGCCCTCATCCTCCCCGCCCCACCAGGAATTGTACCGGACAGCACTCGCTAGAACACACAGACCACGGAGCTTCCCCGAGCTCGTTGGTCAAAACCACGTCGGCGAGACCCTGCGTACGGCGGTTGCGACGGGTAGAGTCGGCCACGCATACGTCTTTTGCGGTCCGCGTGGAGTAGGAAAAACCACCACCGCTCGGGTTCTCGCGATGGCTTTGAACTGTCCCGACGTAGCCGACGGGAACCCCTGCGGACGTTGCGAATCCTGTGAAACGATTTGGGCGGGGGCCACCTCCTTGGATGTCTTGGAGATCGACGCCGCGAGCAATCGAGGAGTTGACGATGCCAGAGAACTTCGAGAGCGCGCCCAATACGCCCCGACCAGCTCCGGCCGATACAAGGTCTACATTCTCGACGAAGCGCACATGCTCACGCGCGAGGCATGGAACGCTCTCCTGAAGGTCATTGAGGAACCACCACCGCGCGTGGTTTTCGCCTTCGCCACCACGGAACCCCAAAAGATCGAACAGACCGCGGCCCCAGTGATGTCCCGCTGCCAGCGGTTTGATTTTCGCCGCGTCTCCGTGACCGACATCGTGGGTCGCCTCAAGACAGTCCTGGAAAAAGAAGGTGTGAGCGCTTCACTGAGGGCGCTAACTGCCATCGCGAGGCGAGCGGAAGGTGGCGTGCGCGATGCGTTGTCACTTCTCGACCAGGTACTCTCGTTCCGTGGAGACAGCTTGGACGACGACGACGTCCGCGAGATGCTCGGAATGGTGGAAGACGAGCGATACCTGGACTTCTTCGACATCTGGATCCAGAATGATCGAGCAGCTGTATTCCCCTTCGTCCAACAGCTGCTCGATGACGGACACGATCCCGCTGAATTCCTCAAGGGGCTGAGCGAGGCCCTCAGGACATTGCTCATCCTAAACCTCGATCCGGGGACACCGCTGATCGATCTCCCCGGTGACATCAGGGACCGCTATCTGGAGGTCGGGCAGGACGCCGAAGCCGCGGATGTTTTGCGCAGGTTGGTTCTGGTCAGCGAGTTCCTAGCGTCCAACGCGATGGTGCACTCGGGCGAGCATCGTATCCAGCTGGAGGTGTTACTCCTACGGATCGTATGCATGTCGTCGACGGTCACTCTGGAGGACTTGTTCTCGGCCTTGGGATCGGGCTCCGTCCGGCCAGTGCGAACAAAACGTCAATCCACGCCGGGGTCAATCAAGCGCCAATCCAGGTCGACGCCGCACGCGCCACGTACAGGATCGAAACAGGAGCGGCGCACTGCTCGTAAACTCAAGTCTGGAAGCGAGGTATCGGTTTCCAAAAACGGTCGTAAGCCCTTGGCCGATGAATCCCCGAAAACTCCGAAGACCCCTTCCGAAGCATGGACCGAGGCTGTTCGGGTGGCTTCGCCGTCCACCGGGATGGGTGTGCCGCTGAAGGGGACCCAGGTGGTGGGGTTGGAAGGAAACCGGTTGATCCTCGGCCCCCCAGAAGGTTTTTGGTCGGACCTTCGAGAGCTCTTGGGAGACCGCAGGAGGGTGGAACCGTTGCGCAACGAACTACAGCGCCTGCTTCAGACCGAAAAACTGGAATTCAAGATCGTGGAAATCTCTCGCCAAGGCGGTAACTCGGTGAAGGACGTGGCAGAACGTAAGCTGCAGGACCGGGTGGAGCGGGACCCACAGTTACGTCGCGCTGTGGAGGTTCTGGATCTTGTCCCGACGCGGCAACCGCGATGAAACCCGCCTATCCCGACAACCGTGAAGAACCCAACTAACAATACAGATAGAGTATGGCCATGGAAAAACCGAGTCTCCGCCAAATGCTAAATCTTCGGCAGCAATTGACGAGCAAGATGGAAGAGCTCAAGAAAGAGATGTCGATGATGTCCGTCACCGGTACCGCCGCCGGAGGCATGGTACAGGTCACCGTCGACGGGAAGGGTTTCGTGAAGGAGGTTCGCATCGAACCATCTCTGGCATCCGATGACACCGAGATGCTCGAGGATTGCATCGTTGCGGCCGCCAACAGCGCGCAGCGCGAGGCAACGAAGCAGCTGGAAGCCAAGACGCAGATGGCGGCAGGGGGCTTGGGCGGCCTCCTTGGGTGACGTTCCGGACAGGCTGCGGTCGTGAGTGCGATCGAAACGCTGATCGGTGAATTCAGCCGTCTCCCGGGCATCGGACGAAAAACAGCCCGCCGACTGGCGTATCACCTGCTGAAGGCGCCCAGCGACGATCCCTCCCGCCTGGCCAGGGCATTGGAACGCCTGGCCGCCGAGGTTCGCGAGTGCACTCAATGTGGTAACCTAAGCGACGTTGATCCGTGCGAGTTTTGCGCCAACCCGAGACGCGATCAGTCCAGGGTCTGTGTGGTGGAGGAAGCATCGGACATACCGGCCATCGAAAGCTCAGGGAACTATGGTGGCCTATACCACGTGCTCGGAGGCCGGCTCTCTCCCTTGGATGGAGTAGGCCCTCAGGACCTGAATCTAAGACCGCTCTCAATGAGGCTTAGGGAGGGTAGCGAGGTCCGGGAGGTTATCATCGCGACTAATCCCAGTGTCGAGGGAGAAGCGACGGCAACATATCTTCAGGGACTACTGGCGAGAGTCGATGGATTGGCCGTGACCCGGCTCGCTAGAGGACTGCCGGTAGGCGGGGATCTTGAATACGCCGACGGGGTAACCATCGCTGAGGCATTTGCCGGCCGACGGAGAGTGGCACCATGAGTTATGTGGTATTGCAGCGCGAGAGCAGTCCTCGCCGGACAAAGTGGCAGATTGCGGGGGCGATGGTCCTTGGTGCCGCGGCGGCCGTCGGTGTGGGTATCTTCATTGCTCGTGACCAGATGCACCGGCACAGGAGAGACTTATTCGACAGGCACCCCCTACGGAGGCTGGCTTCGTTGTACTATTTGCGGGCGCACCCATCGGCCGATGACATTCCCTTGTTGAGGGACTATATCGCCTGGGAAGAGAAGTCTATCCTGCGCAACCGAGCTCTCACGATCCTTGGGAGTATCGAAGAAACTCTTCGATCAGAAGATCCGCAGAGGTCAGATGAGTCTGCTGCGCCCCTCGACGCCGTCCTCGCACAAACAGCCGACGCCGGGAGTGCGCCCTGAACCTCCCCAACTTCATCACGGTAGGTCGATTGGTGGCCGCGCCGGTGGTGACGCTGCTCCTACTCCAACCGGGACCGGGTGCGCGGTACCTGGCCTTCGTGGTTTTCGTAACGGCGGCGCTTTCGGATCTTTGGGATGGACGGATGGCTCGAGCCAGAGGGCAGGTCACCCCGCTCGGAAAGATCCTCGACCCAATCGCGGACAAACTGCTGATCGGCTGCACGATCATTCCGGTATACGTGGTGAACGCGACTCAACCACCGGGAATCCCCGTTCTCGGTGTAATCCCGCTGTGGGTCGTGCTCGTCTTACTCGGACGAGAACTCCTGATAACGGTGTTGCGCTTCCTTGCGGTTGGCCGGGGCAGGGTGGTGGAGGCGATTACATTGGGCAAGAGGAAGGCGCTTGCCCAAAACATCTTCGCGGGCGCATGCATCTTGTGGATCGCCTTTTCGTCGCCTCTTTTCCTCGCCCCGTCCGGGTGGGCATGGCAAGCCTTCTCCGTGTTCCACGCCTGGTTCCTGTTTGTGTTTCTGAGCCTGGCAATCTTGCTCACCGTGGCAAGCGCCGTGCCGTATATTCATGCGTGCTCTCGGATCCTCCTCGGCCAGTACCGCTGAGGGCTCGGGTACGAACCCAACTGCCCGCTTGGTCCACGCCCTCCGGAGGGAGGGCGCCACCGTGGTTTTCGCCGAGAGTTGTACGGGCGGCCTGGTGAGCGCGGCCATCACTTCCGTCGCGGGTGCTTCAGAGGTGTTCTGGGGTGGGTTTGTGACGTACGACAATGCGGCCAAGCAGAGTCTCCTCGGTGTCTCGGCGTCCGCATTGCAGGAGCACGGCGCGGTCTCTTCTATTGTCGCGCGCGAGATGGCGCAAGGCGCTCGTCGCGCGGCTTCGGCCACCTGGGCGATCTCGGTCACGGGAATTGCGGGACCTGACGGGGGAACACCGGAAAAACCAGTCGGGACTGTGTGGATTGCGCTGGACGGGCCGTTACGCGGTGAGCGTCGGTATCAGTTTAGGGGAGACAGGGTGGAGGTGCGGAGGCAAACCGTGGCGGCTGCAGTGGACTGGCTGTATTCAAGCCTAATCGAATGTGAGAGCAGGAGCTATCGATATGACGAAATACCAAGCAGAGGGACTTCAAAACCAGGAACTGGACTCCGACTCCGGAGAGTGGGACGAGGTGCAGGCATCCAGGGAGCCCGTCGACCCCGAGGGATTCGCGGAAGGCGGAGGCCCTGGTGGATACGAGGCCGATAGTGCCGCGGAGGTAGACCCAGTAGATGTCGAAAGGCTCCGGTCGGAACGCGATTTATTCAAAGATCGACACATCCGGCTTCTCGCGGAGTTCGACAACTACCGGAAACGGACCCAGCGAGATTTGGAACAAGCCAGGGAAGGGGGCAGAGCCAATCTGGCAGAACAGCTGCTCGACGTCCTCGACGACTTCCAGCGGGTGGAACGCTTCTTGGAGGAATTCCCTGCGGCCAACGCCAGTGAGGGACCCATCACTTTGACGATCGACGATTCGGATGACATTGCTCGCGTCGAGCAATTCCTTGAGGGAACGATCTGGGTGGTGCGAAAGTTGGACAAAACGCTCGCCGATATAGGTGTGGAACGCATAGATCCTGCTGGCGAGCGCTTTGATCCAAACGTGCACGAGGCCCTGACGGTTGTACCGACCGAAACCGCCGACCTGGACGGCTTCGTTTCCGACGTGTTCCGGGTGGGTTATAGCCTGAGCGCCCGGTTACTACGCCCGGCGCAAGTTACCGTTTTCGCCTACACCGAACCTTCCTAGCACCATGGCCAAACCGCTCAAGGATTACTACAAGGTGCTCGGTGTAGCCGAGAATAGCAGCCCGGCGGACATCAAGAAGGCCTACCGAAAGCTCGCCAAGAAGTACCACCCCGATGCCAACCAGGGGAATCCGGCTGCTGCAGAGAAGTTCAAAGAGATTTCGGAGGCCAACCGTGTCTTGTCGGATCCGGCAGACCGGAAGAGGTACGATCAGATGCGAAGGTCGGGTGGTCTGGGAGCCTTCGGATCGAGGCCCTCCGGCGGCCCCGGTGCAGGCTTCAAGTTCGAGGATGTTTCGGGCACGGTCGGTGAGATGTTCTCGTCGATCTTTGACTGGGGCAAGACGACGGCGGAATCTCGCAAGAAGACCCCTCGCGGTGACAACGTAAGGTACCTTGTGACCATTCCGTTCAAGACGGCTGCTCTCGGGGGGAGCGTGGTGGTGAACGTGCCGATTACCGAGCCATGCGCGCCATGCAAGGGGACGGGTGCCGCCTCGGGGACGCAGCTCATCAAGTGTCCCGAATGCAAGGGGACGGGGTCGGTTCGCTTCGGGCAGGGGGGCTTCTCGATGAACCGCCCATGTCCCAACTGTGCGGGTCAAGGCAAAGTCCCGGAAACTCCGTGCAAGCCGTGCGACGGAATGGGGCGCGTGAAGGTGCAGAGGAAGTTGGACGTGACGATACCTGCCGGCGCGTCACAGGTCCGTGTTTCGGGAATGGGCGAACAGGGACCGGGTGGAGGTACGCCGGGCGACCTCATCATCAAACTCGAAACGGCACCCGACTCATTCTTTAGTCTCGACGGCCTCGACATCCATTGCGAAGTCAAGATAAACGTGATCCAGGCGATGCTTGGTACTAAGGTCAAGGTACGTACCGTCGGCGGAAAGAAGGCGATTTTGACCGTCCCAGCGGGAACCAGCAGCGGTACCACCTTTGCACTGCGCGGCTACGGTGCGAAGCGGGGAGACAGCCGGGGCGACCAGATCGTGACTCTGAACGTGAAGGTACCGAAGTTCTTGTCCCGTAAGGGAAGGGGCCTCGTTGAGGAGCTTGCGGAGGCTGAGGGCATTCGGCACTAAATGATTACGCCACCTCCGACAACGGTCTCGCCTCGATAGATAACTGCACTCTGTCCCGGTGAGACCGCGAACTGTGGGACAGGTAGGTCCAACCTAAACCCGTCTTCCTCCACCTCGACTACCCGGGCCTCCACGATCCGTGCCCCGTGACGGATGCGTACCCCCACGATGTCGTCCGGCGCCGGTTGGGGTGCTAGCCAGTTCGCCTTGCCGGCAACGACCTGGGTACGCGCGAGCGATGCCCTGGGGCCGATGACGACTCGCTTCGACTGGGGACGGATTTCCGTGACGAACATCGGTTCGGCATACCCCCCGGGCACCCGTTTGCGCTGGCCGACGGTGTAGTGGGCGTAGCCGTTGTGCCGGCCCGCAAGGGAACCATCCTCCAGAGTAATCTCTCCTTCCGACAGAGCAGGGTGGTCCGGCTCTAGGTACTGCCTCAGGACGCCGGCGTAGTCGTTATCCGGCACGAAGCAGATTTCAAAGGACTCCGGTTTATCCGCCGTATCCAGTCCCAGACGCCGCGCCTCCTGCCGAACCTCGGGTTTGGTGAGGGATCCGACCGGGAGAATGAGGCGCTGCAATGCGGCTCTGGGCATTCCCCACAGGAAGTATGTTTGATCCTTCTTCTCGTCGACCCCCCGGCACAGCCGGACATCGCCCCCGTCCTCGCGGACGACCCGGGCATAGTGTCCCGTAGCCAGCCAGTCGCAACCGAGCCGGTCCGCCCTCTGCAACAGGTCCCTGAACTTCGTGAAGCTGTTGCAGCGGACACAGGGGATGGGGGTCCGGCCCGCCGCGTACTCGGCTACGAAGTCGTCGATGACGTCTCTAGTGAAATCCTCCTCGACGTCGAAAACGTGGTGAGAAATGTTGAGCTGGGCCGCGATTGACTTGGCGTCGGCAATGCCGTCGAGGCCGCAGCACGTCCGTGTCGGCCCGTCGACCCCGGAGTAGCAAAAGGTCTTCATCGTCACTCCGATCAGGGGCCATCCCGCGCGCGCCAAGAGTGCCGCGCTTAGGGAGGAGTCCACCCCTCCCGACATGGCGACCAATACCCGCTCGGGTGCAGCTCTATACACGCTTCCCTCACGCGGTCGTGAGTTGGGATACGCGGCGCACGACCTGTACCAGAGCGTCTACGGACCGGTCGACATCCTCCATCGTCGTCTCGGGCCCGAAGCTGAACCTCACCGTGGCGTAGGATCCCGCAATCCCCAGGTCGAGTGCCTTGAGGACGTCCGAACCCATGCCCGAATCCGACCCGCACGCCGACCCACCCGATACCGAGATCCCCTCGAAATCAAGGGACACCAGTACCGCTCCACCATCGCACTCGGGTATTCCCAGGTTCACGAGGTGCGGAAGGCGGTGACGGGCCTCCCGAGCATGAATTACCGCGCCGGGGATCTCATTGAGCACCCTTTGTTCGAGGTGGTCCCGCAACCGCAGCCAGGTCACGACGTGCTCGGATCGCTCCGCGGTGGCTAGCTCCAGCGCTTTGGCAAATCCCACTGCGCCGATCGGATTCTGGGTACCAGGCCACATCGAACGCTCCTGACCGCCGCCATAGCTCAGCGGCTCCAGAGACACGCCCGGTCTCGCGTAGAGGATTCCGATCCCGACTGGTCCACCGAGTTTGTGCGCCGTGGCCGAGAGAAGGTCGACCGGAGTGCGCTTCAGCTGCACCTCCACCTTGCCGAGCGCTTGCACCGCATCCGTATGGACCAGGGCCCCATGCCGATGCGCCACCTCCACAACGTCATCCATCGGTTGCACGGTGCCGATCTCGTTGTTGGCCCACATGACCGAGACCAACTTCGGTACCCCGTCCCACCGCGATAGTTCTCGGTCCAGCCACCCGATGTCCACTGTGCCCCCGATATCCACCGGTATCATGTGGAGCGAGGCTCCTTCCGCCGCCGCCCTTTCGGCCGCCTCAAGGCACGCCTTGTGCTCGATCTCCGAGACAAAGAGCGCTGGTGATTGACCAGAATGGGCGCGACAGAATCCTAGAATCGCGAGGTTGTCCGACTGCGTGCCGCCACCTGTGAAGTAAACCCCGGCTCTCGAACATTGGAGAAGGTCCGCAATCTGCCCCCGGGCGACCTCCAGCGTGCGATGTGCACGACGCCCAGCCAGGTGAGAGCTAGCGGGGTTGTATGCGTTGGCGAGCTCCTCGCTCATCGCCTCCCACACCTCGCTCCGCATCGGCCATGTGGCTGCGTAGTCCAGGTAGAGGGGGCGCGTGCCGCCGATTCCCATCAATCTGTCTGCTCTCCGTCCCCTACAGTGAGGGTACTCCAAGGCTAGCAACGTCGTCCACGGCCATCGTTTCTTCCGTAAAGAAGGGCTCCCCGTGCAGGGTCCTGATGAGGGACCCATAGTGGTGAGACGAGACCTTTATCCGCTCCATCAGCTCCTGCCCCGTGGGGAATACCTCGCCTGCCGCCGTGGCTCCACTAAACTGTGAAACGTAACAGCTCATGGCCTCCATCTTCCTCGCAAACTGACCCTCGCTTATCGGAACTACGAACGTCGGTTTGCCAATGTCTTCGCGGAAGGCAGCGGCGTAGAGGATCTTCAGCGGCCGGCGAGCCGGTCCTCCGGAGAAGTTCTTGAGACCCGCTAGGAAGCACGCGTCCCGGACGAGTTCCGAAGCGACACGATGGTCCGGGTGCCGACCCCTGGGCCATGGGATGATCACCGTTCTGGCAGCTAGTTCACGGAGATGATGGACAACCAGTTCCCGCGCTTCGTTGGTGTTTTCCAGCAATGCGTCCGGGAGACCCGCGTTCGTGCGTACCTCCACCCCCAAACGCCGTGCCGCCTCCGCAGACTCTGCCGCGCGAATCTCTGGCGTCCCCGAAGACCCCATCTCCCCTCGGGTGAGGTCTAGTATGCCTACCCGATACCCCTGTTCAACACTCTTTGCGAGCGTCCCGCCGCAGGTGAGTTCCACGTCGTCCGGGTGAGCGCCCACGGCGAGGAGGTCCAAGTTCCACCCAGTCATGTCAGGCTCCACCAAGTCATATGTGGAAGTGCCCCGTCGGGGCCGCCTTACTCGAAACGGAGAGCTTCGATCGGGTCCAGCCTTGCCGCGCGGGATGCGGGGTACAGCCCAAACCCGATCCCGGTTACAGCTGAAGCAGTCAAGGCTGCCACTACCGACCACAAGGGGATCACGGCGGGCACCGGGGAGAAGGTATCCATCAGGAACGCCACCGCACCGCCTGCAAACAGTCCGGCTGCACCGCCTATCAGGGTCAAGGTCGATGCTTCCACCAGAAACTGCAGCATGATGTCTCTTCGTCTAGCCCCGATAGACTTGCGCAAACCTATCTCGCGGGTTCGTTCCGTCACGGAGATCATCATAATGCCGATGACGCCCACGCCCCCAACTAGCAGTCCGATGCTCGAGAGTCCGATGAGCGCTGCAAATAGCACACCGGTTAACTGATCCCAAACATCCATGAACTGATCGGGGGTGATCAAGGCGAAGTCATCGTCTTCACCAGGTCCAAGCGCCCTAAGTTGTCGCATGCGAGCGTGGGTAGCGTCCAACGCTGTCTGAAGCTCCACGCCGGGCTCCGGACGCACCACGAAGTTGATCATCCTGTCCCACACCGGCAGAGCCTTGTCTGCAGCGGCGAAGGGCACCCATACGTAATGCGACTCGAAACCGGCAAAGAGATTGTCGGGTGCCTTGAAGAGCCCGATGATTTCAAACATCGCGCCGCTCCGGCCCCTTCCTATCCTGATCTGCCGGCCTAGCGGATTCAGTTGCCCAAAGAGATCGTACGCGACAGAGGAGTCGACGATGGCGACCATCGAACGCCGCTCCTCCTCCACAGCGGTAAACCACCGGCCCGCCGTGATGTCCCCACCCCCGATCTCAAGATAGTCGGAACTCACCCCGTAAAGGGAAATCTCCACCTCATCTGATCCGACCGAGGCCTCGTAGCCGTCCAGGTCCACCTGCGAAGACACACGATAGATCCCTGGGATGTTGCTGAGGTCGCGCGTCATCCGTGGTTCGAGGGGATCGTTTTTCATGAACTCCGACTCCGGCCCATCGAAATCATCGCCGAAGTTGACGTTAGACCAATCGAAGTGGCTCACCCAAAACGTAGTAACGCCCTGCGGTGCCAAGGCCTGGCTCAGGTTGGAGTTGATTCCCGTAATTACCGCCGCCATGACAGTTACCACGAAGACGCCTATCGCAACCCCGAGGATGGTGAGCCCGGTACGCACCTTGCTCGACTTGAGCGCATTGATCGCAACGCGCCAGCCCTCCCTAACCGTGGTCAGAAACCCCATTCTGCCCCCTTCATCATTCGAATCGGAGTGCTTCGATCGGATCCAGGATGGATGCCCGGTGGGCCGGATAAAGGCCGGATGTGATGCCTACCGCGAGACCCAGTGCCACAGCCAGAATCAAGGATGGGGTCGAGATCGCAGCCGGTATAGCCGACACGCTCTCCACAATCGCCGCCAAACCAAGGCCCGCCAATATGCCCAAGATCGAACCCGTGACCGACAGCATGGAGGACTCGGTCAAGAACTGAAAGAGGATGTCCTTCCTCTTGGCACCCAACGACTTGCGCAACCCTATCTCACGGGTACGGTCTGAAACCGAGAGAAGCATGATGTTCATGATCACGATTCCACCAACAACCAGCGATACCCCGACCAGCCCGGGAAGCGCCACCAACAGCGTGTTGTTAATGGTCTCCCACGCGCCGAGCGCCTGCGATGACGTCGAGACGCCGAAGTTGTTCGGTTCCGACGGATGGAGTCTCCGGTCGCGGCGCAAAGCACCCTCGACGGCAGCCATCGACGACTCTATCTCTTCGGAGCTGTTGACCTTCACTACAATCTCGTCAACTTGTTGCGGTGTCCGAGCGAGGCTCTTTTGGAAGGTTTGGAAGGGAATCAAGACGGCAGCGTCCCGGCTGGCTCCGGCCAGCCCGCCCAACCTCTCCATGACTCCAACCACCTGGAACCGCTGGCCCCCCGCCCTGATCCGACGACCTAGGGCCGATGTTGACGGAAACAGGCGTTCCTCAATGCCTGCGCCGATCACAGCTACGGGGAGCGCTTGGTCATTGTCGATCCGAGTCAGGCCCCGACCTTCGGCGATCGTCCATCCCTGGACTGCTCCAAACTCCGGCGACCCCCCCACCACGGAGACGTTACGCCGATAAAGCTGGCCGTACCTTACGTCCGGAACGTTACGCCCCGCCGACCATGCAATCGCCCGTGCGTTGGGGACCGCCTCCTGCACCACCTCAATCTCGCGGAATCTGAATTCCGGGTTCTGCCACCAACGCCGGCGCTCGGCGTCGTCTACGTCCCCTGTCGTGAACCGAGGTCTCTGCGAAACCGTGAATGTGTTCACACCAAACAGGGAGCCCGCCAGATCGTCGCGGACGTATGAATTCATGCCCTCAACCATCGTGATCACGGTTATCAGAAAAGTGATCCCGATGACGATGCCCAGGACGCCGAAGAAAGACTTCAACTTCTGCGCAATGACCTGGGTAAACGCTAGGCGGATGCCCTCCCAAAATCGCATTGTTCGCTAACCTACGTTCAGTCCAAGATCCAGTTGAAGTTTCGAGGTTCGGGACGCTCTGCCTGGGGTGGGTCGGCGTCCACCGGAGCCTCGTCAAGGATTGCGGATTCCAATCCCTCGGTCGCTTCCGGCTCGCCGTGGAAGGCGGAAGCGGGTTCAGAGGGTTCAGTGGACTCTTGGGAACTGGTTGCTTCGAGAGTGTCTTCTAGCGGATCCCTCGAAAACACCGCCTCCGTCAGGCCCTCCAGACCGGCGGCTTCGCGCAAACTGTCGAAAGTAAGTTCGTCGACGGCGGCCGGGGTTGGCGCGAATTCCGGCTCAATAACAGTGGCAGGCGAAGGCAGGACTTCGGGCGCCGGAGCCGCAGGCGTCGGGTCCTCGGCGGCCACCGCAAACTCGAATTGCTTGCCCAAAGCCCTTCGCGCATCGTGATACCCAGGTGCCATGCTCGCTTCAACCTTGCCGTCCACGAGTGTGATCACCCTCTGGGCACGGGCTGCGATGTCGAATTCGTGAGTGACCATGATAATCGTCTGCCCATTGCCGTGGAGAGCATCGAAGACGTCCATGATCTCTTCGGAGGTAGTGGAATCGAGGTTCCCCGTAGGCTCGTCCGCGAGAACAATCGAGGGATCGTTAACCAACGCCCGAGCGATTGCGACGCGTTGGCGCTGCCCTCCCGACAGCTCGTTGGGTTGGTGGTCCATTCGATCCGAGAGTTGAACTATCTCCAGTGCTCTGGTGGCACGCTTCTGGCGTTCCTTGGCAGAAACCCCCGAGTAGATCAGCGGCAGCTCCACGTTGTGTAGTGCCGTCGCCCGCGGAAGCAGGTTGAAGGTTTGGAAGACGAAACCGATCTCCATATTCCTGATCCGGGCGAGTTGGTCGTCGTTCATGTCCTGAACGGCCTGCCCGTTGAGGATGTACTGCCCGGAGGTCGGTGTATCCAAGCAGCCGATCATGTTCATGAGGGTTGATTTGCCGGATCCCGAGGGGCCCATGATCGCCACGTATTCATTCTCGAGGATCTCGACGTCCACTCCCGCCAACGCATGGACGGTCTCCACTCCCATGTCGTACTGCTTCTTGAGGTCCCGGGTGATGATTATCGGATCTTGCGCCTGGCTCATGATCCATCAACCTCGTCGATCTCGTCAGCCGATACGTTGATGAGGTCGCCGTCATTGAGGCCCCGGATCACGGAAAAAGGTCCTGCCACCACCGGAGTGCCGGCTTCCAGTCCCGCCACTACCTCAAAATAATCCTGGCCCGCGATCCCGATTTCGATAGGACGGAAACGAGCCACATCTCCCTCTACAACAAACACGCCGGGGATGTCGCGACCCGAAGGGGTAACCGTATCCACGTTCTCGTTGGGAATTATTTCGATGTCCTCGGCATCCATCAGCGTGAGCGCAGTGATGGGGATGCTGGGTGCGCCGAGCCTCGTATCAGTGATAACGTCGGCCGTCGCGGAAAGATCAGGCCGGATTCCCGGGGGCGGCTCGCGAAGCGTTATCCGAACCTCAAAGTCGATGGCCTGAGTCTGGCCCCCCGCACTCCGATTGATCGGTACGATGGAGCTATTTCCGATCTCGGTCACGGTCCCCACAAAGCGCTCATTGGGAAACGCGTCGATCTCGACGTAAGCCGAGTCGCCGATGGATATATCCGGCACGTCGGTTTCGTCGACCTCTATGACCGCCTCCATAACTGACAGGTCGGCTACCGTCAGTATAAGGCTCCCGGGATTGTTCATCGTCCCGACAATCGCCGTTTCACCACGCTCCACGTTGAGACGCGTGATGCGGCCCGACATCGGTGCCCGGATCGTGGTCTTGCTCAGTCGATCCTCTTCCTGCGCCAGCGTAGCCTCCGCTTGTGCCACGGAATGACGGGCAGATTCCAGGAGACGTCGCGCTACCTCGGCTTGGGTGACGGCTTGCTCGACCTCGGCGTCGGTCACGAAACCCGTGCCCCGATCCCGCAGGGACGTGAAGCGGTCCGCATCGCGCTGCGCCTGCATGAAGTTGGCTTCCTGTTGTGCCTCGGTAGCCTGCGCCTGAAGCACGAGAGCCTCGGCCTGATTGACGCCGGCCTCAAACAGGGTCTTGTCAATCTGTACGAGGAGATCTCCCTCCCGCACATCCTGTCCCTCCTCAACCGGAAGTTCGATGATCCTTCCGGCGACATCCGTCGTGATGTCTACGCGCGTCTTGGGTTCGATGTGTCCGATCGCAGAGACCTGGGCGACGAGATCTCTAGTACCGACGTCCTCGACCCGGACACTTACTCGCCCAGTTGCATTACGTTGCACGGCGGCTACGCTCAGGAGGACCAGCACGCCGACGACCCCGACGATGATAATCCGCTTTTTCATTTTATCTATCTACTCGGTGTATATCTCGAATGTATAAATCCGTCTCGTTGGTACGCGTATCGCGGACGGACCCTCCCCCCGGCATACGATCGTACAATCCCCGTTACGTCAGTGGTGGCAAGTCGGTTTCAGTTTGATTTAGCCGGAGAAAATCCCTGTGATCACCGCCATGACTGCTTGCATCAGCAAATAAAGAGTCAACAAGAAACAGGCCCCGGTCCAGGCACTCCGCCCTGGGTAGATCCTGCTCATAGCGACTCCGAGCACCCCGCACATCCAAACAGCGAACACGTTGATTACGTTTAGGAAGTCGGCTGTGAAACCTGAAACCCCTTCAGGTAACAGGAGCCCGGGGGAGAGGATCGGGTTTGGGGCTCCCATTCTGATCAACACCTGAGCCACAACAGCCCCCAAAAGCAGGATGTAATTTGCCAAGACGGTGGCGCTGAAAACCTGTTTGAAGTGTCCGGAACCACCCATTACAACGTTGAACAGAAGCATAAGAAGGGACGCGACCACCAGCGAACTGATGGGTGTTAGGATGACGATAAAGATGGGTCCCCATGTTGTGGTGAAATCCACCCGTGCTTCGACGACCGCTTCTAGGTCGGACTGAGAGACATCTTCGGGGAGGGTGGCTTCGACCGTCTGTTCCATCTGCTCCCTGAGGAATTCTTCCGGAACCGCCAACTGAAGTGCGATTGAGCAGCCGATCAACACCAGTATCGGAAGCACCCACTGGGGTCGCTTCGCGACTGAATCGAAGGCGGCGGCGGGCGAGAAAAACACGTTGCTGACGTCAGAAAAAAATTGATTCATCGTTCCCTGTTTCCGGCATCCTGCCGGTTCTCCCAGACCCGTAGTTGGTTTGAGGCCTTTGCGGGGCCCGCGATCGTTAAGAATCCTACGGCAACACTTACCCGTCAGGAAGATCTTTCTTCAAAAACTCAACGATCCCAGCGAATGGCCTCCCTCCCGGTGGAGGTGTCGACAACTCGTAGCAATTGCCTTTCCTCACCCAACCAAACCTCGCGGCTCTCGTCCCCGACGCGTATTTCTAGCCGCAAATTGTGGTTGCTCTCATCAATGGTTGCGCCCCCACGCAGCACCTCGACGTATTGGATACTCGCTTCCAAGATTCTGTCCTCGCGCGGCAAGAGGACATCTATCGGTCCCTGCCCTAGTCGAATAAGTGGCTCGGGACCCACGAAGGCCCATGCCAAGACTTGGTGATGATGAACCACGCCTGGCTCCAGGATGAGCAGGGGGCCTCGCACCGGATACTCCTTCCATCGTTCTTGTCCGTCCATCTGGAAGTGGAAGCGATATCTGTCTGAAAGCCGCTCGCCCGTGATTATGGGCACTCCGCCCTCGCGGAGCTCATATCTGACGAGCCCGATTTCCGGTTCCATCTGAAGTCCGACCTGCAGAGGTTCTGCCTGGCCCCTCTCAATATTGGCTACGGCGTTTACAGTTGAGCCGGAGCGCCACACCCGAAACCGCTCGATCGCCACTCGGCGCCCTTCAGTGCGCACCTCTAGGCGCCCTCCGTCCAGATCCTGTCCGGGTGCCGGTACTGCCATCAGTGGCAGCGCGGCGAGCGGAGCTACCGCCAAAACCGCACATGTTTTCATCATCGTTGTCATGACCATTCCAATATAACCGTCGTCTAACCCTGAGTAGATCGGTACTCCGGGCTCTTGATACCCGCTTGAGAGCACGATCCATACAACCAACGTGAACGCGCCATGGGTGCCCCTGCCCATGAGCACACCGAGCAACCGGTCACTAAGAGAAACGCCTGCCATGGTCGTATCGTTCCTGGGTGCTGCGTCCGTCTGGTCAGCGGCGGTAGCGGGTTTGGATGTTCGTCCACTGCGCGTGGAGGTGTCCATAACCCGTGGAATACCAGCCATCCAAATCGTTGGTCTCGCACACGGCGCGGTACAGGAGGGCCGCGAGCGTATTCGATCCGCAGCGGCAGCGCTTGGTATTCGGCTTCCCGGCTCCCGGATTACGGTCAACCTGGCCCCGGCGGATGTTCCGAAGAAGGGGTCGGCGTTGGATCTCCCGATCGTGGTTGGTATCCTCGCTGCAGCGGGTCTGCTCTCCGACGAGACGCTCCAAGGCACCGTCTTCGCTGGGGAATTGGGATTGGACGGATCTGTACGTCCAATTCGAGGGGCACTCCCCATAGCTCTCCACGTTTCCGAGTCCTCGGAGCTCAACCGCCTCGTGCTGCCGGTTTCAAACCTCCGGGAGGCTGCCATCGCCGAGGGGGTGGAGGTCCTTGGCGTCGCAACCCTCGACCAGTTGATCAGTTTTCTGCAATGCGGAGAACCTCTGGTTTTGCCGGACATGCTTCCGGAGGGTGAGGAGCGCGAGCCAGCAACCGGTGACGGCGAGCTCGACGCGGTAAAGGGACAGCTCTTGGCCAAGCGCGCCCTGGAAATTGCGGCTGCGGGAGGGCACAACCTCCTGATGTCGGGGCCTCCTGGCACCGGTAAGACGACGTTGGCGCGGTGCCTGCCGGGTATTCTTCCAGAGCTGAGCCTGCCAGAGGCCGTCGAGGTCACGGCGATACACAGCGTTGCAGGACTTCTGGAAGAGGGGGCAGGGCTGCGGGCGACGCGGCCGTTCAGGGCTCCACACCACTCCGTTAGCGAGGCTGGGTTGATTGGCGGAGGTAGCTTTCCCCGTCCCGGAGAGGTGTCGTTGGCCCATAACGGGGTTCTCTTTCTGGACGAGTTCGGCGAATTCGGCCGCCGAGCCCTTGAAGCCCTACGGCAACCGCTTGAAGAGGGTGAAGTACACATCGTGCGTGCTGCGGCCACTGCCACTTTTCCGGCACGCGTCACCATGGTGGCGGCGATGAACCCTTGTCCTTGTGGGTATAACGGTGTTGAAGGCCGGTGCAAATGTTCCTCATCGGAGATCGACCGATATCGGCGCCGCGTAGGGGGGCCTCTTCTAGATCGGGTGGACCTGTCCGTTAACCTCCCACCCGTTGGTTGGGTCGACATGGAGCGAGAGGCCCAGGTACCCGAACCGACGGGCTTGGTTAGCGACCGCGTAGCCGCGGCCCGGGCGCTCGCCTTGGATCGAAACGGCTGCCCGAATGCTCAAATACCTTCCCGGCATTTGAGAACGTCCTGTTGCCCGGGGAGGAGTGGTGCGCTGTTGTTGAGGCGGGCGATGGAGTGCCTCGATCTAACGGCGCGCGGGTACCACCGAAGTCTCCGCGTGGCCCGCACCATCGCCGACCTTGAAGGTGCCACACAAATAGGTGAGCCTCACGTGGCGGAGGCGATGCACTTCAGGGGGAGTACGTGATCTGGGTCATCTCCGGGAGTTCGGGGCAGTTGCGCACAGGTACCCTTACATCCGAGGCCGTTCCCCTGCGTCCTAGGGCCAGGAAGTTCGCGAGTAGGCGATGTCCCCCCTCCGTCATGGCTGCTTCGGGGTGGAACTGTACTCCCCACAAGGGTTTTGTCCTGTGTTCAAATGCCATGACTTCACCCTCGGCCGTCCACGCCGTGACCTCCATGTGGGTACCCACCGCCTCGGGGTCCACAACTAGCGAATGGTACCGAGTGACCCTGAGCGGCGAAGGTAGTCCCGCAAAGAGGCGCGTCGCTCTGTGCGTGGCCTCGGAGACCCTGCCGTGCATGGGCCGTGCGGCCCGAATAACCCGGCCCCCCGTTGCGACCCCTAGACATTGGTGGCCGAGACAAACCCCGAGGATAGGAATGCGATCGCCGAAGAGGCGAATTACGTCGATGGATCCCCGGGCCTCCTTCGGCGTACAAGGTCCGGGGGACAGAACGATGTGGCTCGGGGGTCGGGTTCGAATGGATTCGAGATCTAGTGCATCCCGGCGTACGACGTGCACGTCCTCATCTAACTCCTCCAAGTATCTGGCGATATTGAAGACGAACGAATCAAAGTTGTCGATGAGCAGAACCATCGTGGATTCTCCGTGTCCATCGGAGCGGAACTCGCATCAGCGGACTTCCGTACATTATGCTTGGCGATGTGTGGATATTGCGTGGGCGAACACGCTACCGCGACCGAAGATATGGCAAATCCTGGTGGTGGGCGCACCCCCTCCGAATCGAAAAGGAGTCGCGTCGATGCGTTACCTAGTGAAGTTCGTTTGGTTCTTGCTGTTTTGCGTTGTCGGTTTGGGGGCTGCGTGGTTCTTTCGGGCGGAGCTGTCGACTGCTGCTGCGTCTAGCATCGCATGGTTGACGTCGTGGGTGGGCAACATCGAAACGGAACCCGGACAGGCAACGGGAGGTGACCCCGAAGATGTCGGAGGCACAGGCACGGCAGTAGATCGAACCGGAACCGAGGCCGCGGACCAGGAAACAGCGTTGGGAGGCGAAGGACAGGCGGAGGCCGAGGAGACTGCATTGGCCGCCACCGCTGCGAGCGTTGAGGAACGGTTGTCCCGACTGGCCTCGGGTCCGGAAGGCCTCGAGATGAGCTTCACCGAGGCCGAGCTTCAGTCCTACCTCCAGTCATCGATCGCAATCCAGCTCCCCGACGGTGTATCGGAACCGACGGTGACGCTTGCTGATTCGACGATCACGTTGACGGCCACGTTGGTATTCGCACGCCTTCCGATCGACTCGGAATCCTCCGAACCTTTGATCCGAATGCTGGGTGATTCGGCTCGGGTTTCCGTGGAAGGTCGGCTAGAGATAGGGGCGAGCGGGCAGACCTTAGTCCACCTGATCAGTGCCCGAGCAGGTCGGTTGCCTGTCCCGGGGTTCCTTCTTGGGCCAACTGCGCGCAGCCTCGGCCTGCGCTCCGAGGGCAACACCGTGCTAATACCGTTCGACATCCCAGGCAGCCACGTGAGTGTGGAGGGCGGGAACCTAACAGTAAGAAAGGAATGACCGTGATCTCAGTATGAGTACTACGAGCTTCATGAACCACATTGCAGGGGAGTGGGTTCCGCCGTCCGGCGGCGATTATTTCGAAAACCGGAACCCGGCGCGTGTTTCGGATGTCATTGGGCTGTTCCCCGAGACTTCGCCCGATGACTTGGAAGCGGTCGTCGATTCTGCTTGGCGAGGATTCGAGTTGTGGTCGGCGACGCCGGCGCCGGAGCGTGGGTTGGTGCTGAAGAGGGCCGGAGATCTCATGTCGGAGCAGAAAGAGGATCTGGCGCGCACCATGACTCGTGAGATGGGAAAGGTTCTGGACGAGACCAGGGGAGATGTTCAAGAGGCGATAGACACAGCCTACTATGCCGCCGTCGAGGGCCGTCGTTTGTTTGGGCGCACCGTCCCCTCGGAACTCCGCAGCAAGTGGGCTATGTCTTTCCGGCGCCCCATCGGTGTGTTCGGGATCATCACACCGTTCAACTTTCCGGTTGCGGTGCCAAGCTGGAAGATCTTCCCGGCGCTCCTGTGCGGAAATTCTGTCATCTACAAGCCGTCCGAAGATGTACCGCATTCTGCCCACCGATTCGTGGAAATCTTGCTTGAAGCGGGATTACCCCCGGAGTGCATGCAACTCGTACACGGTGGTGGAGAGGGCATCGGCCGAGCGATCGTCGAGCACCCTCGCGTTCCGGGTCTCTCTTTTACCGGTTCCACCGAAACCGGAAGTAGGATCGGTGAGGTCGCGGGTCGAATGCACAAGCGGCTCTCACTGGAGATGGGGGGGAAGAACGCGCAAATCGTCATGGCTGATGCCAACTTTGAACTCGCTCTCGAGGGGGTCCTGTGGGGAGCTTTTGGAACCACGGGACAGCGCTGTACCGCCACGAGCCGCCTCTTGCTGCACGACAGTATTCACGACGAATTCGTGCAACAGCTTTGCTATGAAGCGAGATCCCTTCGCTTGGGTGACGGATTGGTGTCGGGAGTCGAGGTAGGACCGCTCATTCACGAGGCCGCTAGGGACAAATCGGAGCGCTACACTGCCATCGCAGCCGACGAAGGGGCGACTGTCGAAACGGGTGGAGTGCGTCCGACCGATCGGGACACCGGCGATGGTTGGTTCCTGGAACCAACCGTGCTGACAGGCGTAGAAAGGGCTCATAGGTGTGCCACTGAGGAAATCTTCGGCCCCGTCCTCTCCGTGATCCGTTTTGGGACGCTGGACGAGGCTATCGAGATCAACAATGAAGTGGAATACGGTTTGTCTTCCTCCATCTACACCAATGATGTGCAATCGGCCTTCAAAGCTATTGAGGAGCTCGACAACGGAATCACCTATGTCAACGCGCCAACTATCGGCGCAGAGGCGCACCTCCCGTTCGGCGGAGTGAAGGGAACCGGCAACGGGCACCGAGAAGGTGGGTGGGAGGTGTATGAATTCTATACGGAAACCAAGGTTGCTTATGTCGATTACAGTGGCCGGCTCCAGCGAGCTCAGATAGACGTTGACTGGTAAGGCTAAAAAACAGGAACATCGTTCACTCTGGCGCTGGCTGTCGGATTGGACACGCGCCGTGTTCATCGCTCTCGTGCTGATGTTCCTAGTACGGATATTTGTAGTCGAAGCGTTCCAGATTCCGACCGCGTCCATGGAGAACACCCTGCTCATTGGCGACTTCCTATTGGTCAATAAGATGGTGTATGGAGCGGAGATCCCGGGGACGACTTTGGAACTACCTGCATTCAAGAACCCGGAGCGCGGCGACGTAATTGTCTTTGAGCCGCCTGCAACCGCACACGAACCGCCCCGGACCAACTACGTGAAGCGTATTACGGGAGTGCCTGGCGACACGCTCCTCATGCGAGAGGCGCGTCTCTTTGTGAACGGGCACCCACTGCCGGAACCGTATGTGAAACCCGGAGGTCGAGGCGTCCCCCGCCCGGCGTCCGATTTTTCCTGGCAACGAGCTCACCTGGTTGGGCCACGCCGTCGGCGAGGTTACCAGCCCACGAGAGATGAGTGGGGACCTTTGGTCGTCCCACCCGAGAGCTATTTCGTGATGGGTGACAACCGGACCAACTCCGAAGACTCTCGCTATTGGGGGTTTGTCCCCCGGGACGCGATCAAGGGGTCGCCGATGCTCGTCTACTATTCCTACGTCCGCGAAGGCGGTGGGAACCTGAGATGGCTGACTGATATCCGGTGGGGCCGGATTCTCAGCGGAGTCAACTAGCCGATGACTCCATTCGACCCAAGAGATGAAGGACGCGCTGCAAACCCTCGCGTCAAAGAGGCGGCAATTCGCGTTAAGGCACCGAAAGGAAAGGGATCCTCCGGTCAGGTTGGGCAGAGAGACAGTCTCGGTCACTACCTGAGAGATATCGGCAGGTACGACCTTCTCGACCGAGCCTCGGAAGAGAAACTCGCGACGGCTCTTTTCGAGCATGGCGACGAAGATGCTAGGAACGCGCTGATCCAGGCGAACCTACGTTTTGTGGTGTCGACCGCGCGCCACTACCGGGGCCGGGGCGTTCCGATTCTGGACCTCATTAACGAAGGGAATATGGGATTGGTTCAGGCGGTGGATCGTTTCGACCCTTACAGGGGAGTACGCCTCCTTACGTATGCCCAATACTGGGTTCGGCGCGCGATGTTGGAGGCCGTGAGGAGGCATGAGGCCGCTGTGAAGTTCGGAGGACGGACTGCCCTCAAATCGATGGACGAGGAGACCCCCACCGGGCAACCAGGGCTCTCGGAAACACTGCCGGACCCGAAGAACCCCTCGCCGGATGATACCGTCACACGGGAGCAGCTTCGCCATGCTTTGACTGCTGGACTGGGGGATCTTCCCTCTCAGGAGCGGGAGGTGCTTACCCGCTATTTTGGCTTGCAGGGGTTCGGTGAACACACCCTGATGGAGATCGCAACTGAACTTGGCATGCCTCGAGAGAAGGTTAGGGTGCTGAAGGACCGAGGAATCCGGCGCCTCAGGGCCATGGCGCGGCGCCACGGTTTGCAGGCTTTCCGTAGCGACGGGGGTCCGCCGATTCTCTGAGGATTGGCGGGCCCTTTATGGCAAGCTCTGTGATTGACGCCACGGGGTCAGGTGGCTAGTATAAAAGGCTAATATCTGTACGGTGGAAACGCCGCCGTGCGCCCGGTTTTTCACGGAATTGAGATGAAGACACACTCCGTCAGGGCAGGAGAAATTGAGCGGTCTTGGTACGTGGTCGACGCCACGGATCAGGTGCTGGGTCGCCTCGCGACCCGGATAGCGACCGTACTGCGCGGAAAGCATAAGCCCATATACAGCACTCACCTCGACACAGGCGATCACGTAATCGTCGTGAACGCGGAACGCGTGAGGGTGACCGGCAACAAGGAAAACCAGAAGGCGTATTTCCGGCACTCCGGATACATGGGGGGCGAACGCCTCATTCCTTATCGCCGCATGCGAGAAAAACACCCGGATCGGATAATCAAGCTCGCCGTCAAGGGTATGCTTCCCAAGAATACACTCGGCCGCCACATGTTGAAGAAGCTTCGCGTTTACGCAGGCCCCGAACACCCACATTCACCTCAGAATCCGCGCCCGCTAGCTGAAGCAGTCGCCATGGAGAAAAGCGCATGAGCGCAACAGACCAGGTTCAGACAGTCGGTCGGCGGAAGCGGTCCGTATCTCGGATAACCATGAGACTGGGGAGCGGTTCCCTCAGCGTGAACGGCAGGTCATTCGAAGAGTATTTCCGGATTTCTCGGCACCGCGCGTCGGTAAGCGAACCACTCGACGTTACCCGAGCCAACGGCATGTACGACATCCTGGTGCGGGTGCGGGGTGGAGGTATTACGGGACAGGCCGAAGCCACCCGCTTGGGTATTGCACGGGCTCTGCTGGCGATGGACGAGGACCGGCGTGGAACTCTCCGTTCACACGGGATGCTCACGCGAGATCCGCGAATTGTCGAGCGCAAAAAGCCAGGGCGACCCAAGGCGCGCAAACGCTTCCAGTTTTCCAAACGCTAAACACAAGGCTTCCGCAGATAGCATGGACGTAGCTCTCAACGACCTCTTGAAGGCCGGTGTCCACTTCGGACACCAAACCCACCGCTGGAACCCCAAGATGCGGAAATACATTTTCGCGCGGGCAGGTGGCATTTATATCATCGACCTCAAGCAAACGCTTAAGGAGCTGGAAAGGGCCGTCGAGTTGACGCGGGAAACCATTCTCGGCGGGCAGTCAGTCCTTTTCGTCTGCACGAAGCCGCAAGTGGCCGGAGTGGTGCGCAACGAGGCCTCCCGTTGCGGGTCGTTCTACGTCACGGAGCGGTGGCTCGGGGGGATGCTCACCAACTTCCAGACGATAAAGAACAACATCGCGCGCCTGAAGGAGCTTGAGGCCGGAGCGGAGGAAGGCACCTTCGAATATTACACGAAGCGCGAACGTCTCCTGCTGGATCGAGAACGCGAGAAGCTCGACCGGTACCTCTCCGGCATCAAGGACATGACGCAACTGCCCGGACTGGTCTTTGTGGTGGATTCGACCAGGGAAGAAATCGCGGTCAAAGAGGCGAATCGACTCGGGATACCGGTAGTGGCCATTGCCGACACGAACGCCGATCCGGACCTCCTAACGATTGCCATCGCGGGCAACGACGACGCCATCCGCTCGGTGTCTCTCATTACCCGCCGTATTGCGGATACCATCGAAGCGGCGCGCAAGGAAGCTCCGACGGCGGGTAGGGAAGCGGCCGATGGGCAGGCTTACACATACTCCAGCGATGCGGGCGATGTCTCGGACTCCGCGAGCCGCCGGCGACCCAAGAAGCGGCGGCGAAAGCCACGGCCCGAAGCCATCGTGCAGAGGTTGCAGCATCCCGCTGTGATCGGGCGTACCGAGCCGGAGCCCGGGGCGCAGGCAAAGTCGGCGACGAAGAGGAAGTCGCCGAAGAGAGTGGCCAAGGCGCAGAAAAAGGCTGCAGGGCAGGGGGAATAGTCCGGCTGCTGCCACAGAGATGCATATGGGTGGCGTTGCGAATGAATTCCCGGATCTTCCAGGGCGGCGATTCGATATCGTGTACGCCGATCCCCCGTGGGATTACCGCGGACAACTGCAGCATGCGGGACCAGGCAGCGGCAACACCGGTGGAGCATTAAGGCACTATCCGACTCTCTCAAAGGAGACGCTCTCGCAGCTTAACGTCCAGAGCATTGCGCGGGACGACAGCCTACTCTTTTTGTGGTCGACCAATCCCCATCTCGATCAGGCGATCGACCTGGGAAAGGCTTGGGGGTTCAGGTGGGCGACCGTGGCTTTCGTGTGGGACAAGATCAGGACCAATCCAGGCCACTACACGTTGAGTCAATGTGAGCTGTGTCTGGTCTTCAAGCGGGGCCGGATACCCAAACCCCGGGGGGCCCGGAACGTTCGTCAGCTACTGAGGGCGAAACGCGAGGACCATTCCCGAAAACCGGAGGAGGCGCGGAGGCGCATCGACCTGATGTTCCCCGAACAACGAAAGATCGAACTTTTTGCACGCCCGGGTCCGGATCCGCCGAGTGGTTGGGACTACTGGGGTTTGGAGGCCGAGTTGGCCAGGGCGAACAACAACGAAAACGATGAAGCAGGTACACCCGGCTTGACTACCCGGGAAGGAGGATAGAAAAGTGGCAGCGATAACGGCATCGGAGGTGAAGGCTCTGCGGGAGCGTACGGGCGCTGGAATGATGGATTGCAAGAAGGCGCTACTCGAGGCTAATGGCGACCAGGAGCGAGCCATCGATCTCTTGCGGAAAACGGGTGCAGCGAAGGCTGCCAAGCGGTCGGGGAAGAGCGTGTCCGAAGGAACGATCGCGGTCGCCTCGGCGAATGGTAGCGGTGCCATGGTCGAGGTCCTGAGTGAAACGGATTTCGTGGCGCGGAGCGAAGCGTTCACGGAGTTCGCAAACCGACTGGTGGGCATCCTGGTGGAGTCGTCCATTCCGGAAGGTCGCGTCCTCAGTGGCGATGAACTAATGGCCGCGGCCAGCTGCGGGCAGTTCAAGAAGGAGTTGGAGGATCTCCGGGTCCGAGTCGGGGAGAACGTCCAGGTTGGGCGCGCCGTGCGATACCAACCCGCCAACGGTGGCACAGTGGTCAACTATGTGCACTTTGGGAGTCGTATTGCGGTTCTCCTTGAGGTGAGTTCGGCGTCGGGCGAAGCGGTGGAGGCCGGGCGTGGCGTTGCCATGCACGTGGCGGCCACAAACCCGCGTGGGGTGTCGCCGGACGACCTCCCGGAAGAAGCCGTGGAACGGGAGCGGGCCCTTCTATTGGAACAGGCGCAGGAGCAAGGCAAACCCCCTTCGATAGTCGAGCGGATAGTTGATGGCAGAATGCGAAAGTTCTTCGAAGAGAATGCATTGCTCTGGCAGAGCTACGTGAAGGATCCTGATGTGAAGGTGAAGGATGTGCTAGCCAAAACGGAGGGCTCTCCCTCGGTGCGTCGTTTCCAGCGTTTCGCCATTGGCGGCTGAACAGGCTGTAACGATGGCTCGTGTGTCCGAGAATCGAACACTGGAATACCCCCGAGCGCTCGTCAAACTTTCCGGCGAGGCTTTGGCGGGTAGCCGAGGCTTTGGTATCCACCCGCCGGTCATCGATCAGCTGACCAAGGAGGTTCGTTCCGTACACAATGCGGGTGCGCGCCTCGGAATAGTCGTGGGGGGTGGCAACATCATGCGGGGAACGGTGGCGAGCGAAGGTGGCATGGATCGCGTCTCCGCTGATTACATGGGTATGTTGGCCACCGTCATCAACGCCATGGCTCTCCAGGACATGCTGGAACAATCCGGGGTCGAGACGCGAGTCATGTCCGCCATCCGAATGGAGAGGGTGGCTGAACCCTACATTCGTCGGCGCGCCCTTCGTCATCTGGACAAGGGGCGGGTCGTCATCTTTGCCGGAGGCACCGGAAACCCCTACTTCACGACCGACACAGCCGCCGTGCTCCGTGCCGTGGAGATGGATGCCGACGTTATCCTCAAGGCGACTCGAGTCGACGGCGTCTATACGGCCGATCCTGAAATCGATCCCAACGCCGAACTCATTCCGAGGCTTGGGTATAGGGAAGTGATCACTCGAGAGTTAGCATTCATGGATGCGGCCGGGGTCTCCCTTGGCAAGGAGAACGGTCTCCCGATCGTGGTCTTGAATATCAAGCGATCGGGAGCGATTCTCGCAGCACTACGGGGAGAACCGATAGGGACGCTCGTTTCGTAGGAGGAGGCATGTCCGCAGAAACGCTGGAATTCGCGGCACTTTCGATGGAAGAAGCCGTAGCTGCAACGGTCCGCTCCTTTGGCACTATCAGGGCGGCCAAGGCTACGACGGCGATCCTGGATGGAGTGCGGGTCGAGGCGTACGGCTCGGTCGTCTCGCTGAAGCAGGTGGCCAACGTTAGCGTTCCGGAGCCGACGCTCCTGATGGTCCGCCCATATGATCCGAACACTGCTCCTGCAATCGCGAGGGCCATACAGAGCGCCGATCTCGGTCTAAACCCAAGTGTTGACTCCGGTATCGTCCGAGTGCCGGTGCCGCCACTAACCGAACAGCGTCGCCGCGAATATGCCAAGATCCTTCACCGGATGTCGGAAGAGGGAAAGGTCTCCGTGCGAAGGGCCCGGCAGGAGGCGAGGGCCGAGCTCATGAGGATGCAGCGAGAAGGAGAGATTGGTGAGGATGAGTCCCACCGAGCCATGGCCAGCGTTCAAGAACTGACGGATCAGTACGTGAAGAAGATAGGCGACCTTCTAGGGAAGAAGGAGGCGGAGGTGATGGAGATTTGAGGAGGAAGAGCAGATCGGTTGAGCGCGCCCTGCGTGCGTACGTGGCTGGCCGGGATCGCGTGTGGGAACACAGGCGCAAGTTGGGTGAACACGCGGCGGTACAGAGCGGTGGGGAATCGACCCCGGAGTTTGGGCATGTGCCACCCTCCCCCCGGTTCGGCGTGCCGGTTGCTTCACGTCTCGATTTCAGCCGGGGTCCGGCGAGCCCACGGGGAGCCCAAGAGGAGTCAGACTCTTAGAGGCAGCCTTTCGCTCGGTCTTGAAGCGCCACCCCGACCTGATTCCGTGTGGAGCGCGGGTTTTGGTAGGGGTGTCGGGAGGGCCCGACTCCGTAGCCTTACTGCTGCTGCTGTGCGGGATTCGCGATGAACTGGGGTTGCATTTGGAGGTCGCCCACTTTGACCATAGACTCTCGCCAGCCAGCGCCGGTGCCGCCGATCAAGTAGCGGAACTTTGCGAAGAGGTCGGTGTATCTTGCGTGTTCGGGAAGGCGGGCGACCTAAGCGGCAGCCAACAGGAGTACAGAACAGCGCGTTATGAATTCTTTAGGGACGCTAGTCGCCGCACGAACGCGTCGCGCGTCGCTCTCGCTCATCAGCGCGACGATCATGCTGAGACCGTCCTTCTGAACCTGGTTCGAGGGACCGGGTTGCGGGGGCTTGCCGGGATTCCACGCCGCAGGGGACGCTTTATCCGCCCCCTCCTCGACTTCCGCCGCCGGGAGCTGAGGAGGTATGTGTCGGCCCGTGGGTTCCCGTGGGTGACCGACCCCTCGAACGCAGACCCTCGATTTCTCCGGGTACGTGTCCGCACGCAGATGGTGCCGCAGCTTGCACGGGCGTTGGGGGCTGATAAGGGTGCTGACTTAGTCACCGCCTTGGCAGGGCTCGCCTCGGCCGCTCGACGGGCGGATGAAGGGCTCAACGTGAGCGCGAGGGAGGTCGCCCCCATCGTGTCCCGGGATGAGCGGTCTCTCCAAGTAGACGCGGGCACGGCGCGGCTCGCGGAAACGGCGACACAAGCCAGGATCCTCCGCGGGATGGCGTCACGAATGGGCGTTCGCCTTCGGCGGGGCGCTACTAGAGCGGGGGTCTCCTTCATGGCCGATGGAGTGAGCGGCCACGGTGTCGATATCGGCGGAGGGCTGCGACTGGAGCGTGAATTCGAGAACCTGTTAGTGAGGTTTCCCGCGCCCACTGCGACTGGAGCGGTAAAAGAGGGAAATCCCGTCATCATTGAGAATGCGTCGGCCGGGAGGGGAGAGCTGAGGGTCGGGGGACGGATGTACCGCGTACAGTGGGATGCCCTAGAAGTGACGGACCGGCAGGTGAACGAGGATAATGACAAGGGCGAGGAGGAAGACGCGGAGGATGGCACGGAGCGCTGGACTGCGCTGTTTGACAGTCGAAATTTCCGGTACCCTCTACGAGTTAGGGGTCTCTGCCCCGGAGATCGGGTGAAGACGTCAGGAGGTAGACGGCCGGTGAGAAAATTGCTGGGAGAGTTGCGCGTACCAGTGGCGGAGAGAGACGCGGCGCTGCTTGTCGTTGACGACGACAGCACGGTCATCTGGATAGTTGGGCACTGGCTGCCAAGGAGTATTCGGTGGGCCAGCGAACCACTCCTGAGGATCGCTCTCAGTTGCGCACGATAGGTATGTGGACTCAGACTTTTGCGGCGACTGACAAGGCCAAGAGGTGACCTTGGAATGACTCAACAAACTCAGAGGGACATGGCGCTGGAATTTGCCGTGCGAACGGGGGGCCGGACGCTCACCAAGGTGGCTTATTCCAGCGAGACTATCGCCGAGCGCGTGCGAACGTTGGGTGACGAAATCACGGCCGCGTACCCGGAGGGTGACACCATCCTCCTCTTGAGTCTACTCAAGGGTTCGTTCGTGTTCACAGGCGATCTGGCGCGAGCGATCCGCCGGCCGGTGCATGTAGATTTCATCGTTGCGTCGAGTTACAAGGCATCCATGGAGAGTTCGGGGGTTGTCGAACTCCTGTATACCCCAAAGCCGTCCCTGGAGGGACGCCATGTGATTATCGTCGAGGACATCGTAGACAGCGGTACCACGATCGACCATCTATGCCAGATCATTTCTGGACAAAAACCTGCATCGCTTGAGGTATGCGCGTTGCTGCACAAGAGGATCGCGGAGAACCTCCAGTGGGAACCTCGGTGGGTGGGTTTCAACGCCCCGGAAGGGTTTCTCGTCGGTTACGGATTGGACCACGCGGAGGATTACCGACATCTTCCCTTCATCGCCGTCCTGGACGCATCAACCGGTGACAACGAAGCAACAACCGAGGGCAGCTAAGCGTATATGCTACAGGCCGGGAACGGATTAGATAAATAACATGTCACAGGAAGACCCAAAGGGCTCCACTAACCCACCGCCGAGTCGTTTGAGCCGACTCTTGCGGACAGCCTCGTTCTGGCTGCTTCTGGTCCTGATACCAGCCGCAGTGCTTCAATTCATGAACCAGGACGCGCGGGGGATTGATGAGTTCTCTTATTCCGAGTTTCGAGAGAGACTCGCAAATGACGATATCGAGTCGGTTACGGTCCGTCTCGGTACAGGTGACCTCGACGGTACACTTCGGGGGGCTTCGGAAGGCCAAGGGCGGTTCCAAGTCCTGCTGCCTGCTCCCGAACTTGGGGACCAGCTAGAGGCGGAGCTGCTGGAACGCGGGGTGACGATCAACACGTTGCCTGCGGGGAGCAACTGGTTGGGGATGTTGTTCTCGATACTCCCCTGGATCCTGATCATCGGCCTATGGCTCTTTGTATTCCGCCAGATGCAGGCGGGCGGGGCTCGTGCTTTCCGTTTCGGAAAGTCCAAGGCTCGGTTGCTTACGGAGGATACGCCGGGGGTGACGTTCGCCAATGTGGCCGGATGCGACGAGGCAAAGGACGAACTCGAAGAGATCATCGAGTTCCTCAAGGATCCACGAAAATTCTCTCGTCTCGGTGGAAGGTTGCCCAAGGGAGCGCTGTTGGTTGGTCCTCCGGGGACAGGCAAGACGCTGCTCGCACGCGCTGTGGCGGGCGAAGCTGGGCGCCCCTTCTTCTCAATGTCGGGGTCGGACTTCGTGGAGATGTTCGTGGGAGTCGGAGCTTCACGCGTTAGAGACCTGTTCGAGCAGGGCAAAACCCATGCCCCGTGCATCATCTTTATCGATGAGATTGATGCCGTGGGGCGCCATCGGGGTGCAGGTCTGGGTGGCGGGCACGACGAACGCGAACAGACGTTGAACCAGCTGTTGGTGGAGATGGATGGCTTTGAGACTAACGACGGCGTCATCCTGCTCGCTGCCACCAACCGGCCGGATGTCCTTGACCCGGCGCTGCTCCGCCCGGGCCGTTTCGATCGTCAGGTGGTGGTGGATAATCCCGACATCAAGGGGCGTGAAGGGATCTTCGCGGTCCACACGCAGGATATTCCGCTCGCGGAGGACGTCGATCTGGCGATCCTCGCGAAGGGCACGCCAGGTCTCTCCGGGGCGGACATCGAGAACGTGGTAAACGAAGCCGCGCTGGTAGCCGCCAGAAACGACAAGGATCGGGTCTACATGACCGATTTCGAGCTCGCCAAGGACAAGATCATGCTCGGGCGTGAGCGGCGTAGTCTCGTCATCTCGGAAGAGGAGCGGAAGGTTACGGCCTACCACGAGGCAGGGCACGCCGTGGTTGCGCTTCGAGAGCCAGGTCTTGACCCGGTGCACAAGGTGACGATCGTCCCGCGTGGTCGGGCCTTGGGCATCACGGCGTCCCTCCCGGAAGAGGACCGCCACAACTACACCAAGGGGTGGCTCGAGGGGCAACTCAAGATGCTGTTCGGAGGACGCGTAGCCGAAGAAATGGTGTTTGGTGACAGCAAGGTCACGACCGGTGCCGGCAACGATATCGAACGCGTGACCGACCTTGCCCGGCGAATGGTTACCCAGTTCGGCATGTCTCCAGCGATTGGGGCGATGGCGATCGGAGACCGGGAGCAAGAGGTCTTCCTTGGCAGGGATATCTCACAGAGGCGAGAGGTCAGCGAACGGACGGCTGAACTCGTGGACGCCGAGGTCAAGCGGATCCTCGACGAGTCGTACCAGGCGACCCGGAAGCTGATCGAGGACAACCGCATGCTGTTGGATCGGCTTGCGGAGGCACTGCTCGAGTACGAGACACTGGATGCCGAGGATGTCACGCGGTTGGAGGCAGGAAAGGCGGTGCAACGTGAGGAGCAGGCGCCTCAGCACCAAGAGGAACCGGAGAGGTCCGACAAGGTGGTCAAGCCCAAACTCGTGATAGATGGGGGAGGCCCGGAGCCGGTCCCGGCACCCGCCTAACTGACTAGAGCAATGTCGGCTGTGTGGCGATTGGCCGGTGGAGAGATCTTACTCGATCGCCCATGCATCGCCGGTATCCTGAACGTCACACCGGACTCGTTCTCCGATGGCGGAAGATTCCTGGATCCCTGCTTGGCCGCCGAGCATGGCGTCCGCATGGTGGAGGAAGGCGCCACGCTGATCGATGTAGGTGCCGAATCCACCCGGCCCGACGCCGATCCCGTGTCTGCGGGGGATGAATGGGCCCGATTGCGGCCAGTCCTGGAGCTACTTCGTGATCTTCCCGTTCCCATCTCCGTTGACACCTCCAAGCGATGGGTCGCCGAGCGTGCTCTGGACCTTGGCGCTGGCGCGATCAACGACGTTACAGGCCTTCGGGGGGATCCGGAAATCGCGACTCTAGCCGCCCGCGCGGGCGCTGGGCTCGTGATTATGCACATGCGAGGCACTCCCAAGACCATGCAACTCAAGACTACCTACAACGACGTCGTGAGGGAGGTGAGGGACGCGTTGGCAATGGCCCGGCGGCGTGCACTGGACGCTGGCTGCCATCCCGATACGATCGCGGTTGATCCCGGCATCGGGTTCGGTAAGTCGGTCTCAGGTAACCTCGAAATAATCTCCCGTCTCGGAGAGATCGTTTCCATCGGTGCCCCTGTATGGATGGGGGCTTCGCGGAAATCATTCCTGGGTGTGTTACTCGGTGCAGGGCCCGACGAACGCGTCTTCGGATCCGTCCAAGCGGCGGTGGTCGCAGCGCGCAACGGGGCCAACGTCTTGCGGGTGCACGATGTGGCCGCCACGCGGGATGCACTCCTGGTAGATGCGGCTCTGGCTGAGGTTGTTCCGGCCAGAGAGACCGAAAGCTGGGGTCAAACCTCATGAACACCCTGTGGAACTATATCAGGTTTCTGGAGATCGACTTCCTTGATGTGCTGGAGATAACCGTCGTGGCGTTTCTCATCTACAGGATTCTGGTCCTTTGGGCCGGAACCCGCGCCTTTCAGATGCTTTTCGGTTTGTTCCTTCTGATAGCCATCTATACCATAGCCAACGCCCTGCAGTTGGTGTTGATATCGTCGATCCTGTCGCAGGCTTTCTTGTACGCCGCTTTTGCGCTCATTGTGGTGTTCCAGCCGGAACTTCGATCTGCACTCGCCAGACTCGGGCGTAACCCACTCCTCAATGTAGTCACGCGCATGGAACAGAAGAGCCAGGTGGCTGCCGACGAGATTTCGCGTGCCTGTGCGGACCTTGCCCGCACCCGTACGGGGGCGATTATCGCTGTCGAACAAGAGGTCTCCTTGGAGGAGTACATCGAGAATACGGGGAGCCGTTTGCGGTCCGATATTTCCGCTGATCTTCTGGTGTCAATCTTCGCGACCTCGTCGCCCCTCCATGACGGCGCCCTGGTAATCCGCGGAAACGAGATCGTGGCGGCGGGTGTGCACCTTCCCCTCACCCAATATCCTCTCAGTGACAAATCACTCGGGACTCGCCACCGGGCCACCGTAGGGCTCTCGGAAGAGACGGACGCCTACGTGATAGTCGTGTCGGAGGAGACGGGTCAGATCTCAGTGGCCCGTCGCGGAGTGCTGCGCAGGGGAATCGAGCCGTCGACCTTGCGGGAGCGGCTCGCCGCGGCCAGTACGATGGGGGGCTCCAAGACCCACTCGGGCGGGGAACTAACGGGGGAACTTGTGCAGCGGGCGTGACCTCCTCATATGAGATCGCAAAAGGGGCGAGAAAGCGCCGCCGAGGGTATGGACATTTGACGGGTTGAGTCCCACTATCTAAGTCTCGCAACCACGTTCTCCCTCCGGGAGAAGCGTTGGGAACGGAAAACCACCCAAGGGCAAACTACATGGACAACCAGTACGAGCTGCTGACCCTATTCACTGATGGCGGTTTCATGATGTATCCGCTCATGCTTTGCTCTATGATTGCCGTCGGTGTGATGCTAGCCAAAGCGTGGACTCTTTCCATTGCCCACCGCGAATCCAAGAAACTCCTGACCCACGTAGACGAGCTGGGTGTCAGGGGGAGGCTCGGTGAGGCGATAGAGACAGCTGAGACGACGCGCGGTCCCGTGGCTGCTATTTTGCTCGCCGGTTTGAGGCGGTTGGCGGATAGACGGGCGGGCGCACGCGCCGATGGCGGCGACGTGAAGAAGGCGATCGCCACCACAGGTGTTATCGAGCTGGACTTCTTGGAGAGAGGGTTGCCGGTCCTCGCCACCGTTGCGAACGTTGCTCCGATGTTGGGGTTCCTTGGCACGGTGATTGGGATGATCCTGGCCTTCCAGGCGATTGAAACGGCTGGTCAGGTGGAACCTGGGCTAGTCGCAGGTGGCATTAAAGTTGCGCTCATCACGACGGCGACCGGTCTCTCGATCGCAATCCCCGTCAACATTGCCTATAATTTCTTTGTTACACGCATCGACCGGCTCATACTCGATATGGAGGAGGGGGCGCAGGAGGTGCTGCGTCTGATTTGGAGCCTTGAAGATCAGGCTGCCGTAGGGAACTAGGCCTGACAAAGCATTGAGCTGATAAATCGAGTTGATCTAGACTAGCGAAAGGAAGTCCTATGGCGATCATGAGCCGCAAGCAGAAGGTCTCGGACGAGATTCCGACGGCCTCGATGGCGGACATCGCATTCTTGCTTCTGGTCTTCTTCCTCACGACCACCGTTTTCAATGAGGAACGAGGGCTCCCGATAGTGCTGCCGGAGCAGTCGGAAGAGGTCGATGTGGCGGCCACCAACCTCATCTTCTTCGTGGTTCAGCCGGACGGCACCGTGATCGTCCGCCGAGGCGAGAGCGAACAAGAACAAACTATCTCACACACCGGCGTCGCTAGCATTCTGCGCCAGGAACTCTCGGCGAACGACAATCTCATCGCAGCCATTCAGACTCACCCGGACGCGGCTTACCGTCACATGGTCAACGTCCTTGATCAGGTGAAACTCACCGACGCTGAACGAATCTCTCTCCAGGAGTTGGATAACTAATGGCCATCAAGGATAGTGGGTTCAAGAAAAAGTCAGGCTCGCAGAGTGAGGTCCCAACGTCCTCGCTAGCGGACATCGCCTTCCTGTTGCTCATCTTCTTCATGGTTACCACCGTGTTCCGGAAGGAACGCAACCGGCCGATCGAGTGGACAACTGCCGAGGCTACCGAAAAGATTGACGAGAAGCGTAAGAATATCTTGCACATCTGGATTGAACGCACCGGCGCCGTTTGGATCAACGATGTGGAAATTCCGTTCGAGGATATTTCCGAGGTTGTGCGGCCGCTCTATGTTGAAACCAACCGAGAGCTGGTGGTGGCGATTCGCGGCGACGCCGAGGTTCCATATAGCCAGATCAACACCATTACCGAGGAGCTCCAGGAGTCGGGGGCTGTTCGCGTGACGTTCGCTACCCGACTCGAACAACGGGCGTTGAGAGCCAGAAGGTAGCGAGGCAGTTACCTTACAGGCTTAGTAGATTTTTTCACCGGTACTCCAACGGCAAGACAAGGAGAGGCAGATGGAAGGGCAGCAAGCGGTTCGGCTAACGGCGAACGATCAGTTCAAACGCGGAAGCACCAACTGGACGCAAGTAGGGTTGCTCATAGCAGCCGGATTCCACTTCAGCCTTTTCGTCCTTGTGCGGCCGTTCGAGGCCGCGGACCTCGGGGTCACCGTGGACGAGCTCACGGCCTATGAACTCCCTCCGGAGGTTAAGATCCCGCCGCCACCAGAACAGATCGCCCGGCCGGCGACCCCGAGAGTGGCGCGGGTGGACATTTCTGAAGAGATCACCATTGCCAAATCCACATTCGAGGCCAACCCCTCGAGTGAACTTCCTCCACCCCCGGTAGCGGCGGCGGCCAGCGATGCGCCTTCGTTCATCCCCCACGACACGAAGCCGACGCTAAGGAATGGACCCGAGATCGTTAGGCTCCTTGAGCGCGTTTATCCGCGAAACCTGAAGGACGCGCAGATCGAGGGTGAGGTCCTTATCTGGGTTTACCTCAACGCGCAGGGCATTCCTGAGAACTACGAGATTATCGAAGGTTCAGGGCGTCAGGCCTTTGACGACGCGGCCATCGAGATCGCCATGCAGATGCGATTCAACCCCGCGATGAACCGGGATAAGCCGACCGACGTTTGGGCCGCTCAGAGGATCGTCTTCCAAGTCAGGTAATACGATGAGCTGAAGCTAGTGTCGATCACTTCGAAGGAGAGTTCGGCATTGCGCCCGGGGTCATACAGATGGCTCCGGGCGTTTTGCATCCTCACCGTGAGGTCATGTCCAGTCAGCGCTCGTCCGACCCGAAAAGAACTCGCAATTGCACCCCTCGACGCCTAGACTTGTGCGGCGTGACAATCGACGAAACTCATGCCCGCCTCGATGGCATAAGGGTACGGATTGCAGAGGCGGCCCATCGGGCGGGGCGGAACGCGGACGAAGTTTGCATCCTTCCCGTAACCAAAGGTCACCCGGCCGAGTCCATAGAGCTCTGCGCTGAGCTAGGTTTGGGGCGGTTCGGCGAGAATCGGGTGCCGGAGGCCGAGGCCAAACGAGGGGAGTTAGGGCGCCCGGTGGGCTTAGATTGGCATTTCATCGGCCGTCTACAGAGGAACAAAGCGCGCAGAGCAGTACGGCTGTTCGACGTCATAGAGTCGGTTGACAGCCTCCGACTCGCACGAACGATTGACCGCATTGTGCGGGAAGAAGAGAGGTCGCCAGTGCGGGTTCTAGTTCAGGTGAATGCCTCAAGGGAGGCAGTGAAGGCTGGGTTCCCCTCGGACGAGGCGGTGGATGCGGTTGCGGAGATGTGTGAGCTCTCCGGTCTCGATGTTGAGGGATTGATGACTATGGCTCCGTTCACGGATGATGCGGATATCCTTAGGCGTACATTCTCCGAGACAACTGCCGTGCTTTCCCGATGTCGCGACACGATTCAGGGGTTCAAAGGCAGGGTGTTGTCGATGGGTATGACGAACGATTTCGAGATTGCCGTGGAGGAAGGCAGTACACAGGTGCGTCTCGGGACGATTCTCTTGGGACGACGATTAACGGGAATGAAGAGATGATCGATCTCACACCGCTGGACGTACGAAGGAAGAAGAACGACCTAAAGGTTGGGATGCGGGGCTACGACCGTCGGCAGGTAGACACTTTCCTGGACTTGGTCGCCGATCGACTGGGACAACTCTTGCAGGAGAACGATGCTCTGTCGCAGGAGATCGGCCAGGTGCGGGCTCGTCTCGAGGAGTACGATCAACGGGAGCAGGCTCAGTATGAAGCTCTCATGATCGCGCAGCAGCTGCGGGAGGAGTCTCGGGTACAGGCCGAGAGGGATGCCGCCGAGATCGTGAAGGCAGCCCGAGCGCATGCTTCCGCCGTGGAAAGTGGGGCGCGCGAGGCTTTTCGCCGTGCGAGTCAGCGCTATGCCGACATGGGTTACCGGAGAGACGACTTCTTGGATGGTCTCCAGTCCGCGTTACGCCGTTTCCAGAGTCTCCTAACGACGACCCGGCGCGAGTTGGAGGATGATCCCTCGGACCTAAAGGAGTTTGTGAATGCCGCCCGCGAAGTAAGTGAGGGGGTGGATGTGGTCGGCGAGCGCTTCCAGGCCGCGGCGGACGACGCTAGCGGGGAAGGCGAGGAGCTGGGGGAGCCGGAGGAGCCGAAAGCGCCGACGGAATCCGCCTCGAGCTGACGTGTGCGCGTGGGATATCCATCGATACCGCCGAGCGTCGGCGATCTTGAACGTGCGATTCGCCGACGGTGGGAAGACGAGGGAACGTTTGAGCAGAGTCTAGAGGCTCGCGCTGGGGCGGAGGACTTTGTCTTCTTCGAAGGTCCTCCGACGGCGAACGGTCGCCCCGGCGTACATCACATTCTTGCCCGTACCATCAAAGACGCGATCGCTCGGTATCGCACCATGGCGGGGCGGCATGTGCCTAGGAAGGCCGGTTGGGACACCCACGGGCTACCGGTAGAGCTGGAAGTCGAGAAAGCCCTCGGGATATCCGGCAAGCCGGAAATCGAACGCCTTGGGATTGAGGCCTTTAATCGTGCTTGCCGCGAAAACGTGTTCCGTTACCAGGACCAGTGGGAACAGATGTCGAGGGACATCGGGTACTGGTTGGATTACGATGACGCATACGTTACCTATTCCTCCGAGTACATCGAATCCTGCTGGTGGGCATTATCGGAGATCGACCAGGCTGGGCTTTTGTACCCTGGGTATCGGGTTGTTCCGACATGCCCCCGGTGCGGGACAGGGCTCTCGAGTCACGAGGTCGCGCAGGGTTATCGGGATGTAGCCGACCCAGCCGTACACGTGAAATTCCATCTCGTGGACGATCCGGAAGGTGCGCGGATCCTCAGTTGGACCACTACGCCCTGGACCTTGCCAGGCAATGTCGCTCTCGCGGTAGGGCCAGATATCGATTACGTCAGAGTGCGTATCCTGTCGGGAGGTGGGCCTGACGCGACAGCCACGAACGGGCGAATGCTGGAACCGGTCAGGAAACATGATGGACCTGGTGGGGCGGAGCCGGGTGAGGTGCTGATCCTGGCGCGGGATAGGGTGCGAGAGGTGTTACGCCACTCATACGAGATCGTGGGGACGGTGAAGGGGCGCGACTTGGTCGGTGCACGTTACGCACCACTCTTCCCAGGAGCTGTAGAGGGCGGGAGCTCCGAGACTGTTTGGACGATCCTAGCCGCGGATTTCGTAACGGTGGAGGACGGGACCGGCGTGGTTCACACCGCGGTGATGTACGGTGAGGACGATTTCCGCCTCGGCACAGAGGAGGGCCTGCCCCAGCAACATACCGTAGGTGGCGACGGGTGTTTCCTCGACCACCTGCCGGAGGGGATCGCAGGCCAGCCGGTCCGGGCGTCGCTCACGGAGCGTAGAATCCGGGACTGGTTGGTAGAGCACGACAATCTCTACGTGCGCGAGATGTACCGTCACAGTTATCCCCACTGCTGGCGTTGCGATAGTCCGCTCCTCTACATGGCCCGCGATTCCTGGTACATCAGGACGACCGCGGTTCGCGAGCGCCTCCTGGAGCTGAACGGCACGATCGACTGGCACCCCCCTGAAACCGGTACAGGTCGTATGGGGGAGTGGCTCAAAAACAACGTCGACTGGGCGCTTTCGCGGGAACGGTACTGGGGAACCCCTCTGCCCATTTGGGTGTGTTCCGAGATAGAGTCACACAGAGAAGTTCTTGGTTCATACCAGGAGTTGGCGGATAGGGTTGGGGGATTGCCGACTGACTTTGACCCGCACCGGCCGGGAGTCGATACCTATGTGTGGCCGTGTGCGGAGGACGGCTGCGAAGGACGCATGCACCGGGTGCCGGAGGTGGCGGACGCGTGGTTTGATTCGGGATCAATGCCTTTTGCTCAGTGGCACTTTCCCTTTGAAAACCAGGATCGCTTCGCTCGCAACTTCCCCGCCGATTATATCGCCGAGGGTATCGACCAGACGCGAGGTTGGTTCTACTCGTTGCTCGCCCTGGGGACGATCCTCTTCGACGCGGCGCCGTTCCGTGCGGTGGTGGTCAACGATCAAATACTGGACGCCAAGGGAAGGAAGATGTCGAAGTCCAGGGGCAACGCCGTAGATCCGGACGATGCCCTCGCCAGACACGGTGCCGACGTTACCCGGTTCTACTTCCTATCGAGTTCGAACCCGTGGGTGCCCAAGCGGTGGGATACGAGTGCGCTCCAGGAGACCGAGCGCAAGCTCTTCTCGACGCTCCGCCACACCTACCGGCTCTTCTCGCTATACGCCAATGCGGAAGAGTGGGACCATCGCGATTGGGCATCAGCAAATGGTACGGCAAGTGGCGGTGCGTGCGGCGCTCGGGACGAACTCGACCGATGGGTGCTATCTCGGCTAGACGCCGTGGTGGGGCGCGTGGGCACGGCACTTGAGAATTTTGATCTTACCGCGCCCGCACGAGCTATCCAGGACTTCCTCTTGGACGATCTCTCGAACTGGTACGTTCGCAGGAGCCGGGATCGGTTTTGGGCGACGCGTTCCGATGCGGGTAGGAGCACCGGTGATGCCTTTGCCACCCTTCACGAATGCCTCCTTACGATTTCGCGGCTGCTGGCGCCCTTCGCGCCGTTCATCTCTGACTGGATGCACCGTGCGTTGACGGACGATGAGTCTGTACACCTTGCTCCCTTCCCGGTCCCCCAGGCTTATGAAGATTTGGCTCTGGACCAAGAGATGGAGGATGTTCGGCGCATAGTTGCTCTTGGGCGGGCGGCTAGACAGGACGTGGGAATTAGAACCCGCCAACCTCTCCGGGCCGTGCTGGCCGTAATCCCGGGTGGGCGCCGCCTCTCCCCGCCGTTGAAGGGGTTGTTGCTCGAGGAGCTCAACGTTCAGGAAGTGGTCGAGCTGGGTAACAGCCGGGAACTGGTCTCTCTTAAGGCAAAAGCCAAATTCAATGTGCTGGGCCCAAAGTACGGGAGCCGTACGCCAAGTATTGCCAGGGCCGTAAACGAACTCGACTCTAAGTCGCTCTGGACGCTGCGCGAGGGTTGCAAGATTGCGATCAACGTAGAGGGTGATACCATAGAGTTTGACTCTGGAGACGTCGAGCTGGTGGAAGTAGCGAAGACGTCATTTGCCATGGCGAGCGCGGACGGCTATGTCGCAGCCGTGGATCCGGAGTTGGACGATGATCTACGGGCGGAGGGATATGCCCGAGAGGTGGTCAGCCGCGTGCAGAGGTTACGACGAGAATCGGGGCTGAAAGTCGTAGACCGGATCAGGCTTGGAGTCAGCGGGCCGGACGAGGTCGAGAAGGCCGTAGCCGCGCACGCCGATTACGTCTCGGAGGAGACTCTCGCTGTGGCGCTCGAGGTCGGGGATTGTCCGCTACAGAGTATCAAGGAAGTTGAAATTGCCGGCCACGATGTCCGGGTCGGCTTGGAGCTAGTCAATAGCGGAGCTGGAACATGAACGAGGAACAGAGGAAGCACCTCGAGAACCGGCTGCGTCAGCAGAGGCAGCGGGCGGTCAAGGCTCTCGCCCTGTATGACGAATCTCTGTCGGCTTCGGGTACCGAGGATCCCGGTGACCTGCAATCCTACACCTTTCACATGGCGGACCAGGGAACCGATACCATGGAACGGGAGAAGGCCTTCCTCTTCGCGAGCAAGGAAGGGCGGTTGCTGTACCATACGGACCAGGCTTTGCGCCGACTTTACCAGACGCCGGCACTCTACGGGTTGTGCGAGGAATGCAAATCCCCGATCAACTTGGAACGCCTGGATGCTCTACCCCACGCACGGCTCTGCATAGACTGCAAACAGCGTGAAGAAAGTGGTGACTGACCCACCTCGTTTGTGGCTGACGGTCATCCCTATACTCGGGATCTTTGTTTTGGATGTGATAACCAAGGCTTGGATCATGGAGAACTTCGACCTCTATTCCAGGACACCGGTGTGGGGTGAGTTTTTCCGGATTACCTACACCCATAACCGGGGAGCTGCCTTCGGCATCAACATTGGCGAGCACTCTCGAATCTTCTTCCTTACGCTTTCACTTATCTCCCTTGTGGTCCTCGGTTACATCTACCGTACGACCCCGAACAACGATCGGCTGCGCATCCTGGGGCTTTCTCTGGTGGCTGGCGGTGCCTTGGGCAATATTTGGGACCGCATCCGGTTGGAAGCCGGGGTGGTGGACTTCCTCGACTTCGGTATCGGAGTGCACAGGTTCCCGACTTTCAATGTGGCAGACTCCGCCGTGACTGTGGGTGCTGCGCTCTTGTTGTACTCCTTCTGGCAGGAGGGTCGACGCCTGAAGGCGGCCGAGGCGGTAGCGGCCGGTGACGAACCCTAGGGGAGGTAGGAACGGACCGGTTCCCCGGCGCATAGACGTGGACGTCGAGTCGGGCGAGCGCGTCGACAAGATGTTGAGTGTTCGGCTCGGCCTCAGTCGCACACGTGTGGCACACCTTATCGCCGACGGCCATGTGCGGATAAATGGAGACAGCCCGCTGAAGAGGCAGGTCCCGAAAGTGGGTGATCGGATAGAGGTTACGCTCCCGGAACCGGAACCGTCGGGGCTGGAGCCTCAAGACCTCCCCGTCGGCATAGTATACGAAGACGAGCACATCGCTGTGGTGGACAAGCCTTTCGGCATGGTTACGCACATCGCCCCTGGCCACGAATCCGGCACCTTGGTGAACGCCTTGCTCTACCGACTGGGTAGGCTGTCTCGACTGGGCGGAGACACGCGGCCTGGCATCGTGCACCGGTTGGATCGAGATACGAGTGGACTTCTCGTGGTCGCCAGGACGGACGAGGCGCACCGGAAGCTCACCGAGATGATTCGCGAGCGCCACATCCGACGGGGATACCTGGCTTGTGCCTGGGGACACGTGGAAGAGGGTCTTTTTTCCGTGGACAGGGCGATAGGGCGGGATCCTCACGATCGCCGTCGTTTTTGCGTGCGCCCCGACGGTCGCCGCGCGATTACCCACTTTCGTGTTCTCGAGCGATGGAACTCAGCGGATCTCCTGGGGGTCCGTCTCGAGACGGGCCGTACGCACCAGATCCGTGTGCACATGCACTCGTTGGGCCACCCTGTGGTGGGAGATGAACTCTACGCGGCCGGCTGGGAGCGCGGGTTTGGAGGCGTCGGAGGGCGGTGGGCCGATACATTCATGAGACGAGTAGGGCGTATGTTCCTACACGCAGCGCGGTTGGACTTTACGCATCCCTTTACCGGGGCTGAGATGTCCTTTTCTCTGCCGCTTCCGGCGCCACTAGCCGATGCGGTGGATTGGGCTCGTTCCACTTCCTGACAGATCGACACTGGAGTGACATTGATGGCGGTGAAACATGAGGAGACGCTGACCCAGGGCCCGTCTGGAGGCGGTCGCAATGCTTGGCTGGGATTCGGCTGGGTGAACCTCGGCGTACTGGCGCTTTCAGTTGCTACCATTGTGGCGGGCTATGTCCTGCTCGACCGCGGGTCCGTGACCGCGGCACCGCTACTCCTCATCCTCGGGTATGTGATCCTGTTCCCAGCTGCCATCCTGCTGGGATACCGTCGCCTACGTCGTAACGACTAGGCCTCCAGGTCGTATCCTCTGTAAGTTCTCATCCATCGGGGGCGCTTAGCTCAGCTGGTTCAGAGCGCCTGCCTTACAAGCAGGAGGTCGGCGGTTCGAATCCGTCAGCGCCCATTGAACTTACGGAATCCGGAGGGTCTCAACTCCGCTAATTGGCAGCGGAAGTTCTGGGAACTTGCTGTTTCGGAGAGGCAACAATGGTCTTTTCAACAGAGCACAGTTGGGAGTAGTACGGACTATGGTGGACGGTCACATGTACTTTTTTGGGAACGTGGACGGGGAGCTCTGTATCGTTATATCCATATCCGACTACAGGGTAGCGTCGGCATGTGGATTAGGGGCCGGCAGATTTGGAATCGTAAAGGAATTGCCGTGTCATCGATTGGTCAGCTTCCCGCAACCCTTTACACCGGCGAGAAATTCGACAACAATACCGCGTGCCTCGGGCCACTCCCCGACCACCACCTACCCGCCGTCTGGTGTTTCTGCTCCTCGCCGGAATACGCGGCCGCGGTCCGCGAATTCGACCAGAAGCTCAACGTCACCAACGCCACCCTGGTCAAAGTCCCCTTTGACCTCGACCACTGGAAGAAAGTCGCCGCCGAACAATACCCGCACGGCCTCCCCGAACCCTACACCGACGACCCCACCCAGTGGATCTTCCACGGCCACCCCTGCCGGAGCGTCATCTGGGACGAACGGACGAAACGCACCGCCTTCGGCCCGACTCGCACCGACGGTACCGTCCTTCAAGTCGCCGTCGCGCGCCTGCTCGGCTTCCGCTGGCCCGCCGAACATGACTCAGGCATGCGGCTGGCCTCGGAGCAGCGAGCCGTCGTAGACACGTGCCCGGAGCTCAACGACCTCGCCGACCACGACGGGATCGTCTGCCTCCCTGCCGTCCGGGGCGAAGCCACTGCCGCCGACCGGCTGCGCGCCCTGCTCGGAGCCGCCTTCGGTGACCGGTGGTCGGTCGCCACCGAAAAGAAGCTCCTCGCCTCCACTCCCGCCAAGAAAGCGCCAGGGTCCCTGGAACTCTGGCTCCAGGACCGCTTCTTCGCCGAGCACGCAAAGCTCATCCACAACCGTCCCTTCATCTGGCATATCTGGGACGGTCGCAAAGATGGCTTTCATGCCCTCGTCAACTACCATCGACTCGCCGAAGCCGATGGAAGGGGCCGGGCTACCTTGGAGGCGCTCACCTACTCGTACCTCGGAGCCTGGATCGACCGGCAACGGACCGGGCAACGGGAAGGCCGAAGCGGTGCCGACGCCCGTCTGGCCCACGCGCTCGACCTGCAAGCCCAGCTGAAGCGCATCCTGGAGGGCGAACCGCCATGCGATCTCTTCGTCCGCTGGCGCCCCCTGCACGGTCAAGCCATCGGCTGGGAACCCCGCATCAACGACGGGGTGCGGCTGAACATCCGCCCCTTCACGCGTGCCGAGCTTCGCAAGGGCGGGCGCGCCGGCGCCGGCATACTGCGCATGAAGCCGAACGTCAAATGGGGGATGGACCGGGGTAAGGAGCCGCAGGAATCGCGGCCTCGTAGGGACTTTCCCTGGTTCTGGACCTGCCCGGGCAAGGGAACCGTCGAGGCGCGCACGAACTACCGGGCAGTGTCGGACGCCGGCTTTGACGGCAAGCGCTGGAATGATCTCCATTATACGAATGCGGCGAAGTGGGAAGCGCGGCGGCGGATGGTGGGAGGCTGACGGCATGCCCAGATCGCGGACCGAAATCGAGCGCCTCCTCGACCAGCTTGAAAACCGTTCCGCGGATGCGCTCGCATGCACTCCCCCCCTCTCCCGGACCCTGGGCGCTCGCGTTACCAAGACCATCCTACAGCCCCGGATCGGCCATCGGACACCACCACGGGCGGATTGTGCCGTGAAAGGCTTCATCCACAACATTGGCCCGATGAAATGTGTCACGGAGCGCCCATGTCTCTCATAAGGCAACAGCTGCGCGAGGTCTGGGATGCGCTGCGAGGACAGCAACCCCACCGCGAGAATCACCTGTCCGAGATCCGCATCCGGAAGCTCCGGGGCATTGAGGACCTGCGGGTGCCGTTTCAGTATCCCGTGTCGGTTCTTGCAGGACCCAACGCCAGCGGCAAGTCCAGTGTGCTCTTCGGCTGTGCGTGCGCGTACCAGGTGCCCGGCCGAAGTCCGCGCGATTTCACGCCCACCAGCCTCTTTCCCAACTTCACGAGCCTACACGCCGACGACCTGTCGGACTCGGTGCAGCCTACAGAGCTCGAGTTCCATTACCTGGATCATGGCGATCGTACATCGATGGTGTGGCGAAGGCGGAAGTCCTGGAACCGGAGCTACATGGGCCGAAAGGGAGGCGAGCAACCGAAGCGCGACGTCTACCTGCGCACCCTCGCCAACCTTACCAATCCATCGGAGGTCCGGGGAATCCTGCAGCTCGGCCGGAAGGAGTTTCAAACCGAGACGTTGGATCCCGATCTGTTGATCTTCGCGCACCGCATCCTCCCGTGGCGCTACAGAGATCTGGCCGTAATCCGCGATCATCCCGCCAGGGATCTGCTCTTCGCCCGCCTGGGCCGGTCCACAAGCTACTCGGAGTTTCACATGTCTTCGGGGGAGCGAAGCATCCTCCGCCTGTCGAGGGATCTGTCCCAGCGCTCCGAGGCCCTCGTCCTGATCGACGAGGTGGACACCGGTCTTCATCCGTATACGCAGGAGCAGGCCATGCTGGAACTCCAACGGTTGGCGTTACGCCGGAGCCTCCAGATCGTAGTGGCGTCGCACAGCCCGGTGGTCATTGAGAGCGTCCCCCCCGAGGGGCGACTCTTCCTGGACCGCGACTACAAGGACGGCATGGTATTACTCGCCCCCGCCTACCGAGACATTTTTCAGAAGGCGCTCTACGGACGCTCCCGCGACCGGCTGTCCATTCTCTGCGAGGACGCCGTGGCCGAGGGCGTGATCCGCGGCGTGCTCGATGTTCTGAACATGCGGCTTGGACTGCGCCACGAAGATGTTGTCGTCGGGCGTAACACCGGGCGTGACGAGTTCCCAGGGCACGTCCGAGCGCTCGGGAAGTTCGATAAGCTTCGCGACTTCATCCTGGTGTTGGATGGAGACTCCCGCGAGTTGGAGGGTCTAGTCAGGGCCGTCGGTGAAGAACACGGACACAGCGTGCAGCCGTTGTTCCTTCCGGGCAACGACCCTCCGGAGCAGTGGATTTGGAGGATGATCGGGAAACACGCCGACGAGTATGCGGCGGAGCTGGGCATCACCTCGGACGACCTACACCGCGTCATGACTGGTCTCGACCGTCTCGCCGAGGGGGCGGTGGCACGGGGAGACACGGCGAAAGTCTCGCTGGGCAACTTTGCCGTGGAACTCCGCCGGGACGTTCCGGAAATCGCCCGAATCGCAGGACGAAGGGAGGCCGAACGGAATTCCATGCCGGAGCTGTTGCAGGGGCTTACGGACAAGATTGAGATGTGGCGGAGCCCGTGATCTGGCCGAGGGCAGGGGGGTGAAGGGCAGGCAAATCCGCACCCCGTTCCCGCACGCCTTCGGGTTCCGGAATGCATCCGGAACCGCCCTTGAATCCCACCCTTGCAACATCGTCACCCACCAGTCGCCATGAATGAAGCCGTCCTCGATCTTGTGATTGAACGTCTCGAACGCTCGGGATGCTCCGACGAGTCCTGGGCCGACCTCGTGCTGGCGGCATGCGAGGGGAAACGCACGGTCGCGGCGGAGCTCTCCAGTGACAAGGCCGGAGGGCGCCGGCACCGCAGGAACAGGTCCGGTAAGAGTGCAGCACCCGACGAGGAGCGTGACGAGCCTCCGGGAGTGTACCTCAGTTCGATAGCCGTGGAAGGATTTCGGGGCGTGGGTCCGCCGGCGGAGCTTCGTTTCTCGCCGGGCCCCGGTCTCACACTTGTCGTCGGGCGCAACGGATCGGGGAAGTCGAGCTTCGCAGAGGCGCTGGAGCTGCTCCTGACAGGAAAAAACCAGCGTTGGGCGGGGAAGAACAAGTCATGGGCGTCCGGATGGCGGAATCTCCACCGCACGGGGAAGGACACCCGCATCGAGGCGTCGCTCATGGTCGAGCAACACGGATCGACCACCATCCGTCGAGCTTGGAGGGCCGACGCCCAGCTTTCGGACGGGGCCGCGGTGGTGCAGCCCCACGGCAAGCCCAAGACCACCCTCGAGGAAGTGGGCTGGGTCGACGCGCTGGCCACGCACCGCCCGTTCCTCTCCTACAACGAGCTGGGCTCGGTACTCGAGACCGGGCCTTCGGCTCTGTACGATGCGTTGGAGGCGGTGCTTGGTTTGGACGATGTTGCGGCGCCGATCCGGCATATCCGCGGTGCACGGCTGAGCCGGGACAGGACCAAGCGGGACGCCGCCAAGAGCAAGAAGGACCTCCTTGCCGTTCTTCGCGCCGAATCCGGGTCCGACAGTCGGGTCGCGCACGCACTCGATCTGTTGAAAGAGGGTAAGCCGGATCTCGATGCCCTTCGGGACCTCGCGACGGGCCTCGGTCCCGACTCTGAAGACGAGGATCTGCTTCGGCAAACCGCCGCGCTGTCGATTCCGAGTGCCCAGGCGGTGGCGGCTGCGGGATCACGGTTGCGTGAAGCCGCTCGGGCGAGAGAGAAGATGACGAGCACCGGGGCCGAGCGAGCCGACGACCTCGCCCGGCTCCTGGCAGAGGCCCTCGCGTTCCACGATGCGCACCTCGACCGAGCCGAAGCCGACTGCCCGGTCTGTGGGAGCACGGATGTACTCGGTGCGGATTGGCGCGTCGAAACCCAGCGGGAGACCAAGAGACTCAGCGGTTTGGCTAGAGCCTTCAGGAAAACCGAAGAGGAGCTGACGAGGGCTGCAAGGGAGATCCGTCAAACAATCATTCCGCTGCCGCCGTTCATATCTCGACTTGAAGCGACCGGTCTCGACCCTACCGATACGATTGATGCGTGGCACCACTGGCATGACGAGCAGCCTGCGGAGCCCGGCAAGCTAGCCGATCACGTCGAGTTCGGCCGTGAACTCCTGGACGATGCGGTGGCAGCGTTGGCCGGAGAGGCGTTAGATGAACTTGCGCGACGGGAGGATCATTGGAAGCCGTTGGCCGGCAAGGTCGCGGCATGGGTTGAACAAGCGGTTGCAGTCCGAGAGGCCGAATCCGATCTCATGCGCTTGAAGAAGGCGGAGGCGTGGCTCAAGACGACGGCGGATGAAGTTCGCGCCGAACGGTTCCAGCCCATCGCCGAGCAAACGAAGATGGTGTGGGCCACCCTCCGGCACCGCAGCAACGTGAACCTTGAGGACGTCATTCTGAAAGGTACAGCTACGCAGAGGCGTGTCGACTTGTCGGTTACGGTCGACGGCATTGACGGCGTGGCCCTCGGGGTGATGAGCCAGGGAGAGCTGCACGCCCTGGCCTTGAGCCTCTTTCTGCCGAGGGCCGCCCTCCCCCAAAGCCCCTTCCGCTTCATGGTCATTGACGATCCCGTCCAGTCCATGGACCCCGCCCGGGTCGACGGCCTCGCGCAAGCGCTCTCCAATACGGCGCAGCGCCGCCAGGTCGTCGTCTTCACACACGACGATCGCCTCGCTTCCGCCATTCGCCGGATGCAGCTGCCGTCCACGTTAATCCGAGTGACGCGGCGTCCCCGATCCGAAGTGCAATGTACTCGCACGAGGGGACCGGTCGAACAACACCTGCAGGATGCGAAGGCTCTCCTGAAAGACTCCAGGCTTCCCCCCGGTACTGCGCGGAGAGTGGTGCCGGGTATCTGCCGTCTCGCGTTGGAGGCATACTTTACCGAGGTTGCCATTCGCGAACTGCTTAAGAGCGGACATGACCACTACAAGGTCGAACGCATTCTTGAAGACGCCAATATGCTCAATCAGAAGGTCTCGCTGGCGCTGTACGGCGATGCGCGCAAAACGGGTCGGGTCATGTCACGCCTGCGCAAGCTGGGGGGCTGGGCGCCCGAGATCTACCAGGCATGTAACAAGGGTAGCCACGGTGGATACGACGGGGTCGTGGCGGAACTTCCCAGAAAGGTTGAGCAGCTGCTCAGGCGGCTGGAAGGGCGGTGATGCCGACTGGAGCCGGTCTGCTGGCAGACGCCCGAGCCGTCATGGGTGCCGGAGGAACCAGGAGCGGACTATGGTGCCGATGCACGGCTCTCCTGACTCGTCAGGCACTCGAGACTGCGCTCGCACACTTCTGGGGCAGACGACATCAGTTTTTGATGTGGGATGCGACCTTTACTTCCCAGCTCCTGTGCCTTCCGAGTTTCCTGCCGCATCATCCGGAGCTGGCCACACAGGTGGGGCAGACATGGGCGGCCCTCAGCAACGCCTGTCACTACCATGCGTACGAGCTTCCTCCCACGGAGAGCGAGCTGGAAGGATGGATTCAGGTAGTGCAGAGGTTTGTGCACCTCGCGTCGGATTAGGGATACCACGGCTCGGTCATCCCATCCGCGTGACTTCGGTATTCGACCCGATTCCCAACATCCAAGTATGAACCAACCTGCCCCCCCAACCTTCTCCACCACCTCATCAGGCACTTGCGCGGGAGCGCCTCGGTCCCCGCCAGCCAGGCTGCCCCCGTCGCCATCCTCTGGCCCGATCCCAAGGCCGAGTGGCGCCCCCTTCTCCCTGTGGTCCGCGACGTTCTTCCCGAGCTGTTCACCTTGGGCGACTACGACCCGGCAAAACGCACCGGCCCGGCCATCTGGCTCCGCTGCGTGGTGGACGAAACGGTCTCCCTGTCGGGCCTGCCCGCCGACAGGACGCCCATTCTCTACCTGCCGCGTGTCGCACGCGATCAGCTGCGCGCGGGACGGAGCTGTCGCGACGCTCTGAAGCCGTTAGTGGAACTCATGTTTCGGGGCGTGGTCTGGCATCACCCGAACGGCCGTGACTGGAGCGTAAGAGCTTTTCTCACTTCTGACAAAGTTGGGCCCGGCTTGGACATTGCGGCCGACAATGCGACGTTGGCGGCGCTACAGGAATCGCTTGACCAACTTGCGACCACGCCCACAACACAACTCCGGGGCCGCCGCCTCGACTTCGCCGATTTCCATCGTATATCTGGCATCGACACCACCCGGGATATCTTGCGCTGGATGGGCGATCCCGAGCGCCTGCGGAAACAACTGGGTGGCAGGTGGCCCGCGTTCTGTCGGGAGTCGCAGAAAGAGCTCGCTTTCGATCCCGAAGTCGAAGAAGATGTGACTGCCGGAGCTCGGCTGGGAAGAGGGGAAGGCCGTTGGGCTGAAGTCTGGGGCCGGTTCACCGAGGTGCCCGCCAACTATCCGGGTGTACCCAAGCTCCTCAGACGGAGCCGTCCGACAGACAAACTTGCTCTTTTTTCCCGCGAACGTTGGCCGGACTTGAACGACGAGGAGGAAGCCGTCGTGCGGAAGAAGCTGGTCGGCTTGCCAGAGCTGCCGGTAGACCAGGCATCTGCCATGCTCCGAGAGCTTGATCGCGAACACGCACCGCGGAGAGAATGGGTGTGGACAACCCTCGGCCACTCCCCTATGGCACAGATCCTCGAGCCGTTGGCTAAGCTCGCTTCGTCCTCCGCGTCCGCTATCGGGGGTACTACCCCGGACGACATCGCCAACACCTATGCCGAGAAGGGCTGGCGAGCCGATGCAGCCGCTCGAGAAGCGCTTGCCATGGCGCGGAGCGAGGATGAGGAAACCATTGCCGAGGTAGTCCGTCATTTGCTCGAACCCTGGTTGGAAGACTCGGCGCGCGCCTTTCAGGCCGCCACCAAACGTGAGGCACTTCCGACTGCCGGGGACCAGCCCAGCGTAGCGGCCCGTGAAGATGAGTGCATTATGTTCGTCGACGGGCTCCGCTACGATCTTGGGCGGCAACTTGCCTCCATGCTAGAGGAGAAGAACTGCGAGACCACCGTCGAGCACCGTTGGGCCGCGCTTCCCACTGTGACGGCTACCGGAAAGCCCGCCGTTTCGCCGGTTGCGGCACAGATCGTCGGAGAGGTTCTATCGCCCGACTTTCGGCCTTGTATCCAAGCATTTCGCCGTCCTGTCCTGGCGGCTGATCTCCGCCTTGCGATGGAGGAACGAGGCTATCAGATCGTGGGCCGCGGAAACCTGGAAATGCCTCTTGCAGCTGGGGCCCGGGGTTGGCTCGAATGTGGCAAGATCGACAAGCTGGGCCATGAAGGGCACGGCCCGCGAAGGCTTGCCCGCCTTTGGGCTGACGAGCTGGAAGATGTTGCCCGGCGCATCGCCGATCTACTGGACCTGGGATGGCGCGCCGTCCGAGTGGTCACCGACCACGGATGGATCTTTCTTCCCGGAGGCCTGCCGATGGTCACGCTGCCCAAGCACCTTACCGAGTCGCAGTGGGCGCGCGCCGCCGTAGTCGCCGGCGCTTCCACCCCCGATATGCCACGTCGCCCTTGGTACTGGAATCCCAACCAAGAGTTCGCCACGCCACCCGGCATCGCCTGCTTCAGCAAGAGGGATGCCTACGCCCACGGCGGCGTAAGCGTCCAGGAGTGCCTGATCCCCGACCTGCGCGTCTCCCGATCAGACGATGTCAGCACAACCGCCTCGATACAATCGGTCAACTGGGTCCGGCTTCGCTGTCACGCGGTCATCGGCGCCGAAGGGAGTCAGGTCACCGCCGACCTGCGACTCAACGATGTCTCCGGCGAGTCGGTTGCGGCCAAGCCCAAGACTGTGGACGAAGACGGTTCGGTCAGCCTTGTGCTGGCCGACGACGAGCACGAAAACGCCAAACTTGTTCTGGTTGTGACGGACGGGCACGGTAGCGTTCTTGCCTGGAAGCCCACACGCAAGGGAGCCAACTCATGAACGTATCGTCGAGTCGGATGGATTCCCTGGACCGCATTGCCGACGGAGCGTTTCCGGGTTACCTGGTGCGCAAGGACCTGGTTCGGCGCTACGCCCGGCAATACCCGGTTCCGACGTACGTGGTCGAGTTTCTCCTCGGGCGCTACTGCGCCAGCGTTGACGAAGAGGAGATCAACGAAGGGCTTGAGATCGTCGAACGCCAGCTGGCGGGACGTACGGTACGGCCCATGGAAAAGGAGATCTTCAGGTCTAGGGCCCGTGAGGAGGGTTCTGTTCGGCTTATCGACATCGTTCGTGCTCGGCTGGACGCCAAAAACGATTGTTATCTTGCCGAGCTGCCGAGCCTTCTCCTACGGGACGCCCGCATCGCAAGTCGCCTTGTCAAGGATAACCAGCGCATTCTGGCGGACGGCTTCTACGCCGAAGTCACCCTGGAATACGACCCGGTCATCGCTCTGGAACAGAATGGCCGTCCCTTTAGCGTCGCGGCCCTGCGTCCCGTTCAGATGTCGAGTCCCGATGTAATCGATGTTCTCGCCCGCGGCAGGCGCGCCTTCAACACAGCTCAGTGGATGGACTTTCTGCTGCGCTCGACAGGACTCGAACCCGCCTCAATGGACGATCGTGCCAAGCAAGTGGCAGTCCTTCGCCTGGTCCCTTTCGTGGAGCGCAATTACAACCTCGTCGAGCTCGGCCCCCGAGGTACGGGCAAGAGCCACGTCTATCAGCAGATCTCCCCATATTCGCATCTTCTCTCCGGAGGCAAGGCCACCGTGGCGAAGATGTTCGTGAACATGGCCAACGGTCGGCGGGGGCTGGTGTGCCAGCACGACGTGGTGTGCTTTGATGAGGTGGCGGGCATCTCCTTCGATCAGAAGGACGGCGTCAATATCATGAAAGGATACATGGCGTCAGGAGAGTTCAGCCGTGGGAAGGAGAGCATCCGCGCCGAAGGCTCCATTGTCATGGTCGGAAACTTCGACGTATCCGTGGAACAGCAGCAGCGCATCGGCCACCTGCTCAGTCCCATGCCCAAGCAGATGCGCGACGACACTGCCTTCCACGACCGTATTCACGCCTATGCGCCAGGGTGGGACTTTCCGAAGCTGGACCCCGGAGTACATCTGACCAACCACTTCGGGCTGGTCAACGACTTCCTGAGCGCCTGCTGGACTCGGCTTCGTCAGACCACGCGCCTTCCCGCGCTTCAGAACCGCGTCTTCTGGGGCGGCGCGCTCTCCGGGCGAGACCAGGAGGCGGTAAACAAGACGGTTTCCGGGCTGATCAAGCTGCTCTTCCCGGACGCGGAAATGAAGATCTCGGACGAGGACCTGGAGTGTATGGTGCGTCTGGCACTGGAGTCCCGACGACGCATCAAAGAACAGCAAAAGCGGTGCCTCAAGGCCGAATTCCGCAACACGCACTTCTCGTTCACACTAGGGGTGGATGGAGTGGAGCAGTTTGTTGCTACTCCGGAGCTCCGGAGCGACGAGGCCATCGACAGCGACCCGCTGCCGCCCGGTCAAGTGTGGGCGATCGGACCGGGCGTGGAAGGCAGCGGACCGGGGCTCCACCGGGTGGAGATCGCGGTAGGACCAGGCCAAGGCACACGCATCCTCAACCATCCGGTGCCCCCGACCTTTCGCGAGAGCGTCAGGATCGGTGAACAGAATCTGTACGCCGGGGGCAAGCGCCTAGTCGGTGACCGGGATACCCGCGCGCACCAATATTCAGTGCAACTTCGACCCTTCGACGCCGATCGATCCGGTAGCGGCCTAGGCCTTCCGGTGCTCACGGCGCTGGTAAGCGGTTTGCTTGAGCGAAAAACCCGCGGTGGCTCGATCCTCGTCGGCCCTCTAAACCTAGGGGGTTCACTCGACCGCGTTCCCGATCCGGTGGGCATAGCCGAGCTAGCGGTCGACAAACAGGCGTCAGTCCTGCTCATGCCCGTCGCCGCCCGCCGCGAGCTCATGAACCTTCCCGACGACCTCTGGACAAGACTCAACATCGAGTTCTATTCGGATGCCCACGACGGCGTGTTCAAGGCTCTCGAGTGAGAGGTCGATCGTGCGAGGAGTCCGAGATGTGACCGAGCAAAGGACGGGGTAGCGATGCCCTCCATTGTTGCCGATTTCCCGCCATTTGGCTGTGATGAAGTCAGCCATGTCGCAACGGCAAGAACGGCAGATCGTGAAGTCCAGGTTTGACTTACAGGAGTTCCTGCCGGCAAGCCGTGTGTTGGGTGACTTACAAGCAGGACGTCGGCGGTTCGAATCCGTCAGCGCCCATCCTCACACTGTCTCAGGAAACTGTAAACCCAAGGGTGCCAGCCACCTGAGCTTGCCTGCGGTCGCGGGTCACAAATGAGAGCTCACGGGGTTGTGGAGCGATATGTAAAGCGGTGGCAAGGTGCCAAAGATCGGCACCCCGAACCAGCCCGGCGTTTAACACGACCACCATCTCGCGGGAAAGTGGCCGACGGTTGATGATCCAGCTGACTTCGTCCAGTAGTTGAGTGGGCACCGCTCTCTCTTCTCGGTGGCACGCCGCCCTGAGCTCGGCTTCGAGAAGATTGGACGAAATGAGGTGCGAGAATCCGTTCATACGCTGAGCTAGTTGCTCCGCACCGGTCTCGCCAAACACGAGCGCGACGATCGCCGAGGTGTCAACGTAGGCAACAGCCATTAGTCGCGGTCAGCCAGGAACCGCTCCAACGCCCCGAGCTTAGGTGTTCCTACGGTAAGATCGCTTGTCGGGTTCGTTGCCGGAATCAGAATCCCACGCTGCTCAAGGTCATCAAGGTGTTCTTCGATGCTAGGGGCACTCCGTTTGACGGGCCGGATTTCAGCAACGGGGTCGCCCCGGTAGGTCACGGTCACCGGGGTCCCTTCACGTACAACACGGATGACCTCCGAAAACCGAGCTTTTGCTTCGTAAATCGAGTATGTGGATTTCATCTTACAAGTATGACTCGTCTGACTAGATAAAATCAAGAACGGGGGTTGGTGAAGCTGAGTGGCGGGGTGAAGCGATGTTGGAGAGTATGATCGCTACGTTTGAGGTTTCTCCTGTACAATCTGGATCAAATTCCCGCACGTATCGTCGAAGATCGCCGTAATAACGCTCCCGAAATCACTCGGCCCTTGCACGAATCGGACCCCCTTTGCCGTGAGACGCTCGTGTTCGGTCTGGATGTCGTCGACGGCGAAGGAGATGCTGGGGATGCCGTCCTTTACCAGTGCCTCCTTGAACGGACGGACTGCGGGATGTTCGTCAGGTTCGAGCAGCAACTCCATCCCATCAGGGTCTTCCTCTGAAACGACAGTGATCCACGCGTGTTCCCCGACCGGAATGTTGTGTTTTGTGCGGAAACCAAGCACCTCCGTGTAAAAGAGAAGTGCCTTCCGTTGGTCATCCACGAATACGCCGGCCAAATGAATCCTCATCCCTTGCTCCTCTCCCTTTAGACGCGCACGGCCAGACCGTCGTGAAGAGCGGTACGGAAGGCTTTGAGGGCTGGTATCAAGCCGATGAGAAAACCGGCTGACACGACCGCGCCCAAGAAGAGCAGTTCCAACCCACCTGGGGGACGGACCGGAATGAAGATACCCGTCGCCGATTCAACGATTGGTTGCCCGGCGAGAAGAAGGCCGTAAACCAAGGCAAGTCCGGCCAGGGCTCCGGCGGAAGCCAGACACGCGGACTCGAGCACCAGAAGCGAAATGATCGTTCGCGGACCTGCTCCCAGCGCCCGCAGCACAGCCATTTCCCGCCGGCGCTCGTTCAACGCGGTGTAAAGTGAAACCAGCATTCCGAGAAGCCCTACCAGGACGACCAAGATGGTGATGACCCTAAGCCCGGTCTCGGCGTAACCCAAGGTCCGCCACATCTCGTTCAGCGTAGCGCCGGGGATAACAGCCATCATCGGCTCGTCCGGGAAATCGTTAATCTCTCGCTGCAAGCGAAGTACATCGGTCCGGTTCTTGACTCCCGCGAAGAAGGACGTGACCTGGGTGATCTGGATGTCTTCAGCACCCTGAGCGTCCCCTTCATCCCCGTGGTCCCCTTCGTCCTCGTGGTCTCCTTCATCCTCGTGTGTGTGTGCCTGCTCTCTCTCGTGTTCGTGTCCGTGGTCATGCTCGTTGCCAGGCATGGGAGGTGCGCCGTCCTCCCACCCCAGATGGATGGCTTCGATCCCCTCCAACGTCACGTATATGCCGCGGTCAACGGGTGTGAAGGTCTTAGTCAGGATGCCAGAAACGGTAAACGGCGTGTGGTCGTGGTTCAGGAATCCCACCTCGCCTAGGCCGTGGGTCACGGCGATCTCGTCTCCGAGCTGGTAGCCTAGCTCGTCGGCCACATCGGAACCTAGTGTGACGTCGAAGGTGTCCGAGCTTGGATTACCCTCCGCAACCGAGATCTCCTGGCCTCCCCGATACCTGTAGTGGCGGTAGAAGTCCTGGTTAGTGCCGATGACCCGAAAACCGCGGTGGCTGTCCCCCAAGGCGTAGGGAATGGTCCAATCGACCGCGGGATGCTCCGCCCACCTCTGATAAGTCTCCCAAGTCAGGTTCTCGGTCGGCGAACCCATCCCGAAGACGGAGTAAAGCAGGAGCTGTACGGCACCCCCCTTTGTTCCGACGATCAGGTCGGTCTGGCTGATCGTGTTTGAGAAGCTCTCGCGCATCCCGCTGCGCACGTTCTCGACGCCGAGGAGAAGCGCGGTGCTGAGCGCGATTGACCCGAGCGTGAGTGCCGTGGTGAAAGCACGGTTGCGAAGCGATTTGAGGGCGAGCGACAGAACTACCATGGTCTAACGGTTACCATTCAAGCGCTCTCGGGAGCGGTTTACTTCAGGAAGGGAGATGTGTCGTGAGAACATACTCTCAAGGGACCGATCGTGGCTCACGAACACCAAGGTCGAATCGTTGCGCTCGCACTCTTGAAACAAGAGGTCGAGGAAGCTCTCCCTGCGGTCGTAGTCGAGAGATGAAGTGGGTTCGTCGGCAACGACCAATTCTGGTGAGCCGATCAAAGCACGGCAGGCGGCCACGCGTTGCTGCTGCCCGACCGAAAGCTTGGTCACCGACTCGCGGAGGAGACCACCGATGTGAAGATGGTCGGCCAACTGGATCGCGGTTTCTTGGATTCCTGCGGTGCCCAGGCGAGACCGGCGCTGAGCGCACATGCGGACCGGTAGCGTGATGTTGTCCAGAACCGAGAGGTAGGGTATCAGGTTGAACGATTGAAAAACGTACCCGATGTGACGTGCGCGAAAGGCGTCCCGGCGAGCACTTGAAAGGGAGGCAAGGTCCTGGCCGAGAACCATGACCTGGCCTTCATCCGCTTGAAGGACCCCCGCCAACACCCCGAGCAGCGTCGTCTTTCCACTGCCGCTGGGTCCGAAGAGAAAGTTCCGGGTGCCCCGCTCCAGTACCAGTTCGGGGACATCCAACACCCAGGGATCGCTTCCGTAGCGGAAACGGAGACCCCGGATATCGACGGCCGGCTCCATCAGCCGGCCCCGCGACCGACGCTTAGAAAACCCCCTACCATTCGTAGGGGTAAACCTTCATTCCGGTTATGGAGAAACCGACGTTGCCGTATACGCTCTCGGTCGTTTCGATCTCGAGCACACCTTCGACCCACACCGGGCTCCATCCGTCCAGCTGTGCCCGTTCACCCTCTTCCATCGTGATGTACACCAACTGGTTGGGGGGCGGCGGCGGTGTGTGGATACACGCCCCCATGTAGGGGACGAGCAAAAACTCGGTGGCAGATGTGGCCCAATCCTCCAGCGGCACCGTGTAGCCGGGAATTTTAACCAGCTCGCCGTCGACAGCAGCCAATTCCTCAGGTTTTTCTCCGGTCCGATAGTTGAGGAGGGACAAGAGTCGCCATCCAATTTCGGTGGGTTCATCCGAGGGAGAAGCCGGGGCCGGAGGAGTGTCGGCACCCGGGGAGACCAAAATGGCTGGAACAGAGCTTGCCCCGATGAGTGTAGCAGCAAGAACGGCAACGCCGGGGACGAACGACCACCTGGGCACCGCTGGCTTCGTGAATTTCATGATATGTACTCCTTTTGTTCCATGGGAGTCCGTATCCATCCCACTCGTCCAATAAGGTATCGAACCTTAGTCCTTAAGACAGGTATTATAATCGCGATGCTGCATGGGCGGCGGGCTAGGTTGTGCCAAGGTAAGTTCTAGTGATTGGCAACGACCTTACTCGTGCGACGACCGGGATGCGTCGAGACGTGGAGATCGGGTGATAGCGAAGATGAGTGATTGATCCCTGGACCATGGTTGGAACGGCGTGCCGGTGGCTTCTCTTCGCGGGGCTCCTGGGAGCCGTTGGTGCGCTGACTCTCCGCACGGTGTTCCTCCCCCAGAGTGCGCCGAGCGATCGTGATGAAGGGCGTGCGAATGAGTATGCGGCAGCCTGTGCGCGCTTCGGGGCCACAGCACTGCTCTTGGTAACGGTCGGTTGCGTGGGGCGCTTGGCTTCAGAGTTGGCGGTCTTCCGGGATCCGTTTGAACCGGTCGGCTCCGAACTAAGCTTGCTCGTGAACGGAACATCGTGGGGCCGGGTATGGCTCCTTCAGGTTGCTGCCACGGTAATCACGCTGGCGGGGTTTGTGTTGGCCCGCAGGGGTCAGCGCAGGAGACTCGGCTGGATGGTGGCCCTGGTCGGGACAGCCCTCCTTGCATTCACGCCGTCGTTGGGCGGTCACGCCGTAGCCGCCGGGCATTTCGTTACGGCGGCAGTGACAGCGGACTTGTTTCACGTGGTCTGCGGCGGAACCTGGCTCGGGACCCTCGGTGCTATGTGGGGAGTCGTCAGGTTGGAGAAGCGCCGAGGACGACCGGTACCCAAGACTCAGGTGGTGCAGTGGCTGACTCGGTTCACTCGGCTCGCACTGGGTTCGGCAGCGGTACTGGTGGTCACTGGTTTGTTTGCGGCGTGGCTGCATTTGGGATCAGTGAGCGGGTTGTGGACGGATCCCTATGGACAGAGGCTTTCGATCAAGCTGTTGTTGGTGCTGGGAATCGCCCTGTGTGGACGTTACAACTGGAAGTGGGCTCGAACGATAGTGGCCGAGGGCGAGGGATCTGCGCGCCTGCCGAAGACGGCTAGATTGGAACTCGCACTTGGCTTGGCGGTCTTGCTGGTTACTGCCGTTCTGGTTGTCACCCCGCCGCCGGCTCACTGAGCGTCTTTCGGCGGGCAATACTCGATATACGTGAAAATCCAATGAGGAGGAACCCGTGGCCGTAGGGACAGCTCGCGCCAAATCCGCTCGCGCCAAATCCGCCGAAACGTGGCAGGACCTCGACAGGGAACATCACGTTCACCCCTTCGTCGATCCGCGGATTCTAGCAGAGAAGGGTACCCGCGTCATCGCCGGGGCCCAGGGTAGCACTCTGACGGAGGTGGGAGGGCGACGCATTCTGGACGCCATGGCGGGACTGTGGTGTGTGAATCTCGGGTACGGCCGGGAGGAACTGGCGCGCGCGGCCTACAACCAGATGGTGACCCTGCCGTACTACAACACTTTTTTCCGTTCATCATCGACACCGACCATCGATCTGGCCCACGTCCTCTCGGAGATCACCCCGGGTTCGCTGGACCACTTTTTCTTCTCCACATCCGGGTCGGAGGCGAACGACACGATGGTCCGCCTCGTCAGGCGTTATTGGGACCTCCGTGGGAAGCCCGGGAAGAAGACGTTCATCAGCCGCACCTACGCATATCACGGAAGCACCATGGCGGCAGCGAGCCTTGGGGGGTTCGAGGTCATGCACGCGGTCGGGGACCTCCCGCTCCCCGGCTTTGAGCACATAATGCCTCCGTACTGGTTCGCTTTTGGACTGCCGGACGAGACCCCGGAAGAGACTGGTGCGCGCGCGGCATCCGCTCTTGAAGAGAAGATTCTGGAGCTGGGTCCGGACACGGTGGCTGCGTTCGTGGCAGAACCGGTGCTCGGAGCTGGCGGGGTAATCGTACCGCCTGCGAACTATTGGCCCGAGATTCAACGAATCTGCCGTGAACACGAAGTATTGCTGGTGTGTGACGAAGTGATCACCGGGTTTGGGCGTACTGGGGCCTGGTTCGGGGCGGAGACCTTTGACATTTCGGCGGACTTGATGACGATGGCGAAGGGGATGACCTCGGGTTATGCCCCGATGTCGGCGGTGGCCCTGACCGAGGAGATTAACGGGGTGCTGGCCGACGGAGGTGTCTTCCCGCACGGGTACACTTATTCGGGGCACCCAGTGGCCGCAGCGGTGGCCTTGGAAAACATCCGAATCCTCAAAGAGGAAGGTGTTGTGGAGCGGGTTCGAGACGGTGTCGGCCCCTACTTCCAGAGTCGGATAGGTGAGTTCAAGGACCATCCCTTGGTCGGAGAGGTCCGGGGTGTAGGCCTCCTCGGGTCGCTGGAGCTATCGCCAGATCCCGGATCGCGTGCCCTGTTCGAGCCCATGGGGGCAGTCGGAGCCCTTTGTCACGAGCATCTGTACGACTCCGGAGTTGTCTGCCGGGCCATGCGCGACGTTATCTGTATGAGTCCACCGCTAACCATCACTCACTCGGAGATCGATGATTTGGTGGAAAAACTCAGTGTTGGGCTCGATCGAACTGCCGCCGACTTGGAATCGTCTGGTTTCTAGGTTCGGTCTTCGAGGGTTCCGAATCTTGAAGTTCAGAGTCCCTCCACGGTCTCCGCCATCAAATGGTGGGTGACTGCGGTCAGGTCGCCAGTCTCCTTGTACACAGCAAGCTGTCGCTGAGCACTTGACCCGTCCCGCAGGATCGTGAGGGCGTACTCGACCTCGGTCCGGGTTCCAAGTTCATCGACTACATCATCCAGAAACCACTCCAACATCTCGGTGATGAGCTCCCGCGCCGGGTGCTCCTGCTGCTTGCCGAAGTCGATGAGATTCCCGCCTACGCCATAGCGCGCGGCCCGCCACTTGTTCTCAGCCAACAAGACCTCGGGGTAAAGGCGGAACGTGAGGTTATCCCGGCGGAGCTTCCACATCTTGGCGACTATGCCCTGGAAGATCGCGGCGATGCAAACGACCTCGTCGATCTTCGTGCACATATCGCACACACGGAATTCGAGGGTGGGGAAGCGTTGATTGGGTCTTACGTCCCACCAGATCTTGCTCGAGTCCTCAATGGTCTTGGACCTGACCATCGTCTCCAGGAAATCGTCGTATTCACTACGACTGTGGAACCGCATGGGGATGCCGGTGCGCGGGAAGTTGCGCCAGATGATGCTGCGATAGGAGTGAAAACCGGTGTCGAGGCCCTCCCAGAACGGCGAACTGGTCGACAAGGCCAGTACGTGCGGGAGGAAGTACCTTGAGACGTTCATAGCATCAATCATGAACTCTCTGTCCTCGATCCCCACATGGACGTGAGTGCCGAAGATGAGGTTACGGTCGGCCACCTGTTGGAGGTCTTCCCTCAACCCGGCGTATCGCTCAAGCGGAGTGATCTCCTGCTCTTCCCATGACGAAAATGGGTGTGATCCGGCGGCCACAATCGCAAATCCACGCTTGGCGACCGTGTCCCGGACAAGGCGCCTCATGCGGATTACCTCGTCTCGAGCTTCACCAACGTCCTGACAAACCCGGCTCGCGGTCTCGACGCAGGCCTGGTGAAGTTCCGGGTGGATCTCGCTCTCCGCTTCATCGCTGCCGTGCAGGATCTCTTCGATGAAGGATCGGAGTTCTCCGGTCTTAGGGTCGACGACCTGGTATTCTTCTTCAATCCCGAGCGTTAGGGGAGGTGCTCTCATGGCCCGGCGTCTCTCTGGGTTTGTGTTATCTGATGGTGCACTGTATAGAAGGTGTACTGCATAAACGTATACGAATACACAGATTCTGCGAGATCCGGCGCCCCTCGCCGGTAGACTGCAAACCAAATATCTTGCCGTGCGTCGATTTACGGCTCGTCCGCCACCCCTTCGACATTAATCCCACACCTGCAATCCCTGTTTACTGCCTGGAGGATCAATGATCATTTGGCTCGTTCCGGTCTGCATGTTCTTTCTTGCGAGCGCCATCTTTTTCGGAGGCATGTACGATGTCGAAGACGGAAATGCGACCAAACAGACGATGGGCTTGGCGGCGTGCTTCGTGGTGTTTATGGGCGTGTTTTGGGGGCTCCGAATGATCGGGGGAGCGATCGGTTTTGAGCACGCCTTCCTCGCCGCGGTGGCTGAGTATGCTTTGCCGGTCGGGATCCCCACCATGCTCACGGGCAGAATCGGAGTCGTCGTGTTTCGCCTGATGGGCGTTCGGATGGTCCGGGTCACCGCCGACGCGATGCACTGAGGAGGGGCCCGCTCACACTCAATCCACCGAACCCGACAATCCGCAGGTCAAGAAACCGTTAGAAGAGCGCTAGTTGGTCGGGTGGCGAGTCTCCCGCCGGTGGCCGCGAACGCCAATCCTCCACACGCGATATTGCGGATCCGGTCGGTTTGGTGCAGTCAGGCTCATCGAATGTTGTTCGGCCCATTCGGGGGGTTACCGGCACGGCCTCCAACAGGTCGGGTGGGAGGCTGCTCAAGGCTTCCATGGGGCGTGCGCCGCCATCCAGCCAAGCCGCTTCGTGGTCTCCGTACAGAATGGCCGGCATCCGGTGATGAAGGGGAGCGAGGACGGGGTTGGCTTCAGTGGTGATAATGACGCAAGACTCGACAATGCCTCGTGGTCCCTTCCATATGTCCCAGAGGCCGGCGAAGGCCATTGGCGCTCCGTCCCGTCGGTACACGTAGTATGGTTGTTTGGATCCAGCTTCCTTCCGCCACTCGTAGAATCCGTCGGCCAAGATGCCGCAGCGGTGCCCCGAGACGAGGCTTCGGAAGGAGGGTCGGTCGGTCAAGGACTCCGCTCGTGCGTTTATCATGAGGCGAAGTCGATCCAGGCGGAGGGTGCCGTGCGGGATCAGTCCCCATCTAAGGGGTACCAACTCGCGGCCATGGGAAGAGGTCCGGATCCCTATCACGTCCGTCGTCGGAGCGCGGTTGAAACTGGGGGCCGCATCGAGAACCTTGGACGCCGACGCCTCGAAATGAACAGCGAGGTCGCTCGGCGAGGCAATAAGGCTGAATCGTCCACACATACGCAGAAAGATAACGAATAGAACCATGAGAATCGCCCTGATACAGCAGAGTGCGAGCCCCGACCGATCCGTGAACCTTGAGACGGCTCTTGAACGCATGGGAGAGGCTCGCAGCAACGGAGCCGAACTCGTGGCATTCCCGGAGCTCGCCATCGACCGGTTCTTCCCGCAACGCGTCGACTCAATCGGGGCCGAGGATCTTGCGGATCCAATCCCGGGTCCGATCAGCGATCGGATTGCAGCGAGAGCCGCCGAACTCGGCTTAGTTGCGGTCTTCAACCAGTACGAGCGTGGACCGGACGGTGCCCTTTACGACAGCTCTCCAGTGTTTGACAGCGACGGATCCCTACTGGGTGTAACGCGGATGATGCACATCACCGAATACGCGTGCTTCCATGAGCAGCACTACTACGCAAAAGGGAATACGGATGCGGCGGTTTACGACACGGCGGTGGGGAAGGTCGGGGTGGCGATCTGTTACGACCGGCACTATCCGGAGTACATGCGCCGCCTAGGTGATTTAGGGGCTCAGCTGGTGGTCATCCCCCAGGCAGGTGCCATCGGTGAATGGCCGGAGGGTCTATTCGAGGCCGAGCTGCGCGTCGCTTCGTTTCAGAACGGGTACTACGGGGCGCTGTGTAACCGGGTGGGAGAGGAGGATCGTCTCACCTTCGCAGGCGAGTCATTTGTTACGGACCCCGAAGGGAGCGTCATTGCGGAGGGTCCGTCGATGGAAGAGGAAATCGTGTACGCCGATCTGGATCTGGGCCGGTGCGAGTCCTCCACGGCGCGGCGCCTGTTTTGGCGTGACCGCCGGCCGGAGGTTTACGCTGAATGGTGACGACTCGGTTCGTGCCCGCTCAGTAACCATGTGACGGCGGTGGCCAAATCGGTCGCGACATGGATCGGTTGGATGGTCTTTGGAACCGGCTCGTCTTTCCGGTTCACCCACAAGGCCGGGATACCGAGCTCCGTGGTTGGTTCAATGTCGTGGTATAGGCTTTGAGCGACATGCACCCAGCGGTCGAAGTCCTTTGCCCACCTCCGACCGGCTTCAAAATGTACTGATGCGGGCTTATAGCTCCGGAGGTTCTGTGCTGTTCCGACCAGAGGGAACTCGACCGTAAAGTGCGTGAGGGAGGACGAGATAAGGTCGTTGTCGATGTTCGACAGAATACCCAGTACCGTGTGGGCCTGAGCCAGCCGTTCGAGCGCCGCATTCGTGTCCGGGAATGGTTGCCATTCGGGGATGCTTGCGGGTATGGACGCCGCTCGCTCCCGGTCCGAGGGCCAACCGCGAGTGAGGGCCACCTCCTCTGCGGTCTCTGTGAGAAGCGTTCGATAGGTGCGGTAAGTGCTTGTCTTTAGCCGGTTCTGGGCGGCGTGGAATTCGGCGAGAAGCGCCTCGTCACCGATGCCGGTGGCATCTGGGTACGCGTTGCGCAGAGCCGCCAGGATCCCGGATTCCCAGTCAATCAGGGTCCCGTAGCAATCGAAGGTCAGAAGTGTGCCGGTTCCTGCTACAGGGATGGGTTCGCTCGGGTTTTTCATGATGCGGAAGATCCACGAGATAGCACCGGTCGTAAAGTCCCTCGCGTTTCGGTTGGAATGTTCGGGGCCCCGCCATTCGGATGTGCCGAGATTCCGGTACGTTGTCAACCTGCCGACGGTCGTAACCCAAACCAGAACGGCTTCACCAATGTGAAAGGAAGCTCCGAGTGACTCGACGGCCCCGGGTCGATCCCCTGTGTTTCTCGGGTGGTACCCTTGATCGGGCTTACGATGGTCGGCGAGACCCCGAATGGATACGAGACCAGTTACGGGCCGAAGGTACGAGAGTTGTCGCCGTCCACGAGGGAAAGGTGTTGGTTTGCCAGGCTCCTGAAGGGGGCATTCAGGGGGTGCATATGTTTCCGCCTCGTGCTCTGAGGGAAGGGGTGGATCCACCTGGGGAGTGGATTTTTTTGGGGATGGAGGACGACGCTGCGGTTTTTGCAGCTGAGGTACGGGATCGTGGGGCAATGTCGGTGCCGGATCCCCACGGCCACGGGCACTCGTTCGTCGATATGCGTCGGGCAGGGGCGATATTAGGGCAGGGGGAAGGTGCTTTGCTGGCTTATGCAGCCGCCATGATCACTTGGAGTCGGTCGGCGCGTCGGTGTGGCGAGTGCGGCGGTGCCACCCGGCCTCGCCACGGGGGACACATTCGAAACTGTGCCGAGAAGGGGTGCGCGGCCGAATATTTTCCGCGCACGGATCCGGCCGTTATTGTGCTCGTCCACGATGGCTCCCGGTGTCTACTCGGTCGCAAGGAGACGTGGCCCGCGGGCGTCTACTCATGCATTGCCGGGTTCGTGGAGCCGGGCGAAAGCATGGAGGAGGCTGTGGTCCGCGAGGTCCTGGAGGAAACTGGTATCACCGTGGGTGACGTCCTGTATCGTGGGTCCCAGCCCTGGCCATTCCCGCGCTCTCTGATGGTGGGGTTCTTCGCCGAGAAGAGGGGAGGCACCATCAAGGTGGATCCGGAGGAACTCGCCGATGCCCGCTGGTTTACGCGGGCCGAGGTCGTCGAACGCAGGCGGGCTGACACGGGATTACCCGGACGGATATCGATTGCCCGCCGCTTAATCGAAGACTGGTTGGACGAGTTCTAAGTCTTAGGCGGATATACCGTGCTTCGCCGCATGGTTCATCACGTCCACGAATCGGTCGATCTCCTCCAAGGTGGTGTAGACCGAGGGAGAAATCCTGAGTCCCGTGAATTCCGCGTGGTTGATCGCCACCGTGAAGATGCGGTGCTTGTTCCAGAGCCAGTCTCGGAGTTTGCTGGTCTCCACCCCCTTCAGCTGCACGTTTGCGATTCCGCAAGCGAAGCCGGGTTTCAGACTGGTGTTAAGGTGGAACCGGTCGGATTCCAGCAGCTGTTTTGCCCAGTGGTCCCGCAAGTAAATGAGCCGCGCCTCTTTCCGCTTGCCGCCTATGAGCTGGTGGAAGGTGAGAGCCTCGCCGATCGCCAAGAAGTTGGCCTCAGGATGGGTGCCAGTTTCCTCAAACTTTCGGATGTTGCCATCTCTGGAGGCGGACGCTGCCTGCAGCGGCCAAATGTCTCGGATCTTGTCGCGCCGGACGTATAGGAGGCCTGTGCCAATTGGTGCGTGCAACCACTTGTGAAGGCTAACAGCATAGTTGTCGCACTCGAGGTCGGAGAGCTTAAAGTCGTGATGGGCAAGGGAATGTGCCCCATCGACAATAACCGGGATGTCGTACTGGCGCGCCATAGCAACTACCTCGCGCACGGGAAGGATCTGACCCGTGATGTTGATCATGTGGCACATCAGTATTAGCCGAGTGCGGTCAGTCACCTGTTCTTCGAACAGCCGAACGACCTCATCCGGGTCCTCCGCGGGAACAGGGACCTTGAACTCCTTGAGCACGATCCCGTCCCGGCGTTCACGTTGCTTGAACGTGGTCACCATTCGCCCGTAGTCCTGAGTCGTCGTGACAACCTCGTCGCCGGGTGCCAGGTCATACCCGTTCTGCAGGATCTGGAGACCCTCGGACGCATTTCGTGTAATCGCCACTTCCTCGGGATCGACCCCCCAGTGGCGAGCGAGACGCGACCGGATACCCTCCCGCTGAGGTTCCAGGATCTGCCACCCGTTATATACCGGAAGCTGGTTCGCGAAATCCAAGTCTCGCTTCATTGCCTCAAGCACATGCCACGGAGTCGGGCTTACACCCCCGTTGTTCAGGTTGACGAGGGACCGGTCGGTGGTGAAGGCCTGTTGGATCTCGAACCAGAAATCCTCGTCCTGGGCGAGTTCCTCGGGGGTGCCAGGGGTGGCGGCCAACTCCTCGGCCGCGGCAACGGCGGTGTTCCATCTGACAGGCATGGCGGTGAGAACGCCTGTCGCTGCGGCGGAACGTCCGAAACGAGTTAAGAAGTGGCGTCGGGTCGTCATCGATATACCCCCTAGGAAAGAGCCGTTAGGCAGGTTAGCCGTGGAATGCACCCCGGTTACTTAGTCGAAGGGTGTGCCACCAAGCAAGAGTAGGACAGTTTTGAATCTCACCAGCTCCTACACGCCTGGGGGCTAGGTCAAGGGGTTCGATCCGGTGGGTACCAACAATCCTCCCGGCGGGACGTGTCCACCAACTGTGTTATCTGCCATCCGTCTTCGCCTCTGTACAACTCGAAGGCGTCGCTTCCGCAGTGCGAAAAGTTCTCGCCCAGATAGAAGGCGTATTTCGTCCACATTTGGCCCATGCGGCCGTCGACGGTCACCGTCCAATCCCATATGGGTTCGTCCCAAACCTCGTCCTTGGGCGTCCCTATGGCTTCGATGAATCCGTCAGCCGGCGAAAAGCTAATCCCCTCGTCTGTCGCCCGTCCGAGCCTTGCTTCGGGGTGAAACACGGATCGAGCCAACTCCCCATCGCTGGTGCGCATCGCCTCGAACAGCCGCTCCACCGTTGCCACTACCTCCGCTTCCTCCGGACTCATATCTGTGGCGGCAGCTTCCTCCCCCTCGGCGATCTCGCCCTGTGCCGCGCCCGACGTGGTCTGGTCCATCTCACCCGTTGTACAGGCGACCAGCGATAACAGTAGGGCGACAGCGGACAGCAGGCCCGCGGACGAGAGCCCCGCAGTTGTGACTCGATGTCTCATAATTCGTTACCTTCCTTGGTCTGGCCTCTTTCGCTTCGCCGGTTTTCTCGAAACACCTTTCTGATTTCCATATATGCAACCTGACTCCCAGGACGGCCGCCGCAAGGTGCGCGCCCACCAATCCATAGACACACTGCCCACCCGGATCGACGATGCCGTAACGGTCCAAGGATGGGTGCGGCACCGGCGCTCGAGTGGAAAGATTGCGTTTCTCGTGCTCCGGGACGGTACGGGGGAGGTCCAGTGTGTGTTCATACGTTCCGGTGTGCCGCAGGAAACTTGGGATGCTCTCCAGCAGACCACCAACGAGGCGTGCGTGCGAGTTGCGGGAACGGTTCGGGCCGATTCCCGTTCTCCCTCGGGAGTGGAGGTCACGGCTACCGAACTCGAGCTTCTTGCACCTTCCCCCGATTTTCCGATCCAACCCAAGGTCCACGGAGTCGACTTCCTCCTGGAGAACCGCCACCTGTGGCTCCGGAGCGAGCGCCAGATAGCGATAATGCGCGTGAGGGACGAGGTTATCCATGCGATCCACGACTTCCTTCGAGGGGATGGCTTTACGCACGTCGACACGCCGATACTGACCGGTGCGATCGGGGAGTCCGCGGGCACTCTCTTCGAAACCGAGTATTTTGATCTTGGCCCCGCGTATTTGGCGCAGACAGGCCAGTTGTACGTGGAGGCCGCCGCGGCGGCGCTAGGCAAGGTTTACTGCTTTGGACCGACTTTTCGCGCGGAAAAGTCAAAGACCCGCCGCCACCTGACGGAGTTCTGGATGGTGGAGCCCGAGGTGGCGTGGCTGGACTCGGAAGGCAACATGGACCTTCAGGAACGGTTCGTGTCCTACATCGTGGCCCGCGTGTTGGAAAACCGTCGTACGGATCTGGATATCCTCGAGAGGGATGTCGCTCCGTTGGAAGCTGTGGTTCCTCCCTTTGACCGGATCAGTTACAGCGACGCCGTCGAGTTCCTTTCCTCAAAAGGGAGTCAAACCCAGTGGGGAGACGACCTCGGCGCCGGGGATGAAGCGGTACTGGTCGAAGGCCGTGAAAAACCTCTGTTCGTTTACGATTATCCCAAGAGTGCCAAGGCCTTTTACATGAAGGAGAATCCCGAGGACCCGAGAACCGTGAAGTGCAACGACATGCTCGCGCCCGAAGGGTACGGCGAGATCATCGGAGGGAGTCAACGGGAGGACGATCACGACCACCTTCTGGCACGTATCCGGGAGGAGGGTCTGCCGGAAGAGTCCTATTCGTGGTATCTCGACCTCCGCCGCTACGGCACGTTTGAGCACAGCGGTTTCGGGCTCGGCGTGGAGCGCACCGTAACGTGGATTTGCGGACTTAGGCACCTACGGGAAACGATCGCTTTTCCTCGCATGATGACACGCATCACCCCATAACCCACGCAACAACGCAAATGACTCGCGTATCACCCCTGGAAATGGAGGTATCCAGATGACTCTGCAGAATCTCTCGAAACACTTTGTGACAGGTATGACCCTGGCTCTTGGCGCAGCCGTGTTTAGCGCAGGCGACCTCCAAGCTCAGGAACACGCTGGCCACGAAGAACACACCGGCCACGACAACATGCACGAAACGATGCATTCGATGGAGTACTTGGGAGGAAGGCCCAATTCGCCATTCTCCGAAGCGGTTCGGGTCGGCAACGTACTCTACCTGTCAGGGAAGCTGGGAACGATTCCCGGCGAGGGCCTAGCCGAGGGCGGGATTGTTCCGGAAACGGAGCAGACGATGCGAAACATTCAGGACGCCCTGGAGCGGTACGGTTCGTCCATGGACAAGGTCATCAAGTGCACTGCGTTTCTCGCGGACATAGCGGATTTTGCGGATTTCAGTCGCACCTACATGAGCTTCTTCCCCGAGAATCGGCCGGCGCGAAGCACCCTGGCCGTGGGTGGTCTGGTACTCAACGCTCGAGTGGAGATCGAGTGCATGGCCGCAGTGGGTGATAATGGCAGCTAAATCCGCGTTTTCCTGGGGTCGAAGCCTCGGGGGGTTCGCGGTGGGGGCTGTCCTATTCGGGGCTATGGGTTTCCTGCTGAACGTCCGGATCCAAGCGCCCATCTTCGCCAACCTGCAGGAAGTTGGGGTCCTGGCAGTCATCGGAGGGACCGTCAGCGGCCTTGTAAGCCCTCTGATCTGGAGCCCGGGGATGTTGGGGAGACTCCCGCTTATTCGCCGTCTCCGTCGTCCCGAACGGCGCGGGGCAGAGTGTGCACACATCGGGAAGGGCAGGGAATCGTGACGGATCTCAGCCTGTTCCTCGAAGATCATCACGAGATGATGCGGGAGATGGTCCGCGAATTCGCCGAGACCGAAATCGCGCCGGTGGCGGCTCAGTACGACGAATCCGAGGAGTTCCCGTGGGCAACGGGTGCCGTTATGGCGGAGCTGGGTCTGTTTGGGATTCCCTTTGACGAAGACGTCGGAGGGACCGGAATGGATTTGCTCGCCAGCGTGATCGCGGTGGAAGAGTTGGCACGGGTGGATGCCAGTCACTCGATCATGGTCGGCGCGCATACGTCGTTGGCTGCCACACCGATAGACCGGTGGGGTACCCCCGACCAAAAGCAGCGCTTTCTGAGACCGCTCGCCGAAGGTCGAGTGCTGGGTGGTTTTGGTCTCACAGAACCCGATTCCGGTTCAGACGCGGGCGCGATGCGGACTGTGGCCGAGAAGAGGGGAGATCGCTGGGTTCTCAACGGCCAGAAGACATGGATTACTCACGGAGGTGTGGGGGAAATCTTTGTGGTGGGTGCGCTCACCTCTCCCGACAAAGGCTCCCGAGGGATCACGGCCTTCATCATGTCCAAGGAGACCTGTGAGATGGCGGCAGCCGAAAGCCACAGCTTCGGTCACTCTCCGTCCGTAACGGCGATGGATGGGTTTACAGCAGGGAGGAAGCTCCGAAAGCTGGGATGGAACGCTTCGGATACGAGGGAACTCCACTTCGATGACGTGGAGGTACCGGAGGAGAATGTGCTAGGGGAGATTGATCGCGGCTTTCCGGTATTCCTGGACACGTTGGATGGGGGTCGCATTGGGATTGCCGGGCACGCCATCGGGATCGCTCAAGGAGCGCTCGACCAGGCCATGCGGTACACGGGAGAGCGGAAACAGTTCGGTCGTCAGATAAGGGATTTCCAAGGCGTGAAGTTCATGCTGGCGGAAGCTCAGACCCGAGTGCATGCCGCTCGCCTGATGACCTACCACTCGGCTCGTCTGCGCATGGAGGGGAAGCGTCACAAGCGAGAAGCCGCGATGGCGAAGTTATTTGCGTCGGAAGCGGCGATGGACATCGCCTCGATGGCCATCCAGTTGCACGGCGGATACGGCTATTCGCGGGAATACCCGGTGGAACGCATGATGCGGGACGCAAAGATCACCGAGATCGGGGAGGGGACCAGCGAGATACTCAAGATCGTCATTGCTCGGGAGATGCTTAGAGATTTGGGCGAGACCGGGTAGCGGGTGCGTCGCGAGATACTGATCAACTCGACTCCCCGGGAGGAGCGAGTCGCGATCCTTGAAGACGGTGAGCTCGTCGAGCTTCTTCACGAGCGTCCGGACGACGGGCGTTTGGTTGGAAGGATCTACAACGGAGTGGTCACGGGGATAGTACCCGGTCTGCAAGCCGCCTTTGTCGACATCGGCAAAGAGAAGGCCGCCTTTCTCCACGCCTCTGATCTGGCCCTCGACGCACATGATGAAGCGGGTGCCGGCGCAAACAGCTCCGGACCCAAGAACTCGGGCCGTCCCCGTGGACTGAGGGGTCGTTCACGTTCCGAGGCTCCGAAAATCCAGGACGCCCTTCAGAAGGGGCAGGCGATCCCGGTTCAGATCACCAAGGATGCGATCGGGACCAAGGGGCCTCGTGCCACGGCACAGGTTTCGATCGCCGGCAGATACCTGGTGTATCTGCCAGGGTCGTCCGGGGCGGGCATCAGCCGCAAGATCACCGATCGGGACACCCGACACCGCCTCCGAGATATGGCCCGGGACGTAGTGAAGGGGCATGACGCGGGTGTGATAGTCAGGACTGTGGGGGAGGACCTGTCCTCAGCAACCCTGGCTCGAGAATTCGAGGTTCTTGCCGGGACGTGGAAGAAAATCCGGAGGCGGATAAAGGGTACGAAGCCACCCTCTCTCCTGCACGAGGAACTGGGTCTCACGCTGAGGTTGATACGTGACCTCTTCAACGATCGACTGGAGAGCTGCACGATTGATGCCAAACCGCTCTACAACGAGGTGCGCTCCTGGGTGGGCCGGACCGCTCCCAACCTCCTGTCGCGGGTCAAACTGTTCCGAGAAAAGGGGCCGATATTCGACCACTTCGGTATAGAGACGGAACTCCGCAAGGCGATGCAACGCGAGGTCCCCCTTCCCTCCGGCGGTGGGATCGTGATTGAGCAGACCGAGGCTCTCGTGTCCATAGATGTCAACACGGGGAAATTCAAGGGGCGGCGTAATCCAGCCGAAACCGTGTTCCAGACCAACATGGATGCCGCTCGCGTAATCGCTCGGCAGCTACGCCTTAGGGACGTGGGTGGGATTGTGGTGGTGGATTTCATCGACATGAACGACGAGGCGTCTCGGACCAAGGTCGTGAACCAGATGAAGAGCTGCCTGGGGAATGACCGGGCCCGCACCAAGGTTTTTGAAATCTCGAAGCTGGGACTCCTGGAGTTGAGCCGGCAACGCATCAGTCCCAGCCTGCAGCAACGAATGCATGACGACTGTCCGTGCTGCGAAGGGCAGGGGAGCATCTTGGCGGCTGAGAGCGTAGTCCGTAGGGTTGAGAGGGCCCTGGGCCGTGTGGTGTATGGTGGCAGCGAACGTGGCATTACGATCGTTGCTCATCCAATCGTCATACTCCACCTTCTCGAACATGAGATTGACTTCCTCGACGCGCAGCGCAGGAGCACCGGGCTCGCGCTAGAGTCCGACGACAATCCACTGCTTGGCTTCGATGAGTTTCGTCTTCTGTCTCAGCCTGCGGGCCAGGATGTCACCGATAAGTACGTCTCCGGATAGGAGATTCTCGGGCAAGATATTTTGACAGCAGGCGGTCAGTAGGCTACCCTACTCGGCTGTTCCTAGGGTGCTTACTTGCTGCTGCGGAGCTCCTTCTTTACTCGTTTTTGTAAGTTTCTTTGTCAGTTTCCTAAGTACGAGGCACGACCAATGTTCGCTATTTTCCGAGCACAGGGTAAACAATATCGTGCGGTGCCGGGTGCGGTCCTGCGGTTACCAACTATGGATGTTGAACCGGGGGACGTCGTGACCTTCGATGAAGTGCTCCTCTCGGAGGATCAGGGCGAGATTCATGTGGGGCGCCCGAACCTCGAGGGTGCCAGTGTGGCCGCAGAGGTTACGAGCCACGGACGTGGCGAGAAGATCATTGTCTACAAGATGAAGCGACGTAAGGGGTATCGCCGGAAGAAGGGGCACCGGCAGAATTACACCGAGGTTAGGATCACGGGTATCGACCTCCCCGGCTCGAACGGAAAGTCTAACGGGGCTGCGAACCAGGATGCTGTCGAGGTAGAGGAGGCGACTGATGGCGCATAAGAAGGGCGTTGGCTCAAGTCGAAACGGACGGGACTCGAACCCTCAGTACTTGGGCGTTAAGAAGTACGGTGGTCAGCAGGTGCTAGCGGGCAACATCCTTGTTCGCCAGCGCGGTACGCCGTTTCACCCCGGACGCAATGTGGGTCGTGGGCGGGACGACACCCTGTTTGCCCTCACCGACGGCGTGGTGAGTTTCCAGCGGCGCCGAGGGGGACGTCGTTTCGTGAACGTTGTTCCGGCGGGTGACCCCACCTAAAGGGAGAACGCCGCCTAAACGGAGCCCACTTTAGCGGTCTACTCCGGGAGTCCCTTCCGGTTCATCGTCCCACCACCACAGTGGGTCGAGTGCTCTCTGACGGGGGTACACCTCATCCAGCGTGTCGGCGTCGTACAGACGACCGTTCAGCATCACTTGCTCGATTTCGTTGGTATTGCGAAGGTTATCGAGTGGGTTAGCTCCTAGGATGACGAGATCCGCCAGCTTTCCTGGTTCAATCGACCCCAGATCCTGGTCCAACCCAATCGCCTCTGCTCCGTAGATCGTCGCCATGCGCAGTGCGTCGAGTCCGTCCACGTCCGCCGCTGCCATGGCCCACAGCTCCCAGTGATAACCGAGGCCCTGCAACTGTCCGTGGCTTCCCACGCCGGCCTTGCCGCCCGCTTCCACGAGATCGCGGATGAACTCCCCGTGGCGTGAAAAGGTGTGTTGGTCCTGCCGGAACCACTGCGATCGTCGGAGCGTTCGCTGATCGATCTCATCGTGCGGTGTGAAGCGACGTAGTTTGGAGTCGTCGTGAGGGTTTTCGCGCGAATAGAAGTAGTTCTCGGCCCACGGCCCACCGTAGGCCACTAAGAGCGTTGGCGTATAGACGCGTCCCGTCTCCACGAATAGTTGAACGTAATCGTCAAATACCGGGAAGATCGGGAGAGAGTGTTCGAGGCCCGGATACCCGTCGATCGTTTCCGTCAGGTTCTGGCGAATGTTTAGAGAGCCCTCCGTGGTGGGCATCAACTTCAGCTTGCGCGCCGCCGCGATGATGTGTTGACGTCCCTTTCGCGCGGCGGCCACATACATCTTGATGGTCTTGGTGTCGAAGTATTCGGCGTACCGGGAAAGTGCATTCATCGCTTCTTCTTCGGTATCGATACCATCCTGCCAGAAGACCCCGGGGCCCGTCGAGTACACTCGAGGCCCTAGCACGCTTCCGGTCCTCACCATGTCTGCGTAGGACAGGACCTCGGTGTTTCCCGTCTGCGGGTCGCGGGTGGTCGTCACCCCGTAGGCCAGGTTGGCGAGGTACGGCCACACGTCCGTCCGATGTAGTTGGTCACGCGCCCTCAGGTGCGCATGCGTGTCCACGTAGCCCGGCACAATGGTGCGCCCCGTGACGTTCCTTGTCTCGGCGCCCTCCGGGATCTCCACTGAACCGGCCTCTCCGACTGCCACAATCCGGTTGTTTCGGACCAGCAGGTCGCCGTTTTCAATCACCTCGTCCCCGCGCATGGTGATAATCCGTGCCCCGCGTAGGACGATTTCGCCCTCGGGGATGTCTCTGGGAGCCTCCACAACCACGCGAACCTCCGTGGCCTGGAACTCCTGATCTTCTTCGTCCTCCTCCTCTTCGTCCGTCACCTCGTCCTGCTCCGCCCCTTCGGCGTCACCCCCTGCGTCGTCCTCCTGGGCCGCGTCCTCCGCTGCTGCCACGCTGTCGTCGAACGCCTGAGCCGCGTCCAAGTTGTACGAGAAGAAGGCGTTGCCGAGAGAAAAGTGAACTGTCCGTCCGTCCGCGCTCCACGCCGGGAACTCACCCCCGATCTGTGTAACCTTGCGAGATGGAAATGCCGCATTCTCGGGGTTTGAAACATTGATCGTCGGGGTCACCCCGGCCTGCGGAACCGTGACCGTGTAGACCTCCCTTTGGAGCTCCAGGAGGGCCTGATCACCTTGAGGAGCCATGATGATGGTGGATGGAGACAGTCCCTGTGTGCTGCCTTGGACCGTCGGCCCGCGCACCCGCACGTGCTCCTTCTCGTCCGTTCCATCCATGCGGATCGAGACGAGAAGATCTGGAGATCTGAAGAGGTAGAGACGATCGCTCGCTTCCACAAAGTGAGGGGCACTGCGTCCGTCGGTTGGGGCGATAACGGTGGCTGAGCTTCCTTCGTTCGAGGGTGGATCCGCCGGTAGCCAGATGATCTCCTGTCCCGGGGGACCGCTTGCGCCTTGGGTCACATAGGTTCGTTCGAATCCTCGCATTGCCACGATCCGGTCCTCCGGACCCCATACCGGCGCGAAGTAAGCAGCCGAAGCGCGTGTAAGGCGTACAGGGCCTCCGCTACCGTCTGAACGCACTTTGCGGAGGTGCCCTTCGTCACCGTCCCAGGTCGCGTATGCGATCCAATCGCCATCTGGAGACCAGGCGGGGAAGTGTTCGGACATGTCGGCGTCCGTGAGCCGGCGGGGGTCGCTGCCGTCCGCATCCGAAACCCAAAGCCTGTCGAGTGCGGTGAAAGCGATCTGGTCGCCGGAGGGAGAAGGTCGTGCGTTACGAATCTGCCGCACGGTGAAGGTGGGCGTGTCCTCGATCGGATAGTCGAAATCCACGCGCGGCCCGAGAGTAAGGTCCATCCTGACTCGGAAAGGAATCTCCTCGGCAGTCCCATCATCGACCCCGACCTTCCATATCTTGCCCCCGTACGACGCCACGAGGTATCTGGAGTCAGGCGTGAATGACATGCCGGGGAGAACATCGAGGGTTGCTCGAGATTCTTGATCATCGTGTTGAATCGGGTAGGCTAGCCACCGCTCGGAGCCGCTGTCGAGGTCGCGGATGAGGAGACCCGTATCCTGATCGTGGCGTGTGCCGTATACGAGCCATCGCCCATCCGGAGACAGGGTGGGCCGTATCCCTGAGCCATAACGGGAGGATTTGGTGTAGCGCTCACCGGTCTCCCGGTCGTACGACTCCAGTTGGTATTGGGGCATCTGCGCGTTGTAGTTCCAATCGCCGGTCCGTCTGGCGTACCAGACATGGCGACCGTCGGCGGATATCGCCGCGCCCAACATCTTCAGGTTGCCTGGTTCGGAAACCAGTTGGATTCCACTTCCGCCGTCCACGTGGAACATGCGCAGCTTGGGCAGGCCTCCACCCCGAAAGTTGCCGAGCGAAGCCACGACATAGTCGTCATCGATCCATTCCGGGGATTCGGCTCGATTGGCGGCTCCCTTTGAAATCTGAGTTGTATCCAAGCCGTCGAGGGATCGGACCCAAATGTTCTGTCCGCCATCGTAATCCGACGTGTAGACGATGTGCTGTCCGTCGGGGGAAAAGCGCGGCTGAGCGTCGAAGGCCATTCCCGAGGTCAACTGTGTGGCGTCGCCCCCTGCCATCGGGATCGTGAACAGGTCGCCCAGGAAGTCAAAGACGATCGTAGTTCCGTCGGGACTCACATCCACCGATATCCAGCTGCCTTCCGTAAGATCGACCGGCACGGTGCGATCCACGGGGAGCGGCAGGTTCTCGTTCTTGACCTCAGTTTCCTGCGTCTCTGAATCACTCGGTTGCTGGCCGGCGAGCGGACCCCCGATCCCCATTGCCACTACGGTCAACGAGACCAGAGCAATAGTAGATCTGGCGATCCAAGCGATTGTCGATCGCGGTGAATAGGTATGATCCATCGGGGTACCTCTTGACGACGTTGGGAGTGGTGGACCGCTCGCGGATTCCATCGTGGCTTCCGTGCCAGGGCGGTGTGTCATTCTCCAAGGTCGTTGTCGGCCTAGTGACCTGCAACGATTTGCGGGATGGCCGAACCGTCCGCAAACTGACTCACTACTGTGTCCACTCTGAGAAGAGGTGTTTCCTTGGGAGACGGTTCTTTCACCGTGCTGTCGTTGGTCGGGAGTCTGCGCAACGGGTCCTTCAACCGGGCGCTGCTGCGGGAGGCTGTAGAGCGGTTGCCCAGCGGGGCTGCGCACCGTTCCTTCGACCCGCGTCCACTGCCGTTCTACGATGGAGATCTGGAAACGGCTGGCGACCCACCCTCGGTAGCCGAACTGAAGGCCGAGATACACGCGGCGGATTTGGTGTTGCTGGTTACGCCGGAGTACAACGGCGGTACATCGGGGGTGCTCAAGAACGCCCTGGATTGGGGGTCGCGGCCCCCTCGTCCTCAGGCGTGGTCGGAGAAGCCAGTCGCGATAATGGGTGCCACACCTGGGAATCTCGGCACGGCGCTTGCGCAGCGTTCCCTCCGCGAATCGCTAGCCGGGCTCGGGGCCTACGTGATGCCCCAGCCACGGATCCTGGTGTCTGGGGCGGGACGAGTTTTCGATGCCGACCTTCGTTTGGCCGACGCTTCCGTCGGGGAGCGCCTCACCAGGTTTGTCGAGGCGGCGGTGGGGTGGGGAATTCGGTTCCAAGGGTCTCCGGGGGGTTGAGCCCGGCGACGGAGGTGGCTGACCGGCAATTGAGCACGGGACGGGACGAACCGGCGATCGTCTTCACGAAACTCGCTGCGGATGTCCTGGTACCCGAGAGGCAGACGGACGAGTCAGCGGGATACGACCTTCAGGCGCATTTGACCCGAGGTTCCGTGAAGTTGTTTCGGCGCGGCGATCATCGCGCTCGGACCGTGAACGTGGTCGCGGAGAGGGGGGCACCTCCCTCAATCGAGCTCCATCCTGGCGACCGGGCACTGATCCCCACCGGCCTCTGCGCGAAGCTGCCTAACGGTTTCGAGGGACAGATCCGCATGCGGTCGTCGTTGGCCTGGAAGTACGGGCTCACGGTGCCGAACGCTCCTGGCACGATCGACGCCGATTACCCCGACGAATGGTTCGTTCTCGTCTGCAACTCGGGCACCCTTCCGATACGTATTGAGCATGGCATGCGGATTGCTCACGTGGTCGTCAGTCGATACGAGGCGATGGAGTGGCGCGAGGGGGATGTAGAGGTGTCTACGGACCGGCGAGGAGGCCTCGGCAGCACCGGTGATTAGTCGTCCAACCCGACGTAACTTCAGTATCCCCAAGCCCGATGCCCACAGTCAAACGCGACTGCACGAGAAGAGGAGATAGGATGATGTCGGAGTTCCAGGACTGGTTACTGGCCATCCCCGTAATCGTCACGCTCTTGGTGATTTTTCTGATCGAAGTGACCGAACGTTGACAGACAGCATTAGAATTCATCCAGCCGACCACAATGGACATACCATGATTAAGCGTTTCCACTCGTCCCGCTTTTCCCTCTTCTCCTTCTTGGTGGTCTCCGCCGCGTTGGTTGTCCTAGCCTTGGGCAGCACGGCCGGTACCAAACGCCTGGCCGCTCAAGAATCACTCGTGATCGGGACCACCTATGAGGAGTCGTTGGGTACCGGCGACACCATCCGCTACACGCTCGAGATACAGGAAGATGAATTCGTTTTGGGCGAGGTGGATCAGATTGACGTGGACATCCATATCCGGGTCCTCGATCCGGAGGGTGAACAGCGAGCCCGTTTTGGAGCCTTGGGCAGAGGCATCGAGCGCTTCGGGGGAGAGCCAGACGGGGAGGGCACGTACACGTTCGAGTTCATCGGTGCCGACGAAGAGGAGGAAGGGGACTTCACGATATCGCTCCTCAGGCACGAGGCCTTAGCGACCGAACCCGCCGCTTTGGTCGATCAGCTGATGGCGCGATACGATGGGGCCTCGCCGGGTGCGGCAGTGCGCGTATGGCGCGATGGAGAGACGATCTTCTCCAAGTCCTACGGAATGGCCAACTTGGCCTATCAGCTGCCGTTCCGGGAGGACACCCGTACGAATATCGGGTCGACCTCAAAGCAGTTCACGGCATTCGCGATCATGCTCCAAGCCGAGCGAGGGCTCCTGAGTCTAGACGACGACATACGCAGCCACATCCCCGAGCTTCCCGACTTTGCGGAGAACATCCAGGTCCGCCATCTCATCACCCACACCTCAGGTCTCCGGGAATTCCTCAACCTGATGCGAATGACCGGACGCCGACTCGATCACGGCGACTGGATCGGTCGTGACGAGATCATCGAGATGGTGAAGCGGCAACCGGCACTCCAGAACGCGCCGGGTGCAGAGTGGAACTACAACAACACAGCGTTCAGCCTGGCTGCGACCATCGTGGAACGAACCTCCGGCATGAGCTTCCCGGAGTTCATGAGGACAAACGTCTTCGAACCGATTGGGATGACTCGGACGATGGTTCGCCCGACCTCGAGGCATATCGTTCCCGACGCCTCAGAGGGATACACCCCGGGGCCCGATGGTTACCGCCAGATCGGTGACTTGGGAGGTGCAGTGGGAGCGGGAGCTATGTACTCCACGATCGGCGACCTGCAGAGGTGGGTCGAGAACTACGCGAACCCGATGGTTGGTACCCCCGAAACCGTTGAGGAGATGACGACATCCTTCGTGCTCACCAATGGGGAAGAGACGGGTTACGGGTACGGACTTTCGATCGACGAACAGAATGGGCTGAAGCGGGTCCAGCACGGCGGTGCCGACGTGGCACACCGATCGATGCTCGCCTGGTTCCCTGAGATCAACGCTGGCGTCACGACCCAGAGCAACCACGCCTCCTTCGATAGCGGCATCGCATTCCGGATCGCGGAGGCCTTCTTTGCGGACGAGATGGAGGAGTCGGAGGGCGAGAGCGACGACGAAGAGGTGGAGGACTCGTTCGAGGCCGCCGACTGGGACCCCGAGAACTTCGACGAAATCGCTGGACGTTATGCGATGGACGCGGCACCAAGTTTCATCCTCACCTTCACTCGGGAAGATGAGACATTGTATGTCCAAGCAACGGGACAACAGCGCCTGGAGATTGCAGCGACGTCCGATTCGACGTTCAGGATCTTGGCCGTGGAAGCTGCAATAACTTTCCATCGGGGTGAGTCAGGTGCCGTGGACCGTCTTACTCTCCATCAAGGTGGAGACCAGCCCGCGACGCGACTCGACGGGGGACCTTGGGAGCCGACGGCAGCCGACCTTGAGGACTATACGGGAACGTTCTTCAGCGAGGAGCTGGAGACCTACTATCGCTTTACGGTGGAGGACGAGGAGCTTGTGCTGCTCCATCGTCGTTTGGACAAGACAGATCTTGAGGCCGGGGAAGAGGATCAGTTCTCCGGTGGAGGGTTGACCCTCGAGTTCGAGCGCGACCGGAACGACGAAGTAATCGGGTTCTATCTTTCAAACGTTCGCACGCGCGACGTCAGGTTCGCCCGAGTTCCTTGAATACCGCTCGCTCGGCTGTTTGCCAGCGGAGCAGTTCATTCCTGCGCTGATGAAGAAGGAGGGCCGCCAATATTCTGCGGCCCTGTTGACCGCCGCCCAGTACCACGGAGCGGCTCACCAGCGCCCGCAGGCGTTTCAGGTTTGCGTAAACAAACAACGCAGGCCGCTCGCATGCGGCAGGGTTCGGGCCACTTTCCTGGTTCGCAAACGCCTGCAAGATGTGCCCGTCCAACAGCTCAACACGCCGCGGGGTACCCTACAAGTATCGACCCCGGAAGCCACGGCGATCGACTTAATCGGCTATCAAAAGAGGGTAGGTGGCCTTGATCGGGTGGCGACCGTGCTCTCGGAGCTGGCCGAGCGACTACGAGCCGATAGGCTCCCGGAGGCTGCAAGGACCGCTCCGATCTCTTGGGCGCAACGGCTGGGCTACCTCTTGGAGCGGGTCGGCGCGTCTGAGAAGACGGTAGATCTCCAGCAGTACGTACGAACTCGCGCGCACGAGTCGACACCGCTACTGCCGGGAGTCACTCACGAGAGGAGCCAGCGGAACAAGGTCTGGAAGCTCTGGATCAATGCGCACGTGGAGCCGGAGCTGTGATCCCGCGCGACTACATCACCGAGTGGCGAACCGAAGCACCATGGGTGGAGGGGACCTGGTTCTGTTGGGTCCGCTGATTGCCAATGCCGGGGGTGGGGCTCGAACCCACACGGGGAAATCCCCTTCGGATTTTAAGTCCGATGCGTCTGCCTATTCCGCCACCCCGGCCGGTTGGTCCGGTTAAGAACTCCGGATCACGCTCAACTTACCTCGCATCTTCCGGGCAACTACCGGCTTCTGCGTAATCTTACCTAAGGACGTCCGCCCTGGCGAAGGTTACATTGTTGGAAGGTGGAATGGGAGCGCGGGACGCGACACAAATGGCGAAGAGGAGGCGCAATGAATGATCGTTCGGATGGAGCGATCTCCGCGAGGCATGGTTGGTTGCTGTGGCTACCGATGGTGTTGCTTTTGGTCCCCTCCGAGGGGTTCGGGCAGGCCCACCGAAATCCCGCTCGTCTGGATTCGATCCGGCACATTCAGAGTATGGAGCCGCACGTGGGCCCGCCCGGTACAGAGGTGAGGCTTTTCACCGAGAACCTGCCTCTTCAGGCCTCCGTCAAGGTGGGCGTTGGTGGTATTGGGACAGGGTTCGAGGAGCTAGGTCCCGCCCGGCAGGGCGAATTCGGTGAGGTGGGCGCGTCGGTCAACGTGCCCGAGGACGCGCCGTGGGATCGGGCGGTGGTGTTCATAATCTTCAATGGAAACTTCGCACCAATAGGTCATTCCGACCCATTCCATGTGACTGACGGGGAGGGGCGCGTGCAGCGAACCGGGGTGTTGGAACCGGGTGAGGCCGGGTGCACGACGTTCCGTGACGATGACGGGTACTTCTATTCCCTGGTGGGTGATGTTGGGGATTCCCTGGCCGGGGAACCGAGCGTGGTGGAGGGGCGCATCGTGCGCTCGGTGGCGTGTGCGTACCCGAACACGATTGAGGTTGCCACCATCGAGGCGGTGCGAGACCCCTAACGGTACCTCGGCAGGCGGCGATCCGAAGCGCGGGCCTGCTTCGTGACGAACGCAGAATGGTTCAGGCGGTGGCTTTTTTCTTCCGCCAGTACCGGGCCAGACCCCACCAGGAATCACCGGCCCCGAACGCCCCGGTGTAGATGTCCACGGCTTCCTCGGGCATCCTGTTTCGCAGGCCGTCTTCAGCCCAAACCTTGAAACGGGTTGCGTTTTCCTGGTCCGATACCGATGTGTCGTTGAGCGATTCACGTACGAATTCGGACCACGCGAGCAGGCCTCTCCTGAGCTCTGCGAAGTGGCTTTGCGGGCGGGATATCGGTCCGAAGTGGGTGGGCACGAGACGCTCGGGGCCCCATTCCATTACGCGGTCCATGCTCTGGCACCAGAGTTCGACATCGATGTCCGGCGGCGGCGTCACCGGGATGGCACCCCCGGGCGGAACACGGATACCCGCCACGTCACCGGTCCACGCGGTGCCCGAGGCCTCTTCGAAATAGGCTACGTGGTGCTTGGCGTGGCCGGGGGTGTACGCCACCTCGAGGGTGCGATCGCCTATCTGAACAGAGTCTCCCTCCGTGACTTGAACCACCCGTTCCTCCGGTACGGGTACGAATTCGCCCCACAGCGTGTCCATGAGGTCCCCGTAAATGCGACCTGCCGAAGCGAGGAGCCGTGCCGGATCAACCATGTGGATTGCTCCGACTGGATGGACGTACACGCTGGCCCGAGGCGCAGTACGGACGATCGATCCCGCCGCAGTCGCGTGGTCAAGGTGAATGTGAGTCAGTAGGACGGCGATCACATCCTGCAACCCATAGCCGGCGGCCTCGATGCCTTCCCGCAGCCGCCCCAAACAGGTGGTGGGGCCGGGGTCCACCAGTGCGATCCCGTCCGCGGTCTGCAACAGGCCGGTTCCGATTGCCTTGGAGAAGCCCTGAAACTGAAGGTCCACTATCAAGGTTCGCGTGTCGATTTGCAATGGTTCTAAATGGTGTGAAGTCAATGGATGTAACTAGTTTATGAACAAGAGTTTATGAGATTATCAATCACGGTGGTACGGATTGCGATCTGAGCTCGATCCAAAGACCTCCGGCGGGTCCGAGGACGACATTGTGCGCAGGTCTGTCAGGTCCGACCTCTACTGTCAGGGAGACTACCGGTGCTGAGCCTGGATCTGCCATCCAGACACCGGAGTCAACCACGTAAACGGTGCCGCCCCGGATGCCTACCGCTCGTCCGTGCAGATGTTCGGGGTGTCGGGAGACTCCGCAATCGCGTCCCCCCAAAGCCACCAAAAGGTCGGTTAATCTATCCGGGTCCTCTACCATCACCCAGGCGGCCCTCAAGGAGTGCGGCCCGGCATCGGGGGAATCGGATGACTCCGGGACATCTATCGGTTCCACAGACTGAAAGAAGAGTGCCTGTAGAAAGTGGCCCGGGGGGAAGAGTAGCTGTCCGCGGGGATGTCCGGGGGATTGGACGATCTCCGGTTCGATCTCCCGGATAACGGACGTCACACCCGCAATGTCTGCGGTGGCTAATCCCAGGAAAGCTCCGCCGCCGCCATCCAACAGGAGTCCCCGATAGCGGTCTGTCATCCAATCCCGCACCGGTCCCGTCGGATCGTCCCAAGCGCGTACCGGGTCTTCGATCGAGGTCATAGTTTGGTCGGCACCGAGCTCCCCGACGAGCTTCAAACCGGAACCGTCAGCAAACGCGATCTCGCTGGCTACCAATGGGTAATCATCTGTGGCCAATGGCACCGGCGTGAACCCCAGCTCCGTAGTCAGGCGCTGGGAAACGTCGTCCATCTGCGCAGTGACAATCGGTACACTCCACAGGCGGACCATCGCATCTGGCGCTATACAGGCTTCCTGCCCGACATTTGGTCCCGCCCCGATCCCCAAGAGGACAGCGGCCACAGACAAAGGTCTCCGGAGGGTTGAGAGCGAATACATGCCAAGCAAAATGTCGCCTGCACCAGGTCTATGATAGCTTTGCAGCCATGACTCCCAAATCGACCTTGAAGACATCGGCGAGGCGTAGGCCGGGTACCGACGAACACCATGAGTACTACACAGCCTACATAGGCTGCGTGAAGGGTGATGTACTCGGGGCGTTGTCCAAAGCACCAGCTGAGCTTCGGAACGCTCTGTGTTCCAACGGAGGTTGGCCGACTCCGGAGGTCGAGGCTCGTGCGTACGCGCCAGGAAAGTGGAATCTGCGCGAGGTCATGGGTCATGTGGTCGACGTCGAGCGCCTGTTCGCCTTCAGGTCTCTCCACATCGCCAGGAACGACCCATCTGATCTTCCTGGCATGGACCAGGATATTTGGGCGCGCCACTCGAACGCCGGGGAGCGCCCGCTGAGGGACCTTTACGAGGAATTCTGCGATCTACGGGCCGCCAACGTCCGCTTTTTTTCATCGCTTGCCAATGCCGATTGGGACAGTCGGGGCACTGCCAGCGGGTCCGAGGTCACGGTCCGCGCACTCGCCTGGATAATGGCTGGCCATGAGATTCACCACCGCAACGTCATTCTGAAGAGGTACCTCGATCCCAATGCGTGAGATTTCTTTTCTTTACGAGCGTCCCGGTTGACAGAGTTGCAAGCGCACGCGGGCGGCGCTGGAGAGTTCTGGCTTTTCTGTTTCGGTGGTTCGGTCGGCGACCCGGGAGCCGTTGAATGACGACGATATACGTGATCTGCTGGCACGCTCCACCCGTGTCGTGATTGCACGTGGTAAGGCCAGGCGTCGCCTTGTACCGACGGAGGTGGATCTCTCTGCGTTGAAGGGTCCCACAGGAAAGTACCGCGCCCCGATGGCCTTGAATGACGAGGGCACGCTACTGGTAGGGTTCGTTCCGGAGGCTTTCGAACCGGCTTGATGATTCGCTGGGCGCCGGATCCCGGCCGTCAGCGGCCGCGCATTGGTATCGATCCTTTTGACCCGGGGTACGGGGTCGGTTATCAGGTTGAGGACGACTCATCCTACCAACACCTTGAGTGCGATTTGGTGGAGGATGACGGTGAGTTTCGGGTCCACCAGCCGGAGGTCGCGGATCGCCCGTCTCGCCTCGCGTTTGTGGACGGAACGATGAGGATTGATGCGCGGCTCACCCTATATGATCCGGATTATGGGAACGTGGCCGGGGTTGCGGGTACGTGGGCGGCTGGAGCTGCCGTAGTCGACCTCGAACGCCCGATCGAGGTGGCGAGAACTTGCGTAGGGCGTAATGCTATTTTCGGCAACGGCCGCAACGTGGGACGCTTACAGGCCGGCAAATGGCTTTGGGAATCAATCGCGGTGGAAGGAAGCGACCTTGCCGAACCTTCCCGTCGTCTTCAAGGAGTGATGCGAGAGGCCGAGACTGACGTTGCGAAGGAGCTGGTACAGGATGGGTGGTTCACGATTGTGGACGGGCCGCTTCGGCGCCTAAGCACGGGCACGGAACCTGTTGTTGGCTACGTTAAGACGCACCACCGGCGACTCCTGGAAGATGGCGCTTGGCGCAGAGTGCCCGAACTTCAGCCAGGTGAACGTTCGGGGGTTTTCGCGATCAAGGACCGGACGTACGGCTCGTATCTTCGGGTCGGCGACGCTGGTCCCTGGTCCAGCCCATGGGCTGGTATCGTGCGCATAGAGGTGCCCCAGAGCGTCGGCCGGATCGACGGAGTCAAGTTGCTGGATCGGGCCGCCGCGTGGTTACCAAGATTCGCGTCACCGCTGCACCGTGACGCCAGAGCGCCTGTGAATTTGACTCCCATTGCGGGCCTGGAAAGGCATTTGCGCCACCTTCACGGCGATTCTAGTCTTGCAATTCGGGCGATCCGGCAGGCCGTCGACGCCATCGCAATGAGTGGCACATGAGTGAAATCGGGGAACGGATCGGACTCATCGACGGGTCTCAGGATAGCGATTCCCGCACATTCCGTATCGTGCTGCGCCCCGAAGCGCTCGTTCAGCTCGACGAACTCTTGATGGTCAACACCGAGCTGCCCTCCGGAGATACCATCCAACACTACGGCATCGTCACCGAGCTCTACTCCCGGCTGGAGGGAGCCGAACTGCCGTCTGACACCGCCCGCGCCTTCGACAACCTCCTCCCGACGGAGCACGTGCGTTGTGCCGAGGTCAGGGTTCTCCGTGTGCAACCGGAGACCTTCGTTCCGCCCAACGCAGGGTCTGCGGTGTACCGCGCCAGAGGAGAGCACCGGGAATGGGCACTGTTTGAGGATGAGATGAAGGAGGGTAAACTCCCTCTCGGATTGGACCTCTCAGACCAAGTGGTGCATGGGGATATGCGGTTCGTGGACGGGCGAGCGGGCGGGCACGTGTCGATCTCGGGTATCTCGGGTGTAGCGACCAAGACCTCGTATGCTCTGTTCCTGATCTATCAACTGCTGGAAACCGACTTGGGGAGGGAGCTGCTCGGCGGGCGCAGCCGGGCAGAAAACACCCGTGTGATTGTCTTCAACACGAAGGGTGAGGATCTCCTCCACTTGGACCGGCCCAACTCGAGGTTTGGGGAGGAGCCGAGCACGCGGGAGCGATGGGCGAAGCTGGGGGTCGACGACCCGGGACCCTTCAAGTCGGTCAGTTTCTATGCTCCACGAGCTCCGGGTGTTAGCAATCCCGTCTCCGGTGTCAAATCGCGCGCGACCAAGGATGTGCAGGCCTATGGCTGGACGCCGGAGGGCTTTGTACGCGAGCAGCTGCTGCAGTTTTGTTTCACAGCGGCGGACGAACGGACCACGCAGGTGGGCTTCGTGGAGCAGCACGTCCGCATCCAGCTTCTGCGGCGAGCCCGCCGTCCGACCGGTGACGACTCGGGGGCAATCGTTCTTTTGAATCAGGTACCACCCGGCGTCGGTTACAACCCGGATCGGTTGGCCGCACAGGAGATGGATACGGCGGATCCCGGGAAAGGGAAGCTCGTGCGCGACTTCGGGGATCTAATAGACCTTCTGGACGAAGTGGTATCGGAGGACGATGAAGAGCGGTTGCACGAGTGGTTCGGCCGTGCGACCGCCGGCACGCGCGGTGCTTTCCTACGTCGTCTGATGAAGATCCGGAAACACATAGATCCACTCGTCGGGGGCATGCTTGAGACTGTCTCAGAACGAAACGGGCGCTTGCATGTGGTGGACATCTCCACCCTCCACGCTGACGCTCAACGCTTTGTCGTGGGAGCTCTGCTCGACAAGGTGTGGCGCGACAAACAGGGCTCCGGACGGGAGCCACTCCGGTTCGTGGTTCTCGACGAGCTGAATAAGTACGCACCCGACCACGGATACTCGCCGCTCAAGGAACTACTCGTGGATATCGCCGAACGCGGCAGGTCTTTGGGAGTGCTCTTGATCGGGGCCCAGCAGGCTGCGTCCGCCGTTGCTCCCGCCATTCCGCGCAACGCCTCGATCAAGGTTGCGGGGCGACTGGATGCGGGCGAATCCGGTGAATACCGTTTCCTGGCACCCGGATTGCGAGAGCGCGCAACCAGATTCCTGCCTGGTACGATGGTGGTATCACAACCGACGGTGCCCGAACCGATACCAATCAGGTTCCCATTCCCACCTTTTGCCACGAACCCCGATGAAGCCGTCCAGGACTCGGAGGAAACGAGTCGCAGTGTTCAACGCGTGAAGTCTGGAATGGCGGCTGTCCTCGGAACTGACACCGGACTCTAAACATGTGGATAAACTCCGCCCCCCTGCGGCGGTGAAGCTTCTTCACACATCTGACTGGCACCTGGGGGCGAAGCTCGGGCGCCATCCGCGTTTGGACGACCAGAAGATTGCCCTTCGTGCGCTTTGCGAACTGGCGGAGTCTGAACGTCCGGATCTCATACTCCACACCGGCGATCTCTTCGATTCGTTTCGTCCTGCCTGGGAGGTACTGCGCGTCGGCATGCACGCCCTGCAGCGTCTTTCGAACGTGGCCACCACCTTGGTGGTTTCCGGAAACCACGACTCCCCGCAACTGTTTCGGGTGTTGGATGAGGTCGTGGGCACGGCCCGGGGCCGTCCACTCAGGTTCGTCTACCAGGCTGGTGTCCAGCACCTTCCGCAGCTGGCCGATAAGCCCGTGGCAGTCGCCTGCGTCCCGTTTGTGCGTCCGGGGGCCGTCGTCGACTGGGCATCGGAAGACATCTCCCTTTTTGCAGGCAGTTATTCCGATGGGATACGAAACCTCAACGAAGCACTACTGACCGAGGCGGAGGAGATCGCCGGAAGAGACGGTTACATCTTCTACGCCGCCCACCTCCATGTTCACGGGGCCCGCCCGGGGCGTTCCGAGCGAATGCTGACGGTAGGAGAAGATTACGCGACCAACCCGGAAGGTCTCCACCGGGCGTTGTACGCCGCTTTCGGCCACATCCACGACGCCCAGTTGATTCCCGGCGGGGTGAAGAATGGGCAGTACGCGGGCTCGCTGATCCATCTCGATTTCGGGGAGAAGAAGGATCGCAAGAAGACGTTCATCGTGACCACCGAACCGCACGTTCACGTGCAAGGTGTCGATCTCCCCAGGGGGCGGCCTTTGTATGAGTTCGACGGCTCGTTGACCGAGCTGGAGGAGGTTGCACGAGAAGGGGGCCTGGACGGCTGTATTCTGAAAGCGCGTGTCGAGTCCGATGTCCCGATAACGGATCTGGCAGACAGACTGGAATCGTGGTCCCCGGGATGTTTCCCGTTCAACGTCTTCAACCACGTTCCGGGGTACGGCGCCCAAGCGATTGACGAGAGGGTGGAAGAGGAGGATTCGGCACTGCCGGAACTCTTCCTGGAATGGCGCCAAACAGCGGCCGGGAAGGTCAATGCACCTCACGACGCCGTCAAGGAACTCTTCGACCGCGCTCTGACCGCGGCGGGTGAGGGTCGCCAAGACGACTTCGACGTGACCGCATTGGAGCGGGAATACGACGAGGTGTGCTCCGATCTCAGCCAGGGGGAAGAGCTGTGAGACCGTTGGAGCTCTCGATCGAGGGCTGGAGATCGTTCAGGCGGCGGGTCGATATCGACTTCACAGATCGCACTCAGTTTGCGATCATCGGGGACACGGGCGCCGGCAAGACGTCGATCCTTGAGGCGATGACCTACGCGCTCTACGGACGCACGACATCGGGCGCCTCGGGTCAACAAGTCATGAACGACGTCGCCCAAGAAATGCGTGTCGCCTTCCGTTTTCAGCTGCAGGGCGACGATTGGCGGGTAACAAGGGCGAGTAGGCGTACCAAGGCGGGGGAGGTGAAGGCGAAGGGGGTGATTCTCGAGCGTCTATCGGAAGGCGCTGTAGTGGAGTCGGTTGAGCAAGCGAGGCCGGTCAACGAGCGCATTGAGAATCTGGTGGGGCTGAACCGCGACGCCTTCATGAGGGCTGTGGTACTGCCGCAAGGGGGGTTCGCCCGACTGCTGGTTGAGGACAAACCCAAGGAGCGCGGTGAGATCCTGAACCAGGTATGGCGCGACGAAGCCATGGCGTGCGCGGTACCGCTCGTTCAAGAGGCGTCGGATCGGATCCAGGCTCTGGCCCTTCGTGCGCGGGAGCGCATCGCCCAGTATCCGGATGACCCGCAGGAACATCTCGCCCAGCTCGAAAAAGCGCTCGAAAGGGTGAAAGCGGAAGCCGAGCCCATCGTGAAACTGGCAAGCGCAGCGGAGGATGCGTTCCGCCGCCTAATGGAAGCAGAAAAAGATCTCAAGGCCGCGAAACGCAACGCTGATCGCCTGGAGGAGATCAGTTTCTCGAATCTGCTGGACCGACTGGATTCTATCCTCGAAGGTGCGAGGGAGTGGGAACAGCGACTGAAAGCCATCGACGATGTCGAGCACGATTTGAAGGCGCGCCTTGAAGAGGTGCCGGCCGATGACGATGGGCCGTCCGTCACGGAGGTCGCCGAGAGCCTGACGAGACTCGATCACTTGTCGGACGCATTGGGCGAGTTATACGGGAAGTTGGATGAAGCGGAGGAGGTAGCGGATCGGGAGGTGGAATCGGCGGCTGCGGCGGAAGCCGCAGCGAACGAACAGAAGGCGGCACAGGTACGTCATGATGAACACCAATCAGTGCGGGGGCGTCTCTGGGAGGCCCGCGACCTCGCACGGGCACGAGTGGAGAAGGTCACCAAGGGGTGTGATGAATACGAAGACCGGCTGAAGGAACTCACGGCGGCGCGCAAGGCGCGGGATGGCTTAGCCTCGCAGGTGGGTCAACTGGAGGAACACGAGCGGAGTGCTGCACGAGAGTTGGATTCTGCCAGCGATGCGTTGACCGAGGCTCGAGCGCAGCGGGATAGAGCCGCTCGAGAAGATTCAGTCGCGACAGCGGTTCAAGGATTGGGGCCCGGAGACGACTGTCCAGTCTGCGGGGGTGTCCTCGGCGAAAGTTGGGTCTCGCCACAGAGTTCAGATTTGGATGAGGCGATGGAGAGAGTCACCATCGCGCAGAGCCGGTTCGATGAGGCCAGTCACGCGTCCACCAAGCTGAAGGTGGATCTCGAGAAAGCGCGGGAAATGTTTGAAGAAGGCCGGCGCAGTGTGGCTGAGGCCGAGGCATCCTTCTTCGCGGCCATGGAAAGCCTCGCCGACCTGTCTGACGACTGGCAACCCGAGCCGGACAGTGATCTGGCTCCGACCCGGGACCTCTTGCTGGTGAAGCCCCTGCAGGCCCAAAAGGTGGCAGAGGACGAGGTCCACGCGTGGGAGAAGGGTGATGAAGATGTGAAGGCCGCACTCACCGAGGCCAGTGACGCGTGGCAGCGGAGGGAGACCGACGCGCGGGAGGCCCGAACTGAAGCGACACGCTTACGCAGAGAAATCCACACACTGAGCTCCGCGGTCGATAGGAGTTGTAGCGCCCTGCATAAGGCGTATCGACCAGACTTGATGAGTGCCGATAGACCACGACCCAGCAACGAAACTAGAGTGGAAATCGAGAGGTGTGTCGCCAACGCCCGGGCACGAAAGAAGGTACTTGACTTGCGTAGCGGCCAGCGCACCGAGCTGCAGCATAAACTGGCCAAGACTGCGGCCGACCGAACCGAATACGCCGAGCGCAGGCACGAAGAGGTGGTGGTTCCTGAGAACGATCTAAGAACTGTAGCTGCGGGAGAAGCCGGAACCCTCCGGACGATAACGGAGTCGATCGGATGCTCGGTCGCTGCGCGGTCCTTGGAGGGGCTCTCGGGGCAGGAGCTCCGGTCGATTATGCTGACGCTGGAAGATGATGTGACACAGGCGCGCGAGGCGGCGCAAACAGAGAAGGAGAGGGCGATCCGTAGTGCCCGAGAGTACCGAGAGGAGATCTCGGGGATCGCTGGAGAACTCGACTCAGCCGCGGAAACCGATCCTTCCGATCCTCAATCGATCCTACAGTGTGCAAAGAGTTTGGCGGAGGAGGCGAGGCACAAGGTACGCGATTCTTCCAAGTCGGTGGAACGGTTCCGGCGGAAGATCGACAGCATCGTGCGACTTCAGGAGTTCGGCACAGACATCGAGGAGAGGGCGCGGGTTTTGGGCGACCTGCGGGCAGCCCTTAACGCTGGCCGATTCCCGAAGTGGTTGGCGCTCCGTAGGTCTCGTACGCTGCTCGTGCACGCCTCCAGGATTCTGAACGACGTGAGCGGAGGCCAGTACCGCTTCGCAGACCCCGGTCCGGAAGAAAAGGACGACACCTGGAAGATCTTGGATCAGGTGTCGGGCTTGGCGCGTTCCCCGGCGAGTCTGTCCGGCGGCGAGCAGTTCATTGCTTCTCTCTCACTTGCGCTCGGAATGGTGGAGATGATGGCGCGAGGCGGTGGCCGTCTCGATTCGATATTCCTGGACGAAGGATTCGGTACCCTCGACCGACGGAATCTGGATGCCGCCTTGGAAGCATTGGGGGTTGTGGCGAAATCCGGGAAGACGGTCGGAGTCATTTCTCACGTCCGTGCGGTCGCCGAACAGATACAAGACGTGCTCTCGGTGTCGAGGACCGAACACGGAAGCTGTGCCGACTGGCTGACACCCAAAGAGAAGGAAACCATGGCCTTGTCAGATGCCGGGGCAGGGCTCCTGGAATAGGTAGCTACTCCCGGACCAGGAGCCTGGACTAGGCGCCCCTAGTTACGGTTGCGCGATTCAGCTACCAAGGAGAAGTGAAAATCGTCCCGGATTGTGTGCCCGTCTTGGGCCATCGCCCGCCACATCACCGTGTAATCTCCGTTGGCAAGTGCCTCCGGTACCGGGAGTACCACCACGCTCGGGTCTTCTTCGTCGGCAGTTGCCGCTGGTAGTTGGAGAGGTTCTCCGCCGGTGGGCAACAGGCGGACCGACGTCCCGGCCATCTGGGGGACCTGGGTGAAGTAAAGTGTCACACGCTCCGGACTTGCCTCAAGCACCTCCTCAGCCGTGGGGATGGAGCGGTCCAGCCGCAGATGATGGATGTCGGATATCGCTGCATTACAGGCGGCCGGCGACTCGGCGGCGGCCGCGAGGAGGATACACGGCCCCATAATCAGAGCCAACCGAATCTGACGGTAGAAAGAGAACGAACACTTCATTGCATGAACCCCGGAAGTAACAGGTTGTCAATCGCCCTTCATTTGTACCACGATGACTTCCACCGGTTCCGCACCCTCGTTCACATCCCCATGAAGTTCTCCGGGCGGGTCGGCTTCCAACCAGTACGCGTTTCCTGTCTCCCAAATCATCTGACGCGTCTCGCCAGCGTCCGTGGTCACCGTCAATGTGCCTCCCTTGAGGGCGATGATAGCGCGGGGATTGTCGTGACGATGCATCTCAAGAGGTTGGTTGGGAGCGATCACACTCTTCCACACGATAACGTGGTCGTTCTCAAACTGAGGGGTGCGACCGGTCGTTGCCGGCTCCTCTGCCGGCTGCGACTCCGTGGAGTCCATTTCCGCTGAGGTCTCAGGTGCCCCGGCACACGCCCCGAACAGAAGGGCGATCCCAAGGGAAAACATCGCCGGTCTCATCCTCTGATCATTGGCTCGCACGGGCCCCCTCGGGTCTTCGGTCTCGAGGCGTTTCTTGGTTCCACGCCTTGACCATTTTGGCGACCGTGGAACATCTTCAAGCTTCAATTCTACCGACCCTCACCCCGCGAGTCCACCATGCGAACTTCCAGAAATGCCATCCTCCTCAACGTCAATAAGTCGTTTGCGTTTCTTGTGTTGGCGGTCATAGCCGCTGGCTGTGGCGACTACATGGGAGCGCAGGGCGATGGCGAATGGAAGAACATTGCGGGGAATGCGATGGGCCAACGTTATTCGTCGCTGGATCAGATCAACGCTTCCAACTTCGAGTCGCTGGAGGTGGCGTGGCAGTGGGATGGATCCGTCTTTCCGGCCGTAAACGCGCGAGCGACACCGATCTTTGTTGACGGCCTCCTGATCTCGGTCGCCGGTGAGAAGAGGCACACCTACGCGATAGATGCTGGAACAGGGGAGATGGTCTGGGAGTACGTGGAGCCCGAGACATTCCGTTGGGATTACTCGATGCGCAAGAACCACGGCAAGGGGGTGGCCTACGGCGAGATCGACGGGCGACCGGTCGTGTACATGGTGAGCCCAGCCTTCTTCCTGCATGCACTATGGGCGGAAACCGGCGAGCACGTGGAAGCGTTTGGTGGACCGGTGGGCGTCGAGGGTTTTCCGGACCACGGGGTGGTGGATCTTCTTCAGGCGCTAGGGCACGAGTTTGACCCGTACTACGGGATCCCGTTGGAGGTTGGGTACATCACGAGTTCGTCGCCGCCAATCGTTGTCAACGGGGTGGTGGTGGTCGGCAACTCAGCTGAGCAGGGGTACAATCAGTCCCGCCCGGAGAACGTCCCAGGGGATATTCTCGGGTACGACGCTGTGACAGGCGAGTTCAAGTGGAAGTTCAACGTCCTCCCGGGCCCAGGTGAGTTCGGTCACGAGACCTGGGAGAATGATGCTTGGGAGTGGACGGGTGATATTTCGTCTTGGGCACCCCTGTCCGCAGATCACGAACGTGGCATCGTGTACATTCCCACAAACGGGGCTACCCAGGACTTCTGGGGCGGCTTCCGCCCCGGTGACAATCTGTTCTCAACCAGCCTCATCGCTCTCGACGTGCAAACCGGCGAGCGCGTGTGGCACTTCCAGCTCGTCCACCACGACATATGGAACTACGACACCCCCCAAATCCCCGTCCTCATGGATGTGACGGTGGATGGAGAAGACGTTCCGGCCGTGGTTCAGGTCACCAAGCAGGCCTACGCCTACACGTTCAACCGGGAGACAGGGGACCCGGTTTGGCCGATTGAGGAGAGGCCGGCACCTCCCGGTCTCATGCCGGGCGAACAGTTGTCCCCGACCCAGCCGCACCCGACGCGGCCGGGGGCGTACGACCTGCAGGGGCTGACCCACGATGACCTCCTCGACTATACCCCGGAGCTTCGCCAGGCCGCAATTGAGGCCCTCGATGATTACATCATCGGGCCGATGTTCACGCCGCCTTTGCACCGCGACAACGATCTCGGGAAGGTTGCGTCGATGTGGTGTCCAGGGGATGTGGGAGGCACAAACATCGACGGCACGCCTGCTGTGGATCCGGAAACCGGTATCCTCTACGTCACCTCACAAAAGGGGTGCGGATCGCGGATCATGGTGCCCGGTTCGGAGCGTGATGCTCGAGAGGCCCAGCCGACGGGGCGTACCATCAGCAGGTTTGCAGTTGGTGGGAATGCGGGTGTCCGCCGCGTACAGGGACTTCCGATCTTCAAGCCTCCCTATAGCCGAATCACCGCCATCGATATGAACACGGGAGAGCACCTGTGGTGGATTCCGGTGGGCGACACACCGAATGCCGTGCTCGAACACCCGGCGTTGGAGGGTGTGGATCTCCCCAACACGGGGTCCGGGAGACAGGCGCCCCAGTTGGTGACCAAAGCCCTTCTCATGTACGCGGGGGAGGGGAGCGACGGCAGCTCCTATCTCTTTGCTGTGGACAAGGCGACAGGCGACGAGCTAGGGAGGGTCCAGATCCCGGTTCAACCCCGTTATGGGATGATGACCTACATGCACGAAGGCCGTCAGCATGTGGTGATACAGGCCCCCAATACGCTGGTTGCATTCCGCCTTTCAACCTGAGCGCTTTACCGCGTCTCGTCCCGGTCCTCTTGGTCCGTGGAGGTGCGTCGCGAATCTAGGTAATCGAGGACCAGATTGGACATCGCCCGCATGCCGATGCTGATCGAGGCGTCGTCGGCTCGAAAATCCGGGGTGTGGTGCCCGCCAGAGCCCAGCTCCGGGTTGACCGACCCAAGGCGATAGAAGAACCCGGGGACTTCGTTGGCGAAGTAGGCGAAGTCCTCGCCACCCATCGTGGGGTCCAGGACGTGCACGTTCTCATCGCCCACTATTTTCGCCAAAGTAGGAGCCATCTCTACCGTTAGGTCACGGTCATTGATCGTCGCTGGCGTCCCCCGATCGTAGTCGAGCTCGTAGCTGCCTCCACCGGCCATGGTAATACCGTCCAGGATCTCTCCCATGCGCCGTTCCACCGCGTCCCGGACGTCGGGGTTGTAGGTACGCACAGTGCCCTCCATCCATACCTCATCCGGTATGATGTTGAAGCGTTGTCCGCCCTGGATGACCCCTACCGTGACGACGCTGGGTTCGAGCGGAGACAGGTTACGCGACCGAATCGTCTGCAGACCCACGACCGCCTGCGACGCCATGACGATTGGGTCCACGCTCTCGTGCGGTTGCGCGCCATGCGATTGCTTCCCGAGGATCCGGATCTTGAAGTGGTCAACGGCGGCAAGGGCAGGGCCCGGTGTGTAGCCGAGAGTCCCGACTTCGAGTCCGGAATAGGTGTGGAGTCCGAAGATAGCCGAAGGTTCTACGCCTTCGAGTACACCCTCTGCCACCATCATCCTTGCCCCACCGTCCTCTCCCGGCGGCGGTCCCTCTTCTGCCGGTTGGAAGATGAACTTGACTGTGCCCGGGATTTGATCGCGCATGCTCGCCAAGACAGATGCCACACCGAGTTGGACAGCCACATGTACGTCGTGTCCGCAGGCGTGGCTCACCCCTACCTCCTGCCCTCCGTAAACGGTTCGCACGGTGGAAGCGAAGGAATACCCAGTGTTCTCGGTGACGGGCAGTGCATCCATATCCGCCCTGATTGCAATCACATCGCCCGGTAGTCCGCCGCGGAGGATACCCACCACGCCGGTATGGGCTACGCCCTCGACCACCTCGTCGAACCCGAGGGAACGCAGGTGTGCCGCGACCATGGCAGCAGTCTCGAACTCCCTGTTTCCAAGCTCCGGGAATTGATGGATCTGGTGACGCATCTCCACGATCGTCTCAATCACTTGATCCACGGCCGTGTCCACCGTTGGATTCTGGGCTGCCAGGGAGACGGTATTCACAGTTAAAGAAATCCCCGCAGCCAGCAGCGCCGCCACCGAGACGCACGGCGTCGCTGAAGACTTCACTTCACCATCCCACTCTCTCGACGATGCCTTCATGGAGACGATCCCTTTCTCACTCGATCCATTGGATACGTTCATTTGACTCTTTGATCCTGGGCCAACCGGGTCAGTGTCGACACATTAACTTCCTGTCCCACAGGCAGACAGTACGATACGAAGCAAAGACGGTTGAAGGGGGGAGGGACCGTGACTTCGGTTGTGATCGGGGGCGGCGTAGTAGGTCTATTCGTAGCCCACTATTTGGAGCGCATGGGTGCGGAGCCGATAGTGGTTGATGCCGCTGCGGTAGGCGGGGGTTGCTCCCGCGGAAACGGAGGATGGGTGTGTCCATCGCTCTCGACGCCACTGCCCGCGCCAGGCCTGTCGTTGAAGTCGCTGGGGGAGTTATGTCGGCCCGAGAGCCCCTTCTACATACGCCTTTCCGCCATCCCGCATATGGCATCGTGGCTCTGGGCCTTTCACAAGCACTGTAATACACAGAGCTACGAGGCGGGGAAGCGGTCTCTCTCGGTGCTCAACGCGAAAACCAGGGACCTCTACCGAGATCTCTCCGCGGATGGAATCCCGTGTGAGTACACGGAAATGGGGATGCTCTTTGTGTACGCTCGAAAGGGGACGCTGGACCGCAAGTTGAGGGCCCTCGCGGCCCGTGCGAGCGACGGAGACGATAGTGTGGAGGTGCTCGACCCCGACGAGGTGCGGCGTCGGGAACCAGGAATCACGGGGCCTACTGTAGGTGGGTACCTGCTCAAGGGAGAGGCGCACCTACGCCCGGAAGCCCTCTGCGCGAACCTCGCGGCCAACCTCAGGCAGCGTGGCGTGCAGATCGTGGAGAACGCACGAGTCACCGGCTTGTTGCGTTCAAAGAGTGGCCGGCTGCGTGCTGCTCTAACGGACCGAGAAGGCGAGATTGAAGGAGACGCGTTCGTCATCGCTACCGGGGCTGAAGCGTCGTTGTTGGCAGACGAGTTGGGCCTTCAGCTACCAGTTCAAGCAGGGAAGGGCTACTCGATAACCGTGGACGAACCCCGGGTGAAGCTGCAACGTCCGCTGTACCTGGCGGACGCTTCCGTGGGGTTAACTCCCTTCGATGGAGCTGTGCGGACTCTGGGCACTATGGAACTCTCGGGGGTCAACCGCAGGATGGACCATCGGCGGATCTCCATCCTTGAACGAGCTGTGCGCCGATACGTTCCTAACGCGCTGGAAGGACGGCAGCGGACCGACTGGGTAGGGATGCGACCGATCACCCCGGACGGACTGCCCGTCGTTGGGCGCGTCGGGGACTCTAACTGCTTCGTAGCGACGGGCCATCAGATGTTGGGAGTAACACTGGCGCCCTCCACAGGCCACGCGCTTGCCGAACTCATGGTCCACGGGCGGAGTTCGATAGATCTGACTCCCTTCGACCCGGCCCGTTTCTAGCAAGAGTCGCCCGGTGTGGAGTAGGTTCACGCCATGACCAGACTCCAACACCTCCTCAGTCACGTGCGGGCCCTGCGGGTGCTGGTGAAGGGGGTTACCAAGGGGGTCGTTCTGGATGCGGCTTCACCTGACCCCATCATCTTGTTTAAGGAGTGGTATGCGGACGCCGAGGAGAGCGGGCTCTTGTTGCCGGAGGCGATGAACCTCGCGACCGCCACCCCAGAGGGGCGACCGTCAGCACGAATGGTGTTGATGAAGGGAGTCGACAGCGACGGAATCAGGTTCTTCACCAACTATGGTAGTAGGAAGGCACGGGAACTCGATTCCAATCCGTATGCCGCCCTTTGCTTTCACTGGTCTGTGTTGGAGCGCCAGGTGAGAATCGAGGGATTTGTGGAGCGTCTGGAACGAAGCGAATCGGAGGCGTACTTTTCGACTCGGAGCAGGGGGAGCCGGGTAGGAGCTTGGGCCTCGCGTCAGAGCTCGCCCATCCGGGACCGGGAAATGCTTGAGGCCCAAGTCCAGGAGCGCGAGATGGAGTTTGAGGGTCAGAAAGTAGCGCTGCCGGATTTCTGGGGCGGTTATCGGCTTCGGCCACACCGGATGGAGTTTTGGCAGGGAAGGGCGAATCGTCTTCACGATCGAATCGTGTACCTTCGAGATGATCAATCGGGGATCTGGAGAAAACACCGACTGCAGCCGTGACGGAGGGTTTGGATTATGGTGCGTAAGCGTTCGAACAGAGCAGGCTCGTATGCTCGGCTGTGCATGGTCGCCGGGATTCTGTCGGTGGCCTGTTCCGAGAGGGACCTCGACACGCTGGGGCCTGCCACTTCGCCGCCGTTTGGTGACGTGTATGTCGACGACTTCTCGGCGGGACTCCAATATCACGCGTTTGGCGGCTCCAAGTTTGACGCCCTATCGATAGATGCCACGGGCGGTCGTGCCGGAAGCCCGAGCCTCAAGTTCACGGTGCCGCTACCTCACGATCCTTCCGGTAGCTACGCCGGGGGGGTGTTTGTTTCTGTCCCACCGCGCGACCTCTCGACGTTCACCGCATTGACCTTCTGGGTGCGTGCGAGCACCGCCGCGACCATCAACACGGTGGGCTTTGCAAACGACAATTCAGGCACCTCGATGTACACTGTCGAGGCTGGAGATGTACGGATCGGCACCAGTTGGCAGCGGGTTATTCTGCCCGTCCCGGATCCGTCCAAACTCGATACGGAAGGAGGCATGTTCCACCTGGCCGAGGGTGCCGAAAACGACCTGCCGAACGAGATATGGATCGACGAACTCAGATACGAAGATGTTCGGACCATTGCGAACCCACGACCTAGCATCGCTACGATCACCGTTACGGGTGAGGTGGGCTCCACAGCGCAGGTCCCTGGTACGCAGGTGGCATACGATGTTGGCGGAGAGGATCGAGTTCTCAATGTGAGTCCAGCATACATGAGCTACTCATCCTCAAACCCAGGTATCGTGACGGTAAACGAAAACGGTTTGATGACTTTCGTCGGTCTTGGGACAGCTACGGTGACGGCCACTCTTCGAAACCAACCTGCGGCAGGTGCGGTGACCGTGGTCGTTGGTGAAACCCCACTGAGTGGGCCTCCCACGCCGACGCACAATCCAGCCGACGTAATCGCGTTGTTTAGTGATGCCTACGCGGCAGTCAACGTCGATACGTGGTCAGCGGATTGGGACCAGGCGGACGTCGAAGACATCGCCATTGGTGGTGACAACATCAAGAGGTACTCCAACCTCGTGTTTGCAGGTATCGAATTCATCTCATCACCGATTAATGCGTCAGAGATGACTCACTTCCGATTTGATTTGTGGACGGGAGATTCGACGGTCGCGCCGGCGGCGTTTCTGGTAAAACTGGTAGACTTTGGAGCGGACGGTGTGTTTGGAGGAGGGGACGACTCCGAGCACGAACTCCGCGTTACGGCGTCCGATGGGTTGGCCTCCAAACAATGGGCGAGCATCGATATCCCGTTGTCCCAGTTCACTGGCCTGAGCGGCCGCTCCAATGTGACCCAACTAATCGTCTCTGGTGATCTGAATACCGTCTACTTGGACAACATCTACTTCAGGTCCGGAGGGACAGCTCCTCCCCCGCCCCCGTCACCGATGCCAGCTGGGCCTGCTCCAACCCCTGCGCATGATGCGGCCGACGTCATCTCGCTCTTTAGTGATGCTTACGACGATGTGTCAGTGGATACATGGTCTGCGGAATGGGATCAGGCCGATATCGAGGATGTCGCGGTCGCGGGTGACAACATGAAGAAGTACTCGAACCTGGTGTTTGCAGGGGTTGAATTCATATCCCAGCAAGTGAACGCCGGTGAGATGACGCACTTCCATGTAGATGTGTGGACGCCGGACGATACCGCTGACCCAGCCGTGTTTCGCGTGAAGCTCGTGGACTTCGGAGCAGACGGGGGATACCAAGGAGGGGATGACAGCGAGCACGAGGTTTCCCTCACCGCGGGGTCGAATCCTCCGTTGGCGACTGGGAGGTGGGTGAGTTACGACCTGGTGCTGGACGACCTTGAGGGGTTGACGGCTAGAGAGCACTTGGCGCAACTGATTTTCTCCGGTGATCCCAACACCGTGTTCCTGGACAACATCTACTTCTGGAAACCGTAGGAGCTTTACTCATGGATCTTCCCCGGATCTTGCGGGCGGTTCTGCGCCTATCCTGTATCTCAGCCGCAATGTGCGTGGCGGGTTGTGGGGATGATGATTCAACCGGACCACCCGGTGCCTGGACGGTGGTGTGGGCCGACGAGTTCGAGGGTGCCGCCGGTACTCTGCCGGACCCCACCAAGTGGACCTTCGACATCGGGACCGATTGGGGGAACAGGCAGCTGGAGTTCGACACCGACCGTCCAGAGAACGTATCCCTGGATGGAAACGGCAACCTCGCAATCATCGCTCGCCAAGAACGTTTCCAAGGCAGCGCGTACACCTCGGGTCGGATCAAGACCCAGGGACTGTTCGAACAAACCGAGGGTAGGTTCGAGGCTCGTATCGATCTGCCATCTGGACGCGGGGTGTGGCCGGCGTTTTGGTTACTCGGGGGTAACATCGACTCCGTCGGGTGGCCCCAGTGCGGGGAGATCGACATCATGGAGTTCCGGGGGCAGGAGCCGTCGATCATACACGGCAGCCTTCATGGGCCGGGTTACTCCGCCGGGAATGCCGTGACCCAGAGATACACGCTTGCCAACGACCGGTTCGACACAGGCTTCCATACCTATGCGGTGGAGTGGACCTCCGAGGGGATTGAGTGGTTCGTGGACGGCGAGAGTTACCACCGCGTTGAGAGAGGTGATGTCCCGGGCGAGTGGGTATACGACCACCCCTTCTTCATTATCCTCAACGTAGCGGTGGGCGGGACCTTCGTTGGCCCGGTCGGTTCCGGTGTGACCTTCCCCCAGACGATGCTGGTCGACTGGGTCAGGGTCTCCACCAGGAATTAACGAGGGAACCGAGCCCATCCACCGATGAGCCAGGAGACGCGACCCGAAGATAGAATCGCGTTTCCCCGCAAGGTTGCCTATGGCATGGGCGGGTTCGTGAACAACCTGCTGGCTGCGGCGATCGGACAGATGGCCGCCGTCCTACCGCTCAGCCTGGGGATGAGCTTCGCTTCCTTGGGCCTCCTTCAGGCACTTCCGAGACTTACGGATGCGGTCACAGACCCACTTATGGGTTTCATCTCGGATCGCACCCGGTCCCGTTGGGGTCGTCGCCGGCCGTGGATCTTTGTAGGAGCTCTGATTGCCGGCGTGACGTTCGCTCTGCTCTGGGTCATGCCAGCCCCCACGCAGCTTCGTGTCAAGCTGGTTGATTACGGAGAAGATGGGGTGTATAGCGGAGAGGTTGGAGAACCGGAATCTCTGACCGAAACGCTCGGAGCCTGGTTCGGGGGGTTGTTGTCACCGGAATCCACCGACGACAGTGAACACGAGGTTGCCGTGTTGGCCCCGAGAATTACGACTGGTACATGGGTTGGCTTGGATCTACCGTTGGCCGACTTCGGAGACCTCCGCTCGCGGGAGCATCTGGCACAGCTCTTGCTCTCGGGCGACCTCACAGAGTTCTACATCGACAACGTCTACCTGTACCGGTCGGATGGGGATACTCCGGATCAAGTGGTTCAGGGCGGACCAGAGGGTGCTACGGCACCGAACGGCGGTCCTCCGGTGCCCACTGCTGATGCCGGCGATGTTTTGTCCCTGTTCAGCGACGCCTATGAGAACGAACCGGTCGGATGGTTCTCCACGGATTGGGATATCGCGGATGTGGAGGACGTCTCATTTGGCGGCGACGAGGTAAAGCACTACAGCGGCGTCCGGTTCGCGGCGATCGATTTTGGTGAAGTGCCCCTGGACGCCACCGAGATGACCCACCTCCATCTCGACATATGGACGCCGGAGGCGACCTCGGTGGGTTGGAGTCAGGAGGCTTATTTTTGGTACTTCCTGATCGGCTCGATCATCTTCTTCATCGGTTACACGATCTTTGCGACTCCCTGGGTTGCTCTGGGGTATGAACTCACTCCCGACTACAACGAACGTACCCGCCTCATGGGAGTGCAGACGTTCGTGGGCAACGTCGTCTACCTGATTTCGCCATGGTTCCTTGCCATCATGGCCCACACGGTTTGGTTCAGGAATCAGATGGATGGGGCTTTGATCCTTGGCTTGGTGATTGGTGTCACGGTGATCATCCTCGGAATCATTCCGTCCCTTTTCCTTAGGGAACGGCTGGCGGAGAGTGTGGGGGCACCCGAAGAGACGGAACGGTCCACCGCTCGAGAGGCCATGAAGGATTTCCTGAACGGCCTCCTTCAGACCATCAAGTCCAAGCCGTTCCTGATGTTATGCGCGGTGACGTTTCTCGTCTTCAACAGCTTCATCATGATCTCCTCGTTCCAGTTCTGGGTGTTCATCTACTACGTGGCTGGCGGGAGCGTGAGCGAAGGTGCCGCCTTGGCCGGGTTCGTCGGAACGTTGGGCATCTTCTGCGGATTTGGTGTAATCGCGCTAGTGACCTGGCTCGGTACGAAAATCGGCAAGAGCAAGGCGTTGATCGTGTCGACAGGTGTGTCCATGATCGGATACGCCCTCAAGTGGTTCTGTTACAACCCCGAGTACCCGATGCTGGCGCTGGTACCGGCTCCATTCCTCGCGTTCGGCCTCAGCGGCCTGTTCACGGTCATGGGTGCGATGGTGGCGGATGTGGTGGACGTTGATGAGCTGGACACGGGTGAGAGAAGGGAAGGGATGTTCGGTTCCATCTATTGGTGGGTCGTAAAGGTCGGTCAGAGCGTTGCCCTCGGGGCTGGGGGGTTGCTTTTGGCGTGGACGGGATTGGATCCTGCGCTAGGAGGAGGCCAGTCTGAACAGACCATCTTCCTACTTAGGCTATCGGATGCGGTAATCCCCTTCGTCGCCTCCGGAATCGCAGTTTTCATTCTCCTCAGATTCCCCATTACCGAAGAAACGGCTGCCGGCGTGCGCGCCTTGCTGGAGAAAAAACGGCTCGCGGAGACTACTCCCGAGTAATCCCCATTGTGAGGCCATAGCCACGGGGGAATGCGGCGCGCGGTTCTGTCGGCCCCACAGGATCTGCAGAAGGCCATGGCATGGCGAGTCGGCCAGAGAAGTCCACTTCTCCGAATAACACGTCTGCGATTCCGCCGCCCTCCGACCCCGGCAACCATGCAGCGACGAAGGCGTCAGCAAGGGCGAGTTCCTCTTCGACAACGAGAGGACGTCCCGACACGAGAACCACCACAACCGGCAAACCCAAAGCCCGCACAGCTTTGAGCGTCCTTATAGCCTCAGGGTGCAAGCGGGACAGGGTAAGCGAGTCTCCGTATGCCTCGAGCCCACCGGGCCCTGCCGGAATGTTGGGGTCCGGATCAGCCACTGGCTCTGCTGTCCAGTCCCTTATATCGCCCAGGCCCTCCACATAGGGTGTCTCTCCGACTACTGCCACCGCCACGTCGAACTCTCCCGGGGCCACCTCGGTCAGCGGCTTTTCGCCCGTTATCAGTCGTGCGGCCGGTGCCTTTGCCCGGATGCCCTCCCATACCGATGTGCCTCCCTTGATGCGAGCATTGTCCTGGACGCCCTGCCATTCGATCGTGAAGCCGCCACACAGGGCTCCCCTGTCATTGGCGTTATCACCGCAGACCAGTATTCGGGCAGCGGGATGGAGGGGGAGTACTGCACACTGGTGTTTGAGTAGCACCAGCGATTTGCGGACTGCTTCCCGTGCGACGGCGCGGTGCGCGCGCGTTCCCAACACCGGCGTCGAGGTCCATTTCCGCTCTGCGGGCCGCACACGATCCAGCAGGCCGCTAGCCGATTTCACGGCCAGAATGCGCCGGCAAGCGTCATCCACGCGGGCCTCGGCTATGGCGCCGGATTCAACTTGGGCAAGAGTCTCCTGGAGGAACTGGTTCCACACCGCGGGGACCATGAACATGTCGATCCCTGCGTTCACCGATGTCGTTACGCAAACACCGAAGTCGGACGATATGGCGCGGATTGCGTTCCAATCCGAGACCACAAAGCCCTGGAACCCGATCTCTCCCTTGAGGAGGTCTGTCACCAACCAGCGGTGCGCGTGACACAGCTCGCCGTTCCAGCGATTGAACGAGACCATCACCGTGAGCACACCTGCTTGCAGTGCATCCCGGTATGCGGCGACGTGAACTCTCCGCAGTTCGTCCTCGCCGAGTCGTGTGTCTCCCTGGTCCACCCCATCGGTTGTTCCGCCGTCGCCGACCCAGTGCTTTGCACAAGCAACGATGCCGTCTTCATTCAACGTGCTGTTGGGTCCCTCCGGTGCGCCCTGCAAACCGCGCACGCTGTGGCCTCCCAAGACATTTACGTGCGTCGTATCGTCAGAGAAACTCTCATACGTCCTACCCCACCGGGGATCGCCCGCAACAGCGAGAGTAGGGGCGAACGTCCAGTCCAACCCGGTCGCGAGAACCTCGCGGGCCGTGACACGGGCAACCTGCTGGACGAGGTCTGGGTCATGCGTTGCCCCCAATCCGATGTTGTGCGGGAAGATTACCGCTCCTGCCGCATTGTTGTGCCCGTGAATGGCGTCAACACCATAGATGAGGGGAATCCCGGGACCGCCGCTTTCGGGGGACATGGAAGCCTCCCAGAAAGCGTCATTGAGCGCGACCCAGTCCTCTGGTCGGTTGCGCCCCGGGATCGAGCCTCCGCCACTGAGGACGGAGCCTATGCCAAACTCGGCCACTTGCTGCGGTGTGATATGCAGGCGCTCCGCCTGCACCATCTGCCCCACCTTCCGGCGCAGAGAGAGCTTCCCGAGAAGCTCTTCTGCCCGCCCAAGATGGAATGGGGAGATGGAACCGTCCCCGTATTCCATGGAGGTTGCTCGACCTAGTGAGTCAGACGCTACAACCCAACGTGAAGGTAGGTCCTGATCTCCCACTCGCTTCCACGGTCGCCCCTACGTCCTTCGGGACATATCGGGAAACCATCCGAGTCGACGGAAGGGGCAGGGCAGTAGCGGGGAGAGTTCATGTCGAGCGAACGCCAGCCAGCCCGCACGCCGATTCGGGTGCCAGGGAGATCGAACCACTCCGGGCGTCCCAAAGAGTAGGACAGATCCGCCATGAACTGGAGCGGAAACGTCAGGTTGAAGTCCCGGTGGTAGTCGTAGGGTCCCCAATCATTAATGCGGGCAAACGCCTCTAGCTTCACCGCTCCACGCATTACGCGGAGGTCTATCCCGGACCTCCGAATCAGGCGTTCGTCGTCACCGTTCGGCTCACCCGTCCCAGTGTAAATGTTGGCTATCCATCCACCTCGGGGCCCCCGCTTGGAGACGAGGCGCGCGCGGAGTTCCCAGGTATCGCGTGCCGGAGGGGCACCGGGAAACGCGAAGATCGATCGCCCATCCGCTAGGATCCCAATCCCGGCGTCCTGGGTAGTCCCGAAACTCTTGTAGGTGAATCCCAGCGTCCCAGCAAACCCGGCGTCCTCCCTGACGTCGCTGTCCCACGAGTGCATCCAGGTGGCCGGGGTCGGGTCGTAGGTCAACAAGAACTCGAGGGCTTTGGTTTCACGGCTCCAGCCCCTCACGGCAAATGGGTCGTCCACAACGTTCCGGGGCCGGGCCGGCACCGGTGCATCGCTTGGTACGGGACCCACAATCGGCTTCTGCCACAGGAGATTGGGGGCGATCTGCCAGTTACCGATGTTGTACGCCAATCCGGTGAGTACGTTGTACTGGTTGCCCATCCCGCTATCCCTCACCCACCAACCGGTGAAGGTCTGGGTCGCGGTCGGCCCGCCATCGGCGACCAACCCCCTGGCGGACCCCTGGACGTACCAGTTCCACGGTCCGCTGCTGATACTGAGCTTCGCTTTGGCACCAAACGCGTCCTCCGGCTTGATTTCGTCCCCCAGTACCTCGTAACTGCCGGGATCGCCGCGCACAATCTGGAACTGCTGGCCCACCTTGGTGGCACCGGACCAAATCCCACCTACCTCGATCGTAGCACTACCCGCTGTCTTTTCGACATGCACGGTGGCCTTCCGAGTCGGAGGAAGCGGTATGGCAAACGAACTCGCGACCGTACTCTGCTGAGCCAAGTCCTCCTGGAATACGGCCGTTGCGGTGGTTCCGTTGCCGAGGTTCCTGCGGACCTTGGCGAGCACCGCAGGGTTGGCTCCCCACCACAGCTCGGGGCCGAAGGCCACGGTCATTCCTGTCAAAGGACCCTTCCCGTCGATCTCTACCCCGATCGGCGCTGCCCCGTTGTACAGGTCGATGTTTGGTCCGTAGTTGGCTTCCTGGTAGAGGCCGAAGAAATCACCCTCGTAGCCCCAGTGGTAATGCCCCGTTCGATAAAAGCCATTGAGGGAAAACCAGCGGTCCTCCCACGTCACGTTCGCACGATAAACCTTGACCCTCTCAATGTCGTGGAGTACCGACCTCTCTCCGTCTGAGAACACCGTTTGTGGCCGGCCACGATTCTCGTAGAAGATCTCGTCAATGGGGTTGGTCGGGACGTTTCCCAGGACATTCACGGAGACGTCGGCCTCGACTCCCCCGGCGGGGCGCACCTTGAGCCCACCGTAAAACGACTGCATTTGGTCGAATCCTCGAAACCTAGGATAACCCTTGTAAGCTGGTGAGGGCTCGGTGGGCGTGGCCACCACAGACCCTCCGGTATTGTACGTCTCAAATTCGGCACGCAGGTTGCTTACTTGGAAGAGGTTGAGGATCTCGGCATCCCGCGCGGCGCGGTCCCCGCGGGCTTGGAGTTCAGCCACCTCCGGTATTATGCCCGAGAAGTGTTCAGCGATCGACTCCATGGTCGTGCCGGGACCGTAGGGGTCCAGTTCGTAGACGTCTCGGAGAGCGTAGAAGGCGGCCCTGGGGTAGAGCTCGTACAGCCCGTCACTGTCCGTCGGCCCCTTGGCCACGATCCCCCACCACTCCTCGTTCATATTGTTCTGCCCGGGGACGAGGTCCTCCGGATAGGCGTCATTGGCCCAGGAGGCGTTCGTATCCTGGACGTCGAGATTGTCCTCTTGACCAAATTTCCACCAACCGTCAGTCCACTGGAAGGTCATCCCTCCGATCGAATTGCCGGCCCCTCCCTTGCCAGCGGATTCCTCGTAGATCTCCTGCCATTGGGCGAGCAGGTACCGGGTCTGCATGAGCTGGTCCTCGCTCATCGTGCGGGCGTTCCACACATCGGCCCCGAACTCAGTGAAAAGGACTCCCATGCCCAATTTTTCGGCCACCTCGTCGAAGAGGTCCCCGAAGGATGTGCCGCGGTACACGTTCGAACCCAGAACGTCCAGATTGCCGGCCTCTTCGGCGATGAGGTCGATGTACTGCAGGTCTCCATTTGCGTAAGCGACTGGCCGCGAGTTGTCGATGCGCCGGACTGCTTCCGTGGTCTCGCCCACGAGGGAATACAGATGGCGGGCCCGCGCCACATCCCGCTCACCTTCCGGAAGGTCCTCCGTCTCGGCGGAACTCCACGTCAATCCGTAGTTGTTCTCATTTCCGAGCAGCCACATGAGGATTCCCCGGGTGTCTCGGAACTCCCGCACCATCGCCTCCACCTCTCCGATGATCAGGTCGCGAGAGGCCGGATCCGAATAGTTGGTGTTGGCGTCGAATACTCCATTCACCGTCACACCGTATCTGCCCAGAGCGTGGTTGAGGACGGTGAAGATCCCCCAGCGGTCGTAAATGTACTCGACCCAACGGGGACTGATCCCGACATAGGTCCGGATCGCGTTCACCCCCATGGCCTTCGCCATACTCATCTCCCTTTCGAGGGCCGCCATGATGAGCTCATCGGGTTCCGACCAGAAGTTGTAGTTGTACGTTGTCCCCCTGGGGAAGTAATCCCAGTTGATCCCGAGCACCATGAAATCCTCTCCATCCACCTGGAGACGAATCCCGGAGTCGTCGTTCACCAGCTCGATTGAGGGCAAGGAGGGTTCAGCTTCCTGTGCGAGCATGCCTTGCGGGGAGACGAGGAGTGCGGCGACACTCAGCAGACCGGCACACAGGATCAAAGATCGGGTGCTCTGGTTGGTGGGCATTCAAGAACTCCTGATGGGTGTTGGAGGCTAATGATGGTGTTGGCGGTAACCGAGTAATGGTATGCGAATTTAGCCGGTGTTTGCCAGACCGGGGATGTCCCGAATTCAAGGTAGAGAAGCTGATGGGACAGGAGGAAAAAGTGAGCGCTCGTCCCGTCGGTTCGAAATGAGGACGGTTAGACCGTATAATCGGGTCGAACAAATCCCGAGGCCAGGACCTCAAGATCGATGAAATCCCGAAGAGAGACTATCGAGAGGAGATGAGTGTGAGGCGCGATAACGCGAGTGCGGAACCATTCGTTCGACTAGCCAGCCGCATCGGTAGGTGGGCTCTCGTTTGTGCACTGGTGGTCCAACAGCCCCTTGCCGCCCAGTCAGGGAGGATGGCGGCTCCCTCAAGCGGGGGGATGGTGGTCAGCAGCCACTATCTGGCGTCCGAGGCGGGTCAGTCGATCCTGGAACAGGGTGGGAATGCGATTGATGCGGCCGTTGCCACGGCGTTTGCCCTCGCCGTCACGCTACCGTCCGCCGGAAACGTCGGAGGGGGCGGGTTCATCGTATACCACGGGGCCGACGGAGAGGTAACGACTTTCAATTTTCGAGAAAAAGCTGCGATCGCCGCGACGGAACGCATGTACCTGGGAGAGGATGGAAACGTACGGGACAACTCCAATCACATAGGCCTGCTGGCGGTCGGAGTACCCGGTACTGTGGCGGGGATGTGGAAGGCGCACCAGCGGTTGGGGAAGCTGCCTTGGGAGGTCCTCCTGGAACCGGCGATAGAACTGGCCGAGGGGGGAATGCCCTCCACCTGGGCGATGCAGGGCTGGCTCCGCTCGCTACCCGATCGCGAAGGGGCACTCTACGATGGTACTCGCAACGCTTTCCTGAAGAACGGGCAGGCCCTCTACGAACCGGGCGAGACCTTTCGGCAACCTGATCTTGGCCGGACCCTGCGACTCATTCAGAGCGAGGGTCACGACGGCTTTTACAAGGGGGAGGTGCCCCGCTTGGTCGCGGAGTTCATGGCTGAACACGGCGGGATCATCACCGAAGAAGACTTTGCACGTTACCAAGCGGAAGAACTGCCGCCAATCCGTGGCACCTACCGCGGGTACGACGTGTACTCGATGCCGCCCCCGAGCTCCGGGGGAGTGGCGCTTGTGGAGATGCTCAACATTCTCGAGGGGTACGATCTGAATGCGGAGGGGCACAACTCCGCGCAGTACCTACATTTCTTGACTGAGTCTATGCGACGGGCGTACGCCGATCGGGCACGTTGGATAGGGGACCCGAACTTCAATCCCGAGATGCCGATCGACATGTTGGTTTCCAAGGCCTACGCAGGGCAGCTCCGAGAGAGCATAGACTCTGGTATCGCTTCCATAAGCGATTCTGCTGAGTTCAACCAGGTGTTCCTACCGGAAAGCGAAGAGACGACCCATTACTCGGTGGTCGACACCGACGGGAACACGGTGTCGGTCACCTACACCCTCGAGTTCAGCTATGGATCGAGTATCGTGGTCCCCGGAACCGGCTTTCTCCTGAACAACGAACTCGGGGACTTCAACGCCGTTCCGGGCCGCACTAACAGTCAAGGCACCATCGGCACGCCTCCCAATCTGGTGGCCCCGGAGAAACGTCCGCTTTCCTCCATGACCCCGACTATCGTTGCTCGCGAAGGTCGCCCCCTTTTGGCGATCGGGAGTCCCGGTGGAAGGACGATCATCAACACAACGCTGCAGGTGATTCTCAATGTGATCGACCACGGCATGACCGGGTCCGAGTTCGGGCGCGCCATTGAATCGCCCCGAATCCATCATCAGTGGTTCCCCAATGTGACCTCGTTCGAGGAATGGGGTTTTTCGTCGGACACCAAGCGGCTTTACGAGGCCATGGGCCATGGGATACGGACCCGGAGCGCCCAAGGCCAGGCCATGGGTATCTGGATCGATCATGCGACCGGCATGCGCTGGGGAGCAGCGGACAGCCGTGCCTTCGATGGAGGGGCTCGCGGGCGTTAAGTCTAAATCGACCTAGGCGAGGCGGGCCTACTTCAAGGTCCGCCCTCCCAACCCGGCCCTCGTACCACGCGTCCGGGGGTCTCGCCCGTTGCCTCGCCTCCGGCAAGCACCTGGGCTCCGTTCACGAACACGTCCCGGACTCCTGTCGACAGGCGATGCGGGTCTTCGAATGTAGCGTGATCCTGTATTGCCTCGGGATCGAATACGACGACGTCCGCAAGATACCCTGGTTCCAACTTCCCTCTCCCTTCGATCCGAAGATTGGCCGCCGGCAGGGATGTGAGTTTACGGATCGCCTCTTCGAGGGGGATGATTTCCTCGTCGCGGACATACCGACCGAGGAGTCGCGCGAAGTTCCCGTAAGCTCGCGGGTGCGTCATCGAGCGCGTGAAGGGGTCCTCGGGCGCCATCGACCCGGCATCGGAACCGAAGCTGACCCACGGTAACGCCACCTGCCTGCGAACATTGTCTTCGGACATCATGAAGTAGACAGTTCCCACCCGACTGTCGTCCTGGAGTACCAGGTCCATGACGGTCTCTTCGATGCTGGTTCCCCTCATTTCCGCCACGGCACCCAACGTCTGTCCCGTTAGATACTGCAGGGAATCTTGCCGAAACCCGACCAGGAGTACTCGCTCGGGCGAACCCGACGCCTGTAGAAGGTTCTCCCACTCGCCCGTCACCGACCGCATTTCTTCGGCGATTCGGGAGCGGGTTTCACGATCCCGGAGGCGTTCCATCATTGCGTCCCGCCCACCTTCGAGGATCCAAGGTGGCATCGAAGCCTCCAGCCCGGTGGAACCAGCCGTATATGTGTACATGTCGGCCGTAACGTCGATCCCCGCGGACTGCGCGGATTCGACTCGCTCGATCACATCGCCCAGCTTGCCCCAGTTGGCGCTACCCGCCTGCTTGAGGTGGTAGATCTCGGCGTGGACGCCAGCCTCACTCGCCACGGTGATGAGTTCGTCCACTGCTTCGAGTAGCCGGTTTCCTTCGCTGCGCAGATGAGAGATATAGCCACCCCCGAAGTCGCCGGCCGCACTGGCGAGTGCGATCAGTTCGTCGGTGTCAGCGTAAAAGGCCGGCGCATAGATGAGTGAAGACCCCACCCCCAGAGCTCCCTCGCGCATCGCTTCTCGCACCAGTTCCTGCATGCGAGCCAGCTCCTCTTCCGTGGGCGGCCGGTCTTCGTAACCGAGTTCGTGGATCCTGATCGTCGTCGCTCCCACAAAGGAGGCGATGTTGGTGGCGATCCCCTTGTCCACGAGCCAGTCCATGTACTCGCCAAGCGTCGTCCACGGCACCGGAATGGCGGCGTCGCCCTGTCCGACGGTCATTTCGGCCTTCATTTCGTCGCTCAACGGACCCATGGATGAGCCCTCGCCGAAGACCTCCAGGGTTACCCCCTGACGAATGTCGCTCAGTGACCTGCCGTCCGTGATGAGAGACTCGGTTGCCCAGGACAGCATGTTGATGAATCCTGGTGTTACTGCGTGGCCGGTCGCATCCAAGTCGGTGGTAGCGGTAGCGTCGGAGTAGTCGCCAATTCCAGCCACGATGTCTCCAGTGATCGCGACGTCGGCCATTTGCGGGGGGTCCCCGGAGCCATCGTACACCGTGCCACCCCTGATGATCACGTCGAAATCGGGGTCGGTACACGCACTCCCAACAAGCACACACATCAGAAAGGCACACTTCAGGGCGAGATTCATGGGGGAACGGGGGAAACGACCGGCGTGGCGGGATCTGATAGTCACGAATGAAACTCCTCGTAGGAGGGTAAATGCTGGTGGGCAAAGATACCGGGCGAAAGCGGGGTGGGCGACGCCGGGCTAGAATTCTCTTGGCAGTTTGTAGGTTTCCCGGAGCGCATCCCCACCCGGGTCGCTCCTGGCGCAATCACATCATAAAGGAGCTCCGAAATGACATCCAAACGCAAGAGGTCTCTGCGGCTCGGTTCCGTGGGCGGTGCTGTCGCCGCGGTGTTAGTTCTCATCTTGATGGTGTTCGGCTTCAACCGTGTTGACGAGTTCGAAGTTGCTGTCCGGAAGAACCCTGTAACGGGTAGCGTGGCTGATCGTCCCTACGGTCAGGGGCTTTATCACTCGGTGTTGCGGTCGTGGACCAACTATCCGCTCCGCGAGATCCAGTATCCCGAGTCTGGCCAGAGCGAGAGTCTAATCGCCCTCACGTCCGACCAGCTGCAAATCTCGGTCGATGCCGCTTATCGCTACCGTCTGGTTGCGGACAGCGTGGTGAGCCTGTTCAACACGATCGGCACGCAGGGTGAAGTCGCCGCCTACGTTTACAACTCGTACCGATCCGCGATCCGGGACGCCATCGCGGAGATCGAGGCATCCGCCATTCTCTCGGCCAATCGTTCCGGCATTGCAGACCGTATTGAAGAGCTCATGACCGAACGCCTTCGTCCTCGCGGCGTCGAGGTCACTGACTTTTTCGTACGCGAGATTGTGCCACCGGAGACCATCCGCCAGGCGATCGAGGCGAAGCTGGCCCGTGAACAGCAGGTGCAGTCCGAGCAATACCAGACGCAGGTGGTGATCGAACAAGCGAACCAGCAGCGTGCCGAGGCGGTCGGAATCAGGGATGCGCAGGACATCATCGCGGAGAGCCTCGCCGGTATCTCGGGACAGCGGTACCTGTACTGGAGGTACCTGGAGATGCTCGGCCGCATCGGAGAGGGAACCAACAACATGGTAATCGCCCCGACCGAGGGAGGGATTCCGCTCTTCTTTGCGCCGGACCGCTAGCCCTCTCAGGAAAGGCAACCGCGGTTTCCCCATGTGTGTCCGATGTGCAGGGCGTGGGCCAAGACGCCCGCGCCATCACAATGCAATGGATACCGTGGAGGAGGGAACATTGAAATCGATCTGGAGAACGGTCTGGGTGATTGCCGTAGCGGGATTAATGGGTGCCGTCACCTTGGCAGGTCCCGAGGTAGTTGTAGCGCAAGATGCGGTGAGGGTGTGGTCGACCTCTAGTGGGCAGGGTGGAGGTTATCTCGGGGTACAGGTAACCGACGTGGAGGATGAACAGGCATCTGACTGGGGGATGAGGTTTCCCCACGGGGCGGTTGTTGCAGGGTTTCTGGATGATGGCCCAGCCGCCGACGCGGGGATGCGCGAAGGGGACGTAATTCTGACCTGGAATGGCACTCGCGTCGAGAGCGTGGCGCACCTGCAACGGCTTGCTCGGGAAGCTCCGGCAGGGAGATCTGTGGAACTCACGGTGCTCCGGGACGGTTCGGAGGAGACGGTCGCAGTGGTGCTGGGGGACCGGGCGCAATCGTCTGGGCTTTCCTTTGTAATGCCCCAGGGCCTCAATGGCGCGCTAGACGTCCTTCGTGATGAGGACATACGCGAGCGATTGAGGGATGTTAGGGTGTTTAGTGATGAGGACATACGTGAGCGATTGAGGGATGTCAGGGTGTTTAGTGATGAGGACATACGTGAGCGATTGAGGGATGTTAGGGTGCTTCGCGATCGTGTACGGGAAGATGTCGAGCGCAGTCAATCGCGGCGCGAACGCCTAGCCGGCGAGGCCAGGGCAGCACTCGATGTGGCTGTCTCCATGGCGTTCTCCAGCGGCCGGATCGGGGTGACGATGCAATCCCTCGGGTCGCAACTTGCCGAGTACTTCGGAGTCGAAGGTGGTGTTTTGGTTACGGAAGTCCGCGATGACACGCCGGCGGCGGATGCGCAACTTCAAGCCGGCGACGTGATCGTAGCGATCGGGGACGACGAAGTTGAGAGACCGCGCGACGTCACGAGGGCCCTCCGATCCCTTGACGACGAGGAAGAGGTGTCACTCCGAATCGTCCGCTCCGGAATCGAGCAGACCGTGACGCTTTCCGTACCCGAGTCCAATGACATGGACGAATACGATTTCGATGCCCTTATGCACCTGGAAGATCTGCAGATACACCTCGACGACCTCCACGAGCACATACCAGACCTGACCGAGCATTTGCTCGAGATGGACTACGACATGTCCGACCTCCATGAACGCCTGAGTGAAGAAGCAATGTTCCATGGGCTGGACCATGAAGTTCACCTGGACGATTCCCTCGAAAAGCTTGAGGATCGAGTCCATTCGTTGGTGGAGCACTTGGAGGAACGCCGAGCCGCGAAGGCGAAGGCATCCGGTGGGGGATCAAGCGACAGCGGGCGAGGCTGAACGCTAGTCGAATAACCCGAGTTGCCCACCGACGGTAGGCCGTCGGAAGGACGCGATTGTTAGGGCTGGGCCCCTCTTGCGGAGTCCGGCCCTATCTCGCGCGATGACGAAGATCTGTTTGACCTGCTCCGCAATCGGACCCCGACCTCGCATTCGCTGTCCAAAGCTGGAGTCATATAGGCGACCGCCCCGAAGATCGCGAAGGCGATTGAGGACTTTTTCGGCTCTCCCTGGAACCTCCTGTCGCAGCCAACCTTCGAAGATGTCGGTTACTCGGTACGGGAGCCGAAGCATCACATAGCTGGCCCACTGTGCTCCCGCAGAAGCCACCGCGTCCAGAATTGAAGGAATCTCGTGATCGGTAAGTCCCGGGATTACGGGAGCGACCATCACTCCCACCGGTACTCCTGCGTCCGCGAGCCTGCTGATGGCGTTGAGTCTCCGTACAGGGGTGGATCCTCTGGGTTCCATGGTTCGCTGGAGATGGCGGTTGAGTGTGGTGACGGACAGATTGACGGCCGCCGCGCCGTGCTCTGCCAGCTCGGCGAGCAGGTCGATGTCGCGGGTTACACGATGATGCTTGGTTACGATCGCCACGGGATTTCGCGCTTCCAGCAGAACCTCGAGACAGCCACGGGTGATTCCGAGTCGTCTTTCGATCGGTTGGTATGGATCCGTAACCCCGCTCATCACCAGGACCTGAGGTTCCCAGCTGCGGGAGCCCAATTCCTGAGCCAGGAGCTTCGGAGCATCCCTCTTGACCAGGATCTTCGATTCAAAATCGAGTCCGGAGGACATTCCCAGGTATTCATGGGTGGGCCGGGCATAGCAATACGTACAACCTGTTTCGCAACCCCGGTAAGGATTCAGGCTAGCGTCAAAGGCGATGTCCGGACTGTTGTTGTAAGAGATCACAGTCCGGGACCGATCTTCGAAGAACTCCGTCCGAGGGGCCGGATCGTCGGCGAGTGTCCACTCTTCTCGCTCCACGACCAGCGGCAGAAAGCGGTTTGGAGGGTTGGAGCTGGTCCCGCGCCCGCGGACGGCGGGCTGTTGGGTCAGAGTCCGATGCCGAGCCGGAGGGTGTACTTCTTGAGTCGAGGCTCGAACAAGTCGGCCGGACCGAGTCCCAAATCTATGCCATGTTTCGATAGGTCCTGGAGCCCGAATCCGTAGCGGAGTTCCAGCCAGGTTCGAAAACCAATGTCGAGCTCGACACCTCCTCCGACCTCAATTCCCATCACCCGGTCTGCAAGATCCCTATCCACCGTAATCCTCTCGCTGGATGGAAAGGCGAGGGTGGGGCCTGCGAGCAAGTATGGTCGAAGTGGCCCGGCCGGTACCTGTAACATCAGATCGATGGGAACCTCCACCATCTCTAGGTCGAACGAATCAGAAAAAGGCCCTTCGCCGGAGACGAAATTTGGCATGCGATGATAAACGACCGCCGGTCTGATTCCCACTACGCCGAGCTTGAATCGCAGGAAAAGGCCGACATGAAACCCGTCCGAAGTGTCCGTTGGCACGAAGCCGTTTTCTGGGAGAAAATCCCACAGGGATGTGCGTTGGAATCCGGCGAGGATGCCAACCTGAGCTCGCAATGTGCCCGGGTTCACAAATGGTACTGCCAACAACAACAGAGCTATTCCCGCGAAGGTCTTAGCTCTTGACGACGAATGCCTCACGCTTTCCCTTCCTGTTTCGTGTTTTGCCGGCCTATGAGTCCCCATGAATACAATATGGGGCTGGTGTGTTCGCCGGAACCGTATCCGAATTAGCCCCTTGTTGGAAAGCACAAAAATGCACGTATCACTCCGATCCCGGAAAGCTGTTTTTCACCCGCTGGCCCTGCTACTGACAGCCGCCGTAGTGGCCTGTGCGGAGGACGCCTCCCAAGACGACAGTGACGCCGGTCCGTTGCCTGAGGGCGTCGCCCAACTCGTGCTCACGAACGGCAAGATAGTCACCCTGGCCGATGAGCAGGGAGAGGTCAGCAGTATTGCGGCCCGTGACGGACGCATCGTGGCGCTGGGCAGCGAGGCCGATGTCGAGTCGTGGATCGATGCCGGTACTCAGGTCATTGATCTGGGAGGTCGCCTGGCCATTCCGGGATTCATCGAGGGCCACGGCCACTTCATGGGACTCGGAAACGCCCGCATGATTCTGGATCTGACCACTGCCGATACATGGCAGGATATTGTGGACATGGTGGGCGAGGCTGCCGCGGTGGCCGAACCCGGGGCGTGGATCAGCGGACGCGGTTGGCACCAGGAAAAGTGGAGCCTTCCCCCCGACCCGATGGTCGAAGGACAGCCGGTTCATGACGGTCTGAGCGCGGTCAGCCCCGAGAATCCGGTTGTGCTCACTCACGCCAGCGGCCACGCCTCTTTCGCCAATGGGCTCGCGTTGGAGCTGGGCGGCATCGACGATACCACCGAGAACCCTGCCGGAGGTGAGATCGTTCGGGATGCCTCGGGCCGGGCTACAGGCGTCCTGCGGGAGACGGCGCAACGTCTGGTGCGCGGTGCCTTCGACGAAGCTGAATCCAGTCGGTCCGCAGAGGAGCTGGAAGCACGTGCCCGTGAACAGGTTCGTCTTGCAAATGAGGAGCTCTTGCGGAAGGGGATTACTAGCTTCCAGGACGCGGGTTCGGGGTTCGGGACAGTGGACCTCTTGAAGCAACTGGCCGACGAGGGAGCCCTGCCGGTTCGCCTTTATGTGATGCTTAGCGGCAACGCGGAGTCGTTGGAGGGACGGCTGGCCGAGTATCGAATGGTGGGCTACGGGAGCCACCGGTTGACGGTGCGCTCGATCAAGCAGGTGGTCGATGGGGCACTGGGATCACATGGAGCCTGGCTGCTTCAACCATACGCAGATATGCCTTTATCAAGGGGCCTGCCCACGATGCTCCCGGAAGACATTGAGGAAGTGGCGCACTTGGCCCTCGCGGATGGGTACCAACTCAACACCCACGCCATCGGTGACCGAGGCAACCGCGAGATCCTCGACCTGTACGAACGTGTGTACGAGATGAGCGGTGAATCTGAAAACCTTCGCTGGAGGATTGAGCACGCCCAGCACATCGCCCCCGTGGACATCCCCCGTTTCGGTCAGCTGGGAGTCATTGCTTCCATGCAGGCAATTCATGCGTGTTCCGATGGGCCGTGGATTATGCTCCGCTTGGGGGAGGGTAGGGCGCGATCGGGCGCATATGTGTGGCAAGATCTCATGCAGTCGGGTGCCGTGGTTACGAATGGCACGGACGTTCCCGTTGAGGACGCCGATCCCCTCGCTAGCTTCCACTGCACGGTGACGCGCATCATCGGGGAAGACGGAGAGACGTTTTTCCCCGAGCAAGTGATGACGAGAGAGGAAGCACTTCGTTCCTACACCATCGCCAACGCTTATGCCGCGTTCGAGGAAGACCTCAAGGGCACGCTCGAGGTTGGCAAACTGGCAGACATTACGGTCCTGTCACGGGATATCCTAACAATCCCGGCACCCGAAATCCTAGAGACCCGAGTCGATTACACTATCGTTGATGGAGCCGTCGCCTACAGCCGGGAGGGCCAGGACTAACCCCCGGTGCCGTGACTAACCTCCGGTGCCGTGGCCCCCATGAGACGATTGTGACCGTAGAACCCAATCGTAATCTTGGATGTAGAGATCGTCCGCAGTGTTCGACCACGGCCATTCCTCAATCGGGATGAACGCGCCGGCCACTGAACCCATACCCCCGTCTACAATGGTGTGCTCGAGCGGATTCCAATACTCCGCCGTCACCCGGTAGGTGTTTTCAGGTTCTATCAGGACGCCCATTCCGCGTCCCCGCGCCCAGATGGTGGGGATATCCACTATCCCCCCATTCGGGTCCAAGGTTGGCGAGATGTCGTAGAGCACTTGGCCCGTAGTCAAGTTCTCCAACTTCAATCGAGTGGCGTATCCATGGAGGTGCCCACCCAGGCCCACGATGAGACCCGAAATCGCGGGGCGGGCCTCCCACGAACGAGATGAGAAACCTGGCGGCAGGTCCCACGCCTTCGTGTCGGTGACTTGCGGGTACATGGCGTCGAGGTGAAATGGACGCAGGGTATAGAGCGGCAAGAAGTTGCTACGCTCGTAGGAGATGATCAGGCGGACGGTAACCGCCTCGTAGTCCACGTCGGTGGGGTTGTGCAGCATCGCCAGGGCGAGGAGAGTCTGTCCACCGTACATCGGGATGCCTACCAGCCAACCTGGGAAGCTCACTGGCGGAGTTTCGTGGCTGGCCGCAAGTACCCGCTGCATGATCGGCAGGAAGAGTTCTCTTCGCCCTGGATCAAGGAGGTTCATGTGGTGCAGGACGACCCTAGGGACCGGATTCCCGTCACCGTCGTAGATTTCGGTCCGATAACCTCGGATCGAGAGATCGAATGGCAACTCCACCTCCTGGACCGGCAACTGCTCCATGTGGTGCGAAGCGTTCCCGGGTAGGTCGATGGGGCCCAAGACGAGTGTGAGTTCTCCGGCTTCAGGGTCATCCACGACTCGAATATGTTCCCGGGATGTCGGAGGGGGCATCTCTGCCATCTCTGCGTCCTCCATGACATGCCCCGCATGCTCATGTTGAGCCTGAACCGAGGTCGGTACCAGAAGCATGGCTCCGCATGCGGGAAGCACGGTAAGAAGGAGGTTAGGGCGGAGATAGTTGGCCACGGGCTGCTCCGGAGTGGGGTCGCCTAAATATGACAAAGACGGGCTGGAAGGGTGCAGAGACACCTAACAGTAAACGACATGGTAAGCCTGCCTATGCCCTCTCGCAAACTAGAATTTCCACTAGGGCTAGTGGTCATGGTCCTGCGGTGCCGCGAAGGACTTTTGCCAGCCGATCGTCATCTGCCAATCGGTGGCCAGCTGCGGCCCGTTGAGATCCTGGTACACGGGCAGGTGGAACTCGAACGCGAAGCGATGACCAGCCAGAGCACCGTCCGGGAAGTAGAGGTTAATCCCGAAGGGAACGTCGAATCGCTTACCACCCCGGAGGTCTTCGCGGACGGTGGGCACCACCATAGGGTTCCCAAACGCTTCGTCGTGTCCGCTGTAATCTCCCCACGTACGGTACAACCCCCGGACGGAAAGGCTTATGCTCTGGGTGAGTCGAAGTGCCAGCCAGGCGGTGGTCTCACCGCCACTCCCGACCGAATAGCCACGGCTATTTTCGCCAAGCGGTACTCGACCCAAGCCCTGAAGTCCGAAGGACCACTTCTCACCCATCCCGAGAAGGGTCAGCCCCGGACGTACTCCAAGAGTTCCAGTGCCAATCTGCATCGGGTAGGGGAGTTGCACGGGATTGCCCATGCTCATCGGGGTCTCGTCCATCTGTTCGATCGACCCGGTGGGAAGGGAGATACTGGCGTTCAGGTGCGCCCGAAACCAGCCGGTCCGCTTGATCCCGATAAGGCCGCCGATCGAAACGTCACCCAGGCCCACCGACTCGGTCGCGAAGGAGCCACCCATGCGGGTCACATGGTTCATCGACATGACGTTGAAGGGAGCCATCAACATAAGTGTGAGTCTGTCGCTCGGCGCATACATGGCCCCCAGCATGTGCATGTCCATTGACATGTCTTGTGGTGCCACCATGAAGTTGGCCAATACGGATTCGGTTGAAACATCTTCTGTACCCGTGCGGTTGCCATCCATCGACATACGCATCAGGCGATAGGCCAGCATCCATTCGCCGGCAGTGTGTGTGTGTTCTCCCATCACCCCGATCGGTGCATGTCCATCGGGACGTGATGATGTCCATTCAAACTGCGCTCTCAGTGGCTGAGCGTGGATGCCGAGTACCACTAGGACGAGCGCCGAGAAAAGACCCCGTGAGGTAGTCATTTCGTAACCCCTTTTTGTACCTGTGATGTAATGCCGCGTCGCAACGCGGCGTGCTCAAGTCAATGGTTGAGTTGAGTCAGGTACGAGGGAGGGGCGTTGGCGAGGGGAAGCGAGTAGAGTGAAGATCTACGATAGACGTCCGAGTTGGGAGTGGGCCGGCGCGTGCCGGGCGTCTTGGCGACCTCCGGTTCGGGGATTGTCCGGCTGGAAGCGAGCGGGTTGGTGCGGTCGGAACACGCTCCTAGACATTCGCACGCGCAGTGGGAATGTCCATCGTCGGACGGTGCATCAGTTGAATGGTCCCCGTGGGGCATCGGTGCGGACACCGACTCGTGGTGACTGGAATGACCGTGATGGCTTCCAGAGTCAGTGTCGTCAGAATGGAACGGACACGACAGATCGGGACCGATGAACAACAGCCCCGGAAGTAGTAGGAAAACCGTGGCATAGCAAGTGATACCGCGGTTCTTGCGGGCCCGGGCCGCGGGCTGGACAAACCGCCCCCGAGCCATCAATGCCGTCTTACGGCGCGAAACAAGCAACAGTGATTCGCGATGCTTTAGTTCGTCCCGGCACTCTCGGTATCATCTCCATCGTTGTCGGTCTGGTCATCACCGTCTTCATCATCGACGCCCTCCGCCCGCTCGAAGAGAATAGTGCCTCGGGCATCCTCGAGCAGCTGCTCACCGTCGCGGTCGCGTAGTCGGATAGCACCCACCTGTATACGGATTCTCTCGAATGGAGTTTCACCTCCCACGACCCCCGATTCGACGATCATCGATTCCGCTGGCAGACCGATGCTGCCGGGGGCAAAAGTCAAACCGCTGACCTCTGCCGCCGCGACGATTGGTTGGAGCGAAAGTGTCACGGGGTCGGCACCGGGAATGTCCAAGGTGATGCCGGTGCTGTCAGCGGAGACGCCGAAGGTGATGGTCAGATCGCCCAAGCCGTACTCTCCGTCAAAGAGATTGGTGTCAGGGATTGCATCGTCGAATCCGGCCGTAGAGACACCTTGTGAGGGGTCGTCCGAGGCGAATATCCGTGACCGTCCGAATCTATCTGCCGTAAGTCCGGGTGCAGACTCGAGGGCCAGATGGTCCAGGATGAGCCGAACGCGGTCACGCACCTCACTAATTTGGGCGGGACGGGTCCCCCCCCCGATGGTGTCCGCCGCCCCGATCCCTCCCTCGAACCAGTCATCGATCTCAGCTGTTCCGTGCCGCAGAAGCAGATAGTGGAGGATGTCTCCCACCTGTCTCCAATCCGCGTTGGGGATCTCCGCGCCGCGAGGCGTGATGCGTCCGTCAACGAGGACCTCGTGTTCGGTGAGCAGGCCCTCCAAACGGCCGACCTGACTGCCTTGGGATGCCGCGGACGCGGACCACGGACCGAACCACGTCACAAGCCCGATAACCGCCAGACTGAGGGGAATCCACTTGATTTTGGCGGAACGCGTGACCACGTAGAACAGGGCGGTGGCTGCGAGCCACAGCGAAAGAACTAGGAGGAGGTATCGGGATTCCGTTAGTCCGTACTGCGAGATGCGCTGAGAGATCGCGAGGAGCAGCATCACTATCGACGGCAACAAGGCAAACCAAAAAACACGGGCGTAGATGTCAATCCAGCGGCTCTCCGACTGCCCTCGTTGTGGATGAACCATGAGGAGGGAAAAGATCCCCAAGGCAGCGAGTGCCGAGACGAGGTATCCGATCCATCCGCTGGGCCAAGTCGTCGTGATGACGACGCGCGCCAGATAAAGGGTCAGGATCACCAGGTACACTGAGACCAGCGGCAACAACACATATTGGGCGAAGACTCTGATCCCCGCTGGGTAATAGTGGGAGGTTTCGAGTTCCCCGTAGTCGTCCGGCACACCCGAGAGGAAGAACCAGGTCTGGAAGACGAAGCCAAGCCAGAACCAGAGTCGCCCGTACTGAATGTCGGCGATCTCAATTCCGAAAAGGTTGTCGATGCCCAAAAGGGCGATGCTTAGGCCCGCAAACAGCACGCCGGTGTAAACAATCCCGAGGATAAAGCGGAAAAAGAGTCGTCGGTTGAACTCCCAGAAACCCACCGTCTCGCGGACGCCCACGAAGGAGCCCACCGACACAGCCAGATGAATGGTTGCGCTCAGGTGTATGTACCGGAAAGCTGCCATCTCCTCGCCCCAGTTCGGCCATACAAACCAGAGCCACGTCAACGCTCCGATACCGGTGAGGTGCGCTGCCCAATGCCACAGCGGAACCAGCTTCCACCGTTCCGCCACCAGCGTTATGCCCGTGAATAAGGGGAGGCCCAGGCTTGCGACCGCCAAGAGGCGGACCTGATTCGGCTCGGTGAACGGTTCTGCGTACCACGAGGCGGTGATGGCGCACAGGAGGGCGGCCGCGATGGTGAGCGGGAACCGGGCGAGAGTGGATCGGCCCGCCGCGAATAGGCGCTCCAGCGACGGCAGGTTCAGGGGGGACATTTGTTTACACTTTCGCGGGGACCATGAGGAGTCGCTCGGCGGCTTGTTCCAGCACGCCTTCGGTCTTGCAGAACGCAAATCGCACCAAGCGGTTGCCGAATTCGGTGCGGTGGAAGAAACTGGATCCCGGTACCGGTGCCACGCCGATCTCCCGGGTCAACCAGAGCGCAAATGTCTCGTCGTCTTCATCCGAGAGTTCGGAGAAGTCCGCCAGGATGTAGTACGCGCCCTCCGGTTCCCGGCATGAGAAACCCGCCTTCGCGAGTGCCGGGAAAAAGATATCGCGTTTCCGTCGGTAGAAGTCGCCCAGTTCCGCGTAGTACGAATCGGGCAGCATCTCCAATCCCGCAGCCACCCCCTCTTGGAGAGGGGCGGCGGCCCCGCAGGTAAGGAAATCGTGCACCTTGCGGATGGCCTCCGAGATGTGAGGGTGAGCCAGGACGGTACCGACCCGCCAGCCCGTGATGGCGAAGGTCTTGGAGGCGCCGCTGATGGTGATGGTGTGGTCGCGCATGCCTGGTAGGGTGGCCATGGGCACATGGCGCGCGTCGCCGTAGACGATGTGCTCATATACCTCGTCCGTGACCACGTAGGCGTCGTGTTGTCTGCACAAATCGGCGATACCCTGGAGTTCTTCTCGCGCGAAGACCCTCCCGGTGGGGTTGTTGGGGGTGTTGACGATGATGGCCCTGGTCCGTTCGCTGAACGCGGCCTCCAGTTGGGCAAAATCAATGCGCCAGTCAGGGTCCAACCCCACATATACGGGGGTGGCTCCGCACAAGGCGGTGTCGGGTCCGTAGTTTTCGTAGAAAGGTTCGAATACGATGACTTCGTCCCCCGGATCGACGATCGTGAGCAGTACCGCAATCATCGCCTCGGTAGCACCACACGTGACGGTCAACTCCTCTTCCAGATCGACGTGTATCCCGTACCAGGATTCATATTTCTCGGCCAAGGCCTCGCGATAGCGTTTCGCACCCCACGTGATGGCGTATTGGTTGACGTCGTCGTAGATGGCTCGCGAGGCACCGATCTTGAGCGTGTCCGGTGCTTCAAAATCTGGGAAACCCTGAGAGAGATTGATCGCCCCGTGCGCATCTGAGACGCGTGTCATGCGCCGGATCACGGAATCGGTGAATGAGTGTGTTCGGCGTGCTGTATGAAGTTTCGAGGGTAGCGTGGCCGCTGGGGCCGCAAGCGGGTTCATATATGTTCTGCTCCGTCCTCTATGTATGACGCATTAGTGACCAGACCATGCGTTTGGAGGTGTTGGGCGACAACTTTGGCGTTCCTCCGATGCCAGGCTATCCAAATCAAGTCGCCAGGCCTGAATTCAGTGTCGTTTGACACGGGGAGGGCCCCCCTTCGTTGCCGGTGCACAAGTGCCAGCAAAGGGACTCGCGGATCCGTCAGCCATGCACATCTTGACGCACGTGCTGCCTCGTCCGCCGTGTACCGGAAAACTCCGATTTCGCCTTTATCCTGGCGAAAGACGTGCGCCCAGCTCTCATGTGACAATCCGAAGCCAAACAAGAGCCGCGCTCCGGCAGCCTCGACCTGTTCCGGGACCACTCCCTGTTCCCTCGGATCAGTCGCGACGAAACAAGGCACGTCCATATGTGTCCCAATGACTTGTTCGGCTACAAGTAGATTCACGGCTTCGTTTGGAGTGAGCGTTACCATGGCTCTCCTGGATGCCACGTCGGCTCGGGCCAGGCTCCTTTCTTGACTGGCGTTCCCCAAAATGGCACGGAACCCGGCTTCTTCCGCCTCCCGCACTTCACCCGGATTCGTATCCATGAAAATCACCGGATGATCGGGACCCGCCCCCTCTCGCAGGGCCTTGCCCAAAGCTCTGCCTACGGGGTTTGCGCCGACAATCACATAACCGTGGTTGGATCGGTACCGGACCTTCAAGAGCCACGCCGCCAACCCGGCCAGTCCGCCAAGTACGACCACCGTTACTGCAATAACCAGGAAGACGAGAGCCCGGAGCTCATCTCCAAATGCTGCTCTCCCTTGATGGGCTAGTTCGGTGGCGAAAAGGGAGGAGACCGCGAAAGCCACGATACCACGGGGTGCCAACCACATCAGGAACCCCTTCTCGTTTGCTGTCAATCCCGATCCACGGGTGCTTGCAAGCACTGCAGCCGGGCGAACCAGGACCACGAGTATGCCGACGGTGATTAGCCCAGGGATCCCCATTCCGACAACGGCATCCAGATCGACGGCTGCTGCCAGCAGAACGAACAACAGACCCACCAGTAGGGACGTGAGTTGCTCCTTGAACTCCACGAGTTGCCTCGCATCGGTCGGACCCCAGTTGCCGACTACGAGGCCAGCGATGGCAACGGTGAGGATGCCGCTCTCCGGCAGAATGGCGTGGGAAGCCTGGAACAGAGTGAGGACGGAACCCAGTGCAAAGATGTTCTGAAGGTCGGGTGGGATGACCTTCAATCTGTACACCGCCGCCATCACCAACCCGCCGAGGGCGCCCGCCAACAGTCCAAGTCCCCAACGCCCGAACAATCCCAAAACGCCTGCCCCTACCGCGCCGGCACCCGAAGCCAGTACGAGATCGAAGGCAAGAACGGCGAAGATGGCGCCCACGGGATCGATGAGAACCCCTTCCGCCTCCAATATTGTCCGCAGCTTCTTCTTGAGGCGGATGCGTTTGGTGAGAGGGTTAATGACGGTTGGTCCTGTAACCGAAACGAGGGTTCCAAACAGCAGACCCTCGAGAATGCCCCACCCGAGGAGGAGCATCGTGGCGGCCGCGGCACCGAGTATGGTGACGATCGCCCCGATCGAGATCAATCGGCGTATCGGAGCGGCCACCCGCTTTAGGCGGTCTCTCCGTAGATGGAGCCCTCCTTCGAATAGGATGACCGCGACTGCGAGTCCGACTATCGGACTGAGACCGTCACCCAGAGTGTCGGGGCGTACCAAGTCCGCGAACTCAGGTCCCAGCAGGAGCCCGGAGGCAAGCAGGAGGAGGATGCCTGGAACGCGAATCCTGCGTGCTATGACTTGGGCGATGACGCCAACCGTCAAGGCCAGCGCGAAGGTGAGGGCGGGGTCTTGTAGGTTCACGGCCGGGTCATCACCTCGGAGTCATGGGGTGTGAAAGATCATCTTCTGGCAGCGGCTAGAGAGATTGGAATGATGTCGGTTTGGTCGACCCGGCGCGAGGCTCCATGCCCGCTCGTCGTTGTCGTGAGGAGTCTGTCTAAGGCCCCAGTCAAATCAAGCACCAGATCCTCGGCCGACTCGAGGCCCACCGAAAACCGGAGGAGGCCTTCTCCGATGCCCGCTTCCGCACGTGCTTCGTCTGTGATGGCAGAGTGCGTCATAGTGGCGGGATGACATACGAGACTCTCGACCCCGCCGAGAGATTCGGCGAGCACGAACAGATTCAGGTGAGAGACTAACTGCTTCGCGGCCTCGAACCCACCTTCAATCTCGAAACTCACCATGCTGCCAAACCCGTCCTGTTGCGACTTGGCCAAGAGGTGACCGGGGTGATCCGGCAACCCCGGGAAGTGCACGCGATTTACGGCGGGGTGTTCTTTCAGTGCTTGAACCACCGCCTCCGTCCCGCGCTGGTGTTGTTCCATTCGTGCGTGCAGCGTCCGCATTCCCCGCAGAGTCATGTAGCTATCAAAGGGGCTCTGGGTTACGCCGATACAATTCGCCCACCATCCGATCTCTTCTCCCAGCTCATCGCTGGCGGCGATCACGGCCCCACCCACGACGTCGCTGTGCCCATTGATGAACTTCGTTGTGGAGTGGATCACTAGGTCGAACCCATGTTCCAACGGACGTTGGAGGACCGGTGAGAGGAAGGTGTTGTCGGCGAGAGTCAAGGCTCCGATTCGTTTGGCTCCGTCTACCACCCTCCTTAGGTCGGTGATCTGAAGTAGCGGGTTGCTCGGTGTTTCCACCCAAATCAAGCGAGGGTTCCGTTGAAGGCCCGCGGCGAGACGGTGAGGACACGAAAGATCGGCGTATTCCACCCGCAGCTTTCCGCAGGCGGCGAGGGCATCCAGGAGTCGCCTCGTCCCCCCATAGCAGTCCACTGTGCACAGCACCAAATCTTCGGGCCCGACGAGGTTGGTAACGACGCTAGCCGCCCCCATTCCAGTAGCAGTTGGGACGGCTGTGCTGCCTCCCTCAAGGTCCGCCAGCGCATGCGCAAGTTGCGAGCGGGTAGGATTGCCGGAGCGAGTGTAGTCGTACTCTGGTGTCTCGCCCAGCTCCGCAAACTGGAAATTTGACGATAGGTAGATGGGGGGCATTACCGCGCCGAATGCAGAGTCGGTTGCCACGGATGATCGAACCGTTCGGGTAGTGCGTGTAGTCATCGTATGTCTCCAGATGCCCGAGGATACAAGTCCGGGTTGGTGAGTGCCTGTCTTAAGGCATGGTCTAGGTGTGGGGATTCCATCAGAAATCCGTCGTGGCCACAGTGGGTCGGTAGAGTGATGTGGTGTACGCCTCCCCCAGCCCGAGATGCTAGATCATCCATGAGCCATTCGGGGGCGATCGCGTCACCTTGGAATGAGATGAGATGAAGCGGGGTGGTTAGCTCCTCCGGGTTCAGATCGCAGAGATCGATCGATTCGGAGAGCGTGAGAAAACTCTCGGGGTCGAAGACGGTGACAAACTTGTCGCCTTGGTGACCCAAGTAGTCCTCCACCTCGAAACGAGAGCGGATCACGTCGTTCTCGGGCCGGGCTGTGGCCTCGAAACGATCTTCGAACTCTTCCGCGGTGCGGTAAGTGGTGAAAGCCAGCTCTCGGGCGAGGGAAAGGGTCTCGGAGCACCGACCGGCTTGGATACCCAGCTGTACGATGCGACGCTGTATGGAGCGCAAAGCTGTTGCCAGAGGATGGGGACGGTGTGATGCAGCCAGGGCGACCACACATCGCGTCTTCTGCGGGGCGAGGAGTCCGAAGGCAAGCGCTACCATGCCGCCATATGACGAACCCACGATTGCTCGAACCCGGTCGATACCCAAAGCCCCGAGCACGGATCGGACCGCGTGTGCCTGGTCGATGGGGGTTATGGGAGGCCTCGCGCCGCTGTCCCTCTTCGGGTCTAGACCCAACTTGCGACTTGCTCGTTTGCCCCCCGGGGATCCCAGATAGTCGATGCCCAATACTCGAAACCTTAGTGTATCGAGTGCTTTTCCGGGTCCAGCGTGGTTTTCCCACCAGCCAGGCTCCCGATAGCGGGCGGAGGCGGCGACGTGCCGGGTAGCTGAGATACCACCGAGGGCGACTATCACATCCCCCTCCGGAGGCCCGTTAATCTCCCATCCAACGGCGAACGCCGTCTGCAGGTTGCCGGTGGAGGGTCCCCCGGTGGAAGACTCAGCGGCGCGCTCCGGGACCCACCCCATCGGCATTCGAAGGTAGCCCCTCGCAGCACCCGTTCGTTCATCCACGGGCCTCTGCTCGACAATGCGAGACGACCTGGCGGCCGGACGGATGGGCCGGATGGAAAAGGCGGTCGCTGAGCTCATGGTGGATCTCCAAAGTTGTTGCCCGACTGGGCCAACTCCTGGAGAACCAAGGCATGCCGACTACGCTGGCTTCGCCCCTCTCATCTCTCAGAAAGCGCGACGCGCTCCCCGCAGGAGTTGGCACCAACGGACATGCTTCTGTGAAAGCGCTGCCCAGGTTGCCCCGGCTTCGTAGGGCCAGTCCCTCAGCCGGTCTCGATGAGGCACGGCAATCTTAGGGGAGTGGGGTCAGCGCGTCAAACTCGGAGGTGGTAAGGTGGTGGTTCGGAGGTGCAGGGAGCTACTCAGGCGGCCCTTTCCATCGCTAGCAGGCAGTTGGTGAACCCCTCGTCGTAGTCCGAAAGCCCATTCTGGCCCGTCATCTTCATTCGGGCGTCGTACGCCTTCTTCATCACCTGGGTCAGGCCTCCTTGGGGACCTCTCGATCTCCCGGAACGCCTGTCAAACGCCTCCAACAGCTCGTTGCGCAATCCGAGTTTCTGAAGAATGTCCCCGTATCTCTCGACGTTGCGATCAACGAGTACCCACAGATTGCGGTCGAGTCTCTCCGCCCTCGCCGACTGCACCAGAACGGGATCTTCCGAGGCGATAAGGGAGAGGTAGGCCAGAATCTGGGCGTGAACCTCCTTCATGTACCCCTTACGGTGGGCGAACTCATGTGCAATGACGTGCGGTTCGAAGACACCTGTCCTGCGGAATAGTGCCACGTCACCGGTAAACGGATCGGTTGCTCCCAAGGCAAATGGGAAGAACATGCGGGCCGCCATGAACTCCCTTATGCGCGTGCTCGTCTCGAGTCGCTGCCCGGTTATCGTCGCGATGTAATCGGTCAACGCCCGATCCACCCGTTCGGCAAGCTCCTTACGGGGCACGTCCATGACCAGGTAGTCCGCGTTGAGTTGGGCGACGAGGTTTTCAATGTCTGCTCGCCGCTCGTCCTCCTCCGGGACAGGTGGTGAGAGAGGGTCACACCCCAGCTCCTGAGCGAAATCCATCCACTTGACATCGCCTCGCGCGGCCCAATCAATGACTGCGCTCCCCGCGTAAAGTCCAATTGCGGCGGTCTGGACGGCTCGTCCCATTGGACTAGCTCGGAACAGGACTCTTGCAGCCAAAGGAGCTGCAACGAGCAGATCTGATGGGGCGATCGGGAGGTACGTCGCCAGATTGGGAATCCTTATCTTTTCCACTTGCCCCTCCTAGCCTGCGCTGCCGCCCCGCCGCACCTGCGGCGTAGCACTAAGGACCCGGTGCTGAGATACCGTGATGGAAGCCTCCCAGGACACTAAACCGGCCAGGACACTAAAAACGAATGCCTCCGCCAGCGGTAAATACCCACCTGCTTTCGTTCGCCTCTTCGACTCCACCGCCGAAGCGATACCCAAAGTTCAGGTTCGTCACCTGAGCAAAGGATGAGAGCGTGGAGCCGCCGAATACCGTGATCCCTACGTTCCCGCCTAAGCGCCTGTCCTGGTCCTCGTACCAAGAACCGCCATAGTCGAGGAAAGCTCCCACACCGAGACCGAACAGATTCAGGAAATTGTCGTCAATAAAGGCTCGGTGCTCGACGGTCACGCTCGTCATGCGGGTTCCGACAAAAGCGTGTGGCCCCCAAAGCCGCGGGAGCATGTCGAAGCCGATGTCGAATTCGCCACCGGGCAAGGGGTCTTCCACCAACCCGCCGCGTGCTTGCAGAAACGTTGTGTTCCGTTCACCCTGTCGCAAGGCAAGGGTGGACGTGGCCACCACTCGACCTGAGTCGAGACCAGCGCTGTTGAACATCCCGGTACCGTCGATCACACCCTTGAGAATCGCGGGACCAGCCCGTATTCCACTCGAGAGTCGGATCCTCCCACCGTACCCAAGCTCGTCCCTTCGGTCGTCTCTTGGAACGATGAAAGTCGAGACGAATATACGGTCGCTGAGGTCTTGATCCTCTTCGGCGAAACCGTTGAACCGTCGTATGCGTTCAAACCGTGAGCGCCGGAAATCCAAGAAGGCGCTCAGGAAGACGGAGGTCGAGTCCGGAGTGGCGGTTAAGACGCTGTCGATGGGAATGGCTTGATTGTCGTGCGGTACCATCGCCTCCTCGCGATGCTCAGCAGCAAGGCCCACCCTGAGGTAACCCCGAGGTCCAGCCCGGAGAGCAGTGGTGTAGGTGGCGCGATGGATCTGTGCTCGCCGCCTCCATTCTCGTCTCTCGAGGTTACCGGCGTCAGGCGTCCGGTATTGCAGGATTCGACCTCGGAACAACCGTCCGCTGTAGTGCCAAGCCGATTTCCCTGACAATGACCGGAACGGGTCGGAGACGCTCCAGGAAATCACATCCCGATCCGAAAGGTTGGCCCAGATCACGTTGGCGGCCAAAGGGGTGGCACCCACCCTGTTCGAAACGAGTCGCATGTCGATCCCGTCGCGATCCGCCTCGCGAACATACCACAGGCGCATCGAATTCCCGGTGCCGCCCACGTTGGACTCAGTTACCCCAAAGGAGCCGGTGAATGTCCCGTCGGAGGATATACGCCCGGTTATTCTCGGCTGGAGGCTCCATGCGTCGCGTGTCCGGACACGCAGGGCGAGTTGGTTGTTGAGGGTGGTTGTGTCTACCCTGACGCGCCGAAATAGTCCGAGCCGACGCAGATTACGCTCACTCTCCTCAGCGAGAAGCGAATCGTAAACGTCGTCTTTTCCAAGCAGGACCTCCCGGAGGATGACCCAAGGACGCGTTGTTACGTGGAGCTCGTTGAAGAGACGGAAGAAGGGGTTGGACGCGGCCACCGAGTCCGGGAAAAGATCCTGTCTCTGCACCACCATTGTGTCGATGATGGCAGAACCGCCCTCCGCCAGCTGTCGTTGCTCTTGCGCAGTACTGTGCGCGGGCAAGAAGAGGGCGAGGAGCGAGAGAGGGATGTATGCGATCCGCCTGAGAGGGGCGTGCTGCCACGTTCCCATCAGGCCAGGAAGGTCACGGTCATAGGGGGAAGAAGTTATTCGGTGCCTATCGGCTGGGCCAATTCAGGGAAGGGAGCAAACGCAGGCCTCCCTCGCCGTGGAAGTGGGCAGCTACCTCTCTCAACGGCACACCTGCGACCGGGTGGACAAAGTCTGGAGCGACGTCTGCGAGCGGAAGCGCCACATGGGCGCGGGTGAGCGTTTCGGGGTCCGGTAACTGGAGTCCTGGGCGGTCCACGATGAGCCCTTCGACGATCGAAAGATCGATATCGATGGTCCGAGGTGCCCCCGGATCCGAGGTCCGTATTCTCCCGAGTTCCGCTTCGAGGGGGCGGAAGATGTCGAACTTGAGTTGCCAGGGATCGAGGCTCGAGGTCATACGAACCGCCCCGTTGAGAAACTGTGGCCCGGGATTGCCGACGGGGTCGGCTGAGTACACGGGCGAAGCACTTTCGATCCCCAGTAATTCGTCCAAACGGTCCAACACCCGAATGATGTTCTTTTCGGGTTCTACATTGGAGCCGAGTGAGAGGAGGACCGTCCGCGTGGTCCGCGTGCGGCTCACCGAAAGTCGTCAGCGATGCGTTCTATCTGGACGCCTACAGATTGCGCAAACCGGAGAGCTCCAGGTTTTTCCACACGAACGATCGCCTTGTCGGCTCCGAGTTCCAACACGGCGATGCGCGCAATTTGATGGGCAAGGGCTTCGACGAGGTATGGTCTGGCGGACTCGACGTGTTCAATGATCCGCTTCGTCAGGGTGCGGTAGTTGAGAACCTCTGACACGTCATCACTCTCGCCGGCCGCTCGTGTATCCCGCTCCAGCTCCAGATTCACGAGGATGTCCTGTTTCTTTTCCCGCTCCCAGTCGTTGACGCCGACAATCCCGCGCACGAGCAAGTCGGTGATGATGATCCTGTCCGGAGTCATGACCGGCCACCCGGGCGGAGGTGCTCTCCACCGTTTACGTAGACGGTGGTGCCCGTGACATAATCGTTCTCGGCTAGGAACACGGCGGCGTGCGCGATTTGCCGTGGATCTCCCGTGCGTCCGATCGGGAGTCGCTCTCCTCTACGACGCCAATCTTCCCGAGCTCCCGAGGGGGTGCCGTGCGAGTCGCTGGCAGGCGGTAGTATCGGTCCTGGGACAATGGCGTTGGCTCTGACCCCCGGCCCCAACTCGAGGGCTGTGATGGCCGTCAAATGGAGGAGCCCCGCCTTGCTCGTACCGTGTGCTGCGAACCCCCTCCACGGAGCCACTCCCGACATGTCCGCAATGTTTAGCGCGAGACCGGGGACATGATTCTCTCGCAGGGTTCCAGCGCGCTCGGGCACTCGGCGCATTCGTTCTGCGGAGGCCTGCGTCAGCAGGAAAGGAGCCCTCAAATTAAGTGCCATGGAGTGGTCCCATTCGTCGGAGGTCACTGAGTCGAACGCACCCCGTTCGAAGCTCGCGGCCGAGTTCACCAAGATATCGAGCCGGTCAAAGTGAGCGTCGAAACCGTCCATCAGGCGTTCTATTTCAACCACGGTACGAAGATCCGCGGCTCCGATCTCTGCCTTCCGGCCCAACGCACGGATGAGCAAAGCGACTTCCCGAGCACCGTCCTCAGCTCGATTATAGTGAATGAAGAGGTCACACCCCGCCTCGGCGAGGCCCAATGCGATGGCTCTCCCGAGTCGGTGTCCGGCGCCCGTAACCAGCGCCACGGTATTGCGGAGGTTCACCCCTCCTCGACGGTCGTGCGGTGCCCGATCACTGGGTACGAGTGAAGCGCAGATCCCAAACTCGTCCCTGACTGAGGCTCATCTCGGTAATGCTTCCCGTCTCGTCGCGCCGGAAGATGAGGGTGTTCCCGCCCCATGTGAACGCATCCTCGTAAACGGGTTCCAGCGGGCCCCCGTCTCCGTAACGATCCCTCGCCATCAGCGTCTCGCCATCTACTTCCAACCAGTAGGTGACTTCTGCTTCGTGGCTGGAGTAGGCTCCCGCGTAGGCGGAGAGAGCTTGCGGGTCCGGGGTAAAGGGCTCCACCGGTTCGATGCGCAATCCATCGTCCGACACCGTTCTCACTATCGCGGCCGAGCGACCTGGTCCCTCGAAAGCCAGTGTCATCTCCAAATCGGCGGAAGCGAAAGTCGATTCCGAGGTTGGTGCCAGTTCTGGACCAAACTGGCCTGGGCGGAGTGAACGACCGTCCGCCATTAACTCGATGTACGTGCCGCGTCTCGTGTCTCGGTATCCGCCGGCACGAGCACCGACAGCCACTTCGTCCACCTCCAGCGCTCCCGAGAAAATGGGATCGGCTTCCTCATCGTCCAGCGCGGCATCGCCGAGGTACACATCCGCTACCTCAAGGGCGAGCCGTCCGGGGTTTGCCTGACCGGCGTTGCACATTACTGAAACCGCGATCCCCTGCTCCGGTAAACGCGTCAGGTATCCCCGGTAACCCGCTGTTCCGCCCGAATGTGCTACCTGTCGCGTGCCGCGGTGTTCTGAAATGATGAGCCCACCGGCGTAAGCGATTTCGTGCCCTGAGTCGAGTTCGCCCTGTTCGTGCATCAAGCGGATGAACTCCGGGCCCCCGACTCCACCTGTGTCCAGATTGTGGGTGAACTTGAGGAGGTCTCCCACCGTCGTCAGCAAACCACCGTTACCGTGAACATTCTCGAACGGCATCAGCTGGTGCCACTCTTCGTTGTTCTGCGAGTACGCCACCGAACGCCGCTCCACGATCTCGGTGAAATCGTCACGCCATTGGGTGCTCTCCATCCCCAGCGGGCCAAAGATCCTCTCCTCCGAGAAGTCTTGGAATGTCTGACCGGTCACCCGCTCGACAAGCATCGCCTGCAGGTTATAACCCGTGTTGGTGTAAGAGTAGTGCTGCCCTGGAGGGTAGTTCAGTGACTCCTGACGCTTCGCAATGTCCAGGGCGTGTTTGTGCGAGTGGACGCGACTCCAGCGTGGCCAGCCCCCGATCCCGGCTATGGAGCCCCAATCACGGAGGCCGCTTGTGTGGTTGATCAGCTGCCGGACAGTGATCGCCTCTCCGTAGTCGGGCAGCTCCGGAAAATATTGCCGTATGTCGTCGTCCAGATCGATCAGTCCGTCGAGCGCCAGGAGGATAGTGGCCGCTGCAGTGAACTGTTTGCTAACGGATCCAGGTTCGAAAACGGTCTCGGGGGTGTTGGGGATATCCCACTCGAGGTTAGCCATGCCGTATGCGCGCGACAGGGCCTCTGTTCCGTCAAGTCCCACGGCCACAGCGCATCCGGGTGTGTCATCCCCACTGAAACCAGCGAAAACCCCGTCTATCGCCGCGATCTGAGGTATCGGTTCGTCCGTGACTTCGGGATCCTCAGGTACGCAGGCTGTCAGCAGGACACATAGGCAGGTTGTTGTGAATGCCTTCACAAACGTCCCCCGATTCCAGTTCGTGCACTCCGAGTCGATGGAGGGTTTCATTTTCTTCTCCCGTCTTGTTCCGGTCCTCCCTGCAATTCCCCGTGCGGTGCGGGGCGCGTGAGTGGACCTACAGATCTTCTTGCATCGGTGACTAGACCGTGGGCGCCGTGGCAAGGATATGGCCCGGATCATAGGCGCGGCCAGCTCGGACGACAGTCCTGATTGTACGGGTGTTCTTGATGTCAACCAGGGGGTCGTGTTCGAGGAGCACCATATCAGCCTCGAATCCGGGTTCGATGCGGCCGAGCCGGTCTTCCTGGCGCAGAACACGTGCGTTTTCCAGGGTGGCCGCGCGCAGCACCGTCGCGGTGGGTACGCCCGCCTCGACCATGAATTCCATTTCGTGGTGGAGCGACGCGCCGGGGGCAACCTGTGGTTCGGGGGCGTCTGTCCCTACCAATAGGGGAACCCCGGCGTCGTGGAGCATCCCGGTGAGTCGCATGTACTGTTCCCACGTTTGTTCGCGGAGGCCAAGCGGGGCCGCGCCCCAGTCGAGCTTCCTCCGCTCTCCGTCTTCTCTCCAGAAACGTCGTAGGCGTTCTGGCATCCCGACGTTGTCAGGATGATTGTAGACGTCAGGTACGTCCATGAACAGGAGCGTACCCCAGAAGACGATGAGCGTGGGATCCACCCACGTTCGGTGCTCTGCGATCGTATCGATAAGGCGCTTCGCTCGGTCCGAGTCCAGGTTGATGGAGTGGCGGTCGCCTTCGTCGTCGAGTAGAAAGTTGGAGACGGTATAGATGTGCTCGATCACGTCCAACCCGTCCTCGACGGCCTCCCCCACGGGATAGTTGAGCAGGTGGCCGCTTATCACCAAATCGTGTTTGTGACCCTCTTCGATCACGCGGCGCCCAATCTCACGGCCCGTCCCCACATATATCTTCAGAGTGGTCACGTCCCAGCGTGCCATGTGGGCCACAAATGGTGCGACCTCTTCCGGGGAGGTGAGCGCCCACCCTACATCCGGGTGCCAAGGAGGAGACCCGTCGATAAGGAAGCTGCAGGTGAAGACCCTGGGTGATGTCTCGGGGTTGTCATTGGCGAGACGCTGAACGAGTGCTTGGGCCGGCACGTTATCCCCCGTGCTCCGGATCGCCGTTACCCCGTGCCCGAGATAGAAGGGGAGAACCTCATCGCCTGTCATCCGGGACTGGTACAGGATGTGAGAAAGATGGACATGGGCATCAATGAACCCTGGGAGGAGAAACATCCCACTGGCGTCGATCCGCGGGATCGTGGCGGCTGCCGACTCCAAACTAGACTCCCCCGCAGGGACGACGCTCTCCAATACGCCATCTCTCACCAGCACACTCATGTTTGGCCGGTGAGCCCCCGTCGTCGAGTCGAATACGGAGACTCGTTCGATGAGAAGATCGGAACTCCCCTCCGTCTGAGGAGTACTCAGGTTTTCGATGGTTGTGGGTGGTAGTCCGGGCGTTCGGTTCTCGCCGCACCCGAGGACCATCCCCGCCCCTCCGAGGGTGCCGCCGATCAGGAATTGGCGTCGCTTCAGCACGGCCTGGCCCGCGCGGTCGTGCCGAGGTTCGGCCGGGATATCCCTCAGGCGATCGCCCCGTGACTTATGCTTGGGGCCGCTTCGGTGCCGATTCTTGTGGCTCATTGCGGTCACTCCAGTTCGACAGCTCCGGTCGTATGTGGCCCGGGGCCAGAGCAGAAATATAGAGAATGAAACACTTGCATAGACATGGCTTGGGCAAAGTAGCGGCGTTATTGGCCGCAGCGGTTTTCGCATACCCGTGTGCCGCGCAAGAAGCGGAAGTGGAGATGCCGCGGTTGCCACAGGACTCGACGTCGGGTTGGTCGTATGAGGCTGAAGCCAGCCTCCTCGTGACCTCGGGAAACGCCGGGACAAGGACTTTCGGCGGCGGATTGGCGGCGACACGAAGCTGGGGGCTCAGGGACCTGGAATTGCGTGCCCAGGGAACGCGGGCCGAGGCCTCGAGGTTACAGCAGTTCGCGGTCGGGAGACCTGATGATTTCCAGGTAATGGAAGTGTCCCATCGAGAAACCATCTCAGAGGACTATTCCTTTCGAGCGACGTGGCGGCAGCCCCTCGCAGGTTTTACCAAGGGGACTGTTTCTGGCAGTTGGGAACGGAACACCTTTGCCGGTTTCCGCACCAGGTTGTCTCTGCTCCTGGGGCTCGGACACTCGTGGATTAGCAGTGAGAGGGTCACGGTTTCGGTGGACTACGGCCTCACGGGGACCTTGCAAGTGGACCTGGTTGAGGAGCCAGCGAAAGAGCCGCGTTATCCGGGTTTCAGGGCGGCTGTGAAGTCCGAAGTTCGGATCGCCGAGGCTACAGTGCTCACCACCGACCTCACAGTTGACGAAAACCTCGCGACCCCTACGGACCTTCGATTGGACTTCAACAATGCGCTGACGGTCCAGATCAACTCCACCTTCGCGGTGAGAGCGGCGTTTCGAGGTCTATGGGATAACCGGCCCGCCCTGGCCGAACTTCCTCTGCGATCAACGGTGGATGCAGAGTCGACCTCGTCCGTGCGCGTGCCGAGACGAAAGCTGGATACCACGGTCAGCCTGGCCCTCGTGGCACAGCTACCGTAGAAGGTCGCTCTAAGCTTTGGCTTTGCTCTCCGCAGCTGGACTGATCGCCGAGCTCCCAGATGGGGGAAGGTCCAGTTGAATCTCTTTGTCGGATCCGAGTATTACCGCTAGCCACTGCGTCGAATCGTTCGCACCCAGCACGATACGGAGCATCACTGTCAACGGTACCGACAGGAGCATGCCAATTGGTCCCAGGACCCATCCCCAGAAGACAAGGGAAGTAAACACCACCATCGCGGAGAGCCCTACGCCCTCTCCCATCACTCGGGGTTCGACGATGTTACCCCAAACGAGGTTGATGACGAGGAAGCCGGCGCTCGCTGCAATCGCGGTTCCAAGGCCCGCCATCAGCCAGGTAAAGAGGACCGCCGGGGCTGCGGCCACGAACGATCCGATGTTGGGGATGTAGTTGAGCATGAACGCCAAGACGCCCCATAGGATCCAGTTTTCCGATCCAAGGGAGAACATGAGCACGGAAACGCTAAGTCCCGTCCCGATACTGATGAGTGTCTTGAGAACCACATAGCGCCGCACCGCATCTCCCACCTTCTCGAAGTTGTTCCAGGCCTCCAGCCCGAGCTTCTCCCCGAAGGCGTGGCGCATTTTTTTCCGGAATCCGGTTACCTCCATGAGAAGGAAGCCTGTCATGATCACGATGATTGCGACGTGAGTCACGATTAGCCCCAGGCGCTCCAGAAGCCCGGTAAGGAATGTGACGAGGGAGCTGGGTTGCAGTTGATCCCGGACTACGGTGGCCAGGGTCGGTGGCGGCGCGCTACCCAGCTGAGAGGCCAGATTGGCCACCATCGAATCGAGTTGCGCCAGCTGGACTGAGAAGATCTGGTCCAGTTGCGCCCCGGTGCCCGCCAGGGCAACGAGGCGGGTCCCTAGCAGAGTGCCGGCGGCGGTGCTGATCCCGACCGCAATCGCGACCACTGCTAAAACCGCGACTGGGCGGGGTACGCGGTATTTGGTCAACCAGGAAACCGGCGCAATCAGGAGAAACGAGAGCAGAAAAGCCAGGGCGATATAGAGCAGTATCGTTGAGGCCGCGCGCATGCCCGCTATGATGATCGCGAAAGCGGCTGTTTTGATGAGGATGTCCCCGATGCTTGCCTTCATCGCAGGTGGCCGCCAAGGCGCCGGGGGTAGCCGATCGTTGGTTCGGATGGGAACCGATTATTCACAATCACGACTGTAACATACACTATGGGATGCACTTGTGGATGGACGGGTTTTCCTTTGCTTCCGTCGTTGCAAGCCAGTGCCGAACGGGCGTAATTTTACAGCCCTCCCAGCGACGTTCGGGTACGCCGACCCGGAGGTGCCCTTTACCCTAGCCCAGGACCGGTGATTGAAGAAACCGATACGCGTTCTCGTTGCCAAACCTGGCCTCGACGGCCATGACCGCGGGGCCAAGATCATGGCAGCAGCTCTCCAAGATGCCGGTATGGAGGTCATCTACACCGGTCTCCACCAAACGCCGGAGATGATCGGCCGGGCGGCGCTCCAGGAGGACGTGGACGTAGTTGCACTGTCCATCCTTTCTGGCGCGCACATGACACTCTTCCCCCGCGTGAAGACGATTCTCGATGCCCAAGGCATGACAGACGTGCTCATCACCGGTGGCGGGATTATCCCTCAGGAGGACATGGACGAACTACGGGGACAGGGCTTCGGACAGCTCTTTGGCCCGGGAACCGCGACATCGGAAGCAGTCGACTACATCCAGGAATGGTGTGCCGACAACCCGCGGGAGGAGGTCTGACGGAGCCGATAGAGGATACGCGCCTCGGCCGTCTGGTAACCGGCCTGCGCGATCTCGAGGCACGGATCTTCGAGGGGGGTGGAGAGGGGCGAATCGCCCGCCAACACGCCAAGGGCAAGCTTACCGCTAGGGAGCGGGTCGCGGGCCTCGTAGACGAAGATAGTGCTTTCCTTGAGATAGGGATGCTCGTCGCCCACGACCGGTACGATGGGAAGGCCCCTGCAGCGGGCGTGGTCACCGGGATAGGTAGAGTACACGGTCACCCCATCGTAATCGTGGCCAATGACCAGACGGTTAAGGCTGGAAGTTGGTGGCCGGAAACGATCACGAAAATTCTAAGGGCTCAGGAAATCGCAATGCGGTGCCGGGTGCCGATCGTTTATTTGGTGGACTCGGCCGGCGTGAATCTCCCCTACCAAGGGGGCGTTTTTCCGGGCCAATACGGCGCAAGCCGGATCTTCTATTACAACTCCATCATGCGGCGCTACCTGAAGGTTCCGCAGCTCGCGGCCGTGATGGGCCAGTGCATTGCCGGGGGCGCATACCTGCCCGCGCTCTCGGACGTCATAATCATGGTGGAGGGTACCAGCTTCATGGGGCTCGGCGGCCCGCATCTGGTGCGCGGTGCGACCGGACAGCGTGTTGAGGCCGAAGTTCTCGGAGGCGCCGAGACGCATAACAAAATCAGCGGCGTAGCTCACTATAGAGTGCCCGATGACGGAGCCTGCCTGGAAAATATTCGGAGTCTGCTGAAGGGCCTCTCGCCGGGCGTTGCGATCTCCCGGGCCGCGGAGCCGCGCCCACCAAGCCGTGACGCGCTCGACGCCTACCGTATAATGCCGTCCGACCACCGGCAGCCTTTCGACATGTCATCAGTGTTGGAAACGATGCTCGACGAAGGTCCGTTTGAAGAGTTCCAGGCGGATTATGCTCCGGAGATGCTCACAGGAACCGGACACCTCGATGGCTTCAAGGTGGGAGTGATCGCCAACCGGCGCGGCTTGTTTAAACAAGAGGCTGGCAAGCCGCCACGCTTTGGAGGGATTGTGTACCCGGAGAGCGCGGAAAAGGTGGCGTACTTCATGGAGCTGTGTAGTCGGCACGCGACGCCGCTCTTATTTGTGCAGGATGTGAGTGGGTTCATGGTGGGGGAGAAAGCCGAACATGCCGGCATCATCCGGGCGGGCGCGCACATGGTGGAGGCGATGGCTACTGCGCGAGTACCCAAGATCGTCCTCACGGTGAACCACGCCAGCGGGGCAGGGTACTATGCGATGGCCGGACAGGGGTTCGACCCTGGATTCATCTTTACGTGGCCCACCGGCCGGATGGCTGTAATGGAGGGTGAGGCGGCTGTTCAAGCCGCATTCGGGCGTAAACTGGAATCAGCGGCACGGGGGGAACCGCTTCCTCCGGAGGTCGCAGCGGCGATAGAGGAAACAAAGGAGGATTATGAGCAGCAGTTGGACGCCAGATACGCCGGCGCACGAGGGTACGTGGACGCTATCCTGGCTCCGGAGGAAACACGGGGTGCCCTGTCTCTTGCCATTGAGTGCTCCCTCCACAACCCGGGGCCACACCTGGGTGCCTTCACGCTGCCGCCAGGTATATGACTGACAGAGTTGTTCGGGTGGCCTCGGGCCAAGGGTTTTGGGGTGATTGGCAAGAAGCTCCGGGGCTCCAGATCCGCCACGGACCGACCGACTACCTGATGTTGGATTACTTGGCGGAGATCACCATGTCGATCATGCAGAAGCAGCGCGCGAGGTCGCCCGACAAGGGCTACGCCCGAGATTTCGTTGCGTTGGTCGAGTCTCTGGCGGGTGAGTTAATGACCTCCGGCGTGAAGATCCTCACCAACGCGGGTGGTGTGAACCCGGAGGGATGCCGAGATGCGCTCGCTTTGGTAATGGAACCTCTGGACCTGCCGCGCCGGCCCCGCGTGGCCGTGGTCACGGGGGATGATCTGATGGATCGGCTGGATGCCCTGTTGGACGCGGGCCACGAGCTACTGAACATGGAGACCGGAGCCCCCTTGGAAGAGGTACGAGAGCAGGTGGTGGCGGCCAATGCCTATATGGGTGCGGGGCCGATGGTTACAGCTCTCGGTCAGGGCGCCGACATCGTCGTCACCGGCCGTTCGACCGACACGGCCCTCACATATGCTCCGCTAATGCACGAGTTCGGTTGGGGGGAGGAGGCCTGGGATCTCCTCGCTGCCGGTGTTGCGGCGGGTCATATCAACGAATGCGGAGCCCAGGCGTCCGGTGGCAACTCACTCGTGGATTGGCGTGATCTCGATCTGGTTCTACCGGGGTATCCCATTGTAGAGGCCAGCCAAGATGGCGGACTGGTCATTACGAAACACCCGGGGTTGGGTGGAAGGGTCACGTGGCAAACCGTATCGGAACAGCTGCTCTACGAGATGGGTGATCCGAGCAACTACATCACGCCCGATGTTACCGCCGACCTGTCGGGACTCCGGGTGGAGGATCTCGGGGATGATCGAGTCAAGGTTAGCGGGGCTATTGGAAAACCGCGGACGGACTCCCTGAAGGTCTCGATTGCGATCCGCGCAGGTTTCAAGGCCGTGGGGTCACTCACCTACGCATGGCCCGACGCGTACGAGAAGGCCGTGAGGGCTGATCAGATACTCAGGGGTCGGTTGGACTGGCTGGGGTTGGATTTTGACGAGATCCGCACGGAGTACGTTGGGGCGGGCGCATGTCACGGACCGCTTGCTGGCCCGCCTCCGCCGGACGCTCCGGAGGTGATGCTGCGCGTGGGGGTAAGGGGAGGGGACCGGAAGGCTGTTTCACGGTTCACCAGGGAGATTGCTCCACTGATTCTGTCAGGGCCGCCGACAGTGACCGGGTTCGGGGATGGACGTCCCCGTGTCCAGGAAGTGATAGCCTACTGGCCCGCACTGATCGCGCGACACGTCGTGGAAGATGCGGTTAGAGTGGAGACGGTGGAGCTGTGAAGAGCCAGACGGTGAGCCTCGGACGCGTGGCCTTTGCCCGTTCCGGGGACAAGGGAGACACGGTCAATATTGGACTCATCGGTATGCATCCATCTGTGTATCCCGTGATTGAACAGCATGTTACGGCAGATAGAGTGAAGAATCACTTTGGAGAGCTGTGTCTCGGTGGCGTCGAGCGATTCGAGCTTCCCGGTCTAGGCGCTCTCAACTTCCTGCTCCATAACTCGTTAGGAGGTGGTGGCACTGTGTCTCTGATGTTGGACGCGCAAGGAAAGACCTTCGCGACAGCACTTTTGCGCATGGAGATCGACGTTCCCCAAGAAGTCGTGGAGCTGTGTGACAGTGTTTGAGTATTTGGCGGTGGAGATAGACGCGGCGACCGGAGTTAACCGGATCGACCTGAACCAGCCCGAAGTGCGAAATGCGTTATCTGGTGCGCTGGTCGCCGAACTCAAGGAGGCGTTGGCCCTTGCGGCAGCGGATACCAGGGTTCGCCTGATCCTCCTCGGGGGACGAGGACCCGATTTCTGTGCGGGAGCCGATCTGACCGAGGTTAGCGCGGCGATGGAGGAGGGTGTGCTGGCGAGCCTTGCCGATGCCGAGAACCTGGGTGAGCTCTTCGTCTTGATGCGCCGTGTGGAGAAACCGATCGTAGCAGCGGTGCATGGAAAGGCTTTGGGGGGTGGGAGCGGCCTCGCCTTGGCAAGCGACCTGGTGTTGGCGTCGTCGTCGGCGAGGTTCGGATTTCCCGAGGTACGTCTGGGCTTCGTACCGGCAATGGTTGCGGCTACCGTGCGGAGGAACATTGGGGAGAAGGCTGCGTTCGAGCTCTTTGGGATGGCCGAGATAGTCGTAGCGGAGACCGCCCTCCGTTTGGGATTGGTGAACCGCGTGTTTTCGGACGACGACTTCGAAGATGAAGTCGATGGATTTGCGCGCACGCTCGCGACTCGGAGCGGATCGGCGCTGGCCCTCACCAAGCGGCTCCTATACGGAATCGACGGGCAGGCGTTTGAAGGGGCGATTGCGGCCGGAGCCAGGGTAAACGCACTTGCTAGAATGACGGAGGATTGTAGGGAGGGCATTGGTCGCTTCGTAGCAGGGAAGGGGAGAGAATAATGTCGATTTCCAACCGGTCTGACCCCTGGCTCAAGGTGCAGTTGGGCCTTGGAGTTGTGGGTGGCGGCGTATGGTTTGTCGGCGCCTTTCTGGAGCAGGATTTCATAGCTGGGGCAGGTTGCGGCATTCTGGTTGCCGCGCTCGCAATTGGCTGGCTACTTAGGCGCGGGGCGGACCGACAGGGCTGACCAGGGACCGCTCGGCCTTGGGCCTATCCGCCGACCCCCTCGGCGAGGCCCGAGGTTTGCTGCGTACGTACTTCGGGTACGAGGATTTCAGATCGCCGCAGGATCGAGTCGTGGAGGCAGCGCTTCGGGAGAGGGATACACTTGCCGTCCTCCCGACCGGTTTCGGAAAGTCTGTGTGTTTTCAGATCCCGTCCCTGCTGCGCGACGGACCGACCGTGGTGGTCTCCCCTCTCATTTCGCTGATCGACGATCAAGTGGCCGGGGCGGAGAAGCGCGGCCTACGAGCGTTTGGTTGGACAAGTGCAACGTCGCGAGACCTGGTGAGGAGTGCACTGGAAGCGGCCCGCGCCGGCGACTTGGAGTTGGTTTACCTGGCCCCCGAGAGGTTGGAAAACCGCCGGACCCGTGACAGACTGCGGGCTATCCGCCCAGCTGGGATAGCAGTCGACGAAGCTCACTGCGTATCGCAATGGGGGCACGACTTTCGTCCAGCGTACCTTGCAATTGGGGACGCTCGAAGGGCGATCGGTGATCCTCCGATGGCAGCGCTCACGGCAACGGCCACCTGGCGAACTCGCAGAGACATCGAAGAACATCTCAGGCTCCGAAACCCGATCCGGATATTCACTTCGAGCGACCGCCGTAACCTGCGGTATTCAGTCCAACACAAAGCCGATCTTTCCTCGGCGTTCCGTACCGTACGGCGTCTCATCATGTCGTGCCGCGGGGCCGCTATCGTATATGCACGCACGCGCGGGTTGAGTGCTCGAGCCGCTATCGAGTTATCCCGCGCCGGGGTTCGATGTGCGTCTTATCACGCCAAACTGCCCCTTCAACGCAGGCGTACCACTCAGGAGGCATTCCTAGCAGGTCGCGTGCGAGTCGTGTGTGCCACCACGGCTTTCGGAATGGGGATCGATCATTCGCACGTGCGGTTAGTGGTTCACCTCGGGGCCCCGGGTTCATTGGAGGAGTACGTGCAGGAAGCAGGAAGGGCGGGGCGCGATGGCGAGCATGCTGACTGCGTACTCGTGACTACGGGGGACCGCACGTCGGAAGGCGAATCCCGCAAGGAGGAGTATGGTTCGGTGGCGGCGATGGAGAGGAGGAAGGGAATCGTGGACTACCTCAGTACCAGCGAGTGTCGGCGTGCTGTTATCTCGCGCTACTTCGGAGAGGCGGCACCGTCGTGTGCCGGGTGTGACAACTGCGATTCTGACGGGAAACCTCGGCCACGAGCCGCCTTTGCCCAGGTGTTCGGATCGCTGGCTAGAAGGACCACCCCACGCCGAGGACGGCAATGACGGGGACCCCGTCATTCACGCCTAGCACCGCATTCTCGCTGCCCTGGTAGAAGAGAGCAGCTCTGCCATCGAGCCCGTTCATTAACCTCAAGTACGGAGCAATTACGGTGGGGGTACGACCCACCCTCGTCAGCCACCGACGCGATATCTCCACGTCGAGTCTCATATAAGACACATTCAAACTGCCCGCGAGGGTTCCCGATTGATTCTGTACGGCCGGCGGAGGTTCGGAGGCTCCATCGTCTGCCTGAATGGAGCCGGTAGCGTCGTCGGCGACTGCGAACGGTAGCCCTGCGCCATGCGCTAACTGCACGCCAAGATCAAAACCCCTCAACTCGGTGGACAAGCCGAGGCTCAACAACTGTCGCCCCGTAAACACCTCATTTGCCGAACGCAGACTTGACCAAGCCCAGCTCAAGGAGTACCCAAACCACCCTCGTACCGGACCCTCGGTGGCTTGTACCCAGATGTCTGCACCTGAAGACCAGAGTTGTCCGTAGTCCGGGATATCTTGGAAGGCCTTGAAGTTGCCTTCGAGACCGACCTGAAACCCGTCTGCGATCTTATTGTTGAGTCCGACTACAAGGTGGGATGCCCCTGCCACACCGAGGATGGGTCGCTCATCCAATCCTTGATCCAGAACAGCATCCAGACGCCCGATGGAAGGGCCGGTGAGGTCGCTGGATAGGACCGACTCCGGACCTCGGACGATCTGGTAGAAGCGACCAGCCGAGACCCACAACTCCGCCCCTTCTTGGGAAGCCCACGTGGCTGTTGCCCGTGGGGCAAGCCGCACGTCCTCAATGGGTGCGAAGTAGCTGGCCCGCAACCCGGTACGGAGGTCCATGTTGGGTCCGATATCCCAAGAGGCTTCTGCCCAGGTAGCCGTCGAGTTCGTGAATCCCCGTACGCCCGCGCTCGGATGATCGAAGACGTCTCGTTGATCTAGATTCGTCTCGTGCGTGTCCCAAGACCAACCCACCTGCCACTTGAAGTCAGGATTCGCATCGTAATCGTAGGTGGCCTCCACCGTCGTTCGGTCCATACCGCCCGTGGCCACTCCCGCGAAACCATCGTCTCGGGTGATCGGAACGGTTGTTGCGAAATGGCCGAGGGTGCCCCGCAGGGTCAGTAAACCATCGCCTACCATCCCCTTGTACGTTGCGGATCCGGCAAAATTTCCCCACTCGGAGGCAATGACGTGAGGTGCCGCGGGCTCGCGTTGAGGAGCCAACAACTCCACTCGCTCCCGGTTCCAGAACCAAGTGGTAGACAGGCTGCCATTCCCCAGCCGATAATCGAATCGTCCGAGCGCATCTCCGTAGGCGAACGGCAGGCCATTCTGTTGTGCCGAAACAGGCGATCCAAGTCCGTGGAGGTTCCTCGTACTAACGAGCCAGCGCCCTCTGGAGGTGAGGGGCCCCTCCACGCGAACTGTGGCACTTAGCAGGTCAATAGCTCCTGCACTCCTAACTTTCCGCGAATCCCCCTTCCTGATCTCCAACTCCAACACATGGAAGAGTCCGCCGTCTAAACGCGCAGGCGTTCCCCCCGTGTAGAGAGTGGCGTTCTCGAGCACGCCGTCGGGGAAGGCGTCCATCAGGCCACTGAGATGGAACGGGGCATACACCGATGCTCCGTCTATTGTCACCATTTTGAAGTCGGTCGCTCCGCCGCGAACATACAGCTCGTGCCCGGAGTCCCCCGTGTTGCCCCTTTGACCCAGGGCCCACTCCGCTACGCCCGGAGTTGCAGCGAGTGCATTGATCTCCGTTTCGCCCTCCTGGCGGAATCCTTCGCGGATCAAGCCGGGGATCTCCAAATAAGCCCGATGCTCCGCAAAGAGTTCCGGCATCACGACGGGCTTCCGCTCGAGTGTGAGGTCGAGTTCCTGCCCGTGCCCCGCCGGCACCATAATGGTCAGTCGCAGGGCGGCCCGTCCGAGCGCCTCCGCCCTCACCGCGACGGGTCCCTCTCCTAGACCGGCGGCCCGGTATCGGCCGTTCTCGTCCGTCAACAAGACAAGGGGTCTGCCTCCCTGTCGGATCTCCACGACCGCGCGCGAGATGGGCAGTCGTGATTCGGCGGCGAGTACCTGTCCGTGAACGACACCCTTGGGTGCTGTATCCGCCTGTGAATCCGCGCCGGATGATTGACCGAGCACCGGTTCGGGAAGTGCAAGGAGTGCCGGCGAGCAGCAAACCAGGAAAAAGCGGATAGCCCGGCAACCAAAGCGGCGTATGCATGCATTTGGCCTCAGGGCTCGCACGCTGGCCACTCCTTTTTTGTGTTGCCGTTAGTCGTCGATCGTCACCTCAATCGGCATTGATCGAGCTCCCCGAGTCGCCCGGAGCTCTTCACCATCGAACCGAGCAACCTCAACTCCACCCACCAGCACAGCAGCTTCTGTCGCTGCCCGTGGCAACTCAATAATAACTTCTCCGCCGGGACCGTCAATCAGAATATGGCCCTGCTCAACCAGAAAATGACCATCTCCGGTCACTGTTGCCTCGGCCTCCCGAACCAGTGATACCCTCAAATGAAGATCAGGTTTCGGTTGGGTGAACGAGATCTTCACGGTGCCGTCCTTCGGAGCGACTGCAACCATGGGAACCGCCGGAGTGCGTCCGATGTTCAACATCTTGGCAACGGCATTGACTCCGCCGTCGACCCAGCCTTTGACGGGCGATCCAGGAATGCCGTAGGCCGCTCCGCCCATAACGAGAGTCGCGGCGGCAGCTGTTGCGAGCGACCGCCTCCCGAGGGCCATGATACCCCATCGCGCGGCTGGTGCGCGCTTGATGGAAGGCGCATGGGAGTCAGCTGCCTCTCGCAGAGCCGGCGGCATCTCTTCCCATGGACTGGGGCTGAGCACCTCGTCGAGAGCTGCCTCGACGCGCTTCGAGAGAAACGTCATTTGATCTCGTCTCTCTCGACAAAGCTCGCACTGCTCGAGATGGAGTGAAACGAATTGCCGCTCATCTGCAGACAATTCGCCATCGAGGTTTGCTAGGAGCAAATCCTCGCCGGGATGTGATACGCTCAGGTCTTTTTGTGCGTTCTTAGCCACTGAACGTGTTCTCCTACCTGACGTTCCATGAGCCCCTCACACATCATCCGCCCCGTCCTTCATAATCTCAGGATCGATCGCCTTTGCGAAACGCTTCAAGGCCCTTGCCAAGAGTGTTCCGACAGACCCTGGTTTTACATCCACAGCGGCCGCGATTTCCGCGTATGAAAACCCTTCGTGACGCATCATCAGCAACTGCCGGTCTCTCTCGGGAAGAAGTTCCAATGCCTCTTGAACCGCTTTGACCCGTTCAGATCTCGCAAATGCACGGTCGGGAGCGTCGACAACACTGGGTTGCCACTCCGTTTGTGCTTTACTGTTCCTGATCCGTGCTGCATAACGTTTTTTGGTCCTTATGTCATCCCGAACCAGATTCGTTGCAACCTTCAGCAACCAAGGACGCGCCTGCTCCTTCGGCAAAGGATTACGCCACAACCGCAAAAACGCTTCTTGAACGATATCTGCGGCGACATCCTCGTCTTGCACCAAACCGTTCACATAACGGAATATCGGCCGGTGCAACTCGCTGAAGATCGCCTCGAGGTCCATCACAGACTCCGGCTCCTACCGGGGTGAACAGCGAGAACGCGAGGCAATGCTATCCACACTCTAAACGATTCTGGCAAAGGAATTGTGACAAAGGCCCGCTCCCGCGTGGATATCATCGAAAACCCGCCAAAGTCTTGAGGGTCGATCGATCCATGCGGTGCCCACCAGGGAACTCTACCGGTGTGAAAGGGATGCCGGCTTCATGGAGCCGTTCGTGCGCCGCCCGTAGGCGGGAACCCTGCAACCACTCGTCGTCTCGGCCTGCAACAAAGTGGAGGTCCGAGGCGCTGAACACTTCGCGATGAGCTCGGAGGTCGAGGTCCGACGGAGGATCTGCGCCCCATAGGACAGCTTTCGTAAACGCCGCTTGCCCGAAAGCGATCCACCGACATGCCGTGTGCACACCCTGCGAAAACCCGAGCACGATGGCCTTGGCCGACCGTGTCTGGACGAATTGACCGTAAAGTGTGTCGAGATAGGTGACGTAATCTCCGATGTCCGTCTGGCGGTCCTCCTTGGTCATCCACGAAGCTCCAACGCGCTCATTGTCGGGTCCGAGGTAATGGCGGTGCAGGCCTTCGGGAGCCACAATGCACCTGCCCGGTCCTCGCAAACCCTCAAAATAGTGGATGAAGCGGTGAGCGAGTTGATTGTACCCGTGTAGAACGAACCATACCTCGGTGACGGGGCCGTCTGTAGGCTCAAGGAGAGCGTACCTGACCCGTCTCCGGATGGTTAGATGTTGCGTTCGGATGTCCACCTGATGCTCTATGACTTTGTCTTTTACGTCGAGTGATGACCGTGTTTCAATACGATAGAAGAGTGGAATTCGCGGATACGGACGCTGCCGGCTTGGTCCATTTCACTGCTCTCCTGCGGTATATGGAGGAGGCCGAACACGCGTTATATCGCTCCCTTGGCTTTTCCGGATTCGAATGGCAAGAGGAATCCGTCCACGGCATTCCATGGGTCCAGGTCCAGTGCGATTTCTCGGGCCCCGTGTACTTTGGGGAAGTGGTCCGGGTGCAGCTAAGGGTTCGTCGCATTGGGCGCTCGTCGGTCAAATACGAGGCGGAATGTACCACTTCGGAGGATGAGCGGGGGCAACGGCCGGTGGCCAGTGCCTCGTGGGTCAAGGTGTTTGCTCGCCGTGAACACGGAACTAGGGTGTGGAGGTCCGCTCCGGTACCCTCATCCGTGAAGGACAAGTTGGATTCCATCCGGACAGATCCGTAGCCGACCCCCCACTCACTCGGCCAGCGCTTCCTCGAGAACCGTAGCAATGTGCCGGGCCTGTACCTGCGAAAAATCTGCGATCTGATGGCGGCAACTGGTGCCGTTGGCGACGACCCAGGCGGCCGCCGGAACCTCGGCGATGGCCGGGGCCAACGCAAGGTCCCACACTCGCTTGGAGATTGCTGCGTGTTCCTGTTCATAACCGAAGGAGCCCGCCATACCACAGCACCCGGCCGGGATTGGATGCACGTCCAAGGCGGGAATCGCATTCAGCACATCGAGGGATGAGTCCCACGCGCCAAAGGCTTTTTCGTGGCAGTGGCCATGCACATGAACCGCTGACACGGGGAGCGGTTCGAGATTCAGTGTGGGCAGGATATCCTCCTCCAGGATCCATTCCGTTAGGAGACGCGACTGACTCGCGACTTGTTCGGAGCTCCGTCCCGGGAGGAGGGCAGGGAGCTCGTCTCGGAGGGTGAGTAGGCAAGATGGTTCCAGCCCCACGATAGGGATTCCTGCTGAGGCGGCCGGTGCCAATGCTTCAGCCGTTCTGGCGAGCTCCCGCCGTGCCTCGGCGATTAGACCGGCGTTCAGAAATGTGCGTCCGCAACATAGCGATCGGCCGTCGGTTGAAGGGGTGTGGAGCGTGTAGCCGGCGTGCTTGGCGATACGGCACATCGCGTGTGCATGGGCCGGCTCCATGTAGCGCGTGAAGGTGTCCACGAAGAGAACCGCGACTTTGCCGCCATGCGATTTTGCCGCAGATGCAGCGTCCAACTTTGATGTGGGGTCAACGGGCAGAGCGGAATCCCGGAATGGACGTTCCCAGCGAGGGATCGAACGATTGCTGGCGAGGCCTAAGAATCTTTCCCCGAAGGCCGCGAGGGCGGGAACGTTGTTTCGTAGATTAACGAGTGGCCTGGCGCGCGCTGCGAGCGGTGCATAACGCGGTAGCCACGCCAGGAGCCCTTCCCGCGGAGAGAGTGGGCGGTGCTTCCGAAGCTGCTGTGCGTACTCGATCTTCATTCGAGCCATATCGACGCCAGTGGGGCACTCGCGTCGACAGGCTTTGCAACCGAGACAGAGATCCAGGGCCTCGTGAAGTTCGGGTCGGCTCCACGGGTTCGATCCCAGCTGCCCCGAGAGGGCGAGTCGCAACGCGTTGGCTCGTCCGCGGGTGGAGTGTCTCTCGTCTCTGGTTGCGCGGTAGGAAGGACACATGGTGCCCGTACTTTGCTTGCGACAGGTCGCATTGTTGTTGCACATGTCGACTGCGGCACCGAATCCGCCCGCGCTGGACCAGTTAAGGGAGGTGGCAAGGCGTACCGCTTTGAGGCTATGGCGGGCCCGGACCAATTCCGGATCGTTCATTGATGGAGGATCGACGATCTTGCCGGGGTTGAGTCGGTGGTCCGGGTCGAACGCATCCTTCACCCGTCGGAAGGCGGCCGTCAACCTGGGGCCAAGCATCGGTTCGATGAACTCGGATCGGATCCACCCATCGCCGTGTTCGCCTGAAAACGAGCCCCCGAGATCAGCCGCGAGCTTGAATGCATCGTCGGCAATCGCCTTCAGAAGGCCCCTGTCATCCTCACTTCGTAGGTCAAGAGCCGGGCGGACATGCAGGCACCCTACCGAAGCGTGCGCATACCAGACTGCATGGGTACCGTGGTTATCGAGAATCTTTGTGAGTCCGTCGTACCACTCTGCGAGGCGATGGAGCGGGATTGAACAATCCTCGATAAACGCGAGCGGTTTTCTGGCCACCGGTTGGGACATCGAGATGCTGAGGCCCGCCTTTCGGAGGCCCCAGATGCGCTCCATCAGCGATTCCGATTCTGCCCTCGAGACATGTCCCACCTGGGCCTCGAGAGCCATGAGTCCGGTTTGGATCACTCCCGGATCGTCGCTCGCGAACTCCACTACCAGGATATCCCGGGATCCCGGCTTGCCGAGATGGACGAGGGATCGAATGACTTTCTCGAAGCTGGGTATCTGCGCTGCGAGGCCGAGGATCTGGCCATCGACGAGTTCCACTGCCGTCGGATTGAGCTCCACGATCCCGGGGACAGCGCTCAAGGCATCCCTCGTAGAGGCAAAGCTGCATACGCCCAGCGCTCTGAAGGTGGGGATGGGCTGTACCTCGAGTTCCAGCTGCGTGAAAAAAGCCAGAGTCCCCTCCGAACCCACCAAGAGATCGCTCAACCCCCGATCAGGCTTGGCGAGTCGGTGGAGCGCGTACCCTGCCACGTGGCGCGGCACCTTTGGGACTCGGCGCGCCAGTTCGCCTTTCTCCTGCTCGTAGATGGCCCTGATGCGTTGTTCCAGACGACGTGGCGCTTTGCCGGATTCGGCCCCTGCAAACCAGGCTTCAGACGCATCTGGCAGGATCGCCTGGATTCCTCGGACATGCTCCACCATGTGTCCATACCGGATCGAACGTGCTCCAGCACTGTTGTTCCCGGCCATACCGCCGATCGTGGCGCGGTTAGAGGTGGCAACATCGATTGGAAAAAACAGCCCGTAGGGGCGGAGGAATCGGTTCAGGTCGTCGAGGACGATTCCTGGTTCGACGGTGACGCGGCGGCGGGTGGGGTCCAGATCGAGGATCCGGTTCAGGTGGCGGCTGGTATCGAGGACGATGCCGGTGCCGATGGACTGTCCGCTTTGGGAGGTTCCAGCACCCCTCGCTATGACCGCCTCTCCGGCGGCAGATGCAATCTCGATGCACCGCCGCACGTCGCGAGCAGATCGCGGAAACACAACACCCCGTGGAGTGACCTGATAGATCGAGGCGTCAGTGCTGTAAAGGCCCCTGGTGAACTCGTCGAACGCTGTCTCGCCTGCAATCACAGATTCGAGACGGGCCTGCAACGGTTTGCCGCTGACCAAGCTCTCCTACCTTACGGTGAAGTTTATCTGTTTCCTCCGTTCGGGCGAGGAACATCTGGCCACCAACGCAGGAAAACATATCTGGCTCGGCACATTTCTAGCCATGCTTTCAGGCGTGCGCTGAGCTACAGGCGTCCAACCGTCGTAGTGTTAGCGGAGTGATACAGCGACCCATATCCTATCGTACCCTTAGCTCCAGTCACACGATCCCGGCGGACGGGACAAACGAGAGCGGTGACCAGGGTGGCAAAGAAGCGGAAAAACAGCGGCGCTACGACCGGCTATGAGGCCGAGCTGTGGGCGATGGCCAATCAGCTCCGGGGCTCGATGGACGCCGCCGAGTACAAGCATGTCGTGTTGGGCCTTATCTTCCTCAAGTACATCTCCGACGCCTTCGAGGAGCGCCGTGCGACGGTGCTCGCCAAGTGGGGGGAAGAGGCGGCCGAAGACCGCGACGAATACATCGCCAAGAACATCTTCTGGGTACCGCAGGAAGCCCGGTGGGACCTCCTAAAGGCCGCGGCACGGCAGCCGACCATCGGCCAGACGGTGGATCGGGCTATGGCCGCGATCGAGCGAGACAATCCGGTGCTGAAGGGCGTGTTGCCCAGGGACTACGCTCGGCCCGTCCTGGACAAACAGCGTCTCGGCCAACTGATCGACATGGTCGGCAATATTCGGGTCGGAGATGCCGAGGCGCGTTCTCGGGACGTACTCGGAAGGGTGTACGAGTACTTTTTGTCGCAGTTCGCCAGCGCCGAAGGCAAGCGGGGCGGCGAGTTCTACACCGCTCGCAGCGTTGTCCGGCTGCTTGTGGAAATGTTGGAGCCGTACCGGGGGAGGGTCTACGATCCGTGCTGCGGCTCGGCCGGCATGTTCGTTCAGTCGGTAGAGTTCATTCGGGCCCTCGCCACCGGCAACGGGAACGGTGGACTATCGAGGGGCGACATTTCGATTTACGGCCAGGAATCGAACTACACGACCTGGCGGCTCGCCAAGATGAACCTCGCGATTCGCGGTATCGGAGGGCAGATCGCGCACGGCGACACCTTCCACGACGACCGGTTTCCGGACCTCAAGGCCGACTTCATCCTCGCCAATCCACCGTTCAACGTGAAGGACTGGGGCGGAGAGCGGCTGGCCGGGGATAAGCGCTGGATCTACGGGGATCCGCCGAAGGGCAACGCGAACTTCGCTTGGGTTCAACACATGGTCCATCACCTCACTCCGGAGGGTGTGGCGGGGATCGTACTGGCCAACGGGTCGATGTCGTCGATGCAGTCCGGCGAAGGCGAGATTCGGAAGAACTTGATCGAAGCGGATCTCGTTGACTGCATGGTCGCGTTACCCGGGCAGCTCTTCTATTCGACCCAGATACCTGTCTGCCTGTGGTTCCTGGCGCGCGGACGACGGCGGCAGGGGAAGGTTCTGTTCATCGATGCCAGAAAGCTCGGGCGTATGGTGGACAGGACTCATCGCGAACTGACCAGCGAGGAGATCGCGCGGATCGCGGACACCTATCACGCCTGGAGATTGGGCGAAGACGGTTACGCCGATGTGGCCGGGTTCTGCCGGAGCGTCCCGTTGGCCGAGCTGCGCAAGCACGGCAATGTCCTCACTCCGGGGCGCTACGTCGGTGCCGAACCTCAGGAGGACGATGGAGAACCGTTCGAGGACAAGATGACGCGTTTGGTGGCGGAGCTTCGCGAGCAGCAGGCCGAGGCGGCGCGACTCGATGCCGTCATCGCCACCAATCTCGAAGCTCTGGGATTCGGCGAGCCGCGGTGACGCCGGATCCGGGGCTTCAGCCTGTCTGGGTTACATGCAGAAACCGATCGACCGAGTCTGTTCGATGACCAGCAATCCTGACGAGCTCCAACGGCGGCTAGGCGACCAGCTTTGCACGGCCGTCCGCGTGGAGTGGCGTCCAGACGGCAGGCTCATGCTTGCGACGGCCTTCGAGTTCCCCGACGGGGATCGCTTTCCCATTCACCTGTCGGGAACGCCCGCTGGCCTCCGGCTATCGGACAAGGGAGACGCTCATGCGGATCAGCTACGACCACGATCTTGACGTCTTCCTCGCCGGAAGCCGCGGGCTGCGTGTCGAGCGGATTCTGGCTGAGGAACGAGTCTCCCAGGAGCGAAGCACCTTCTGCGTAGATGCTCCCGTCAACGGTCTCTCCGATGCCGTCTTCAGATACGCCCGCGCCCTCACCCGCATCTACGACCTGACGCTCCCTTCGCATTCGAAGGCCGTCTCCACCTTCGAATGGCACCGAGGTGAAGGTCCGTGGGCGTGAGGATCAACACGACCTTTCTCCGTCGCTGCATCCGCACGCTGGAGCACGCCCTGGACGGAGTCGGTGAACACGGTGACACCGATGATCCCCTGTACGACATCTACCGGGCCGCCTGCGTCAAAGAGTTCGAGCTCGTTCTCGAACAGTCCGGCAAGTTGCTGCGCAAACGGCTGGCGGCCTTCTTCGCCAGCAACCGTCAGGCCGACCGCCTCCACCTCAAGGACTTGTTTCGCCACGCGGGTCGCCACGGCTTGATCACTCTGGAGGCCGTCGAGCGATGGCTGAGGTACCGTGACCACCGCAACCGCACGACGCACGACTACGGTGAGCATTTCGCGGAGGCCACTCTCAGGCTGCTTCCAGCCTTCATCCAGGACGCGAAAGCCCTGGCTGACGTGATCGACGCAGGAAACGATGACTGACCAGCTCCACCTGCAACCGAGACACCGGCGGATGCTGGAGGAGCTTCTGCGGGAACACCTGCCGGATGTCGAGGTATGGGCCTACGGCAGCCGCGTGACCGGCCGCAGCCACGGCGGCAGTGACCTTGATCTGGTGTTACGCGGTCCGTGGTTGGAGAAGATCCCGATGGATCAACTAACAGACTTCGAGGAAGCCCTTCGCGAGTCGAATATCCCCTTCCTCGTGGAGGCCCGGGACTGGGCGCGCGTGCCGGAGGAATTTCGACGCGAGATCAGGATCAAGCGAGGGCACGTGGTGCTCTCCAATGGCAAGAATGCCTTCAGCAGTCGTCGGGTAAGAGTTAAGTCTGTCGGCGAGGTTTGTCTGGGTGTCACTAGCGGGGGTACGCCAAGCCGACGCAACGCCTCCTTTTTCGATAATGGGCTTTGGCCGTGGCTCAAGACGCAGGAGTTACAGGATGGTTGGCTAGACGACTCTGAAGAGCACATTACCGAAGCGGCAATAGCTTCGTGCTCGGCCAGAGTCTTGCCTGCGAAGACGATTCTGATGGCCATGTATGGTGCCACCGTTGGACGACTTGGCATCTTGCGACGGCCGATGACCTGCAACCAAGCCTGCTGTGCGATGATGGTCGATCCGGAGCAGGCGGACTATCGGTACTTGTTCTACAGTCTCTTGCACGCACGGCCACAGATACGAGACCTGGCGACGGGTGCCGCACAACAGAACCTCAGTGGCAAGGTGATACGATCTCTGCAGTTTGCCTTTCCTCCCCTGCCCGAGCAACGTGCCATCGCCCACGTTCTCGGCACTCTAGACGACAAGATCGGACTGAACCGACGGATAAACGAGACGCTCGAGGCCATGGCGAGGGCACTGTTCAAGTCCTGGTTCGTCAATTTTGAGCCGGTCCGGGCCAAAATGGCGGGCCGTGACACGGGCTTGCCCGAGGACATCGCCAACCTGTTCCCCGACCGGTTGGTGGACTCGGAAATGGAGGAGATCCCAGAGGGGTGGGAGGCGAAGACGTTGAAGGATTGTATGAGTCTGACGATGGGACAATCGCCCCCTGGCAGTACTTACAACGACCGTGGCGAAGGCTTGCCGTTCTTTCAAGGCCGATCGGAGTTTGGCTTTCGCTATCCCAAGAAGCAGCGATTCTGCTCCCGGCCGAGTCGCGTTGCATATCCAGAAGATACTCTAGTCAGCGTCCGGGCACCCGTGGGAGACATCAACTTGGCTTGGGAACGGTGTTGTATCGGACGCGGCGTGGCGGCACTGAGACATAATTCTGGCTCCAGCTCATACACATACCATTCGGCTTGGGCGTTGTGGCGACAGCTGGTGGCATACGAGCACACCGGAACGGTATTCGGTGCCATCAACAAGGGTCAATTCGAAGCCTTGAAGGTGACGGAGCCCGATCTCCGCGTCGTTGATGCGTTTGACGCCATGGCTGGCAGCCTAGACGCGCGAATCAGATCGAACGTTGAGGCGTCCCGCATCCTCGCCGCCCTCCGCGACACGCTCCTCCCTAAGCTCATTTCTGGAGACATTCGTATTCCCCATGTCCAGAAGTTGGTGGGGGCCATCGCATGACCATCGGCCAGAACGAGTTTGAGGCAATCCTGATGGACCGAACGAAGCAGATCTCCTCCGATGTCGAATGGACCGACGATGAAGATCACTCGCCGGCACGCGTTTTTCGGGTGGAAGTCGATTCAGAACAGGCATATCCGCTAATTCTCGTCGGCCGCTACAATCCTGCGGCGGGGAAACTCTCCTTCAACTTGATCCATCGGGTAGCCGGGCGGATCTATGGCCTCGATCTTGGGGCGGATCACCGCAACCCCGACGGAACGAGGGTAGGAGACAAGCACAAGCACCGATGGCGGATCGGGTTTCGCGACAAAGAGGCCTATGTCCCCACGGACATCAGCGACTCCTGGGACAAACCGGTTGAAGTGTGGAAGCAGTTCTGCCGGGAGGCGCGAATCACTCATGCGGGGCACACGTCCCCGCCCCCAATTCAGGAGGAACTTCCGCTATGAACTCAGAGGAACTCTGCGCTTCTCTCGGAGAATCTCTGCCGGAGTTGTTCGAGTGTTCTCCCGCTCCCCGAGGGAGTGTACGCATCCGCACGCCGCTGATGTTCCCGGACGGAGGACTTGTGGACCTGTTTGTCACCGGGCACGAGGGGCAGTATCAAGTGACCGACTTCGGAGAGAGCCTAGGTTGGCTGCGGATGCAATCGGCAAGCCTCCGTAGGTCACCTAAGCAGAACCGCATGATTCAGGACACCTGCCAGACGTTGGGAGTGAAGCTCAACCGTGGGCAGCTGACGTTGAGTGCGAAGAAGACGGATACGCTCGGGGAGGTCGTGCTTCGTCTCGGCCAAGCCGCGGTGCGGGTGTCGGACCTTTGGTATACGCTTCGCACCCGAGCTGCGGAGACGATTGCCGACGAGGTGGATGAGTGGTTCATAGAGAAGGGAATCGCTTTCGAGCGGTCCGTCGCAGGGCAGGGACGATCGGGTCGGCAGTGGACCATCGACTTCCAGACGGTCACTCCCAATCGCTCCTCGCTGATCTTCTTGCTGAGTACCGGTTCGCGTAGTGGGGCGCGTCGCATTGCCGAGCATGTCTTGGCCGGGTGTACCGACCTGAGTCACCTACGTGCAGAGCCGAACGGGTTCCTGTTCGTATCGCTCTTCGATGACATCGGAGATGTATGGCAGGAGATGGATTACGCCATGGTCGAGCAGTGCTCCAGGGTCGCTCGTTGGTCGAGGCCGGATCAGTTGGAGCGACTCCTGAAGGCAGCATAGAGAGTTTTGGGGGAGAGATGCAGGTACAGACGTGGCGACCTCGCGGGAAAATCTCGTGGTGACACCCACATGGAGAGTCGAGGCTTCTGGCGCGCCGACGGTTTTCTGCTACCCTATTGCCCTGCCAGCGTCCGAGTCGCCACCCGCTGCCGGCGTATCGTCGAATGATCGGGCGAGCAAGTCCTTGAAGTCCCGATACCCACGCTCACCAAGTAGGTTGATCAGGGCGCGCACGCGATCTTGAACGTCCCGTTCCGCGGCCTGGAGAACCAGTCCGAGAAAGAGCTTGGCTTGCTCTACCGGCACGTAGCCATCGGCTTCATTGCGGAGATTACCCACCAAGACCGGCTCTACGATTTCAAAAGTACCTTCGGCGTGTGACTGTGCCAATTCAAGCATCAGTCCCCAATTCAGTTCGATCAACCCGTCCGCAAGCCGCGCAGTATCCGGACCGAGCTGCAACAGGGTCTCAGCTGGGATTTGCGGTGTTCGAAGAAAGTAACCGAGGATCTTACCTTCCTCCCGTTGAGCTGCCTCCGTACCACCTTGCTGGAGCTCCTTCACTCGCCACCGCCATAACCTGCCCAACCGCTCGATGATGATGGCCGCCGGAGACTCGGTGCCGTCGCCGCCCTGCAAATCGCGACAGATACTGTGATAGGAAGGCCTCCAGTCGGATGGTGCCAGATTGGCGTAGGCGGTCTCAAGAAGCTCGTCGTCATCTCCGAGTCGAATCCACCCATGGAGGAACGCGGCCAGCAGATGGCGAGCAAACCACTCGCTGACCTCCGTTGGACGTTGGGCTCTTCCTTCCAATGCGGATTTCCATTTCGCGGCGTCATTGGCCGCGCTTGCGTACCAGGCCCGCAAGAGATCAAAGGCATCACGATAGACCGCACGCCCGCCAATGTATGCCGTCCAGGCCGGTCTCGTGATCGGGTCTTCAAGACCGCCTCCAAAGAGACGCTCAATATTCCGGTCAACCCACCGCGGTGCTAACAGCAAGAGCCACGGCAACTGTTGGCCGAGCACGGCGCTCGAGACTGGCCGGGTCAGCTCGTCAGCGTCGAGGAGCCTATCCAAAATCGGTACCACACGCCTTTGCACGACTGCACGGGCCACCGCCCTTTCTTCTTCGGATGCCGTTTCATGATTCTCTAGACAGAATCGGTATTGCCACAGCCCCGCGGCTACCACGCCACTTGGGACAGTGCCCGCACCATCGTTGAGCGCAGCGAGCAGCACTTGATCGAGATGCGTGCGCTCCGTCTGGGTCGGATCCGGCCGCGTGGTGAGTAGAGTCGCAGCCTCCCCTAGCGCATCCCATACATCGTGCGCGTATTCTGCTGGGATCGCGTCTCTTGCGCACCCTTGGCGGATAAGCCTTGCGCTGTAGTCCCAGACGCCGCGCCATTTGGTCGGGTGGACCGGACTTGGGGCCCGCCCCGCAATCTGTCGCAGGATCAGCTTGATACTCTTCAAGATCAATGCCCAGTCGAGGTCCGCTCCAGATTCGACAGCGTCGGCGGCTCCAGCAAGCACGCCATCAACTCTAGCGACCGGAATGTCATCCGCTGCACACTTGGCCAGAACATTTACTCCCTCCGCGGGATGCGCCTTCCCATAATCCCGTAGAGGGATGTGGTCCACGGCCCCGTCCTCGCGCAGCAGCGCCACGACTTCTTCCGCACTCCAGCCTGCCAAGCTAGGCACCGGACCGAGCCAAACGTCTTCTTCTCCGTCGTCGAGAAACATCCCTCGCTCAGCCATCTGCTGCTCGCGCCTCGACGGAGTCACGCCTTCGAGCCCGAGACGACTCGCCAGATCGCGGAGTTCGTCGGGGATATCGTCGTGGAAGAACGTCAGGATTCGTCGTTGCCACCGCTGAACCCGTAGCTCCACCGTACCCGGTGACCCCACGCCCATCCGGTCTCGAAGCCCGTCGCGGTCAGGTCCCACCTCCACTGCAGCAGCGTACGCCCGGCGAGCGGGTGCCGAAGCGTTTCTGAATTGGGACCGAAGCAGGGCGGCAACCTCGGTGGCGGGCCACCCGGGGTCACGAGACTCTTCCGACAGGAGAAACTGATCGAGTTGGTGTGGAAGGAAGTGCCCAGCCGTCCTCAAAACACGACGCCGAAGGTCCTCAGAGAAATGTCCTTCTCCATTCTTGACGAGAGCGAAGACCGTCGCCGCTTCCTGGCTACCGCTGGCCGCCAACCGTCGAGCCACGCTGATGGTGCCTCGGCCGAGCTTCGTGACGACATCGGCGTTGGCACGATCGTCGTCCCCTGGATCGAACGACGCCGCCAACGATGTCGCGACCCTGGCGGGGATAAACTGGTCGGTTCCTGCTGTCAGATCATCCACCAGCTTCTGGACCCGATCGACCTTTCTAAGGAGGAGGCAGAGCGTACTCTCTGGGTCGACTCCTTCGAGGGCGGCGATCAGCCGGTGAACGATGTCGTGCCAGTCTCCTCCACCAAGACGAGGAACGACCCAACTCGTCCGATGCCAAACGGCTGAATCTGCCTTCTCGGCACGAAGTGGCCCCGCGACGTAGAGAAGGTACTCCGCCAGCTCAAAAACCTCCGGGCGTCCTGAAGCAGCGAGACGCTCGATGAACACTGTCACACTCTCCGCCAGCTGAACCCACGGCAGCACGGACTTTAGCGCTTGCTTGATCTTTGGAACGACGCACACCGCCGACTCGACGGGCAGCTCTGATGCCGCCTTGGCGACGTAACTCCACACCACAGGATTGTCGTTCGTATCCGGAAGATCGACCAGCACCCGTTCCACCTCCGTGGGTGCCTCCGAGGCAACTCGGACGAGGTAGCTGCCCTCAGGCCACCGCCGCGGACGCCAAGAGGCGCCACGGGGCTTTCGTATGCCAGGTGGATTGGCGAAGAAGCCTTCTCGCGACAGGAGCGCAATCCACCGGGCATCCTTCAAGCGTTCGAAGAAGAACGTTCTCTGCCCAGAGCGAAGCTGAAGATTCCGAAGCTGACGTACATGCTCGCTTGCCGGAAGCTCCACAGCGAGAAGGGCTCTGAGTTCCGTCTCGGTGGCGTAGTACGGCGCGACCAGCCCGTAGAGCATTTGGGAAAACCGGTCAAAGCCCTCTCGGACATCGTAGGGCAAAGGCGTTCCAGCCCGGTATTTCTCCCAACCAGCGAACTTCTGTGGCATGCTTGACCACTGCGCAACGCGGACATCATCCTCGGGCAGCTTCAAGGCAGCGGCGATTCTCGACCGGTTCGTCTCGCCATCGGGTGAGCATCCGGCGTCCTGTGCGGATTCGTCGATTTCGTCCTGGAAGTGTCGGATCACGCCCCGGGACAACTCACGCCCGATGAAAGCAACCACATGTTCGTGTCCGGGCCGCTCGATCTCGTCGGCTAGCATCAGCCCGAGTTCATAGAGACCCGCAAGCTTCGGATCCAGCTGCCTCAGGCCGCTCACGGTCTCCTGCTCCCGAGCAGAGAGCGCAGTGCGCCCTTGCTCACTTCCGAATCGCGGCGATGGTTCTCGCTTGAGGCCATGGGCAAGACGATCGCTTGATTGCGTCATATCGGCGTACACCGCTGAAGAGTCGTCGGGCTCTCCAAACGCACCGACCGGCGTCGGGTCAGTACCAAGTCATTCGGGCCAGCCCATGGCGCGTACACCGCTGGCATCTTCAGTTCGAGCAGATGACCGCGCCACCGTGCTGGCCGCAGCTTTGGAATAGCTCGCTGGACGCTGAGAGGCCACCGACAGCATCGGCAGGACAGCGACCCACGAATCAGATGTCACCCGTAAGACAGAAGGTACTGTACAAGGCCGCGTCTGGCTGGCCGCCGCTCGCTCTGGCAGGTCTCGAGATCCCCTACGTTTCGGATTCGATGGCAAGGATATATTGTTTCCTTACATTGCCCCTGAAATGCGAAGGGATGCCCGTGCTCGCCAAGCTGACAACCAAGAACCAGCTGACGCTGCCCAAGAAGGTCACCGCCGCGGTGCACCCCACCGAATATTTCGATGTGACGGTCGAACACGGCCGAATCATGCTTACGCCAGTGCGGATCAACCGAGCGGATGGCGTACGCGCAAAGCTCGCGAACTCGGGCTCTCCGAGACGGACGTGACAGACGCCGTGGCCTGGGCCCGGCGAGATGGATGAAACCGGTTCGTGTCGTTCTTGATACGAACGTTCTGGTATCGGCATTGCTGTTCCATGGCGGACCCGTCCGATGGCTAAAAGCCGCTTTGCGCTCCGGAAACGCGGTCCCGCTAGCGAGTCGTCAGACCACGACCGAGCTGGTCTGCGTGCTCGATTATCCCAAGTTCACCCTGGGCGCCGCCGACCAGCGGGACCTGCTCGACGACTACTTGCCTTTCTGCGAGAGCGTTGCCGTTCCCGCTCCGCCGCCCGTCGTGCCGGAATGCCGTGACCCTCTCGACAGACCCTTCCTGGAACTGGCACTCGTCGGGGGTGCTGACGCCCTGGTTACCCGTGACGCTGATATCCTGGTCCTCGCGCGATTGTTCTCCGTACCGATCGTGCCGCCGGCGGTCCTCAGGGAGAACATGCAGACCACCCTATCGCCGGGCTCGGCTCTACCCACTTTGTCTTGACCTACCCACCGAGTCCAGCAGCGGAAGCAGCGTCTCGCGAACGGTGGCGGGGAGCACCGTAGCGAGGATGGGGGAGCTGTGGGAGGGGACACCCGCAATCATGATTGAAGAGAGGGAGACATGAAGGAGCCAAGAGTTGGTGGATGACACCGGCGGCGCCGTGCTTGACGTTATCGCAAGATCCGCCGAAACGTGGCGCCTGCTCCTCGAATACGACGAGGATCGGTTGGCACCGCCCCTCGACAACCGGCCATCCGCGCACGCACTCGAATACGGCGGTACGGTTGCGACGATCAGCTTATTCAAGCGCGAGTTGATGAACAGGGGAGAGGCTTCACCTCTCTTCGGAAACCTGCGGGGCGACGCCTTGAAGGGCCTTCTCGGTAGCATCGAGCAGACGATGTTTGGTGAACCGCTCTACCGCAGACGCGAGGAGAAGGCGGCCCACCTATTGTACTTCGTGGAGGAGTCCTCCCCCTGACCCACCTCACCGAGTCCGATGTCGAAGCTGCCGCCCTGGAATGGCTCGCGGGCCTCGGCTGGACGGTGGCCCACGGCCCGGACATCGCGCCCCAAACGGAAGGTGCGGAGCGGGCGGAATACACCGAAGTCGTCTTGGAACAACGACTGCGGGACGCCCTCGACCGCCTGAACGCGGAATTGCCGCGCGCGGCGCTGGAGGACGCGTTCCGCAAGCTCACCCAGCTCGAAGGCTCCGCACTGGAAGCGCGGAACCGTGCATTCCACCGCCTGCTCGTAGACGGCGTCACGGTCGAATACGGCACGGTCGGGGGTGCTCTGTGCGGTGCTCAGGTCTCTGTTCTCGACTACGAAGACCCCGGCAACAACGACTGGCTGGCGGTCAACCAGTTCACCGTGCTCCAGGGCGAGCACCACCGTCGGCTGGACATCGTCCTCTTCGTCAACGGTCTTCCGCTCGGCGTGGTGGAACTCAAGAATCCGACGAACGAGGAAGCCACCGTGTGGACCGCCTGGGCCCAGATCCAGACGTACAAGGCCGAGCTCACGGACCTGTTCGCCTTCAACGCGATGCTCATCGCCTCGGACGGGGTGGACGCGCGCCTCGGCACCCTGACGGCCGGACGCGAGTGGTTCAAGCCGTGGCGCACGATCGGAGGCGAGCGGCTGGCAAGCTCGGGTCTGCCCCAGTTGCAGGTCATGCTCGCAGGGATGTGCGATCGAGCCCGTTTCTTTGCATTGGTCCGGGATTTCATCGTCTTTGACGACGACGGCAGCGGGAACCTCGTCAAGAAGATGGCCGGCTACCACCAGTACCATGCGGTGCAGACAGCGGTCGGCGAGACGCTGCGCGCGGCTGCGCTCAGGCGCGAGGTGCTTCGAGTTGCCGAACCGCGAGGTCGCTACGAGAACGGCAGGAGAGAGGGGGGCACACCGGGCGACCGGCGCATCGGTGTCGTCTGGCACACCCAAGGCTCGGGGAAGAGCCTTACCATGGCCTTCTACGCCGGGAGGATCATTCGGGAGCCGGAGATGGAGAACCCGACGGTGGTCGTGCTGACGGACCGGAACGACCTCGACGATCAGCTCTTCAGCACCTTCTCACGTTGCCGGGAACTGCTCCGGCAACCCCCTGCCCAAGCCCGCAGCCGTACGGACCTGCGCGCCAAACTCGCCGTGGAGTCGGGCGGCGTGGTATTCACCACGATTCAGAAGTTCTTCCCGCAGGAGGGCGGCGACCGGATGCCCCGCTTGTCGCCGCGCCGCAACGTCGTAGTGATCGCCGACGAAGCACACCGCAGCCAATACGACTTCATCGATGGCTTCGCCCGCCATATGCGCGACGCCCTGCCCAACGCCTCCTTCATCGGCTTCACGGGCACGCCGATCGAGCTTGAGGACGCCAACACCCGGGCCGTGTTCGGCGACTACATCAGCGTCTACGACATCGAGCGCGCCGTCGAGGACCGGGCGACCGTGCCGATCTACTACGAGAGTCGCCTGGCGAAGCTGGCTCTGGACGAGTATGAACGACCGAAGATCGACCCCGGCTTCGAGGAGGTTACCGAGGGCCAGGAGGCAGATCGCAAGGAGAAGCTCAAGAGCAAGTGGGCGCAGCTCGAAGCCGTGGCCGGAGCGCCCGAGCGCCTCAAGCTGATCGCCCAGGACATCGTCGCGCATTTCGACCGGCGCCTCGAGGCCATGGACGGCAAGGCGATGATCGTCTGCATGAGCCGCCGCATCTGCATCGACCTCTACGAAGAGCTGACCCGGCTCCGCCCCGATTGGCACAACGCCGACGACGCCGAGGGCGCCATCAAGGTCGTGATGACCGGCGCCGCCTCAGATCCTCCCGGCTGGCAGCCGCACATCCGCAACAAGCCGCGGCGCGAGTCGCTGGCGAAGCGGTTCCGCGATCCCGGCGACCAGCTCCGGCTAGTCCTCGTGCGCGACATGTGGCTGACCGGCTTCGACGCCCCCAGCCTCCACACCATGTATGTGGACAAACCGATGCGCGGTCACGGACTCATGCAGGCGATCGCGCGGGTGAACCGGGTCTTCCGAGACAAGCCCGGCGGGCTGGTCGTCGACTACATCGGGCTCGCGCATGAACTCAAACACGCACTTGCGGCCTACACCGAGAGCGGAGGCACGGGCAGGACCACCGTAGACCAAGCCGAAGCGGTGTCGGTAATGCTGGAGAAGTACGAGGTGTGCCGCGCCCTGTTCCACGGCTTCGACCACTCCGGTTGGGCAAACGGAACACAGGCGGAGCGAGTGAGCCTTCTGCCGCGGGCGCAGGAACACATCCTCGCCCAGGAGAACGGCAAGGAACGCTACCTGCCCATCGTCCGTGAGCTGTCACAGGCCTTCGCGCTCGCGGTGCCCCACGAAGAAGCGATGCGGATTCGCGACGACGTGGCTTTCTTCCAAACAGTCCGTTCGGTGCTGGCAAAGCGTGCGCCGGCGAAGGTGCGCCGGGAAGAAGAGGTGGACTACGCCATCCGCCAGATCGTCTCTCGAGCTGTCGCGTCCGAAGGTGTCGTGGACATCTTCGCCGCCGCCGGACTCGAGAAACCCGATGTCTCGGTTCTCTCCGATGAATTCCTGGCCGAAGTCCGCGGCATGACGCGGCGCAACCTGGCGGTCGAGCTGCTCCAGAAACTGCTCAAGGGCGAACTGGCCGCGCGCCGAAGACGAAATGTCGTCCAGGCGCGATCCTTCGCCGAGATGCTCGAGCGGACCGTCAACCGCTACGCAAACCGGGCGGTCGAGGCCGCACAGATCGTCGAGGAGCTGATTCAGCTGGCGCGTGAGATGCGCGACGCGGACGCCCGTGGAGAGGCCCTGGGGCTCACCGAGGACGAACTCGCGTTCTACGATGCCCTCGGGACGAACGACAGCGCCGTGCAGGTGCTCGGCGACGAGGCCCTGCGTGCCATCGCCCGCGAGTTGGTCGAGACGGTGCGGAAGAACGTCAAGATCGACTGGACAGTCCGAGAGAACGTGCGGGCCAACCTACGCCGGCTGGTGAAACGCATCCTCCGAAAGCACGGCTACCCACCCGACAGACAGGAGAAGGCGACCCGGACGGTGCTCGAACAGGCGGAGGCGCTCTCGGATGGATGGCTAGGTGAGGAGAACGCGGGGAGCGCGCTCAAGTAGCGAGGACGGCGACCAAGGTGGCCAAGAAGCGTAAAAACAGCGGCGCTACGACCGGCTACGAGGTGCGGTGATGATCCTGGACGAAGACATTCGCCGCCAGCTTCGCTTGGGCGAGAACAGTCGGTGGGAATTCAAGCTGATGGAGTTCCGCGACGATGTACCGGTCAGCCCGCGCCGAGACGATCTCGCTGACGAACTGGGTGCCTTCGCCAATGCGGACGGTGGTGTAGTGCTGTGCGGGGTGGCCGACGACGGAACGGTCCAGGGCATGTCACGAGAGCAGATGGTTGCTCTGGATCGTCTACTGGTAGAGGTCAGCACCGATGCCCTTGAACCGCCTTTACGGGTCGATGTCCATCACAGGGAGCTGGGTGGCAAGGCATTCGTGCTGGTGGAAGTCCCCCGCGGCGAAGCTCTACATAAGCGGGGCGGTCGGGCATTCATCCGAGTTGGCGCGACGAAGCGGCGTCTTGGGAGTGACGAGAGCCTGAGACTGGCGCAGAATCGTGCGCAGAACCGCTATCTCTGGTTCGACAAGCAGGTCGTGCCCGAGACGGGCTTCGAGACGCTTGTCGAGCGTCTTTGGGAGCCGCTGCTCAGCGTAGCCGGCGCGATGGACCCACGGCGTGGGTTACTGAATCTCCGACTTTTGGCGCAAGACGAAGCAGGCGTGGATCGGGCCACTGTGGCCGGCATACTGCTTTGCACTCCTTCACCGCAGGACCGGTTGCCGCAAGCAACCATAGTGGCGACGCACTACCGCGGACTGGACCGTGCCTCGGGTCAGTTGGACGCGCAGGGGATCACTGGACCGCTTCCCGCACAGATCGCGGACGCAGTCCAGTTTGTTGTTCGCAATATGCGCGTTTCCGCCCGCAAGACTCCGGAAAGGGAGGACGTTTCCCAGTACAGTAAAGCCGCCGTGTTCGAAGCAGTGGTCAACGCTGTGGCGCACCGCGATTACTCCATGTCTTCGCGGAGGATCCGGCTATCGATGTTCAAGGACCGTCTGGAGATCAATTCACCGGGCCAGCTTCCCAACGGCATCACCATCGAAGGCATGGAGATCAGCCAAGCCACTCCCAACGAGGTCATCGCTTCCGTGTTCGGCCGCATCCCCGTCGCGGATGTGGCGGGGTCGGGTCATCGCAGGTACCTGATGGAGCGCCGAGGGGGTGGCGTGTCGATCATTCGCAAGGAAACTGAAGAAGCCACCGGTGTGTCGCCGGAATACGAAGTGGTCGACGATTCGAGCCTGGTGCTCCGCATCCCTGCTGCGAGGCTGGAGCTTATTCCCGCCGATGCGACGGTCACGGTTCATTCCAGGGGTGAGCCTCTTGTCGGAGTCGACGTTCTTGCACTCTTTCCCAACAAGACCTGGGTGCGGGCCATCACAGACGACGACGGCGAGGCGGCCCTGGATCTTTACACGACGCATCTGCCGATGAGGGTATACGCTGCCGGTCCCGGGCATGCGGCCGGACTGGAGCGAGCGTGGACGCCATTTCAGGGCGGCCTTCTGCTGGAACTCGAACCGCTTGAATCCGGCGGCGCGGCGATTTTCGCCCGGAGCACGGGGCATCTTCCTAGCCTGCGCGGACGGCTGAACCCAATACGCGATACTTCCGACCGGACCTATCTGTATGCCGACAACATCGCCATCGACGAAGGACGCCAGCAACCGGTGCCGTTTCGGTTCGGCAAACCGATGCGGCTGACAGATGCCCATGGCGCGGAATTGTCGGTCACCGTCGTGGACGTCCTCGGCCAGTCCGCCTTGATCGAGTACCGGCCGTTCGAACCATGACGGCCCCTGTGGGAAACCGTAAGAAAACCCAGGATGGACCGGATCTCCGTAGGTACAAACAATGGTACTCGCCACGGTATTCTCGCCGCATGCCCAGCACGCTGATCTGAATCTCCGAACGGTTTCTAGCCATGCTTATCAGGCGGGCGCTCTAACCACCTCCCACTGCTTCCGGAAGTACTGCCTTTGCTGTGTTACGTCCCCAGGAGCCAATTGGCCGTGTGCTTTTGGTGTGCCGCACGTGCCACGATACTACCGGTCAGCTTGCTCGCCGTGTTAGATACCTACATCGCACTATCGGGCACTAAGATCCGGGATGCATTTTCTTCGTTGACCACGCCGCTATTGGATCGGATGCAGCAACACCATAGCGAGTCTTGTAGGCTTGCGGCCGTGTGCGACGAATCGTTGCCGATGCTGACAATTTCAGGAGCGTGCGGCTTTGGTGCACGAAGTTCGCAGGAGAGGTCACATGACAGACCAGATGCTTCCCAAAGCCCCCACCGGTGCGCAGCCGGTACTCAAAAAAACTGCGTACAAATGCCCTCTGTGTGGAGTATACGCGCATCATGAGTGGTTTCGGGTAGCCAGTTTTGCTCCAGACACTAACACCTTTTGCAAGACGCATATTCGGTCCCTTGGAAGGGAAACTCTCTCGCTGTCCAGGTGCGTGCACTGTGGGGAGATGGCAAGAATCTCAACAAGGACATTGAGGCTCTCGTCAATGAAGGGCTTCGTATAGAGGTCAAGAAGGCGCTTGACGTGGTTCGCGTAATAGGCAACAACGCCGTGCATCCCGGCAGAATTGACCTGACAGATGACCAGCCGTTGGCCAGCAAGCTGTTTGGGCTCGTGAACTGGATTGCGGAAAACCAGATTTCGCAGATTAAGGAGTTGGACGCGATGTACGAAGACCTGCCGGATGGCGCTCGAGAAGCCATTCGGGCGAGGGATGGCTCATAGCGCGTTCATGAGGTTTGACGGTGTCCCAGCGGTAGTTGGAGGTTTACTCGAGAGGCGGGAGGGAATGGTGGCTCCCCCTGCGGGACCTGAAATAGGATCAGGGGTCGCATGAAACCACACCCACAAAGGGAGATCACCATGAAGAGAAGGTACGGAGCGAGGCGGGCCGGCAACAAGCACGTGGATCGGAAGCGCCAGGCGAGGGAGCTGTTCGTACGAGATGGCCAGCACCTGTTGCCGCTGGTGGAGCTGGCTATCGGTACGGCCAACGCGATTGACGAGCTTGCACAGACGGTGGGGCACGCGGCAATCGAGGCGGTGCTTGAGTTGAGCGCGATGGAGGTGGCGGGCCCGAAGCGGCCGGGCAAGCGTCGTGCTGCCGGCCAGGTGCAGTACCACGGACGACAGGGGGGCCGGGTGTATTTGTCGGATCGAGCGATCGGAGTGGATAAGCCCCGGTTGAGGCGGCCTGGGGAGGGAGAGGTGCCTGTTCCGGCGTATGAGGCTCTACGGGAGCCTGGTCCTTTGGGGGAGCGGATGCTTGGATTGTTGCTGGGGGGTGTGAGCACGAGGAGGTACGAGGAGGTGATCGGTGAGATGGCCGAGACGGTGGGTGTAAGCAAATCGTCTGTGAGCCGCCGGACTGTGAAGGCATCTGCGGAGCGTTTGAAGGAGCTGGCCGAGCGTAGGCTGGACGATCGGGACTATCTGATTGTATACGTTGATGGCATCCAAGTAGCCAAGCATCATGTACTTGTGGCTCTGGGGGTGGACACTGGCGGGAACAAGCAGGTTCTCGGTATGCGGAGTGGTGCCAGCGAGAATGCGGCTGTGGCGACGGCCCTTTTCGAGGATTTGGTTGAGCGAGGTCTGGACCCGATACGGCCGCGTCTGTTCGTCATTGACGGATCGAAGGCTTTGCGGAAGGCGGTCACGCAGTTCTTCGGCGACGCCGGTATGGTGCAGAGGTGTCGGAACCACAAGATCAGGAACGTGCTCGGTCACCTTCCGAAGGAGCTTCACGAACAGGTCCTGGCTGTTATGCGGGGGGCCTTCAAGCTGGGAGCCGACGACGGCGAGGCCAGGATCAGGAAGCTGTCCCAGTGGCTTGAGGATGACCATCCGCACGCAGCTCGGAGCCTACTGGAGGGCCTGGAGGAGCTGTTCACGATAAACCGGATTGGCCTTCCGCCCTCCCTGAGGCGGTGCCTGGGGACGACAAACGTGATCGACAACGCGCACTCGGGCATGCGTCAGCGGCTGCGTCGCGTGACGCACTTCAGGGACGGAAAAATGGTCCTACGCTGGGTCGCTTCGGCCTTTCTGGATGCCGAGTCGAGGTACCGTCGGATCATGGGCTACGACCACCTCTGGATACTGAAAGCCCATCTGGATCAACTCCTCAAACCCGACTCTTGCCCAACAGACGACCCCGTCGCAGCATGATTCGACATCATCGGAGCCACCCCACCTCCAACTACGATTGGGACACCCTCTGAGGTTTGGGGGATCGCCGGAAACCACCCTATAACCCCGGGCGCGAAAGAAATGAACCCGTTGGTTATCGGGGGTGATTTCGGGGTTGCGAAGTTGAGGATGCCACGCGTGGCAATACTGGCAGAGGAAAGAAGATGAGCGCTGTGGACACGATGAATCATGCGGCACGGATTGAGCGCCTTAAGGTGAAAAACTATCGTGCCTTGCGTGATGTCGAATTGACGAAAATCATGCCGCTGACTGTGCTCTTGGGCGCAAACGGTAGCGGAAAATCTACGGTGTTCGATGTACTCGCCTTTATGGCTGAATGCTTTGAGAATGGATTGTGCCGCGCCTGGGATAGGCGCGGCCGGGCGAGTGAGTTGAAATCGCGGGGTGGGGATGGACCAGTCGTGATCGAAGTAGCCTATCGTGAGCAACTGGGTGCGCCCCTGCTCACCTATCATCTCGAAGTAGATGAGATCAGCGGCCGTCCTGCTGTAGTTCGAGAATGGCTACGTTGGAAGCGCCAATCCTATGGTTCCCCATTTCACTTTCTCGATTACTCCCGTGGCACCGGATCTGTCATCTCTGGCGAACGGCCGGATACGGAGGATAAGCGGATTGAAGTTCCCCTCAGTTCCCCCGAGACCCTCGCAGTCAATGCGCTCGGACAACTGGCGGAGAATCCCCGTGTTGTTGCGCTCAGAAACTTCATTCTGGGCTGGCATTTCTCCTACCTATCGTCGGAGGACACCAGAGGGCAACCGGAATCGGGACCTCAAGAACAACTGAGCAAGACGGGGGACAATCTGGCCAACGTGATCCAATACCTGTCCGAGGAGCACCCTGAGCATCTGGATTTCATTTTTGACAGACTCAAGAAGAGAATCCCGAAAATTGAGTCGGTGACAGCGGCGCCGATGCCTGATGGGCGGTTGCTGCTGCAATTCAAGGATGCGCCGTTCTCCGAGCCCGTCATGGCTCGATTCCTATCGGACGGAACACTCAAGATGCTGGCTTATCTGACCTTGTTGCACGATCCGGTTCCCCCGCCGTTCATCGGCATCGAAGAACCCGAAAACTTCCTGCACCCTCGCCTGCTGCACGAACTTGCCGAGGAATGCCGGGAGGCAGCCGCTTCCTCGCAGATTCTTGCAACCACCCATTCTCCTTTTTTCGTGAATGCACTGCGGCCCGAGGAGGTAAGGGTTCTGTGGCGTGACGAGTATGGATACACACGATGCCACCCCCTGAGTCAAGACAACAAGGTCAGGGCGTTCATGAACGCTGGCGCTTTGCTGGGCGACCTTTGGATGGAGGGCCATTTCGGGGTGGGAGATCCGCTGACGGCAGGAGGAATGCTAGTACAGGGCGGAAGCGCAAATTGATATGGGTTCTTCCCATCTTGAGTTTCTTGTTGAAGAGCCTTCCATGTATAGTGCCCCCGATTTCTCTGGACAGTGGTTTAGCAACCCATCCGGGGTTCAAGAGATAGGAGGCAGGGGATGTCGCGGAGGACGGACGAACGGGACGGCGCGGGCAGCGTGGGGAGGCGGGCCGGTCTCCCCAAGCGGTGGAGCGCGCAGCGGAAGGTGGAGGTGGTCTTGCGGCTGCTGCGGGGGGAGGACATGGGTGAGGTGAGCCGGGAGATTCGGGTAGCGCCGCCGGAGCTGGAGCGGTGGCGGCGGGAGTTCCTTCAAGGGGGCCAGGAGGGGCTGAAGAAGAAGAACCGGCCGGGAGGCGAGCTAATGCGGACGCGGGCGAAGCTGGGGGAGATGACGATGCGGGTCGAGTTGCAGGCGGAGCTTCTTGAAAAAAGGGGGTACGGGGACGAGCTGAGGAAGCTCTTGAGGCGCTTGGGCGGGTGAGTCCGGCGACGAGGCGGCCGTACCCGCTGACGATGGTGTGCGAGGCGTGGCGAGTGGCGCGTTCGAGCGTGTACGCGTTGCGGGGGCGACCTCCGGAGTCCGATCGTCGGGTGCCGGGGAAGCGCGGGCCGAAGACGGCACTGAGTGACGAAGAGCTGGGCGGAAGAGATCCGGACGGTGCTGAAGACGAGTCCGTTCCTCGGCGAGGGCCACCGGAAGGTGAAGGTGCGGCTTGCTGCCAGGGGGATCCGGGTCGGCAAGAACCGTGTGCTGAGGCTGATGCGGGAGCACGGGCTGCTGGTGCCGGTGCGGCGCGGCCATGCCCGCGGGGACCGGACCCACAGCGGCCGGATCCGGACCGGGAGGCCGGACGAGCTCTGGGGCACGGACGCGTCGCGGTTCTGGACGAAGGCGGAGGGCTGGTGCTGGTTCTTCGCGGCCGTCGACCACTGCACCTCGGACGTCGTCGGCTGGCACGTTGCGAAGACGGGCGACCGTTGGGCGGCGCTGGAGCCGGTCCGCCAGGGGGTGCGGAACCACATGGGCGGCTTCGGCAAGGCGATCGCCCTGGGTCTCGGTCTGCGGCACGACTGGGGCTCCCAGTACCGGGCAAAGCAGTTCCAGGCCGAGATCAAGTGGCTCGGCATTCGCTCCACACCCGCCTACGTCGGCGAGCCGGAGTGCAACGGCGTCGCCGAGCGCTTCCTCCGGACGCTCAAGGAGGAGTGCATCCATCTGCACGACTTCGAAACCCTCGAGGAGGCCAGAGCGGTGATCGGGGCCTTCATCGAACGCTACAACAACGGCTGGCTCCTCCAGCGGCACGGCTACATAACCCCGACCCGTGCCCGCAAGAAGCTCAGCCGCAAGGTGGCCTGATGTTTAGGCCGTCCACTTGTCCAGAAAACCGGGACCGGTACACATGGAAGCGTTTCTTACCGCCTGTTTACGACGAATACTCCCCGGCAAACCTGGGTTTTGGAATCCGCACGTTTCAGGGGAAGGACGCGCTGTTGCGCAAGTTGGAAAGTCGCCTGAGAGGATATTCGGCCTGGATGCCTCCTGATTACCGCATCGTCGTACTTGTCGATCGTGACGAGACCAAATGCGAGACGCTCAAGTCGGAACTCGAGGACATTTGCGGGAAAGCCGGATTGCGGTCGAAACGAGTTGCTGGAAGTGCCGATTGGCAGGTCGTGACGAGGATCGCCATCGAAGAGCTGGAGGCTTGGTATTTCAGTGATTGGGACGCAGTGCGGAAGGCCTATCCCCGTGTCTCGCATGCCACTCCGAGACAAGCGCGTTACCGGAACCCCGATAGGATCAAGGGCGGCACCTGGGAGGCTTTCGAACGAATCCTGCAAAGACACGGCTATTTCAAGCAGGGATTGACCAAGGTGCAGGCCGCAACCGATGTCGGCCGTCATTTCGATCCAACCACCGACCGGTCGCATAGTTTCACCATGTTTCGGGACGCCATTGTGGAGGCCACTCAGTGAATCTGCCGAATTCGATGTCGAAAACAGTGGTGCGGAATATCGTACACTCCAGCACCTGCGCAACGCGGTCCTACCCCAACTCGTGTCCGGTAAGATTCGTGTTCGCGAGACCGAGAACCTTGTGACGCATGACACGTGACGCACAAGACGTGACGTATCGCAGCGGAAGGCACTTCTTGCAGCTTCCGGGTCCGACCGCTGTCCCGGACAGAGTCCTGCGGGCGATGAGTAGTCCCATCATAGACCATAGGGGCCCTGAGTTTAGCAACCTAACCCGCCATCTTTTCGCCGAGATGCGTGGAGTGTTTGGAGGGGCGGATCACGTCTTCATGGTCCCTTCGTCGGCGAGCGGATGCTGGGAAATGGCACTCGTCAACGCCGTACCCCGCGGCAGTCGTGTGCTCCTATATGAGAACGGGTTCTTCGCCGAGAAGTGGGGCCGGTTCGCGAGGACCCTTGGGTATGAAGTGGATGTGATATCCGAGGACTGGCGATACCCTGTGGATCCGGATCGGCTGGAGGCCAGGCTCGCGGCCGACGAACCGCACAACATCCGTGCCGTGCTCGTGGTGCACAATGAAACGTCCACGGGAGTTACGAGTGATGTGGCCGCCATTCGGAAAGCGATTGACGCAGCGGCTCATCCGGCGCTCCTGATGATCGATACGGTCTCCTCCCTGTGCGCCGTTCCCTTCCGGCAAGCCGAGTGGGGCGTTGACGTCGCGGTGTGTGGATCTCAGAAGGGCCTGATGCTTCCTCCCGGTCTGGGTTTTTGTGCCGTAAGCGAGAAGGCGCTCGCGATCCACGAACAGGTTGAGACATCGGCCCCCTACTTCGACTGGACCTCAATGCTGGCTGAGAACAAGAAGGGGTTTTTCCCTTACACGCCGCCCACTTCGCTCTTGTTCGGGCTCGAATGTGCACTGGAGATGCTCCGCGAAGAGGGGAGGGAAGTGACCTATGCTCGCCACGCGCGCCTCGCCGAGGCCACTCGCCGGGCCGTCGCGGGTTGGGGATTAGATCTCTACAGTGCTGTCCCGAAGGCGGCCTCAAACGCTGGTACGACGGTGCAGATGCCCGAAGGAACGGACGCTGATCAGTTGAGAACCACCGTGTTGGAGCGGTACGACATGGCTCTCGGGACCGGGTTGGGTCCGCTCAAGGGGCGCGTCTTCAGGATCGGCCATCTGGGGGACATGAACGAGATCACCCTGTTGGGTGCGCTGGCCGGAATTGAAATGGGACTGGGCCTCTGTGCGGTGCCGCACCGGAGGGAAGGATGCCGGCAGGCGATCGATTGGTTAGGAAGCCCATGAATGCGAGAGGCATGGTGGCTGTGAGGTGGGTGGGGGCTAGGGTCGCCCTAGTGGTTGCATCGGCGTGCTTGGCGATCCTTGCGTGCGGCGGGGAAGGGGACGGCGGGGTTCCCGGTGTCGTGGAGCTGCGTTTGGGCCACGTCGGTCCTCCCGGTTCACTGTTCGATATCACGGCGGCCGAGTTTGAGCGCCGCGTGAACGAACGACTCGACGGTCGAGCCGAAGTCACGGTGTATGGCGCGAGCCAGCTCGGTGGCGACGAGGCGATGCTGCAGAGGCTGCGCCTTGGGACCCTCGACTTTGCACTGCCTTCGACGATCATGTCGTCCATGGTCGATGCGTTCGGCTTGTTTGAAATGCCGTATTTGGTCAGGAATCGGGACGAGATGGCGCGTATTGAGGAGGAAGTCATCTGGCCCGAACTCGCGCCCCGAGCAGAGGACGCCGGATACAGTCTCCTGGCCGTTTGGGAGAACGGATTCCGCCACATAACAAACTCGTCTCGTCCCATCTTGAGCCCCGAAGACCTGAACGGAATCAAGCTTCGGACACCGCGAGGCGTTTGGCGCGTAAAGCTCTTCCAAGCGTTTGGCGCCAATCCATCCCCGATGCCGTTTTCCGAGGTGTTTGTGGCACTGAGAACGGGGGTGATGGATGGGCAAGAAAACCCCCTGACCCAAGTGGTCGCAGCTAAGCTGCACGAAGTCCAGGAGTACTTGTCGTTGACGGGGCACGTCTACACACCGGCTTTCCTGATGGCAGGAGCGGAAGCTTGGAATAGGCATCCGGAGGACGTCCGCGGGGCAGTCGAACAGATCGCTCGCGACATGCAACCGTTCGTGTACGAAACAGCTGCCCGTCTGGACGCCGAACTGCTGGCCATTTTGGAAGCTACGGACATGAGCATCAACACCGTGGATCCGGCCCTTTTTGGGACTGCGGCGGAGTCCGTGTACGAAGAATTTGAGGATACGGTGGAGGGGGGTCGCGAGCTGATCGAGCTGGCCAGGGGTGCCGGTTCCCAAGCCAGGTAGTGTCCGGATGCTAAGGGATTTTACGCGTCGGTTCCTGGAAGCGACGTCCCTGGCACTCCTCGGAGCTCTCGCGCTCACCGTCATAGTTGGAGTCGCATTCCGAAAAGCTGGAGCGTCCCTGGTGTGGTACGACGAGGTGGCCTCCATACTCCTCGCCTGGCTCACCTATTACGGGGCGGCTCTGGCTGCCTTGCGAAGGGAGCACATCGGGGTACCTCAACTCGTGGCTCGCCTTCCGGGGCGGATCCGGCTGGCGGCGGTCCTGTTCGCGGAAGCCGTAGTCATCATGTTCTTCCTCGGAGTTGCGTGGGCCGGCTGGCAGGTCGTGCGCATCCTTGGCGGTACCACCCTCATCAGCCTCCCGCAGGTACCGGCAGCCATCGCCCAGTCTGTAATTCCGATAGGGGCAATCCTCTTCGTAATCGCACAGGTCTTGGGGGTCAGGAGTGCGCTGTCCGAAGCGGGAGGAAGTGCCACCACAGGGGTAGACGAGTGACCGTCGCGCTCTTGGTCGGAGGGTTGCTCTTCCTGGTCCTCATTGGAGTACCGATCGCAGTGGCCCTCGGCCTCGTAGCTCTCGCAGCGGGTGTCGCGACCAACGGGTTCGGAGCCCTTCCGAACGCCGGGCTCGTGCTCTACAACGGGGCGACCTCCTTCCCGCTCATCGCCATCCCTCTATTCGTCCTGGCCGGCGCGATCATGAATGCGACGGGGATCTCGCGACGTCTAGTTGAGCTCGCCTCGGCTCTGGTCGGATTCGTGCGCGGAGGCATCTCGATGGTGGGCATCTCAGCATCGCTCTTCTTTGCCGAGATTTCGGGATCTGCGGTGGCCGACGTAGCCGCCCTCGGTTCCATCATGATCCCGGCGATGAAGGAGCGGGGTTATCGGACCTCGTTCGCGGCGGCTGTCATGTCCTCGTCCGCAACGCTGGCCGTCATAATCCCGCCTTCCATCCCCATGATCCTGTACGCGGTGATGGCTGGTGCGTCAGTGGTCGAACTGTTTGTGGCTGGTATCATTCCAGGGCTTCTGGGAGGATTCCTCTTGATGTTTGTGGCGTGGCTGTATGCGAGGCGCCACAACTTTCCCGTGGAAGGGCGGTTCAACTTCCATCGAGTGCGCACGGCCTTTCGCGCCTCGGTGTGGGCGTTGCTGCTACCGGTGGTGATACTCGGGGGGATATTCGGGGGTTGGGTGACGGCGACCGAGGGCGCGGGTCTAGCTGTGGTGGCGGCACTGTTTGTGGGGGGCGTCGTCTACAGGGAGTTGGACGTCGGGAAGCTACGGCGGGCAATGTTGGAGGGGGCGGTCCAGACGGCCGTGGTCATGCTACTGGTCGCAACATCGGCCCTGCTCGGGGATTACTTGACCGAGGCGCAAGTACCGCAGCAGATAGCGGCAGGCCTGCTCGACATGACCGATAATCGCTGGGCGATTCTGGCGATCCTGAATGTCTTCTTCTTGGTGACGGGTCTGTTCCTGCATTCGGCAGCTGCGATAATCCTGGTGGTACCCATCGTGATGCCCTTGGTCACGGCTGCAGGGATCGACCCCGTACACTTCGGCCTCATCGTCACCCTAAACCTCGGTATCGGGCAACAGACTCCTCCGGTTGCCAGCGTTCTTGTCACCGCCTGTTCGGTGGCGAAGGCCGACATGTGGGCAGTGAGTCGAGTGAACGTGCGCTTTGTGGCGGTCTTGGCGGCGATCCTCATCCTCGTCACCTACGTGCCGCAAGTCCCAATGAGCCTCGTAAACCTCCTCTACCGGTAGCCTCCTCTATCGATAAAGGAGACGCTGAGGATAGGGCGGTGTCAGGACGCGGAATTCACGCCGTCCGGCGCAGGATGTTGAAGGGGGCCAGTTGGGGGTGCCGACAGGCGGCCAGCCGCACGACGAAAGTATTCACCAATGCGTGCTGTCCGGAGATACTGGCATGGCTCACGGCGTCCGTTAACACCATCCAGGCAGAGAAGGGCGGAAACCGGAACTCCCTGTAACAGGTGCCTCCGGTCGAGCCGTCGGTCGAGCCGTCGTCGGAGTCGAGAGCGGAGTCGGTTGCTTGGAAGGTGGCAGAGTCCTTCATGTGGTTGTGAAGGCGTCGCATGGCCCTGTCGTAAGGGCTGCTATTGGCGAGAACGGCTTCCGGAATTAAGTGTGACACGATGCGGAGGACCTTGCTGCGCAGACGGTCGCTAACCGTTGGCTTGAGGTCGCCAATGTTCGCGACTCCCGCTTCTGTAGCGAGGCGCGGTAAGAGCTCCCAGAAGGTGCCCTTGGTGCTCCACACGCGATCCTCATGCGGGTTGATGTTCACGAAAAAGCGCAGGATTCGATCTCCGTTGGTGGCGCCGTAAGCCCCGGCATCAAAGTGGATTAACTCATTGCTGGCGTGAGGCTTGAGGTCTCGGCCGCGTTCCTGCACCGGGCGGTAGCTCATGGTGCCAACAGTCCACCCACGAGTCAGCTCGGGCATGATCTCGCAGAGGAAAGCCTGAACCCGCTCTCCGTGAGCCCGGAGGATCAAGGCGGCACGATCGCGGTACGGATCTCTCTGCGAGAGACCTCTGAGTCGACCGCTCTCGGGATGAAAGCTCAGGTTCTTGGCTCTGAGACAGGAGGGGAGGGTCGCGCGCAGCCATTCAAGGTCGCTGGGGTCGGGAAGGCGAACCGGGCACGTTGGAAAGCGGACGATCAATCCCTTTTCCAAGGCATCGGCGAAGTCGGTATCGCCCCCCACTTGTCCAGGCCGGGAGTCGATCAGCGAGATGAAATCTGTTACCTGTGGGCGATCGCCATGATCTCGAAACGTGCCCCGAATAGGAGTGGGCCCGACCCGATGAAGGCTCGTGCCGGGAAATTCCCGGTGAAGTACGTGCGGTACACCTCGTTGAATACATCGTAGAACGACACGTCCGAACAAAAGACTTGAAGGGACACGATGTGGTCCATCGTAAGATCCTCTCCTTCGAGGACCGCCTTTAGGTCATCCATGAGCAGGGTTGCCTCGGCCTTGGCTTCCGCAGGTGGGCGGCCATCCTCAAGCCCGATCATCCCGGACACATACAACATGTCATCGACCCAAACCGCTCCGCTGAAGGGTAGCACGCCTTCCTCGGACGCGTTCCTTGGGTTCACATGGCGTACCTGGGCGTGCCCAATCGACGAAATCGTCATGACAGCGGACAGGGCCACTGCTGCGGCAAGGGTGCAACGTCTCATCGTGTGCTCCTTCGGTTGGTCATGGTGGTGTCGGCGGCATCGGCCCCGTGCTCGTCTTCGGGGGTGTCGTCTTGCGCGTCCGATTCCGCGCTCTCGGCTTCCAAACGCGCCTTCGTCGCAGCCACAAGGTACGCATGAATGGCAGTTACGTCGTCTTCATCCAGGAGTCCTTCGTACGAGGGCATCCCCTCGGCTTCGCGCGAACCCTCCAAGACGATGGCCCCGAAGTTCCGGTGAACAATGTTGGTCGCTCGCTGGAGGTTGGGCATGGCACCTTCGGAGTTGCCTCCACCCCCATGGCAAATGCGACAGTACTGACCGTACAACCGTGCCCCCATTGCCAGCGTAGTCGAGTCCTCCGGGAGGTCCAGATCGGGCGCGTTGACGGGACGTCGCCTTTCAGGCTGGGGAATGCTCTCCGTCCCGCCGAGCACGAATGTAAAGACTCGCCCCCGTTGTTCGAACTCCGCCGCCTCTCCGTACGGTCTTCCGCTCCGGCCGCGAGCCCCGCCCCAACCCGCCGCCACCGTCACGTGCTGTCGGCCATCCACCATATAGGTCACGGGACCCCCCAGAATCCCGAGTCCCGTGGACACATCCCACAGCTGTTGCCCCGTGTCTGCGTCGTAGGCCACGAAGCGCCCGTCACCCCCTCCTTGGAACACGAGGCCGGATGCCGTGGTCATGGCGCCTCCATTCCAATACCCGGCGAGTTCCACAGTCCATCGGGCCTCTTGGGCCTGTGGATCCCACGCTATCAGGAACCCGTGATCGTCTCGAGCGCCGTACCGGCTTTGGAGAGCAATGTTGTTGACAGCGGGTCCGTAGCTGTGGTCGCGGATGCCTAGTTGAGTGTACTGCCAGTCGGGGGGATCACTGCGTTCGACCCAGCCTTCCTGCACAGGTACGTAGAGCAGGCCCGTCTCCCGGTTGAAAGACTGTGGTTGCCAATTGTGGCCACCCAGGGCGGAGGGTGTGATGAGTGTCCACACCTCCGCATGCACCGCTTCCGGTCGCTCCTCCGGCCGGCCCGTCTCCAAGTCGAGCCCCTCGGCCCAGTTCTGAACGATGTACGGCTGTCCCGACAGGAACTCACCCGTCTCAGCGTCCAGCACGTAGAGGAAGCCGTTCTTGGGCGCCTGCATCAGGACGCGACGCATGCGACCATTGTACTCGATATCGGCGAGGGTAATTGGTTGGACCGCCGTGTAGTCCCAGTGATCCCCGGGAGTGGTTTGGAAGTGCCACACGTATTCCCCGGTGGCTGGCCTTACCGCGAGAATCGATGCCAAGAAGAGGTTGTCTCCACCACCTGGGCTCCGGTGGGCGCGAGACCAAGGCGAACCGTTACCCGTACCGATGAAGAGGAGATCGAGGTCTGGGTCGTACACGAGGGCGTCCCATGCCGTCCCACCACCGCCGGCAATCCACCACTCACCCGACCACGTCTCCGCAGCCATTTCCATGGCCTCGGATTCGAAACCATCGGCCGGATTGCCAGGCACCGTATAGGTTCTCCAAACCAGGCTCCCGTCGTCCGCATCGTACGCGGATACGTATCCCCTTACACCGTACTCGGCCCCGCCGTTTCCAATCACGACCATTCCCTGGACAATTCGCGGGGCGCCCGTGATGGTGTAGGCCTGATCGGGATTGATCGTCAGGGTTTCCCATACGACGCTCCCGTCTTCCGCGTCGAGGGCCACCAATCGGCCGTCGATAGTGCCCACGATGACCTTCCCCTCGTACAGCGCCGCCCCTCGGTTCACGACATCGCAGCAGGCGAGGCGCCCCCTGATGCGCGGCACTCCCGGATCGTGCCGCCACAAGCGTTCCCCTGTTCGGGTATCGATGGCGTGTACGGTGCTCCATGGACCCGTCAAGTACATGACACCACCGACTACGAGAGGAGTGGTTTCAACTCCGCCCCTGAGGTCGATGTCGTATGTCCATGCCAGACCAAGTTCGTGTACGTTGTCCCGGGTTATCTCAGTGAGGATACTGTATCGATCTTCCGAGTAGTTACCGCCGTATGTGAGCCAGTCGGCTCCCGCTTCGGCGGTGGCTAGAACGGCGTCCGTAACGTCCGCCGCTGTCAGTGCTCCGGTCGCCGGGGAACCCGGTTGGTCGGGGCCACAGGCCAGGGCGGTCCAGGTGGTGGTTGCCAGCAACGTGACGGGGAGGATTCTCATGGGATGCTCCTGGATGGTCGTGCCGACATTCAGAATGCCGTGTTTTAAGGCGTACACTAGTGACGATAGCGCACACATTGAGGCCGGCAAGGGATGAGCCGTCCGATTGACCTAGCAAGTGGAGGATGTATTACATGAAGACACGTCTCTTAACATGTGTTACAGCAATAACTTGGGGACTGGTAGCACCTGAGTTGTACCGTGCGAACGCCTCGCTGTACGCACAGGATCCGGATAGCGGGGGCGTACCTGTTTTCCAACCCATGGATGTGTTCGAACTGGAGTTTGGAGCGGACCCCCAGATATCGCCCGACGCGAACCGAGTGGTGTATGCCCGCACCTCGATGGACATCATGCGCGACCGAAGGCGGTCCGAGATGTGGATCGTGAATTCGGACGGGACGGGCCACCGTCGTTTGGGACAGGGCGGAGGCTACAGGTGGTCTCACGACGGCACCCGCCTGGCATTCGTTGCCGACGGTCAGATTCGGGTCCGGTGGATGGACAACGGGGAAGAAACCACGCTTACCCAGCTGGTGGAATCCCCAAGCTCTCTCCGGTGGTCGCCGGACGACCGATACTTGGCATTCAATATGTTGAAGCCCTACCCAGCACCCAGCCTCGCGTCACCGCCGGAACCGCCAGAGGGTGCCGATTGGGCGGCACCACCAATTCTGGAGGACCGATTCAAGAACCGACAGGATGGTGTCGGGTATCTCGACTTCGGGTACTCTCACATTTACGTCGTTCCGGCGGAGGGAGGAACGCCAAGGCAGGTTACCGGAGGGGACTTCCAGCATCAGAGTGCCGCGTCTTGGACACCCGATGGCCAGCATCTGGTCTTCTCCTCCAATCGCAGTCCCGACTGGATTCGAGATTACCGCAACTCTGATCTTTATCTCGCGCCGGTCGCGGGCGGCGAGATCCGGAGCCTTACAACCCGGAACGGCCCTGAGCGTTCTCCGGCGGTATCTCCTGATGGTCGGATGTTGGCGTTCGTAGGGTACGAGGACCGACTTCGTACATATCAGGTGAGCGCACTCCATGTGGTTGACCTGGCAGACGATGCCTCTCCCGCGGGCGAACCGCGTGTACTAACTGCCGAGTTGGATCGGAGCGTGTCGCGCCCCACCTGGGCTGCCGACGGGAGCGGACTCTACTTCCAGTTCGACGATGAGGGGAACTCGAAGATCGGATTTGCTTCTCTCGACGGATCCGTTGAAACGCTCGCGGAGGACGTTGGGGGAACCTCATACGGCCGTCCGTACGGAGGCGGGTCTTTTTCGGTTGCCACAGACGGGCACTTGGCGTTCAACGTTACCAGACCGGACCAGCCGGGAGAGGTGGCTGTCTTGGGGTCATCGGGCGAGGTCCATCGCCTGACGAATCTGAATGAGGATCTTCTCTCCAACCGACGATTGGGTGATGTGGAGGAGATCTGGTGGGAATCGTCATTCGACGGGCGCTCCATACAGGGGTGGATTGTCAAGCCACCGGACTTTGATCCCTCCCGGCGGTATCCGCTCCTCCTCGAGATCCACGGGGGCCCCGTATCGAACTACGGTGACCGGTTCTCGGCGGAGATGCAGCTCTTTGCCGCGGCAGGCTACGTCGTCTTATACGCAAATCCGCGCGGGAGTACGAGTTACGGTGAAGAGTTCGGCGACCTCCTATACCACAACTATCCGGGACAGGACTACGATGACCTCATGTCCGGAGTGGACGCCGTCATCGAACGAGGATATATCGACGAAAACAACCTCTTTGTTACGGGCGGTAGTGCCGGTGGGATTATTACGGCCTGGATCGTCGGGAAGACGGACCGTTTCAGGGCGGCGGTCTCCCAGAAACCAGTCGTCAACTGGATCAGCAAGACACTCACGGCTGACAACTGGTACGGTTACTACTTCAACCGTTACGAAGGTCTTCCGTGGGAGAATCCCGACCCGTATTGGGAGTTCTCACCGCTTCGTTTGGCAGGCAACGTCACAACCCCAACCCTGATCGTTACGGGCGCGGATGATTTGCGGACGCCACTCTCCGAGTCCTACCAGCTATTCCACGCGCTGAAGATGAGGGACATCCCCACGGGCGTGGTGAGGTTGCCGGGAGCGTCCCACGACATGAGCCGTCGGCCGAGCCAACTCATCGGGAAGGTCGCTAACATCGTGGCCTGGTTCGAAAAGTACCGAATCCCCATGACATCAAGTTGATGGCCGAGGTGGAGGACAGGGACCCGAAGAGTACGGGGCCACTTTCCGGGGTGAGGGTGGTGGCCCTGGAACAATACCTATCGGCTCCCTACTGCACCTTGGTGCTGGCAGACGCCGGCGCGGAGGTGATTAAGGTGGAACGCCCTGAGACGGGGGATCCGCGCAGGACGATACCGCCGTTCCCCACCGGTAGCGATGGGAGCATGGGCGTCGGGTTCATGGCCTACAACCGAGGCAAGACGTCGGTGGCGCTGGATCTCAAACATGAGAAGGGACGCGCCCTGTATCGCGATCTGGTGGCTGCCTCGGATGTGGTCGTGGAGAACCTTCGACCAGGTGCAGTGGATCGCCTGGGGATTGATTACGAGACTCTCAAGGCCCAGAACCCACGCCTGATCTACGCCACCATCTCCGGGTTCGGAAGGTTGCCGGGTTACGAAGGGCCCTACGGCGACCGGACATCGTTTGACGTGGTTGCCGAGGCGATGAGCGGAATCATGCATGTAGTCGGGTTTGCAGATCGGCCGCCATCCCCCTCGATCTACGGGCTTCCGGACCTCTATTCGGGTATCGCCGCGGCTCAGGGTGTGGCGATGGCCCTTTTTGAACGGGAACGTACCGGACGCGGCCAGTTCGTCGACGCAGCGATGTACGATGCCATGGTGTCCCTCAACGAACGGATGATCTCGCTGGCCGCAAACGCGGGTTACACTCCACGGAGAGGAGAGGTGCGGGGTCTCTATCCGCGTGGGCCGCTCAAGGTCAAGGACGGATATGTGGCCTTCACGATCCCTGACGAATCGATGTGGCGACGGCTGTGCAATGTGCTCGGGCGACCCGACCTGGCAGACGATCCGAAAACCGCGTCGCCCCATGCACGCGTAGAGAATCGGGAGCTGGTCGATCCCATAATCGCGCACTTCTTCGCTCCGTTATCGAAGACGGAGGCGATCGAATTATTGACCCAAGCGGGTGTCCCGGCCGGTCCGGTCCAGACCTCCGAGGAGTTACTGGCGTGTCCGCAACTGGAGGCGAGGGAAGCACGCATTGCCGTAGAATACGAGGGGTTGGGGGAGCTTCAGTTTGTGCGCACTCCGTTGATGATGTCGAGTTCCCCTGGAGTTTCTCCCGTACCAGCTCCCGAGCTGGGTCAGGACACTGCCGACATCTTTAGGTCAGTGGCCGGGTTGGATGACGCCGAACTCGAGCAGCTTGCGGCGGAGGGGATCATCGGCTTGCCAGATGGCGCGCAATGAGCTCTCCGTGTCCACGTCCATTTTCGATGAAAATCTTGTTAGCGTTGAACCCGGCGGCGATGACTCCCGCTATGTAGACCCCTTCGATGTTGGTCTGCATGGTGGTCGGGTCGTGAGCGGGGATACCCATTTTAGAGTCCACATCCACACCGAGATCAAGCAACAGGGAGTGGTCCGGGCGCCAGCCCGTCATCGCCACTACCATTTGGTTCGGTAGTTCAGTCCGATCTCCCGTATCCTCGTTGATGAGAGTCACCGAATCCGGCCCGAGAGCTTGAACCCTGGATCTCCAGAACATCCGTATCTCTCCCGCCTCAATACGCTGTTCGATGTCCGGACGAACCCACGGTTTTACGCCGGGGTCGAAGGTGGATTCGAAGTGCGCCATATGAACCCGGACTCCATTTCTGTACAGGTCGAGTGCAGCTTCCACTGCCGAGTTTCCGCCTCCCACCACCAGCACGTCCTGATCGAAAAACTCGAATGGTTCCCGATAGTAGTGACGGATCCGCCGGGCGTAGCTCTCATGGGAGGGATCCATCCGCGACCCCGTTTCAATCCCCGGCCCTGATTCCAGATCCAAGTAGTTGGGTTCTCCGAATCCTCCTGTCGCGACCGTAATCGCCCGTGCAGCGATGCTCCTCCGGGTTTCGCTCCGCGTTGTCTTCACCTCGGCAACAAAGGTTTCGTGCGTCCGCCGTATGGCCTGTACCTCCGAATACTGTTCGACCGAAAGCCGATGGTGCGCAGCCACGTACCGGTAGTAAGCAAGCGCCTCCCGCCGCGTCGGCTTGGGTTCCGGAATCGTAAAGGGAACCTCCCCAATCTCCAGCCGTTCCGCGGTCGAAAAGAAGGTCATGTAGCGAGGGTAGTGCAGCAGTGACTCGGTAATGGCCCCTCGATCCAGGATGCGCTGCTTGAGCCCCTGACGGTCGGCGGCGATTGCGGTCGCAAGGCCGCACGGCCCAGCACCGACTATTAGCAGGTCAATCAACGGATGGGGTTCTCGTTTGGCATTTGGATTTCTGAAGCGTGCGTGAAACGGGCGAGGTCCTCAATCCGGTCCCGCAACTCGGTGCGGAAATCATGCGTTATGTCGAAGTCAGGTTCCAACTGGAGGTTCCGGATCTCCAAGGTGGACCGATCCCGGTGCAGCTTCGGATCCAAGCGACCGACCAGGCGACCCCCGTGAAGAATCGGCATCACATAGTAACCGTATTGTCTCTTAGAGGCCGGGACGTAAATCTCGATTCGGTACCGAAACCCCAATAGCTCTTCGGCGCGTTTCCGTTGCCACAAGAACGAGTCGAATGGACAGAGGATATAAGTGGCGGAAGGTTCGGGAAGAGCTTGAATCGTTTCGAGGTACTTAGGTTTGACGTACCAACCCCTGCCCAGGCCCGCCACCTGAACCTCCTGTATCCTGCCGGACCTTAAGTTGCGGGCTATGACCCTGTTCCGCTCCGCCGCGGTAAGGGATGGAGCCGTAAGGTAGTTGACCAGGTGCCGAGCAGGGGCGATGCCGGAACCCGAGAGCCCGGTGAGAAGCCAGCTGTCTTGGTAGTCGGCCGGAGATGCGGTAGGGCCCTCGGGGTACCACCGTTCCGCGAGGTCGTAAACGCACCTGAAGTGACGCCTGTCGACGACGGCAAGTCTACCAGAATGCCATAGGAGTTTGAGCGAACGTTTGTCCTCCTCGAGACTAAGCGCAGCGCGTTCGATGGGGCCTCGTTCCTTGATAATCTCTATGACTCGGCGCTTAGACGCGGGTGACGTTGAAAAACGCTGCCACCAGGCACGGTTCTTCCACGACGGGGGAGGGAAGCGTCGCATCCGGCGACGAGCCAAGGGAAGGTTGGATGTCGGCAGGAGAGACGCCTCGTGTGCCCAATACTCAAATGCCAGTTTATCCCGGTAAACCCAACGATCCACATCTGTTCGCCTGTAGCTACCGAAACGACTCCAGAGCGTGAGGTAATGGGCTCTGTCGAGGACATTTACGCTGTCTATCTGGAGGCCGCCGGTGTTTTCCAGATGTGAGACGAAGGAGTCTCTTTCGAGGCGCTCCGTCCCCGGACGATCGATGAGCCCCTGGCGGGAGAGCCAGAGCCTGATCACCTGTTCTCTGGAGACGATGGGCAGGTTATTGGGCATGCGGTTGGTGTCCTGAAAGGTATTCGCGGAAAAATATGACCTGGCTACCCCGGCCACCTAACTTGTCCACCCCACCGAGAGGCTGCCGAGGTTTCGTCCTTCGGCCTGCGGTGGTTCGGATCCGGAGAAGAGGACCTTAATGTTGTTGTCACGGAAGAATATTGTTTGGCTCGTCCTGGGGAGCGTCCTGTTTGCATCGGTTGCATCGCTCCTCCTTGGGTCGGCGGTCCTACGTCCTTTGTGGGCACAGACCGAAGTGGTACGCGACAGTGCAGAGGCCGCGATTGAGTTGGCGAGGAGAGATTCCGCTCGTCGAACCTTTGATCCCGCCCACGCATTCGCGCCCCTCTCGTTACCGGAATCCGGAGACACTCGGTCGGAAACTGGTGCTCCGGGACCATCCTACTGGCAACAGCGCGCAGACTATTACATCAGCGCCACCTTGCACGACGACCTCATCACCGGTACGGAGCGAATCGTCTACACCAACAATAGCCCCGATTCTTTGTCCAGCATCTGGATTCAGCTGGACCAGAACCTGTTTCGGGAAGACAGCTACGGTGCGCTTCGTGCCGAGGAACAAGAACGAGAGGACGATCTGCGTCACGGAGGTTTCTTCGATGATGGGGGGTTCGAAGTCAGTGGCGTCCGCACCAACCACGACGGGGAGCTGTCCACCCCCGAATATGGCATCGAAGACACCATGATGGAGATCCACCTGCCCCGGAACCTCCGGCCCGGCGGCGATCAGTTGGAGATAGAGATCGATTTCCAATTCGAAATCCCGGATGATGGGGCGGACCGCATGGGGATTTATAACCCGCGCCGCGGCACTATCTACCAGCTCGCACAGTGGTATCCCAGGGTGTTTACCTACGATGACGTAAATGGTTGGAACCAGTCTTCCTACCTGGGGCAGGGCGAATGGTACCTGGAGTTCGGTGATTTCGAAGTTGAGCTAACTGTTCCCCGGGACTTCGTCGTGGTCGCAACCGGAGAACTCCTAAACCCTGAGGAGGTCCTGACGCCCACCCAGATTGAACGTCTCGACCAAGCACGCGGGTCTGAGGAGTCCGTCTACATTATCCGGCCACTCGAGGTTGGAAGGGGGGAGACCCGGCCGTCGGGCGAGGGCCCTCTCACATGGCGGTTCAGAGCCGAAAACGTGCGTGATTTTTCTTGGGCGGCTTCGGATCGTTGGATCTGGGACGCTGCTGGTTGGGAAGATGTACTGATAATGTCCGTCTACCCCGAGGAGAGTGTGGGTGGACGCGGGATCAGTGGTTGGGAGCGGTCCACCGAATACCTCCTTCACAGCGTCCGTCATTACTCCGAGACATGGTTCCCATACCCGTATCCGGTCGCGATAAACGTCGCGGGGATGGCAGCCGGGATGGAATACCCGATGATCGTGTTTTGTGCGGCGGAATCCCGCGGGGCGTTCCTCTTTGCCGTTACAGACCACGAGATAGGCCACACATGGTTCCCCATGATCGTGGGTTCGGACGAGCGTCGATACGCTTGGATGGACGAGGGTTTCGACACCTTCATCAACTACTATTCGGGCCTGGAATTCAGCGGTGGGGTCCCGCTGCTCGGAGAGTTGATGTCGCCGGCTCAGATTGCTGATGACACCCGCGCGCCCGGATTGCCAATGAACACCCCTCCCGACAGCATTCCCGAACGGGACCTGGGGGTCCTCGCCTACAACAAACCTGCGGCCGTCCTGGTGCTGTTGCGAGAGGAAATCCTGGGGGCGGAAGTGTTTGACGAGGCCTTCCGCGAGTACATCCGGAGGTGGGCTTACAAACACCCCCAACCGTCAGATTTTGTGCGCACGATGGAGGACGTTTCGGGGCAGGATCTGGACTGGTTTTTCCGGGGCTGGATCTATGAGGACGCGATACTCGATCAGGCCATCGCATCGGTCGAACGGAGGGGCGACACGACCTCGATAACAATAGAGAATCGGGGAGGCATCCCCATGCCCTTGGAGGTCCGTCTCTTGTACCGCGGTGGAGGGGAACAACGCCATGAGGCGCCGGTCGATGTATGGAAAACCGACGGCACATACACGCTGGACGTCGTGGGACAGTTCGTTAGGAACGTGCAACTGGATCCAGACGGGGTGCTTCCGGATGTGAACCGAGCCAACAACGTATGGGGCAGGGGCATCGTGGGTCGTGCGCCCTTCCGAACGGAGGAACGCGAATGACGGTCATTCAGACGGAGGACCTCACCAAAGTCTTTAACCGACGCGGCAAACAGAGCGTCGTCGCCGTGACACAACTCTCGCTGTCGGTGGACTCCGGACAGGTCTTTGGATTCATAGGCCCGAACGGGAGCGGCAAGACGACGACCATCGGGATGTTGCTCGGTACCGTGACTCCTACCCGCGGCACTTGGTCTCTCTTCGGGCATACCGGACCGAGGGCAAGGCAGGCACTGGCCGGACGGATCGGAGCAACGCTCGAGCAACCCAACTTCTTCCCTCACCTTAACTGCCGCCAGAACCTCCGGTTGGTGGCGCGGCTTCGGGGTGTTGGGAAAGCGGAAGTGGAAGCCGCACTTAAGACAGTGGGACTTGGGAAGCGCGCGAGCACCAGTTTCAAAGCTTGTTCCTTGGGCATGAAGCAGCGTCTGGCGCTGGGCGCGACTCTGCTCGGGGATCCCGATCTCATTGTCTTGGATGAGCCCGCCAATGGATTGGATCCTCACGGACAATGGGAAATCAGGGAGATAATTCGCAGCCTTGCCGCCCGAGGGAAAACCATTTTTCTGGCGAGCCACATACTGCACGAGGTGGAACAGGTATGCACCCACGTCGCTATCGTGGAACAGGGCCGCCTTAGATGGCAGGGAGCGGTTGGCGATCTAATAAAGGGCAGCAGTGGGGTGCGTTTGCAGGCGCCGGGCGACCCGGAGGTGCTGCGGCGGCTGGTGTCTGACTATGAGGCTACTCGGTCCGCACGGGTTTCGGGTGACGGCGTCGTTGTGGAGCTAGACGGCGATCCTGCCGACCTCAACCGTTTTCTTACGGCCAACGATGTCCATGTGTCGCGCTTGGAGGTGCTTGAGTACACCCTCGAAGACGCTTTTAAAGAGACGCTTGGCGACCGCCCAGAGGAGGTCCAGTGAACGCCGCGAGGACCCGCGCTCTCCTGTTCAACGAATGGGACAAGAACAAGACCCGCGTGAGTTTTTGGCTGCCAGCAGGGGTTGTCTTGTTGGTCGCATTGCTCCTGCTGACGACAACGCTAGGCGCTGATGGGCGAATGGCCCCTCCCGCGATGTGGTTTACGGCCTTGGGAACGCTTGGTTCGACACGGATCTTCGTCTTCATCGCCGTTATTCTGCTCGTCGGACGAGAGTTCAAGTGGCGCACCGCACGACAAGGGATCATCGACGGTGCTTCACGGTCGGAGTGGATCCTCGCAAAAGGATTGGTCGTTTTCTTGATGGCCGCGGTACTCTGCGCCATGACGCCGGTAGTGTGGGTGCTGGTCAGCCTCTTGCGGACGGGGTCTGACACGCAGCTAACCACTCTGGTCCCTTCGACTTTATGGTTGCCTCTCGGCGCTCGGTTTCTGGATCTGTTGTTCGTCGGCTCGTTCGGCATCTTTTGGGCGATCGCAACTCGCGGTGCCGGGGTTGCGATCGGGGTCTATCTCGTCTGGGTTTTCGTCGAACCGTTGCTTCTTGTCGGTGGGTTCCTGCTTCGGATCAGCCCGGATGTTCTCCGTTACTTGGGTTTCTTGCCGATGAGCAATGCCGACTCCATGGTAGCGAACGGGAGGTATCCGGGTTGGTCGCCAAGCAGCACCACCCCGCCAGCGGATAGCGTGTCCGTCTCGGCGGCGGATTCTACCGGGGCGTCCCAGAGTTCACTCGAAATTGCATTCGAGGCTATGTCGCGGGGCTCCAGCTTTCCAGTCGAGGTCCATCTAATCGTGGGGCTAGCGTGGACCGCTCTGTTTTTCTGGGGCGCGTGGTCCTTATTCCGCGTGCGCGACCTGTGAGCTCATTGTTGACTCCTTCGATTCAACGGTCCTTCCTTCGGACATCCAGAACGAGGTAGAGGATGTAGGCGATGAGCGACATTGCCAGTGACCCGACTATGGCGGTCACGACCCCCGCAATGTGGAAACCCGGACTGAACCACGACACCATGTAGAGAAGGACTCCGTTGAGCACGAAGTGGAACAGGCCGAGGGTCAGGAGGTTGATCGGCAGTGTGATTAGGCGCAGTACTGGTCGCACGAAGGCGTTGACGAGGCCGATAATGATGCTCGCACGAAGGAGGGCAGCGAACCCGTCGACCATGATCCCGTCGAGGAAGGATGCGGTGACAGCCAGGGCAATGGCCGTCACAAAGCACTGGATGAGAAACTTCATGCGGGGTTGTCCTTTCATACTCCGAGGTCAGTAGGGGCCGAATGAATGGAACCCGGACCGTGCTTGGGAACCATGGAGGCACATACGCATCCTGCCCCGCTTGAGATTCGCGGACACGTGTCAGGGTGCATCGCCTCCTTTTCTGGCCGTCGTGTTTACGACTAGAGACTACCTAATCCGTAGCTCGACGGCAGCACTACCCAACTCCGCCGGCCAGGCCAGCGTAATGCTCTCGCCCTGATCCACGCGTTCGAACCCCTGTTCACTCCTCGAGAGAGTGACGACCCTCTCCCGCGTTACTCTCGGCTCGTTAGAGCCGGCCACAGCGACCGGGTGTGCCAGACAAATGCGCGTCAGGAAGGTGGTTTCCGAAGGAATGCCCGATTCTCGCCAATCCAGACTCAACACCAAACTGCCGTCATTCCGCAGGGTGATTCGTTTGTGAAGCGTCGGATCTTCCCCAGTGGTAGACAGAGTCACCACGATTGCGTCACCGCTGACATCAAGGCCTTCGATTCCCATCAACGCGGAGGACCAATCGACGATCGGTGGCCTACCGGTGTACGGCCACGTCCGGGGGGCCCCAGCGGATCGACTCTCGGGGTCGGGTGCCGTCAGGTCGTCATCTCCGGCGATGACCATCTCCTGGAATAACCCAAGGGGACCGGGATCGAGAAGGGGCGGCATCGGAGACTTGACTTCATGATCGTGGTGGATGGAGGCGATACCACTCTTCGGAGCTTGTGCGACCTCCAGAGGGGCGTGGTGCAGGCCGTGGTAGGCTTCGAGCCTCCGTGCCATAACGTCCGCCGCATTGACGCCTTCTTCCAGTAGCAGCCAGATCTCTACGCAGCCCCCACGGGCAGGCGCGATGAGAACGGATACTCGCTCCGAGTGTGCCCAGATCTCCTCGTGTCCGTCTCCGTCGAAGTCCAGCCGCGTGATGCGCAAAGGCTGGCCCTCGCGCAGGGAAGCTTCCGCCGCTGCCAGTTCCCTCCATACGGCCTGACGCAGGTGAGGCAGATAAACCCCTCCGAATACCCCGTGCCAGTATGCGTCGTTGCACTGGGCCCTCCCGATTCTCCGCCGCTCGGCGTGGGGATTACCACGTCGGTGGCAAAGGTCCGAGAGGCGGAGTGCCATCTTGTGCATCCGGTTGGATTCGGGGTACTTCTGGAGGAAACCTCTCCAATGCCCACCCCGGATGAATACCGAGGCCTCTCTATCTCCGCTCTCGTACGCAGGTCGCAATGCGTCGAGGCCACGTGCCGCATCTTGAGGGAGCGTCCATTCCTCCATTTCGCGGTACGAAGTCGTGGCAGGGTAGACCAGCCCCCGTCGGGGACCAGCCGCCGCCTCCGATGCGGTCACCTGTCGGATTACTCCCGAGGACCGGAGCTCTTGGAGACAGGTCAGAAACGCCTCCAACCACCCCTGCCCGTAAACCCACTCCCGAGTTCCCGGCCACCCGCCAAACTTCTCGGCGTCGTCGCCCAGCACTACCTGTGAGTAACCTTCGGCGCGCCGGGCACTGAAGAAATCGCGAATCTCTTCCACAGGCCGGAAAGGGATCAGATACCGCAGGCGTTCGTCGATAGGAAGGATACCGACCAGCCGCCCACTATGTTCGGTGTGGAAGACTCCGTCCAGGTCGTCCCTACGCACGCCGCTCGCAAGGAGGTGCCGGTCGTCCAGGAGGGTGTACTCAAGCTCCGCCCGATTAAGGTCCGCGGCGAGGTCCGGCTCCCACACGCGTTCGGTGAGCCAGGCACCGGTGGGAGTGGCACCTAATCGAGTGCGCAACAGATCACCCATCGCTGTCAGTTGTCCCAGGCGGTCGCGGGGGGACAGTGCTGCCAGAATCGGTTCGTATCGTCCCGAAGAGAGGATCTCCAGCTTCCCCTCCCGAGTCAGGGACGCAATCCGGTCCAGAAACTCGTGTGCGTGGTGGTCAAGCCAGTCGATCAGAGGGCCAGAGAGGTGCACGGTCAGCGGCCAAGCTTCGTGCCTTTCGAGGGCAGCGAACAGCGGTAGGTACACGGTGTCGAGGTGCTCTTCGAAGACATGGTCGAAGTTGCCCATCGGTTGGTGCAGATGGAGCACCAGAGCGAATCCGAGCGGCTGCGAATCCGCCACCGGTACAGGGAGAGGAGTCACGCTCTCAGGCCACCGCGCGGCACACCCCTCGGTAAACGACCGAAGCATCCCGAATGTCCGGGTCGTTCGATTCCGCGTCCCGAAGTCGATCCATGAATTCCCGCTCCAACTCTTGCCCAACCTCCGGCGCGATGCCTTTGAGCCGACTCAACGCGTGGGCTGCGTAGCGCACTACCAGAGTACCTTCCACTCCCGCCACATCGTCAAAAAACCAGGCGCACGAAGTGAACATGGCTGCCCGGTCCCGCTGGATCTCAATTAGCGCTCGGGCCGCATCGTACCTTCCCTGGAACGCCGTTTGCTCGGCCAGACCTGCAATTGTGCCGGGCCCACCCAACACTTCTCCCAGATGTTCGAAGGTGGCCTCGGGATCTCTAAGGAAACCCGGGGCCAGCTTGGACCAGGCTTCATCAAGACCCTTCGCCAAAGTCTCGAGGGCGTCGCGAAGGTGTCCCCTCCACGTCTGCCGCCACGCCCGTTCCGGCGCTGCCTTGCATCCGCACTCGGTGCGCCAACGATCCACCCCATGCGCACAGCTCCACGCACTCGGCTCATGGATCTGGACTTCCTCCAACCCGCTCCTCCGAACCCGCGCTCGCTCCAGCACCGATGAGAAGTTTCCCACCTCGAAGCCCGGCGTGTTTGCGATACGCTGTAAGACACCCATCAGGACCCGTTCCGATCCGGGATGATGATGGCCGAATGTCTCTCCATCAGCCGCCAGTGCGATCCACTCGGGGCCGTCCTGGGCCCGCGCCTCAAGGGCATTGAACCACTCGCTGCCACCTTGCAAGAGGGCCCCAAAAGCCATTCCGTGCGAGAGTTCCCCGTCGTACGTGCAGATGTCGATAGAGCGCCCGCCAGGCAGAGCTGCTCGACCCACCCCACCGGACGGGACGGCCACGAGCTGATGCGGCGCCAGCACCGTGAACGCCACCGCTTCAGCAGCGAGCGCCTCTAGAGTAGGGACATCGACGGCGGTCTCCGGTAGCCACATACCGTCCGCGGGGCGTCCAAACCGACGCTCAAAATCCCGCAATCCCCACCGTATCTCGGTCCGTTTCTCCTTCGCCGACGCCAGGGGGAGGATGATGTGGTGGAAGGGTTGGGCCAAGGCATTCCCGAACCCCACGCGCTCCCGGCTCGCCCGATCCGCCGCGAGCATTGCGTTGTGCACATCGGGGTGCTCCCGCTCCAACCAGCTCGCCAAGGTGGGGCCGATATCGAAGCTCATCCACTTGAAGGCCCGACTCCTGGCGAGAGGCGCATAACATTCGTGGGTGATCCGCTCGTTCCAGTTGGGGAAGGGCGAAGCCGTCGATTCTTGCGGGATGGTTCCGGTCCACGGGTCTTCTCGCGGTGGTTGGTAGAAGTGTCCGTGGATTACGACAGTCGTCCGGGACTCCCGATGGCTCATGTAGTTGGGCGTAGGCGGTGACGCTCGGCCAGTGCCCGCCTGTAGACGTCGAGATACCGTTCCGCGCTCTCGGCCCACCCGAAATCCCGCGACATCGCCTCAACCACGTGCGATCCCCATCCGTCCGGACTTCTCCTGTACAGATTGATTGCCCGGTTTAGAGCAACCTCCAGGTCCCCGGGGCTGTAGCCGTCAAAAAGGAACCCGGTTTCCTGGTCTGTTATCGTGTCCGCCAGTCCTCCTACTCGACGCGCTACGGGCAAAGCTCCGTACCGTTGCGCCCGCATCTGGGTGAGACCACACGGTTCGTAGAGGGAGGGCATGAGGAGCATATCGGCACCTGCCAGGAGGCTGTGTTCCTTCGGTTCCGTGAAGTCCGTGTCGATAGCTATTCGATCCGGGTATCGAGCCGCCAGTTCCGAGAGGGCCCATTCGTACTGGGCCTCTCCCGCGCCGAGGAAGATGAACTGGCCTCCGACTCTCTCGAGCAGACCATCATCCAGAAACAGGCGGATGCCCTTTTGTCCGACCAAGCGCGCGGTCATCCCGAAGAGCGGGACCCGTGGGTATTCGGGGAATCCATAATCGCGTTGGAGTGCTTGTTTGCATGCTACCTTCCCGGATAGATCGCCGGGAGAGAAGCATTCCGCTATCTCGTCGTCAGTCTCCGGATCCCATACGTCAAGGTCGATGCCGTTTCGGATACCTACGAAGCGATCGCCAAGTTCGATAAAGGTGCCGTGAAGACCGAACCCGCCAGCAGCCGTCCGCAGTTCGAGGGCATGGGTCGGGCTGACCGTGGTCGCGTAGTCGGAGAAGACCAGACCGCCCTTCAACAAGCTGACCTGGTTGTGAAACTCCATCCATCGCCAGTGGAAGAGCGCGCGGGGGAGGCCGAGATCGGTCAGGACCTGCGGGTCGTAAAGCCCTTGGTAACCCGCGTTGTGGATCGATAGGACGGCCGCCATCTGATCGTAAACCGCCCGCCCGCTAAACCGGGTACGGAGCAAGACGGGTGCTAGAGCGGTATGCCAGTCATGTGCGTGTACCACGACAGGGACATCGGCGAGTTCCGGCAAAACTTTGAGAACCGCCGCGTTGTAAAACCCGAACCGGGTCGGGTTGTCTGCGTAGTCGGTCCCCTGCTCACCGTAAATCCCCCGGCTCCCGAAAAATCCTTCGTGAGCTATGAAGAGAACTCGAGGGTTCAGCTGTTGCCCGCGATGGCCTAACACGGTGGCCACCTCGTACCTGTCGCCTATCCTCACCTCAACGTTCTCCATTATCGGAACGAGGTCGTCTACCTGTTCGCGGACCGAGCGGTAAAGGGGCATGAAGACCGTCACCGGTGTCCCCTGTGCCGCCTGAAAAGTCGCTATACCCCGCACTGCCTCCGCCAACCCACCAGTCCGTGCGTATGGCCAATACTCGGCCACAAGGTGGACCGCGATGAGTTCACGTGCGGGTTTCCGGTAAGGAAAAGGTGTTACGTGAACACTATATAATTGTTTGTCAGTCAGCGGTTTATTACTCAATCGTTGATGTGGTATATGAAGTTAGTGTGACAGGTTGACCACAGCTATCTGCCTTCAGATTGTAACGCCATATCATCCGGTGGGCTGCTACATTCGGTTGCAAACGAGGGCTGTACCGAAGAGGGGTTCAGTGTGAGCCAAATTTACCACCAGACGGTAGGGGAGGGCAGCGGCTCGCGAGCATCTTCCACGCGGATGCTGTCGGCTGCCGATTTCACTCGGTTTGCGGAGGGGACCGAGACTGGGGTCCACGAACTTCTAGGGGCCCACCCTGTCGTACAGGGGGGTGAACATGGGATCCGCTTCTCGGTGTGGGCTCCGCGGGCTGATGCCGTCTTTGTGCTAGGGGACTTCAACGAGTGGACCACGAAGGATGCCATGCGGTTAATTCCCGAAACCGGGGTGTGGGAGCTCTTTTTGCCCGGTGTAAACCCAGGGAGCCTGTACAAGTTAGGGGTGAGGGCTCCGGGGAGGCGTTCGGATGGGGCTTCCGGGGGGAGGGAGGAGGTTACGGAAAAGGCCGATCCGGTCGCCAGGCTGGCCGAGGTGCGGCCAAACAACGCTTCTCGCGTTCCCTTTCCGTCCACCCATTTTTGGACGGACGCCGAGTGGATGCAAAACCGGGCGTTGGGCGGACGATCTGGAAGTGAGCCCATATCGATATATGAGGTTCACTTGGGGTCTTGGCGCAGGCAACCCGATGGTGGAGTCTTGGATTACCGATCACTCGCGGAACAGCTGCTCCCTTACGCACGCGACCTAGGCTTTACTCACGTCGAGATCATGCCGCTTACGGAATACCCCTACGATGAGAGTTGGGGTTACCAGGCGACGGGTTACTTTGCCCCCACCGCCCGGTATGGCGGACCCGACGACTTCCGGTTTTTCGTCGATCAAGCCCATAAGTTGGGATTGGGGGTCATCCTGGACTGGGTCCCTGGACACTTTGCGTCGGATAGTCACGGTCTCCGGTGCTTCGACGGTCAACCGCTTTACGAACTCAAGGATCCCGAGATGGCGGTTCACCCGGATTGGGGGACCCTGGTATTCGACTACGAACGCCCGGAAGTCATCTCCTTCCTGGTTTCTTGCGCCTGCTATTGGTTGGACGAGTTCCACATCGATGGCCTACGCGTGGATGCGGTCGCCTCCATGCTGTATCTCGACTACTCACGCCCAAGCGGTACCTGGAAACCCAACGCCAAGGGTGGTCGTGAAAACCTCGGAGCTGTCCGTTTTCTGCGTCGCCTCACTCAGACGCTGTCTCATCGCTTCCCAGGGGTACGGATGTTTGCGGAGGAGAGCACCTCTTGGCCTGGCGTTACAGCCCGCCCCGAGAAGAGCGACACTTCGCTGGGATTCGACTTCAAGTGGAACATGGGGTGGATGAACGACACCCTTTTGGTGGCTCGGACCGCGCCCGCCCGCCGCAGCGAGCTCCACCACCGCCTCACCTTTTCCATCAGCTACACCACGTCGGAGCGTCACTTGTTGCCCCTGTCGCACGACGAAGTGGTGCACGGGAAGGGTTCGCTTTTGGCCAAGATGCCTGGGACGGGGGTCGAAAGACTCGCAGGACTCCGCCTCCTGTTCGGGTACATGTGGACCCATCCCGGGGGCAAACTTCTGTTCATGGGTGGCGAGTTGGGGCAGTGGTCGGAGTGGAACGAGGGGGGCGAGATAGCGTGGGAGCTCGAGGAAAGCCCGGAACACGCGGGTGTCCGGAGCTGGGTGCGGGAACTCAACCGGAGCTACCGGACGGAACCCAGCTTGCACGCGATGGACCACGAGTCCACGGGGTTTGAGTGGCTCGATGTGCACGATGCCAAACACAGCGTGCTGTCGTATATCCGTTGGGCAGACGGGTGGGACGATTTCGTGGTGGTCGTAGCGAATTTCGCCGGCGTTGAGTGGCCTAAGTACCGCGTTCCTCTCCCGGCGCCCGGCTTCTACGAGGTGATTCTCGACAGCGGAGACCCCAGATGGAAGGGGCCCGGCTGCACCGAGATCCCGTCCGAGGCGGAGGAAGGATCCTACTATTCCCGCCCCGCCTCGCTGTCGATTGATCTACCTCCGCTGACGATCCTGGTACTCAAGCGACGAGCCTCCTCCCCCAAGCGCCGCGTCTAAGCAGCGTACATGTGCAGTCGAGTCTGAAACTCTCCCGCAATCCGCTCCAACTCCCGAAGATCGGGATGGCGAAGGAAGATGATCCCATCTGAAACCAGCGTCGCCTTCCAGTTGCGCCTCGGTGCGCCCGGGGGCAGCAGTTCCACACCGCAGAGCCATTGCCGGTGCCGATCGACCAGCGGTCCGAGACCCTCGATACGCTCAATCTTACCCTGTCCGTGGGCACGTTTGACGACCCAGCAGGCGTTGTATCTGCGTTCCACAGGTTGCGTCCAGCGTTGCTCGACCACCGTTTGGGCCCATCCGCGATAAGTGTCGACATCGCTCGCGAAATTGATGAGGTCGACCGACCGGACTCCCGGCGGACGGGCGGCGATCTCTCCAAACACCGCCTCGCCTCCTGAAGTTCTATACCACTCCATGTGGGTATAGCCGGATTCGAATCCCAGAGCCTGCAACACTTCGAAACCCATCGCGCGCCCCGCTTGGAGTTCGTCCGCCTCAACGTCGCGAAGGGCGTAGGTGACTGGGCTCACCCACTCGTGCGTCTTCGATTCGAGTGCGCGGGGCCAGTAACGGCAGATGTTGTAATGCGCCACCTGCCCGCCCACGCAAATAGTGTCAAATGTCATGTCGTCGCCCTGGATGAACTCCTCTATCGTTACTTCCGGGACGTGTCTCAGAGCCGGGAGAACCGCCTCCAAATCCTGGTCCGAGTCAACTCGGTACGTGTCTGCGGATCCTGCGCCCGCCACAGGTTTCACGATCAACGGATAACCGACTCGCTCCGCCACCTCCCGACATTCGGAGATCGTCGTCCCTCGACCGTGCCGTGGTGTGCGTATCCCAGCTGCATCCAGCACATCCTTCATGACTTCCTTGTCCCGGAAGGGGAGTGTCTGCTCGACCGTCATCCCGGGTACACCGAGCATCTCGCGTATTTGTGCGGCGAGGATCATGTAGGGTTCCCACAAGCACTCGACGCGATCGATTCGCACCCGTCGCGCCAAATCCGCGACTTGGGACAGAACTGTCTCCTCGTGCGCCGGTCCTAGAGACCGTACGTGCACGTGTTCCGCAACAGATGTCCGAGCAATCTCGGCCAACGCCCCCCTTGGTTGATCTCCAAGTCCAATTACCGTTGCCCCGACCTCCGCTAGTGCCCTCGTGAAATATTGGAGTTCCAGCGGATAACCGGGTGAAATCATCAATACGTTCATCTATTCGTCCAGGATTACTCTTGTTCGGGTGATGATCTGACCGAGCGCATCCTGCACCACCTCGGTCCGTGGGTGCCTCACGATGATGTACCCCTCTCCTTCGTAAGAGCCGCTTGGAGATTGACCGGGCCGTGGCAACCGCGACTCGACGCATAGAGGACCCAAATCCTGTGCGATTCCCTCGATACCCTCCACAGCCCGCACTTTCCCGCGACCCTGCCCGCGTAGGTATGCAACGCCAGCCGCGAATGGACGTCGCGGGGGTTCAAACTTGCCGAGCGTCATCAGCCCGGCCCAAGCCGCGTAGAAATCCACGTCGTGGGCATATGAGATGAGAGTCACGAACTGGGCTCCGGGCGGCCGTGCCCCAACTTCGGAGATTGCTACCGTGCCGTCCGAGCGCCGAAACCACTCCATGTGGCTGAGGCCCGTGTTCATGCCGAGGGTCCTTAGCGTTGGCCCCGCAACCCGCCGGATCTCCTCGTAGCGCGGAGCATCGACCTCCCGTGGCAGCATCACACACCACTGGATCCACGGCTGGCGAATAACATCGAGCGGTGTCGGCAGATAGTGGCTGATGGAGTGCCAAACGATGCGTCCTCCGATCGATACGGCATCGAAGGAGTGCTCCTCGCCCTGGATGAACTCCTCGGCAAGCACCGGCCTGTCGATGTTGGGACGTGAGATCGAAAGTGCCGTGTGGAGTTGGTCGATCGTTTCCACATGGAAGGTGCCCCGAGCACCTGATCCCGACGGTGGTTTCAGAACTAGCGGTAGACCCACCTTCGCCAACACAGCATCTGACTCGGACTCACTCCGAATGAGATGGTGGCGCGCGCACGGCAGGCCGTTATCCCGAAGCAAGTCCTTCATACGAGACTTGTCCCGAAAGTTGGAGGCGGCGGCCGCACCCATCCCTGGGATCCCAAGTTCGTCGCGGATCGCTCCCAAGGGCTCTTGCAGATTCTCAAGGGCGCCGAGCAACCTGTCCATATGTCCTTGGCTTGCTTCCACCTGGGCCAGGCCCTGCCGAATCCCGTCGGCGGTCAGGGCGTCAGCGACCTGTACGTATGCCCCGAGTCGACTCCTGATTTGCGATGGGAGCTTATCTTTAGGCTCTTGCGTTACAACTGACAGCCTTACGCCTGGTACACTGGCGGCAGCCGCTACGAAACGAAGAGTTGTGGGCAGGAAAAACGGTGCTACAAATACTGCGCAGAGCATTGGCGAATCTGGTGTCCAGAAGACGGTTGGGGCCCGGAGCGGGCGGAGAGCATGGAATCGACGCACAGGGGTAGCGCCTGAGACGCAATACGGTACAATGCCGAGCCCCTAAAGTGAAGGTATAGGATGCACGTAGTTTTCATAGAACCTAGGTTCCCGGTTAACCAGAGCGAGTTTGTGCGCGGCCTGCGCGAGGTTGGTGCCGAGGTATCCGCCATTGGCGAGACTCCAGTGGAGACGCTGAGTCCGGATTTGCACGACTGGCTAACCTGTTATGCGCAGGTTGGATCGGTTTGTGACGAGCGAGCCGTGTCCAAAGCTCTTCGCGATATCGACCACAAGAAGTCGGTGGATCGCCTGGAGGCGACGGTCGAGGCGCACATACTCCCTACGGCTAGGGTGCGCGAGGTAGCGGGAATTCCCGGAACGAGCGTCCAAACGGCCTACCTGTGCCGTGACAAACCAGCGATGAAGCAGGTGCTCAGGGAAGCGGGAATCGCGACCGCCCAGTCGATAGGTGGTAGCGACGTCGAGGAGATTATCGCCTTCGCCCGCGAGGTGGGGTTCCCTCTGATCGTGAAACCCCGAGCTGGGGCCGGGGCCGCAGGAACTCATCACGTTGAGAACGAGGGTCACCTTTCGGAAGTCCTGTCCAATCTGGGGGTCGGTCGGGGCGCAGAAGTCGCGGTGGAGGAGTTCGTGGACGGACACGAAGCCTTCTACGACACGCTTACCATCGGCGGAGATGTGGTTGTCGATTTCATGACCCACTACTACCCGAACGTCTTGGACGCGATGCGCAGCCGGGACGTGTCTCCGCAGTTTCTCACGACGAACAGAATTGATGAGGCCGGCGCATACGAGGAAGTCCGGGAGTTGGGGAAGAAGGTCATAGACGTACTCGGCATAGAGACGTCGGCTACACACATGGAGTGGTTTTTCGGAAGTAAAGGGCTGAGGTTTTCGGAGATCGGCTGTCGTCCTCCGGGGGTCCGCGCTTGGGATCTCTATTGTGCGGCTAACGACATGGACCTGTACCGCGAGTGGGCGATGTGCGTGGTGCACGGGCGACCCTCGCAAGCCCCGTCTCGCCGGTTTTCCGCAGTATAGTGCCCCCGATTTCTCTGGACAGTGGTTTAGCAACCCATCCGGGGTTCAAGAGATAGGAGGCAGGGGATGTCGCGGAGGACGGACGAACGGGACGGCGCGGGCAGCGTGGGGAGGCGGGCCGGTCTCCCCAAGCGGTGGAGCGCGCAGCGGAAGGTGGAGGTGGTCTTGCGGCTGCTGCGGGGGGAGGACATGGGTGAGGTGAGCCGGGAGATTCGGGTAGCGCCGCCGGAGCTGGAGCGGTGGCGGCGGGAGTTCCTTCAAGGGGGCCAGGAGGGGCTGAAGAAGAAGAACCGGCCGGGAGGCGAGCTAATGCGGACGCGGGCGAAGCTGGGGGAGATGACGATGCGGGTCGAGTTGCAGGCGGAGCTTCTTGAAAAAAGGGGGTACGGGGACGAGCTGAGGAAGCTCTTGAGGCGCTTGGGCGGGTGAGTCCGGCGACGAGGCGGCCGTACCCGCTGACGATGGTGTGCGAGGCGTGGCGAGTGGCGCGTTCGAGCGTGTACGCGTTGCGGGGGCGACCTCCGGAGTCCGATCGTCGGGAGCCGGGGAAGCGCGGGCCGAAGACGGCACTGAGTGACGAAGAGCTGGGCGGAAGAGATCCGGACGGTGCTGAAGACGAGTCCGTTCCTCGGCGAGGGCCACCGGAAGGTGAAGGTGCGGCTTGCGGCCAGGGGGATCCGGGTCGGCAAGAACCGTGTGCTGAGGCTGATGCGGGAGCACGGGCTGCTGGTGCCGGTGCGGCGCGGCCATGCCCGCGGGGACCGGACCCACAGCGGCCGGATCCGGACCGGGAGGCCGGACGAGCTCTGGGGCACGGACGCGTCGCGGTTCTGGACGAAGGCGGAGGGCTGGTGCTGGTTCTTCGCGGCCGTCGACCACTGCACCTCGGACGTCGTCGGCTGGCACGTTGCGAAGACGGGCGACCGTTGGGCGGCGCTGGAGCCGGTCCGCCAGGGGGTGCGGAACCACATGGGCGGCTTCGGCAAGGCGATCGCCCTGGGTCTCGGTCTGCGGCACGACTGGGGCTCCCAGTACCGGGCAAAGCAGTTCCAGGCCGAGATCAAGTGGCTCGGCATTCGCTCCACACCCGCCTACGTCGGCGAGCCGGAGTGCAACGGCGTCGCCGAGCGCTTCCTCCGGACGCTCAAGGAGGAGTGCATCCATCTGCACGACTTCGAAACCCTCGAGGAGGCCAGAGCGGTGATCGGGGCCTTCATCGAACGCTACAACAACGGCTGGCTCCTCCAGCGGCACGGCTACATAACCCCGACCCGTGCCCGCAAGAAGCTCAGCCGCAAGGTGGCCTGATGTTTAGGCCGTCCACTTGTCCAGAAAACCGGGACCGGTACAGCAGGGATCATCACGTTGCGTCCCGAGCGCGATGGACGCATCTCCGGTTATTCCGGGCTCGACCAGATAGAGCAGCGGTTTGGTGAGTGGATCATCGACATGCACGTGCCACCCCCGGGCACGCCGACGCAACCAGTCGAAGCCGGTTACATGGCAAACGCATGGTTGCGCCTGAGACACCCCGATTACGATCGGTTGCGGGAGATGCTCGACATCGTCGGCGATACCGTGAAAGTGCACGCAAGGTGAAGGCTGGGAGCGGGAATCTCCGTGTGCCCCACGACGCACGACCATTGGTATTGCTCGGGCCTCGGGGAGAGAGCGGCGAAATCGGGCGGATGGTCGACCGAATTGGGGAGAGTGGGGTGCTCACGGCCTCCGGCATCGCTTCGATCACGGCCGGGTGGCGGTCACGGGAAGGCGAGTTGGATAAGTTGGAGCCCGAACTAGCAGGGCGCGCCACCGACCTATCTCTCTTTGCGAGGGGTCGTCAGGCGATTCAGCAGGATGCGGAGCTGGCGCAAGGGTTTCGCACCCTTAGGCGCCGATTGGTGCTACTGCGGCGCGCCTACAACGCGCAACTGGCTCAGCTCACGGAGGCCCACCGGAATCTGCAGGAGATGCGGGGAGAAGACTCGGTATTGGGTCCGTCCCGCACCGAGGCCCTGACCGCGATCCAACGTCTCGACACGTGGCACGTCGATAGGGTGGCTCAGCTTAGAGACGACTTCCAGCGAGCCCTGCGACCCCAAACCAGACTGAGCGTGCGCCGTGCAACGCAAGCGGTGCGACGCGACCTCGGGGACGCTTCCATCGTCTTCATCGGCGGCGGACATGTCGGCGTTCTGCTAAACAGACTGTGCCTCTTCGGCGGACGCCAGCTGCTGGAAAACCGAACGATCATTGCCCGTTCAGCAGGAGCCATGGCGATCGCCAGTAGGGTGGTGCTCTTTCACGATCGGCCTCCCTGGGGAGAGGGGCACCCCGAGATCCTGGAAGCTGGACTCGGTCTCACCGGCGGTTTGATTCCGTTCCCCGGGGCGTCCGCGCGTCTACGGCTCGAGGATCGCCGTTACATGGCCCGCCTCGCAGCGCGGTGTGCACCCGGGATCTGCACCCTCCTGGATCCGGGACAATACCTGGTACGAACGCGGGACGGCTGGCATGGTTCCGCGAGGCGGATAGACCCCACCGGCCGGTGTGTGAGCTTTTTCGCGGGCTCTCAAGCCGCATGACAAGGCCGGTCTGGCGCGGGTATCGGACCCCCAGGGTCCACGGGCAGCACCAAGGTTTGGACTTGGGCGCGCCGCAATCCCAGACTCTAGTGGAAATGCAAGACCGGTTCCGCCAGTCGCCCGCGACGATAGACGCGTTCCTCCAAGAACACGATATCCCTCTCGCCGAACCTCCTTTCTATACCTTCTTCTTCAGAGGCGACGCGGATAGCGTGCGGCTCCGGCACTGGGTCAGCGGCCTCGAAACTTCAAGTGAGTTTCGTCGTGTGCCGGGCACCGACCTGTGGGAGTACACATTGGAACTTCCAGACAGGTCGCGGGTCGAGTACAAGATAGAAGTGTGGCGACAGGGGCAGCGCCAATGGGTCGAGGACCCGCTCAATCCGAACCGGGCCAGGGACCCATTTGGAGCCAATTCGGTCGTCCAGGCGCGAGGCTACGAGACTCCTGACTGGACCAAGCCCATTGAGGGTGTCCCCAGTGGCTCCATAGACGAATTGTTGATCGAGAGCAAACACCTTTCACGACCCCGGCGGATAAGCGTATACCAGCCCTGCAACCTACCCTCCTACCGTCGTCACCCTCTGCTTTTGGTGCACGACGGCGGCGATTACGTCAACTACGCCAGCCTTCACCACGTACTCGATAACCTCATCCACAGATTGGAGATTCCGCCACTTGTGGTTGTGCTGTTGCATCCCGGGAATCGGTCGACGGAATACGCCGCTGATCCAAACCACGCCCGTTTCATCCTAGAGGAGGTCCTCCCCCGGGTCGAAACCGATTACCCCGTCCTGACCGATCCGGAGTCCCGCGGCCTGATGGGCGCCAGTCTGGGTGCCGTCGCCTCCTTCCATATTGCTCTCTCGAAGTCCGGGGCATTTGGGAAACTCCTCCTCCAATCCGGTTCTTTCGCCTTCACTGACATTGGGTCCCACAGCCATGGCCCAATCTTCGACCGGGTTGTGCCCATGATGAACGCCTGGCGAGAAAACCCCACCTGTGTTGCCGAGAAGGCCTTCATATCGGTGGGTGTCTACGAGGGCCTGGTGTCCGAGAATCGTGCACTGATCCCCGTTTTGAACGACGCCGGAGTCGACGTTCGGTTCGTTGAATCGAGGGACGGTCACAACTGGGAGAATTGGCGCAACCGTCTTCGCGAAGGATTATCGTGGCTCTTTCCCGGCCCCCTCTGGATGATCTACGAATGAGTCCTCGGGAACGTACGCTACGGATAGGTCTGTCACTGGGTGCGGATCTCTGCTGGCCGATCGCATACCGCGAAATCATGAACCGGCTCCGCTTGAAGATCCCGTCGATAGGGGATGGTCTAGTGAATTTCGAAGTCGAGAACGTGACGATCGAACCGTTTTCGCTCCGGAACCCCGGCAGGTACGCAGTGGTCATCGACCGCCTTACGCACTGGTTCCACCCTACCAGAGAGTGGATTAAGAAGGGTGTGTTGATGGACGACCTCTACGTGTTCAACAATCCGTGGACGGTCCAATCGATGGAGAAACACACATCCTACTGCGCGATGATGCGGCTGGGTCTGCCGGTGCCGGATACGTGGTTATTGCCCGCCAAATCTTACGACGAGGTGCCGGATCTTCGTACGACGCTGCAACGCTACGCGCGCCTCTTCGACCTCTCCGCCGTCGGTGAAACGATGGGGTATCCCCTCTACATGAAACCGTACGATGGCGGAGGCTGGCGAGGGGTCTCCCGCATCACGGATAGCAAGAAGTTGGAGAGCGCGTACGATGACAGTGGCAGGTGTGTGATGCATCTCCAAAAAGGGGTGGATGCATACGACTGTTTCGTCCGGTGCATCGGCTTAGGCCCCCAGACGCGCGCCGTGCGATACGATCCGGAAGCGCCGTTGCACGACCGTTATACGATGGATCGAGGGTTCCTCGACGCCGCCGATCTGAAAAGACTTCGTGACCTCACTCTAACCATAAACGCCTTCTTCGGGTGGGATTTCAACTCCTGCGAAGGCCTCCGAAGCGACGGTATCTGGATTCCGATAGATTTTGCAAACCCCTGCCCGGACTCGCAGGTGACTTCGCTTCACTACCACTTCCCGTGGTTGATCAAAGCCAACATCCGGTGGTCCGTGTTCTGTGCCGCGACTGGAAGACGGGTGCGGATCCCCATGGATTGGCACGACTTCTTCGAAGCGGCGGACCCGGATATGAATCTCGACGAACGGCTCTCCACCTATGGTGCGATCGCCCACGACCGGTTCGAGACGGACCGCTTTGAGGAGTTTTGCGATGCACATCTGGACCACTTGGACGATGTTGCGGACAGATTCTTCGAAGGTGAAAGTGCGCGCGAGGCTGTCGAAGCCAAGGTTGCCGCTCTCTTTCCCGCGGACGAGGTAGAGGAGTTCACCGAGCTGTTCTTCAATCGCATTCGCAAGGCCCGTGCTGAAGAGCCGCCGGGCGCAGTCAACCTGCTCCAGAGCTAATACGCCATGAAGCTCATTACGACGTGGACATCGGAGACTCTCGGAAGCGACGTGACGGCCGTTCGATGGGGAGAGATCGGGGTACCCGTGCTGATTTTTCCGACAGCTGGCGGGGATGCGGAGGAGATCGAGCGCTTCCTGGTCGTCGACACACTGGCGGACTACCTGACCGACGGCCGAATAAAGGTCTACTCGTGCGACAGCATCGCCGGTCGGGTGATGCTGGGGCGGGAAGGGACCCCGGAGCACCGCATGCGGATGTTGAACCGGTTTCAGAGCTTCGTGTATTCCGAACTCGTCCCCGCGATCCGGCAAGACTGTAACGACCCGGACATCGAGATCGTGGTCGCAGGATCGTCGATCGGAGCATTCAACGCCCTCGCAGCAGTGTGCCGCTTTCCGGATGTGTTCTCGCATGCCCTCTGCATGAGTGGGACATACGACCTACGGAGGTTCTTGATCAACACTGACAGGGGTTCGCCGAAAGAGGTGGCTTGGGTCCGTCACGGATTGCCGGAAGCGGAATTGACGGATGACTTCTACTTCTCCTCACCCACCTACTTCCTGCCCGATCTCCAAGGGGAACAGCTGGCGGATCTTAGGCGCCGTTTCGTGCTCTTGGCGTCCGGGAGGGGCAGGGCTGAGGACATCGACGAATCTTGGCGGGTTACGTCCTTGCTGGGGGAGAAGCAGGTGCCCAACCGCATGGACGATTGGGGTGAAGAGTGGCATCACGACTGGCCCACATGGCGGGCCATGCTACTCCAATACATCGACGAGCTTGTCCCACCGGCGGGTGATTCGGCGGGTGACTAGCTTCGGTTATCCTGGTGGATCGTGGTCTTCGACGGAGCCGTCAAGGGCAGGGACGTAGTAGTCTTCGGCGTAGTCACGGACCATGCGACCTGCCGTAAACCGCCGGCCGGCGACCTCCATGGCCCGCATCGCCGTCTTGATCCAAGCCTTCGGGAGCCCTTCTTCCAGGCCGTTCGGGTAACGTCCGTAGAATAGGGGTACCACCTCGTCTTCGAGGAGACGAAACAGATGTTCATGATCGTGCTCGTCGATCTCTTCCTCTTCCATCCCCTCGGGGGCTTTAGGAATTGCCCATCCGTTATCCCCCTCGAACCCCTCTTCCCACCATCCGTCTATTGTGGCCAGTTGCGGAACCCCGTTGAGGGCGGCTTTCATCCCACTTGTCCCGCTTGCCTCGAGCGGCACGCGGGGGATGTTGAGCCACAAATCCACGCCCTCCACGAGTCGATGGGCCTTGTGTAACCCGTAGTTCTCCAGGAAGGCGACGCGACCCTCGAACTCCGGATCCCGCGTGTGTTTATACACGGCCTGGAGAATACGTTTCCCCGCTTCGTCTCGAGGATGTGCCTTGCCCGCAAAGATGATCTGGACAGGACGCCGCGGGTTTGAGAGAAGGGCTAGCAACCGATCCGTGTTTCTGAAGAGGAGGTCGGCTCGTTTGTATGTTGCGAACCGACGTGCGAAACCAATAGTTAGCGGGGTAGGGCTTAGCAGCGTACCCGCTCCTACCAGGTGTGACGACTCAGCCCAGTGGTCTCGCCACCTGTGACGAGCCTCCTCTCGCATGAAGTCGATGAGCGAGTGCTTCAACCGCATGTGTTCCGCCCACAGTCGTCCTAGCGGGATGTTCATGACGCATTGCCAGACACGCGGATCAGCGACGTCGCTGAGCCATTGGGACCCAGTCGCATCTGCCAGGAGACGGACGAAGCCGCTGTTCATCCAGGTTCCCAGATGCACCCCGTTAGTGACGTGCGAGATGGGCACATCCTCCGCCTCTCGACCCTTCCACAGGCCACGCCAGATGTCGCGCGTAACCCGGCCATGCCGCGCGGAGACGCCGTTGACGCGGGAGGATAATCGGATGGCGGCCGAGGTCATGTGAAACTGTTCTGACCCAGCGTCCTCGGGGGGAGCACCAAGCGCGAGCATTCGCTTTTCGTCTGCCGTTCGTCGTAGGAACTCCTCGCCCGCCCAAGCTCGCATCTGGTCGTGCGAAAACACGTCATGGCCCGCAGGAACCGGTGTATGCGTGGTAAACACACTATTGCTGCGTACCCGCCGCACCGCTTCATCGAAGGGGGTGCCCTCTGAAACGAATCGGCGAACACGCTCGACCATCATAAAGGTCGCGTGGCCTTCATTGGCGTGCCAAGCGTGCGGGCGGATACCGAGGCTTCGGAGGACGCGCACTCCGCCGACTCCCAGGAGGAGTTCCTGTCGCAGCCGGTGGTCCACTCCCCCGGCATACAGCTGATGGGAGAGGCCGCGGTCTTCGGGGTCGTTCTCGCGCAAGTCGGAGTCGAGCAGGTAGAGCACGACACGTCCGACACGAAGTCGCCATGCTCCCACATAAATGCGTCGCCGGGCGAGGTGGAGCCACGCGATCCACCTCGTACCGTCCGCGCCCCGGACTCGCTCCAGGGGGGTGGCCGTCGAATCCAGGGCTTCGTCGCCATCTTCCTGCCATCCATCGGAGCGGAGGGTCTGGTCGAAGTAACCGTGTGCATACATGAGGCCCACACCGACCATGGGTACGCCCAGATCAGAGGCTGCCTTGAGGTGGTCGCCGGCCAAAACGCCGAGGCCACCCGAATAGGTGGGGATCGACTGGTGCAGCGCGAACTCGGCACAGAAGTAGGCGACGGGACCCTGTGTGTCGGGGAAAGTGTCGGAGAACCAGGTGGGAGCACTCCCCGCCGAATCCACGGACTCGCACACGCGATCGTAGCGGTCGAGAAACGAGGGATCTTCGGCGCAGGCGTCGAGACGATGGCGGGGGACCCGCACGAGCTGTTCTATCGGGTTGTGGCGAGTGCGTCTCCAGAGTGACAGGTCAAGTGTTCGGAACAGCTGTCGTGCGTCGATTCTCCAAGTCCAGGAGATATTGGTTGCGAATTCGCTAAGCCGACTAATGCGAGCCGGTATCCGAGTGGCCTCCGATTGATTCAAGCGCTTCTCCGTCGGGTTCGGTCCGGACCCCGATAGACGAGGAACACGGAGAACCCGGTGTAGGGTTTAAGTGGGGCGCTGAACTTATCAGGCGAGCACCTGTCAGGCCCGGAAAAATACCTTGGCCGACCCGAAGGACGCCGCCTCATACTTCTCGTTCTTGCCGGTTACGCAGTGTGGATGCAAACTAAGTTCGACTCCAGCCTAGGGAGATTCTAATGGATTTTGCCGCAATCGTTGCGTGGCTAGACCAGAACGTAGCCCAGTTAGGTTTCCGGATAGGGGAAGAAAAGCTGACCCTGCAGGTCATTTTCCTGCTTGGTATCGGAGCCTTCTTGACCCTCCGCCTGGGACTTCCTCAGATCCGCAAGTTCGCCCACGGCGTAGCTGTTGCCACGGGACGATACGATGATCCGGACGATCCGGGGGACGTATCGCACTTCCAGGCTCTGACCACTGCGCTCTCGGCGACCGTCGGGATCGGCAACATCGCGGGAGCCGCACTGGCCATTCACTTGGGTGGACCCGGCGCACTCTTCTGGATGTGGATGACTGCATTCCTTGGAATGGCTACGAAGTACAGCGAGGTGACGCTCGCACAACACTTCCGGGAAGTGGACGAAGACTCGGCCAAATACAGCGGCACTGTATCAGGCGGTCCGATGTACTATATCGAAAAGGGCCTCGGTCCCCGGTGGAAGCCAGTCGCCGCCTTCTTTGCAGTCATGCTCGGCTTGACAGCCTTCATGACGGGGAATGCCAACCAGGCGAATACGGTAGCCGATGCAATGCTCACCGAATTCGGGATCGCCAAATGGGTAACCGGTCTCATTACTGCGTCGGTCGTGGCGGCCGTTATCCTCGGTGGCATTAAACGCATTGGTAGGGTCACCAGCATCCTCGCTCCGGCGATGGCGATTCTTTACGTGTCGGGCGCGATGCTCGTCATAATCTTCCACCTTCCGGAGGTGCCGGGCACCTTTGCGCTCATTTTCCGGGAAGCGTTCAACCCCACGGCTGGTGTCGCTGGCACCGGGGTCGGTGCGTTCCTGGTCACATTGATGTGGGGGGTACGGAGGGGGCTGTTTTCCAACGAAGCAGGGCAGGGTTCGGCGCCGATTGCGCACGCCGCAGCCAAGACAGATGAACCGGTTTCCGAAGGCGTGGTGGCTCTGTTGGAGCCGTTTATCGACACGATCGTGATCGTTACCATGACCGCCCTGGTGGTGATCATGACTGGGGCGTGGGACACGAGGATCCCCACTGAGATCGCCATGGACGGCGGAGATCTGACCTACGTCGTCGTCGACGAGCAGGGGACTTCTCGAGAGATGGCCCCATCCGGAAACATCATCTATGTGGATGGCAGTGCCGAGGCTGTATCGGAGCCTCAGGTGGCTTGGCACGAGGTAGCGGTGCCTGCCCTGTTCGAAGATGAGGCGCAGACCCGCCCCTTCACGGGCGAGGTCGATCCGGCTGAGGGAATTGCGCTCACGAGTGATGGACGCGAGCTCGAGCAACTCTATGGGATGGCTTACGAAAGCGGGGCGCCCCTGACGCAGCTCGGGTTCCGGCGCGGTCTCGCTCCTCTCGGAGACTGGGGGCACTACATCGTGATCCTGTCCGTGCTCCTGTTCGCGCTCTCAACTGCCATTTCGTGGAGCTATTATGGGGATCGGTGTGCGAACTACCTGTTCGGGCCGACGGCGATCATCCCCTACAAGGTGATGTTCGTTGTCATGCACTTCGTGGGGGCTGTCCTGCCGCTAGCCGTAGTCTGGTCACTCGGCGACGTCTTTCTTGCCATCGTGATCGTTCCTAACCTGATCGCGCTGGCGTTCCTGGCACCCAAGCTCAAGAAGATGACTGACTCTTACTTTGAGCGGTCTCCCTGGACGAAGCTGGGCGAGGCGCGTCGTCAGTCGGATCGGGGGTAATCGCAGCTACTAACGAGGCATACTCTTCGTTCGTTATTCGCCCTTCGGCGCGCCAGCGTGCGATTCGCTGCAGGTCAGCTTGAAACCTGGTCCCCACCGCGCCGGGGGTGGTCCGGGAGGCCGCCCTAAACGCGGCGGGCAGTGCCACGATTGCGGATACGGTGTCGTGCCATAGGGCTTGAAGATCCCTGAGGCACTGCTCAAGAGGAGCGGGTTGGCCCACGGGTGGGCGGACCAGTCGCTGGAGATCGGCCAGGAGAGTTCTCCCGATCCGTGCCGCCCGCACTCGCCGTTCCGGCGTCCGGAGTAGGAAGGCAGCCACCGCTCCGAGGATGACCAGTTCACCCATCGCTACCGGCTCCTTCGCTATCGAGAGGCGCCTCCCAGAGTTCTACCCGGGCTCCGGTAGGATCGCGCGTCCATGCAAATTTACCGTACTCGTGCGTCTCGACTGACGGATCCACCCACGCCCCGGCCCGGCGGGCGCGGGAGAGGAGCCCGTCGAGGTCTTGAACCCGAAGGTTCACCATATACGGGTGGTTGCTGGGTTTACCATCACAGTCGAAGTAGGTCGTATCCTGGGGGAATACTTCCCACACTATGTAGCGGGTTACGCCGGAGGCGGATACGTAGGTGAAGGTGACGTAGCCGCCTTCTCCTGGGACGACCCCCAGGTTCCAGTACCACCGTTTGACTTCGTTCGGGTTTGGCGACCTCAGGAAGACACCCCCAAGGCCCCGGACGTGTGTCTCGGCCCCGATCTTACCCTCGACGTTCTCGGCTCCGGCGCTATTGCCCGCGATGAACTGAACCTCCCGGTTCTCCGGGTCCTGGAGCGTGATCACGCCTGAGGCGTCCGAGTGCTGCCCCTCCTGGATCAAAGGCTCGAGGGACTCGGCCCGATAGCGCACCACGATCGGCGGTTCAGCGCCGTCCTCTCCGCCAGGCTGGCTCTCAACGAAGCGCAAAGCCAAAGACCTCCGAGTACCCGTTTCCGGATCGTTCCAGGGAAACCAAGCTTGGCCTCGGTCGTCGAAGGCCACCCCGAGGCAACGCCGATACCATTCTCTCATAGCGGCCGCATCTGAGCACCGGATGTATAGCCTATCCATCCCCAGCACCCGCATCGACGGTTGTCCGTTCGGGTTGTTCACCTTTTAGCCACCTCCCACTCTCCGACCCTCAGACGCTATCGCGATGAAAGTGATGAACGCTGCCCTGCCGGTGGGGAAACACCAGTACGTCGGCGATATTCATGTGTGGAGGTGCGTGAACCACGTAGGAAACGACGTCGGCAACGTCACTCCCACTTAGAGCCTCGGCACCCTTGTACACCTGCGCTGCACGCTCCTCGTCGCCGTGAAATCGCACCTTAGAGAATTCGGTCTCCACCAACCCCGGGTTGACGGCTGAAACTCTTACCCCCGTGCCCAGCAAATCGATCCCTGATCCCTCGGTTATGGCTTGTACCGCATGCTTCGAACCGCAATACACGCTTCCTCGAGGGTAAACCTGCCGCCCTGCGATGCTCCCGATATTCACGACGTGCCCCGTCCCTCTCGCTACCATGCCGGGCACGAATGCCCTGGTCACGTATAAGAGCCCCTTCACGTTCGTGTCTATCATGCGATCCCAGTCATCCAGATCGGCGTCTTGTACGAAGTCCATGCCCGAGGCGAGCCCCGCATTATTGACTAGGATGGCGGGTGGTCCCCGGCGACCCATGAACTCTTCCGCCTCGTCCGACACAGCTTCCCGGTCCCGCACATCGACGGACGCAAACTCCACCTCCACAGCCGAGTTTCCCCTGATCTCCTCGGCGATGGCTTCCAGCCGTTCCCGGCGCCGAGCCCACAGGGCCACGTTCACTCCGTCCTTGGCCAATCGAAGCGCGACGGCGTGGCCGATTCCAGAACTCGCCCCGGTAATGAGAGCCCATCGTTCACGTGTCACGAACCACTCCCAAGTTTCATCAGTCGCCGATCCAAGAAGTCTGCGGCATGCTCATACGCGGCGACCCAGTTTCGGTGAAGCAGAAACCCGTGCACCTCATCGGGGAAGACCAGCTGTTCTACAGTTACACTTCGCCGCCGAAGATCTTCGATCAGGTCGACAGACTCGGAGAAGGGTACGTTCCTATCATCGTCGCCGTGTATGAGTAGTACGGGCGAACGCCAATCGTCGATGGATGCCATCGGCGATGACTCGAATGCCAGTTTGGCAAAAGCTTCCCGGGCTTCCGCCTGATAGGAGGGTACAAAGTTACGGATTACGACGTTCCAGTCGTGCACTCCGTGGATGTCCACTCCCGCCGCAAACAGATCGGAGTTGCGGGCAAGGCCGAGAGCCGTGAGGTACCCGCCGTAGGAGCCTCCCCACAGACCTATGCGATCCCCATCCACGTCATCCCGGGCCGAAAGAAACGCGGCCGCCGCTACCACGTCTCGATACTCGCTCGCCCCGCGCGCTCCATAGTCAAGGGCCTCGCGAAACTCCATTCCATATCCAGTACCGCTTCGGTAGTTCACGGAAAGCACCACATATCCTCGGCTAGCCAGATACTGGTTTAGGCCATAGGCGTTGTGGTAGTACCCGCGGTAGTGCCACCCGAGCAGCATCTGGCGGCGAGATCCACCGTGGAAAAAGAGGACGGCGGGCCGTGCGCTCCCCGACGCTGCGTTTTCGCCGGGTGGCAGAAAGAGTTGACCGTGGATCCGGATACCATCCTCCGCCTCAAAGACAACCTGCTCCGGTTCGACTAGAGATGACGCGGGGAAGGACGGAGGATAGACGGGGTTGGTCATCGCAGTAGGCCCCTCTTCTCCATGCACTGCCGCATGAGCTGGCAGGACGGCGCTCGAAGTCAGATAGGCAAGCGTGCCCATGCCCGACACGGCGGGGTTCCACTCGATGGACGTACCTTCGCTGAGTTGCTCGGCCGCATCACCGGGCCGGACTCGCCACACATGGCGGCGATCAATGTCGTCCTGGTTCGAGGAATAGTAGACGTATCTTCCCTCCGGTCCCCGTACGACGTCCTCTACCTCGAAATCGCCGGGAGTGAGGAGGGACGCTTCGCCTCCGGTTGCAGGCACCGCGTACAGGTGTAGCCAGCCATCCTTCTCCCAAGGGAACACGAGTTCACCGCTCTCCAGCCAAATAAGAGGTGGCCCGACGACACCCTGGTAGAACGCGCTACCGGGACCCTCGTCCGCCGTCCAGATCGTCGTGCCGTCGCCAGTGGCCAGATCCACGACTCGAATTGACCAGGGCAGGTCGCTCCGTGCCGGCGCAAACGGGAGGCGTGACCGGTTGTTGGGAACTCGGATGAAGGCGATGCGGCCACCGTCGGGGGACCATGTGGGGAAGCGGTCATGATCCAGGCTAGGATCCAGGTACCGGATGCCATCAGAGTCCGGGTCGTAAACTCCCACGAAGGTGTGGTCTCCCCTCGAACTGGTGAAGGCCAACTGGTCGGCCTTCGGAGACCACGTTAGGGACCCTGGCCCGCCGCGAATCTCAAGCAAGGCTTCCCCGGAATCGGACGTCTTGGTGTCACCTTTCCAGATGCCCCCGCGGTTCAGGAATGCCACCGCCCCAGCTTGCGGTGACGTCACGGGGGAGGATCCGGTGGCGAGCTCGCGCAACGTACCGTCTAGGTCAGCGACGAAAATCGAACGGCGTACCTCTTGCGGCTCCGACGCCGGATTCGGGATCTCCCCGGCGCGGTTCGGAGCTCCGCCTCGAACAAACACCACGCCGGACCCGTCTGGGAGGAAGGAGAGATTCGTGATCGCCTGTCCGTCGTCTTCTGTCCACGTCGTGAGTTTCCGGCCGGCGAAGGCCGGACCCTCCGCCACCCACACGTTCCGGGCTCCTTCTTCATACCCCACCCAGGCGAAGGCATCGGTCGAGGGCGAAGCAACCAGATTCCCGGCGAAGGGCGCTGAGAGGATGTCCTCGATCGTGTACTGCGACTGCGCGGCCACTCCCTGGTACCCTGCGGAGGAAACCCCGAAGGCCAGGCAAAGCGCCGCGAAGACGACGGTGTTACGGATTCTTCTTCCTAAGCAGTCTGTAGAAGCACCGATCTTCGGCGCGGTATCGAACCAGATTCCGAATCTCATAACCCCTCCTCATTTGGTCCCGCAATTCCTTGCGAACTTCCAGGCGCCAGTGTGCGAGCGTCTTGGGTCCGGGGAGGGCATCGAGGTTCGAGGGTATCTCGACCATAACCGCATCCTCTCCGGCGTCGCCACCGAGTTCACCCGTAGGCGGTGACCCTGGCGTAGACACGAGATCCCACTTGACGATCAACCGATCCGTGTCAACGCCCGCGTGCAACGGGCTTCCCGTCTCAGCACCGTACATGTTCTCGACATACTCCACCACCGTGGCTCCCAGACGATTTAGATTCAGGTGCGCGTTGCGGGCCACCAGGGGATCAAACGTCCAATACATACTGTTTACGCCGCTCCGCAACACCGCATCCCGTTGGAATATTTTCAGCCGCCGCCCTACGCCCTGTCCCTGGGTGCGCTCCGCCACGGCAAGCATGTGTGACCAGTGAGCCTGTTCGCCACGGTACCTACCGGCCACCGAGTACACGAAACCGACCAAATCGCTGTCCTCGAATGCGCCGCCGACAAACCCGCCCATCTTGTGGGTAACCTGAAGTATGGAAGATGGTACGATATCCAGGAAATCCTCTCCCCAGGTAACCTTCTGAAGCTCCACGCATGCGCGGAACTCGTCCAGTGTCGAGAGCTCGCGCAGTTCGATCAAGGGGGCGCGCCACCTCCTACCCGGAGCACCTCTTTGTGGAGCGTCAGCGCCTCGACCCGCTCTTCGTCAACCTCGATCCCGAGGCCGGGTGCCGAAAGCGGCACCTCAACGAATCCCTCCTCGGACATCGTCCACTCTGGGTATACGATATCCCGTGCCCAGTAACGGGCGCTGGGAGACAAATCCCCTGGAAGTTGGAAGTTGGGTAGGGAGGCGATGGCCACATTGTACGCCCGTCCGATCCCGCTCTCGAGCATGCCACCACACCATACCGGAACATCCGCATGCTGGGCGATGTTGTGGATTGCGATCGAGTTCTGGAACCCACCGACTCGCCCCGGTTTGATGTTGATGATGCGGCCGCTGCCGAGTTCCAGCATGTCTTCACACGTGCTGGGCACCGTGATGGACTCGTCCAAACAAACAGGCGTCGCCAGCTCCGCCTGCAACCGGGCATGGCGCACGAGGTCGCCGGCCGCGAGCGGTTGCTCGATCATGATCAGCTCTAGCCGGTCGAGATCTCGGAGGACTTCTATATCGTCCAAGGTGTAGGCGGCGTTTGCATCCACGGCCAGAGGGTGGAGTTCGAGAGCTTCTCGCACGGCCGCCACAAAGGACACGTCACGACCTGGCGACACCTTTAGCTTCACCTTCCGGTAACCGGTTTCGACCGCTGCAAGAGCCTTCGCGACCAAATCCTCGGGGGTGGGTTGCAGCCCTAGCGACACCCCGGTCGCTACGGATTTGCGCGTCCCGCCTACCAAGCTGGCCAACGAGACGCAGTCCTTGGTCGCCGCCAGCCCAAATGCGCCCATCTCCAGGGCAGCCTTGGCCATGTAATGGCCTTGCACACCCACATCGAGCAAGTCACCGACACCGTTGGGTGTCACCTCACGACCCATAATCCTGGGAACGAGCCACTGCGTCAGCGCAAACCAAGCGGTGTCTACAGTCTCGGAGGAGTAGTTCGGAGACTCTCCTGCGACGCACTCCGACCAGCACGTCGCTCCGTCGGCGTCTCTCAGTCGCAGCAAGAGGATACGACGGTTCTCGACCCATCCGGAAGAGATCTCAAACCTCTCCTTGAGGGGTAGTTCGATCTGACGGAGAACTACCTCGACCACCTTCAGTGAATTCACCTCAGGTCACCTCTCGGTTGAAAACCGGCACGGCTGGAGCCCGCTAAACCATGGCTACAACCTAAAACCACGGTTACAGCGAAAGGTAGTGACTAACCTTTACTATGAGGGCGTTTTCACTCGGAGCGTCCCAAAGTCCTTCAATATCCCGCCTGAAATCAACCACGCCGGTGTCCAACGACTCTCGCCGGCTATGTTGCCACACCAGGAATAGCTCCGAACCGGGCTTGAACTCCCAGCGAACTACCGCATTGCCGCGCAAGGATCGGATATTGAAGTTGCGATCTGAGGTGGCCGCATCCGAAGTCCCGTCCCCGTCGAAGTCGAAGAACCGTACGTCGTCCGAAACGCAGGTAAGTCCGCCAACACATCCGGTAACCGTCCCGTCGGCGCCACCCACCGCCAAGCCTTCATCGAAATTGTGGAACTGGAACGATTCCGCCCGGGCGAGTTGCCGGTATGAGATGTAGTCACCCGTCGAAAGGAGGGGTTGGGCAAAAAGTTGCAGGCTGAGCCTAGGTGTGAAGGAGACGTTGAGCCGCGTGTCCATCGACAGCTGCGTGCGTTCCAGATCCCCAAAAACGTACCTCGTCCCGTAGGTGGGTTCGTATGCGATGGAGGTGGAGCGCATTACGTACTGAGCCGCGTCACGTTGCTTGGAGTAGCTCGGACCTAGCGAGAACCTCCAGTTGGGTACGGGTCGGTACGAGAGCGTCAGACTCGTCTCCAATCTCTGTCCGCGCCCAAGATCACTCTGGCGGTAGGAAAATCGTGGTGAGAGATGAAAAGCTCGGCTTCGGTCGGTGTTGGCATCCAGCCGCACATTCCACTCCGACGGATCCGTCATCAAGGGACCACCACGGGTTTGGGTATCTGACTGGCCCTCCGGCGAATAGGAAAACGTGAGGTTCGCTGCCCAGTTGTTCAGGAATGTGAAACGGCCACTCAACCATGCCGCACCGGCATCGTATGCCCGTCTCCATTGATCTCCATCCGTCACGTCTTCCAATAGCGAGTGACGGAAGTTGTGGAAGGTGAAGAGGCTGATGTTGAAGTTGCGAAAGAGGCTTCCCGGGCGGATTTCCCGGTATGATATCCGGCCTCCGATGTCGAGCCGTTCACCCGAGGTCAGGAAGCCGAAATCGTTTATCTCGAAACCGGGAGTTTGCTGGCCAATCCAAGTGCCCCAAGTCCAGTGGGTTCCATCCTTCTCGAGCTGCAACCGCCAATCGCTGCCGAACATAGACGTGCTGAGCGAATCCACACTCAGGTAATCCGCATCCGGTCGATGAAAGTAGTGATTCGAGTTCCGCTGGATCCGGATCATGGCCTCGTTACTTCCTCGAACGAGGCTCCCCGAGTAAAAACCCCAAAGACGGTAGTCGCGCTGGCGGGCACCCCCCCACTGATGTTCAAAGTCAACGCCGAAGCTGTACGCATTCGATGGAAGGGCATCGAACGTGCCATCCGCAGGAAGAGCCCGGGAAAGGCTCGTCCCGATAATCCCTACTTTGCTAGCCCCACCCCGGAAGTCCTGTTGCAGGCGGAGGACGCCGTGCCCGGCTCTGGGTTCAGCCATGAACTCTCCGAGCGAATCCGCCTCCGCAAACCAGACCTCCCCCGCTTCCTCGGCCGTAACTGCGGCCAACGCCCCCACCGAAAGGCCGTTGCTCGTCCTCCCCGTCAGTTTGGCAGCGCCCAGAATTGATGTTTCGGAGGGAGATGACCTGAACGTCGCGTCTAGAGGGCCGTACCCCCGTGGAGATCTCCCGATACGCCGGCTGAAGTAGAGAGCTTTCCCCCCACCCCCACGTCCTCCTCGCGAGCCCGCGAAGGTAAAAATCTGGGCATCTCGAACGAAGAATGGACGCTTTTCTGGGAAGAACGTCTCAAAGGCGGACAAGTTGATGACCTCCGGGTCCACCTCCACCTGACCGAAGTCGGGATTGACGGTGGCATCGAGGCTGAATGCTGAACCCAAGCCCATGCTGAGCCCGACACCGCCCCGAGCGTTCGTTTCGGTACCGTCAAACAGCGGGTTGCCTGCTGTGGCCGGTCGTAATCCATACAGGGACGCGGCGTAGGGACGCACCTCAAAACGGGGGTTGGCCCGAGGGAACTGAAGCCCTTCGATGATGCCAAACTGACTCACCCGGCCCCTTTGCGTCCTGGAGCGGAGTGCAAAAAAGCTCGTTTCGTTAGTCTCCAGTCTGCGTCGCTCGAAGTTGATGCCCCACGTCTGGTTGCCGTCCTTGGCCTCGTAACGGATTTGCGACAAGGGGATCCGTAGCTCCACGGACCACCCGTCCTCGTCCCGAGACACTCCGGATTCCCATATGGCGTCCCAGTTTGTGTCCTCTTGGCTGTCACCGAACAGGTATCGGTCGGTCTGCGCCCCGGCGGCGCTCACCTCGAACTCGTACCCCGTCAATCCATCCCGATTGGGGTCGATCGAGAGGGTGAAGGAATCGAAGGATCCCCGTTCGTCGCGCCGGGTGAGACGAGCCCTGATTAGCTCCGGATCGGCCTCATACATCCGAGCCCCGACGTAGATCGCTCGTTCGTCAAACACCATCCGAACGTCGGTCGGCTCGGAGGGCTCTGCGCCTTCGAGCGGTACACCCTGTACGAAACCTGTAATCAGTGGCGCGCGCTGCCACGCCTGCTCATCCAACCGCCCATCGATTGAGATGGTTCCCTCGCGCCGGACGGCCTCAACCGCGGCAGGCAGGACGCCGCCTTGAAACACGGATCCCGTCGATCCGACACCCCCGGAAAGGCCCGATTCCTGAGCGGACAACCCGAGCCCGGCCGCAAGTGCCGCCGTCGAAAGTACACCTATGAGTAACGCACGTTTTGCTTTGTTCATACCGGGAGAACACGTCTCCGCGTTAGGGCGTTTATACCATGTCGCCGGAATCGACTCGGGTCGGTAGATTGGTCCTCGTTCAATGACCGCCGTGGTGATTTGAAAGGCAGCTTGCGGCCACGCTAATCCTCGCTAAAGAGCCAGCCCGCGGGCGGACTCTTCCGGCGGTCTCAGGTATCGCACGGAAGCCGAACATGCCGATCTCTCTCCCATCCGATTCTGAGCTGCGCTGGGCATCGCTACGTGCCCACCTGAAGAGCCGGATTCTAATCATGGATGGCGGGACCGGCACAATGTTGCAGCCTTTGGAGCTCGTCGAAGCGGATTACCGCGGGAAGGCTCTCGCCGACCATCCTCACGCATTGTACGGGAACCACGACGTGCTCTGCATAACCCGCCCCGAAGTCATCGACTCGCTCCACCGGTCCTACCTCGGGGCAGGGGCGGACCTGGTTACAACCAACACCTTCAACGCGCAGGCGATTTCGCAGGCCGATTACGGGATTGGGAGTGAGTCCGGTCTAATCAGAGCGATCAACGTGAGCGCCGCCCGCATTGCCCGGTCGGCTGCCGAAGACTACACGGCCCAGAACCCTGACCGGCCGCGTTTTGTTCTCGGAAGTTTAGGCCCCACAAACCGTACGGCCTCACTGTCTCCGGACGTCGAGGACCCGTCGTTCCGAGCGACCTCCTTCGACGAGCTGCGAAGCGCCTACCGGGAACAGGCCGAGGGGTTGATAGAGGGCGGTGCCGACATACTCATGGTGGAAACGGTCTTCGACACCTTGAATGCCAAAGCCGCCATCTACGCCATCCGCGAAATCTCGGATGAACTCGGGGTTGAGGTCCCAATCGCCGTCTCCGGGACAATTACGGATCTCTCCGGACGCACCCTGTCAGGGCAGACGGTGGAGGCCTTCTGGATCTCGGTCAGTCATGCCCAACCGGTCTTTGTTGGCCTGAACTGTGCGCTAGGGGCGACCGAGCTGGAGCCTTATGTGGCGGCACTGGCAGCCGTAGCGGATGTGCCCGTGAGCTGCTACCCGAATGCTGGGCTGCCCAATGAATTCGGGGAATACGACGATACTCCCGGCCACATGGCGGAAGTGTTGGGGCGTTTCGCGGACCGCGGTTTGATCAACCTCGTGGGCGGCTGTTGCGGGACTGGTCCGGATCATATTCGTGCTATCGAAGCCCGCATGCATGGCATCGCCCCACGCGTTCCCCACGCCAATCGTCCTCTCCCTCGTTTCTCCGGACTCGAAGCGCTGGAGGTGCTGCCGGATTCCCTCTTCGTGAACATCGGAGAGCGCACCAACGTCACCGGTTCCGCCCGATTTCGTCGCCTGATCAAGGAAGGCGAACTCGAAGCGGCGGTGGAAGTCGCTCGGGACCAGGTCCGGAACGGCGCTCAAATGCTGGACGTAAACATGGATGAGGGCCTGTTGGACTCGGAAGCCGAGATGGCCCACTTCCTCAACCTCATCGCGACGGAACCCGACATCGCCCGGATACCGACGGTAATCGACTCTTCCCGGTGGGAGGTCATCGAATCAGGGCTCAAGTGTACTCAGGGCAAGGGGGTCGTGAACTCCATTTCCCTCAAGGAGGGAGAGGAGGTATTCCGCCAGCAGGCGAGGCAGATACGGTTGTTCGGGGCGGGTGTCGTGGTGATGGCGTTCGACGAGGACGGTCAGGCCGAGACCGTGGATCGGAAATTCGAGATCTGCCGGCGCGCCTATCGAATCCTCTTGGAGGAGGGGATCCCTCCGGAGGACATCATCTTCGATCCGAACGTGTTCGCCGTCGGCACCGGAATCGAGGAACACAACGAATTCGGAATCGCCTTCATCGAAGCTGTCCGGCGTATCAAGACAGAGCTGCCAGGCGTATCGACCAGTGGGGGGATCAGCAACGTCTCCTTCTCCTACAGGGGGAATGATCCGCTTCGAGAGGCAATGCATTCGGCCTTCCTCTTCCATGCGATAGAGGCAGGTCTCGACATGGGTATCGTCAATGCGGGGCGGCTCGCCATCTACGACGAAATAGATCCCGATGTCCGTGAGGCAATCGAGGATGTGCTACTCGCACGGCGGCCTGATGCAACGGAGCGGCTTACGGAGTACGCATCGCGGGTCCAGGCCCGTGGTACGCGCTCGGGGCCCGATGATGCATGGCGCGGCGGAACCGTCGAGGATCGACTGGAACACGCTTTGGTCGAGGGGATCGTGGATCACATCGAGGCCGACACCGAGGAGGCCCGGCTCAAGCTCGGGCGCGCACTCGAAGTCATCGAGGGGCCTCTCATGGCTGGTATGAACCGAGTCGGAGACTTGTTTGGGAGCGGACGCATGTTTCTCCCCCAAGTAGTGAAGTCCGCGCGTGTAATGAAGAAGGCGGTATCCTACCTGATTCCGTGGCTCGAAGATGAGAACGAAGGTGAGCAACCGACGAGGAAGGGGACCGTCCTGTTGGCGACGGTCAAGGGAGACGTACACGACATCGGGAAAAACATCGTCTCGGTGGTCCTGCAGTGTAACGGTTACGAGACGGTGGATCTCGGGGTGATGGTACCGTGTGACACCATCTTGGCAGAAGCCGAGACCCGGGGAGTCGATCTCATCGGGTTGAGTGGTCTGATCACTCCATCGCTCGATGAGATGGTCAACGTAGCCACCGAACTGGAACGACGGGGTTTTGTGACGCCTCTACTCATCGGTGGGGCGACCACGTCGCAAAAACACACTGCGGTGCGCATCGCGCCCCGATACTCGGCGAGTACCGTGCATGTACTCGACGCTTCACGCGCCGTCGGGGTCGTAGGCGAGCTCCTGAATCCAGAGCGGGCCTCAGGCTTCGCCGCCCTCACCCGGGAGCGCTACCAAGACATTCTCACCGATTTTGAGGCTAGAGCCCGGAAGATCGTCCCGCTTCACGTCGCACGCACCAACCGCCTCGTGCTCGATCCGGGGCACGAGGTCCCTCCTCCGAGAACACCGGGCGTGCGGGTATTCAAACCGTTTCACTTGCGGGATCTCGTTGGATACATCGACTGGACTCCCTTCTTCCAGACATGGGAGTTGAAGGGGAAGTTCCCGGATATTCTGTCGCACCCCGTGCGAGGTGCGGCGGCTACGGAGCTCTATCGGGATGCCCGCGAACTCCTGGCTATGATCATTGAGGAGAACGCACTGGAGGCGAGGGCCGTAGTCGGTCTTTTCCGGGCCGCGAGCCGTGGCGACGACATGGTGTTTTTCGCAACTGACGGCCAAGATCCAATAGGAGTTATCTCCCATCTGCGTCAGCAGATGCAGCGCTCTACCCGACCTAATATCTCACTTGCTGACTACGTGATGCCTGAGGGTTCCGGCGTCGATGACTGGGCGGGGGCGTTTGCGGTGACAGCGGGCATCGGGCTAGAGGAACTTTGCGCGCGGTTCGAAGCGCAGGCAGATGATTACCGGAGTCTTCTGGCGAAGGCGCTCGCCGACAGGCTCGCCGAGGCCATTGCCGAACGAATGCATCAGATCGTACGAACCGACCTTTGGGGTTACGCTCCCACCGAAGATTTCGACAACGAGGCGTTGATCTCCGAGTCGTATATTGGTATTCGCCCTGCGCCCGGCTATCCCTCCTGCCCGGACCACACCCAAAAGTCCGACATTTGGAAGCTCTTGGACGTAGAGAAGCACACCGGGATCAGCCTTACCGAAAACCACGCCATGTTGCCGGGGGCGTCCGTCAGTGGTTGGTATTTCGCCCGTCCGGAGGCACAGTATTTCGGGTTGGGCCGCGTAGGGCGTGACCAGGTCGAAGATTACGCCGCACGCTCGGGGATTAGCCAGGCTGCGGCAGAACGCCGGTTGTCTCCCAATCTGGCCTATGATCCGAATGGGAGCGGCCGAGGTCGCAACCAGGGACGATCGTGAGCGTGCTGCTCCGGGAGTGGATTGAGGACGGCCGGGTCCGGATCGTGGACGGTGCAATGGGCACCGTCCTCTACCAGCGCGGAGTATTCCTCAATCAGTGCTACGACGAACTAAACATCTCCAATCCGGATCTCGTGTTTCGCGTGCACCGAGCCTATGTGGACGCGGGGGCCGACTTGGTCGAGACCAACACCTTCGGGGCGAACCCGATCAAACTCGAGCCCTACCGGCTGGCCGATCGCGTCCACGAGATCAACGAGGTGGCGGCGCGACTCGCACGGCGGGCGGCGCGCGGAACTGCAGCAGTCGTCGGGGCCATCGGCCCACTGGGAATTCGGATTGAACCGTGGGGTCCGACCTCGATCGAGGAAGCCGTAGACTTCTTCACCGTCCAAATTGAGGGATTGTCCGCCGGAGGTGTCGACGGCTTCATGTTTGAGACCTTCTCGAGTGTCGAGGAGCTCCTCGCAGGGATGAAGGCGGCGCGCATGACCGCGCCAGACGTGCCTGTGTTTGCCCAGCTTACCTTCGGAGAAGAGGGATATACCAAGTCGGGCACGACGATCGAGAACGCGGCGGCCCTCCTGGATGAGGGAGGTGCCGATGTAGTGGGCCTGAACTGTGCCATGGGTCCGTCTTCCATGCTGTTTGGCGTGGAGCGTATGGTCGCCGTTGCCCGGCGCCCGGTCTCCGCGATCCCGAATGCGGGAGTTCCCAGAGATGTTGGGAACAGGAAGATTTATCTTGCAAACCCCGAATACATGGCCCGCTACGCCAAACGCATGGTGGATGCGGGAGCTCAGTTCGTTGGCGGTTGTTGTGGGACGGGACCGGAGCACACCCAGGCCATGGCTGCGCTCTTGGGGCAAGATGAACGGGTGCCGGTCGTGGTATCCGGAAGTGACCGAGTGCAGCCGAAAGCCGGCCGCGCGGAGGGAGGCGCGCGGCAGATGGCCGTGGTGCAGCAACCGGACGCGTGGACAGGCCCGGCACCGGTAGGCGGACGTTCCCGATTGGGAGCACAGCTGGCCGCGGGAGAATTTGTGCGCATCGCCGAAGTTGTTCCGCCGGCGGGGTGGGACGTGCGGCGGACACTAAAGGCGGTTGGCGAATTGTCCGGGGCGGGGATCGACGCCATACACATCGCGGACAGCCCCTCCAACCGCAGCCGCATGAGTTCGCTCCACACAGCCGCGATCGTGCAGCAGGAGACGGGTGCCGAGACGATTTGCGGGTACCGGTGCCGAGACCGGTTAATGACCGGGATGATGAGCGACCTGTTGGGCGCCGCCGCATCTGGCTTGCGGAACCTCCTTTTGACCACCGGGAACCCGCCTCGCAAAGGGCCATACGACCGGCAAGGTGTCTACGAGATCGACAGTATCGGACTCACCAACGTTGTTCGGCAGATGAATCTCGGCCTGGATACGGGAGGAAACTCAATTGGCGAGCCGACCTCATTCGTAACGGGAGTGACCTTTAATCCCGGTGCCGAGGATCTGGCCGAGGAAGTCGGCAGATTCAAATGGAAGTCGGAAGCGGGTGCGGATTTTGCCGTTTCTCACCCCATATTCGCCCGGGAAAAGCTGCTAGCATTTATGGAACAGGTGGGCGACATTTCAGTACCGTTGATTGTAGGCTTAAGGCCATTCCAATCGCTGGAAGATGCCGAGTTCCTTGCGCACGAAATCCCGGGTGCGGGGGTCCCACACGCGCTCTTGGTGCGGATGGAGGCGGCACAAGCAGAAGGGGGAGATGTCACCGTCGAGACCGGACTGACCATCGCCAGGGAGGTGTTTGAAGCGGTGCGTCCCTACGTCGCGGGAGTGTTCCTTAGCGGACTCGGGGATCACACGGCGGCAGCCCGTCGCATCCTCGTAGAATGAGCCAGCCCAGCCTGATGAGCCAACTGCCGATCGCAGAACTTGCGGCCCAAATCCGTTCCCGCCCCGGTATGGCGCGGGAGGTTGCCGAGCAAGCCATTGCCAGCCACGAGGCCAGCTCACTCGGCGCTTACATCACCTTCGATGCCGAGGGTGCCCTCCGCCAGGCTTCCGCGATCGACGACAAGACCCGGTCCGGGGAATCCGCCGGCCCCTTGGCGGGCATCCCCGTGTCCGTCAAGGATCTTTATGGAGTCCGTGGTTTCCTAACCCACGCGGGTTCCAGTGACCCACTTCCCAAGCGATGGGAGCGGGAAGGGTTCCTGGTGAAGGCGATGCGGGAACTCGGCGCCGTGATCGTCGGAAAGACACACACCGTCGAATTCGCCTTCGGTGGGTTGGGAATCAACCGCAACACCGGCACGCCCATTAATCCGTGGGACCCCGACACTCCGCGCGTACCCGGGGGTTCTTCCGCTGGCGCCGGGGTGAGCATCTGCGAAGGGTCGGCCATATTGGCCCTGGGCTCTGACACCGGGGGCTCCGTGAGGATTCCCGCTTCGGCCACCGGTATAGTCGGTCACCGCCCAACTCAGGGTCAGTGGCCCACAACGGGGGTGGTTCCGCTCAGCTCGCACCTCGATACCGTGGGCTGCCTGACGAGGACGGCGTTGGACATGGCCTACCTCTATCACAGCGTCGAGACCTTCCGTATCGGACGCCGCTCTGAAATCCTCGACTGGGAACCCACTCCACTGGACATCGAGGAACTCAGAATCGGCATTCCGCAGGGCTCGTTCTGGACAGAGTGCGCCCCCGGCGTGTTGGATTGTATCGAAACCGCCTTGGGAGAACTTGCCGATGCCGGAGCTGAAATAGTTGAGGTTACGTTCCCCGAGCTCCAAGAAGCAGGCGAGTTGTACCTGAGTGGAGTGCTCGTACAGGCGGAGCTATACGAGTTCCTTCGCCGAGAACTACCCGGTTGGGGAAGTCGACTCCATCCGGACGTAGCCGCTCGTATGAAAGGGGCAGGTGAAATCCGGGCGGTGGACTATCTCAGAGCCCGCCAAGAACTTAGCCGACTGAGGGTACTGGCCCCGGGCCGCTTCTGGAATCACGACGTGGATTTCATAGCTGGACCCACAGTGCCCATATCGCCCCCGGCGGTGTCAGATTTAGAGGATGTGGGGGCGTACCGCGAGGCCAACCGATTGTTCCTTTCCCGCACCTGTCCCGCAAGCCTGCTCGGACTGTGCGGCGTCAGCATCCCCGCGGGCCTCGACGATGCCGGCATGCCGGTCGGACTACACTTGATGGCGGAGCCGGGAAGGGACGACCGACTGCTCTCAGCCGCATTGGTAGCCGAGGCTGTTCTGGGGACGGGGTCTGAGCGGCTGGGCCATCCACCACGAGTACTCCGTATGGAAGACCAGACGGAAGATCAGACCGGAGAGTAGATGGCAGACATCCTCACCCTCCTCTCGCGTACGCCGGCCACAATCGCCACACTGCTCGAAGATCTCCCGGAGAGCCTCCTCCACTGTGACGAGGGTCCCGATACCTTCAGTCCGTTTAGCGTTCTCGGCCATCTGGTGCAGGCAGAGCATACCAACTGGCTCCCCCGCGCCCGTTGGATACTCGCCCATGGCTGGGAAAAGCCTTTCCCCCCGTTTGACCGATTCGCACACATCAAGCGGTACGAGGATGCCGCCTTGGCCGAACTACTCGAAGAGTTTGCACGTCTGCGGGCCGAGGGCGTGGCGGCGGCTCGAACATTGATCGCCGAGGGGGCGGATATGAACGCAGGAGGGCTACACCCGGAGTTGGGGAACGTAACGCTCGGGGAACTCCTGGCTACCTGGGCCGTGCACGACCTCAGTCACATCAGTCAGATCGTCCGAACCGTTGCCCACCAATTCGATGCAGCGGTCGGCCCTTGGAAGGAATACCTGTCGATCCTCAGCGATCGGTAGGCGGCTTACTCGAGCGAAGCCACCTCGTTCATAATTCGGTCGTAGTACCTGGCTGCGTACCTGGATCCGAGATTGCACACATATGTGTTGTCGATCCCCAGCTTCCGGAGTCCCGCAATTGTCTGCGCGCAGTGACTCTCCGGACGCACCCCCGACTCGAACGCCGCCGCTACATCGTCCACGGGTACAGCGAAGAAGCGGCGCAGGTATTCCAACAGGGGGCGACGACCGTTGCGATAGAAGAACACACCGTAGGCCCCGGGTATCTCCAACCCCTCCCCGGCACACAAGTTTAACCAGCGTTCCACTCGGTCCAGATCGTAGTGCGAAACGATCTGCGACAAGAAATAATCGGCGCCGAAGGTGGAACTCAGCGCGTACTCCAGCTGCTGTTCTAGCGACCTGTGCACATTGATCCACCCACCCAGACTCAACCCGGGGACCTTCTCGGCGAGCATCCCCCGGAGCTGGTACCCGTGGGGGACGCAACGGTCGATGCTTGCCGAGGCATCCCCGCCGGTAACTGTGAGGGCGCCGATCCCGTACATCCGAGCCCTGTCCCCATACCTGAGGCAGTACTCGAGAGGGTGTAGGCAGGTCAGGAAGGGCACCACGCGCCACGGGTCCCCCTCATCGGCAATGTTGGAGGTAAGGTGTTGAAGGTTTTCCTCCTCCTCTTCGCCAAGCGCACTATCCGTCAACAGAAGAAACGCATCGCGGGCCGAGAGTCCCCGTATGGTGTGAGACATGTCGATCCACAGATCCATTGCACCGGACCCGGCAAGACCACTCCGCGGGGGACGGAGTTCTACGGCGACAACAGGATTCTTGGAGCGCAACCGCGCCACGAACCGTTGGGAGGGATCCTCAAGCATGCCGCAAGTTACGGGGGACGGATTAGCACGCTACCTTGAGGGGAACTCCGGATTATACTTGAAGATGGACTGTGGGTGCGGAAAAACAGCTTCAAAGGAGAAGGCCATGCAATCCAGCAATTCGAACGTGACGAGGTACCCAGGGGTGGCCCCGGCAACGATGTGGACAACCGCCGCGGCGATGGCCATGGCAGGGTCGCTGTCGCTCGCGGCCGGAGCCGCATCGCAGGAACAACACCCGGCTTTCGCCCCCATGGATGTCTTCGAGCTGGAGTACGCTGCCGACCCTCGAATTTCGCCCGATGGAGCCGAGATCGTCTACGTCCGCTCCTTCTTTGACGTCATGACTGACCGGGCGCGGCGTAACTTGTGGATTGTGGATTCCGACGGAACTGACCATCGCCCGCTTCTCGCGGGTCAGCGGAACTTCTCTTCACCCCGCTGGTCACCTGACGGCTCGCGCCTTCTCTATGTCGCGGCGGACGAGCATGGAAAGTCGCAGTTGTACGCTCGATGGATGGACACCGGCCAAACGGCCATGCTTACGCAACTGGACACGGGACCGGGTGGGCTCTCCTGGTCACCGGATGGCCGCACGATCGCGTTTACTATGTTCGTACCAGATCCCCCCAAGTCGTTCGCTGAGCTGCCGGCCAAACCGGAGGGTGCGACCTGGGCCCCTCCCGCCACCTCGTGGGAGCGTCTCTTTTACCGGGCCGACGGTGCCGGTTTCCTTCCCGTGGGATACACCCACGTCTTTGTACTCCCGGCCGAAGGTGGTACGCCGCGGCAGGTAACTAGTGGAAACTACAACCACGGTGGCACTCCAAGTTGGACCCCCGACTCCCGCCACCTAATCATCTCGGCCAATCGTCGCGACGACTGGGAGTGGGTCTCCGATTCCGAGCTGTGGGAGATTGCGGTGGATGATGGAACGATCCGGGCCCTAACGGACCGTCGAGGGCCTGATTCCGGCCCCGCCATTTCACCAGATGGAAGCATGATCGCCTGGACAGGGTATGACGACCGCTATCTAGGTCACCAGGTGACGAAGCTCTATGTAATGAACCGGGATGGTTCGGATCGCCGCATGCTGGCCGGAGACCTCGATCGCTCCGTAAGCAATCTGCATTGGACCAGCGACAGTCAGGGCATCGCGTTTCAGTACGACTCCGAGGGGAACACCCGACTCGCTCGCACGGATCTCCAGGGCAACGTTACGGAGCTCGCCAGCAGTGTGCAGGGAATGTCCCTCGGACGCCCTTACGGAGGGGGTACCTTCTCCGCATCCGGCAACGATCGCTATGCGTTCACGCTTGGGACTCCTGAGCACCCGGCCGATTTGGCAGTCACAGACGGCAGCGGGGCAGTCCACCGCCTAACAAACCTCAACCAGGATCTGTTTTCGCAACGGACCTTGGGTGCGGTGGAGGAGATATGGTACGAGTCCTCGCACGATGGGTTGCCCATTCAAGGTTGGATCGTAAAGCCACCCGACTTCGATCCATCGCGTAAGTATCCGTTGATGCTGGAGATTCATGGCGGACCCTTCGCCAACTACGGCGACCGTTTCAGTTCGGAGAACCAACTCTATGCCGCCGCAGGTTATGTGGTCCTCTACACGAACCCACGGGGGAGCACCAGCTACGGGGAGGACTTTGGGAACGAGATACACCACGCCTACCCAGGAAACGATTTCCATGATCTGATTTCAGGGGTCGATGCAGTAATTGAACGCGGGTACATCGACGAGAATCAGCTATTTGTCACCGGCGGGTCTGGTGGTGGGGTGCTGACTGCGTGGATTGTCGGTCATACTGATCGGTTTGCCGCGGCAGCCTCGCAAAAGCCTGTCATTAACTGGTACAGCTGGGTACTAACTGCGGACATGGGTGGCTCCGCGGGACTCACCTACTGGTTCCCAGGGGCCCCGTGGAACGAGTTGGATCACTACATGGATCGTTCGCCCATCCATCATGTCGGCAACGTCACTACACCCACCTTGTTGATCACCGGGGAGGTCGATTGGCGCACCCCCATGTCCGAATCGGAGCAATTCTACCAGGCTCTCAGAATCAGGAAGGTGCCTTCAGCGTTGGTGCGAATACCCGAGGCGGCCCACAACATCGGTGCGCGCCCGAGTCACCTCATCTCCAAGGTGCAGCACATTCTCGCTTGGTTCGAACGGTTCCGCACGAGGGGGACAACGACCGACTAAAACAGTTTGAAGGGGCTGAAAGTGGAGATGGGGGCTCGAATCTCCACGCCCAAGCGGAAGGGGGCGGGCGTACGCCCCCCAGATCCGGAGTGGGCACGCCGCAGCGATAGCCCCATCTGCCAAGGGTTTCGCACCGGACGGCGTCCCACCCCTCGGTCGTCGAGGGTAGGGAACTCGGAAAGGTCGAAGAACAGGCTCATACCGATGTCGTGCCGGACCTGCGAGCCTTCGGCAGACAGGAAGGCTGTGTTGTCCGTCCCAGGATCTAACAACTCAAACGATGGAGCCTTGAGGCTGAAATACGAGTACTCGAAGCCCACGCTTAGCCCTGGCGTCACCAGCACCGAGGGTCTCACCACGACGTTGAGGTAATTCCCCAACCGACGCTCGACCGCCAATAGACCTACCGTAGGGTCAATGTAGGGACGGTCGGGAGGAGAGATCCGAAGCCTCAAGGTGTCGGCCATTTGTATCCCGTAACGAGCCATGGAGCGGAGCAGGATCCGGCGTCCAAGCGCAATGTCCTGATAAAGTGACAGCTCCAGATCGCGTTGACCGTCTCCGATGGGGATGGCGTAGGGGTTTTCAGGATCGTAGAGGGGTGTAGCGCCCACATCGCGAATCGGCATCCGAAACAGTGCCCCGACTGCCGTGCGAAACCGTATGCCTCCCTGCGGATCGCGTCCCTCGATCAGGTCTCCGGCTTCGATGGGATCACCCAAGGTTATCTGATCCAACACGCCGATTCGGGCACTGAACTCCACCTCGGCCAAGGCGAGGTCATTCCTTGCGCTCTTCGGTGGGAGTGGGCCGTACCCAGCCTCGAAAAAAAACTGTTCGATGTCAGCCAACGAAGCGGAATCGGGTAAGGCAAGCTCCGGGAGAGCCAGACCCAGCTCCTCGAATCCCTGTGACAGACCCGAGAAATGGCGTAGCATCTGCCCCCCTGCGACTCCCCCCGATGTGGGGAGTACGCCACCCTCGGCTGAGCGTCTAAGCAAAGCGTCGAGAAACCGGGATGTTTCATCCCATAACGTGGTTGCGTCGACGAGGCCGGTTTCCGTGAGGGTGCCGTCGTTGATCAACGTCTGCAAGGTGTTCAGGGCATCACGCGCTGAAGTCATGAAGGCGCCTCCGCCATCCAAACCCGTGGCGTTCGCCGTAACGGTGGCGCCAGCCAGGTCAAACTCGTATGCAGCATCGAGGTCGGTTTGGACAAATGGTGCCCCGAAACCGACGCTGAGGCGATCCAGTATGCCTAGCTCGAAGCCGAGGGCGAGGCGTCTTTCCTGTGCCCGTAACCCGCTGAACCGCAGATTCCCGAAAGAAAGTTCGCCAAGTTCAAGGGGGTCGAAACCCAGAGCTTCCGCGTCGGCGTTCAGGTCATCGAGCAACTCGACCGGCGGAGCATACATCCGATCCACCAACGACCCCCCGAAGTGGGCGGCCAATGGCTCGCGGGCTCCATCCGGCACCGAATCGAGTCCGGAGTTGAAGGCGAACTGTTCATCCCAGTTGTTCAGTGTGGGACGAATCTCCAACCACAATTGACCCGACCTGGGCAACCGGGCATCTTTGAACTGACCCTCCGCAGGGGAGGTGATGCCCCCGATCAATACCACAGCAATTACAGCACCTGCCGCCGCGGGCGCGGACCTCGCTACAAGCTTTCCCCGGGGCCGACGACACATTAGGCTTTCCCCCCCTGGCGCCGTGGCCGAGTGGTGAGGCAGGGGCCTGCAAAGCCCCCTACTCCGGTTCGAATCCGGACGGCGCCTTCCACCAGCGATCCATCCCCCCGCTGCAAGGGCTGCAACGCCCCCCTCCACCCCGATTGAGAGGTCGCCTTGAACCTCAAGTTGGAACCTGGAAAGCTCATCTACATCTTTCTCGTGTTCGTGCCTGTCACGCTCTTGCTCGAGTACGTGGTCCACGCCTCGCCGACCGTCCTCTTCATAAGCTCCGCCGTGGCCATCATACCGCTAGCAGGTATCATGGGCAGGGCAACGGAAAAACTCGCGGAGCATGTTGGAGCCGGTCTCGGAGGCCTCCTCAACGCGACCTTCGGAAACGCCGCCGAACTCATCATCGCGATTTTTGCTCTTAGGGCGGGGCTCACGGAGCTCGTCAAGGCATCGATCACCGGGTCCATAATCGGGAACATCTTGCTCGTTTTCGGACTCTCGACACTACTAGGCGGAGTGCGGTTCCGGCGCCAAACCTTCAACAAGACAGCCGCCAATCTCGGTGGCACACTTCTCCTGCTGAGTGCGGCGGGTCTCGTTGTCCCGTCCCTCTTCCACATAACCACCGGCGGCAACCCGGCGGGACGCTCCCTGAGTCTCGAGATTTCTGTTCTCCTCATAATCTGCTACGCGTTCTCGCTCGTGTTCGCGCTGAAGACGCACGCCGAACTCTACAGAGGAGCTTCACACGGGGTGGGCGAGGAAGATGGCCCGCCGTGGTCCAAAGGCAAGGCTTTCGGAGTCCTGCTCGGTTCGGCAGCGGTGATCGGGTGGATGAGTGAAATCTTGGTTGCAGGTGCCGAGGATGCCGCGCACTCCCTGGGGATGAACGAGATCTTTGTCGGTGTGATTATCGTCGCCCTCGTCGGAAACGCAGCTGAACACTCTAGTGCCGTGCTGGTGGCCTTGAAGAACAAGATGGACCTTTCGGTACAGATAGCGGTCGGTTCTTCGCTACAGATCGCTTTATTCGTGGCCCCGCTCCTGGTGTTCCTTTCCCACCTTATTGGGCCGGAACCCATGGATCTCGTGTTCACCCCGTTCGAAGTCGTCGCCGTGGGGATTGCCGTGCTCGTTGTGGGACAGATAGCCGACGATGGTGAAACGCATTGGATGGACGGTGTACTCCTGCTCGGAGTCTATGTGCTCCTGGGGCTCGCTTTCTTCAACCTGCCCACTGGAGGGTAGGACGAAGTCACTATCGATCCTTACTCTCAACTATTTGTTCGAGAAAAGCCTGGCGCTCCGATAACCGGCTAACCTCATCCTCAAGTGCAGCGATAATGCTGAGTTGATCGTCCGGGAGAGGCGACTCCAAACGTTTAGGTGTTTGGCTGGCCGCGAGCGCGGCGCGTTCCTTGACGGACTGCTCTAGGTACGCGCCCAGTTTTCGGGTGATGGGATAAGTGACGATTGTTCCCATGATGATCAACAGCAACATGAGCACGAACACGAAGGACATCGCTAGTTCCATGTCCATCAGTAGTTTCCTTGGATTGGGTTTCCGAGCTTTGCTCTGGACGACAATCTTTGAAGATAGGCCGTTCACAGAGCAGATCACTTACAAAGCAGACCACACATAGAGACGCAAGCGGGAGGCATTTCGTGTCAGAAACACTAGCTATGTCCGAAGAACACCGGCAGGCAGACACCGGAGGGGCGATCTCAGAAGGCACCTGCCTGGAGCGGCGGGACTTTCTCCGGGCCGCTGTGTTGGCCTCGATGGCCGGAGGGATCGCCGGGAGCGACTTGGTGGCGATGGAACGTGTTACCCGGGCCAACGGGGCGCAGTCGCAGGGGGCGCAGTTGCAGGAGGTGCCTATCCCACTCGGCAACGGCGAGGCACCGGCCCAGCAATTTCAGGTGTGGCCCGGAGGCACCGGGGCGCTCTACGAAGAGATGGCCCAGCAGGGAGTGAATCCATTCGAGCGGTTGCCTATCGAGTTGTCTCCTTGGGAAGGTCCGGTGCCGGACAATGAGGCGGACCTTGCCTTTCTGCCGGTCCACCGGCTCGCTGCCCTGATTCGGGGTCGGCACATAACATCGTCCGACCTGACGGAGATCTACCTGGCACGGCTTGAGCGATACGACCCGATCCTCCTCTGCGCGGTGACCATAATGTCGGACCAGGCCAGGGCAGATGCAGCGGCCGCGGACCGGGAGATCGCCGCAGGCGAATGGCGCGGCCCGCTCCACGGAATCCCATATGGCCTAAAGGACCTCTTCTCGGTCCGGGGAGTACGGACCACATGGGGAGCCTCCGCCTTCGAGGATCAGGTGATCGACGAGGACGCGGAGATAGTGCGTCGCCTGCGGGCGGCTGGCGCCGTGCTGGTCGCCAAGCTCTCCACTGGGGAGTTCGCCCGGGGTGACCGCTGGTACAGAGGGCGTACCCTCAATCCATGGAACCTGGCCTGGGGATCGAGCGGGTCATCGGCCGGCCCTGGATCTGCCACCGCAGCGGGTTGTGTCGGCTTCAGCATCGGTACCGAGACGCGTGGTTCCATCGTTTCGCCCAGCCGCCGGTGCGGCCTGAGTGCGCTGCGCCCAACCTTCGGGAGGGTGAGTCGGCACGGTGGAATGGTTCTCGCGTGGAGCATGGACAAAGCAGGGCCAATGTGTAGATCGATCGAAGACTGCGCCCTGGTGTTCAACGCCATTCACGGATCCGACGCAAAGGATCCCGCATCCCTCACGATGCCGTTCAGGTTCGAGCGCGCGCCCGACTTGTCGACACTCCGCATTGGGTACACCGAGGATGCACCCGAGTCCTTCATGGAATCCCTCCGCGACTTGGGCGCGACCACCGCTCCCATGAGGGAACTTCCTGCCGCCACTGAGAGTTCACTGGGGGCCGAGTCGGCCTCCGCTTTCGATTTCCATGTGGCGCCGGGCGGCGAGCTGCCGCCCGTGCCCCAGGGCCTCAGCGAGGCGGAGGAACGAGATTTCATGCGCTTCCGCCGCTCCCGGGACGACATCGCGATGGACTACGTCCATTCTCAGCGCAGGCGCCTCGTGGTGATGAAGCAGATGGCTGAAGCAATGGACGGATTTGACATGTTCGTCTCCGGGTCCGGGGAGGTGAGGTTGACGAATCAGACGGGACACCCCGCAGTTGTAGTACCGTATGGTTTCGGACCTATGGGCCCCGAAGGGGATGAGGCGGAACAACCTTTGACCACAACTCTCATCGGGAATCTCTTCGCGGACGACAAGATCTTGAGCGTTGCTCATTTGGTCCAGGAAACCGGGGATTGGCACCTCAGGAGACCCCAGTTGGATCGGTGAATCCATCCAAGGCCTCGGGGCAAGCAACCTAAGGGGCTCCGACGGTGTTCTTTCGGTAACCAAGAGGTAGCTTGGAGCGCCTTTGCAGAATAGTCTCGTTAGGCCCCTGGCCGGAGTGGCGGAATTGGCAGACGCGCCGGACTCAAAATCCGGTGGGAGCAATCCCTTGAGGGTTCGAGTCCCTCCTCCGGCATTCGACCCGTCCGCGCACGGTGACCAGAGCGAGTACGCCCGTGAGAGGAGCCACCGGTGAAGGTACCGCGCAATATCGTTGACCGGCGTTTGTTCCAGGTTGCGCTCCTATATGTCGGCGCTGCCTGGCTGGGCATCGAGATCACCGATTTCGTCGTGGAGCAGTACGGCTTTTCGACCAAGATCCTCGACACCGTGGTCCTCTTGGCCATCCTGGGTTTTCCCGCCTTTTTGATCATAGGGTGGTTCCATGGCGAGGAAGGGCACCAAGAGGTGCAGCGGGTTGAGGTGTGGCTGCTCCTCACTCTTGCATCCCTTGGCGCGATCGGAACCTATCGTATCGCGACCGCCACGGAGGACTACACCACGCCTCCCGCAGTGGCTCATGGAGATGTCGCGCCGGAGGAGGAGCCCGCCCCAGGAAGTTTGGGCAGGAGGTCGATTGCGGTCCTACCGTTCCGCAACAACGTTGCCGACGCTGAGCTGGAGTGGCTCGGGCCGGGTCTGGCCGATCTGTTGACGACCAATTTGGCTCAAATACCCGGGCTGGTCCTGGTCGGGCGGCAGGCTCTCTTCGACCTCATGCAGCGAGAGGGGGTTCCCGAGCATGAAAACATCCCCGAGAGCCTCGCCCTGGCCACAGCTCGAGAGGCGGGTGCCAGATTGCTGCTTTGGGGCAGCGTGACGGGGACCGCCGACGATCTGAGGATAGACGCTCAGCTCTCCGACCTCGGAGGGGGGACTATCGTAGCGGCGGAGTTCGTGCGCGGAGAGGAAGTGTTCACCTTGGTTGACTCGCTATCGGCCCTTCTTACGGCCGATTTGACCGGCACGATGCGTCCCCCAGGAAACACTCGGTTTCGCGATCTTGGCACCCGTAACCTCGGAGCTCTCGCAGCGTTCCAAAGGGGCACCGCGGCGATGCGGGCAGGGAACCCGCAAGAGGCTGAGCGACATTACCAAGAAGCCGCGGAACTCGACTCGGCCTTCGTCCTCCCATGGCTTGTTTCCAGATCTAGAGATCCCTCGGAAGCCCGAAATGAGAAGAGCTTGGAAAGGGCTCGGTTTATCTTGCGACGCCTCCCGGAGCATCTGCAGGAAGAACTTGCGGGTATCGTTCCCGAAGAGCTCCCGGCAGTCCTCGATTCCGTGTTTCGTTCGTCGGCCGATGCGATACGCTTGCTGAGTGACCGCAATAGATAACGACCCGCTCTCTGGACGTCGGTCACTTTAGGCGTCAATTTCGCAGTGACTTGTGGGAACACGCCGCGGGAGGATTCTCCCTCTCGCGCTAATGCCAAGAACACTCAAGGGGGGAGAGACATGAGGAGACGAGCATTTCTCAGAGCAGGACTTACGGGCGCAGGAGTCGCAGGGGTGGCAGCTACCCCGCTCGCCGCAGTCGGACCAAGCCGTGACCTCGCCTCCATCTTTGATCCGCGGCGCGACGATAACGGGCCGGTGAGGTTGAGTTCGAATGAGAATCCGCTGGGGATTGCGCCGTCCGCCCGGCACGCCATCCTCGACGGCGGATTGGATGAAGCGAATCGATATCCGGGAGCTACGGGTCAGAAGGTGAGGGAAGCGCTGGTCCAAGCGATCGGTGTTGCTCCCGACCAGCTGTTCTTCGGCTCCGGCTCGACAGAAATCCTCCGAATCGCCGTGGCGGCGTGGGCAGCGCCGGGGGGGAGGTTGATCTACGCTCAACCCACCTTCGAAGACGTTCCCGACTACGCCAAGCCCTTCCCGTACGATCACGTTCGGGTTCCTCTCGCGGCGGACTACTCCCACGATCTGGACCGAATGAGGGATGAACTCAAAGCATCCTCCGCGCCGAGCATCGTCTATTTCTGCAATCCTAATAATCCGACCGGTACCCTCACGCCTTCTTCCGCCATCACGGACTGGCTGAAGGATGAGAGCGAACAACATCTCTTCCTGGTTGACGAGGCCTACTTTGAACTGGCCGACGATCCTTCGTACGAGACGCACATTTCGCAGGTGAACGACCACCCCAACCTCGTGGTGGTGCGCACCTTCTCCAAAGTCTACGCCATGGCAGGCCTGAGACTGGGATACGGCGTGGCTCACGCGAAGACGGTGGCTCGGATGCGTCCCTTCGGAACCCAGAACCAACCCAACCACGTTGCCGGCGTTGCCGCCGTGGCCTCTCTCCAGGACTCGGACTTCTTTAGCGAGAGCGTCGCAACCAACAACGAGGCCAAGGCCATCATGCGAGAGGTCCTTACTGAACTCGACATCGAGGTGCTCCCCAGCCACACCAACTTCATCATGCACCGTATTCGCGGTGAACTCGCTACTTACAACGAGCGCATGTTTGAAGCAGGGTTCAACGTCGGTCGTCCCTTCCCGCCCATGACGGATTGGAGCCGCCTCTCGATGGGTATGCCGTCGGACATGGCTAGGTTGGCCGAAGTAATGATGGATTTCCGCACTAAGAACTGGATCTAGGTGGCCTCCAACATGGACAATCGCAATAACGGTCTACTTTCCTGGCGAGCGCACCCGGCAATCTTGCTGGTGTTTGCCGTCGGACTTTTCGCGTGCGGGGACTCCGCCGACTCGGACTCGGCAGACCAGATGGATGACCAAGCTGCGGACACTGTACCGCAGTTGGATGAACAATCGGAAGACGAAGTGGACGAGGTGAGCGTGGAAGAATCCGCCCTAATGGACCCGACATCGTCGGCAATGAACGAGATGGCGCCTGAGAGCTTCCGCGCCCGTTTCGAAACGACAAAGGGAGATTTCATCGTCGAAGCTCATAGGGCGTGGTCTCCCAACGGCGTGGACCGATTCTATAACCTGGTGAGGCACGGCTTCTATGACGGAACTCGTTTCTTCCGTGTTCTCGACGGATTTGTAGCTCAGTTCGGAATCAATGGAGATCCCTTGATCCAGGCTCGGTGGCAGAATCAGGGTATCTTGGACGACCCGGTGATGGAGGGGAACCTCAGGGGCCGGATTACCTTCGCCAAATCCGGGGCCCCAAACAGCCGCACCACCCAGCTCTTCATCAACTACGGCGATGCCAACGTTCGCTTGGACGAAATGGGGTTTTCGGCGTTCGGTGAAGTGATTGAGGGGATGGATGTCGTGGACGCCCTCTACTCGGAGTATGGAGAAGGTGCCCCGGGCGGTGCTGGACCTTCTCAGGGACGGATCGTGGCCGAAGGCAACGCATACCTTGATGCCGAGTTTCCGAACCTAGACTACATAGATCGAGCTACCATCCTACCGAGGTGATCCCGGCTCTCCGGTCCCTACCGCAGTGGGTGTTTTCTGCGGTGCTGACGGTAGGGACGCTTTCCGAACCAGTCGTGGCTGAGGTTGTGATGCAGCAGATGGAGCCCCGGCCTCGTGCACGGGATGTTGGCGTCGAGATCGGGCGGCTTCCAACAGGCCCGCATAACGCAATCACCGATGTTCCGGGTGTCTTGGTTGGCCATTCCACGGTGTGGGAGGGCGACTCCATCCGAACAGGCGTGACGGCCATCTTGCCGCACGACGGAAACGTATTTGAGGATCGGGTACCCGCAGCGATCTCAGTCGGGAATGGGTTCGGAAAGTTGGTAGGGCTGACACAGGTCAACGAGCTGGGCGAACTTGAAACCCCGATACTCCTGACCGGTACGCTAAGTGTGTTCCGGGCCGCAGACGCTCTTCTCGATACCCTCCTAGAGATACCGGAGAACTCGAACGTAAGGTCGATGAACCCGGTTGTCGGCGAAACCAACGACGGCTTTCTGAGTGACATTCGTGTGCGCCCCATTCGGCCGCTTCACGTTCGGGAGGCCCTAGCGTCGGCGAGCGGTGGTCCGGTACTCGAGGGAAGTGTGGGCGCGGGTACCGGCACCGTGGCCTTCGGGTGGAAGGGTGGGATCGGAACCTCATCCCGCCGGGTGTTCGTCGATGAGCGGGAAATCACCGTAGGTGTGTTGGTACAGTCGAACTACGGAGGGCAGCTGAGAGTCGATGGCGTGCCGGTAGGCGAGATACTTTCGGCGCGCGGGCTCAGCGGCAGAGGTGGGTCGAACGACGGCGATGGCTCCGTGATGATCGTGGTCGCCACTGACCTCCCACTCAGGCATAGGGAGCTGCAGCGCGTGGCACTCCGGACGTTTATGGGCATCGCGCGCACTGGTTCGTACATGTCCCACGGGTCGGGCGACTACGCCATCGCCTTCTCCACTGGTGAGGGAGAAGCAGTGAGCGGCGGAGCGCTTTCCAGAGTCTTCGCAGCCACGGTGGAAGCGACGGAGGAGGCCGTCGTCAACTCTCTCTTCAGGGCTACTTCGGTAAAGGGCCACCGGGGTGCCGAGGTCCGGGCGCTTCCCCTCGAACCCACACTCGCGCTGCTCAGGGAGGCTGGAGCCGTAGGAGGCGCAGAAAGGCATTGAAGAAGTTCGTACCAGAGAAATGGCAGCCTCCACTCCCCCGAGAACGTTTCATCGTTGATGAAGACCCCCGGGATCCAACGCCTGTGGACGTGGTTTTTGTCGGAGGGGGCCCCGCGGGTCTGGCCGGGGCAATCCGGTTGGCACGGCTGGCGGCTGTCCACGGCAAATCTGGAGGCCCGTTGGCCGGTCTCGAGATCGCAGTCATGGAAAAATCCGGAGAACTCGGAGAACACTGCCTTTCGGGGGCGGTAGTCGACCCCGCTCCATTCAAGACTCTTTTCCCCGACCTGGATTACGCCGATCTACCTCTCCGGGGCCGAGCCCCGGGCGACAGGGTCATGTTCCTCCCAGGGAAGCGGAGTGCGTTGCGCGTCCCGACTCCTTTCTCGATGCGTAATTCTGGCAACCACGTTGCCTCGGTGTGCGAGATTGTCAGGTGGCTCGGTCAGCGCGCCGAGGAGTTGGGCGTAAACGTCTTTACCGGCTTTCCGGTGGACTCCCTCCTTTGTAGCGAGGGCAGGGTGAACGGCATCAGGACGGTGCCCGCCGGTCTGGGTCGGGACGGGACACCGGGGAGCGGGTACATGCCCTCCATGGACGTTACAGCCCGCGTCACCGTCCTGGCGGAAGGGACGAGAGGTCCACTGACCCGTGCTTGGTTGGACCAGAACGGTATCGGGAGTCCGGCGCCTCAGATCTTTTCCCTCGGAGTGAAGGAGTTATGGGAAGTCAAACGTCCCTTGCGGTCCATCACTCACACACTGGGATGGCCGCTGCCGCGAGGAGCGTTCGGGGGGAGCTTTCTGTATCCGATGGCCAACGACCTGGTCTCGCTCGGCCTTGTGGTGGGACTCGACGCACCGTACGGCGACTTGGACGTTCACGCGCTACTTCAGATGTTCAAACGCCACTCCCTTGTGCAGTCCCTGATCGAGGATGGAGAACTGCTTGAGTGGGGGGCCAAGACGATTCCCGAGGGCGGGTACCATGCGATCCCGCGCAGATTAATCGGAGACGGTGTTGTCATAACCGGAGACGCTGCAGGGCTGGTGGATGTTGCGAGTCTCAAAGGGATTAGCTACGCAATGCAGTCCGGAATTCTGGCAGCCGAAGCAGTTGCCCGGGCGCTCACCGATATTGGACCGGACGCGCCGATTACCGCGGGAGCTCTGTCATCCTACGAGATCTCCCTCCGTAAGTTTTTGCGGGCCTCCCCACTCTACCAGAATCGGAACCAGAGGTTGGCGTTCAAGTCGGGACTCGTGTCGGGAGGCGTCAAGGCGGGGCTCATGCAGCTAACGGGAGGCACCTTCCCGGCGCGTGTTCGGGCGTACAAGGAGGATGCGAGGGCGGAGCGGTCTCGCCAGCTCGGTCTGGATGCAGAGTATGGCAATGGGTTCCCTGCGAAGGAGGATGCGGTATTTTTCTCTGGGAATGCGACACGGGATGACATCCCATCACACCTGATTCCCGGCGATGCCATTAGGAAGAGAGACACAGACCACATCATTCGATTCTATTCCAGTCTGTGTCCAGCAGGTGTTTACGATAGCGATGACGACGGCAACTTGATTCTGAATGCACCGAACTGCATAGACTGTAAGGCAACCGATGTCCTGGGACCGCGCTGGACTCCTAGGGAAGGGGGGAGCGGCCCGGCCTACAAACGCATGTAAGCTGACCATGGAGACACGGTCCACCGACAGCATTCTGGAGGATCCAAATGAACGGTAAAAGGAAGGAGAACGGTACCAGATTCAGCCGCATCCCCGATATGATGCGGGATTTCTGTTCATGGTTACTGACGAACATCGTCATCGCAGTCCCCGTGATCTGCTTCTTCGTCCTGTTTACGAAGACGAGAATTTACGGTCGTTCTCGGATACCTCTCGGCCGGAATTCGCTGCTCCTCGGTAACCACCAGTCCATGATCGATTCCTTCCCTATAGGGTTTGCAGCCTTCTATCCCTGGACACTATTACGCCCCTACCTCATTCCTTGGCACGCTGCGGCAGAGGAGAACTTCTTCAGGAACCCGCTCCAGTCCTGGTTGTTTGCACGGTTAAAGTGCATCCCGGTCCGACGGGGGAGGCGCGATCCCAAAGCTTTTCGTCGCTCGCTAAGAGCGCTTCGTGGAAGCACCATGGTCCTTTTCCCAGAGGGTACCCGTAGTCGGGATGGGGCGCTGGGAGGGGGGCGTCCCGGTCCAGGCCTCATCGCGCTGGCTACGCATCCTAGCGTGGTTCCCGTGACCATCGAAGGAATGGACAGGATCCTCCCGATCGGCAGAAAAGTCCCTCGCATTGGGCAACGGGTGTCGATCTACTTTGGGCGTCCCATCGACTACGGCGATATAGTCGACAAAGGGCGATCCCGCGCCTCAGCACAGGAATTAGTGGACCGCGTGATGGGGCGAATCGCCTTCCAACAGAGGGTCCTGGCCCGCCTCAGCAGGGCTAAGTAAAGACTCGGTCTAGCGGAGCGATACCACTGGACATTAGGGCAATAATTCTGCACCTTACTAGCCTATGTCCATAACACTGTATTACGCTGGCGTCACGGTTGCTCTGGCTGTCCTGATTGGTCTGGTTCTCGGAGGCGGTTTCGCATTCGGCTGCCGTTTACGAGAGCTGGATGAGCCTGAGTCGCAATAGCGGCACCCCTCAAGAAGCAGGGAGGGGGACCACGGCGGGAACCCCGTGCAATCGTCCGCTCCCGGTTTTGACCAGCGTTTCAAGAGGCATCTCATCCGGGCTGGAAGAGCGTACCTAAACGATTCTCGCCAGGTTTTCGGCCCTCGGCGGGGAACTCGCGGAGTCCGGGAGGCTACAACATGACAAAGACTTTTCAAGACCAAGATGGACATCGCTGGAAGGCATGGTTGGCTTCGCGCGAAGTGTTCTGGCCGGACCCCGACGAGGAAGCACCACCAGACGATTTCGAGGCGGTGGTCTTCGTATGTTTCTCCGATCCGTACCGAGATCAGCGACGGGCACGATTGCCAAAGGGGTCTTTCGCAGATCTCAGCATCGAAGATCTCAAGCAACATTTTGAAAACGCGGCTGCCGACCCCAACATTCGGTAAGACAACGTATCTCTGGGTTTGGAGCATGTAACGAGCGCCGATGCAGGCTTCTCTCTTGAAAGGTTTGGAAGAAAAATGACCGCCGTCAGCAAAGGGCTCGAAGGTGTGGTGGCTGCGCAGACTTGCCTCAGCTTCATCGACGGGCTGGCCGGCATCCTGTCCTACCGCGGGTACAATATCCATGACCTGGCTCCAAACGCGGGTTTTCTGGAGGGCGTCTGTCTACTTTGGGATGGAGAGCTCCCCTCACAGTCCCGGCTTGACGCCTTCGAAGCTGAGCTTGCCGCTGAACGGGGTCTGGCCTCCAGAACCCTCGACACGCTCCGGAGACTCCCTTCATCGGTTGTTCCGATGGCGGCACTGCGAACGGGTATCTCCGTGGAAGGAGTCGAGGACCCGGATGGAGAGGACAATTCAGCGGAGGCCAATCGCCGGAAGGCCGCCCGGCTAGTGGCCCGAACGCCCACGATAATCGCAGCGATCCATCGGCTCCGGCAGGGGAAGGAGCCCCTCGAGCCCGATCCCTCTCTCTCCCTATCTGCCGACTTCGTCAGGATGGCGAATGGTGAGCCCGGAACTGACGAGGCGGTGGCGGCGCTCGATAGGACGCTGCTGCTTTACCTCGACCATGGCTTCAATGCTTCCACTTTCTCCTGCCGCGTGATCGCAGCCACGTTGGGCGACATGCATTCAGCGGTGACCGGGGGAATCGGAGCTCTGAAGGGAGCCCTCCACGGCGGTGCGAACGCAAAGGCGATGGAAACACTGCTGGAGATAGGCGACTTGGAAAAGGTGGACTCGTGGCTGGACCAGGCGTTTGCCGAGAAACGTCGAGTGATGGGATTCGGCCACCGGGTTTACAAGACGGAGGATCCGCGGGCCACGCACCTCCGAGAGATGTCCAAGGTTTTGACGGAACAGGCGGGATTGGGGCAGTTCTACGCCATGTCTCGAGCGCTTGAAGATCGCATGATTTCCGAGAAGGGTATCAACCCAAACGTAGACTTTTACTGTGCGACCGTTTACTACGCGCTGGGGATACCAATCGATCTTTACACACCGTTGTTTGGCATGGGACGCATGGGTGGATGGACCGCACACGTCATGGAGCAGCACGCCAACAACCGTCTGATCCGCCCCAGAGCCGAATACGTCGGCGAGATGGATCTTCCCTGGATCCCAATGGAGGATCGCTGAAGCGCTCAGAATCTGCAGAGCAGACCATCGCCGCGGTGCGGACCATTTCTTAAGTGGAGATACGCAGAGGTTACCCAGCCGGTCGTGAGGTCGGCGCGCTCGTAGTCGCATGGCTCGACTCTGAGCGGCCGGAGGCCCTCGACCCCGTAGTTGCACGTTGGGCAGCGGCGATAGACGCGAAGGGAGAGGAGGCGGGCTGGGCCCGTGTCGGTGACGCCAGTGCTCCGGACCTCTTCGTGGTGCGCGTGGATTCCGCCGCACGACCCCTCGCAGAATCATGTCGACGCGCGGCGGGAGTGGGAGTTCGGGAGGCACGGGCTCGGGGCATCAATTCCGTCGGTTTCGTGGTTCCGGAGGGTGCGGACGCGGGCGCATGGCAGGCCGCCGCCGAGGGATTTCACCTCGGAGACTGGCGATATGATGATCTGAAGGAGGGGGGTGGACCGGCACCGGTCGAAGAGAGGGTCCTCTATACGGCGGGGGAGACCGACGGTGAGGCTGCGGCCGCCGTAGAAAGAGGACGGGTCCTTGCTTGGGCGCAGAACGTGACTCGCGAGCTCGTTACCTTGCCCGGCAATCTGGCGACTCCGGAAGATCTGGCGGCGACGGCGCGGCGGTTGGGCACCGAACACGGATTCCGGACCGAAGTATGGGATGAGGGCAAGTTAGCTGCGGAGGGATTCGGAGCCTTGCTATCCGTCGCCCAGGGATCCGAGATGCCCCCGCGGTTCATAATTTTGGAGTACGAGGGGCAAGGCGGGGCGCCGTTCGTGGTGGTGGGGAAGGGTGTGACTTTCGATGCCGGGGGCATATCGATCAAGCCATCAACCGGCATGGAAGACATGAAGTACGACATGGCGGGCGCGGCTGCCGTAATCGGGATCATGGCGGCTGCAGCAGCTCTCGAAATCCCACAACATGTGGTGGGTCTCATCCCGGCCACGGAGAACCTCCCGTCCGGCACCGCAGTCAAACCGGGCGACGTCATCCGTGGACTGTCAGGCAAATCGATCGAGGTCATCAACACCGATGCCGAGGGACGGCTGATACTTTCGGATGCGCTCACTTACGCTCAACGCCTCGAACCCCGCGCAATCATTGACATGGCCACTCTCACGGGCGCGTGCGTCATCGCTCTCGGGGATCATGCAGTTGCAGTCATGACGCCACACGACCACTTAGCTGATGGCTTGGCCGAGGCCGGGCAGAGGACCGGTGAACGGACATGGCCGCTACCCCTCTGGAAGGCGTATCGGAACCAGATTGATTCTGACATCGCGGACATCAAGAACGTGGGCGGACGCGCCGCGGGAACGATCACGGCCGGCTGGTTCCTACGGGAGTTTGTTTCGGACGATGTTGTCTGGGCCCACCTTGATATCGCTGGTACGGCTTGGGCAGATAAAGCGCGCGGATGGCAGCCCAAGGGCGCGACCGGGGTTTGCGTGCGGCTGGTCCATGAATGGCTGCGGGCGCACTGACCAAGGGGTTCTGACGCTGCGGCATCCGGTTGTATGGAAGTCCACGCGCCGTGTTTCGATAGCGGTTTCGGTCACAGGGTTGGTTTTGGTCTGGATGCTAGCGTCCTCGACCCCGGCTTTGGGTCAGGATCCACCACCCCCTGACACGCTGGCTCTTCCAATGGATAGCCTCGCCGTGGAAGCTCCAACAGACACCATCGAACAAGTGCCACGTCCAACCCGACGCCCTCAACACTTTCCGCGTCGTCTCCTATCTCTCAGGGGACCCACTGCGGAGGTGTTCGAGTGTGACCGAGAGTGTGTGGAATCCTCCGCCGCGACCTCCCTCCTGGACCTTCTCGTTGAACACGTGCCAGGATTGCTGTCGATACGGGGACAGTACTTTGGAGGACCGCACCACGTCATGGACGGTCTCTTTGGGCCCGGGTTCGTCACCGTGTACCTCGACGGTCGCCAACTCTTGCCACTCGCGCGTTCTCAGGCGGACCTGCGGCGCTTGGCGCTCCCATATGTGGATCTCGTACGCGTAACGCGCGGTCCGGATGGATTCATAATCGAGGTAACCCTGTTGGAACGAGACGGAAGGGTGGCCTATTCCCGGCTCGGTGCTTCCACCGGTACACCTCGTTCAAATTCTTTGTCGGGTGTGTTCTCAAACGGCTTGGGCTCCGCGTTCATGGTGGATGGATTCTTCGAGCTCCGGGATGTCACTCGCGCGGGAACGAAAAACGATCGCACCGGCGCCCATGCACGTATTTCCTGGATGCCGTCGTCGAATGACTTCGGGGTTCAGTTCGAGCTCCGGGCCGAGGCCGTGGAAAGGGTCGGTGTGGACACCGCCGATATCCGCCGAAACGAACTCACCCTGCGGACGCGGCGTAACCTGGGGTCGTGGGGACAGATCGAGGCGTACGGACAGACAACTGACTATCGACGGGTCACGACTGAAGGTGACGACTCCGGGGGGTTCGACCCCTTCGATTTCGGAGGAGAAGAGGTGGAGGATGAAGTTGTGGATATGGACCCCCGGCGTGCGGCGGACGGGGTCGGGGTGCGTCTATCGGGAGTCGCCCGGGGCGGTGGCGCCACGGCGGGCATACACTTTGCGGGTGGTGATGCGTATGCTTCGCGAATAGCGGATCTCAGCCTGTGGCAACCCATCGGGCCGGTAACGATCGAAGCGGGTGGAGATCTATCCTCTTGGAACGAGTTCACCACCTCTGCCGCGCGCTTGGGGATGCTAGTTGCCGACACCCTCCTTATCCCCTTCCAGATACGTGCGTTCGCGGGGCAGGGGAGTCGCGGGATTGGGTACCCCGAGATTGCGATTCCGGGACTTCCCCCCCTAGACGAATCTGCCGAACCCGACGATCCGAATAACCCGCCCGACGAATCGGATGCGGATGAAGGTGGGCCGGAGATTCCGCACCCCTCGCTGGAGAAAGTCGATTTTCGTACTCGATCTGCAGCCGCGTCTCTAGGTCTCGGCCCGTGGTGGTTATCAGGACGTTATTCGGAACAATGGTTCTCCCACATGACCGGTTTCGGAGGAACCTTCGACCGGGCAGTCGTCAGGGATTCGGCAGAGGTGGAGGTGACGTCGATCGAGGCGAGGGTCGAAGGCCCCTTGCTCCCGTTGGGTTTGATAATCCCCGGACTGGAGCCGATGCGCCTCCGTGCTTCGTGGAGGAAGTTTGACTTGGGGACAGAGCCGGCGCTCTTCATACCGGAGACGATTCTTCGTTGGGAACTAGCCTTCCACGACACCTTCTTTGAGGACAACCTCCGAATTTGGTTCAGCGTCTACACCGAGGAGCGTGGGGAGCGGCTGGTTCCGGTGCCCGGAATGAGCGACCCGCAAACAATGCCGGCCGACTCCTGGATGGGTACTCGTTTCATGTTCCAGATCGGAGATTTCCGGTTTTTTTGGCAGCTGGGGAATCTCGGGGCAGAGGAAATGGGTGACTTCCCGGGCGCACCCTTCCCCCGGCAAGTCAACGTGTTCGGAATCCAGTGGGAATTCTTCAACTAATCCCGCGGCCTCAGCTATACCCGACGAGAGGATGAAGATGCAGAGATGATTAGGAGTATGACCGGTTTCGGAACCGCATCCGGAACAGGTTCCGGGAGGCCCCTTACGGCCGAGGTGCGTTCTGTGAATGCACGGGGCCTGCAGGTCGTGTTCAAGGGTCCGCCGAGTCTGAGTGCGAACGAGCCCGAGGTAAGGCGCCTGGTGGCGAGACACGTGGGTAGGGGACGAGTGGAAGTCAGCATCCGGACGGGGCCGCGGGAGGCAGCTTCTCGTCGGGAATTGGATTCGAATCGAGTGAAGGAACTTCTGAGCGCCGCCGAGGAGTTGCGGGCCCGGTTCGGGGTGAAAGGTGATCTGGACGTCGCCTCCGTAATTCGTGCGGGGTCCATTCTACGGGAACCAGTCCATGAAGATTTGGACGAAGTTGGGGCAGAGATGCTTTCCCTGGTTTCTCAGGCGCTCCGTTCGTTGGTAGAGATGCGTGACACAGAGGGTGCTCGATTGGAAGCCGATCTCCGGGAACGGCTGGCGGCGATTCTTGCCAACGTCGATCAGGCTGAGTGTCTAGCACCGCAACGACTGGTGAGAGAACGAGAGCGCCTGCGGGCAGCAGTGGCAGAGGTTGGGGGCGGGGAGCTCGAACCGGAGCAGATGGCGCGGCAGATCGCATTGATAGCTGATCGCTGGGACGTAGGCGAGGAACTCGTGCGCGCCCGCAGTCACGTGGCCGCGTTCGAAGAGTTCCTGGCGACGCCGGTAGCAGAGCCGGTCGGTAAGAGGCTGGGGTTTCTAGTTCAGGAATTGCACCGGGAAATAAACACGCTTGGTGCGAAGGCAAACGACGCACAAATATCGTATCTTGTGGTGGCTGCAAAGGGAGAAATCGAGCGCTTGAGAGAGCAGGTTGAGAACATAGAATGAGATCGTCAGGAATGGGCATGACAAATGATTGGACGCCACCTGTAGCAGGGTCTTTTCCTGTGATCCTTTCCGGGCCATCCGGGGCAGGGAAGTCGACTATTTCACGGGAGATGCTCCTGAAGCCAGCCGGACTCAACCTCCGGTTCTCAGTATCGGTGACTACCCGGGAACCTCGCCCCAGCGAAGTCGATGGAGTGCACTACCGATTCATACGGCCCAATAAGTTCCGGGCTCTCGTGCGCGACGACCTAATGCTTGAATACGCGACGGTCCATGGAGATTTGTACGGTACGCCCCGGTCCGAACTCGCCAATGCAAAGAAAGCTGGTGCCCACTTGCTGATGGACATCGACGTGCACGGGGCTCGCACGGTGAGGGCAGCGGTTCCGGGGGCCCTGTCGATATTCCTGATTCCGCCGAGTACCGAGCGTATCCTGAAACAGTTACGGGGCCGAGGTAGCGAGTCGGCCGTGCAGCTGCGGCGCCGGTTCAAGAGTGCCTCGAGCGAACTACGGGCCGTTCCCGAGTTCGACTACCTGGTGGTAAACGATACGGTTGAAAGCACGGCCCGAATGGTGCTCGACCTGATTCGTGCAGAGCGTAGATCAACGCGTCGGCTCACCAACTTGAAGGCGTTTACGGGCATGCTGGCGTCGGACCTGGAGCTGGAAAAGGTGCCGGATCTGGCATAGACTTCAGGTCTGCGTCGTGTCCATCGTATCCAAATGGAGAACATAAATGGAAGTATTCACGCCTGAGCAAGTTGCAGGTTCGACAGAGAACAATAACAAGTACTTGGGTGTCTTGGTGGCCGCCAAGTACGCCCGGGCTCTCAACAACAGCATTCTCGAGTCACCCTACAGAGGGGACAAACTGACCACTATCGCGGCACGAAAACTGTCCCAGGGAGAGCTCAACTACCGCCTGGTATCGCACGACCCCACCGCCAAACGATAGCGGCACCTTGATCGACCTGCGCTTTTCCCCCAGCGGGGTAAACCCGCCGGTCGATTCCCTTGTTTCTGTGCGCAGCTAACCAGACCGGTGCGACCATTCACTGGCCGTAGGGTCGCGCTGGTTGTATCCGGTGGGATCGCCGCATACAAGAGTTGTTATCTGGCGCGTCGACTGTTCGAAGCCGGCTCGGTTGTCGATGTTATCTTGACGGAATCCGCCGAGCGTTTTGTAGGGCCCACCACCTTCGAGAGCATCACGGGTCGTCCTGTGCACACCTCTGTCTGGGAAAAACCCATGCTTCATCTGGAGCTGGGGTTGAGAGCAGATGCCATAGTAGCTGCCCCGGCCACCGCCAACCTCGTTTCCAGCCTGGCGGCCGGAGCCGCCCACGACCTTGCGACAACGGCCATCCTTGCTGCGGATTGTCCGGTGATCGTCTGTCCGGCCATGAACACCCGGATGTGGTACCACCCTGCTACACAAGAGAACGTGGCTCGGTTGAAGGAATTCGGACACCTCATCGTGCCACCTGCCGACGGACCGCTGGCGGAAGGCGAATCGGGAGTTGGCCGGCTGCCGGAGCCAGAAGAGATCATGTCGTTTATTGGCAGGGTACTGGAATCCTCTGACGGTATGGCGGGCCGTAAGGTCGTCGTCACTGCGGGCCCCACCCGGGCTCCGCTGGATCCTGTCCGTTTCATCTCCAACCCTTCGTCGGGCCGTATGGGTTTTGCGCTAGCCGAGTCCGCTTGGCGGCGTGGTGCCGAGGTCATACTCATTCATGGGCCGGGGACGATACCCCCACCCCCTGGGCCGCGTGCTGTAGCGGTTGTGACGTCACACAACATGCTCGAAGCCGTTCGAGGGGAGTTGCCAGGCGCGGATGCTCTTTTGATGGCTGCAGCTGTGGGGGATTTCGTATTGCCGGATCCGGGTCAATCCAAGATCAAGAAGGGGCAGGGACTCGAATTGACTCTCGCCGAGGGACCGGATCTGCTGACCGAAACGCGGGTGATGCGCGAAGAGAATGACGTTTTCACGCTCGGCTTTGCCTTGGAGACAGATCATCTCGTCCAGCGCGGACGTGAGAAGCTGCGGCGGAAGGGGATGCAATTGATCGCCGTCAACTCCCCTTTGGAGGATGGAGCGGGATTCGGGGTGGAGACGAACAGGATTACGCTGTTGGATGCGTCGGGCCGGGAGGAGGCACTGCCCTTTGGAACCAAGGCAGCACTCGCCGACACTATGATGGATCGGATCGAGGCCGCACTTTCGATAGAACAACCTTGAAGGAGGATGTTCGGGGTCTAGCGAGAGATTTCTTGGCGCAAACAGTGGCTGGCGAGGGTGGCGGAGCTCTTGTATTGAAAGGCCTTACCAAGAACGAAGTGATGAATCTCCTGAAGCAGTTCAGCGGGCGTCTTGACGGGATGGCACAACCGGTTTCATCGGCCGCAGGGGCAGGAGTGCGTGAAGCCCCATCCCGTACCCAGCCGAGAATTCGGAAGACGCGCGGGTCCGGGGCACCACAGCGGTATGCGACGGTAACCAACGCTCAGATCGAGGCGGCAACCGACCTAGACGCACTCGGGCAGCTCGTCGCTATGTGCGAACGATGCCCGCTTCACGCGACGAGGAAGCACGGTGTGCCGGGTGAAGGTCCGATGGACGCCCGAGTGGTCTGCGTGGGAGAAGCTCCTGGAGCGGAGGAGGATCGAACCGGGCGCCCATTTGTCGGGCGTGCGGGCAAACTCCTGGATAGGTTTCTTGCTTCGGTCGGCTTGGCCCGCGAGTCCGTCTATATTTGCAACGTGCTCAAGTCGCGCCCGCCGGGGAACCGAGATCCGGATCCGGCAGAGATTGCCGAGTGTGTGCCATTTCTGCACCGGCAGCTGGAACTCATCAAACCGAAGGTCATCGTCGCATTTGGGTTATTCGCCGCCCGTACGTTGCTGAATTCGAGGGAGTCTCTCAGTCGACTTCGGTCCTCGGAGCACGAATACGCGGGGTATCCACTCGTTGCCACCTACCATCCCGCGGGTGTGCTCCGCAATCCAGCGTGGACACGACTTTGTTGGGAAGACCTTCAACGGGTGAGGAGGATCCTTGACGAGTAGTCCCGCAGTGGCGGTTTCGGAGTCGCCCTCGACTCTGGCCGACAGAAGGGTGCCCTGGGCACCCGAGGCGGAGATCGCGGTGTTGGGTGCCATGCTCATCAATGACAGCGCGATTGCTTCGGCCCTTGAGTTCGTCGACGACTCTGCCTTCTACCGCGAAGCCAACCGCCGTGTGTTCCGAGGGATGGTACGTCTTTACCAAAGGTCGGAGGTTATCGATTCGGTCACGCTGACGGACGAACTGGAGGCGGCGGGCGAGCTGGAAGCCATTGGCGGCATGAGCTATATAGCTCAGCTGATCGACGCAATCCCGACATCGGCGAACATCGGATACCATAGTCGAATCGTTCGGGAGAAAGCGACGCTGCGTCGGCTCATCGAAGCGTCGACTTCGATAATCCAGGATGTGTACGACGCCCCGGCCGGGCACATGGAAGAGACCCTGGATAGGGCGGAGCAGCGCATTTTCGAAGTGTCGCAGGCAATCCAGAGGGGCTCGTTCGTGCGGATCAAGGAGATCCTCCGGTCCACGATGGATCGGATCGACCAGCTAGCCCGCAACCCCGGCATCATCACCGGCGTCTCGACCGGGTTCCATGATCTAGACAGGATGACCGCGGGTCTGCAGCCCGCCGACTACATCGTTCTGGCGGCGAGGCCGTCGATGGGTAAGACGGCGCTGGCTCTCAACATAGCCCAACACGCGGCGATCACGGATAAAGTCAGTGTGGCCGTATTCTCCCTCGAAATGTCCCGCGAATCGCTGGTTCAGCGGATGCTATGCGCCGAATCGAAGGTGGATTCGAGCCGCGTTCGGACAGGCCGTCTCTCAGATGAGGACTTCTCGAATCTTGCACGCGGGGCCGGTCACCTTAACACAGCACCGATCTGGATCGACGACACGCCCGGGCTCTCTCCGATGGAGCTCCGGGGCAAGATACGCCGCCTCCATGCGGAGGCAGATCTAGGGCTGATCATAATTGATTACATGCAGCTCATGTCGGGGAGTGGAAGAACAGAAAGTCGTCAACAGGAGATCAGCGACATTTCCCGCTCCCTTAAGGGGATCGCGAAGGAGGTCGGTGTTCCCGTGCTGGCACTCTCGCAGCTGTCCAGGGCGCCGGAGCAGCGAGAAGGGAATCGTCCGAGGCTGTCCGACCTTCGGGAGTCGGGCGCCATCGAGCAGGACGCCGACGTCGTGCTTTTCATCTTCCGCGAGGAGATGCACAGGAAACCGGAGGAGGTCATTGAGAAGGGGCTCTCCGGCAAAGCAGAGCTCATCGTCGGGAAGCAGCGTAACGGACCCACCGGTAGCATCGACCTCTTCTTCCACAAGCAATTCACAGCATTTGAGTCTGTATCACACCGATCCGAAGCGGGTGCTGAATGAGCGAACGGGCCAAATCCCAAACGGGTGTCATAATCGTGGCGGCCGGTTCCGGATCACGCGCGGGGCCAGGGATTCCAAAACAGTTCAGGCAGTTGGGCGGGCTCCCGGTGCTCCTATGGGCCCTGCGAGCGTTCTCCGATCACCCTGCTATAGATGCGTTGGTGGTAGTGCTGTCGCCGGAGTTCGCCAAGCACCCGCCGGCATGGCTCCCCCGTAGCGTCGCTGTTACCGCGGGGGGAGCGACGCGCGCCACTTCCGTGCGGGAAGGGCTGGAGGCTCTGACGGCGCCCGGCAGTCCGGGTGAAAATTGCAGTACCGTATTGGTACACGACGGTGCCCGGCCCTTTGTGAGCACCGATCTCATTGATCGCGTGGCTAAGGGGGCTAGGTCTTCCACCGTGATTCCCGGAATCCCAATCGCCGACACCGTAAAGCGAGTCGACGAGGCCGGAATGGTCCGGGAGACCGTCCCCCGGAACGATCTGGTTCGAGTACAGACGCCGCAGGGCTTCTCGGTCGCCCTTCTCCGTGAGGTTCTTGCGCAAGACGACGTGTTGGGCGAGACGACGACCGACGAATCGGTGTTGGTTGAAGGCGCCGGGGCACCCGTTACCACAGTGGAGGGGGAGCAGTACAATCTGAAGTTGACGACGGCAGCCGATTTCGAAATGGCGGAGGCGGTCTTGGCCGCACGCGGTGTTTCCGGGCTCCGTCTCCCAGTCCGATAACCTCATGACAGCCCTCGGCGGGGGCTGTGCCTGGTACCCGGGGACGCGGGGTATAGCGACCCAAGATCAACGGTGGGAAGACCGGGAACCGGCGGTGACGAACGAAGAGGCGATTGATCGAGCGGTGGTTTGCGTACTGGAAGGGGGGGTCGTCGCCCACCCCACATCGACCTTGTATGGGTGGGGAGGACGGGCCCGGGGTGAGATCAACTCGCTAATCGCTTCTCTGAAACGACGTGCCCCCCGCCCGCTAATTAACCTTGTGTCGGATCCGGACATGGTCCGGCGATCATTCCCCGATGCGCAGTGGACCTCAATGGCACGTGACTTGGCAGCTTCCTTCTGGCCGGGCCCCCTCACGCTCGTGCTGGATACCGGAAGTGGCGCAGGTGTGGCCGTACGCGTAGACGGACACCCGGTTGTGAATCGCCTCCTGGAACTGCTCGGAGAGCCGCTCACATCGACAAGCCTCAACATTGCAGGTGAACCGCCGGCTCGTACAAGCCGGCAGGCCAGAGCATTGATGGCTCGAGTGCCACACTCCCTTGCCGACCGTGTAGGGTGGTTGGATGCGGGCGACCTCCCCCCGTCTCCTCCATCGACGCTGGTCCGCGTAGGGAAGCGTGGCCATGAAATCCTTCGAACCGGTGCGATAGACTCCGGGCAGTTACGCGAGGCGCTGGGCGGATGATGGGGAAGCGGGGAGGGATCTCCCCATGAACGTCCTGTTCGTCTGCACAGGCAACATTTGCCGCAGTCCCATGGCCGAAGTCATCGCGCGTGAGGAGGCAGCGGCCTGCGGTCTCAACGGGGTCTCATTTGGGTCGGCCGGCACCTATGCGTATGACGGGGGTCCCGCTACGACGGAGGCCGTCACCGTGACGGCAGAACTGGGGTTGGATCTTGCCGGGCACCAGTCCAGACACCTTTCGACCGCTCTCGCGCATACGTGGGACCTGGTACTCGCCATGACCGGCGCACACCAGAATGCGGTGGCAACGCTTGCGTTCCAAACAGAGGTGCGAATGCTGTCCGAATACCTCCCTCGGAATCACTTCCTGCATGCGGGCGACATCCCCGATCCCTATGGAATGGGCTTGGCTGCTTACAGAGAGGGGGCCGAGGTCATCGCGCTGGCCGTGCGCAACCTCGTCCGAGAGTTACGGGCGAACGAGAGGCGAAACGATCGCTGATAAGCCGGCAAGCAGGCGGCTGCCGTGACGCGGCGATACGCGTTATTGGGGACCCCTCTCGCCCATTCCGTGTCGCCATCCATGTACCGCGCCGTGTTCGAGCATTGGGGCGTTTGCGCGGAGTACGAACCCATCGAGGTAACCGCCGACGTCGTTGGTGCGACCATGAACGACCTGCGATTGGCTGGCGGTAACGTGACTCTGCCTCACAAACTCGTGGCCGCAGGGGCTTTGGCCGCACCCTCCGTGGAAGTCCGAGCCACGGGAGCCTGCAACTGTTGGTGGAGGCTGGAGGACGGAGGCCTCGCGGGAGACAACACAGATGTAGACGGCTTCCGGTTTGCGCTCGAACGGATGGATGTGTGCCCCGAGGGAGCACGTGTTCTGGTGTTGGGGGCGGGGGGTGGGGCCCGGGCAGTGGTACGATCCCTCAGCACCCGGGGGGCTGCTGAGATCGACGTTCACAACCGCACCCCGGAGACGGCCCGGCGGTTGTGCGATGAATCTGTCGATGGTCTGGCGCGGGCCGTAACGAGGGCAAGCGGGCGGGGTCGGTACGATTTGGTCGTAAACGCTACCTCGGTAGGCCTTCGGCACGATGATCCGCTTCCCCTGGAGCTGCTCGCGGGTCGTTTCGGAGCCGCGTTTGATCTCGTATATGGAGCTGGCGAGACGGCTTGGGTGACACACGCCCGAGCGATTGGGATCCCCGCCGCAGACGGTTTGGAGATGCTGGTGGGGCAGGCTGCCGCTGGCCTCCACCACTGGTTTCCGAATCGCGCTCCACCCCATTCGGTGCTTCGGCTTGAGGCCCTCCGTGCGGTGGGTCGGGAGGTGGAGCAGGGAGGCCGGGGAAGGTGACGGAAATGCGACATTCGAGCCGTTGCAGCCGGTAGCCACACGCTGGGTTAAGCGCGCAGGCAGGGCTGCGGAGCGGTTGTTCAACACGTTGATCCCTGCGGCATGTGTTGGCTGTGGCCGAGGAATCGCCACCGACGGACCTCCGTTGTGCAATCTCTGTCGGTCTCGATTGCCGGCACTCCCCGCGCCGCGCTGCGCACGTTGTGCTGAACCCCTTGGTGCTACGCAGCGAGTTGCTGGCGAGGCGATACGCTGCGGTACCTGTGAGGAGTGGCCGGATTACGTTTATGCTGCCGCAGCTCCATTCGCCTTCGAGGATCTGGCGGCCAGGGCAGTGCATGCGTTCAAGTATGAACGGTGGTCGGGGATGGCACCCTACATGGCTTCCACCATGATCGACGCGGCCCGGAGTGTGCGTAAAGGTCTCGAAGATGGCGGGCCAGGCGACCGCCGCGCCCGGATTGCCCTCGTTCCGGTCCCTCTCACGCCCTCCCGGAAGAGAGAACGAGGGTTCAATCAGGCAGATCTTTTGGCTCGCGAGTTGGCGAAGCTCGAGACATCGGTGGGTCCGGTGAAGCCCTTGCTCACCCGCGGAGGAACCACCGGCCGCCAGTCGACTTTGGGTCGGAGGCGGCGGCAGACCAACGTCGAAGGACGGTTCTCGACGATTTCAACGTTTGGTCCAGAAACGGGTGATGCCGCGATCCTGGTCGACGATGTCCTCACGACGGGGGCCACAGCTCTCGCTTGCTGTCAAGCGTTGGCCGATGCTGGATTTCAACGGCTAGGAATCGTTAGTTTTGCACGAACGCTCCAGCCTCTCGCAGGGACCCCATAACTCCTGTGGGGGGCATACCGCAGGTACCCAATGAACAGACCAGGAAGGATGGTCATGCCGGTTAAAGTTGCCATTAACGGATTCGGTCGTATCGGCCGAAATATCTTGCGCGCATCCCTTCAAAGGCCGCGTGAAGACATCGAATTTGTCGCCATCAACGACCTTACCGACGCCGACACCCTCGCTCACCTTCTCCAGTACGATTCCGTCCACGGACGACTCACGGAAGCCGTGGAGGTTATCGATGGAGACCTCGCCATCGGGGGTAAGCGGGTGCGAGTGCTTTCCGAACGAGATCCGGCCGAGTTGCCTTGGGGCGAACTGGGCGTAGATATCGTTATCGAGTCGACGGGCTTCTTCCGTACCCGGGAAGCAGCAGGAAAACACCTGAGTGCAGGAGCTCGCAAGGTCATAATCAGTGCTCCCGGGGTAGAGCCCGATTTCACCGTCGTTCTGGGCGTTAACGAAACCGACTACGATCCGGACCACCATCATGTGGTCTCCAACGCAAGCTGCACCACAAACTGTGTCGCTCCGGCCGTGAAGGTCTTGAGTGAAACCTTCGGTTGGAACCACGGCCTCCTCACGACGGTACACGCGTACACCAACGGGCAGAACCTGCTTGACCTCGCTCACAAGGATCTGCGTCGGGCACGGGCCGCCGGCGTCTCCATTATTCCGACTACGACAGGTGCGGCGAAGGCGGTCGGGCTGGTACTGCCCGAGGTGCGAGGCAAACTCGACGGGATGTCCATGCGCGTACCGACTCCTGATGTCTCCCTGGTGGACCTCGTCGCCTCTCTGCCCACCGATGTCACCGCAGAAGAGGTCAACGAAGCTCTCAGGGATGCGGCGGATAGCTCTCTCCAGGGTATCCTGGCCTACACCGACAAACCGTTGGTTTCTGTCGATTTCACCGGTCATCCGGCGAGTTCCATCGTTGACGGCCAGTCCACGTCCGTGTTGGGCGGCACCCTGGTCAAGGTCATCTGCTGGTACGACAACGAGTGGGGATACTCGAACCGCTGTACGGATCTGGCCGTCTACATGGGCGAGCGTCTGGCCTGACCACTCGGAGACCGACGGATCCCAGGATCGGTCGAATGTCCCTTAGGGTGCCTCTCCTCCGGGAGCATACCGACGACATGGATGGGCTGCGGGCCTTGGTGCGGGTCGATTTCAACGTTCCACTAGCCGATGGGGTCGTTCAGGATGCAGCGCGCATCAATGCCGTGCTCCCCACGCTCCAGCTACTCCTCGAGCGTGGAGCACGGCCGGTGTTGATCTCCCATCTCGGCCGTCCCGGCGGGCGGCCCGACCCCACCTTTTCGCTAAGGCCAGTACGGGCAGCACTGCAGAACAGGTTGGGTGTCCCCGTACGCTTTGCCGATCAGCGCTGCGGTGAAGCCGCCGAAAGAGCTAGCGAAGAGTTGGCCCCTGGTGAGGTCCTGCTGATGGAGAACACGCGCTTTCTTCCGGGTGAGACGACGGACGACGACGAGCTTGCCCGTGGTCTGGCCAAGCTGGGAGACCTCTTCGTAATCGACGCTTTCGGTACGCTGCACCGCTCGCACGCGTCCACCGTGGGTGTGACGCGCCATCTCAGGCCAGTCATGGCTGGTCTCCTGGTTGAGAGGGAACTCAACGTCTTGGCCTCACTCGCGAATCCGCCTAGACCGTTCGTAGTCGTGTGCGGAGGAGCGAAGATTGGTGACAAGATCCAACTGCTCGAGAGTTTCGTGGAGAAGGCGGACCAAATCCTCATCGGCGGCGCGATGGCAAACACCTTTTTGCGGGCACGGGGCTTCGACATGGGGGCGTCTCTGGTCGAAGAGAATGTTTTGTCCTTTGCGAAGGACCTTCTCCGGCGAGGGGCTGATCGCATCAAATTGCCGACAGACCTCGTGGTGGATACCGGATCGTCATCGCCCCCCGACTCGATCGAAGGAGAGAATAGGGCGCTGGATATCGGCCCCTTGACCCGTCGCATGTTCAACGACGCTATCGCCGGTTGTGCTTCTCTGCTCTGGAACGGCCCCCTCGGGTTGTTTGAGGACCCCCGCTTTGCCGCCGGAACCTTTGCGGTGGCACGAGCAACCGCAGAAGCTACTGCGGCCGGAGCTTTTACTGTTGTCGGGGGTGGAGACTCCGCGGCAGCGGTACGCGCGGCCGGATTGGCGCATGCGGTCTCACATGTTTGCACCGGGGGTGGCGCCGCTCTCGAATACCTTTCCGGATCACCCCTTCCAGGTATCGTGGCTCTCGGTAAGTCCGCAGCTGGCGACGCCTCGCAACTGGACGATCAACGCACACTGAGCCAATGACCACCAACCCCGTCACAGATTCACCGCAAGCAGTCTCGCCCGTCTTTGCCGCGAACTGGAAGATGTACAAGAGCCCGTCAGAGACCCGGCAATTTGTGCAGGAGTTCGCCGCCCTCCACCCGCCGCGCACCGACGCAACCGTGGTGATCTTCCCGCCTTCAATCAGCATCCCGGCCTTTTCCCTCGCCGCCCAGGATCGCCCGGACCTGCATTTCGGGATCCAGGACGTACATGTGGAAACCGAGGGTGCCCACACGGGTGCCATATCGGCCGGTATGGTTCCAGAAACCGGGGCCACCTGGGGACTGGCGGGACACTCGGAGCGCAGGGCCGAGTTTGGAGACAGCGATTCGCTGGTGGCGCAGAAGATGCTGCGCCTTGTGGAGGTAGGGCTTCGACCCGTTCTCTGTGTCGGTGAGACGCTGGAAGAACGCGAACAGGGCCAGCTGAGAGCGGTTCTTGAACGCCAGATACGGGGCGGTCTTCAAGCCTTGGCCGAAGGCGCGCTGGCAGCAGTCACTTACGCCTATGAACCCGTATGGGCGATCGGCACCGGACGGACAGCTAGCCCGGAGGATGCTGCTGAAGCTCACTCCATGATCCGTGACTGCCTACGTTCCATCCCGGGAGCCGACTCCGGCGGAGTGATCCTCTACGGGGGGAGCGTGAAGCCTGGCAACATCGAGGCTCTCCTCGCCGTGTCGGATGTGGACGGTGTCCTGGTCGGCGGTGCCAGTCTGGACCCCGGCAGTTGGGCTGCTATCTGCGGAGCGGCCAAGTGATACACATTGGCGTCAGATCGGCCGCGGCCTTATCCTCACGCGGCCTCATCGCTGGAGAAAACAATGTTTGAAATTGCACTTATAGTCCTGATTTCCATCATCGCCGCCATCTTGTGTGTGATTATTCTGCTACAGGCAGGCAAGGGAGGCGGGCTCGCTGCATCGTTCGGGGGACAGAGCTCTTCCACCGACTCCTTTCTGGGGGGACGCCAGACCGCGACCGCCCTGACAAAGATGAGTTGGTACGGAGGAGGCGCGTTCCTCTTTTTGGCTTTGGTTCTGACAATACTGTCGGCCAGGTCCGAAGAGTTGCCGGAATCGGTCCTGCGACAGGCCGGCACACCGTTGTCCGAACCGCCGCCAACCCTGTTGAACTTGGAATCGGACGCTTCTGAGATTCTTGGCGAGGACCCGGCGGAGAGTCCATCCGAGGGCGCGGCCGAGGAGGGTGCGGACGGTACGGAGGACCCGGGATCCTAGTCACCCGCGTAGTCGGTGAACTTCCCCTCATCCTGCCTGTCGATTAGCCAGTCCTCGAAGCGAGACTTTACAAACGGGTTTTCCTCGGCTCCGAGCGATTTACCGGTGCGAGCGGCGGTTGTAGCGAGGTAGTCCGCGTATTCGTTTTCGACGTGTCCCGAGTGGCCCTTAACATGCTGCCACTTCACATCGTGAAATTCGTTCAGTTCGCAGAGCCGCTGCCATAAGTGCAGGTTTTCTATCGGCCCACCTTTGCGGCGCCAACCCCGATTCTGCCACGCCGGCACCCACTGTGTGATGCCGGTGACCAGATAGTTGCTGTCGCTCACAAATACGATCTTGCGATGTCCGCGCAGGTCGCGTAGAGCCATAAGCGGTATGATCGCCGAGTGAAGGGCCATGCGGTTGTTCGTCGTGTCCGGATCGAACCTTGCGTAGTCCCATCGCCAGATATGGTCGTCGACTCGCTGTTCGGCCATCCCGGCCGCCGCACCGGGGCGTTTGCGATTTGAAAATTGGTTGCCGAGACAAGACTCGTCGGCAAAGATATGGACCGTTGGTGTCCGGGGTTTGGGCAAGTCGAAATCCTCGGTGACAGACACAATCGTTCTCCTCCAAACAGGTTTCGCGTGCGCACCCGGAGGAGGAGTTCCAGCCGGCTGCGGCATTCCGTTGGCCGCAGAATAGGGGGACCAGCTGACCTATACGCAACGAGCGGGCTATCTGTTGCTGGAAGATGGACGACAGTTTAACGGCGAATACCACGGGCCGGCCTCTCCGAGGGCGGGCGAAGCGGTGTTCACGACCGTGATGACCGGATATCACGAGGTGCTTACGGATCCGTCGTTCGCACGACAGATCGTCGTGATGACCGCACCCATGCAAGGCGTCTACGGCGTCCGCGATGTGGACGTGCAGTCACGCCGGTCCTGGGTCTCGGGGTTCGTGGTCAGGCACCTTTCGAGCGAGATCGGATCGGGTCCCGCCGATCGAACCCTCCCGCACTTCCTCCGTAAGCACGGCATCCCCGTCTTGGTGGGAGCCGATACGCGGGCCATCACGCGCCACATCCGCGAGGCGGGAGCGATGCAGGCCATACTCGCCGGAGAGGAGCAATCCACCGACGAGGCAATGGAGATCTTGAAAGAGGAACCGAAGATGCTAGGCCGAGACCTGGCCTCCGTCGTTTCGACCCCGAGTCCGTACCAGCTCGATTCTCCGACCGGGACCACCGATACGCCCAAAGGCCAAATCGTCTGCCTCGATTACGGGGTGAAGACCCGTAGCCTGGATCTCTTCCTGCGAGAGGGGTACAGCGTGCGGGTCATGCCATGCTCCACTCCTATCGAGGAGTTGCTCGCAATGCGCCCGGCCGGTGTCTTCGTCTCAAACGGGCCCGGAGACCCCGAGGCAGTCCCGGGAGCGACGGAACGCATCGGGAAGCTGGCACAGACCGGAGTCCCCGTATTCGGCATCTGCCTCGGGCTCCAGCTCATTGCCCGGACCTTCGGTGGGACCAACCACAAGCTTCCGTACGGACACCGTGGGGGGAACCACCCCGTAAAGAACCAGGAGACCGGAACTGTTGAGATCACCTCCCAAAACCACGGATTTGTGGTACGCGAGACCGACGGCCGGATCGAGGGGGCTCCTGACTTGGTGGTAACTCATCGCAATCTGAATGACGGTACGGTGGAAGGCCTGGCACATCGCGACCTCCCTGTGTTCGGGGTGCAGTATCATCCTGAATCGGCGCCAGGACCCCACGACAGCCGCTATCTGTTCGATCGCTTCCTCAATGCAGTTGAGCATCAAGAAAACTCGAGTCGGTCTGAGGGGGCACAAACTGCCTAGAGCCGTGTACCAAGTAGCAGCGGCCTGGAATTTCTCCGGGTGCGGAGTAGCACCTACCCTCAAAACGGAGTTATTGGGATGACGAAAGCAGATCTCGTGAAGCAGGTCCATCAGGCCATAGGGCCTGGGGTGACCCGACGCGACTGCAACTTGATCATTGAAGCGTTCCTACAGTCGATAAAGGAAGCTGTTGCCGGCGGCGAACGCATTGAAATACGGAAGTTTGGGACCTTCACGGCGGCCTCTCGACAGGCACGCAAGGCGCGGAACCCTCGAACTGGGGAGTTGGTGGTAGTGCCGGACCGAAGAGTCCCCCACTTCAAGCCATCCTGGTTCTTCAAAGATGCGGTGCAGCCACCGGAGGGAGGTGGAACCGGCTAATCCGGGGTAAAGAAGGCCTCCAGCCGTCGTAGCCCTTCACGCAGCACCGGCTTTTGAACGGCGAAGTTAAACCTGATGTAACCGGGACACCCAAACGGTTCTCCCGGAACGCAAGCAACGGCGGCTTGGGAGATTATGGCTTCGGCAATCGAAAGCGACGATCGGGAACTGTCCCGCAGACGGGCAAAGAAGTAGAGCGCGCCGGGTGGGTCGGGGGCCTCCAACGCAGGTATCAGGGAGAGGCCCTCGATCCCGATCCTGCGCAACTCATTCAGAGTCTCCACAAGCTCGCGGACGAATCTCTCTCTCGCCTCAGTCTCCCCAAGCGCGGCCGCGGCCGCACACTGCGCGGGGGTCGCCGCGCCCGACGTAGTCTGCCCCTGCAGGTCTGTTGACTTGCGGAGGAGATCCGGGGGTCCCACCGCGAATCCTATCCGGAATCCCGGCATGCAGAACGCCTTCGAAAGTCCGTCCAGGAGGACGACGCGATCTCCTCGCTCTCCCACATCGTACACCGACGGGGCCGCCCCTTCGAAGGCCAGCCGGCGGTAGATCTCGTCCGACAGGACCCATATCCCGTGGCGCTCCGCCCACACCAGGATGTCCGTAAGCTGAGGAAGTGGAATGACGGCACCGGTTGGATTCCCGGGACTGTTCAGGATCAAGCCCCTGGTTCGGGGCGTGCGGGCCATCTCCAGCTCATCCGCCGAGGGTACAAACACCCCATCCTGCGTCGCCACGATAACGGGCGTAGCCCCTGCCAAATCCACGATCGTGGGGTACGACGGCCAATAGGGGGCCGGAACAAGCACTTCGTCGCCCTGCTCGAAGGTCGCAAAACAGCAGTTGAATAGAGCTTGTTTCACACCTGAGCTAACGACCACGCAGTCCGGATCCACGGGGGAAGATGCCGTGGTCTCCTCCAGATACTTGGCGACGCCTTCTCGCAGCTCCGGAATCCCATGAGTAGGCGGGTAGCCGGTTCGTCCGTCCTGGATCGCCTTGATGGCAGCCTGCGCCGCATGCTCCGGGGCCGGATACTGCGGTTCTCCAGCAGAGAGGTCGACAACATCAATACCCTCGGCTCTCATCTCACGTGCCCTCTGAGCCAACCCTATGGTGGGCGAAGGCACAAGGCGTGCCACGTTTTGCGAGAATTTCATGGAGTGGTTTGGTTCTGCCCTTCAACTAGACGGTCCACGTACATTTGGTAGGGTGGCCGGGTTTGAGAGACGTTGCACCGTCCCGTATTTTCGGAAGGGTGGGGGTGCCCCGACACCGATATAGATATGTCGGCAACCTGAAAACGAAAACCCCACGGCCTCGACAACCGACGCAGGCCCCGGTGACCAAAGCGACCAGGAGCAAGATGACGGTAGAGAGGGAAGTTCATCTCACCCCCCGCGACACAATCGCGGCTGCCAAAGGTTTTTTCCTATCCTCCGACCGGATGGGCTCAGCGTGGATCGAGAGTGAGAGCGATAGTCATCTCGTCCTAGGCACCTTCCGAGGAAACCTGGCAATAGCGGCGTTAAGCGCCGGATCGGAATCACGCTCCCGCGTGCGCGTCAGCACCCTCCGTGAGGAGGGGATCGTCCCCCGCCTCCTGACCCACCTCGAACTGGCAGCCCTGCAACAGACATGACGGAGCCAATTTCGGTACGGGCACTATTCTTCGGCGTCTATGGGGAGCTGGCATCCGGACGGGAGATAACTGCAAGCATGCCACCTGGGAGTACCGTTGGCGATCTGGTGGAGGAACTCCGGGCAATCCGGGGTCACCGCTGGATCCCGGAGCGGGTAGTGGTGGCAGTCAATCAGGTATACACCGACTCAGAGACGCCATTGGCGACTGGGGACGAGGTTGCATTCATCCCACCGGTTGCGGGGGGTTAACGGAATGACCGCCGCCGGACCCGCGGTTGTGACCGGCACTCCCGTTCACGTCTTCATCACTGAAGAGAGTCTCGATTCTTGGCCCCCGTATGATTTGGGTTCGCACTCGGATGGTGCGATCTTGGTGTTTCAGGGTAGAGTTCGGGAGATGAACGAGGGCCGTGCCGTCTCCCACCTCGAGTATGATTGCTACAAGGAGATGGCGGAGAAGGTCCTGCGTGACATTTCCAAAGCTGCTTTGGCGCGCTTTGACATCGGGGCGGTCTGGGCAGCGCACCGGACAGGAACCTTGAGACTAGGAGAGGTCAGCGTGGCGATCGGCGTAGCCTCTGGCCACAGGGCCGACTGTTACGAGGCCTCGCGTTGGATCATCGAAGCGATCAAAGAGCGGTTGCCGGTCTGGAAGCACGAACACTACGCGGACGGCACAACCCATTGGGTGGGGTCTCCGGAGTTGGATAACAAATGAGAGACCAATTCGGACGACAGATCCGCTACCTCCGAATCTCGGTGACGGATAGGTGTAACTTGCGATGCACCTACTGTATGCCGGTGGAGGGCCTCGACTGGATCCCGAAACCGCAGATGCTCACATATGAGGAGATCGAAGAAATCGTGCGCCAGATGGCTGATCTCGGTCTGGAGCGCGTACGCCTAACGGGGGGAGAACCGCTCATTCGGCAGGATTTACCACGGTTGGTGGAGCTGCTGGCAGCCATCCCCGCGATCCAGGACATATCCCTTTCCACGAATGCCATTCTGCTGCCTCGTTTTGCTGAGGATCTACGAAAGGCGGGGGTCAACCGGATCAACGTCAGCCTGGATACGCTGGATCGCGACAACTTTGTTGAGATTGCACGCCGCCCCGCAAAGCGCTTCGACGAAACCCTCGTCGGACTTCGAGCCGCGGAGCAAGTCGGTTTCAAGCCCATTAAGATCAACTGCGTCATCATGAAGGGGCTCAACGACCACGAAATCGAGGATTTCGCGGAGATCACGCGGGACCGGCCGTGGCACATTCGGTTCATCGAGCTTATGCCGGTGGGAGAAAACCTCCATCTCACGGATCGCTTCATGTCGGCCGACGAGGTATTGGACCGAATCCACTCGATCGAGATGCTGGAACCGGATCCCGGGCCACGCGGCAACGGTCCAGCCGTGTATTACAGGTTCCCCGGAGGGGCCGGTACGATCGGCGTAATCACTCCGCTGTCACACAACTACTGCGACAGGTGCAACCGGATGCGACTTACCGCGGACGGGAAGCTGCGCACGTGCCTCTTCGGGGACCATGAGGTGGATCTCAAGGAACCACTGCGGGAAACTGGGAGCATCGAGTCGGCAGTGGCCAGGGCATTGGCCGGTAAACCCAAGCGCCACTATCTGGAGCTCGGCACGGCGGTGGGCAGCGGAGGATTGTCTGCACTGAGTCAAGTTGGCGGGTAGCTAGCAAACTAAATCACCCGGGTACGAGTGCCGGAGAGCAGAGGGGACGCAAATGACCTACGAGGAACGGCTCAAGTACGAAGAGTTGCGTGGACGGATCGAGATACTGCGTGCGGTATTGGAGGAGAAGGGTGAGGATGACCTGGATCTTCGGAAGAGCGACGTACTGGAGCTGCTGAGTCTGGTGGAAGAGACGCTTGAAATGGCGAGCCCTGCCCGCTGGGATCGCATGATGGACGAGGTGGCGGACGAAGCCGCGCGGCGAGCAGGTGTTATGGTCGCGATCTCCTGATACGATGCCGATAAAGAGTGATCGCTGGATTCGGCACATGGCTCGGGAACACAGGATGATCGAGCCATTCCAGGACAATCAGGTTTCGGGCAGCGTCATCTCCTACGGCGTCAGTAGCTACGGGTACGACATGCGCGTTGCCGACGAATTCCAGATCTTCCACAGTGCGCTATTCCCCGTGGTAGATCCCAAGGCTTTTGACGAACGTTCCTTCATCGAATTTCAGGGTGACGCTTGTATCATCCCTCCGAATTCCTTCGCTCTAGCTCGTTCCGTGGAGTACTTCCGTATCCCGCGCACCGTGCTCACGATTTGCGTAGGGAAGAGCACATACGCCCGCTGTGGTCTGATCGTCAACGTGACTCCATTTGAACCGGAGTGGGAGGGCCACGTCACCCTGGAGATTTCGAATACGACGCCGCTTCCCGCGCGCGTGTACGCGAACGAGGGAATCGCGCAGGTGTTGTTCCTGGAATCCGACGACGTCTGCCAGGTCAGCTACCGCGACAGATCCGGAAAGTACCAGGGTCAGACGGGAGTTACGCCTCCCCGCCTTTAGCAGCCGTAACCAGCGCCGCGGACAAACTCAAGGCTGTATCAATCTGCGGGGCTATTCGGAGCTTGCGCCGGGATTAGCTCCGCCAGCGAAGCTGCGAGCAGGTCCGGACACTGCTCGGGCAAGATATGACCTCCGTCTTCCACCAAGTGGAACGGAGCACCGAGCCCTAGAGCAAGCTGTTCGGCGGCCTCGACAGGGATCCGCCGGTCAAAGCGCCCCGCCACGACTCGTGCCTCCACTACTCGATCCGGCAGGAACGCCGCGCTTCTGGACGGCTCCCAGTCGAACAGGATTTCGAGCAACGTCTGAGCTCGTCGGAGGTCGGCCCAGGGCTGCGTGTAGTCTTCGACTAAGGTCGCCGAGGGGGCGAACGCAGGTCCAGCCGCGCGTTCTATCACGCGGCGGCCCACCAGACCCGACAAGGGCACCAGGAAAGGGCTCAACGCCGCTCGCGCAGTGTGCGTCGCCAGAAGTCGCAAGATCGGCGGACGTCGGACCAGCTCCGTCACGGGATTGGAAAGCAGTAGAGCAGTAATCCCGGTATCGACGCGGGCCAGAGCCAGCGCAAGTGCCGCACCCTGGGAATGGCCGGCGATCACGTTAGGACGCCTCCCCGCCAGCTTGTCGATCAAGGTCTCCAGCCGGCGCACTTCGTCCTCCATCCGGAACCGAAGGCCGGGTTCAGAGACGGACCGGCCACGCCCCAGGAGATCTGGAAGCCAGCAGCAGTAACCGGGGTTTTCCCGCACAAATGCACGGGCCACCTTGGTCCAGGTGCGCCTGTTGGCACCTAACCCGTGGAGGAAGAGAATAGGAAGGCCCCTCCCAATGACCAGAACCTCCACAACCCCTTCGCCGAGGGAGACGTGAACCCGCTCTTCAGTAATCGTTACCTCACTCTTTGGGCGTCGCCACCGTTCCGGCGGCGGATTGTTGCGGCACTGTCCAAAGGCACGGCCAAAATGGTAACACCGTCAACGTTTGGCCCGCTTTGGAACTTGCCTTAGGAGTTCCCCGGCACTACGATTCGCACGTCATTTGGAGCCAAAAACACGGGCTCTTGGAAGGAGCTATCGCCCTTGCTCGACCCATACATCGGCATCGTGATTCTAGCGTTGGTCGGCCTGATGAACGCCCTCGGTATGATCGGCGTGTCGCATCTCATTGGTTCACGCCGCCCCACGGACGTCAAAGCCAGCCCGTACGAATCCGGAATTGCGCCGCTCGGTACAACTCGGGAACGTTTTTCGGTTAGCTTCTACCTCGTCGCGATGCTGTTCATCGTCTTGGACATTGAGACGCTGTTCCTCATCCCGTGGGCCTCGATCTTCAGGGACCTCGGCATGTCGGGTTTCCTTGAGATCACAGCTTTTCTTTCCATCCTTGGAGTCGGCTTGGTTTACGCGTGGAAATCTGGAGCCTTAGAGTGGGATTGACAGTTGACCTCACCCCCGAGGGAGTACGAGGGATATGAAGCCACTTGAAACCCTACCGGGAGATGCTGCTCTCGATACGCGGGACACCGGTATTCCCGGAAATTGGCTAACCACCAAGGTGGACTACGTGGTCAACTGGGCGCGGCGTAACTCGTTGTGGCCCATGCCATTCGGGACGGCCTGCTGCGCTATAGAAATGATGGCATCGGCCGCCAGCAAATACGACATCGCACGTTTCGGGATGGAACGTATGTCGTTCTCCCCGCGTCAAGCGGACATGATGATCGTGGCGGGGAGGGTCACGTACAAGCTCGCTCCTGTGTTGAGGAGGGTCTGGGACCAGATGCCCCAACCGAAGTGGTGCGTGTCCATGGGAGCGTGTGCCAGTTCGGGCGGGATGTTCGACAACTACACCATCGTGCAGGGGATAGACAGCATCGTCCCGGTAGACGTCTACGTGCCTGGATGTCCCCCACGCCCCGAGGGTCTCATCTATGCGCTCCTGATGATTCAGGAAAAGATCAAGGGCGAGACACTGCAGAGCTCCAGCTTCCGCGACGAATCTCCGGCGGCTGTCGGTAAGCCCAACCTACCGGCCGAGACCATCGAACTGACTGCGCAGCCTTTCGGGAACTCGACCAACCAGAATCGCGTCAGCGGCCTCGCTCCCACCGACCCCATAGCTCGTCCTCGGGATCGCCGGGAACGGCGTCTCGAGCACGCAGACTGAAGGCGCTTTCCCAGGCAGTGGAACCTGCTCAGACCTCGACGCCTCCTCATCTGATCGAGGGGGCCTCCGGCACCAACGGGACCGGTGGTCACCCCGGCCCTGACACCCTGAGGGCGCGTTTCCCAGAGGACTTTCTGCGTACTTCGGAGGACGCTACGGGATACCCCGTGGTTTGGGTCAGGCCGGAATCGATTGCAGACGTGCTGGCCTTTTTGCGGGATGAGCCCGGCCAGGAATACGATTTTCTGGCCGACATCATGGGGGTTCACATCGGGGTAGGAGCCCCGATTCAGATCTGGTACCAGCTCTGGTCGATGGAGCATGGACGACAGCTGAGGGTGGTCTGTGAGGTCCCGGTTGACCGGCTCGAGATTGAGAGCGTCACCCCGTTGTGGGCCACCGCGAACTGGTTGGAGCGTGAGGTTTGGGACATGTACGGTGTGTCTTTCTCGGGCCACCCCGACCTGCGCCGCATCCTGATGCCGGAGAACTACGAAGAGGGTTTCCCCCTGCGGAAGGATTTTCCCCTACGGGGACGATTCAGCCGCTCCGCTCAGGTGGCGCGCTCCCTGTCGCGAGACCTGCTCGACACCTACGCGGTCCGGGAACTCGAAGAAGTTGGTTACCTCGTCGACGATGAGGGGGAGGTCGAACAGCCCGAGTCAACGAATCTCATTAGAGATCTTGGGCCGAGAGAAGCCCCTGAGGATGCTCTAGATGGGCAGCCCATGCTCATCAACATGGGGCCACAGCACCCGGCAACCCACGGAGTACTGCGACTCGTGTTGAAGCTGGATGGGGAGAGGGTAATCGAATGCACCCCACACATTGGCTATCTGCACACCGGGTTCGAGAAGACATGCGAATATCGCGAGTGGAACCAGTGCGTCCCCTACACGGACCGGATGGACTATCTGGCTCCGATGCTGTACAACATTGGGTACGCAGGAGCGGTGGAGGCGCTGCTTGGAGTCGACATTACGCCCAGATGCCAGGTCGTTCGGGTCATCCTAGGTGAGTTGAACCGGATTCTGGGTCATCTCCTCTGGCTCGGGACAACGGCGATCGACATCGGAGCGTTCTCCGTGTTCCTCTACACCTTCCAGGAACGCGAACGTATCTACAACCTGCACGAAGCGTACACTGGCGGGCGGATAACTACATCCGTGACGCGCGTCGGCGGGATGATGGCGGATCTCCCGGCAGGTTGGGAGGCTGGGGCCCGCGATTTCGCCAACTCCTTTCCCGAGACCTTGGATGAGGTGGAACGGCTGCTCTCCCGAAACGCGATTTGGCAGGCACGAACGATGGATATCGGGGCTCTCTCTGCCGAGGAAGCGATCAACTGGGGTGTTACGGGTCCGACCCTCCGAGCGAGCGGAGTGGCCTACGACGTACGCAAGGCCAGGCCTTATCTGGGTTACGACGAGTATGACTTCGACGTTCCGGTGGGTTCCGTAGGCGACGTATACGATCGGTACCTCGTTCGTTTGCAGGAGATGAGGGAGAGCACGGCAATCATCCAGCAGGCGCTCGACCGACTCCCCGGAGGCCCGATCAATATCGACGATTACCGGATCGTGCTACCTCCTAAGGACGAGGCGATGGGGTCAATCGATACGATGATCTCTCACTTCAAGCTGGTCATGGAGGGGGTTAGGGTTCCGGCCGGAGAGACGTGGTATTCGATCGAGAGTTCAAAGGGAGAGTTGGGGTTCGGGATCGTCTCGGATGGAGGGACCAAGCCCGTCCGCTGTCGTTTTCGGGGTCCGTCGTTCATCAACATCGCCACGCTTCCGGAGTTGGTTCGGGACGAGTTGGTGGCGGACGTGATCGCCATCAACGCCTCCCTTGACGTCGTCCTCGGGGAGATAGACCGGTGAGCCGCGTCATTCACCCCGCCGTTTCCGGGTCGCAGCCCTTTCAAACAGAGCGCCGCGATTCCTTCGATGGGCCGATCTTTGAGACGGACGAGGGTAAGGAGCGTCTCGCGATGGTCCTCTCCCGCTATCCGGATCGGAGGGCGGCGCTACTCCCGCTCCTCGCATTTGTACAATCCAAGAAGGGCTGGATCGAGTCGGGGGACATGGATCAGGTCGCGGAGGCGCTGGAGCTGACGTCCGCATATGTCCATTCGGTGGCGTCGTTCTACACCATGTACAACAAGCACCCGGTGGGACGCCATTTCGTGCAGGTGTGCACGAATATCGCGTGCCATCTCAACCGGGCTGAAGAAGTGCTCAGAGCTTTCCTGAAGGAGACGCAGACGAGGGAAGGGGAAATGTCGGCGGACGGAACCTTTACGGTTATCGAGGCGGAGTGCCTCGGAGCATGTGGATTCGCAACTGTCGTCCAGGTCAACGATCGCTACTTGGAGAACGTGACCCCGGAGAAGGTGGGCGAGATCGTGTCTGCGCTTCGGAACGGGGAGACTCCGTGAGCTATCCGCATCGGAGCGAGTTGGAGACGACGACTATCCTGTCGGCCTGCCAAGGGAACCCCGGGGCCCGCCATCTCGAGGGGTGGCGGTCGCTTGGAGGGTACGAGGCCCTGCCCAAGGCTTTGGAGATGTCCGCGGAAGATCTCGTCGAGGTGGTGAAGGATTCCGGTTTACGCGGGCGGGGTGGGGCAGGGTTCCCGACGGGACTCAAATGGAGCTTCATGCCACGAGGGGACGGGAAACCACACTACCTGTGTTGCAACGCCGACGAGTCTGAACCCGGTGCCTTCAAGGACCGCGAAATCCTCCGCTGGACGCCGCACCTCCTCATCGAAGGGTGTCTGATCGCAGCCCGGGCGATCGATGCCGAGCACGCGTACATCTATGTACGTGGGGAGTTCTTCGAGGAGACAGCGGTCCTCAACCAGGCTGTCGTGGAAGCCTACGAAGCTGGTTTAATAGGGAAAGGCGTTATGGGCAGCGATTGGTCGTGCGATATCACGGTTCACGCCGGTGCCGGCGCTTATATCGCGGGAGAAGAGACCGGCCTGATGAACTCGCTAATGGGGAACCGGGCGGAGCCCTGGGCCAAACCACCCTTCCCGGCACAGGCGGGTGCGTTCGGCATGCCGACGACGGTCAACAACGTGGAGACCTTGGCCGCTGTGCCCGGCATCGTGCAAAATGGTTCGGATTGGTATCGCCAATGGGGAACCGAACGGTCCCCGGGCACGAAGTTGTGGAGTTGTTCCGGCCACCTCGCACGGCCCGGGAACTATGAGATGGCGCTCGGCGTGTCCCTGTCGGACATCATTTTTGAGGTTTGCGGCGGCACTGCATCCGGAAAGCCCGTGAAGGCAGTCATCCCAGGTGGCTCCTCAACCGCATTTCTTTCGGGCGATGAACTCGACTGCGAAACCACCTACGAGGGTATGCAGGAGGCCGGAACCTCTCTAGGCACAGCCTCACCGATCGTGATGGAAGAAGGGGCTGACATTGTCGCAGCCATGCGGCGGATCGCGGAATTCTATGCTCACGAGTCGTGTGGCCAATGCGTGCAGTGTCGCGAAGGAACCTCGTGGGTAGTGCGCATTCTCCAGAGGATTGAGAGGGGCGACGGCAAGTTGTCGGACATCGACACACTTTACGATCTCTGCGAACAGATGACGGGTCGCACCATTTGCGTGCTCGCCGACAGCGTCGTGTTTCCACTTCACTCGTCCATGGAGAAGTTCAGGGCAGACTATGAAGCCCGGATGCGTAACGGCCTTTTCGCCGTGGCCGCGGGCTGAGGGGGTCCCTTAATGGCCGAGGGTGCCGTAGTGAATAACGTCAACCTGACGATCGACGGGACGCCCGTCAGTGTTCCCGCGGGGACGCGTGTTATCGAGGCCGCCGAGCGCGTGGGTGTTGTCGTGCCGCGGTATTGCTACCACCCCGGAATACCCACCCGTCCTGCACAGTGCCGCATGTGTTTGGTGGAGGTGGAGGGGAGGCCGAAGCTGGAGCCGTCGTGCACCCTTCAGGCCACCGACGACATGGTGGTCAACACGGCGACGGAGGCAGCGGAAGAGGCGCGCCGATCGGTGATAGAGTTCCTCCTGGTCAACCACCCGCTTGACTGCCCGATATGCGACGCGGCCGGTCAATGTATGCTGCAGGATTACGCTTACGTCACCAACCAGCTGGCGAGCCGCCTCGACGAACCGAAACAGGTCATGGGTCGGGATCGGATCGCCGACGACATCCTGTACTTCGCGGATCGGTGCATCATTTGCACCCGCTGCGTGCGCTTCATGCGCGATGTTGCGGACGACGACGTGTTGATCGTTGCCCAACGGGGGCATAAGGCCTACATCGACACCTTCCCGGGGAAGGAACTCAACAATCCGTTCCAGGGAAACATCGTTGACGTATGTCCGGTCGGAGCCCTCGTCCACGAAGACTTCGTGTTCAAGGCGCGGGCGTGGGATATGGACGCTACGGCAAGTGTGTGCCCTGGGTGTTCCACCGGATGCAACGTCACGATCGATACCAAGGAGAACCAGATCGTTCGCCTGAAGCCCCGCCACAACGCGGCTGTGAACTCCTGGTGGATGTGCGACTATGGCCGGAAGCACCTGGTGATGGCCAACCGCGGCGTGCGGGCCACCACTCCACTCTTGCGTAGTGACCAAGATGGAGGCTTGGTGCAGAGCGACTGGCAGACGGCGATCCGTTGGTTGGGCGAGCGTTTGCAAGCTCTCGGAGGTGCGGGCGGAACTGCCTTCATTTCTCCGCACTCTTCCAACGAGGATCTTTTCTTCGTCAGCCGCCTTTTGGACTGGGTTGGCGTCCGCGAGAGCTGGTTTGGAGTGGAGGAGGGAAGCACGGCCGAACTTCCGACCGTGCCGTCGCTCGCACTCCGCGCAGACCGGGCCCCCAATGTGTCGGGAGCCGAGGTCTTTGGTGGACAGCGCCGTAACGGAAGTGTCCCCCAGGCCCAGAAGCGCGGTGTTCTGGTGGTGCTTGACGACGCGCTGGACGACGATTTCGACTTCGAGAACGAAGACAGATTCTTCATTTATCTCGGCACGCGATTGCCGGGGGCTGCGCGGCGCGCAGACGTCGTTCTGCCCATCACGTCCTTTGCCGAGCAGGACGGGACGTTTACGAACTTTGAGGGTCGCGTACAGAGGTTCCACCAAGCGCTTACACCCCCGGGAATCGCCCGTCCGGCCTGGATGATCCTGAGCCGGGTTCTGGCCGAACTTGGCGATGGCAGCCCTGTGTCCAGCGTGGAGGACGCATTCGCCCGCATGGCCGGGGAGACCGAGCAGTTCGATGGTCTGACGTGGAGCGGCTTAGGGCTCAAGGGGGCCAAGCTCGCCGAGCACGCAAACGGCTCGAAGGCTGAGATCGCGTACACATGACCACCATGACAGGGACGGCCCTGGTAATCGCAACCACCATCAAGGTCGTGGTGCTGTTCACCCTCCTCCTGCTGGGTGTGATGCTCACCACCATCGTGGAGCGCAAAATTGCGGGGTACATGCAGGACAGGAGTGGCCCGAATCGGGTGGGGCCATGGGGCCTCCTTCAGGGGATCGCTGACGGCCTCAAGAATGTCCTCAAGGAAGAGACGATGCCGAGGGAGGCGATCAAGCCCTTCTTCATCCTGGCCCCGATTCTCGGCATCCTTCCCGCCACCATCCTGTTCGCTGTTATCCCCATGGGGTCTCCCCTGGCGACACCGTGGGGCATTGCGGAGATAATCGTGGCGGACGTCCCGATCGGTATCCTCTATGTGCTCGCCATCGGATCCCTTGGCGTGTACGCGATCGCGCTCGGAGGTTGGGCATCAGGCTCCAAGTATTCCCTCCTTGGGGGACTACGCGGTTCGGCCCAGATGATCAGCTACGAGGTCGCCCTCGCCTTAAGTCTAATCCCTCTAATACTTCTGGCGGGCGATGTTCGCGCACCCGAGCTGGTGTCGATGCAGCAGGGCTTTACGGCAGGTCCTCCGACCTTCGCCACGTGGTTCATTTTTCCGCTCTTCGTCGGTCTCTTCTTCTTTTTCGTATCGGGGCTGGCGGAAACCAACCGTCTCCCCTTCGATCTTCCGGAGGCCGAGGCGGAGCTAATCACGGGTTATCACACCGAATACTCTTCGATGAAATTCTCGATGTTTGTGATCGGCGAGTTTGCCCATGTGGTTATCGTAGGAGCCCTCGTCACGGTGTTCTTCCTGGGTGGCTGGGACATACCGTTTTGGCAAGGAGACAACATCCGCGTGCTGTCGGATGGCACGGTCATCGGCGAACCTACCTGGTGGAAGACCCTCCTCACCTTCACGGCCTTCATGGCGAAAACCTCGCTCGTGGTGATCGTCTTCATGTGGATCCGCTGGACGCTCCCGCGTTTTCGGTACGATCAGCTTATGGATCTGGGCTGGAAGTTCATGCTGGAGGCCGTGACTGTGTACATCCTGATCATCGCCTTCGTGATCCTGGGAATCGAGGCCGTGGGCATTCCGCCAGGTGGTTGGTACGCCTTCACGCTCTTCCTTGTAAACATGGTCTTGGCGGGCGTCCTCTTCTTCGTCCTGGACCGGGGGACGCTTATCACGGGGGCGGCGCGGCAAAGGGCCGCCGCCAGAGATAACAACGCGTAGCAGGGAGTCTTAGATGCCGGGTAAGGTGACGATCGTTCAGCGAGAGAAGGAAGAAGCTTCGTATGTGCGGGCGGCGATCAAAGGGATGTCGATTACGCTGCGGCACATGCTGAAACCAAATACCAAGACCCAGCAGTACCCGGACGAGAAGTGGGAGCTTGGGCCTCGGGTTCGGGGGACCCACCGCATGGCCGTGCACGAGGATGGGCGAGCCAAGTGCGTGGCGTGCGGACTCTGCCCGACTGTCTGTCCGGTCAACTGTATCAAGCTGGTTCCGGCGGAGGATGAAAACGGCGAGCGCTACGCTGCGATTTACGAGATCGATGAGTTCCGGTGCATATTCTGCGGGTACTGCCAGGAAGTGTGTCCCGTCGAGGCGATACACCTTGGGGTGCACTACGAGAACGCGGAGTACTCGCGCGAGCGTTGGGTGTACGATCTTGAACGCCTCGTAGAGCAGGAGCACGAGTATACGGCCCTCTGGGATCCATCGGACCCCGCTTCCCAGTGACTCGTTACACGCCGGTGCCGACCACGCGATGATCCACGACTTCTTCTTCCAGACGTTCGCGGCAAGTGCCGTGCTAGGTGGGATCATCATGATCACGCGGAAGAATCCCGTGTCCGCCGTGATCTTCCTGGTGGGTGTTTTCTTCGCCACCTCGGCGATGTTTATCATGCTCGACGCGCACTACATCGGTGCCATTAACCTCATCCTTTATGGCGGGGCGATCATGGTGCTGTTCCTGTTCGTCCTTATGCTCCTCAATCTGGGCCATACGCAGTGGCGTGACCTGCGGGGGCCCTTCGGGGGACTCGTTACGGGGTCGATCGCCGTGGGCTTCCTCGGTACCCTGACGCGTTTCCTGGTCACCGGAAGCGATGGGTCGCCGGTCATCGAAATAGCGAGTGAGGCACTGCGGAGCACGGTCACGGATCAGGGCGTCGTCGAGGTGGTGGCACGGCCCCTATTCCAGAACTACGCAATAGTCTTGCAAGTGACAGGGATCCTTCTCTTGGCGTCGATAGTGGGGACCATCCATCTGGCTAAACGGATGCGAGCATGATGGACGTTGGACTGAACGTTCAGATCGCTCTTTTTACTAGCGCGATCCTGTTCGGCATCGGGGTCTTGGGCGTCTTGCTCCGCCGCAATGCGATCATCGTCTTCATGTGCATCGAGCTCATGTTGAACGCGGCCAACATCTCGCTGGTGGCGTTTTCGAGGGTACACGGGATCGAGGGGCAGATCTTTGTATTCTTCGTTCTAGCCGTCGCAGCGGCCGAGGCTGCGGTCGGGCTCGCAATAATAATCGCAATCTTCCGCCACTTCGAGGTCGTGGACCTCGACTCCTTCAAGTTACTCCGGTGGTAGCTACTCCTGTGGTAGCGCCTATCGCGGGTACTCTGGACGCCGGGTTGGCCCTGGCCCAGAGTGGGGATGCGGAGTTTCAGCCTCTCCTTCCGGCCCTGATCCTGTTTTTCCCTCTCCTTGGAGCCGTAATAAACGGATTCGGCGCCTTCCTGTGGAAGGAGAAGAAGCTCATTCCGTCGATCGTCGGACCTGGGGCGCTGCTAGCGTCCTTCGTCGTGGTCTTCGTGAATTTCGTGGCAATGATTGGCGCGGAACCGCACCACGCCGCCGTCACTCACCTGTGGACTTGGATGGAGTCCGGGACCCTCCGGGTCGGCGCTGACCTACAGTTCGATCAGTTGTCGATCTTGATGTGTATGATCATCACGGGGGTCGGGAGCCTAATCCACATTTACTCGGTGGGTTACATGCGGAGCGATCCGGGTTACTCGCGTTACTTCGCATATCTAAATCTGTTTGTGTTTTTCATGCTCACTCTGGTGCTCGGGGCAAACCTGCCTGTGATGTTTGTTGGGTGGGAGGGCGTCGGATTGTGTTCGTACCTGCTGATAGGCTTCTGGTACCAGAATCGTGAATTCGCGGACGCCGGCAAGAAGGCCTTTATCGTTAACCGAATCGGCGATGCCGGATTCCTCGTCGCGATGTTCCTGGTTTTCGCGACCTTCGGAACCCTCGACTTCGTGCCGATCATTGAGGGCGCTCCAGCTGCGCTTGAGTACGGTGGGGTCATGGTGACGGGCATCGCCCTCCTCTTCTTCCTGGGGTGCACCGGAAAATCGGCCCAGATTCCGCTCTTTACTTGGCTCCCCGACGCAATGGCAGGTCCAACGCCGGTGTCGGCGCTCATCCACGCCGCCACCATGGTGACGGCGGGTGTGTACCTGATCGCGCGCTTGGGGGTGCTGTTCACGCTGTCGCCCGTGGCTCAGGTGGTGGTCGCTACGGTCGGTGCCGCGACGGCCCTGTTCGCCGCAACGATTGCGATCCAGCAGTACGACATCAAGAAGGTCCTGGCCTACTCCACTATCTCTCAGCTCGGCTACATGTTCCTGGCTGTCGGTGTGGGAGCATTTACGGCGGGTGTCTTCCACTTGATGACCCATGCCTTCTTCAAGGCACTGCTATTCCTGGGGGCGGGTGCGATTATCCACTCTGTCCATCACGTCTGGGAAAAGGCCGGCGTGCACGACCTCGGTTCCGAAAACGACATGCGCAATTACGGAGCCCTGCGTTTCTATATACCGAAGGTCTTCGCGTTTATGTGGGTGGCGACTCTAGCGATTGCAGGTGTGTTTCCGCTGGCCGGATTCTTCTCGAAAGACGAGATCATCTGGTATGCAGGAGCCTACGGATACCCCGTGCTGTGGGTTGTCGCTCTAGTGACGGCTGTCCTGACGGCCGTCTACATGACGCGGCTCATGGCGATGACCTTCTATGGGCAGAGCAGAACCTTTGGCCCAGGGGGCCGGAGCCGGATGGGGCATTTTCACGAACCATCGGTGGTAATGTGGGCTCCCCTCGGTGTCTTGGCCTTCCTCTCCATTGTGGGGGGCTGGGTGAATATCCCGGAGGCGCTTCCACTGCCGCAGGTGGATTGGTTACACCACTGGTTGGAGCCCGTATTCGAGCCCGCAGTGGCGGTTGCCAGTGCGCAGGGGAAGGTGGCCGGCCATTACGCACCGGTGGGTGGAGGTGAGGCTCTTTGGGCTGGGATCGGTACTGTCCTCGCTTTGGCGGCCGTCGTCGTTACACTGCGTCGGCTCCAACAGAAGATGTACCCAACGGAGAAGGAGGCAGTTATACCGTCGGGCTTCGGTGGAATTCTGTACCGGAAGTGGTACGTCGACGAGTTGTACGATTGGTTGGTGGTGAAGCCGTTGGGGCGGATTTGGAGATTCTGCTGGAAGGTGGTCGACTCAGCCATCATCGACGGCCTCGTTAATGGGGCTGGGCACACCGCGCGCGTTGCGGGTTGGGCCGGTGCGCAGATGCAGAGCGGACGAGTCACCACGTATCTGGTGGTGTTCATGTTGGGTGCCCTCTTGGTCCTGGGAATACTCGCATGAGGTGTTCGATTCCTGGTCGGACGTACGCACGATGAGCGGGCTCTACGAAGGACACCTGATCCTCACGGTGCTCATTGCGCTTCCATTGGTAGGCGCGGCGGGTTGCTTCCTGGTTCCCGAAGGCAGGGCAAAGTTGGTGGCTCTGGGTACCACCTTGCTTGTCTTTGCCCTCTCACTCCCACTCTTCTGGACCTTCGACACGGAACTGACAGGGTTCCAGAACACTGTGTCCATCCCTTGGATCGAGGCGTGGGGCATCACATACACGGTGGGACTGGATGGGATCTCAATCCTCATGGTCCTCCTCACGACCTTCATCATGCCGATCTCGGTCGCCGGTTCCTTCAACTACATCCAGGAGCGGCAGCGGGCCTTCTACGCGATGCTCCTCCTTTTGACCACCGGCATGCTGGGCGTATTCGTAGCTCTCGACCTGTTCCTGTTCTATGTGTTTTGGGAGATCATGCTCATCCCGATGTACTTCCTAATCGGGATTTGGGGTGGAAACCGCCGGATCTACGCCGCGGTGAAGTTCTTTCTTTACACGGCCGCCGGTTCGCTGCTCATGCTCGTTGCAATCGTTGCGCTGGTCGCGATAGGGCACGGGGCTACCGGCGAATGGAGCTTTGCGTACGAGGATTTGGTAGGACTCGATCTTGCTCGGACAGCGCAACTGTGGTTGTTTGGGGGTTTCGCGGTTGCGTTCGCGGTCAAGGTGCCGATGTTCCCCTTCCACACGTGGCTACCGGATGCTCACGTGGAAGCACCCACGGCCGGATCCGTAATCCTTGCCGGCGTCCTCTTGAAGATGGGCGTGTACGGGTTCCTCCGGTTCGGACTGCCCCTGTTCCCGCTGGCAGCGACTGAACCTGCTATCCTATACACCTTTCTCATCCTGGGCCTGGTTGGCATTGTCTACGCCGCGTGGGTTGCAGCCGTGCAACCGGATGCAAAGAAGCTCGTCGCCTACACCTCGGTGGCTCATCTCGGGTTCGTTGTCTTGGGTGTCTTCGCCCTGAGCCAGCAGGGGATCGAGGGCGGCATCCTGCAGATGGTGAACCACGGTATCTCGACGGGCGCTCTCTTCCTCTTGATCGGGATGCTCTACGAGCGACGACACACGCGCGCGATAGACAGCTTCGGAGGACTTTCCAAGGTGATGCCCGTGTTCTCGGCGGCCTTGGTGGTTGTTGCGCTTTCCTCCATAGGCCTTCCTGGGACGAACGGATTTGTCGGAGAGTTCCTGATCCTTCTGGGGACCTTCCAGAGCCATCCGTGGATCGCTGCGATCGCGACAACTGGAGTCATCTTCGCGGCGTGCTATATGCTTCCGATGGTCCAGAGGGTGATCTTCAATCCCCTCGACAATGACGAGAACAAGGGCCTGCGCGACCTCTATATGCGTGAGAAACTGCTCCTCGGTCCACTGCTCGCGCTGATCCTGCTGATTGGACTTTGGCCGGGCCCCTTCCTGGAGCGGACCAGAACTTCAGTCGAAGAGTTGATTACGCATGTGGAGGCCCGTGTCCAGGGTGAGGATGCGGTCGCGGGGGGTGACGAGTGAGGTTCTTCGAATTCGCCACACCCGGAAGCTACTGGCTAGCGCTACTGCCGGAGATCGTACTGTCGGTGGCTGCGATGGTGATCTTGATGCGGGGAGTATTTGTAACTCGAGTTGAGAAAAAGTCAGGAGACGGCTACCAACGGGCATCGTTTGATTTCCTGGTTTCGATGTATGCGATCGGGGGCGCGATCATAGCTACCCTCTGGTTGACCGACGCTTCGGGACCGGTCGACTCGATGATTGCTCTCGACGGATTCCGCGTTGCTGCCAACGTGATCCTGCTGATCGGAGCCGGGTTGGTCGTCGCACTGGGACGCGACTACGTCGTGCGAGAGGGCATACGGTCGACAGAGTACCACGCCCTTCTGCTCATGTCCCTGGTCGGGATGCTGGTTTTAGTGGCAGCTCGCGACCTCATCCTCTTGTTCGTCGGGTTGGAGTTGATGTCTATCCCGGTCTATGTACTCGCCGGGTTCACGCGCTCTAACCGGCGTGCTTCGGAGGCAAGCCTCAAATACTTCATCACAGGGGCTTTTGCGAGTGCCTTCGTGGTGTACGGCATCGCTCTCCTGTACGGGGCCACGGGCACTACCCGGTTGGTGGTGGCGGCGAGTGGAGGGTTGGCGGGCGACGGATTCCTGTTGGCAGGTGGGATAGGATTGTTGCTCATCGGGTTTGGGTTCAAGATTGCGGCCGTTCCGTTCCACATGTGGGCACCGGACGCGTACGAGGGAGCCCCGACCCCCATCACGTCGTTCATGGCAGCGGGCGTCAAGGCAGCCGCCTTTGTGGCGTTGTTACGAGTACTCACAGTGGATTTGGCTGGCGCCGTCGACATGTGGAAGCCGGCCGTGACGGTACTCGCTGTCCTCACGATGATGGTTCCCAATCTCATCGCCCTCAACCAGCGGAACGTAAAGCGGCTTCTGGCCTGGTCGTCGGTTGCGCACGCCGGATACCTCTTGGTGGGGGTTGCAGCCGTATCTGAGGTGGGGCGTGCCGCGGCGCTGCTTTACCTGGCAGCCTACACGGTTGTGACGGTTGGCGTGTTCGCAGCGGTGTGGCATCTGGCGGGGAAGGGGGACCAGCGCCCGCGCCTCGAGGACTACCGCGGTTTGGGATGGGACCGTCCGGTGTTGGGAGCGTGCCTTCTCGTATTCCTGCTATCTCTGGCCGGGTTCCCACCCACGGCGGGGTTTGTGGGCAAGCTGTATCTGTTGCGGGCGAGCGTGGATGCAGGCGATTTCACATTGGCGATAGTGCTCGTGCTCAGTAGCCTCATCGCCTACTACTACTACCTGCGGGTCGTCTGGAAGATGTATTTTAAGGAAGCCTCGGTGGAGGTTTCCGGGCCAGCCAAGAGACGCCCGGAGCCAGGATTCAACCTTGTACTCGGGATCTGCGCCGTCGTGGTGCTACTCGTGGGTCTGCTTCCAGGCTTCGCCATTGATCAAGCCCGTCAGGCCCAGGCAGACGAGCCCGCCATAGTGGAACAGGTCTCCGAAACAGGCTCGGGCGCGGACGAGATCGCTGAGCAGGCATCGGTCACGCCCTAGCACACCCACCCCCTCCTTCTACAACGCGCGAGTTTCTTATCCCTGGATGGATATTTCCTGATGGACATTCCTGCTGAAGTATTCCGCGAGTACGACATTCGCGGGGTTTTCGCCAAGGACCTGACAGTCGACTTGGCGTACCTTGTCGGGCGCTCGTTCGGTAGTGAGCTGGCTGACCGGGGGTCGCCGCAAGTGGTGGTCGGGGGAGACAACCGACCCTCGTCGCCCAGTCTCGCCGATGCGGTAGCACGGGGCCTACAGGAAGCGGGTGTATCGGTCATCATGGTTGGGTGCGTCCCTACTCCAGTGCTGTATTTCGCGGCGTTGGAGTTCGAGACTGACGGCGGCATCCAGATCACCGGCTCCCACAACCCATCCGAGTACAACGGGATCAAGATGGTTCGCGATGGCGCGCCGCTGTATGGGGAAATGATACAGAACTTGCGGCGCCGGATCGTGGCTGAGGATTTCGCCTCTGGCAACGGCACGGTCAGCCGAGCGGAGATACTGCCCCGGTACGTCGAAGAGGTGGCGTCCCGAGGCCACGTAGATGGTCCTGTTCACATGGTCTTGGACTGCGGGAACGGGGCGGGGAGCGTCATTGCGGTTGAGGCCCTGACGGCCGCCGGCGTGAACGTCGACGGACTCTACTGTGAATCGGATGGCACATTCCCCAACCATCACCCAGACCCGACGATCCCGGAATACATCGAAGACCTCCGGACCCGAGTGGTCGAGACGGGTGCCGATTTTGGGGTTGGTCTGGATGGAGATGGAGATCGAATCGGCGCGGTTACGGAGACCGGAGGCATCGTAGCGGGCGACCACCTGCTGCTGCTTTTGGCTCTGGACGTGCTGGACCAGCGCCCGGGGGCCGAGGTCATATTCGACGTCAAGTGTTCGCAGGCGCTCCCGAGGATGATCGCCGCCCAGGGAGGGGAGCCTGTGATGTGGAAGACGGGGCATTCGCACATCAAGGCTCGCATGAAGTCCGGTGGCGCCCCTGTAGCCGGGGAAATGAGCGGGCACATTTGTTTTGCGGACGAGTTCTTCGGGACCGATGACGCTATCTACGCGGCGGCTCGACTGGCGCGTCTGGTGGCCCGTTCGGGAACCCCTCTTTCGGAACACGTGGCTAGGATCCCTAAGTACCCGTCCACCCCCGAGATGAGGCTGGATTGCCCCGAGAACATCAAATTCAAACTCGTGGAGGACGCGATCGGGCATTACGGGAAACGGTGCGAAGTAATCGACATCGACGGCGCCAGAGCAATCTTCGAGCGCGGGTGGTTGTTGATTCGAGCTAGTAACACGCAGCCGATGATCGTGGTGCGGATAGAGGCAGATGACGATACGGCGTTGGCGGAGATACATGCCGACGCGGAAAGCTTCCTAGGGGGCTACGACATCCGGCTGCCGGCTCCCCACCACAACCAGCAGCATAACGAGAGCTAAGGAAACGAAATGAAGATACATGAGTACCAGGCGCGGGAGATTTTCTCGCGACACGGGTTACCCGTGCCAAAATCGGAAGTGGCGTCGACCTCGGACGAGGCTGAGGCCGCGGCTGAGCGTTTCGGGGGCCGTGTCGTCATTAAGGCCCAAGTTCATGCGGGCGGTCGCGGCAAGGCAGGGGGCGTCAAGCTCGCGGACACTCCGTCAGAGGCACGCGAAGTGGCGTCGAGCATACTAGGTATGCGTATCAAGGACATCGAGGTGCGCAAGGTCCTCGTGGCACCTGCGGAATCGATTGCCACGGAGGCATACGTCGGCGTCGTCATGGATCGGGCGAACCAAGCGGACACGATCATGGTGTCGTCGGAGGGGGGAGTCGATATTGAGGAAACTGCGGCCGAACGCCCGGAGGCGATCAAGCGGATCGTAGTGGATCCTCGCTACGGACTTCTCCCACACCAAGCATCGATTCTCGGTTTTCACCTGTACGACGACCCTAAACTGGCGCGCCAGGGAGCGAGGGCTATCGGCGCGCTGTATCAGGCCTACACAGAGAGCGGTGCGACGCTGGCCGAGATCAATCCTCTCATCGTCACCGACGAGGGAGAGGTAAAGGCCATAGACGCGAAGATGGACATCGATGATAACGGACTCGGGAAACTCCCCGAGATCGCTGCCCTCCGCGACCTCGAGGCGGAAAACCCGGCCGAGGTCAGCGCACGCGAAGCAGACTTGTCCTATGTCCAGCTGGATGGCAACATCGGCTGTTGCGTGAATGGAGCGGGCCTCGCCATGGCGACAATGGACCTAGTGAAATACTACGGGGGCGAGCCAGCCAATTTCCTGGATATCGGAGGCTCTTCAAGTTCTGGAAAAGTTGTAACTGCTCTTAAACTGATTACTGAAGATAGTAATGTTAACTCTATACTCATCAATATTTTTGGTGGCATTACGAGATGTGATGATGTGGCCAAAGGGATAGTTGAAGCGACTGCGTCGATCGACCTCGACGTGCCGCTCACGATCCGTCTAACCGGTACCAACGAGAAGGAAGGGGCAGCGATTCTGCGGGAGCAGGGATTCGAGGCAATGTTGGACATGGACGAGGCCGTCGAGACCGCTGTGCGGATGGGAGGCTGACCATGGGCAGATTCATTGACGAAGACACGCGGCTGGTTGTACAGGGAATTACTGGCCGGGACGGTTCGTTCCACGCCCGCCGCATGATGGCTTACGGCACGAACGTGGTGGCAGGCGTGACACCAGGCAAAGGAGGCCAGCGCTTCGACGATCGGGTGCCGGTCTTCAATACGGTTGAAGAGGCAGTACAGAAAGCTGGTGCGAATACCAGCGTCGTGTTTGTGCCGCCTCCATTTGCGGCTAGCGCCATGTTCGAAGCTATCGACGCAGGTGTGGGGCTCGTGGTCTGCATCACCGAAGGAGTACCTGTGCGGGACATGCTCCGTGTCCTCCCGTTCGCCCGAGAACGCGGTGCCCGAGTTATCGGTCCCAACTGCCCGGGACTCATCGTACCGGGGGCCTCTAGCGTGGGGATTCTGCCAGGCAATATCGTGCGGCCGGGGCCGGTCGGTGTGGTGAGCCGCTCCGGAACCCTCACCTACGAAGTGGTCTTCCACCTCACGAGGGCAGGCCTGGGGCAGTCGGCCTGTATCGGCATCGGTGGAGATCCCGTAATCGGAACCAGCTTCGTTGACTGCCTGGCGACTTTCGAGGCGGACCCCACCACCTCCGCGGTGGCCATGATCGGGGAGATCGGGGGCACCGACGAACAGGAAGCCGCGGAGTTCATCGCCAGTGAGATGAAGAAACCCGTGGTGGGCTTCATCGCAGGACAGACTGCTCCGCCGGGACGAAGGATGGGGCACGCGGGAGCGATCGTAGCGGGTTCGGAAGGGACTGCGGCAGAGAAGATCAGGGCGTTTGAAGAAAACGGTGTCGGGGTCGCCCAGAGGCCGAAGGACATCGTTGATCTGGTGCGGGATCGCCTTCCATAGCCAGTTTTTGGGTGTAACCCGCATCCGGAGTGATGAGCAGTGCAAGCAAACGACATAATGATCCGCGAAGTGATTACCGCGGCCTCGGGAATGGCGATTTCAGAAGCGGCGCAACTGCTCATTCGGCATCGCCTACGCGCGCTTCCGGTACTGGACGGCGAGGGGCATGTGCTGGGCATGCTCACGGATCGTCAGATCATGGGCAGCGTCCTGCCTTCACTCGAAGAACGAAGAGAGGGTGAAGGTATCTTCCAAGGGGTCAAAGGCACTGTCCGAGATATAATGGATCGCGCAGTGATGTGCGTGAAAGAAACCGACCCGCTTACGCGCGTGGTCAGACTGATGCTAGACAAGGACATCGAGCGGCTTCCGGTGGTGAATGAGGGACGGTTGACCGGGTTCCTCACGCGTGGGGACCTCATCCGCCGCCTCCTCCAGGAGCCACCTTCCGAGAAATAGACAAACCCTAAGTGGGGACCAATATCCAAGTAGGAGATAGATCTACGTGCAGACTACACTTGCGATAATTAAACCGGACGCCGTATCGGCAGGCTTGGCGGGAAAGGTGCTCACGGCTTTGGAGGAAGCGGGATTCCGTATCCGGGGCATGCGCGCACTGAGGCTTACTCGTGCCCAAGCCGAAGAGTTTTACGACGTTCACCGAGAGCGTCCTTTCTTCGGCTCGCTGGTGGATTTCATGACATCTGGAACTTGTATCCCCCTCGTGTTGGAGCACGCAAACGCGGTCCGGCACCTAAGAGCGGCCATCGGCGCCACCGACCCGGCCGAGGCAGACGCTGGAACAGTCCGAGCACTGTATGCCGAGAGCAAGGAGAGAAACGCAGTCCACGGCTCGGACTCAGACGCGAACGCAGCCCGCGAGATCGGATTCTTCTTCGACCGCCAGGAGCTCAACTCCACGGGATGAGCCAAGAGTCGATGGACGCACAGGCCCCGCCTGTGCGTATCCTCCTAGCCGATCTCCGCAACGGACCGGTGAAAACGAGGTGGCGGTTGACCGACGCGGAAGCCTCCTTGGGAAATCTCCCCTTCGTCTTTTCGGTTGTTGACGTGTGGGTGGAAGCGCGTCCCGGAGCTGGCCAAGACGTATGGGTTGTCGGACGACTACGGGCCCGTGGGAAGGGCGATTGTCGCCGCTGCCTCGCCACCACAAGTCTAACGGTGGCTGGGGAGTGGAAGGCTCTGTTTCGTTCCAAGGCCGAGGCCGGAGAGCACGATGAGGCGGACTCTGTGTGGGCGATTGACGTGGGAGCGGGCGAGCTGGATCTGGCGCGGCCGGTTAGAGAGGAGATTTGGCTCCAGGCACCTGACGATCTTGTTTGCGAAGACGATTGTCTCGGCCTCTGCGACGGCTGTGGGTGCCGTCTTGGAGACGAAACCTGCACCTGCGCGGCTCCTGCACCAGACGCCAGGTGGTCGGCCCTTCTTGACGCCAAGGTAGAGGAAACGGGCAGCGCCAGCGGTTGACATTTGGCTCCAATTGCCGCCAGTTAGGGTGTTGTCTTTTGTCGGTTAAAAGCTGCTGCTACAGCCCGATTCGTAGCCCCCCAATACCTGAGGGATTCCCCATATGGCTGTTCCAAAGAGACGTACGTCCAAGCAACGAAAGCGGAAGCGGCGCACGCACTACAATGCGGCACCCGTCGTCGTCCAGACGTGCGAGAACTGCCACGATCTGAGACGACCCCACCGCGTGTGCCCTACCTGCGGCTACTATGCGGGTCGCGAGGTAATTGAGACAGAGGATTGATCGCGGGCACCCGCGACCAAGGTGCCGTCATGAGACCGGCCCGGGTTGCGCTGCGAAGGGATTGCTTTAGCGATCCCTCTGCCGGAAAGTTCTCGGACCACCAATGATCCGGGTCGCCCTCGACGTACTTGGAGGAGACTCTGCGCCCGCCTCGACCCTGGAGGGGGCACGGCAAAGCTTGGAGCACTGGCCGGACGAGTTCGAATTGGTGCTCGTCGGTCCCCGGGACGTTATACAGGAAGGTGCTTCCAGATTGACACCCCACCGCGTCAGTGGCATAGAGGCGCCAGTTGCGATAGACCCATCAGAGCCGCCGGCTCTCGCCGTGCGCCGCACACCGCACAGTTCGGTCGCGCGTGGTGTCCAGGCGGTGCGGGACGGACGCGCGGACGCCTTCGTCTCCGCGGGGCCAACCGGTGCCACGATGGTCGCGTCGGTGCTCACGTTGGGGTTGCGGTCGGGCGTCGATCGACCCCCGGCCGCCGCCCTCTTTCCAACCACTCGGGACCGGGTGTTGGTTCTGGACGTGGGAGCCAACGTAAATGTGGAAGCTCACCAACTGCACCAGTTCGGCCAACTAGGCGCGATGTACGCGCGTGGTGTAATGGGGCGGACTCGACCGCGGGTAGGATTGCTCGCGATGGGGGAAGAAGAACCCTTGGGTGGCACTCGAGCAGCGGCCTACCGGCTCCTCTCGGATGATTCCAGCCTCAATTTCATCGGGAGCGTCGAGGGCCATCGAATTTTGACCGGCCATTGTGATGTGGTGGTCTGCGGCGGATTTGTGGGGAATGTTCTCTTGAAATTCTATGAATCTCTTGCTGGGCTCGTCACGCATGTCTTTGAACAGGCCGGGGTCCCGGCCGGCCCAGAGATCGAAACGGCACTGAGGTCGCTGGATTACACCGAGTACGGCGGAGCGCCCCTGCTCGGAGTCAACGGGATCGCAGTGATCTGCCACAGCGGCTCTCCGCCGTCGGGGATCATGAACGGGATCCGGACGGCTTTCGAACTGGTGGGTTCCGGATTTAACTCGATATTCGCGGACACCCCTCAGCCGGTCACGGGAATTGCATGAGCGGTCTGGCGATCGTATTCCCGGGTCAAGGGTCGCAGTTTGTGGGTATGGGCTACGATCTGGCGCAGGACGACGAGGGCATCAGGGACATGTACGCCTACGCCGATGAGATCCTGGGTTATCGGTTAAGCAAGTTGTGTTGGGAAGGGCCCGATGATGAACTGCGACTCACATCCAACGCTCAACCGGCGATCATGCTCCACTCCTACGCAGTGTGGCGCCTTATCCGCGACCACGTTGGGCCCAAGACGGGCATCGCTGCGGGACACTCTCTCGGGGAGATATCGGCCTATGTGGCCGCAGGATCGCTGGAGCCTGAACGAGGGTTCCGGCTCGTGCGCAGACGGGGCGAACTCATGCTCGATGCGGCTAGCCGCGAAGAGGGCTCGATGGCGGCTGTAATCGGCCTCTCGCTCCACAAGTTGAATGAGGTCTGCGAACAAGTTCGATCCGAGGGTATAGGAGCGGTTGTGCCGGCGAACATCAACGCACCCATGCAGATCGTTATCAGCGGTGCCGTCGCGGCGGTCCAACGGGTGGGTCAGCTCGCTAAGGGCGAAGGAGCCAAGAGATTCATCCCATTGCCGGTGAAGGGGGCCTTCCACTCCCCTCTCATGGCGGTCTCAGCTCCGGGTTTCGCTGATGAGCTGGATCAATGTCCGATGGAGGAGCCTCGCTTACCCGTAGTATCTAATGCCCGTGCCAAAATCATCCGCGACGTAGCGCAGGTCAAAGAATCCTTGGTCGAACAATTCACGGCCCCCGTCAGGTGGGTGGAGTGTATGCATTTGATGGCCGAACGCGAACCAGACCAGTGGCTTGAAATCGGACCCGGTAAGGTGCTCTCGAATCTGGGTCGCCGCATCGACCGGAGCCTCGAGTTCACAGCCGTGGGTAGCTCTTCCCAGGTCGACGGAGTGCTGGGGATGTCCTTATGAGCCGTCGCAACGGCAACGAGCTTGCCGGGGAGATCGCGATCGTCACAGGCTCGACTCGGGGCATTGGACTGGCCATTGCAGAGGAACTCGCCGACGCCGGTTGCAGTGTGGCCGTGGTGGGTACGAAGGAATCGACGGCGGTCGATGTGGCCGCGAATCTCGCCGGCTCCGGTCACGCCGGTTTTAGCTGCGACATCTCCGACTCGAAGAAGTGCAAAGAGCTCGTGCGTGCGGTGGCGGAGCGCATAGGGAAGCCAACCATCCTCGTCAACAACGCCGGAATCACTAGAGACAATATTCTCGTACGGCTCAAGGACGTAGACTGGCACGGGGTAATGAACGTCAACCTCGCAGGCCCCTTCTATCTCACCCGAGCCGTGGCCCGCGGCATGATGCGACAACGCAGCGGGGTCATTGTAAACGTTTCCAGCGTAGTGGGGTTGACGGGGAATCGGGGACAGGCAAACTATGCTGCCGCCAAAGCTGCTCTGATCGCCTTTACGAAGAGCATCGCTCAGGAATTGGCGGGTCGTGGCGTGCGAGCGAATGCAGTCGCGCCAGGTTTTATAGACACGGACATGACCTCCGGACTTTCCGAGGACCAACGGGGACATATACTTGCAGGCATTCCTCTAGCTCGCCTCGGGACCCCCGACGAAATTGCGCGTGCGGTGCGCTTTCTCGCGGGGCCGGACAGTTCGTATATAACGGGCCAGACGCTGGTGGTCGACGGCGGAATGGTCATGTAGGCACGCGGAATGGTCTGGGTAGGCACCGCTAGTACAATCAAGAACACAAGGAGAACGACATGTCGGACGTAGCGTCCAAGGTTAGGGAAATCATCGCTCAGGAACTCGGCGTTGAATTGGAGAAGGTCGTGGATGAAGCCAGCTTCGTGGACGACCTCGGGGCGGATTCGTTGGACACGGTTGAACTCGTGATGGCCTTTGAGGAGGAGTTTGATGTCGAGATCCCCGATGAGGACGCTGAGCAGATGTCGACCGTAGGCCAAGCTGTGGGATACCTCGCGAAGATCGATTAAGGCGCGGGCCTATCCGTGAGAAAACGAGCGGTCATCACCGGGGTTGGACTGGTCACCCCCCTAGGGTTGGACACCCGGACCACGTGGAAAGCCCTCGTCGGTGGGGTAAGCGGTGCGGGGCCTATCACCCTGTTCGACGCCTCCGACCAAACGGTCCGGTTCGCATGTGAAGTGAAGAACTTTGATCCCAGCCTCCACATGGACCGCAAGGACGTTCGTCGATCGGATCGATTCTTGCAGTTCGCAATGGCTGCGTCAGCCGAGGCTGTGGACCAAGCGGGTTTTGCTGGAGGTTTTGGGTCGATACCGCCAGAGCGCGTGGGGGTTCTCATAGGGGTCGGGATTGGTGGACTCCCCCTCTTGGAAAGGCAGCACACCCGCTTCCTTGAGAAGGGACCTCGCCGGGTCGTACCAACCTTCATTCCGATGTTCATCCCGGACATGGCATCCGGCATGGTGTCAATAAAATACGGGGCAAAGGGACCGAACTACGCGACTGTCTCCGCGTGCGCCTCAAGTGGCCATTCCCTGGGCCTTGCACTCCGTTCGATTCGGAACGGGGAGGCCGACGTGATGATCACAGGGGGCACCGAAGGTGCTATTACACCGCTCGCCGTGGCCGGTTTCGCCTCGATGAAGGCGATGTCCACCCGCAACGACGACCCCCTAGTAGCTTCCCGTCCGTTCGACGCCCACCGAGACGGGTTTGTGCTCGGAGAGGGGGCCGGGATACTAGTGCTGGAAGAGCTGGAAAAGGCCAAAGCAAGAGGGGCTGAAATCTTCGGCGAGATTATCGGTTTCGGGCAGAGTGCGGACGCATATCACATCACTGCACCGGCCCCGGATGGCTCTGGCGCGCGTCTGGCCATGGAATATGCGCTTGAGGATGCAGGGGTGAATCCAGAGGACATCGATTACGTAAACGCGCACGGTACGTCTACGCCCTTCAACGATGCCTCGGAGACGAGCGCTATCAAGGAGGTGCTGGGAGATCACGCCTACTCGGTAGTCGTCGGGTCCACCAAATCCATGATGGGGCACACGCTAGGCGCCGCGGGCGCCGTCGAGGGGGCGGTGTCGATCCTGGCGTGCCGCGATGGCATCATCCCGCCGACTATAAACTTTGAAGAGGCAGATCCGGCGTGCGACCTTGATTATGCTCACGGCGGCGTAGTCGAACGACCCGTCAACGTGGCTCTTTCCAACTCATTCGGTTTCGGGGGGCACAACGCATCGCTCGTATTTAGGCGATGGAACGACTAAACCAGATACGCGGTCCAGAACGGACCCGGAGAGACATATGAGTTCAGTTCTCGTCATGATGGGGTCGGAATCCGACCGGCCCACCATGGGCAAAGGGGTGGCAATCCTGCGTGATGCGGGGGTGGCTGTTGACGTGGAGGTGAGTTCAGCTCACCGGCAACCGGTACGCACGGCTGAGCTTGCCTCGGGGGCGGAGGAAGCCGGCTACGGCGTGGTCATCTGCGGGGCAGGACTTTCTGCCGCTCTTCCGGGGGTGGTGGCTGCCCACACCAAACTCCCGGTTATCGGCGTTCCGGTGTCGGCGGGTACTTTGGGCGGGCTCGACGCTCTTCTTTCCTGTGCGCAGATGCCACCCGGGGTGCCTGTGGCCGCCGTCGGCATCGATAACTCGAAGAACGCGGCCCACTTGGCACTCAGGATCCTGGGCGTTCGTACGAGCTGATCCCGGCCAAATCCACCAAACGAGCAACTGCCGCTTTTCGGGGGCTGGAGGGGCCTGAGTGGACGATCAAGGTGAGGCCGCAGTAACTACTAGGATCGGGATCGGGTACGACTCACACCGTTTCGATGAAGGGCGCCCCCTCGTTCTCGGGGGAGTGACCATCCCAGGAGAACCGGGCCTGCGGGGACACTCCGATGGTGACGCCATCGCTCACGCCGTCACCGACGCCATCCTCGGGGCGGCTGGGGAGGACGATATCGGTGCGCACTTCCCTGACACCGATCCGGCACACAAGGGAGCCGACTCGATGTTGCTCCTGGCGGGGGCCGTCGAGGTTTTGTCGGGAGAGGGATGGCAAATCGGGAACGTGGACGTAACGGTGGTTACGGAAGCACCGAAGATCCGCCCGTGGGCGGCTCGCATGCGTGCACGTCTTTCCGATATCCTAGGGATCCCTGTAAACGCCGTCTCTATCAAGGGAAAAAGTAACGAGGGTTTGGGTTGGATCGGCCGGCGTGAGGGGATCGCCGTCATGGCCGTCGCCACCGTTCACAGGTAATAGGGGTGTCTGAACTACCGAGCCTGCAAGCGGTCATGGACTTCCTTGCTGCTGTACCGCCCTTGGTTGCTTACGCGTCCATCGCAATTTGTTTTGGCCTCGAGAACTTCTTCCCACCCGTACCCTCAGATATCATCCTCCTGTTCGCGGCTTTCTTGGTGGAGCAAGGGGGTTCTTCCATGGGAATCTTCCCTCTCTTTTTCACGGCTTGGATAGCAAACTTGCTCGGGGCGGTTTGGGCGTTCAGACTCGCCCGGACCCGGGGACGGAGCGTCTTTGAGACGAGATGGGGACGGTGGGCTCTGCGCCCTCATCAGTACCGCCGCATGGTGCAGTTCTACGAACGCCATGGATCCTGGGCCATATTCTTCTCCAGGTTCATACCGGTGGTGCGCATCATGGTCCCGGTGTTCGGGGGTTTCCTGGAGCGGCGCGCCACTCTGGTCCTCATCCCCATCGCCGTGGGTGCCCTCGTTTGGACCGCTGCGGTTACCGTGGCGGGTATAATGGCGTCCAGGAACCTGGAGTGGATCCTCGACCTCCTGAGTCGTGTGAACCTCTCGCTGGGTTTGGTTGGCGTGGTGGTGGTGGGGCTCGTTATCGTATGGTGGGTACGGAGTAGGACGGATGGGAAGAGGGATGACGACGATGAAGATGAGCACTCTTACGCCGAACACGGTGCAAGCATTTGAGCTAGAAGGTTTTAGGGATTATCTCGCCTTTGAGCGAGGTCTTTCTGTCCGCACCATAGAGAGTTACATGCGTGACGTGGGGACCTTCGTGCGTTCGGCTGTTCAGATTGGGATAGCGTCGCCAAAATCCGTTACCTACGCCACCTTGCGCCAACACGTCGCCGCACTCTCGGCAGAGGACAAGGCCGTGTCGACGATCGCCAGGGCAGTGTCCTCGCTCCGCGTCTATTTCCGGTTCCTGGAAGAAGAGGGCGGGGTAGAGGAGAACCCGACCGAGCAGCTGCAGTCGCCGAGGATGCGGCGACGGTTGCCCGGCATTCTGTCCGTAGGAGAGGTCGAGCAGGTTCTGGATGCGATTCAGGCGGATGATCGGTATGCCTTTCGAGACAGAGCAATCTTGGAGATGCTGTACGGGTGTGGGCTCCGCGTATCGGAGCTGTGTGCGCTGCGGCGTGCGGGCCTGGACCTCAGGGAGGGGTTGGTGTTGGTTCGCGGAAAAGGAGGTAAGGATCGATTGGTCCCGATAGGACGGCAGGGACGTGATGCTTTGCACCGCTATCTGAGGGAGGGACGTCCGGTGTTGGACCGAGGTTTCTCGCGAGGCGCCGTATTCCTCAATAGGCTGGGGAAGCCGATTAGCAGGGTGGGCGTCTGGCAGATTCTTCGGCGTTACGTCGAACGTGCAGGTATTGAGAAGCACGTGAGTCCACACACACTGCGCCACTGTTTCGCCACACACCTACTGGAAGGCGGAGCCGATCTCCCGGCGGTGCAGGAAATGTTGGGGCATGCTGACATCTCCACGACCGAGATCTACATGCACGTCGACCGTTCCCATCTCCGGCAAGTTCATGCGAGCCATCACCCTCGGGGTTAGTAGTTGGTGGCCAAACCCGAGCCGCACTCAACCGCAGATCTGGTTGATTGCAGCCTTCTGCTTTTTGTCTCTGCCCGATGGGGTGGTTGCCCAGAGCGTCCGCATGTCCGATCCACCGGCGACCTTGGTTCAGGAGCGCCTCGCCAGCTTCATCGCCGAAGGCGATTACACGCTGTGGGTACGGGATACGCTTCTTGCCGAAGACCAGACGGTCGGGGGAAACGTGCTCCTGTTGGAACGAACCGCTCGGATTGAAGGGCGTATCGATGGGGCCATAGTGGTGGTGGATGGAGATCTTTTTCTCCGCTCAGGGGCGCGCGTATCAGGAGACGTGGTTGTGATCGGTGGTGGGTTCTACGCGTCTGAGTCTGCCGATGTTGGGGGCGTCGTCACGTATCGGCCCGGAGAAGCGTTGCGGGTCCGGCCCTCCGAGGGCGGGTTCGAGATCATCAGAACGCAGGATTACCCAGACTCCTTCGAGGCCCACGGCCTCCTCGGTCTCTCCATGCCGGAATACAACCGAGCACTTGGATTGGTTATCCCCGTCGGAGCCACTATTCGGCCATCGGGCGTGGGAGGTCAACCCGAGTTCGAGGGCACCTTGGAGTACGCTCCGGCACCCGACCGGTGGCATTACGGTATCCGCAATACCTGGTCTCCGAGTGATCGGGTGCGCCTCGGCCTCTCGGCCTCGAAAAGTGCCGTCTCGAACGAGGAGTGGATCCATCCGACCTGGTACAACAGCCTGCGCCTGCTAGTCGCCGGGGCGGATGGACGCACTCACTACGGTGCGGATAGGTACGGGACCACGATGACCTTGTCGTCGCCGCCGGCCGGTCCGTGGGAAGAGACGCCCACCTGGAGTTTGTCGTTTTCGGTCGGCCGTGAGATACCAGATAGCCTTCCCATCCGGGATGTCTCGGTGCTTTTTGGTGGGGGCGATGACCGGGACGATGGTCCCGAAACAGGTGGAACGACCGGCACGATCGACGAGAGAATCGACCCCGGCGCGCTGTGGCTTTCGCGTATCGAGTTCCGGTGGGGTACCCCCCAGATGGACAATCAAACGGAATTCAGGATCGGGGTGGAGGCCGCTCGCCAGGACGAGATTGTCGATTTGGCAAAGCACGATTATTTACTAATGGACGCGAGGTTTAAGAGACGAAAACTCCTGACCCGAGGACATCTCGTGGAGGCGTTTGTGCTCCTCCGCTTGGAAGCGGCCGGGAGCCTACCCGGACAACGATATACGACTCTCGGCGGCCCTGGTACGTACCCCCTGCTGCCGACGCGTTCCTTGCGGTGGGGGAGCTTCATGTTCGCCGACCTGGGGTATGCTATTCCACTTCTAGGAGACGCCACATTCGGGGGACTCGATATCTTTACCCGCGCTTCGCTGATGGCAGGCGAGGCCGCCGACGGGACGAACTACCCGCAGTTGTACTCAGCACTGTCCGCCGGCTTGGCCGTTCGCGTCTGGAAACTTCAGATTGAGGCCGGAGGGGTAGTGGGAGAGACGGGGGATGGCCTCGGGACCGGTCTGTATTTCGACGTCCGCGGTCACAGCTCCATCTCCGCCGTGAACGGTGCCGAAGACCCTTAGGAAGAGGGTATACGTAAGTGCATCCTTTGCTAAGGGTGTTACGGTGTATTCTATAGGAGAAGTATCCCGCGAAACCAAATAAAGACCTTGTTGCCAAGCCGACGGGCAATGAGTAGGGTGGCTGTATCGCAGGGTGCAGATATGCGCCAAAATCCTGAGGGTGTCCCAATCGTAGTTGGAGGTGGGGTGGCTCCGATGATGTCGAATCATGCTGCGACGGGGTCGTCTGTTGGGCAAGAGTCCGGTTTGAGGAGTTGATCCAGATGGGCTTTCAGTATCCAGAGGTGGTCGTAGCCCATGATCCTACGGTACCTCGACTCGGCATCCAGAAAGGCCGAAGCGACCCAGCGTAGGACCATTTTTCCGTCCCTGAAGTGCGTCACGCGACGCAGCCGCTGACGCATGCCCGAGTGCGCGTTGTCGATCACGTTTGTCGTCCCCAGGCACCGCCTCAGGGAGGGCGGAAGGCCAATCCGGTTTATCGTGAACAGCTCCTCCAGGCCCTCCAGTAGGCTCCGAGCTGCGTGCGGATGGTCATCCTCAAGCCACTGGGACAGCTTCCTGATCCTGGCCTCGCCGTCGTGGGCTCCCAGCTTGAAGGCCCCCCGCATAACAGCCAGAACCTGTTCGTGAAGCTCCTTCGGAAGGTGACCGAGCACGTTCCTGATCTTGTGGTTCCGACACCTCTGCACCATACCGGCGTCGCCGAAGAACTGCGTGACCGCCTTCCGCAAAGCTTTCGATCCGTCAATGACGAACAGACGCGGCCGTATCGGGTCCAGACCTCGCTCAACCAAATCCTCGAAAAGGGCCGTCGCCACAGCCGCATTCTCGCTGGCACCACTCCGCATACCGAGAACCTGCTTGTTCCCGCCAGTGCCCACCCCCAGAGCCACAAGTACATGATGCTTGGCTACTTGGATGCCATCAACGTACACAATCAGATAGTCCCGATCGTCCAGCCTACGCTCGGCCAGCTCCTTCAGCCGCTCCGCAGATGCCTTCACAGTCCGGCGGCTCACAGACGATTTGCTTACACCCACCGTCTCGGCCATCTCACCGATCACCTCCTCGTACCTCCTCGTGCTCACACCCCCCAGCAACAATCCAAGCATCCGCTCCCCCAAAGGCCCAGGCTCCCGTAGAGCCTCATACGCCGGAACAGGCACCTCTCCCTCCCCAGGCCGCCTCAACCGGGGCTTATCCACTCCGATCGCTCGATCCGACAAATACACCCGGCCCCCCTGTCGTCCGTGATACTGCACCTGGCCGGCAGCACGACGCTTGCCCGGCCGCTTCGGGCCCGCCACCTCCATCGCGCTCAACTCAAGCACCGCCTCGATTGCCGCGTGCCCCACCGTCTGTGCAAGCTCGTCAATCGCGTTGGCCGTACCGATCGCTAGCTCCACCAGCGGCAACAGGTGCTGACCATCTCGTACGAACAGCTCCCTCGCCTGGCGCTTCCGATCCACGTGCTTGTTGCCGGCCCGCCTCGCTCCGTACCTTCTCTTCATGGTGGTCTCCCTTTGTGGGTGTGGTTTCATGCGACCCCTGATCCTATTTCAGGTCCCGCAGGGGGAGCCACCATTCCCTCCCGCCTCTCGACCAAACCTCCAACTACCGCTGGGACACCGTCCCCGGCGCGCCTTGCCAGCCGAAGGCCTCCACGGTTTCCGTGCGACGCAGAATTGGTCGACGGACTGCTGGCTGTGCTATGGTACTTCTATGCGGTACTTGACGATGCGACCCAGTGTCATCTGCGTCGCATCGGACTCGAAGAGCCACACGTACTCGGGGCTGATGTACAAAGGATCTTGTGAGAAGCGCAGCCTCAGTTGCCCCACTGCACCGTGGCCTTCCCGGGCAACCAGCCACCTAACGCCATCCTCCGTGCCGTAATCGACCCGCGGGCTCGCTGTAAGCCACACGGCTCCCCGCACCCCCTGCCGAATCCCCCATACTACCTTGTGGTACTCCGGCACGTTCATGGATCCCCTTATCCGCCGCTCCACGTCTCTCGGCGGTCTCGGCGCCTCAGGTAGGCGGCTCATTCTCCTCTCAATAATTGCAGCCGCGGCCTCCGCCAACGCATCCGCGTCCGCGTCCGTCACCCGTTCCGGAGTGAAGGCCAAGGTAAACGAGGTCTCGCGGTGTCCGCCGCAATAGATTCGCTGAACGACAACGGCACCGCTGCTCCCTTGCACTTCCTCCTGCGCAAGCAGGCCGTAATCCTCAACACCACCGAAGGTGACGGCGCCGGTCGGCCCTCCGAACGGGTCCATAACCGTTGTCGTCATGCCTCCCACGGTAACGCTGAGCTGGGTCGGTCGTGTCCGCCTGCTGAACAGTGTGTCCACAGTTCCTGTGGGCGGGTCCCAGCACCACCAGAAGTCGACTTGCCTGCCTCCCGCATCTGCCTGTCCGAGAATGCCGAGACGCGAGCCGACCAACGATCCACTCGAAGACCGATACACGTACATGCCACCGCTTGCGATGCCGTGGCGCACTGCCTCTGGGCCACCGGGAGATATGGTCTCCAAGACCTCTCCGCCCGGAAGAAAGCGGGTCACCCGGCCCAAGCTGAGGTCCGCGGCCCAGAGCGTGTCCCCGTGCACGCCGATCGACCCCAGCGTCTGGAACTCCCCCGGCCCTCGCCCCCTGCGCCCGAGTTCGCCTGTGAAACTGCCGTCGGCCTCGAAGACAAACACGGACGCCTCACCTCCAGCGCGGACGAAGACGGAGCCCCCCGGCGATTCGGTCAGCGCGAGTGGACGCCCAGACATCGGCGCATCGATAAGCTCCAGCGCCATCACCTCAGTCAGCCTAGCTTGCGGAATCGCACTCAGGTGTACCGGTTCCTGGCCCGCCACAGGTGACAGGTTGCCCCAGGCAAGAAGCAAGAACAGGCCTGTACTCTTCTTGCCCCCACCGCTAAGGCCACGCTTGGACGCATCTGACCACCGCATCGAGGGTGGCGAGATACTCCGGCACCTGGGTGCAGCGTGATCTGCCATCAAAGGTCGATCAGTCGCGTTGCCGCGCGCACTGTGTCTATTGCGTCTCCATCGTATCGGCGTTCGATGATCACCTCCCGGCAGCCCCTCACCACAGCCCCCAACGTAGACGCTGCCTGCGTTAGCGTCGAGCTGGGGCCCCCGACATCGGCATCTGGTACTCTGTCCAGCGCTACAGAGCCATCGAGATGAACACTCCAGAGAATCATGCATCTGATAGTCTCGTCGACCCAACACCCTCCCGAGCACTCATCGCTGTTATCCGCGATACACGTCAGATAGCCCCACAAGTTCGTGACCACCTCGCATGACGCTAGCGTACATTCAGGGCTTTCGTCCATGTCCACGCACGTCCAACAGAAGCCTTGGGCGGAACTGGACATCGCCGCCCCCGCCTTTTGGGCTTCCGTCGCGCCGGGCGACAAGGTACCGACGGCACAGATGATTGCAAGCACCATGATGTGGCAAGGTCTCGAGTGCCATGTGGTTCCCTTCGTCATATCTTTCCCCTCCAGTTGAGATTCAACATCGAAACGGGCCTTTGTCATCACTAGGCCTCAGCGAATATGTGACTAGTTCCAACCTGCCTGCGTACCGGATCGCGTAGACGGTATCACCAGCGGCGGCTGCAAACCCGATCGGCGCCCGAAGCCCCCGCGAGCGGCGAACTCGACCACAAAGATCGTAGAGAAGCACGAGTCGATTGTCCGTTTGCGTGTCCGCAATGGTCCTCAAATACACATCTTCGGTGCTGACGTAAACCGTCGGCAGGGAATACCACACCCCTGTCCCGGTCTTCAGCTCTTCTGGGACATTGATGTCGGTGACATCCGAGAAGCTGAAGCTCGCATCGGTCGCCGCACGATAGTGGACGGCGGAGTATGGGTACACGGTGGATGACAGCAGGATGCCGTCATCTGCAGCGGCGACGAGGTCGATCTCTCGTGGGTCGACACCTGCCAGCTCCGACCACGATTCCCGAACGAGCACGAGCTGGTCCGAGTCGAGGCCGACGGTCCTATACACGGCACCCGATCGGGTGAGAGCATACCAAGATTCTCGTGAACACGCTCCATCCGTCAGCTCGACAGTCGGTCGGAGTGAATGTCGGGACCTGGGTGCCCCCGTTGAGTCGTAGGTGATGATGGATGCATCATCGGCCATAACTGATACGCGGTCGGACGGATACCAACAGGCGGCTACCACGGGCGCGCCCACATCTAAGCGGGTCCAACCGCGGGGACCACGCAACAACGCACTGCTGTCGGAAGTGGACCACAGCACAACGTTCCCATGGGGTGCTGCAAGGGCCCCCGTTGGCCGAAACGATGCGGGGAGAGGTGCGAAACCAACCTCGTGCAGATTGACCGTCGCTTCATCTGCTGCCGGCTGAGCATGGCTGCAGCCGACAAGCAGAAAGCACAGGATACCGTAAAACTGAACGCATTCCTGAAATTGGCAGGAGATGGGCCCGCGGGCAAACGCGAGCGCTGTCCAATGAAACATGAGTATCCATGTGCCAAGTAGGGGCGGCTGAGTGTGGTTGCGGCGGTGCCGCAAGTCGCTCGGCCGCCCACCCGAGCCGGTGTACTGTTGCCCGGCGTCCCCGTTCATGTGGCCGTACGGGGTTGAGATGTCCAGAGACGGTCCTGCTGTAGGAGTGCGTTGGCTAGGACAACGAGTTTCCGCATGACGGCGGTGATGGCGACCTTCGGAGGTTTGCCGGCGTTACGCAGCGCGGTGTACTTGGCTGATAGGTCGGGATTGCAACGGATCGCGACCAGGGCGGGCATGTAAAGCAGGCGTCGCACTTTTTCCCTGCCACCCTGGATGAAGCTGCGTCCCTTCCAGGTGCCGGACTCCCGGGTCACCGGGGCGAGCCCGGCGAGGCTGGCTGCACGGGGGCCGGTGAGGCTACCCAGTTCGGGCATGTGAACGATGAGTCCTGCGGCTGTTACGGTCGATACGCCGGGGATGGAGGTGAGTATCTCGAACCGGCGTTTCAACTCCTCACGGTCTTTGAGGAGCTTGTGGATCTCGGCGTTGACGAGCTTCAGCTGGGACTCGATCTGGGCCAGTCGACGGTGGTTGAGGCGCTTGGCGAGGGGATGGCGCAAGTGCTTGTTCCGGTTGGCGATAGCGGTCCGGTCGCCGACCAGCGCATCGCGCACCTGCTGCAGGTCGGCGAGGCCGCGGTAGACGGGGGACTTCGCCGCCGTTGGGCGCAGGCCGCGTATCGCGCTGACCATCATCGCTAGCGTCCGGCATCAACCGCGTCGGTCTTGGCGCGACATCCCCTGCCTCCTATCTCTTGAACCCCGGATGGGTTGCTAAACCACTGTCCAGAGAAATCGGGGGCACTATACCGTTCATGCTCACCCCCCGCTGGAAACTAGCTCCCCGCTCATACTCATTTGTCATTGGACAGCACTTTCGATTGACCAAAAGCCTAGCTCTCGGTAGATTCTTGCGATGCGGACTCGAACCCGAACGAGCGTTCCGACCTTCCCCTGATGGGCGTCCTTTGCGTCCTTCCCGCCCGTCTCCCTAGCACACGTATCCCCAAGAAGCCCCTTCAGCAGCTTGCGGGAGCCCCCCTTTTAGAGTGGTCTTGGCGGGCCGCTCAGCGCATCGTCGCTTTCGACTCGGTTGTCGTGGCTACAGAGAGCGAGGAGGTGAAAAGGTGTGCCCGTTCCTTCGGAGCCGAAGTCGTCCGCACACGGCCTGATCACGCTTGTGGAACGGATCGTGTCGCAGAAACAGCCCGGTTGATGGGTGCCAGCGACGACGACGTGATCGTGAACTTTCAGGCGGACGAGCCATTTGTTGACGGGGAGACAGTCGAGGCGGCTATCCATAATGTGCGGGAGGTCGCGACCCTCGCCGCTCCAATCATGAGTGACGAGGAGCTGCACTCGCCGGCTATCGTGAAGGTGGTACGAGCCTCCGGCGGGAGGGCCCTTTACTTCAGCCGCAGCCCCATCCCCTACCACCACGCGGAAACATCCGCACCCCGGTTGCGACATATCGGCGTGTACGCGTATCGCCTCCCGCACCTTCAGCGGTGGGCGTCCCTACCCCCATCGGAGTTGGAGCGGACGGAGGGGCTCGAGCAACTGCGTGCCCTCGAAGCCAACATGCACCTTCATGTCGAAGTAGGACCTTGGACCGAACCCGGGATCGATATTCCCGCCGACCTCCGCCGAGCGGAACGCTTACTGGCGCGCCGCTCACGAAATGGACGGATCAAGAGTCGACGCCCATCAATCGGAGTTCACACATGAGCCGATCGCTATCCGCCAAGTACATCTTCATCACCGGAGGAGTTGTATCGTCGCTCGGGAAGGGCATTGCGGCGGCGTCGATCGGACGCCTGCTCGTGGAGAGGGGCCTTCGCGTAACCATCCAGAAATTCGATCCCTACCTCAACGTGGATCCTGGGACGATGTCTCCCTTCCAACACGGCGAGGTATACGTAACGGATGACGGAGCCGAAACCGACCTCGATCTGGGCCATTACGAGCGCTTCATCGACGAGTCGCTATCTCAGGCCAACAACGTCACAACTGGTCGCATCTACCAGGATATCCTGACCAAGGAACGGCGTGGAGATTTCCTCGGAGCCACGGTACAGGTGATCCCGCATGTTACAGACGAGATCAAAGCTGCCATCCGGCGCCTCGACAAGGATCACGATGTGGTTATCACGGAGATCGGGGGGACCGTCGGCGACATCGAGTCGCTCCCGTTCTTGGAAGCGATCCGCCAATTCCGTCAGGACGTCGGACGGGAGCAATCCCTCTTCATCCACCTGACGTTGGTACCGTACATCAACGTGTCGGCAGAGCTCAAAACCAAGCCGACCCAACACTCGGTCCGGGAACTCCTGGGGATCGGCATTCAGCCGGACATCCTGGTCTGTCGTACCGAACGGCCACTGGAAGAGGGAACCCGGGACAAGATCGCCCGTTTCTGTAACGTGAGCGTGTCGAGGGTAATCGAATCGCCGGATTTGTCGACCATCTACGGACTTCCATTAAGCTTCAGGATGCAGGAGATGGATGACAGAATCTGTGAACAGTTGCGGTTCGACGCGCCTCCACCCCTGCTCACCGAGTGGGAAGAGATGGTTCAGAGAGTGATCAGCCCCGCCGACGGACGCGTCCGAATTGCGGTAGTGGGGAAGTACACGGACCTGCTCGACTCCTATAAGTCGATTGCCGAAGCGTTCGTGCATGGGGGCGTGAGGCACAACGTGGCGGTTGACGTCGAATGGCTGTCGTCAGAGGCTCTCGAGAAGGAGGGGGTGGGCCGGGTGCGGAACTTCGACGCGGTCCTGGTGCCAGGAGGATTCGGCGACCGGGGGATCCTGGGCAAACTGCAGGTCATCCAACTGCTGCGGGAGACGGGGATACCATACCTAGGGATATGTCTCGGGCTGCAATGCGCCATCATCGAGTTTGCGCGTAACGTTTGCGGCATTCGGGAGGCCAACTCGATGGAGTTCGATCGTAAGACACCACACCCCATCATCTCCCTTCTGGACTCTCAGAGAAGAGTTACTCAGTTGGGTGGATCCATGCGGTTGGGCGCATATTCCGCGAATCTAAAGCCCGACACGCTGGCGCATTCGCTCTATGGGGTCGACGTGATTTCGGAGCGCCATCGGCACCGGTACGAGGTCAATCCCGGCTACGTGAACCAGCTCGAGGAAGCAGGAATGGTGTTCAGTGGAGTATCGCCCGACGGGAAGCTGGTGGAGATAGCCGAGTTGCCGGAGCACCCCTTCTTCATCTCCAGCCAGTTCCACGGGGAGCTGAAGTCGCGCCCCGGAAAACCTCACCCGCTCTTCGCGGGGTTCGTGGGAGCCGCCGTCAAACGACGAAATGCCGGAGGGGGGAGCGGACGCGACGAAAAAAAGGATGCCGACGTTGTGGACGACACCGGTGTGACGGAACTAGCCACCTACAGGGCGTGGCGTAGGTCGAAGGGCGTTACCGCAGGGGGCTGAGCGCGACGTGCAACCCATCTTCTCCACCCAACTGTTTCTAATAGCCGGGCCGTGCGCACTCGAAGACGAGGACCTGAATCTCGAAGTGGCCGGACATCTGGCGGATCTGAGCAAGGCACTCGACCTCTCGGTTATATTTAAGGGGTCTTTTGACAAGGCGAACCGGAGTTCGCATGAGTCGCCAAGAGGTCCGGGATTGCGGCGGGGGCTGAAGGCCCTGGCCCGTGTCCGCGATGAGAGCGGACTGCCGGTGCTCACGGACATACATTTGCCCGAACAGGCGGAAGAGGTGGCCGAATCTGTAGATGTTCTGCAGATACCTGCTTTCCTTTGCCGTCAGACAGACCTGTTGCAGGCTGCCGCCGCGACGGGGAAACCGGTAAATGTGAAGAAGGGCCAGTGGATGGCTCCACAGGACATCTCCGGGCCCGTGGACAAGTTGCGGTTTGGCGGAGCTGAGGAGGTCGTGGTAACGGAACGTGGGACATCATTCGGTTATGGACGGTGGATCGTGGACATGAGGAGCTTCGCGCTCATGAAGGAGGTCTCGGGCTGCCGCACGGTATTCGACGGGTCGCATTCTGTACAGCTCGCGGGAGGAACATCCTCGGGCGGGGAACCCGAATACATCGGCCGACTCGCTTGTGCGGCGATAGCAGCAGGGGCGGACGGTTTGTTCTTGGAGGTGCATCCTGAACCGGCCCGGGCCCCGTCGGACGGGTCAAACATGTTGCCGCTCGATCAACTGGAAGGGGTCGTCCAAAACTGCCTACGGGTGTCGGCCGCAACCCGGGGGGGAGCGTCTTGAGAGATGCCCTCGACCCCGAACGCGCCGCCGCGGTTCGCATCGTCTCGTTGGACGTGGACGGAGTGCTTACCGACGGATCGATTTGGCTTGGGGCGATCGACGGAGCACCGAAAGTGGAACTTCGACGGTTTCACGTTCACGACGGCCTCGCGATCCAGCTCCTGAACAAGGTGGGTATCGGAGTGGCACTCGTTAGTGGTCACCGTTCTGCGGTAGTGGAGGAACGCGCGCGGCGTCTCGGTGTTCGGGACGTGGCGCTCGGTAATCCGGAGGCAAAGCTATCGGGTTTGAAAAGTATCCTGGATCGTCGCGGTCTCGAACTTGGCGAAGCCGTACACCTGGGTGACGATCTCACCGACCTCCCGGTAATGGCCGAGGTGGGGTTGCCTGTGGCAGTTGCCAACGCGGTGCCCGAGGTCAAAGCAGCCGCTCATTGGGTAGGCACAGTAGCTGGCGGCCATGGTGCCGTTCGCGAGTTCGCGGAGACGCTTCTTCGGACCCGGGGTGACTGGGATGATCTTGCGGCCGGTATCACGGTGGAGAGGAAAGCATGACCACTCCATCACGTGCGGCGCTAAGTGGACCGATCTTGCTGCTCGCACTCGTAGGCACCATGACATCGGTGGGTTGCGCAGACGACGGCAGGCCTCCGACCACCTCCGTCGTTTTCCGCGAGGGAGTTGAAAACGTACTCCACGACATGAGGACGTATATCACGTATGCCGGGGTGCGTCGTGCTCGAGTAGAAGCCGACACCGCTGAACTCCTCACCGTGAACGAGATTCGCTTGCGACCACTTAAGCTGGTTTTCTTCGACGGACTCGGCCAACCGAGCGTTGAAGTGACCGCTGATTCAGGCATCTACTATGAACTGGCGGGAGAGGTGGCTGCGACTGGCTCCGTCGTTGCGATCGATAGCGTGCAGGGTCAACGCCTGGAGACGGAGTTCATGCGGTATGCGAGTTCCCAGGGGCGGATCTACGGACCCAGTCCCTTCCAACTATTCCGGGATGGGGCGGAGCTGATCCTTCGGGGCGACGCCTTCGAGTCGGATGTCAACATGGACTCCGTGACGATCATGAACCCGTCTGGTGAGGGCCGGCCGAGCACCTTGCGATCCACCCCCGTTGGTCCGGTGACCTCCACACCCGAGGAGATTCCTCCTGACGATGCCCCAGGTCAACCCGAATTAGAAGGCGAAGAACCGCTTGACGAAGGGTTGCCGGCGAACCCCGACAGCACATCGGCAGATTCCGCGGGCGCGATGGCCGATCCGGACAGCCTCTCTCTTGAAGAGGCCAACGCGATGGTGGACACTGATAGTGCGATGGTCGACCCGGACAGCGTTGTTGTCGAACCTGATAGTGCCGTGGCAGACCCCGACAGCATATTGGCGACCCCGGACTCCTTGGAAGGCGTGGCGGACCCTGACACTTTGCCGGTGTCCGCGCGGGGCTCGTGAGTCGTAGACTTTTTCTCCTGGCGGTTGTGTCCGTCCCTCTTTTCCTCTCTGCGAATCCACTTTGGGGACAGGAAACTCCTACGCCCGAGACGGCTTCTCCTGTCACTACTGCGCCTGTCCTGGATCCCTGTATTCTAGAATGGAGTCCAATTCAGACGGGCACCCGCAGCAGCAGTGCGCGGGACACCACGGGATACCACGTCACTCACCTCTACGGTCGCACTCTGTGGACATGCGGTCCGGCTTTCATGGAGGCTGACAGGGCGATCAAGTACGACGGGGAGCAGCGGGTTGAGCTTTTCGGCAACGTGACTTATGAGGACACGCTGCGCTCAATTCGGTCAGACCAAATGCAGTATTTCGAGATCACAGACCTACTCATCGCAGAATCCCAGGTGCGCCTTAATCGCATAAGCGATGGGGCCGAGCTGACCGGACCCCGAGTCGAGTTTGTGCGCGCCATTTCGGGGATCAATGCGGAGACTATCGCCACCGGGCGCCCGCATATTCTCTTCTATCCTGATTCCGCACAGAACGCGTCGGAACCGGTGGAGATTGATGCGGACAGTGTACTCTTCGTCGGGGAGGATCGGGCTGCGTTTACAAACAACGTACATATTCGACGATCCGACTTCGACGCCAGGGGTGACGATGCGACATTCGAGCGCACCGGCTCCGGGACCTTGACCGGAAATGCACGTTTCGAAACCGAGGGGATATTGGTCGTGGCCGAAATGCTCTCATTCACAGGGACGAGTGAAGCCGTGGAGAGCGTCCAAGCCTCGGGGGGTGCCTACGCGGTGGGAGAGCAGATTGAGCTTCGGGCCGAAGTCATCGACGTGACAGTTGAGGATCAGGTAGCCAAGGAGATTTTCGCCCACGGAGACGGTGTGAGTCAGGCTCTCTCTGGAGCCCAGCTCATATACGGCGACGACATGCGTTTCTTGCTTTCGGACGGCGCCCTGGAAACCGTCATCGCCAGCGGAGATGCGATCGGTGTGCAGATCGACAGCACACTCGCCAAAACCGGCCTCGAACGGATCGCAGAGCACTGGATCGAAGAGCAGGTGCTAGCGGACTCGATCGCGAGGGCGGATTCAATCGCACTAGCAGATTCGCTTGCCGCGGAGGAGGACGAAGATGCAGCTGAAGCTGATGAAGGTTTAGTCGTCGACGGAGAGGAAGACACCCAAGAAGAGAGTGTAGAGGAGGGGAGCACCGAGGGCGTTGTGGAAGGGGAGGGCCCGGGAGATGACGTAGGAGAGGGCGACGAGGAAGATACCGAAGGCGAGGAGGCAGATCAGGAAGAAGATCTGTTGACAGGGCCTCGGCTTGCGCTCGATGGATCGACTAGCTGGGTTCGGGGAGATTCGTTGATTGCAACCTTCACTCCGAGCGCTTATGAAGAAGTGGCACCTGACTCGGTCACCGAAGACGACGCTGACCTGGCCACTGATGAGGAAGCACCCCCGGTCATAGAACGGCTCGTCTTGATAGGGGAGGCCAGGGCCTTCTACGTAGTGGTAACGGACTCCACCGCACCCGATCGCAAGTCGAGATCCTACACGATTGGGACGACGATCGAAATTGAATTCGAAGAAGGCGAACCCAGCCTGATAACAGGTGACAACACTATCGGCGTTTGGTTGAACCCGGAGGACACCACCGCCCCGCAGATCGTGTCCGACTCTCTTTCGACAGACTCCTTACCCAATAATGCCCTACCGCGCTCTTTACCCGACTTCCGATTCATCGATACCCTTGGCACGATGCTGCAAGTGCAAGGTGCCGACGAGGGAGACGAGCCCTCGCCCGGCTTTGTGGGGATGGCTGGGAAGGGGGGCAGTGCGCGCATTGCCGGCCGGTTCACCTCGACTGCGGGGACAAGAACGCGGAGGCGCATGTGATACACGCGGAAGAACCCCAAGAGGGGCAGGAAGACTTCCCGGAGGAGAATTATCCGGGGGAAGACCTACAGCACTCGGAGGAGGGCCTACCGAACGGGGGCAGTGTCGTCGAACACACTCCCAGTGGTAGCGTGCTGCGGGCCGAGGGGTTGGAGCGGTCCTTCAAACGCCGGTGCGTTGTAGACGATGTGGCAATTGAGGTGCAGCAGGGGGAGGTGGTGGGCCTGCTCGGACCGAACGGAGCAGGGAAGACCACAACCTTTTATATGATGGTCGGTCTCCTAAGGGCGGACCGCGGGCGCGTGTTTCTGGACGATCAGGAGATGACGCGTTGGCCTATGTATCGCCGAGCTCGGGCGGGTGTGGGCTACCTTCCACAGGAGGCGTCGGTCTTCCAAAAGCTGACGGTGGAACAGAACGTGATGGCCATTCTCGAGACTCTCAAGATCTCGCGCGACGAACGCAAACGTCGACTCGAGAATCTGCTCGACGAACTATCCATCAAACACCTCAGATCCAGTAAAGCGTATGCCCTGTCGGGCGGCGAGCGACGGCGCCTTGAAATCACGCGGGCCCTGGTCACGGAACCCAAGTTCCTTCTCCTTGACGAGCCCTTCACCGGTGTCGATCCCATCGCCATCGAAGATATCCAGCGGATCGTTGTGGAACTCAAACACCGAGGCCTTGGTGTCCTAATCACTGATCACAACGTCCGGGAGACCCTTACGATCACGGACCGAGCCTATGTGCTCGTCGAGGGCCGGATTCTCGTTGAGGGATCGGCCGATCACCTGGTAAACGATCCTACGGCCCGCGCCCTTTATCTCGGTCAGGATTTCAGGCTCTAGGGGACGGGCAGGAGTGGATACCCGTAGACGCGACCGCCGATGAAGAGCTTCGAACTCGGCATGGCTCCAGAACTCTCCGCACGAATGGAGACGAAGCAGGAGCAACGCTTGAGCCCGAGACACTTCCAGGCACTCGATCTACTGGCGCTGCCGATGTCCGCGCTGGAAGCGTCCCTGCGCAAGGAGATCCTGGAAAACCCATTCCTTGAAATGGGGATTCCCGAAGGGGCCGATGGCGATTGGGATGGACCCGGGGCATCGGGAGGGAGTGACTTGGGAGGGGACCTACCCGTAGTCGCCCAGACGAAGACCCTGGCTGACCATCTGCTGGATCAACTGCGCCTCCTCCGGCTTTCCCCTCAGGAATCGGCGATCGCCGAGGAGATTGTAGGCAATCTTGACTCGAGAGGTTTCTTGACTTGCCCCCTTGATGAGATCCACCGAGCCGTCGAGGAGTCTGGTCCCAGAGAGTCCGTCGAATCCGTCCTCGCCCGTATTCAAGAGCTTGACCCGCCGGGAGTTGGGGCTCGTGACCTCCGAGAGAGCCTTGCGATACAGCTCCGGGCGCAGGGAAAGACCGATGCGATCGCGTACAGAATTGTCTCCGCCCATTTCGACGCCTTGGCTGAAAAGCGGTGGGATGAAATCGCCGCACTCCTGCGGATAGAAAGATCTGTCGTCAAGAAGGTGGCCTCGGAGATCTCGGAACTGGACCCGGCCCCGGGACTCAATTGGGAGGATGGGACGGCTCCCGACTACGTAATCCCCGATCTTATCGTGGAAGATGTGGGTGGCGAGTTCCAGGTGCGGCACAACGACGACTGGTTCCCCCGGTTGCAGCTGGCTCATTCCTATAGGGATATCGTTTCACAAGGCAACTTTGCCGACAGGGAAACGAAGGAGTTCATCACCCAACGGCTTGAGCGCGCCAGGTGGTACATGCAGGCGATTGAGCAGCGACGAAGAACGGTGTTGGATGTTGCGGAGTATTTGGTTGAGCATCAAAGCAGCTTCTTGAAGGAGGGTGACGAACACCTGGTGCCGCTGACACTGCGCGATGTGGCGGGCTATGTCCGGACCCATGAATCAACCGTCTCCCGCGCCACTCAGGACAAGTACATCCAGACTCCTTGCGGTGTTTTCCCACTCAGGAAGTTCTTCGCACGTGGGATACCTACCGATTATGGTCCCGCCGTCACATCTGCTCACGTGAAGGCGCAAATTGGAAGGATGGTTGGGGACGAGGAGCCGACCGCCCCCATTTCCGATCTTGGCCTAACGGACGCTTTACGGAGGGACGGAATCCAGATTTCTCGGCGGACTGTTGCCAAGTATCGAGTGGAATTGGGGATTCCTTCTGCCAGCCAACGCAGAGTCTCGTGAAAGAACTATCGCCTTTGCCCCCCCGCGTGTCCGTTTTGGTTCCCGCCTACAACGAAGCGGAGAACATGGCTGAGTTGTTTGCGGAACTCGCGTCCACGATCCGGAAACACGAATTTCAGACCGAGATAGTGCTCGTTGACGATGGTTCGACCGACGGAACGGCGGAAGCCGCCCATCAAGCGGCTGCGGACACAGGGTTGGAGCCAGATACGGGTGTCTACACGATCATCAGCCATCACCGGAACCTCGGAAAAACCGATGCCATTCTGACCGGGGCTCGGGTCGCGCAGGGAGAATACCTGGTGCTGTTCGACGCTGATCTTCAGCACAGCACCGAGGAGATACCGCGATTCGTCGAAGAGCTGGACAAGGGGTACGATCTTGTTGCGGGACGAAAGTTGGGAGGCTACGAAAAACAGCTCGTATCGGGAATCTACAACCGGCTGGCGGCCCGCATCTTCAAAGTTCCCGCCCGAGATCTGAACTCCATGAAGGCCTTCCGCGCGGGTGTTTTGGACGGGCTTACCCTACGACGCGATTGGCACCGCTATCTAGTGGTTTTGGCACACGCTCGAGGAGCTCGTGTCGGAGAACTCGATATCGCACTTCACCCCAGGCGACACGGTGAATCCAAGTACTCGGGCCGGGGGCGGATCGTCATTGGTACACTCGATCTCGTGGCTGTGTGGTTCCAGCTGGTATTTGGGCGTAAACCCATGCTCTTCTTTGGAGTCCCCGGGGCCGTGTTTCTGCTCCTCGGCGTTGCCACGGGAGTTGCGTCCGCGGTGCTCCGATGGGGCTTTGATTTCGGGTACCGTCCGCTTCTTACACTTGTACTCCTCTTCATTACCTCGGGCTTGGTCCTCTTCCTTGCCGGTTTTCTCGGCGAGATGGTTACCCAGATCCGAGATGATTTGGATCGTGTCAGACGCGAACTCTCCGAACGGCGGTGAGGGTCGTTCATGTGGTCACTGCCTTTCCTCGCTTCGAAGGTGACGTGATCACCCCGTGGCTCGGGCAAGTCCTGCTGGGGATGAAGAGACGAGGGTTGGAGGCGGAGGTTCTGGCACCGTCCTACAGAGGGGGCGGAGCTACTACGTGGAAGGGCGTGCCGGTATACAGGTTTCGCTATGCCCCAGCGGTGGCGGAGACCCTCACGCACGATGAGACCGTCCCCGACAGGCTGAAATCGCGCCCACTTTATGCAGCGCTGCTCCCCGGTTACCTGCTAGGTGGCGTTCTCCGGGCCATGCGCCTTGGGGTCACGGATCCACCGGATGTCGTTCACGTGCACTGGCCGGTTCCTCACGCGCTCTTCGGTGTTGCTATGTGCGCCGCGTCCGGGGGGAGGACTGCGGTCGTAACCAGTTGCTACTCTGTGGAGATAAAATGGACCGAGAACAAGCTCCCCTGGCTCGTTCCTTTCCTACGCTGGAGCCTTGAGAACAGCGACGAGGTCACCGCGATTTCCGAGTCCACTGCCGATGCGGTTCGGAGGCACGTCCAGCGAACCATACCGATTATTCCGCATGGTAGCGCCGTTGCAAATCGGAGCAGGGTTCGTCGACGCGCGCCAGCTACTCAGCGGGTAGGCGGCCCGGGTGAAGTCCTGCGCATCCTCTTTGTGGGTCGTCTCGTGGAACGGAAGGGAGTGGAGATACTGATTCGCGCCTTGGCCAAGGTGCGTGAGCGGATTCAGGCCACGCTCACAGTCATTGGTTCAGGGCCGTTGCGGGCCGAACTCGAGGCAGCGGCGAGGAGCGCAGGGGTGAGGGAGCACGTGGAATTTCGGGGCTTTGTAAGCAGCGACGAGCTGGCCCTCTCTTACGGCGAGCACGATGTCTTCGTCCTCCCAGCAATAGTGGATTCGAAGGGGGATACCGAAGGGTTGGGTGTTGTATTGATCGAGGCTCTCCAGGCGGGCCTACCCGTGGTCGCGTCGAGGGCAGGTGGAATCGTGGACATCGTGCGGGACGGCGAGACGGGATGGCTCGTGACCCCTGGCGATCTGGAGGCGCTGACTTCCGCATTGCTGCAGGTCGCGGACGATCCGGCGCGTGCCCGGGAAAGGGCAAGGAGGGGAAGAAGAGACGTTGCGAAGCGCTTCGGCATTGACTCGATCGTAGACAACTTGCTCGAGTGCTACGACCGGGCGGTAGCCAGGCGGGAAGGAATCGCGCATGTCATCTGAACCAGGACGTCTCGGGACGGGAACTCTCTTTCGGTTCCGGTGGTTTGTGGTCACCGTCGCGCTGGCCACGTTCGTTCTGTACCGGGAGTTCATACTGGATCCCGCGAGCCTCATCTACGGGTCCGACATGTTCTTCGAGGGAATCTCGATGCGCCGCTTCTACATCGACGAGCTGAAGGCGGGCAACGGGGTACCCTTGTGGCTACCGCACCTATTCGGTGGGCTTCCCTACGTCGGCCTCTTGCCGGGTCCGATCTTCTATCCGACCACACCTCTCTATCTGTTCCTGCCACTCGAGCGGGCCATTGGCTGGACGTTCGTCTTCCACACATTTGTCGGGGGTGCGTCCGCGTATTTCCTAGCGCGTTCGTTCCGACTCCGGCCTGCTTCAGCCTGGGTCACGGGGACGACGTTTGCCCTCACAGGGTACCTCACCTCGCATGTATTCGGAGGCCAGGACGGGCGGATGTTCACCATGGTTCTCATACCGCTCGCACTTGGACTGCTGAACCGGGGCCTCGAGACCGGGAGATTCAAGTGGTTCTGCTTGCTTGCACTTGTTATCGCGGCGCAGGCATTCACTCCCCACGTCCAGTTGATGTACTTCTCCAGTCTCGCTCTATCGCTCTTCTTTGTCTTCCATCTGCTATTTAGGGTCAGGCGGGATCCGGGAGAAAGTTGGGTCGGCGCGTATTGGAGACCGGTATTGGGGTTCTCGATCGCGGTAGCAGGGTCCATCGCCATTTCGGGGCCCCAGCTCTTCCCGAGTCTGGCCTTGTTGCCCCACGCTACGCGGGCGGCGACTGAGACTGGCTATGCCTTTGCAGCTTCGTGGGCACTGCCGCCACAGGAACTCACCTCCTTTTTCCTTCCAGATCTCATTGGATCGTTGCCTGGCCTTTACTGGGGCGCGAACCCTTTGAAGTTGCACACAGAACATTTGGGTGCGATCCCGATTGCGTTTGCAATCCTCGGTGTGGGCGGGGCCGTGGCTCGGGTGTTGCCGCGAGAAGGCCGGAAAGTCGTTGCCTTTCTCGTTACCGCCAGCGTGCTGGGCGTGGCGTTCGCCCTCGGGGAAGCAACCCCCGTACACAGGATTGCGTGGAGCCTCGTCCCTCTGATCGGAGACCTACGGGCACCGGCAATGATGTTGGGGCCGGTCAGCGTGTTCGTGACACTACTCGCCGGTTACGGCTGGGAATCCGTCCTGGCTGCGAGGCGGTCGGGGGCACGACTACCCACGGCCGGTCGCCTCACTATGGTACTGCTCGGTGCGCCCCTGTTGCTACTGGGGCTGTGGGCAGCGCTCGACCCTGACGGACTCCAGCGTTTCGTTCGTCTCAGCTGGTATCCGCAAGGATGGCCCCGTTCTCCCACACCTGAACTCTCCTCGGCACTTAGGGGCACCGCGTTGTTCTTGTTGGTGGGGTTCGCGGGTGCCTGGGGTGTCGGGTGGGGTGTCGCCCGTCGACGTCTCGGGGAAGTAGCCCTGCTCGGGGTACTGGTGTTCGGACTCCTGGATTCGGGTCGGATCGACGGCAGGTATGTGCAGGTTGAGAACAGTCCTGCGGTTTTGGAGGCGGATCCGGTCGTGTCCTGGCTCAAGGAGAACACAGAGCCTGGGGAGAGAGTATGGGCGCCTCGCTTGGGGGCGACTCCGAACTATCGTCCGAATGAACTCCTCTATCACGGCGTGACAGTGGCGGGGGGCTTGCAGAAGTTTGTTTTGGATCCATACGCCCGTTTGCTCGGAGGCATCTTCCCGGACGAAGGCTTGGTTCAACGCCCTGTGACCCGAGACCTGCTGAACGTCCGGTACGTGATCCTCACCGAGCCGCAAGATGGTGCTCAGACGTTGGCAGAATCGGGGAACCGATTTCTCTATCGACTCCCTGCGAGGGCTCCCTACGCATGGTTCCCTGACAGCGTGCAGGCCACTACCGACACGGCATCGGCACTCGTCGCCACGCTTGGCATTCCTAACCCTGCAGAACTCGGAATCGTGGAAACGGCGAGAGGAGAGCAGGTGCCGATGGCAGGGCAGGGGAGCGCTACCCTAGTTGACTACTCGCCTGGCCGAATAGAGCTCTCGGTGAATGCCGAACGCGCCGGCGTCCTGGCGGTCAGCGAGGTGCACCATCCGGGTTGGACCGCTCGGGTGTCGGGTGTGGCGCCGGGCGCTGAGGGAGCCGGGGAAGCGACAACCGCCACGACCCGTATATGGCGGGTGAACACGGCTTTCCAGGGGATCGAAGTTCCAGAAGGCCAACACACGGTGACGCTCGAATTCAAGAGTCCGGCGTTTATCGCGGGCCTGTGGTCCTGTTTCAGCGCCTTGCTTGCGATCGCTGTTGTCATGGTGTGGGAGTGGCGGCGGAGCCTGGGGGCGGTGATGCGTCTCTCGCGACGAGAGTGACGCGGGTTTGGATCGCTGATGGCCAACACACACGAACGCAGGTCCGCGCTCGCAATCGGAGTCACGGTGTTTCTCGTAGTTGGCGCAGCAGCGGCCTTCCTGGCACTGCGCGACGCCGACCTTTGGGAGGCATTCATTGAAGACTATCGCTCCAACTGGGACGTCCGGCCGGCGTGGCTCGTGTTGGCATTGGCGGCTGGAACAGCAGCCTTGAGCGTGAGTGCCGCGACGTGGGGTGCGTTTGCCCGATCCACCGGAGGATTGGGGAAGATGGGAGTGATCAGCGCCGCCGCCGCTTGGATGGGCTCCAACCTCGGACGATATCTACCCGGAAAAGTGTGGCAACTCGCTGGGTTGGCTGCGTACGTTCGCGCACGGGGAGACTCGGGGGCCCTGGCCCTGACCACCGTACTCAGCTTTCAGGCCCTGAGCTTGGCCACGGGAGCCGCGATCGCGCTTCTGACGCTGGGCGGAATAGCGTTCAGCTCCTACGGGTGGTTGCCGCTGGCAGGCGCGGCCGTCCTGGTAGGTGCCGCAGTATCCCCGGCTCTAATGCATCGCGTCCTCGGCCTTGCACGTCGCATTATGCGCGAAGCCTCCTCGCAGTCGGCGGAAGTACCCAGATACCGACCCTCGAGTCTGTTCCTAGTCGCGCTCGGTAGCGCCGGGGCGTGGATGCTTCACGGACTGGGGTTTTGGCTCCTCCTGCTGGGGATCGTCCCCGGCCTCGGCGTTTCATTGGCGACGGCCACAGGTCTGTATGCGGCCGCGTACATAGCCGGGTATCTGGTGTTGATCGCGCCAGCAGGAGTTGTCGCCCGTGAAGGGGCGCTCACAGGCCTGTTATCCCTGATCAGCTCCATCGCACTGGGCTCAGCGGCGGTATTGGCGTTCGCCGCGCGCCTATGGGCTACGGCAGCCGAGATGTGTGCATTTGCGAGCCTTGCCCTGGCAGCCCGGTTGACTCGCGGCCGGCCGGCACCCGTCCCTAACTCGCGCCCCATCGCGTGAACGCTCCCGAACGTCGCGCCCTCGTCATCCTCCCGACGTATAACGAGGCAGAGTCTCTACCAGGAATTGTAGCCAAGGTTCTGCAGCGAGATGATCGGTTTTCGGTTCTGATAGTGGACGACGATTCACCCGATGGAACGGGTACGATTGCGGACGACCTAGCCCGCAAGGAAGACCGGGTCCATGTCATTCACAACAAGGGGAAGGATGGCCTTGGCCGAGCCTACATCCGGGGATTCGGCTGGGCCCTCGAGCAGGATTTCGACTTTGTGTTCGAAATGGATGCGGATGGATCGCACGATCCAAAACACCTGCCTGAGATGATGGCGGCAGCCGATGAATACGACGTAGTCCTTGGTTCACGCTACATTCAAGGCGTGAACGTCGTCAATTGGCCCATGTCGCGCCTCCTCTTGAGTTATTTTGCTAACATGTATGTCCGTATTGTGACAGGACTTAAGCAGAGTGACTCCACAACTGGGTTTAAGTGTTTTAGGAAGGAGGTTCTGGAGGCAATCGACCTCCAATCCGTGACATCCACAGGGTACGCCTTTCAGATAGAGATGAACTATCGTGCAACGCGGAAGGGTTTCTCAATCGGCGAGGTTCCGATCGTTTTTTGGGAGCGAGTAGCCGGAGAGAGCAAGATGTCGGGGGCCATCGTTCGTGAAGGGATATGGCGGGTGTGGGCCATGCGTCTGGGTTCTCTCCTGGGGAGGTACAAATGAGTCGATTGCACTCCACGGAGTGGCTTCCACCGAGGCGTATAGACCAACTCCGGATCGAGGATTACGAGAATCATCCCGTATTCGGGACCAGGACCAAATGGCGACAGGATACGCACCGAATCATCTTCGGGAATCTGACACCCGCCGGACGCATATTCGACGTGCTGCTCATCTTCGCGATTCTGGCCAGTGTGATCGTGGTCATGGCGGAGAGTGTCGAAACGATCAGGGAGGTGTACGGTCCTGCGTTGGTGGATCTGGAGTGGATGTTCACGGCGGTATTCACCGTCGAATACGTCCTCCGCATCCTATCGGCCGAACGCGCGGGTAAGTATGCGCGCTCCTTTTTCGGGATCGTCGACCTGATGGCACTATTGCCGGGATACCTGAGCCTTCTGGTGCCCGGGGGGCAGGCGCTCACCGTCATCCGAATGCTACGGGTCCTAAGGGTATTCCGCGTCCTCAAGCTTTGGCAGTTCGTCGGCGGCGAACAGGTCCTGATCCGAGCTCTCCGCAACAGTGCATACAAGATTGCGGTCTTCCTGGTGGCGGTTCTTGCTCTGGTCACCGTAGTTGGTTCGATCATGTACGTGCTCGAAGGGCAAAGGCCGGGATCGGCCTTCCACAGCATCCCAGCCGGCGTTTATTGGGCCATCGTGACCGTTACCACAGTCGGATTCGGGGACATTACACCGCAGACGCCGCCAGGACAGTTCCTGGCAGCGCTCTTGATGATCCTCGGGTACGGCGTCATAGCTGTACCCACGGGGATCGTTACAGCACAGATGGCCGGAAATCGAGCGCGCGCGACAGTCCCCGACTCCACGGTTAAGAAGCGTGTCGATACGTGCAAATGCGTGTCGTGCGGAATGTCGTCCCACGATTGGGATGCTCGCCATTGCAAGCGCTGCGGAGAGGATTTGTCAGCCAGCCGCCGGAAGGGCGTATAGCGGAGTGAGGTTAGTCACGCGCCTGACCCTCCTCGGTCTAACTTTTCTTTTGGCGACCCCACCCGGCCCAACGTGGGGGCAGGAGGCTGGTGGGGAAGGGGAGGAGACCCTCCCGCCATCGCGCATTCCGGTCCCTCTCACCCGAATCTCCGAGTCCATTCGACTAGACGGCGTACTCGACGAACCCATTTGGGACACCATTGAACCTCTTCCGTTCATCATGTGGTCGCCTGTCTACGGTGGCGACATGACCGAACGGACCGAGGTGCGCCTGGCATATGATGACGCCTACCTCTACGTAGGCGGCCGGATGTACGACGGCGATCCCGAGGGTATCCGAATCAATACCTACTACAGGGACGTGTTTAGCGGGGACGATCTCCTGTCGATCGAGATTGACAGCTACAACGACTTCGAGACGGCGCTGTGGTTTGTGACGAACCCGGCCGGAGTTCGTTCCGACCGCACGATGTCGAACGATGGCGAATTCGGGGGTGGGACCTTTCCAATGAACGCGGACTGGAACGCCCACTGGGATGTGGCCACATCGCGCAACGAGGAAGGGTGGTTCGCCGAGTTCAGGATCCCGTTCTCCACTCTCGGATTCCAAGTGGAGGGTGACGAGGTCACAATGGGTGTCATCGTCTACCGCTTCATCGCGCGCAAGAACGAACGGCATCTCTTCCCGGCGATTTCCCGCGACTGGGGAGGGTTCGGATTCGGCAAACCATCCCAGGCTCAGCGCGTTACGATGCGGGACGTGAGGCCCGCGAAACCTGCCTACATCACGCCATACGTACTCGGACGCGTCGACAGGACACCATTCCTACAGGAGGCTTCCGAAGGTCCCGGCCGCTGGCGGTACGGCGAAAATATGGAAGCGGAACCGGGACTTGGCATCAAGTATTCCCCCTCCTCGAATCTGGCGATCGACCTTACTGTGAATACGGATTTTGCGCAGGTCGAGGCTGACAACCAGCAGCTGAATCTGACGCGTTTTTCGTTGTTCTTTCCGGAGAAACGTCAGTTCTTCCAAGAGCGTGCGTCAACGTTCGACTTCGGGACAGGAGGTTTCACGGACCGACTATTCTTCAGTCGACAGATCGGTCTGGAGCGTGGTACGATCGTACCTATCTACGGTGGAGCCAGGTTCGTAGGCAGGGTGGCGGGCCTCGACTACGGGGCACTCAACATGCAGACGGCTCCGACGCAGACCCGGTCTGGCGAGAACATGGGGGTGGTCAGGCTCAAACAGCAGGTCCTCAACCCCTACTCCTTCGTGGGAGGCATGGTCACGACCCGGCTCGGTGACAACGGTGACGACAACATTGCTTTCGGGCTGGACGCCCGCATACGACCGATCGGGGACGAATACATCACCCTCACCGTGGCGCAGACTCTAGATGAGGCAGTGGAGGAGGGAAGTCTCTTGGACGCGGGGCTGTTCAGGGCACTGTGGGAGCGCCAGACAGACAGAGGCCTCGCTTATTCTGCCAACTTTCGGCGGGTGGGGCCAGATTATAAGCCGCGCCTGGGGTTCCAGAGTCGTCGCGACTTCACCCAACTAGGGGGTTCCCTCTCATTTACATGGTTCCAGGGAGACGAATCGGCCCTCAACAGCATTACCGTGGGCGGAATGGGCGACTCCTTTTATCGGAACGTCGACTATTCCCCTGAATCCCAGTCATTTGGGCCTGAAATCGGGCTAGATTTTCGCAACGGCAGCAACATGACGTTCAGTACGAATACACAGTTCGAGTCTATCGAGCAGCCGTTTTCGATCGGCGAGGTGAGGGTAGAGGAAGGGAAATACTGGTTTACCGAGGCGGAGTTCAGGTGGATGCTCCCACGGAGCGCTCTCTTGCGTGGGGATATAAGTGGATCCGCAGGGGATTTCTATGACGGGCGCCGGTTGGCTGTGTCGGTCAACCCCACATGGACGATCTCCCGGTATGCCGAGATCGGGGGCGTCTTGGAGGTAAATCGGATCGAGTTCCCCGACCGGGACATTGCAACCACTGCGCAGCTGGCTGGCCTGCGGCTAAACTTTGCATTCAACCCCAGTATCTCGATTTCCAGCTTCGCCCAGTACAACAACATCAATGATCAGGTCAACCTCAACGTCCGGTTCAGATATCACTTCCGAGAGGGCACCGACCTTTGGGTCGTGTACAACGACGGGGTCAACGTGGAGCGTGAACGAGGGTTGGACTTACGCCTCCCGTTCTCGACCGGAAGCACCCTGATGTTCAAGTACTCACACACATTCCCATGGTGAAGGCGGCCGGCGCTGCCACGCGTATATGCTACCTGATCACGGTGATGGTGCCGGTCTACCTGGTCGGGGTGGCACCTGTCCGGGGCCAAGATGGCGGACGCGGAAAACCACCCATCGCGCTCCAGCGTCTCGATCCCGGCCAGAGCATCGTCATCAATGGTGTGGTGGACGATCCGGCGTGGTCCACCATCGACCCGATGCCCCTCGTAATGTACTCCCCGACGTACGACGGGGAGATGACGGAGCATACGGAGATTCGGGTCGCCTACGACACCGAATACATCTACGTCTCCGGGATCTTGAACGACTCGGCCCCCGCCTCAATTAACGCGAACAGCTTCAGTCGAGACGGTTTCAGTGGGGATGACCAGTTTGCCATCGTCTTGGACAGTTACAACGATCGTGAGACGGCCGTGGCGTTTGTGTTGAACCCGAACGGAGCCAGATCAGATAGGTCGATACGGGCCGATGCCCAGTTCACGGCCGGCATTCCCCCATTCAATAGCGACTGGAACGCCCATTGGGACGGCGCCGCGATCACCGACAGCACAGGGTGGTCGGCCGAGATAAGGGTGCCGTTCTCGAGCCTGGGGTTTCAGGTGGTTGACGGTTCCGCGACGATGGGCTTGAGCGTTTATCGGTCGATTTCACGCAAAAACGAGCGCCACGTCTTTCCCAATGCCTCCCCCGAGTACGGCTTCTTTGCCTTCGGCAAGCCATCCCTTACACAGCGAGTGAGGTTTTCCGGCGTAGAGAGGCAGCCTCCGATCCTCGCCACACCATACGTGACAGGAGGGATGACGACTGTCCCCGTGCTCCGGGGAGGCGACAACCCTTCATGGACCACCTGGAACAGGGAAACCACCGAACCAGGTCTAGACGTACGATATTCGCCTTCTCCGGGATTGTCCTTAGATCTCACGGTCAACACCGACTTCGCACAGGTGGAGGCTGACGATCAGCAGATCAACCTCACCCGCTTCCCGCTCTTCTTTCCCGAGAAGCGACAGTTCTTCCAGGAGCGCTCGGCCACGTTCGACTTCGCCACCGGCGGGGTTACCGACCGAGTTTTCTTCAGCCGCCGTATTGGGTTGGACGGTGGGGAGCTGGTCCGGATTCTGGGCGGGGTCAGGGCAGTGGGGCGGATCGGAGGACTGGACTACGGCTTGCTCACCATGCAGACGGCGGCCAACGGTACTCGATCGGCTGAGAACATGTCGGTATTTCGAGTTAAACAGCAGGTGTTGAACTCGAATTCACGCGTAGGGGGGATTGTCACGCGGCGCGCTGGGAACAACGGCGAGGACAACATCGCGGTCGGGGCGGACGCAGACCTGCGTGTGTTCGGCGACGACTACTTGACCCTGACGTGGGCCCATACGATGGACCAACGGGTTCGCGAAGAGGATATTTTCTCCTCCTCGCTCATCCTTGCCCAACTGGAACGGCGGCGTCAGGAGGGATTTGCGTACAGTACCCAATACCGGCGGGTTGGAGACGATTACACTCCACGGTTAGGGTTCCAATCTCGCACCGACTTCACCTTGTTTACCGGGGAGGCAGCGTACAGCTGGTTCATGGGTTCGGAATCCTCCTTGCGGACGGTATCGGTAACCGGCGCCACCGAACACTACTTCCGCAACGACGATGGAACCCCGGAATCCCGTCTCTTCAACCCACAGATCCTGGCCCAGTTCAAGACGGGTGCCTTCACGATTCTTCAGTCAAGGTCCGTTTTTGAGAGCATTCCGACAGCTTTTGCGGTTGCCGGAGTCACGATCCAGCCGGGAGAATACTGGTTCCACGAGCTTGACTGGGGGTGGCGACTGTCGCGGGGAGCAGCGTTGCGCGGCGAGTTAGGCGCGACCGCCGGCACCTTTTTTGATGGTCGCCGGGTCAGCTTCACAGCCAGTCCGTCCTTCAACATCACGCCGCATGTCGAAGTGAGACCCAGCTACACGTGGAACAGGTTCGAGTTTCCCGAACAGGGGAGTGTGACTGCTCACCTCGTGGCTCTGCGTCTCGACTACTCGCTCGACACCCATCTCTCCTTCAGCACGTTCGCGCAGTACAACTCGACAACCGACCAAGCCAGCGTGAACGCCCGATTCCGGTATCACTTCAAGGAGGGGACCGATTTCTGGGTGGTATACAACGAGGGCTACCTCCTGGATCGAGACCGACTGGGCAGCCCTCGGCCTCCGCTTTCCTCGGGCCGCGGACTACTTATCAAATACTCCCAAACCTTCACCTTCTGAGCTCGCGACCGGGGGTTTTACCAACACTCTTGCTCCGACCAATATCTGGTATCACTAACTTAACATAATGTACATTATGCGACATTAGTTGCTGCCAAACCGACTCCAAGAGCATTTTGTAGGAGCTACGAAGGGACTTGGGAGGGTCGGTCGCCTACCCTGGTTTGTGAAGTGAGGTGTCTCACGCGCCGCTTCAGGGTGCTGCCAGTTCCTAGTTCTCTGAGGGCACCGGCGCTGTGTCCATCGCACGCAACCCCTCCACCTCACCCAGGCGCAACCGGTAAACGCCGGCTTCCACGGGATCCTCATCCGCCTCTGCCTCTTCGGCAATCTCCTGGTAGATCGCAACGGCCGCACCATAGTTACCGAGGGAGGCTTCGATGCGTGCCATGGAAGCGCGAGCCTCACGACGTTGGAATGGGAAGCGAGCCGTCAGGCTCAGTTCCTGGTAAACCTGAAGCGCTGCCTGGGCGTCGCCAGCTGCTTCTAGCGCCGCGGCGAGCACACCTCGGGCGGAAAACCCGATCGGGTCCGTTACCGGGGTACCGACACCCTCGACGGCGTCAACGGCCTCCACCGACCTTCCCTGGGCCAACAGCGTCACGCCCAACTGGACCCGAGCCTGATCAGCCTCCGGAGTCCCGTCAAAACGATCCACATATGCCTCAAGGTCAGTTGCAAAATCGGCGGGCTCCAGGTCCATAGAGCTGAGAATCATCAATTCCGAGATCGCGGTCTCCCGCAATGTCTGTTGGAACGATCGATAGTAAAGCAAACCGGCGACGATAAGGGCTACACCAACCAAGCCGACCGAAATGGACCGGGGGTTCTTCTTGATCCAGCTCGCAAGGCCATGGGCGAAACGGGTGAACGCATCGCGGTTGTCAGAGTCCGGGCGCTTGCCGCTCGCAATTGCTTCGGCCATGAGCCGTCACTACCTCCACTCAGGGGAAAATATCGGAAATCTGGCCCGTTCATGAGGCCGATCTGGTCCGTTTCCGGGGCCGAAAAGTTACCGGGAAAAGGTGCCCGACGCCAACTGAGACAGTGTGTTAGGTGCGGTTTTGCCTGCTAATGCGGCCGAGAGCTACACCGACGGCCACCCCCACAACAATCAAAGTGGCCGGGGCCCACGCAGAGGCGACATCGGCCGGCCACTCCATCTGGGCCAACGCTCCCATTGATCCACTCTTCTCGGACACTTCCCCTGCCCGCCAAGGCCATAGGACCGGCGCAGACCCGGCCAAGAAACCCGTTAGGACACCTATCGTCGGATCGTGGTATCTCGCCAGCAATCGCCGCAACAAACGGCTGAAAGCGAGCAGCCCGGCGCCAACGCCAGCGGCGAAGCCGGCCAACCGCACGATGTCGAGTATATCCAAGGCCCTGATGACCGGTTCATAAGCTCCCAGGATCAGGAGGATAAAGCTCCCGGATATTCCGGGGAGGATCATGGCACAGGCCGCAATCGACCCGGCCAAGGCCAGGAACAGCGGCGTATCTCCTTGAACAAGGGGCGGTAAAGAAGTGATGAGCAGACCGGCCACTCCCCCACTGAGGGCGTACATGTACCATGAGATCGGAGACGCGGACGACCTTCGGCGTCGAGCGATGACGGGTACGGACGCCACAACCAGCCCAAAGAAGAACCCCCATAGCTCTGCCGAGTGTGTCTGCAGCAAGGTATTGATGAGACCCGACAGCACCAACGCGCTGGTAACCACACCCCCTGCCAAGGCGATTGCGAAATTAAAGTTCCCCTTCGCCCAGGCAGCTCGCCATCCAGATGTTTGGAATACCCTCCACAACTGGGGCCCCCAACCGGCGATCGTCGTCACGAGTTCGTTGTAGATGCCGGTTATGAAGGCGATAGTTCCGCCGGACACGCCAGGAACCAAATCCGCCACACCCATGCCCAATCCACGCACATATACCCCAACCACTGACCGCGGACGACGTTCCGTCAAACGGACTCCACCTGCTCGGCGGTGTGCCCCGCAAATTCCGGCATCCCGTCACCTACTAGCATTTGTAACTCGTTGATTAGCTTATAGTTCGTCAGATCTAGATGAAGTGGTGTGACAGATACATAACCGTCGGCCACAGCCCGGTAATCGGATCCGGTCCCTCCCTTCCAGGCCAGACGACCGCCTCCGATCCAGAATAGCTCCCGACCCATCGGATCCTCGAAGCGCCGCAGAGAATCGTGGTATACACGGCTCCCGAGAGTTGTGATCGCTACTCCTTTCACTTCCGTCGCAGGTCGATCCGGAAGATTGATGTTGAGCAGCGTTGGCCGCGACTCCTCCTTCCGAGGAATCCCGAGGCGCAGGACCCTCAACAAGAGTTCCTCGTACGTGTGGAGGACATCGGTGCCCTGCCCCACAAATGAAATGGCTATCGCCGGGACGCCGAGGAGTGCGGCCTCAATCGCGGCGGCCACCGTCCCCGAGTAGAAGACGTCTTCGCCCATATTCGGGCCGTCATTCACGCCCGCAAGGACGATTTCAGGACGCTCATCCATTAAGGCTTCGATCGCCAGGAGTACGCAGTCGGTAGGAGTTCCATCCACAGCCCGCCGCCGCGGGGCGATTTGGGTTTGGCTCAGCGGACGCCGGAGGGTCAGCGCCTGACTCGCAGCGCTCTGCTCCCTATCTGGCGCAACTGTCCATACGGTCCCCAACTGCTCTGCAATCTCAGAGAGGAATTGGAGGCCCGGCGCATTGATGCCGTCGTCATTCGTGCACAAGAGAACCGGTGACTCGGCCATCACGTGATGGCTATCATGATGGCTTTGTTTCCGCTCCCTCTAAGAGTTCGATGAGCTCTTCCGACTCGCGGCGTAGCAACTTGATCGTCTCTCGGTCCCAAGCCACCCGTGCCGCTCCCTTCACCTGCCCTGCCGTGCGCAGCTGATCCATCTTTTTCTTTGCTCCCTCCACCGTGTAGCGCTCGGTATGAAGCAGGTGACGGATTAACTGGATTAATTTGATGTGCCTACGGGTATAGACGCGTTTCCCCCCTTTCTTGGGAGGCTGTAACAGCTTGAATTGAGTCTCCCAATAGCGGAGCACGTGCGGCTTGAGATTGGTTACTTCGCAGACTTCTCCTACCGAATAGTAGCGTTTTTTGGCGATTCGGCTCGTCACTTCCTCACCTCCCGGTTCCCTTCTCGCCCCCTTTAGTCCCAGCGCTCGGGTTTGGGTTCCCGAGCCATCAGGAGGGCCAGCGCCTCCCTAGGCGCGACCCCTTCGTACAGAATGGAATATACGCTGATTGTTATAGGCATCTCTACGCCAAGAGACCCGGCCAGATCACGAGCCGCCTTAACAGTCTGCGCACCCTCGACAACTTGTCCCGGCCTGCCCAATACTTCGTCCGGGGCCGTGCCGGACCCGATCGCCAGCCCCGCCGAACGGTTTCTGCTCAGCTGGCCGGTGCATGTCAGCACGAGATCACCCAGCCCAGCGAGGCCCCCTACAGTGCTTTCCTTGGCCCCAAGCCGCCGGGCGAGTCGCCCAATCTCGGCCAGGCCCCGGTTTATGAGTGCCGCGCGTGCATTGGAACCGAGTTGGAGGCCGTCGGATACCCCTGCCGCGATCGCAATAATGTTCTTCAGGGCGCCGCCGAGCTCCACTCCATCCACGTCGTGCTGTGTATACACTCGAAGATAGGCGTTTTGAAACAGGCGTTGTACCGCAAGAGCCCGCTCGTCGGACCGAGAAGCCGCAACAACCGCAGTGGGCAATCCGCGCACCAACTCCCCGGCAAAGCTCGGTCCAGACAGAACGACGATCTCGCGGCTAATCCCGTCACCTAGGACATCGACCACCACTTCTGACATGCGGCACCCGGTACCTACCTCGATGCCCTTCGACGTCGACACCAGGGTGGCTCCTCCCAGCGTAGGCGCGGCTTGTTCCAGCACCCCCCGCAGGGCCTGGGCCGGGCAAGCGGTGATCACGAAGTCAGCGCAGTCCAAAGCCTCCTCCAGATCGGAGGTCGCCCGAATGGATTGGGACAGCTCAACTCCGGGCAGGTAGCGTCCGTTCACTCGCGACGTACCGATCTCCCGAGCATGTTCGGGGTTGCGCGCCCAGAGGGCTACGTCGTGGCCGTTCCTCCCTAGGACGTCGGCCAGTGCGGTGCCCCAGCTCCCCGCCCCCAGTGTGGCCACTCGCTTCCGGGTCATGGTTCGTCCTCCGTCCTCCGACGCCTGCTTGCCTTGGGGTCACGAAGTACGGACCGGGGTGACCACTCCAGTTCGAGTTCTTCACGCCGAATTATGCGAACGATATTAGTGCGGTGTGTCCACCAAACCATTACTGCCAGGAGCAGGGCGTACGTTACCACGGATCGAGGGCCCGCCGCTGCCCTTGCGAAGATCGGCAGGAGAGCGGCCGCCATCAGCGACGACACGGAGGCCGTGCGGGTTCCGATGGCGAAGCCCACCCACACGAGGAACGATATCGCACTTGCGATGGGGGCCACGGCGGTCAACGTACCCGCGCCGGTAGCTACTCCCTTCCCTCCCTTGAACTTCGAGTATACGGGCCACACGTGCCCAGCGATGGCCGCCATCCCGTATATGAGTGCCCACGGTGCGGCCCTCTCAACCCAGACCGGAAAGAAATAGACCGGCAAGAAACCTTTGAAGAAATCGACGCCCAGGACCACCAGGGCCGGCCCCAGACCCAACACCCGGTAGGCGTTTGTGGCCCCCAAGTTCCCACTTCCCTCTTGGCGCAGATCAACGCCAAACGCGCGCCCAGCGAGTAAGCTCGTCGGGAAACTGCCCAAGAGATACGAAGTTAGGGTCAGGAGGATACCGTCAATCACCGGTCGCCCTCCCCTCGCCGGAGCTTGAGCTGAATCGGGCAACCCTCGAAATCCCAAGCCTCCCTAAAGCCGGCCACCAAGTACCGGAGATAGTTCTCCTTGACGTCATACGGCCGGTTGGACCACACGACGAACCGGGGCGGGGACACAGACACCTGAGTGGCGTACCGTAAACGGACGTCCCCGCGCCCACCCTGTGGCGGCTGACGGCGAGTAACAAGGCGATTCAGGACGCGGTTGACCTCGGCAGTGCCAATCCGGGTCTGGGCTCGCTCATGCACAGAAGCGGCGATACTGATGGCTTTGTTGACACGCAAGCCTGTCAGAGCTGACGTGGTCACCAAAGGGACCCAGCGAAGTATGTGAGCCCGCTCCTTGAGTTCCTTCTCGAAGGAGGCAATTGCCTGCGGGCCTCGATCTTCGATCAAATCCCATTTGTTGGCAACCAGAACGAGCCCCTTCCCCGCCTCCCAGGCCTCCAGCCCAATCCGAAAATCCTGATTGGCGGCCCCCTCCTCCGTATCTATCAACAGGAGGCACACGTCGGCGCGGTCAATGGCAGCCGCCGTCCGTAACCGTCCGTAGAATTCGACTGAATCGTCGACCTTGGCCTGACGCCTTAGACCCGCGGTATCGATAAGACGAATCCGACGATCATCTAAGACCAGATCCGTATCTATCGCATCGCGCGTCGTGCCAGCCACCTCGTGCACTATCAGGCGTTCCCGTCCGAGCAATTTGTTGACGAAGCTCGATTTACCCACGTTGGGACGCCCGATGACGGCGATTGATAGACGTGTATCGTTATCATCCGGTACCCGATCCTCGGGCAACACCTCCACCACGCGCTCCAGCAAATCGCCGGAGCCCTTCCCACTCAAGGCCGCCAAGGGGACTGGGTCACCGAGTCCGAGCTCGTAGAATTCGAGGTGATCGAGGGTACCCCCGAGGTTGTCGAGTTTGTTCACGGCCAAGACCGCCGGAATGCCGGATCGCCTTATCAGATCGGCAACATGAAGATCCACCCCGTGTACGCCATGACGGCCATCGGTCACGAGAACGACCACGTCGGCCGTCCCGATGGCCAAGTCCGCCTGCTTCCGGACCTCTTGGTCGATGCGTTCGCTCGGCCGGATGGTCACTCCCCCAGTGTCCACAAGCCTGAACCTACGGCCGGCCCACTCAGCCTCCGCAAACTGTCGGTCTCGCGTTACTCCAGGGCGTTCGGCGACAATCGCCATCCGCTTCCCAAGTATGCGATTGAAGAGGGTTGATTTACCTACGTTGGGGCGCCCGACAATGGCAACGGTTTGCATCGCCACGTCTTAGCTACGCATCAAACAAGTACGTCTGCAAAATCGCGCGACGGCTCCACACGTTGTCCGGGAAAACGACCTCGCAATTCATCGAGAGACATGCCATCCAAGAAGAGCTGCTGCTCGTTCAGCGCCTGATCGGAGAACAGGGCCAGATCGAAGTCGTCTTCAGTTTCAAGAACGCGCGCCAGGTCCGACCCGGGAAGGAGGCCGGCACTCGTAACCATAGATCCATATAGAGTGTTATCAACGGCCACGGTACGAACCTGCGAATCGGTGCGGTCGGAGATGGAATCGGTTAGCTCGCGGAGCGACGGCGCCAAGGAAGTACCAGTGAGAGCCAGGACACGAAGGCCCGGGCGCCTCGGCATCTCTTCGAGGCGCGCGGTCACTCGGTGCTTGAGGGCTGAGATCGACCCGACCCCGTTGCTCTCCAGATCCGCCGAATCAAAGTAGTCGGGACCAGGCGGTTGCAACCCAGCCTGGAGATACAGTTCGTCGGCTCCGTAGCACCACCCAAACCCGCGCTCAGCAAGCGCCACCGCCCGCACCGAATCAATCTGGTGGATGGCCGCACGGCACTCTCTCTCTGTCAATAACCGTCCGCCGGTGCCCTGGTTGTGCGCCGTGAGCCCGACGGGGACGATCGATAACGACTCCAAGTACGGTCCCAATGCATAGAGGTCTTCGATGGTGCGATCCAAATGGACGCCGTCGTTCACGTCCGGACAAAGGACTACCTGCGCATGCACGATGATGCGCCCCTCCGTCAATCGCGCAAGGTCTTCTTGGATTCGTGCGGACCGCGGGTTTTTGAGGATGGACAACCGGACGTCGGGTTCAGTCGCATGGACGCTCACGTAAAGCGGAGATAACCGCTGTTCGAAGACCCTCTCCCAATCATCTTCCCTCAGATTGGTAAGGGTGATGTAGTGACCATAGAGGAAGGACAACCGGTAATCGTCATCCTTGATGTAAAGGGGCGCGCGAAGTTTGGAGCGTTTGGGATTCCCCTTCACAAAACAAAAGGCACAGGCGTTCGTGCACCGGCGCACCTTGTCAGGGACCGGAACGAGCCCCAGCGGCTCCCCGCTCTCCTTCTCGATTTCGAATAGGATGGGATCGCCCGACCCCGTCTCCGCAACTACAGAGAGATTGGAATCTGCCTGATAGAACATGAGATCAAGCGTATCCCGGACCGGACGACCGTTGATTTCAAAAAGCACCAAGCCGGGCTCCACACCCAACTCGGAAGCTATGGAACCGGGTTCAACTCCCGCTATGAGAATCATTGGAGTGAAGGGGGCAGCAACCGAACCTGCCCCCTAATGGGGTCAGTCAGTAGGCGGCTGTGCCCTATTAGCTCCCGATCCGTCGGTACTTGAAGCCGGCGATCGCGTCTCGGGACCGGATCTCCACCAACATCTCGCCCGTAGCCGCGTCGGCCGAACCCACCTCGGTCTGAGCTACGGCACCGCTCGCATCAAGCAAGTCCACGGTCAATTCGACGGTGCCGCCGCTAGCCGGTGGGTCGAACAAAATTCGGACCACATATGTCTGATCACCGTCGAACCCCATCTGGGAAGCAGAAACCACCAAATCTCGCTCTTCAGCGGCCGCCATCACCTCGAGTGCTCGATCGCCCTCACCGGCGCTAGCCAGAGCCGCCCTGGCCAAATCGTAGACATGGCTATCGTAGGGATACCACTCCACCAGCGTATCGGCTAGGGCCACCACCGACGCCGCATCGTCTCCCCGCAACGCGCTGTTGATGAGGTTCTCCATCGCCTCTTTGCTGTAGGGATTCATCGAACGGGACTTTTCGAAGGCGAGGGTAGCCTGTTCGAAACTCTCGGCATTGAACAGACCCACACCCACTTGCACCCACTGGACGTAGTCGAGATCGTCCCGATCCAACGTCTCCGTGTAGATAGCCTGCGCCTCGTCAAGCCTGTCCTCGCTCTCGAGCGCTCCCGCGAGGGCGATACGTACCACCACATCGTCGGGGCTATCTTCGAGGAACGCTTCGTAGGCTGCGAGCGCATCGGCGCTGCGGCCCAAATCCATCAAGAGGTTCCCCAAGCCAACCACGAGAATCTGTATCTGTGCAGGGGCTGTCCCATCCCCGGCAGCATTGATCCCGTCCTGGTAAAGCTGGACCGCCCCGTCGTCGTTGCCCATCTCCCGCTGTAGCAGTGCGGCATTGCGATAGGTACCGGGGTCGAAGTGGAAATCGGTCGACATCGTGAACGCGTCCAGCGCGTCTTGTTGCAACCCCATGTTGTATGCGTTCACGCCGCGATTGTTTAGCATCACCCATGCGTTGTAACGCCAATTATCGCCGTGCATCAAACACTCTGGGGAGGCCAGTTCGTCGAAACGGCTCAAACTCGCGAGAGCCCCCTCGAAGTCATCCAGCCCGATCTGTACCTGGGTGGCGAACAAAAAGACCACCGGGTTGTCCCCGTCCATCTCTACCTGCAGAGCCTCCCAAGCGCGCTCGTAAGCTGTCCGCTCTTCCGCCAGGGACAGCTCTTCTATCCCTTCGATGGCCTCCGCCGCCGTGTTGGCCGCCGTACTCTCGTCGAATACGCAAGTATCCTGCCCGGCCACCGGCGCCGCCCAGATACCCAACCCCACGCCGCATACGGGTACTGCGTTTCGAATCGTCCTCCGCATTGTCTCCTGACTCCCGCTCTGTGGATTCTACCAAACCTAAATAGGGGCACGCACCTAGCGGCCCTTGATATCCCTTCGAAAATACCGGAACAGGGGTCGGTCCGCACTACTTCAGGTGGGCCTCTCAGTAAGTGAGTCTATTGGCTGTATTGAAGAGAACTACAGTTTCGCCTCCCGAGATCTCCCCGGTTCTTGTCAATTGACGTGTGGCGGCAAGCGTCGCACCACCCTCTATCGAAGCGGAAACACCGGCTGCCCCCAACTCACTCTCGCAGGTGCGCATCTCTTCATCGGAGATGGCTATTGCCCCGCCTCCGGATTCCCGCAACGCCCGGAGGATCAGGAAGTCGCCAAGGGCTCCGGGCACCCGCAATCCCCACGCCACAGTATCGGCATCCTCCCACTTGGGGGCGAACTCCGACTCTGTGGCGAAAGCTCGGATGATGGGTGCGCACCCCGAGGCCTGGACTGCGTAGAAACGGGTCGAACCGCTAACAAGACCAACTTCATTCAATTCCTGTAGGGCCTTGTAGCTCCCGATAAGCCCCGTTCCGCCACCCGTGGGGTAAACAATCACGTCAGGTGCCCGCCAACCCAACGCCTCCACAATCTCCAGCATCATCGTCTTCTTTCCCTCGATTCTGTACGGCTCCTTGAGGGTGGAGATGTTGAATGCCCCCGTCTCTGCCGCATACTCGGCGGCCCGTTCACCGCACTTGTCGATGAGGCCCTCCAAAAGGGTGATATCCGCGCCATAGTGAGAGCAGCGCCTCATGACACCCCCGGGAGTGTCCACCGGTACGAACAACTTCGCCTTTGCGCCGGCGCGGGCAGCGTACGCCGCCAGCGATGCTCCCGCATTTCCGGCGCTGGGGATAACGAACTCATCGGCCCCATCCAAGATGGCCCTCGTAACGGCAGCCCCTAGGCCGCGATCCTTGAAGCTACCGGTGGGATTCTGCCCCTCGTCCTTGACGCGAAGGTCGATCTCGCTGAGTACTCCACCCATGCGTAGTGAGAGAAGGGGCGTGCCGCCTTCGCCCAAAGCCACCGGTTCCTCCCCATCCTGCAGCGGCATGAGCTCACGGAAACGCCAGATGTCGGAGGGACGCCGCCGCCAAGCAGCCTTCAAGGTTGCAGGGTCCAGATCGGTTGTGTCGTAACGAACCAGCAACGGCTTCTTACACTCTGGGCAAACCGTGGCGGGCGTCTCGTCCGTTACCCGGCGGCAGTATCCACACTCGAGCGTCCATTCCATGTGACAGGTTTCTCCTCAATCATGAGTCAATCGCACACAGCGCATTGAGCGCTTTGGACAGGCGGCCGAGCACCCGCGTACGTCCCAAAGCGTATGCCGTAGCCCCGATGTCAGGTCCGTGCTCCCTGCCAGTAAGGGAGACCCGCACCGGAACAAAGAGCTTGCGGCCCCCTAGGCGGGCTTTCTTCCCCGCTTGCCGAAGATCTTTCCCGAGGTCCGCCGGAGCCCAGGTGCTCTCTCGCCAACGGCTGTGTGCGAGGCCAATCGCTTCGGACGCACGTGGTCCTTGGAGAGACCCCAGCACTTCAGGATCCCCTAAGTTCGGCTCTCCGAAAACGCTTGCGAGTTCCTGCCCGACTTCGGTGAGAATCTGAATCCGCTCCGCCAAGACATCCGCGGCACGCCGCAGGTCCACTGGGTCGAGTTCCAGTGCCACTACTTCCTCAAGCTTTCCCCAAACTGCGGCGAGCTCATCGGGAGTATGGAGACGGAAGTGCTGGCCGGACAGCCACGCCAGCTTCCCCTCATCCACCTGTCCATCTGTGGATCCAAGGCCTTCCAAGTCTATCGCCCGCACGAGATCGGCTCGGCTCAGCACTTCCCTGCCGTCTCGAGGGGACCACGAAAGGAGAGACAGATGGTTGAGTACGGCGTCGCGGTGATAACCTCGGTCTCGGTACGAAAGGACGGATTCCGCCCCATGACGCTTGGAGAGTTTTCCACCTCCCGGCGCAAGGACAGTTGGGATGTGAACGAAGGTAGGCGGCGGCACCCCGAGTGCCCGGTACACAAGCACTTGCTTCGGCGTGTTGGACAGGTGACCTACACCCCTGATGACGTGGGTTATGGCCATGTCTGTATCGTCGGCGGAGACGGCAAAGTTATAGGTTGGGCGGCCATCAGCGCGCAGAATCACAAAATCGCCTATGTCGGCCCCGGCGACCGTTAGCTTCCCCTTGATTCGATCGTGGTAGGAAACGGCCGCATCGTCCACCCGAAGGCGAAGAGCAGGGGTTCGGCCATCCGCCTCCAAGCCAGCGATTTCGCCCGATGTCAGATTGCGGCAGCGAGTATCCCGGTTGCCGGCGACGCCACGTTCAAGGGCTTCTTGGCGCCTCGCTTCGATCTCATCCGAGGTGCAGAAGCAACGGAAAGCGTGTCCCGCCTCCAGTAATGTTTGTGCGAGTTGCTGATGGCGGGCACTTCGTTCGGACTGCCGGTATGGTCCGTAGGGACCGCCCACACCAGGCCCTTCGTCGGGAGGCACGCCGAGCCAAGCGAGGGCTTCCATTATAGCAGCCTCTCCCCCCGATACATTCCTTGCCTCGTCAGTATCCTCCAACCGAAGCACAAAGGCGCCGTTGTGGCGGCGTGCGTAGAGCCAGTTGAAGATCGCTGCGCGGGCGTTTCCGAGGTGCATTGCCCCCGTCGGGCTGGGGGCGAATCTCGTGCGGACTGAGATGGGCGCGGTCACGGGAGTTAGTCTCGCACCTCGAAGCCGTCACATGAAAGGACGGGTAGGCGCGGGTACCGCACGAAGCTGGGGTCATCGACCGAACGCCGGCACAGCAGGAATACCGAGCCCCGGTTATTCGAGATATTTCGGACATGTCGGCAAACACCACAGAGACCGGACCCGGGAACGGGAATCCGGCTTGGTGACGACGAGCCTGAGGTCGTAGGACCCCTTCGGGAAGGTTGGGGTGGTGTCATTGCGAAGCGGCCAGGTGCTCAACGATTGTCCGCGCGGTGATCTCGCCGATCCCTGGGGTTTGAGTCAATTGCCAAGAGTTCAATTTGCGGATTGCGTCCAAGCTACCGAATCGGCTGAGCAGGGCCTGTTCCCTGATCGGTCCAACTCCCGGAACGGTCCCCAGATGCGACCTTAGGGTCCGCCGCGTGCGGAGCGTGCGATTGTATTGGAGCGCAAAGCGATGCGCCTCGTCCCTAGCTCGCTGGAGCCATTGCAATCCAACATCCCGACGGTCCAAGCGTAGCGGTTCAGCGATTCCAGCCCGAAATATCTCCTCTTCTCTCTTGGCGAGAGCTACGGTGGGCAGGTCGGACACACCGGCCGATTCCATGGCCTGCTTGGCGGCGCCCAGTTGACCCTTCCCCCCGTCGACCACGACTAGATCGGGGAGGTCCCGGCCTTCCCTCACTCGGCGGTCAAAATAGCGAGTCACGATCTCCTGCATCATGGCATAGTCGTCGGGCTTCTTGTCCTCCGTTTCACGAATGCGAAAACGTCGATATTCGTCCGGGTCCTGTTTTCCATCTCGCAGCCATACGCAACTTCCAACCGATTCCGAACCGGCCAACGTCGACACGTCAAAACACGCGATCGTCCGCACAACGGTGGAGAGCTCGAGGACATCCTTCAACCTCATTCCCGCCACAGGTTCTCCCTCTTGAGGCCCCCCTGCGCCCTCGAGACCGGAAAGGCTCTCTGTGCGGTCACGTTCGAGGATGTGGCGCGCGTTCCGAGAAGCCATCCGCACTAGGTCCAGCCCCGAACCTCGAACTGGCACCCGGACTCGGAAGGGCGCATCGCGGACGCTGGCCAGATACTCCTCCACAATATCCTGGTCAGGAATCGACGTCCCAAGGAGGAGTTCTGCGGGAACATCTTCCGCCTGCCGAACATAGAAACCGTTCACCAGTGCTCCCAGAAGGTCTTCATCCGATTCGCCTTCGACGTTGGCCAGATAGTGCACCCGTCGCTGAACCAACCTTCCCTCCCGTACCCCCAGCACAACCCCGCACACAGCGGTGTCATCGCGGGCAAAGCCGACAATATCTCGGTTTTTTCCTCTCGGGTCGATCGCCGACTGCCGTCTCTGTAGCGCATCCAACCCCCGTAAAACGTCACGAAGCTCAGCGGCCTTTTCGTATTCGAGGCGCTCGGCGGCGGCGTTCATCTCCACCTGCGTATCCCTGCGGAGCCGAGTGGTACGTCCACTCAGGATCTCCAGGATCTCCGCAATCATCGCGTTGTACTCCTCCTCGGACTGGAGGCCTGCGCACGGTGCTTTGCAACGTCCGATATGGAAGTCCAGGCATGGCCGAGGCGGAAGCTCTTGGGGCATGCGATAATGGCAGGACCGAACGGTGTACATGCCCTTGATGGTCCTCAGGGTGCGGCGCATGGCCCGTACGTCCGTGAACGGCCCCACGTACCGTGACCCGTCGTCGCGTACCCTCCTGGTGACGAAAACTCTCGGGAACGCCTCTCGGACCGTGACCTTCACATACGGATAACTCTTGTCGTCCCGGAGTAAAATGTTATACGGGGGGTTAAACTCCTTGATGAGATTCCACTCGAGGAGGAGTGCCTCCGTATCCGACTCCACCGGAAAGGAGTCGATCGCCGCGGTATGCTTGGCGATGTGAACCAGCTTCATGGACCGATCGCTGGCAGCGCCAAAGTATGACCTCACGCGCGACCGAAGATCCTTGGCCTTGCCGACGTAGAGCACCTTCCCATTAGCGGCCCGAAAAAGGTAAACGCCCGAGGTGCGTGGCAGCCGGTCTACTTGTTCCCGGACAGACTCGGCGTTGATGGATGTCACCTGCCTGCCAGCCGGCGCGGAGACCCCGCCAGGGGGAGGTAGATTCCTGCCATGACCACGCCTACCGATGTGAGCGTGATGAGCCTGGAGAGTGCTGCGTCGGGAAGCATCGATTCAGCCATCTGTCGAACCCCGAAACCCCCGGCGCCCGCCAGTACTGCGCTCGCTATCATCCGCAGGATTGGCCATCCCAATTGCCGGAGCCAGGCGGGGGCCCCTCGCCTCCGGAGTCCCCTCGCCAACAGCGTAAGGTTCACCCAGCCTCCCACCGAACCGCCCGCAACGAGGCCCGCGATGGATACTGCTCCCAACCCGCGACGGTCCAATAGCAGTGCGATTGTAGTACCGATGGCGAGCCCCGTTGTTATCGAAATAAAGGCGTACCGCACTGGGCTCTTGGTGTCGCCCAAGGCATAAAACCCGGTGGCTTTCAGCTTAACCAGGCTCGTCGGTACGAGGCCAATGCCATACGCAATAAGGACGCCGTACACCGCCCTTACATCATCCTCTCCGAAAGCCCCCCTTTGGAACAGGACCGACGCCGCTAGATCCCCGAACAGCATCATTGCCACCATAGACGGCAGAATGAAGTAGAGGATACGCCGTGTGCCTACGGAAAAATGGGTACCCAGCGATTGGATCCCATCTTCTCGAGACATCGCGGGCAGAGCCGCCACCGCCACCGCCGAACCCACGAGTGCCAGCGGCAAGAGCGCAAGACGTTGGGCGAAATAGAGTGACGTGAGGGCGCCAGTTGCCAACAAACTTCCGATCAGCCCCTCCATCACGCTCGACACCTGAAAGATGCCTTGTCCCAGTGCCACGGGCCCCGCGTTCTTGACCACTCGCTGGACAGGTGCAAAGCCCCTCTCCAGGCTGATGCGCAATCCCCCGAGCAAACCCTTCACCGCCGGCAACTGCAGGCCAACCTGCAGCACGCTTCCTATGAGGGTGGACCATGCCAGCGTGACCACCAGAGGTTCCCACCCGGCCGAAGTGCCGATCAGGAGGCCGATAATCTGGGCGAGGTTCCAAATGACCGGGGCCACGAATGGGAGAAAAAAACGTCCGTTGCTCGTTAGGATGCCGAGGCACCATGCCCCGATTATCATGACGCCCGACATCGGGAAGAGAATCCGCACGAGATCCGTCGTAAGCGCACGTGCTTCCCCAGGAAAACCGGGGGCCAGGGCCGCTACCAACCAAGGTGCAGCGGCGACCACCACCCCCGTCGCTATCCCCGAAAGGACCAATAGGCGCCCTAGCGTACCAAAGGCTACTCTACGTGCAGATTCTTCGTCGCCGGTCCCTAACAGGGATGAGAAAACAGGTACTAATGAAGCCGATAACGCACCTTCACTCAACAGGTTACGGAACAGATTGGGGATGCGTAGTGCCCATACATAGGCGTCGGTAGCGACCCCCGCACCAAGCGTCGCCGCGATGACCAGATCGCGGACGAATCCCGTGACCCTACTGCTGAAGATGCCGGCCGCGACGCGCGCCGCCGACCTTCCTGTGGATGTTTCAGTCAGTCCCCTACCCCGTCGTGCCGATTCGGACTGGACTGTGGCGGAGAGCCCAAGGCCCCTTGCTCGCCCCGCTCCGAAACGAGTGCCCTCACGAACTCAGTCTCTTCCCGCAGCTCCTCAAGTGATTGGTTCAGGTACTGCACTTCCTTCTCGAGGGCATCCACACGGGCATTCGGGACCACGGAATCGATCCTTCCTCTCCCTTCGATCCGTCTCGCCAAGGCCTCTATCAGGGGCGAGTCAAAGATTATGGCCAGGACCGTAATCCCCCCAATGAGCCCCAAAATGATGATTAACGGAAACATTCAGCCAATAAACCTCCCCCGTTCACCCTGAAATATCTATAGCCCTGGAATACCTATAGCCACGCTTGGACGCGACCCGTCGTCACCTCAGTCAAATGATCCATGAAACCCTCTCCATAGCGACAGAGATATGGGAACGGGTTCATCACGCGTTCCTGTGGCCGTCGCTTGGGGAATAGATGGGTGTGAGCTCGCTTCAGTTGGGTGACCCTTCCGTCGAGGTTGCGCCGTGTATCTCTATCCACCTGCCGCATAACGTCACGCATGGCCCGCGAGATCTCTCTTCGGGCCCTCCCAACCGATCCCGTCAAACCCGGAAGCTCTTCGCGTACCGCCAGGTCGACCCCTTCCAGACCCTCCTCCAGAGCACTTCCCAGAACACCTAGGGCTGCATCTACTCTGGTCGGACGACCCTCGCGCACGAGTCTCTCGATGACCTGTTCCGGCCCCGCTTCGATATCCTCAACCAAAGCCCCCGCCTTCCCCAGCCAGCGCCGGGTTCGGGGTTCCAGCAACGTCCAAGCCGATCGCGGACAGATCCGCGGAAGGGGAGTATCCATGGCACGGAAGAGCGGTGGGAGCTGAGCCCAATAGCTCGCCTCCCCGGGCCCAAGCACCGTGGCTGCTATAGGAAGAAGCCACGATTCCAACACTGGGCGAGACGCTACGTTGGGTGAAAGACGCTCGGAGTCGAAGCTGAAGGAAGTCGTGGTTGGCCAACGAACGCGTTCTCTCCCACCCTCAGTCTCGTAGAACATGGGTAGGCCGCCCTCCAGGAGCTCTATCGGAGCCGCAAAACCCTCCTCCTCGACTCGAGCAGCCCCTTCTTCGGACGCTTCTAGCACGACCTCATATCTCTCCCACAGCTTCTCGTAAAACGGGGTGGCGGTCGTTTTCACTCCTGCGGAGGCCGAATCCACCCATACGAAGGGTCGATCCCCAAGAACACCCTGTATGAGGCGCCCAAAGGCCTGCCCTAGACTAACACCCTCCACATACGATGTCCGGAGGAGGTCCGTGTAGTGCGAGCTGAATTCTGTCGCAGGGAGTTGCCCCAGGAAGTGGTCGAGGGCCTTCAACGTATCTTCGCCTACAGGGTGCGATCCGACGGGGAAACGCTCGCGTCCGGCGGGAGCGCTCACCGACACCGTTTCTACAGTGTGACCCGAACCCAGAAATGAAGTCGTCCCCACCTCCGCCCAGTCGTGATCGTCGGACGCAACCCAAAACAGAGGGAGGACAGCTTTGCCCGTGGAAGCTGCAAGCGTTTCAGCCAGCGCAATCGCGGTCAGTACCTTGTAGATCACATACAGTGGCCCGAGGAACAGCACCGGTTGGTGTCCGGTGGAAACAAAATAACCGTCGCCCCGGCATACCTCGGTCAAGTGGGCGCTTGCCACCGCATTGGAGGCATTGAAGTGGGTCTCATCTAGGAGTGAGGGCCGAGATTTGAGTGCCGAGAGATTCCCTAGTGACCCTTCCAACCCGAATCCCCCTCCCAAAGACGCCTCCGCCAAGGATCCGGGCGCAGCGATTGATCGCTCCAATACCGCAATCACTCGGCAATTCCGAAGAGGATGAACCGCGGAGAGTTATCGGAGAACGACGACCCTCCATAGTCCCCGAAGGTCGTGATCGAAGATAGTCCCTGGCTCGCCATTAGATCCGTGAGCGCAGCGGGGGAATAAAGTCGTACTCGTTCATGGAACGTACCCCCTCCCTCGATTTCGATACGTTTGACAACCTGATTGTCCTCCAGCCACCTGACCTGCCGAACGGTCCGCCCATTTACGACGCTTTCGGACACCGGTTCTAGTTCATTCTTTACCCGCTCAGCGTTCAGGTAGTCGACGAGGAACGGGGCTCCGGGGCGGAGCACGCGGCGCATCTCCTTGAGGACGCCCCTATCCTCCTCCGGCGTAAAGAAATAGCCGAAGGAGGTAAAGAAATTAACGAGCCCCGCGAAACTCTGGTCTGCGCACGGGATAGATCTCATGTCGGCTCTAATCAAGGCACCCTTTAGTCCTGGCCGGCCGCTCGCTCCCTGAAGAAGCACGGCAGACAAGTCTACACCCACCGCCTCCATCCCTGCATCCCGAAACCGCTGCAAATGTCGGCCAGCACCGCATGCAAGATCCAGGATGGGGCTGCCGCGCGAGAGCTCTGCGTTTTCGAGGTAGAGGGAGACCCCGGCTTCTGCCTCGTCCTCATCTCGGTGAGGGTACAGATCCAGGTAGGCGCTTCCAAACCACTCCCTGAACCACTCTTGAGGTACGCTCACCCTAGGATCCCTTGTGGTAGGATTCGCCCCGAAGCATCGTCGCGGCCCTGTATATCTGTTCTGTGACCATCAATCTGGCCATCTCGTGCGGAAGGGTCATGGCGGAAATGGCCACGCGTAGTCTTGCGGTGTCGAGGAACGCCTGGGAAAGGCCATGGGCGCCTCCTACCACGAAACAAACACCCGGCTTTCCCCAGTCCGAGAGCTCACCGAGGAACCGGGCCATATCCGCTGTGGACCAGGACACACCGGTTCTAGTGAGTGCCACAACCGCCAGCTCCTTCGGCATCCGGCGGGTGAGAATCTCTGCCTCTTTCCGACGTATTTCCTTCGCTCGGTTGTCAGGCAACCTGGCCGGAGGTACACAGATCGACTCGAACTTCATATAGTGGTCGATTCGCCGTTCGTAATCGAGCGTCGCCTCCTGCAGCGGCGATCTCCTATCCCGTGAGACACAAGTCACGACCACACGCGTCATCGCAAGGCCGAGGCCGCTTCCGCGACGGATCCTAGAACCAGGTTCAACACCGCATCCTGCCCCGATTTCCATACGAGCCGCTCGGGAAGCGTCCACACAGGGGTGTCATCTCCGAAAAGGGGCGCGAGCCGGGACTCGTCCTTCTCGGTGGTGATCACCCCTCCCTCCTTTCCTCCCGCCGCGGCCACCAGATCCGGGACGACCCGAGCGGACGGAGACCGGTGATCCGGCAGGGCGACCTGCAGCCGGATGTTCGCGCAGTGGGTCGCGGCCGCATCGAAGAAGAGCTTCGGCTTCATGATGCCGCATATCGCCAGACGGGCTGCACCGTGCTCAGACGACCTACGCGCCACGGCGTTCGCCGGTCCCGGAGGGCCATGGTCGAACAGCAAGGTCGCAATCGGGGCCGTGACTCCCATCTCCGATAGATCCCCCACCAGTTGCCGGGAGAAGGCTGCCACGTCTTCTGTCCACGGCTCACGCCCCGTGGTGACGATCGCCTGCGCGCGGCGTGCCGCTCTGACCCAATCTTCCCGAAACGGGCCAGCGGGAAGCCGCATCCGATTCGTCCGGCGCAGAGCATCTCTATCCAAGAGCAGGAGGTCGAGGTCGCGCTGTAGCTGCCGATGCTGAAAGCCGTCATCGAGCACGGCTACGTCCGCCTTCGCCCGCGTTGCGCGGTGGGCAGACTGCACGCGATTCGGGTGTCCGAAAACGGTGGCCGGAGATGCGCGCCGGTGCAGCAGTGCATCCTCATCTGCATACCCCCGCGTGAGGATAGCGACTTCGTGCCCCGCCTTGCCAAGTTCTTCCGCGATCCAGGCAGCCACCGGCGTCTTTCCACTTCCGCCAACCGTGGCCCCTCCGACAGACACCACATAGAGGCCGGGCACCCGTACCGATCGCCGAATCGTCCGGTCATACATCAGGTGACGTCCATCGTGGACGAGAGCCCAAATTCGCGACAACGGGCGAAGGGCCACCGAGGACCGAGATCTAGTCCAGTGCCTTCGTACGACCGTTTCGGGTCGTGACCGGAGTTGGCGCACGATGGGAGCGGCACCACGCACCGCCCCCTCGCAAGCGTCGACCGCCCTCCCTAGGGCAGCAGCGATGTCGGCCGCCGAGACCCGGCTCCCACGCGCCTCGTGAGTAGCGCCCTCCCGGCCCCATTCGTCCTTTAAGGGCTCGCTCCGCACGGCGACGGGCTCCTTGTGGAAAAACACGGTTGCTCCGGGTGCGGGTACCAGAAACCTGTCCCAACTGTTCAGGCGTATTCCCTTGGACGCTGCAACGGCCACCGCATGGACTTCGCCACTGCTGTGTTCAGCGAGCCGCACGATCCCAGGCTTGAGAGAGCGGCGCGGGCCCCTCGGGCCATCAACGGTCAGAATGACGCCCCGCCCGCGAGCCCTAGCTCGCCTCAAGTGTCGATACGCCGTGGCCCCTCCCCTCGAACTCGAACCCCTCACTACAGTATATCCCAATCTCCGGAGGACCCGATTCACAATCTCGCCGTCACGGTCGTGGCTGGCCAGCGTGGTAAGTTCCTGATGGGCTAGTAGACACGCCAAGGGAAACAGGTGTTCGTGCCAACATGCATAAACCCCTCTCTCCAAGCGCAGTCGATCCGGGAGGTCAGCTCCCATTGTGTCGCGCACCTTCCACGTCTTGGCGATTAGCAAAGCTGTCCGAATCAGGGCTACCGACACTCCCACCGGGATCCCGCGCGCGCTGATCAGGAGAGCAGGTCCACGGCATGACGGGCCACCCTCTCTGAGCAGCCGGGAGTCCCCAATCGGTCCCGCACTTCTTCAAAACCCGCATGCTGGCGGCGGCGTGCGTCGGAGCCAGGATCCAACAAGGGTTCCAGCGCCTGCACCAACCGGCCGGGAGTGAGCGCGGTCTGCAGCAACTCGGTGACGACGGTCTCTTCCAGGATGAGGTTCACCAGCACGATCGAGGGCAACTTGACGAGGCGTCTCGAAATCGCCCACTCCACCCGTGGCATGAGGTACCCGACAACCATCGGAACGCCGGCCAACGCCAGATCCAACGTTATCGTGCCCGATTTTGTGATAGCAGCGTGCGACTGCCGAATCACCTCCTGAGCCGGCGCCGGGGGGATGCCGTACCCCAGGTAGTGGGACCTCGGCAGGTGGTCGGGCACTCCGATCTTGAATCGTATTCTCGGATGCCGTTTTCCCAGACGGTGGGCAGCCTCCGCAAACACAGGTAGCATGTGGCGAACTTCTTGGACACGGGAACCGGGAAAAAGACCAACGAGGGGTTCCGAAGGTCGTCCGGCCGCCGAAGGTAGCCCACCCGATTCATATGAATCCAGAAGTGGGTGCCCCACGAACTCCGCATTTACGCCCCAAGTCGAGAGGAAGGGTGCTTCAAAGGGAAGCACGGTAAGGACGCGGTCGCAGTCCCGGGTCAGTCGTTTGGCTCTGGCCGCCCGCCAGGCCCAGACCTGGGGTGGGATGAAATACAGCACCCGACGCCCGCTTGCGCGCGCCCAACGGGCCAGTCGCAGGTTCATCCCCGGGTAATCGATTAGCAGCATAAGCGACACGTCTTCACGCTGAATCAGGCGCCGTGTGGAGCGCTCCAGCGCCACGAAACGCGGTAGGCGAGGCAGGACTGCCAAACCGCCCATGACCGCCAAGTCGTTGAGCACGGAGTTTGTAGCCACACCTGCCTTCTCCATCGCCGGTCCCCCGTTGCCGAACAGGCGAGCCTCCGGCATCAGCCGCAGGATGGCCCGCGCGACCGCGGCTCCGTGCATATCCCCGGATGCCTCGCCAGCGGAGAGGAACAGGGACGGTCGAGAAGATCCTCCCAATCAGAGATAGATGATCAGCATCACAACAACGAAGAGGAGCAGCACCAGGACAATGGTCCGGGGCCCCTTCTTAACCGCGCTGCCGAGGTTTTTCCTCTCCTCACGAACCTTCATTAGCGGCATGCATCAACTCCTGGGTCTGGTGAAACTCGTGATGGTCATGGACTCGGGTGGGGGTAAGTCCGCGCTCGGATCTCGCCACAAAAGCAACTAGTTCAGCAACCTCCGGCGGGCCGTCCCGATCCTTGACGCGCGCCAGGGCAAGGTCGAGGGGCTGCCCGCTCCTGAAAAGATCCCGAAAGGCCTCCCGGAGGCTTCGAATCACGCTACTGTCGAAACCTCGGCGCTCGAGACCGATGCGGTTGATCCCGTAGGCGTAAGTAGGGATGCCGCCGGCCAACGTGAAGGGGGCTACATCCCGCAGTACCCTGGCCGCGCCGCCCACCATCGCATGCTGCCCGATCCGGGTAAACTGGTGTATCGGGCTCATTCCGCCGATGATCGCCCAGTCGCCGACCTCCACATGCCCGGCCATGTTGACTGCATTCGCTATCACCGCATGATTACCAATGCGGCAGTCGTGGGCCACATGTGCGTAGGCCATAATCAGCGCGTCGTCCCCAACGCAGGTCCGACCGGTGGCGGCCGTCCCCCGGTTCAGCGTCGCGAATTCACGAATAACGGTTCGCTGCCCCACCTCCAAGAGAGTCTGCTCACCGGCATACTTTTGGTCCTGCGGGTCCGTACCGAGGACCGCTCCATTCTTGATCTGGCAATCGGCTCCGATCGTGGTATCGCGTTCTATCAGTACGTGAGGCCCGATCTGGACTCTCGCACCGATCCTTACTCCTGGTCCAATGATGGAGTATGGTCCGATTCTTGCCGTCGGATCCAACTTGGCGTCCGCATCGACGACAGCGGTATCGTGGCAGGTATCAGGCACCTCAGACACCGAGTTTGTCACCGGTCAGCGACCTGCCCCAGGATGGTGGCCTCGGCAACGATCTTTTCGCAGACCTTCGCCACGCTCTTTACGCGAGCCCGCTTCCCGCGGCCCTGCACTACTTCGAGTTCGAGTCGGAGCTGGTCGCCGGGCACCACCGGGCGCCGGAACTTCACGCGGTCCATTCCCAGCAGGTAAACGATCTTCGACTGCGGATCGTCCAAACCTTCCATTAGAAGCAGCCCCGCACACTGCGCTAACGCCTCCACGATGAGGACACCAGGCATAACAGGACGCCCCGGAAAGTGCCCGGAGAACCACGGCTCGTTGGCGGTAACGTTCTTGATCCCGACAATTCGTTTGCCGGATTCGATCTCCAGCACGCGATCCACGAGCAGGAGCGGGTAGCGATGTGGAAGGATCTCGAGGATTTGGTGGATGTCCACTATAGCGTGATTACCTCCGCGGGCGCTGTCGGTTGGGTGGCCGGAGCCACGGAAAACTACTTTCAGATAACTTCATCGAGCTGCCGAGGCTTCCAAGCCCTCCAACTTCTGAGCCATGACAGCATTCCCCGTGTGACCAGGGCGCAACGTCAGGATGTGCCCCCTCAAACGAGTTCCCAGGAGTGCCAGATCTCCGACGAGATCTAGAATCTTGTGGCGAACAGGTTCGTCAGGGAACCGCAGCTCCTGGGATCGATCCAGCCCTGATGCACTAAAGATAAGCGCGTTCTCCCGATCCACCCCACCCGCTAACCCCTTCGCCTTGAGGTCTTCTTCCCACTCCGTGAACCCGAAGGTCCTGGCCGGAGCTAGATCGATAGGGAAGGAATCGGGGTCCAGAACCACGCTAGCCATCTGCCGGCCAACGACTGTGTTCGGAAAGGAGATATACGCCGTCACCCGAAAATCACGAGCGGGGATGGCGAGATACCGCGACTGCCCCGCCCGGAAGTACATGGGCCGGCGCACATGACGCTCGAGGGCAGGTGCCTCCTGCGCAACGATGCCCGCCTCGGCCAGCAGGCGGCACCAACCGGCCGCCGACCCATCGAGGGCGGGCAGTTCGGGGCCCGCAACCTCCACCCCCAGATTGTCTACGCGCAAACCGTAGGCTGCAGAGAGCAGGTGTTCGACTGTACGTACGGCGATATCGCCGCAGCGCAATCCCGTTTCCCAGCGGTGCCGTGCCACGTTTCGCGTACTCGCCTGAATCCACCGTCTAGTCGCCCCATCGGAGCAGTGGAAGCGAATCCCGCTGTTTTCGTCCGCTGGCAAGAGGACGGCTTTCACTCGAGCCCCGGTGTGGAGCCCTACCCCCGATATCTCTACCTGGCGGGCAATGGTCTGCTGCCGCGAATTCAAACGTCCTCGGCCGGCGAACGGGTGCGCCGTTCCAGGGCCTCTACGCGTCGAATCAGACGAGGCAGCTTGCGGAGCAAGGCGCTGCCACGCAGCCATTCGCGGTGTGGGCGCGCGGGAGTGCCTCCAACCTCAGCACCCGCTGGAACATCCTGCACCACACCCGCCTTCCCGGCCATCCGGGCCCCGTCCCCTATCGTAAGGTGACCTGCCACACCCGATTGCCCCCCAAACTCGACACCGTTCCCAATCGTAACGCCCCCCGCAATCCCAACGTGAGCAGCGATGAAACAATCCGTTCCGATACGGACGTTGTGCGCCACATGGACCAGGTTGTCCAGCTTCGTCCGGGCGCCCACCACAGTATCGTCGAGGGCACCACGGTCGATCGTACAATTGGCACCGATCTCCACGTCATCTCCGACGAGCAAGCCCCCGACCTGGGGCACCTTCACGGCTCCCGCGGGACCAGAGGCGTAACCGAATCCATCCGTCCCCAGCCGTGCACCCGCGTGCACCCGTACCCGCTCCCCCAGGCGCACGCCGTGCATAATCGACACGCCCGGCCCGATCCGGCAGTCCGGGCCGAGACGGGCGTCTTCGCCAACGAAGGTGCATGCACCTACCACCGTACCATCGCCGATCGCTACACCAGACCCTACTGTCGCATGGGCGTGGATGGTAACCCCTTCTCCGATCGACACATTCGATCCCAACACTGCCGTGTCATGGACGTCCTTAGAGGCATCCGGCTCCGGATGAAACCATGATACGGCGTGGGCAAAGGCAACCTCCGGCTGGTCCACACGGAGCTGTATAAAGGAGGTCGTGCCCGAAAATCCACTGGGCACAAGTACGGCACCGGCGCGGGTACGCTCCAGCGCCTCTCTCATCTCGGAGCGGGCGAAGAAAGCAAGATCTTGGGGGCCCGCCGAAGCCAGCGAAGCAACTCCACGCAACGTCAGTGACGGGTCGCCGGCGACCTCAGCCTCGAGGCACTGCGCGATTTCTTCTACCGTCTTGGTCAGTCTACCGGCTTGCTCAGGGACTCGGTGGCCCAACGAGGTCGTTGGGGTCGATGCCGAGCTGCAAGAGTACTGCGCCCGTGATGTCGAGGTTCGTGTCCGCCGCAACAACCCCCGACTCGGCGACGTCAAATACGATCGAGTACCCATGCTCCGCCCGGATCCCCTCAATCACGTCCGTGATATGTTGGAGAATGGGAGCTAGCAGCTCGGCCTGCCGACGCTCCGATTCCAGCTCCATCTCCTGCTGGCGTGTCTGAAAGGCCTGTTGACGACTAGCGATCTCGTCTTGCCGCTGGGCCCGTCCCGCTGGATCCATGAGCCCCTCTTGTTGGCGGTACGCCGTGGTCATGGAATCGATCGCCGCGGCCATTCCCTCTAGTTCCGCCTGGAACCCGTCGATCACACCCCGGAAAGCCACCTCGGCGGAATCTGCTCCTGGAGCCACAGGCAAGATCGCCTGAGTGTTCACAAACACGAGAGGAGTCCCGTCCGGGGGGAGAGTGGTGTTGATGGCGGGCGGGGCCGCCTCCGGTATTCCCTGGGCGGTTAGTGGCAAAGCGAGCAATGCCACCATCAGAAGGCTGAGTCCGCCGTTTCTATACTGAAGCATGAGCTACCTCGTTTAGAACACGCGTCCGAATTTGAAATGGAGCTGCCACCCCGGATCCGGTCGGCCGAGCGTGTCCCGCCGGTCGAACCCGTACGCGTAGTCCAACCCCAGTGGGCCGAATGGCGTCACCAGGGCTGCGCCTATGCCAGCACCCACGAGCAAGTCGCCGGGATTGAGCTGGCGGGAGTCCAGCCAGACGTTCCCCGCGTCCATGAAAAAGCTCGTAAATATATTGCTGGTCAACTTGATACCAAAAGTGACGCTGGTTTTGAAAAACGCATCTCCGACCCGGTCTAGATCACTGAAACGGGTATCTTCCGGTATGTGCCCGGATGGGGTTATAGACGCCTCGTCATACCCCCGCAATTGGATGCCGGCCTGAGTACCCCCCACGTAGTACCGTTCGGTAAAGAACGGATTGTTCCCCAGAATCAGGCCCGTCTCGAAACTCAAGCCGAAGGTAAGTTCGATGGGAGGACTGGTACTACCCGGACCTCCCCCTATCTGTCCCACCGGAACGAACCACTCGCTCGTCAAGTCTATCTTCTGAAAGTTCCCATCCCCCTTCAGGAATCCCCCTGTGTGCTTGATGGCGAGCTGGTTGCGACTTCCTGCGGTCGGGAAAATCGGGTTATTCCGGTTGTCCTGCACCAGCCTCCACGTCAGGGCCGATCTAGTACCCGCGAAGAGCGAGAACCGTTTACCAACGACGTTCGTGGTGTCCAGGCCTCGCACTTCATCGTCAAACAGAGAATAGCCGACGAACAGGCGCGTCAGGCGGAGGCCCAGAACCGGAATCCCGATCTCCGTCAATCCGCCTCGTTGCCTCCGGTCACCCAGACTGAAACCCGTGAACTGGTCGCGCGAATTCCGCAGTGAGATTGTTCCCGAGTAAGCACTGTCAAAGATCTCCGGGTCCGAGTAACTAATGTCCATATCCTGCTGGCGCCGACCAAAGATCCACCGCACGCTCCCGGTCTTGGCGAGGCCGAAGAGGTTGGGTTGGGAGTATCCGATGAAGCCCGCCAGTCCGGTGTACCCCGAAGCGGTCACCCCAAAATTCAGGGTTCCCGTCTGTTTCTCCTGAACACGGATCGCCACGTCAATGTCGCCGTCGGCCCGAGGCCGAATGGCAACCGCCTCGTCGGGAGGTAGGGGTTCAAAGAAGTTCAGCCCCTGAATGGCCTGGACCGAAGAAATGAGCCGCTCCTGCGAGTAAACGTCGCCGGGGAAGATGAACAACCGGTTTCTGATAACCCTGTCGTGGGTCACCGTATTGCCCTCGATGGAGATCTCTCGGATGTAACTCGGCTGGCCTTCCACGATCGTCAGAATAGCCCTAACCCGAGGGCGACCGTCTTCGCCGATGTCCACTCGCCGTACGTCCGGCACGAACCGAGCGGAGAGGTATCCATTGTTGCGGTAGAGGTCTCCAAGATCCGCCGACACGCCGTAGAACGCCGCAAAATTGAAAGGAGGATACTCCTCGCCGTCCTCTGGGTCGTGTTGGTCTCGCATCACGATTGGTTCGATGCTGGCGAGCGGGAACGCTCGGTTGCCCGTAATGCGCATTTCCTCGAGCAGATACTGATCACCCTCCGAGACCTGGATCTCCAGCCTTCCCTTCCCGGTATCTCTGTCCACAATCATCGTATCGCCAAGGACTTGGAAGTCCAGATAACCTTGGGACGAATAAAACTGTGGAAGTCTCTCGGTCAGATCGCGTCGGAACTCGTCCCGCTTGAGTTCACCGGAGTCGAACCAAAAGAAGCCCTCTTCGTCAGTCGCCATCGCGGCCTTCAACTCGGAGTCCGAGAACTGCTCGTTCCCTTCGAAGGTGATCGAGGTCAGCCCCAGCCGAGGACCCTCCTCCACGTCAAAGACCACAAGGAAGTCGGGGGGCTGCGCCAGATCGGGCCGAATCAATGTGTCGATCGTCGAAGACGGGAACCCCTCATTCGCCAGCAGCTCGCTGATCATCGCCCGTGTTCGCGCCAACCGCTGAGGGTCGAGCGGGCTGTTGCGCGTCAGTCCGACGGTGTCTCGGATAGTGCTCTCGCTGACGCGTTCGAGTCCGTTGAATGCGTATTGGGAGATATACGGGCGCTCTGAGACGATTATGTAGAACACGCCTCTGTCAGGATCGTCAGAGTTCTCGATCCCTATCCGAACGTCGGAGAAGTCTCCTGACGCGAAGAGCCGCCGGATCGCATCCTGGATCTGCGGCTGCCTCACCACGTTGCCAACCCGCAGGCCACTTCGGGTTGTGATGACGTCGGTGGTATGGCGCTCGTTGCCGATCACCACCACGGAATCGACCCTTACCGAGAACTGGTCCAAAGCAGCCTGGGCCGAAACAGGTGATAACCACGCGGGCGCAAGTAACGCGAGTAGGATGCCGAGGGCGAAAGATACGTGCCGCCCTCGCGCGGGTTGGATCATGCTGCTGGAGAGGGCTCGTGCACAGCGAACATTAGGGACTTGCCATCGTCCGACAAACTCACCACGACCGTGTCCCCGGGTTTGAATTCCGACATGAGGATTCGTTCGGACAGGGCATCCTCCACATGGCGCTGAATCGTGCGTTTCAAGGGTCGAGCGCCGTATTTCTCGTCGTATCCCCGATCGGCAAGGAACGCCAGGGCTGCATCAGTGATGTTGATGTGGATGCCCTCGTGCTTCAATCTGCCTTCCAGATCGCGCAGTTGGATGCCTGCAATCTCCTTGAGCTGATCCCGGGTAAGTGGGTGGAAGACTATCACCTCCTCCAGGCGGTTCAGAAACTCGGGCCTGAACGTCCGTTCCACCTCGGCGTCGATGTGATCCTTGATGCGCTCGTAGTTGAGCTCCTCTCTGGATGCCGTGAACCCTAGCCTCCTGCTGGTGCCGAGTTCGCCGCTCCCCACGTTCGAGGTCATGATCACCACTGTGTTCTTGAAGTCGATCAGACGACCGTAGTTGTCCGTGAGCCGGCCTTCGTCGAGGACCTGGAGGAGCAGATTGAACACATCGGGGTGCGCCTTTTCCATCTCGTCCAGGAGGACCACGCTGTACGGTCGGCGCCGGATCTCCTTGGTTAGGGAACCCGACTCCTGGTATCCCACATACCCCGGCGGCGCCCCGATCAGGCGAGTGACGGAGAACTTGGACATGTATTCGGACATATCCACGCGTACGAGGGCATCGTCCGAAGCAAACAAGAAGCGTGCGAGCGCCCGGGCGAGTTCGGTCTTCCCCACTCCGGTAGGTCCACAGAACATGAAGCTGCCGATCGGCCGGTTCGGATCCTTAATGCCAACGCGGCTGCGCCTGATCGCACGACTAACTGCCGTGATGGCCTGGTCCTGGCCGACAACTCTCTCGTGGAGTTCGTCCTCCATCCTCAGGAGCCGAGCCGTCTCCTCTTCCCGTAGACGGTTGACGGGTATCCCGGTCCAACGCCCCACGATGAAGGCAATGTCGTCCTCGTCAACCACCGGGCGCGCTTCCGCCTGAGTACGCTCCCACTCCTCCCGGCGGAGCTTGTTGCTCTCCTCCAGCTCCCGTTCCTGGTCTCGGAGAAAGGCCGCATGTTCGAAATCCTGGTCCCGGATCGCCTGCCGTTTTCTCTCTGCCAGCTCCTCAAGCTTCTTGCGGTCTTCGTGGAACTCTTCCGGCAACACATGCGTCCCCAGCCTGGCCCGGGCACCGGCTTCGTCGATCACGTCAATCGCCTTGTCCGGCAGGTACCGGTCCGTGATGTAGCGGTCGGAGAGACGCGCAGACGCCTCAAGTGCCTCGTCGGGTAAGCTGACGTTGTGGTGGTCTTCGTAGTATTTCTTGAGTCCCTTCAGAATATCGATCGACTCCGCGACAGTGGGTGGCTCCACGATCACCGTCTGGAAGCGACGCTCCAGGGCTCCGTCCTTTTCAATGTGCTTTCGGTATTCGTTCAAGGTCGACGCCCCCACACACTGGAGTTCACCCCTGGCTAGTGCCGGCTTCAGCATGTTTGACGCATCAATGGCGCCTTCGGCTGCCCCGGCCCCAACGAGTGTGTGTAGCTCATCGATGAAGATGATTACGCCCTTCGTCTTGGTTGCCTCCGCTACGATCGCCTTCAGTCGCTCCTCGAACTGCCCTCTGTACTTCGTGCCCGCCACCACCGCGGCCATGTCGAGGGCCAGAATCCGGTGCCCCGCCAGCACATCCGGTACATCGTTGCGGACGATTGCCTGGGCCAGGCCCTCCACGATTGCCGTCTTCCCAACCCCCGGTTCGCCAATCAGTACCGGGTTGTTCTTCTTGCGTCGCGCCAGTACCTCCATGATCCGCTCGATCTCGACTGCGCGCCCAATGATCGGATCCAACCTGTTTTCCCTGGCAAGGTTAGTGATATCGCGACAGAAATGATCCAGCGCTGGAGTCTTGGATTTCTTTTCCTCTTTGCGCTTCCTAGGCGGCTGTGCCGGCGTACTCTCCTCTGAGCTCGAGGTTCCGAGAATCTTCATCACCTCTCGCCTCGCCTTCCCGAAGGTGACTTGTACCTCGGCCAGAACACCCGCCGCGAGGCCTTCCTTTTGGCGCAGCAAACCCAGCAGGATGTGCTCGGTTCCCACATAGCTGTGGTGCAATGACCGAGCCTCTGACATCGCGAACTCGAGCACCTTCTTGGCACTGCCCGTGTAGGGAAGCTCGCCGACCTCTCCTGTGCCCTTCCCCTCGTTGACCCTTTTTCTGACCAGCGCCACGATTCGTTCCGACTCAACACCCATCCGGGTGAGCACTTGGGTCGCCACCCCCTCGCCCTCCCGCATGAGACCCAGGAGGATGTGTTCGGTGCCCACGTAATCGTGTCCCAGCTTGACGGCGTCCTCCCTGGCCATGGCCAGGATGCTCCGCACCCGGTCAGTGAAATTATAGTTCATGCGTATCGTTCATTCGGGTCTTAACGCGCCTTTTCCAGCAGCCGGTTCCTCAAGATCTGTCATCACCCTTCGAACGTAGTCTGCCCTAAACACGTTCGCATCTTTTTCGTTCAAAGTTCGTCCTGCCAATACCTCGAGGTGAGCTGCCTGAGCTCCAATCATAATCTGGTTGACGTCCAACACCCTCGGAGAATCCAGCAACCTCAGAGATGCTCCGAGCCGTAGTCCTGACAGGAGGTTCATCGCCTCCTCGAAAGGCAGGTAACGCGCGTGACGCAGCAACCCGTAGGCGCGCCACACCTTGTCCAACAACACCCTCTCTGCGTTGCGCATCAGGTAAGATCTGGCCTGCTGTTCATACCCAATTATGCGATGGACCAACTGCTCGAGACTCTCGATAAGGTCCTGCTCACTCTTTCCCAGCGTGACTTGGTTGGACACCTGGAAGAAGTTGCCGATGATCTTCGAGCCCTCCCCATAAAGTCCTCGGTACGTGAAACCGATCTCCCGAATACCATCGAGCACACGTCGAATATGCTTGGTTAGGACGAGTCCCGGGAGATGAATGAAGACCGATGAACGCAATCCCGTCCCGACGTTGGTGGGACAAGAGGTGAGGAAACCGAATCTGTTGTCATAGGCATACGGCAATCGTGCACCTAGTTCCTCGTCGAGCTGGTCCAGGGCTCGCCATGCCTCCGTGAGTTGTAGCCCCGGCCGGATGGTATGCAGACGAAGATGATCCTCTTCGTTAATCATAATCGCTAGTGGGCGGTCCCGGCCCGCAATCAACCCTGTTCCCGGCGGACTATTGCCCTTCGGGACCCTGACCAATTCCCGGCTGACCAGACGACGTTCCAGGAGGAGGGTCCTGTCCGTTTCTCCGAGCTCCGGGAGGTCCCAGAAGTCGGCATCCCCTAGGGCCCCGGGGCGGTCCATGGCCGTGCGGGCCACCTCAAGGAGCATTTCTCGATCGCGAGCCCCCAGCTTTGTAGGGAATGCGTAACCTTGGATGTTGCGGGCGATTCGAACTCGGCTGGAAACCACGATATCGGTCTTGGGACCGTCACCATCCATCCACCCGAGGCCCTGTTCCTCGATCGCAGGGTGTGTACGCAGAACTCCCACGGAAGCCTTCACCTCCGTCGACTGTATTTCGTCTCGGAGCTGCGCTGCCAGTTCGTAGTCCTCCAGTTCGATGGCACGTTCCAGACGGCGCGCCAAGATGGAACGCCGTGCCACATCGCCCCCCACCTCCTTGTCGGGGGGCACGTAGACCTTCCCCACATGATGTAGGGCACCCTGTGCCGCCTTCATCATCTCCTCGAGTTGAGGGCCGAAATCCGTGTAACATTCGGGGCATCCAAGGCGCCCGTGGCGCCGGAGCATCTCTACATGTAAACCGCAAAAGCCACAACACGATGGCTCGGACGCGGCAACCGGGGCGGTGCTTTGGACGCCCTTGGGGCCAGACTCCGGCGTGATGCCGACGGGCCCCCTAATCTCGATCCTCACCCCTTTGGCAGCCGCACACTCCTTGCAAAGGCCAAGGGTGTCCTTGTTCGCCTCCTTGAAGAAGACCACAGCCTTGCCCTTACCGCATCCCTGACAATCCATTTACGCCCAAACTCCCTCTTTGTAGTTGAGCGGGTTCAACTCACCCCATTCGAGACGCATGACGCGTTCCGCCCGTTCTGCAAGTTCGCGTCCGTGTGTCACTAAGACGAGGGCAGTACCGGATCGTGTCACGAGTTCAAACAGAAGATCATGGAGTTGTTCAGAAGCCTTGGCATCCAGGTTCCCACTGGGTTCGTCAGCGAGCAAGAGTGCCGGTGAGTTCGCCATCGCACGGGCTACCGAGACCCTCTGTTGTTCCCCTCCCGAGAGTCGCCGCGGCCGGTGCTCTGCTCGGTCCGCCAACCCAACCTGGTCCAGCAAATGCATGGCACGTTCTGCCGCGAACGCTCTCTCCTTACCTGAGACAAGCAGGGGCACCAATACGTTTTCCAGCGCCGTAAGGTCACGCAATAAATGATGAAACTGGAAGACAAAGCCGATGTATCGACTGCGCAGCTCACTAACTCGGTCGGATGACAGCTGGGACAGCTCTTCCTCACCCAGCCACACCTCGCCTTCTGTGGGGCGTTCGAGAGCGCCCAGAAGATGGAGCAGGGTGGATTTTCCCGCTCCGCTCGGGCCCGTGATCGCAACGGATTCCCCCTCGCGGACTAGCAGGTTGACGCCCCTAAGTACGGGCAATGGTTTCCCGTCTGGCCGGCGGAAAGTACGGACCAGAGAGCGGGCTTCGACGACCCTCATCCCCTTACGACCTTCATCCCCTTACAACCCTCATTCTCGGGCTATCGCATCAACAGGCATCAAAGCCGCCGCCCGCTTCGCAGGATAAATCGTAGCGAGCCATGAGATCAGCAGGGATCCCACCACGATCAGCGTCACATCCAGCGGGGCCAGCGATATCGGAAGGCGATCAATGAAGTACACATCGCTGGGCAGACTGATGAACTCATAATGCCCAAGGGCAAAGGCCAGGAGTGCCCCCAGTATCCCTCCGATCGCGGTCCCGGTGCCACCGATGAAAAGACCGATGTTGCGGAATATCCGCCCGATGCTCCCCGACGTAGCGCCCATCGCTCGAAGGATCCCGATCTCACGAGTTCTATCCGCGACCATCATTACAAGGGTGGAGACAATGTTAAATGCCGCCACCAACACAATGAGCACGAGGACCACGGCCATCCCCAATTTCTCCAGACGGAGGGCAGAGAACAGATTGGCGTTCAATTCCTCCCACCCCTCGACCCTGTAAGGCCCCCCGGGTACCTCCTTCAGGTTGTTCTCCAGGTTGGCCGACACCTCCCCCGCAACCCAGGGGTCGTGGACATCGAACTCGATTCCAGTAACCGCCCCGTCGAGGCCGACTAATTCCTGCACGGCCTCCAGTGGACCGATGACCAGCTCATCGTCGTACTGGTAAAGGCCGGTCCTGAACGTGCCCACCACCTCGAATCTCGCCATGCTCGGGACAAACGCTCCCGTGGACGAGAGCGGTGCGTTTTGGATCGAAGCCACAGTCACCCGTTTCTCGGGATAGAGCCCAAGCCTGTCGGCGACGCCCTGCCCTACTATCAACCCCGGAGCCCCCGATCTCGTCGTGGAGAAGGGCGTGGCTGAGCCTTCCACAAGGTGCTCACGCAGACTCACCGCCCGGCTCGCATCCGGATCCTCGGCGAGCCCACGCAGGACCAGCGCCTCGTTGAAGGCGTCGCCGGCGTTGATCACAATCTTCGTGTATACAAAGGGTGCCGCGGAAACCACCCCATCCTCTTCGCTCACCTGCTGTAACACGGGACGCCAGTCCTCCATTCGCATCCCATTGGCGAGGTCGACGACGTGCCCGTGCGGACCCCCGCTCAGGATGCGGTCCCGGAGGCTCTCCTGGAGCCCGTTGAGTACTCCGATCACAACGATGAGTGCCATCACTCCCACGGCCACGCCACCGATAGCGAGGTTCGTGATGAAGGTGACTAGCCGTGCGTCCTCCTGGTCGACACCGCGAAAGACGTGGTCATCTCCTCGGCGAAACAAACTCATTATCAGTCCGGAGACGTTTCGCAGCGCACCAAACAGGGACACCCGCCGGCCGGTACCACGCAGGTAACGGCGGCCAACGAAGCGCTCGAAGCTCCTGCTAGAACCCCTCCTGCGAGAGCTCGTCATCCCACTATTCCTGCGGGCGGAGCATTGGGAAGAGAACAACATCCCTGATCGACGTACGGCCCGTGAACAACATCACAAGTCGGTCCACTCCCATCCCGAAGCCTCCCGTCGGAGGGAGCCCGTACTCGAGCGCGCGCACATAGTCTTCGTCAATCTGCATGGCGTCCTCGTCACCCTCCGCTCTGAGACGGGCCTGGGCGGCGAACCTCTCCCACTGGTCCACGGGGTCGTTCAGTTCGCTGAATGCGTTTACGAGTTCGAATCCACACACGACCGCCTCGAACCGTTCGCCGAGTGCCGGATTCCCCCGTTTTGGCTTGGCCAGGGGGCTCATCTCGATCGGCTGGTCGCACACAAACACCGGATCCACCAAGTGTTGCTCCACGTAGTGGCCGAATATCGCGTCCAGAAGCTGTACCCGGGAAAGCTCACCCGCGTCTTCACGGCCGGCCTTCCGGGCGCATGCGCGAAGCCGGTCGATCTCCCCCTCAAGTGGATTCAGGCCAGTGGCGTCCTCGAATGCCGTCGTCCAATCGAGCCGTTCCCAAGGGGCTGCTAGCTCCACCTCCCGACCGTCGAAGGTAAACGAAGTAGTGCCCATCACCTCCTGCGCCACATCGCTCACCATCTGTTCGGTCAGCTCCATTACATCCCTATAGTCGGCGAAAGCGTAATAGAGCTCCAGCATCGTGAACTCGGGGTTGTGGGTGCGGTCCACGCCCTCGTTCCGAAAATCGGGCCCTATCTCATAAACGCGATCTAGATTCCCGACGATGAGACGCTTCAGGTAGAGCTCGGTCGCGATTCGCAGGTACATGGTCGCGCCCAGAGTGTGGTGCTCGGTGACGAACGGACGGGCGAGCGCACCCCCGTAAAGCGGCTGCAGAACCGGTGTCTCAACCTCGAGGAAATCTCGTTCATCCAACCATCTTCGTAACGCGGAGACAACGCGGCTCCGAATCCTGAAATCCTCTCTTATCTCCGGATTGACGGCCAAGTCGGCATAGCGCTGACGATAACGGGAGGCGCGGTCCGCAAACCCCGAGTGCACCACGCGCGTTCCATCCTCCGCGACCTCCTCCTTGCCGTAAGGGAGGGGTCGGATCGACTTAGCCAGCAGGATGAGTTCTTTCGCCCGCACCGTCACCTCTCCGCGACGCGTGCGAAACATCGTCCCCGAGACCCCGACCCAATCACCCAGATCGAGCAGATCCATGAGCGACGAACCACCCTCGCCGAGCAGATTCCGTTTCAGGTGGATCTGAAGCCGCCCGCTGCGGTCACCCAGATGAGCAAATGCACTCCCTCCGAGGTTCCTGTACGAGAGCAAACGGCCCGCAACGCGAACCTCCCCGCCATCCTCCGGGGAGCTCTCCGCAGCCTCGAACTGTGCTCTCGCCTCGTCGAGTTCGTGGGACCGGTCAAATCCGTACCCGTACGGCGGGAATCCGGCCTCCCGCAGACGCTCCAACTTCGCAAAGCGGTCGCGCACGGTCTTCGGGCGACCCTCCGACGCGTACCAACATGAGAGGCACAGGCCATCCCGCAGCCCCGGGTCGGTTCCGCAGCTGGGACAGGGGTGATCGTTCACGTCCCCTTACCTCCTCCAGCGCGTTGAAGGAACGACCGGATGAACGGATCTAGGCGTCCGTCCAGCACCGCGTCCACGTTCCCCATTTCGGTTCCGGTGCGATGGTCCTTGACCATCTTGTACGGTTGCAGGACGTATGATCTAATCTGTTGGCCCCATTCGATTTTGGTCTTGGTACCCTCGAGTTTTTCGCGCTCCGCTTCCCGCTCCTCGACGGCGGCCTGGTATAGGGCGGCCTGCAGCATTCGCAGGGCCTTCGATTTATTCTTGTGTTGACTCCGTTCCTGCTGGCACGAAACCACAATTCCGGTCGGTTCGTGAGTAATCCTGACCGCCGAGTCCGTCTTGTTGACGTGTTGGCCGCCCGCTCCCGACGCCCGGTAGGTATCGATCCGGAGGTCTTCTTCGTTGATCTCTATCTCGATATCGTCGTCCACAACAGGGTACACGAACACTGAAGCAAATGAGGTGTGCCGCCGATGTTGGGAGTCGAACGGTGAGATACGAACGAGTCGATGGACTCCGCGCTCTGCCGACAGGTAGCCATAGGCGAACTTGCCCGAGATCTCCAAGGTGGCCGATTTCACGCCCGCCTCTTCCCCCGGTAAGAGGTCCATCACCTCCACGCCATACTGACTCGCCTCGGCCCAACGAGTGTACATGCGAAAGAGCATCTGGGCCCAGTCCATCGATTCGGTGCCACCCGCCCCTGGGTTGATGGTGAGGATAGCGCTGCGGTGCGCGTCTTCACCGCTAAGCATGTTCCTGAACTCGAGCTCTTCCACATCGGCTTCGGCGGCTTGGAGTTCCGCCTCAATCTCAGAGCCGATGCCGTCGTCGTCTTCTCCCTCGAACAGCTCCAGAAGCTCGAGAGTGCCATCGACTCTGTCCGAGCACTCGGTCCAAGGCTCGGTCCACTGCTTTAGCTGGCGTGACTCGCGTATCGTGGCGAGCGCTGCATTCTGATCGTTCCAGAAGTCAGGCGATGCCATGGATTCGTCGAGTTCTTCTAGCCGGGTCTGCTTTCCGGCGACATCAAAGATACCCCCGAAGTTCATCGAGGCGTCCCCGGAGAGCCTCAGCCCGTTCCCTGTGCTTTTCCATTTCAGTCATTCGATTCGTTTTTCTTACGTAGAGCGATGATTCGGCCCAATAGAAGGCTGCGGGAGCCCTTTGTCGACTTGGGTTTATCCGCGAGCTGCTATGCCCACACGATTTCGAAATCGATTTGGCGTGCGCCCAGATCGACGCGAACGGCTCGCACAGTATAGCGGTCGCCCACCCGGTACTCTTGCCGGGTGCGGGTCCCCCGGAGACGCTGCTTGGCGGAAATATATCGAAAACGCTCTGCACCGAGCGTCTCAACGCTGACCAAGCCCTCTATCCCATGGCGGTCGATCCGCACAAACAGTCCGAAGGAGGTGATGGAGGTGACAGTGGCCTCATAATCCTGACCGATGCGCCCTTGCATGAACTCCGCCTTTTTGCCGTCTTCGGAAGCACGCTCCGCCTTGACGGCGACCTCCTCCCGAGCGGATGCCAAGCGCGCGATATCCTCCAATTCCTTCAGACTCGTACTCTGCGGTGAACGGGGAGCTCCGGGACCCGCCAACCAACGCGAGAGCTGGCGATGCACCACCAGATCGGGATAACGGCGTATGGGCGACGTGAAGTGCAGGTATGCGTCCGTGGCCAATCCGAAGTGCTCGCTCGGAGCCGCCGCGTAGCGGGCCTTCGCAAGAGATCTGAGAACCTCCATGGCCACCACCGGTTCTTCGGGTGTCTCGCGCACGGCCTCTAGGATCCCCTGCAGGTGGCGCGGCCTAATGTTCCGGGACGGTAGGTGAAACCGGAACTCTCGGGCCAGAAGGTGCAGCCTCTCAAGGTCGCTCTGCGGCGGGGCATCGTGGATCCGGTACAGGGCGGGCACCCCGTGGTGAATCATGTGGCGAGCAACGGCCTGATTGGCGGCGATCATGAGATCTTCGACGATCTTGTGGGTGTCCAACCTCTTCCGAGGCCACACGTCAAGTGGCCACCCATCATCATCCATTTCAAAGGCCGGCTCGGGTATCTCAAAGTCGAGCCCGCCTTGCGACCGCCGTCGCTCCCTCACGGCCCGGCTCGCCCACAAGAGGGCATGCAGATCCTCTCCGAGGCCTAGGTCTTCACATTCGCTGCTACCATCCAAGATCCCCTGGGCCTCCTCGTAGGAGAGCTTGTGCGTACACCGGATGACCGTTTTTGCAAATCGCACTTCTCTCACTCCTCCGTCGGTGTCGAAGTGCAGGAATGCGGAGAGCGCGAATCTGTCCTGCTGTGGCTGGAGAGAGCACAGATCGTTGGAGAGCGCCGGTGGGAGCATCGGGATTACGCCGTCCACCAAGTAAACGCTGGTGCCGCGGGTACGGGCCTCTTCGTCGACGAGGCTTCCGGAGCGGACGAAGTGGGAAACGTCTGCGATGTGGACACCTACCCATCCGCCCCCATTCGGGAGCGGCTGCCAGGAGAGCGCGTCATCGTGGTCACGTGCTTCGGCCGGGTCGATCGTGATCGTCCGGAGAGTCCGCAGATCTTCACGTCCGGCCAACTCGCTCTCGTCCAGCCCTCTGCCTAGGCGCTCGGCAGCCTCCTCGTCGACATCTGCCGGGAACCGGTCCGGGAGATCGAAGGAGGCCTTGATAGACCTTGCGTCCACACCTGGTGCCCCGAGCCGTCCCACTCGATCCACGACCGCGGCGTATACGGGGCTGTAGTCATTCTCCGGCCAGCGGGTGATCTCCGCTACGACGACGTCACCGGCGGCATGGAGGTCCGGCCCGTCGTGTCGTCCCAGACGCACTTCCGTACTGCCAATGCCCAATCGGGGGGTTAGAATCCGTAGCGTACGGTCCGCCCCACCTCCCTCGACGACTCCAACGAGGCGAGAGTGCCCCCTTTCGAGGATCCTGAGGATGCTGCCCCGGGGGCCCTTCTGCGTCACCCTGTCGATGCGGGCGACGGCTCGATCCCCTTGTAGCGCGCCGGCACGATCACCTGCTCGAACAAAGACATCGGGGCCATCCGATTCGGTAACCAAGAACGCGGCACCACTTCTGATCACCTGAATCCGGCCCGTCACCGTGGGCCGCTCCTTACCGGTGTGGTGGTGCTTCCGCCGTCTACTACGTGCTTTCTCGTACTTTCCCTGGGCGCGCGGTGCCCTCCGCCCGTATCTGCGTCTCGACCTCAGATGGCTACTGCCTCGTCGATGAGCATGATCGGTATGCCGTCCTCCACCTCATACCGAAGCCGGCACGCATAGCATGTAAGAGATTCGCCGTCGGAGTCATCCCGGTGTTCCAACGTACCCTTGCACTTCGGGCACACGAGTATCTCAAGCAACTCTTTGTCTAGGGCCATCTCCTCTCCCTCCCGACGAACCCGCCAAGGTCCGTTACCGAGGATTTCACTCAATCCGCCGAACGCGGTACTGGGAAACCTAACGCCCTGAGTCCACTCGCTCGTCGGCGCCAATCCCGCAGGATCTTCACCTTCAGTTCCAAGTAGACCCGCCCCCCGACCAGCGGCTCGATCTTGCGGCGTGCGCGCATCCCGATCTTCCGCACCATCCTGCCCCCGGAACCGACGAGAATACGCTTCTGCGAGTCTCGTTCCGCGAAGATATTCGCGGAGATGAAGGTCGGCTGCTCCTCCCTTCCCTCCCTGAATTCCTCTACGACCACAGCGGTTGCGTGCGGCACTTCCTGGGACAGGGATTCGAGGCACGCCTCCCGAATCAACTCCCCAACCAGATCGCGTATCGATGCGTCCGAGAGATCGTCCTCGGGAAACAGGGGTGGCGACTCCGGGAGTGCTCGTAAGACATCCCGCCGCAGGGCCTGCACACCCCCGCCGGTATCCGCCCGAACCACGTGGATACTCAACCACTCTTCGTGATCCAGTTCCGATACCACCTTCTCCACACGCTGGCGCGGGACGCGATCGCGCTTGTTCAGACACAGGACCGCCGGGGTCTTCGTCAGCTTGGAGACCGTCCGTACGGCCCACACGATACTCGGGGGCGCGGTGAGTGCTGCTACAGTCACCACCACATCCACGTCCGTAAGCGTCGAGAGTGCCTGCTCGCGCATGGAGTGCTGCAGGAGATCCCTGGGCTCGAGAATCCCTGGCGTATCGACGAATACTGCCTGGTGGTGCTCGTCTGTGAAGATTCCGCGGAGATTCCTTCGCGTCGTCTGAGCCTTACGGGTGACGGGCGCGAGCCGCTCGCCGATCAACGCATTCAGGAGCGTCGATTTCCCCACGTTCGGGAGTCCCGCCAAGGCTACGAAACCCGCTTTGAAAGGTCGCGCCGAATCGTCCGTCGTCATCCTATTCCGGCCGTGGCGATGAGTCGTCAAGAGTTTTCCGTCCCTGCCCTGCACCGAGTGGCGTTGTTCATACCACCAAATTTACTCGATCAGCGAGTTGAAAGAACCTCCCACACGTCACGCCGCGCGCTCTCCAGGCGTTCTTTGGTTGAACATCGACGACCTACGGCAAAGGAATGCATGATGGTCTCAGCGAGAACGACTGGCTGGTTGGCGATCCTTCTTATCGGCGCAATCCTGCTACCCATAACAGGTGCTATCACGCGTGATCTGCACGCGCAACTCATCCACGTTCGGACGGTTCCGCTTGCCAGCGGTGATCAATTTCTCATGATACCGTCGTCCAGCTTTGGCCTCGCCGGTACCGGTCTGGCGATCGACGACTCATTGGGAGACGCGTGGAGCAATCCTGCCAAGGGGACGCTATTTACAGGTTCGTCGATGTTCGGATCGCTTGCCCTTTACGGCATCTCCGACGACGGTGGCGGCGGCCGCACACTTCCACTGACAGGCCTCTTCCGCGGAACGAGTTGGTTCGGCGGTCTGTCTTTTGCACTGCAGGAGGTCCGGAACGAGCCGGGTGCGTGGAGCCTCCTTTCACCTACGACTGGGAGAAACCTCTACGCACGGGGGCTGATCGGAAGAGAACTCGGAGAGCAGTGGTCGATCGGATTCGCCGGATCGATGTCCGGCCTGGACGCCATGGACGGAGTCGACCTCTTATACCCCAGGGCCGTACGCATCGATCAACGAGGGTCCACGATTGACTGGCGACTTGGTCTGTGGAGAAATGGTATTCGCGACCGAATCGGCTTTACAGTCGCTCACAGCCGGGTCTCCATGGAGCATGACGTTCTGTATGAAACAGTGATCTGGGACGATCCTCCACCGGCGTTCGACTCACCGCCCCTATCGGTGGTGGAACCCACAATCGAGCGCGTTACGGAATACAATGAGGACAAGACACGCAGCTGGGGCGCTCGCTTCACGTGGGACCGGAAACTCGCCTCACCTGGTTGGAGGGTGGGGGCGTCGGTGGTGACCAACGTCAAGTCACATCCCAAGATCCCCAACTACGAGATCCAGAACATTCCCCGCGATCCCGGAACCACCTTGGCGTACGAGGTTGGATTCGGGCTGGCGAGGGTCGGGGCTCTTACCACCTACGGATTTGACGTGGCGTTCCAACCCGTGTGGAGCGACACGTGGCAAGAGGCGGAAGAGCCAACCGAGACTCCGAGTGGTCTCATCCCGGTCGGGGGGAAGACCATCGAGAATGACTTCACATTCAGTAACGTCATAATCCGCACCGGCGTTGGTCATCGGGTCGGTAGAGCCAACATCAAGGTTGGAGTTAACCTCCGGTCCTACTCGTATCACCTTGAGCAGGTGAATCACGTCGAGGTTTTCGAAAGAGATCTTGATGAAGCTTGGCTAGAGTGGACCCCCACAGCGTCAGTCCTCTTCCAACTGACCGGACTCGAAGCTCACTACGGGGTGCGGGCCACGCTCGGGACCGGACGCCCGGGGCGGGAAGATGATTTTGCATTCCCTGCGGCCTCTCCGGAGGGGTCGGGTTCCGATTGGTTGGTTGCGCCGTCCGGACCACTGGTACTTTCCGACGTTACCGTCCTCACCCATTACGTCTGGGTTCGCATACCTATCAGCTAAGGCGAAGGAACGTCCGCTAGTGATCGCGGCCGGAACCGGTCACATGGCGACGCCAACACAATCATGGTAGAGGTTGTTCAAGTCCCCTTTCGCGACGCCAGAAGGCGCCAATACCGTTCGGTTGCGCCCGCGTTTCCCAGCAAGCAATTCATCCAACTTCCAGTCAAAACTGCCCTTACCCAGTCCCGGGTGTTGGGCGATGAGCACGTGGACGTGCACTGTCCTCTTCTGACCGATCCTGTAAACGCGGTCAGTACACTGATCTTCGACGGCGGGATTCCACCAACGTGACAAATGCACAACGTGGTTTGCAGCTGTCAGCGTCAGCCCCACGCCGCCTGCGCGAGGGGACAATAGCATTACGTCGAACCCCTGCCTGCGCTGGAAAGCGTCAACATGCTTCTTCCTGAGCGGCCCCGGGGTCGCGCCGTTAATCAACAAGACATCGTTGGGCAAATCGAACTTTCTCCGAAGCGCACCGATGAGGAAGTTCTGCATTGCCTTGACCTCCACGAACATCAGAACTTTTTCCCCTGCCTCCCGAATATCTCTCAGAATCTCGAACGCCTTGGATAGCCGCGCCGAATCGGCGATGTATAAGTCATCCATGCCATGACCGTTGGCGGCCAAACCCGACCCCTGGGCTCTAAACCCAGGATCATAGGGGTGTAGCGAGGTACTACGAAGATCGCCCAATACAGCCAACACTTCTCCCGGTTTCCGTGGCCGGTTCACAATGGCCGTATAGGCACGCGCCTGCCTCGGCGGCATATCGATCACATGCCTGTGCTCTCGCTTCTCAAGGAGTCTTGTGCCCGGGAGTTCCTCCTTCATGCGGCGTAGCATGATCCGAGGGGTGTAGGGTGGATTCGGCGACGGCTCGAGAAGGACACGATTCAGCGCCATCAGAGCCGTATCGCCTTCTTTCCCGGGTGCCTCATATTTGCGGCTGAAATCCCGTAGAGAATCGAAGCTTCCGGGTTCCGCCCGGTCCAAGAGCGGCCAAATGTCAGCGGGGCGGTTTTCGACGGGCGTCCCCGTCATGAGGATGGAAAATCCCGCGTTCATGGCGAGAGCGGCATCGGTCATCTTTGTTGCCGGATTCTTGATCTTCTGTGCTTCGTCGAGGATGATCACACTCCACTCGATTCTTCCAAAACTGTGTTGATAATCTCGCAGAGTTTCGTAGGTCGTTAGGACCCAAGCGGCTTTGCGGAGCTGTATGAGGTCGAGTGTTGCTTCGCCAGAAACAAGTTCGTTTCGGGCCACCGACCCTGGAGCTCGGCGTTTCAGACTCTTTAGCCCCCCTCCGTGGGCTTCGACTACGCCGCCAAGCCCAATCCCCGATAGGTGTTGATCATGCTCGGCCCGCCAATTCCGGAGTAGGCCCGCTGGAGCAACCACGAGAAAGGGGTGGTTGGTCCGGTACTCCGGATGTTGGCGCAGGCAGGACAAGAAGGCGAGCACCTGGAGCGTCTTGCCGAGGCCCATGTCGTCGGCCAGCAGAACGCCGCGACTCCCTTTTTCCCAGTGTTCCACGACCCACTCTAGGGCCTCCTCCTGATGTTCCATCAATTCTGTCTTCGGAGCGAGTGCAGGTTTCAGTTCACTGAGGGAGGGGCGATCCAGCTTCCGGGCCTCCCCATACTCGACGTCATACAGGTTTTCGATTATCTCGAGGACCTTGTATTCGACGGAGGCGCCCTTCAACGGAGGGAATCCATCCGCAAGATTCAGGCCAAACTCCTCTTCTGGTGACTCACTATCGGGGAAAAACCCGACGGATTCGCGGGGTTGTACAGGTATATCCTTTTCGGCCCAGGCAGCGACCCCGACTACCCGGTCGCTTAGCCCCGCATCATCGAATATCTCGTCAACTGCGACTTCATCGGGGATCGCAGTGCGCAAGAAGGCTTGCGGATTGTCTAGGAAGGTCTCGCGTTCGTGCGGCGGCGCTTTCTGTTTTTCGTGAACGACCTCCAAGGCTTCTTTAACCCGATCCTCGAGCAAGACGAAGTGTCCGGGACCCAATGAGTAACGGCGCGCCACACTCGCCCTCCTCCCAAAGAGTTTCTGAAACCCTTTTTCCTCCCGGTCGTCAAGCACCGATTCGAACACCGTCTTGCTCTCGCCCGTAACGGTCACGTCCTGCCGGAAACAACCCAAGACAGGTCTAAGTTGATCCTCCCCGTTCTCGGTGAAGGTCTCCAGCCGGAAGGCCGATGCCGACGCTAGACGGATGTTATTCAGGTAGCCGTCAGGTCTTGAATCTTCGGGCAGTGTTTCGAGGATGTGGGCCCACCCCCGGAGGTTCGACTCAAGATCGCCCTCTTCCCGGTTGAACTTGTCGATTGCCATGACCGTTTCGTACATCTCTCGAGGCAGAGTGAAGGTCTTTCGTCCTACCCTTAGCCACGCCCCAGTACGCTCCCAGTCCGGTACGTTCTGGTGTTCATGCTCGAATCCGTAGCGCAAATATCGGTCCGCGTCGGAGAACGAACCTGAACAGTTGATCCACAACACGAAGGGACAGGAAGGTGGAAGTTCCGTGAAGCGGAGCTCGTCCGGGCTCAAGCTCGCCACAGCCGACCAACGGACCTTGAGGCTACCCTGGCCTGTTTCCTCCGCCACGCCTTCGTTCAACAACCGGATGAAAACACCGAGTCCGGGGATTTCAGGCGTCTGCCGAGTCCATTCTCTGACGGGCACCCTGTCCAAGGTCACGACGAGCGCATCGGCTGTGTCCTTGAATCGCGGCAACACGCTCACCTCAAATCCTTCGGGAAATAAGCGTCGCTGGACACGTACGCGCCCGCCCTGGCGGAGAGTATGTAGGCTATTTTCCTCTGCCAGCTGCCTGTTGGGCTGCCATCGTGCCGTATGACGTGATCTGCCCCGCCTGTCGGGATTTCACGTTGTAAGAGCTTTTTTCGGGTGTAGTACCTGCGGCGGCCGTATAGATGCAGTTTGGGAGCGTTCTCATTGGAGCCTCTCCAGATGCGGCAACTGCCGCTGTGGCTCCACTCTCCGACAATCAGGTTGCCGACTCGAAACAGAAGAACCGAGTGTCCGGCCTGACCGCCGTAGAGATCCGCGAGGGGAGCCTTCCGCATCTCTGGGTATTTGGAGACGTCGCGCTTCGCCAGGTCGCCAAGCACGAAGCACGCGTCCGTGATGTGCCCGGCGTTATAGAAGGCCATCCAAAACGCCTCGCGATACTTCCAGTGCTTATCATCCGCTTTACCGCCTATAAGGCTGAAGAAGGCGGAAAGGGTGTCACCAACCAGCCAACGTAGGTAGATGCCCTGAATGTCCTGGCCCACGCCGCGCCATCTAATCTTCCCGTCCGGCGTGCGTGGGTGCCGGTACCACTTCCGAAGAAACTTCTTCAGAACCCGGAGATCGTTAGACGGCGGGGCCGTGTTCTTGAACGGGGTCAAGAGACCGGTCGCAATGATCTCTCTTGAATCAGGATCCGTGAAGCGCAGTTCACCACCAAGATGGAGTAACTCAATGAGGCGGGTCAGGCGCGTCCCGGAGATTCGGGAACGCCCCGTATGTTGGAGCGTTCGGTGGATTCCTTGGCGAAGGAACCCGCTCCGGGTCAACTGGGGTTGCGAGAATGTGGCCCCAGCGAGGTAGTCCTCAAGGGGGTCGCGGCTGCTGAGCGCGTCCATTACGAATAATCTGCCGCCATCTTCGTCTAGGAAATGAAATTGTACACATTTTGCGTACCACTCAGACAACCTTTGAGCCTCGGACTCCACCAGCACATCCCGGAGGCACCTCCGTATGCTGTCGAAGGATCGTTTTCCGTAAGGGTACTCGCGCAGGAATTCGCGTAATAGACGCAATACAGCGCGGCCGCTTACGTCGCCCGGAAGCCAGTCCAGAAAGGCATTTAGGAACTCTGGGTCATCCGCCAAGCACGTACCCTGGGTAACACCCGTTCCTGCCTCGGCGCGATGAAAGAGGACCCACGGAACGCGGCGCCACAAACGCAGCTTGAGGCTTTTAGATGCTCGTTGAGTCCATGCTTCGAGAACCTTTTGATAGAGATCCAACCGGTCGGATGCTGACGGCAACTGCTCGAACCCAGTAAGGAGGGTGCTCTCAACCCGGATCATGTGTTCCGGGTACCAAGCTTTGTCGCGGACGCGGAATCCGTAGTCTCTAAGTGCCTCGCGCAGATTGCCTTTCTTGCCCGAGGAACGCCCCCTGGGACGAGAGTTCAACGGAGTCTTTCCCCAAGGGATTTCGTGATCTCGTCTTGCATTTGACCGACTAGATCCTGTGTTCCCTCAAGATCCAACCGTTCCATCAAAAACCTAAGATCAATTCGGCGGTTTCGATCAAGACCATCCAGATCATCATCAATGGGCCTGACCTCGCCGTACCCGCTTGATGCGAGAATCGGAAAGCCCCCAGTGTTGAGGAGTGTCTCCAGTCCTGGTTCACATTGAGCGAGCATCTCATGAACACGCGCGCTCCGGAAGGAAGAGAGCTCCCGATTGTTTCGGAACCGGGTGCCCCCGGTTACAGGCACATTGTCGGTGTGCCCTTCGATGAGGATGGTCTCTACGAACCACCCTCGCGAATCCACCGGATCCTCACCGCGAGTTGCCAGCGGTAGGTCGGCGGGAGGACCGCAATAACTTGGCCTCGCCTGCGCGTTCTCCGTCAGGGGTATCGTTGGCGAGGGTTCATCAGGGAGGTAACGTGGCACCACCTCCATCAGCACTGTCGCGAGTGCTCCCACATTGTCGCCATGCTGCGTGAGCGGAAACTCGGCACCGGACTCAAAACCAATCGCGTTTTCCGAAAAACGAAGAACTCCTTGCTCGGGAACCACCGTTACTTCTATCCCGCGGTCCTCCAGCTGTTCCCCGATGTCGCCAAGCATCTCTTGAAGAGTGCTGCTCTCCGCTCTCAGATCCGCCGTGTCCGTCGCGAAACGGTGAGCGAAAAAGGCCAACATTAGGATGAATACGAATAGCAGCGAGGCCATCAGGTCGCTCACGTTGGCTAGGTAGCTACCCCCGCTTTCCTGGGTCGGTCCGCCGGCTGGCATTCGCACGTTGGTCATTGCCGCTGGTTGTCGCGGGTCATTTCGTCTATGAGTTCTTCCACTACTTCACGGAGCTCTGACACGGCCCCGCTAAGCCTCTCCACCACGACAGCAGACTTATGGTCAAGTGTCCTGACAAAATCTTCCACCTGATTACGGTACTGCTGGAGGCCTTCGTCCAAACCCTGGAAGACCTCCGCAAGCGATTCGTCAATCCCTTCGAAACGTTCTTCATAGTTTTTCCAGAGGTTGATCATCACGCGGTTCCAATCTTGAGACTTAGAAAGCAATTCCGAGCTATCGATGACAAGCTCTCCGGCACGCGCTGCCACCTGGTCCACGTCCCGCAGAGAATTAGCAAGCCGATCTGTCGATACCCGGGATGTGTCTACTGCTTGTTGAATGGCACCCATCGAATCCCGTGTCTTCTGTTGGGTCTCTCTGATCATCTCGAAGAGACCATCGGCCTGGTCGACAAACGACGTTAGCGAGCCGAGGGAGCGCTCGCTGAGGCGGACCGCGTCACTGATGGTGGCGACTGCAGATTCAAGATCTCCCGCCACCCCGGAGATTGCCTCTGAAATCCTGTCCACGGCCGCACTCCCGGCCACCCGCAGCTTCCAGGCCACCTTACTAGACGCGCGGTCCATTTCAGACACCAACTCGCTGAGGGTTTGCCGTAGACTCTCTTCCATATTCTCTTGGCGATCGACCAGCTCTTGGGCGGCCTGCGCTACAACTTGATCGAGCCCGGTAATGGTCTCCGCCAGCCCTTTGAACTCCAATCCAGCGCGTTCATCTAGTGCGGCCGCAAACTGCTCCATGGTGGAGTCCATCACGCTTTGGTTGGCACCCTCTAGATCCGCCCGGAGGCCGGCTATCTCTTTGCTCAGGTTCTCGAGCACACTATCAAGTATTGCTTCGAGTTCTCCCCATTTGAACTCGTCCCTGAAACTCTTGAACTGGCCGGTAACTTCCTGCAATTGCTCAGCAGCGGTTGAAGCGTTCCGGGACACCTCCTTCACCTCCCGAACCAAGGAACCCAGATAGCGCGTGAATTGGTTTTGGCGAAGGTCTTCGGCCCGCCCCCGCTGTCGATCGACAACCGGGCGCAGGTTCGTCCTTTCAATCAAAGTGAACACAATCGACAGAAAGATGCCGACGACCGACGTCCAGAAAGCCAATGCGGCACCTTCAAGTAGCGAGTCGATGGCCGAATCTGGGTCAGCCGCGAATTGGGTGCCGGCTTCCGAGACCCCGCCGACGAGACCCAAAAAGGTCCCGAGTATCCCCAAACCCGTGAGGAGGTTGGGAACGGCTTGATAGAATTGATAAGAGTCAAGATTGACAGGATGTGCGGCGGTGGATGTATCCGGTGACGTTTGCTCGTCAGCGTCGCTGAGTCGGCGCAAGGCGGACACCAACAACCCGACAAAAAACACAAAACACTCGATAATCACTAAGCAGTAAATGAGAACGAAATACTCTGAATTGATTAAATCCAACAAGACGGTCATTGGCTACTGTTCGCCCGTTCCAGATGTATGTCCGCTAGGTTGTTGGCGGAGAAATCCGCTGACTCGCACCGGGGAGATTGTTGGAATTCAGCTGGAATCTCCCCCGAAAGCTCATTATTGCTCAAATCGATGTTCTCGAGTGTACCGGTCCCGGTTTTCTGGACAAGTGGACGGCCTAAACATCAGGCCACCTTGCGGCTGAGCTTCTTGCGGGCACGGGTCGGGGTTATGTAGCCGTGCCGCTGGAGGAGCCAGCCGTTGTTGTAGCGTTCGATGAAGGCCCCGATCACCGCTCTGGCCTCCTCGAGGGTTTCGAAGTCGTGCAGATGGATGCACTCCTCCTTGAGCGTCCGGAGGAAGCGCTCGGCGACGCCGTTGCACTCCGGCTCGCCGACGTAGGCGTGTGGAGCGAATGCCGAGCCACTTGATCTCGGCCTGGAACTGCTTTGCCCGGTACTGGGAGCCCCAGTCGTGCCGCAGACCGAGACCCAGGGCGATCGCCTTGCCGAAGCCGCCCATGTGGTTCCGCACCCCCTGGCGGACCGGCTCCAGCGCCGCCCAACGGTCGCCCGTCTTCGCAACGTGCCAGCCGACGACGTCCGAGGTGCAGTGGTCGACGGCCGCGAAGAACCAGCACCAGCCCTCCGCCTTCGTCCAGAACCGCGACGCGTCCGTGCCCCAGAGCTCGTCCGGCCTCCCGGTCCGGATCCGGCCGCTGTGGGTCCGGTCCCCGCGGGCATGGCCGCGCCGCACCGGCACCAGCAGCCCGTGCTCCCGCATCAGCCTCAGCACACGGTTCTTGCCGACCCGGATCCCCCTGGCCGCAAGCCGCACCTTCACCTTCCGGTGGCCCTCGCCGAGGAACGGACTCGTCTTCAGCACCGTCCGGATCTCTTCCGCCAGCTCTTCGTCACTCAGTGCCGTCTTCGGCCCGCGCTTCCCCGGCACCCGACGATCGGACTCCGGAGGTCGCCCCCGCAACGCGTACACGCTCGAACGCGCCACTCGCCACGCCTCGCACACCATCGTCAGCGGGTACGGCCGCCTCGTCGCCGGACTCACCCGCCCAAGCGCCTCAAGAGCTTCCTCAGCTCGTCCCCGTACCCCCTTTTTTCAAGAAGCTCCGCCTGCAACTCGACCCGCATCGTCATCTCCCCCAGCTTCGCCCGCGTCCGCATTAGCTCGCCTCCCGGCCGGTTCTTCTTCTTCAGCCCCTCCTGGCCCCCTTGAAGGAACTCCCGCCGCCACCGCTCCAGCTCCGGCGGCGCTACCCGAATCTCCCGGCTCACCTCACCCATGTCCTCCCCCCGCAGCAGCCGCAAGACCACCTCCACCTTCCGCTGCGCGCTCCACCGCTTGGGGAGACCGGCCCGCCTCCCCACGCTGCCCGCGCCGTCCCGTTCGTCCGTCCTCCGCGACATCCCCTGCCTCCTATCTCTTGAACCCCGGATGGGTTGCTAAACCACTGTCCAGAGAAATCGGGGGCACTATACGAGGTTTGAGAGGCGGCCAAGTGCTGACGGGATCTCCCCTGTCAGTCTGTTTTGGAAGAGATCTAATGTCTCAAGTTTGGAGAGTCGCTCCAGTTCGAGAGGAATCTCTCCCGTGAGTTGATTCATGCTCAAGTAGATGACCTCCAGATTCGAAAGTTGACCCAGCGCGGCGGGGATCTCCCCCTTCAATTCGTTGCCGTATAGATCAAGGGATTCGAGCTTCAACAGCTGACCCAAGATCGGCGGTATTTCCCCCGTCAAACCGTTCTTTCCTAGGCTGAGCCGGATCACTCGACCTGCATCGTCCGTTCGCACGCCGTGCCATTTGCCGAGAGGACTGTCCGAGAGCCAGTTGTCGCGGCGCTTCCAATTGAGGCCGTCGGTGGCGTTGTACAGGGCCGTCAACGCTTCACACTCGCCGGCATCCGCGTTTGGACCGTGAGGCTTGGAGGCGGCCGGTGCTTTCCGCGCACCCCGGGATCGTGTTTCGCCCTTAGAATCGTCCTCGGGTGAATCGCCGTCGCTACCCGCAATCAGCTCCTCCGCCGGTTGGGGCGGTGACGGGTCCGATGCCAAATCACGGCTAGCTGGCGGGGATTCCGATTCTTCAGCGGAACGTGGCTCTCGCCGGGACGACTCATCCGGCGGTACATCGACACCGGTTTCGCTCATCGGGAGATCGCAGGATAAGTTGGGGAGGCGGGCGATTTCCTGAGGAATTCCTCCTACCAGCTGATTCTTAGCCAATCGAAGAGACCGGAGGTTGAACAGCTGGGCTAGTTCCATTGGTGCTCTTCCGCTCAACTTGTTTCCGGAAAGGTGCAGCTGCTCAAGCTTGGTGAGCTGGCCGATTTCCGGGGGGATGCTGCCTGTCAGCCGGTTTCGGCCAAGGTAGAGAAACCTGAGGTTCTTAAGGCGGCCCAGCTCCGGTGGGATCTCTCCCGCCACCTGGTTTCCGGAGAGGTGAAGTGACTCGAGGTTGCCGAGTTTGCCTACCTCGGCGCGGAGTGGACCGGAAATCCTGTTCTTGCTTAGAACTAGCATCTTGAGCGTCAAGAGCTCACCTATTTCCGGTGGGATCCTGCCGACCAGCCCATTGTTTCCGAGGCGAAGCTCAATCACCCGCCCATTCCCGTCGGTCCGCACACCATACCATTCATTGAGCGGCCTGTCAGTGAACCAGCCGTCGTTATTCTTCCAGTTGGATCCGGCGGTAGCTTCGTAAAGAGCGCGTAGCGCTGTGCGGTAGTCATCAACCGGCGCCTGTCCTTGACCCGCTTCGGATGCACGACCAATGGTGTCCCGGGCCCAGCCTTCGTCGGTGACACCACCCTCCGGTGTATCGGTCGCACCTTCGGACAGGTTATTGCCCGACACCTCTGCGATGTCGGCAAGACCGGGGGGCACGGTACCGGTTATAGTGCCCCCGATTTCTCTGGACAGTGGTTTAGCAACCCATCCGGGGTTCAAGAGATAGGAGGCAGGGGATGTCGCGGAGGACGGACGAACGGGACGGCGCGGGCAGCGTGGGGAGGCGGGCCGGTCTCCCCAAGCGGTGGAGCGCGCAGCGGAAGGTGGAGGTGGTCTTGCGGCTGCTGCGGGGGGAGGACATGGGTGAGGTGAGCCGGGAGATTCGGGTAGCGCCGCCGGAGCTGGAGCGGTGGCGGCGGGAGTTCCTTCAAGGGGGCCAGGAGGGGCTGAAGAAGAAGAACCGGCCGGGAGGCGAGCTAATGCGGACGCGGGCGAAGCTGGGGGAGATGACGATGCGGGTCGAGTTGCAGGCGGAGCTTCTTGAAAAAAGGGGGTACGGGGACGAGCTGAGGAAGCTCTTGAGGCGCTTGGGCGGGTGAGTCCGGCGACGAGGCGGCCGTACCCGCTGACGATGGTGTGCGAGGCGTGGCGAGTGGCGCGTTCGAGCGTGTACGCGTTGCGGGGGCGACCTCCGGAGTCCGATCGTCGGGAGCCGGGGAAGCGCGGGCCGAAGACGGCACTGAGTGACGAAGAGCTGGGCGGAAGAGATCCGGACGGTGCTGAAGACGAGTCCGTTCCTCGGCGAGGGCCACCGGAAGGTGAAGGTGCGGCTTGCTGCCAGGGGGATCCGGGTCGGCAAGAACCGTGTGCTGAGGCTGATGCGGGAGCACGGGCTGCTGGTGCCGGTGCGGCGCGGCCATGCCCGCGGGGACCGGACCCACAGCGGCCGGATCCGGACCGGGAGGCCGGACGAGCTCTGGGGCACGGACGCGTCGCGGTTCTGGACGAAGGCGGAGGGCTGGTGCTGGTTCTTCGCGGCCGTCGACCACTGCACCTCGGACGTCGTCGGCTGGCACGTTGCGAAGACGGGCGACCGTTGGGCGGCGCTGGAGCCGGTCCGCCAGGGGGTGCGGAACCACATGGGCGGCTTCGGCAAGGCGATCGCCCTGGGTCTCGGTCTGCGGCACGACTGGGGCTCCCAGTACCGGGCAAAGCAGTTCCAGGCCGAGATCAAGTGGCTCGGCATTCGCTCCACACCCGCCTACGTCGGCGAGCCGGAGTGCAACGGCGTCGCCGAGCGCTTCCTCCGGACGCTCAAGGAGGAGTGCATCCATCTGCACGACTTCGAAACCCTCGAGGAGGCCAGAGCGGTGATCGGGGCCTTCATCGAACGCTACAACAACGGCTGGCTCCTCCAGCGGCACGGCTACATAACCCCGACCCGTGCCCGCAAGAAGCTCAGCCGCAAGGTGGCCTGATGTTTAGGCCGTCCACTTGTCCAGAAAACCGGGACCGGTACACGGTCAGCTGGTTGTACTTCAGGTTCAGAAACCCAAGGTTCGTGAGTCGCTCAAGTTCAGAAGGAATCTCTCCCATCAGATTGTTCCGATCGAGGTACAATTCTTCGAGGAGCGAGAGTTGGCTTAGTTCGTGCGGAATCCGGCCTGTCAGCTGGTTTCTGCTCAGGTACAGGTCTTCGAGTGCGGAGAGACGACCGATTACCGGCGGGATTCCCCCCGCCAATGCGTTTTTGGAGAGGTCAAGAGTCACGAGATAGGAGAGCCGCGCGAGCTCTAAGGGAATGGTCCCGACTAACCGGTTGTTTTTGAGGTTAAGCTTGATCACTCTTCCGTGGTTGGTAGTCACGCCATGCCATGCGCCCAGCGGTTTGTCTGTCAACCAAGCGGAGCTCTTGAGCCAATTCGGGCCGTCGGTCGCCTCATAAAGCGCCCTTAGCACCGCGCGGTCGTCGGCGCTCATCCTAGTTCAAACTCGGAGTCGTCACGGGGCCGACCCGGAACGCCAGACGGGGAACGACTGCAAACGGATTGGACGCCACCAATACGCGCTAACAGCCAGCCTTTGCGTCACAGTTGCCATCTGGGGACCGTTACGGATCAAACTGAGGGTCTGGGTGCGAGTGCCTCGAACGCGTGACCACACGAGTGACCTCCACCCACGGGCGGCCGCATAGTATGCGGCCATCCGCTTCCTTCATGCAAATATGCACAAGGGCGGATCATACTTGGTCCCCGTTGAACTTCGAGACCTGTCGCACGCCACATGGCGTGCCCGGCCGCTCTCATGCCGCTACTCACCATCGCATGCTCTCACTCAAGGGGTGGTTCAAGCCAGATCCGCAAAAGACCACCAGTATTCGCGGATCCGCTAAGGCAACGGGCCTCGGAAGCTACATTGGCGTACACCGTGCGTCCCATTTCTCTGGCGGAGGGGCGTAACCCAGGGCAGCGCTGCTGAAGTCGCACCCAGGCATTAGCTTCCGGTAAACCGTGCTAACACCACAATGTAAGCATACAGGGTATAAGCACAGGGGTGGTTACGCACGGCAAGACCATCTCCGATAGGAGGGGATCGTGACTAGTGGTCCAGGATGTTCCATGCAAGTGACTGCGCAACGTTAGTGCGCCTTCTCATGGCTGGTACCGGCGTTCTCGGCCTCGGGCTTCTCATTTTCGGCCCAGCGGTGCCTGGGGGGCTGCTGTTGGCGGCCACCGCTGCGGGTTTTGTCTCTTCACACATTAGGTGGGAGCCAACCCTACTGACGGAGGACGACCAAATTGGGGGCGCGGGTCCCCATCAGCTCCTGGAAGACTTCACCGACAAGCTTGAACGATGCGAGAACGAACTCAAGCTCCAAAAGCGATCTGCCTACCGAAGCTCCAGGCAGGAACGAGAGGCGCTTCAGAAGGGCCGCCGGGAAGCGTCGGCCCAACTTGTCAGCTGGTTGGAGATGCTCAGTGAGGACCCGGCGGACGAAGTAAAGGACATAAACCGGAGGCGTGCCGAGAAACTGTTGGACGCGTTTAACGAGGCGTTAGGTGCGCTCCGGGATCGGGCCAAAGCCAAGCGTAAGATCCTCCAGCATCTGGAACATCGATTAAGGAGGTTGCGCGGTCTACGGAAGGAAATGGCAGGCATCATCGAACTGTCGAGACTCGAGGGGATCGCTGAATCGGATCTCGGTAACCGCTTTCAAATGTTCGACGGAGAGACGCAAGACTTCTGGAGAGAGTTGGAGAGGCTTAGCCAAGACCTGGATTCGTTGGCAACACTGGGAGCCGAGGCGTTAGCTCACGACATGGACACCAACGACCTTGATGCTGTCAGTGACCGAATCAACGACTACAGGGAAGATCTGAGAGAGAGCCAAAGATTGTTGGACCGCATGGCCGGTTTGACCTGATCTCAGGGTTGGCTAGTGCCCCCTCCCCGACGGCAAAAAAGGACGTACCTCAAACTCACCGGATGTCGGATTCCCTAAACCAGAAGTGGCGCGAGAGTTGGTTTCGTCGCTCGATGTAGAGATCCTTGTCTGTTCCCGTGAGATCTACGGGCTCGATCCAATGTCTGCATCCAGATCGAACGCTGCTCTCGTAGAGCGGGCGTGTCACCTCGCTGAACTCGGCGGGCGTGTACTCATGCCCGGGAACGATCTCCTCGGCATACTGCAGGTACCGGTCGTTGGCCCGTCCCGGAACTTCTGTGCGGTACAGGCGGAACCCATCAGCGGTCAAGTCGATCCGGAACATGCGTTGTGCGGCTCCTCCCGAGAGCCAACACGGTGGAGGGTCGACGCCCCTCCCGCCCTGTAACCGACTTAGTTCGTTGTCGAGGTAGGCCGCCCGTTCACGTGCCTCTTCGCTCTCAGCTTGGGCCTGCTTCAAGTCGAGAAGGGCGACTGCAATTCGCTCTTCGGCATTCTGCGCGGCGTCTAGTGCGGCCTTCTGTTGCGCATACTCCTGTAGAATGAGTGCCCCGAAAGCCAACAAGAGGATGAAAACGATAACGGTGAACGTCTCGGCTACCGTCATTCCGAGCGCTAGTCCACGCCGGAATTGACGTTGATGATGAGGAAGCACGTGTGGCTACCCTTTGATGTGGATGGTGGTCATTTGCTCCTCTTCGTTGGACGTCGCCAAAAGAACCCGAAACGTCTCCCCAGACCTCTCGTCGTGCCCGTGAGCGTTTGCGTCACGCCCCCGAGCGCTTTCATCACCCGCTTCAAATGCTCCACTTCGCGATTCAATTCCTGAGTCGCGCTGGCGGCGCTGTTGCCCACCCGATCCAAAGCGCCAACAGCCTGGACAGCTTTGTTCTCTGCAGCTCGGAACGCAGTACCGACCTCAGACAATTCCGTACTAATGGTCTCCATATTTCGGCGCGCGTTGTCTACCTGTTCTCGTATCTGAGTGGTGCCATGCTCGAGCTTGGCAGCTGATTCGCTGACTCTCGTCACTCCCGCCAACCCATCTTGAACCCTGTTCGCGAACTGACCTGCCAGATCGCTTACTTCCCCGGACTGCCTCCCTAGATCCTCGACATCCGCGTTAACTCGGTCTCTGGCTCGCTCGACTGTGTTGGTGAGAGTGGTTGACGCCTGCTTGATATGGCTCCCAAAACCTTCGACGTCGGCCATCACACCTTCCGACGATGCAGCGGCTGCCTCCCAGGCAAGCTGGCTTGTCTTGGCCTGTCCGAAGATCGAGCTGCCAGCGCGTTTCAGACCCGCAAACAACGCCTGCACCTTTTCCTCCACTTCCCCGACCAATCTTCCGGTGACATTCAGCTGATCGACAGCATCTGTGGCTGTGTCGGCTCGGTGGGAAAGAGTTCTGAGGTTGGTATCTACGAGTTCGGTCACTCCCTGAAGGTTTTCAACGCGGTTGTCGAGACCCGTAGCCTCCTCCCCCGCCGCTGCTACTTCCGTGGCCAGTTTCTGTAACGGCTGGCGCACGCCCTGATCAAGTTCTCCTCTGGTGCGACGTAGTTCTTCGCTTAGGCCATTGACCGCGCCCCGAGACACCTTCATCTGCTCACCGATCCCGGCGGCCTCCTTGTTTGATTCTCGAAGGGCCTCCATGAACTTGGTCATCTCACGAGTTGCCGCCGTGGTCTGCTGGGTCAAACGGGCGACCTCCGTGTCCAGCTCGTTAGGGATCGGATCGTCCTTCATCGCCATCCATACGCGACCACCCATACCGAGGAAGGTATAGTGCCCCCGATTTCTCTGGACAGTGGTTTAGCAACCCATCCGGGGTTCAAGAGATAGGAGGCAGGGGATGTCGCGGAGGACGGACGAACGGGACGGCGCGGGCAGCGTGGGGAGGCGGGCCGGTCTCCCCAAGCGGTGGAGCGCGCAGCGGAAGGTGGAGGTGGTCTTGCGGCTGCTGCGGGGGGAGGACATGGGTGAGGTGAGCCGGGAGATTCGGGTAGCGCCGCCGGAGCTGGAGCGGTGGCGGCGGGAGTCCTTCAAGGGGGCCAGGAGGGGCTGAAGAAGAAGAACCGGCCGGGAGGCGAGCTAATGCGGACGCGGGCGAAGCTGGGGGAGATGACGATGCGGGTCGAGTTGCAGGCGGAGCTTCTTGAAAAAAGGGGGTACGGGGACGAGCTGAGGAAGCTCTTGAGGCGCTTGGGCGGGTGAGTCCGGCGACGAGGCGGCCGTACCCGCTGACGATGGTGTGCGAGGCGTGGCGAGTGGCGCGTTCGAGCGTGTACGCGTTGCGGGGGCGACCTCCGGAGTCCGATCGTCGGGTGCCGGGGAAGCGCGGGCCGAAGACGGCACTGAGTGACGAAGAGCTGGCGGAAGAGATCCGGACGGTGCTGAAGACGAGTCCGTTCCTCGGCGAGGGCCACCGGAAGGTGAAGGTGCGGCTTGCGGCCAGGGGGATCCGGGTCGGCAAGAACCGTGTGCTGAGGCTGATGCGGGAGCACGGGCTGCTGGTGCCGGTGCGGCGCGGCCATGCCCGCGGGGACCGGACCCACAGCGGCCGGATCCGGACCGGGAGGCCGGACGAGCTCTGGGGCACGGACGCGTCGCGGTTCTGGACGAAGGCGGAGGGCTGGTGCTGGTTCTTCGCGGCCGTCGACCACTGCACCTCGGACGTCGTCGGCTGGCACGTTGCGAAGACGGGCGACCGTTGGGCGGCGCTGGAGCCGGTCCGCCAGGGGGTGCGGAACCACATGGGCGGCTTCGGCAAGGCGATCGCCCTGGGTCTCGGTCTGCGGCACGACTGGGGCTCCCAGTACCGGGCAAAGCAGTTCCAGGCCGAGATCAAGTGGCTCGGCATTCGCTCCACACCCGCCTACGTCGGCGAGCCGGAGTGCAACGGCGTCGCCGAGCGCTTCCTCCGGACGCTCAAGGAGGAGTGCATCCATCTGCACGACTTCGAAACCCTCGAGGAGGCCAGAGCGGTGATCGGGGCCTTCATCGAACGCTACAACAACGGCTGGCTCCTCCAGCGGCACGGCTACATAACCCCGACCCGTGCCCGCAAGAAGCTCAGCCGCAAGGTGGCCTGATGTTTAGGCCGTCCACTTGTCCAGAAAACCGGGACCGGTACAAAGGTGGTGATGAGTGCCACACCGAAACTCTGAATGATCGGGCCAAGATCGAAGCCCACGCCTTGGAGTGACCCAAACGACACCAGTGCGACAAGGAGAGACACGAAGGTGAACATGAGTCCCAAATAATAGAAACTGTCGCCCCTGGCTTCCGAGTAGTCTCCCTCGATTCCTCGCAAGAAGAGGAATCCGTAGGCAAACATGACGATGCTGCACCAGATTGCCGGCAGCCCTACCAAGAAACCACGGACATCCAACAGATACGCCGCTATACATACGGGGACTGACCCCGAACCCAAAGCCCACAGCCACGGACCCCGCGAGACGCCCCGCGCCCGCGACGGTTCCCGCTCAGATGCAGGAGCGGTGGCCTGCGTCGTCCCGGAGTTCGACGGCGTTGCTTTCCCTGGACTGGCGGGAGCACGATCACGCCTGCCCTGGGCTCCTCGCGCTCCGCCCTTTCGCCGTGACTCACGGCCTCGGCCATCCGGTCTCCTTGATCCCGCAGCGCCGATCCCAGCTCCCACAGATTCCGTGTCATCCGTCGCGCGTCCGCCGCGGTCCCCCAAGTAATCGTCGGTTTCCAGGCCAGAGCCGTTCCCGCCGGTAGTGGGTGTCCTTAGTTCCGCATCATCAGCCCCCACACGTTCTTCACCCGGTTGCGGGTCTTCGGAGGCCGGTCGCGCCTCGGGGTCGGGAGAAACAAGACCAGTAGTCGCTGCTCTCTCGTCGTCTCTGTCCGCCGAGGCCGGCATGTCATCTAGCGGGTCAGGGTTGTCTCCCGAGTCCAGGTGGTCTTCTTCATCTTCGGTCAACAGGAGTTTTTCTAGTTCTTCGGGGAGCTCCGTATCGCCCCAATCGAAGTCGTCTTCCTCCAACTCCCTATCAAACTCGGACCAATCAAACTCGTCTTCGGAGGTTTCCTCCGGTTTCTGTTCGCCGTCCTCGCTATCGCCGCGCTTACCCTGATCGTCTGGCATCTTCGGTTGTCTCTCTCCGCATCGCAGCGGTCGTGCGCATAAGACTCTTGGTTGCCTTGAGAGAGTCTCGAGGCTTGGCAACGCACATTATGCACTATCCGCTTGTTTAGTGCAAGCGCTGGGATGGGTGAGGGTTGCCCCCCTCTTCAAGCGGGTTCTTGGTGACCCCCCCGGCCCCATCTGGTATCCTGGGTTCCTGTAATACGCCGCCGACCGATTTTACGTGGCGAAGTCTCTGGGTCGATGTTACCCTCTCTTATGTCATTTGGACGATGGTCCGGGAGGCAGTACAGACTCTCCGGAACGATAACGATCAGGCAGTTGTTTTTCAGGACCATCCGCCTCAGTTGCCCCCCACAAATCGGCGCGAGCTTGCCAAGTTCTTCTGGGATCCTCCCTGCCAACTTGTTTTCTCTAAGGTCCAGTAGCTCGAGGTGTTTCAGTCCACCCAGCTGGGGCGGAATCTCCCCCTCCAGCGTGTTTCTACCAAGATCGAGTGTTTTGAGGCAAGCGAGTTCACCGAGTTCGGGCGGGATGGGGCCGACTAGTCGGTTCCCGGACAGAACAAGAGACTTGAGTTTGGGGAGTTTGCTGAGCTCTGGAGGTATTTGTTCGGCGATCTCCGTGCCGGAAATGTTCAGTGATTCTAGGTTCGCCAATCGTCGGAGCGCGGGGGGGAGCCGTCCACGGATTCCGTCCGTCCTCAATACAAGAGATTCAAGCTTGGAGAGCTGGCCGACGGCTGGCGGGACCTCCCCCGATAACCTGTTTTCTTGCAGGTGTAGTCCGATCACCCGACCTGCGTCATCCGTGCGCACGCCATACCAGTGGTCCAAGGGTCTACTCGAAATCCAGTGCGTACGCTCCGCCCAATTCGGGCCGTCAAGGGCTTCGTACAGAATGGACAGCACCACCCGGTCGCCCGTTAATTCGTTTCCGGTAAGGCGCAGCTCCTCGAGCTTCGGGAGCTGTTCCAACTCCGGGGGGACCTCTCCCGATAGTTCGTTTCCGCGAAGATCCAACACTTGGAGATTGGAGAGTTGACCCAGTTGCTTTGGGATTGGCCCGCCCAAGTCGTTGCTGATCAGATACAGGCGTTCGAGCGCCGCTATCTGCCCGAGTTCCGGCGGGATCTTTCCCACAACATTGTTCACCGCAAGGTGGAGTTCCTGGAGGTTGGCCAACCCGCCGAGTTCGGGTGGGATTCGCCCGGTTAGATCGTTGATGCTGAGGATAAGAGACCTCAGGTTCGCGATTTGACTGATTTCCGGTGGGATTTCGCCGGCCAAGCTGTTTCGAGCAAGGTTCAAGCATTCGAGGTTCTGCAATTGACCGAGGGCAGGAGGAACCCGGCCGACAAGTCGGTTATGACTCAAGTTCAACTGCTTTAGGTTTGATAGTTGGCCGAGCTCCGGCGGGATACGGCCGCCCAGTTTGTTGGCGCGTAGGGAAAGAGATTTGAGACCGGAAAGCCGACCGACTAGAGGTGGGATTCTGCCCGACAACCCGTTGTTTTCTAAATGCAACCCTACGACGCGACCCGAGTCACATACCCGCACCCCGTGCCATTCCCTCAACGGTTGCTTGGTAAGCCACTTGGTGTTGTTCGCCCAGTGTTGACCATCAAGCGCTTCGTACAGGGTAGCGAGCACCACCAGATCGTCCACCAGATCGGTTCCCTCCAAGGTCACCTTCTCGAGTCTCGGGAGCTGTCTGATTTCTGCCGGGATTTCGCCCGTCAACCTATTTCGGGCCAAGCCCAGAAACTCGAGGTTGAAGAGGTGGCCTAGTTCTCGTGGGAGCGATCCGGCCAGTTCGTTGGAACTTATGTCTACGTGTTCGAGTCGCCGGAGCTGGCCGAGCTCCGGAGGGATCTCCCCCGTCAATCTGTTTTGCGCAAGATCAAGTTTTTCAAGGTTGTCGAGGTGGCCAAGTTCGGTTGGAATTGAACCGACCAGTTCATTGTGGCTCAAGTAGAGATACTTGAGTCTCGAGAGTTGTCCGATTTCCGGTGGAATTTCCCCCTCCAGATGGTTCCGGTAGAGATCCAGCTCCTCGAGTTCGTGGAGTTCCGCCAGGGACGACGGAATCCGCCCACCTAGGGCGTTGTCTCCGAGCTCGAGGTGGATCACCCGTCCAGCAGGGTTCGTGCGCACCCCATACCACGTATTCAATGGCTCGTCCGTGAGCCAATTGTTGTTCTTCGTCCAGTTTGGACCGTCGGTTGCTTCAAACAGGGCCCTCAACGGCGGATACTGGTCTTGGGTCACGGTCGTGGGGTCATCGCGAAGCAGATGTCTGATGGTGGTCAGGGGCGCACCGGGTGATTGTGAACGGCAGGGACGTTCCCTTAGCTACGTGTTGCTGCTACCAGCAGAAAGCGTCCTGGCATACTCACTATGCACTACTAGCATGTTGCGTGCAAATGAGGGTATTGGGCTCGGAAAAAGGGAGGATCGGCCAAAGACGCGAAACCGGAGTGGCCGAGAGAAAACAGGATGATGAGTGACTTCGTGAGAGGTCCAGGTGTGTCTTTCGACAGCTCCCTAGAAAGGAGGTGATCCAGCCGCAGGTTCCCCTACGGCTACCTTGTTACGACTTAGCGCCAGTCACTGAGTTTACCTTCGACGGCTCCCTCCCGAAGGTTAGGCCACCGGCTTCGGGTACCCCCAGCTTCCATCGCTTGACGGGCGGTGTGTACAAGGCCCGGGAACGTATTCACCGTAGTGTGGCTGACCTACGATTACTAGCGATTCCGACTTCATGGAGTCGAGTTGCAGACTCCAATCCGAACTTAGACCGATTTTTTGGGATTCGCTCCATCTCGCGATATTGCCGCCCTTTGTATCGGCCATTGTAGCACGTGTGTCGCCCTGGACATAAGGGCCATGATGACTTGACATCATCCCCACCTTCCTCCGGTTTGTCACCGGCAGTCCCCGTAGAGTCCCCGGCATGATCCGCTGGCAACTACGGGCGACGGTTGCGCTCGTTGCGGGACTTAACCCAACATCTCACGACACGAGCTGACGACAGCCATGCAGCACCTGTGACGGCTCCCCGAAGGGTCCCCTCCTGTTTCCAGGAGAGTACCACCGACATGTCAAGCCCAGGTAAGGTTCTTCGCGTTGCTTCGAATTAAACCACATGCTCCACCGCTTGTGCGGGCCCCCGTCAATTCCTTTGAGTTTCAGCCTTGCGGCCGTAATCCCCAGGCGGGGCACTTAATGCGTTAGCGTCGGCACCGAGAGGACCAAGTCTCCCGACACCTAGTGCCCATCGTTTACGGCGTGGACTACCAGGGTATCTAATCCTGTTTGCTCCCCACGCTTTCGCGCTTCAGCGTCAGATAGGGCCCAGCGAGCCGCCTTCGCCGCAGATGTTCTTCCCGATATCTACGCATTCCACCGCTACACCGGGAATTCCGCTCGCCTCTACCCTTCTCTAGTCAAGTAGTATCGAGTGCAGTGCACGGAGTTGAGCTCCGGCATTTCACACCCGACTTACGAGACCGCCTACGCGCCCTTTACGCCCAGTAATTCCGAACAACGCTTGCTCCCTCCGTATTACCGCGGCTGCTGGCACGGAGTTAGCCGGAGCTTCCTCTGATGGTACCGTCAGTCCTGCCGGTTATTCACCGACAGGGAGTTCGTCCCACCTGACAGGGGTTTACAACCCTAAGGCATTCATCCCCCACGCGGCGTCGCTGCGTCAGGCTTTCGCCCATTGCGCAATATTCCTCACTGCTGCCTCCCGTAGGAGTCTGGGCCGTGTCTCAGTCCCAATGTGGCTGATCACGCTCTCACGTCAGCTACCCGTCATTGCCTTGGTAGGCCGTTACCCCACCAACTAGCTGATAGGCCGCGAGCTCATCCAAAGGCGCCAGCATAGAAGAGGCCGGCTTTCACATCGGGTATCCACTCCCGACGCTGTACGCGGTATTAGTCCAGGTTTCCCTGGGTTATCCCCCACCTCTGGGTAGATCGCTCACGTATTACTCACCCGTTCGCCGCTTTACTGGGTTCCCGAAGGAACCGTTCTCGCACGACTTGCATGTGTTAGGCACGCCGCCAGCGTTCGTCCTGAGCCAGGATCAAACTCTCCATATGAAGAATTCGGTTGAGTGCCTAGAGGTCAAATACCCGTCGGCAACTCTTGATACCTGGTGAACGCAGGATATCTCGTTGGATTCATAGAGAATCCCCGAGACGCACGTTCGGAAATCACTTTAGTTTCCCATCGAGCCAAGAGAAGTGACGCCCTCAGCTCTCAATCGGGCCCACAAAGTCACTCACTACCATCCTGTCAAAAAGCACCCGCTGGAACGTAGTAGTCCCAACGGGGAAAGAGAAAATAGTCGGGCTCGGGAGCGCATGTCAACATGCGCGGCAGGGCGTTGGCCCCGGTGTTTGACTCCCCCGCGCGGCGCGACCGAAGTGCATCGGCGGGAGGGTTCAGATTGGCGCCTTCGCGCGGGCTGCTAGTCCCAGTAGTTGTCGTAAGGATCGATGGGGTAATCCCCGTCCCAATCGGTCCACTCGTCAATCCACTCGTCCTCGTCGGCAGGGTCCGGCATGTGTTGAGAGAAATTCCAAAGGAGGACTATGCCCCCAAGAACGACCAGGCCAACGATGAATAGAAGTCCCATTCAGTCCTCCAGAGTAATACTTGTGAAACCTCGCCAGGGGTTGCCCGCCCGTCAGACAAAACGGACGCAGATTCTGATATAACCAATTTGCATCGTATGCTAATACTATAGTGTACTCGGCGCACGTGCTTGAAGCAACTGTTGCCGGAACTCGGGTAATCCAGTCCCGCTGGGACCGCCCTCGGATGCTCGCGGTCAGCCGCCTCTGGATGCCGACGCAGCTTCCAGCCGCCTTCTCTGAGCACGAGCCATCAATTCGCGCTGATAGTCGACCGGTTCTTCCCCTGGTTGGCGTTGCGCGCGGTTCCAGGTGCCATCCGCACTGAGATTCCACGCGGTGGCGTTGTCGCGGAGAGCGACATCTAACGACTGCCACAGACGTGCGCGCAGGGACGGGTCTCGAATCGGCAGCACCACCTCCACCCGGTCATCCAGATTTCGGCTCCGCCAGTCAGCACTCCCAATCCACACTTCCGGAGTGCCGCCGTTACCCCACCACACGATTCGATCGTGTTCCAGGAATCGTCCGACGATGCTCCGCACCTGAATGTTGTCGCTGAAACCCGGAATCCCCGGCCGCAGCCGACACTGTCCTCGGACCAGTAGGTCAATCTCCACGCCGACCTGTGAGGCCCGGTACAACGCCCGGATCACCTCTGAATCGTCGAGACCGTTCATCTTCGCGACCAACCGGCCCTCCCGCCCATCCCGCACATGACCCATCTCCCGCTCAAGGCGGGTAATGATCGCCGCGCGCAACTCGTTCGGGGCGACAATCAGCTCGTCATACGACTGGTCCGGCGCGAAACCGGTGATCGAATGAAACAGATTCACCGCGTCACGCCCAATTTCCGGCCTCGCCGTGAGAATACCGAGGTCGGCGTAAATCTGAGCCGTGTCCGAATTGTAGTTGCCGGTACCTACGTGGCAGTAGGTGCGGATGCAGTCTCCCTCTTCGCGAACCACGAGGACCACCTTGGCGTGGGTCTTCAGACCGACCACGCCGTACGTAACGTTCACGCCCGCCTCCTCCAACACGGAGGCCCACTCCATGTTGTCCGCCTCGTCAAAGCGCGCAGTCACCTCCACGAGGACGGCCACAGCCTTCCCCGCCTCCGCGGCCTTCACCAAAGCTTCGATGATCCGTGACTGGGCAGAGGTGCGGTACAACGTCTGTTTGATGGCCACCACGGACGGATCCTGGGCGGCGTCCTCAATGAATCGCTGGACGGTGGAACTAAAGGAATCGTAGGGATGATGCACCATCACATCACCGGCCCTGATGATGGAGAAGACGTCCGGATGCTCTTCCTCGCTTTCACCCACGAACTCGGCTGGGATCTTGGGCTCCCACGGTTCGTACATCTGCCTCCAGGGGCCTTCCGCGGCCAGCTCCCAGAACCCTGACATGTCGAGCATTCCGGGAACCTCATAAAGATCCTCCGGATCCAGCTGGAGCTGGCGTTGCAGGTAGTTGCGCACCTCCGCGGACATGGACGGCTCGACCTCCAGACGCACAACCCGCGCGAAGCGACGTTCCCTCAATTCCTCCGAAATCGTCTTGAGCAGATCCTCGGCTACTTCCTCATCCTTGGCCACGTCCGCGTTACGTGTTACCCGAAACAAGGCGGCCCTTACAACCCTCATCCCGGGGAATAGCTCCCCCACAAACGCCCGTACCACTTCCTCAATCGGGACGTGGACCCTCGTACCCGTGCCTCTGACCCAACGATCCTGAAGGGGAACCTTGACACGGGCAAAATGCTGGGTGCCGCGCTCTTTGTGTTCCAGCGTCACAGCCAGGGACACGCTCATGTTGGAGAGAAAAGGAAAGGGATGGCCGGGGTCCACAGCGAGGGGCGTCAGGATGGGGTAGGTGCGATCCCGAAAGATCTTCCGGAGCTCTTCTTGTTCGATCGGAGCCAAATCCTCCACGGTCCCGACCTCGATGCCGAGTCTTGCCCCCAGTTGCGGCTGGATGTCCTCCTGCCAAACGCGGGCCAGACAATCGCGCATGCGACGGGCGGCAGCGCGCACCAAGTCGAGTTGAGCGATCGGGGCAAGCCCATCGACGGATGGTTTCACGACGCCGGCATCGAGCATCCGCTTCAAGCCGCCGACCCTCTTCATTACAAACTCGTCGAGGTTGTTCTCCGTTATCGCCAGAAACCTGAGCCGTTCGACGAATGGCACTGCTGGATCCATCGCTTGGTAAAGCACCCGCCAATTGAAATCCAGCCAACTGAGTTCGGCGTTGAAATAGAGAGATGGATGACCCGGCCCCGCATCGGACGGAACCGGCAGCTGGGTCGTCGCTTGGGGAAGGTACGATCCACCCCCGACGTGGTGACCCGTTGCCCTATCGGCCACGTGCATCACGGTGCACCCAATGGCGCCGCTAGGTCGCAGTGCGGCCTACAGTACCGGGGGCCACCTTAATCAGGAGCAACTTGCTGTTCGCCGGGTAGAGCCACTCGGCGCCTCGTTCCGTCACCACCGCGTCGTCTTCCAGAGGGATCCGTAACTTGGCGCCGCCCCATTCTGGTACGGCCGTGTAAGCGAAGAGTTCGATCGCTAGCAGGTTGGACGGGACAACCTCGAAAGTGAGGCGGAGAGGATTCCACGTCGCGATGGAGGGGCCGATGCCATGGCCCAGGTTCCCGACCGAGTGGTGCCCTTCCCACGTCACGTCGGTCTGCGGGCCGTCAGTCGGCTGGTTGAACGGAATCGGGTTAAAGCCGGCCTCCCGCAAGGCCGCCCCAATCCGGTCCATGTTTTCGCGTGCGGTGACGCCTGCTCGGATGGCTCCACGTGAGACCGCACGTGCGGCGAGCGCCTGCTCAAATGCGTTCCGAATCCCAGGCGGCGCATCAGTTTCACCCGGGCGCATCGCATACGCCACCCTCTTCATGTCTGTGCAGAAATTGAGGTGGCATACGCCCCAGTCGATCATCATGACGTCGCCACCCTGGATGATGCGGTCCGTGGACACCGCCTCTATTCCGGAAGGGCCGGTGATGTAGATGGATGGAAACCCGAACGACGAACCCAACCCTCGCTCCAGCAGGCGGTCCATGAGCCACCACGCCACTTCCCGTAAAGATGTAACGCCTATCGTGACGACCTCGTTCGAGAGGGCGCGCTCGGCAAGTTCCCGGGAGATCTCCCCCGCCTCGGCAAACGCCGCGATCTCAGACGCGACTCGTCTTGCCCGAAAGTCGGACACCAGCTTCTCGGCGGACACGAACCTGGACGCCCATGGCTCACCGAGGATCTCCGTTAGGTGCTTGTGCGAGGTGTAGGAGAGCCCGTCGGCAGCGCCGATGTTTTCCCCCATGTTCAGTCCTATACGCTCCGGCGCCCGCTCCGAAACGAACTCGCGCAGGTCGAAGTCACCTGTCACGATGTCGTATACACCGCTACCGGCGAGCAGGTAGCCGCTGATCCCGAGGGCGGCCCGTTCGATCCTCTCCCCTCCACGATCAGTGAATACGTAGTACCCGATTGGATTCACGTAGCCGTGACCGAAATCCGGTGTGAGAGGGTCGTCCAGCCCCTCTCTGCGCACCGTAATCCACATGTCTATGTCGTTCTCCCTCATCACCTCCGGGAGGACCACATCAAACTTCTCTTGGCGCATCTGGGACATGCGTTCCCAACGTCGCCTGGCCTCTTGTGCCGCACCGTCGCCCGGAACAAGCGGTAGGGCGCAAACCGTGCCCAACATCAAGGGGACGAGCAATCTCTTGAGGGAGGGTGAGCGACGGGATTCGAACCCGCGACCTCCAGGGCCACAACCTGGCGCTCTGACCACCTGAGCTACGCCCACCACGGAATGAAACCTCTTAGGGATATTCAACGACTACGGACATTCGACGACTCCGACTTCGTGGTCCCAGCCGGACTCACAAATGACGTGGCCCACCTGTCTGTGAATCCAGCGACCAACTTCATCGTGAGGCAGGAGTCCATCGCCGGCGAGGTACGGCAACCCGTCTAGTACATCGGCATAAGGCCCGAATCCGAACAACCGATACGGGATCACGATCACCCTTCTCCCCTGCTCTGCCTGTGCGGCGACGAATCCGCGTATCTGCTCGCGCGCCTTGGCTCGCTTGTCGGGCCAATCCTCCCTCAGCGTGGCCACTTCGACCTCCGCAAAACCCGCGGCGGCGATGATCCTCTCCCCCTCGCGCATCTGATCCAGAACTCGCTCGTTCTCGTCATCGTCACCCATGCCATGCGCCAGTAGGAGCACAGCTTCGGATTCAGGTACCTTACTCAAATCGCGGGCACGCCCCACGAAAATGGTGCTGGCTTCGGGGGTCCCCATCAGACCCTCCGAGTGCGTGGCGATCGTCATGTCGTGAGACAGAGGAAACGCCTCGAAGGCCTCCATGGCGTCCTCCAGCTGAGCCATCATCTCCTGCATCATCTCTGGCGACGGACGCCTTCCTCCTGAAGACCCATCGCCCCGCGACATGTCGTGCACGAGGTGTGGCCAGAAGTTCGGAGCCTCGTCAGAAAGTCCCAAGAGGAATTCTGTTTGCGGCAGGAATGATTCACCGGAGACGAAGAGCCGCACAACGGCAGTATGTGTAACCCCGAGGGCGTCCAAGGAGTCCAAGGCCGCCTGGATGGCTTCAGGGCTCGCCATCCCGAACGCCGGAACCACGGGAACGCCGAGATCAGCCGAATGGGCGCTGCGAAGGACCTCCTGATTCCACTCCGCCGACCCTCCGTGTGCCATGAGAAGCACGCCGATTGCGCCTTTCTCGGGGTGCTCCTGTCCCTTTGCGGGCGAGGTCCACTCTAGACCAAGAAGCAACCATATGAGACCCACGATGACAAACCCAACCGTGTCGATGCGAATCCCGTTGCTCTTTCTGCTATCCGACATCGATATCATCGACATTCTGGCGTCTAGGCACTGTTAGGCGTGAACTAAAAGGGACCAGAGGAACCCCGGCCGAGGGCAGGAAACCTACCGAATCAGGCCGCGTCCTGTAAGGTATCAATCCACCAAACTTTTCACTGTCCGTGAAAACGGATGAGGTCCACCCCAAAACAGGTGCGTAAAGGCGCCAATTGCCATAAAGTTTGGTACGGTGTGCGGCTAAGGGGGTGTCGCGCGGTCACCTTCACGAAAGGAGTCGGGGTTGGCAGTGTGGACAGGCATTCCCACCCAGCTGGATTCCGGCGTTTGGGGAGTAAGGGTCATAGGCCCGCAAGCCGCGCAGGTCAAATCGGGTGACCACGTAGAGGTTACGACCCAGGGCGGCACCAGTTGGATCGAAGAGGTAGGTCGGGTCGAGATGGTCGGACCGAATTGGGCCATCGTCACCCGTCGCGAGAATGCTGTCGTCCATAGACCCGACTCGACGAACCTTACCGTCAATGTAGACGTCGGGGATGAATCGGACGATTCGAGCACCCTGATCGCGTACTTGCTGTGGTTCGGGTGGTTGGTCGGCCTTGGCGGTCTGCACCGTTTCTACATGGGGAAGCCGATCAGCGGAATCTTCTGGCTTCTCACTTGGGGATGTTTTGGTGTGGGTCAGTTGATAGATCTCGTCCGCATCCCGCGATTGTTGCGTCGGGCAAGGAGGAAACGGAGGGAAGAGCAGCTGTTGGCGGCCATGGGTGCAGGCGGACAGGCAGTCTATGGCGGAGTCCCTGTGGGTCAGCACCTTGAACAAGGCCCCGCCCGCAAGAAAAAACCCCAAGACCTAAGGCATCAACTCCTGGTGGCCGCTGAAGCCAAAGGAGGCAAGTTGACAGTTGCCCAAGCCGCTCTGGCCACCGGCAAGGGGTTTGACGAGGTCGAAGAGACCCTGAGGAAGATGCTCACCGAGGGGTACGTGGATGTGGACAACGTGCCCGAAACAGGCGTGGTCATGTACCGGTTTCCCGGCTTGGAAGGACCGCTAACCTGACCCAATCCGAGCCCCGCTCTAGGACAGCACCGGGTTGTCTCGAGGGCTGGTTCACACTACACCAGGCGATCACCATCGACCGATCCGTCATGAGTGCTTCCCCTTCCGAAAACCCCTGCGTGAATCGTTTTACCGAGCTCGCGAGCGCATGGGAGACGCTTTCCGCCGGTTGGTCGGGCGTGTTTCGCATCGTGGGCGGAGGGGTCGAACTACTACTGGTGCATTTCCGGGAGAATCTGGATGGTCTACTTGCCGCCGACGCCGAGTTGCGCCGGGCCACTTCGGATTGCCTGAAAATCGAGCAAGAGCAGCTCTCAGTCGTGGAGCTCTCCATGTACCGCGAGACCGTCAAGTTCTATCATGAGCTGCGCTCCGGCGACGGATCGGCTGCCGATCAAGACCCTATGAGTCGCCAAGTACGAGTGGCACTGGCGGATCGTCTGGAAGACATCGCGGAAATGGACGCCCTAAGCGGCAGGTCTTACTTGAAACCCCGTCTGTACCCTACCCAGCCAGAGAACATGCCTTTCGTCTGCTACTATCCTATGGGGAGACGCCGGACCGCGGGCCAGAACTGGTATGCGCTCCCGCTCGAAGAGCGTGCGAAACTGATGGAAGAACACGCGCGCCGTGCTCGTGAGTACAGGGGGCGCATCCAACAGGTTATTGGCGGATCGACCGGTCTCGACGACTGGGAGTGGGCTGTAACTCTCTGGTCCGGAGACCCCAAGCATTTCAAGTCAATTATCACCGACTTGAGGTACGACCTCGCCAGCTCTCAATACGCCGAGTTCGGGCCCTTCTTGGTTGGAAAACGACTCCCCCCAGATGACATCCCATCATTCATCGCCCCACGGGTAGAGCCTTCCGGGAGCTAGAGGTGAGCAGAGGGCCACGAGGATGAAGAGCGTCAAGTTGGGGCCCTCGATTACGGTCGAAGATCTGGTGAGGGTGGCCCGCCACAATGCAGAGGTCTCACCCCTCGACGCCAACCAGAGGGCAAGAATGGAGGCCAGCCGGAAGGTCGTCGTGGATGCCCTCCAAGAACCGAACAGCCGCGTGTACGGCGTTACCACGGGGTACGGCAGTCTGGTGGGTACGAGTGTCTCTCCGGACGAAGCGGCTGCCTTGTCTCGAAATGTTCTGCTGAAGTGTGCCGTGGGAGTGGGAGACCCCCTGCCCTCGGATTGGGTGCGGGGCATGATTCTGGTGCGCGCTAACTCGCTGGCCATCGGCGCGTCCGGAGTCCGGCCCCGCGTCGTGGAGACACTCATCGAGATGCTGAACCGCGGAGTAACGCCCGTGGTACCCTCGAAGGGCTCCCTGGGGGCAAGTGGCGATCTCGCACCCTTGGCCCACATAGCCATTGTGGCAACGGCGGCGCGGGCAAGCGACGACACTTTCAGCGGAGAAGCTTGGTTCGACGGAAGGCTGATGTCTGGCGCCGATGCGATGGCGGAGGCCGGGATCCAGCGTCCCATCCTGGAAGCCAAGGAGGGTCTGGGGCTTACTAACGGAACGGCGATGATGGCGGCGGGCGCTGCCCTCTTGGTCCACGACACCATCAATCTCCTTACTGAAGCCCAGCTTGCCGCAGCACTGAGTTTCGAAGCCCTCAAAGCTCGCTCAAGTGCTCTGGACCCGGACCTTCACCGGGTGAACAGGCAGAAGGGACCGGAACAGTGCGCCGAGAAGCTCCGTTCGCTCCTTGCTAGCAGCCAACTGATCGACGGCGATCCGGAGCAACTACAGGACGCATACAGCATTCGATGTACGCCGCAAATCGTTGGTCCTGTTATAGATATGATGTCTTATCTAAAGTATAATATCACAACCTCGCTGAACGCCGTATCCGACAACCCCCTAGTGTTTCCAGAGGACGACGCAGGTCCGGGGCGAGTGGTGTCTGGAGGCAACTTTCACGGTGCCGGATTGGCCTTGTGGCTGGATACTCTCGGGATCGCGATCGCGGACGTGGCGAGCGTGTCAGAGAGACGCATTTTTCGAATGCTAACGCCGGAGCTGTCGGGTGGCTTGCCGGCCATGTTGACCCCCTCTCCCGGAATCCACGGAGGCCTAATGTCAGTGCAATACACGGCTGCGGCCCTCGTGTCGGAAAACAAGACGCTCGCCCACCCCGACTCGGTGGATACCGTACCCACCAGCGCTAATCAGGAGGACCACGTAAGCATGGGAGCCAATGCGGCTCTGCACGCTCACCAGATTGTCGAGAACGTGAGGATGGTCCTGGCTGCTGAGCTCTTGACCGCCGCACAGGCAGTAGATCTTCGGAAGGATGGTCCTAGCAGGCTTGGACGCGGGACGAGGGCCGTCTACGATGCGATCCGTGAGCGCGTGGACTTTGCTCCCGTGGACCGCGCCTTTGCCCCTGATCTGGCGCGGATCGAAGAAGCTTTGACTCTGGGGACATTGAGGAAAGCTGTGTCGCAAGCCACGGAAGCAAACTGAGGGTGTCGACGCTCCTGTGCGAACCCAATGTGAGCGAGGGCCGCGACACTGCAAGAATGCAACGGTTTGTGGAAGCGGTTCGTGGAACAAGAGGAGTTGAGCTGCTTCACGAATCGGCCGATGCAGACCACAATCGAATGGTTCTGGCCTATCGAGGCGCTCCGTCAGCAGTAACCGAGGCCACGGTTGCGCTCGCGGAACGTGTAATCGCGGAGGTGGACCTACGCCACCACACCGGGGCCCATCCTCGTATGGGTGCAATCGACGTAATCCCCTTCGTTCCAATGGAAGGTGCCTCAGAACAGGATGCCCTTGGAGCCTGCCACCGCGTGTCGAGTTGGCTAGCCACCCAGGGGGTACCGGTCTTTTGGTATGAACGAGCCGCCCTGCGCCGCGACAGAGTGGCTTTGCCCCGCATTCGGGCCGGAGGTTTCGAGGGACTGGAGACCAAGATGTCACAGCCAGGGTGGAAGCCGGACAGGGGACCTGGCCATCCCCACGCATCCGCGGGAGCCTCAGTGGTTGGGGTTAGAGGCGCTCTAGTGAGGTTCAATGTGAACCTTGATGCCGCTGATCCTGGCCCCGCCAGGCAGATCGCAGCACGCATCCGAGAAGCATGCGGCGGACTCCCCTTCGTAAGAGCCTTGGGGTTTCCACTGGTGCGTCGCAATATGTCACAGGTTTCGATCAATCTCACCCGGTTTTCGCAGACCCCCATAACGGTCGTCTACGACACGATTTCCCGGGAAGCACAGTCGCTCGGCGTGCAGCTGGCGGATACCGAGTTCATCGGGCCGGTACCCGCCGCGGCTTTGGACGGTGTCGACCCCGCGAGTCTATCGGCGAAGCTACATCCCGGACAGGTAATCGAAATCCCGTAATCCGAGCAGGGGTTGCAGCATGACTGGACCACATTCGATCCGGGCCCCCCGAGGCACAGAGCTGTCTTGCCGGGGTTGGCACCAAGAGGCGGCGCTCCGGATGTTGATGAACAACCTCGATCCCGAGGTGGCCGAACATCCCGAAGAGTTGATCGTGTACGGCGGCGCGGGAAAGGCGGCACGCGATTGGGCGGCCTACGAGAAGATCGTAGCCACACTCAGGCGGCTTGCCGACGACGAGACCCTTCTGGTCCAGAGCGGAAGACCGGTCGGGGTCTTCCGCACCCACGACGAAGCCCCCCGCGTGCTCATCGCCAACGCACACCTCGTCCCACGCTGGGCCACCTCGGATGAGTTCAGACGATTGGAAGCGATGGGCCTGACGATGTTCGGGCAGATGACCGCCGGTTCGTGGATATACATCGGTACCCAGGGAATCCTCCAGGGTACCTACGAGACCTTCGCCGAACTGGCACGGCAGCATTTCGGAGGGTCGCTTCGGGGCCGCCTCGTTGTAAGCGCGGGATTGGGAGGAATGGGCGGCGCACAGCCTCTGGCCGCTACCATGAACGGAGGCGCATTCCTCGGAATCGAGGTCCGAGAATCGCGCATCCGTAGACGGATCGAAACGGGGTACTGCGATGAGATGGCGACCGATCTCGACGACGCACTGCAGCGGCTCGAGAAGGCGCGCGCCGACGGCGTCCCACTTTCGGTCGCCCTGCTAGGGAATGTTGCGCAGGTATTGCCGGAACTCGTGGCCCGGGGCGTGACCCCCGACGTTCTAACCGATCAGACATCGGCGCATGATCTCGAGAGGGGGTACATACCAGTTGGCCTTTCTGTCGAGGAGGCCAACACCGCCCGAGACATCGACTACGAGGGGTACGTCGAGCGCGTGCTGGATTCCATGCAGACCCACGTCGAGGCGATGCTGGCTCTCCGAGACCGAGGAACCGTCACGTTCGACTACGGCAACAATCTGAGGGGACAGGTCGCAGACCACCGGCAGATGCATAGCGCCTTCGACATACCTGGTTTCGTACCAGAGTTCATTCGTCCGCTCTTTTGCCGGGGGGCTGGACCCTTTCGGTGGGCGGTTCTCTCCGGTGACCCCGCTGACCTGGCGGCGACCGACGATGCGGTGCTCGAACAGTTTCCTAATAACGAATCGCTCCACCGTTGGATCCATCAGGCGCGGAGCCAAGTGAGCTTTCAGGGGCTCCCAGCGAGGATCTGCTGGCTCGAATACGGAGAGCGTGCCGAAATGGGCGAACGTTTCAACTGGTTAGTGAAGACAGGCCGCGTGCACGCTCCGATCGTTATCGGCAGGGACCATCTGGATGCGGGATCAGTGGCCTCCCCCAATCGGGAAACGGAAGCGATGCGCGATGGTTCGGACGCAATCGCCGATTGGCCGCTGCTCAACGCCCTTCTGAATACGGCGTGCGGTGCCAGCTGGGTTTCCCTCCACCACGGAGGCGGTGTGGGGATCGGCTATTCCATCCACGCAGGGATGGTATGCCTCGCCGACGGAACCGAGTCGGGATCACGGAGACTTAACCGAGTGCTCACGGCGGATCCGGGAACAGGCGTAATGCGACACGCCGACGCCGGCTACCCCGAAGCGATCGACACTGCACGCGAACGCGGCGTAGATATTCCAATGCTGGATTGAGGTTTGCCTTATCTTCGGAACATCGGATTCCTCGCGACGTGTGCGAATCCCGAGGGCCAGGATGACATAGGGGTCATCCGGGATGCGGCCCTGGTGTGGCGGGGAGGACAGGTCAGGTGGACGGGGCCCGAGGCGAACCTCCCGAAGGATTACCGCGACGATCCGAGTTGGGATGCAGGAGGTCGTTTGGTAGTCCCCGGGCTGGTTGATGCCCACACACACCTGGTGTTTGGCGGCTGGCGCGCACCTGAATTCAGGGAACGGATTACGGGTCGCAGTTATCTGGATATCGCCGCAGACGGCGGTGGGATCCTGAGCACCGTACGTGCCACTCGAGCCCTCGGAGAGGACGAACTCTTAGAGAGGGGACGGGGGTTCCTCGAGCAAATCGTCCAACTCGGCGTGACGGCGGTGGAGTGCAAGAGCGGATACGGACTCGACCTTGAAACCGAGCTGCGCATTCTGCGGGTCTATCGACGTCTGGCTCAGGAGGGACCCGTACGCATTGTTCCAACTTGTCTGGCAGCGCACGCCATCCCTCCGGAGTGGTCATCCAACCAAGACGGCTACATCTCCCTTGTAGCCGATCGCATTCTTCCTGCCATTGCAGAAGCTGAACTTGCCGAGTTTTGCGACGTCTTCGTGGAAGAGGGTGCGTTTTCCGTCGACGCTGCCCGCACGATTTGCAAGCGCGGGATCGAACTTGGGCTTCGACCGAAACTCCATGTGGATCAACTGACCCCCGGGGGCGGTGCAGAGCTCGCAGCGTCGTTGAGGGCTGCCTCGGCCGATCACCTCGAGTGCGTATCACCCCAAGGCATACAGGCGCTCGCGGAGAATGACGTCGTGGCTGTAACACTACCCCTCGCCACCCTATACCTCGGAGCTCAACCCCCTCCGGTCAGGGAGATGATCGAGGCTGGTTGCGCGGTAGCCGTCGCCACCGACTTCAACCCCGGGAGCGCCCCTTCCTGGCATCTGCCGTTGGCTCTAACTCTTGCGTGTACACGGCAGCGGATGACGCCCGCCGAGGCACTCAAGGGTGCCACCCGGTTCGCAGCGCGCGCCATCGGTCGCGAGGGAAGCGCTGGCTCTCTGGAAGCTGGGTCGTTAGCGGATTTCGCCGTGTTTGACGCCCCCGATGTAGATCATTGGCTGTACCAATTCAGGCCCAACGCGTGTGTTTCGACGGTGATCGGAGGGAAGGTGAGGTATGGGCTTCCCCTTGCTCCATCTCCTTGAGACACCCGTTTCTCGGCCGGATTCAAGTTAGGGTAGGAGGAGACTCATCTCGCCCTCGAGTGAGACGCGGAAACGGTCCCAACCCTTCTCGTCCTTCCTTCTCCGGAGGAGCAACATCTCCAGTGCCGGAGCCATGAGGTCGACGGCGATCAATTTCCCCTCATAGAGTTCGACGATGTTGCGGACTGGCGTGTGGGCGACCACATGGACCGACGCTCCGAAACGGCGGAGGATATCATCAACATGCGAACCGAGCGTATCTGCCAGAACGAGGTCACGGTACCACAGTGGGCTCTGGGGACTGAAAAAAAAGTTGAACCTGCGTATCAGCTCACGACGGGTTATGCGGTTTTCCCGAACGTACTCCTCCAACCTCAGACTGTCGTGCCACAGCGGCATCAGGGGTTCGGATATGTAGGCCCGCAGCCGATCTTGCACGTCCTCCAGCGAAGCCCTCACAAAGCTCGGGCTCACGCCTCCGTGCGCGAGGAGGATGTCGTCTAGCAAGACCAACGAGGGTTTGTGGGCCAACCACCTCCCTAACACGGATGTCGAGGGGTGGAACAGGTGTGCATAGGAGAGTCCGTGCTGTTCTGCGATGCGCTGCTCCTTCGGTGCCACGTACCGCAAGTCGCCGGCCATCACCATCACCTCGTGATTGCCAAGCAACGTCAGAACGCGCCCACCCGCAGCGGCGGCCGATTGCTCCAGTTCGTATATGAACCAGAGCAGGCGGATGACGTCCCGGCCTCGATCCAGAAGGTCTCCCAGGAAGACCACCGTGGCCGACCCCCCGGTCCATTGATTGCGATCGTCAACCAGACCGGCCTGTCTCAGATGGATTCGGACCCTGTCAAATTCGCCGTGAACATCGCCGAATACGTATACGGAGTCGGGGACGTCGTCTGCTGAGTACTTCACTTGGGGCGGCGCTGCACTTCCCAATCGAACAACCGTCCGGTACAGCGTCCCGGGAGGATCGGCATCGCCATACTCCAGCGTGACCATCGGTCCCTCGGTGTTCAACACAGCAGCGTGAGCACAACCAGGATTCGTGCGCTGTTCGTGGACAAGCACGCCTGAGACGAAGGCGCGGACAACCCCCGGCCGAGGCTCCCTCGTGAGCCAACGTACGTCCAAACCACCCTCCGTGAAGCCTACGTAGAGTCCGTACTCACCGTCCATCTGGACAGGTATCCGCTGACGTTGCCCTCCGTCCCCGAACATGCAGGTGGATTCCGGTTCCTGAGCCCCTACCCCAAGGGCCAACATGCCGCTGAGGGCTGAACCCCAAAGGACGCTCTGGGGGGTCAAGGAACCAACTCGTAACGCCCGTCGTCCACTCGGTCGAGCAACCTGACGATCCGCCGATGCAGCTGCCGTATCTCACCTTCGGTCAAGCCGAGCTGTATGCGGGTTTCGTCGTGGCGCACTCCATCGCCAGGATCGATGTTTGCCGTCGGTGCGACCTCCACGAAGCGGCCTTCCGTAAGGACGAGTTCCACCAGGACGCCGAACTTCTCCTGAAGCTCCGCTTCATCCGTCCACGACCGTAGGCGGTCGATGGCGTCCGCTGGATAGCGATCCAAGCGCAGGTCTCTCCACTCCCGGCCGCGGTCGCTCTCCCTCGCGCCAAACGCTACCCCGTTGTCGACACTGAACACTCGTGGCAATGACACAGACCCCGAGATCAGGAAGTTGCCTTCGTTGGAATCGCTGTGATGTATGAGGTGGGTCAGAAGATTGAAGTTGCCGAGGAATCTCTCATAGGCGGCATCCGACTCAATCCGGTCCTGATCGAACAGCTCCTCGGGGAGCTCCACGTTGAAGAGCCAGTACTGGAGCGCGACAAGTACGATGTCCCAGGCATCGAAGGTGGGGTTGGGGGACGATGGCCTGGTGTCGCCGGGTGCTTGTTCCAGAACCTCCAAAACCTCCGCTTGTGAAAAGGCGCGCACTGCCGTGGGCGGCACCACCCACTCCTCTTCCAGCAGAAAGAGCTGCTGCACCACAAACGCCGCCACCTCATAGCGCGGTTGGTTGTTCCAGTTGCTTCCGCCTCGGGGTGCCGGCGCGTACTTCACGTTGAGGATGTCGCCATCTGCATCCACGGTGATGCGGTGCGTACGTTCTCCCGGTCTACTGCGAGAGGGAAACACCTCCAGCACGTCAAAGTCCTCGTAACGCAGAATCTCCTGGATCCGCGCAATTGGCAACAGGTGGTTTGCATCCTGTCCGAAGGCGTCCGCGCCGATGCCTCCGGCGAAGAACGCGAGGACCCCCCAAACAATCGAACGACGCCCGCTTAGGATTACCCGACGCATTGGCGCTACTGCTCGTTTAGAGGAGGATTCACGGGGAGGCGCACGGTGAAGGTCGTCCCCTTCCCTACTTCCGTTTCCACCGCGATTGTTCCGCCGTGGCGCCGAACTATTTCGCCGGAGATCGCGAGTCCAAGCCCCATCCCGATTCTACCCCCTTTCGTGGTGAATCCGGGCTCGAAGATCCGTTCGAGGGTTTCGGGGTCGATCCCCCGCCCCGTATCGGACACGGCCACCGTCACCATCTCGTCTGGATTCGCCCTGGTGGTGATGGTCAGGCGACCCGACCCTGCCATGGCCTGCACGCCGTTGTGCACCAAGTTCATGAACACCTGGTTTACCCTGCTCGGGTGACACCGAACCTGCGGCAAGTCGCCGTAGTCCTTTACGACCTTGATTCCCGTGAGTTCGTGGCCGAGGAGTAGGATGGTGCCATTCATACCCTCGTGCAGGTCCACCTGAGCGACATCAGATCCATCTAGGCGCCCGAAATTGCGGAGGCTGCCAACCAACTGGACCATCCTGTCGACCGCTATCCTGTTGGTGCGAAGAACGCTCCGCATCGCACGCACGACCCGGCGGACCTCCTGCAGCTCATCCGGCGTCACGACTTCATCGGCCAGGATGTCCTGAAGCTTAAGCAGTGCCCTGCGGATGACATCGTGGTTGCTGTGGATCGCACCCATCGGCGTATTGAGCTCGTGTGCTATTCCGGCGATGAGAGTACCCAACGTGGCCAGCCGAGCTTGGCCGATTTCGCTCAGTGCCGCGGCGGGCTTCGAATCGATCATAGGAACGCCTTCATCCAGCGGTCCCTGAACCCCGCAAGCTCCTTATTCGCAGCCGCGAGTGCGTCGGTCTGCGCTGCTAAGTCCCGAAACAGGCGGGTGCGCTCGATCGCAGACTGAATGACGAAGAGGAGGTGCTCGTTATCCCACGGTTTCTCGATGTAGTGGTAGAGGCCCGCTTCGTTGATTGCGCGGATGGCGTTTTGTTTGTCCGCGTACCCGGTAAGGAGGATGCGTGTGGCTAGGGGTTGGATACGTCGCGCTTCGGTCAGAAACGACACGCCGTCGAGTTCGGGCATCATGAAATCGGCGATGATCGCGTCGGGTTGTGCTACGTCCAACTCCCGAAGGGCGGTTCTCGGACAGAGAAAGGTCGCCACATCGAAGTCTGTCTCGAGCTCCAGGAACCCCTGTAGGGCTCCAACCACCATCTCCTCGTCATCGATGATCATGACCCGGCCCGGCGACGACGAGGACGTCATTTCATTGAGTCGCAAGGTTACGAACTCGACTTGCGAGCCCTTGAAGGAGGACGAGGCTGAGTTCGGGGTGATCGATCAAGAGATCGTGAAAGTCCTCGTGGGTGATCCTGAGAGCACGGGTGGGGCGTACCGTACGCGCATCGAAGAAGCTCGGTTGCTCGTCGATCATCGCCCAAGTGCCGCAGGCCTGCCCTGCACCGATACGGATCGGCTTGTCCCCAACGCCTTCCAACTGGATCTCGCCATCCAAGACTACATAGAGCGCATCCGTGGGTTCACCACGCCGTATCAGGACGGCGTTCTCCCGCAGATCCAACTCCTGTGCAATGGCGGCGACGAGCATCAATTGACGGCTGGGTACGCCCGAGAGCAGGTCCACGCTGTTGAGCAAGAACACTTTATCGATTAATCCCATATCTTCTGCCTCCCCCTCGAAGATACCTTCCCCGGGGTCATCCGCACCTCTCCCCGATCGGGCTGAAAGACTCTGGACAACGGAATCCAGCTCCGAATGTGCGGGCGCGTAGTCTTCGGCAAGCCTACGGAAACCACCCGGATCGACTTCAAAGGCTACTACGAGCGCCAACCTACCGATCCATGCGTCCTCGTCGTCCCAGAGCCCGCGTAGCTCAGTCAACGGATCCGCCGATTCCTCGACCTCCACGCGCCATGTCAAGGATGGTTGGATCCTGGCGAAAGCCCCCGGCCCCACGGTGCTTTCTATCCACTCCAGTGCCTTGGCTCGGCGACGCTCGAGAGAACTCTGGAGAGCGTGGTAGCTGCGGATTACGGGATGACCGGGGAGGATGAGGGCGAACCACCTAAACACACTGGCCCTGCGTTCCCACCACGCCTCGCGCAGTGCCCTCAGCAAGAGATCTCGGTGGGTTCCAGGCTCGAGTCGGTTCAAGACTGCTGCCGCTCGGGCGCAAACCATGGCTGCGTCCACTTCGCGCTCAATGGCGACCATAATCCTGTCCCGAGGGAACTGAAGGTTGGGGTGGGATGCGTGCAGTCGATGCAGGGAGGTGAGCGCCTGATCGTCCAGAGCCTGCGTGGTTTCCGGACGGAGATATGCGGTGATCAGTGCCTCGACCGATTCTTGCGAGGGGATCTCGCCGAGAATACTCGCGATACCACGGCTCACCCATGGATCCGCCGATGGGTCCGTCAGTCGTTCCAGGAGTACGGGGACCAAACCTTTGCCTCTGGCGGCTAGGGCGGTACGAGCCGCTGCCCGTGTGCGCGGATCAGCCAGAGCGTCGATGGCGCGATGCACCAGCTCTGGGTGCGACATCCCTGCAGCGCTCTCTACGGCTGCCTGCGCTACCCGATCCTCGTATCCGTCGATGAGTTCCCGGAGGAGCCGCACCGAGGCCGTGTGGTTCTGAACAAGGCCGGCGGCGAGGGCCATTTCCAGGCGGGTATCCGAATCACCTTTTCCGCTCACGTGGTCGTGATAGAGCGCTTCAAACCGCTCCAGGGCCAGCTCTTGCGCCCCCTTTGGAGGGGCGTCGGCACGGAGGAAGGCGTAAGCAGCGGCTCTCGCGGTACTCGAACCACTTGCAAGGACCGCGCGGACCACACTCACGTCCACACCATCCTTTCTTAGCGCGAGACAACGCATTGCAGCTATACCTACACGGGCGCTTTCATCTTCGAGTCGAGCCCACACCTCGTCCCGATCTAGGGGACCTCCTCCCTTCCGGAGCACGTCCAAGGTCGAACGCCTTATGGTGGGATCATCATGGCTGAGAAGGGCGAATAACTCCGGTTCCAGCGCTCTGATGTCATACCTGGTCGCATCCTCGAGGAGACTGAGGGCAAAGGCGACCTTCACGGTTTGGGAATCGCGGAGAGCCTCGCTCGTCAACCGCAAAGCCCCGGTCCCCTTCATAGGCACGAAAGATCCTCGAAGGCTCGCCAATCGACCCTCGAACGACTTGGCTAGACTACGGACGTACTCGTGACGGACCTTGAGAAACGCTCCTAGCAGGAGGACACCGAACACCACGCTCGCCACTCCGACGATGATCAGTCTCCCCGTGACCGTGACCGATGCCACGAAGAGAGTGGGTATCCAGATGAGTACGCCAGCGAGTGCCTTACCGAATCCTTTCTCCACTGCCACGTCGATCCACGACTTGGCCTGGAGTTTGATGTCGTCCGGAACGGGGACGTAGAGGATCTCTCTCCCCGTGCGCTCGGCCGAGTAACGGAACGTCTTTTCCAGCGTGCGGGCTCCCACGGCGACCCACAACGCTGCGGCAGACAGCCACAGAGCAACGGCCAGAGCTCCGGTCGCGATCATCGCCACCACCGGGAAAATGAGGACGGCGACCTTGGCGCCCCGACGCCTCAACACCGGCCCCAGCGCCAGCAGCACCAATATCGGCATCCATTGGGTCATCGCATCCACGAACCCTTGGAAACCGGCGATGCCGCTTACGTCGGTGTAAACCTCGCGGGTGAGCGTGTTGTACTGATAGTCGATGAACTGCTTGACTACAATCGTGAGCAGTACCGTGGCGGCGATGAGGCGCACCTGCGGGTTGGAAGCGATGCGGGAGAGTTCCCCGCGTTCGAGTTCGGGGTCCGCCGGAAGCCCGGTATCGCGCTCTAGTTCGCTGCCGGTTCGGGCCCACACCGCCGCAATGCCGAGGGCGAATGCCACCAGCGCAGCTCCCGAGAGGAGGAGGTAATGCTGGGCAGCGATGCTCTCCGGAAGGATGACGTGCACCAGGGCCCCGAGGGTGGCTCCGGTGGATCCAGCCGCAATGACGATCGGATACGCCCGTTTCGCCTCGCGGGCGTTGTAGAAGATCTGCGTCGCCATGAAGAACTGGGTAAGCACGGAGGCGGCGAGCAGATCATACCACCCATAGAAGAGTAGACCGAACCATGGTTGGTCCGGGGCGTAGGCAAGCCAGAACACCCCCATGCTCGCGCCGAAAAAAAGCGCGGTTCCCGGTATGAGGCGCTGCCAGGAAACACGCTCCGCGAGATGGTTGTAAATCGGAGCCACCACCACCACCGCAGCACTCACGAAGTACACCTGATAGAAATCGCCCGCCGCGAGACCCGTGAGGGCGAAGGCGCTCCGGAGGGGCCGCAAGATCCCGATCACAAACAGAGCCAGGAAGGAGAGTCCCATGACAGCGAGCAGTTTGCCCAGATCGGCGCGGTCCTGCAGGGTGCTCAGGATGCCCCTGGCCGGTGACGAACTCTTGTTGCGGTCGGGTGCCGGTTCCGTCATTCTTCAGCCGCTCGGGGCGTGGCGCAGTCCGGTAGCGCACCTGCTTTGGGAGCAGGGGGTCGCCGGTTCAAATCCGGCCGCCCCGATTTCGTTTTGGCATTACGACCTCCCTCATAGCTAGAATCTTAAGAATCATCACTACAAACCGGGATAGGGTCGGTTTAGTTTCTCCTTAGGCGCCGCCGCAACCTTCAGAAGCGCAGCACGTTGGCGCGGAGCCAGGGGTACGCTAGGCGGAGGGCGAGGGCACGGTGTGAGGTCTCTTCCTTTACGGAGGGCGCGAGATCCGCGTAGGTGCGGTCGTACCCATCCGGAACGAATAGGGGGTCGTAGCCGAACCCACCCTCCCCGCTGCTCGCCTCTGAGGTGATCGCGCCTCTCACCGTGCCGTGAACCACTTCGTGTGTCGTCTCGTCGGTGACGGCTATCGCGCACCGGTACTCGGCCCCCCGATCCCTCGGCGGCACACCCTCCAACACGTGCAACAACCAGCGGCAGTTCGCCTCGTCCTCTCCCCAGTGCGAGATACATTCATCAGGGGCGAACCGGCGCGTCCTGACCCCCGGCGCACCGCGTAGAGCGTCAACACACAACCCAGAATCGTCGGCCAACGTTGGCAGTCCCGAGCGCACATGGAAGTACTTCGCCTTAGATAGGGCGTTCTGCTCGAAAGTGTCGAACGGCTCCAGCTCTGCCTCTTCGTCCAACTCGGTGAGTCCAAGGTCGGCAGGCCCTAGAACCTGCACCGGGAGCGGGGCCAACAACGCGCGTAGTTCAGCGATTTTGTGGTTGTTGCGGGTGCCGACGAGTATCGGCGGAGCCTTCACTCCCCCCAAATGTTCCCCTCAGTGAGACGGCCCAGGAGTTCGGGATGCACTCTCCAAATGTAGAGACCCATCACCAACGCTGCGAAGCCGTTGCCGAGCAGGATGGACCACCAAGCAAGCTCCTCAAGAACCCAACCGCCAAGCACAGCGACGATCGCAATGAAGAAAACCTCGAACGCAACGAAGAGGATTAACACACCAAACACAAGCGGTGGAAAGCGCGACACTTGATCGGTGAGTGCCGAAAGCACGATGCCGAAGAAAACGAAGAAGGCGTAGTGCGCCACGGTGTACCCGAGTACGGCACCCATCGTTATTTCAACTCCGCCGGCCCCCGTTCCGCCCCGAAACAGTACCATCGCTAGAGCTGCGGGCGTGAAAAACGGCTCCCGCATGATGGAATCAATGATGAGGAACCAGATCGCAACAGCCGTGGCACCAGCCAGGCCCGCCACGACTCCTTGCCGGGTAGTGCTGTGGGTGCGGAGGAACTCCATCAGCCCGGTAACGCCTGGTTCGGTGCTCACCCAGTGCATGTAGGTGAACATCACCACACCGGCCAATGCGTTCCCGAAAAACACGACCGGCCAACCTGGGGCCGCGATGACGAGGGAGTCAGGTGCCCTGATGAGGCCGAGATAGAACAAAAACGAAGACGTGGACAGCCCGTACGCCAAACCGATAAAGAGATTTCGCGGCAGACCCACATAATGCATCAGGGCCGCCGCAGCTGCCCCCAGACCAGCCCACGCTATGAAGTGAATGATGGTGTACCCGAGTATGTTGCCGACCGTGGGGTTGGCTTCACCTTGGGCAAATACCGCTCCCCACAGGAACGCGGGAGTGCGGAGGGGGGCCCCCTGCCCTAGATCATGAAAGAAAAACAGGACGGCAAGCATTACCCCGGCAAGTAGACCGCCGACCAAACCCGCCTTCAAACGCCGCATCGGCACACGCGTCATTACTGATCTCCCTCCAGCGTGCGGGTGCGTTCCCACTCGACCTGTTCAGCAAGAGCTTGCTCCACCTCTGCTTCCCTCTGCCTCTTCATTGCCCGAAAAAGCCCCCCACCAACGACCACCAGCAACACATACGGCGTAGCAGCCATAAGCAAAAACATAATCAGGTAGCCGGCTTGCTCCTCAAGCGAGTGCTGGGGCACAAGCATCATGGGAGCTTGTCCAAGGTCAAGACCAAGAGGAGGAGCGGGAGGTAGGCGACAGAGTACCTGAATAGGCCCCGCGCCCTTACCGACGTCGCCCCTCGCCCGAACTCAATCGACATCCACAAGAAGCCGCCGCCCAAAAGCACTGCCGCGACAAAGTACACGATACCCGCCAACCCGATGAGACTCGGCAGCAAGCTCACAGGCAGCAAGACGAGCGTGTAGAGGAAGGCCTGCTGGCGAGTCCGCCACCCTTCCGAATCACCCACGACCAGCATCCTTAGACCTGCCCGAGCGTAGTCGTCCCGCAGTACCCAAGCCAGTGCAAGGAAGTGCGGGAGCTGCCACACAAAGAGAAGCGCAAAAAGTGACACACCCCCTGGACCGATAGACCCCGTCGCGGCCGTCCATCCCCCCAGGATCGGCAGCGCACCTGGTATCGCCCCCACCACCGTGGAGAGCGAATGCACGCGCTTGAGCGGCGTGTAAACGAAGGTGTAGCTAACCACCGTCGCCATCGCCAACGCCGCGGTAAGAAGGTTCACGGCAACCGCAAGGTACGCGATCCCTGCTCCCGCAAGGATGCCGCAAAAGAACACCGCTTCCGTCACCCCCAAGAGACCCTGAGGCATCGGCCGTCTTCGGGTCCGCCGCATTCGCGCATCGATATGGCGTTCCATCACTTGATTCGACCCATTGGTACCGCCCGCCACCAAAGCGATCCCGAGCAGCGTGTGCAGGAGCAATATGGGCTCGGCCAAGGGTGCCGCCACCAAGAACCCCGCGGCCGCAGTGGCGACTACGAGACCAGTGATGCGGGGTTTCGTGAGTGTTAGGTAGACCCTAGCGCGGGCCAACCCGAAATCGAACCAAGAGCGTGTCTCGCGGACTCGGGTACGGTTAGCAACCCGTGGATGGGTTATCGGCAACCCATCCCGAACCTGCGAGCTTAGGAGGCCATCCGCGTCCATTCAGTTGGCTTCAGTACTCCAGCAGAATGGTGATGATCATGATGGCAACGGCAGGCAGAGGAGCCAGAGCCACGAGACGCAACCGCGTGGGTTCCATCTTCAGGTGCATGTAGTAGAGGGCCACCAGTAGAGCCTTCCAACCTGCCATCAACAAAAGCGAACTCACGATGACCCACTTGGGGATGCCTAGCGTCGCTACCCAGACCTCCAACAGGGTCAGGACAAAGAGATAAAACCAGATGAGCATATACCTCGGGTGGGTATGCTCGTGGCCATCTCCCCCATTGTGGTGTCCCGCCTCTGCTGCGGCTTCAGCCATGTGCTCGCTCCGTTTCGTTTTCGTTCAACCGGTCGATTTCAACCGACTCGGATTCAAATCAAGTAGACGATCGTGAAGAGGATGATCCACACCAGGTCGACGAAGTGCCAATACAGGCCCAGCACCTCTACGCCGTGAGTGTTACCGCCACCCCAATGCCCCTTCCAGCCCCTGAAGGTGGCCCAAGCCAGGCAAATCACACCCAACAGGACGTGGAAGCCGTGGAACCCTGTCATGATGTAGAACGTGGCCCCGTACAAGCCCGCCTGCGGCGTGAACCCATGACTACCCTGCCACTCCTGATGCAACACGAGCTCCGTGTACTCATACACCTGGACACCTAGGAACACGGCGCCAAGCAGCGTCGTGGCCAGGAGGTAGAATGTGCTCTCTCCCGATCTAAAACTCAGGCGGCCGCCCTTACCTATGGACAACCCACGTATCGGTCCCGAGTCGCCGCCTTGGGCAGCTGCGAAGGCCTTGACCATGGTCACGGAGCTGCAGATCAGGATGAACGTATTCACGGCCGTAACGGGTATGTTCAGCACACCGTCCACGGCGGGATCCGCCGGCCATGACAAGGGCGACGCCCCGAAACGGAGCACCACGTACGAGCCTATCAACCCGGCAAAAAACATCACCTCCGAACAGAGGAAGACCCACATTCCCACTTTCTGCGTATAGACATCAAGCCCCCGCTCGGGAACCCTGTCCGCAGTCGCGGCATGTGCCATGGATGCTATTCCCTTTCGTTTTTCCTAATCAGTGGGCCCCGCTGGGCGTGGGCACGTCAGGTCGTTCGTTCTGCGCTAGCCAGTCCTTGTCGGCTACCTCGGGATGGCTGTACTCATGAGGGCCGTGGTAGACCACCGGCACCTCCGTCCAGTTACCGTGTTTGGGCGGCGAGGGGGTCGACCATTCCAGAGTCGTGGCATTCCACGGGTTTGGCCCGGCCACTTTCCCCTTCTTCAGACTCACAAAGAAGTTCCACGCAAACAGAAAACCGCTGGCAAAGAGCGCGAAGGCGGAGAAGGTGATCAAGGCGTTTGTGTCCTGGATCCCGGTGAGGTGCGCGTAACCGGTAGAGTCGTAGATACGCCGCATCATACCGACCATCCCCACCCCGTGCATGGGGAAGAACACCAAGTTGAAGAACACGAACGTCAGCCAGAAATGGATCTTCCCCAGGCGCTCGTCCATAACTCGTCCGAACATCTTGGGGTACCAGAAGTAAATCGCCGCAAAGAGAGCGAAGAGACTGCCCCCGAACAACACGTAGTGGATGTGGGCGACGATGAAGTAGGTGTCGTGGATGTAGATATCGACCGGCGTAGACGCCATGAAGACCCCGGACAGACCTCCGATCGCAAACATGGCGACAAATCCGATTGCGAACAGCATCGGCGTATGCAAATGCAGATTGCCGCGCCACATCGTTCCCATCCAGTTGAACGTCTTGATGGCGGAGGGGACGGCGATGAATAGGGTGGACACAGTGAAGGCCAGACCCAGCATCGGGTTCATCCCGCTCTGGAACATATGGTGACCCCAAACGATGAATCCGAGGAACGCGATCGACACCATCGCGTACACCATCGCCTTGTAACCAAAGACGGGTTTTCGGGACCCAACCGAGAGGATCTCGGACGTGAACCCCATGGCGGGCAAAATCAGGATGTATACCTCGGGATGCCCGAAGAACCAGAACAGGTGCTGCCACAGCAGCGGCTGACCACCGCCTTCCGGAAGGAAGAAGGAAGTCCCGATCGTCTGGTCAAAGATGAGCATGATACCCGCAGCCGAAAGGACCGGCATTGCGAGGAGAGCGAGAATGGCAGTGATGAACAGGGCCCAGATCGTGAGTGGCATGCGCATCCACGTCATCCCGGGCGCGCGCAGGTTCACAACAGTAGTGATGTAGTTGACGGAACCCAGGATTGATGACAGCCCGATGAATACGAGTGCCACCAGCCACAAGATCTGACCGAGCGCCACCCCCGACAGATCCGGGCGGGCACTCAGCGGGGCGTACAGCGTCCAACCTGCTCCTGCAGCACCCCCCACCACGAAAAAGCTGGCCAATGTCAGTATTCCCGCCGGCACCATGGCCCAGAAGGAGAACATATTTAGCCGCGGAAACGCCATGTCGTGCGTTCCGAGCTGCAGCGGGATCAGGTAGTTAGCCCACACACCGACAAGCATCGGCATGATGGCTAGGAACACCATGATGGACCCGTGCATGGTCACCAGAGCGTTGTAGAACTCCGGTAATATGTATCCGCTCGCCACCATGCTTTCCGGGAGGATGCCCCCCATCGGTAGCTGGCCGGCGGGCCATGCGATCTGGAACCGCATGAGCATCGCGAGAAGTCCCCCCACCATGAGGAAGAACAAGGTGTAGATCAGGAACTGAATCGCGATGACCTTGTGGTCGGTCGAGAACAAGTATTTTCGGAGGAATGACTGCGGATGTTCCTCCTCTAGAACAGCCTGTCCCGTTGCTTCCGCTACGATAGTCGCCATATCAGCCTTTCTCGATCACTGGGCTTGGGTCTGGCTGGCTTGCCAAGCGTCGAAGTCCGCGCGTTCGTGGACTGTTACGTTCGCCATCATGTAGTAATGCCCCAAACCGCAGAGCTCGGCGCACGCGATCTGGAACTCTCCGGGTACCTGGGAGTCGAACCAAACCGGTATGGTCTGGCCCGGGAGGGCGTCCTGCTTCACCCTCAATTCAGGTATGAAGAAGGAGTGGATTACGTCCTCCGATTCGAGAAGGACGGTGATCATTTCCCCCGCTGGGAAGTGGAATTGGTTTCGAAGGATGAAGTCATCCTCAGTATCCAGACTGCCGTCAGGTCCAGGATAAGTGACATTCCACTCGAACTGCTTTCCCACGACCCGGAATTCGGTTGCTCCCTCAGGCCTGTTCGACTCCGCCTTGATGTCGTGCCAAACGCCAGCGGAGTACGCACCGAGGATCCCGATGATGAGTGCCGGTATCACGGTCCACCAAACCTCAAGTTTGTTGGACCCATGCGTATAGAAGGCGCGGTGGCCTTCCCGGTTCCGGTATTTGTAACAGAACCACACGATCCCGCCCTCCACCAGAACGAACGCAATACCGGTGAGGACGAGGATAATCCAGAATAACTGGTCGATCGTCTCCCCGAACGTGGAATAGTTCGGGGGGAGCGACCAATCGTCGAGCAAGCCACGCAGCCAGTCCAAGAGGGTTTCTCCTTTCGAGGAGTCGTCTGTGTGCTAGGTCGTGAACGCCGTTAGACGGCCGTTACGGCGAAGTCCTGTGAAGCCGGATGCGATCCGTGTTGTGCCGTACTACAATCGGTACACCCATCGGAACCTCGGCGTCGGCAGTAGCGTCGCCGAAGCTCATGGAAACGCCGGCATCGGTGTTCTCGCTCACCGTGACGACGGCGGTCATCTCGCCGAGTTCCTCGTGCCACGCCGTGAGGGTGTAGTCTCCCGCCGGTACGTTGGCGATTGAGAAACTACCGTCTTCCATCGTGACGGCAAAGTACGGGTGATCCAGTACACCAACGTAGGCCTGCATCCATCCGTGCACGTCGCACCTGACCGGGATCATGACCTCGGCAACGCTGAAACTCTGGGTGCTCGTGATACCTGCACGCGGTTGGCTGATGTTGAACCCGCGGTTCTCCGTCGGATTCGCATTGATGTTGTGAAGCAGGTTGTCGCTGTTGGAGATCTCGATATCCTGGCCCGCCATAACGCCGAGGACATGCGGCGTGTAGCGGCAGTTCTCCTGATCAAGCTGGGCAGCACCGGATGCGGAACCACCGGCGGGGGCCCCCTCCGAGATGTACACGAACGCGTTGGCAAGGCCTCCGCCCTCCCCCACGAGCACGGTCTGCCCCATCGGACCCGCTTCGCCATAGGCGGCATGGCAATCCGGCTCAGCCGACATGTCGATCGACATCATCTCAGGTGCTGTACCCGAAAAGGTGATCGTGCCAGATATGCTCCCGGCATTGGCCACTTCCATGGCTGCTGGAGCCTCCTCGCCGGCCTCCTCCGCCATTCCCCCGTCGGAAGAACCAGCGTCACCACCCCCGCAGGCGAACATTGCGGCCACTGCGAACACGCCTACCGGCCTCATCCAATACCTCGATTCCATCGAAACTGCCTCCATAGTGTAGAGTTACTGCGTTCCAAAGCTTCCCAGCCCGCGGCTATTCGACTTCACGGTCCTGGGCTCGGCGAACAAGAATCACGCCAAACGCACCCGTCAAGAGCATCGCCAACAACGGCGTCACCAACACTGTGCTCGAGGAGGGTGGTTCCAGCAGTACATAATACCACGAACTGATAGAGCTGCGCGTCCCCACTTCCGCGCTGGATCCATCCCACGCCTGAAATGCGACCGGAGTGGGCAGTCCCTCGGAAAAGGTCAATCCTTCCCCTGCCGGCGCAACCGGCCGACGCAAAAAGAGTGTCCACCGGCCATCGGCCCATGAGGCTTCACCGGACAACTCGTCGTCCTCCAGGGGTTCGACAGAGCCAAGCCCGCGGCCTCTTGCGGCACCGAAACCCATCTCGGCGTCCCAAGTCCACATGTACACCGGCTCCCGGGTGTCGCCCATCAGGAAGTAGGGCCGCTCGGTCCCCTCGGGAATCTCAAAGGGAAACTGCACCTGGAAGGCGTCGGGAGGCCTCGATTCGGGGGCTCCAAGGCTGTCCAGTACAATAGGTCCGGCTCCGTCCAAGTCGAGGGAGGCAGAGATCTTGGTTTGCCATTCATCCCACGCCGGGTCCGGCGAGTTGGACGGGTCGTGCCACTGGAATCGGAGCGCGACATCAACGCCGTCGTGCAGTCCCTGTACCCAGACACCGTCGACCGTCGGCGCGAAGTTGCGCGGGGGTACGATGATCTGCCCAGATAGTGGGAACCAAAACGCCTCCACCCCTTCCCACGCTTCCTCCGAACCGTCGGAGGGCAACCCGGCCTCCGCTCTCCCCACTCGGACCACATCCCGGACCGTAGGCTGCTCTCGAGGCCCCATCGAGGCCAGGTAGTGTGCGAGCTGCCAGACCTCGTCCTGTGACACCACGCCGGCATTCATCGCGTCCTCGGCCGCGGGCATGGGTGTGCCGTCCAGCCCCGTAAGCACCCGCCGGTGCAGGTCGTCCACGCTGCTGCCCCCGTTTAGCATCCAAGCTTCTGTCAGATCCGCGGCCCGAATGGGCAGACCGCGCCAATCTTCGAGGGTGGGCGCGGAGGTCCCGTCACCGCGACCGGTGAGCCCGTGGCACTCCTCGCACTGCAGCGTGATGTACGCCGCAGCTCCAGCTTCCAGAGCAGCCGCACCGCCACCCGGGTCGGATCCGAAATCCAGTGGTTCGGGGGGATCTCCCTGGCCAAAGAAGCGCGAAAAACTCTTTAGGTAGACTATCAGGTCGTCTACCTCGGAAGAGGTCAGGTTGGGCCAGCCAGGCATCGTCGTACCCGGCAGACCGTTCAGGATCGCTTCCCTCAAATCCGCGTCTGTTGGCAGCTGGCCGCTGCCTGTGGTCCGCACCTGATACAGAGCTTGCGTGAAATCGCGAGGACGCGGGAGCATCGAGATCGCCGCCGAGCCGTCGCCTTCTCCGGTCGCCCCGTGGCATTCCGCGCACCACCGGTCGTACACGACCTTCCCGGGGTCCTCCTGGTCCTCCTGCGCAAGCAAGGGGTCGGCGGCCGACGGCACTCCGGCCGTCAACGCGGCACCGGCGGCCGCTACCGCCACAAGGACAGTTGACTGGAGAGCACGGGTGGGCCGGATCAACTCGTGCATCAGTGCGCCTCCCCCTCTTCCTCCCACGTGCGTGGCGTAAAGCCTGAACGCTCATAGAGATAGAGAATCACCGCCCAGATTTCGTCTTCCTCCAGGATGGGTTCCCAAGCCGGCATCGCCGAATCCCAGGGGGTACCCTCCGTGGGTAGCCCGGGGCCTCCTTTGGCGATGCGCCAGAACACGTAGCTCTCCGTGAGCTGGGGGAGCGCTCCGGAACTGGTGAAGTCGGCCGGAACAGGGTTGAATACGTTCGCAAAGTGTCCGCGCCCGTCCAGCAAATCACCATGGCAGGGCACGCAGTTCTTCACGTATACGCGTTGGCCCGTCGCGATGTGTTCTTCGAGGTTGCCCTCGTGCCGCAGTGGGTTTTCCAGCCCCGTCAGCTCGATGGTCTCACCCCGGAATGTGATCTGATTGGGGGGGGCAGGGTGAATCGACCTGAGGCTAGCCGGAGCAGCGTAACTCGGCCGGACGCGCTCATATGCGAGCCACGCGATGAGCACCGGGAAGGCGACCATGAGGAGACCTCTCAGCACCCGGCGATTTCGGGCGACCATCGTCGCCTGAATGGGTTCCCGGAAGAGGCGCCACCGTTCCTCGTCGGCACTCATGTAGAGGAGGATCCCGACAATGACAATGAGCATATACTCCAGGATCACCGAGCTCGGCACAGGTGCCGAGGCGATCCCGACAAGCGGCAACAGGTATCCGATACCGTACTCAAGTACGAGCCACGACACGACGAGTACGGTTGCCCCCTGGAAGAACGGATGACTCAGATTCCGCCTCATTCTGCGTACCTGCGCCTTCATCAGCCCTCCGAACCTGAATCGGTGCCCGCAGCGGGTTCCGCAACCCCGCCGGTGGCAAGATACTCGATCAAAGCCTCCAACTCCGCCGGCGAGAGCATCTGGTCGAAGTTGACCGGCATGGTGCCGGCAAATGCCGAGTAATCCTCATTGATGGTGGCGTTGGGATCCAGGATACCCTCCCGAATAAAGTCGCGATCCTGGCCCACGAGCTCTTCCAGCGGTGGGCCCAAGTCAGCCCCGATCCCGTTCAGCGAATGGCATGCGAGACACCCCGTGGCTGTGATCAAACCCACGGCATCCACCTCGCTTGGATCCGTCGGCACAGCCGCTGCGGGGCTCGCTGCCGCCTCTTCGTCAGCTGCCAACGCGCTGGCGAAATCGTCCGCCGAGACGGTTATTTCCCCGCCCTGCGATTCGAGATAGGCCACCAGAGTCCAAAGTTCCGCCTGCGATAGCAAACGGCTCTGGTCCAGCATTATCGGCTGGAACCCCTCGACGATATACGAGAAGGGATCGACGAGCGAGGCCCACAAGTAATCCTTGCACGACATCCCCTCCACCCGGGTGGCGCACACCGAACCCGCCACGCCGACGATGTCCGGAGCCCTCGTACCCAGGCCGTGACAAGCTGTGCATCCACCGACGCCGGCGTATATGTCCTCGCCGATCGCAGCCAACTCCTCCGGTGTCATGTCCGCCCGCAACACGATCTCCTCGGGAACGGCCGACTGTACCTGCGGAATCACATTCGCCACGTATGTGAAGACCGCCAGCGTGGCCACTACGGTGAGCAGGATCTTGAGGTTGGTCATTCTGCAGCCTCCGTAGCCTCGTCGTAGACCGATTTCTCGGCCAGACCACCAAGCCAGAAGATAAAGCCAACCAAGGCAAAGAATAGGAGAACACAGACGCTGATGATGGTGGCGGCTGGTCCCAGCGCGGGCGTAAAGGCCTGTTCGCTCGTGTCCCGAATCACCTCATAGACGTGCCAATGCTGCCGAATGCCGCTCCTCGCGAAGCCCATGAGACCCATCAACCATGTGAACGTCACGGCAAGAATGAGGAGCGCGTATTGAGAACGATCCGGCATCTGGCCCCAGCGTATCTCGCCGCGTGACTTGGCCCCCTTCAACATCGCCATGTCCAGACCGATCACGAACAGAATCGTCGCCAGAACAGCGGCCACCTGATACACGGAGAACCCGATCCGGACGATCGCCGTGACGAAGTACCCGTACACTCCGTAGAACAACACCACCAAGGCCGAGACAACAAAGGCCAGCCCCTGAAGACGAGTCCCCAGACGCGCCCACGCGACCACAGGTTCCTTGTTCGCCCTCCTATACATGAGGAACGACAGGAAGGTGGTCAGAATCATGAGGTTGACCGCCGTGTTCTTGGCACTCATCACACCGAGAACCTGCAGGAACGGGTGTCGAATACCTCCCATGGCCGCGATCTCGTCTCGATCGGCGATCATCGTATTGGGGGTGGCCCAGACGATGACCCCTACCACCAAGACGAGCAACATCCATTTGATGTAGGGTTGGAATCGCTCCGCTCCCGGAATGCGCGCCATCCCGATCCACAGATAGTAGTTACCGGCCAAGAAGAGGATACCGATGAGGAACGCTTGGATGATCCAGAGCCAGCTCATGAACCCGCCCATCATCGTGATACCCATCTGCTGGCTGAACTCGTAGATCTCGCGTCCCAGCCAGTACCCAGCAAAGGGAAGCACGATGAGAGCTCCGATAGCGATGAGGTTGCCGGTGTATCCCATCCAATCGTAATGCGCTCGCTCTTCGTCCGTCTTGCTCACCAGGAAGCGGTAGGCGGCGTAGGCCCCGACGATTGCACCTCCGAAGACGACGTTAGCGAGTAGTCGGTGGATGTTGATGGGCATCCAGGTGGCGTTGTTGATGGCGCTCCACAGTTGGATCGTCTGGGGGGCTGTGTCGACTGTCACGTCCGCAGGGGGGCTCATCATATAGGTCAACCACCCGTTGGCGATGAACATCACCAGGGTACCCCACACATTGAGCATGATTCCCAGGAGCCAGTGCACCTTCTTGGAGATCCCAGTCTTCATCGCATCCCACCCGTAGTAGTAGATGTACAGGGTGAATGACTCGAGGAAGAAGATCCCCACGTAGAGCCACATTGACGGGGCGAAGATGGCGGTCAGGTACGCCCAGAATCGCGGATAGAGGGTCGAGAGGAAGAAGACGAGGATCGCGCCCCAGATCGCCGTGGCGGAGTAGGCGACGAGGAGGAGGCGCGTGAACTCCTTGGCTAGTTTGTCGTACTTCTGGTCCCCGCCGAACATCCCGATCGCCTCGATGACGATCGCGAACATCGGCACGCCGAGAACGAATGCGGCGAAGAGGAGGTGGAGCTGGGCAGCGATCCACACCGCCCCACGTCGGTCGAGGCCGAATAGTCCGAATTCGCCGTAATCTGGACCGGGTGCCTGGGCAATCAATGGTGCCGCGACGGCCAGCGCGAGAACGCTGACTGCCGCCACTACCCCACGACTGTTCGAGTCACCGGGTAAGAGGCGAGAAACCATCTTCCTCCCTAGGTCCTTTGCGATGGCGAGATCCCCCCGTTTCGAGACTTGGACTTCCTGCCCGCGAAAAACGGTAGTCGCTTGGAGAAATCCACCGGCATCGCGCGACGAACTTCACCCATCACTTCAGGCGTGACCACCGTAAACCCTCGTTCGACGGCAAATGTCTCCACCCTTTTCGCCACAACCCCGCGTACGAAGCTCGGGATCGACTCCAACCTCTGCGTGGCTTCCTTACTCCACAGCAGGTCCAGATTGGCGACAGCACCGTACGTGACCTCCCGGCCCGGAGAAAGTGCCGGTTGGATACCCGCCTCCGGTTCGTAGGCGCACGACGGATCCTCACCCAGGAGGTCACCGTCTACGGCGTAGGCCCGAGCCCGGCATCCACCACACAGGGCCCGATACTCACACCGACCGCATTTTCCACCTAAATCACTGCCACGCAAGAGTTTGAAGACAGTTGCGTCGCGCCAGATATCCTGGAATGACGTCGTGTTCAGGTCCCCGGCCACCTCGGGCATGTAGGGACACGGGGTGACCTTGCCCTCGGGTGTGATGCGGCAGTACTGAACCCCGCATGGACACCGGGTGCGGTAGTTGAGCAGGGGTGATTCCGCATCCCGTTCGTAAACGTGGCGCATAATCTGGGGTTGGCACTTGGAGCGGATCATCATCCGGCCGCGGTACTGGCGCTGGAGATCGGTCAGGCGAGCCAAGATATCGTCATTCTCCTTCGGAGAAAGGCCGCTCATCTTCTCTCCGCGACCCGTCTCCACCAGGAAGTAGACGTTGAGACAAACCGCACCAGATTGCTCCGCCCACGCCGCGACATCTTCAAGTTCGTGTTGGTTACCTCGAGTAACCGTGAACTGGATGAGGAAGTCCAGTTCGTTCGCGCCCAATCTCGCCACGGCTGCTAGGGTATCGGCAAGCGCCCCCTCCCCATGTCGGAATCGGTCATGATACCGGGGATTGAGAGAATCGACGCTCAGGGCGACACCCTTTACACCGGCTTCCTTCAATGAGGCTATCCGCTCCTCAACGAGACCGATTCCATTGGTTCCCACCACGACCGTCGCACCCGCCGCCGTGGCATAGTGCGCGATGTCCTCCAAGTCGGAGCGCACGAGAGGCTCCCCGCCGCTCAGGATGAGCAGCGGCGACGGAGACACCGACACGAGTTCGTCCACTATACGAAAGACCTCCTCCGTGTCCAGCTCAGACGCGTCAGAGTGCCAGTCCCCAGCGGATATATAACAGTGCGCACAGGCAAGATTACATCGCCGGGTCAGGTTCCATGCGATGACGTGCGGAACGGGAGTTTCGGTGTCAGGAGCGCCCTCGAAGGCCGGTGCCACATCTTCCAGCAACGGGGTGAGCGCCGGAGCAGGCATCACGCGTCGCTGTCCCCCGAGTCGGACTTGAGTTTTTCCACTGCGGCCACTGCTTCTTCGGGTGTCACAAATTTGAAATCGACGGGGCAGCTATCGGCCTGTTCCTCAACATCGCGGATCGGGCACCGCGTGACTCCGGATGCCTTTGCCTCCTCAATGAACTTCTTCATCTCGTCGCTCATCCCGTCCAACCCGGCCGCCTCCGCCCGCGCCTGCTTTGCTTTGAGCTCGTTGAACATGACGAGCATGGTGTCGAGGTCGAACTCATCGGCCTCTATCATCGCATCGCGGTTCTCATCCATTACCAGCGTCGTCACCCGCCACATGCCTTGATCGCGGGCGAACCGCTCCACCGTGTTTCGGGCTAGCGGGCGCGCGATGAGGGGAACTCGCCCCAGCCGATCGAAAGCTTCGTGCGTCCACACGACGGAATCTGCCTGGGTCCGGTCGCGGGGGAGTTCGTTGTCGGTGACAGGGCACTTTGCCATCACCGGGGGCGGGACCTCGAACACATCGTCGTCACTTGTCTCTACGACCGTCCGCTTGAGTGCCTCCTGCGCCTTGACTTCCGCCAAGGCGAGTTCCTCGGCGTCCCCAATTCCCATCACGAGCTGCATATGTGTGGGAAGCAGCTTCTTGATGGCGGCGTCCAATCTCTCATTGGTCACGACGGGAAGCTGATCGCGGTTCCACACCTCGGGCCCATCGCCATTCAGCTCGTTCGCCGCAGCCTCGACCTCCTTGATTGAGGGGGCGGCGCCGCTCTCGAGAGCCTCTCGCGCCAATTCCGCGGCCACGGCTCCGTTTTGAGAGGCCGCATCTGCTCGGGTCACCGGATCCCCGCCACCATTCTGGGTCAGGCGGTATCTCTTCTCGTCGCGGGGATTGGGTATGAAAGCAGCGGCGTACCGACTTCCGGGTCCGTAGTGCTCGAGGACGAATTCCTCCACTGCCTTCCTGGCAATGCCTAGTGCGAACGGCGGGACTCTGAGGATCCTAACCTCAGCCTCGGGTGCCCATTCAAGACCCGCTTCGCCATCTTCCTCGATCCATGGAATTTCCTCCGGACGCACATCCTGCGTACCGATCATGAGGACGTTGGTATCGGCGAGCTGGAGGACGTTGTCCGCCTGCGACCCCATCTCCGTTCCTTCGATTCGGTGCGAGCCGTGGCGGGCAATGATCACGAGCGAAGGATCTATCTCCTCGGCCCAGCGTAGAAGCACATCGAAGGGTTTCCCGACCAGAACCTGCGTCTCGATTTCGACATCGGGGTATTCACTGGCCATGACCTCGGCCCGCTTGATGTTGGCCTTACACAGCCGGAGCAGTCCCTTGTCGATGATGTTGTTATGGAGTTCTTCCTGCTCTTCGAACTTGAAGATCTTCGAAGCTTGGACCGAGAGTACATCCTTGATGTTATGAAAGACCACATGGTGGTATTGAACGTCGAAGGCGCTGGCGATGTACAGTTTAGCACCGAATTCGCGGGCCATTTCGAGAGCGACCCGCAACCCCTTGTACGCATATGCCGATCCGTCGACCCCGACCATCCAACGGCCACCTTCTAGCGGCCGGTCGTCCCGGACCACCAAGGCGTCTTTTTCGATTCCCCGCAGGGCCCGTGCCACGACCCCTCCGAGGCGGCTGCGTTCCTGTCTTCCGAGTCCGTGCGCGCCAATGGAAACGAGGTCGTAGTCGCGGCCCGATGTGCCCGCAAGTTTGTCCTCCTGCTCTTCATCCTCAGCCACCAAGCGACCATTCTCCCCCAGCTTCACGTCCGAGCGTTGTTTGTCGCTACCGTCGTAGTTGTGGGCGATGTTGGGATCAAACCCTATGAGGCTCGGAAGGCGTCCACCGCCCCGGTTAACCTCGTTGATGATTTCCTCGAAATTGATGCCTTCGAGGAGTTGGCGGGTGACCGTGACCCCAGCGTCTCTGCCCCGGGCGTGGACCTGGTCGAGGAAGCTGTCAGAGATGAGCTGGAGACCCTTCTCGATCAGCTTATCGTGGATTTTCCGTTGGCGCCGGATCTCGGCGGGTTCCTGGAACTGCGCGGGAAGACCGATTTCGAGCTGCCGGAATCGGATATCGTGGAGGCGGGCAGCGTAGACATGAGAGCCGGTTAAACGGCCTTCGGAACGTCTACAGAGTTCAAGTGCGCGGTCGACAGCCCAGTCCGACTCGCGTGAATTGTCGACCGGGACGAAGACCTCGCGGTACATGACTCTCCACTGCTGGAGGTTGTGAATGCCGCGAACTGCGGCCGGGACCTTTTACGTAGTTTGTCGGGGAAAAAAGGTGCGCGCAGACCCCTGTTGTGTCAACTGTACGGAGCGCCGGGCAAATCCCTCTTGGAGACCTTCTTTCTAGCCATGTTCGGTGCCGTGTGGCCAGCAGAGGCGCGCTCCCCAGAATCGGATCGTCACGACAGCCAGGATCGTCGCCGTGACTATCGTGAGGGTGCTCCCCATCCAGCTTCCGGGATCGATGGTGGTGCCGGTGGTGACGGCTTCCAGGGCGGAGTTGAACGCTGTGTATGGATCCAGGGTTGCCGCGGTTTGGGTCAAGCCGGGGACTGGACGCCGAAAAAAGCCGGCGTAGTGGAGCAATAGAAGCGACATCGCCGCCGAGGCCAGAGCGGCCTCCGCCAACGAGCGGACGAACGCCGCTATCAGAGGGCCGAGCAGATTTGTAAACCACAGGGTCATTCCGGTGGCGAGCAGCAGCCACGGTGTACTGGCCCAGGAGTCTCCCGCAATGGCGAACACGGCCATAACCGGGACCAACTGGATGAGGTCGATGGCAGCCTCCGCCAGCGTTCTCTGCAGCAACCAGAAGCCCATGGGAAACCCCGTGCGCAAGAGCTGGTCGACCCAGCTGTCGCGAGCGTCGCGGACCATCGGAATCGCCGACCCGAAAGTTCCGAAGAACACCACGAAGATCCCGAACACCGCCACTCGGTGGGGTGCAGCAGCGGCGCTGAACACAACCGGGACAAGCAGAATCAGGGGTACGACGATGTTCCAGATGAACAAGCGGCGGCGATGGAACGCCGATTCCCAAACGATCCGAAAGACAGTCACCGGTCGGACGTTCCCAGCGAGGCGCCGGTCAGAGCAAAGAACGCGTCGGAGAGCGACGGGGTGCGCACCTCCACGGACGATATTTCGGCACCGCCATCCAAAAGCCAGCCGATAACCCCTGCCAACGTGTCTCGGGGATCCTCCACCGTAACGGCCACGGACCCGGAGTCCCACAGGACCTCGCTGACTCCGGCGGGTGTTTCAATGTCGACGTTTCGCTCGGTCGCATGGCCCCCAAAACACACTTCGATCACGGATTTGGCCCCTAGCGTCGACAGAAGGCCCTTAGGGGCATCAACACAGATGCACTCTCCGTCCAACATGAAAGCGACTCGGTCGCAGGTTGCTGCAGCGAAGCCGGGATCGTGAACCGAGATCAGCGTGGCACGACCTCGCTCGCTTCGTTCTGCGAGGGCATCGGCGAGAATCTCTTGGCCGACTGGGTCAAGTCCGGAGAGCGGTTCGTCCAAGAGCAATAGCTGAGCACCATCTCCAAGGGCGGTGGCAAGGGCCAACCGACGGCGCATCCCCCGGGAGTATGTTCCAGCTGGTCTATCTGCGTTCTCGGTGAGAGCGAACCGAACCAACCATTCGTCCACCACGATGCGTGCTTCAGCACGAGACCGTCCCCGGAGTTCGAGTATCGCAACCGCATTTTGTTGGCCGCTCAACCAGGGGCGTAGCACTGGTTGGTCCGGTGCCAACCACCGGGCGCCTAGGGCATCGCCTTCGTCATGCCACCGGATGGCACCTGTCCCGACACGGGACGGGTGACCGAGGACTCGCAGGAGGGTGGATTTCCCCGCACCGTTGGGGCCGAGCAGTCCGAGAACCTCCCCTTGGCGAACTTCCAACGAAATCTCCTCTAACGCACGGTTCCCGTCGGGGTACTCGTACGTCACGCCTTCGAGGGTCACCACAACGGGAGCCTCGGGCGCGACCTCTCGGTTCATGGGACGATTTGTTCTCCGTCCTCGTAAACGGTGATCGCGTCTACCGGACAGCTGGCGCATGCTTCAACGAACTCCGCCCTGTCAGCCTCTTCGGGTGTGGTGAACACGGCGATCCCCTCCTCGTCCAGCTCGAAGGAGGCGGCGGACTCCGTGACGCAATCTCCGAAACCCACGCAAAGATCCCGGTCGATGACGACGCGTAGGCCGTGGACGCAGCGTTCGGTTAGGGGGTCGGATTCGCTCACGCTACATATCCTCCAGGCCGAGGTCCGTCCGGGCCCTGTCCATCACGGCAGGCGTCATTTCACCGATCGACCGCTCCTTGGCATAATCGTTGTAAATCTTCTTCACCATTCCGCGGACGAAGGACGGAACGTTCTGCAATCGATCTACAGCTTCCACACTCCACCGCACCGGGCCCGATGGTCCGGTACGATCCGCCGCGGCCGGTTCGCGGCCACCTACGACCGATTCTTGAATGCCCTCGAAGTTGCTGTCCGGGATCGTCTGGCCCCCGACCTCCACTCCCAAAGAGGTAACGATCTGCGTTTCCATCGGGTTCGCGAGCATCGCCGTGCCTTGCCCGCACGCGGGGCAACGATAGACGGCGGCGAAGGTCCCGTCCCCGGGGACCTGCCGGTCTTCGAAAGCCATCTGCCGGTCACATTCGAGGCACAGGAACTTCACGGTGCAGCCTGGCGGGAGGAAAGCTCCGAGGTCCCTGAAGACGAAACGCCGGTGTCTGCCGGGATTACTCTTTCGGCGGCGATCGCTGCGATTCTTGCGGCCAGTTCCCGGAGGTGGAGGACGGCTGGAGAGCTGCCCCTCATCCAGAAGTCGATGGTACCGGCGGCGGCGGCCTCTGCCAGGGACGAGTCGAATGGAATGCTCGCAAGCAGGGGTACGCCGTGGGCATCCGCCAGATACCGCCCCGCATCTCCAGGATACATCGGTTGCTGTGAACTGCAGGCCGTGCACTCGACCGTCCCCATGTTCTCCACGATTCCCAGGATGTTCATGTCGCGGGAGGCTGCCAGGTCGAGCGACCGGGCGACGGAATCCCTGGATGCGGGGCTAGGGAGCGTAACGGCAATGGCTCCGAGCAGGTTCGGGACTAGCTGATGGATTTCTGCGAGGCGTTGCGTACCCGGCGGAAGGTCCACCAGGAGGTAATCGAGATCGCCCCACGAGACGTCACTCAAGAACTCACGAAAGGCCGTCCGTTCCTGCGTCCCCCGCCATACAAACCCCGCATCAACCGAGTCCTTCCAGGACGGAGCCCGGTCCGGGGGTAGCAACAGCGCCATGGACATGGTGCGGACTCCAACCCTCGATACGGCGGGTCTGAAACCGTCGCTGCGTTCGACGGTTGGTCGGACTGAGATCCCGAGTAAGCGGGGGGTGCTGGGGCCGTTGAGGTCGGCGTCCAGTAACCCGACGCGGGCCCCGTCCGCTGCGAGGGCAGTCGCGAGGGCACATGAAACCAGGCTCTTCCCCACTCCCCCCTTGCCGCTCATCACCGCGATGGGCGCGCCGACTGATCGCATTCGATCGGCTACTCGCGCGTCTTGATGCGCAATCTGGCTTGGCAGGTCGGAGGAGACCTCATCAACCTCGTGGTACGTCCGGAAGGGGCGCTTGCTCATGGAGGAGAAGCTACTAGCCAGGGAGTGGCCCTGCCCACAGTCCAGATCATCGGGCGCGCCGCCAAGTGCTGCCGCAGCTTGCTGTTCACTCCTGGCGGTGTACACTGTTGGAACCATGTCGATCATTAGCTTCCACCGGGTACTGATCTCGACGGCGATACTGTTCTGCGCAATCTTCGCCGTTTGGGAATTGCGGATCTTCACCGTCAACGGCGGGATCGGTCCCCTGCTCCTGGGTTTGTTCTTTGTACTACTCGGAGCAGGCTGTACCTACTATCTCGTCAACCTACAGCGATTTCTGAAGGGGGATCCCCGCGGTTAGCGACAGGGTGGAGGGTAGCGGAGTGAGACCTGGGGCCGGACAGAGCGATTCTGCCGCAAGACGCCCTGTACTGCTGTACACGGGTGCCGGGTTGTTCCTTGTGGTAATGGCGTTCGTGGTGGTTTCCTCGCTGGTGCGACGTGAACCCCCATCCTTTGTACCCGATCCGGTCCTGGTGGACACACGGGCGGGCGAAGATCGGGCTGCGGGGCTCGTCGTCGACACGGCGACGATCGACGCCAGGGATGGTTCCCGGTGGGTTTACTTCGACTTTGCGGTTGGGGAGACATTCCAGGATCCGATCGCAGGCTGGGATCTCGCGATTTCACGCTACCACGTCGCCGTCAACGGAGGACGATTGTACGCGGGAGCGGGGGGAGCAATCGCCTTGGAGGATCCTTGGGAATCCGTCCTTGAGGCCCCTCTGGACGGATATACCACCACGGAGGACGAACTCGGTGTTGGGGTCAGCACTCCCGCATTCGAACGCTGGTACAGTTACGGCTTCCTATCCCATCTCTTGGAACCGAAGGGCGAGACGTATGTCGTTCGCACGGCGGAAGGCAGGTACGCCAAGGTACGCGTTCTCAGTTACTACTGCCCTGGGGCCACACCGGGGTGTCTCACGATCGAGTACGCATTTCAGTCCGACGGTTCCCGCCGCTTGGGACCTATCTCTGTCCCTGCAGAGTCAACGCCCGGTCAATAAGCTCTTGGCCGCCGAAACCGAGTAGCTTCGACGCGAGTTCCCTTCCCAGTTGGTGCGCTTTATCCCGGGGGCCCTCCGTCATCCCCATGACGGGCGCGGCCCCGTCCACGTCGTAGATGGCCGCTCTCAGCACCAAGGTCTCGCCGCCGATAACGGCTAGCGCGCCCGTAGGGACGTTGCATCCGCTCCCCACACCAGCGAGGAACTCTCTCTCGGCGGTGACGGTGGTCCGGGCCTCCGGATCCTCCAACGCTCCCATGGCGGCCGAAACCGATTGATCTCCCACGCGGGCCTGTACCGCGAGAGCACCTTGGCCGGGTGCTGGCAGCCATGGGTCGCGCAGGTTGCGCGTCCCAGAGGGCCACAGATCCAACCTCCTCAGCCCCGCGGCGGCCAGTACAACGCCGTCGACTTCGCCCGCCCGTAGCTTCTTCAAACGCGTGTCAACGTTGCCCCGAATCGGAACCACCTCCACCCCGGGGTACCAAGTGGCCAGTTGCGCACGCCGCCGGAGCGAGGAAGTCCCGATCCTCACGCCGGGACCCAGTTCAATCCCCTCCCGCAGCGTGACGACGTCCCTGGGCTCCTCTCTCGCTGGGATCGCCGCTATGTGTAGCCCCTCTCGTCCATCGACATCGAGATCCTTGAGAGAATGGACGGCGAGATCCAGATCGCCGGTGAGCAGCGCGTCCTCGATCGCGTCTGTGAACCGGTCCTTCCCGCTGCCCGGTCCGTCATCCCCGGAGGTCCGCATAAAACTGTACGTGACCTGGGCGCCGGGTAGTCGTTGCTCCAAGAGTCGTCCGATCTTCTTGGCCTGGGCACGCGCCAACGGCGACCGGCGAGCCCCTACGCGGAACACGTTGTTAGCAAGCACGCCGAGGGGTCATAGCACCCCCCATCGCGACGAGGGTGCAACTCAGAGTGAAGCAGTTGCTAGGTGGCGTAATACAGGAGCAGTACGACCACGAGGAGGACGGCAACCCAGATAACCCCCGTACCGGTCAACCATGTTCGGGCGAGAACCGCGGGAGGACCCATGTGGTCGCCAGCCCATCCAACCACACGCGCAGCACCGACACGACCCATCCCAGCCACTGTCGAACGTACCCCGCCTGCGACCGTCCCGAACGTCGTCGCCAACCGATAGCCCACCCGCCGATACAGCCAATCGGCATCGAGATTCGTGGAGGGGAGTTCCGGCGGATACAGACCCGAACGCTGTAGCCACATAAAGGCCAGCGCTGAGAAGAACAGGATCTGGAGCTGGCTTATCACGTGTGCCGAGGTGAATGGGTGGTACGCAGCAGCCACCTCGGCGTACGGAAGGTTCGGATACAGGAAGGCGTTCGGGAAGCTCCCGTTGAAGATGCAGAGGAATGCCGCGATCGACATCGCGATCAACATGCTCGCCGGCGCTTCCTTCACCCTGATCCCCGAGTCGTGCGCGAAGAAGGCAAAGAACGGGATCTTGATCCCTGCGTGGTGGAACACACCGGCTGAGGCGAACAGAAGGAAGAGCCACACGACGTTGTGACCCTCGTACAGGGCGGCCGACATAACCATCGACTTGCTCACGAAACCACTGAACAGCGGGAAGGCCGATATCGACGCTGCACCCACCATGCAGAGGCCCGCCGTCTTCGGCATGCTCTTGTACAACCCGCCAAGCTCGCTGCCGTTGATCTTCCCGGTTCGGTAGAGCACCGCACCCATGGACATGAAGAGCAGTCCCTTGAAGAGCACGTCGTTGAAGGCGTGGGCCACCGCCCCGTTCACGGCGAGTTCGGTACCGATGCCGATGCCGCACACCATGAAACCGATCTGGTTGATCATGCTGTACCCGAGCACTCGCCGCAGATCATTCTCGATTACTGCATAGAAGATCGGGAACGACGTCATGGCCGCACCCACTACTATCAGCAAGTCCTCGCCGGCGTACCCTCGCGCAAGGGCGTATACAGCCACCTTCGTCGTAAACGAACTCAGGAAGACGGCACCGCTGTACGTAGACTCGGGATAGGCGTCGGTCAGCCACGTGTGCAGAAGCGGGAATGCCGCCTTCACACCGAATCCTAGCAAGATGAGATTGGTGCCGGTGGTCCCCATACCGAGGTGGTCGAAGGCGATCGAACCCGTCGCCTGCGTGTGGGCCGCTATCCCGGCTAGCAGGATCACTCCAGACCCCACCTGGACCAAGAGATACCTCATCCCGGCCCGGAAAGACCGCTCCGTACCTCGGGCCCACACCAACACTGTCGAGCTCAGAGCCAGGATCTCCCAGTAAACAAACAGGGTGATCAGGTCTCCTGCCTGGACCGCCCCGACCGCTGAACCGGCGTACACGAGGGCGCTCGCATCCTCCAGCTTGCTGTCGCCGCGCCGGGCGAAGAGCAACCCAATGAAGGCTGCGATGTGGAACAGCCATCCGAACAGCTTGCTTAGTCCATCAATCCGGACAAAGGTCAGTTCCCAGGTAAAGAGGGAAATCGACCCAAACTCACCTTCGCCCAAAGATATCAGGTACGCGAGACCGGCCACCGGGAGGAGCAGGGTCCACACGGTCCGGACCCGACCCCGGAGGAAGGGGACGAGTAGCGCCCCAAGGATCATGATGAGGGCCGGAGGGAGACTAGTCATCGTAGTAGTCCTCATCCCTCATGAGGACCCTCCGCATCTGGGTGGCCGCCAAGACGAGAAGGACGCACGCCACGAAACCGTAGATGGCGTAGAAGAAGGGGAACCCATCCAGATCGCCCTCCGCATGACGCAACTCGTTCCAACCCATCCACTGCTGAACCAGATTCACGACGTCCAGCGCCGCGACGATCCCGCATACCAGGAGTAGGCCGCCGGTTACCAAGCGCACGTTTCCCGGTTGGTCGAAGAAGTGCTTACGGCCGTCTTCGGGATGGTGTCCGGTCATCCTCGCTAACCTCCCTGCAGCGGGATTAGAAGCCGCCACACGTCTTCGGCGAAGAAGAAGAGTCCGACACATGCCGCCGCCGTAAAGGACAGCGCCATCAGGCAGAACGCAGGCGCTTCCCGATAGGTTGGCCAACCGCTTCCATCACTTGGTTTGGAGAAGAACCCGCGGATCGGAATCGGCACCAGATAAGCGATGTTCAGGAGCGAGCTTATCATCAACACCGCTACGAAAATGATCTGCCCCGCGTCCAGAGCCCCCAGGGCCAGGTACCACTTGCTCCAGCTGCCTCCGAGCGGCGGCACACCGATCACGCTGAGTGCCCCTATAAGGAACGCGGTCATAGTGATAGGCATGGCCCGGCCAAGACCCCGCATATCGCTGATCTCCGTCTTGTGAGAGGCAACGTAAATCGCCCCTGCACAGAAGAACAAAGTGATCTTGCCGAACGCGTGCATCGCAATATGCATGCTCCCACCGATTACCCCCCACGCATTCGCGAGCGCGGCACCCAAAACGATGTACGACAGCTGGCTGACTGTCGAGTAGGCGAGACGTCGTTTCAGGTTGTCCTGCATCATCGCCACCAAGGATGCGGCGATGATCGTGAACCCGGCCACATACAACAGCCATTCGCTGGCGCCTGTCTCGGCCAACAAATCGGTGCCGAACACGTACACCACGACCTTCATCACGGTGAAGACCCCTGCCTTCACTACGGCCACGGCGTGAAGCAGCGCACTCACGGGGGTGGGCGCGACCATCGCGGCAGGGAGCCACCGGTGGAAGGGCATCAGCGCCGCCTTCCCCGTCCCGAATGCGTAGAGCGCAAGCAGAACCACCAAGTACCCGCCTGACACATGCCCGGCGAGAATCCCACCCTCTCTGAAATCGAGCGTCCCCGCGGCGATCCATGTCCACGCCACAGCCAGTAGAAGGAGTCCAACGGAGGTCGAGAGCAGCACTCCGAGGTAGGTGCGGGCCCCCTTCATCGCCTTCTCGGTACCGTGGTGGGAGACCAGCGGGTAGGTCGATAGCGTCAGGACTTCGTAGAAGACGAAGAGTGTGAGCACGTTGCCCGCGAGTGCCACTCCCATGGCCCCGAAGATCGAGACAGCAAAGCAAGTGTAGAATCGAGTCTGATTCTTTTCGGCGTGCCCCCGCATGTATCCGATGGAGTACAGGGACGTAACGATCCACAAACCGGAGGCCACCAAGGCGAACAACATGCCCAGCGGTTCCAGCTTCAGACTGATGGAGATCCCCGCGAACATCTCGAAGAGGTGCGCCTCGGGACGCTCGCCTGCCATCACGCGGGGGAGATACGACAACACCGCTAAGAAGAGGGTTCCTCCCGTGGCCAGCGTGGCGGCCTCTCTCGCATTCGGATTGCGCCCCAGCATGACGACAAGCGCCGCGCCCGCAAGCGGAATCGCGAGTACGGCGGCCAGTGGCACCTCCATCACCGGAGACCCCCGAGAATCGACTCAGCCGCGTGCCGCGCCACCCCCAGAGATTGCGAGGTGAACAAGCCGAAGTAGACGCTGGCTCCCAACACGATCCAGCACGGGATCAGCATTGAGAGCGGGGCTTCGCAGGCTGCCTGCGCCCGATCGCTCGCCGGTTGGAAGTAGGCCGCCTCCACGACCCTCCACACATAGGCCAGCGCGAGCAGCGACGTCAGCACCACGATACCGGCAATTATCGGTGACCCTCCGGTAAGCGCGGCCTGGATAAGGGCCCACTTGCTCACGAAACCCGCCGTGCCCGGGACCCCAATCAAGCCGAGCCCCCCCACGACCCAAGCACCCATCGTCCACGGCATTACCCGGCCCAAGCCTGCCATGTCGTCCAGACTGACGGAGCGCAGCCGAAACATCACGCACCCCATGGCCATGAACAGGCCGCCCTTGATCAGCGCGTGGTTGAAGAGATGGACGATGCCGCCGGTGAGTCCCAATACCGTGGCAAAGCTGATCCCGAGCACCATGTAACCGATCTGGGCCACGGACGAGTAGGCGAGCAGTCGTTTGACGTTCGTCTGGAAGATGGCGACCGTCGAGGCAACCACGATCCCGACGAGGGCGAGCGGCATGAGGGCGCGCCCGAGCCCCAGCGCATCGAACGAAAACTCGATTCCGAACACGCTGAACATGAACCGCAGGAGGATGTACACCGAGACCTTCGTCGAGGTGGCCGCGATGAAGGCCGTAACCACCGACGGGGCATACGTATAGGCGTTGGGCAACCAGATGTGGAGTGGGAACAGAGCCATCTTGAGGCTGATCCCCACGGTCAAGAACGCGAAGGCTACGAGAGCCGTTCGCAAACCCTCCACAGGCGGGAGGCGGCCCGCCATATCGACCATGTTCAACGTCCCCGTCATCTGGTACATGAGGCCGATGCCGATGAGGATGAACGTGGCCCCGATCGTACCCATGACCAGGTACTGGAAAGTTGCCGGGAGGGCTTGGCGCCGGCCTCCCATGGCTATGAGACCATATGATGAGAGTGCTGATATCTCCAAGAAAACAAACACGTTGAAGAGGTCGCCCGTGATGGAGATTCCGAGCAGTCCGGTGAGACACAGCAGGTACAGAACGCAGAAGAGGTAGTGGCGGGAGCGGGGGATCTCATCCGCCATACTCCTCGGCGCATACGTGATGACGAACGCACCCATCCCCGACACGAAGAGGAGGACAAACGCGCTTAGAGCATCAACCCTATACTCGATCCCCCACGGGGCCGCCCAACCGCCGAGCTCATACGCTATGGGGCCCCCGGCGAGCACTTGGGAGAGCAGCGCGATGGAGACCGCAAACGTGGCCCAGCAAGTGGCGATCGAGAACGCCAGCACCGGCGACCGCCGTTTGATCAGGATACACAGCGGCGCCGCGATGAGGGGTATGATTACCTGGAGGACCGGAAGCTGGTCGATCACGGCTCTTCCTGTGCGTAGATCTCGTCCTCCTCGATCGTTGCGTAGGCCTCTCGGATCCTGACAACGAGCGCTAGAGCCACCGAAGTGGTCGCCACGCCGACGACAATGGCGGTGAGGATGAGTACGCTCGGCAGCGGGTTCGAGTAAGTCTCCAAACCATCACCCACAATGGGCGCGGTTCCGCCCGACACCTTTCCGATGGTGATGTACATCAAGAAGACGGAGGCCTGAAAAATGTTGAGCCCGATGACCTTCTTGATGAGGTTTCCGCGCGAGATGACGATGTAGAAGCCCGTCATCATCAGAAATATCACCACCCAGTAGTTAAAGAGGCCGAGGAGGTCGGAGGTCATGTATCCCCCCGCCCGGCAAACGCTGAATAGATGGCGACCATTACCGCCGCCACCGTCATCCCCACACCCAACTCCACGACGAGGATCCCGTAGTGCTGCCCATATTCCGGATGCGCGGGTGTAAGAACTCCGTACTCCAGGAAGTTCCCCCCGAGCAGCATCGTCACCACGCCGGTCCCTGCAAAAACGAGTACTCCGGTCGCGAACACCAACTCCACCATGCGGATGGGGGCCACCCGACGCACCGCCGTTAGCCCGTAGATCATGCCGTACAGGACAAACCCCGCGGCGAAGACAACCCCGGCTTGGAATCCGCCTCCCGGTCCGTAGTCACCATGGAACTGCACATACAGCGCAAAGAGGAGCACGTACGGCAGGAGCAGCTTGCTCACAACTCGGAGGATGGTGTAGTCCTTCACTTCGAGTCCCCGCCGGGGCGGCTTCTCGGACGAGGGCGGCGACGACGTCCCTTGAGAAGCATCATCACGGCCACTCCCGCCGTGAAGATGACCACGGTTTCCCCCAGAGTGTCGTAACCCCGATAGCTCGCCAAGACAGCGGTAACGACGTTCGGGATGTGGATATCGTGCTCTGTCCGGTCAACGTAGGAGGGGTCCGGGTAGACCGATGCCGGGGCCTGAGGATCACCTACGTGGGGCATGTCCAGAGTACCGTAAGCCAGCGCGAGTCCCGTGGTAATGACCACCGCCAGCGGGATCGGAGGCGCGCGCACCGGACGCTTGGCCTTTCTGGTCGTCAGGGCCAGGGTTGCGAGTGCGAGTATGGTCGAGATACCTGCTCCGACTGCCGCTTCCGTGAAGGCGACGTCCGGCGCGTCCAGTATCAGCATCCACGAGGCGCCCAGGAAGCTGTAGATGCCCATCAACATCACGGCCGCGAAGAGACCCCGCATGCGGACCACGGCTATGGCGGTCGCACACAGGAGCACCAACAGGAGTGCTGTAACCACCTGAATCTCGAAGGGGGACGCTGCCATCAGTCCTCTTCGTCCGTTGCGAGGTGCGGTTGAAGTCTGGCCGCCAAAGCCGCGTTGGCCAGGGCATGGGTCGAGGTGGGGCTCGTCATCCAGAGGAAGAACAAGATCGCCACCAGCTTGACCGTTACGAGCCAACTCCCCGACAGAAACATCAATCCCGTGAGTACGAGTCCCGCCCCGAGAGTATCCGTAAGGCCCGCCCCGTGTATCCGGGTGTAGAATTCGGGCAGGCGCACGATGCCCACTCCACCCAGAACGGCGAAAACGGAGCCCGACAGCACCAGGACGGCGGCAATCACCTCAGCGACCATCGGCGGGCTCACTTTCGGTATCGGCAAATGTGCCGTACTTGGAGAAGCGGAGAACCGCGATGACCCCGATGAAGTTGATCAGCGCGTAAACCAACCCTAGGTCCAGGAAGTCAGGGCGTCCTGTAAGGAACCCCAGGACGGCGATCAACAACACCGTCTTGGTCCCGAACATGTTGAGGGCCAGGATTCTGTCGAAGATGGTCGGGCCAAGCTTGGCCCGGACCAGCGCGAGGCCCATCGTCAGGAGCACACCCCCGATTGCAACCGTCAGAACGGTGGTCATCCGAGGCCCTCGAGTTTGGCAACTCGCCTGTTCATCGCACCCGTCTCGACGCCGGCCGCGGACTCCTCCGTGAGCGCGTGGACGGTAATCATGTCTCCCTCAGTGTCGATAGAGACGGTGCCCGGGGTGAGTGTGATTGAATTGGCGTAAATGACCCTCCCAATATCGGAGCGCTGGTCCGCACGCACCCTGATGATGCGGGGGCTGATGGGGAGGCCGGGACGGAGGACACACAGCGCCACCTGCATATTGGCCTTGGCTATCTCCAATACCAGCCAGATCAGGTAGAGGGGAAGTCGCAGGGGCAGGTGGAGCGGAGCCGTTTCCTCATCTGCGATTTCCATGCGCCGCACGATGAGGACAACGAGAATCACCGAAACCGCCCCCAGAGCGAGCAAAAGTCCCGTGTAGTGTCCCGACCAAAGGAGCCACACTCCCGCTGAGGCTAGCCCGACTCCAATTGAATACTTCATCTAGCGGACTCCACGCGTCGAGCGGGTTTCTGTACAGGCGGACACGGGCGTCATGTATTCGAAATAAACTCTCAAGCAGATGATCGACAGAATTCGGGCTGCTATCGTTGCGCTTTCATCTCTGGTTGGCAACCCCACCTCTCGTTCGGGCTGTCAACGTTCACTCCGGCGCGCAGGCCGGCGTGCCGGATTACCACTGGGACTGAGCTCCGTCCACCACCTGCTGGACCAGGTTTTCAATGGCGACGAGCAGTGCCTCCTCCTCCGACTGCGATTCGGGTGAATATTCGCCGACTCCACTCAGTCCGCTATTGCTCCATATGACGACGTTATTGGCCACGTCGATGATGTCGACAGACACGGAGACAGATACCCTTCGCTGGAAGACGTTAGCACCCACGCCGTCTACCGCATCGAAGTTTACCGCCTGATCGGAGTAGCTCTGGATACTTGCCTGAATGACGGTATCCGCCTCTCCCTCGGACGCCAAGCGCAAGCCGAGGCGCTGCCGGGCTGCCACGAGGAGCTGTTCGCCGAGCGATTCCGAGAGGCCGAACTGCGTGCTCCGGTTCTCAATCGGCGCGACGTAGACTGTGCGCAGGTGGCTGGGGATCCCTCCCCCGCCCGAAAAGCTGTAGCACCCGGCCAACGATGTTCCGACGACGGCGAATGCCAGGACCGCAAGAGCTCGCCCTGGAACACCTGTCGGGTTTCGCTTGCCGGGGTGCCTAACGGTGCCCAGGGACCGAATAAATCGCATCATCGTAAGCCTCCTCAACGGCGCTGGCGCTCGTCAACTCCCACTTAACCCCGTTTCGGTTCGCAGTGTCCCTGTAGGACGCTTCGTCCGGCCAATATGGATCTTTTCCGCGATCCAATATGATCCACCGCTCTCTCTGCCCACCTCTGTGTTCTTCCAGGCGTGCCAATCGACCTCCGCTCAGGAAAAAAAACTGCTGCAAGCCGGGCTGTTCTTCAAACTCGAATACACGATATGGACCCGACATGAACCCAGATAGCGGCTCTTCCGTTGGCGGGCGAAACAGCCCGGCCATCGCGTAAAGGAAGGTGGCCGGCGGCAGCTCGAGGCCTTCCAAGTCACCAGTGGCACTGAGGATGCCGTCCACCAAGGCAGCTTGCATCGCTCCCTCACCAGGTCCGAAGAAATCCAATCGAAATAGGTCCGGCGGATTCACCCGTGCGATCCCTTCCCCACGCAGGCGTCCCTTCTCCCCCGTGTATTCCCAATTGAAAACAACTCGCATGGGCTTTTTGACGCGAGTTTCTACGATGGCGTCGCGCGCGATGGCATCGGCTCCGGGCAGATCGGGCCCACGGCGTATTCCGGACGCGCAAGCCCCTGCTGCGACAATACAAAAGGCGACGCATGCGGCCATGCGATTTCGAGTTGCGAGCCAACGTTTCATTCGTTTGCGCCATCTCTCAAGCACAAGGCGACATCGTCAGGGATCCGTCGAGGGCGACCCTTAACGTTCGTACAAACCACGGTTGTGGATCCCCGAGCGAGGACCGTACCATCTCCCGAAAGAGTCATCTCATGCCCGAAGCTGACATCGCGACTTCGCACCTCCTTCACCCAGGTCCGGATCGCGACCACATCGTCATAAGTCGCCGGGCGGCGGTATTCGAATTCCACTCGTGACACCGGAAGGAGAAACCCTCTCTGTTCGATTTCCGAATAGGGTTCGCCACGTTCTGCCAGAAAGGCGGTTCGCCCGATCTCACACCATACGAGGTAGTGCCTGTGATGTACCCAACCCATCTGGTCCGTCTCAGCATAGCGCACACGGACCTCCGTCGTAACGTCCATCGTGCGAAGGTCCTTCGTTCTCGACCCCTCTGCAAGGCAAATCTGCCTCCCGATCGGTGACCGACTTGAGTCGCCGGGTTTGCCACGCACTGAGATGGCACAGAATTTCGCCGCATGTCGCAACGAACCTTCATAGTCTCCGATGTCCATCTCGGGGCAGCGCCCGTGGCACACGAAGTGGCCTTCCTCCGCTTTTTGGATACGGCCGTGCGCCCAGGCGACGAACTATTGATCAACGGAGACTTGTTCGACTTCTGGTTCGAGTACCGGCACGCCGTTCCCGCCGTTCACCTGCGAACCTTCGGACGCCTCCGAAACCTCGTGGATGCGGGCGTCGATGTATCTTTCGTCCCGGGCAATCACGATCCCTGGCCGGGTGCGTACTTACGCGACGAGGTAGGCCTGCGGCTGCTGGAAGGCCCCGTCCGACTGAGCGTTGGTGGCCGGCGTGCCTATATCGCCCATGGAGACGGCCTGGGGACGGGGGACTTGGGGTATCGCATCCTGCGGGGGGCTGTCCGCAACCGCTTCGTAATCGGGCTGTTCCGGAGCATCCACCCCGACATCGGGTTGCCGTTCGCGCGCCGGCTTAGCCACACCGAAAAGAGGTTGGCCGGTGGAGAAGATGTATCGGATGGAGAAGAGATATCGGGAGGAGGCCGCCACGAACGTCTGGTCGCTCATGCGCGGACGATCCTGGAGGGTGAACCGGGCATCGAGCTTGTGATATTGGGGCATTCCCACCGACCGGCTCTGATGGAGCTGCTGCCGGGACAACTCTACGTGAACTCGGGTGACTGGGTGCAACACTCCAGCTATGTGGTGGTCACGCCGTCCGACGTACGCCTCGAAAGCTGGCCTCTCGAAGAATAACTCTAGCGAAGGCCGGGACTGACGGGTCCTAGGGGAGGTGAACCTCAACCCCGAGAGACACCCCCGGCGTTCCGTCCGGCGGTGGCCCAATTTTGGGCTGCCAATCCCAGAACTGAGTGGAGATCCAGGCATCAATGCCGCTCAGAAAAGCTGTGAAGCCCGCCAGTACGATCCAGTTTTCACGCTGTTTGGTACGATTCTCGATGCGGGTTTCGTTCTGGGGGATCTGTTCTCGTGCGGCGCGCACCCTGGAATCGGCCTTGAACACCATGTATAAGAAGATCGACTCGGCGGCAAAGTAGACGGCGCCCCTGGACCCACGGCCGACCTCCAGCTGCCCCCACCCGGGGATGATCATCGAACGCCCGAAGGCCGCGAGCGGGGCGATCGGAGGACCGTCGCCTACTACCGGTGACGCGACCGCAGTCGAATCGGGTGGCTGTGGCTCGGTTACTACGGAATCAGGTGGAGGTAACTCTTGAGCGATGACAGGTGACACTGCTGCCATGCCCCACAAGCCGATTACTCCAGCAGCGATAAAGGCGCAACCAGCTCGGGATGAGACGCGCGCGAAGGGGGAGCAAGTGGCGGGAGCGTGTGGGAATCGAACCCACCCAGGACGTGCGAACGCCCCGAAACGGTTTTGAAGACCGTAGGCAACACCAGTCACCATCCGCTCCCATCGCATCGGGGAGGTAAGAACCCGTTCAAGCAGACCGGGCAATCACCTCTACTTCGACAAGCGCACCCTTCGGTAAGGCCCCTACCGCCACGGTTGAACGCGCCGGGTAGGGCTCGGCGAAGCTTCGCGCATATACCTCGTTGACCGTTGAGAAATCTGCCATGTCGGCCAAGAAGATCGTTGTCTTGACGACGTTGGCGAACGAGAGCCCCGCCGCTCGAAGTACCTCGGATAGATTCCGCATAACCTGTTCGGCCTGCGAGGCCACATCCGTCCCGGTCATCTCGCCCGTGGCCGGGTCCAAAGCGACCTGGCCGGCACTGAAGAAGAGGTCCCCCGCCCAATAGCCCTGCGAGTAAGGGCCGACGGCAGCGGGAGCAAGGTCCGTATGCACTGGTCCAGTCTTCATTTCACTTTTCCTGTCTTAGTCGTCAGTGCCTGAAACGTCTTGATTCAGGGTCTCGAAATCGAGGACCTCGAACTCCTGCACTCCTCCTGCCGGCAGAGTCACCTGGACCACGTCGCCCTTGCGCTTCCCCTTGAGAGCCTTGCCAATGGGCGAATTCAGAGAGATTTCGTTGTTCGCGAAGTCCAGATCTTCACCGAGTAGCAGAGTGAATCGCTCAATTTCGCCGTCCCCGACGTCCCTTACCTTGACCTTGGTTCCAAAGCCGATGCGATCCCTTGCGAGCTCCTTGACGTTGTATTGGCCGAGCTGCGCACTCCGGCGCACCAGGTATTCGAGCCGGGCCTTGACGAATTCTTGCCTCTCCAACGCCGCGGAGTATTCCGAATTCTCTCTGAGATCGCCCTGTGCAACCGCCTTTTCGATGGCACGCGGTAGTGTGTGGTGAAGCTCGTGTAGGAGTGCTTCCGTCTCCTCGCCGATCTTTTGCTGCAGGGCTTCGATCATCGGCGACTCCTGGGGAATCCCATATTGGGGTGATGGGGTTGAGTTTCTTGGCCTGTGGTAGCTTCAAAAAAACCGAGGCGCTTCCCCTAAGGAAGGCGCCTCGGAGCAAGTGGAGGCGGCGGGAGTCGAACCCGCGTCCGCGAGCCCATCCGCTACGGCATTTTACGTGCGTATCTCGTGGTCTGGTTCTCGTTCGGTGTTGGTCCACGAAAAGACGTCCACCCAACCAGTCGCAGTACGGTTCTCACCGTCTCGTCACCTTTGATCGCGACCCTCTCCGGTGACCAGCCCGATTTGCGACATCCTCCGGAAGTTCCTCGGGCCGAGCCCCTCCAGGGATGGGCTACGCGTTTTTACGCAGCCAGAGCCATTTCATTGTTGGCGTTTGTTTGTTTTGCCGGTTATTACGAGGTCCGACAACCTCGGCACGTTTCCGCAGGTTCAGGTTCACACGTCGAAACCGTGACGCCCCCATTCGGAACACGGGACGAATGTCGTCGTAAGAGGGTTTCATCGCAAGCGGTACAAATCCTAACCCAACCCCCGCGTGTCGAGACGGTGGCAGTACCAGTCGATCCACCAATTCGAGTACCCCAGCACCTTTGCACTGGCCGTAATTCGGAGCACCTCCCGGCGCGTCATTTTCGTCTCCTCGTGAAGCACATTAGGGTTGTCGCGGCTGAGGGCGAGGGTTCGCACGGCGAACATGAGGGGCAACAAGCAGGAGAGACGAATACTGTGGCAGCGGCGAGGGATGGCCCTGATGTAAGCTTGGGCCGCGCACCGATGTCCTGTCGCCTTGGAGACCAGACGGTGCAGCACTGCCATCGCCGCCTCATGATTCTCGGGCTCGAAGATTTCCTCGGGCGGAGGACCGTCTTCCGGGATGAACGACGTCGGTAGGTAGTACCAACCGCGGTGCCGGTCTTCGTGTAGTCCCCGGATGACGTTCACGGTCTGTAACAGGAGCCCAAATTCGGCGGCCAACCCGTGCAGGTACTCTGCCTTCTTCTTGAGTTGCGGAACCCGAAGCGCGAAGAGTTCGGTCACGAGCCAGCCGACACGTCCGGCGACCTCATGCATGTAATCGTCCAGATCTGCTTCGGTATGGAAGACGGAGCCGCGCTCTGTCCAACGCGCCATGCCAGCGGCTGTCTTGCGGGCGTAGCGAATGGCAATCTCCTGAGCTGCCGGATCCATGGCGTCGAGTCCGTCGAGAACTACGCTCAGATGACGTGCGACAAAGGCGTCCGGCGTGTCGTCGACCGCTCCTGCGAGACGCTGTATCAGAGGCCCGCGCTCCACGTCACCCGCCAAGACGCTGCGCCATTCCTGGAGCAGCTTGATCTTCGACTTGTCCGTTAGCTCCTCGTTGTCTTCCAGGTAGTCGGAAACCCGAAAGAGCAAGTACGCGACGGTAATCTCTCGCCGGAGGAGTTTAGGCAGAAGATCGATCCCGACCGCGAAGGTACGACTCGAACGAAGAAGCAAGGTGTGCAGGGTGGGTTCTGTATTAGCCATCTATAAGTTCTCGCGCCGCCCTTTCTTTTGACCATCGGTACCTCTGCGGGTATACTCGCAAAGCGATGGTATTCCGATTAATAAACTACCCGCCACCATACGGGGTTCAAGATAGAAGAAGATACAATGCACCTCAGGGATTTTTTTACACCAGCGACCGTAAACCTTGATCTTGCTGCCGAGACCAAGGACGATGCGATTAAGGAGCTAGCCTCGTGTTTGGGCCTCGACGAGAAATCGGAGGGGATTCTGGTCAAGATGTTGAAACGTCGAGAGAACCTCGGGTCGACCGGGATCGGGCGCGGAATCGCGATACCCCACTGCCGTTCGCTCGTCGTCACCAGGCTCCGAATCGCATTTGGGCGCAAGCTCTCCGGATTGGACTTCAAGGCCATTGATGGCCGGCCGGTGCGCTTCGTCTTCCTGATCGTGGCACCGCCGATCGAGGTCTCCAACCAATACCTCCCGGTTCTGGGCACGATCGCGCAGTTCGGAAAGATGGCCGACCTGCCGGAGAGGTTGACGGCGCTGGAATCGGCCGAAGAGTTCCTGAACCTCCTGGACGAGAACGTTAGCGAAGGATAATGCACCCCCAACGGACAATGCACCCTCAACTAGAACTGTTGCTTGAGATCCAAGACCTCCGCCTGCAGCGCAGAGAACTCAAGGACGGATCGCTCAACACCGTAGAAAAAGACGTTTTCGAGGTTGATGTAGACGAAGCGGTGCGGCTGTTGGACGAAAAGGTCTCGGAACTCGAGGCACGGTTGGAGCGCCGGGTTCGGGAGCGTTACGGGCGTGTGTCAGCGCGGGCCGACCGGGTGGTGGCACCGGTGATCAAGGGGATCTGTTACGGCTGCTTCGTGGCTCTGGCGACGGCGCGGGCTGCGGAGGCTGATAGGAATAGCCGCGTTGACTCGTGCGAATACTGCGGGTGTTTCCACTATCATCTGGACTAACCGCTCGTACTAGCGGACCCGTCTGCACGGAAGCTGGGTCGAACACCTTCAGGACACGAGTGACCGTCCCTCCGGGAGACGGCGCGTAACCCCTTTTCGATCCAAGTACTCGAGAAGTGGTATGAGGTATTTCCGCGACAGGCCAAGCTCGCGCTTGAAGAGTCCGGGAGGACCTATCCTGCCGTCGGCGAGCATATCGCGAACCCGCGCTTCCAGTGCGTCCAGGTGCTCGTGCGCCAAGTAGATCTCGGCGGTCACGGCCGTGGCCGTACCCTGTTCAAGAATAAGGCGCAACAAATCGTCCAATAGGACGCGATCCAGGCGCAACGCCTTCTCTAAGTCGCTCACCGTCGGGGGTTGGAGGCCGCCCTGCGAGATGGCTGCGCTGAGTCGTTCAAGAGCGGTGGCCTCGGAGCCGGTAAGCTGGACTCGATGGCCCGAGAGCGACACCAACGGACCTCTCGCCTGCAACTCTCCGGCCGCGAGCATCCGCTCCATGGTGGTTTGCACCAACAGCGGATGAATCGCGTTGGCCAGGGTGGATCTGACCGCCTCCTTTGACACGCCGGTGGAGCGCCTGTGCGCCGCGTGCAATCGATTCAGGGAACGGAGCACCTCCTCCCGCGCCCTTTCGATCGCCGGCGGCGCGAACCAGCGGTCGCCGATCTTGAGGCAGCCCGTTTCTTCCGCACTCGATCTGATTTCGGCGGCAGTACGGCCCAACGTGATGGGCGCCGTCTTCTCGGCAACACCCTGCATGCCAGCTATTTCTGCGGTGGCGCGTAGGGCATCCGCTGCCGAACCGTCGAGCACGGCCGTCCACTCTTGCGTGCAGCGCCACCAATCGGGGGGTGGGTCGAGATCTGCCACCTCCGCACCGCCGATCGTGGTAACGGGGGAGTAGAAGCGGATCACGGCGCGGTCCCCGACTCGGGCAAGCAGCGGCGCCTCCAATGCCATCACCACCCAGGTCGTCTGGCCCGGGTGCAGCGGAGCACGATCCATCATGTAGAGGCGGGCCATGACTTCGCGCGTCCCCAGATAGACGCGCACTCTTTGCCCGTGCTCGAGAGCACGGTTTCGTCCACCTATAGCGTGCAAGCGGGCGCCCATCTGCGAGCTAGGGTTCCAACCTGGGTCGGTCACCAGCACCGATCCTCGTGCCAACGCACTCGCAGGTTTTCCCACCAGAGCCACAGCACACCTCCGCCCGGCAGACACCATTAAGCGGGGCTCGTCGTGCACATGGAGCCCGCGGACTCTTGCGGATTCGCCAGAGTCCAGAATCCGAACGGTCTCTCCGACCGAGATGGATCCGCTCCAAACCGTCCCCGTCACCACGGTTCCTGTACCCCTGATGGAGAAAGACCGATCCACAGGCAGCCGGAATAGGTCTTCTTGCTGCTCTTTGGACGCATCCGCGACGCAACGCGCCAGTGCCGCACGCAGTTCGTCCAACCCATCCCCCGTGACGGACGAAACCGGGATTACGTCCCACGTCGCTTCCGGCATGACTTCGGCCACCACATCTTGCGTCGTTTCCTGGGCAAGTGCGAGCCACTCTTCGTCGACGCGGTCGCTCTTGGTAAGCGCCACTACTCCCCGCCGCACGCCGAGGAGTCGCGCGATTGCTACGTGTTCGTGCGTCTGTGGCATTGGGCCCTCGTCCGCTGCCACGACGAGCAGGAGGACATCGATACCTGTGGCACCTGCCAGCATGTTCTTGATGAAGTCCTCGTGTCCGGGGACATCGATCACACTGATCTCGAGAGCAGGATCCAGATCCAGACGAGCGAAGCCAATATCGATCGTCAGTCCACGCTCCTGCTCCTCTTTCCACCTGTCGGTGTCGGTTCCTGTCAGGGCCCTGACCAGAGTTGTCTTACCGTGGTCGACGTGCCCTGCGGTCCCCACAACCACTCCCGGGCGTTCGTTCACCGAAACGCCCCGTTCGCCGACTCCAGGTATGATAGGGAGCGAATCTGGATCCCCTCGGCGAGGTGGTGCCGCACGAAACCGGACAGCCAAGTGCCATGCCGCTTTCCCTCGCGCGTTGCCGAGTTGCCGAGTGGCGATTGGCCGGCCACTAGCTGACGGAAGGTGTCGAGTTCCTCTGCCTCCAGCCTGTCGCCGAATGGAGTGCAAGCAGTACATCGAATACGACCCATCGCCGCATCGAAATACGCTGCCTCGCCAGCAACATCCCGCCCACAATCGAGACAATCCTCCAACTGGGGCCGAAAGCCCATTTCGGCGATGAGCGCCCAGACGTATTCGAACCCACCGGGTTGCTGGTTGGCGCACAGGTGGTAGAGCCCGTCGAGACCATTTACGAGGGATGAGTACAGCCCGTGGTCCGTTTGTTCAGGGGCCAGACGCATGACGAGCTCGCACAGGACGCAGGCAAGCCCGAAGAGGGGTAGGGAATTAGCTAGGCGACGACGTTGTCTGACCAGCTCGAAACCGGACAGGGTGTAGAGGTCACGACCCTCCCGGACATAAAGAGTGGCGTCCCCCTCTATGAAGGGTTCCAGCAAACCTCCGAAACGACTCTTCGGGCGCAGGGCACCGCGGGCGATGCAGGAGCAGGGGCCGAGGTCCCGAGTCATCAATCGAAGCACCTTACTTGTATCGCTGTAACGATACGTTTGCAGGATGACAGCCCGCGTTGTGAGAAGGCTCATCCGTCGCGACAGCTACGGTTCAGGATGACACGTCGGAACTCAGGCGCGGAGCAGAATGTCCGTTGCCCCCGCTCCGATTGGTGCTTCGTCCAGGTAATTCCCTTCTTCGTCCAGAAGGACGAGACGTCCCGGCCCGCTCGTTACGTACGTGATGCATACCAAACCGCCCAGATGATGAGCGCTGACCGCGTAACAGTTGAGGTCAGAACCATCCTCGTCCTTCGGTTGGAGGGGGTTGTCCGGGCCACGCTCAAAGGCGCGAACAGCGTAATTGAACGTCAGAACGTCGGTGTCGAATGTACCTGCGCCCTTGGTCCGGACGATGTAGGCGAGACCATCGCGGCCTCCTTCCATGGAAACTGCGTTGCCGCCGAGTTCGTTTACATCCTGCACGCCGCGACCGGTGATGTTGAACTCGAAGAGGACTCCGTCTCCCGCCGGAGAAAACGTTACCGGATCCACAGATCCACTTGAGACCACGGCCAGGTTGTCCCCAACGACAATCGCATCGAGAGCACCGACCGCTGGGGGCAAGGTCACCTGGTCAAACGGAGAGCCGGTCGCGAAGTGATGGAGTGCGATCCTGGGGGGGCCCAGGGGCTCCATCGTCCCCGAGGCATCATCGAGATTAGCGTCCACCGAAACCAGGTAGGCACCGTGCGGCACCACCCGCATTACGTATTCCCCCACTTCTTCTGCAACTAGCAGAGCGTCGGCGGTGCCAGGGAATCCGATGTAGATCTCGTTGCGCGCCCTCGACGGTACCAGGACGGCAATCACTTGACCCGGTTGGGTGATCACCGTCGGGCGGCCCAAATCAGCGTTGACGATTCCGGGTACTGAGGTGATCACGGTTTCCCCCGTGTCGAAGGAGCCGTACAAGATGTCGCTCCCGGAAGTCGTGGCCCAAAGGTCGTCCAGACTGTCTCCGGAATCGGCCCCCCGGCCACTACCTCCGCTTCCCAGCGAATACGCTTGGCCCCAGGGGATGAGCTCCTCACCTTCGATATTGAACTGCTGCAGGGTGCCCGAGATAGAGTTCAGAATGGCCAAATCAGACTCCTCGTACCCGCCTGGGCCCGGGCCAGTGGTAGGTGCCTCGTTGCATGCAGTAGTTGCAACCGCTACGGCGAGCAATAACCCACCGATTGATGGGCCGTTCAAGACCTCTCTCAACATCTGAACACTCCTGTTTTTTCGGGCCGGCCCTCTTACATGCGGAGGACAACCTCCCCGCCTTCCGGCTCACGTCGTGGAACCGGAAGATAACGTGTCCGGGGTTGGCCGGGGTCCGTTTTTATCGTTCCGAGCTCCACACCGGCAAGATCGAACGACCGAGTTCGCCGAGATCGTCCACCCGAATGTCGCATTCATAGACCTTCGACAGGATCGATGACCGAAGCACGGTGTCGGGCGTGCCACTTGCGACCGCAGAGCCACGGTGGAGCAACACCAGGTAGTCGGCATATCGGCTGGCCAGATGCACGTCGTGGGTCGTGCACACCACGGATAATCCTTCGTCGACGACGCGCGATCGCAGGGTTTCGAAAACCCAAAGCGCGTGCCGGTAATCGAGATGGGTTGTGGGTTCGTCGAGCAGGAGAACCGACGGTTCTTGGGCAAAGGCTCGGGCGAGTTTCGCTCGCTGCCTCTCCCCGCTCGAAAGATCGGCAATGTCTCGATCGACGTATTCACTCAGTCCGGCGTCACTTATGGCCGTGTCCACTAACGCTTCGTCCGCGGGACTTAGGGCGGCCCACGAACCTACAAACGGGGTCCGGCCAAGTTCGACATAAGAACGCACATCGAGACGCACTCCAGGGGGCGGAGCATCCGCCGACACGACAGCCACCGAACGAGCCAGCTCCGTACCGGACCACTGGGTCAGGTGCTTCTCTTCGAGCAGCACGTTCCCCTGGGTCGGTTGCAACCCGCCCGCCAGCAGGCGCAGCAACGTACTCTTCCCCGCCCCGTTTGGCCCAAGGATCGCGTTGAATTGCGACATTTTGAACGACCGCGTGAGGCCAGCGATGACCGGTGCAGTGCGCCCTAAGGACGTACGATCGATGAGGGTACGACCGGAGGGGGTTCGCCCTGGGTAGGCGAACTCGACGTCCTCAAGGCGGTAGAGGTCAGGCATTCATTCGCCGTAGGAGGACGAGGAAGAGAGGAACTCCGACGATGGCCGTCACCACGCCAATCGGGATTTCCATGGGGCGGAGTGCTGTCCTGGCCATCGCATCCGCCACGACCACCGCCGCGCCGCCACCTATCGCACCCAGCGGGACGAGGGTCCGATGATTCGATCCCCACAGGATGCGCACGGCATGCGGGACGACGAGCCCCACAAAGCCGATCGCCCCCGCCGAGGCAACGGACGCGGCCGCCAACAACGAAGCGACGAAAAAGGCAACGCGTTTGACTCGCTCGACAGGTATCCCGAGGTAACCAGCAGCCTCCTCCCCGAGTGCGAACGCGTTCAGATGGCGGGCAAGGGCGAACGCAGTCACACCGCCGATAGCCACAACTACACCCAAGGTGGCCACGGCATCCCAATCGATCCGCTCCAGACTTCCCATGGTCCAGAGGACACCCGCCCTGAGCGCGTTGGCCTCCGCGAAGGAGAACAGGAGCATTACGGCGGCGGCGAAGAACGCCGAGACGGCTACACCGGCGAGAATAAGGACGTGTCTATCGAGGCGGCCGGCAGCCATCCCTGCGCGAAAGACAAGCGCGATCGCTAGGAGGGCTCCTCCCAACGCCAAGCCGACAGTCCCGAAACCTCCCAGGATTGTAATCGAAAGGACGGCTCCGAGGGCCGCCCCGGAGGACACGCCGAGCAAGAAGGGCTCCGCGAGAGGGTTCCGGAGCAGAGCCTGGAAGATCATTCCTGACAAGGCCAGGCACGCCCCGGTGAGGACACCCCCGAGCACCCTCGGGAGACGAATGTACAGAACGATCGAACGCACGGGATCGGAGACCTCTCCACCCCATAGGGAGCGCCACACCTCCGAGGGTGGGATGCGCTCTGCCCCAACCATCGTTGCTGCCAGACAACCCCCGGCGAGCAACAGGACCAGACCGCAGGCGGCTACCCGCGGCCGGGCGAAAGTGCGCAATCCAGCACCGGGAAGGTTCGAGCCGGAGTCTCCAGCCCTTGGTGAAGAGTGTGTGCCATCGACCAGGCCGCATCCGCCAGCCCGGGACCCAACCGACTAATGAGACTCATGTCCAGGGTGGATATCCGCCCATCCCGTACTGCGGGTATCTCCCCCCACCCCGGCCGCGCTCCCAGACCGGGATCTTCGTCCAGGGCATCGCCCGGCACTGCCACCAGGATACGGTCCGGGTCCCTGCCTACAATCGCCTCCAGACTGACCCGGGGAGACGGCGCCTGAAGGTCTCCGAACACATTTTCCCCTCCTGCTGCCGAGATCAGCTCGTTGAGGTAGCTGCCCCTCCCTATCGTAATGGGCGGATCGGCCCAGGCATCGTAGTAAACTCGCACGGGCGGGAGATCTCGAGTGGCGTCGGCAACCTCCGCCAGCGATCGGTCGATGTGAGCAGCGAGCAATTCCCCCCCCTCGGGGCACCCCACAATGCGACCTAGCACCCGCACGTTCCGTTTGAGGTCATCAATGGTGTCGTGACGTATGAACAAAACCGGAATGCCAAGCTCTGAGAGACGGTCCGCGGCTGGCTGGGTGGTTTGACTACCGTACATCACGACCAAATCCGGTTCTCGCGCAACGACGGCCTCTATCGAGGGCGGTATTCCATTCCCAACGTTCGGAACGTGCCTTGCCTCCGGAGGCCGGGTCCCCCAGTGGGTCCGACCGACTAAACGCGATCCGGCCCCCAGGGCGAAGAGTATCTCCGTCGTGGCGGGTATCAGCGAAACGATACGTTCGGGAGGATCCTCCGCGAAGTAACTCGCGACGTCGGGCTGCCTCTCGCCGGGTTCACATGCCGAAAATGCCGCCAGACCAACGACTAATCTGCCGGGGGTAAGCCTGCCGCCACCCGAGCGGCGCCGAGACAAGGTTACGGATCGAAGCGTCCGAGTGCCTCCGGATCCATATCCCGCAGATGTCTTCGAAGCAGCTCCGGGGACACCGCCACCTCTTCGGCGGACGCCTGCGATAACGGGCCCTCCGAGGAGACGGATGCTCCTCCTTGCGGGGACGCCTGCGCCTCCTCCGTTGGGTCCTCCCCCTCATCAAACCCTTGGCGGCTTACGTCAACCATAGGGAGCTCCATCAACGCTTCCTGGGCAAAGATGGGTGACCTGGTTCGGAGAGCGAGGGCGACGCTGTCGCTCGGACGGGCGTCCACTGTTATGAACTCTTCTTCTTTGGCGAAGATCAACGAGGCAAAGTAGGTGTTTTCCTTCACTTGGGTTATCTGGACCCGGACCAGCGCGCCGAGCCCTCTGACCACCGCGGCCAAGAGGTCGTGGGTCAGCGGGCGGGGAAATTCGATCTGCGACAGAGCCATCGCGATCGCCGATGCCTCTCCAGGACCAATCCAGATGGGGAGGATGCGGCTCCCGTGAGATTCCTTGAGGATGACGACGGGGGTTCCAGTGGCACGGTCCACACCTAGGCTGTCTACCGAGACCTCCACCATCTCCTCAGTCATAGTGCGTTTCCGTTTCCCCCCCCGGCATCGCCGGCGGCTGACTGCATCCATGTCGGCGTCAACCCGACTCCAAGGCCAAGGTCAGGCGTTCAACAGATCCTCGACGCGATCGTCCTCTTCCCATGTAAAGAAGCCGTCCCTCGGTGTCCGTCCAAAGTGTCCGTAGGCGGCGGTCCGGCGAAAGATCGGCCGTTCGAGGTCCAGACGTTCGATAATCGCGCGTGGGCGCAAGTCGAACACCTTAAGGACCCGGCGCAAGAGCTCTTCGTCCGAGTACGCCCCGGACCCGAAAGTGTCCAAGAACACACTTACGGGCTCCTTGACGCCGATGGCGTAGGCTATCTGGACTTCCACTCTCTTCGCCAAGCGTGCCGCAACGAGATTGCGGGCTATCCAACGCGCCGCGTAAGCCCCGGAGCGGTCCACCTTGGACGGATCCTTACCCGAAAAAGCTCCTCCTCCGTGGCCCGCGACTCCGCCGTAAGTATCGACGATGATCTTGCGACCCGTGAGCCCCGCATCCGCCTGGGGCCCCCCAATCTCGAAACTGCCCGTTGGGTTGATGTGGTCCTTCATCCCCGCAGTGTCGATCTGGAAATCCTTCAGGACTGGGGCCAAGACGTGAGCCCGCACCGCCTCCTCAATCTCGTCGTGGCTTTTCCCCTTCTCGTGGTGGGTGGACACGACCACGGTATTAACGCGCTCCGGCATACCGTCGTGGTATTCAACCGACACCTGTGCCTTTCCGTCCGGCCGCACCCAGGGCAACTCACCAGACTTTCGCACCTTGGCGAGACGCTTGGTAAGATTGTGCGCCAGGGTAATGGGCAGCGGCATCAGAGAGGGGGTCTCGTCCGTGGCGTACCCGAACATCATCCCTTGGTCCCCCGCTCCTCCCGTATCCACGCCTTTGGCTATGTCTCCAGCCTGCTCGTCGATCGTCGTCAAGACGGCGCACTGATCCGGATGGATGCCGTCGCCTTCCCCCTTGTACCCGATGCCGCGGAGGACGTCCCGCGCTATCCCGGGGATATCGACATAGGCCTCGGTCGTAATCTCGCCCGCAATGAAGACGAGACCCGTCGTCACGAGCGTCTCGCACGCGACGCGGCCATTCTCATCATGCTCGAGGATGGCGTCGAGCACCGCATCGGAAATCTGATCGGCGATCTTGTCGGGGTGCCCTTCCGTAACCGATTCGGAAGAAAAGATATGTGTTCCCTTATTCACAAGTGTTTTTCTCTATTGGATGACGAGTATCTATTGGATGACGAGGGCCTGGGTATCGACACCGGTAAGGTCCTTCAAGTAATCCACGATCAACCCCGGCACTTCCTTTACTCCGGCCCGATCATGGAGGGTGACGGTACGGATCGTCAGTTCGGTTGTGGACAACACCTGGATCAGTTCGCGGATTTCCGGAAGCGCGCTGGGCGACAGGCTGAAGTCTCGATAACCGAGTCCGATAAGGAGTGCCAAACCCACGGGATCGGCCGCCATGTCACCACACACGCCGAGATCCAGATCAGCTGCGCTAGCGGAGTCGTGGACGCGCGCCCACATCCGAATCATGGCGGGGTGGAGGGGATCGGTGAGGTGCTGCAGGCGGGCATTGCCCCTATCCACCGCAAGTGCGTACTGGGTAAGGTCGTTGGTCCCCAGACTCAAGAAATCGAGATGTTCGGCGACGAGGTCCAGCGTCTCCGCGAGAGCTGGCGTTTCGACCATTACTCCGAGGGGCGGTGGTCGCTCATAACCCTGTTCAGTGCAGACTTCATTCAACATTTGGCGCGTCCACAGGATCTCATCCTCGGAGGTGATGAAAGGGACTAAGACACGCATGGATTGCGCGCGTCCGCCCGCGCGGATTGCGGCTCGAAGTTGATTCCGCAGGAGATCCGGACGATCCCTGCAGACGCGAATCGCACGCCATCCCAGATAGGGATTCACCTCGGGTGGGGTATCCAAAAAGAGTGGAAACTTGTCCCCGCCGATGTCGAATGTACGGAGCGTTATAGGGTGGTTTGGAAAGCCCTCCACCACTCTGGCGTAGGCCTTGAACTGCTCTTCTTGGGATGGCATGACGCGGCGGCCGAGAACCAGGAATTCGGACCTGAACAAGCCCACTCCCTCCGCCCCAACGCGGCGCGCGGCATCAACGTCCTGGGGTTGATCGATGTTGGCCCGCAAGTGGATCCGCACGCCGTCGGCCGTGGTCACCGGGGCCAGAGACAGGGGCTTTCCGTTCTTCCCCCAGCGTGGCGCCCGCTTGACCCTTTCGGCGTGGACCCGCCGCTCGCCCTCGTCGGGGTCGAGCGTTATCCGGCCGGTACTCCCATCCAACAAGACGGCGCTTCCGTCCTGAAGTCTCGACAGCTCCGGGCCGAGACCGACAACAGCGGGGATACCGAGTGATCGGGCCAAGACAGCGCTGTGAGCCGTCCTAGATCCGTTGGCACTCGCGATTCCTATCGTGTCGGCAGGATCGAGCTGCATTGCAAGAGTTGGCGTGAATTCGTGGGTGGCGACGACAGAACCTCCGGCGGGAAGGGATGGGCTCACGCCGTTCGCCCCCGCCAGGTGCCCTAGCACTCTCGCTCGGATGTCGTCGAGATCGGCGAGCCGGTCCACCACCATCAGCTTCATCGCACCGGTGATTGCGGTACGGTACTCGGTGAGCCGCCAGTCAAAGGCTCGGCCGGCGGGCAAGAAGTTTTCCCGGATATACTGGAGCGTTCCTGCAATGAGGTCCGGGTCCTGGAGCATGACGATCTGCGGCTCGAAGATCTGTGCCTCAAAATCCCCCAGCCGACGCGCCGTTTCGTCGCGGAGGTGTTCGGTGTCGCGGATGGCCTGAAGCCGGGCGGCCTCGAAGGAGGTGATCTCCTGATCCACCTCTTCGAGTGCGATAGCCCGACGCTCCGGAAGGGGAGCCCGGCGCCGGATGTGCCTCACGGTCCCCAGGGCGCGCCCCGGTGAAGCACCGATTCCGGTCACGATCTTCTTCATCAATGCGCCACGCCGTCGTCGGCGACCATATCCGGAACTATCTCCTCTTCAAACCCCGAACGGACGAGTCCCACGAGGGCGTCGACTGCCGCCTCGGCATCTGCTCCCTCGCTCCTGATGTGGAGTGGAGACCCCGCCTCGGCCGCCAGCATCATCACGCCCATTATGCTCTTGCCATTCACCTCCAATTCGTCTCGCCGGACCCAGATCTCGGAATCGAACCGCCCAGCCAACTTGACGAATTCAGCCGCTGGCCGGGCGTGGAGGCCAAGCCGGTTCCGTATTCTTACCGTGGCAGTGTGCTGTATTGTCATGTGGGCCTAGTGCCGCTTTCCGGACTAGAGGAAGCCGATAAGGATGGCGGTGAAGAGTGCAGCAGTAGCGATCGCTCCGGCAGACTTCGGAATAAGATACGCAATTACGGAGACCGTGCTTGCGACAGCGAGTGGCAACCAGAAGGCCTCCACCCCGGGGAGGTGCGCCACAAGGATCGGTATCAGGACGCCGAGAAACAGCTGTGACCCCAACCCCAGATACCTTGGGAAGCCGCTCGAGGCGACCCGCGAAATCTGGGCTCCGACCTGACGGCCTCCCTTCCACCCCAGCCGGAGCCCCCATATCCGGAGGGTCAGGTGGACGGCATTGAAGACCGTGAGGAAGGCGATCACAGCCACCGTAGGAGGTGCCCCCGCCAAGAAGATGATCGCCGCGGCGACGGTGCAGAGCGGACGCCAAGCAACCCAGATGAGTTGGTCGCCGAGGGCTCCCAATGGGGCTTGTAGGGCAGCCCGGAAGCGGAGGAGGGCGTCGGGGTCCATGCCCTCGGCCTCTTCCCTGGCCAGGGCTCCCACGGCGATCGGAGCCAGATAGGGGTGAGAGTTGAAAACGGCGCTATGCCGGGCCAAGGATTCGTGCAAGGCGGGTGTCCCATCGCCGTGGATCCTCCGTAGGAGGGGGGCGAGGGCGTGGGTCAGACCTGCGCCCATCAGGGTGCGCTGGTTCCAGGAACCTTGCCCGGAGAAGGTTCGCAGGAGGGCCTGCAAGAAGTCGCGCCGGCGAGGGCGAGCCTGCTCTTTGTCGGCCGTCACCGCCCTACTCCCATGAGCACGGCAATGCTCCCTACCGCAGCACCGGCCGCCAGGATGGCCCACGATCCCTTGGGCGGCGCGAGAACTCGTGATGCAACTCCCCCGAGAGAAGAGATCGCCAGAATTAGAAGGGCGGTGGTGCCTACCCCGTCGTTCTCACCGGGTCCCAGAGAGCCGGCGAGTCGCACCGCCAAGCTCGCAGGCACGAGCATCACCCCGACCAGAGCACCCCCTCGCGCCGCATCCAACATCATGCAGAGCCGGTGCCGGCTGGACAGTCGCATTGGATTCCCACTCACCGCCTCGGGAGCAACGATGCGCGCATTGATTCGGCGTAACGCGGAGAGGGAGTACGCCCCGACCCAGCCGACCACCATGGCGGAGAGCACGGCGGCTGCCAGGGGTCCGCCCCCGCCCGGTCCACCGAGGCCTATGGCTGCTCCCGCGATGAACGAAGCGGGAGCAGCCTCCGGTGCGCGCGCCCCCCCGAACGCGGCCTCCCGCGACAGCGCGAACTCGAGACAGATACCAATGAGGCATCCCTCGACCGGGGCACCGAACAACCAACCGCCGAGCGTGGCGGCGACGAAGGGTCTGGACCACATCCCCTGTGGCCAGGATACCGCGTCCAGGGCAAGGGCTGCCCCTGCCAGACAGGCGAGGCCCCAGAGGGGGAAGGTCAGATCGAGTCCCATGGTGGTCCCTGACTAGGAGGCCGTATCCGCCGGACCAGCCAGCTGCACTCGCCGACCCGTTGGAAGGGCTTGGGCTGAGACCGCGGCTCGCTGGCCGATAACGCGCAGATCCTCGTGACCACCCTCCGAAAGATAGACGTAATCCAACACCCGCTTACGTGACGGCGCATCGTAAACTCCACCCACGTTCACCTGTTTCCCGTCCAAAACCCCACCCTCACTCAGCGTGCGCATGGTGGCGGTGTCTCTCGTTAGCAGAATCCCCCTTGACTTCCGAGCTTCGAGCTCCGAAAAGCGCCGAATCGCCTCTTCAGGGACCATGAATTCGACGCTCAACGACGGGTCGAGGGCAGCGGCCCACACTTCCTGTTCCCAATCTGAAAGAGCAATCTCCTCGTCCACCACAACGTAGAACTCTGCGCGCAGGCGGGTGCCCCAACCGACTACGACCTGCCCATGAATGAGTCGCTCGTCGATTCTTAGGAGGACCAGACTCATCGCTCGAATGCCCGGTTCACGCGGGTGACGCGCCGGACGAAGTGTCGCAGATCCCTCGGAGGCCGCTCCTCCCCCTATCGAGTAGGCGGTCCACGAGTTCAGGCAACGGGAGGTGACGGTTAAAGACGAAGTCCAGAAGGACGGGAAGGCTGACGCCGGAGATGCACGCCCTTCGACCACTGCTCGGACCCGGTGATTTGACGTGGCGCAGACCGGCGATACCGCAGCTACCGCCCCACAAATCTACGAAAACGACGACGGAACGGTCCCCCGCGAGAGCCGCCAGCTCACGATCCAAGTCCGGACCGGCAAGGCCGCGATTGCTCAACGCCACCAAGGCCCCCGACTCGCCACTGATCTCCTCAACGGCGCCTACCAGCGCATGCGCCACGTCCCCGTGGGCCAACACTACCCCCAAAACGGCGTCCCCCGGCACCTCCTCGTCCTCGCCGGGTTCACTCATCATCTATCTCCAAGTAGTTCCTCACGGGAGTCATGCGGTCGATGAGAGCCTGTTCAAACGCAGCTGCCGAATCCTCTCCAGAATATTTCAGGAGATGGTTCATCGCGATCACCTCCGCGATGACCGTGATGTTCTTCCCGGGGTTGATGGGGATCGTAACCTTGGGGACCTCTATCCCGAGGATCTCCTCGCGCTCGTCCCTGAGGCCTGTCCTATCGTATTCCTTCCCGGTTTCCCACTCCTCAAGCTGGACCACCACTTCGATTCGTTTTTGTTGACGGACCGCCCGGATGCCGAAGAGCGTTCGAACGTCAACGATGCCCACCCCTCGGATCTCCATGTGGTGACCCTGTTGCTCGTGCGCCCGACCAATGAGGACATCGTTCTGGCGCCCTTGCACGAAGACCAGGTCGTCGGCGACCAAGCGGTGTCCGCGTTCGACGAGATCCAGCACGCATTCGCTCTTGCCGATGCCGGAACGACCTAGGAAGAGGAGTCCGATTCCATACACGTCCGCCAGAGACCCGTGTATGGCGGTCGTCGGGGCAAACGCCTCCTCCAGGTACGGCTGTAACCGCCGATAGAAGTCGCCCGTCCTGAGAGTCGTTCGGATGACGGCCACTCCCGCCTGGTCTGCAGCTTGAAGCAACTCTGACGGCGGGGTCTGACCTTTGCTCACGAAGGCACACGGGATCCCCGATCCGAATACAAAAGCGAGAGCCCGACTGCGCTGCTCCGGATCGAGGCTCTCCAGGAAGGAGATCTCTGTTTGGCCGAAAATCTGTACCCGCTTGGCCACAAACCTCCGTGTGTACCCTGCGAGTGCGAGGCCTGGGGAGGATACTTCCGGAGTGTGGATTTCCCTTGCCAGACCCTTGCGGCCGGCGATCAAGGAGAGTGAAAGAACCTCTCTCTTACGATCAAAGAGGCTCTGGACGGTGTGCGTCACGCCTTTCGACGATCTCTCACCACCTCCCGGACGCCTCCGTACCCGGGTAGGGGCGTGACGGGTGGGGCCTCGTGGTCGTGATAGCGATCGTGGACCCTTTTCAGCTGGCTGACGAGCTTGCTGCAGAGCTGGTCGAGGGCGTTTCGGGCTTCCGGATCCCGGGCTTCCGCATGGATCGGTTTGCCTCTATCTACGGATAGGGTGGCGGAAGCAAGGATGTCTGTCTTCTCACCGGTGAAGACCACTTCTGCCCGGGAAAGACGCGGCTCGAAGCGCGACAAGCGGGACAGTTGGTCGTCAACCAGAGAACGAATCGGTGCGATGTCAGCATTTCGCGCTGAAACCATGATTTTCATAGATCCTCGCTGGGTCGTTGGTTAACCGCACTCACAGCTTCGAAAATGTGTTCCTCGGTGGCTTCGGCAGCTCGATCCCACGAAAAGCGGCCAGCGTGTTCGAGGCCCTGTTGCGAAAGGCGCTCCCGGAGTGTGGGTTCGGTGAGGACTCGCAGGAAGGCCGCCGCCCACGCTCGCACATCGCCATGCGGCAGGAGGAGGCCGCAGGCCCCCGATTCCCGAAGTCCGGGCGAATCGCTCGTCAACACCGGCGTCCCGCACGCCGCAGCCTCTACATTGGCGATCCCCCACCCCTCCTTTCGGGAAGGATATGCCAGCGCCCACGCCTCTCGCAGTCGATCGATCTTCTCCCGCTCAGAAATATAACCCGCAAAACGTACGCTGCGCCCAAGGTTCAAGCGTTCGGCCTCCCGGCGGAGCCGAGTTTCATCGTCCCCCCTCCCGACCACGACCAGCCGGGCATCCTCAACCTGTTCCCGCACCAAGGCCAGCGCTCGGAGGAGAACCTCAATCCCCTTGTAACGTTTGAGCCGCCCTACGTAAAGCAGGGTGGGGACGGCCGCCTTGCGCCCTTTGCGCCCATTGGACGGGGGTCTGTACAAGGCGTGGTCGACACCTGGCGGGATGACCCTGATCCGATCGGCCTCGATTCCCCGGGCCACCAAATCCTCTTTCGTGGTGCCGGAGATCGCCTGGAAATGGCACGCGTGATACGCCGGACCGAGACCCCTCTCCAGAGCCCACACGGCAGCCGCCAGTCCCGGGTTAGCTTCCCGGAAAGCGGTGGTTCCGAAGAGATGTGGTACGCGAACGACGACGGGAACCGGCGACCACAGTGGCGTAAATAGCGGGATCTTATTGATATCCTCAAAGAGGATGTGCGGTCGCCATTCACGGATTTTGTCGAGTGCCGCGGCACGCGCGCGAACAGAATATGTGTAGCGGCCTCCAACTCTTTCGATCGCGATTCCGTCAAGTTCGGCTTTCTTGGGTGCCCCCGCGAAGCCGCTGACCACTGCCCGAATCTCATGCCCCTTCTCGGCGAGCCGTCCCAGGATCTCGTGGAGCTCGACCTCCGCGCCCCCGGCCTGCGGGTTCTCCCGATCCTGCCAATTCAGAAGAAGAATTCTTAGGCGTCTGGCTCTCGACGAGGTCGATCCGGCTCCCGGCGAAGTCATCGAGCATCGGGTCCGGCTTTCCTAACCGCATCCAATACCCCATTCAAGAAATGTTCGCTCTTGGGGACCCCAAACTTTCGGCCCTGCTTCAAGGCCTCGTCGATTGCAACGATCGGCGGCACGTCATCTCGCCAAAACATCTCGGCGATTCCCATGCGTAGAATGTTGCGGTCGATGGTGTTGATCCGCTCGAGCTTCCAGTTCCGCGCATGTCTGCGGATCGTCTCGTCAATCTCCGTTAGGTTACTCGATATAACTTGTAATATATCAATGACATATGGTTTGTAGTTGCGAGAGATACGATGGTAAGTCAGGATTCGTTCCGCAGCTTCCAAAGGCGTGGCATCGTTCGATGTTTCCCAGGCGTAGAGGATCACCAGCGCCCAGCTTCGCGACCGGGAACGACGCCTTGACTTGTCGCCTCTTCTGACTCTACGCACCCGTCTTGCCGGGCGAGTCTTCTGCCGAAAGCTGGTCCTTTAACGACGCCATATTCAGAGCCGCCTCAGCCGCCTGCGCTCCGGCGTGGCCCACCGATCCACCTGCCCGCTCGAGCGCCTGCGCCAGGGTGTCTGGCGTGAGCATGCCGAGACCAATCGGTACCCCACTATCGCTCTGAACCCTAGCTAGTCCATCCGCGGCGCCCTTGGCGACTACGTCGAAGTGGGCTGTCTCGCCCCGGATTACACAGCCGAGGGCCACTATGGCGTGGTATCCACGGTCCGCCGCCATCTGTGCGGCTAGCGGTAGCTCCCAAGCCCCCGGGACGTGCACGACGTCGATTCTACTCGGTTCCACGCCGGCATCGGTAAGGCGATCTTGGGCCCCATCCAAAAGGCGGGACGTCACCATGGCGTTGAACCTGCTCACGACGATACATATCCGTCGCCCCCTTCCGTCCGTGGTGCCGCGGTAGGACGTCACTTGGATCCGAAGAGGTGTCCCAGTTTGTCCCGTTTCGTGCGCAGGTAGTCCCCGGCAATGGGGTCGTGGTCGACCTCCAGGGGTATCCTGTCGCGAATCTCGAGTCCGAACCCCTCCAACCCCGCGAGTTTATTCGGGTTGTTGGTCAGGATGCGAAGCGACCGAATTCCGAGATCGAGAAGGACCTGCGCCCCAATCCCATAGTTGCGCAGGTCGGCCGGGAAGCCAAGCGTTTCGTTGGCCTCCACCGTGTCGTGACCCCTGTCCTGAAGCTCGTACGCACGGAGTTTGTTCAGCAGCCCTATGCCCCGTCCTTCCTGATCCAGGTACACCACCACTCCGCGCCCTTCCTGCACGATCTGGCGCATCGCCGCTTCCAACTGTGCTCCGCAATCGCAGCGCCGAGAGTGGAAAACATCCCCGGTGAGGCATCTGGAATGCATACGGACCAGCACGTCCTCGCGCCCTCTGACTTCGCCGCTTATCAACGCGACATGTTCGCGGTTGTCCACGTCGTTCCGGTAGCCGATGACCCGGAAGTCACCCCACGGGGTGGGCACAGTGGTCTGAGCCACCCGGCGCACGAGACTCTCGGTCCGCAAACGGTACGCGACCAACGCCGCTACGGTCACAAATGGAAGGTCGTGCTCGCGGGCAAACACCTCGAGTTGCGGGCGCCTTGCCATGGTACCGTCAGCATTCAGGATCTCGCAGATGACCCCCGCCGGAGTGCGCCCGGCGAGGCGGGCCAAATCCACCGAGGCTTCGGTCTGGCCGACGCGCTGAAGCACTCCCCCCGGACGAGAGCGGAGTGGAAAAATATGGCCTGGACGCACCAGATCGGATGGCCGAGTCTGCGGGTCGACGGCCACCCGGATGGTCCGGGCTCTGTCCTGGGCGGAAATGCCGGTCGATACTCCGAAATCGGGCCGGGCATCAATGGAAACCGTGAACGCAGTGTTGTTTGGATCGGCGAACTTCCCGTTGGTCATCAATGGAAGATCCAAGCGGTCGGCGGTCTCCTCGGGGAGGGTGAGGCAGATGAGGCCTCGCCCGTGCTGGGCCATGAAATTGATGATGGCCGCGGTCGCGAGATCGGCCGCACACACCAAATCTCCCTCGTTTTCGCGGTTCTCGTCATCGGCGACGATGACCATTCCTCCGGCGCGAATGCGCTCAATCGCTGCTTCGACAGCGTCGTTCTTCATGGGCCAAATGTATCGTGGAGGCGTGCTTCGCGAGCCTCCGCGTAAGCCTCGAGCGAGCGGGCCACATGCCGTCCGATAGCGTCGGCCTCAACGTTCAGCTCTGTGCCTTCGGATGCCTGGCCGAGCGTCGTGTGGGACCAGGTGTGTGGGACTATGGCGAAAGTGGCCTCTCGACCGACCAACTCTGCCACCGTAAGGCTGACACCGTTCAGCGCCAGAGAACCCCGGGGCACGGTGAGTCCTGCAACGTCTGCCGGCAAGGCAACTGTGAGACGCCCCCCTGCCCCCTCCCTATTCACAGAGAGCACGTCCCCGACACCGTCGACGTGGCCAAAGACCCAGTGCCCACCGATTGGATGACCCACGGCCAGAGAGGGTTCGAGGTTCACGCGGGTTCCCTCATCCCAATCTCCGATCGTGGTACGAGACAGCGTCTGTCCCACCACATCGACGCGGACCTGCCCACTCCCGATGGATACGACGGTGAGGCACACGCCCTGGACGCAAATGGAGTCGCCGATACGGAGCTGCCAATCCTCTGGAATACCGCCGATCGCCAAAGAGGCGCCCGATTCCGAGTCCTTTCGGTCGAGGACCTGCCCTATGGTCTGAACTATGCCGGTGAACACAACGAACTCGGATCAGAGAGCCCTGAGGACAGAATCGAGCTGCTTGTGCTCTAGCAGAAGGCGCGTGTCTTGACCCAGCGACTCCCGCTCCACGGCCCGCCAATCCCCGGGGTTGGAGGCTGGCAATCCAACAAATGCCGGGACGCCGTGCTCTCCGTAGAATACCGGTGCCAGAAAGGCATGAATGCGTTGTACGTGTCCGCCGGCGAGAACCGAGGAAGCGACTTGGCCTCCACCCTCGACCAGCAGAGAGGCCAGACCACGTGTCGCAAGCTTTTTCCACGCCGTGGCGAGGCACAGGTTGTCCCCATTCCGCGGGACCTCGACGATTTCGACCCCTCTGGCGGCGAGAACCGCGGCCCTTTCCGCAAACCCTTCGCACTCCGGGTCGGCGAGCACACACACCGGCGCCTGAGATATGGTTCTGACCAGCTGAGAGTCAGGGTTGAGCCCCAGAGTCGTATCCAGGACCACTCGAACGGGCGGCACCCGAGATACAAGCTCTCCTCGAACTGTCAGGAGGGGATCGTCGATGTCCGCCGTTCGCCGACCGATGAGAATGCCTTCGTGCGCAGCTCGGAGGTGGTGGACGTGTTCGAGGGCCCGCATTCCGGTGACGGGTGTGCGGACGCTCGCCGCCCCGAGTTTGGCGTCTAACGACAGAGCGAGTTTGAGGGATACGAAGGGGACCCCCTGGGAATGGTACCAGAGGAAGGGGGCGTTCAGCCGCTTCGCTGCGGCACCCTCTGTGCCGATCTCGATGCGAACCCCGGCCTCCCGCAGAATATCGGCTCCACCGCGCGCCTCGGGGTTGGGGTCGCGGCACGCTATCACTACCCGACCCACGCCGGAGCGCAGGATTTCCTCGGTGCACGGCGGTGTCTTTCCGTCGTGCGAGCATGGTTCGAGGGTTATGTAGAGGGTAGCGCCCTGAGCTGCGGCCCCCGCATTCCGAAGCGCTACGACCTCTGCATGATCATCACCGAACTTGGCGTGCCATCCTATTCCGAGTACTCGGTTGCCTCGCGCCACAACGGCCCCCACCAAAGGGTTCGGGGACACTTGACCCAGCCCCCTTCTCGCAAGTGCGATGGCTTCCCGCATGTGCCGGGGATCCTCCCGCCTACTCGCCGGGCCGGTGGAGAAAGCGTTCAAAGGCCCACCATCCGAACTATCCCCTCCCCGGGCACCAGTTCACCGCATTCGAAAGCCGTTACCCCCGCTCGTTGTACGGAACTGATGACCGAGTCGGAATCGGCCTCGGGGACGATGGCAACCATCCCAACCCCCATGTTGAACACGTCGAAGAGCTCTTTTTCGTCGGCTCCACTCTCTCGCGCAATCACTTGGAATATGTGGGGACGATCCCAAGCTTCCACACGCACCACCGCGTCCAGGGCGTCGCCGAGAACCCGGTTCAGGTTCCCCGGAATCCCGCCGCCGGTGATGTGAGCAAGCGCGGCCACTCGCTCCCCCTCCAGGCTCTCTCTCAGAGCAGGCAGATAAGTCGGGTGGGGCTCCAACAGTATATCCGCCACTGTCTGCGAACTGCCGGGGAAGCGATCGTCGTGGCTCATTCCGAGCCTTGCGAAGAACAATTCTCGGACGAAGCTATAACCGTTTGTGTGTATACCGTTCGCTGCCAACCCGACGAGGCGATATCCGGGTTGAAGCTCGCGGCGGACGAGCCGTGGAAAGGACACATGGCCAACCACGAAACCCGCTAGATCGTACTCGCCAGGGGCGTAGAAACCCGGCATCTCGGCCGTCTCTCCACCCAGCAGGGCGCAACCATTGTCACGGCAAGCATTTGCCGCCCCGGCGACGACATCGGCGGCGGTGTCCGGATCCAGCGTGCCGCAGGCGAAGTAATCGAGGAACACAAGAGGCTCGGCCCCTTCGACGAGGATGTCGTTGACCAGATGATTGACGAGATCCATTCCCACCGTGTCATGCCGATTTGCGGCGAAGGCCACCTTGAGTTTGGTACCGACGCCGTCCACGCTCGCCACAAGATCCTTCCCGGAGCCTGCGCGAAAACGACCGCCGAATGAACCGTAGTCGGACACGACTGCGTCAGTCCTGGTATCGGTCACAAATCGTGCGAAGCGGGCCTTGGCCACTCGCGCCACGTCCAGATTCACACCTGCTTCCCGGTAGGTAAGACCTTGTGTCATCTAGTTATCCTTGAACCTACTGACTCGCATTTTGGCTGATTAAAAGCGGATCAAGTCCACGTATTCCGCCATACGCGCTTCGACGTCCTCCCGTGTAATCGCGAGCAGTGGGGCTGTTCCCAGACCCTCGCACACCAACGAACCGAGCACACATCCATACACCGTAGCTGTTCTCAGAGCGGCCGGGCTCACCCCCCCCGCACGGGCGAGATAGCCCATCAATCCACCTGCGAATGCGTCGCCGGCGCCAGTCGGGTCGACTACCTCCTGAACTGGGAATCCCGGCACGGCAAAGACATCGCCTCCGGTCGCCAGCAGAGCGCCGTGCTCTCCACGCTTCACGACGACGTGAGGTGGCCCCAATCTCTGGATGTGTCGTGCGGCTCGCACGACGTTCCGGTGCCCCGACAGCTGTTGTGCCTCTTCGTCATTCAGAGTCAAAAGGTCGATTGCTGTCAACGCGCGGGCCAGATCCTCCGGCGTTCTCTCGATCCAGTAGTTCATCGTATCCAGGGCCACCAGCCGAGGTGCATCGAGCCGGTTCAGAACGTTCAACTGTAGCTGGGGCGCGATGTTCCCCAGAAACACCCACGGAACAGTGCGGTCCGAGCGCAAGAGTCGGGGCTGGAATTCGGCGAACACGCCAAGCTCCGTAAAAGTAGTCTCCCGTGTGTTCATGTCGTCGAGGTAGCGCCCGCCCCAGCGAAAACTGCTTCCGGGGAGACGTTCCAGGCGACCCAGATCCACTCCTCTTTCCTCGAGAAACGCCAGACGCTCCAGCTCGAAGTCATCCCCGACGACACCGATCAGGCGTACGGGGGCGAAGATCGACGCCGACCCCGCAAAGTACACCGCAGCCCCCCCGAGTTCGTCGCGAGCCTCCACCGTGGGAGTAGTGATGTCGTCGAGTGCCACGCTCCCAACCACGAGGATAGGCTCAGCGTTACCCTTCATACGCATTCACGTCCGTCCATTCGCTCGGGTCGTATAGCGCAAAGTCACATTCGCTCAGGGGCTGAAAGACCCAAGGTAGACAGGCCGTTACGCAGTGTGATTGTCACGGCCCGGGCCAGTTTGAGACGACCCTCGAGCGAGCCGCCCGGAGCCAGGATCCTGAGAGTTGGATCCAAGTTGCCGTCGTGGTACCAAGAGTTGACCAGGCCCGCCAGCTGCTCCAAGTAGGCGCACATCATGTGCGGGGCACGTTTCTCCGCAGCCGTACTCACGACGTCGGGAAAGCGCAGTACGGCCAAGGCCACCTCTCTCTCGGCGGTCGTCTGAAGCCGTTCGAGTCCTTCGGCATTGGGTTGCAGTTGCTCGGGTGTTGCTTCGGATTCCTCTGACTCCCTTCTCGCCTTCCGGAACACGCTGCACATGCGGGCGTGGGCATACTGAACTTTGTACACGGGATTGGAGTCGGAGGTGTCGAGAGCGAGATCCAGATCGAAGTTCAAATGTACTTCGGCGCGTCGCATCAAGAAGAAGTATCTGGCAACATCGGATCCGGTTTCCTCCACCAGTTCTCGGAGAGTGATGAACCGGCCGGCACGCTTGCTCATGCGCGCCTCAACCCCTCCTCGCATGACCGTAACGAGCTGAATGATGACAACTTCCAGCAGGGTTGAATGGCCGAGCCCGTCCAGCGCCGCCAGCATCCTGTCCTCGTGACCTTGGTGATCGGCTCCCCAGACGTCTATCGCCTTATCGAACCCCCGCCTCGCTTTGTGCAGGTGATAGGCCAAATCGGGCAGGAAATATGTGTAGGAGCCGTCGCTCTTGATTAGCACGCGGTCTTTCTCGTCCCCGAACGCCGATGTGCGGAGCCAAGTGGCACCGTCCCGTTCATAGGTGAGGGAGCGAGTGGCTAGCTCCTGAAGCAGCCGATCAATCTCACCGGAGTCGTACAGAGATCGCTCAGAATAGAACAGATCCATCTCCACCCCGAACGCGGCCAGGTCCGCCATCTGGTCGTCCTTGAGCAGACGGACTGCTTCGGCCCCAAGCCTCTCTTTACGCTCCGCCTCGCCCATGGCCCGGAGCGCGTCGATCCCAATGATGGTCTCTGCCCGACGGGCGACTTCCTGCACGTATGACCCGTGATACCCTCCCTCCGGAACCTCGGCGGGGCGTCCGCCGAGCTCCCTCCAGCGTGCGTCGACGGATTCGGCGAGGAGTTCTATCTGGCGACCCGCGTCGTTGACGTAGAACTCGCGGGTGACCTCATTCCCCGCCCATTCAAGGAGGCTCGCAACGGCATCTCCCAGAGCCGCTCCCCTCCCGTGAGCGACGTGCAAGGGACCCGTGGGATTGGCCGAGACGAACTCGACATTCACCTTCAACCCCGTAGCCGGGTGTTTCCCCCACTCGGTGTCCGCCACCAACACCTTGGCGAGCCGCGGCCAGATGGATTCCCCCGAGAGCCGAAAGTTCAGGAAGCCCGGGCCGGCAACCTCCACTCCCTCAATTTCCGCGCTGGACAGCTGGAGTAGATCGGACACCTGCTGTGCGATGACGCGAGGAGGTTGACCGAGGCTGCGGGCCAGTACAAGTGCTGCGTTCGAGGCCCAATCGCCGTGTGATCGGTCTCTTGGCCGCTCGAGGTTGGGCTCAAACCCGGGTGGTGCCCCCACGGAGGCGCACGCCTCTCGGAGCGCTGCCTCCAAGACCCCCTTTCCGGGATCGACAGTCAAGATTTCTTGTCCGCCCTGCTCGGTTTTGCCCCGCCTGGCGCCTGGCTTCCGTCCGTTTTTTTTCCTCCCTCGGCAGTATTTTTCTTGTCGCCGGTCCCTTCCCCGGATCCCTGCTCGCGCTCCGAAGACTTTGGAGGTGGATCTCGATAGTCAGTGGCGTAAAACCCCGACCCTTTGAACACGATTCCACCCCCGGCGGAGATGAGGCGTTCTACCTTCTTCAAACCACATGCAGGGCAGATTTGGATCTTTGGGGCCGAGATGCTCTGGAACTGCTCGAATCGATGATCGCAGGTCCGGCAGGCATATTCGTAGGTTGGCATTGGTTTACAAAGGTTCTTTCTGGCTTCGTTCAGGCAGGCCTGTGCCCTCCCCACACATCCCGCAGAGCATCGCTTGCCTCGCCCAAAGTAATCCGCTTCTTGACAGCGTCCACCAAGACGGGCAGAAGATTATCGCCGTCACGTGCAGCTTGCCTGACCGACGATAGAGTCGCCTCCACCTCCGCTCCAGATCGCCCGGCCTTGACCGCTGCGAGGCTGTGGCGCTGTCGCCGCGCGAGGGATGCGAAGTCAGGTCCCGAAACTACACCAGGTGGGTCGTCATCAACTTGCATGTTGACGCCAACAACCTCGAGATCCCCACCCTCGATTGCCCTCTGAGTCCGGTAAGCCGAGGTGTGGATCTCGTCTCGCATGAAGGGGATTGCGTTAACCGGACCACCGAGCTCGTCGATTCGCGCAATGTAACGAACAGCAGCCGTTTCCAGCTCGTCCGTAAGGTGTTCTACGAAGTGGGAACCCCCGAGAGGATCCACGGTGTCTGCGACTCCCGTCTCGGCAGCCATGACCTGCTGGGTGCGAAGTGCGAGTCGAGCCGCCTCACTGCTCGGCAACGAAAGAGCTTCATCGTAACCGTTTGTGTGGAGCGACTGCGCACCGCCGAGAACCGCGGAAAGAGCCTGAAATGCAGTGCGAACGACATTGTTCAGAGGCTGTTGGGCCGTGAGCGAGGAGCCGGCAGTCTGAACATGAAACTTGAGACGACACGCATCGTCCGAAGCGCCGAACCTATCTTGGAGGAGGCGGGCCCATAGCCGGCGAGCCGCTCGGAACTTGGCCACCTCTTCAAAAAAAACCCTGTCGGCCGAGAAGAAAAAGCTCAAACCAGGCGCCACCTCGTTGACGTCGAGCCCTCGTTCGACGAGACGCCGCACGTACTCGAGGCCGTTGGCGATGGTGAAGGCGAGTTCCTGGACCGCGCTCGACCCAGCCTCCCGCATGTGGTAACCACTGATGGAGATCGCCTTCCAACGGGGCATCTCGGCCGCGCAGAATTCGCACACGTCGGCTACCAGGCGGAGGCTAGGTTCCGGCGGATACACGTAGGTACCCCGTGCTATGAACTCCTTCAGCATGTCGTTCTGGACAGTCCCCCGCACATTTCGACGGTGGACACCGCGCTCTTCAGCGACGCCGACGTACATGGCCAACAAGAGCGACGCGGTCGAGTTGATCGTCATAGAAGTGGACACGCCCGCGAGGTCGATATAATCGAAGAGTACATGCATGTCCTCAATAGAATCGATCGCTACGCCAACGCGGCCTACCTCTCCAGCAGCCATCGGATGATCCGAGTCGTACCCCATCTGCGTGGGAAGGTCGAAGGCGACCGAAAGCCCGGTTTGACCCGAATCGAGCAGATATCTGAAGCGCCGGTTGGTTTCTGACGCCGTTCCGAATCCGGCGTATTGGCGCATCGTCCACAGGCGGCTGCGGTACATCGTGGGATACACGCCCCGCGTAAAGGGAAACTCGCCTGGCAGCTCTTCTCCGTCTCCATAAACCGCATTCACGGAGAGCCCGCTGGACGTCATAAACTCTTTTCGGCGCCCGACGGCGCGCCTCGAGTCGGTCATTCCAAAATGGGTCCGAGTTTCATAAGGACCTGGTCACGATTCACACTCTCCGTCACGGAGACACCGATCCACTCGACCACCCCCGCCCCCTCCGCCTGGAGTTCGTTCTCCATCTTCATCGCCTCAATCACAACTAACGGATCTCCGGGGGCAAGGACTGTTCCCACTTCTACGGGCAGACGGACCACTAGCCCGGGCATCGGAGCTCGGAGCTCATGGTGGCTCGATGTACCGCCGGCCGGGGCGCCGATTTCAGAGAGCTCTCGGAGGCGCTTGTCGGCGACGTCAACGTGCAGCGTCCGGCCGCGAATGCGGATCCGCCACCCACTGCCCGTTGGTTGCACAAAAATACGTTTCGTCTGCCCCTCAAAGGTAACTCTCGCCTCCCCGGGACAGAGCTCTTCGAGTATGGCCTGGAACTCGGCACCGTCGATCGACACACCGCCCTTCGTACTCTCCGCATGCACCGAAGTATCAAGTAATCTCACGTAATAGGCCGTCATCTCGAATAACGGCTCATCCGGACGACCTAACTAACGTCACGACCGTCTCGACATGGTGTGTTTGCGGGAACATGTCGAATGGCCGGGCCCGAATTGGCGCCCACCCACCCACGAGCCTACGCACATCCCTGGCGAGGGTGAATGGATCGCAGCTGACGTAGACGAGCCGAGCAGCGCGAAAGCCGGTCAAGAGTTCGGCGGCTCTGTCGCTCAGGCCACCTCGGGGAGGGTTTACGACAATCGCATCGGCCGAGGGCCCCGATTCCAGCATGGACTCGGCGGTGGAACAGTGTACGGTGCCCTTCGGGCAGATGTCGGAGGCTGTCGCCACGGCGTCAGGGCTCGAATCGACCGAGGTGACCTGGGCGCCTTGGGCGGCCCATGCCCGTGCCCTGAGCCCGACCCCTCCGTAGAGGTCCAACACTTTCTTCCCTTTGATGGTCCCCCGCTCCCGGGCATCCCCGAGCTGCTCGGTCACGTAGCGATCGAGTAGCGGAGCCACGGTTCTGTTTACCTGAATGAAAGCCTCTGGCCGAAGTGGCACGGAGACACCGTCCCATACGTCCTCAAAATGTCGTTTGCCGCCCAGGTGGATCCGCCGGCTCCCACAGGTCCACCAGTAGCTTGTGAGACGTGGTACCCCGGCCATAATCCGCTTCCAGTCGCCGGGCCGTTGGCCCCCCACAACGTGCAGGGCGCACTCTCCCGCTGCCGATGCACGAAGAGTCAAACGAAGTTCCGGACCAGACGGCAAAGCGCTCGCGCCGCGCCCCCATACTGATCTGAGAGCCGACCAAGCGCGTCGGATCGGGCGTTCCGCAAGGGCACACTGGTCGACATCGGTGATCGAAGGCCCGAGGGGCGAGTGGAAACCAGCGCGGACCTCCCCATCCCTCCGTCGGAGCGTGAAGGTAATTCGATTCCGGTATCCGAAGCGTGCATCCGACGGATTGAGGGGGTCCACCGGCAGGTCGATCCGTCCCACGCGGGTCAAGGCGTCGATGACGCTCTGGCGGATGGCGGCAGCCTGCGCTGTCGCGCTTAGATGCTGGAGCGAACAGCCGCCACACTCCTCGAAGTGCGGGCACGGAGGCGTCACTCGTTCCGGGCCACGTGCCCTCCACTCCTTGACCACGCCGCGGGCCCACCTCTTACGATTTCGCGTGACCTGTATTCGCACCCGGTCTCCGGGGGCAGTACGCGGAACGAAGACCACTTTTCCGGAAGGCAAGTGCGCGAGCCCGTTTCCGCCGGACGCCAACCGCTCGATCCTCACATCTGCCACGACATCGCTCACCGGATGGAGCCCGCCAAGACCCATGGAGACAACGCGACGTTCGACCGATCATCGGCGGCGCTGGAGGGTGCATGCCAAGCGGCGTCGCGCCGGTCTTGGAGGAGGACGGCGGCGGCGATGGCGATCCGTCGATCCTCAGCGGTCACGGTGGGCATGAGGTCCGGATGCTCTTCAACATACCTGATAGATATCCGATTCGCCCGGTAATCCGGTTCCTCCATCACCGCCAGGTGAAACTCGGTCGTGGTGTCCACGCCCTCGATATGCAGGGCCTGCAGCGCCCGGCGCATGCGCTGAATGGCAGCCGCCCGATCCTCGGCGTGTACCACGAGTTTGCCCAGTAACGGGTCGTAGTGGAGACCCACCTCGTCTCCCGATCGAATGCCGCCGTCCCAACGCACTCCAGGGCCCTCAGGCACAGCCACCGCGGAAATGGTCCCGGCCGAGGGAAGAAAGCCGCCGGCGGGTGCTTCGGCGCTGATCCTGCATTCGATGGCGTGGCCCCGCGTCACCGGTACCTCACGGCCTCCAAGCAGCCGCCCTCCCCCGGCGATCGTCAGTTGCTCCCGCACCAGATCTACGCCGGTCACGTATTCTGTGACCGGGTGTTCCACCTGGATCCGGGTGTTCATCTCAAGGAAAAAGAAGTCGTCGCCCTCAAGGAGGAATTCGACGGTCCCCGCGCCCCGGTAACCGACCGCTTCCGCGGCACGCACCGCCACTTCTCCCATACGTCGCCGAAGGCCCTCGTCCAACCCCACCGCCGGCGCTTCCTCAATCAGCTTTTGGTGGCGGCGCTGGATTGAACACTCGCGCTCGCCCAAGGCAACGATCCGCTCTCCGTCCGCCAGGATCTGTATCTCGATATGGCGGGGTTCACGCAAGAACCTCTCGACGTAGACGCGGCTATCGCCGAATGCGCCAGATGCCTCCGACGACGCACGCACAAACGCAGACGGGACATCGTCCAAGGCTTCGACCAGGTGCATGCCCTTGCCGCCTCCACCCGCAACTGCCTTCAACAGCACGGGCATCCCCACTTCCTTCGCCCCCTCGATCGCCTCCTCCACACTCTCCACGGGGGGAGTGCCTGGCACGACGGGGACGCCTGCCGCCGCCATGCGTGAGCGGGCCTCGGTCTTGTCAGCCATCGCCGCGATCGCATTCGCGGGTGGGCCGACGAACACGAGTCCCGCCGCCTCGACCGCATGGGCGAACTCGGCATTCTCGGATAGGAACCCATACCCCGGATGCACAGCGTCCGACCCTGTGGCACGAGCCGCGTCGAGGATCTTCTCGATCGACAGATAACTCTCGCTCGCCGGGGCGGCGCCGAGCTCCACGGAGGCGTCGGCGAGGATGGTGTGGAGCGCCTTGCGATCGGCGGTCGAATGAACGGCGACGGGCGACAGACCGGACTCGCGGCACGCCCGAATGACTCGGACCGCGATCTCACCCCTGTTTGCGATCAGGACCCGCTTCATCCGCCGATCCCCGCCGCCCATTCTGTCGTCACAGCCGCACCTTATGCCTTCACAGGGGGATGTTGCCGTGCTTCCTGGGGGGGTTATGGTCGCGCTTCTCCGACAGCAACTCCAAACCGGAGATCAACCGCCATCTGGTCTCGCGAGGATCGATTACATCGTCCACATACCCACGGGCCGCCGCCTTGTACGGGTGAGCAAACTCCTCCCTGTAGCTGGCCTCGAGCTCTGCCGTCCGCGCTCCCGGGTCATCCGCCGCCGCAATCTCGGACCTGTGAAGGACTTCCACCGCCCCTTTCGGTCCCATGACTGCAATCTCGGCCGTCGGCCATGCCAAGTTCAGGTCTCCGCGAATGTGCTTGGAGGACATGACGTCGTACGCTCCTCCATAGGCCTTCCGCACAATCACCGTGAGTTTCGGGACCGTCGCCTCGCAGTACGCAAAAAGGAGCTTGGCACCGTGCCGTATAATTCCGCTGTGTTCCTGCGCGACCCCCGGAAGAAAACCGGGGACATCTTCCAACGTGACCAGGGGGATATTGAAGGCATCGCAGAAGCGCACGAAGCGGGCCGCCTTCACACTCGCGTCAATGTCGAGGACACCAGCCAATACCTTCGGTTGGTTGGCGATGATGCCCACGGAGCGACCCGCAAGGCGAGCGAAGCCCACCAGCATGTTCTGCGCGAAATCCGCATGCACTTCCAGGAACCTTCCCTCGTCAGTGATCGCGTGAATAACGTCGCGCATGTCATACGGTTGCCGTGGATCGTCCGGCACCACCCCCAAGAGACTCTCCTCCGCCCGAGAGGGCGGATCATCCGTATCCTCGTATGGGGGGTTTTCCTGATTGTTTTGCGGAAGGTACCCCAACAGTTCCCGCATCGCGTGCAACGCTTCTATCTCGGTAGGCCGCCGAAAGTGAGCCACTCCCGAACGGCTGGCATGCACGCTTGCACCGCCGAGGTCTTCGAAGCTCACCTCTTCGTGCGTAACGGTCTTCACCACCCCGGGACCCGTAACGAACATGTGGCTCACGCCGTCCACCATGAACACGAAATCAGTGATCGCGGGCGAGTACACAGCTCCTCCCGCGCATGGGCCCAGGATGGCGCTCAGTTGCGGGATCACTCCCGAAGCCAGCGTATTGCGCAGAAAGATGTCTGCGTATCCCCCGAGGGAGGCAACTCCCTCCTGGATGCGTGCCCCACCTGAATCGTTGAGGCCTACAACAGGGGCACCGTTCCGGGTCGCCAGATCCATGATCTTCACGATCTTCGCGGCGTGGGCTTCAGAGAGGGAACCGCCGAAAACGGTGAAGTCCTGACTGTATGCGTAAACGGTACGGCCACGAATCTTCCCGTAGCCGGTGACAACGCCGTCCCCAGGTATCCGCTCCAGATCGAACCCCTGGATGCGGTGTTCGACGAAGCGATCGAGCTCCACGAAACTCCCCCTGTCCAGCAGCAGATCCAGACGTTCCCGAGCGCTGAGCTTCCCCTTGGCATGCTGCTTGGCGAGACGTTCAGGGCCTGCCCCCTTGAGAGCTGCCGCCGACCTGGCATTGAGTTCAGCTAACCTGTCGCGGCTTGTCACGGCAGCGTGTCTCGTGGGGCAAACGGCGAGGGCCCCGCCCGAACCTCCCTTAGCCAACGGCGCAACTCAACGGGGTCGGCCACTAGTACCTGGCCCTCAACAAGCATCCGTACATGCACCAGTCTATGCACCACAGAGCCCGTGCCCGGAGTCAGCAGCCCCGTCGCGCCCGAGATCTCCGGCCCTTCGGACAGGAAGTCGGTTATGCCCCTGCGCGTCGGTTCACTACCTCGTACCAGGCCTTCCAACACAAGTCTGGTAGCATCATACGATAATGCAGGTAACCGATTGTCACGCAACGACTTAAGATATGTTATCTCATATTTCTCATTAAATGCCTGCCACCTCTCGGAAGCCTGGGTTCTATCGAAACCGATACCGACCACGCGGTGGTCCGTGGCAAAGTTCTCCAGCCGTCGCGTAACCTCCGGATCGAGCCAAATCTCGTTGCCCAGGATGATGGCGTCGTACAGCCCATAGAAGAATACTTGGGAAGCCACCGCAAGTGCGCCCGGCGTCGTTGCAGCGGGCGCAAAGACCACATCCGGGTCCAGAGCGGACAAACTCTCGATCGCCTCTTGGTACGTGGTCAGGTTCGGATCATAGGTACGCTTGCCTACTATGATCCCCCCACCCTGTTCTACCGCCCTCTCGAACGCCTGGACTGGGAGCGCTAGACGACCCCCAAGCGGTTCCAGCACCCCGACCCGTGAGAGCCCCAATCTTCCAGCCCAACGACCTAGCTCGGTCGCAACGTCAAGTTCCCGCGTCTCCCCGTCATCCAAGGTCCAAGCTGCCGGCGCGGGTTGGTGTACCTCGTTGGCGGTGGGAGAGATGATCGGTGTCTGTTCATCGGTCCTGGCCTCGACCGCGTCCCGAAACGATCCGGAAGTGAGAGGCCCCAACACCGCGACTACCCCTACATCCTCCAGGGCGCGCACAAGATCCGGAATTAGGGCAGGATCGGAGCGATCATCCTCCAGGAACAGCTCCACCGACGCACGGCCGGGATTGGCCTGGGCGTATTCCTCGAGAGCTAAATCGATCCCTTCCAGGATTGGTGCTCCTAGAGTGGAGTCAACCCCGGTGAGTGAAAGGATCGCCCCTAACCGAACCGTGCGACCATTTGCTCGGTCCGCATCTTCATCGGGCGCGGCCCCCTGCACACCTTCCGGCGACTCGCTGGGTGCAGCCGCGTCGGGATCCAGTTGGACGGGGTCTCCGCCACGCGAGGCACAGCCCGCTCCGACAACCACCAGGGCCCCCAGCATCCAGCTGCCAACAAATCTCATGCTCACACGGGTCCGCATGGGCACACCCTGTCGTTTGCCTCCTCTACTACCTTCTCTGTGTTCTGGGAGCCCCCTACGGGGACCACCTGCGATTCCTAATCCTCGTCCGATTCAGATTCTATCGGCTCGTCCCGGGTCGCCAGCACGATACGGCGGTTGATGGGATCGGTCTCCAGTACGCGGAGTGGGAGGGTGTTGCCGGCAGAATATTCGTCGATAATGTCCTGTCCGCCGCCTTCTCCGCGCTCCAAACCGAGCTGGGACACCGGCACGAACCCTTCGAGATCGCTACCAAGTTCGACCACCACTCCCTGTTCAATTACTCGGACGATAGTACCGTCGACTTTGACTCCAGGCTGGAAGGACTGCGCCAAGTCGTACCAGGGGTCTTCCTGTACCTGCTTGAGTCCGAGGGAGATCCGCTTCTGTTCCCCGTCGATCGCAAGAATGACGACCTCTATTTCCTCACCCTTCTGAACCACTTCGGCGGGATGGAGCACCCGACGCGTCCAACTCATGTCGGAGATGTGCACCAGACCATCGATGCCAGGTTCGACCTCGACGAAAGCGCCGAAGGGCGTGAGGTTCCGGACCACTCCCTTGATCTTGGTTCCGGACGGGTACTTGGCGGGGAGGGCAAGCCACGGATCAGCCTCCACCTGCTTCATGCCAAGCGAGATCTTCTGCGCCTCCTCTTCCACGCGCAGCACGACGCACTCGACCTCATCGTTGATGTTCACGAGTTGCGAGGGATGACGCACGTTGCGAGTCCACGACATGGCGGATATGTGAACGAGTCCCTCTATCCCTCGCTCTAGTTCTACGAAAATCCCGTAGTTGGTGATCGAGACGACTCGCCCCTGAACCCTTGTACCAACGCCGTATGTCTCCGTCACATCCTTCCACGGATCACCCTTCAACTGCTTGAGCCCGAGCGAGATACGTTCGCGCTCCCAGTCCAGGTCCAGGATCTTGACCTCCAGCGTCTGGCCGATGTCGCAAATCTCGGTGGGGTGGGAGATGCGGCCCCACGACATGTCGGTGATATGGAGCAGACCGTCTATTCCGCCGAGATCGATGAACGCCCCGAAGTCGGTGATGTTCTTCACCACGCCCTCGCGAACATCGCCCACCGAAAGGAGTTCCTTGAGTTCTTCCCTCTTCCCGGACCGTTCTTCCTCGAGCAGGACGCGACGGCTCACCACGATGTTCCGCCGGCGCTTGTTCAGCTTCAGAATCTTGAAGTCGTAAGTCTCGCCGATCAGGTCGTCCACGTTCGCCACCCGCCGGAGTGCAATCTGAGATCCCGGAAGGAATGCATCCACGCCCATGAGATCGACTGTGACGCCTCCCTTAATCCGGCGCTTGATCCGGCCACGCACCGCTTCGTCATTGTCGAAGGCCTCCTTGATCGTCTCCCAGACGCGGAGAAAGTCCGCCTTCTTTTTGGATAGGACCACGACCCCTTCATCGTCCTCCAAGCTCTCCAGGAATACCTCGACGGTATCGCCCGGATTGACCTCATCGGGATCGGAGAACTCTCCCAGCGGCACCGCACCCTCTGACTTGAAGCCGACGTCGAGGATGACCTCCGAATCGTTCTTTCCGATGACGGTGGCCTGCACTATGTCCGACTCCTGGATGCGTTTCAGGCTCTCTTCATAGAGTGCCAGGAGCTCTTGGTATTCCTCCTCGTCGTGGTGAGAATCGTCTCGTGGATCGGCATCGAGATCGAGATCGATGGGTCGCAGTTGAAAGGGGGTCGACGCGGAGAACGACTGAGCGTCAAGGTGTGGTGTTACCGAAGCCTCGGCTTCGGAATTGGTATCTTTGTCAGACATTGGAGGATTTTGTGCGCGGGATTGCGGGGTGTCGCTACCGCTTGGCTGGGGCGCCACAAGGACGAATCGAGGTACGGCAAGGCGGGGACACCCTGCTCAACCACGGGTCGATCCCCTTGGCAGCCGTTGAAATGTGGGCGATTGGTCCAGACTTCCGGAAGGGTACCGCACGTGCTATCAGGGACGAAACTAGGCCCGATTAGAGATTCAAGTCAACCTATAACACACACTGGATCAACCTGGAACCTCCGCCAGAGCCACGATTTGTTCGACCACTTCGGTGGGGGAAAGGTTAGTCGTGTCAATAAGGATGGCGTCTGGCGCGCGGCGAAGCGGGGCGAGTGCCCGCGACCTATCCTTAGTGTCCCGACTCTCCAGGCTCTCGGCCTCCTGCCGAATCTCTGCCGGGGTCGGCTCGCGACCGGACTCGAGGAGTCGCCTTCTTGCTCGCTCTTCAGCCGACGCCACCAAAAACAGCTTTAGGCCAGCGCTCGGGAAGACGTGCGTACCGATGTCCCGCCCGTCACAAACGATGCCTCCCTTGGCGCCTGCCGCGTGGATGGTCCCCCGCACCAGTTCCCGAACCGGGGGTAGAGCCGCAATCGCCACTACCTTCGAAGTAACCTCGGGAGATCTGAGGTTAGAGAGAGAGACTGCTTTGCCGGCCACAGCTGGGAGGATACCGTCCGGGGTGTGCTTCAGCTCTAATCGGAGGCTGGTAACAGCGCCCGCCAGGGCATCCATATCGTCGGCGAGGCCTTCGTCCAGTGCCCACCAAGTGATGGCCCGGTAGAACGAACCGGAATTGACGTGAGCGAACCCGAGACGGCTCGCGACCGTGTGCGCAGTCGTGCTCTTCCCCGACCCGGCGGTCCCGTCAACGGCGATGACCCTTGACTCACCGGATCCAACATCCTCACCCATAAACGGCTCGTGGTTGGTCACCACAGGACTCCGCTTAGTCATGGTTCGGATCCGGGTCATGGTCCCTACCCAGGGCGATATGGTCGAGGGCCTCCCAAAAACCGGGGAACGATACCTCGGTACACTCCTCGTCATCGATTTCTATCTCGGCGTCGCCTGTCCGGTCCAACACCCCGAAGGCCATCGCCATCCGGTGGTCACCGCGGGTGCGACACGCCCCTTTGAGCGGACCCCCCTCCCCCTGAATGCGGAGCCCATCCGCTCGCTCCTCCACGCGCACCCCTAGATCCACCAATGTCTCGGCAAGCACTCCGATCCGATCACTCTCCTTCACGCGCAGTTCGGCGGCGTCGCGGATCTCCGTGGAACCATCCGCCCGAGAAGCCAGCACACCGAGTATAGGGATCTCGTCAATGAGGGAAGGAATTATTTCACCACCGATGGACACTGCGCGGAGACGATCTCCCGGTTGCACGGTCCAATCCTCTCGAGGCTCGTTCGCGGTCGCGTCCCGAGGGCGACGGGAGATGTCGGCTCCCATCTCTTCCAGGACATTCAAGAAAGCCGTGCGGCCGGGATTCGCAGACACGTTGGAGAGTTCTAGTGCGGTACCCGACAGGAGTGCCGCCGCGATCAGGAAAGCTGCGGCGGAGGGATCTCCGGGGATCGAGTAGCTGAGACCACGAAGATCACCATCCCAGCCCGTGGGGTCGAAGTGGACGCTTCCCTGCCCTGTACGATCTGGATCAAACTCGATTGGCGCCCCCATCGCGGAAAGCAGCCTCTCGGTGTGATCTCGGGAGAGTACCGGTTCTTGGACACTCACGCGGACGCGCCCCAATAAACCCGCTAGAAGGAGGGCGGACTTCACCTGCGCACTCGCGACTCGAGGGCGGTGGCTCAGTGTGCGGAGGGAACCCGTGGAACGAGGGCGGAACCGGATCGGCAAACGATGAGCGTGCTCTAGCCAATCGACTCGTGCCCCCATCGCCTGCAGCGGGTAGGCTACGCGCCGCATGGGTCGGTTTCGGAGCGAGGCGTCGCCGTCGAGGACACCCCCAATCCCGCTTCCCGTTAACACGCCCGCCATCAGGCGCGCCGTCGTACCGCTGTTTCCGCAGTCTATGCGGGGTTCTCGAGCAGGTGACGTGAGGGAGTTTCCCTCGCTGTGCAGCCGAATGCCGTCTGTTTCAATCTCCCACTCCACGGCAACGCCCAGTTGCAACATCGCCTGGATACTCGAGCGCACGTCCGCGCAAGGATTGATCCCCGTGATGGTAGAGGGAGTGCTTGCGAGCGGGGAGAAGAGAACCGCTCGATGTGAAAGGGATTTATCTCCCGGCAAGGGAATGTGTATCAAGTCCGCATCTCAGTCTTGGAAGGGGATCTCAATAGTGAGCCCATCTCGAGCAATCTGTGCTTGGGCGAACTCCTCCCGGGCTTCCCGTTCCAGAGTACGGGCCCTTGCGGTGTACTGCGCGCTGATGTGTGTCAGGATGAGCCTTCGCACCCCCGCCTGGCGCGCAACCGAGGCAGCCTCGCGTACGGTTGAGTGCCCAGTCAAGCGTGCCTTGCGCACTTTGGAATCCCCGAATGTCCCTTCATGGATGAGGAGGTCGGCACCCTTTGCGACGTTCACCGTCTCGGCTTGCGGCCTGGTGTCCCCCGTGTAGACCACCTTGCGCCCTGGTCGCTCCGGGGCAACCACCTCTGCCGGGTCCACGACACTTCCGTTGGGGAGTTCTACTGCTTGCCCTCGCTGCAGCTGTCCGTACAGGGGTCCCTCCGGAATCCCCAGCTTGCGAGCGGTTGCGATATCGAAACGACCCGGCCGCGGCTCCTCCACGAGCGCGAACCCCATTGAGGTCGCACCGGCATGGCGGGTCTTGAAGGTACGGATCACAAATCCATTCCCCTCGACCTCTTCCCCCGGAACCAACTCTCGTACCTGTGCCCTAAAGGAAAGGTGATCTCCGCCAAGGTCTCGCACGGTTCGCAGCGTGTCCGCGCTCCCGGGCGGGCCAAACAAGAACATTGGAGCCACTCGTCCCTGAAGGCTCATGGTCCGGAGTAGGCCGGCAATCCCGAGGTAGTGGTCCACGTGCATGTGGGTAACGAAGATCCCGGAAATATCGAATCCGACCCGGTATTTCATGAGCTGGCGTTGGGTGCCCTCGCCACAGTCGAATAGGAAGAGCTCTCCCTCTCGTTGGACGGCTATGGAGGAGGCGTTTCGTTTGATAGTGGGCCGAGCCGCGCTCGTGCCCAGAAAAATCAGTCGGAGCATGTACCAGAATCATGCCGCGCTCTCGCAATCCAATCCCGCAGGTCGTCGTCAGACAACTCCCCCAGCGTCACCCCGTCCTTGCTGAGCGGCTGGTGGCGATGCGAAATGCAGCGGAGGCGGACCCCCAGGATCTCGCGTGCGGCCCGCGCGTCGGCCCAAGCTGGTCCCGTACCCTGGGCCAGCCAAACTTCTCCGTCGGGACCTGTGATGCGCCTTTCGGTTGGAGTCAAAGGTCGGCTGTTTTCCCACAGTTCGGCGAGTGTCTCTCCATCCATCGTCGACAGATCGTGGTCAGGTTGCAGGAGAGCACGTCGGTCCTCAACCCCACCTGCGCCAGCGGTGCTCTCGGTGGCCGAGGCGGCACCGTCCCCTTTCGCAGGTGCGAACCAGGCGAGGCCTAAGCCGGACTGCACGCGCCCGGCATCCCATACGTTCCAAATCACGCCATCAAGACGGATTCGCCTCATGTTTCCTCCCCGGCGTACACACCTGTCCCCACGGTTTCGGGGCGCGGTTGGCGCGTCTCTCTACTCAAGAGAGCCTCCTGCTCGGCTCGCTCAATCTCCTCTGTGATTTCACGTTCAACCACCTCCAGAGTTTCGCGGTTACCGCCCGAGTGCTGCGAGTTGGACGAGACCGAGCCCGCCAGATCAAGGTCGCTGGCTACAAGATACTCCTCAAACAAGCCTATCGGGTCCCTCTTTCCCCAGTAGTCGAACAGTGCCGGGTCGAAGGTCGCCCGCGCCTCTCGGACGTCGTGGGTTGCGTGTCCTCCCATACGAAACGTACGCGCTTCAATAAACTGCGGGCCCTGCCCCGCCCTGGCGCGCGCCGCGGCAAGTCGCGTTGCAGCGTACACGTCCAACACATTGTTCCCGTCCACAGTCTCGAGCGGTATCCCGTACCCTGAGCCCCAAGCAGCAAAATCCGGAGGAACATGATGTTGGTCTAGTCGAGTCCCGAGTGCCACTTGGTTGTTCTGGATCACAAAGACTATCGGGAGACGCAAGGACGCGGCGAATGCAAACGCTTCATGCGCCTCCCCGTTCTTGGTTGCTCCGTCGCCGACCCACGTTAGCGCAACCCTGGGCTCCCCTTTCATCCGGAAAGCCAGGGCGTACCCATTCATCACGGTTGAGAGTGCCGCGACCATACTGATCGGGGGACAAACACCCTTGTTGATGTCACCTAGGTGAACGTCCCGGCCCTTGAGAGGCCCGTCTTCGGTCGCGAGATAGGTCCGGAACTGATCTACGACGGGCACCCCCATCTCGTGATTCGCACCCTGATTACGAATCATCGGGCCGACGACGTCGCCCTCGGCTCCGCGCCGCTCCAGGGCATGGACCGCACCGATTGTCACCGCCTCCTCGCCGGTCCCGAGCCACGCCTTGGAGATTATTCCCTGCTTCACCCACCGCCACAGCGTAATGTCGCAGAGCCTAAAGCGGAGCAGCCCCCGATAGAGTTCCAGGTATTCGGCGGGAGTCAGCTTCGCGATCTCCGCTGCACGCTCGGCATTCGACTCCACACGGACGCCGTACTCCGCAATGAGTTGCGGGTCGGGTTTCCATGACACGTATTCGGGGGGGTCGTAAGCCGGGTATCGGCGCATCGTGTCGGCGTCCTCGGAAGGGTCGATCGAGACGACGGGATACTAGTCTTTCGCCCCAAAGCGCGCGAACATCAAATTGTGGAGGTTGCAGTCCAGGCTCCGCACCCCATTCTATCCGTCCAAAGGGTACGCCTCCGTGAAACCATGTCGCCGGTGCAGGTCCCATATCCCCGACTTGACACACTCGTGCCCGCACTGCCGGCGGGTTCAGAGGCGCAACTCGCGTTCCCCTCAAATCATCTTTTCTACGATCGCGACGATCGCGACAGGACTGTTCTTGGTCGACTCCTGCGCCGGTCTTCAGGCTGATACCGGGACCATCCTGCCTGCGGACGGGAACCCACCCACCATATCCCGACTAAGGTACGACGGGGGCGGGGATTGGTACGCCAATCCCTCGAGCCTCAGCAATCTGCTGGCTGAGATCTCACTTCGTACCGGGTTGCGCGTGGCCGATCGGCCCGGGGAGACCGGGGCATCCGATCCCGACCTTCCGGATCACCCCTATTTGTACGCCACCGGTCATGGCAACATGGCTTTCAGCGACCGCGAGGTTGAGCGCCTGCGGGAACACCTTCGTGGGGGAGGGTTTCTTCACGTCGACGACAACTACGGACTCGACGAATCATTTCGCCGGGAGGTGGCGCGCATCTTCCCGGATGTACCCCTGACCGATGTACCCCTCGATCACCCCATCTACACAGTCTTTTACCAGCTTCCGGACGGCCTTCCCAAGATCCACGAACACGACGGGGAGCCAGCCCAGGGATTGGGGATTTTCCTGGATGGACGATTGGCGGTGTTCTACAGCTATCAGTCAGATCTGGGTGATGGTTGGGAGGATGCGGGCGTCCACGACGACCCGCCAGAGGTCCGCGACGCAGCCTTCGAGATGGGTGTAAACCTCTTTCTTTATGCCCTGGCGGTGACCACCGCAGATTCCTGATTTGTGTCGCGACGGTTTCAGCCGAAGAATACATCGGTGGCATACCATATCCGGGGCTTGCCGTCGGACCCCCTGGCAATGGCCACCATGTCGAAGCGGAAATCTTGTCCCACGGTGGGATTCTGGCAGATCCACGCCTCGGCTGCCCGCCGTATCCTGCGTTTCTGGAGTTGGGAGAGAGCCGTTTGCGCCGGTTTCAAGCCTCCGGACCGAGTTTTGACCTCGACGAAGGCAACGGTGTCTCCGGATTGGACGACCAGATCCAGCTCATATCGCCCCGACCGCCAGTTTCGGGCCAGAATACGGAAGCCTGAAGAGAGGAAGTAGTCGGCGGCTAGACGCTCGCCAGTCGCTCCCAGGTCATGGGGTCCGTAGGTCGTGGTTCGATGACGATCTGGGGTCGGCGGCGCAATCAGGCTGCGGCGACAGCGGAGGTTGAGGCTACGCCGCGACCAAGTACTTCGGCGATTGCGCGCAGCTCGGGCATGAGCTCGTCGAACTGCTGCAGGGTCAGTGATTGTGGGCCGTCAGACGCTGCGTTGGCCGGATCCGGATGGACTTCCAGGATGAGGGCGTCTGCCCCCGCTGCAACCGACGCTCGCGCCATCGGCCCTACTTTCAAACGTGCGCCGGTGCCGTGACTGGGGTCGGCAACCACGGGCAGGTGCGAAAGCTCGTGGATCGTCGTCACCGCCGTCAGGTCGAAGAGGTTGCGCGCATGGGTATCAAAATTGCGCACCCCCCGCTCGCACAGCATAACCCGAGGTTCCCCCTCGACCACGATGTATTCCGCAGCGAGCAGCCACTCCTTGATGGTCGCAGACATACCACGCTTGAGAAGAACAGGTTTACCCGCACGTCCTACCGCCCGCAGGAGAGAGTAGTTCTGCATATTGCGGGCCCCTATCTGCACTATGTCAGCGTACTCCGCAACTAGCTCGACAGAGTAGGTGTCGACCGCTTCCGTCACGATCGCCAAACCCGTCTCCTCTTTAGCCTGCGCAAGGATTTGTAAGCCCTCTTCGCCCAACCCCTGGAATGAGTAAGGCGAGGTCCTGGGCTTGAACGCCCCTCCCCTCAATACGGTCGCTCCGGCGGCAACCACTCGGTGCGCGGTCTCCAGGATCTGCTCTCGGGATTCCACGGCGCACGGTCCCGCCATCACCACTATATCGTTGCCCCCCACCTGCACTCCGTTCGGAAGCGAGATGACAGTGTCGTCCGATGTCCACTCCCTGCTCACCTGCTTGTAAGGCTGAGAGACGTGGATGATGCGCAGCACACCATCGAGTCCAACGAGCCGTGCCTGCTCGACCCGTCCATCATTTCCGACCAACCCAACCGTCGTCCTTTGGGCACCAGGCATGGGACGGGCCCGGTACCCCATGTCCTCAATCGTCTGAACGACCTTATCCACCTGACGCTCACTGGCGCCGTGCTTCATCACTATTAGCATTGAGTAGTTTCTCTTCTAGTCGGGGGGAGGGAGGGTACTGTCCCGTGAGAGCAGCCCCCAATTCTCCGTTCTCGTTAGCCCTGAGTCAACGTAACGCGCATTCCTTCGGTTGCGAGCTGGACTCGGGCCGCGTACCCAGCCCGCTCGACGAGGTGGACTACATCCACGGATTCGCGGACATCGGGGTAGACGTGGGTCAGAACAATATCGCGGGGTCGCGCCAACCTAGCGATCTCAACGACGGAGGTAGGGGTCAAGTGATTGGGGGGTTCGTCGTCATCGGCGAGCGAGCACTCGGTTACCAATACGTCGACCCCCCGCATGAACCTCCCGAGTGCCTGTGACGGCCCGGTGTCCCCGGTGTACCCGAATGCCCACCCAGGGCCATGTAGACGCCAAGCAAGACTCTCTTCGGTGTGCGGCGTATCGTGGGCCAGAAAGGTGAGGGCTGAGTCGGATACGAGGTTGGGATTGGGGTCCGGATAGGGCGTGTCAGGAGCGGCTTCGTCGATCACCACAGGAAACCCGGGGTCGAGGATGAAGCTCCCAAAGGCGTCACGAAGTTTGCGGAAGAATGCGCGAGTGCCCACCGGCCCCAGGACCGTTAGCAATCCGGTACGAGGACTCGGAAGGCCGTGGCAGAAAGCCCAGAACAGTTCTGGAATGCCGCCAACGTGATCTGTATGAAAGTGGGTGATGGCGATCACACTTACGTCATTCCATGGGAGCTGCGATCGCACCATCGCCTGCACCGCCCCGGGTCCACAGTCGAAGAGGACATGGGTTTCGTCACTCCTCACCCAGTATGCGCTACCGCAACGATCTCCTTCTGGAACGACGGTCCCGCAACCCACAACGGTTAGTTCAGTGGGCAACAGCTAAACCCCCCGGACCGAATTCGACGCCGACCATCGAGGAAACACCCGGCTCCTGCATCGTGATCCCGTAGACCCAGTCCGCGTGCTCGATCGTGAGGGGATTATGGGTAATGATGATGAACTGCGTGTCGGACTTGAAGCGGTCCAACATGCGGATGAATCGCCGGATGTTTGTCTCGTCGAGCGGTGCATCCACCTCATCCATGAGGCAGAACGGGCTGGGCTTGGCGAGGTAAACCGCAAACACTAGGGCCAGCGCAGCCAGGGCTCGTTCGCCTCCGGAAAGAAGATGAATGCGCCGGGTACGTTTGCCACGGGGGCTTGCTGAAATCTCGATCGGCGAATCTAGCGGCGAATCCGGATCCGCCAGCCAAACATCGCAGTCGCCTCCCTCGAATAGGGTCTCGAAGGTACGGTGGAAGTTCTCGCGGATCTTGGCGAAAGTCTCCGTGAGGGCGGCCGCCGCCTCTTTGTTGACGGTTCGGAGCGAACTCCGAAGGTCCTCCTTGGCGGTCTCCAGATCTTCGCGTTGGCGCGTCAGGAACTCCAGCCGGGTCTTTTCCTCCGCGTACTCGTCCTCGGCAAGCAGGTTGACCGGACCGATCCTGGAAATCGCACCTCGTACTTCAGCGAGTTCGCTCCTCCAGATGGTGGGGTCGCCGTCCTCTGGCGGGCCAACGCGGGCGCGCAGGTCGTCGATGGGGGCACCCCATTCGCCCTCGATGCGATCTCGAACGTTGGCAACCTCTGTTTCCAACTGGGCCCGCCGCACCTCCAAGGCGTGTTGTCGATTGGTGAGTTCGCGCTGAAGTTGGCGAGCCTGGCGCAGTGTCGCCTCCATCCCCGCCAGCTTGGCGCGACTTTCATCAATTTTTGCTTCGGCGACCCGCAAATCACCTTCACGAGCCGTGTAAACCTCAATCGCAGATTCGGCGGCGGCCGCCGCATTCGAGGCAGCCTGTTCGCTCTCTCGTGCGCTCTCGCTTAGACGGTCTCTCTCCTCTTCCAAGTCGACCAAGCGCGCCTCGTTGTCTACCCGGCGCTCGGTAAGCCGATCAATGAGTGCCTGCTGATGTTCGAGCTTCCCCTCCAGCCGGATGAGCCCCAGTTGCGCTTCGTGGTGCTCCGCTCGCTTCGTATCCACCTCCTGGCTTGCACCTCGGGACGCCGCCGAGGCTGACATCCAGTCGGCGTTGGTTCGATCCACGGCCTCCTCCAACTCACGCGTTCGGGCTAGCTGCTGCCCGTGCTTCGCGCCGTGCGTCACGACTGCCGCTTTCAGCCTTTCAACTCTATCAGAGAGCCGAGTCCGTTCCTCCCGGAGCCGGGCCAGCAGCCCTTCCGAGGCTGCGTGATCCGCCTTGGCACCGCGCTGAGCAGACTCGAATTCAGCGATCCTGGTGCGCACCCGCTGGACTTCGATCTCGGCCTCCGAAGCCCGTTGTTCACATTCCCCGACCTTCGCAAGGAGCGACCTGCGGCGGTTATCGAGCCGTTCCACTTCTGCCGCAAGCGTTTGAAGTTCGGCGCGCAGCGCCAAAATCCCCGTATCGTCTCCCACCGGGCCAACACGGACCACGCCTAATCGATCTCTGTATGCGCCCTCCGGTGTCAGCCACGACCCGGCACGACTCAGTTCACCGGGGCGATTGTCCGCGACCCCGTGAAAGTCTACGCCGTAAAGGAACGCCCGCACCCAGGGTTCACCCGCCCCCTGCGCCGTGACAGGAGTGGTGGTGTCAGATCTCGCTGCCGTCGGGACGAGCACCGGTCCGGGGTCCAGGAGGAGGAGCAGCAGTGCCTCGTCCCCCGCTCGTTTGGCCAACCAGCGCTCCACACGGCCCGCCGCTTGTCGGTCATCCACCACCACTGCATGGAGATATGGGCCGAGAAACGCCTCGATCGCAGAAGCCCAACCGGGCGGGGCATCCAGGTAGTCGGCAAGTGGCCGGCGTACCCCCGGAAGGTCTTCTCGCACCGCCATGAGCTCGGCGACGGCCTTGGGGAGCAGGGTGCTCGAACGCAGGAGCGTGTTGATGCTGGCGGACCGGGCTGTCGCGGTAGACAGCAAACCCTCGGTACGCCCCTGCTCCTGCCTTGCCTCACTCAGCTCCCGGGCCACGTGCGCCGACCTCCCTTCCGCCTCCACCAAGACCGCGTGCTCCGCCTCCACTCGAGGGACCAGCTCCGACTCCACTTGGAGTTCGGCCTCAAGCCGCTTCCGGGCTTCGGCTTCGCGGTGGATCAAGGCCTCCAGGTCGGCTTGTCGCTGTTCGAGATCTTGCTCGTCGCTCGTGGCACGGTGGGCGGCGGCCTGAACACTGAGGTTCCAACTCTCCAATTCGCGCAGGGCAGAGCTGCGCGCGTTGTCTGCCTCGATGAGCGCAGCCTCCAAGTCTCGGGCGCGCGTTAGGTAAGTTCGCAGCTCTCCGTCGAGGGCATTCGTTACATCCCTCACGCGTTCGGTTTCCACCGCTAGCACTTCTCGATCCGTCTCAGCCTGTTCGGCCCTTTGTGCCAGCTCCTCTTGGTTCCTGCGTAGCCGCGTTAGCTCGTCCCTGATGGCGGACGCTCGCTCACGCGCGGTACGGGCTCGCTCCCCTGAAACGAGTTCCACCCGTTCGTGCTCCTCCACGTCGCGACGTGCCTTCTCCACATCCCGCGCAAGAGTTGCTCGATCCCTCTCAATCGTCGACAAGCTGAGCCGTACTTCGTCCGCCTGCACCTCGAGGCTCCCTTGGTTGGCCCCGTCCGATCTTAGCTCTCGGTCAATCCCTTTGAGGCCTGCTCCTACTTCGTCCAACTCCGTGGACATGGTGTCCAGTGAATCTGCGGTGATCGCGACATCTAATCGGAGTAACCGCGCCCGAAGCTCCCTTTGCCGGGAGGCCCTGGTGCGTTGCTGAGCTAACGATCGGACCTTTGACTTGACCTCGCCGAGCAGGTCGTCCAGACGTACCAGGTCTGCGTCGGCTTGTTCGAGGCGGCGGGTGGCTATGCGGCGACGATCTTTGTAACGCCCTATCCCCGCTGCCTCCTCGAACAAGTGCCGACGCTCCTCGGCACGATCTGAGAGGATCGCGTCGATCATCCGTGCCTCGATCAGGGCATAGGCGTTCGATCCCAATCCGGTATCGCGACACAGGTCCACAATGTCGCGGAGTCGGCACGTAGTACCGTTGAGGCTATACTGGCCCTCGCCTTGCCGGTAAACGACGCGGGCTATCGACACCTCGGGGTACGGTACGGGCAGCACCCCCGATTCATTGGAGAGTTCGAGCACCACCTCAGCCCGCTGAATGGGCTTCCGAATCTCCGTACCACCGAATATCGCCTCTTCCATCCGAGCGCCGCGAATCGCGCTGGGACGCTGCTCACCGAGCACCCACCGGATGGCATCCGAAACATTGGACTTGCCGCATCCATTGGGACCAACAATGGCGGTGATGCCATCGTGGATATCAATTTTGGTATGGTCTGCGAACGACTTGAAACCCCGCAAGGTCAGCGATTTGACCTTCACCGGACGAAACCGCCGTTACGGACGGACAGCAGAGAGTGGTCGACCTCTACGGACGACCAACGTGGCCGCCTCTCCGGCGGTGGCCAGGAGCTCCACAAGGGGACTCGTGGACGCCTCATCTTCATAAGCACCCGCATAGACGCGATACACCTCGCCTCCGAATGAGTCGGCCGCAAACAGGTAGGTAGGTACACCTCGTTGCTCGAGTGCGGAGCTTCGAGCCTGGGCCGCCTCGAGATCCGAAAACACACCCATATCGAAAGCAAACGGGGTCGACCTAATCTGCCACCTCCGGTTATCCTCGATAACCCCTTGGGTAACAAGTACTTCCATAAGGTCTTGACTCTGTATTTCTGTTTCCAAGGCACCCGCCAGCACCCGAAGATACTCGACCCCTAGCACCTCGGTGGGTGCCAAGAAGGCGAGCCCCGTCACGTCGCGAGCTCGGTCTGCCACCCGCTGGGCTCTATCCGCCTCCGCAAAACTCCCGACGAGGACCGAGAAAGGACGCCGTTCCATCAGCTCGAAAGCGATGATCCCCTCTGTGTCAGGGTCGGCCGGGGTTTCCTCTGGCGGTTGCTGCATGTTGTCCGGTGTTACCATCTCGGCGTCGCCGCCACCTGCTGGTGGGTTCTCCGGTGGGGCTTGATCGGCGACATCCATCGGTTGTCCAGGAGATGGCCGTTGACCCTCGGATGGTGGCGGATCTTCGGATAGTGGTTGAGCCTCGGTTGGGTCATCGGTGGGGCCGGCGGGTCCTCCCCCGAGTCCTTCAGCAGTTCGCGCCTGCAAATCGGCAAAAACCCCCGCATCCGACAGCAGCAGCGTTCCTCCACCTGACATGCTGGACAGAACCGTCCAGGCACCGATCAGCGTTAACATGGCCGCCAACCCCAATACCCCTAATAGACGGCGCCCAATCGGATGGGAGCCTCCCGCATCTTCCTGAACGAGCTCGTCGGCGGTTTCGGCTTGGCGTTCGTCTAAGCTGAAAGCCGGTACCGGTTCCGAGAACTCCTCTTCCTCCGCCGCTGTTGCATCGAGCTGCGGAGCGTCCGGCGGCTCGTGGTCTTGATGCTCAGAATCCGGTCGCTGGGTGTCGGCTTGCGGGGTGTCTGGTTGATGGGTGTCCGGTTCCTGAGTTGCAGGCTTTTCGGGCTCTTCGGGCTCGCGCTCTTCGCGCTCGGGCTCTTCGTACCGAGGCTGCCGGGCTGCCGTCTCTTGAGCTACAGCTTCGGCGTGATCACTCCCGGATGGTGGAGTCTGTTCTTGATGATCCGGGGTCCGGTCATCCTGCGTGGCGGAGGGGGCGTGTTCCTCTTTATCGGGCGCGGGGTCGTCCACCACCGTGACCCCCTTGAAGGGGATGGTGCCAAACACGGGCACCGACAAGCTCTCGGGCACAGCGGCATCTCCCAAGCGTACCACGCCCTGAACCAGATCTCCCAATCCCTGAGTGGACCAAAACTCAGAGCCGGCTGCCAGAATGGCCGTTCCTCCCGCTGCCCTCAGGAAAGCAAGGAGATCCGCAATCTTCTCCAAGTTGACCTTGCCAGGCCTTGCTTTCAGATAGACGTAGGGCCGGTCAGGGGCTTCGGCTTCTTCTCCACCCGACGGTGACAGCAGTTGTTCCAACGCCGGGGGTGGCGCAACTGCAATCAATACCGTCTGTGCTCTTACCCTGGTCACCGCGACAGCAAAAGCGTCTATCGCTTCGGCGGCCATGCCGTCGGGTTCGCCGTAAACCAGACCGAAGACGTCGATCATTTTCGGCATCCTGTTGGCCAAGAGCTCAGCGCTTTGCGTCAATTCCATCGACTTCTCCCATTCAGGTTGGGCACCGTGTCTTCCAATATGGTGGCCCCGGAGACTCCCTCTTCGCGTAGTGCCTCGGCGACTTCGAGAGCTTCCGGTCGTGTGTCATAGGGCCCTACGAGAAGCAAAACCGAAAAAGTTCCTTCCGGCCCCGGCTGGGACCGGTGGCTCGTGGAGTATCCGGCTTGCGTCAAACGAACTCGCAGGCGAGCGAGGAGGGCCGTCTGCCTGGCCGAACCAGCGACAACGTAGAAGATAGTAGCCATTCCCGGCTCGGTGCCCTCTTCTGCCTCATTTTCCGGAGTATCGATGCCATCCTCTGCCTCCGAGGGCTCTTCGCCGACCTCCGGTACCGCTTCCAGGGTAGCCGTATCTGGCCTCGGGGGGATCGTGTCCGGCTCGGGGTCGGGCGCCTCCATCCCCGGAATCGCACCGAGGGAAAGGAGCCCCGATCGGCGAGGGGCAAAGACTGGGACCAGATCGGCGTCGGCAGAGTCGCTGACGGAGGCGGTGGACGCACGCGGGACCGTGCTGCGCCAGGAATAGGGGAGCCAAAACCCATCTCCGGACCTTGCCACGAGCACAGGTTCCCCCAAATCCCGACCCGCCAGCCGAACCTCCCCTTCCAGCAATCGCACCTCCCCATCCATGTGGATCAGAATATCGCCTCCTGGGAACACGGCCGGGAGGTCGTCACGCCAGCTTCCACCGATCGCCGTCATCTCATTTCGCGCCGGGGCAAAGGCCCAAGTCGCGCTCCCGTCAAACCCCAGTACCAGGTCGCCCGTGAGCGATGTTCGCAAAGCCTGAAGAGGCGCGTTGGACCGGGCGAGACGCGTTTCATTACCATCGACTGGATTAAGTTGGACCAACCCATAAGGGGATGCCCCCAAGGACGCGTAGAGCCTGTGTTGGGACGGGGAAACAGCGAGTCCGGTGGCCGCCGTGGAAAGGGTGACACGCCCCGTCTCCTCCAGCGTGGGCAGACTCAAAAACAGGATCGTTCCATCCGCCGAGGGTATCGCCACCTCCCTACCCCACCTCGTGAGCAAGGCGGGACCTCGACCGCGCGCCGCCAGAGACGACGTGGGTTCCGCATTCCCAGCTTCCCAGAGCATAAGGTTTGACCCGCCGGGATCCGCCACCAGCGCCACGACCAAATCGCTCTGCGCCGGGGCCGCCCACAAGACTTCGCCCGGGGCGACGACCTCGCGCGCTCCTCGGGGGGTCACCGCGATCACGCGGTCGTTCGCCACCAGAGCACCACCGCCCACTGATGAGATCCACCGCGTTTCAGGGGGGACATCGTCTATGAGCGTGAATGACTCCGTCGGTATGGTACGGAAGATCCCGGTGCTATCTTCCGCAATCACGAGAATAGCCGTTCCCAGGGAGTACGCGGCGCTAACCTCCCCAAATTCGACGCGGCCCGCCCACCTCACCGTCGACAAATCGTTGGCAGACCGAAACTCAGCGACCCGGTTCGAAGCCACGACCATAATCCCCTGCCGATCGAGGGAGGATCCTGACACCAGCTGGGCACCCACAAGGGGTTCGGGTTGATCATCGGGCGGACCGGCACACGCTGTCGCCAGCAACGCCCCGATTCCGAGAACAGTGCGAAAGCGAGGGGTGGGTCCCTCCAGTCGCCGGACGCTCATTCGATAACTACGGAGGGCGCGTCTCCCCAGAGTCGTTCGAGGCGGTAGTGAAGACGCGTGACACGCTGAAAGATGTGCACGATGATGCTAACGAAGTCGAGCAATATCCAGTCGCCCTCGGCCACACCCTCAATACCGACCGGACGGTGTCCCGCTTCACGTCCCTTCTCGAGGATGTTATCGCTAATCGCCCTGACGTGACGGTCAGAATCCCCGGTTGTGATGAGAAAGAAGTCGGTTACGTCGGATAGGCCACGGAGATCTAGAATCGTGACGTCTCGTGCGTTGCGCTCCAACGCAGCCTCAAGGGTGGCCCGCAACTCCTGACCGGGGTCCCCCGCCTGGGCGAGGTACAGCCATCCTTCCTCTAGCGGGCGCGGCTCCAGGGTCAATCCCCCGAGACGACCCAGACCTTGATGGTCGGTTCTACCTCGGCGTGCAACCGTATGGGGATCTCGAATAGCCCCAGTGTCTTGATCGGTTCGTCGAGCCGAATGACCTGTCGCGGCACCTGGATATCGAGTTGTTCAAGTTCCGAGGCGATATCGACGGTTGTGACCGAACCAAACAGTTTTTCTTTCTCTCCGGCACGGCGCGCAAAGGTGAGCGCAACGCCTTCAAGTTGTTTGGCGATCTTCTGTGCAGCCTCCACCTTCCTGGATTCCTCACGGGTGCGACGCCGCTGTTCTTCCATTAACAGTCGGCGATTTCCGGGGCTGGCGGGCATCGCCATTCCCTTTGGAATCAGGTAGTTCCTCGCGTATCCCGGACGGACGGTGACCTCCTCCCCTGCCTTGCCGAGCTGTTCCACGTCTTCTCTCAAGATGATGTCAACCATTGTAACCCCTGTAATTGTAGCTCTGTTACCGCGACCGGTCCTCCAAAACCCCGACCCGTTCACGGAAATCTAACCATGTGTCGCCAAGACCAAAGGCGAAAACCACGACCACCGTCACCGGATAGAGTAAGACGCCCAGTAGAGTCACGAGAATAATGACGAGTCGCGACGGTGCCACAACTGGCGTAATCGCGAAGAGCACGCCCAGCCCCCGCAGTATGTATAGACCACCGGCCACCGTTGCGACGTTCGCCCCGACACGCGTGAGCGCCTCCTGTCCTAGCACGATCATCAGCAAGCCGACCCCGAGCACCCATGCACCGGTGTCCGCAAACCGGAACGCTCGCAACCGGGGAACCTCCATCCTGCCGTGCACGACCCGTATGGCCAAACAACCGGCTGCAGCGAGCGCGGCGAGAGAGCCGAGGACCAAGAACGCAGGCCAAAGAAAATGGATGGTGTCCAACAGGCGAACGCCAGTCTCCACATAGCCGACATCCAGCCCTGCCGCCGCCAATTGAAACTCGAGCAACGCCGAGATTTGATCCACGCGAGCGAGTACGAGCCGATCCGCAACCATCGCGAGCGACGGCCCAAACTCCAAGCCTTCGAACAGGAGACCGGCTAGTGATACGAGCCCCAGAACTCCTGCGACAGCGGCCACCGAGCTTCTCAGCAATGACCAGTGGGGTGCGGCCGAAGTGGCCATAGCAAACCAGGCTCCGAGAAGTAGGGCCCAACCCCTTTCCAGATACCACTCCGGAGTAGCGCTTGCATAGCCGATCACGCCCGGTACCAGGACTATTAGCATGGCGAGAGCCCCCCGCCTCCACCCGCGGTCCCACGACAACGTGCACAGGGCTGTGGGGACCCCTATCAGAACCAAGAACCCAGATGCTCCGGAACCGAGAGGCGTAAAGGCGGCGGCGAGAAAGACCAACCCCGCAAAGCGCCACCAGGAACGATCGCTAGTCGTAGTACCCTCGGATATATGGGAGCAGCGCCAGGTAACGGGCTCGCTTTATAGCTGTTGCGAGCTTTCGCTGGTGGCGTGCGCAAGTTCCCGTTGCCCTTCGGGGCAATATCTTCCCGCGGTCCGACAGGTAGCGGTTAAGGGTGTCGGCATCCTTGTAGTCAACGTGCCCTCCCCCCTTTTTCTCGCAAAACCGGCACGTCTTCCGGACAGCCATCAGACCTTCTCCTCTTCTTCGGAACCGGTTTCCTCGGTGTCGTCGCCCTCTGTATCGTCGGAATCAGCTTCTTCGGATCCGTCGGCCTCACCCCCCTCGGGGCCAGCATCCTCTTCGGGATTCTCGTCCGTGTTCGAAGCCTCCCCCTCCTCAGCTGAAGCGGTGGCCTCTTCCTCGCTCGCTTCCGCAGACTCCGCTGTGCTCGCCGCGTCAGCCTCTTGGACAGAAACGGCCAGATCCGGCAAGTCGCCCTCTGCAATCACGACAAGGTGGCGCAGCAAGTCGTCATCCAGCTTGAGGATGCGCTCGAGCTCCATCAGAGGTGAACCGTCGGACAGGAAACGGGCGACAACGTAATTCGCGGCCCGCTGCTTCTGGATCGGGTAGGCAAGGTCGCGTCTACCCCAGTTTTGAACGGCTGTGATCTCGCCGCCTGACGACGTGACTACGCCATGATATCGTTCGATCTTTGTGTCGATGTCTTCGGGCAGGAGGTTCGAACGGAAGACATAGACGATCTCGTACTCGCGCTGATCGCGCATGCAAATCTCCTTTGGTCTCGGCGGCTCCGGCACTCTTACCGGAGCAGGAGGCGTGGGTCCTGATCCCTGAGGACCAACCACTATGTGTCGGGCCGGAACGTACTGTCCGGCCCCCGAAAGTCAACCCGAGAGCGCTACAAGAGCCCGCGAATTGTTTCCAACAACTGGGCCCAGACGTTCTGCCCGTCGGTGCCGGCCATGCCGTGCACGCTCACAAACCAGGGGGCGAGAACGAGTGAGACCACGCTTATCAACTTCACAACGATGTTCATCGATGGTCCGGACGTGTCCTTGAACGGGTCACCGACAGTGTCTCCCACGACGGCGGCCTTGTGTGGATCGCTCCCCTTACCGCCATGCGCACCAGTTTCGATGTACTTCTTGGCGTTGTCCCATGCGCCACCGGAGTTGGCCATGAATAGGGCCAGGAGCACGCCGCTCACAGTCGCACCCGCCAACACTCCGCCAAGCGCTTCCACCCCCAGGAACCGACCCACAACGATCGGTACGATCACGGCGACCAACCCGGGCACAATCATCTCACGTAGCGCGGCTTTCGTGGAAATGTCCACACAACGCGCCGAGTCGGGCTCCGCGGTGCCCTGCATGATCCCGGGAATCTCCTTGAACTGTCTTCGGACCTCGGCCACCATCCCGGCAGCGGCGCGCCCCACGGCGGTCATCGTTAAGGCAGCGATGAAGAAGGGCGTAACCCCTCCAACGAACAGACCGATCACAACGAGCGGGTCGACCAAGTTGATCCCCGTGGCGCGAAGCCCGACGGCATTCGCGTAAGCGGAGAAGAGGGCCAAAGCCGTAAGAGCCGCTGACCCAACGGCAAAACCCTTCCCGATCGCGGCCGTCGTGTTGCCGAGTGCATCGAGCGAATCCGTAATCGAGCGCACCTCGGGTCCCAGCTCCGCCATCTCGGAGATCCCACCAGCGTTGTCCGCCACTGGGCCGTACGCGTCCACCGACATCGTGACCCCGACGGTGGCCAGCATCCCGACGGCAGCTATGCCAATGCCGTACAGACCGGCGAACCCGAACGCGATGTAAATGGCCCCCGCAATCAGGAGCATGGGCAAAGCGGTCGATTCCATGCCAACCGCGAGCCCTGTGATGATGTTAGTCGCGGAACCCGTCTCCGACGCCTGGGCGATCTTCCTAATCGGGCCTTCGGCAGTGTAGTACTCTGTGATGAGACCGATCGCGATCCCCACCAGGGACCCGAACAACATGGCCCAGAAGGGACCGGCGTTGGCGTGCAGGAGGATCCATTTCCCATTGCTGGCCGCGTCGAAGAGTGGCATTCGAATGGTGATCGCAAAAGCCAGCACCCAAAACACAACCGCCCCGACGATTGGGGCCCAGCGCAGAGCCGTCGCGGGATTCATGCGCTCCAGCACGCGGATCGCACCCACCCCGATCAGGCTGGCTGCAAAACCCGCCATGATGTAGAGGATGGGCAGGGCTACGGCCGAGAGCCGCGCATCGGCGAGGATCATTGAACTCGTGACACCAATGACGATGGTCGCGATGACGGACCCCACATAGGATTCGAAAATGTCGGCCCCCATCCCGGCCACATCCCCGACGTTGTCACCCACATTGTCGGCGATGGTAGCTGGGTTCCGCGGGTCGTCCTCCGGGATGCCCGCCTCAACCTTACCAACGAGGTCCGCACCGACGTCCGCCGCCTTGGTATAAATCCCACCCCCTACACGGGCGAACAGCGCGATCGAGGAAGCCCCCATGGCGAACCCCGAGATGATCTCTCCGAAGGGGCGGAAACCCGTGCTAACCGGAGGGAAAAGGATCAACACCAGGCCGATACCCAGGAGTCCCAGGGCCGCCACAGCCGTACCCATAACGGCCCCCCCCGAGAAGGCGACTCGGAGCGCCTTGGCCTGCCCGCTCGAACGCGCCGCTTCCGAAGTGCGGACGTTCGCCGCCGTGGCTGCTTTCATCCCGAAGAACCCGGCCAATATCGAGGCAGACGCACCCAGCCCGTAGGCAACTGCCGTCCGGGACCCCACGAGCCACCAAAGGACGGCGGCCACGACAAGGATGAAGGGGAGCAGCACCGTATATTCCCGTCGCAGGAATGCCATGGCCCCGGAGTGGATTGCCTCGGAGAGGGCATGCATCCTGTCCGTGCCAACAGGTTGCCTCCGAACGTACATGAAGAGGAGAAACGACGAGACGAGGCCGGCTACTCCCAGCCAGATCGCATATTCGATGTTTTGAGCCACTCTATGAGCTTCCTGTTCCAAGGGTCACTGAATTGGTACACCGCCAATTGAATCGGCCTGCGCGTAAGAGTTGATTAGGTTCATAGCGGAGTCGGTCCTGTGGGTTAGCCAGCGCTCGACTGCGGGCACCGCTCGATGCATGGCCACGAGAATCCGTTCTTCGTCCCACGCGCCTACCTCGGCGAGAACCCAGCTGGCGAGATCTATACGGCTGTCCGGCGGCCGCCCCACGCCGATCCGGAGGCGAGCCCACTCGTTCGACTCCAGAGTCTCGGAAATGGAGGCGAGGCCGTTATGGCCACCCGGGGAACCCTTGGCCCGCATGCGGAGACGCCCTGCCGGCAGTGCCACGTCATCCACCAGTACCAGCAGATGGGCCTCGGTCCGAAAACCTTCACCGAGGCGACCGTTCAACAGCTCCGCCAGTGCGTCCCCACTCCGGTTCATGTAAACCAGGGGTTTGTGCACCTCGACATCTTCGAACCGTCCTCCATCCGTCCACGCTGTTGCACCGGCCAAGTCGTAGGTGCCACTCCCCCATTTGCGGGCCATGAGGTCCGCCATCCACCACCCGACGTTGTGCCGTGTATCCCGGTACTCCTCCCCAGGATTTCCCAGTGCGAGAACAACCTTCAAGTCGTCTCCTCTTCCACGGCGATCTCGCCCTCTTCCAACCCTTCCTCCTCTTCTTCTTCCTCCTCCGTAGTCGGGGGCACGACACCGCAGATGATAAGCTGGGGATCTTCCACTATCGTGCCACTCGCGACCGTCAGATCGCTTACGTGGATCGCGTCTCCAATCTCCAGTTCGGTAACATCAACGTCGATGGCCGAAGGGATCTCTCGCGGCAGGCATTCCACCTCGACTTCGTAACTGACCTGCTGGAGGAGACCACCCATCTCGACGCCTCGGGGCGATCCCTGGGTGTGGACCGGGACGGCCACTCGGATCATCACGGCCGACCGAATCTCGAAGAAATCCACGTGGAGGATGTCTGATCTGAAGGGGTGGCGCTGAATCTCGCGAATCAGGACACCGCGGGGCTCCTTCCCGTCAACTTCCAGGTCGATGACTGTCGTTTGAGCGTGGATTCGGGAGAGCAATCTCGATAGCTCTTGAGCGTCCAAGGACAGGGACTCGGCGTCGTCACGACGTCCGTATACGACAGCGGGAAGACGACCGGACATGCGCAATCGGCGAGCATGCCCCTTACCGGAGGTGGTCCTGGAAGCGGCGGCGAGCGTGGGGGTTTCATTCGTCATGGATATCTGCTGTATTTGAAGTCTTACGTACCAAGTTTCATTTAAAAAGCATGCTGACGGAGCTGTTGGCGTGCGTGCTGCGAATGGCCCGAGCAAGGAGGTCCGCCACCGACAGCACCGTGAGGTTGGGCAGAGCCTCCTTGACGGCCGGATCCACGTAAACGGTGTCGGTTACAGTGATCTCCTTGACATCAGCAGCCGCGAGTCGCTCGACTGCGGGTCCCGAGAAGAGGGGGTGGGTTGCCAGGAGGTAGATGTCGCGGGCGCCCTGGTCCTTGAGAATCCTCACCGTGGATTCCATCGTGCCTGCGGTATCGATCATGTCATCGGGGACAATGCAGTGATACCCTTCCACTTCACCCACCAAATTCTCTACTTCGGCCTCGTTCTGCTTGGGCCTTCGCTTGTCGATGATGGCAAGGTCCCCACCCAGTCGACGGGCATATCCGCGGGCTGTCTTGGCCGCGCTCACGTCGGTCGCCACCACGACAAGGTTGTCCAGACCCTTGCCTTCGTAGTAGCGGCGGAACACAGGGGCGGCGTACAGGTGATCCGCGGGGATGTCGAAGAAGCCCTGGATCTGGTGTTGATGGAAATCAACCGATAGGACGCGGTCCGCCCCGGCAGCCGTCATCAGGTTCGCCATCAACTTGGCTGCTATCGAGACTCGTGGCTGGTCCTTGCGATCCGCGCGACCATACCCGTAGTACGGAACGACAGCCGTAATCCTGGCAGCCGAGGCCCTGTTGGCCGCATCGATTAGCAGGAGCAGCTCGACGATGTTGTCGGCGGGGGTGCTCGTCGGCTGAATGAGGAACACGTCCCGTCCACGGACATTCTCATTGATGCGGACAAAAATCTCCCCGTCCGCAAACCGCTTTATCGTGACGTCACAGAGCTCCTCCCCGAGCGCATCCGCAATCCCCTCGGCAAGGGGGCGGTTGGCGGTACCGGAGAGAAGGAGGAGCGGGCTGGTGTCGAAGAAGAATCCGCGGGTGTCCATGGCGTTGGGGCGCGTCCCTGGTTGGGGATTTGCTCATGGTTCGAATGGCGCTCCGCCCCTGCGCACGTCGTTCACGCACTCGCGTCAATCAACGCACGCTGGACCTGATCCCAACGATTGGAGGGCTCCCGAACCCGAATCCCCGACGGCTGGAAAACCGACGGGTTGACAGCCTGTAGGAGTATCCGCTAAGCGCCCTATAGTCAAGTCCGGAGGTTAGGAACTTTCGGTAACCGGCACGTTGTACACGACGCGAGTGGGGTAGGCGAACTCGACACCCTCTTCCTCGAACCGGCCGTGGATCTGCAGGAGGATCGACTGCCTGGTCCTCATGAACAAGGCATAATCGGGATCCGTCATGTTGTAGACGGTTTCAAAGGTGATCTGATAATCTCCGTACTCCGCGAGATGGCAGCGATCGAAGGCCACGGCGTCGTGCGACTCCACGATCTCCTGGATCCACCCGGGAATGGCGGCGAGGGTTTCTTTCGGCGTGTCATACGTGACGCCCGTCGAAAGGGCGGCGCGACGCCTTGCCATTCGCCCGAGGTTGCGAACGCGAGACGCCAGTATGTCGTTGTTGCCGAGGATGAGCTGTTCTCCGCTCAGACTACGCAAACGGGTGGTCTTGAGCCCTATCTGCTCAACGGTTCCCAACGAATCTCCGACAGCGACGAAATCCCCAATTACGAAGGGCTTGTCGAGGACGATCGAGAGCGTGGCCAGGAAATCTCCCAGTGTGTTCTGCGTCGCCAAGGCTACTGCGATGCCTCCAATGCCGAGGCCGGTGAGCAGTGCGGTGACCTCCACTCCGAGGTTGTCGAGGACCAGCAACAACACCAAGGCCCATACGGCGAACCGACCGATGAATGAGATGGCGCCGACGAGAGTGACCGCCTCCGAATCCTCCCCCGCCTTGGCCTGAATGAAGTGGGATACGATGAATCTGATGCCGGTGTTGGCCCAGATGCCGCCTTGCAGCACCAAGGCGATCGCTGCTGCCCTGCGGATTACGAGGGTCACCGCAGGGGGTAGGGTGAGCGCCAACGAAGCCACGAAAATGGCCGACAAGAGGAGCAAGAGCATTTTGGTGTGCCCCAGCACTTCTGCCACGAAGTCGTCAACGACGGTTTGGGTTCCTTGGGCAAAGGATGTCAATGCCTTTAGTACCCAGCGCCGCAAAAGCCACAAAGAGAGAATCGATAGTGCCAGGATGGCAGCGGCGACCAACCAATCGCTCATTGGGTTGCCGTACCAAACAGTGTCAAGGTCCATCTTGGGAAAACGCTCCGGTGTTAGGGATTTAGGAGGGCACCTAGGAGGCGGTGCCCTAGAGTTGGTTTAACGCAGCAGAGTTCGCAGTGCATCGGCATCGGTGACTGGGGCTTGGCAGGCCCAGTCGGTGCAGACCCACGCGGCCGACCGGCCGCCGACCTGTCCGTAGCTCCGGGTCCAGGGTGCAACTGCTTCCAGAGCCTGCTCCTGGCCCGGGACCTTGACGAGAAGCGTGCGGCGGGGGGCAAAACCACGAACCTCTTCCAGAAGTGTAGCGGTGTCGGGCGCCGCCGGATCTCCGGCCACGACGACTTGTTGTCTGGGGCCGAGTGCCAGATCCATAGCGACCAGGGCCATGGTGTGGGCGGCCGGACTATTCATCACCGCCGTGCCAAACGCTTCACCCAGCCGCGCAGCCCGCTCGGCCATCTCCTCATCCCCGGTTAGGTGAGCATACCTGAGCATCACATACCAAGTCGCAGAGTTGGCGGACGGCAAGGCTCCGTCGTAGGTCTCCTTTTGGCGGATCGGCACGTCGGTTACGCCGGCTGCGCTAGTGAACACGCCCTCGCCATCGGGATCCCAGAATTCTTCCTGCAGCACAGATAGCAGACGGCCCGCCCGTTCCAGCCAAATCGGGTTCCAGGTGGCTTGGTAGAGTTCGATGAATCCCCACGCCAGGAAAGCATGGTCCACAGCACCCGCTGCGATCGCGGCGTCGCCATCGCGGTATCTGTGGAGGAGCACTCCTCCTGAATCGTCCCAGAGACGTTCCATAATAAAGCGAGCGGCGCTTTCCGCAGCCGAGGTGAGGGTGGGGTCGTTGAACACACACCCAGCCTGGGCCAGAACCGCGATCATCAGCCCATTCCAGTCTGTGAGAACCTTGTCGTCGAGCAGGGGCCGCGGGCGTCCCTTCCGGTGATCAAACAAGGCCAGGCGGGCAGCTTCGAGATTCTTGGTTAGTTCGTCTTCGCTCCACCCGGTCTCTTGGGAGAGGGTCGCCCGGGATTCCGTCTCGTGGAGGATGTTCTCTCCGCTTACAGCTCCGGTGGCTTCGTCGGCAAAGTTGCCGTCAGCTTCGATGCAGAATGCGCGACCGGCAAGATCCGCGACGTCGTAACCCGCCTTCTCTTTCACGACGGACTGGAACTCGGCACTGGTCCAGACGTAGAAGGCCCCTTCCCTCCCTTCGCTGTCCGCATCCTCGGCCGAGTAAAAGGCTCCTTGGGGATGAGTTAGGTCCCGCAGGACGTATTCGAAGATCTCGCGGGCCACCGCCTGATACTCTTCGTTCCCGGTTAACTGCCAGAGCTCGATGTAGCACATCGCCAGCAGTGCCTGGTCGTACAGCATCTTCTCAAAGTGCGGGACCAGCCACCGTTGGTCCGTGGAGTACCGATGAAATCCGTAGCCCACGTGATCGAAGATTCCGCCTCGGCGCATCTGAGTAAGTGTGTGCTCCACCATGTTCGTGGCCCGGGAGTCCCCAGACCTGGTGGCCCATCGCAATAGGAAGAGGAGTTGGTGGGGCGTCGGGAATTTGGGCGCGGTTCCGAACCCTCCCCAACGTCTGTCGAAACGGGCGTGCAGCTGGTCGAAGCCCCGACGCAAGGTTTCTAGCGATCGGCTTTGTTTTTCTGCTCCTCCATCTCCGACAGGCGATCGCAGGTTACGGGACTCAAGCTCGCGCACCGCTTCCATGGCTGAACGGGCCGCCGTCTCTGCATCGTCGCGTCTCTCCTTCCACACCGTGGCAAGGCGAGGTAGGAGGTCTAGCATTCCGATCCGGCCAGGCACCGATACGCGCGGGAAGTAGGTGCCTGCAAAGAAGGGTTGTTTGTCCGGTGTCATGACAACTGTCAGCGGCCATCCACCGTGACCGGTCATCATCTGGCAGACGGTCATGTAGATCCCGTCGATGTCCGGCCGCTCCTCGCGATCCACCTTGATGGAGATGAAGTCGCGTCGCAGCAATTCCGCCACCATCTCGTCCTCAAAGGACTCCCGCTCCATCACGTGGCACCAGTGGCACGTGGCGTAGCCGATCGATAGGAACACCGGGCGGTCCTCGGCCTCGGCTCGGGCGAACGCCTCAGGCCCCCAGGGAAACCAGTCTACGGGGTTGTGGCCGTGCTGGAGGAGGTAGGGACTCTTTTCGGCTGCGAGGCGGTTTGGGGTGGGCATAGACCTGTGCGAAAGGGTAATTGGCCCCCCAGGATTCGAACCTGGATCAACGGCTCCAAAGGCCGTTGTCTTGCCATTAGACGAGGGGCCAGCAGATACCAGAAAATGCTGATTCCGGGCAACCTACGTCAAACTGTAGGTCGCCGGAGTGCACCGTTGGCGCTACTCAGATCGGGGCCCGGACGTTCAGTAGAAGCCATTCCTCCAAGCCCCCCAACCCCTGCAATCGATCTCGGGCCGCAGCGCGAGCGTCAGTGTTCGGGAAGGTGGCGAAAAGGACCGAGCCGGAACCTGACATGGCGGCGATTCCGGCTTCCGTTTCGGTGCGCAGGCAGTGCAGCACCCGTCCGAGATCGGGGTGGCGGTCAATGACGGGGCTCTCGAAGTCGTTCCGTGCTATGCGTTCCAGAGAGGGCCAGCTTGAGAGGCGTGTGGCACCGGGGAGGATCGAGGCGGACACGACATCGGAGGCGTTCCGACCTAGCCATCCGTAGGCGTCGGCGGTGCTGACCGGGAAAGGTGGACACAGCAACAAGGTGGGACGGACCCTGGGGGCACGGAGGGGCAGGAGACGCCGACCACGCTCCCAACCCAGTGCCATCGGTGCTCCAAGCAGACAAAACGGCACATCGGTACCGATCTCCCCGGCGATCGCCACAAGGTCCGACTCCTCCAGGCGAGGCCACCTCCGGGCCAACAACCGAAGCGTCGCCGCCGCGTCCGCACTTCCTCCTCCAAGTCCGGCCCCAACCGGAATGTTTTTCGTCAGTCGGATGCGTAGATCGGGACGCGAGGATCCAAAAGCCCTTTCGACAAAGGCATCGGCAGATCGACAGCACAGATTCTCCGGTCCTTCTGGCACCGAATCCGCGTAGGGCCCGTCGACCATAATCTGTGTGGATCCACTGCTGGAGGGCTGTCCCCACTCGAGAGATACCGTATCGCTGAGGCTCGTGCGAGCCAGGATGGTTTCAACTGCATGGAATCCCGTGATATCAGGCGGGAACACCCTGAGGCGAAGATTGATCTTGGCGTGGGCCTCCATCCTCCCCCCTTCCCTCACTTGCGGGCGGCTCCGAAGTCGCCCAAGCGCATCCCTACGCGTCGCATGAACCAGAGACCCAGGATAGTCACGGGAAGAAAGGTGAGGATGTGGTAACCCGCAGCGAACCCGATGATCCGAGACGGTTCGATCTGGTGGAGTTCGAGTGCGAGGCGGGTAGCCGATTCAAAGGGACCGAAGAATCCGGGAGTAGAGGGGATCGCCACCGCAAAGCTGATCGTCGATTGTAGCGTCAGGGCCCCTTCGAACCCGGGTCCGACGATCCCGAAGGCGACGAATCCCAAGTAGAAAGACAACCCGTTCCACCCCCAGACTACGAACGTCCACAAGACCGCCTTGGCCATCACATGAGCGTGCCGGAGTGCCCCGAGTCCCTCTCCAAAGGCGGTAACCATCGACTTGAGGCGCTCCGCGATCGACGCGCGGCCGAGACGTCCGCACCACCTTTCGACCAGGGTTAGAGCACGATCCGGAAAACGTACGAGGAGGCCGAGGGAGATCAGCCCCACAGCCACGACGATCACCACGACGGTAAAGGAAGTGCGAAGTAGGTTGGAGGCCTCCGCATCTACTCCGGCGAGGAAGAAGGCGGGCACGAGAAAGATTGTCAGGATGATCGCGTCCAAAAGGCGTTCGACCAGGAGCGATGCCAGGCTTCCACTCATAGAGACAGATGCTATTCGGGACAGTGAGTAGGCCCGGGCCACCTCCCCGACGCGAGCCGGCAGCACGTTATTAACCATGAAACCAATGCATACCGCAGCATACCTCGAACCGAATGGGATCGACTGGTCCACATCGTGTAGGAGGACACGCCACCGAATCGCCCTCAGGTGGAAGGTGAGGGTGGCTGTAACCACGCATGCGAAGAGCCACCCCGGGTGTGCCGCCCGCAAATGCTCCGCCATTTCGTGCAGCGAGACATCCCGGAGTGCCCAAAAGAGGAGGCCGATCGATACTAGCAGACCGACGACGGTGAGGCGTTTCACACGCGCGCTTCTCGCACGAGTTCGGACATCTCCAAAACGGCGCGTTCCATGCCTACCAGCACTGCCCTGCTCACGATCGAATGCCCGATGTTGAGCTCCTCGCAAACCTCGATCGCGGCCACCGGCCGAACGTTTTCGTAGGTGAGCCCGTGTCCGGCGTGCACAGCGAGTTGGTGGTCGACGGCCATCAACGCGGCGCGCTCGAGACGTCGCAGCTCCCGGTCGGCTTCGGCGGGCGAAGCGGCATTGGCATACTCGCCGGCGTGGAACTCAACTGCGGTTACTCCCACAGACGCAGTGGCCTCGATCACGGCTTCCTCAGGGTCGATGAATAGCGATGTGCGAATCCCGGCGTCCTGCAGGCGCGCCACGGCATCTCTAATACGTTCAGGGTCGGAGTTTACGTCTAGACCACCTTCCGTCGTCAACTCCTCGCGTTTCTCTGGAACAAGGGTCGCCTGATGCGGCTGCCACTTTTCTGCCAGGGCGAGGACCTCCTCCTCTGCCGCCAGCTCCAGGTTCACGAACGTACGTACCGTGTGCATCAACAGTTCCACGTCACGGTCCTGAATGTGCCTGCGGTCCTCACGGAGATGCACCGTTATCCCGTTGGCACCGCCTAGCTCCGCCAGAACGGCGGCCCTCACGGGATCCGGTTCGTCGGTTCCGCGCGCCTCTCGGACCGTAGCCACGTGGTCGATGTTAACGCACAACCGACAATCAACAGTGTGGGCGAAGCTATGGCTCGGCATGGGTCACCTCACTTTGGCCTGCAGTTATCGACGTTCTGGAAATGATCCGTTATTAGATTCATCCGGGGAAGGTATGCACCTTTAGGCCACGTCCGCGCCACTGTCCGGCGAGGTATGCGGGGACACGGGCTCGTAAGACAACCTCCTCCGAGCCATACTCCCGTCGGATCACTTCTCCCTCCCTGAAGGCCTGCGCCAATACCGCTCCGTCACTAAGGGGAACTCGAACCCGCACGGTCTCCAACCTTTCCCGCATAGTGGCCTGGAGTGCCTCACGCAGAGCTTTGAGGCCTCCCGGTTCCATGACCGAGGTCAGGACCCGCGGCCATCGAAGTGCGGCCGTGGAGGCCCTGAGGGCTTCTTCCTCCGCGTGCGTGAGGCGATCAACCTTGTTGAACACATAGAGCACCGGGGTCTCCTCGGGCACGACTCCAGCGAGAGGCTCCTCGACGGCGGCCTTGTGTTCGTCCCAACGGGGGGCCGAGGCGTCAATCACGTGCAGAACGAGGTCGGCCTCGCCGATCTCCTCCAAGGTGGCCCGGAACGATGCCACCAAGTGGTGCGGCAGTTTACGAATGAACCCCACGGTGTCCGTGAGGAGCACCGGCCCGGCCCCCGGCAGATCGCATACGCGGGTGGCAGAGTCCACGGTGGCGAACAGGCGATCCTCCACAAAGACCTCCGCGCCCGACATTCCACGCAGGAGGGATGACTTGCCGGCGTTGGTGTATCCGACCAGCGTAACCTGGAAATGGTTTAGGCGAGCCTTCCTCTGGGTGCAACGCGACCGAGCTATGTGTTCGAGCTTCCGTCTCAGACGGGCGATGCGACGGTCAACCAGGCGACGGTCTGTTTCCAACTGCTGTTCACCAGGCCCGCGGGCACCGATCCCACCCCCCTCACGCGATAGGTGTGTCCACATGCGGGTCAGGCGGCTGCGCAAGTAACCGAGCTGAGCCGCCTCAACCTGTAGTTTCGCCTCTGCAGTACGTGCTCGGAGGGCGAAGATGTCCAGAATCAACTCAGTCCTATCGATGATCCTGCACCGGAGGCGGTCTTCCAAGGCCACTCCCTGAGCCGGACTCAGGTCTTCGTCGAAGATCGCGAGAGTGGCGTTGTATTCGCGAAGCATGTCGCGAAGCTGTACCACCTTTCCCCGCCCGATATAGGTCGATGGATTGGGAGCCGAGAGCCGCTGGACCAACCGTCCGCAGACCTCGGCACCTGCCGTGTCAGCTAGGCGCTCCAACTCGTCAAGGTGTCTTTCGACGGTGTCCCTGGCCATGTCAGGTGGCGGCGCGCCAACCAGGATGGCCCGCTCACGCGACTCCGGATCGGCAACGGTCACTCCTTGTCCGGCCACGTCAACCAACAGGAACGCTCCTCTTTCTCGCCTGCTCAAGGAGCCGCGTTTTCGTGTTCAAGGACGGATCCCGCAACACCAAATCAAGGAGGTGTTCGATTGACTCCCTGATCTTGGGCCCTTCGGGGACTCCCAGGTCGATGAGGTCAGTGCCCGTCACCCTGAGCTGTGCACGGGTGAGGGGTGGATGAGACAGGGCTTCTCGGTGTATGGCACGCCATCTGGATACTAGGCTCGACTCGACCGCCCGCTTTCGATCCGCGAATTCGAGGCGAAACAGATCGCCCCACTCCGGGCCTACATCCCGAAGCCAGCGGCGGCGGTCTTCTCCCGAAGCACCCCGAGGGGGGATGGACCCGAATGCGTGGCTAAGTGCTTCAGCACGGGCAATATCCGCGTTCGAAAACCGTAGCCGCCGCAGTAGATCCGTGGCCTTGCCCCTGCGGGCGGACGGTGAGTCCCCCGCACTCACGAGCAACCGAACGAGACGAAGCAAGGGCCGCTGCGGGCTTATCGCATCAACCAGGTACAGAGCATGGTCCCAGGCCGCGGAGTCGCTAACCAGCGGCACCAGCTCCGGATACCACTCGTCGAGGGCGCCGTGGGAAGCGTAAAGGTGAAACGCCTTGGAAGGGTTTGGGAGGATGAGGATCCTGCGCAGTTCGTCGGCAACCCGTTCGGCGGAGAGCTTCCGCAACCCATCCACGGACGCCGCCATTCCGCGCCCCGTATCGGGGTCGATGGAAAGACCGAAACGCCCGGCAAAACGCAGACCACGAAGGATTCGCAGGTAATCCTCGCGGAACCTCTCTCGGGGCTGGCCGACGGCACGGAGGACACCTGAGCGTGCATCGTCTACGCCCCCGTGTGGGTCCTGCACGGTCGTAGCTCCGCAGCGCCAAGCCAGAGCGTTGATCGTAAAGTCCCGCCGCTGCAGATCTTCGAATATGGAATCGGCGAACGCAACCACCGCGTGGCGACCGTCCGTCTTCACATCCCGCCGAAAAGTCGTCACCTCGTACATGTCGCCGTAGGCCCGAACACCCACCGTTCCATGTTCGACCCCTAGAGGAATGGTTTGGCGCCCGAAGAGCTCGATAACCTCGTGTGGTGTTGCATTCGTTGCGACATCCCAATCCGGGCCTTGCGTCGCCCGTACTTCCCTAAAGAGCAACATGTCTCTCAAGCTGCCTCCGACGGCCCAAGCTTCGAAGCTGTGGTCCTCAAGGCGTTTCGCAATGTACTTGAACCCCTCGGGGGGCTTCAGGACGCCTGGGTCCAAGTCGTTCACGGAGGCGGCGACACCTGTCCCTTAACCGCAGAGCACGCTGCCGCCGTTCACATTCAGGATTTCGCCGGTAATGTGTCTGGCTGCGTCGGAAAGGAGGAACACTATGGGACCGGCGATGTCTTCGGCCGTGGCGATCCTCCCAAGGGGAATGCCGCGGCGAGCTTCCTCCACGGCGGGCGTTCTGAGGACGCTTGCGGACAGGTCCGTATCGACCCATCCGGGGGCAACTGCGTTCACATTGATCGAACGGGGCCCGAGTTCCGTGGCAACTGACTTGCAGAAGGCGTTGATCGCGCCCTTGGAGGCCGCATAGTGACTATGCTCGGCCTCTCCCCGCTGCGCTGCAGTTGACGACACCAGCACGATTCGGCCATCAGGCCCCATCCGGCTGATCGCTGCACGGGTCGTTAGGTAGATAGACGTGAGGTTCGCATCGAGGAGGGTGCGCCATTCGTGGACGGGCAGTTCTTCCACCGGCCGGGGTTGATCGTTCCAGATCCCGGCGTTTCCGACGAAGCCGTCCAGTCCCCCAAACTCTTCATCCACCTGGGCAAATAGGGCATCCACCACCTCGGGTTCGCCTAAATCTCCCCCGAACATCCAGTGACCCCTGCCTGGCGCGAGCTCTTCCGCTTCCTCGACAGCTCGCTCCGCCTCTTCGGCGGCCGAGTGGTAGGCGACGCCCACCGTGGCGCCGGATTCCGCAAGCTGTCGAACGGTGGCGCGCCCTATACCGCGAGACGCTCCGGTTACCAATACGCGGTTCCCTGCGATACCAGGGAAAGATACAGCCATGATATACCCTACTCCCTTTTTGAGGGTTCTAATCGTTGGATGGACCGAGGATGCGGTCGGCCCGTCGGCCCACCGACCCGTGAGCACCGACGCGGTCTATGATGGCTCTAACGCGTTCACCGTTACCTCCGAAACGCGGGTCGCCCGCCGCCATAAACGCGTAGGTTATCAAACCGGCACCCGCGAGCAGGTCGTACGCAGTATCGCGCTTAGAAATGTCCACCAGCGACTCGTCGAGCGCGATCAGTGAAGCCGTCACAAGGCGATCCACGCCACTTCCGGATGCACCATCCAGAAACACCCTGGCTCGCTTTTGGAGGCTGGACGGATTCCTGGCCAAACACTCCTCCAGCCAGACATCAAGTTCTGCGTCGCTCACAACATCAGACATGCATCACCTCAACCTTGTAGTCCGGAGATTCTCTCCGTGGCAAGTTCTTTGGCGGCTCCGAATCCAGCGCTGACAAGCGCAGGATCTCCTATGCCGCCCTGTGCGAAATGAGGCCGGCCACCTCCGCCGGATCCGGTTGCTTGGCTCGAGACCCGGACCAGATCCCCGGCACGCAGACCACTGCGTATGAGATCATCCGTGACGACCGAGATGAAGGCGTGGCGCCCCTCCTCCGGGTACACCGCGTGCAGCACGGCCGCCCCTGACGGGAGGCGCTCTCGAATGCCGTCAACGACGGCCCCTAGATCCGTACCGGAAGTGAGCTCGATCCTTCCGGACACGAAGCGGGGTTCCCCTAAGTTCCCATTCGCAAGCAGGTGTTCGACCTGCGTCACAGCCTGTTTGAGTCCTTGCGCGGATACCACCTGCTCAAGGCGCTTGCTCTCTTCGAGCATCTGCTGGACTCGGCCCGCAAGTCCTTCGACGGGGGTGCGTAAACTCCCAGCGAGGCTCTGGAGCAGCTCATCCTGGCTGCGCGCCCGGCCAAATGCGGAATGACCCGTAAACGCCTCGACGCGTCGCACACCTGCCGCAATACCCGTTTCCGAGATGAAGGAAAACAGCCCAACCTGCCCCGTCGTTCGAACGTGCGTACCGCCACACAGCTCCTGGCTCACGCCCGGCACATCGATCACCCTCACAACATCACCGTACTTCTCACCGAACAGGGCCATCGCGCCCGCGTCGATCGCCTGCTCGTAGGCCACTTCTCTGGCCACCACATGGTGGTTGGCGAGAATGGTCTCGCGAACCTCGTCCTCAATCGCGCCGAGTTCCGCCTTTGACAGTGGCGCGCGGTGGGTGAAGTCGAACCGCAACCTGTCGGGGGCAACGAGGGATCCTGCCTGTTGGACGTGTTGGCCCAGAACGTTCCGGAGGGCAGCGTGCAGCAAGTGCGTAGCCGTGTGGTTGCGCTCGGTATCCCGCCGGACTTTTTCGTCGACCTGGGCGGTCACGGTGGCCTTGGTGCCTTCGGGGAGTTCACCCCTTGTCAAGCGCCCCGTGAGATAGGTTCCGCTGGATTCCTCGCGTACGCCACGGACCTCCACCTCCCACCCGTCCCCGCAGATATGACCTGTGTCGCGGACCTGTCCTCCACTCTCGGCGTAGAAGGGATTGCTAGTCAGATGGAACATGGGTTCATCGACGCCGACCAGGCTCCCAACCGGGGCAATCAGGGCCTCTGATTCAACCCTCAGGGTGTCGTAACCGACGAACTCTTGTGCCGGAACAGCACCTCCCACGGTCTCGGCAAAGGACGCCTCAAAACCCCGCTTCCCCACTGTCGTTTTGGGCTGTGAACTCCCTGCATCGTAGCCGAGGGAGCCCGCATCCACTCCAACACCCCGCCTGCCAGCATCTCGCGAACGTTGGCGCTGAGCCTCGAGGGCCCGCCGAAAGCCATCGGTGTCTACTTGGTACCCCCGTTCCCGAGCGATCAGGCCGGTCAGATCCTCAGGAATCCCGAAGGTGTCCTTGAGTTTGAACGCCACCTCGCCCGATAGCGTACCGGAACCGCCCTCAGGCATCGCCCGATCGATTTCGTGCATTCCACCCGCAATGGTGCTGAGGAACAGCTCCTCCTCGGCCTCGACCGTGGTCACGATGTGATCTTTCCGTGCCGTCAGTTCGGGAAACGCGTCACCCATCTGGTCGATAACCACTCCTGCGAGATGATCGAGCAACGGCTCACGTCGGCCGAGCAGCCAATAATGACGGACAGCGCGACGCAGGATCCGCCGCAGCACATAGCCACGCTTCTCATTGGACGGGACAACGCCATCCGCAAGCAAAAAGGCCACCGCCCTAGCGTGGTCGGCCAAGACCCTGAAAGCGACTCCTTCATTCCACATTTCGGGAGCCAAGGAATATTCGCGATCAAGTCCCTCCTGCGCGGCCCGAATGATCGGCAGAAAGAGGTCGGTGTGGTAGTTGGTCCCGACACCCTGTAGCAGGGCGGCTATCCGCTCAAGACCTGCGCCGGTATCGATAGACGGTGCGGGAAGGGACGTTCTAACCCCATCCACCGACCGATCGAATTGCATAAACACCAGATTCCAGAACTCGATGATCTGGTCGGCATCGCCGGCGGCTTCGAACTGGGCGTCCGTGATGCGGTCGTCGAGGTCGCTACGAAGGTCGTAGTGGAGTTCCGAGCACGGACCGCAGGGCCCAGTATCGCCCATCTGCCAGAAGTTGTCCTTGTCGCCCATGCGGCGGATCCGTGATTCCGGAATCTCGGTGAGTTCCGCCCACAGGTGGTACGCATCGTCGTCGTCATGGTGCACCGTGGCCCAGATCCGTCCTGGATCCAAACCCAGCTCGTCAGTGGCAAACTCCCACGCAAAGGCAACGGCCTCGCGTTTGAAATAGTCGCCAAACGAAAAGTTTCCGAGCATCTCGAAGAAGGTGTGGTGACGCGCGGTTCTCCCCACCTCCTCAAGGTCGTTGTGTTTACCACTTACGCGAAGACATTTCTGGGATGTGACCGCGCGCGATGCGGGAGGATCCGATTGACCTGTGAACACGCCCTTGAACTGGACCATGCCGGCATTCGTGAACATGAGCGTCGGGTCATCTCGGGGAACAATCGGACTCGACGGCAGGGGCAGGTGCCCCCGTCGTTCGAAGTAATCGATGAATCTGGATCTTAGGTCTGCGGCCTTCATCTTCCCTCGGTGTCCGTCCGCCAGTCTTCGCCCATCCAACGGACAATCTCGCCCGTTCTAAATCCGCGTCTCTGCAACCTACCTATGAACCGTCGGCGCCCCACCGGGTCATCTGGATTGACTTTGTCCGACTGGTGCCGAGCGACGCGCTCGAGTAGTGAGGAACCCGTCTCTCCGAGCTCTTCCATCGCCGTCTCGACCCCCGCACGCGCGCCATCATCGTCGACCCCCTTGGCCCGCAGCTCATGGCGTATGTGGCGAGGGGCACAGGGACGTAAACGAATCCGATCCCGAGCGAACGAGGCTGCGAATGCCAAGTCGTCAAGGTACCCGAGATCGGTAAGCCTTACCACGACTCGCTCAATCGCCAGCGCCGGAAGTCGATCTCTCCCAAGCCTCCTTTCGACCTCCACTTGGCTCCGAGACCGGTGCTCAAGATAACGGAGAGCCGTCCGCATGGCTTCTCGATACGCCGCCTCCTCCAGCAGCCGGTTGACCGTTGTCGGCGGGAGCTCAATGCCCTCTCGGAGCCCGAACTGAAGGACTGACTGTTGCGGGAGAGCGCAGAGTGGCTGGCCATCGACTACCACTTCAACCCAGGTGCGACGCCCCTTTATCCCACGGAGCGCCGTTATGCGCGCCAACGCGCGGGGACGCCTTTGCCTACTTCCGAGCTCGGGTACCGGCGGCAGCTTTGCTGTTCACACTTGCTCCGCTCTCGACCGCAGGCGAATCCGTGTCGAGGAGAGGCATCCCCAGCTTCTCCCTGATCTGAGCCTCTATCTCCTCTGCCAAATCGGGGTTCTTGACGAGCGAGCGCTTGGAATTCTCACGTCCCTGGCCAAGCCGCACGTCACCGTAGGAGTACCACGCACCGGCCCGTCTCACGATTCCTTGCTTTTCTCCCACATCGACAAGGAGCCCCTCCCGGCTCACTCCCTGGTTGAACATGATGTCGAACTCGGCCTGTTTGAACGGTGGGGCACACTTGTTCTTTACGACCTTGACCCGAGTCCGGCTCCCCACCTGGGAGGTGCCATCCTTGATCGACGCGATGCGGCGGATATCCAGACGGAGGGATGCGTAGAATTTCAATGCGCGGCCACCCGTCGTGGTCTCCGGACTGCCGTACATAACACCGATCTTTTCCCTGATCTGGTTGGTGAAAATGACCGCGGTATCAGATCGTCCAATCGCCCCCGTGAGTTTACGGAGCGCCTGCGACATCAAACGCGCCTGCAAGCCGACGTGAGAATCGCCCATCTCGCCTTCGATCTCGGCCCGAGGCACAAGAGCCGCCACAGAATCGACAACAACCACATCCAGGGCACCCGATCGGACCAATACCTCTGCGATCTCAAGGGCCTGTTCACCTGTGTCCGGCTGAGAGACGAGTAGATTCTCTGTGTCCACCCCAAGTCGCTTGGCATAGGTCACATCGAGAGCGTGTTCGGCATCAATGAAGGCCGCAACCCCACCGTCACGCTGTGCATTGGCGATCACATGGAGGGTAAGAGTGGTCTTCCCCGAGGACTCCGGCCCGAAGATTTCCGTGACTCGAGATCGGGGCACCCCGCCGACCCCGATGGCGTGGTCCAGGTTGAGAGCTCCGGTGGAGATCGCCCGAACCTTGATCCTGGCGCCGTCGCTACCGAGGCGCATGATTGCGCCCTTACCGTGGGCCCGTTCGATCTGATTCAGAGCCAACTTCAACGAGTTTCTTTTATTTTCCTTCATCTCGAATCTTTCTGATTTGGTGCGGTGCTATTGGGCGCCGATATCGACCTCTCCGCCATGTATCGGATTGATGAAAAATAGCACGTAGCGGCTATGTTCGCAATTTGTTCGGTTTGTGACTTGATGGGTTTGGGATCGACAGAGTAGCTGAGTCAACGACACGGCGGGTCAGCTTGATGGCACCCTGTAACGGATCGATGATCCAATTTCCCGGACACGATCAAGCAGTTATCAAGTTGCAATCAATCGCCTGTCGAACCGGAATCCAGGCCGGCATTCGAGCGCTGGACGACGGATACCTCTCCTTCGATCCCAGAGCGGAGGGCCGAGTACTCCTCTTTGGAGAGCTTACCCGTGGCGTAGTCCATCTCCAATTCGCTCATGGCGTGGGCAGCCGCCTCTTCCCGCTCCCCAGGCGTTAGAGCCATCCCGGTATCCTCCCCCGACCGCATGGCAGCCCGGATCATCGTCACGATGAGTACCGCGATGACGGCGCCAAACAACAAGAAACCCGTCATTTCGTCCTCCTCCCCCTCCTCCCCTTCGCTAACACAAGGACTCGGTCGACACACCTTTCAACATCAGAAATCTCTTCATCGACCACACCGTTCGGTAGTTTGGTCTCGCACCCGACGACGGGGGTTCCAAACTTCCTGCAGAAGGCAGCCTCCGACAGAGTACCCCACTCCCCTCCAATTGCGATCACGGCCTCGGAGGCGCGAACCACCAACACGTTGCGGGCTTCACCCATTCCGGTCGGAATCGGAATAGTAACGCCGTCCGCCGCAAGCTCGGGATCGGTACCCGGCAACAACCCAACCACGATCCCACCCATAGACCGAGCTCCGTCAGCGGCCGCGGCCATCACACCTCCCATACCCCCGCAGACTGTGATCGCGGATGCTCGTGCGATGGCGGCGCCGACTCGGGTGGCGATCGCCCGTTCGTGCAGCGTCGCATCCCCAGACCCGATGACGCCTATTCGAAGCAGCCGTTCAGACTCCATCCAGCTACCTGTCCACAACCAGGGTAACCGGCCCGTCGTTCGTAAGCCGGACATCCATCATAGCCCCGAACTTACCGGTTTCCACGTGGCCCCGAGAGCGACACAGTTCCACGAATTCGTCGTACAACTCTCTGGCATGTTCGGGACGGGCTGCACCCGAGAAGGAAGGACGACGCCCTCGCCTCGCATCCCCGTATAGAGTGAATTGCGAGACGATGAGAAGCGATCCGCCGATGTCCAGAGCCGACTTCTGCATCCGTCGTTGGTCATCCGGGAATATTCGCAGGCCCCAGAGTTTATTCGCCATCCACCTGAGAGTCTCCGAAGTGTCGCTGGGCGAGAAGGCTACCAGTACGACCAGACCCTCTTCTATTTCGCCCACGACGGCCCCGCCGACGACCACATTGGCCCGACTCACGCGCTGCAACACAACTCTCATACGGAGAGTCTAGCTAACTAAAGGTGACGGGAGACAGGACACGGCCCACTCCTAAAATGTGCTCGATCATCCGGTTGAGGAGCGCGTTACGGGGGAGCGTCCGGCGGAGTCCTGATACCGTCGCGATAACCGCGATCCCTTCCTGGGCCCGCGAGAACGCCACGTTGAGGAGACGGGGGAGGTCTCGGTTTTTCGCATCGTTCAGGAACCAGCTGGGTGCTGGTGGAGCGTCCACCGTATCAAACACGATCAACTGTTTTTCGCGCCCCTGGAAGCGGTGAATAGTCGAGATTTCCAACTCGTCTGGCGCCACCTCCCCTAACCGAGCCCGGACGAGCTTCCACAACTGCGTGGCATGTGGCCGGTAGGGTGCCACCACCGCGATGTCTTTTACCCCGCGGGAGATCTCGTGCTCCAGAAACTGGGCGACAACCTCGGCATGGACTGCATTGGCGCGGGACCCGTACACCTTCTTTGTCGTAGGCCTCAGCTCCGTCGTGTCCATAAGGCGCAATTCCGTATCCCGAAACATGGGACTGGGTCGGTTCGTGATCTCGGGAGCATCGCGAAGCCTGCCCTCGTAGAAACACTCGCTAACCAAGCGGCGGATCGGTGGCGCCATGCGATACTGAAGGTCCAACATGGCTACGAGTTGGTCGGTTCGGCTGGGAGCCGCGAACGAACCACCGCGATCGGTCACGGCTCCGCTTTGCCGGAACAGATCCGTGGCCAGCCATCGCCGCGCCGGGGCCTCGTCGCTCAAGACAACAGCCGGAAGTTGGCGGAAGTCGCCGACCGCAACGACACGTTTCCTGGCATGAGAAGCAGCGAGAACGACATCGGCGAGCCGCGCCGTGCTCGCCTCGTCAATGGCGAGAGAGGTAAACCGGAGAGTCTGCAGCTCCTCGCGCGCCGCGATTTGGGCAAAGGTAGTCAGAATCACGTCTGCCTCTCCCAACATCGCGATCGCCTCCTCCTGGAGGGCCCACCGGATCTTCTGGAGTTCACCCTTCATCTCCGTCCGACCCTTCCGGCGGGCGGCGGCCTGAATCCGTCCGAGCCTTGCGTATGGGTTCTGAACCGGGGCGATGCTACCCAACTCCACCTGCTCTCCCAGCCCAACCTCTCCCTCCGGCTTTCGCAGGCGGTCGTCGAGCCCTCTGGCTCCCCCAGCCACCCGCCTCGCCAAGGCTGCTCCGAATTCCAGGGAAACAGGCCCCGAAAGATCGTCGTACCCGACACGAATGATGCGGTTGGCCTCCACCTGGTGTCGTGGCGCGACCCGTTCCATCTGGCGGGCGATAACGTCCACCGCTCCATTTGTCGCCGCACAAACCAGCACCGGTCCTTCGGTGGCCAGCTCCAGCACTACGCGGACAACAAGCCTTGTCTTGCCCGTCCCCGGTGGACCCCACACCAGCTGGTAGTCGCTACCCAGTATCCTCTCGAGCGCCTCGCTCTGGGGGCGGTTCAGCCCTTCCGAGGTCGGTAGCGTAGAGCGACTTGTCCCGACGTCGGGAGGCACGCACCCGAGCACGCGCAGGACCGTCTCGGAATAAAATGCCTCCGGATACTCCGTCAATGAATGGAGTCGATCCTTGAGGCGTTCGAGCAACCACGTCGCGTCGAACTCTAGATCGGCACCATTGAAATCACGCCCGAGCCACTCCGTGGTGACGACTTCCAGCATCCCGGTTCGCCGGTCAAAGCGACGTACGGCGGCGAGAGTTTCCTTTGCGTGCTCTAACCGCACACCTACTCTATCTTCCTCTCGAATTTTGTATTTTCGCCCTGGGAGCTGGAACTGATACAGGTTTCCCGGGCCCACATTCCTCTTGAACCTCCCCGAGACCCCCGTGATCGGGTCGGCGAGCTTGCGGCGAGCAAGTTGTTGCTGTTGAGCCCGTATTTCGCAGTCGAGTGCCTCATTGATCTGTTCTATGAGATCGGACAAGTGGGCCTGGGGATCAGGCGAAAGCGACGTCATGCCGACATCAACAGGTATGCCCGAAGATTGGGACCTGGATACGCTCCGAGGTGCCCTGAGAGACGCTTCCGATTGGGTACTGAAATACAGGAGCACCGTCGGTGAACACCCGGTGGTGCCGGAGATCGAACCGGGCGACGTCCGTGATCGGCTTGGGGAGACTCCACCTCGGGGCCCCTCCTCTTTCGCCGACGTGCTGGCGGATTTTGAGAGCCAGATAGTACCCGGTCTCACGCATTGGAATCACCCCGGGTTCCTCGCCTATTTTTCGAGTTGTACAAAGGGACCTAGCATCATCGCCGAGCTTCTGATGGCGGCCGTGGGAGTGAACGCCATGATATGGCGAACTTCCCCCGCGGCGACGGAGGTCGAACGCACAGCCGTGGACTGGTTACGGCAAGCGGTCGGTCTCCCGGACGAGTTCCAGGGCGTGATTCTGGACACGGCTTCGACGGCAACCTTCACAGCCCTCCTCGCCGCTCGCGAGCGAGCGGGGGACAATATAAGGCAAGAAGGCGTCGGCTCCGGACCACCACTAGCAGTTTACACCTCCGAGCAATCCCATTCGTCGCTGGACAAGTCCGTCTTGGCGGCAGGTCTCGGTCACCGGGCGGTGCGTCACATCCAGGTCGACGACGCTTTTTCGATGTGTCCAGCCGCACTTGCGGCAGTGATCTCCAAGGACGTGGCGGACGGGATCCGGCCCGCCTTCGTCTGTGCCACCGTGGGAACGACCTCCACGGCAAGCGTGGATCCTGTCGAGAGGATATCAGCGGTCGCAAGGCGATACGGGGCCTGGCTCCACGTGGACTCCGCATACGCTGGACCGGCGGCGATGCTTCCCGAGGAACGGCACCACTTCGAGGGGTGGGAGGGTGCCGATTCGATCGTCATGAATCCTCACAAATGGATGGGGACGTCGCTCGATTGTTCTGTTCTCCTGTTCCGGGATCTGGAGCCCTTCCGGACCTCCCTGGCAATCCTCCCGGAGTACTTGTCGACAGATGTGAAGGCGATGGACCTAATGGATGTCGGTCTGCCTCTAGGGCGGCGTTTCCGAGGCCTCAAGCTATGGACCCTGTTCCGGTGTATCGGCACGCGTGGGTTGCAGACAACAATGCGCCGGCACATCGAACTCGCCCAACATGCCGCGGATCGACTTCAGGAGGGAGGGGTTTTTGAATTGGCTGCCCCTGTTTCGTTCGGTACGGTGTGCTTCCGAGCCCCTTTGCCCGGGCACGTCGATCCAGAGCAAGGGAACCGGCACATTCTGCAGAAACTGAATGAAACGGGCCACAGTTTTCTCTCGCATACAGCACTCGGCGGACGTTATGCGTTACGTCTTTCGGTTGGTAGTGTGTACACAACGATGGGACACGTGGACCGTACGGTTGACGCGCTCAGGGAATTTGCCAAAGAACAGCTAGCCAAGAGAACAGCTAAGGGAGTTTGAGTTGAACATGATCAAGCGGATCACGGCCCTACCGTTAACGGGATTTGCATTGCTCGCCATGTCGGTGGCCGGGTGCGGGGCGACCGCGGAGCAAGCGCAGGAAGGTCTGATCGTCCCGTCTAATTCCAGGGCCGCGACGGATGCGGCGGACGCCGACCGCGTAAAAGGCGACCGCTCCGCTCCCATCCAGCTCGTCGAGATCTCGGACTTCGAATGCCCTTTCTGCCGCCGCTTCCACGAGGAAACACTACACCAAATTGACACTGCGTTCATTGAAACAGGGAGGATTCGGTACGTCTGGGTCTCGTACGCGAATCCCGGGCATCCTCAGGCGTTCGCATCCTCCGAGGCCGCGTTCTGCGCCGGAGCCGTGGGTAAGTTTTGGCCCATGCACGACCTACTGTTCGAGAACCAGGAGGAGTGGAGTTCTTCTCCCGATCCGTACGAACACTATGTGCGCTTCGCGGGCGAGATAGGCATCGATACGGAGTCTTTCGGCGTCTGTTTGCGTAACAGCTTGTTGGCGCCGCTTGTACTCCGAGATTTCACATCGGTCAATCAAGCCGGGATCGCCAGCACGCCCTACTTCATCCTCGCCGACAGTATCGCGATTCGAGGGGCGGAAGATTTCGATGTGTTTTCGCGTGCCATCGAAGAGGCGTACCAGGCACTGGAGGACCCTGCGGCGACTCCGCAACCATAGGGACTTTGGTCTCCTAACCCGGATCCCTCACCACGCTCACCGGTACAACAGCGGCGTCACGCCGTTACGAAGCGCTCGACGGCAATGTCGCGGGCGCGGCCTTGGGCCTGCCACAGATCGTAGGCCATCTGCATTCCCAGCCACGTCTCCGGCGTCGAGCCGAACGCCTTCGACAGCCGGATCGCCATCTCCACCGACATGCCCGTGTGCTCGTTCAACAACTCGGATAGCGCCTGCTGGGTGACGCCTAGTCCCTCGGCGGCGCGCGTCACCGTCAGTCCCAGGGGTTCCAGGCACTGACGCCTCACGATGCCGCCCGGATGCGGCGGGTCGTGCATGGCCATGATCTTCTCTTCTCCCATCAGTGATAGTCCACGTAATCTACATCGGCCGCCGCCCCGTCCTCGAACCGGAACGTCACGCGCCAGTTGCCGGACACCGAGACCGCGTAATGCCCCTTGCGTCGTCCCTTGAGCGCGTGGAGCCGGAAGCCCGGCAGGTTCATGCCCTCCGGTCCCGAACTGTGATCCAGCGCTGCCAGGATATCCCGCAGCTTACCCGCGTGCTCGGGCGCCACTCTTCGCTCCGTCCTGCCCTCGTAGAACGCCTTCAGCCCCCGGTGGCGGAACGATGCGATCATCGTCCAAGTCTAAGGCTGTCGCCCGCCGGACGACAACCGGCGATGCGCCGCCACGCTGAATCTCCGGAGAGGGTCGCCCGTGCCGGAGGCGCAGGGGCCCGCGCAACACTCCGGGGCATGGGACACGGCGCGGTGGGTTATCTTTCAGGGCCCCGTGCGATGCGGGCGGGCGCTTTCCCGGGGAGCAACCCCCCGCCGCCACGACATGGCCGCGCCCAACCTGACCTGGGTGGCCGACTGCATCTGCAGTAGCGGAGGACGTGCTTCGCGACGTTACGTACGCCTTAAGCACCTCAACGTGATAACCTCCTATCTTCTGCCTTCCCGCCAGCCATACGTAAGAACCGGAAGGCCGATCTGCCGGGTATAATTGGCGGTAGGAAGCAGACGCGCGAGATTCGGGCCGGTTCGACGAGGAGATTCGCTTAGGATGAAGCATGCCCAGAAGCCAGATCACGTCAGCCTCGCCACCCTGATCAATCGACTGCGCGAGGGACGATATGTGATTCCCGACTTCCAGCGGGAGTTCGAGTGGGACCCCAAGGACATTCGCGAGCTCATGCGCTCGATCTTCCTGGACTACCACATTGGCAGCCTGCTGCTGTGGAAGGGGAAACCCGACAACTTCGAGGCGCTGGCGTGCGAACCCGTTTATGGTGCCAAGGTCACGGGTGCGGAGACCCACATTGTGCTCGATGGCCAGCAGCGGCTGACTGCGATGTACTATGCCTTCCTCACGCCCGAAGTGCCCGCGCCGGGTCGCAAGAACCGCTTTCTCTTCTGGGTGCGCTTGAACGAGTTCATGAACGAGGCGTACGACAAGGCCTTCGAGTACACCTGGGCTCCCTGGGGCGAGAATCTCCTCGACAACGAGACCGCCCAGTTCGAGTCCCACATGTTCTCGCTCGCGGTGGTTGGGCGGAGGCGGTCGCCAACTTGGCAATGGGTGTACGCCTACGAGCGCCACTGGCGGGACAAGGCAAATGAGGCTCGCAGACTGGGACACGATGACACAGAGGCCAATCAGCACGCTAATCATGCGGTCGCATTCGGCGATCTATTGAATGGTATCAGGCATGACTACCAGGTCGTCTACATCGAGCTCGACCAAGATCTTGCGATAGATAAGGTCTGCGACATCTTTACCCAGATCAACAGCCGAGGCGTCCGGCTGGATGCGTTCGATCTCATCAACGCCCTTCTCAAGCCGAAGGGTATCCAACTGAAACACCTTTGGCGGGAGGCGACGAGTAGGCTAGACTTCGTCGACACCGGCCGGATGAACGTTTACATCCTTCAGGTCATGTCCATTCTGCGGCAGGCCTATTGCTCGCCCAAATACCTCTACTTCCTCCTTCCTGGCCAAAGGAAGCAGGTGCGCCACCCGGACGGATCCCGCCACACCGAGGTTCTCATAGGCGACCGAGAAGCTTTCAAACGGCAATGGCATGTGGCGGTCGATGCGCTGGAGCGCACGATATCGCTGCTGCGGCACCCTCACGAGTTTGGAGCGATCTCCTCGCGATACCTACCGTACGTGTCGATACTTCCGGTCCTCGCCGCCGCACATCGTGCTGCGGCAGAACTCCCGCCGAATCGTCGACTGGACGCCCATCGAAAGGTCCGGTACTGGTACTGGGCAAGCGTCTTCACCAACCGCTATTCGGGAGCGGTCGAGTCCACCAGCGCGCGTGACTTTCAGGACCTGCAGAGCTGGTTCGAGAGCGACCTCGCCGAGCCGGCGCTCATTGGTGAGTTCCGGGAGCGGTTCAGGGGTCTCGACCTCAGGCGGGAGACGCGGAGGGGGACATCCGTGTACAACGGCATCTTCAACCTCATAGTCCTCCGGGGAGCTCAGGACTGGATGACGGGAACGAGCCCCCTTTTCGACGATCTAGACGACCACCACATCGTGCCGAAGAGATGGGCGAAGGGCCGATCACTCTCGACATCCATCGACGCCATCCTGAACAGGACACCGCTCTCCGCAGACACCAACCGGAACGCGATCGGGGGCCGTCTTCCCAACCAGTATCTTCCCGATCTGATCAAGGAGAACGGCGAAACCGAGGTCAGAGCGGTGCTTGAGTCGCACCTCATTTCCTCAGTCGCGTTCGACATCCTCCTCCGCGAGCCGTTCACGGCGGACGACTACGAGGAGTTCATCGCGGAACGCATGCGCACCACGATGGAAGCCATCGAGGATCTACTCATCAAGGAGCGACTGGATCTACCGCCGCGGCTGCGCGAACTCGACGGAGACATTGAGAAAATCGAACTCACACTCCGGGATCGGATTGTTGGGGCTCTTCGGGACGATCCGGCCCTCCTTCCCCACCACGTGCGGGACAGAATCGAGCAGCGCATTCGCGCGGCGCTCAAGAAAAACCCGGCTCTGAATGGTGCCCGGTATATCGCGCTCGAGTGCAAGTTGGAGTACGCTGACCTACGCGAGCTGGAGGACATCGTGAAGAACAGGGCGCTAAGGTCTCAATTCGATGAACTATTTCCGAATCGGGAGGCTCTTGTGAAGCACTTCGATCAGCTCGCCGACCTCCGCAACGGGATTCGCCACAGTCGCACCGTTGACGAAGTAACCCGGAAGCAGGGTGAAGCCTCGATCTTGTGGTTCCGAAAGGTGCTTCAGATATGAGCGCGGGCATGGGGCTCCCTGAAGAATCAGAAGCACCCCCTAGATGCGCTCTTTTGCGGACGGATGGATCTCGGACCTGCCGACCACGTTGGTTTGAAGTGTACCGGTTCCGGTTTTCTGGACCGGGCGGAGATTGAAGCGGGTCGCGAGATTGTCGAGCAAGTCACGCCCCGGCAAGCGGTCGTGTAGAGCAGGCGGCCCCGTGACGCTTCCCCGAGCCGGCGACTCGCGGGGCGGGCAGGCTCGGCATCGCCCGAACCTGCCTCCGCAGCCGGGGCGGACCGGCTTCCAGTCGCAATCCAATTGCCCCGCACCGTGCCGACCTTGATCGGTGTCCAGAAACAGCTGCTTGGACTCCCGCCATACAAGTGCGGTTTTCTCGCTTTCGCAGCGCAGTCCAGCAAGATCCGGTACAACGGAAGGAAACGCAGATCGTGTAGTGCTGCAAGTAGTTAGACGATTTCCTGCTGGGATTCTTAATGCCTCCAGTCCTGGACCCAGACTGTGCGTCCCCACGTTCACCGCGTGACCAATGTAGCGGCGGCCCTCAGGGGAGCGGTTAGGCGCCGAAGCAAGCTGCCGGTCCGGAAGCTGGAGTGACGCACCTGGTAGACGAGTCCGAGGGACCCCGAAAGGATCAGCACCATGCCGAGCTGCGCGCGGCCACGGGACACGGCCCGGTCGCTCACCTCCTCCGGTACCGCGCCCCGCAGACGTCCCCCGTCCTCGATGTACTCGAGGGCCTCCGGCCACCCATGGCCCCGGGAGACGGGCCGGTCGCCCCTCAGCTCACGCGTTAGTGCTCGTGCACGTGGACATGGAGCGGTGCGGTCACGAAGTCCGCGTGTCCGGACCCGACGGCGCCGTGCATCAGGCTGAAGACGATGTCGGTGTCGCCCTCGGCCCCTCCGTGCAGGTGTCCCCCGAACTCTCCGGGCGTATCCTGCTCGAACTCGGCGATGGACTCGTCCTCGACTTCCACTTCCAGGTAGAAGTCGTCGTCAAGGTGGACCTCCTCCATGTCGTGGTCGACAAAAGTCACGCTGATGTGGGCGGTTTCTTCGCCCGGCTCGACCTCCAGCTCGCCGGTCCACTCGCCGTCATGCCCGTCGTAGGACGCGACCGTTTGGCCGTTCAGTACCAGAATCACGCCCTCGACCTCATCTGCATGGTCATCGTCGTCGGGTTCCATTGCGTTATCCCCGCACGCCGCGAGGACCAGGATGCTCGCGCTCAGCACGGCGAACAGCAGTTTCGGACTCGAATTTCTCATCTCTCTTCTCTCTCCCTTAATGTGGGTAGATTGACCTGCTAGTCGTCCCCGGCGCGAAGCGGTTCTCCGCGGCTGCGGGGACGCGGGTTAGAACACGAATCGATAAGCCATGCTGAAGGATCTGCCCGCCTCGGGCATGATCTCCTTCACGCGCGACAGGTGGTTCCTGTATTCGGTATTGCCGATGTTCGCGAAGTTGAGCGTCACGACATGAAGCAGCCCGGCGAAGGTGAGACGCACGCCGCCCGAGAGGCCAAAGACGGCGTATCCATCGGTTGGCTGCTCGAACTGCCCGGTCCGCTCCTGGCTCCCGGCCATCCGCGCCTCGGCCTCCACAAACCAGTCCCCCGGCGAATAGCCGATCGCAAGCCGCCCCTGGAGCGGGGGCATGAACGGGAGAGGCTCGTTTGTGGTGCGGATCGTGCCGCGCACGTACTGCGCGACGGCCTCCATCCTGAATCCGGCCGGCGTCGACCAGCCGAGCAGGCCCTCGAACCCCGTCAGAACGGCGTCCTCACCCACGTACTGATAGATAGGGAGCCGGATACGGCTGAGCTTTCCTGTCGCCTGCGGGAAGATGTAGCTCTCGATCGTGTTTCGGAACCACGTCGCCTCCGCGCTCAGATGCCGTCCCGTGACACGCCCGAACACGTCGATCCCGAGTCCCATTTCCGTCCCGAGCGAGGGATTGCCGACCTCGTATGTGTAGGCCGCAAGGTGCGGCCCCTCCGAGTAGAGTTCGCTTACATCCGGCGTGCGAAAGGCACGCGCCAGGCTCGCTCCCAGGGTGAACTCCTCCGTCAACGCCAGGAGTCCGCCCAGCGAGCCGGACATCGCATCGAAGGAACGGGCGCGGATGTGTCCGATATCGGACAGCTCTTCTTCGTTCGGTGCCACCTGGACCCGGTCGTAGCGGAGACCGGCCTCGATCGAGACCTGATCGAACCGGATCTCCTCGATAGCATACACAGCCTGCGTCGTGCGCCGGGAATTCGGGGTGTAAAGCGTGCCCCCGAATCCGAAATTCTCCCACGAAACTCTTGCCCCGACGGCTCCCGATGCGAACGGCCCCCACCCGGCGTGCCGCACCCGCGCCTCCCCGCTCGCGATCTGGCGCTCGAATATCGTTCCCAGGATGGCCGGAGGTTCCCACTCGTAGTGCCGGTACCACGTGTAGCCGGCGTCGAGTTCAATCGCCTCCAGGCCTCCCCGGGGACGTATGACGCTGCGAAACCGGCTTGCGGCCCTCTCCTGCTCCGTGCGCACCCCGCTCGAGTGGCCACCAATGAAGCCTCCGGGGATCCCGTAGTCGTTCGAGTAGAAGCGAAACGCACCACCCGCATAGCCCCAGTCATCCACCCACGATGTCCCGCCCGCCACGCCCCAGGTGTCGACCTGGGTGCCCGCCAAGCTCCCGATGGGCGTCCGCAAATCGCCTGCCTGATGCATTGATGCCTCAACGCGGAGAGGGATGTGCTCGGTGACTCCGACCGTCACCTGGCTGCTCCCTCCGATGCCGCGAGTGGATCCCCGGCCGCTGAGTGAAGCGAAGCCGGTCGTCCGCTCAGGCACCGCCCCGGGCACCTCGTCCCGAACTACGTTGATCACTCCGCCGAGGGCGCTACTTCCGTAGAGGACTGCGCTCGGTCCGCGAATCACTTCGATCTGCCGAGCGGAGGAGGGGGAGGTCGCCGTGGCGTGGTCGGCGCCGCTATTGATGACGTCGCCCACCCGCTGGCCGTCCTCGAGCACCAGGATCCTGTCTCCGCCCAAACCGCGGATGACAGGCTGGGAGGTGCCTGGCCCCATGCTGGTCACGGCTACCCCCGGGGCCGATTCCACCGTCTGCGCGAGTGTTGCCGCCAGCTGCCGTTGTAGGCTCTCCCCCGCGAAGACAACGGAAGGCCGGATCGTCTCGTTCGTGGATGTGGGACTCAGGACCGCTGTGACGACAACACCCGGTAACGGGATGGCGGTCACTTGGAGGTCGACGGTGACCATCTCGCCCGGTACGACATCGACGATGACCGCCGCGTACCCGAGTCGATCGATCCGGAGCCGATACGGCTCAGCGTCAGGCACACCAATACGGAACGTCCCGTCGGCGTGCGTAACCGCGCTGCCGCCCGTGCTGACGACCGTCGCCACCGCGCCGGCTAGAGGCGTCCCGCCGTCTGCGGACCGGACTATTCCCACCACGTGGCTGTGGGTGTGCGCTGCCTGCTGTTGGATAGCTGCTGAGCCCGTGCAGGGTGTGAGGATTCCTGAGAGGATCACCCCAAGGAGGATAGAGGGGACCCAAAAATGTCTGGGCACCGGCGTGGGAACGCCGGGTGATATAGTACTGTAAAATGACCACATGATTTGTCTCCTGTTGGTTGCGGCCGTCAGCGGCGCACACTTGGACAAGCCTTTGACCAACCCGGGGGTCGGCTCGGGGGGCTTCTCGCTACAGAGAGACGGTGAGGGGGGGAGCGCGGCTCCGTTGGGGAGAGAAGTGGAGGGCCGCAGGGGCCAGGTCGTATCCCGGAACCGCCGAAACCTGAAACCGATCCAGTACGGCAAGGGACGGCGAATCCGGCTTGGCTGTTAGGCCGGGATTCTGCGCCACATGGCAGACGGAACACTCCGCAACCGACTCGGCCTCCTCATGTGAGTGGAAAGCCACTGCGACCGAGCCGACGAAGAGCGAGAGTACGACGGCGATTCCGAAGAACGGGTGTACACGACCCCGGATCCGCTCTGGACCAATCCGGCGGGCCATCGGCGCTCTCGCACCGCTTCGTGAACCCACTCGAGGCCCCGATGCGGAACAGACCGCTACGCGGTCCAGGATTGTGTCTTGCATCATGGATGCACCGGATTCCGGCTGTACGTGTGACCCCGGCTCTGCGCGCGGCCGAGGGGGTCACGCCTCCCCTGGCATGCAGAAGGGGGCGTGATTTCCCTGATAATCATAGGTCGTTGTCAATAGCGGTCAAGGGGGCCCGGCCACGAGTCTCGCCACCCCCGGTAGCTAGTTGGCAACTGGTGCGCCGCGTCGGTCAACTACGATTGGGTCGGCGATCCCGAGCGCGGACAGGCGCGATAGTTGGCTCTCCGCATCTCCCACCACGAGCCCCACAAGAAACGGTCACGGTCCAGGTGGGCGGCGGCGAGCTCCCGGATACGCTCGACCGTCATGGCGCGGACGACCGCCTCGCGCTGCAGAAGGTAGTCTGCCGGGAACCCGTAGGCCGTCATGGCGCGCAGAATGCCGAGCTTCGCTTCGAGGGTCTCGAACGAGCCCGCATTCGGTCGCGGCCGGGCAGCACCCGACCCGACGCTACCCAGGCTCCGTTCACAAACAGATGCGAACTGGGCACAGGCCAGGATGATACCGGCTGAGAGGCGACACGGTAATCGCCGAGCCGGTACTGACGCAGGCGCAGCTCCTCGACTGGCGTCGGATGGTCGGTCAATACGAGCACCATCTTGCCGGACCATCGTTGCCACACTGATAGCACACCGAAACACGCAAAACAATCTCTGGGACTATATAACATCACCGCAGTTGAGTCACTCTCGACGATGTCCCCAACGTGTCCGCCCGTGGTAATGGCTATCGCTCGCACATCCGCGGGTGCTGGCTTGCAACCAGACGCACTTGCGGCAACGATGACGAGCAGATGCATTACGCGGATCAGCATCGACGCTCCTCGTCGCTCAGCGAGACGAAACCGTGTCACAGGCCATCTTGTACACCTGGAGGTGCTCGACTCCCAACTCGTCCCGCCATATCCCTACCGCCTGCCCGCCACGCACCGATTCCAGCTGGAACCGCGCAGGTGTTTCGACGCGCGATACCTCGATTCCTAGATCGAACACGCGCCAGCGTGTGGGCAAACCGAGGAGGTATTCGTACCCGGCCACCCAGACTTCACGGTCCTGTCCTACTCTGATGCCACCAATCTGCGGCATCAGACCGCGGGGAGGCACCTGCATGAGCAACTCGCGGGCCAATTGCCCACCAGCTCCGTCGTCACCCGCTACCAGAACGTCCACTCGTCTCTCGTGGTCATCCGGTTCGACTGGTCGAACGCTCTCCTCCCAACGCACCACTGCTCCATCGACCCCGTCGGCTAACGGAAGCATCCTGAACATCGGGGAGTCGGATACCGCAGTCACCAGGTGGGATCCAGCAACTGCTGTGTGAAGGCGGCGACCGAACGGCACCGGCACTTCCATGATCCATCCAGCAGCGCCCATCACTGTTCGGTGAGCATCTGAGTCCGGCACGCCCTCCCAAAGCATTCGGTCGTACCTCAAATCCGCGCCAAAGAGCGCCAGGGCGGCCCAGGTTTGGACGAAACCATTCGCCTCCTCCACCCGTGTCGCGTCCGTCTCCCCGTGCACGACGACCCGACCATCCGGCATCACATGGCGTGCCGAAGGAAAACGTAGTGGACCGTCGCCGTGCAGGTGGCCCATCCCATCGATCGACCCGCTCAATGACACCCGGCTCACCCTCCGCAGGGCCGTGTCATAAATCCAAAACCCGGTGCGGTCTTTGGTCAACGATATCGCCCCTATGCTCTGGAACTCCCCAGGACCCTCGCCCTCACGACCAACGCTCCCCACAAGACGACCGGACAACGCATCGATCAATCGCACCACTGTATTCTCGACAACATATACGGTAGAGTCACTTAGCCATCCAATACGAGTGACTCCATCAAACCATACACTGCCGTCCGGTCCGCCGATGTTTAACACAGGCTCCGGGAGAAAGGAGCAGATCTGTAGGCCCTGCTGGTTTCGTGTACCCGCCTCATCAATGACTTCATCCTCGCACGCCAACCATACCAAGCTAAGGACCGCTGGCCGCACTAAGCGCATCAACGTCGTTGCACCACGGCGCTGAAACGAGGTGGGTCTCCGATCACGCGTGCCGGCGTAAGAACCTTGGAGAAGACTCGTAGTACACCAGCGCGGGCTCGGTCGCCATACATGCGGACAGCGTGCGACCCGCGTATGAACTCCATGCTCCTAATTCCGGAGAGGTCCGTACGGTCACGGCAGGATCCGTATTCGGTTAGCGCAAACGCTACGGTGTCACCCAGGACCACCAACGGCAGTAAGGGGCCCTCCCGAGACACGGAATGCCTTACGGTGTCGGGAAGCTGGCACACCGCCGTGAAGATGATTTCCCTTATATCATCTGGAGCGTTCGCTACGGAGCTCGTAGGAAGAGTCGTGTAGTCGGGAAGCCGTGGGTCTTGGCCGGAGGCTGGTGGGCATGCGATACCAGACAGCACGAAGGTGCTAGCAATCCCGTAGATACGTCGCATCCGCCGTGCTGTGGCGATCTGCAGTACAGAGATCATGGGCCGCTGGCTGGGTGAAGAAACCGAACGGCTGACCTCGCCGGTTCGCTGCCCTCGCCGCACAGCAACCTGACGAATCCGCATCATCCCGTCGAGGCGGGGCGAGCTCGTCCGGAAAGGCGTTATCCGGGCAAGACCACGAAGCAAGTCGCCGATGGTCGGGAGGCGGCCTGGAAACCGGATCAACGCCCCACCGCTGATCATCTGTTGCGTGGTCCGCACCCTGGCCATCTCCAACATGGGCACTCGCTGGGGTGGTCCGCAGTACATTTGTACTTGCACGTACCCTGAGCCGTAATCCAGCACCGCTCCCACGGTGACCCAACCTCGGCAGCTGTACCGCGAATGGCGATGGTGGTGCCGCTTGCAACCAATAGGGCCAGGAGCATCCCGGCGATGATGCCGATGCGCTTCGTCGGCGGCTTGAGAAGTGTTTTCATTCGTATCCTGCCTTTCGAGAACAGCTGGCCCGCGTCGGTCGGGGGGCGGTTTGGCAATCAGAGGGATACTCCCAATGTGGCCGGGATCCTCGGCGGTAGTCAAGAACTAGTGCTGTCCAATGAGGTGGTCCCGGTTTTCTTGGACAGGTGGTTAAGGTGGATTCCTGTATGGAACAGGAGGCACCGAGATGCCCAGGAAGAGACGACGATTCACGGCGGAGTTCAAGGGTCGTGTGGCGCTGGAGGCGCTCCAGGAGCGCGACAGCGTGCAGGCGATCGCGACGCGATATGAACTTCATCCGAACCAGGTGAGTGCGTGGAAGCGGCAGCTGGTGGATGCCGTGCCGGAGGTGTTCGCCAGGGGCGGCAGACGGAAGCTTGTCAAGGAGTATGAGGAGAGGCTCCGGGACCTGCACGCCAAGATCGGGGAGCTGACGGTTGAGCGGGATTTTTTTCGGCGCGGATTGGAGCGCTGAGCCGTGTTGAGCGGAAGGGGATGGTCGCACCGGGCAGACGGCTGAGCGTGTCGAGGCAGTGCGTGTTGCTTGGCGTGAGCCGGTCGTCGTTCTACTACCGGCCTAAGGGGGAGAGCTGTGAGAACCTGGCCCTGATGCGGCGGATGGACGAGCTGCACATGGACCATCCGTTCTACGGCAGCAGGCAGATGATGCGGCATCTGCGCCGAGAGGGTGTAACGGCGGGCCGGCACCGGGTGCGGCGGCTGATGCGGCTCATGGGGATGGAGGCGATCTACCGGCGGCCGCGCACGAGCATACCGAACTCGGAACACCGGATCTTCCCCTACCTGTTGCGCGGTCTCGAGAATCCCGGGCGGACCATGTCTGGTGCGCGGACATCACGTATGTCCCTGTCAGTCAAGGGTTTTTCTACCTTGTGGCCGTGATGGATTGGGCCACCCGGCACGTCCTTTCCTGGCGGCTGTCCAACACCATGGACGCCACGTTCTGTACCGCTGCTCTGGATGAGGCACTCCGCCACGCGACTCCGGAGATCCTGAACACCGATCCAAGGCTCCCAGTTCACGAGTGCGATCTTCGCCGACCGAGTGCTGCAGGCAGGAGTAGCGTTCTCTATGGACGGTCGCGGCCGGTTCCTGGACAACATCTTCATCGAACGGCTGTGGAGGTCACTGAAGTACGAGGCTGTGTACCTGCATGAGCTCCGCAACGGGCTGGACGCAGAGCGGATAATCGGCTCGTGGGTGAACTTCTACAACGACGTACGACCGCACTCGATGTTGGGCGGCCGGACGCCGGGCGAGACTTACCGGAGCGGGGTGGCGGCATGAGAAAGGCGCGGCTCGTGCCTGGCATCCCCAGGCTTCATCTGCACACCGGTTGGGTGTGTACCAGTATGGCAGGGAGCGTCTACGTGGCTGGCTTGACCTCGTTTGGGTCGGGCGCGGGGCCGAGGTCCCGGTGGGACCACCCCGGCCCTCAAGATGTCATCGCAAGTTCGGTCCTCCATGCGGTGCCGCATGCCTTCCCCAGTCTGTGACCGGGGCTTACGATTCGTGTAGGCGAAGGCCCGTACCGAGGTTTTCGAGGGCTCTCAAAATCACGCGGAATCCACCTTAACTTTGCCCTCGAACTGTCCAACGAAGTAGGATCACCTCAATTGATGCGTGACCGCAAGTACTTGAAAGGACAAGGCAAGATGCAGGATGGTGATGTTACTGGCGAAAGCGGGATAGGGCGGATGGCAGCCGGTTCTGCGACTGCACCAACGCTTGTCCTGGCGCTGATCGTTGGGCCTGCTGTCGGGATGGCCCAGGAGGGGTCCGACGGGGGGGGGTAGCAGGGTGGGGTGTCGAGCCTGAAGCGCAGGCGTCGTACGGATGGCCCGGCCTGGGCCTGGACAATCAACTGACCGGCATCGTCGGGGCGGCGAGCCTCCCGGAAGGAGGGGTCGTCTTCGCGGACGGGTTGCTAGGTCGGATAGTGGTGTCAGATGCGGCAGGCGAGATGATTTCCTTCGGCGGTCTGGGCGGGGGTCCGAGTGAGTTCGGGTACATTGCGAGCATAGAGGTGGACGCAGAGGGGCTTATTCACGTCTTGGATAGGGAGCGACAGCGCCTGACCCGGTGGACCACGGGGGGGGTGACCTGGTGGGGGAGGTAGTATTGAGTGAGGAGGAGCCAGTAGGAGCGTTCGGCGAGGCGAGGCAGTTCGACGACGGGAGTTGGTATCTGCGGGAAGCCGGTTCCATGCTCCCCACCGAGGTGCAGGGTCTGGCCCAGGATACGGTCGCATACGTGAACTTCCGGCCTGAAAACGAAATCGGGAACGTGATCGTGCGCGTACCGAACCAGCTGTCGACGCAGTTCGTTGTTCAGGGGATGCCCGGAACGCGGGACGCACTGTTCTCTCCGCGCGCTGTGGGGTTTTCGCTCGGGAGCTGTCTGGCGGCGGGCGTAACCGACGATCCTGTGTTCAGGGTACTGAATTCGGATGGTGAGCAGGTCGGCACACTGGTGCTCGGTTCTATGCCCATCGACACGGAGGATAGCGATAGGAGGGCGTGGACCGAGGGCACGATTTCGATGTTCTCGGGCATGATGGGTGGCCGGATGCCCCCGGAGCAGGCTCAGATGATAGAGGCCATGGGGCAAGCGGTTGCGATGGCGCCCCGCATGCCTCTTGCCCATGACGTAGTTGTGGACGAGCTAGGCTTCGTGTGGGTGCAGAGCTATCGGGTGCCGGAGGGCCCGGGCAGCCCGGAATGGCGAGTCTTTTCGGCACGGGGCGAGGCACTCGGGCGCATAACGCTTCCCGAGGGGCTCTCGGTCGAAACCATCGGACGTTCGACGGTTATCGGGGTGTGGACCGGTCCGCTAGGCGGGCAGGAGGTACGTGTGTATGGCCTGGACCGGGGGGCCTTCGTCGCTGACAACCCTCTTCCCGAAGGCTGCGAACTGAGCTGAACTTCAGCGCCGGGAGGTAGCCGCCGAGGGGCAACACAGCTTACCTGCATCGGCCGCCGTGTCGCACTCGCCAGGGCCATCACCCCACCGGCCTCAACTGAGGCAGTATGCGCTGGTGCTGGAGTCCGGCCGTCAAAGCAACCCCAGGACGCAGGGACCACCAGGCCGTGGAGCGGTCGATCGCCCCCGTCAAGGGTGTCGGTTGCTGTAACTACAACACGTATGTATAGTCGGTCGATGGAATCGAGTGGGACGAAACCAAGAACCAGACGAACATCCGCAAGCACGGCATTGGGTTCGAGACCGCCAAATGCATCTTCGAGGGGATCGTCGCAACATCGCCGGACCGTCGCCGAGAGTACGGTGAGGAGCGCCACATCAGCATAGGAAGGGTGGAGCCCGGAGCGCTGATTGTGGTTGCCCACACCGACCGCTGCGGGTGCCTCCGTCTGATCTCCGCCCGCCCGGCTTCGCGAAGAGAAAGGAGAGTCTACCATGAGCGGACGCTACGATAGCCCCCTGACCCCCGAGCAGATTGCGGTGGTGAAGGACGAGGGCATCGACTTCAGCGACATCCCGGAGCTGGACGAGGGATTCTGGGAGCGGGCGGACCTAGTCGAGCCGGACCTGACCGACCAGATCACCATGCGCGTCAAGCGCTCCGTGCTAGCACACTTCAAGGCAGCGGGGAGGGGCTACCAGACGAGAATGAACCGCGTATTGGAGAGCTACGTACGGCACCAGACGGGGCAATCCGCCAAGAGCGGGCAAGTCGCGGGCGACTGACTGACCGGGGCTCAACCGGACGTACCGTATGCCGAGAGGTTAGTGGACTTCGTCACCCTAAGGCTGGGAGCTAACCACCGAGCCGGACCCTCAATCCCCCCGTCACGGTGCGAGGGGTCACGCACAGTCCACTGTAGGTGCCGGCGCGCAGCGCGATCCTCGTCGATGCCTCGAAGCTGAGGCCAGATTGCGACTCAGCTGATTGCCGGTGCGCTCCGGGGCGGAATGGAGGCCGTGGTCTCGTACCTCAAGCGCTGCTTCACCCTCGGACGTTGCAACTGGCGCGGGTTAGAACACTTCCGCGCCTACGTCTGGTCCGCCGTCGTCTCGAACAACCTGTGGGTGATCGCACGTTGCAAGTCACAACCGGTGTAAGCTCACCCACCCGGCCGCCCCCGCCGCCCCTTTCCCCGCGAAACACCAAATCACTCCCTCATGACCGCCTCAACTGGCCCTTCCGGGGCGAGAAAACGGACAAGAACTAGCTAGCTAGTTAGCAATTGGTGCGCCGCGTCGGTCAACTACGATCGGATCGCCGATCCCGAGCGCGGACAGACGCGACAGTTGGCTCTCCGCATCTCCCACCACGAGCCACACAAAACGGTCACGGTCCAGGTGGGTGGCGGCGAGCGCCCGGATACGCTCGACCGTCATGTCGCGGACGACCGCCTCGCGCTGCAGAAGGTAGTCTGCCGGGAACCCGTAGGCCGTCATGGCGCGCAGGATGCCGAGCTTCGCTCCGAGGGTCTCGAACGAGCCCGCATTGGCTCGCAGCAGGTACCCTCGAGTTGCCTCGAGATCGGTATCGTCAAAGGTCGGGACGTACGAGTCGAGTAGGTCCCGAATGATCTCGAGGGATTCGTACGTCACGTTGGAGCGCACCGAGGAGCCGATCGTGAACGGTCCGCGGCGATCGGTGCCGGAAAAACCAGAGCCGACGCCGTACGTGTAGCCCTTTCCTTCGCGCAAGATCTGAGTGAGGTCGGACGCGAATCCTCCCCCGCCGAGGCGGAAGTTCGCCACGGTGGCCAGCCAGTAGTCCTCGTCCGTCTGTGCCAGCGCCAGGTAGCCGACCCGAAGCACCGACTGGCTCGCGCCGGGGACATCCACGAAGTACAGGCCGGGTTCGACCGCCTGCTCGTGGGGACCCTCGGGGAGGGCCGGCGCCGATCCCATCCATCTGTCACCAATTCCCGCCAGCGCCGCCTGCACCTCGGCGACGCTCGCGGCGCCCACCACGTGAAACGCCGCGACATCAGGCTTGATAGCGAGGTCGTAGTAGGCCCTCACATCGTCCAGCGTCAGGGCGTCGATGTTCTCGAGACTGCCCTGTACGTTGTGAGCGAGGATGTGATCCCCATAGAGGAGTTTCCGGCTCACGTCGCTCGCTATCGCGAAAGGCGACGACGCCGCCTGGTTCAAGCTGTTGCGGACCCGATCGCGGACAAGGGCGAAGGCCTCTTCGTCGAACCGCGGTTCGAGGAGGATCTCTTCCACCAGCCCCAGCACCGCGTCCAGATTGCGCCGCAGGCCCGAACCGCTGATGACGAACGACTCGGTGCCCGACGACACGTTGATGGAGGCCCCGAGGTCGTCGATCGCCTGCTCCAGCTCTTCCGGCGTCCGGTCCCGGGTTCCCTCCGTCATCATTTCTCCCAGGACATATGCCGAGCCTACCGTCGCTGGGTCTTCGAGCAGCAGACCGCCCCGCAGCCGGAGTTCGAACTGGACCAACGGTGTCTCGTCGTCCTCGATGCCGCTCACATGAACTCCGTTTGCGAGCTCGGCCGTCCACACGGTCGGAGCCGAGGGCGTCATGGGCGGACCGAAGGGGGGCTCTACCGAACGGTCGATAACGGATGGCGTTATGGCGATGTCGCCCCGGTCGGTGATCTCCACGGGTGCCTCCGCGCCGGGCACTATGGGTTCAACTACTACCTCCGCCGTCACTGAACCCGCCAGCGCGAGCTCCGGCCGGCCCATTGGAACGAAGCTAGCGGCGACCCACGGGCTTCCCTTCACATACGTCTCGTATACGCGCAGCACATCGTCACGGGTGACCGCCAGTGTCCGCTGGACGTCTGTTCCCGCGTACCCGGGGTCACCGGCGAAGATGTTGTAGCGGGCGAGTTGGAAGGCCTTGGCAAGAACGCTCGACATGCTCTGGTAGAAGCCGGTTTCCTCCCCGGCCTTGACGCGCGCCAGGTCTTCATCCGAGATGCCTTCCTCCTCGAACCGAGCGAAGGCACGCTCCACACTCGCCAGCACTGTGTCGAGATCGGTGTCGGCGAACGCCCGCACGGAAAGCCGCATCTGTCCCGCCAGCTCCTGCGTGAGGTGGAACATGGAGGCAGCCGGAGCCACGCGGTCCTCCTCCACGATGACCTCGTAGAAGGGAGATGTCTTTCCGTCCGTGAGCAGGGCGGCAAGCGTGGCGAGCGGGTAGGCGTCGGCATGGAATGTCGGAATGGTCGGCCAGGCGAGAGTCAGCATGGGGAGGCGGGCGTAGTTGTCCTCGTGCATAAGGCGCTGAGCCTGCGTCAGCTCGACCTCGGGAACGGGTGGGCGTTCGGGCGTATCGCGGCTGGGGATCTCGCCGAAGTAGCGCTCGACCCACGCCTTCGTAGCCTCGACGTCGAGGTCGCCCGCCAGAACCAGGGTGGCGTTGCCGGGACCGTACCAGTCCGCATGGAAGGCCTGTGCGTCGGCGAGAGTGGCGCCCTCCAGGTCGGCCAGCGATCCGATCACCTGCCAGCGGTAGGGGTGGCCCTCTGGATACACGGCCCGATCGACGACGAAGTTCGTGTGACCGTACGGCACATTGTCAACGCCCTGCCGCTTCTCGTTCTTGACCACCTGCTTTTCTTTGGCGACGACATCTTCCGTCACCGTATTGATGAAGAAGCCAAGCTTGTCCGCCTCCGCCCACAGTGCCTTCTCGAGCGCGTCGGCCGGGACGACCTCGAAGTAGTTGGTGCGGTCTCGGCTGGTGGAGCCATTGGTGGAGCTGCCGATGCGGTTCATGAGACGGTCCAGCCCGCCGGGCCCCAGATTCTCGGAGTCGAGGAAGAACAGGTGCTCGAAGAGATGGGCGAATCCCGTCTTCCCCTCGACTTCCCTGGCGGACCCGACGTGGAAGGTCATGGCGACCGCTACAATTGGGTCGGACCTGTCGACGTGCAGAATCACATCGAGACCGTTGGCGAGTTCGTACTTTTCATGATCGATGTTGAACTCGGCTTCGCCCCCACCACAGCCGACCGCGGCAATGCTGATCGCGAGAAGCACGAGGAGCGCAGCTGACCCATATCGTTGACTAATCATGATTCTACCTCTTCCGTTTCTTTGGCGGGATCAAAGCGCTCTACCTAACGCCCTCCCAGTTGAATCCTCGGACGGGTTACGGGTTCGGCTACCGGATTCCCCTCCCTCAGGCGGTACGCTTGATCCACCTGCAAATCCACCCACTCGTCAATGGTTCCTGATCCCGGCCAGACGATCCTAACTGTGGCGGTCACTGCATCGGCACCCAGACCGATTTCCTGACGCAGCGGATTGGACCCGAAGCTGCCGCCGGTGCCAACCACGCGGTGGAGCTGGACTTCGCCGTTGGGAGTAGGGACCGATACGTCGACCCTGGCCCCGATCCCCGACCGATTGGCGGTCACCCCCTCCAACTCCAGCGCGATCCAGCGCATTCCGAACCCCGGGTTCTCGTAGAGAGCGTTCGGGGATATATCACCCTCATTCGCCCCTCCGAGTTGAATGTGGATGTCCGTGTCCCCGTCGTTGTCCACGTCCACGAAAGCAACTGAATGACCCTTATGGAGAGACCCGACCCCGGTCGCCCCCGTGATCTCCACGAATCGATCGCCCAGATTCCGGAACATTCGGTTGGGCATCAACTGCCGTACGTCGGGATCGCCGGTACCGACGAGAAAATCGAGCCATCCATCGCCATCGAAGTCGCCGAAGTTCGACCCCATGGCGTACATGATACGATCGAGGCCCTGTGCTTCGGTGACATCGGCAAAAGTGCCGTCTCCCACATTTCGGTAGAGGCGCGGGAGCTCCGACCCGTGGGGGACCCCCTCCATCTCCCTAACTAGATCACCCGTTTGCGCTCTGTATCCGGCAACGTAGATGTCGAGATAACCATCGTTGTCAAAATCCCAGAACCAGGTCGGAAAGCTCGCCGACGGCTCGGAAACACCTGCTGACGCCGTTACGTCCTCGAACCCAAATCGACCGTTTGCATCAGGCCCAAGGTTCCGGTAGAGCCGGTTGGGCGCATGGAGTAGCGAGAAATAGAGGTCGAGCAAGCCATCGTTGTCGTAGTCTCCCCACACCACCCCCTTTGAGAAGGCTGCAAACCCGAGTCCGACCTCCGCACCGACCTCCTCGAACGTGCCATCCCCCTTGTTGCGGAACAGCTCGGTAGGGTGTGTGCGCGCGTCCCTGGATTCGTTGCCAATCACCAGGTCCAACCACCCGTCACCGTCGAAATCGCCCCACGCGCCTGTCTGGGTCGGGTGCTCGGAGTAGATCCCGGACTCGAGAGTTACGTCGGAGAAAAACCCGCCATCGTTGCGGAGGAGTGAGTTGGGATAGCCCTGGACCAGCCACCCGCCGCGGAGCACGAAGACGTCCGCATCCCCATCGTTGTCGTAGTCGGCGTGCACCATGTTGAGTCCGCCGACGAGCCCGCGCAGTCCGGCTTTCTCCGTTCGCTCGACGAACCCCCCTGCGCCATTGCTTTCGAAGTACCGCATCTGATCGAGCAGGCCGCGAGAGGACACGAGGACGTCAGGCAGGCCATCCCCATTGAAGTCCTCGACTATTCCACCACCGGAGAGTGAGACCACATCGAGGCCAACCCTCGGGGCAACGTCTTCCAGGAGAGGCATTCCGTCCGACTGTTGGTGTGGGCCACCGAAACCCTGTTCCGGGATCCTGTGTTCCGGCGGTACGGCGTCCGGCCATGTTCCCGTTTGAAAGGCGATTACGTTGAGGAGCCAGCGTGCCCGTAGGTCTTCAGGTCTACGGTCCAACATGGCTGCATGCCAGTCGGCCGCCGCCGCAAACGCCACCCGAGCGGAGTCGGGAAGAAGAACCGCCCGGGCCGAGGGTACGGGTCGCCAGCACGGTGGTCGCACAAGTCCCGCACCGGTATTTCGGCAGGCAAGTTCGCCGGCTTGCCTCAGGAAGCCGAGGCCTATGAACTCCTCCAAGGTCTCGTAGAACCCGGGGACTGGTGGCGCCTCCTCGTTTCGCCCCAGCTCCCGGATAGTAACCAACTGTTCCAGCGCACTATTGGTGTATCCGGCGTTCATCAACTCTTGGGCAATCACCCCGCTGCGGAGCAGCATCGCCGGCGGATTATCTATCTCGGGAAGGCCGAGAAAATAGCTTATCCGAGCTGTGTTAAGTTGTTCATCAACAAGAGGATCTGCATCTGCCACCAATGCCAGCAATCTGCTCTCCATGTCTGCCGTACCCGGAGCTACCTCCGTGGAGCCATCGCACCCGACGTGGAGGAGTATCGGAGACAGGAGCAAACAAACCGAGAATACACACGGAGGGGCTTTCACCGTCGATCCGCACCCTTCAGAGACACGACCACCTCGGTCGCCGAGGCCGGTACGTCGAAGGATTCCTCCGAGCCGTGTGCCCAATGCACTTGGATCGATTCGATCTCAGCGCGCCTCCCGAATATCTGGGTCGATCCGTTCATAGACATGAAGCCGCCACCAGCCTGCACTTCACGGAGGGGACCCAGCGTGCCGTCGGCATACCGAGCTCGCAGACGAGCCCCGAGGGTGCCTGGTATGCGCAAACCGTCGGGGAACCTAACGCGTAGACCGCTGCTGCCCCCGGCACCCCGAAACACCACAGTCGCTCCCCCATTCTGAGTCACTGCCAGGTCTATCCGTCCATCTTCATCGAAGTCCGCCACGGCGGCTGCCCGAGCGTCACCGTCCACCACGATACCGCTCTCCGCCGCAGTGAGTACCCGGAACCCGCCCTTTCCGTCGCCGAGGAGGACGAGTCCACGAGCAGCATCGTAACGGTCGATACCCACCGGTGTCGCGAAATAGTTCTGAGCCAGAAATATGTCTTCGTGGCCATCGCGATTGTAGTCGGCCACTGCAACTCCGAACGCGGGCGCCACCTGGGCGGCGAGAGGGAGCTCCATCCTCTCGAAACTTCCATCCCGGTTGAGGAACACCGCGTGCTTGAGCGTGTTGATCTCGAGTTCCATCACCCCTTCCCTATCCGGTCCCAGGAGATCAGACACCGAGGCTCGCGAAAAGGACTCGAAGGTGGGGACGTTCCGACGTATAAACGGCATCGCCCCTATGAGAGATGGATAACTCCGCACGGGACGCCGGAGGCCATCCTCGTCGGTTTCAAACTCGATGATATCCACGCGACCGTTGCCATCAAAGTCTCCGACCGCGACTCCTTGGGGACGCTCCGGGCTCGCTACACCTCCAGTGTTGGAACCCCACCCGGTTGCCACGATGTCAGGACGTCCATCGGCGTCAAAGTCTCCGGTGGCAACTGCGTTCCAACGGCCTCGCCAATCGTCCAGACCCCATGCCTCCGTTGCCTCCTCCAGGGTGCCGTTACGGTTCTCAAACAGGCTCAGGGGACCCCATTCCGGCGCTAGCAGCACGTCGGGGTCGGCGTCGCCGTCAAAATCAGAAAACACTACACCCGAAACGACCCCAAAAGCCTGCAGGGACGCCGATAGTTGAGGGTCCTCCGACCAGCCACTGGCCGAACCGAGCAACAGTCTGGAAGCTGCGGGCATCGGCCACGTCCCAGGTGCCGATCTGCCACCGATTACAAGGTCAACGGCACCATCTCCGTTCACATCTCCCGCCGCGATCGGCCCCGCACCCTGCCGGAGAGGGGCTGGTGGAGGCGATCCCCAATCCGGATCTCCAGCTAGTATCGATATTGGCTGGATGCCCCCCGCCGTCCTGTCATTGGCCTCCCAATTGTTGACGCCGGCGATGACGATCGGCTCGGACTCACCTGGGAGGACTAGGACAGATGTGTGATCTCCGAGTGCTTCGGGGCCGATGGGTTCCGGGCTGCCAAGAGTTCCACCTTCGTTCCGGAGTCTTTGGGCACGTCCGCCACGCGCCGCACCCATAACGAGGTCGATGCGCCCATCTTGATCCACGTCTCCCCAGGCCAAGCCGGGGCCAGCCCGTCCGGGAGAAGTGGGGATCAAGGGCTGCCGTTCCGACTCCACGAAAACAGATTCGGTGTGCCAGGCCACTTCGACTCCCGGGGCGAATAGCGGTTCGGCGCCGAGTGACTCTCCCGATGTCCCCTCGCCGCGGGAGAGCTCACCCGACACCAGCGCACTCGACGCCGGCTCACCCGCTCCAGGACCAATCTCATATTCGCGGCCGGCAACGACTTCGATAGATCGCGCCGTCCCCGAGGGCCAACGGACCTCCACCGTGGCTTCCTCTGCGCCTCCCATGGCCAATGTCACGAGTTGATCCGAGCCGGACAGGTACATGCCTCCCCCCGTCAGTTGCCTCAGCTGAATCCTCCCGTCCGGACCCCGAAGCGTGAGCCGGGACCCAATCGCCTGCGGCGTACCGCCATCCTCCGGCAATACCCGGATAGCCACCCTGGGTCGCTCCGATTCGTTACGAAACACGATGGCGGGTTCATCCAGCCGGGTGATAACGGCATCCAAGTCCCCATCTCGGTCGAGATCCGCGGCTGCGATGCCGTGGCTGGCGTTCTCCTCATCACCAAATCCCCATATTCGCCCTACCTCCGCAAACGTCCCGTCACCTCTGTTTCGGAACGCGAGGTTACGCACGGACAGGGGAGGGAAAACCCCCAGTTCATCTCTCCAGTCGGCGGTCAGACGACCGTCCCGCAGCGCTTCCTGAGTATCGCCGTCTAAGGGATCCCACGCGTGGCCGTTGGTAACCAACAGATCTTCAAACCCATCCAGATCGATGTCGGCGAACATCACTCCCCACGTCCACTCCGACGCATTGATGCCGGCCTGACGCCCTACCTCGGACCATGTGCCATCCCCCCTATTGAGCTGCAGGGTGTTCCGTCCGGCCAGGGTGCGCACGCCTGTCTCGCCCGGCCCGTCCCCACCCGGCGTGAATCCCGATACTTGACGCCGCTTTCTTTCAGCGTCTCTCGAGAGCATGTCGGCGGTCACGAAATCTGTGTCCCCATCTCCGTCCACGTCCGAAAAATCCACCCCCATTGATGAGAAGCTTTCCGTTCTCCACGCCCGTCCAGGCGCAGCCCTCAACACCCCGCCCTCGTTTAGCCACAGGACATCTCGGCTCCCCAGATCGTTCGCCACGTAGAGATCCGGATCCCCGTCATCGTCCGCGTCAAAGAACCGCGCGGTCAAACCCCAATCCCTCGGGGGGCCCGTCAACGCGGACCCATCCTCCGACAGGAAGTACCCGCTGTCGAACTCGACCTTCTGGAACCGGCCATCACCCTGGTTCAGGTAAAACTCGTCTGGATCGGCGAGCTCGAAGCGGCGCACCAGGTCTCCCTCCAACACCATTCTGTAGTGCTCGTCCCAAGGAGGTTCAACGGCAATACTATCTCCGATCCGCTGCACCACTCCCCGCAGGGAACGTGCCTCGGGGCTGAATAGATCATCCCCCTGAATCGTCTTGTAATTGGCGAAGTACACGTCGAGATCTCCGTCGCCATCCACGTCGGCCACAGTCACGGTTCCGCTCCCCCACTCGCCCTCGAAGCCGGCCTCAACCTCTTCGAAAGAGCCTGTGCCGTCATTCAATAGCAGAGTGTTCCGTCCTCCGTGCACCGCAACGAAAAGATCCAGATCGCCGTCCCCGTCGGCGTCCGCAAAGGCTGCGCCGCGAGAGACCCTGTCGCCCAGAGCAGCACCGGACCCGATCGTTACGTCTTCGAACCTCATCCCTCCGAGGTTCCGGTAGAGAACGTTGCTCTCTCCGAGCATGCATAGGTAAACATCCACCCAGCCGTCTCCATCTACGTCCCCCAGTGCCACACCGGTCCCATGCACCAGGGTACGGTTTGCGAGGCGCGCTTCGAGGGAGACCTCCACCTTGGCTTCGATGCCCGTACGAGAGGGAGAAAGGGGACTCAGGGCGCGCGATCCCTGAGCCGTGTATTGGAGTGGACGGTCCCTGTATCCGTCCCTCGTGGTCCACTCGATCTCGACCGGCGACGTAGATGCATCGCAGGCTGTCGAGAATGCAAGAAGGACGATGAGACGCCTTATCCGGCTTCCTCCCGAAACACGGTCCGCATGGCTTCGCCAGCGGCTGACGCGGCCTCGGCGGCTCGGTCAAAAACCGCCGTCAGACTTCGGGCGGTGCAGTCCTGGAGTGGAATGTCGAAGCTGAAGTGCATGGCCACACCGGCCGGACGCACGTTGTCCGAACCTTCGTCCCACGCATTGCTCGGGTCCACCGCACCCTCGATATGGACCTCGACCGCATCCGAGACCTCCCCTACCTGCTGCGCTACTCGCGTAATCCTGGAGGCGAGGCGCTCATTCTCCCCGGGGTGCGAAACCCATTCCTCGAACCAGAGAGCCGGTGGCGTCACGTCGACGTGCACGAACCCCAGCATGATCTCGGGATCAACTTCAAGCGGAGGGTCTCGCCCATCGTGACCTACGAGATAGGACGACAGAGCGTCGACCCCGATATTCACGATCCCGAGGGCCAGCTCATCGACCAACAGTTCCACACTCGCGCACGGAGCGTGGAGCGCGTCCAGGACCCCCGCCGCGAGAATGTCGAGTTCGGACTGGTCGTACGCTGCGACCCGAAAGCACCAGGTGAGGGGCTCCTGGCGACCCTCGAAGAGATCCCGGAACCCCAAGCCCCGACGGCGCAGAGCACTCAGAAGGAGTGAGCTGAGCCGGTGTCTCGTGAGATCGGCCACTACCGGATTACGGCTCGCTACGGAGTGATCATGATGTGGGCGTTCGGCTCACCCGCATTCATGAGCCAGGGACCGGCGACGCGCCTGGTCGGGAGACCGAGGTCGGAGGCGCTGGCAAAGGGAGTGTAGATGACAGCGATATGGTTGGCCGTCTCGCTGTCGCCATCCCAATCCGCATCGGCGAATATCTGGTGCAGCATCGCGTAAGGCGGCATCTCCAACGTGCCTGTCTGAATCTCTTCCACTCGCTGAGCCACATTCTCCGCCCCATCCACGCCTTCGGTACGCAGCTCGCGGCCGCGGGCCATATACGGCTCAAGCGACTGGTGGTAGCAGGCGGCGTGAAAACGCCTATCTCCCGGCGTATCAGTGATGCAGATGAAGCTGCCCGATCCCTCCCGCAGGACCGTCGCCACGTTGTCCTTGACCTCGATTACCGTCGCTGCGGCCCGATCGCTTTCCTCGGGGAGTGGCGCGACAGCTAGCGCAATGGCACCCGTACCCTGAGCGGCCAGACCTCCCGCGCCGATGGCGCCGATGGCGAGGACACAAACTGTGAACAAGGGAACGAGGGCCTTTATGCGGCGGGAAGAGGGGAGCATTGGACCTCCTAATGCTACAGGGGGGAGTTGAGGGTGCCGGGTGCGGTTATCTGCCGCAGCCACTTGGTGGGGTTGACTACCCCGAAATTGTCCCTTGGTAGCCCTCCGGCGCAACGAGCAAGGCACCGTTTGTTCATGTGGCCGTACGGGGTTGAGATTTCCAGAGACGGTCCTGCCGGAGGAGTGTGTGCGTTGGCCAGGACAACGAGCTTCCGCATGACGGCCGTGATGGCGACCTGCGGGTGAAGCTGCCCCTTCCAGGTGCCGGACTCCCGGATCAACGGGCCAGCCCGGCGAGGTTGGCTGCACGGGAGCCGGTGAGGCTGCCGAGTTCGGGCATGTGAACGATGAGTCCTGCGGCTGTGATGGTCGATACGCCGGGGATCGAGGTGAGTATCTCGAACCGGCGCTTCAGCTCCTCATGGTCTTTGAGGAGCTTGTGGATCTCGGCGTTGACGAGCTTCAGCTGGGACTCGATCTGGGCCAGTCGACGGTGGTTGAGGCGTTTGGCGAGGGGATGGCGTAAGTGCTTGTTCCGGTTGGCGATAGCGGTCCGGTCGCCGACCAACGCATCGCGCATCTGCTGCAGGTCTGCAAGGTCGCGGTCGACGGGGGACTTTGCCGCCGTTGGGCGCAGGCCGCGTATCGCGGCGGCCATCGTCGCCAGCATCCGGGCATCAACGGCGTCGGTCTTGGTCTGACCTCCCTGGGATCTGGCGAAGCACCGGACCTGGTGGGGCTGATCTTGTAAAGTGGAAGTTCGGCCTTGCAGAGGGTATCCTCGAAGTTGCGGTGAAGGGCCCAGTGGGTTCGTAGGCGATGCGGCTAACTTGTGGACCGATCCAGGCGATTAGCTTTTGGAACCCGGCAACATCGTTTGAGAAGCGGGCTGTCCGGCCCTCGGGCCTGGGTCTCCTTCGTTGCCCGATCGAAGGAGAGCTGGAGGAGGGTCGGAAGCGCCCTCTGGAGGGTCCCATGCGTCTGCGCTTGCGGAGGTTGTAGATATGGCCGTTGGAGATGTTCGCCAGGCGTGAGAAGCGTTTATCGCCGTGGACGTGGTACTGGCGCCAGAGGAGGTGCTTGGTCGCCGGTCCTGAGAGATAGCCGAAGGCTTCGTCCACCTTGGCGAGCAGCAGTCTATCTGACTGGGTATACACCGTTGGGAAGGGGTTTGGCGGGAGGACGCTGCCTATAGTCACGGATGCGGCCTGTACGGCGCTGCTGAGCGATGAGCCTGGTCAGCTGGGCGTCGGAGTATCCGGTGACCTTGGCGAGGAACTTCCTGACCAACCCCTTGCCCTTCCTGTGGAGGCCTACGTGGTAGCGGAACCTCACGAGCGTCCGTTCGATGAACGCATAGGCAGACTCGCGGTCCAAAGGCGTGATGATGTCCGCCCCTCCGCTTCCTTCCACAAAGGCGCCAACATCCTCAAGCGTGCGGATTCGTTCTGCCGAGAGTGTCACAATCATACCCCCATGATGTGATCACACCCCCGTTCATGCTCACCCCCCGCTGGAAACCAGCTCCCCGCTCATACTCATTTGTCATTGGACAGCACTGGTCATGGCTCGCTCGCCACTCAAGATTGTACGTTTTCCGGCCTGCCATACGCTACGGGCTGTCGAGACACACAATCTACCAAGTCCTTGCGCGGGAGGACAGCGACGTGTTCAACCCGCCCTTCCCACGACCGGCCAAGCGCCACTGATAGGGTCGCGAACAAACGGTGACTCAAAAACTTACCGAAATTGCGCATTGTACTTGTGTCGAGCGCGTTCGGGAGTCGTTCGCGGTTATCGAGGAGCCACCGCATCCGGCCTGATTGGCACCTGCTGTTCGATCCACTCCTCTATCTCTCCTGCTCCAATAATATTTCCGACTATGATGTCTTCACCGGCACCAATCACACCAATCGATTCGTACGCAGACGTATCTACCGTCCTCTCGACTAGGATCAGTTGAGGCGTTGCCGCCTCAATGGCCGGATTCCGCCAAACCAATTGCATCAACTGCTCATTCAGCCAGCTGCCGCCCATAACCAGCTGGTCGAAAGCGTTTTCCAGTTCCGTGCCAGCAATATCCCTCAGAAACCGCATGCCTGTTTCCAGATCTTCGTCCAGGACAACACCGACAACGCTCACCTTAGCGTACCGTTCACCGTGCTCCGCTGTCAGCCGGCGCCTGACGCTCCCTATTGCCTTCATTGTACTGGGATGGGAAGACCAGCCACAATCGGACGCTATGATCGTGACGGCAAGCAAATGACGTCCATGGGCCGAAGCGAACGGTGCGCTAGGTGGGTTGGTGGTGGGTCGCGCCGGAACAGGATTTCCGTGATCTTGCTCGTTAGTGAACGCAACCAAGCCCACTAACAGGTACGACGCACTTACCGAGACTAACAACACGATCAAGAGCACGATCCATCGCCGAAGTCCCCCTCCAAGCGGCTCGGACAGCCTTCGAGCGGGCATTATGGGATTATCCTCCTCTCCGCTTAGCTTGACTTAGAGGGCAGCCAGTTCAGGGCCTACCCAACCAGCAACGTCTCCGACTGCCCGGGACCGCATTAAACCTCGGTCGTTCTGGTTTACACCGAGTTCACGCGGGTCGATTAACACGCTGGTTCTCAGATCGAGGGTGCGCGAAGGATCAACCGCACTACGTATTCCTCGTCGAAGTCGCCCAGCTGCACTCCGTAAGCCCCTTGGGGTCCGATCCACCTGAGCTCAGTGCGCGGCGGCGCGTGAACCTCGCCCAGATAATTACCGTCCGCTTCGAAGACATGAAACACCGAAACCGCGTCGGTGCGTGCTCGCCCTTCCTCCTCCGCGGGCGGATTAACATCTACCCAGACACGCCCACCTTCAGCGATTCTGAACCCCCAGTATACCAGATCTCCTTCGTACGACGCGCGCCCTTTCGCTGCTTCCAACGGGCCGGACACGGTAATCACGCCTCCGGTATCGGGACGAATCTCGAATGTAGGCGCGTCGTTAACCCCAACCACGGTAGCATAAGGAGTGATCTCCCAGATCTTCCTTGGATCATCACGACCCGGGTTTTGGGGGGGCTCACCTTGTATGGCGGGCGGCCAAATCGTGTCACGAACCTCTCCAGCAAGTCCGAGTGCCACAACACCCACGGGCCAAGGAACCGGAGGCGGCCACTCCGTCCCCGTCATAATCCTGATGAGAGGTCGATCCAACGAATCCAGCAATAGGGCTCTGTCAATGTGAAGGCCATTGGAGATTCTGGGTCTTATCTCGCCGGACGGTTCGCCATCGGGGCCATAGATGTTGATTCTACCATTGCTGATGTCGTAGGCGAGGAGATGACCATCGCTTCGGACCGCCATGCCCAAGACGGCGCCGGCATACTCACCGGGCCCCTGTCCCACGCGACCCAAGTTCCTGACGAACTGACCCTCATGATCGTACAGTCGCAGGACAGGCACATTGTAGTCGAAGACGAAAAAACCACCCCCCTGCGCCGGTGTGATCTCTGTTACATGACCGAATGTGTACTCATCAGGTCCATCCAACTCTCCAATTCTTAGGTCTTCCTCAAGCTGGGCAACGCCTCTCCACGGGCTGGAGGCCCACATGAGATCGCCGGTTGGGGCTCCGGTGAGATCATGATGCCTGTCTATTGGACCCCCGTCGTGGCCATTGGCGCAAGCGAAAACGCCCACACCGGCGACTAGGGTCGCGACCCGAAACAAACGGATAAGAACTAGCGACGCGGGAAGCACCGCTGTTTATCAGGTATCAATGCATGTGATAATGCACCACTCGTCGCCTGTCAGGCAGGCCATATGGTCACCGGAGCATTTGTACTTTCCCGAGCCGTCGTCTGAGCAGCGGCAGAACGCTATCCCCGCTTGCGCAACCCCTTCTTGGGTCGGCGTTGTCAAACCCAATGCCACCCCTGCTAAGGCTCCTACCGTGGCCGTAGCCATAAGTGTCAGTAAATTGCGCCATTTCATGTTTCGGCTCCTTTGTGCGGTGGGACCTCAATTCAGAAGATCTTGAAAGATCCTCAAACGATTGGTTGCTGAAGCTACCCGTGACTCTGTTGTCCGGCAATCTGTTGTCCGGCAAGTAGAAAGTAGAGTATAGCCGAAGGCAGCTGCCTCGCCCTTCCTGCTTCCTTCCAGAAAGGCGCGAAGATCCTCAAGCGTGCGGATTCGTTCTGTCGAGAGTATCACAATCATACCCCCATGATGTGATCTTACTCCCGTTCATGCTCACCCCCCGCTGGAAACCAGCTCCCTACTCATACTCATTTTTCATTTATAGTGCCCCCGGTTTCTCTGGACAGTGGTTTAGCAACCCATCCGGGGTTCAAGAGATAGGAGGCAGGGGATGTCGCGGAGGACGGACGAACGGGACGGCGCGGGCAGCGTGGGGAGGCGGGCCGGTCTCCCCAAGCGGTGGAGCGCGCAGCGGAAGGTGGAGGTGGTCTTGCGGCTGCTGCGGGGGGAGGACATCGGCGAGGTGAGCCGGGAGATTCGGGTAGCGCCGCCGGAGCTGGAGCGGTGGCGGCGGGAGTTCTTTCAAGGGGGCCAGGAGGGGCTGAAGAAGAACCGGCCGGGAGGCGAGCTAATGCGGACGCGGGCGAAGCTGGGGGAGATGACGATGCGGGTCGAGTTGCAGGCGGAGCTTCTCGAAAAAAGGGGGTACGGGGACGAGCTGAGGAAGCTCTTGAGGCGCTTGGGCGGGTGAGTCCGGCGACGAGGCGGCCGTACCCGCTGACGATGGTGTGCGAGGCGTGGCGAGTGGCGCGTTCGAGCGTGTACGCGTTGCGGGGGCGACCTCCGGAGTCCGATCGTCGGGAGCCGGGGAAGCGCGGGCCGAAGACGGCACTGAGTGACGAAGAGCTGGGCGGAAGAGATCCGGACGGTGCTGAAGACGAGTCCGTTCCTCGGCGAGGGCCACCGGAAGGTGAAGGTGCGGCTTGCGGCCAGGGGGATCCGGGTCGGCAAGAACCGTGTGCTGAGGCTGATGCGGGAGCACGGGCTGCTGGTGCCGGTGCGGCGCGGCCATGCCCGCGGGGACCGGACCCACAGCGGCCGGATCCGGACCGGGAGGCCGGACGAGCTCTGGGGCACGGACGCGTCGCGGTTCTGGACGAAGGCGGAGGGCTGGTGCTGGTTCTTCGCGGCCGTCGACCACTGCACCTCGGACGTCGTCGGCTGGCACGTTGCGAAGACGGGCGACCGTTGGGCGGCGCTGGAGCCGGTCCGCCAGGGGGTGCGGAACCACATGGGCGGCTTCGGCAAGGCGATCGCCCTGGGTCTCGGTCTGCGGCACGACTGGGGCTCCCAGTACCGGGCAAAGCAGTTCCAGGCCGAGATCAAGTGGCTCGGCATTCGCTCCACACCCGCCTACGTCGGCGAGCCGGAGTGCAACGGCGTCGCCGAGCGCTTCCTCCGGACGCTCAAGGAGGAGTGCATCCATCTGCACGACTTCGAAACCCTCGAGGAGGCCAGAGCGGTGATCGGAGCCTTCATCGAACGCTACAACAACGGCTGGCTCCTCCAGGACGATGTCCCAGCGGTAGTTGGAGGTTTACTCGAGAGGCGGAGGGAATGGTGGCTCCCCCTGCGGGACCTGAAATAGGATCAGGGGTCGCATGAAACCACACCCACAAAGGGAGACCACCATGAAGAGAAGGTACGGAGCGAGGCGGGCCGGCAACAAGCACGTGGATCGGAAGCGCCAGGCGAGGGAGCTGTTCGTACGAGATGGCCAGCACCTGTTGCCGCTGGTGGAGCTGGCTATCGGTACGGCCAACGCGATTGACGAGCTTGCACAGACGGTGGGGCACGCGGCAATCGAGGCGGTGCTTGAGTTGAGCGCGATGGAGGTGGCGGGCCCGAAGCGGCCGGGCAAGCGTCGTGCTGCCGGCCAGGTGCAGTACCACGGACGACAGGGGGGCCGGGTGTATTTGTCGGATCGAGCGATCGGAGTGGATAAGCCCCGGTTGAGGCGGCCTGGGGAGGGAGAGGTGCCTGTTCCGGCGTATGAGGCTCTACGGGAGCCTGGTCCTTTGGGGGAGCGGATGCTTGGATTGTTGCTGGGGGGTGTGAGCACGAGGAGGTGATCGGTGAGATGGCCGAGACGGTGGGTGTAAGCAAATCGTCTGTGAGCCGCCGGACTGTGAAGGCATCTGCGGGGCGGCTGAAGGAGCTGGCCGAGCGTAGGCTGGACGATCGGGACTATCTGATTGTATACGTTGATGGCATCCAAGTAGCCAAGCATCATGTACTTGTGGCTCTGGGGGTGGACACTGGCGGGAACAAGCAGGTTCTCGGTATGCGGAGTGGTGCCAGCGAGAATGCGGCTGTGGCGACTGCCCTTTTCGAGGATTTGGTTGAGCGAGGTCTGGACCCGATACGGCCGCGTCTGTTCGTCATTGACGGATCGAAAGCTTTGCGGAAGGCGGTCACGCAGTTCTTCGGCGACGCCGGCATGGTGCAGAGGTGTCGGAACCACAAGATCAGGAACGTGCTCGGTCACCTTCCGAAGGAGCTTCACGAACAGGTTCTGGCTGTTATGCGGGGGGCCTTCAAGCTGGGAGCCCACGACGGCGAGGCCAGGATCAGGAAGCTGTCCCAGTGGCTTGAGGATGACCATCCGCACGCAGCTCGGAGCCTACTGGAGGGCCTGGAGGAGCTGTTCACGATCAACCGGATTGGCCTTCCGCCCTCCCTGAGGCGGTGCCTGGGGACGACAAACGTGATCGACAACGCGCACTCGGGCATGCGTCAGCGGCTGCGTCGCGTGACGCACTTCAGGGACGGAAAAATGGTCCTACGCTGGGTCGCTTCGGCTTTTCTGGATGCCGAGTCGAGGTACCGTAGGATCATGGGCTACGACCACCTCTGGATACTGAAAGCCCATCTGGATCAACCCCTCAAACCGGACTCTTGCCCAACAGACGACCCCGTCGCAGCATGATTCGACATCATCGGAGCCACCCCACCTCCAACTACGATTGGGACACCCTCCCTTGGCCCCGCGCCTGGCCCCGCGCCCGACCCAAACGAGGTCAAGCCAGCCACGTAGACGCTCCTTGCCATACTGGTACACACCCAACCGGTGTGCAGACGAAGCCTGGGGATGCCAGGCACGAGCCGCGCCCTTCTCATGCTGCCACCCCGCTCCGGTAAGTCTCGCCCGGCGTCCGGCCGCCCAACGTCGAGTGCGGTCGTACGTCGTTGTAGAAGTTCACCCACGAGCCGATTATCCGCTCTGCGTCCAGCCCGTCGCGGAGCTCATGCAAGTACACAGCCTCGTACTTCAGTGACCTCCACAGCCGTTCGATGAAGATGTTGTCCAGGAACCGGCCGCGACCGTCCATAGAGAACGCTACTCCTGCCTGCAGCACTCGGTCGGCGAAGATCGCACTCGTGAACTGAGAGCCTTGATCCGTGTTCAGGATCTCCGGAGTCGCGTGGCGGAGTGCCTCATCCAGAGCAGCGGTACAGAACGTGGCATCCATCGTGTTGGACAGCCGCCAGGAAAGGACGTGCCGGGTGGCCCAATCCATCACGGCCACAAGGTAGAAAAACCCCTGGCTGACAGGGACATACGTGATGTCCGCGCACCAGACATGGTCCGCCCGGGATATCTCCAGACCGCGCAACAGGTAGGGGAAGACCCGGTGTTCCGAGTTCGGCATGCTCGTGCGCGGCCGCCGGTAGGTCGCCTCCATCCCCATGAGCCGCATCAGCCGCCGCACCCGGTGCCGGCCCGCCGTTACACCCTCTCGGCGCAGATGCCGCATCATCTGCCTGCTGCCGTAGAACGGATGGTCCATGTGCAGCTCGTCCATCCGCCGCATCAGGGCCAGGTTCTCACAGCTCTCCCCCTTAGGCCGGTAGTAGTACGACGACCGGCTCACTCCAAGCAACACGCACTGCCTCGACACGCTCAGCCGTCTGCCCGGTGCGACCATCCCCTTCCGCTCTGCATGGCTCAGCGCTCCAATCCGCGCCGAAAAAAATCCCGCTCAACCGTCAGCTCCCCGATCTTGGCGTGCAGGTCCCGGAGCCTCTCCTCATACTCCTTGACACGCTTCCGTCTGCCGCCCCTGGCGAACACCTCCGGCACGGCATCAACCAGCTGCCGCTTCCACGCACTCACCTGGTTCGGATGAAGTTCATATCGCGTCGCGATCGCCTGCACGCTGTCGCGCTCCTAGAGCGCCTCCAGCGCCACACGACCCTTGAACTCCGCCGTGAATCGTCGCCTCTTTCTGGCCATCTCGGTGCCTCCTGTTCCGTACAGGAATCCACCTTAACCACCTGTCCAAAAAACCGGGACCACCTCACATATTCTCGCTCTCGCACCTTGGGCAATACCGCACACCGTCCGGCCAAACCAAGTACTCGAACCATATCCTTGCCGCGTCCTCGTCCGGAAACATCTCTGCCAGCTATAGCAGGCTGATACCGTCCCTGAACGACTTGCCGGGGCCTGAGTATGTCATTATCCAATCCATGTCGCTTCGGCGGGTGACGCTCGACCGGAGGGTGTCCCAATCGTAGTTGGAGGTGGGGTGGCTCCGATGATGTCGAATCATGCTGCGACGGGGTCGTCTGTTGGGCAAGAGTCCGGTTTGAGGGGTTGATCCAGATGGGCTTTCAGTATCCAGAGGTGGTCGTAGCCCATGATCCTACGGTACCTCGACTCGGCATCCAGAAAGGCCGAAGCGACCCAGCGTAGGACCATTTTTCCGTCCCTGAAGTGCGTCACGCGACGCAGCCGCTGACGCATGCCCGAGTGCGCGTTGTCGATCACGTTTGTCGTCCCCAGGCACCGCCTCAGGGAGGGCGGAAGGCCAATCCGGTTTATCGTGAACAGCTCCTCCAGGCCCTCCAGTAGGCTCCGAGCTGCGTGCGGATGGTCATCCTCAAGCCACTGGGACAGCTTCCTGATCCTGGCCTCGCCGTCGTGGGCTCCCAGCTTGAAGGCCCCCCGCATAACAGCCAGAACCTGTTCGTGAAGCTCCTTCGGAAGGTGACCGAGCACGTTCCTGATCTTGTGGTTCCGACACCTCTGCACCATGCCGGCGTCGCCGAAGAACTGCGTGACCGCCTTCCGCAAAGCCTTCGATCCGTCAATGACGAACAGACGCGGCCGTATCGGGTCCAGACCTCGCTCAACCAAATCCTCGAAAAGGGCAGTCGCCACAGCCGCATTCTCGCTGGCACCACTCCGCATACCGAGAACCTGCTTGTTCCCGCCAGTGTCCACCCCCAGAGCCACAAGTACATGATGCTTGGCTACTTGGATGCCATCAACGTATACAATCAGATAGTCCCGATCGTCCAGCCTACGCTCGGCCAGCTCCTTCAGCCGCCCCGCAGATGCCTTCACAGTCCGGCGGCTCACAGACGATTTGCTTACACCCACCGTCTCGGCCATCTCACCGATCACCTCCTCGTGCTCACACCCCCCAGCAACAATCCAAGCATCCGCTCCCCCAAAGGACCAGGCTCCCGTAGAGCCTCATACGCCGGAACAGGCACCTCTCCCTCCCCAGGCCGCCTCAACCGGGGCTTATCCACTCCGATCGCTCGATCCGACAAATACACCCGGCCCCCCTGTCGTCCGTGGTACTGCACCTGGCCGGCAGCACGACGCTTGCCCGGCCGCTTCGGGCCCGCCACCTCCATCGCGCTCAACTCAAGCACCGCCTCGATTGCCGCGTGCCCCACCGTCTGTGCAAGCTCGTCAATCGCGTTGGCCGTACCGATAGCCAGCTCCACCAGCGGCAACAGGTGCTGGCCATCTCGTACGAACAGCTCCCTCGCCTGGCGCTTCCGATCCACGTGCTTGTTGCCGGCCCGCCTCGCTCCGTACCTTCTCTTCATGGTGATCTCCCTTTGTGGGTGTGGTTTCATGCGACCCCTGATCCTATTTCAGGTCCCGCAGGGGGAGCCACCATTCCCTCCCGCCTCTCGACCAAACCTCCAACTACCGCTGGGACACCGTCATGTAGCCGTTGGAGATGTTCGACGGGCGTGTGAAGCGTTTATCGCCGTGGACGTGGTACTGGCGCCACCGGACGTGCTTAGTTGCCGGCCTGAGAGATAGCCGAAGGCTTCGTCCACCTTGGCCAGCAGCAGCCTATCTGACTGGGTCTACTCATTTGCCATTGGACAGCACGATACATTGCGAAGCAGGCTCAACTTCCCCAAGATTCCGGCCCGGAACGTGCACGGAAACATTCACCACCGGAGAATCCAGCGTTGAGTATCACAATTGTCGCACCCAGGGAGGAAGCCCCTGGCGAAAAGAGGGTGGCGATCACGCCGGATTCGGCGAAGCGGCTGGCGTCGGACCATGCCAGTATCGCTGTCGAGGCAGGGGCCGGGGTTAGCGCGGGGTTTACAGACGGCGCCTATGAACAGGCGGGGGCTTCGTTGCACACGGAACGGGGGGAGCTCCTGGCGAGCGCCGACATTGTCCTCAAGGTGGGACCCCCGAGCGAAGCCGACGTCGCCTCGATGAAGGAGGGCGCGGTACTGGCGGGACTCATGGATCCGCACCACAACGCGGATCTGATCAAGTCGCTGGCGGAACACGAGGTCACAACGCTGGCTTTGGAGCTCGTCCCCCGGATAACGAGAGCGCAGGCGATGGATGCCCTTTCGTCGCAGAGCAATATGGCCGGGTACAAGGCCGTCCTCCTGGGCGCCAATGCTCTCGGGCAGATCTTCCCCCTACTCATGACCGCCGCAGGGACCGTTTCTCCAGCCCGCGTGCTCGTGTTGGGGGCTGGCGTCGCCGGCATGCAGGCGATTGCCACGGCCAAACGGCTGGGCGCCGACACCTGGGGGTACGATATTCGGGCTGCCGTTCGGGAGCAGGTGGAAAGTCTTGGGGCCAAATTCGTCGACCTGCAGGAGGGTGCTCCGGAGGATGCCGAGACCGAGGGTGGGTACGCAAAGGCCCTTGACGAGGACGAACAGGCGCGGCAAAGAGAGCTCCTTGCCGAACACATAACCCGAGCCGACGTGGTCATCACGACCGCTCTGGTCCCCGGACGGGAGGCGCCCAAACTGGTTACGGAGGAGATAGTTCGGGGGATGAAACACGGCTCCGTGATCGTGGACCTGGCTGGCGAGGCTGGCGGCAACTGCGTTCTGAGCGTGCCCGGCGAGACTGTGGTGGAGGATGGAGTAACTATACTGGCTCCGCTAAACGTACCATCAAGCGTCCCCCTTCATGCGAGCCAACTCCTGGCCCGCAATCTCGTCGCCTTGGTGAAGCCTCTGATCGGGGAAGACGGAGTCGCCGTGGATCTGGAGGACGATGTCATCGGCCCCTCCTGTGTGACCCACGCCGGCGAAATACGGTTCCAGTCTTGAGTGGATTATCACACCACACAGATCCGAGAAAGCGCCATGCCCGAGAAGATGCCGGACATAAACACACGCCAGACCCAGCACGAGGTCTCTGAATGACTGAAACCGGAACATTATTGATCGGACTATATGTGTTTGTGCTCGCCATGTTCGTCGGGTTCGAGCTCATCACCAAGGTGCCGCCGACCCTGCACACGCCTCTCATGTCGGGCTCCAACGCGATCTCCGGCATATCCATCGTGGGCGCCCTCCTTGTCGTGGGACGGGCAGGCGACTCCCAGCTGATGCAGTGGATCGGGGTCGCAGCGCTCGTCCTGGCTACGATCAACGTGGTGGGCGGGTTCATGGTCACTGACCGAATGCTCCAGATGTTCAAGAGCAAGGACGGAAAACAGGCATGAGCATCTCCACCTTGATTCCGCTCGCCTACCTGGCGTCGGCTGTCCTCTTCATCCTCGGGATCAAGCGCCTCGGGCATCCGAGCACCGCCGCCGGAGGCAACCGTCTAGCAGCCGTAGGCATGCTTCTGGCCGTAATCGCAACGCTGCTCAGCGAGGGTCTCAGCTTCACTTGGATCATCGCCGGCTTGGCCGCCGGAGGGTTGATCGGGCTCATAATGGCCCGGACCGTGAAGATGACCGAGATGCCGGAGATGGTCGCGATCTTCAATGGGTTCGGAGGTGCGGCCTCCGGTTTGGTCGCCGTCGGAGAATTCCTTGACCGGACGGGCATCGGAGGCGCTGGCCTGACTCTGGATTCGGGAGTCTCGATTGTGGCCGGGACCTTGATCGGGGCCGTCACCCTTTCGGGCAGCCTCATCGCTTTTGGTAAACTGCGCGGGATAGTCTCCGGGAACGCAATCTCCAACCCACTCGTGCGGTTGGCGGCCATCGTCGTCCTGATCGTGTCGGTCGTATCGGCAGTCTACATCGTGGGAGTCGAACCATCCCCCCTCTTTTTCTGGGGGCTCATAGCGGCAGCACTGGTTCTGGGCGTGCTCTTCGTCATCCCCATTGGGGGCGCAGACATGCCGGTCGTCATCGCTCTGCTCAATTCGTACTCGGGGCTCGCCGCTGCGGCCGCCGGCTTCGTGCTCGAAAACAACGCGCTCATTATTTCGGGTGCGTTGGTGGGGGCATCCGGGTTGATTCTCACGAGCATCATGTGTCGTGCCATGAATCGCTCGCTCCAGAACGTCTTGTTCAGTGCGTTCGGGACGACTGCTGCGTCGGGCGGAAAAGCAGCTGACGGTGACCGGATCGCCACACCGATCGACGCTGAGGAATCGGCACTCCTCCTCGGCTACGCCTCCCGCGTGATTTTCGTGCCGGGGTACGGGCTCGCCGTGGCGCAGGCTCAACACAAGATCCGGGAGCTGGCCGAGATGTTGACCGCACGCGGGGTATCGGTCCGGTATTGCGTCCATCCAGTGGCAGGACGGATGCCGGGTCACATGAACGTGCTGCTGGCAGAAGCCAACGTACCGTACGAAGAGCTCTGCGAGCCCGAGGACGTGAACCCGGATATGGAAAACATCGACGTCGCCGTGGTGGTCGGGGCCAACGATGTCGTCAATCCACTGGCGCGCGACGACGCGTCGAGTCCCATCGCCGGCATGCCTATCATCGAAACCGACCGGGCTAAGACGTGCATAGTCATTAAGCGCTCGCTTTCCGTGGGATACGCCGGTATCGATAACCCACTTTTCTATCTCCAAAACAACCGCATGTACTTTGGGGACGCTGCCGAAGCCTTGGCGGGCATTGCCGAGGAGGTGAGCAGCCTCTGATCGGTGCGTCCCAATGAGCCATTCCCAGGAGCAAGAGTCGGATGCGTAATCTCTCCCTGATCGTAACGGCCACTATCGTTCCAGCCGTTTTCGCCCCGGCGTCTCCGGCATCGGTCCTTCTGCCCTCCGCCGTACACGCCCAAGAGGCGGTGGCCCCGGATTCGGCGGACCTCGCCGCGCTCACTTTCCGATCGATCGGGCCTCCGAGGGGCGGGCGTAGCACTGCAGTAGCCGGAATCACTGAAGAGCCCTTGACCTACTTCATGGGCACCACAGGCGGAGGCGTCTGGCGCACTGACGATGCCGGTCTTAACTGGAGCAACATCTCGGACGGATACTTCGCTACCGGATCCATTGGTGCCATCGACGTCGCCGACAGCGATCCAAACGTCATCTGGGTAGGGACGGGCTCGGCCTGCATCCGAGGTAACGTGTCGAAGGGGGTCGGCGTATACAGGAGTACTGACGGTGGCGATTCGTGGGTCCACGTAGGACTGCCGGAAGCCGGACAGATCGGGCGGATCGAAGTACACCCGGACGACCCAGACTTGGCCTTCGTAGCCGCACTAGGAGATCCCTTCGGGCCTAATCCGGAGCGGGGCGTCTTCCGGACGACCGACGGCGGGGCCAGCTGGGAACACGTACTGGCCATTTCGGACTCCACCGGCGCGGTGGATCTGGCTTTGAATCCACGCAATCCGCGGGTGGTGTTTGCATCCGCTTGGAGGGGTGAACGGAAGCCCTGGACGGCGATTTCGGGTTCCGAGGAGTCCGGTGTTTTCCGATCCAAGGATGGAGGGGACACCTGGGACAAATTGGAGGGCGGCCTCCCTACAGGATTGGTGGGCAAGTCGGCGGTCACGGTGTCTCGTGCGAACCCGGACCGGGTTTGGGTCCTGATTGAGGCGCCGAACGATCAAGGCGGAGTGTACCGTTCCGAAGACGGCGGGGACACCTGGAGACGTGTCAACCGGGATCGCGGGCTGCAACAGCGGGCGTGGTACTACACGCACATCTACGCCGATCCGGTGGACGAGAATACGGTCTACGCCCTGAACGTCGGCTACAATAAGTCGGTGGATGGCGGGGTTACTTGGCAGGGGTACGGCGTCCCGCACGGGGATGTGCACGACCTCTGGATCAACTACGAGAATCCCGACTTCCAGGTGGTCGCAAACGATGGCGGGGGGCAGGTCACGACGACCGGCGCCGAGAGCTGGTCGACTTACTACAACCAGCCCACCGCCGAGATGTACCGAGTGTTTGTGGACAATCAGTTCCCCTACCGCGTATACGGCTCGCAGCAGGACAACTCGACGATCATGGTACCCAGCCGTTTCATGCCAGCCGTGCAACCCGCTCAACATTGGGCGGCTGTCGGTGGTTGCGAGAGTGGTCACATCGCGATCGACCCCCGCAATCCCAATGTGACTTACGCCGGATGCTATGGCGGAAGCATCAACCGGGTGGACAGGGGCACCGGCGACGTCAGGCAGATGCTCCTCTACCCGCAACTACAGCTCGGGCAAGCCCCGAGGACGCTAAAGCATCGTTTCCAGTGGAACGCGCCAATCCGTATTTCTCCCCATGATCCGGACGTTGTGTACCATGCGTCTCAGTATGTGAACCGCACGTCCGATGGCGGCTACTCCTGGGAGACGATTAGTCCCGATTTGAGTCGCAACAACGTCGAGCGGCAGGACTACGCGGGCGGGCGCATCACGTGGGACAACACCGGGGTCGAGGTCTACGGCACAGTATTCGCCTTCGAGGAGTCACCGCACGAAGAGGGTGTTTTGTGGGCGGGTTCGGATGATGGACTCATACACATCTCCCGAGACAATGGAGCCAGCTGGACCAACGTGACGCCTCCGGACCTACCGGAGTACTCCACGGTAAACATGATCGATCTCTCCGCCCACGGGCCGGGACGTGCCCACGTCGCCGTCTACCGCTATCGAATGTCTGACGAAACCCCCTACATGTGGCGGACTGACGACTACGGTGCGTCGTGGACTCGTCTTTCGGACGACGGGATCGCGGAAGGCCACTTCGTGAGGGTACTGAGGGAGGACCCCGTCCGAGAAGGACTGCTGTTCGCGGGTACCGAGGCGGGACTGTACGTGAGCTTTGATGGCGGTGCTGGTTGGCGGGCCTTCCAACAGAACCTTCCGGTGACGCCGATCACCGACATGCACGTTCACCAGGGAGACCTCGTATTGGCGACACAGGGCCGTTCGTTCTGGATCCTGGACGATATTTCTCCGCTCCGACAGATGGAGAACTCCACTCTCGCGGCCGAGTCACACCTTTATGCACCGCGGGATGCGATTCGGGCCCAAGGAGTGTTTCCGGGGGGAGCGGCGGTCTATTTCGATTTGGCCGAGGGTGTTGAGGAAAGAGTGGACCTGGCCTTCGCGAGCGAACGTGGCGAGGTCGTGCGGGTTTATTCGTCTCGGCCGAACGCGTGGAGCGACGAAGAAAAGGCGGCCATTGGACGTAATTCCACCTGGTCCCCTGACCGATTGCAGACGAGTGGTGGTCTGAATCGTATGGTGTGGAACATCCAGGAAGAGGGACCCAACCTCATTCAGGGCGCCCGCATCTGGGGGTTCACGGGACGAGTCCCAGCGGTGCCGGGTTCTTACACCGTGAGTTTGGCGGTCGGCGACGCAACCCAGGTCCAGCCGCTCGAGGTGCAAATCGACCCCCGAATCGTTGGCGAGGTCACCGTCCAGGATCTGCAGGAGCAGCATGATCTCATGGTTCGGGTTCGGGAGCTATTGCAAAACGCTCACGACGCCGTCCGCAGTGCGCGCTCGCTACGGTCCCAAATGGCGGACGTTGCGGAGACGGCGGCAGAGGCGGGGTATGGAGATGAGTTCAAGGAACTCTCCGATGAGGCCGGCGAGAAGCTGACCGGCGTCGAAGTAGAGCTCTTCCAGGTGAAGAACGAGGCGGGTCAGGACCCCTTGAACTTCCCGCCCATGCTCGACAACGAGATCGCTAATCTGTACGGCTACATCGGATCGACGTACGACCGGCCAAACGCCGTGGCTGCGGTCAGGGCAAGCGAGCTGGAAGCCGAACTAGGCGAGTGGCTTTCCACGCTGCAGAACATCATCGATACCGACGTAGCCGCCTTCAACGAGAGACTTGAGGAGGCCGGGGTACCCGGTGTGATCGTTCGGACCCCGGTCCGTATCGCCAGTTAGAGCGAAACGGACCGCGGCTCCCCTTCTTTTTCGCGGAGGTCAGCGAGGCCCTCGGTATCGATCTCATCCGCAAGCTCTCGCCCTTCGTCCAGGGTAACCTCGTCGGCCTCAATGGCGATCAAGAAGCGGCCTGCGACCAAATAATGGAGCTGCCAGCGGCCACGGTTCGTGGCGTCGTCGAATCCGCGAGAAAACTCCTCCAGAGCGGGGTACCCTTTGTAGTCTCGGGTCCGCTTCCACCCACTGTTGCTCTCCTCGAAGATCTCCGCATCCAACCAATCCATTGCCTCGTCGGAGCCCGCCCATGGCACCGCTCCAAAGTCAACGAGGCCTATCTCAAGATCCGCCCCGTCCGCAGCTTCGTAGTCAGCTTCGGCACCCGACACCCGAATACCGAGCATGCCGCCGGTCCCCCCTTCCCTGTCGATGCGTTCGAATGAACCCAAGCGCTCCGGCAAGAAGTCGTACAGTTCTCGGAAGTTCAATGGCCGTTCGACCAAGGTCTCCCCATCCAGGAACGTCTCTACGGAGTTCAGGGCTTCCCTTACACCGTCAATAAGACCCCGGAGTCCCCGGTCTGCATCTTCGGCGGCATCGTTTAACGATTCGCGTACCGCTTCGGCTTCCTCTGCTACGGCGTCCTGATCAACGTCGAGGTAGCAGCCGGTAAACAGCGATACCGCGAGGCCTGTGGCAAACAAATGTCTCATAGTGTTTCGATGGAACATGGCATTACCAGAGTTGTGTTCTAGTCTCGGGGGCGAGCAAAGCCGTGGCGTAGAACGATAGTAACCGAGACCGTATGGTGCCTGTACGTTGGGTGGCGCGTGCAAGTTCCAACCGGCCGAGCTCCTAGGGATCAGCGTCACAAGTTTGCCAGCCAACAGGGCGTGGGTGGCAAACTTGCCGTAGCCCCCTAGGTTGGTATCTCCCAAGTGTGCGGTTGCGGAGTGTAGCCGCATCGGGAGAATCTGCGGCTCACAGCTTTCGTGAATCTGCGATCGAACGAGTCCCTGCGCTTGATGGCTCGCGCGGAACCACCGAAACTTGGTATGGTGGCCGAGGCAGTCGGTATCCCACCTGCGGAGACCCTGCCTCGGTCAAGAGACGGAGAAAGGCATTGGGGGCCACCCAGAAGCGGGGCCCGGCGATAGCGATCATGGCGCGACGAACTTCTGAAGACAAGGGTAGGTTCCGCGTCTCGGTGCGAAGGGAAACCGGAGCTGTCCAAGACCGCGAGCGGTTGGCGGCCCGGATCGGTGTGTCAATGAGTGCCATCGAGGCGTTCTGCGACCGGTGGGAGGTGGGGGAACTGGCGCTGTTCGGTTCCGTGCTTCGCGACGACTTCGGGCCGGACAGCGACGTCGATGTGTTGATCCGGTTCAAATCGGTGCGCACGCCGGGCCTGTTCGGCATGGCCGGGATGCAGGAGGAACTGGCCGATCTGTTCGCCCGCAACGTCTATCTGGTCAGTCGAGCCGCCATCAAGGGGAGCCGAAACTACATTCGCCGGAAGGCGATCCTTGAATCCGCGCGGGTCGTCTATGCCACGAGACGACTCCGCGTACCTGCTGGAAATGCTTCTCGCCGCTCGTGATGGCGAGGCTGCGGCGCAGATAAGCGAAGGCCCGAGGCGTGCAAACCCGGATATCCCGTGGCGGCAGATCGTCAGGAGCGGAAGCGCAGAAGAGGTTGGTACTCGCTGAGGCGCAAGTTGCCAGCCAACGGATGACGGCTAGAATCTCACTTGGCGGGAAGCAAACAGCGGGAAAGACGTAATCAATGACGGACCAAACGGAGGGATAATGCGAGAGTCCTACATCGCGCGGGTGGTGAACCTCATAGAGGACGACTCCCAAGCCTTGCGAGGCCTTACCCCGGATGAGGCACGTAACCGCCTAGCGGACAAAGGGGCCGATGGAATCAAAGATCTCGAGGGTTCGTTTGCCCTCGTGGCCCGGGTGGGAAAGATCGTGCGAATGGCTCGAAGCCTGGACCGACCCCTTCGATACTTCCTCGCCAAGGAGGCTTCCGGCCCAATGCTGATCGTGGCGGACCGCATTGACGCGATTGCCGAACGCCTGGTTGAGGAAGGACTCGCCGACCAGTTTCACCCTTCTTACACCCGAATGATTCCGTGCCATCATGTAACGGAGCTACAGTTGGTTGGGTGCCCGGACCCCAATCCCGTTCATCACAGGTTTTTCGACCCGCCACACGGGGGACTTGGGACAGACCTCGACCTGATCGGCAGGGCGTACGTGGAAGCCGTTGCCAAGGACGTCAACGGTTGGTTGGAATCCGTCCCGCCCGACCAACCGATCGGCGTTCTATTCTCGGGAGGAGTGGACAGCGGGTTGGTGTTGTTGTTACTCCACCACGGGATCTTGGCCAGGGGCGGCAATCCAGCCCGGCTGAAGGCGTTCACACTGTCCGTGGGCCACGGCGGACGCGACTCGCTGCAGGCACACCGGTTCCTGGAGCAGACGGGACTCTCAATGTACATGGAAATCGTGGAGGTGGACGAAGAAAACGTGGATCCGATCCGGGCCGTGTCGGTGATCGAAGACTACAAGCCACTCGACGTAGAGTGTGCTGCGGTACAACTGGCGCTCCTGGAAGGGATTCGGGATCGGTATCCGACGTGGAGTTTGTTGGCAGACGGGGACGGAGGGGACGAAAACCTCAAGGACTACCCGATCGAGGAGAACCCGGAGCTGACGATTCGCAGCGTCGTTACGAACCGTATGCTATACCACGAGGGCTGGGGCGTGGACGCGGTCAAGCATTCCCTGACGTACTCGGGGGGACTGGGGCGAAGCTGCGTCAGAGGTCATCAGCCGGCATCCCGGCTCGGGTTCCAATTGTATTCTCCGCTGAAATCGCCTCGGGTAATCGACGTGTCGGAAAGGATACCCTTTGATGAGCTGACCGGCGGATCGCATCAGGCCCTGTACGATCTCAAAGGAGAGGTGGTCGCGCGCGGAGTACGCGCGGTATTGGGAATGGACATGCCGGTGTTTGAGAAACGTCGATTCCAACACGGCGCCTTCGCTCGCGCGGCTTCGGACCAACCCACCATGCACCCCGAATCCACGTACCGGACGGCGTTCGCGGCCCTTCACGGCTGAAACCAGCGGCCCCTGCAAGGTTGAACTCAGAAGTACGACGTAGGGTCAGGAGCGCCCGGGAGGAAAAACCTCGGCACGATCCATGGCGAGCCCAAGGCGCCCATCTTGAGATAGAAAAGGGATTGTACCAGGAGGAACGAAACGTCCTCACGGTTTTCCTGACGGGGGCGGAATGCCCCTTCACCTGTCTGTTCTGTGACCTGTGGCAGTACACGATCGACGGCCCCACGCCGCAGGGCGCCATACCGGCCCAACTGTCGGACGTCTTCGAAGCTCACGCTCCGCTCGGCCCCGACTGGGCTCTCAAGCTGTACAACGCCAGCAACTTCTTCGACCGGCGAGCCGTGCCCGAGAGAGATCTCAATCATATCGCCCAGCTATGCACACCCTTCACACGAGTCACCGTGGAATGCCATCCGAAGCTCGTAGGAGACGCGTGCACTCGTTTCCGCGACGCCCTTGAAGGGCGGCTGGAGGTCGGGATCGGGCTCGAAACAGTTCACCCGTCGCTGGACCGCATCAAGGACGGAATGTCTTTGGCCGAGTTCGAGCATGCCGTCCGGTGGCTGGCGGACCGCAACATCGGCGTGCGGGTCTTCGTTCTGGTGGGGTTGCCGTGGATCCCTGCGGACGAGTTTGCACTCTGGGCCGCGCGTTCGGCCAGGACAGCCTTCGAGGCAGGAGCCAGCCGGGTCAGCCTCATTCCCCTAAGAACCGAAAGCGGCACCCTACGCGCGTTGCGGAAGTCAGACGACGTGGACGAGGTGCAGCTGCCGCACCTGGAACAGGCACTCCGAATGTCGCTGGAACAGAGTGGGGATGATGGCGATGGCGGATTGGTGGAGGTGGACTTGTGGGACCTCGACCAGGTCGGGACGCCCTGCGGTGCGTGCCGGGAGAATTACCTCTCCGCGATCAAGTCGATGAACCGTGCTCAAAGCCCCGCACGACCCCCTCAGTGCGAATGTCTCCTATCCAATGGTCAGAAACCGTAACCCGAGGTGTTGAGCAACGAACGTATCGCGATCGTGGGTTCGGGCTTCGCGGGATCTATACTGGCCCGTGCCCTGCAGGCGCGCGGCCTCCGGGCAACTCTCCTCGAGAGGTCGCAACACCCGCGTTTTGCTCTCGGAGAATCTTCCACACCCCTCGCCTCGATCTGCCTGGAGAGAATGGCCCGCGACTTCGGTCTCCCGGACCTGGACGCAATGGCCGCCTGGAGCCGGTGGGAAGAGGCGCTGCCAAACGTAACCCACGGATTGAAACGCGGGTTCTCGTTCTACAGTCATCTCTCCGGCGAAGAGTACCGAAACGGGCCGCAGAACGATCGGCGCCTACTCGTAGCCGCGAGCCCCGATGATGAGATCGCTGACTCACACTGGCTGCGGGCAGACGTCGATCTTCATCTGGTGGAGCGGGCGGTCGAAGAAGGGGTGCGCCTCATAGACGAGTGTGACGTGCAGCGCATCACGGGAACGGCTGGTGACTGGACCGTTCACTGTAGCCGCGCCGGACGACCCATCGAAATCAAGGCCGACTTCGTGGTGGACGGCTCGGGTGGCGGGCATCTCTTCGAAGACCGTCGTTCCGGTGCGGCCTCGGGCCACCTACGCACGGGCCTGGTGTTTGGCCACTTTCAGAACGTCGGTTCGTTCGTCGACTCTTCACCGGAGGCATATTTCGGCGATTCTCCCTATCCGGAGGAGCGCGCAGCAGTGCACCACCTGTTGGAAGAGGGGTGGATGTATGTACTTCGCTTTGACACCGGGTTGGTGTCTGCGGGCTTCGTCCTGGACTACAGCCATCCCTCGGTACCAGCGTTGCTCCGGGCCCCACCCTCGGAAGCCTGGAGTCAGCTACTCGTACGGTACCCTTCCCTGCAACGCCAGTTAAGCACGGCGCGCCCCGTGCGTCCCATAGGATCGGCCCGGCATTTGCAACGCATGGCCATACCGACCGCAACCAAGGGTTGGGCACCCCTCCCGCACACGGTTTCCTTCACCAGCCCGCTCTTCTCCACGGGCATCGCGTGGGGCCTCGTGGGGGTAGAGAGGCTCGTGCATGCCCTTACTGCCGAAGGCGGAGAGAGGGAACGACGTCTCGCCGAGTACACCCGACTGGTGCGGACGGAAGCCCTCCACATACGGGATCTCCAGACGGGCGCATACCAGCTCCGCAGCGACTTCTCCCAGTTCGCTGCATGGTCACAGATCTACTTCATCGCCGCCAGCTATGCCGAAGCACGGCAGCGACTGGCCGACCCTCCCTCGGAGGATGGATGGCGTGCCGAGGGTTTTCTGGGGTCCAACGAACCCGCAATCCAGTCCGCCGTGCAGATGGGACCCGACGCACTACCGAGCACAGGATCAAAGGCATTCGTTTACCGGCAGCTGGAGGCCCTGGACGTGGCGGGGATAGGGACGGCGCCGGCCGCGTCGGAAGGAACACTTGGACGGGCTCCGGACGGAGACCCGAACCGGCGGAACATCTACCCGGTGGATCTGACGGCCCTTGTACGCCACGCTGGAAAGCTGGGCCTCAATTCGGCCACAGTCAGGGCCCGTCTCGGACGTTTGCGGGGCGGTTGTTAGGGCCTCCCCGCTTCGGGTATTTTTGATTTCTGACTCACCAAGCGGAGAAGAGTAATGACCCCCGATAAATCAGACACCGAACAACGTACAAAGCACAGCGCGGAAGAAGCCCGTGAGCTGGCCGAATCGGCAAGGGAGACCGACTGGACGGGACGCACATTCGTCCGAAATCTCTTTATGGGCAGATTCATGCTCGACGCCATCCACCCCTATCCGGATCCCGACACATTTATCTCTGACCGAGCGAGGGAATGGACCGAGGGACTGCGCCTGTTCTTGAAGGACGAAGTCGACTCGGACGAGATCGACCGTGAGGGACAGATCCCACCCGACGTGGTTCACGGACTCGCCAGGCGGGGGGCTTTCGGCATCAAGGTAGATGAGAAATACGGTGGTCTGGGGTTCAATCAGACCGAATATGCCAACGCGATGCGCGTCGTAGGTTCGGTGGACGGTAATATCCTGGCCCTACTGTCAGCCCACCAGTCGATCGGGGTCGGCCAACCCCTGAAGATGTTCGGCACCAAAGAGCAGAAGGAGACATTCTTTCCTCGGTTGGCGAGGGGAGCCGTGAGTGCTTTCGCATTGACGGAAGCCGACGTGGGCTCCGACCCGGGACGACTCACCACCTCGGTGGAGCGCTCGGAAGATGGTGAGGCATTCATCCTGAATGGCGAGAAGCTGTGGTGCACCAATGGGACGATGGCCTCGTTGTACGTGGTCATGGCACGCCACACGGATACGAATCGCATCTCAGCCTTCATCGTGGAGCGCGACTGGCCCGGAGTGGAGGTAGTCCAACGGAGCAGGTTCATGGGCCTAAGGGCCTTGGAGAATGGAATCATCCGCTTTACGGACGTGCGTATTCCCAAGAACCATCTCCTCTGGAAGGAGGGGAGTGGCCTCAAACTCGCGCTGATCACACTCAACACCGGTCGGTTGACGATTCCGGCTTCGTCTGTAGGGGTCGGGCAGGCTGCCCTCGAAGCGTGCCGACGCTGGTGCCGGGACCGTATTCAATGGGGGGTTCCGGTCGGACAGCACGAAACGATCGCTCACTACCTAGCCTCGATTGCAGTCAGCACGTACGGCATGAGCGCGATCGCCGACTTGGCGCAGTCCATGGCCGATCGCGGGGGATACGACATCCGGCTCGAAGCAGCCCTCGCCAAGCTCTGGAATACGGAAACCGGATGGCAGATGGTGGATGATGCTCTTCAGGTTCGTGGGGGCCGGGGCTATGAGACCGCGGATTCACTGGCGGCCCGGGGCGAAGAACCAGTGGCCATCGAACGCTGGGTCAGGGACTTTCGGATCAACCGGATCTTCGAGGGCTCGAGTGAGATCCTCCGCTTGTTCACCGCCCGCGAAGCGGTCGACCGGCACCTCCAAGTCGCGGGCAAACTCGTGGACCCCAAGGTCAGCACCGCAGAGAAGATCAAATCCCTACCCCGCGTGGCTGCCTTTTACCTCACCTGGTATCCGTCGACGTGGATTGGGTGGAGTCTCCCTCCACGCTTTGCCTCGCACGGGCAGATGGCGCGCCACCTGCGCTTCGTGGAGAGTCGCAGTCGCAAACTAGCGAGGACGATCTTCCATCTCATGGTGCGTCACGGACCGAAGCTGGAGAAGCGGCAAGGTCTACTCTTCCGCTGCGTAGACATAGGGGCGGAACTCTTTGCGATGGCGGCGGCCGCTTCGCGGGCGAAGATGCTCGCTTCCCGGCCAGGCGAGGAGGGTGCCCGAGCGGAGCAGTTGGCCGAAGCGTTCTGCAGGGGGAGCAGACGCCGGGTCAACGAACTCTTCCGCGCCATCCGCTCCAACGACGACGCTGGGAACTACCGTCTCGCCCAAGACATCATGGACGGACACTTCGAGTGGCTCGAGAGAGGGATAGTGGGGCCACAACGTACTCAGCGAGAGACGCGACACGTCGCTTGAGGAAGGTGGTAAAGACGCAAGATTGGGGAAGAAGTTGCCAATGAATAAGACATCGAATCTTTCGGTCTCCTTGCTCTGGCTCGCTGGGAGCATGGCGGCGGCCGGTCACGAGCTCACGGCTTCGCCAGTTGCGGGTTCGCCCTACCAAGAGGCGTCTCAGCTCAACGGGGAGGAACCGGAACGATCTCGATGGGAGACCCGTCGCTCCGTCGAGGTCGATGGGACGGAGATCGAATACCGAGCGGTAATCGCCAACACCACACTGAGAGATGGCGACGGCGTGGCCACGGGAGAGCTCTACCACACCGCCTATTTCCGGACCAATGGAGGAGACCCATCGTCCCGGCCGCTCGTATTCGCATATAATGGCGGGCCTGGTTCGGCGTCTTTCTGGCTTCACATGGGGATTATGGGGCCCCGCAGGGTCGTCACCCCGAACGTGGGACAGCAGGCGCCGCCACCATACCCCCTCGTCGACAACCCCTACACGCTGCTCGACATGGCGGACATCGTGATGGTGGATCCGATCGGCACCGGATTCAGTCGTCCGGTCGGAGAAACCGAAGGGGCTGCTTTCTGGGGAGTAGATGAGGACGCGGCATCTCTCGCGCAGTTCATCAGGCGCTTCCTGAGCGAACACGGGAGGTGGAATTCGCCTCGGTATATCCTCGGAGAGAGCTACGGTACCACTCGCTCTGCTGTGTTGGCGGGCCATTTGCAGCGTGCGAATGTCGACTTGAACGGGATCATCCTCGTGTCCGCGGTTCTGGACTTCAACACGATTCAGTTCCCGGCCGGGTCGATTACTGGGTACGTCACCAACGTGCCCTCGTACGCTATCACCGCCGCGTATCACGATGCCCTGCCCGGGGGGCGCCCAGAAAACCTCGAGGCCTTCATGGCAGAGGTGGAAGCATGGGCGTTATCCGACTACGCCCAAGCGCTTCTTTCCGGATCCGAAACGGAACCTGCGACCAGAGCCCGCGTCCTGAGGCAGATGCACGAGTATACGGGGCTTTCGGAGGAGTACCTGGATCGCGCCGACCTGCGGGTATCGGCACCGGAGTTCGAGAAGGAACTTCTGCGGGCAGAGAGACTGGTCGTCGGTCGCCTTGATGCTCGTTTCACAGGCCCCACCGGAGACCTCTTGGAAGTGACGCCGGACCACGATCCGCAGTCGTCGGCGATCAGCTCGGCGTACACGTCGGCTTTCAACACCTACGTGCGTGCGGAGCTGGGCTACGACGGGACACGGGAATATGTGCCGAGCGGGATGGCCCGGCCGTGGAACTGGCAGCGTCAGGGCTCGGGGAGCTTCTTCGGCAACCTTACCCCAAACGTGGCGCCGGATTTGGCGCGGGCGCTGCAGCGGAACCCGAAGCTTGAGGTTCTTCTCGTCAACGGGTTGTATGATCTGGCAACGCCTTACTTCGCAGCGGTGTGGTCGATGGATCAGATGGGGCTACCCCCCGACCTGCGAGACAACATCGCCCGCGAGGACTTCGCCGCCGGTCACATGATGTACGTGGAGGAGAGCCTCCTGCCTCAGTGGCGGAGTGCGTTGGCAGAATTCATATCCCGCACATCGAACCCTGGTTTAACTCCCTAGAAGCAAACCGGCGTGTCAGTCTCTCGGTGACCCTTCGAGTAGGCCTTCGAGCGGTTCTTCCCGCGCACCATTCTCGTCACACACTGCGAACATCGATTCCGAGGACCCGTAGAGGGCAACGCCGGCATACTCGCCGGCCTTGTTCAGGATAAAAAACCGGACGTCGAAGTTGGGCAGCCCGCGTCCGTTTTGAAGCCGCGCCTCCACGGTATTGTCGCGGATCCGCCCGAGCACGGCCATTCCCGCGTCCAGGGGTGCTAGACCCTGTCGCATGTACTCCACGATCATGAAGCAGCTCAGGTTGTAGAGGTTGGCCTCCCCCCGGCCGGTGGAGCCAGCGGCTCCTACGTCGTTGTCGACGTACTGGCCCGCACCGATGATCGGAGAGTCCCCTGCCCTCCCCGGGATCTTCCACGAAAGTCCGCTCGTGGTCGTAACCCCGCAGATGTCACCATATGGCGAGACAGCTTCGAGGCTGGTCGTACCCCAGAATGAGTCAGGATCAATCAGGCCATCGTCGACCATCGAGAGGCCCGCCGCCAGTGCCGCCTCACCGAAACGGTTCGATTCTTCCGGAGTTCCGTCCCGCGGCCTTCGTCGCTCCTCCGGATCGAGCCAGTGAGCGGGATCCACCCGGCGGCGCCACTCCAACCAGAGAGCCCGAGACTCATCCGTGTTGAGGTCATCGTGGATCTCAAAACCGAGGGAGCGCGCGAACTCCTGTGCCCCCTCACCGACGATCAGGTGATGATCCGTGAGTTCAGCCACCGCCTTGGCGACCATGGACGGCGTCTTTATTCCCTCTAGTCCGGCCACGCCTCCCGCCCATCTGCGGGGCCCGTGCATAAGACAGGCATCTAGTTGAACTACACCGTCCGCGTTTGGCAGGCCTCCGTACCCGATCCCGCGTTCCGCCGGGTCGAGTTCCGGAATGTTGACCCCCGCTACGCAGGCATCCAGCAGATCTTCGCCCTCCGTTATGCCCCGAAAGGCACGTTCGATTGCGCTCTCGGGTCCACCGTTGCGGTATCGGATGGAGGACACATCGGCAACCAGAAGGGGCCTGGTCCGGTTGGTGTGGAGTGCAGCCGACCGCTCTTCCCCATGCGCCAAAGCTGGCACAGCACCGACTGCAGTCCCTGCCACGGCTGTCCGAACGAACTGACGTCTTCTCATATCACCCGTCTAGTCTGAGGCCACCAGCATCCCGTCCCGACTCCCTCCGTGGGGAACTGTGGGAAAAGCGGTGGATGCTCGCCCGCTCCTGGTCTGTGACCGCGCCCCACCCAGCTACCTCCACCTTGTGCTTAATCTCGGCGTACAATTGGCGGTTGACGGGATGCAGCCGGTTGGGATCGATGCGCGTCAACTCCGCAGTTAGGTCTTGCCCCGTCATCCTTGCCGAGGGGCTCTGCGCCTGACGTTGGAAACGTCGAGCGGGCGCGGCCATGAACGACAGGAAGAGAAATCCACCTAAAAACCCACCCAGGTGCGCAAAGTGAGCCACTCCCCCACCCACTCCGCCTAGCCCGGACCACAGCGAGATCAAGGTGAACAATATCACAAGCACCCGGACAGGGATCGGCACTATGAGCCACAGCATCACGCGGTCTCGCGGCCAGAACCTCGCATAGGCGAACAACACGCCGTACACCGCTGCCGATGCCCCTACCATCGGGATCGTCCCACTACCGGTGCCAAACGCCGCGCCCGTGTGAACCAGTGCCCCCACCACACCCGCAAATATGTATAGTCCGAGGAATCTCCTGGAGCCGAGCCTATGTTCCAGCTTGGGACCGAAGAAGAAGAGGGCCAACATGTTGAAGAAGAGGTGCGAGAATCCTGCGTGCAGGAACTGGTACGTGAGTAGCGACCAGGGGGTACTCAGAATCCGCCCCGGCACGAAAGCAAGTGAGTAGTAGAGGGAATTGCTCGCGTAATTCAGCAGAAAAAACGCCGCGACATTGAGTAGCAGAAGCTGTCTTACGACTTTCGTCATGCGTCAACAAGCTCCTGTAGGCGACTCGCGAAAGCCGGACCGACGCCCGCTCCCTCGTGTTTGAAGAAGGCGTATACCGTTCCCCACTCCGACTTACGTATTTCTTCCGCCCAAGCGACCAGCTCGCTGTCCTCGTACTCGTCCTTACGGAGTCGAATATAGACCCAATCCGCCGTGGCCACTCGTGGCGCGTCAGCCCCGTCGTCCGTTTCCGCCAGGCACAGGGCACAGTTCCGGCTCCGGAGAATGTCGAACACCTTGTCGTCGTACCACGACTCGTGGCGGAATTCGAATGCCGAAGTTCCTGGATTGGGCAGCGCGTCGACAAAGGCCTGCAACCGGTCATCGTCCCGTTTGAAGTTGGGAGGCAGCTGATAGAGGATGACCCCTGCTCGATCTCCGAGTAGGGAGGCCACACCGACCAGGTATTCGGTCTCCGACTCGACGTCGCGCAACCTCTTGAAATGGGTGATGCGGCGGGACGCCTTTAGCGAGAACTTGAATCCGTCCGGGACCGCCTCGGCCCAATTCTCCAACACGTGCTCCTGTGGCAGGCGGTAGAAGGTGTTGTTGATCTCCACAGCATTGAGCTGGGTGCCGTAGTACGCGAGCATTTTTTTCTGGGGCAACTTCTCGGGATAGAAGTGACCTTTCCACGCAGCATAACTAAAGCCGCTCGTGCCGGTCCAGAGTTTCGTCATGATCCCTCGGGTAGGTATTCAGGTAGGGCTGGCGAACGAACAACCATCATACGCCGCCAGAGAGTGTGGGCAATGCGTCATCCAGCCACGTCGAGGAGAACCTTGCCGAAAGAGGCGTTGGTTTCCATGTAGGCGTGGGCAGCGCCTGCCTCCCCCAGGGGGAAAGAACGATCGATCACATGTCGTAGGCCTTTCCCGAACAACGGCAACCAACGGTCCGCGAATTCCCTGGTTACCTCGGCCTTTTCGGCCTTCGGCCTGGATCGCAGGACTGTTCCCACCACAGTAGCGCGACGTGTCATGAGGGCTCGAAGATCGGCCTGGACCTTGGCCCCCCCGAGTACTCCGACTATCACCAACCGCCCCTTGGTTGCCAAACTTCGAATGTTGGAGTCCCAGTACGCGGCGCCGACGGTATCCATGATCACATCTACGCCTTGTCCGTCCGTGTATTCCAATACCTTCTCGTGGAATGAACCCTCCTCACGAGGGATCGCCAAGTCGATTGGGAGCCCCATTTGTTCGATGAGATCCAGTTTGGGCTGCGACGCGGTCCCGATTATGGTGTTGGCCCCGGCCGCCCGACTCAGTTGCAGCGCCGCCGTACCCACACCACCTCCCGCAGTATGCACGAGCACGGCCTCTCCCTTCCCCAGGGCTCCTCGTCCAAAGAGTGCGTCAGAGGCCGTAAGGAACACTTCCGGCACGGCGCCGGCCTCGCGCCAGGTCATCCAGTCGGGGATCGGTAGAAGCTGTCCCGAGGGTACTACCACCTTCTCGGCATAACCCCCTCCACCGAGGAGCCCCATTACCCGGTCACCCTCCGACCAATCGCGTACACCGGGTCCGACCTGGTCGATTGCGCCCGCGAACTCAAGACCGGGGATATCGGCCGGGGCGTCTGGTGGCGCGGGATATAGCCCTCTTCTCTGGAGCAGGTCTGCACGGTTCACTCCTGCGTAGTGCACCGCCACTCTAACCTCTCCCGCGGCGGGCACTGGATCCTTCTTCTCCAAGAGGCGCAGGACCCCAGGACCACCGGGCTCGGTCACCGAGATCGCCTTCATAGCTCGGTCGCCCCTGCGGAGACGGCGATTCGAGCCTCTTCCAGTCGTTGGGCCGTCCCGATGTCGTGCCATGACGCTCCTGTCACGTCATACCCATCAATCCGCTCGCCCTGCCCTATCCAACGCATATGGGACTTGATTATCGATTCGTCGGAGAGGTCGACCACCATATCCAGCACCCGGCGCGACAGAACGTGGATCCCGCAGAACGCCCTCACTCGGCGTGGACCATCAACGGGTTCGCGGGCGATCTCCTCCCAGCCCTCGGTCAAGTTGCGGCGCCCATACACACCAAGGGCGTCCAAAAGGAGGGGGCGGGTCGTCTGGCGTTCCATCACCACAAGCGTTGCAAAGCGGTCATCGGTACTCTCCCCGGCCACATGTGATTCGTAGAGCGCGCCCAGATCCACGTCACTCCACACGTCGGCGTTGTGTACGAAGAAGGGACCGTCTCCACAGAACAGGGGGGCTGCGTGTCGCAAACCACCAGCCGTGTCGAGCGGTCGGTCAGAGACCAGATCCTCCCTGGACACGACTATCTCGGCCCCGATCCGGGCGCCTTCGGCCCACTTCGAGACCTGATCGGCCAGATAGTGAGCGTTGATCACTACGCGTTCGGCGCCCGCAGCAACCAGTTTCCTCGCCACCCTCTCCAACAAAGCCTGCCCGCCAATGTCCACGAGTGCCTTGGGGATCTGCTGGGTCAGCGGTCTCAACCTCCGCCCCTCCCCCGCAGCAAAGATGAGTGCTTCCGTCACTCGGACTCCCGTGGCCAGTCGGCAGACTCTCTATGGGTCAGGCTCACCCGTACCTCCGGAAACCGAACGGTCAGGTGGTGGTAGAGCCGCTCGGCCATGTATACGGATCGATGTTGACCGCCTGTGCACCCAAAGTGGACGCTCAGGCTATGGAACCCTCGGGCCAGGTAGTTGGCCACGTGTTCATCGATGATCCCCTTAACTCGGTTCCAAAATGTTTCGACTTCGTCTCGCGAGGCGAGAAAAACCTTTGTGGCCTCGTCCCTTCCAGTCAATCTGCGGTACTCCTCCAGCCGACCGGGATTGGGGATACCTCGGCAATCGAAGACGTGACCACCGCCGTGTCCGGTTGTGTCCTCCGGATATCCGCCCCCGTACTTGAAGCTCGAAAGCGTGACCTCGAGCCCTTCGCCTTCCGCCGATGGGACATACTCACGCCCCCACCGCTCCTGAATGGCGTTCAAACACCCCTCCAACTCGGGAAGGTGCACCGACCACCCCGTTTCCATGAGTCCACGCAGATTAGCCGCCGCAAAGGGAACGCTCTGCAAGAACCGTGGTTTGCGTTCGAAAAAACCCCTGTAGCCGTAGGCGCCGAGCGCCTGGAGAATCCTGACGAGAACATACGCGGGCCAGAACTCCAGAAAGTCTGAGCGGGAACACACCTTGTAGGGCCTCAGTCGCTCCAGATAGTAGTCGAGGAGGAGAGACCGCTCGTCGTCACCCAGATTGGCCTTCGAATCGTACAGGAGGGAGGCGACGTCGTACTGCAGGGCACCCCGCCGACCACCCTGATAGTCGATGAACCACGGTTCCGGACCGTCAGCGCCGGGGCGAATCATGATGTTCCGTGACTGCAGATCTCTGTACAGGAAGTGCCGTCGTTCGGCTTGCAAAAGGTGTCTGGCGAGGGATGAGAAATCCTTCTCTAGTTTGGCCTCGTTGAACGGAATATGGGCCAGCTTCAGGAAGTGGTATTTGAAGTAGTTGAGGTCCCAGAGGATCGATTGCCGGTCGAACGCGCTCCTCGGATACGCGTGCCGGAAGTTGATGTGTTCCCCTCCCTGCACCTGGATCTTGGGGATGATTGCCAGAACCCGGCGATACAGAGGCAGGACGCTGCGTGGAAACACATCGCTACCCGGGCTCCGGGACTCCTTGATGCGGTCGAAGAGCGTCGTATCTCCGAGGTCCTCAAGGAGCCACACGCCAGCGGCTTCGTCCGCGCCATACACCTCCGGCACGGGGAGATCCAACTGCCGGAGGCTCTTCGAGTACGACAGGAAGGCTCGGTTCTCTGCCCGATCGGGCCCATGCGCTCCGACCGCGGATGTCCCGTCGGCAGAAACCAGTCTCCAGTAGCTGCGGGTTGATCCGTCGCCGGGCACTGGTCGCACATCCGAAGGAGGTGTGCCATGCCATCCCGCGAACAGCTCCGAAGCGATGTCAACGAGCGACTCGGAGGTGCCTTTCTCGAACGGGCCTTTTGCGTCCGCGTTCAAGGGACGGTCCCCCCAACGAGGTCACTCACATGGGCGGTGCCGGTCTCGTCCAAGTACGCCGCCAACCCGGCGTGGACGCCGACTGCCGCATCCGGATCCACAAACGAAGCAGTCCCGATCTGAACCAGCGCGGCCCCCGCCAGAATGTACTGCAGGGCATCTTCTGCATGGCGAATCCCACCGATCCCCATGATCGGGAGGTTGCAACTATGCCGGGCCCTCCACGTTGCGTAGACCCCCATTGGAAGGATGGCCGGGCCACTTACACCCCCGGACTTGTTTCCGATTATGGGTCGGCGACGCGCCACGTCCACAACCATTCCCGGGAAGGTGTTGATCGCTGACAGACCATCCGCCCCGGCCTCCTCGCATACCCGTGCAAAGACGCCCACATCGGGGACATTTGGAGTCAGTTTGACGACCAGCGGTCGATCGGTGGATTTGCGGAGGAGTGCGACCAGATCCGCGAGAGCCACCGCATCCACCCCGAACAGGGTTCCGTCGTCGACGTTGGGACAAGACACGTTGATCTCGTAACCGAGGAAACCGTCCTCTCCGTCGAGGCCGCGAACAACGCTCGCGAAGTCCCTTGCCGAGTGCCCAACGACGTTCACGAACACATGCGCGCGCTGAAGATTGTCCCGCAGCCACGGCAGTTTTGTGGAGATGAACCCCTCCAGCCCAGGATTTTCCAGCCCGATGGCGTTGATCATCCCACCCGGGGTCTCGGCCACGCGATGAGGCGGATTGCCCGGCCGCGGCTCACGGCTCACGGCCTTCGTTACGAGCCCTCCGATCTCGTCCAACGGAATCAGGCCTTCGTACTCCCGGCCGTAGCCGCAGGTGCCCGAGGCAAGGAGCACTGGACTCTGGAATTCCACCCCAAAAAGGTGTTGACGGAGCCTTGCGTCGGTAGTTCTCACCTCGGTGGCACCACTCACGGTCGATAACTCCAGTCCAGATCGTGGAGGTCGAAAACCGGTCCCTCCAAACATGCCTTCACCCAGCGCCCGTCAGCACCCTTCACGACGCAGCCCTGGCAAGTACCAACACCACACCCCATGTGTTCCTCGACGGATACCTGCAGATCCCGCCCGTACCGGGTCGCAAAGTCGGCGAGAGCGTGAAGCATTGGAGTAGGCCCACACCCCAGGAGACGACTTGAGGAGTACGGATCGAGAGCATCCGTCACCCGTCCCTTCCGTCCAAGGCTGCCGTCCTCCGTAACGAGCTCCGGTTCTGTGCCAGTCAGCTGCGCGAGGAGCGCCGGATCGAACACCGCCTCGCGCCCCCTTTCACCGTACACGAGCCTCACATCCCTCCCCGCCGCCGTCTCCGCGGCCGCAAAAAAGATGAAAGGAGCCAATCCCACACCGCCGGCCACGCACTCGGTCTCCCCACCATTGGGTACGCCGGCATCCCCCGGCGAGAACGAACTTCCGAGCGGTCCCAGCAGCAGGGCGGAGTCCCCTACCGCGAGCCGCGAAAGACTCGTGGTGCCCGCCCCGAAACAACGGAGTAAGATGCCGACTTCTCCGTCAGGACCCGTCCAACCTACACTGAACGGACGTGGCAAGAGCCAGCTTGTCCCTGTGCCCAATCCGAGACCGAACATGATGAACTGGCCCGGTCGCGCCGTGGAAGCGATGTCCGGTTCATGAAACTCCAGCCACCAGGTGTCGCGAGCGACATGGGTCGTGGAAAGGAGCCGACTCCTACGGCGGAGGACCGGTGGACGTGTCACCTCGTGGAGGCGTCGGCCGCGGCAAACCGTCGCAGCACGTCATCCCGGTAGGCCGACACGGCGTCCGCGAGTGCACGTGCGATCTCCGCCTGACCGCGCTCCGTCATCAAGTATTGCTCCTCCTGCACGTGCGACAGGAACCCGACCTCTACGATCACCGAGGGCATCTGTGCGAGGGCGCCGAGGAGGACCCACCAAGGCCCCTGTTTGACGCCTCGATCGGGAGAGTCCCGCCCGCGAACACCCCGGATCGCCTGCTGCACATGTTCTGCGAAAACCCCCGATTCGCGAAGGTTCTCCGTACGTTCCATGCCCGCCAGGATAAACTGAATGTCCTCAACGGGCGCGGCGGCCCCAGCCACGCTTGGGAGGCGGTTCTCGCGCAGCGCGACCTCACGGGCCTCCTCGGAGCGAGCTGCCCCCAGAAAGAAAGTCTCGAAACCGCGCGCAGCCGACGAGAACGACGCGTTGGCGTGGATGGATATGAATAGATCTCCGGATTCGTCCACCGCAAACTGTGAACGCGCGTCGTGTTCGATGTAAACGTCGGAATCTCGTGTCAGGATCGGGATTACTCCGGGACGGCCCTCAAGCTCCGCTGCCAGCCGTGTGGCGATCGCCAGCACTATGTCCTTCTCGCGACTTCGAGTGCCCAGGGTACCTGGATCGCGGCCGCCATGACCAGGATCTATGATCACCCGCCACGGGATCTCAGGATCAACCCTCTCGGAGGGTGGTTCGCTTGTGGATGGGGGTTCAGAGTCCGAGGCGAGAGCGACCTCAAGGTCCGGATCGGCAGCCACCACTTGGCCCGACATGACGGGCATCCACTCCTCAATCAACTGGGTCGGTAACCAGAAGTCCCCGTCAATCACATACGCAGGATTCGCGAGTTGGTGCGTCTCTTGGCCGAATCGGAAGAATGGAGAGCCGGCCTCGAAGCGCAGCGGCGTCTCTTGCCAGAGGGCCTCGAAAAAGACGCTGTTTCGGGTGGGCTCCCTAAGCAGCCCCGGCAGGCCGGAGGCATTGAAAGCCGCGTATCCCATGTGCCTGGAGACGAGGACCTCCGCCATCTCCTGTCCGATCTCAAGACGAATAGTATCCGAAGTCGTCTGGGCGAAAAGGGGTGCGGGCGCCGCCGCGGCAGGGATCGCGGCACCGACCGTTCCGGCAAGCCCGACAACCAAGAGCAGGCCCCTGTTCACGGCTCGGTTGCGAATCGCTTGGCGCGCTTGGCGTCGAGTTCCATCGCCCTCTTCTTTAGGTCTTCCCGGCGGTCTCGGTGTTTCTTCCCTCTGGCGAGACCCATCGTCACCTTGGCGTATCCGCGCCGAAAATGAATGTCGAGAGGGATCAGGGTAAGGCCTTTCTCCCTTGTCTGGGACCGAATCCGGGCGATCTCTCGTCGATTCAGGAGCAACTTGCGAGGACGCACGGGGTCCGGTGGATCCACCGTCGCGTGTGCGTAAGGGGATACGTGTAGTTTGTGAAGCCACACCTCATTCGCATCGTCGACCCGTCCGTAGGAATCTGTGAAGTTGGCCTTCCCTACTCGAAGCGACTTGACCTCGGAACCCTCCAATACGATACCCGCCTCGAACCTCTCCAATATCTCGAATTCGCGACGAGCCTTCCGGTTCCGGGCGACTATCTTGGTTTCTGTCAGGCCTCGGACCCTTCCTTGGAAGCGGCCTCGTCCCCTGATTCGTCCGTCCCGGTCCGGCTGAGGGACGCCCGTGTGGCCGACTTGGCATCGTCCAAACGAGACGAGATATCGGCCCGTGCATCCGAGGCCCCACCTCCCTCGCGCATACCGGCGCGAACCGCCCTGATCTGCCCCTGAACACCATCGCGTGCCCGTCCGTAGGTCTCGTTCAGCTGTCCCGTCCACTCGGTGAGGCGACCTTCCGCACCTTCCCTCAACCGTCGAGCGCCTGTCCGGAGGTCCTCCTGCAATTCGGATCCCTTCTTCGGGGCGAAGAGGAGGGCGATACCAGCTCCCAGGAGTGCGCCAGCCAAGAACGCGGAGACGGCGGAGTCCCGCTTCTCGATTACGACATACGGTTGATCCTCATTCGACATATGTTGTTCTCCTGGATTGACGCCCTTAGGGACCGGATTGGGGACCGGAAGGGACCGGCCTTGGTGACCGGCCCGGGAAAGCCCCCGGAAACGATAATGTACGACGATACCAGGTGGCACGGGTTGGCATGGTTTGGCCTTTCGGTGCGCTCGCGAATAGTCTCCTGACATGCCACAACACATGCCACAGCAAGCCGTAACCTCCGCCGCAGGTGCTGCCCGCAAGCGTGGACGCCTCGACCTCGAGAGTCCCAAGGTGTTGGAAGGATTGGGTCACCTGGAACTCGTAGCGAGGGGGATAGTCGAGGGGTTTGTGATCGGAATTCATGGGTCGCCGAAGCGAGGGTTCTCAGCCGAATTCGCGGAAAACCGTCCTTACGCACTCGGGGACGACATCCGGTACATGGACTGGAAGGTGTATGCGCGAAGCGATCGTCTCTTCATCAAGCGCTTCAAGGAGGAGACCAGCCTGCGGGCTACTATCCTGCTGGATGCGAGCGCGTCGATGGGATGGGTGTCGGACCCCGAGCGGTACGCGACCAAGCTAGAGTACGCCCGCTTGCTTGCGGCTTCGATCTCACTCCTTCTCATGAGGCAAGGTGACGCAACGGGGCTTGTGACCTTCGACAACGACATCCGAGGACACCTCCCTCCTGCTGGCACACGGCGACATTGGCGACGCCTGGTCGCTGATCTTGAACGGGCAGAGCCGGGAGGTGAGACAAACGCTGGGAGTGCTCTGCGGGAGGTCGCGGGAAGACTTCACCGGCGAGGGCTCGTAATCCTCATCTCGGACCTGTTGGTTGATCCTGACAGCACGCGATTGGCCCTCCGGTACCTGCAACACCGGGGACACAACGTCATGATCTTCCACATCTTGGACCCGGGCGAGAAGGAGCTGCCGGCGGCCGGCGAGGCCGTTTTCTTCGACCCGGAGACTGGCGACGAGCTGGCGGCGAATTCCGCGGCCCTGCGGTCGGAGTACCGGCAAGCCGTAAAGAAGGTGATTCGGCAATGGCGGCGTAACGCAATCTCCTGGGGTGCCGACTACGCCCTTGTATCGACGGATGCACCGCTGGGACTCACCCTGAGACACTTCTTGCGACAACGTTGAACGCGCGATGAGCCTGCTGTACGCCTGGGCGCTGACCGTGGGACTAACCGTGGCAGTGCCCATTCTGCTCCACCTCCGGCGGCGACAGACGAACCGACGCGTTTCCTTTCCCGCCCTCAGGTACCTGAACCGGGCCCTGGACTCAAGGTCGCGGGCTCTGGTCACATCGGATCTGGTCCTGCTGGTGCTCCGGGCGGGGGCGTTGGTGGCCTTGGCCATGGCCGCGGCAGGACTGCTCTTGGGACGCGGAGACGCTGCGGACCACCGTCCGACGGACTTGGCCCTCGTAGTAGATAACTCGGCGAGCACAGGGCGGCTGGCGGGTGAGAACACGCTGTTCGGGGAGTTGATGGACCGGGCTCGAGAGGTCCTGGAGTTTGCTCACGCGGAGGACCGGGTGTGGCTCTTCCCCAGCGTGGGGGGAGAAGTCGCACGCGGGTTCGGGGCGGCACGGGCCCTGGCTGAGCTGGACCGGATCGCTCTCACGGATGGAACCGCTCGCTTGGACGAAGTGGTGGACCGCGCCACGGCAGCCTTGCCGTTGACAAGCGATAGGGCCCGCGAGGTATTGCTCATATCAGATCTCCAGGCGACCGGATTCGGAGACACGCGGGCGAGCGCCGACCGGGATCCGCCCCTCATCGTTTACAATCCCGAGGCGGAACTCAACACCAACGGGGCGATCGTCGATCTGGAGCTCGGGGGAGGGTTTACGACCGCCTCGGCCGCGGGCCAGGCAGTTTTCGCCTCAACCCGTCGCTACGGTCACCCGGAGCAGGCCGTTGCCGACGCGACCCCGGAGCAGACCGACACTGCCGAGGGAACTGTCGACGACGAGACGACCGTGCGACTGCAGCTGGATGGGCGGCTGGCCGGCGCGGTCCGAGTGCCCTGGGGACAGGACGGAATATTCACCCTGCCTCAGCTATCACAGGGGTCCCATTCGGGTCGCTTCGAACTCGACCCCGATGGGCTGAGAACGGACGACCTCCGGTACTTCTCGATCCGAGTGCTGCCACCCCCCTCGGTGCTTCACTCCGGCGGCTCTGGGAGTTTCGTCGCCACCGGGATCGATGTGCTACGAGAAGCGGGCAGATTGGGGCCGAACATTACCGGACCAGTGGCCATGCTGGAGGGTGCCTCCGCGGCCGGTCAGCCACCCTCGGACGCACGGACCTTGATCTTCGTGCCTCCGGCGGACCCCGTGGACTTACCCGCCTTCAACCAAGGGCTGGGCCTGCTCGGCGTCCCGTGGCGAGCGAGAGCAGACGACGCGGTGGGCGAACTCGACATCCAGAACCCGGTCGCCGGTTCCCTACTTGGAGAGATCCGCGTTAGGTCGCGGTACCGTCTGGAAAGAGAGGGTCCCCCCGGTGAGTCCGACTCTACTCTCCTTTCGACGGTCGACGGTGAGCCGTGGGTGGTGCGCACCAATGCGGGTGACCGGCTGGCGATCGTACTGGCTTCCCCGTTTACCGCCGAGGCCAGCGACTTGCCGGGACACGCCGCGATGATCCCATTCCTCGAGACCCTGCTAGTTCACTGGTCGCATGTGGGCTCCTGGCCTGTGACCGACTTCGAGGCGGGCAGCACCATTTCACTACCACCGTGGGTGCGCCAAGTAATTCGGCCTGACGGAACAAGCTTGCAGACGGACGGCGGTTCCCCATTCGTTCCCTTGATCGCGGGCGTCTACACGGCCCGCGGACTTGATGGCGATGCCACATCCGAGGAGAGATTTGCCGTCAACGTACCGGCCTCGGAAGCCGACCTGCTCGCGCTGGAACCCGGTCAGGTGGCGGAACACTTCCCGGGTCGATCTGTACATGTAGCAGGGCCTGGGCGCGACGAATGGGGATCCGAGGTATTCCGGGCGCGCCGAGGCAGAGAAGCTACATTTTGGCTCCTTCTAATTGCGGTGGGGTGTCTGGTGGCAGAGTTGGTCGTGGCCACACCGGGCCGAGCCAAAAGGCAGAGTACCGGACGCCCCCAATCGCGGAGCGAGACGAAATCGGCCGTTACGAGCTGATCTCAAACACATTCAGGGACCTCGTTCGATCCGCCGACCTTCCGGCGGCGGTCGCACGACCGGGGGCCCGTGTGCACATGAACCACCTACCCGGTGCATCTCCAGCGGCACTCGCCCTAGCCCTGTCCGAGCTGGGAAGCTTGAAACCCGTGGTGTTGGTGCTCCCCGCACCGGACGCCGCCATGACTGTCCACGAGGACCTCCTCACACTGGGCGCCAAGGGAGTTCGAGCCTATCCGCAGAGGGAGAGCCTCCCGCAGGACACAGTGGATCACCGCGTGGAGATCACGGCTCGGCAAGTAGACGCCTTGAGCGCACTCCTGAGCGGCCGGTGTCGCCTCCTGGTGACGACGTCGCGCGCCCTGGCCGAAAGGAACCCGGTGCCAGTCGAGCCGGGAGAATCGCTCGTTCTCCCGTTGGCCGTGGGCCCGGAGACCTCCTTCAACGGTCTCGTCGAACGCCTCGGACGTATGGGCTTCGGACGTACGCGGGACGTACGAGATGTAGGCGACTTCGCCGTGCGCGGTGGGATCATAGATCTCTTCCCCTTTGGACAAGACGCCCCGGTGCGTCTGGAGATGTGGGGTGACGAACTGACCTCGCTCCGGTGGTTCGATCCGCTCACCCAGCGCTCGACCGACACCCTCGATTCGATCGATGTCCTCCCGATATCACTCCTCTCAGCAGACGAGGAACCGGACTCTGGCTCGGGAACGAAATCCACCGAGCCTCAAGCGCTCCTGGAGTTGCTTCCTCCGTCGGCACTGCTGATCTCCATGGAGGGACAACACGGGGAGCCGGCGCGTCAACGTCTGTGGGAACAGGTACAGGCTGCCGAACAGCGGCGTGAGACCCCCAGACCGACTCGTGATTTGGTGCTTCACCCCGAAGCGGCGACGAGGAAGCTGGCGGGATTGAGGGCGATCGAACTGTCATCGCCGGACGAAGCCTCCACCAAGCACGACTCCGCGATAATGAATCTGGGGTTGACCGAACCCCCGTCCATCGAGAGGCAGATGAAGCGTTTGGTCAGCGTTCTCCACAAGGCCCGTGGGGATGCGGAGAAGGTCTTGATCCTGTGCGATAACGATGGGCAGATGGACCGTCTCGAGGAGATCCTTCTCGAACGCAGGGGACCGCCCCTCGGCACGACCGTCGCGCTGGCGATCGGCTCGCTCAGCGGTGGTTTCGGGATTCCAGGCTCCCTGCTGGTCATGACCGATCATGAGATTTTCCGCCGCACCTATCGGCGACGGAGGGGACCACTCCGCGGCGCCCCAACCCTGGAATCGATCTCGGAGCTTGTCCCGGGCGATTACGTCGTCCACATGGACCACGGCATCGGCCGGTTCCGGGGAATGAAGCAGATCGAGTACCGGGGCTCCACCATCGAAACGATGGAGATCGAGTATGCGGACCGAGAGATGCTTCAGGTTCCGCACTACGCCCTGGAGTTGGTGAATCGCTGGGGAACCCCAGGAGCGGAAACTCGGCCCCCGAAGGTCCACAAACTCGGCCGGGGCAAGTGGACTCAGCTCCGTAAGCGGACCGTCGACTCGATCGAAGCCACCACAGTCGAACTCCTCCAGCTCTATGCTAAACGACAGGTTGCCGAGGGCCGCGCGTTCGCTTCCGATTCACCGTGGATGCGGGAGATGGAGTCCGCTTTCCTGTACGACGAGACGCCGGATCAGCAGAGAGCCTGGGAGGCGGTACGCACCGATCTGGAGTCGACCCAGCCGATGGACCGTCTCATTTGCGGAGATGTGGGTTTCGGGAAGACGGAAATCGCTCTTCGAGCCTCGTTTAAGGTGGCCCACCAAGGCAGTCAGGTGGCTGTTTTGGCTCCTACAACCGTCCTCGCCAACCAACACACCAACACCTTCCGGGAGCGCTTCGCCAGCTTCCCCATCAAAGTCGAGACACTGTCGCGGTTCACATCGCCCTCGGATCAGAGACGCATAGTAAAGGGGCTCGCCGACGGTACCGTGGATGTGGTTGTAGGAACGCACCGACTGCTTTCGCGCGACGTGAGCTTCAAAGACCTGGGTCTCTTGGTGGTGGACGAGGAACAACGATTCGGGGTTCGTCAAAAGGAGCGCCTCAAAGAGCTCCGGGAGTCGGTAGATGTCCTGACGCTCACGGCCACGCCGATTCCGAGAACCCTGCACCTGGCCTTGGGAGGCATCCGGGATTTGTCACTCATTCGTACACCTCCCCGAAACCGGATGCCGATTGTGACCCACCTCCTTTCCTGGAGCGACCGGATACTCGAGGAGGCGATTCTACGCGAACTCGACCGAGGCGGTCAGGTGTTCTTCGTCCACGACCGGGTGGAAACGATTGATGTACTCACGGAAAGGGTACGGCAGCTGGTTCCCGAAGCTCGCTTGGCAATAGGGCACGGCCAACTCCCGAGCCGAGAGCTGGAATCGGTCATGAACCGGTTCGTGAAACGCCAGATCGATGTGCTGGTATGCACCTCCATTATCGAAAATGGATTGGACCTCCCCGCGGCGAACACGATGATCGTGCACCAAGCTCACCAATTCGGCCTTGCACAGCTTTACCAACTGCGGGGGCGAGTGGGACGTTCCCGAAAGCGTGCCTGGTGCTACCTTCTCGTGCCGGAAGGTGTGAGCCAGGAAGCCCGGCGCCGTCTCCGGGTGCTCGAACACCACACGGAGTTGGGCTCCGGATATCGAGTAGCCCTCCTGGACTTGGAAATGAGGGGAGCGGGGAACCTCCTTGGGGGCGAACAGAGCGGATTCGCCTCCGCCGTGGGGCTGGAGACCTACCTGCGCCTGGTGGAGCGCACTGTCAAACGCCTGCAGGGGGACGGCACGAAACCGAAGGCCAAGGTACGAGTGTCGGTGGCTGGGAAGTCGTTCATCCCGGACTCCTACGTCGACAACCCCCGGCTCAAGATGCATCTCTATCGCAGGCTCTCTCGTCTAACGGAACGGAGCGAGGTGCAGGACTTCGGCGTCGAGCTGCGTGATCGGTTCGGGGTCCTGCCACAACCGGTGGTGGCGCTACTTTCGATCGCCGAATTGCGTATTCTGGGAGAGGCGGTGGAGGCGGAGTGGATTCGGGTGAGCGGGGATAAAGCCCGAATCACATTCCTATCGACCGCCACACCGCAACTCGGACTGCTCTCGAACGCCCTTGGAGATCGACAACTCAACGTTGAAGTAAAACGCTTGGAACCATTATCCTTGGGCCTGGAAAGAGCGGGTCCCGAGCCCATCCACGAGACGTTGGCCGATGCCCTGAGCGTCCTGGCCAGAGCGGAAGGCGCGACCGCACAACCACTTGCAAAAATGCAGGCAACTTGAGGCACGATAGATGGCGAAATTTGGGAAGATAACCACGTTTTCTGTGATGCTGTCCCTCTTCTGCCTGGGTCCGGCCACCGCGCGACTGGCCGCCCAGGAAGAGGAGGCCCAGGAGGAAACGGAGGAAGCCGCTCCAGTCACCTTTCCGGCAGGCGTGGATGAGTTGGACCGGATCGCGGCAGTCGTCGGGGACACGGCGATCCTCATGTCGGACATCACTGTCACGCTGTACCAGCTGCAGGCTCGGGGCGTCCAGATCCCTCCGGAGGGCTCGGAGCAGTGGACCCTCTTCGTTCGCGAAGTGCTACTGGCCATGGTCGACGACCTGATCTACCTGCAGCAGGCGAAGCTGGAGGGGGTGACAGTGGATGAGGAGCAGGTGACGGCCGCCGCCGATCAGTTTTTTCAGGAGAGGAGAGCGCGGTTCTCTTCGGACGAGGAGATGATGCAGGCCGTCGAGGAGACGGGGATGAACATGCTGCAGTACCGGCAGATGCTGAGGGCGCAGTCAGAGGCCGACGCCCTCAAGCAGGCATATCTGTTCGAACTCCAGAGACGGACCGACCTGCCGACTGTCATTGTGAGCGAAGAGGAGATAGAGGCCGAGTTCGATGCGTTTGCCGAGGGGCAGCCACCGAGCCCGGCTCTGGTGTCCTTTAACCGGCTCGTCGTGACACCGACCCCGAGTGGAGAAGCCCGCGATAGTGCCAGGGCGAGAGTGGGACGAGTCCGGGCTGAACTCCTGGAAGAAGAAGACTTCGCGATCGTCGCCCGCCGCCGCTCCGACGACCAAACCACCCGCGAGCAAGGGGGCGAACTCGGGTGGATGTCCAGGGATCTTCTCGTGAAGCCGTTTGGCGACGCGGCGTGGAGCTCCAGGAGCGGGGCGGTAGTTGGTCCTGTGCAAACTCAGTTCGGCGTACACTTCATCAAGGTCGAGAGGCAGCGGGGTGCAGAACGATTCCTTCGTCACATCCTTCTCCGTCCCGAACTCGGCGACAACGACTTCGAAGATGCCCGCACTCTGGCAAGCGATATTGCCGACAGCCTGCGGGCGGGCGTAAGTCCTGAGCAGCTGGCCGGCTACTATCGGGGAGAGGTCGCGGAGGAAGAAATCCGATACGACGATATTCAGGTGACGGCTCTCCAGAGCCAGTTCACCGGGGACGGAGTTAGCGTCCTCGCTACCCCCACGCCGGGCGAGGTGTATGGTCCTCTGGCCATGGAACGGGGTGGGCCAACCGAATTCGGGATTGTTCAGGTGGTGGACTTTCGTCCGGAGGGTCCCGTCACCTTGGATGACGTGCGAGACCAGATCCGGACCAATCTCAGGACCCAGAAACAGATCGAAGTTCTTCTCCTGGATATTCGGGACAACACCTACATCGACATTCGGCTATGACGTCCATCGTGTAATGACGTCCGAAATCTGACTCTGGAATCCATCCACGATGAACCCTCGGCCGCGACTGGCGATTTCGCTCGGTGACCCCCGCGGGATCGGACCAGAGGTAGTTGCCGGGGCCTTAACCCTCCTGCAGGAGCTAAATCCCGTGTTGGTGGGCTACAGAGGTGTGGACCCTCTGCCCCCGCACCTCGACTTGGAGTGCGTCGGGGAGTGGGTACCCGGTGGAGGTGACCGTCTCGCCGGTGAACTCTCGGGTCTGGCGATCGAGCGAGCTGTCAAACTGGCCCTCACCGGAGAGGTGGACGGTGTGGTCACGGCCCCGATCAGCAAGACAGCGCTACGTGCAGCCGGCTATCGGTATCCCGGACATACGGAGATGCTTCGCGATCTAACGGGCGTACCGGACGTGACCATGATGATGGCCGCAGAAAGGACGCCGCTTGGTGGCCCCCTGCGACTGGCGCTGTTAACGGCTCACATTCCGCTCCGGCAAGTCCCGGTGGAGCTCACGGTGGAACTCGTTACACGGCGCGTACGATTGGCGGTGGACGCGCTCCGCGCATGGTGGGGTATCCGGCGACCGCGCGTTAGCTTCGCGGGAATCAACCCTCACGCCTCCGAGGGCGGCCTGTTTGGTGACGAGGAGCGCCTGTTGCTGGAGCCCGCAATCGATGTACTGACCAAGGACTCCGATCTGCAGATAGTCGGCATTTTTCCCGGGGACACGGTGTTTCTGCCGGCGATTCATGGCGAGGCCGACCTGGTTGTGACTCCGTACCACGACGTGGGGTTGGCGGTGCTCAAGACCTTGGCCCGCGAAGAGGGGGTGAACGTGACCGCTGGGCTCCCCTTCCCCAGAACCTCTCCCGACCATGGGACCGCCATGGATATTGCGGGCACCGGGAAGGCCGATCCCGGTTCCATGCTCTCAGCCATCGAGCTGTGCCAACGGTTCTGCACGACCGTCAATCGAGCACCATGATACGGTTTTCCGGGGTCTCGAAGGAGTATCCCCGCGCCGGAGGTGTATCGAACCTCAGCTTTCGCATTCCTCCCGGCGAATTCGTATTTCTCACGGGTCCTTCGGGCGCGGGCAAAACGACGGTTCTACGGTTGATGCACTTCCAGATTGCACCAACTCGGGGCGAGTTCCGTGTGCTGACCTACAGGTCCGACGCGATTAAGCGGCGCGACATCCCCCAAATCCGGCGGCGCGTAGGCTACGTGTTTCAAGATTTCCGTCTGCTGCCGGAGCTGAACGCGGCCCAGAATGTCGGCCTTGCCCTCCGCATCCTGCGCATGAAGCGGCGCAGGATAGACGGAATAGCCATCCGCCTCCTGAATCAAGTCGGACTCTCCGCGCAGGTGAGCTCTTATCCAAACCAGCTCTCGGGGGGCGAACGCCAGAGGGTCCAGATCGCTCGGGCCCTGGCCACGGAACCCCGCTTGCTACTGGCCGATGAACCCACTGGTCACTTGGATTCCGAGGCGGGAGCGGGTGTCTATCGCCTGCTCGTCAAGCTGAACCGCATGGGCATGGGTGTCGTGATGTCCACTCACGACGACGAGTTGGTAAGGAGCCACCCGAGACATCGCGTCCTCCGACTGGAAGACGGCGTACTGGTTCACGACTCGGCATCGGAGCAATAGGGTGGCGGCACGAGGTGATAAGATTCGCCGTAACCGCCTGCCGGGGGTCTTGTCGGTCGGGGCGATCTCGTTCAGTGCCTTTGTGCTCGGGCTGTTCGGTCTCTCCGTGCACAATCTGGATGCCGCGTTGGGAGGAGTTGAGCGACGCATCGAGGTTGTCGGGTACCTCCTCGACGACGCCCCGCCAAACAACGTCGAGGAGCTCACAGCGTCGCTGGAGGCCAGACCCGAGGTGGAGGCCGTAACCTACGTTTCCAAGGTGGAGGCGCTCGATCGGGCGCGCCGGGAGTTGGTGGAGTTCTCGGACGTTTTCGAGCTAGACCTCAATCCCCTCCCCGCCTCGCTACACGTCCGGCTGCGGGAGGGATTCCGCAATACTCAGTCGCTGGAGGCCGTGGCCGCCTCGTTGGAGGAGATCCCCTTCGTGGAGGAGGCTCGATTCGGCGGGGAATGGGTCGAACGATTGATGACGTTGCGGAGGATAGGGATCGCGGGGACGGTACTGGTGGGAGGAGTGTTCGCTGTGGCTGCAGTGATGTTGATCGGAATGTCTATCCATGTGTCGATCCTGGCTCGACGAGAGGAGATCGAGATCATGCAGATTCTGGGCGCCACGGATCGGTTCATCCGGGGGCCGTTTCTCGTCGAGGGCGTGTTCGCCGGAATCCTCGGAGCACTCTTGGCGTTCGGCTCTTTGTGGCTCGCTTACCAGTTCGTCATCTCGAGGTTCACAGTCTTCGGAGTGTTGGAGTGGCTGCCTCACGTCTACTCCGCGGCCGGGTTTGTTGGGTTCGGATTGCTCGGGCTGGTGTCTGCCACCCGGGCGGTGAAGCGAGAGTTGGGGCGTAGCTATGGATAAACGCACCCACGGCATCTGCGGGAAGGCTTGCCGGGGACTGCGGACACTGTTCCCCGGGGCCTCAATCTGGGCAGCAGTCGCGGCACTGGGGGCGGCACTAGGGGCAGCGGCGCTGGCGGCGTCGCCACTCGTCGGTCAGGACCCGCAACAAGATCTCCAACGCCGGATTGGGGAGAGTGAGAACCGTCTAGAACGGATCAGGGGCGAGCGGGACTCGCTGCGGCTGGAACTCGAGCGCCTCGGAGGAGTGGTAGAGAACACTTCTGCGGAGATCGCCAACCTTGAGGCTCAGATCGAGGTTTCGGCGGGAATGTTGGGGGAGCTCAACACCCAGGTACTCGCTCTCCGGCAACGGGCGGAAAACACCAACCTCACGGTGCGCCAAACTCGCGAGGAGCTAGTCACCCGAAAGGCGGCCCTCGACAGACGACTCCGGCAAATCTACAAACGCGGCCGTTTGCGGACCGTGGAGGTGCTCCTCTCTTCCGAGACGTTTTCCGATCTCCTCAACAGCTACAAGTATCTGCACGAGATGGCTCGTTTCGACCGGCTGTTAGTGGAGAGCGTAGAGTTCTTGGAGGGGGTGAATGCAGCTCAAGAACGAGCTTTGCGAGCGGACCTCGACCGCATCGTCATGTTACGGGCCCAGAGCGCAGACGCTCACTCGGAACTCGAGGCGTTGGGCGAGGAGCGGTACGAACGGCTGCAAGTCTTTGCCGAGCAGCAGACTGAAACGGAGAGGGGGATAGAACGCCTCTCCCAGGAGGAAGCGGAGTTGAGAGTCTTGGTCGGCACCCTGGAGGAACGACGACTCGCGGCGGAAAGAGAAGAGAGACTGCGACTGGCGGCGGAGGCCGAGGCGGTTGCGGAAGCTGACGCCGAACGCTTTCGCCTGGCCGCGGAGCGCGCTACTACGGCAGGGAGCGTTACGGCGGTGAGCGCGGCCTCGAGCGGTGGACGGACGCCTGTCACGCCCACCCGTGGTAATCTGGCGTGGCCAGCCCAAGGACGGCTGGTGTGGAGGTTTGGAATCGACCATTCCACTAACCCACCCATTCCGCGCGAGGGCGTTGGGATCGGCGGGGAGCGGGGCGAGCCGGTCATCGCAGTCAGCGACGGTACCGTCGGGTTGGTGATGCCCCGGACATCCGGGTACACCATCGTCCTCGAACACGGTGAGGGTTTCTACACGGCCTATCAGAGGCTCCTGAGCGTGGCAGTGGTCGAAGGCCAGTGGGTGGACCGGGAACAGATAATCGGCCGTATCGGTGGAGAAACAAGCAGTCCCCACTTCGAGTTTCAGCTGTTTGAGCCGGGTCCGGAAGGTCCGCGCGCCGTGGACCCACTCCCATGGCTTGAAGAGCGGTCTGCAGGGCAGGAACGTCAGGACGGTGGCTAACAACCTCGGTTTGCTCGAGGTGTGGGGTCAGGAAGCACTAAAGCGTCGCATCCAAACCTCCGTCGTCAACGGGCGCTTTCCTCAGTCGATTGTCCTCACCGGCCCCAGAGGGAGCGGCAAACGAGCTCTGGGGCTATGGTCGGCAGCTGCACTGTCGTGCGAGGAGACGTCTCCGCCGTGCCGTGAGTGTCGATCTTGCCGCATGGTAGCCAAGCTGGGTCATCCGGACGTCCACCTGTGGTTCCCTCAACCTCGCCCAAAGGGAGGAGGCACCCGGGAAAAGCTCCGCGAGGCGATTGAGGAAGATCGGTGGGAGATGCTCGCTCAGCTTCGGAAAGATCCCTACGCGGAGACCTCACAGGGGGCTACTGGTCTCTACCTGGCCGCGGTTGACAGCATTCGGGGGCAGGCTGCCAATCGGCCGGCGATGGGCAAACGAGTCGTATTCGTGGTCGACGAAGCGGAGAAGATGGTCCCCCAGGCCGCCACAACGGAGGCCGCGAATGCCTTTCTGAAGCTCCTTGAGGAGCCTTCGTCGTATGCCTTCATCATTCTGTGCACCAGTCGTCCGGAGGCACTTCTGCCAACGATAAGGTCCCGTGCGGCATCGCTTCGCCTACCGCCTGTCCAAGCGCACGAACTGGAGCGACATCTGCGAGACCGATTGGGGGTATCGACAGAAGTCGCCCAGGACGCTGCCAAGAGATCGGGCGGCGTAATGCGAGTGGCATGGGATAAGTGCCGTCATCCCTCGAGCCGGGACGAGAACAACGCCACCCGAATACTGCACGCGGCACTCTCGGGAAGTGCCGAAGCCCGGTACCGAACCGCGGCCACCTTCAGAAACCGCCAGGCGCGTGAGTTGCTGGAGGATTTGAATGAGGTGCAGGCCCTGCTCCGGGATATGCTCTGCGACGCCTGCGACGCTTCTCACGAAGCCTTTGGCGTGGACAGGCTCAGGAGGTTGACCGGGGACCGTAGCCCCTCGGAAGTCGCTGTTCTCGGAGCACTTGAGGCGATTGAGGAAGCTGTGGGGGGGACCCAGCTAAACCTGAATCCATCCGCCACCGTAGCCGTCTTGATGAGCGACATGGACGCCCACTTTGGGAACTCTTGACGGGCAGAGGTGTCACAAGACATGCCGTCGTGACGTTATTGGCCTACCCGCCGTCACTTACGCCGCATTGCAGCCGGGATTTGTCCACGGGATGCTAGGCCCAGGGAGGAAGTCATCAGGCAGCTCACCCACGTCGATGAGCGCGGAGAAGTCCGCATGGTCGACGTTGCCGATAAGGAGGCCACGCGACGCACAGCCGTCGCCGAGGGTGAGGTGCGCATGCGAGCCGGTACGCTGGAGGCCATTGAAGCTGGCGATGTAGCAAAAGGGGACGTTCACGCAGTAACGCGTATCGCGGCGATCCAGGGCGCCAAGCAGGCGGCGAATCTCATTCCGCTGTGCCACCCCCTCCCACTGGATAGGGTCGAAACCGAGCTGGTAGCCACCGACTCGCCGACTGGTTATCGGCTTCGCGTAACGGCATCCGCCACCTGGAAGACCGGCGTGGAGATGGAGGCGCTGGCCGGCGTAGCGGCTGGGCTCCTCGCTCTGTACGACATGTGCAAATCAATCGACCGAGGAATGTCGCTGGGGCCGATCCGCCTGGTGGAGAAACGGGGTGGCCGGTCCGGCCATTGGCGGGCCAACGGAGGCCGAGGATGAAAACGGTTTACGACGCCCCGACCCAGCTGGCGGCTGACATTACGGGTCGCGCTGCGGGGATGAGTATGGCGGCGTGCGCGTTGCTGCTATGCATCTTCGCCTTCCCGAAGTTCCTCCCCGACCACTTGATGTCCAACACCATTAAGGAGCCCGCGGCCACGGCGAGCGAATCAGCTCTCGAGTACATGGTTGAACGCCGCACCGTGGCAATCGCCGACCATGCACGCCTTTACAGAATCGAGGCTGATCTGGCGACCAGGATCTATGACGCGGCTCTAGCTGCCGGTATTGACCCCTTCCTGGGTTACGCGCTGGTGCGGGTGGAGTCAGCCTTCCGACCACACGCCGTGGGCCCGAGTGGTTCTTTGGGCTTGGCCCAGCTACAACCGGCCACGGGGCTGTGGCTGGATCCCAGCATCGGAGAGGCTTCTCTCTTCGACCCCGACACCAATCTCCGGCTGGGGTTCAGTTACCTCCGCATGTTGATCGACCGCTACGGCGACGCCCGCATGGCCCTGACGGCGTACAAACGTGGACCTGGGACGGTTCAGCAGGTCTTGGAGAGAGGCGAAAACCCAGAGAACGGTTACGCGAATCGAGTCCTTCGGATCAAGCGCTGATTCCCAGCAGCCCGAAGCGCTGCGCGAGAAGATTGCCTCGCGCACCGCACGAATCGGGGTCGTGGGACTCGGTTATGTGGGTCTGCCCGTGGCGACGGCCTTCGCGCGAGCGGGGTTCCGAACGACCGGTTTCGATATCAAGGATGAAGTCGTCCGGAACGTGGCTGAGGGCAAGTCGCACGTGCCGGACGTTCCTTCTTCGGTCGTTGCCGAACTCGTGGACAGCGGCAAGCTCCGTGCCACAGGTGATCGGGGCGGGACCGGGCAAGACATGGACGCGATCATCATTTGTGTCCCGACTCCTCTGGGGAAAACCGGCGATCCCGACGTATCGCACATACTGAGCGCGGTGGGTGACATTGGCCGTAATCTGCGCCGGGGCCAGCTGATCGTACTCGAGTCGACGACCTATCCGGGCACCACCAGGGATTTGGTCCGGCCGGAGCTGGAATCTGGCGGGCTGCGCGCTGGTGAAGATTTCTTCCTGGCCTTTTCGCCGGAACGGGTAGACCCGGCCAACGAGACTTTCACACTCGCCAATACCCCTAAGGTCGTGGGAGGATTGACAGATACCTGCCGGGAGATCGCGGCGGAGCTCTACCAGCACATAGTGAAGGAGGTAGTACGCGTCTCATCTCCGGAGGCGGCGGAGCTAACGAAGCTGCTCGAGAACACGTTTCGAGCGGTCAACGTCGCTCTGGTAAATGAGATGACGGTCATAGCCGACCGATTGGGGATCGACATCTGGGAGGTGGTGGACGCTGCCTCCACCAAGCCGTACGGATTCATGCGCTTTACGCCGGGGCCGGGACTGGGAGGACACTGCCTGCCAGTGGACCCGCACTACTTGGCGTGGAAGATGCGGACCTTGCATTACCAGACCCGCTTCATAGAGCTCGCGGCCGAGGTGAACGCGGAGATGCCGCGTTATGTCGTCAATCGATTGGTCATGGCACTTAACGCATGCCAGAAAACAGTTAACGGGAGCCGGGTTCTCCTGTTGGGTGTCGCCTATAAGCCAGATGTAGGTGACGTGAGAGAGAGCCCGGCGCTCGACATCCTGGAACTACTGCGCGACCTGGGGGCACAGGTGGCGTTCCACGATCCGTTTGTGGGGGAACTCCAACTGGAAACAGGGTCCATGTATTCGCAGCCGCTCGACGCAGCGAGCCTGCAGAGCGCCGACGCAGTGATTTTGGTGGCCAACCACCGAGATATGGACTACGAGCTGGTGCTCCAGCACGCCGCTCTCATTCTCGATACACGCAACGGCTTCGCCGGAAAGAGCGGGCAGGGCCCCCTTTACTCCATGGCAGGTCCGCCCAGGCCCGGTCGCTCCGAATCGCTGGAGGCCGGGTAGTCGGAGGCCCTGGGATAGCTGAGCCGCTCCGGGCTAAAACACCCCCGTCCGCGCACTCCACCGGAGCGCGGGGTCTGTTGGAATCCGTTCAAGCACAGGTCGCATCCTACTAGATTAGTTTTGAAGCGTGAGGATGAACCATGGTTCCACGGCCAGGAGAGGGATGAGCATCGCACCGCTGCTCGACAAACTGGTTCCCGAACCCCTACGGGCTCTCGAGGATCCTGCCCGAGATTTGCCCCGGATCGCAAAGGATCCGCCAAGCATGGCGTTGATCGCCGCCGCTGTCGAACAGGTGCCGTCACACCACGAGGTGTTGCTGGGAGACGCGCGCCGGGCTTTTCTGCCCCCCGAGTCCGTTCACCTCGTCCTCACGTCTCCCCCGTACTGGACGCTCAAGGAGTATCGTAGAACCTCTGGGCAGTTGGGCTGGATTGCAGACTACGAGGAGTTCCTAGAGGAGCTGGACGCTGTCTGGCGCCTTTGCCATCGGGCGCTCGTCCCCGGGGGACGGCTGATCTGTGTGGTGGGAGATGTCTGTCTTTCGCGGCGGAAAAACGGCCGACATGCCGTCGTTCCCTTGCACGCCTCGATTCAGGACCGCTGCCGGAGAATCGGATTCGACAACTTGGCACCGATCATCTGGCACAAGATCGCCAACGTCGCCCACGAGGTCCAGCGAGGCTCCGCCGGGTTCCTGGGCAAGCCCTACGAGCCCAACGCCGTGATCAAGAACGACATCGAGTATATCCTGATGCAGAGGAAGCCAGGCGGCTATCGAAAGCCAACCAAAGCCGCGCGAACGCTCTCCCTGGCGCCCGAGGGCAAATTCAAGACTCACTTCCGCCAGATATGAACCGGCATCCCCGGGGCATCGACGCGAGATCATCCCGCTCCCTATCCGGTCGCTCTAGCCGATCGTTTGATCCGGATGTTCAGCTTCGTGGGAGACACGGTACTGGACCCCTTCACCGGAACGGCCTCGACGCAGGTCGCGGCAGCCGCCTGTGGACGCAATAGCATTGGAATCGAAGTCGATCCGGTGTACCACGGGAATGCGGTGCAGAGGATGCTGCGTGAAGCAACCAGCCTGCTGCGCACGGTCGACGTGCGGATCGGGGCTATCGATTCAGCCAACGGTCAATCTGAAAAAAAGTAGCTTCACGCTCATGCCTTGGCCGCTTCGGCGGCGAGGTGTCCCGCCAGGGAAGTTACGAAGGTCTTCAGCCCCGTCATCGCCGACAGACTTCCGTGCTCCCCCGTCTGGGCGGCTGATCTGGGAGACGAGACCACTGCCGCCGTAGTGTACAGTTGCTCCCTCACCAGCCGACGGCAAATGAAGCCGTCCATGTTCTTGCCCGTTGTCACGCTTGCGCGTTCTCCCTGATCCGGCAGGCGCGTGTCCGCGTGCTTCCGCCGGGCTCTGTCACGGCTCCTCCAAAACATCTTGACCGCGTCACGCGTTCTTGTCTGGTAGTCCGCAAGGTCAATCGCCATCGTTGGTTACCATCGTCTCGCAAGCTCACGTATGCTCAGTGAATCGGCGCGCCACCAGGTCATCCACATATGGCCCCATGGCAAGAGTGGCGGATCGTGCGGTCCCAATTAGACTTACGTGATGTCCGGCCGTGAGTCGGCGTATTGGTAGTCCGCGCTACCAGCCTCCGGGCTAGCTGCCGCCGACGCGGGCGGGGTTGGGCACGACCAGGCGCTGGCCGATCTGGAGTCGGCGCGGGTTGACGTTCCCGTTGGCAGCCCGAAGCGCGGCGACGCTTACGCCGTACTGCTGCCCTATCCAACCAAGCGTGTGCCCGCTTTGGACCACATGGTACGTCCACGTTACGCGTTTGTTTACCGGTACCGCGGCGTATCTGGCTTCGAAACCTTCAGCGCCAGCGGCCGGGATCTTTACTTTGATCGCCCGATTCGGAGGCGTGACCCGGCGCGGGAACTGCGGGTTGAGATGCCGGATGGTCTCCTGATCCGTGCCCGCCACCTCGGCAAGTATGTCGAAGCTCGTTGCGTCCGGAATCTCCACCACCTCGTACTCCACGGGCTCTAGACCCTCGGTGCTGAACCCGTACTTCTCCGGGTCGCTCCCGATGTGCGCGGCAGCCAGGATCTTGGGGATATGGTCGCGCGTCTCGCGCCTGAAAAAGCCCCGTCGCGACAGCTCCCAGAAGTCCGCTCCCGGTGCCCGCCGCAGCGCTCGGCGCACCCGACCCGGCCCGCCATTATATCCGGCAAGGACGAGGAGCCACGAGCCGAACTCGTCGTACATCTCCTTCATGTACTTGATAGCACTATCCGTGGACTTCTCGGGGTCCCGACGTTCGTCATGGAAAAACGAGATCTCCATGTCGTAGTGCACTGCTGTGCCCGCAATGAACTGCCACATGCCGACGGCGGCGGCGCGGCTGTATGCTCGGGGGTTCATACCGCTCTCGATGAACGCGGCGTAAATCAGGTCCTCCGGGAGGCCAGCTTCGACCAGCTTCTGCCGAATCATCGGTTCGTACAGAGGTTTGCGGTCCAGATACAGTTGGATCTGCTCCGGAATCTCCGTGGTGTAGTAGTCGATCCAGCGACGGACCTGGTCATTCATGAGCCGCGGGAACTCTGGCGACTCCTCGTAGGCGTAAGGGGATGGCAGGTCTTCACCCTTCGGTGCGGCGTTCGGAGCGTCAGAGGAGCGCTCATCTCCGTCAGGTGTGGTCTCCACGGTCGGGGGGCCTTCTGCCGGTGACATGGCGGGCGTGGGGGAAGGGTTTTCTCCTCCTACTTCTTCTCCTCTTACCTCGTCTCCGAGTGCGGGATCTTGCGACGAATTCTCTGATACAGAGAGAGAAGGAGCTACTTCGGGCGGAGGCATCCCCTGCGTACATGAGATGACCATCAACGCCATTCCGACGAGCACCAGAGAGCGGTTTATCTTATCAAACATGGTAGTTAGGAGCCTCTCGAGTAATGACAACGTCATGCGGATGTGATTCTCGCAGGCCTCCAGGGGTGATCCGGAGGAACTTCGCGCGCTCTTGTAAGTCAGGGATGGTCGCGGCACCACAATACCCCATGCCGCTACGCAATCCACCGACCAGCTGAAAAGTAGTGTCCTTCACAGGGCCTTTGTAGGGTACCCGCCCTTCGATGCCTTCGGGTACCAACTTTTGTAACTCAGATCCGTCCTGGAAATAACGATCCGCGGAACCTGCCTCCATCGCGGACAGAGAACCCATGCCACGGATTGTCTTGAAACGACGACCCTCCAGAAGGAATGTCTCGCCGGGGCTCTCGTCCGTACCCGCAAACATCGAACCCATCATGCAGGTCGCGGCCCCAGCGGCGACGGCCTTTACCATATCACCGGAGTACTTGATTCCGCCATCCGCGATTACGGGAACGCGTCCCTCGGCACCCCGCACGCTCTCCTCGATCGCAGTGAGCTGAGGTACTCCCACGCCTGTCACGACTCTGGTCGTGCATATGGAGCCGGGGCCCACCCCTACCTTGACCGCATCGACACCCCTTTCGACAAGGGCCGCCGCACCTTCGCGGGTGGCAACGTTCCCGGCGACCAACTGGCAGTCCGGGAGAGCTTCCCTGAGGCGCTCCACTGCCTGAAGCACACCCTCCGAGTGCCCGTGGGCGGTGTCCAGCACTATGGCGTCGGCCCCGGCACCCGTCAGTTCGCGAGCTCTCTCAAGGTCGTGAGAGGCCGCCCCGACGGCAGCTCCAACCCGCAGACGACCGTGTTCATCCTTGGTTGCGTTCGGAAACTGGCGGCGCTTGAAGATGTCCTTGACTGTGATCAGGCCCGCGAGCTTTCCGTCTTCGGATACCACTGGAAGCTTCTCTATCTTGTGCTTGCGGAGGATCTGCTCGGCCGCTTCCAGAGGGGTCCCCACCGGTGTCGTTACGAGTCCATCTCGGGTCATCACCTCGCTCACTCTACGGGTGAGGTCGGTCTCGAATACCAGGTCGCGGTTGGTGAGGATGCCGGTGAGGCGACCTTCGGAATCGACGATCGGAACCCCGCTGATCGAGAACTCCGCCATCCGCTGTCGGGCCTCGGCCAACGTCGCGTCGGCACCGAGGGTGATGGGGTCGAGGATCATGCCGCTTTCGGATCGCTTGACTCGGTCCACGTGCTGGGTCTGGAGCTCCAGCGGCATGTTCTTGTGGATGACCCCAAGCCCCCCCTCCCTGGCGAGGGCGATTGCCATCTGATATTCGGTGACCGTGTCCATCGCCGCCGAGATCAATGGAATACAGAGCCTTATCCGGGTTGTGAAGTCGCTGGAGACATCGACATCCCGAGGGTGTAGTCTTGCGTGCCCTGGAGCGAGCAGGACGTCGTCAAAAGTTAAAGCCTCCATCTTGGAGTCTGATTCCGTTTTGGAGGGCTGTCTGGACATCAATCGACGACAATCTCTCTAGATTCGGGTGGGTTCCTCTTCCCGTCATCCTTGGGAGGACGGACTGGTTTTCCGGCCTCCAGCTCCGACAAGAACTCCTTTTTGGCCTCGCGGAACGAATCCAAGACACGGTCCGCAGCGCCGATGACCTTCATCGTGCCCTTGACCGTGGTGGCGGAGGCCTTAGTCCGCCGGAGTCCCTTGTGCACCGATTCCGCAAAACTCTGGAACACGTCTGATTGCGGGTTGGCAGGGATAGCGTACTTGGAACCAAGGAAATCCACGAAGTCCGCGACGATGAGCTGCTGTTCGTGCGGCAAGGCTTCGAGTTTCCGCCAGATCTGCTTTCGCAGGATCTCATCCATCCCTTTTTCCATTCACCAGATTGACCTTCATTTTACCACGCTTAGAGAGAATTCGAACTCCGATCGGAGTCTGAAAAAAACCCGGGTTTCGGGCTGCACGTCAAGTGTTATTTTGGGTAGCCTGCTCTCGAACCCACCCGCACTTGCGAACCTAACCACACCTGGATTTGGCGCACCCTTGGACCAATACGAAAAGATTCTTGATGAACTACGGGGAAACCCCCGCCGTTGGCTCGTCACCGGGGCAGCAGGTTTTATCGGATCCAACCTGGTAGAACGCCTTTTGAGCCTTGGTCAAGATGTTGTAGCGATCGATAACCTAATCTCCGGACACGTAGCTAATCTTCATGCGGCCCACGCTGAGGCACGCGGACAGGGGACATTACGATTTGTGGAGAGGGATGTTGCAGACATTGAGGGCGTGCGCGAGGCCTTCGAAGGAGTGGATTTCGTTCTTCATCAGGCCGCGCTCGGGTCGGTGCCGAGATCGAAGATCCAACCCATGGACACCTACACCAACAACGTGAAGGGGTTCACCGGCGCGGTGCAAGCAGCGCACGATGCAGGCGTGAAACGATTTGTGTTCGCCTCCTCCAGCTCCGTGTACGGCGATTCGGAGCAGCTTCCGAGAGTCGAAACCAAACTCGGGCGATTGGGCTCTCCGTACGCAGCAACCAAATACAGCAACGAAGTCTTCTCGCAGGCGTTCCGAGCCCTCTACGACATGGGATTCATTGGGTTGCGGTACTTCAATGTCTACGGGAAGCGACAGGACCCCGAAGGTTTGTACGCTGCCGTCATCCCGAGGTGGATGGGACGGCTCCTGCGCGGCCAGGAGTGCGTTGTTTACGGAGACGGATCGACGACTCGCGACTTCTGTCACGTGGACAACGTGGTCATGGCCAACCTGTTGGCAGCAACCATCGATGATAGTGCTAGCGGGAAGGCATACAACGTCGGGTGCGGCGTGCCGACCAGTTTGGAGGATTTGTTCGGGAGGATCCGAAGCGGTTTGGCCAAGACGCGTCCCAGAGTCGCTAAAGCGAAGCTTAGGCGCGCGGATTTTCGCAAGGGCGACATACTGCATTCTTACGCTGATATCTCTCGCGCGCGGGACAGACTCGGTTACGAACCCTCGGTCATGCTGGAGGAGGGCCTCGCTCAGACGATTGATTGGTATGTGGAGAGGTATTCCGAGGGGGCACTCTGACCGCCAGTTTAGTAACTTGAGCTAAATTGCGTTACACCCCCCAGATGTACCCATAGAATTGTAGCGCTAGAAAGCACCTTGCTTTTCGGAACATTTCCAAACGGAGGAGACATGAAGCCTGACGTTGCCTTTGCGGTCCCTACGCCGCATTCCCCCGAGGTTTACTGGAAGAACTACGCCGAGCATTTGGAGTCGCCCACTACGGATGGCCTCATCCAGCTTTGCGGGTCCCTCAACGTTCACTTCCTGCGGCTCGTTTTCATCGACATCCACGGCTTTCCCAAGAACATCGAAGTGACTCCGAACCATTTCGGGGCTGCGTTCGATGGAAAGATCATGTTCGACGGGTCTTCGATCGCCGGATACGTGAAGATCGAAGAGAGCGACATGTGCTTGCGACCGGATTTGACGACGTTCCGGGTACTTCCGTGGGGTGGGTCCGACGCGCGCGTGGCTCAGGTGTACTGTGACGTGACGCGGCCGAATGGCGATGCTTTCGGCGGGTGCCCCCGGTCCTGCCTGCAGGGGGTGTTGGATCAGGCCGCGGAGATGGGGTACGACCTCTACACTGGCGTCGAGGCTGAGTTTTTCCTCCTCCAGACCGGCGATGACGGGATGCCCACCACGAATGTCCATGACTTGGGTGGGTATTTCGACCTTACCCCTTCAGACCTAGGCGAACGCGTGCGGCGTGAGATCTGCATTGGCCTTGATGCGATGGGTTTGGATGTTGAGGCTGCCCACCACGAGGTGGCGGAGGGGCAGCACGAGATCGACTACAAGTACGGTCCGGCCATGAGGACGGCCGACGACCTGATGACGTTCAAGTTTGTGGTCCGGAATGTGGCTCATGCCCATGGCCTGCACGCCACCTTCATGCCGAAGCCGGTATTCGGTGCGAATGGTTCGGGGATGCACACGCACCAGTCGCTTTTCCAGGGCTCCACGAATGTCTTCTATAGGGAGGGCGCGCCATACGGTGGGCTTTCCGATGTCATGCTGCACTACATCGGGGGGCTCAAGAAGCACGCGAGGGCGATTGCCGCTCTCTCGAACCCGATCGTGAACAGCTACAAGCGGCTCGTTCCCGGGTACGAGGCTCCGGTGTCGATTGCGTGGTCGCAGCGAAACCGGTCCCCGATGATTCGGATTCCCGACCAGCGGGGTCTGGGAACTCGTTGCGAGTTCCGGATGCCCGATCCCTCGTGTAACGGTTATCTGTCGACCGCGGGGCAGCTGGCGGCCGGACTCGACGGCATCCGCAACGAGATCGATGCGGGTGAGCCGCTGGACACGAACGTGTGGAACCTGTCCGACGAGGAAAAGGAGCGTGTCGGTCTGCAGACGCTTCCTGCCAACCTCGGGGAGGCCGTGGCCGAGCTCGAAGCCAACGATACGATGAAGGCGGCCCTCGGTGACCACATTTTCGAGAAGTTCGTGGAGATTAAGAAGAAGGAATGGGGCGAGTATGTGGCCCAGGTTTCCGGATGGGAGATCAATCAGTACATCAACTACTAGTCTTCTTTCCGCACTCGAACTGATCGGAAGTTAGCAAGTAAGTTTCGGCACGCGCGTCCTCTCGGGCGCGCGTGTTTCAATTGTACCAATGAGCCCGGTTTGCCCGGCGAGTCCTGGGTGTTTCTCGAGCTCCAGACCTGAACATGATCACCGGAGACTCCGGTAGGAGGTTTTCATACATGAGTTCACTACTTCTCGTTGAGAAGCTCGATGGGCGGATAGCGCGGCTCACCATCAACCGCCCAGACAAGATGAACGCCCTCAACAACGCGGTTCGAGGGGAGCTGCGCGAAGCGATGTCGGAGCTTCACAGCGACGACGATGTCCGTGTGGTGATCATCACCGGGGCTGGCGACCGTGCTTTCATTGCGGGGGCTGACATCTCCGAGTTCGCCGGGGCGCGGCCCACCGAGCAATACCGCCGCATGCAGGAGGGTGACATCTACTCCGGAATGGAGGCGTTTCCGAAGCCGATCATCGCCATGATCAACGGATTCTGTCTCGGCGGCGGTTGTGAGCTCGCGATGGCGTGCGACATGAGGGTTGCTGCAACAACAGCCAAGATCGGTCAACCCGAGATCAACTTGGGACTCATTCCGGGTGCCGGTGGGACGCAGCGACTACCCCGCCTTGTGGGCGAGGGTTGGGCCATGCGCCTCATTTTGAGCGGTGAACTAATCGACGGTGAGACCGCGGAACGGATCGGTCTCGTAGAGGCGGCGGTGCCTCCGGAGGAACTCGAAGCCTACGTCATGAAGCTGGCTGGGAAAATCGCCGTCCGGAGCCCCCTGGCATTGCAGGCGGGCAAGGAATCCGTCCTGGCCGCGCGTCGTATGCCTCTGGATGCGGGTCTCAACTTTGAACGGAGCTGGTTCTCGATGCTCTTCTCCACCGACGACATGGCCGAGGGGGTGAGCGCCTTCCTCGAAAAGCGAAGGGCCGAATTCACCGGCTCCTGAGGTAGCAAGTTGGGCAACGATAGCTCGCTCATCGCGCACGTAGCGTGGAAACTCACGGCTCAGACCGAGACTCTTGCTACGGAAGCGCTCGGCTATATCCTCTCACGCTCCGCTGCAGCGAGGCAGGCTCTACAGGAGACGATACGGCAGGGGGGTGCGGACATCGGCCCGCTTTCGGACGTGAGAACGGAGGTGACCGGCGAGCAGAAGGAGCGCGTAGACCTCGCCGGGTTCGACGAGTACGGCGAGGAGCGGGCGCTCATCGAGGTGAAGTTCTGGGCCGGTCTCACGGAGAATCAGCCCGGAACCTACCTCGAACGTATGCCGAACGACGGCAAGCCCGCCGTCTTGCTGTTCGTGGCGCCGCAAACGCGTTTGGAGACGCTGTGGCCAGAGTTGCGCGCGCGAGCGAAGGTGAAGTTCGACCTGACAGACGCCGGATCGCGCGACGTGAGGAGCCTCGCCGTCGACGGCGGCCCCCGCCATCTGACGCTCGTAAGCTGGCGGGAACTGCTCAACAATCTGAGCGGGAGCGTCGACGCAGTTACGCAGGGGGATATCCAGCAACTCAACGCGCTTTGCGAGCAGCAGGACAGCGAAGCCTTCCAGCCCTTACGCTCGGAAGAGTTCGGCCCTGAGTTTCCCCGGCGAATGCTGAATCTGCGCCAGCTTATCGACGACGCGACGGAGCGTTGCAAGGAGAAGGGGTTCGTAAGCACATCCGGTGCCCAATCGCGACCTCACGGCTACGGGCACTGGCTGCGGATTGGATCCGCGGATGGCGAGAAAGCTAAAGCGTGGTTCGGAGTCAACTACGAGCACTGGGCCAAGCTCCGTGAAACCCCTCTGTGGCTTATGGTGTCCTACGACAGCAGCACGATACCGATAGCCGAAGCGCGCCACAGGCTCGGAAAGATGATCCCGGGGAGAAGCGATAGCATCCCGGTTTTTCCGCCTGTCGGAGTCGAGTACGACAAGGTGCTGGGTGCGGTGGTCGAGCGGCTGACGGAGGTCGCCGACAAGGTTAGCTCGTGAGTGGCGGCGCCCTGACCAACGACAGCTCGCTCCTCGCGCACGTCGCGTGGAAATTCACGACTCAGACCGAGACCCTCGCCACGGAAGCACTCGGCTATATCCTATCGCGCTCGGCCGCCGCGAGGCAGGCCCTGCAGGAGACCATACGGAGGGGCGGCATCGACATCGGCCCTCTTTCGGACGTGAGGACGGAGGTAATCGGCAAGAAGAAGGAGCGCGTAGACCTCGCCGGGTTCGACGAGTACGGCGAAGAGCGAGCGCTCATCGAGGTGAAGTTCTGGGCCGGCCTCACGGAGAATCAGCCCGGAACCTACCTCGAACGCATGCCGAACGACGGCAAACCCGCCGTCCTGCTGTTCGTGGCACCGCAAGTGCGTTTGGAGACGCTATGGCCGGAATTGCGCGCGCGAGCGAAGGCGAAGTTCGACATGGCGGACGCCGGATCGGGCGACGTGAGGAGCCTCGCCGTCGACGGCGGCCCCCGTCATCTGATGCTCGTAAGCTGGCGGGAGCTGCTCGACAATTTGAGCGGGAGTGTCGACGCAGTTACGCAGGGGGATGTCCAGCAACTCAACGCCCTTTGCGAGCAGCAGGACAGCGAAGCCTTCCAACCCTTACACTCGGAAGAGCTCGGCCCTGAGTTTCCCCGGCGGATGCTGAATCTGCGCCAGCTTATCGACGACGCGACGGAGCGGTGCAAGGAGAAGGGGTTCGTCAGCACATCCGGACTGGCGGGCAACACACCGCGACCTCACGGTTACGGTCGCTACTTGGCTATCGGAGTCGGGGATGGCGAAAAAGCGGGGGCTTGGTTTGGCGTCAACTACGAGCACTGGGCCAAGCTCCGCGAAACTGTCCTGTGGATTACCGTGTTCTCTTGGGGCACCCTGATACCGCTAGCCGAAGCGCGCCGCAGGCTTGGAGAGATGATACTGGGGAGAAGCGACAGCATTCCGGTCTCTCTGCCTGTTGGAGTCGAGTCCGACAAGGTGCTGGACGCGGTGGTCGAGCGGCTGAGGGAAGTCGCCGACAAAGTCAACTCGTGAGCGGCGGCGGTGCCCTCCCCTTTCGACTGCTGCCCTACGAGGTAGCAACTAACCTTGAGGGCGCCGCCTACCGGTACGCCCGCACGATGCCCGGGATTCCGCACTACTATACGCTCCAGGAGTCGTGGGACGACCCCGCGCAGTTCACGGCGACCGTCCGGGAGATGCGGAGGCACGAGGTCGTCCGCCTCTTTTACAGACGCGAGCAGCACTACCTCGATGTCAACGGCTTCACCTACTGGACGATGGGGGCCAGCGAGGAGGAGACCATCCTCATCAACCGGCAGTATTCCTCCCACGGCGCGTACAGTTCTCCGTTCGACGCTATAGCCCACAGCTATGATCACTCGTACGACTTCTGGAAGAAGGTCGAAGGCGAACGCAAAGCGCTCTACGAGCTTGCCCAGCCGTCCGGTGCCGTGCTCGACGTGGGGTGCGGCACGGGCCTGCTCGCCGACTACCAATACCGCGACATCGACCGCTCGCGCTACGTCGGCATCGACCCCAGCTCCGCGATGCTGGGGAGGTTCGCCCTCAAGCATCCCGATTACCGGGCGGAGGCGACGCTCCTCCGATCGACCTTCGAGGACTACGAGACGGAGCTGCGGTTCGACACTATCGTCGCGATGGCCGGGTCGGCGTCGCACGTCGACGGCGTCGATGTTGCGGCGAAAGCGCGGCATCTGCTTGCCTCCGGCGGGCGCGCCTTCTTGATGTTCTATCGCGATCCCGCCGCGGCTCTCAAGCGCCTCGGCCTCGACGAGATTCCGCCGTTAGCCTCGATTCCCTCCGGCGCAGTTCGGGCCGGCGACTACCACGTCCTGGAGTTCACGCGGGACTCAACTCCGGCTGAGAGCATGGGAAGGCCGCTAGGCACCGATCTCCTCTTTGCATCCCTGAGAACATTGACGGTCAAAGCCTCACAGATGATTTTGGCTCTGAGGATCACATCCTACACACGACTGGAGAAAACCGATGGACGGAAACAAGCTGGAAGTCGAGCAAGCTTACTTGCGCGACAACCAAGACGTCCTTCGGGAACGATACCCGGGCAAGTACCTGCTGGTCCGTGGAGAGGAGGTGGTCGGTGCGTTCGATAGCCGAGACCTTGCAGTAACAGCGGGACTACGAAAGTTCCCCGCGGCGGGCACTGCCTTCCTAGTTCAATCCGTTGACGAAATCAACGGGCCGATTTTTTCGAATCCGGCTCTTACTACGGGGATCCCCCTTATTTGCCAACCCACAACTTAAGGTTTGAGGGCGGCGACGAGCTGAAGCAGCCAGCCCAGTGCCCAACGCCTTCCGGCATCGAAGCGGTTCGCACTCCTTCCGAGGGGTTAGTTCCGTTCACTTCCAACAAGTGCCCAACGCCTTCCGGCATCGAAGCGGTTCGCACTCGAGACGATCTGTCGCTTCGCTCGCTTGCTTCGCACCCCGGAGTGCCCAACGCCTTCCGGCATCGAAGCGGTTCGCACGGGTGTCCCTTCGGCGAAGGGCCTCGGTGCCCCCCGGTGCCCAACGCCTTCCGGCATCGAAGCGGTTCGCACGAAAGCCCGTCCGAACCGGTCAACATCCAGGCGTGGTGCCCAACGCCTTCCGGCATCGAAGCGGTTCGCACAGCGATATTGGTTGAGCTCCGAGACCTTGCCTCTCGTGCCCAACGCCTTCCGGCATCGAAGCGGTTCGCACGAAAGCCCGTCCGAACCGGTCAACATCCAGGCGTGGTGCCCAACGCCTTCCGGCATCGAAGCGGTTCGCACCGCGGGGCTAGCAGCCCAGCACAAGGCCGGGGTCCTCATGTGCCCAACGCCTTCCGGCATCGAAGCGGTTCGCACGTCCCAACGTTGATGTGCCTCCCGGGCCCGGTGGGCAGGTGCCCAACGCCTTCCGGCATCGAAGCGGTTCGCACGTCAAAGTCGCCTTGGAGGCAGCGTCGCCGCTTGAGGTGCCCAACGCCTTCCGGCATCGAAGCGGTTCGCACTCGTCCACTTCGCCTCGAACTTCTCGATGGCCTCCCCGTGCCCAACGCCTTCCGGCATCGAAGCGGTTCGCACCCCATGTAAGGGTATAGACGATGCCGTTACCTAGCAGTGCCCAACGCCTTCCGGCATCGAAGCGGTTCGCACAGAATGGTCCACCCGTCCGAGCTGGCTAAGGTGTCCGTGTGCCCAACGCCTTCCGGCATCGAAGCGGTTCGCACAACAGAGATCGAAGTAACGGAGGAGGACGGGACTCAAGTGCCCAACGCCTTCCGGCATCGAAGCGGTTCGCACCGCGTAACTGGGGCGGACTTGGCGACCCGGACGAGTGCCCAACGCCTTCCGGCATCGAAGCGGTTCGCACGGGGATTGTTACCACTCGGTTTGGCTCGAGCTGCCAGCTGTGCCCAACGCCTTCCGGCATCGAAGCGGTTCGCACAGCGATATTGGTTGAGCTCCGAGACCTTGCCTCTCGTGCCCAACGCCTTCCGGCATCGAAGCGGTTCGCACCGGGAGATTGCGATGCGGATAGGCCTTAGCCCACCAGTGCCCAACGCCTTCCGGCATCGAAGCGGTTCGCACACGTAGCGGAAACGATGGACTGCGATAACTTCGCTATGTGCCCAACGCCTTCCGGCATCGAAGCGGTTCGCACGATGCTTCCGCAACCTGGGACGGGTCGGCGATCAAGTGCCCAACGCCTTCCGGCATCGAAGCGGTTCGCACGCGTCGCAACGCGCCGTAGGCCTTCATGTCCTCGACGATGTGCCCAACGCCTTCCGGCATCGAAGCGGTTCGCACTGCGGGCTTTATGGGGGTCGTTCCCCCACTTACCGGTTGTGCCCAACGCCTTCCGGCATCGAAGCGGTTCGCACTTGCAATACGATTCGAATGACTCGTACAGTTTGTCATGGTGCCCAACGCCTTCCGGCATCGAAGCGGTTCGCACTAAACCGCGCCTTCAGGGCGCCGTACGCCTTCAACGTGTGCCCAACGCCTTCCGGCATCGAAGCGGTTCGCACTTGTCGAGCGACACGTCAAGTTGCCCCTTCTCGTCAAAGTGCCCAACGCCTTCCGGCATCGAAGCGGTTCGCACAGGTAGGGCGTTGCGAGTTGGAGTATGAACGTGCGGTGCCCAACGCCTTCCGGCATCGAAGCGGTTCGCACGAAGAGCTGCACGTCGAGCGTATCCCAGGCTTAGCGGTGCCCAACGCCTTCCGGCATCGAAGCGGTTCGCACCGCATCTGCCGGATCGAACTTTGTCGTCCCATCCCCGAGTGCCCAACGCCTTCCGGCATCGAAGCGGTTCGCACCTCGGGCAACTCGTCTATCGCCTTGCGGATTTCCTCGTGCCCAACGCCTTCCGGCATCGAAGCGGTTCGCACGCTGTTGTGACGTCGTCTGAGACAGACCCAGTGAGGTGCCCAACGCCTTCCGGCATCGAAGCGGTTCGCACGTGTATGCGCAAGGCAACGGTCATCGCCACCCTGCGGTGCCCAACGCCTTCCGGCATCGAAGCGGTTCGCACTTGTGACCAGCCGTCGATCGCCCGTTGATCGAGCGTCTCGAGGTGCCCAACGCCTTCCGGCATCGAAGCGGTTCGCACTTCATCGCCGCGAGGACCTCGGCATTGTCAGTCGCGTGCCCAACGCCTTCCGGCATCGAAGCGGTTCGCACTTTTTCGGGTTCCGGTGCCGGCGGAAGTGTATCCGGGTGCCCAACGCCTTCCGGCATCGAAGCGGTTCGCACCCGATCAGCCGACGGTCCTGCCGTCACTGGTCACCGTGTGCCCAACGCCTTCCGGCATCGAAGCGGTTCGCACTGCGTAAGGGTAAGTAAAGAAACTACTTAGCAGGTCGTTTTCAAGGACCCTGCCCACCCGACGATACGACCCGGCGGCATCGCTACTCACTATTGGCCTTACACCCCACATGCTTGAAGTAACAAGGCTACAGAATCCGAACCCGCTCCCGTGGTAGCTTCCACATGCTCTCCTTGAGAGCATCGTGGGTGATTCTGATGCCTTCAACGCAGCGCGAGCAAAGTGGGAAAAAGAGTACATCGTCCTCTTGATCCACGCAGTCCTCGGTCAACTCCCAGCGGAGTCGTTCGAAACCAGATGGCGACAACCAGCATCGAAAGACGGAGTACTGGACACGCTCTCCGCGTCCTTCAAGCACCTTCGCCACCCGTCGCAGGCGTTTGGGATCGCGAATATCATAGCAGATCAAGTACCACCGTCCCGCACCCTTGGGTGGAGTGGGACGCCTACTCATCTCAACCTCACTTGGGCGAACTGTCCTTTTGATCCGGACCACTCTTTCTCCAGCAGTTGGACTTCCAGCTCAATCGCCTTCCAGTAGGATAGCGAACGGCCCGTGGCCGGATGCTTCCAAGTGGCGTCGAGCCGCCGCTCGAACAACTCGATCACATGGGTTCGTACTTTACGTGACAGACGTACACCGTGATCCGAGCAATCGAAATCACTTATGCGCCACGTTTGTCGGTTGACCGCACCGAGAATCGACACGTCACACAGTGGAACGCGAAACAGCTCCATCAAGTCCAACGTCAGGGGAGGAGCCGATGAGCGGTCGGTGTGGTAGAACCCGAGATGTGGATCAAGGCCACTGGCCAAGACGGCATTGGCGATACGCACCGATAGGAGCGCATAGGAGTAATTCAACAGGGCATTGAAGGGATCTCGGGCTGGCCGTCGCGTTCTTCGTTCCGAAGCGAACTCCGGGGGCCTTATGAGCTTCCGAAGCCCACCGTGATATGCTCGCCCTGCTGCCCCCTCAATCCCTCTTATGGAGTCTACGCTGGACTGTCTGCCGAGCCGATGAGTAGCGGTTCGCAGTTGTCGAAGGAATGGCTGAACATCGGAACGCAGCTGCTTGTTGCCCCGAGAAGCTCGCATCAGGTACCGATACTGGTTCCAAATCCTGGCCGAGACGAGCGCGCGGGCAAGTCTGAGACGGGTGTCGGAGTCCTGTAGGGCGGCGTATTGCCGGATCCGACGCGTGGGGTTCCCAACGGATGTGGCCAGGGATCCCAGATAGCGTCCGCTTCCGGTCAACCAGTGCACACCGACACCGCGCCTCACACACAGGCGGATGGTTTGGGATGTGATCTGCACATTGCCATGCAACACCACCGACTGAACCTGATCGACGGGCAGGTCCGTGACCCCTTCGCCGGGTACTCGAACCCTCAAGCGCATCGCCGACTTGCCGACGCGCGAGCCCGGGTTGGTGATGTGTACAACTTGGCGGTCATCGTCTGGTGGCGCTGGCAACTTCCGTTTCTCGCGTGGCCGTTCTTCGTCGGGCAAGCAGACCCTTGAGAGACTGCAATGGCGGCAGAGATTCTCGTTCAGGGCCACGGGCGGCCGTTCCAAGGACGCGCTCAAGCTCCTCGCCTCGCGAATGGCTTCATGCACGTCCCTGCGAACATCGTCTGTCACGGCGACACGAACCCAGGCGTTATCGCTCACGTAGTGGATGCGTGCATGCTGTACGGCAGTTCCAAGAGAGTCTTCCAACAGCATGGCGTAGGCGGCCACCTGAAGCACGTCCGACGCCCAACCCGTGACGCCGGCGTCAGTCCTTTTCGCCCTGCCGCGCTTCACTTCGACGGGGACCAATCCATCCTTGTCAGATCGGATGAAGTCAACGCGTCCCCGCAGTCCCAGTTGGGACGACGCGATTACCGTCGAATCTCGCTCGAGTGAAGAGTGAAGCCCGCGACCGGCGTAGACCTTCGCGTTTGCGACCCGCTGCATTTCAACATTCTCGAGATAGAAAAGACGAGGGCAGTAAGCCAGGGCGTGTAGGGCCATCACCGGCAGGAGGTCGGCCAGCTCCCCGTGTGGGTTGGAGCTCACTGCTTGCCCACGAACCTTCTTGAGATCAATCGGCGGGCATTACTCGAACATAGTCTTCCTCTGTCAACTCGCGCTTCGCAAGGTTGAATCGCTGAAGCCGGGTCTCGGACTGGTTTCGGTACTCGACCCAAACCGGGAGGGTGAGAGACCCTGTGTCGTCCGGTTGGAGAACCGTGCCGTTTGAAGGCGCGGACTCGCACGCCGTTATCTCGTCGACGAGAAACGTGCTCTCGCCAAGTGATAGTGCCCCGTACCGATCCAAGCATGCGGGATTCTCCAAGGCGTTCAAGACATGTTCGGAGAGGTCATGAAGCGCGCCGCCTTGCCGCACCGCTACCCATACTTGTAGTCCGAAGATCAATTCCTGGTAGTCGGGCCGGTAACCTGCGGTTCCTCTCTTACGGTCTTTGATGGTGTCACGGCGGAGCTTCCGAAGCACTCGGGACGGCTCACTTACCCGATCTACCAAAGTTGCGAGTTCGGTCCCCTGGTAGTCAGATCGCCCGGTATGCGAAATGCCGCAAAGCGAGAGCAGCATGCCGAACACGGTGGCCGGGGGCGGGACAGGATAGGTGTCCTGATAGTCCCTAGACAGATAGGGACGAAACGAAACGACCGGCACGGACACCCTAACCACGATGCCGCCCATACCTAGATTCTCAGGTCCTGCCGCAGCCTCCTCTGTACTTCCTCAAACGCGCCCCTCACACCCTCCGCAAAGTGAACGCCTGCCTGCGCGAGACGTTCCCGCAAGTCGAGGACCGCAGGTCCTCCAACCACTACTTCATTTGCCTCGATGTCGCCTGAGCCAAGACGCGAGAGGAGAGCGTCGGCGCTGATGGTACCAAGCTCGTTCTGTTCGAAGCAGTACATCATCCGAGGGGCCGGGTCGTGCGTCCAGCGCAGGACGACTGCGTCGGGCGAAAAGTCGTAGAGATACCGGCTGTGGTTGCCCGCCACCCGGCGGAGGTCTCGAATACTCTCTAGTGCATCAATGGCCCGGGTCTGATCCGCGAGACCTTCCGGAGTGAGGGCGAACGTGTACTGATAACGCGTAGCATGAATCTCAGTTCCGTAGGGAACTGGATTCTTATTTCCTGACGGTTGCGCCCCAACCGCGGCCGCGTTGAAGGCCACATCGCCCGGCCAGGGGCGAGTACTGAGAGCGCGACTAATCTCCAACCGACCGCGACGCTTCACGGTCTCCTGCTTGGGTAGCATAAAGCCGAACAGGTCGTCGTCCAAGTGCGACTCCCAATTATCGAAGTTAGGATCGACCCACTCACTGCCCTTGGCTGTTATCTTCCGATTCACGTCCCTGCCCGCAGTACTGAACGCTTCACGAATCGCATAGCGAATCGCTTCCGCGCTCACAGTCGTGAAGAGCCCGTCGTCCTTGATGACCTTTTGCAACGTGGTCACGTTGCCCGCAGACTCGCCCCGATTGTTGGAGGCGATACCGTGCGGCGTCAGAACTGTTCCGAAAAGATGGCGTGTCATGGTAAGTCTCCGCGTGTGTTGTAATTCATCTGTTAGCTGTAGTTGCATCGTTCGGTCCCATACGACCCTCCTCGTCCACTTCCTGTTCCGCTTGACCTTGGTAGGTTACGAGGGAAAACAATGCGAGATCCCGGGCTCGACGCCACGTTGCTGGCGAGTCTATAAAACCCCAAATGATTTGCGCATTGTCCCTAAGCGTTGGGCTTCCTCCGGCATCCGCAAAGAATCCGGCGAGCGCCGTCCGAAGAGTTGAGCGAGTATTTGACCGAAAGAGCAGCCGCCGGGAGGATTCTCGAAAGTCGTTCCATCGGTCTTTGACTGACCTGGACCCTCGCTGCGCGTACGCGGCCTCCTGTGCGAACCGGCGCTTCATCGCCTCGTGCATGGCCTTCTCGAATATCTGGTCCAACTCGCGATCGGCGTTCATTGGCAACTCCTCGTTGATGGCAATCAATGCCTTTCGTTCGTAGCTGATGAGTCGAAACCAAGTTCTCTCTTCCGACTCGTTTTCTACACGCAGGCGTTTCAAGTCCTCGCGGTCATCCTTGGGAATGTCGAACAGCGAGCGGTACCAATAGTGGCCCCGTACCAAGTTGACCGCGATTCGCCCTCGGGGGGTCGGCACCGCCACAAAATGACCCCTCTCGTCCTTCTTGGCCCGGTAACGATTCGAAAGGTGGCGAAGTACTATTTCGAATTCTTCCAACTCGTTCTGTACGGGATGCAACCTGCAGAAATGGGAACGGACTTTTTGACGCGGGTTCCAAGCCACGTTCCGAACTCTGATCACCTCGAGTACCCGTAGAGGTAGGCGGCGCTGGGTGGTCTGCGTCCGATAGGCAACGGCGACCCGCAGCCCGGCGTCTTCGAGGCTTCGCACCTCCGCCTCTTTCCATCCGACGCTTACGACCGACAGCGTGGACGCGAATCCTTGAAGATCGACGATGTCGGGTACGACAACGATCCATGAGAACTGCTGAGCCCGTAGGAAAAAGCAGCCGATCGGCGCGAAGAAAAGGGGTAGGGTGCGGGCCACCGACCCGGTCCAAGATCTCTCCCCACCGTGGCGAGCCGTCGCTCCCGGCATGATGTATTGGGACAGTCCCACACTCGCCTTACGCTTGCCCTTCGCAGTGAACAGCTTCTTACGGAAATCGGAGACGTAGGCGAGCTTAGTCTTGGACTCCATTACCTGGACACTGATTTCCCGGTCGTCCTCGAACTTAATCGACCGGGAAAACGGTTTCACCTTCGGTTGAATTCTGGGATGCTGGAGAAACGTCGAGAGGATACCGTTGTTCTCCAGCAAGCGCTCAGAATAGTTATCTTTGGCGGAGCCCTTGTGGATGGCCGGCAGGTAGAGCACCCCGAGGCCTTCCTGCGGCTCACGGGCCTGCCACCCGAAATCTAAGAGCTTCGCGAGTGCATCTCGCGCCGGCACATCGTCCGGCCAGCGAAGCACAACGGAATCTTGAGTGAAGCACGCGTCCAGCGGGGCCAGATCCTCTCTCTCTCGTTGTGCCGCGTCGATCGTAGCGGCCATTGCCCCGATCCCACATCGGTCAAACGCCGTCAGTCCGGGTGCTCCCAAAGACCAAGTCAGTTCCGCCATTGTGCTCCCCGCTGTGGGTCGTAACGGACGTTTCCTTCGGGAGCAACGATCATGCCTCGAAGCCGTGGCCAGCCTTGGGTGTTGTGGCCCTTTGGCGGCATCGGGATCGTAAGTCGGATCAGCTCGGACCTCTTTATTCGGTCCCACGAACCGCGAAGGTCTTCTTCCCGAACCAAGGGAAACGACACCGAACCCTCACGCAGCATTCCAGGATAGGTACCTGCAAGGTCGTCCGCACTGAGCAAAGGCATGCGGCGATCTTCATACGGGCCATCGTCCATCGCTGCGAGGGCTTGTGCAAGATCGCGTTGCGATGTCTTCCGTCCATCCAGGGATACGAGCGTATCTCTCGCTAGAGAAAGCTCCGCTTCCCTGTACGGCAGAGGACTGGGCGGCTCAACCATCAGCGCGGCACACGGTGTTTCGGGCAGGTACGGACGTCGGTTCAGGCGGCCCAACCTCTGAACAATCGAGGGAAACGGAGCCAACTCAGAGATCAATAGCGAGGCGCTGATGTCAAGCGACATCTCACAGACCTGGGTGGCAGCGACAAATGCCGGCCCGGGGCTTCGAAAAAGCTCGATCACTTCGGCTTGGATGCGCACTCGGTCTTCGTACCTGAAACGACTATGGTACAGCCGAGCGTGCGGTCCCCAATCTGCCTGAAGCATGTCGAACGCTTCGGTCGCACGGGACACCGTGTTCGCGACGTACAGCACCTTACCCCCCTGCTTGCGGGCACCGTCCACGCGCCCGGGAACAACGTTCCGTTCCACCAGTTCGACTCTGTAGCGCACCGCGTTCTCCGTCTCGGGCTCTCCCCGGATCGGTTCGAGAGGCTGGCCACATGCTCGTTCAATCGCGTCTCTGCGCGCGTTTGAAAGGCTCGCGGTCATCACCAGACAGGAAGCTGGCGTCCAGCGGAGGAATGCGAGGAATGCACCGAAAAGATGTTCGTCGTAGCTGTGCACCTCGTCGAACACGAATGCCGATTGCGCGAAGACAGGACTGGCCGCCAGCGCGCGACGCCAGCAAGCGAGGAGGGACAAGACTGCGTCTACTGTGCACGCGACGACCTTGGTTCCCCAAAGGTCCAGCACGTCCGCGATCCAGAGCCCATCGTCGCCATCGTCCAGGGATCCGTTGTCGAGGATATGCTCGATGTCGGCAGATGCACGGCTGTGCATGAGCGCCCGCTCGAGGTCACTTTGGGCAAGCAGATAGTCCTCGAACCCGGCCGATGTCGTGCCGGTCGTGGGATAGCAGAACACCAGTCTCTTTCCATCGGCATGATGCCGGGCCCACATGTACGCGGCGAGTGTCTTGCCGCTTCCACAGCCTGCTTCAACCAGGGTTACTCGTTTGCGTGAGCTTGCTACCATCTCCTGGAACATGTGCGGTGAGTGGTCGCCGAGGCGTACGCTTACAATCTTGTCGAGTTCGTCTTCTTCGAGGCCTTTCTGAAGCGCACTTTTGGCCCACTGGGCGGCGCTGCGCTTGCGGAGACGTGCTGACGCCACGGTATCGGCCGCGATCAGGACCGCCTTGCAGCAGGCAACGAGCGATACAAGGCTCCGTGCAGATTGCGGTTCGCTTCGCACGGTGTTCTGCACGAACAAGAAGTACTGGAATAGCAGGTCCTCCCACTCTACCTTCGAAAGGCTGAGCTTCACGGGCTCGGGGATGGCCTCTGCCCCGGCGTGGATCGCAAGTTCCCCCCAGAGAACAGATAGAGAGGGGTGTTCGAGCCACATGACCTCGTCACGAGGTTCCCGGGCCACGGGTGCGGACGAACGTGTGCGGACGTGATGCCCCATCACAGCCGCCAGCACGGCCACCCTCTCACGGGCGTCGGGAAGGGCGCGGTTAATCCAAGCCCCCAGACCAACCGGGGTCATGCAAGCTGCGCCCGAGAGCCATTCGTGCCTGAACGGATGGCGCTGTCGGCTGTACTGCTGCATCTGGGCTTGGAAGGAACTTCCCGCCTTGCCGAGGTCGTGAATCAGCGCGGCCACGGCTAGCAGCAAACCAAGTCGGGCCTCGTCCTCAGCGGCCAGCCCGAAGAACTCTGCAAGGCTAGGGCCGACCGCTTCGACAATGGCCGCCGCGGATTCCGCTACTTCAACGCAGTGGTCGGCGACGGTGACGGGTTCCCCTTGTCCCAAGACCGATTTGGCCAGCACGGCCGCGAACGGCTGCGTCTCAGACATGCTTGCGATTAATCGGCACGAAGATACCGGCGCCCATTTTCCGCTTTCCCCCGAGACCCCGTTCTTGGACGAGAACGGAACCAGATGCGGTCAGCCCTGAGAGGCGCACCGAGTAGCCCACAATCGTATATCCCTTCACCGTCATGACGCGGCGTTTTCTGACGGCGATTCGTGCGTCCAATATCCCCATTGCTTCGAGCTGCCGTAGGCACGCCTCGGCGAACTCGTCGGGCTCGTCCGCAAAGCCCTTGATCGTGACAAGCCGCGAAAAAAGATGCTGAGCGGCACGAAGAATCTGAACTTCGGGGACACCCACTCGAAGCGTTCTGCCGCAAACCTCCAACCTCTTCCCCGCCAGGGGAATGGCGTGTTGGATACTCTCCGCAGGCAGCCGCATCACGAGACGACTGGATGCCGTAATCGCTAGGGTGCCGTTCCCCAGCGGCGTACCATGAACCGGATGAACACCCCAATTTGCAGCCGCGTGAAAAGGCGGCAGCCGCTTCGAGACGGCGGCAAAGAGGAAATACCCGTGATCGACGGGCAGGTGGGTACCGGAGAGTCGGAAAGCAAGGTCAACGAAGTGCGATGTCACCTGCTTCGCTCCGATTGTCGTTGGGTGGGCCGAGGCTTTCGTTGGGTCTGACGGGCTCGCAATCTCGCGCATCTCCAGGGATCCAGGAAGATATTTCGTGAAACGCGGACATCTTAGAAGATCCGCCCCCTTCTCCACTCCTCACTTCCGAGGGCGGCGCAGGCCGCCCGCAAATGGCCATGAGTTGGGGCGCGACTCTTGTGCTTCCTCCACTATCCGTTTAGGCTACTATAAGCTCTTTTCGCGTTGGAGTCAACGGATACTACACCGGTCGCGGTTGTTCAAGAATGGAATCAATGTCTACGGATGATGTTGCCGCAGATGGCATAAGGAATCATCACCACCAAGAACGAAGATCCTCCAGCACGTCTGGTGCCTCACCGATCCCCCAATCGCCATTGGATTGGTGCCGATCGGAACATAATCAAAATCCTAGAAGACGTCTCATCCCCTATTGAGGTCGAGTGGAACGCGCGAGATCGTCCGGACCGGGTCCTAGATCCGTGATTGCGCTGGAACCCGCGAGGGGGTGTTGTGAAGGTTGTATGACACGGATCAGGTGAGCATGAGGCGCTAGCCCTTGGGCTCCGGTACGGGGCGCCCCAGTTCGCGTACCCGCTCGATCGAGACTGCATCGCGTCCTTGATGTTCCTCGACGCGCTCTCCTGATCGGCTCCGGGGGCCCATGCACCCGGGCAATTCGGGCACCTCTGCAACGTAAGCCTCGTCTTAGTTGCTCCAGTAGATCTCGTATTTGTACATCAATCCGCTCCCAGCCTGAGCAATCGGGTCACCAATATAACGCGACGAGTCCCAAGGTACTCCTAAGCCCGCCCCGCGGCTGCCGAATAGAAACCCATGATGGCGCCAGTGAGAGGCCCGAAGGCGGTGACAATGGTATCAAAATGCTCCGCGAGGGTTTTTGGCGGATGGACCAAGCACCAAGACCAAGACGAACGACCCTACGCCCTCGTCGAGTTTACTCGCCACCGGGCCCCCGAAGTCCGCGTGACGCGTGACCCTAGACCTTGAGGGGCACGCTGGTAAGAACGGCTATCCGAAGATTGGGGAGCTAGTGGAAGAACCGTCCTCTGCCCACGAACGCACCCCGTGAAGTCGGCTCCGACTTGCCGGCGATATCGTCCAACCAGTCGTTGAGGGAATCGATGTGGTCTGCGATCACATGGATCACTCCCTGTTCCTTCTCCAGCCGGCCGCGGCAAACCATCAGCCGCGCGGTGAGCAGGGCGCGTCGGCAACGTTCCTGGACCGAGGGGAACACCACCAGGTTGGAGAATCCGGTCTCGTCCTCTAGGGTCACGAACACGAGCTTGCCCGCCGTGCCCGGCCGCTGGCGGACCAGCACGATGCCGGCGACGGTGACGCGGGCGCCGGCGAGGAGTTCTTCCAGATGGCTGGCCGGGCGCACCCCCCGGTCGGTCAGCCGTTCCCTCAGCAGGGCGGTGGGGTGCTGTTTGAGAGACAGCCCAATGGTACGGTAGTCGGCCACCACCTGCTCTCCGGCGGACAGGATGGGCAGAGCCGGTTCGGGACGGGGCGGCTCCGTCTCGCCCGGCGCGCCGAAGAGCGGCAGCGACTCCGTCTCGTCCAGAGGGTTGATCGCCCAAGCAGCCTGGCGGCGGTCCAACCCGGTGGAAGTAAAGGCATCCGCCTCGGCCAGACGCGTCAGGACGGCCGGACCGATCCTTACCCGCCGGCGCAGGTCGGCCGGGGAACGATACCCCTCCTCCCGGGCCGTCACGATGCGGGTGGCGTCTTCCTCCCTCAGACCGCGGATCTGGCGCAGTCCCAGCCTCAACGCCATGCGCGGCCGTGGGCGCGATCCATTCTGCCCCGGCGGATGCGAGCCCACCGGCTCTAGGGTGCAGTCCCACTCCGAGTGGTTGACATCCACCGGGCGCACCTCCACCCCGTGCCTGCGCGCATCGCTCACGAGTTGAGCGGGCGCGTAGAACCCCATGGGCTGGCTGTTGAGAAGGGCGCAGGCGAAAACCTCCGGGTAGTGGTGCTTAAGCCACGAGGAGATGTAGACCAGGAGTGCGAAGCTGGCCGCATGGCTCTCCGGGAAGCCGTAGTCGCCAAACCCCTTGATCTGCCTGAAGCAGCGCTCGGCGAACTCCCGATCGTACCCTCTCCCCACCATCCCTTCCACAAACCTGTCACGGAAACGATGGATGGTGCCGTAGTTACGAAAGCTGGCCATGGCCCGGCGCAGCTGATCGGCTTCGGACGGGCTGAATCCGGCTCCGACGATGGCGATCTTCATCGCCTGTTCCTGGAAGAGGGGCACACCCAGCGTCTTCCCGAGCACCTCACGCAGTTCCCTGGAGGGATACTCCACCCGCTCGACGCCCCTCCGTCGGCGCAGGTAGGGGTGGACCATGTCCCCCTGGATCGGCCCCGGCCGCACGATCGCCACTTCGATGACCAGGTCGTAGAAGGTGGCCGGCTTCAGCCGGGGGAGCATCGCCATCTGGGCCCGGCTCTCGATCTGGAACACACCGATCGTGTCCGCCCGCTGGATCATCCCGTAGACCCCCGGATCCTCTGCGGGTACGTCCCCCAGGGTGTGGCGGATGCCGTAGTGCACTTCTAGCAACTCGAAGGAGCGCCGGATGCAGGAGAGCATGCCGAGCCCCAGCACATCCACCTTGATGAGCCCCAGCGCCTCAAGATCGTCTTTATTCCACTCTATCACCGTACGGTCGTCCATAGCGGCGTTCTCGATGGGAACGATCTCGCACAGCGGCCCGCGGGAGATGACGAACCCGCCCGTGTGCTGGGACAGATGGCGGGGAAAGCCGTACAGTTCACGGGCCAGCTCCAGGGTTAGGCGCAGGCGCCTGTCCCGGGGGTCGAACCCTTCCTCGCGGGCACGCTCTTTGTCCACCGGCTTCGACCAGATCGAAGCCATGGAGAGCAGCCGGTCGACCGTGTCCTTGCTCAGTCCCATGGCTCTGCCGGTGTCGCGCAGCGCGCTGCGCACACGGTAGGTCACCACCGTCGCGGCCAGCCCGGCCCGCTCCCGGCCGTACTTGCGGTAGATGTACTGGATGACCTCCTCGCGGCGCTCGTGCTCGAAGTCCACGTCGATGTCGGGCACTTCGTTTCGCTCGGCGGAGATGAAGCGCTCGAACAGCACGTCGACGCGGTCCGGATCGACCGAGGTGATCTCCAGACAGTAGCACACTGCCGAGTTGGCGGCCGAGCCGCGCCCCTGGCACAGGATGCCCATGCCGCGTGCGGTGCGGACGATATCGGCCACCGTCAGGAAATACGGGGCGTACTCCAGTTCGCCGATGAGCGCCAGTTCGTGTTCGAGGATCTCTCGTACCTTGACAGGAATACCCTCGGGATAGCGCCGGGCCGCACCCTCCCAAGTCAGAATCTCAAGCTCCCGCTGGGGCGTGTTGCCTTTGCCGACCACCTCTTCGGGGTATTCGTAGCGCAGCTCTCCGAGGGAGAAGCGGCAGCGTTCGGCGATCTCTACTGCATGGACCAAGGCACGTGGATGATCGCGGAAGAGGGCAGCCATCTTCGCAGGGGACTTTAGATGGCGTTCCGCGTTGGCCGCCAGACGCCAGCCAGCGGTGTCGATGGTGCAACGCTCGCGGATGCAGGTGAGCAGATCGTGGAGCCGACGCCGCTCCGGGATGTGCTGGTGTACGTCGCCGGTCGCGACCAGGGGCACGCGTTCCACTTCCGAGAGGGAGGCAAGGGCCGCCAGACGACGGGCGTCGTTACCCCGATGGGTGTAGGTGGCGGCCAGAAAGAGCGGCGCGTCCAGCCGATCCCGGTACCACGCTAGCCGTTCGGTAAAACCGAGACCGGGCACTTCCGGCGGCAGGGCGATGAAGATCTGTTCACCGACCGCCTCCACTACATCTTCGCAGTGGAGCCGACACTCTCCCTTGGGGACGCGCCGCCTCCCTCGGGTGATCAGACGGGCCAGGTGACCGTAGCCCTTCCTAGAGACGGGCAGGCAGAGCAGGGACGGGCCGTCCACGAGGTCGAGGCGGGTGCCGGCGATGAAGTGTAGGTCGGTTTTCCGGGCGGCGTAATAGGCGCGTACGACCCCCGCCATGGTGTTGCGGTCGGTGAGCGCCAGGGCGCGGTAACCCAGGGCATGCGCCCGCTCCACCAGTTCCTCCGGTTGGGAGGCGCCGCGCAGGAACGAGAAGCTGCTGGTGACCTGGAGTTCCGCGTAGCTCACGCGAAGAACCCGTGCAGGAACCAGCAAGGCGGGACGGCAGGGTCGCGGGGTCGCTCGCAGAAGAGCCAGTAGCGCCGCCCTTCCTCATCTTCGGCCAGATAATAGTCGCGGGACGGGGCGTCCTCCACCCACCATTCGCACTCCAGCCGCTCGGGTCCCTCGGCCGTGCGCAGCCTGTGCCTCCGGCCACGCCACCGGAAGAAGGCCGGTGCACCCGAAGCTTCCAACTCGCCGGATTCGCGGGCGACGGCCTCCACCCGTTCCGGGGGAGACAGCATCCGGAGCGGGCGGCGGCGGCCTTCCGGCCAACCCGGGCCGGGCCTCCGGGGTGCGGCCAGTGGCTCGCAGAGCTCGACCGCGCGTTCGGGTAGCCAGCTCTGACGCGGAACCTGGCAGGCGATACTTTCGAACCCGAAGCGGTTCCCTAGCCGGTCGAGGAGGCCGGCCAGCTCGTCGCGACCGCCCGCCCCGCCCTCTCCTCCGGTCCATACGCTGCCCCCCAACGCTCCCGCTCCGGCCCACGCGAGCCAGTCCTCCTGCTCTTCCTCGACCACCTCGGCGGACAACACCATCTCGTCGATGCCGAAACCCGGGTCGATCCGCTCTAGCTTTCCCGAGAGCAGGTTCATGAGGCGCTTTGCGCAGCGCAGAGGTCGGCTGGTACCCACTGCCAGAGAGGAATGCTCTCCATCCGCCCGGTGGCAGACGAGACGTATGCGCCGCACCCCTTCACCTGCCCGGCTCAGATTCTGGCACAGCTCCTCAAGCAGGGCTTCCACCGCCGCGTGGATGCCGTCCACTGTCGAGACCGGCTCGGCGAAGGCACGGCGGGCCTCGCGCGGAAGCGGAGGCGGAAGAGAGATGACAGGCTCCTGAACGAAGCCGAGGGCCTGCTCCAGGCGGCGGCGCAGGGCCGGGCCGAACCTCTTCGCCAGGGCTCCGGGATCGAAGGGGTAAAGAGTTCCGATCCTGTCCAGACCGAAGAAGACCAGCGCCTCCACGACATCGGCATCGAGACGGAGGGCAGCGACGGGGAGCCCGGCCAGCGCCTTCTTTACCTCGGCCGGAGCTGCAGATCGGGGCACGATGGCCGGAGACCTCTTGCCGTGGCGGGCCAGCGCCCAGGCCGCCCCGGGGGTATCGGCGAGCGCCAGCCGAGAGGTGATCCCCAACCCCTCCAACCCTGCTTCCAACGCTGCCAGCAGTGTCTCCTCACCGCCGAACAGATGCGTGCACCCTTCGACATCAAGGAAGAGCCCGTCCGCGCCGGCCGGCATGACCCGAGGGGTGAACCCGTCCGCCCACCGAGCTAGCCGCTTCAGGGCATGGGCGTCGGCAGTGGGATCGGCGGGGTGGACGATCACGTCGGGCACGATGGCCCGCCCGTCGGCCAGGGGCATGCCCGGCACCAGCCCCGCCCCCGCCGCGCGCGGGTTGACTGCCTCGATGACCAGCCGCCCCCGCTGCTCGCCGATGGTCACGAAGGGCCGGGTGTGCGCCTCGGGAAGACGCCAGGCCAGCCTATCCACCGGCCACCAGGGAAACCAGGCGACAAGGATGCGGCGAGAGGCGAAAAGGGCACCCATGGCTTCGGATCGGGTCAGGCAGCGCAGCTTGAAAGTCCGGGGGAATCCATCTCCACCACCCAGCATCCCGGTTTTCCTCCCCGACAGTGCAGCACCTCCACACGCCATCGGGTCATCCCGGCGCCCGGAACGGTGGTAATCCGCCACCGGCTGTCGGCCGTTGGTACCCTCACCCGCCCCGTTCCTCTGCTCCAAGCCTTAGACCACAGCACCAGCCCGGGCACCCCCGATCCTTTGGCTGCCAGCATCAGGCGCTGGGAGACCGCCCGGTCAAGGGTATCCACCTCCGCAACAACCCCCCTCAGGGAACGGCAGCGCAGCGCCTCCTCCATGGCCCACAGCATGTCGGCCCGCCGCCGCAGTCCCGAAACAACCAGCAACCGCCCCGGTTCGATCCCGTACCGGACCAGCCCCGGCAGGTAGAGGTCATCCCCGCACGCCAGCCACATGAGCGGCCCCGGAGCCCTGCCGGCGTGGGCCAGGAGGACGGCACAGAAGCCAGTCGCAGTCTCGTCCCCGACGATCTCATGGACGCACCCCGCACGCAGCCCACCTCCGGGAAGAGCGCCATCGATTTCCGGGATGCCCAGCGACATGCACGCCGTCTCGGCTTCGTCCGGAATCTCGATCTGGCGGATCTCCCGGCGCAGCGCCTCCAGCACTCTCCGTTTCGTCTTCGGCATTTGAGACATGGTCGACAAGATACCGAAAATAAACCGAAAATAGCAATGCTCGATCCATGGCAAACCGCGTAGTCGAGTCGGCTGGCTCCTGCCGGGAGCGCGTCCAGGAGTGTGCCAAGCTGTCGCAGCATGATGTGCCGGGAACTCTGTGTGTCACGCTCCCCGAACCGGAAACCAGCGCGCTCCAGCGAAGTCGCACGGGGGAGGCTCATGCCGAGGGTGCCCTACCGGCGCGGCTTCATCCTCCACCGCCATTGGATTGGTGCCGATCGGGACGTAATCAAAATCCTAGGTGACGTCTCATCCCCTATCGAAGTCGAGTGGAACGCGCGAGATCGCCCGGACGGGGTCCTAGATCTGTGATTGTGCTGGAACCCGCGCGAGGGGGTGTTGTGAAGGTTGTATGACCCGAGTCAGGTGAGCATGAGGCGCTCGCCCTTGGGCTCCGGTACGGGGCGTCCCAACTCGCGTACCCGTTCGATCCAGAACTGCATCGCGTCCTTGATGTTCCTCAACGCGCTCTCCTGATCGGCTCCGTGGGCCATGCACCCGGGCAATTCGGGCACCTCTGCGACGTAAGCCTCGTCTTCGTTGCTCCAGTAAAGGATGATCTCGTATTTGTACATTAGCCTCCCAACCTGTACTTGAGTATCAACCGCCGAACCTGCTTCACCTGGTAGCGCTTGGCGTGGCCACCCCGGCTCTGGAGGTTGATGACCTCCGCCACCCCTTCCTTGTCGAATATGTGGTGGCTGCCCCGCACCCGCCCGTCGAATCCAAGATAGCGCATCAGCGCCCGTAGTTCATCGAATCGAATGTTCGTGTCGGAGCGACCACCGAGTATAGTCTGCACCCCGCCGCTCACGGCGATTCATTGGCTAACCATCGCGAACAGCACGTGCTTGATGCGCTTGGCAACGAGTCCCAAAGTACTCCTAAACCCTACCCGCTCCGCGACTCCCGAAGTAGAACCCCATGATCGCACCAGTGAGGGTCCCGAAGGCGGTGACAATGGTATCGAAATGCTCCGCGACAGTCTCGACAGATGGACCAAGCACCAAGACCAGAACGAACGACCCTACGCTGACCAGTGCCAACATCGCCCGAATGGACCCTTCCGGTAGGTTCAGTCCCTTGAGAGCGGGAGCCCGCTCGGGCGTCGTCCCCTTCCCTACCCAGAGGGAGTAGACCCCTCCTCCCACAATGACGAAGACCAGTAGCAGCATCTCCGCCCAGAATAATGATGACATTTTGTGCGTCTCCCGCGAGCGTGGTTAAGTGGTGTCCGTATAGGACTGACGTTCCTCCGTTCCACTGTACCAACGCGGGAGCGAATCGTGGCTCTCACCCCACCAGCTAAGAAAGCTGGTTTGTAGCTGGCCTTCCTCCTACTGGTTGCGGCCGTCGTCTCGCGTGAGGGGACTCAGGTAGTCGCGGTCACCTAGACCGAGCTTCCGCATGGCCACGCCGGTCATGCACTCGTCCACCACCTTTTTGGCGTTCAGCACTGTCGTGTAACCCGGGTCAACGAGGGGATTGAGTTCGACCAGATCGAAGCCCACCAAGTTGTTCTCCGAGCACAGGCCGCGGACCATCCCGAACACCTCCCGGGGAGTCAATCCACCGGGAACGGGCGTCCCGGTACCGGACGTATAGGCGGGATCCATAACGTCGATATCGAACGACACGTAAAGGTATTCCGGACCTTCGTTGGCTTGATCCAGAACTTCCCTCATGACAGTCCTCCAACCCCGCCGATCAATCTCCGCCATGGTGTGGTATCGAAAACCGTGCTCCCGCATCCACTCGAACCCCTCCTCCCCAGGCCAGCTCCCCCGCAGACCAACCTGGATGAAGTTACTCCCGAGAATATGGCCGTCGTCCACGAGCCGGCGGACAGGCTGCGCGTGAGAAATCAAGTGACCATGCCTGGAGTCACCGGCATCGTAGTGAGCGTCGAAGTGAATGACCCCCACGTTCTCCTTCCCGTACACGTCGGCGAGGCCCGCCACGTTCGCAAACTCGATGGAATGGTCGCCACCAATGATCACGGGTATGGCTCCGGCTTCGGCGATCTCCCGAACCATTCTTCGGATGGGAGGCATGCTGCGCTCCACGCTGAATTGATCGATCGGAGCATTGCCGTAGTCCACCGCGGTGAGCTCGCTTCGCCACCGGATCATCGTCTCCATGCTTCCGACGCTGCGAGTCATTGAGCGGAGAGCGTTCGGCCCCTCCCCTGCTCCCCTAAAGCCCACACCCATGTCTACCGGAGCTCCCAGAAAGGCCACTTCCACCTCGCCCGCAACCAAGTCCTCAGTGGTTCGAGCGACGGGAAGCCCGAAAAAACTCAGAACCGACCCAACCTTGATCGGCCCAGGTTCTCGAGGCGGGTCCCCGGATATGTCCCGGTCACGCCATACCTCAAGGTTGGGATCCGATGCGTCCAGTACGATCACCGTGTCGGGCGGGGTCGTTTGCTCCTCTGTTCCTTCCTCGGCACCGGCTACGGTATCGGCAACCCCCTCTTGGCCTCCCACCATGGCATCAGCTGCATCGGCGGCCCCATCGCGCTGACCTCCCGGGTCGTCCCCAGGCTCATCGCACGCAGACACCAACCCACCTAGAACAAGGGCGCAGGCCAAAAGCCCCTTCGATCCGAATCCGAACGCCGGCCTCGAATAAAGCATCACCACCCCCCGTAAGCAGGATGAGTCTCGCCTGTCAAAACGAAAACCCCCGAGCAGGTCGCCGTCACGACCCCGCCCGAGGAGAGTTCGGCCTTTACGATCACCTTCCTCTCTCCCGCTTCCTCCACCCAGGCACGCATCTTCACCGGAGCCCCAGTAGGCGTCGGCTTCAACAAGCGGATCGTATATTCGGCGGTGACGGTTACCGGCGGCCCGTCCAGACCGCGGGTTCGCATAAAATGAAGCGCGGCCGTCCAATTGGAATGACAGTCCAGCAGGGTCCCGATGATTCCCCCGTTGAGCACGTTCGGAAAAGCATGATGGTTGGGTCCCGGTCGCCACTCCGCGATAAGTTCGTCTCCTCGCTCAAAGGAACGCAGGTGCAGTCCATCGGGATTCGCGGGCCCGCAACCCCAGCACGTGGCCTCCGGCGCCAATACTTCCTGCACCCCTCGACCTGCCTCTATCGCCTGTTCATTCACGAGTATCTGCCACTCCGCGTTGTGTGTGAGGTTCGTCTCCGCCCTGTACGAAGACCGTACCTGTACATCTAGTTTCCATCTTGGCTGGGTCAAAGATAAGGTAGATTCAAGCGTAACTGACTCAACACCCCAACCCAAAGGCCTTCGTTGATAACCAAAAACAACGTCATTCTCGGCATCATCGCGGTGGCGGCGGCGTCCCTTTTCATCCGTCTGGGGATGTGGCAACTCGCCCGGCATGAGGAGCGGACAGGCGGCGTGGAGACCCGCGCAGAACGCATGCAGGAACCACTTCTTGAATGGACGGAGCCTGAGTCGGTACCACCGGACACGACGGGGTTCCTGGGACGTCGTGCGCGGCTGACCGGGGAGTGGCGCCCGGAGTCAGAGGTAATCCTGCACTCCAGGACGCTTGCGGGCCGTGCCGGAGTGGAAGTTTGGACACCGTTCCTAATCGGGGGGAGTCCCGCGCATGTAATCATGGTGGTCAGGGGATGGCTGCCCTCCGCCGACGGAATGCGACCTGATCTCACAAGTGCGGCGCCACCCGCCTCTGTCGACCCATCCGTGGTCGAAGGCGTACTGATCTCTTCTCGCGACGGGCGAGGGGGCCAGCCAATACGCGTTCAGGCCGCAGGGCGGTCGCATCTGGCACTCGCCGGGCTCGATCTGGAACTTCTCCGAGCCGAGACCTCTTTGGACCCGATCCCCCACGTTCTCCGAGCCGACGACCCTCCGCCCACAGCCATCCTCAAACCGGCTCGCCCGCTGATAGAGGATACCGGACCACACCTCTCCTACGCCGTTCAGTGGTTCAGTTTCGCACTAATCGCCCTGGGCGGAACAGCCATCCTCATCCTTCGAGCACGAGGCAGGTAACGGCTTCGACCGCCGCAACCTGTCCATTCCAACCCCCGGGTGGTTCCGACAGTCTCAGTACTGAACCTCACAGGCAAAGCACATTGAATCGATGAGGATTCCCGGCTCGACCAAGAGGATTTGCTAACTCGACCATGACTATGAAGTGGATCGGATGACGCCGATCTCCCCAGCAGCAGCCGTCGCTACTGGCGAGGCTACTCGCAAGGAACCAAGGGACGACGTGCCAACACACTCTATGGACGTCTTCGCCGCCAAAAACGGCGATGAGGCTGCCTTCGAACGGTTGTACCGGTCGCACGTGGATCGGGTATACAGTCTGATTTGCCGAATGGCGGGAGTGGAACGGGCCGAAGAGCTGACTCAGGACGTTTTTGTGCGAGCCTGGGGCCAACTAACCCGGTTTCGCGGGGACAGCAAGTTCGGTACTTGGCTGTACAGGATCACCGTCAATCTGGTGTACGATGCAAACCGTACGCGCACCCGAGAACGAGAACGAATGGTGGACGGAGTCGTGCCGATTCAACAGGCACGCGCACGCCGGGATCCGGTAACCGAGCGGATCGACTTCGACTCCGCAATCGAGGTCCTACCCCACCGGGCCCGCCAGGTTTTTGTGCTGCACGACGTAGCGGGTTTCAAACACCGAGAAATCGCGGAGATGTTAGGAATTGCGGACGGCACGGCGAAGTCCCAACTGCACCGTGCACGCATGCTCATGAGGGACCAGCTCAACCGATGAGTGCACGATTCAGGTAACGAAGATGAAAGACACGAAAACACATGCACGAATCCGAGATCTCCTATCCAACTACGCGGACGGACATCTCTCCCAAAGCGAGCGGACGGATGTCGACCAACACCTCGCGGCTTGCTCCGAGTGTCGCGACACGGTGGACGCAATCCATCGAATCAAGGAGGAAGCCGGCAACCTCCCCGTGCGCCGGCCCGACCGGGACCTGTGGCCGACAATCGCGCAGCGGATAACCGCACAGCCGATCTCGCCCTCTGACCGGGAACTCGCTATCCGAGAACCAAGAGGACCAAGCCGGGTGCGGCGTTTCTCGTTCTCCGCAGTACAGCTTGCCGCAGCGGTGGTGACCGTCGCCTCGTTGGCCGGGTTGTCCACTTGGGTAATGATGCGGGACGACGCGGTAGAGCCCCAGCCGCTGCTGGCAGCCGAACCGGGGGCGTTCGCCGTCCTCACCGGCGCGGAGGGAGCTGAACTCCTAGCCCCGACCGAGTATTACGTGGAATCGATCCGCGCGCTGGAAGCGGCCCTGTTCGGACTGGGACAACCGCTCCCCGAGCAAACCTCGACCAGGATCCGCACGGCCCTGGGAGTGATCGACGCTGCCATCGACGAAGCAATGTCGGCACTCGAGGACGCACCGGATGACCCCTACCTGGAGGCCTACATGGTAAGGGCCCTCAGGCACAAAACCGAATACCTAAGGCGTGCGCTAAACACAAAGGAGAGAACCTGATGACGACCACAGTGAGTACGCTCATACTCCTCCAAGCCCTCGCAGGACCCGGCGCTGCGGACGGCCAGGACGCGGCAACCGCCGCGGATACAGTCTTCGAAATCGCGGCCGGGACAACGCTGATCATCGAACAAGAGCATCTGGAGATCGACATACTCGGCACACCGGACCGGAGAGCACGCCTCACGACCGATGGAGCCCCGGGTTTTCACATTTCGCGGCCCGCCGAAGACAGAACGCACGTCATGCTGGTGGACCCGGATTATGATGTGCTCACCGAACTCTTCTTGTCCCTACCGCCCGACGTGAACTTGGATATCAGGTTGGGGACCGGCCATGTACGAGTCATGGGTATCGACAGCTCAATCGCCATCCGATCTCTGGATGACGTAGATATCGAAATCGAGGATTCCGGACCTGTTCGCGTGGAGAGTTTGGGCTTATCCGACGTCACACTCACGAACGTGTCGGGCGGTGCCGAAATCTATTCGGTAGACGGGGATGTTTGGTTACATAGAGTAGAAGGACCCATTTCGATAGAGGCGGTCACGGCCGACATCGAGGTCTACGACGTGGTGTCGCAAGACGTCCGTCTCCGAACCTTGGAAGGCGATCTTCTGTACGACGGTCCGATCGCGGACTCGGGGAATTACAGCCTTTCCACCCAACACGGTGACATCACCTTCGCTCTGCCACTCAACGCCCATGCCACGCTCTCGGCGACCACCTTCGATGGAGAGGTAGAGTTCACAAGTGGAGCCTCGGGCTTGCAACCCCTTGGGAGCGCACCGCCCGGCGCTGTACGGCAGATATCCGACGACCAGCGCCGGATCGAAACCGTCGTCGGTAACGGCTCCGCCCGCATAAGCCTGTCCTCGTTCGAGGGAGACGTTGCAATCGTCCCGCCCGGAGAAGGGGACGCGGAAAGCCGGAGCCCCTGAGGCACCGAAACAACCTAGAAGCATTCGGAATCGCAGAATCGGAAACGCACACAAAGGAGTTGGATCAATGCAGCGCCTCACAATCGCCAGCGCTTTGACCGTCATTGCCCTCGCCCCCACGCAGGTACAGGGGACTGCCCCTGCCCTCGCGTCACCTCAGGACTTCAGCTGGAGTGGCTCCGTCGGCACCGGCCAGTCGGTCTCGGTTAGAGGGATCAACGGCAGTATCACTGTACACCCGGGTGGGACCGAAGTGGTTGTGGAAGCCACCAAGTCGGCTGATCGGAACGACCCCGACGAGGTGACGGTTGAGGTCGTACGGGACGGAGAAGGTATTGTCGTGTGCGCCCTTTATCCGTCAGCCGGTAGACGAGAGAACTCTTGCGGGCGCGGTCGTTCCTATCGCATGAACACCGAGAGCAATGATGTTCAGGTTGATTTCATCATTCGCATACCCTCGGGGATAACCCTGGAGGCCAGGACGGTGAACGGTGGGGTCCATGCCAACGGACTGGACGCCGATGTATCGGCTCTCACGGTCAACGGAGACGTTACGGTGACAACCGAAGGTATGGTGTCCGCAACCACGGTGAACGGGAGCATCACCGCTGTGATGGGCGTTTCTCCGAGCGACGACGTGTCACTCAGAACCGTCAATGGATCGATCCTCACTACTCTTCCCGGAGACTCGGGTGTCACCATCGATGCGAGCACCGTGTACGGGGAGATCGAGTCCGACTTTTCGCTCCAGTTCCGAGGTCGTTGGGGGCCTCGTTCGGCTACGGGAACCCTCGGAGGCGGTGGTCCTCAGGTGGAGCTCTACACCGTGAACGGCAACGTGGAGCTCAGAGCGTCCCAGTAGCAGGATCTTCGGAGCCTCCGGGTGCGATCAACCAACGCTCGCTGTCCACGCTCGCAATTTGGAAAGTTTCGGCTGGCTTGTAGTTTGTAGAACGCTTCGACCACACTACGAACAACCAACGGAGATAGACGATGCCGGAGACACCACTCGGGCGCATTTGCTGGTACGAACTCCTTACGACGGACACCGCTGGAGCGGACGAGTTTTATTCGAGCCTTCTGGGCTGGGAAGTCGGGAAGTGGCAAGGAGATGGCCCGGAGTACCACACGTGGCGCAATGGAGGCGGGGAGATCGGCGGCCTCATGGAGCTGCCTGAGGACGCACAGGCGGCGGGTGCCCCGCCACATTGGATGGTTTACATCTCGACTCCAGACCTGGAAGACACGGTCAACAAGTCCCTTGAGGAGGGGGCCAAGCTGTGCCATCGATTCGAGATCCCGGAGGTCGGCGAGATAGCAATCATCACCGACCCAGGCGGCACCACCTTCACCGCGTACCAGCCGTCCGGGTTCACCCCGGGACACGACGGAATGCCCGAAATCGGCGAGTTCGCCTGGCACGAGATCGTCGCGACAGACCGGAAAGCCGTTTTCTCATTCTATTCGAAGGTGTTCGGGTGGCACGAAACCTCGCGCATGGAGATGGGCTCCCCCGACAACATCTACCAGATGTACGGCCGTGGAGACCAGGTTCTCGGTGGCATGATGGACATCCCGAAGGAGGTTCCTGTACCGTGCTGGTTCCTTTATGTGCGCGTGGAGGACGTGCAGGAATCTGCAGGCCGCATTGAGGAGCTAGGCGGGATCGTCACCACGCAGCCGATGCAGGTTCCTGGTGGTGGGTGGATCCTACACGCGATCGACCCGCAGGGTGCTGCGTTCGCGCTTCACAACCACCCACCGGAGTAGCCAAAAACACCGGTAGCCCCAAGACGCTGATAGCGAAGGCCCAGCCACGAGGACTAGGTCTCAGTAGCGCGCCCTCTCTCAGGCGTCGGAATTAGTCGTCGCGGAGGCCTGGCGGTGTCCCGAGCAGGTCGGCAAGCACGATAGACCGCTGGGACAGACTCAACTTCTCCAAACGAGCGAGGGGGTGCCGTTGCACCCTCTCCCTCCGAGGCGGCTCCACGCTCACCTCCCTCCGTGGCCGCCGTTCCGTTCGGTTTGGACGGGCAGCGGTGGCACCCGGAACAGTAGGAGCCGCACGCTGCGGCTTAATGAACGGAGGAGGCTGCGGTGGTTTCTCGGCGTGCCGGACAAGGCTCCCCGGCCGCCCTTCCTCGGCAGCCTGCTGCATGTTGCTCTCGAGCTGCCGAAGCGTCTCCAGGAAGCGCGAGGCCGCCCCGCCAGGACGAGGGGAAGTCCCACCGGCGGGAGCGGGCCGAGGTGCGTCCACCACAGGCACCTCCCGCTCCCGAGGTTCACGAGGGGATGATGCGGACCGCACCTCTTCATCAACGTCCGGCAGCTCGGCCATTTGGTCGAGCTCAGCCTGCTGTCTCTTGGCCTTGGCACCCAGATTCCTGAATACGCCAAGAGCCGCGAACAGCAGGATCGGCAGTAGATATTCAGTGATGTCCATGGGCTAAATCAGTTGGCGTCCTCGGTATCCCTGGCAGGCTGGGCGATCGCCCGCCTCATCTGCGTATCGCTCTGGACGTTGCGGTACTTCATGTAATCCATAATCCCCAAGTTGCCTTCCCGGAACGCCTCCGCCATCGCGAGCGGAATCTGCGATTCGGCCTTCACCACCTCAGCTTGCATCGCCTGGACCCGAGCTGTGTTCTCCTGCTCCTCGGCCACGGCCATTGCCCGCCTTTCCTCAGCCTTTGCCTGCGCGATGCGCTTGTCGGCCTCCGCCTGGTCCGTCTGGAGTTCCGCACCAATGTTCTTCCCGACATCCACGTCGGCGATGTCGATCGAGAGGATCTGGAACGCTGTCCCACTGTCGAGACCCTTGGAGAGCACCGTCTTGGAGATGTTGTCCGGGTTTTCGAGCACGGCCTTGTGGGTTGACGCAGAACCTATGGTGGACACGATGCCCTCCCCGACCCGGGCAAGAATGGTCTCTTCCCCAGCACCACCAACCAAACGGTTGATGTTGGCCCTCACGGTCACTCGCGCGGTGGCGATGAGCTGAATCCCGTCCTTGGCCATCGCGGCGACCTTGGGTGTCTGAATAACGCGGGGGTTGACCGACACCTGTACGGCGTCGAGCACGTCCCTGCCCGCGAGGTCGATCGCTGCCGCCTGCCGGAACGGGAGTTCGATCTGCGCCTTGTCCGCCGAGATGAGTGCGTTGACCACGCGCTCGACGTCGCCGCCGGCGAGGAAGTGCGATTCCAGTTCGTCAGTGTTCAGGGGAAGGCCTGCCTTGGACGAACTGATGAGCGGATACACGATCCGGGGAGGCGAGATCTTCCTCAGGCGCATCCCGACGAGACTGCCAATCCCGATGCGCACTCCGGACGCGAGCGCCGTAATCCAGAGTCGAATCGGAACCGCCCACATTAGAAACAGAATACCTATCGCAACGATTGCCGGAAGTATGAGGACACCGAAGCTCTGCATGTGATTACTCCTGATCTAGTGGCGAACTAAGAACTGATAAGACCTACCTTGAAATCGGTGGCGAGTGCGTTGGACTAGCTACTCGTTTCGAGCTCCCTGACCACGAGACGGCTGTTCATCTCACCGACGACCTTCACGCGGGTGTCTGCCTTGATGAGCGGCCCCTCTGCCACCACGTCGATGCGCTCATCGTTCAAGATCATGGTCCCGGCCGGCCGCAGGTCCGTAGCGGCCACCCCCTCCGATCCCACCAGATTGGACCGCGCCGGGACGGACAGGTATCCCTTCTGCCTACTGGTGGAATCCCATAAGAACAATCCTGACATACGTCCGGGGCCGGGGAGTTTCTTGATGATGATCCAAGCCGCCACACCAACCAGAATGACCGAGGCCGACACCATGCCGATGGCTCCCACCACCTGATCAGCGGTCGGGAATTGGCCCACGAGCCCCAACACGGTGCTCGTAGCTATGGCAACGCCCCCCAGGATACCGGCGATCCCGAAACCGGGGATGACGAGGATTTCCAGCGCAATCAGAATGGCTCCGGCGGCGAACAGAAGCATCTCCTCCATGCCGGCCAGATGCACCAGGTAGTGAGCGCCAAAGAACGCAGCCAAAGCACCGAGTCCCACGCTCCCTGCCAATCCGAAGGACGGGGTCCGTATCTCGATCAGCAAGCCGAGGAAACCGAGGCTGAGCAACATCGGGGCCACAACCGGGTTGGTGAGGAATCTGACGATCCGCTCGGCCCAGTTCGGAGCGGTGCTCACGACCTGCACCGTCTGCAAATCGGCAATGTCAAGCATGTGGCCTAGGTCATCGGCGGCGGACTCGGCAAGACCGAGCGACACCGACTCGGCCGTCGTAAGGGTGAGCAGCTTCCCTGCTTCGATTACCCCTTCGACCTCTATGCTCTCGTCGACCATCGCTTCAGCCAACAGAGGATCGAGACCCCGGTCCTCGGCCAAAACCCGGAACTCCGAACGCATGGCGCTCACCATCTTCTCGGAGGCCTTTTCGCCGTCTCCCACCACCGGCGTAGCCGCGCCGATCGTTGCGCCATCACGCATGTAGATGCGATCGGTCGCCAGCGCGATCATGGCGCCTGCAGAGAGAGCGCGTCGGTTGACGAACGCATAGACCGGGACCTCGGCATCGCGAATGGCGTCGACGATGGCCCAGGCGGCGTCCACCCGACCTCCCGGCGTGTCGATATCCAGCACCACGGCCGCTGCCCGAGAGTCCTCGGCTTCCTTGATGGCGCGCTCCACGAATGGCGCGAGGCCCAGTTCAACCACACCCGTAATTGGAACACGGAGGACGTTTCCCTGATCCTGTTTCCAGAGCGCGTCCGCGGCACCGGGTACCACGAGAGTTCCTAAGGCCGCTAGAGCGGCCAGCCGCAGCATACTACGAAGGCGTTTATTCATATTACAAACCTAACGTTGCGCGCAGTCGTGTGCGTACATCAACCACCCGGCCTCTCCGGTAGGGTCACTTCAGCAGGGAGTTCGGGACGCACTGCTTCGGCGTAGAATCTCGCGTGCATATCTCCTACCCGTGCAGACACAAGCTCATTCACGGCTTCAACCAGGTCTTCGGCCGTATCCCAAGCATCATCCACTTGCCACTGCTGGTCTGCCGTCGGGAGGGTCGAGGAGAATTCGATGGCGTTCCGGAGACCGGTGGCCCTGCGCAAGTCCCCCAAGTCGTCGCGCAGTTCCTCCACCTCCTCCTCCACGCCGTCCAGCTCCTCCACCAGCTCCTCCGGAGGATCTCCTTCGGCACCCTCGACCACACTCCGTGCTCGTTCGACGTGTTCCTCGATGGCATCCAGAACCTCGTCTACTTCCTGGGCTGTAGAGGCTAGAGCATGGAGGGTCATGATTGCGTCTTGGCGGGCCTGGCGATCCGCAACCGTCATGGGTCGCCTCGGTTCGGCAACCACCTCTACGGACGCCTCATAGCTCTCTCCACCCAACTGCAGACGGACGGAATACATTCCGGGCATCGAGAGGGGACCCGATCCCCCGCCTTCCTCGGCAGCATCGTGCCGCCAGTCCCATACAACCTCGTGAATCCCCGCTTTCGACTCCAAGTCCAAGGTCCGGACGTGGTCGCCGGAGGAGTCGACAATCGTGAGCGTATCGTCCCCATCATCCTCAGAGTCCGGATCTCCGTCCTCGGAGTCCATATCTCCACCACTCGAGCTTGCATCACCGTCTCCGTCGGGGTCTGAATCACCGTCGTCGTCCTCCGGCATGTCGTCACGGAGGTAGTAGCGGATCAGTGCCCCTCGCGGAGGATTGGGCGCGCTGTAGGTGGCTCCGAAGAAGGGCCAGTCACCCCGTTCCGTCCACATGATCGACCGGGTCGGGAACACCGCCGCCGCCGCTGCCGTGAGGCCCTCTGCGAGTGCTTCGAGAGGAGTGACGTCGGCGAGTATCCACAGGCTCCGCCCATGCGTCCCCACAATCAGGTCGTTCTCCCGCGGATGAATGAGGAGGTCGTCCACTGGCACCGTCGGTAGGTTGTTCTTCAGGCGAGTCCAGTTGCCCCCCATGTCCACCGATACGTAGACGCCTATCTCGTTGCCGAGGAAGAGGAGGCCCTCAGTCTCGTGGTGTTCGACGATGACATTCACGGACCATCCATCGGGAAGTCCGTTGTTTATCGCCCGCCACGTGCTCCCGAAGTCTTCGCTCACGTAGGCGTAGGGGGCGTAGTCCCCGTTGCGGTGACCATCAAATGTGGCGTAGACCCGACCATCCGCGTGCGCCGAAGGCTCAACCCGACTTACGTAAGTGCGGTCCGGCAACCCCTCGATACGGCCGACCACGTTCTCCCACGTCGCCCCATCGTCTCGCGAAACATGCAGGTTGCCGTCGTCCGTCCCCGCATAGATGAGCCCCTGGACCCGTGGGGATTCTTCGACGCTGGTCAGGTTGCCGTAGGTGGATATGCCATCGTTCCGGGACATCTGCGCGGCGGATCCGGGTACTCCCATTATCTCGAGAGAATCGCGATCGATCTGCTTGCTGAGGTCGAGTCCCCCGACCTCTTCCCACGACATTCCCCGATCGCGGGACCGCAACAGGTAGTTGGCACCCAGATAAACGGTGGATGGATCGTGCGGGGAGAGGAGGAGGGGTGAGTTCCAGTTGAACCGATACGTCTTGGTGGTATCGCCATCCGCCCTCGGACCGGGAATCGGGCGCATGCGCGTCTTCTCACCGGTCGTAAGGTCATAGCGGTTCATGTTCCCGTTCTGGGATTCCGAGTAGACGATCGTCGAGTCCGTGGGATCCACGATCGTGAAGAAGCCATCTCCGTACACGGTTTCGTACCAGTCCTGGTTCCGAATGCCGTGGAAGGATCGGGTATTGGATGGACCGCACCAGGCGTCGTTATCCTGAAGACCACCGCACACGTAGTACGGGTCCCTCATATCGAATCCGATGGCGTAGAACTGACCGAGGGCGATGTTGTCGAACATGCGCCAGTGATCGCCGGCATCCCACGAAGCGGCGACCCCTCCGTCACTCCCGAGAATCAGGTGGTCGGGATCCTCCGGATTGATCCACAGGGCGTGGTGGTCGACATGAATCTGCGTGGCGCCGTCATTTCGAAAGGTGCGACCGCCGTCATCCGAGATTGAGAGCTGCGTGCCGAGCACATAGATCCGGTCCGGGTTGGAAGGATCGATGCGGACTTGGGAGTAGTACATCGGCCGAGGATTGGTGTCCGAGACTTTCTCCCACGTGGTTCCCCTGTCTTGTGACCGGAAGAGACCTCCCTTCCTCGGGCCTCCACCCCCTCCGAACCCCTGCCCCGGAGCGCGCGCGTCTGCCTCCACGAGGGCGTACACGAGATTCCCGTCGCCTCGGTACACGTCAACGCCGATCCGCCCCTTGTCACCCTCAGGCAGGCCGTCGGTGAGCTCCGTCCAGGTATCACCCCCGTCCATCGATCGATACAGGCCACTGCCGGGCCCACCACCATTGAACCCCCAGCCCGTCCGCTGCCGCTGGTACATAGCGGCGAAGATCGTATTCGGGTCGGAGGGATCCATGGCGAGATCGATAGCGCCCGTGTGATCGTCGATGTAAAGCACCCTCTCCCAAGTAGATCCGCCGTCCGAAGTCCGGTACACACCCCTCTCCTCGTTGGGCGCCCAGAGGTCTCCGACCGCCGCCACCCACACCCTGTCGGGGTTACGGGGATGGATCAGGATGCGAGAGATATGCTTGGTACCCTCAAGCCCTACGTGGATCCAGGTGTTGCCACCATCCGTCGACTTGTAGGCGCCGTTCCCCCATGGCGATGACTGCCGGTTCTGGGGTTCGCCCGTCCCCACCCACACCAGATTTGGATTCTCCTGGTCGATCGTTACGTCACCGATCGAGCTGGTGGGCTGATCGTCGAACAGAGGCGTCCAGGAGGTACCGTGGTTCTCCGTCTTCCAGAGGCCGCCTGTCGCTGTCCCCAGGAAGAAGATCTGAGGTTTGTTGTCCACGACTGCGAGATCGCTGATCCTGCCACCCATGAGTGCGGGTCCCAGCTCCCGATATTCCAGTTTGGAGATCGCCGTCTCGATGGCATCCTGCGCGAGTGCCGGGGAAGCGGTGGCCGCACTCGCAAAAAGGGGCGTGCTCGCAACGAAAGCAGAGAAGATCCTGACCATTGCTGTAACCTTCATGGTGGGAGGGTTGGTCCGGTGCTCGGTACCATTACCGGTGTTCGGTACATTATACGACGGATATCGTTGCCGGCGGGAGGATTGAGTCGTCAAGCTCCGGAGCCACGTCCTCATCCCACGGGGGCAACGTCATCCAGCCACGTGACCACTTTCCGGCCCAATAGTTCTAGTACTTCCGCATTCGTGAGTGGATTCCGCTTGAGAACCTTGAAGGAGTGGTCCGCACCCTCAATGAAATGGAGTCGAGCGAGCGCGCCCAGAGCCTCGCAAACGGGCTCTATAAGGTCAGTCCGGGCCAGCGTGTCCCGAGTTCCCTGCAAGAAGAGCATCGGGATATCCACGGATTCCAGATGATCGGCCCGGTCGGTCGAGGGACGGCCCGGTGGATGCAGAGGGAATCCAAAGAACACCAACCCCTGTAGTCCGGGGAGGACGTCCGCGGACGCAGCCGTCGAGGTCATCCGGCCACCCATAGACTTGCCACCCGCGATTACCGGGAGATCACCCGCCATCCCGGCCACTTCGGCCACCGCGCGCCGCACGGTTTCCACCAGTAGGGGAACGCGATCCGGAGGGCGTCTGCGCCCTGTAAGGATCCTCGACTCCATATACGGGAAGTGGTATCGGTACGTCGCCACGTCATGGGTGGCGAGGATCTGCGCCATTTCGGCCATGAAGGGGTGCTTGATCCCGGCTCCGGCACCGTGCGCAAACGCCAGGAATGCGCGTGGAGCCACAGGCTGAACGAGAATGGTCGACACCTCGCTCTGCGCCAGTGTCAGAGATCTTTCCTGTTCGGCCACGGACGCACCCGCGGGCACATCTCCAGCGGCTCTAGGGCGGGGGCGATCCTGGCGCTCATTCACTGGTCTGCAGGTGGTTCGGAGCTCGTCACCGGTCCGTGGGGGCCAAGCCGCGAGCCGGCGAATCCCCTCCCTGTAACGCCTCTGCCGACATGTTCCAACGATCCACGGCGGCTCTTTCGGGATCATCGGGGGTGGCAGGCGTAGGTAGTTTACTCGCGACCAGAACCGCGAGTAGCGCAAAGAAAGCCGCCACAAAGAAGGGGCTTTCGATCGCCCACGACTGGAAGAGCCACCCAGCGACCAGCGGCCCCATCACACGTCCAGCACCTCCGGCAAGTTGGCTGCCTCCAAGGATGGAACCCTGCGAGTGCGCATCGGTCGCCCGCGAGATGAGCGCATGTAGCGACGGAAACAGGATCCCGGTACCGAACGCCCACACCGGAACTGTGAACCAGAGCTGCCACCTGGCCGTCAGAAGCGGGATAGCAACCACCCCGATGCCGAGCACCGCCGCACCCGCCCGGACCAGGGCCGCCTCACCGAAACGTTCCACGATCCCCCCGACCAATCGCCCCCGCACAATGATTGTCACGGCACCTGCTACCGTGAACACCCACCCCATGTGAACTGCCTCCATCGCGAACTGGCGCTCCCCGTACAGTGCTAGTACCGAGGTCATCGATGTGAAGCAAATGATGGTGAGAAAATACACGAGGAACATTACAGTAAGTGGATATTGAGTAAGGCTTTGTGCCCATTCACGAAGCGCAGCTGTGCGGCTCGCAGCCTTGGGGATGACTCCGATATTCTTGCGATCTGGAGCGGGGAGAAAGACGATCGCTCCGAGGGCGTTTAGGAAGCACAGTCCCGCCGCGACAAAACCCGGTGCACCCAGACCAAAAGCACGGCCCGCAAAACCACCGACCACGGGCCCCAGCATCACTCCAAGCCCCGAGGCAGCACCGATGAGGCCGAATCCCCTTGCCCTATCCTCGCCCTCCGTCACGTCCGCCACGTACGCCTGGGCGACACTGATGGTACCACCGGCCGCGCCCGCCGCCGCCCGTGACAAAAGCAATGTGATGAGATCGTCCGCGAACGCGAAGACGAGGTAGGAGATGGCCGATAGGAAGAGACCTATTACGAGTAGCGGGCGCCTTCCTACTCTATCGGATACACGGCCCCATATCGGAGCGGCCAGGAGCTGCATGGCGGGGAAGGCGGCGATGATTCCCGTAACCCAACGGGGAGACGCCCCCAGTTCCTCGGCGTAGAAGGGGATGAGCGGGAGTACGATCCCGAACCCGAACATGTCGATGCAAACCGCTGCGCAGACAACGCCGATTCCACCGCGCCTCAGCATCCTGGGATGTACTCATTCCGACAACAGTGGGCATCTACTTCTGTGGTTGTGACTTCGTCGTCGATGACAACCCTCCACTGTATTGTTCGGTTAAGACTGGTACCTGAGTGAGAGGACACCCGAAACCGGATTCACGCTGAGCGGAGTCCTCTCAGGTGCCGTCTCCTCGGGACGGTAACCCCTTCCCGTATGTTATCGTATCAAAGTAGAAATGTCCGACATTTGGCCCAAGTACTATGAAATCTGGACGCTAGCCATCCAAATATCATAGTATTATTCCATGATCCCGCGAATTGATCATCTGGAGGCGGTCGAGCACCTGCTTCGGCAGAATCCCGTCGTCGCGCTTCTGGGTGCCCGACAAGTCGGGAAGACGACACTGGCCGGGCAGATCGCGGATCGTTTTCCGGGCCCCGTCCACCTCCTGGATCTCGAGTCATCGGCGGACCTCGCGCGGCTCTCAGATCCGCTCCTCGCACTGTCGCCACTCACCGGACTTGTAGTTCTAGATGAAGTGCAACGACGCCCGGACCTGTTCCCAACCCTGCGCGTATTGGCCGATCGGCGCCCCCTGACCGCCCGCTTCCTGGCACTTGGAAGTGCCTCACCGCAGCTGCTACGGCAGAGTTCCGAGTCGCTGGCGGGACGGATCGCATTCTACGAGCTGCCCGGGTTGTGGTTGGGGGAGACAGGACCGGAAAAACTCGAGCGGCTGTGGTTGCGCGGAGGCTTTCCTCCGTCGTTCACGACCATCGACGCGTCAGACAGCTATCGGTGGCGGCGTGACTTTGTGCGCACTTTCCTTGAACGCGACATCGCCCAGTTCGGAATCCGCATTCCCAGTATGACGTTAGATCGCTTCTGGTCCATGCTGGCCCACTACCACGGCCAGGTGTGGAACGGGTCGGAGCTGGCTCGCGCGTTCGGCGTATCTCACCACACGGTACGGCGATATCTGGATGTTCTTGCGGCGACGTTCATGGTACGGGTGTTGAGGCCCTGGAATGCAAACCTCAGCAAACGGCAGGTCAAAGCCCCCAAGATCTATATTCGAGATTCCGGCCTGCTGCATCGGCTGCTCCACGTGGAGACCCGCACCGAGCTGGCTGGGCATCCCAAAATCGGAGCATCCTGGGAAGGTTTCCTACTGGAGAACATCGTTCGGGTGCTGGATGCCGAGCCATCGCAATGTTACTTCTGGGCTGCGCATACGGGAGCCGAGATAGACCTCGTTGTGCAGCGCGGAGCCGAGTTGCGGGGCTTCGAGATCAAACGTACGAGCGCGCCGCGCGTTACACGGGCGATGCGCACGGCCATGACTGATTTGGGAATGCGCTCGCTGGACGTGATTCATGCGGGGGACATCACCTTTCCGCTCGCAAAGAACATCCGGGCTGTCGCGGCCGCGAGGATCTTGGAGGATTTATGATAACCCCTCCCGCTTTGTCGGAAGCTCGGGACGGGGTAAACTTAGGCGGTCCCGGGGTTCATCTTTGGGGCTCGATTGGCTTGTAACAACCATCTAGAACTCGCTGAACAAACACACGTTATCTCTGAAAGAAGGAATTCATGGCCGACAAGTTGATTGGGTACGAGGTAGACGGCGGCGTCGCCATCTTCACTATCGATGACCCGCCTGCCAACACCTATACATATGAAATGATGTGCGATCTGGACGAGGCCATCCTCCGCGCACGTTTTGATCCCGAAGTGCATGTGATCGTCCTCCGCGGCCAGGGCGGTAGGTTCTTCTCCGCCGGGGCCAACATCAAGATGCTCCAGACGTCCGATCCATACTTCAAGTACTTCTTCTGCCTCCACGCCAACGAAACTCTCACCCGCCTCGAACAGACCCCGAAGCTGGTTATCGGCGCACTGAACGGACATACGGTGGGCGGAGGGCTTGAGATCGCCCTCGCCTGTGACATCAGGATCGCCCGCAGGGACTCCGGGAAGGTTGGCTTACCCGAAGTGAACCTCGGAGTTCTACCCGGAACAGGCGGAACGCAGAGATTGGGGCGACTCGTCGGCAAACCGAAGGCGATCGAGCTCATGGCGGAGGGGACAACGTTCGGGTTCGATGAGGCTCTTGAGCTAGGTCTCGTAAACAAAGTCTTCGATCAGGAGGACGACCAGAGCTTCATCTCGGCGGTCTTGGAGTACGCGAAGGGGTTCGTACCGCCAAACAAGGCATCTCGGGCGGTCGGTCGCATCAAGCGATCTGTGCAGAGTGGGGTCGAGGTTCCCTTCTCCGAAGGGCTGGCCATTGAGCGCGAGCTGCAGCAGCTGCTCTTCCAAGGGGACGATGCGCGGGAAGGACTTGCCGCCTACGTAGAGCGCCGGGCACCTGAGTTTACTGGGTCTTAACGGGCTGCCAGGACATGGCTAATCCGGCCGCGGGAGTAGTATCCGCACCGGACCGGACCCCTGTCATCGTAGACGCCGTACGCACTCCGGTAGGGCGGGCGGGCGGCGCGCTCTCCTCTGTGCGCCCAGACGACCTGCTCGCCCACGCGATTCGTGCCTTGGTCGAGCGGACGGGGGTACCGCCGGAACGCATTGAGGATGTCATCGCCGGCTGTACCAATGGCGCTGGCGAAGACAATCGAAACGTCGCCCGCATGTCCTTGCTCCGTGCGGGCCTGCCAGTAGAAGTAGCCGGGCAGACGGTGAACCGGTTGTGCGGATCCGGGCTCCAGGCAGTGGTGACGGCGGCCCACGCCATACGCGCCGGTGAGGGAGACGTCTTCATCGCCTGTGGCGTCGAAAGCATGTCGCGCGCACCGTGGGTGATGTTGAAACCGGACCGCGGGTTTTCGCGCGCGCCGCCCGAGATGGCCGACACCACTGTGGGGTGGCGGTTCGCGAACCCTGCCCTGCCCTCGCAGTGGACGGTCTCGCTCGGCGAGACAGCTGAGATCGTCGCGGAAGAGAATGACGTGGACCGAGAGGCGCAGGACAACTTCGCAGTAGGTAGCCAGCGGGCCGCGGCGGCTGCGAACGAACGGCGACTGTTCGCGGACGAGATTGCACCCGTACCCGTACCGCAGCGCAAGGGCGATCCGGTGGTTGTAGCAGAGGACGAGCACCCCAGGCCCGGTACCACGAACGCAGACCTGGCCCGCTTACGGGCGGTGTTTCGAAGAGATGGCTCGGTGACGGCGGGGAACGCATCAGGGATCAACGACGGCGCAGCCGCACTATTGGTCACCAGCGAAGCCGCCGCAGCCGACTTGGGCCTCCGGCCGCTCGCCCGAATAGGTGCTTCTGCAGTGGCGGGAGTCGAACCCCACCGGATGGGTCTCGGCCCTGTTCCCGCAGTTCGCAAAGCACTCGATCGAGCCGGACTGACGATCGACGACGTCGATCTGATCGAACTCAACGAGGCGTTCGCGGCTCAGGCTATTCCGTGTATCCGCGAGTTGGGGATGGACCCGGCCCGGGTAAATGTAAACGGGGGCGCTATCGCACTCGGACATCCGTTGGGGTGTACGGGAGCCAAGATACTCACCACCTTGGTACACGAAATGGGCCGCCGGAACACCGAAACAGGGCTGGTAACCATGTGCATCGGCGTCGGACAAGGCATCGCACTGCTCGTACACCGGGACGACACCGGGCAAGGAAACATCGGAGCCCGCACCGGGGAGGCATCGTGACGGACCCACGCGTTCTGGTGGAGGTCGACGGCAACGTCGGCACGCTCACGTTGAACAGGCCCGAGAAGCTTAACTCGTTCATCGGCGAGATGCGTACGGCGATCTCCGAAGGACTGGAGCGACTAGGCGAGGACAACCAGGTTCGAGCGGTCATCGTGACCGGAGCGGGACGCGCCTTTTGTTCCGGTGCCGATGTCAAGTATCTCTCGCACCTCGTGGAAACAGAGGCGTTCGACGAGGCGATGTCCCTCGTGGAGGCAGGTCGACGCGTGGCGTCCATCATCCGCAACATGCCGAAGCCCGTCATCGCCGCAATAAACGGACCGGCTGCAGGCGGCGGAGCCAACTTGGCTCTCGCGTGCGACCTGAGGTTGGCCGCGGACACGGCGTCCATAGGCCAGACGTTCAACCGCATCGGTGTCAACCCGGACTGGGGAGGAACATTTGCGGTACCAAGACTCGTGGGTCCGGCGCGCGCTGCCGAGCTGTTTTTCTTCGCAGAGATGATCCCGGCGCAGGAAGCAGAACGCCTGGGCCTCGTGAATCGAGTGGTTCCCGGCGACGAACTCATGCCACTTGCCCGCGAATGGGCCGAACGCCTCGTCCAAAAACCCAGACTTCCGATCCAGCTGTCGAAGTCGGCGATCCAGCGCTCGCTGACCTCCACATTTGACGAGATGCTCGACTTTGAGGCGGAAGCGCAGCTGGCTTGCTTCACCTCCAGCGATGCCCGAGAGGGTTTACGGGCTTTCGTCGAACGCCGCAAACCCGAGTTTGAGTGACCCAAACCACTTGAGGATCACCCTATAGCAGAAGGAGCGCCATGACGAACCAGACGGAACTCAGAACGGCCACAATCGAGGACGTTGAAGAGCTGATTGGGATGTGGGCCCAGTACATGCGAGTCCACGCGGACAACCCTGCCTACAATCGGTTCCGCGAAGACGCACTCGATACACGCCGGCGGGTGTTCATCCAACGCATCGAAGAAGCCACCTCGGCGATCTTGGTCTTGGTAGACGCGGACGGCGGACTTGACGGAATGCTGGTCTGCACACTCGAGGAGAACGACCCGTTCTTGCTGCCCCGCAGGTTCGTCCGCATAGAGGCGCCGTTCATCCGGGAGGAAGCGCGCCGCCAGGGGAACCTTCACCGTTTATTGAAAGGGGTCTTCGAATGGGCCCGCGACTGGGAAGTCTCCGAGATCAGACTGCACACGGGCGCGGACAACCTGATGGCGAATGCGGTCGCCGATGAGCTCGGATTTCATGCGATCGAAGTGATCCGCCGATACTCGCTCGAGAACCCCGGAGAGGAGTTTGGGCAATGGCCAAACTCAGCATAGACTCACGAATCGCCGTCGTGGGTGCCGGCACCATGGGCCACGGCATCGCCCAGGTATTTGCAATGGCGGGCTTTGAGACACGACTCTGCGACGAGGATCCGAGGGCGCTCGAACTTGCCCGGCTCAAGATCGAACGCAACCTCCACGAAGGAGTGCGGCGGGAGAAGATAGACAAGGAGACAAGGAGCAGGGCTGTTGCTTCCCTCACCTGCGGCGAGGACCTCGAGGCGGCAGCGCGTGGGGCACGACTCGTAGTTGAGGCCGTACCCGAAGACCTATCCCTAAAACAGCGCATCCTTGAAGAGGCCGCCGCCGTGGCTGATGAGAAAGCAATATTCGCCACGAACACATCATCCCTTTCAATCACCAGCCTCGCCGAACCTTTCTCCAGCCCCGAGCGCGTTGTGGGAATGCACTTCTTCAACCCCGTCCACATCATGGAACTCGTCGAAATCGTACGGGGGGAGAAGACCGAGGCTTCCGTCGTGACCATCGTCGCGAATGTCGCTCGGAAAGTGGATAAAACGCCGATCGTCGTTAAGGACTCGCCCGGTTTCGCGACCTCCCGCCTGGGTGTCGCGATGGGTCTGGAAGCGATTCGAATGTTGGAGGCTGGAGTTGCGAGTGCGGCCGATATCGACAAAGCCATGACCCTCGGATATCGCCATCCGATGGGCCCTCTCAGGCTGACCGACCTGGTGGGTCTCGACGTCCGGCTCGGAATCGCCGAATACCTGGCTGAAACCATCGACCAGGATAGATTCGCTCCGCCGGCTCTGCTCCAGCGTCTCGTAAAGCAAGGTAAACTCGGCAAGAAGACCGGCGAAGGCTTCTACAAATGGAAGAAGAGGAGGTGATGGCCTCATCTACACCGACAGCCGGTCAAGGCTTATCAACAGCCGGGCAGGAGATCCTGGACGACCAGGCCGAGTACATCTTTCCGTGGGTTCGGCCGTACTACGCCAATCCCATCGTCCTCGACAGCGGCGAGGGCGTGTGGGTTCGGGACGTAGCGGGCCGGGAGTACCTCGATCTTTTCGCCGGCATCCTCACGAACTCGTTGGGACAGTGTCATCCGACAGTGGTGGCGGCGGTTACGGAACAGATTCAGCGACTCGGGCACACATCCACCCTATACGCCACCGAAGGACAGGTCGAAGCAGCGAAGCGGCTGGCCGAAATGGCACCGGGTGAACTCAAGACATCCTGCTTTACCAACAGCGGGACGGAGGCTGTGGAAGCCGCCGTCGCCGCGGCTCGATTATACACGGGTAGGCATGAGATTGTAGCGCTTCGCCATTCCTATTCCGGGCGGAGCTCTCTCGCGAGCCACATGACGGCCCAGGGGGCGTGGCGGCTCCCGGGCGGGGGCGTGGACGGCGTGGTGCATGCTCGCTCCCCGTACCCATACCGGAGCCCGGTGGGTGACGGTCCGGAGGCGACCGATTTCTTCATCGACGACCTGGTAGAGGTGATCGAGACGACGACCGGCGGAATACCCGCCGCCCTCTTTGCCGAAACGATCCAGGGAGTGGCGGGGGCGATCGTTCCGCCACCGGACTACTTCCAGAGAGCTGCGGAAGTCATACGCGGGTATGGCGGCCTCTTCATCATCGACGAGGTACAGGCGGGTTTCGGGCGCACCGGAAAACACTGGTTCGGGATAGAGCACTGGGGAGTCGAGCCAGATATCCTGGTCGGAGCCAAGGGCATCGCCAACGGATGGCCTGTGGGAGCGACGATCGCGAGGCCGGAGATCGCGCAGGCGTGGCAGGGGCCATCGATCTCTACCTTCGGTGGTAACCCCGTGTCCATGGCGGCTTTGCTGGCCACGTTCGAGGTGATGGAGGCCGAAGACGTACGCACCAGGGCGCACGTACGCGGAGCACAGCTGAGGGCCGGACTCGAGGGTCTGAGGGGCCGCCACGACTGGATTGGTGAGGTGCGTGGGATCGGTCTCATGCAGGGGATCGAGCTGGTCACAGACAGAGACACCAAGACACCGGACGGGGCTCGGGCCGGCGCGCTCCTGGAGGCTGCAAGAGAGGAAGGCTTGTTGCTGGGACGCGGTGGGCTAGGGGCGCAGGTGATCCGCATCGGCCCATCTCTCTTGATATCAGAGCCCGAGATGGAGGAAGCGATACGTCGTTTGGAGCGGGCCTGCGAGCGGGTGGAGAACGCCTCGGCCTAGGTGTAGTGGTGTGGTGACTTAGGCGGCCTGCTGGCGGCGCATCAGCAGTTGGGCCGCTCTGTCCCGTGCCTCATTGAGGGTGGCGACGATCGAATCGCGGTCCACCTGCTCCAAGACGTCGAAGGTGTCCAAGGCCTGCCTCACCTCCCTGTGCACGCCGACCATGATTACGTCCGTACCGTTGTCATGAGCCATATCCACAAGGTTGGCAACCAGCATCGCCGCGCTGTCGTCCATGAACACGGCCTCCGAGAAGTTGAAGATGACCACCTCGTGATCCTTGATGTCTCCACCGATGACGAGGGAGAGCTGATGCGACGAAGCAACCGTAAAGCTGCCGCGGAGATCCACCCTCCCTACTCGAGCGGAGTATTTGTCATCCTCCACAATGAGTTCGGGGTAGGACGCCAGGAAGGTTGCGTCCAGGAGAGGAACGGACACGACGCTATCCAATTCCAATCCTTCCATCGCCTGGGCATGGGACATCCCGGCGATGATCAGGCCAACGGCCACGGCCGTCACCAGATCCACGAGTACGGTCAGGACAAGTGTCACCAAGATGGCGGCCAAGTGCGAGGGGTTGAGCCGGGTGATCTTGGTCAGTAACCGCCAATCGATCACATCCCAACCGATCTTAATCAAGATCCCGGCGAGGACGGCGTGGGGAATCGGCTCCACGAGCGGGCTCATTCCAAGCAAGAGGAGCAGGACGAAAACCGCCCGCAGAACGCCCGCCACGGCGGTAGCCCCCCCAGCCCGAATGTTGGTGACCGTGCCCATGGTGGCGCCTGCTCCCGGGAGACCTCCCACGAGCCCAGCGGCCACGCTTCCGATCCCCTGCCCCACCAACTCTCGGTTGGGTTTGTGAGGTACGCCGGTGAGCGAATCGGCCACAAGCGACGTTAGAAGGCTGTCCACGGATCCCAGCAGGGCCAGGATGAGAGCAGGTTGGAAAGCAGCCACCAGGAATCCGAAAGACGGCACATCCAACTGAATCTGCGGTAGGCCTCGCGGGATCTCCCCGATGACCGGGATGTTCGTGAACCACAGAGCTCCGGCCACGCTGCCGACCACGAGGGCGACCAGTACCGACGGCACAACCTTGGCGAGCCTCTTCGGCCACACGATGGAGAGCAGGAGCGTAATGGCACCGACCGCCAGAGCCTCGTAGTTGATCGAACCGAGGTTTTCCACGAAGCTCACAACGGCCCCAGCACCGCCCCCGGTTGGAGCAGGCGCACCGATGAACGGCAACAGCTGGATCAGGATGATGACGATCCCGATGCCCGACATGAACCCGGACACGACGACCTGAGGCGTGTAGACGACGAAGCGCCCGATCTTGAAGAGGCCCAGGGCGATCTGCATAAGGCCCGCCATAATCGCGATCGTGAAGGCTTCGGACAGAGAGGAAGCGTGGGTGGTGACGATGACGGACATCGCCACGGTCATTGAAGGGGTCGGGCCCGATATCTGGGACTTTGTACCGCCGAACACGGACGCGAAGAAGCCCACCGCGATCACCCCGTAGAGGCCGGCGGCGGCCCCCATGCCCGACGCAACACCGAATGCCAGAGCCACCGGCAGGGCGACAATCGTACAGATGATGCCCCCAAACAGATCGCCCCGGAAGGTGGAGAAGTCGTAACGCATTTTCGTCAATGTACGGGTCCTTGGACCACCGAATCAGGCTTCGTAGGTCGTGCGTCCCCCAACCACCGTGCGGAGGACCTCAATATCCTTGATGCTGAAGGGATCCGTTGTGTGCGGATCGTCGCTGAGCACCACGTAATCCGCCAGCTTACCGGCGGTTATAGACCCCTTGATATCCTCTTCAAACGATGCAAAGGCACCGTGCCTCGTACATATGCGGAGGGCTTCCGGGACAGAGATCTTCTGGCTCGGCCCCCATTCCCTGCCCTGCATGTCCGTCCGGGTCACCATGCTCTGGATCCCCATGAGAGCCTCAAATGGGCCCGGAGGGTAGTCGGATGCCCCCGCCACCGGTATCCCGTAGTCGAGAAAGCTCCGGTGCGCAAACATCCACTCCATCTTCTCGGCACCGTACTCGCCCCACTTATTGCCATGAAAATATACGTACGTGTAGAAGGGTGTTGGGATCGCGCCGATGTCCCGGATACGCTCCAGCAGGCTGGGGTTCACCAGCGAACAGTGCTCCAAGCGAAACCGGGGATCGTTGGCCGGTATCTCCCTCTGCACCCGCTCGAACGCGTTTAGGCACATGTCGATTGCGAGATCTCCGTTGGCGTGGATGCCGATCTGCCATCCGTTGCGGGCCGCGTCGTCGACCGCCTCGTGGAGTCCCTCCTGGTCCATCGTCAGAATACCGTAGTCGTCGGGCCGCCCCACGTAAGGGGTCGACATCGCCATCGTGCGCTCCGACGCCGAACCATCCGCCCCGTACTTCACGCCCCCGATCCGGATCCATTCATCCCCAAATCCAGTGCGTACTCCGGCCGATTTGAGAGAGGAGAAGAGCCGGGATTCCGCGTTCGGGAACACATAGGCCCGGAAGTGCAGTTGGCCGGCCCCGTACGCATCCTGAAAGGCCGTGAGGTCGTTGCCGGCCCCCGTTTCATGGACCGAAGTGAGCCCCGCCCTCGCCATGCGCTCTCCGATAAGGCGGACCGCCTCCTGCCGTTCCGCCCGGGTCGTACCGGCCGGGATGAGACTCTCGAGAGGATCTTTCGCGTGCTCGGCGACCTTCCCGGTGAGGTCACCGTTTTCGCGGTAGTACCTGCCGCCCGGGGGATCCGGAGTCTCCGCCGTGATCCCTGCCACCTCGAATGCACGGGAGTTGTAGACGCCGGTGTGGCCACCCCTGTGGGTCACGGACACCGGGTGGTCCGGCACGGCTTCGTCTAGATCGGCTCGGTTAAGGGGACGACCATCCTCAAGCTTGGTATCGTCGTATAGGAATCCCTGGACCCACTCTCCCTGCGGAGTGTTTTGCGCCCTTTCGGATAGCGCGCTCTTGATGCCGGCGATGGTGCGGACATCCAGTGCCACCTGCTTAAGGTGTTTTACCCCCGAATAGAAGGGGTGGTTGTGAGAATCGATGAACCCGGGGACCACGGTGAGGCCGGACGCATCGAAAACCTCCGTATCCGGACCGATGAGGTTGGACACATCATCACCCGCACCCACAGCGATAAATCGGTCGCCGGCAATCGCAAACGCCTCTGCCTGCGGAATGGAGTCGTCCACCGTGTGGACTGTGCCACCTCGGAGCACATAATCCGCCACCCCTTCGGAGGATCCGGCACCCGCGGGCCTTCCCTCCCTGGAACAGCCGGCCAAAGCAGCACCCGTGGCTAAACCAGAGACACCGACAAACCCTCTACGCGAAACCTTGCCCATCTCACCCACCTCCGGGATGATTACGCCTGTAGGTCATTGCTGATGAAGGAATTTGTATTATAGCGCTCCCGATTTCTCCGGACAGCAGATTAGCAAACGAATCACATGTGGCGGCCGACCTCAGAAGCGGTGATGAAAATCAGCCATCGAAACGAGCGGAGAGCTGGCGGTGTGCAAACGCCCCTTCCCTATCAGGTTCGATGAGGACGAGGCAAACGTGACCCGGCGGTTTACCAGATGGCTCGGCGAAGCGGTTGAGCGAGGCCTGGCCCTGTGACAAACTCAACTCTAAAGTAGACCTAACACACGATAGGAGTAGAAGATGGCTAGCTTGACTCGGCGCAGGTTCCTCGGTTCGGCCACGGCGGCCGGTCTCGCTTTGCCCGCCGCGGTACCCCTCACAGGCCGCACATCTAAATCACCGCTATCCACGGACCTATCGCCCAAGCGGCCGGGAACGAGATCCGACCCGCTCGGAGTACGCTCCCTCTTTCCGGTCACGGAGGAGTTGGCTTACCTGAACACGGCATCAACCGGTCCCTTGCCGGTGTCGGTGCGGGATGCCCTCTCATCGTATGCCGAAGAAAGATCGACGTATCGTGATCCGGGTAGTCGACGCCGGGCACTCAACGGCGCGCGGGAACGGTATGCCAACTTGTTCGGGGCGGACGTGGATGAGATCGCCCTCCTTTTTTCCACGAGCGACGGTGAGAACCTGATCGCCAACGCGATTGACTGGCGGCCAGGGGACAACGTGGTTGTTGACGAGCTTCACTTCGTCACCGCTTTCGTCGTCTACCGGGAACTGGAGAAGTGCCAGGGAGTGGAGCTCCGCATCGTTCCAGCGCGCGAAAATCGGGCTCAGATCGACGACTACGATGCGTTTACGGATGATCGAACGCGCCTGATCAGCGTCGCATGGGTCTCCAACCGCAATGGATTCCGTCAAGACCTTCCGGCGTTGGCTGAGGTTGCCCACGCCCGCAACGCCATACTCTTCGCCGACGGAATCCAGGCGTTCGGGACGTTCCCAACGAACCTACATGCAGAAGGCGTAGACGTCGCCTGTGGAAATGGTTACAAGTGGCTCTTCGCCGAATTCGGGGTTGCGCCCTTGTTCGTACGCAGGGAGCACATGGAATGGCTTCGTCCCGATCGTTTTGGGCACGGCACAGTGTCGGAGACGCTCCCCGGGCACGAGTACCGACTCTACACTGACGCCCGCAAATACGAATACGCCAATCCCGCCCAAGCCTCGATCGCAGCCCTCAACGCGTCGCTGGAGTTCATCGAAGGAGTGGGGCTTGCCAACATCGCCGAACACACCCATGCACTAGCCGCCAGATTGCGCGCGGGAGCCGAAACACTAGGCATGCAGCTCTTCACTCCTCCCGAGAATCCTTCGCCGATTGTGAGTTTCTACCACGGCTTGGATCCCGAGCGGTTGGCGCAGGCGCTCAATGAGGCTGGAGTTATGATTACCTTCCAGGAGGATGGGAAACTCCTGCGAGCGGCGGTCGCGATGTTCAACAACGAAGAGGACGCGGATCGCCTCCTGGAGGTGATTTCGGCCTTGGTCTAGCGTAGTCTCGCAGGCGGAGCCTCGTCGGCCGCGCCACGTTGAGGTTGGGCGTGGGGCTGCGTCGCGAGGCTCACCCCGATGATCGCAAGAAAGGCCGCTGCGAACCCCGGCAACATCTCGGATAGGTCGTAAAAGTAGGGCCGGATGGCGCTGGCCCAAACCACCGTCACCACGAAACCCGCGATCATCCCCGCTATAGCACCGGCCCGCGTCGTCCGGGGCCAGAAGAGCGAACACAGCACCGTCGGCGCGAACGCGGCGGCAAGTCCCGACCACGCGAAGAGTACGAACCAGAAGATGGCGCGTTCCGCAGAGAGCGCGAGGGCTAGGGCGATCAAACCCAGGACCAGCGTTACGAGCTTGCCCAGCTTCGCCAGGACAGCCTGGTCCGCCAGTGGGCGGAGAATCTTCTGGTACACATCCCGGACCACCGCCGAGGAAGCCAGAATCAACACGGAGTCCGCTGTGGACATGATGGCAGCCAGCACCACAACCAGGAACAGCCCGGTAAAGAGTTCTGGAAACAGCCCCCCCGCCATCGCCGGGAGGATCGTCTCCGGATCCGCCAACCCGGGGTAGAGCACCCGCCCCGACATCCCTGCGACGACCGCGCCCAGGTCGAAGACAATCATGCACAGTACCGCGATCGGTCCGGCTCTACGGATCTCCCGTTGGCTGCGGGCTGCGATGAATCTGCTCAAGAGCTGCGGGGCGCCGAGAAACGCCAAGCCGATGCCGACCAGTCCGGCGGCGCTCGCGATCGCCACGGGCGTTACCCCGAGACCCGCCGTTAAAGACAGCAGGTCGCCACCCGCCGCCTGGAAACCTCCAAAGGCTTGGAGAGGTTCGGCCGCGCGTAAACCCTCCAACACCGCAGACCAACCGCCGGCAGCCTGAACCCCGACGATTGGGAGGACCAACAGACACAGGAACATCAGGACGCCCTGCGCCAGATCCGAGTAGGCCACCGCCTTGAAGCCCCCGATCACCGTGTAGAAGAGGACGACCACGAGGCCCAGGAGGACCCCCCATGTGTATTCGGTTCCAAGGAACGAGCCGAACGCCTTCCCGGTGGCGGTCAACTGCGCAGCCACGTAGACCGCCGCCATCGAAAGAACTATGACCGCCCCAATGATCCGGAACGCGTGGCCCCGACCGTGGAAACGGGCTTCCAGGTAGTCCGGGGTGGTTATCGCTTCGTACTTGTCCGTATAGGCCTTGAACGGGCCGGCCACGAACTTCCAGGCCACCGCCACGCCCAGTACCTCGCCCAGAACAATCCACAGAGCGTGCACTCCAAAGGCATACCCCGCACCGGTCACTCCCAGCAGCAACCACGCGCTCTCGCCGGTGGCATTGGACGAAAACGCCAAGACCCAGGATGGCAGCTTCTTCCCGGCGACGTAGTAACCGGCAACGTCGCCAGACTCCCGGCCTCCCCAGATGCCGATCGCAAAGAGGATGACGAGGTAGGTGCAGACCACCCCCAGGATAACCGGGGAAGTCATACGCGGTTCGGCGGAGTCGTTAGGATCAAGGTGCTCATGTGAAGCGACATGGGCATACTTTACAACTGAACAACGGCCTGCGCATGGGTTGTACCCACTCTAACGCAGCGGCGCCGGACCGGACGACACCGGAGGATCCAAGTGCCCAGACGCCACATCGGGTTGTTCAATGCCACGTCGCTCGGCGTCGGAGCCATCGTCGGAGGGGGTATACTTGCGCTAGCGGGTATCGCCTTTGCCGCTACGGGACCCGCTGCGATTCTGGCGTTCGCACTGAACGGGGGTCTGGCGTTTCTCACCGCAGTCAGCTTCGCGGACCTCGCCCGGAGGTTCCCTGTGTCGGGAGGCACCTACGCCTATGCGCGGCGGGTCATGTCGATCGAGGTGGCTTTCGTCGTGGGATGGGTGGTGTGGTTCGCCTCCATCGTGGCCGGTGTCCTTTACGCGCTTGGGTTCGCCGCGTTTTTCGCGGAAGGATTGGCGCGGGGAGCCGCCGCCCTCGGATACACAAACCTGGGTATCGAATTCGGGTCGGGCGCGTTTCGTGTCGCGGCGGCCGTGGTGTCGATAGCCGGGTACACCGCCCTGCTCTCCTGGCGTACTGCCGGGGGCGGAAACGCGGCAACGGTAGGCAAGGTGGTCGTCTTTGCGATCATCATCGTGTTTGGGCTCGGCGTATGGCTCCTGGGTTCGCCTATCGAAATGTTGGACCGGCTAAGCCCCTTCACTCCCTCCGGTGCGATCGGGCTGCTCCAGGCAATGGGATACACCTTCATCGCGCTGCAGGGTTTCGATCTCATCGCAGCGGTTGCGGGCGAGGTCAAGGAGCCCGAGAAGACGGTGCCGCGGGCGATGTATCTTTCGCTCGCCATCGCACTGATCGTCTATCTCCCTATCCTTTTCGTGAGTGCAACCGTGGGCGCTCCCGAAGCGGGTATCCAGGTCGCCGCCCAAGCGAACCCCGATACACTCGTGGCGCAGTCTGTCGAGAGGTTCATGGGGACAGCCGGCTACTGGCTCGTGATCGGGGCGGGAATCATGTCCATGCTCTCCGCGCTCCACGCCAACGTTTTCGGGGCCTCGCGCGTGGCATTCGCGATGGCCCACGACCGCACCCTGCCGCGACCCCTCGCCGCCATCACTCGTCGTTTCAATACACCGGCGCTGGCCGTGCTCGTAACCGGGACGTTCATGGGGGTGCTCGCGGTACTAGTGGGAGAAGTGAGCGCGGCAGCAGCGGCCTCCAGCCTCATCTTCCTGGTGTCCTTCGGAACCGTGCATTGGACGACGATTCTGGCCCGGCGCCGCAGCGGAGAAACGCAGCCGCCGATCCTCCCCCTTGCAGGGGTGGTGTTGTGCATGGCGCTCGCGGCGTTTCAGGCCGTGGCCGTGCCGGAAGCGGGTGCTGTGGTGGCCGTTTGGTTGGGGCTCGGAGGGGTCCTCTACTTCGCTCTGCTCGCTCCTGGGGCCAAGATAGCCGACGCGAGCGCCCAGGCCACGGATCCGGATCTCGCCCGTCTGCGGGGCCGCGATCCGCTCGTATTGGTGCCCATCGCCAACCCCGAGAACGCTGCCAGCCTGGTGGGCGTAGCCGGCACGGCACGAGCTCCTGGAACAGGACGCATCCTGTTGCTGTCGGTGATCCAACGAGAGACCCGGGCAGTCTCGACAGGGGCCCAAGCTCAGATTCTGTACGAAGCCCTCAAGACAGGCGCCGAACAGAGCTTGGAACCCGAGGTTTTGTTCACGACGTCCACCGATATCTGGGAAGAGATCGCTCGAGTCGCGCGAAATCACGGTTGTGAAACCGTTGTCGTGGGACTCTCTCGGCTCACGAAACCGGGACTGGAGTCCAGCCTGAACGCGCTGGTGGAACACATTGGCATCAACGTCGTCATAGTCAGGGCGCACCACCGCTGGAACCCCGAGGATGTGCGTCGCGTCCTGGTGCCCGTCCGGGGTCGCCGCAGTCAGAGTCCTCTCCGAGCCCGGATGCTCGGGGGTCTCGCTCGCACCTCCGACCCTGAGATCACCTTCCTGCGGATCCTGGAGGACCACGAAGACTTACAACGCCGCGAACGCATAGAACAAATGGTGCGTGAAGTGGCACGGGACGAATCCTCCCGAGCACACGAGGTGTTGTTCGTGGAATCGCACTCCCCCATCGAAACCTTGGCGGAGATGGCGGAGGACGTGGATTTGGTAATGATGGGGATGCAACGTCTACCCAGTGGACGCTCGGTCATCAGTCCTTCTGCGATGGAATTTGCTCGACTCACCGATGTACCACTCATCCTCATAGGTTCACGGCGCGGCGCCAGACCCGGCGACGTGGTGCAGGCGATGGCCAATCTCAGCAGGCTGAGTAGATGACCCAGGAGATTGCGATCGTACTGGCGATACTTCTCGTCGCGATCATCCTTCTCGTCAGCGAGTGGATGCGGTACGACGGGGTCGCCGTCCTCGTGCTCGTGGCGCTAGCGGTAACCGGCAGCCTCCCGGTGGAACGAGCGATAGAGGGTTTCTCGAGCCCGGCTGTCGTCACTATCGCGGCTGTGCTGGTCCTCAGCGGAGGGCTCTACAAGACGGGGATCGCGAATATCGTGGGCGAGGCGGTTCTGCACTTCGCAGGTGACTCACCGGTGCGCGTAACCGTCCTTCTGATGTTGACCGCAGGCCTCCTCTCCGGGGTGATGAACAACATTGCTGCGACCGCGCTCTTATTGCCTGTGGCTCTCGACATCGCCCGTCGCGTAAACGTGCGACCCTCCCGGATCCTAATTCCACTCTCCTTCGGATCCCTTGTCGGTGGCATGACCACCCTCATCGGCACTGGCCCCAATATACTGCTAGCTACTGCGCTTGAGGCCGCCGGGGAGGGCACGTTCGGTTTGTTCTCGTTCACTCCCGTGGGGAGCGCCGCCCTGGCCGTGGGAGTCATTTACATGGTCCTCCTCGGACGCCACCTCCTCCCTGACCGCTCGGTGGAGAAAGACGGGACCGGTGACGAGATCATCTTCGGAGGCCGCTACAATCTCGGGCAGACGTTGTTCTCACTACGGATCCCCCAACGATCTGCGTTGGACGGGAAAACCCTGGTGCAGTCGCGGCTCGGACGTGCGCTGGGGTTCAACCTGCTCGCAGTGAAGCGGGGGGGACGACTGTTCCGAGCTCCGAAACCGGGATTTGAAGTGCAGGGTGGAGACGTGTTGATGCTGGAGGGCCGCAAGAGCGCGCTAAGGAGGCTCCGATCGTGGGGCAGGTTGGAGGCCGAGGTGCTAGGGGAGACCGCCCTTCAGAGCAAGATCGGCAAGGAGACGGCGCTGGCCAGATGTCGCGTGGATGTAGAATCCGTGTGCGAGGGTCAGACGATCCGAAATTTGGGCGCGCGTACGCGGTTCGGAGGGCACTGTCTCGCCCTGCGGCGGGAAGGGCAGGAGTACGGCGGTGACGTGGGCGACATGCCACTTCAGGTTGGTGACGAACTGCTTTTGCTGGGCGATGCGTCGACAATGCGTAGGACACTGCCCGATAACGGCCTTGAAGACGTTACGTGGCCCCGACTTGGGGAGGTCGCGAAGCCGTTCGCTCTCCACCGCCTGCTACTCCGCATACCCATCCCCGAGGGCTCCGGACTGGATGGAGTGACCTTGGCGGCCTCGGGCATAAGGAAGGCATTCGGAGTCAGCGCGATGCTCATCCAAAGGGAAAACGAGGAGGTCGTGCTCCCGGGACCCGACGCAGTCTTGGCTGAGGGAGACGTGCTCATCGTCGAGGGCGAGGCCGAAGATCTTGAGGTGCTGCGGGCTCTCCAAGAGCTGATCGAAGAGGATGTCGCGCCCACCGTGGAGGAGCTGGAGTCCGACGACGTGGGCTTCGCGGAGGCAACCCTTTCTCCGAGCTCCAACCTGGTCGGCAAGACTCTTCGGGAAATCCTCTTCCGGGAGGCGTATGGCTTGAGTCTGGTCGCCATGTGGCGTGGCGGAAAGGCTTTTTACGAGAACCGGCGGGTTCAGCGACAGGCGCTGCGGTTCGGCGACACCCTCCTCGTGTACGGCCCGCGCCACCGGGTCGGGGTTCTGGCCCGCGACCCGCGTTTCTTGGTTCTCACGGCCGAGATGCGCGAAGTGTTCCGAGTGGAAAAAGCTCCCTTGGCAGTGGGGATAATGCTGGGCGTTGTGCTGACTGCCTCCTTCAATCTGGTGCCGATCTACATCGCCGCCCTGGCGGGGGCGTTGCTCATGGTGTGCGTGAGGTGTGTACGCGGGAACGAGGTGTACGGGATGGTGCAGTGGCAGGTCGTGGTGCTGATTGGCGGCATGATCGCTCTCGGCATCGCGATGGAGGAGTCCGGTGCCGCCGAGTTGATCGCGCGCGGGGTGGTGGGGGCAACCTCAGGAGGAGGGCCCCAGTTGCTGATAGCCGGGCTGTTCCTGTTGTGCGGACTCGCCTGCCAATTCATGCCTACCGCAGCCGTGGCGGTGCTCGTGGCGCCAATAGCCCTCAGCACGGCGGGCGAGCTGGGATACTCCGCCCAGGCCTTACTCATGGTAGTGGCCGTCGGATCCTCATGTGCTTTTCTGAGCCCCTTCGGGCACGCGGTGAACCTCCTCGTCATGGGTGCCGGAGGGTACAAGGTTAGCGACTACACGCGGGTCGGCGCCCCGCTCTTCGTCCTCCTCCTCCTCTTGGCGGTGTTCTTCCTGCCTGTGATCTGGCCCCTCCAAGCTTCCTAGAGTCACACCTTGACCGCTCCTTGCCGACCGGCACGTCCCGCTGACCCGCACCTCTCCGCGACCTTGCATCTCTTTTCCCCGACTGAGCCACCGGACGTTTCAACGCAGTCCGTTGGTCCGCAGCAGCGCCGTAGCAGGCGCTGGTCTCACTGGCGGTCCGTGGAAGGTGTCCAGGTCGTTCATGTGGACTTATCGCGGGACTTGGAAACCGAGCAGAACCTCACTCGGAGGTGGCTTCGGGTTGAGGAGATAGCGAGGTGGAATCGGATTAGTCACGAACGCACAAGCCGCCACTTCGCGTTCACTCGTGCGGCGCTGCGGGCTACCCTGTGCGAGAGACTCGGCTGCCAAAACAAGGACCTTGAGTTCCACTTCCACGGCCACGCGAAACCATTCGCGGTAGTGCAAGGGAGGGTGGCGCCCGTGAGCTTCAACCTGAGCCATGGCGGAGACCACGGACTCATCGCCGTGAGCGATCGAGGGCAGCTGGGTGTAGACGTGGAAGTCCGCACTCATGATCGCAATACGCGACGGTTGGCCGGGGGAGTATTCGGGCCCAACGAGCTACGCGCTTTCCGCGAGGCCGGCGAGGCCGAGAGGGATGCTCTGTTTTACCGGCTGTGGACTCTGAAGGAAGCTCTGATCAAAGCCTTGGGCAGCGGTTTTTCAGTCGGTGCCCAGTCCTTTGAGGTGCCATCTCAAATGCTTGAAGGTGCAACTGAGGGGACCTTCGGATTCCCGCACGAGGCGCATGAAGCCTCCGCGCGTTGGCGTCTGGTGGACTTGGGAGAAGAGCGGTTTGCTGCCGCCCTGGCCTACGACCCTACGGCGTGAATCTCCACCATCTCCAAGTGACTGATCGCGTCGAACTGCTCCTCGACGGTGGCCACGGCGCAGCGTTTGGCCTGAGGACGATACGCTTCCTCGGAAGTCATGGTCCGGAGCCCACCCTTGGGCACATCCTGGCGTAGGAAGACCGCGTTCACTCCCGCGCTTTCAGTCGCCACGAGATCGTAACCCAGATGCTTACCTAGATTCTCAAGTGCATGGAGCGAAGCCCCATGATACCAACCACTTACGTGCTTCCGCCATCGACGGAAGTTGGGATCGTACGGCACCGTCAACGATCTCATTCCGAAGGAGGCGTTGTATTCGATAATCACGACACGCGGGTCGACGACCTGGACCGCCTCCCACAGCCAGTAATCGTTGCCATCCACATCGATCGACAGGAGGTCTATCTCTCCCCGCACACCGCCTCTGCGTATAGAGTCGTCGATGTTCTCGGCCGTAAGGAACGCTTCCTCAACTCTGACGCTGGGGCCCCCCGCTGCAAACCTGAAGTGCTCTCGCGCACGTCGCACACCGGCTGCATCCATGTCCAGCATCAGCCCTGTCCACCCCTTGTGGATCGCCAGACACGCACAGTTGCACTGCCGTCCGTCATCAATCCCGAACTCGACGAAGGTCCGGTGCTTGGTGCCGACTTCCGCGAAGACGCGGGCCAGCAAACCATCCTCACCGTTCTGAGACGAGACCCGGAACTCAGAGACCGCCAACCCATCCAGATAGGGTAAACCCGCTGCCCGACCCAACCCCTCCGCCACGGCGCCATCTATCTGCTCGGGGGACAGCCTCGTTTCCTCGTGGTTTGGGGTGCCCAACCATCGTGAGCGCAGCAACCGAACCCGCCGCCGAAGTGCGTACAGATACCAACGGACGACAGCTGTCTTCAATCTCAGTATGGCACACCCACAGCGCCGCACAGCCATCGTTGAAACGGGGCCGCAACGTGGCAAAGTCGGGTGAAGTTCTCAAGGAGGTCATCCGCAAGGATCGCTTGGTCGTCTAACTGCGTTACCCCGATGAAGTCCTTCCGGCGCAAGTCCTCAATCAGAGGATGATCGACCGAGTAGCCCTGCGGGGCCCGCACCAGCGAGTCGCCCGCCAGTTCGTACACTTTCCTAAAACTTCTGTCCTTAGAAGCCTCCTCCCAACTCTGGGCGTCCTCGTCAATCGCTCCCCGAATCTTCCGCAGCGTCGGGCCGGCCGGATGCCAGATTCCGGTACCCATGAAGCAATTTCCCGGTTCGATATGGAGATAGAAACCCGGTGCGTGGGCATCTTTGGCCGCCTCGTGCCGGAAGTGAATACCCGTCATTGTCTTGTACGGAGACTTGTCTTTGGAGAATCGGGTGTCGCGGTAGATCCGAAAGAGGGAGCCCCCGTTCACCCTCGGATCAGCCCGGAAGTGGGGACTTATCTCGGCGAGCGGCTCGGCAAAGTCGGTGATGAATCGTAGAGCGGGGTCCTTTACGTCCCGTTCGTATCGAGGCTTATTCGCGAGAAACCACTCGCGGTTGTTGTTCGCCGCCAGCTCCGTCAGGAACGCGAATGTGTCGTGCGTAAAATAAACACGACTCGCTCCACCGCCCGTCACGGCAACGTCATTGCGGCCAAGCCTCCCGGCAGCTGGATGATTACGTACTGCTTACCTTCGTGAATCCAGCTCGACATTCCGTAGCGTGTGTTCCCGGGGAGGGTCACCTGCCCGGTGCGCTCGCCGGTCTGTTTATCGATTGCGAACAGATGCGGGGTGCCGTCTGACGTCTGCCCGGAAGCCATTAGGATCGTCGGCGTGACAACCATGGCGGAGTGTCCGGGTCTCCCCTGATTCGGATTGACATCGGCACTTTGTAGCATCGGATGGTCACGAATGACCGCCTGTTGACGATCCGGCGCGTCTCCGTGTGGAGTCATCCAGAGATGCTCGCCGGTATTCAGATCTATCGCCGTGATGCGGCCGACGGGACCCTTCCAGATCCGGAGGCCCTCCACCGTCGCCTGATCCGCAGAGTTCTCCAAAACTTGTCCGATGGCACGCGAGAACTCGGAATGAGTGACGCCCGTTTGATCGGGACCGTCCAGCTCCGAATCCACCCCCGGCGCTACCATCACAGGCGAGCAGCCGCTGGTTGAAGTGATGAAGATCACGCCGTCGACTGGATCCGCCACCGGGGGTCCCGTGATGTTTACGCCACCGCCCCCGCCGGGGCAGATGAGCGCCGGTCCTTCCCCGTCGGGGTTTCCGACATGGGTCGGCGGGTTGAAGAGAGGAACAAACAGGTCGTTCTCACGGGCGTACGCCAAGGCGAGCTCTCTCAGCTCGGGCGTGTAATCGATGAGATCTTCTTCAGTGCGGCCTTGCAGGTCATACGGAAGTGGCCAAGTGGGATGTGGCTGGGTTGGAGAGAGCTTTTCGCCGGGCACCTTCGAGGCGGGCACCGGCCGCTCTTCGATCGGCCAGATAGGTTCGCCTGTTTCTCGGTCTAGGGAATACAGCCAGGACTGCTTCGTGGCCTGGAAAATCCCCTTCCTCGTGCGCCCGTCCACCACTACATCCATCAGAATCGGCGCCGTAGGTGTGTCATAGTTCCATATGTCGTGATGGACGAGTTGGTAGTGCCAGCGCCGCTCGCCGGTTTCCGCATCCAGCGCGATGATGCTCGTGCTGAAGAGGTTGTCGCCGGGGTGAAAACCCCCGTAGTAGTCGATCGTTACGCCGTTGGTGACGACGTAAACGAGTCCGAGCTCGGGGTCGGCCGACAGAGGCGCCCAGGAGGAGACATCGCCGGTCCACCTCCAGGCGTCGTTTTCCCAGGTCTCGTGCCCGAACTCACCGGGCCGCGGGATCACGTGGAACTTCCATTTGAAGGCACCGGTGACAGCATCGTAGGCCAGAATGTCTCCGGGCACCATCTCCTTGCGGGTCTGGTTGTATCCCTGCTGGGCGGAGTTGCCGACCACCACGACATCGTTTACCACGATGGGGGGTGATGAAGCAGTGATGTATCCGATCTCCAGCGGCATTCCCTGGTCCGGGTCGTACGGTTGATTGAGGCTCTCCCATGGTTCCCAACCATCTATCAGATCAGCAACCAGATCGACCGTTCCCGACTGGGGAAATCCGGGGAGGTCTACAGCTTCTCCCCAGCCAGGGAGCGGCTCGCCAGTGTCGGCATCAAGGGCATGTAGGAAGAATCCGGGGCTGATCACAAAGACGACCCCTCTTCCATCCACCTCTGCGTAAGCAACGCCCTTCCCGTAACCCTTACGCATCGAATACTCGTATCGCCACGTATCGGCGGGCGTGAAGCTCCATAGCAGCTCGCCCGTGCCGGGATCCAGCGCTACCACGTGACGCTTCTCACCGGTAACCGTAATCAGCTTACCGTCCACGTAAGACGGCGTTGCCCTTGCGGAACTGGGCCCGAAACTCGATGCGTCCCACTGCCACGCCACGGTCAGATCCCCGAAATTCTGTGCGTTGATCTCGGTTGCAGGCGAGTACCGGGTGTGCCATGCGTCACCGCCGAGGTACGTCCACGCCGCATTCTCAGTGCCAGGACCCTGCGCGGCGCCGCCGGATGCGCCGAGCGCGGTTAAGACGACACTCCCCAACAACCAACCGCCGCACCCCAGGCACCAGCGCCGACACGTCGCATTTCTCATTTCTACCCCCGTGGGAATGGACTCGTTGAAACGGTGGTTGGACGGTTTGAACCTAGTCAGGCCGCGGTATGCAAGTAAACGAAGTATGAGCTCCCCAATCCGAACCGGGCCAAGCCACGGCGCTGCGGGGGATGGAATACGAGCTGGGTCAGCGTACCGTAGTTTACCCGCACTGGTTTACCATGGCTTGAGTCACTCAACTCTCTACGCTCAGGACTCCGAATGAACGATTACCACCCCATCCGCCGTTTTCTCGCTGCCCTCCTCTTGGGTGGTGCCGTCTCTCTGTTTTCCGTCGCTGCCCACGCGCAGGAAGAGGGGGCACCGGGAGCTGCAGATCCTGCCGATGTCGAATCGATCGACGCGATCGTCGAGGCTCTCTATGGAGTGATCTCCGGAGACGCGGGGGTCGCCCGAGACTGGGACAGATTCCGCTCCCTCTTCGCAGCCGGAGCCACCCTGAGCCCCACCGGCCGCCGTCCCGACGGCATGTACGTCCGCAATGTGATGGCACCGGATGAGTACTCAGACGTGGCGGGCAGCTACCTGGAAGAAAACGGGTTCCACGAGGTGGAGATCCACCGGGTAACGGAGCAGTACGGAGCGATCGCTCACGTCTTCAGCACCTACGAGTCGCGAAACCGAGCTTCTGATCCCGATCCCTTCGCCCGCGGCATCAACTCGATTCAGCTACTCCACGACGGCGAACGCTGGCGGATAGTATCGATCTTCTGGTTGGGCGAGACTCCGGACAACCCGATACCCGAGCAGTACCTGCCCTAAGCACGACCGTTAGGAAAGCTGTCGCGGTCAGCAGGAAACGCAGTTGTGGTTGTTCTTGGACCCCAAGCTTTCCAGGAGGGAGATTGCCTCCGGAAATGGTTGCGTACGCTGGTATGGTCCGTTGGCCATGTCAGCGGTTGTCTGGCCCACCCGGCTGACGGCCGCGACGTCGGCACCGTTCTCCACCAAGTAGCGGATCAGCTCCGTGTCGCCGCGAGCCGCCGCATTGTGTAAAGGAGTATAGCCAGCGTCGTCTCGTTGATTCACATCGGCACCTAGCGTCTCCACGAGGTACTTCACGGCGGGCATCCAACCGTCGGGCACGTAGCGATGGGCGTTGCTCGGAAAACCTTCTCCGTAGCCGATACCAGTGGCAGCATGGATGGGGTAGTCGGCTGGCCCCCCGACCGGCACGGGAGGCACTCCCGATTGGTCCGCCTTCTCACGATCCCACGGAGGTGGGCGTCTCGTCGGGACTCTACGAGTGGGGATATGGGGATCTGCGCCATGTGCCACGAGCAGGCGCATCGCGTCCACGTCCAGCGAATACGCGGCTCGCCAAAATGGGGTCGCACCCTCCAGATCGATCTGGAGCAGGTCAAAGTTGTACGACACCCACCAAAGGTGTTTTCGGAGACGAACATTCGGATCGGCCCCGGCCTCCAGTAACCGCTCCATGACCTCAAGGTAGGACGAGCGCTGCTGACGGTATGCGTGCTGCTGCGGGTAACGTGATTTTGGCGCCCAGTGCGCGTTAATCGCGGCAAAGAGTGGAGTAGCGCCCGCTATGGAAGCCAGATTGGGGTCTGCTCCCTGCTCCAGCAGCTCCAGTACGAGATCGAAGTGTCCGTTAATCATTGCGATCAGCATCGGACTCGTTCCATCCCCGCCGCTCACCTGGTCGATGGGTGCACCGGCCTCCAAGAGGAGGCGGACCACGTCAGCGTGCCCCTCCCGAGCGGCGTGCAGCAACGGAGTCAGTCCACCGTGACCACCGATCAACTCTCCGTAGCTAAGCGGCTCGGGTTCTTCCATCGGACGCTCGTAGTCTCCATCAATCGTCACATCGAGCCGAGCACCGGCACCGGCCTCCGGGTCGGCGGCGGAACGGCTGAGCGGCTGAAGTGCGATGTCAGTGGCAGCCCGGGGCTGCGGACGTTCGGGAATCGGGGGCGCCGCATTCCCGCGGAGGCGCGCCTCTCGGGCGCGCCGGTCGGCTACGGCCCACCGGGCGACCGCCGCCACGTCCGTGACCCAGCTGGACAAAGTTGGATCAGCTCCTGCGTCCAGGAGAGCTTTGACCGCCTTCGCCCGGCCGCGGGATGCGGCGAAGATGAGGGGGGTTTGCCCCCATCTCGATTCCCGAACGTCCGGACTCGCTCCGGCCTCAGCGAGGAGCCGGATCGAGGCAGCGCTCCCTGCGCTGGCCGCAAAATGCAGCGGCGTTGACCCCCCGACGTCATCGCTCACGGGCTCTTGCTTGGCACCCGCTGCGAGAAGCTTCTCAACCACCTCGGCGGCACCCACTTCGGCCGCCAAGTGCAACGGCTGGTAAGCACCGACCCGCGTCGCAGCCCCCGGATCAGCCCCCACGCGGAGGAGAAAGTCGGCGAGTTCCGTGTGTCCGCGCCGGGCCGCCCAATGCAGTGCCGTCATCCCGTCACCCTGAGGCACGTTGACGTCGGCTCCCTCCTCCACCAGCTGTGCCACCCGTTCGAGGTCCCCCGCCATCGCCGCATCCGCCACCGGCGCATCCGATCCCGCTCGCGTTGCAAACCCAAACAGCGGAAGCGTAACCAGCATGAGGAGGCAGACCGCAAACCGAGTAGGTGCCCGGTTGACCATCACAAATTGATGTCGCTTATGGAAGCCGCATCCAGCGCCATCATCCCGGTGCTGTCCCCAAAGTGATCCATGTCTTCAAGCCCCAGGCAGTGCCCCAACGAAAGGAGAGCATTCGCCATCGGGGTACCGGGCTGTGCCCGCACATGGACTCCGCCGTCGAGGCGTCCGTTCGCTCCACCCACCACAAAGAGCGGGCACCGTTTGTGGTTGTGAACGTTTGGATCTCCCATGGGCGAACCGTAGACGATCATAGTCTTTTCGAGCAGATCGGCCTCGCCGTCCATCGTCTGCTGGAGGCGTTCCAAGAGGTACGGGACCATCGATACGTGGAAGCGGTTGATCTGCGCAAAGTCGTCAATGTTGTCTTCGTCTCCACCGTGGTGCGACGCCGGGTGGAACGGTTTATCCACACCGCTTTCCGGGAACACGCGGGCCGACGAATCCCGGCCCAACTTGAAGGAAAACACCCGAGTCACATCTGTCTGGAACGCTAGCACCTGAAGATCGAACATCAGTTGCACGTGCTCCACAAAGGAATCCGGCACGCCCGCCGGGGCTTCGGGTAGGTCGCGCTCCTCGCCACTGGAGTTCAGTGCTTCTACGCGGCTGATGCGTCGTTCAATTTCCCGCACGCTCTCCAAGTACCGATCCACGCGCCTCCGATCGGCCTGACCGAGATCGCGCCGCAGCTCTGAAATCCGCCCTGAAATGAAATCCAGCACGCTACGGTTGGCCTGACGCCGGGCCGCCCTCGCTTCCGGAGAACCACCCGCCCCGAACAACCGATCGAATACGATACGGGGATCCCTGATCATCGGGAGCGGCTCCGTGGGCGACTTCCAACTGATCGTATCGGTGTACACGCACGCATAGCCGTAGGCACAGCCTCCGGACTGGTCCACGTTCTCGATGCAGAGCTGCATGGAGGGAAGTGGCGTGTCCTGCCCAAATCGTTGCGCGTATATCTGGTCCAGGGAGGTTCCAGCGAGGATATCCGACCCCTCGGTCTGCCGCGGATGAGATTGAGTCAGGAAGGTCGCACTCGATCGAAAGTGGTCACCACCTATCTCTTTGGGAATGCGCGCCTCCGCGACAGCCACATCGGTATCGCTGATGATCGTCAGGTGGTCTCGGAAGGGTTCCAGCGGGGCCAGCGCACCCGTGCTGAGATCGAAATCCCGACCCGCCTGGAGTGGCGACCAGTAGCCCTTGGCGCGCCCATACTCGGTGGCGCCAGCCGCACCGTGTACCATCTCCATGCATATGAGCCGAGTCGGATCGTTTCGGCGCATCGCCGCTCCCGCCAGCCTCCCTGCCGGTATCATGGCGTCCAACATCGGTAGAGCCAGGGTTACTCCCACCCCTCGAAGGAAGGTACGTCTCGGCAACTGCTTACCCGTCAGAAAGTCCATCTCGGAACCTCCGTGATCTCCACGTCCCTGGGAACCCCGTTCATTGCCAGGATGTCTTCAACCCGCTATTGGAGATGAACTGTTCGCTCGTCGCCACCCCCATGACGAAGGCCGACAAACGATAGCCAGCCGTTTTCGCATCACTCGTAATCTCTCTCACCCTCGGCATGTCTCGGTAGTCCACACGGCGCCCCAAGGCGTACGCCATCAAGCTCTCGGTAAACGCTCGAGCCAGTGCTTCCGGCCGCTTCAAGAGTGCTGCCCGCAAATCCTCGGGACCGGCCAGCGGTGTCCCGTCAAACAGGTCCCCGCTCGTATCGACCGTACGCCCCTGATCCTTGATTCGCCACGCCCCGGTTACGTCGAAGTTCTCCAGGGCCAGCCCTAGAGGATCAATCACCCGGTGGCACGACCGACAGGCGGGGTTCGCCCGGTGCATCTCCATCCTCTCCCTAACCGTGAAGAACCTGCCCTCCTCTGCCTCCTCCGTCGCTTCCAAATCGGGTACATCCGGCGGGGGTGGGGGCGGTTCGATCCCCAAGAGAACCTCCAACACCCATTTTCCGCGAAGGACGGGAGACGTGCGGTTCGCATGAGACGTCGACACCAGGATACTGCCGTGGGAAAGCACTCCGCGCCTTGATTCATCGGGGTACATCACCCGGCGGAAGTGGGGACCCGCTACGCCAGGTATGTCGTAATGGCGGGCCAGCCTATCGTTCACGAAGGTGTAGTCGGCCGTGAGCAACTCCGAGAAGGGCCTATCCTCCCGCACCAGATGGGCGAATAGCATCTCCGTCTCCCGCCTCATGTCGCCGGCCAACTGCTCGTAGTAGTCTGGGAAACGCAGCGCATCCGGATGCACCCCGTCCAGATCCTGGAGGCGGAGCCATTGCGCCGCGAATCTATTCGCGAGAGCCTCGGCGCGAGGGTGTGCCAGCATGCGCGACACCTGTTCCTTGAGGCCGTCTTCATCCGCCAACTGCCCCGTAAGAGCAGCCTCTACGAGGGCTTCATCGGGAGGACCGCCCCACAGGAAGAAGGATAGACGAGAAGCGAGCTTCAACGGGCTCAACCGATAAGTCGTTCGATCCCTATCCGCACCGATTGGTTCCTCAAAACGGAATACAAAGTCGGGGCCCGCCAGGATCCCCTGCAGTCCCAGACGAATCCCTTCGGCGAACCCGCCCGCAGCCTCGCCTTCGTCGTACAGGCGAAGTAGCGGCGCGACGTCGGCGTCCGTCACCGGTCTTCCATAGGCGTTCGTTGCCAGCTCACTCAAGATGGAGCGGGCACAAGGTCGGGCCTCTCGTGGGGTCTCCGGCCGACAGGAAAGAACTCGGTCTCGGGCCGGGTAATCGGAGACTCCCCTTGGATTGAAGGGGCCTCGGACGGTGAGATCCCGGAGGTGCGCAACTACGGTGATCCCGTGCGAGTACCCGATCTTCTTGTCCGCCAGACTCCACTCGTGCGGCGACACGAGATCTTCCACCGGTCCATCAAAACGCTTGATGAAGGCAGCCGTGATCCGGCGGGGACCCGCGGTCACAGCAATCGGTGGTGTTTCGACCTGGACCCCATTTGGATCCTGGCGGTGCATCCACCGGTCGATGTCGATCAGGGCCCGGCGCTCGCCGTCCACGGAGAGTTCGATTTGCTCGTCAAAGGGAGTCGTCTGCCCGAAGAAGTTCCCTGTGGACTCGTGCTGGAACGCCAAGCGAAACACGTAATCGCCATCGACTACGAAGTTGTGGATGAGGGAGATGCCACCCCTGGTCCCCACCGGCGCCCCTTCCACATGACCCCGCTGTTCGGCGTACCGGGACACCTCGTACTCGGCCTCGCTAGGGGTCGCCAGTGGATCTCCCACCGCATACCGGCTGACCTCCGCCGCCGCACTCAGATACCCCTCCAGCAATGTCGCGGAGAGTTGCTGTACGTCGGCAATGTTGTCGAAGCCGGCGCTGATAGTCTCGGCAGGCAGGAAGGCGGATGCATCGACTTGTAGTCCGAGAAGGTCCCACACGGCTCGTTCGTACTCCGAACGGGTCAAGCGCTGAAAGGTCCTCGGTATCGCAGGCGAGGAACCGTGTGCCGCGGCGGCATCATCGACCTTCTGCTCCAAAGTCTCGGCCAACAAAACCAGATCATGCTCCGGCGGCCGCCGAATTCCGGGGGGCGGCATCATACCGGCACGCAGTCTGCGAATCATCCGTTCCGCTGTCTCTGGATCGCGCTCCGCCGAGGCGACCTCGAACCCCTCGAAGGAGAGGCCCGCTTCCTGCCTACGCTCCCCGTGACACCTCGAGCACACGCCTTCGACGATTGCTTGGGGAATCGTGTCGGGGGAAGACCACCCCGCCCACTCCACGGGCGACGCCAACAGCGGGTCGGGGCCAGTCCCAACGTCGGACACGGCGGAGGCTATGTCCCACACCAGCAAGCACGTTAACGCACATGCGAGGTTCTTCATGTTAGAGAATCTACATATCTCCAGCCCGTCGGATAGACTCCCGGATCTTCTCCACGGTGAGCTTGGTCCGGTATTCTCGCAGTGCCTTACCAATTTCGATCGTTCGATCCATGGGTGCTATCGGTACTCCGTTAATGCTTGCGAGCCCTGCCTTTACGCGCTGCTCGTACCGCACCACCGTCGGGTCCACCAACATCATGAGAGTGGTGATCCCGAAGCTATCGTGGATCCCCTCGGAGACCTCCACGACCCCGTACTCCCGTTCCAGGAACTCTCCTCCCCCGTACCGGTAGTATTCGGGGATGTGATGCGCGCCGGCTGGGCGATCGGACCATCGCTCATTCAGACGGTCTGCTACTCTAGCCATCCCCCTGACATTCCCACCGCTGTCGCCGATGAATACGATGTGGCGAAAGCCGTGGGCGGCCAGACTCGAAGCAACGTCATCCAACACGGCCTCGAAGGTCTCCTGCCGTAGGGAGATCGTACCCGGGTAGAGCATGTGTCCGGAGGGCTCGTCGATGCCCCCTTCCGGAACCAGCTTGATGACCGGTCCGCACAACGCGTTCCCCAATGCGAGCGCGATCGATTCACAGGTACCTTGGAGCACGTAGTTGTGTTTCCCGGTGGCTACGTAGGGCCCATTCTGTTCGATCCCACCTGTGGGGATGATGGCCGTGTGATACCCGTCCGCCATCAGATCCCGGACTTCCATCCAGGTGAGCTCCTCAATCCATACGGAGTTATGCATCTCGATCGGGCGTGGCGTAGCCAAAACCTCGGCCATATCCCGTTCCTGCACCGCCACCAATCCACTCATCTTCCCCATCGTCATAAGGAGAACGACGGGGATCAACCGCCTACACCCCCGCACGCCACGGCACCAGAGATTATTCATCCTAGAGATTCTCTTTCCGCGCGTCCCGCAGGTTTGCGCTCGGTAGCTTCATTGCCTACTAAACTCACTACATCATCTCGGAATGGCGAGATCTTCAAAGTATGCCCGGGCCCTGGCCTCGTCTTCCCTAACCTTCTTGGAGAGAGCCTCCGGGGTCTCGAACGCGAGCACGCCACGTATTCGGTGCAGCACGTCAACGATCACCACCTCGTCGTAGATGTCCTCGTCGAAATCCAGGATCCACACCTCCACAGAAGGGGGCGAACCGGGAAACACCGGCCGAGGCCCGAGATGGAGGAGCCCTTTACCCGGCGACCCTCGCACCGAGGTTCTTACAGCGTAGATCCCCTCTGCGGGGAGGAGCTTTTCCGGCACTACTGCGAGATTGGCGGTGGGGAACCCCAGCTTCCGCCCTCGTCCGAGGCCACGCGTTACGACCCCTCTAAAGGAATAGGTGCGACCAAGCCTTTCGGCCGCCGCTTCGATCTCCCCACTCGATATCAATTGCCTGATGCGGGTTGAGGACACCACTCCTCCTCCGACCTCACCGACAACCGATACCTCGAATCCGTGCTCACGACCCAAGCGCGTTAGTTCAGCAGCCCCGCCACTCCTACCTCGGCCAAGTCCGTGGTCGTACCCGACGACCAGATGATTGGTGTTCAATCGCCGAACCAGGACTTCCGTCACGAACTGCGCCGGCGAGTAGCGGGATACGGCATTCGTGAAGTGCACAACAAATACGAAATCCAGATCCAAGGACGCCAGGAGCTCCGTCCGCTCGTCCACGGTAGTCAGGATTCGGGGGGCGTCATCCGGACGAACCACCTGTAGGGGATGCGGATCGAAGGTCACCACCCCTTTGCGAAGACCGCGCTCATTACCGCGGCGCGCGACCTCTTCCAGCACCGCCCTGTGACCGGGATGGACCCCGTCGAATGTTCCCACCGTAACAGCCGCACCCTGCTCGGCGAACAACTCGGGAACCGGATCGATCGTCACCCGACCAAGACCTTCTTGGGGTGGAGCCACCCGTCAGCTTCTGTGGCAATCGCGATCAGCTCTCCCTGATCCGTGAGTGCGACCGGGTGCTCTTCGGTTTTCCCAGAGGGAGCGACCTCCCGGGAGAGAGCGACGGTGGGCGGCACCAGATTGTCGCCTGGAATCGAGCGACCGTTTTGGACGAAGCCCCTTTCGGTCGGCGACACCTCCCGCTGCCGCAACCAAGGGACCATGGATGCCTTCCGAAGCCACGCGCTGCAACCTACCCCTACGCAAGCTGGTTCAACGGCATCCTCCACCGTGAACGGTCCTATCCTCGTGCGCCTAAGAGCGGTGAGGTGAGCCCCGCACCCCAGTTTTCGTCCCACGTCTCGAGCCAGGGCTCGCACGTAGGTACCGGTCGACACCCGAACGGAGAATGACACTCGCGGCAAGTCCACACTCGTGACGGCGGCTTCGTAAACCACGACCGAACGTGGCTCCAGAGCTAGCGAACGTCCCTTTCGGGCTTCCGCATGGGACCTCTTACCGCCCACCCTGCGCGCCGAGAATCGTGGTGGCCGCTGGAGGTATTCGCCTGTGAAATGTCTCAACGCCTGATCCACATGCTCCGGAGTCAAGCTTCGCCAGGCACTGGACTGGGAGGTGGAGTCTCCCGTCAAATCGTGAGTGTCGGTCTCTTGACCCAGCTCCATCTCTGCCTCGTACGACTTGGACCACACATGGTACAGGTCGGCGAGACGTGTGAAGGGTCCGACGAGGGCGAGCAATAGACCACTAGCGAACGGGTCGAGTGTACCAGTATGCCCGATGCGCCTGGTGCCCAGTACTCTTCGCACCCGCTGTAAAGCTCCGTGAGACGTTAAGCCCGACGGCTTGTCGAGGAGTAACAGGCCTCCTTCAATCAATCCTCATCCTGTTCGGATTGCCCGCCGCCAGCCTCCTTTACGCCACGCAACAGGTCATCAATGCGTCTGGCTCGCGCCGGCAGGGTGTCGGCGACGAACCGAAACTCCGGAATCTTTCTGAGGTGAAGAGACAGAGCTAGCTGGCGCCGAATGAACCCGGACGCATGCTGTAGAGCCTCCACACCCTCCTCCGAGCCATCGTCCGTCCTCACATACGCGGTTGCGAACGACAGGTCGCTGCGGGCTCGTACTTCCGTTACCGAGACGCCTTGGAGGCGCGGATCCTTGAGGGACGTCATGAGCAGCCGGGTGATCTCCCGTTTGAAGAGCTCCCCCAATCGCTCGGCTCGGTGCCCCTGAGGCAAGGGTCAGGCGAGCGTACGCGCGACTTCGACCACCTCGTAGCACTCGATAAGGTCGCCGATCTTGATGTCGTTGTAGTTCTCGATAGCGATCCCGCACTCATAACCGTCGCGAACCTCCTGCACATCCTCCTTGAAGCGACGCAAACTCTCCATACGACCTTCATAGATTTGGACGTTTTCGCGCAACAAGCGGACGGGCAGTCGCCGGACCATGGTACCGGATTGTACGTAACAACCCGCCACCGTCCCTACCTTCGGGACGCGGAATAGTTCGCGAATCTCCGCAATTCCTCGGGTGTTTTCGCGTTCCTCCGGCGCGAGCAGACCCTCAAGGGCCATGCGAATCTCTTCGATCGCCTCGTAAATGACGTTGTAGAACCGGATCTCGACGGAATCGCGCTCTGCGGCGTTGAGGGCGCCGGCGTCCGCACGCACGTGGAAGCCGATCACGATCGCCTCCGAGGTAGACGCCAAGAGAATGTCAGATTCGTTGATCCCGCCTACCCCGCGGTGAATCACCTGAACAGACACCTCTTCGGTGGACAGCCGCTCCAAACTGTCGGAGAGAGCCTGGACAGATCCATCGGTGTCGCCCTTGATGACCACATTCAAACGTGCCTGGCCACTCTCCCGCACGGCCTGGAACACGTCGGCCAGCCTCGTGCCACTGGCTTGACGACGAATGTCCTTCTCGCGTTCGAGTTGCTGGCGCCGGGTGACGATCTCACGAACCTTGTCGGCGGCAAGCACCGTCACGCGATCTCCCGCCTGGGGCACTCCCTGAATACCGAGAACGCGAACCGGGATGCCGGGGCCCGCCTCGCGAACCGACGCACCCCTTTCGTCCAGCATGGCGCGTACCCGGCCACCGTGGAGTCCGCAAACGAAGTTGTCTCCGACGCGGAGCGTACCCTGTTGGACCAGGACCGTGGCCACCGGCCCCTTACCCCGGTCAATCTGTGCCTCAACCACTGTTCCGCGTGCGTCGCGGTCCGGATTAGCTGTGAGTTCCAGCAATTCAGCCTGCAGCAGCACCCTGTCCAGAAGATCGTCTATCCCCACACCGGTCTTAGCCGATACGGCCCCTCCCAATACTTCACCACCGAAGTCCTCCAACACTACTTCATGGCTGAGGAGGTCGCGCTTCACCTTGTCGATGTCGGCGGATGGGAGGTCTGCCTTGTTGATGGCAACCACCATTGGGACGGCCGCGTTCTTCGCATGGCTAATGGCCTCGACCGTCTGCGGCATGACCGCATCGTCAGCAGCGACCACGAGGATCACGATGTCGGTCAAGTCCGCGCCGCGCGCCCGCATGGCCGTAAACGCTTCGTGCCCGGGCGTGTCCAGGAAGGTGAGCCGGCGATCGTCATCAAGGTGGACGTGCGAGGCACCAATGTGCTGGGTAATGCCACCGGCTTCTCCCGCCACCACGTTGGTGCTCCGAATCGCGTCCAGAAGCAGCGTCTTTCCGTGGTCGACGTGGCCCATGACCGTGACAATGGGCGGACGCGGAACGCCCTCCTCTTCCGAGTCGGCGTCGACCGGGTCCGTGACGTGGACCTCGGCTTGGAAAGCCTCTTCTCGGATCGCTGTGTAACCGGCTTCCTCGCAAATGAGCTCGATCTGATCGAAGTCCAAACGCTGGTTGATCGTGACCATGAGCCCGAGGTTCTTGAAGGCCGACGTGATGATTGCCTGGGGAGATGAAGAGATAAGATCCGCCAACTCCGCTACGGTCAGGAACTCGTTGACACGCACGGTCACGCGTTCGACGCTCTTCTCCAGCTCTCTCTGTTCCCTCTCGGCTTCGCGTTGTCGCGCCTGCATCTCCCGCCGCCGCTTCCTAGCAGATCCGCGCCCGCCAGGGGTGAAGGTCTTGCGCAGGTTGCGCCGTGCGGCACCACGTCCTGGCGGCCGCTTCTTCCTTCCATCCGGAGTACGACCCTTTCGGCGTCCATCAACCGTGTACCCTTCCGCCGATATACGAACCGTACCACCCGGAGCCGCAGACACTTTGGGCGGCGAGAGCTTGGGTTTTGCCTTCGGCTTCTTGGCGGCTGGAATTCCTACACGCACCGGCTTGGGTTGCGGGGGGCGTTTGGCCGCGGGACGCACTTTGGCTTTCTTGGGCGCGTCGGTTTTCGGGGGCGCGTCCTTCTCTCCGCCCACCTGCTCCTCTTTCTCGGGTTCGGGTTTTTCGGATTCGGGAGCTTCGCCTACCACTTCCCCTGCGACTTGCTCTGCTGGATCGAGCGTCTTCGTATCGGCGCCGTCGTCGTCTTTTTGCAGTTCGGCGGCGACAGGTTCGGCCTGGTCCCCCGCCTCGGAATCCACCTTTTCGGACGGAACGTCTGGAGCGGGAGCCTCTTCCTGCTCGGGTTCTGCCTGGCCCGCCGTGACCGGGTCGGCAACCTTTTCTTCGGACTTCGCCGGCTCAGCTGCTACCGTCTCGCTCGTAGTTGTCGCAGTCTCCACGGGGGCACTAGGACGACCGTCGAGTGGGCGATCCGGGATGCGACCTTCATCCGTGGCCGTGACGTCTACGGGATCCGCGGACGGCTCGCCCGCCTCGGTCTTCCCGTCATCGGTCTTCGCTTGGGTCTTCGCTTCGGTTTTCGCCTGGGCCTCCGCAGTGGCTGCCCCCTCAACAACTCCGTTGGCAGACGCTATCTCGGCGGGGCGGCGACGACGACGACGACGGCGACGGCGCTTTCGCGTCGTGGCCTTCCTCTGCGTGAGCGGTTTCTTCCCACGCCGCGCCCGCTCTATCCATGCGTGCAGCCGTGCTAGGTCCGCCGGACTCACCTCGGACATGTGGTTGCGGACCCCTACGTCCATGCGGCGCAGCATCGCCAACAGGTCGGGGAGCTCCAGTCCCAGTTCCTCAGCTATGTCCAGTACGCGTTTTCTAGCCAACTATTTCACTCCCTGTTTCGGCCTGCATGTTTTCAGTTCCGCAGTCCCTCGTCCCCGCCGGTTACGGCCCTTCCGATGCTCTCGGCCAACCCAGAATCGGTCACTCCAACCAGCGCAATACCAGACTTCCCCAAAGCTTGTCCGATTTGAGCGCGATCGCCTAGAATCACCCGGTCCAGTCTCCGAGCTCCCGGCGTCAGCCTCCCGATCGCATGTCGCGATGCGTCCGTAGCCACCACGATCAGGGCTAAAGTCCCTTTTCCAGCCTCCTTTCCGATGGCGACCGGTCCAACGGCCACCTTACCTGCTCGTCTAGCGAGCCCCAGAAGGGCCAGCGCTCGGTCAACGTCCGGCACCTAAGCCGCTGGAACCGGAGCCGCCCTACCGCCCGAGGGTGCTTTCGCCTCGGCATTCTTGCTTCCCTTAGTTGCGTCGGCGCCACCGCCGCCAGCGGGTATTTCGTCCTCGGCCACGGTCAACTCGTCGATCAGCGCTTCCAAGCGGTCGGCCTCCTCGGCGCTAATTCCAGGCACCCGCAGAAAGTCACCCCGGTCCATGTCCAACAGCTCGTAGAACGTGGTGATCCCTGCCGCTTCGAGAGCCACTAGAGTTGCGGGCACGATACCCTCGAGCTCAGAGAGCGCAAAGTCTGCGATCTCGAACTCCTCCTCCGCAAACAGGCTGCTCTCGCCGCCCCGCTGTCGCCAATCCCGACTCGAATACAAGTCTATCTGCCAGCCTATCAACTGCGACGCCAACCGAACGTTCTGACCGTTGCGCCCGATCGCCAGCGACAGCTGATCCTCGTCAACGATCGCCGTGATGACATGTGCCTGTTCGTTGCAGATGACCTTTGCAACCCGGGCAGGGGCAAGCGCTCGGCGTGCAAAGATCTCCGGATCGGGGTGCCAGGGCACGATGTCGATCCGCTCCCCCTTGAGCTCCTGCACGACTTGCTGAACCCTCGACCCTTTAACACCCACGCACGCCCCGACAGGATCCACGGATTCGTCTTTGGAGGCCACCGCAATCTTGGTGCGGCCCCCGGCCTCCCGGACAATCTCTTTGATTTCGACGATGTTCTGGTAGATCTCGGGTACCTCGAGGCTAAACAGAGCCGCCACAAACCTGGGGTCTGCTCTCGAAAGGATGAGCCTGGGACCGCGCGCCGTCTCTTCCAAGACCTTGAGCACTGCCCGGATCGGTTCACTTTGATGAAACCGCTCAGCCGGGTTTTGCTCTCGCCACGGGATAATGGCATCGGCTTCGGTGGACTTGTTCAACAGCACCATGAGTTTGCCCCGCTCGACCGCCTGCACCTCACCCGACACCAGCTCTCCAACTCGATCGCTGAACTCTCGACGGATCTTCTCCCGCTCACCTTCGCGGAGCAGCTGGATGACGCGCTGTTTGGCCGCCATTACCGCCTTGCGACCGAACTCGGAGAACTCCACCTCCTCCTCCATGAGATCCCCTACCTCGTATTCCGGATCTTCCCACTGCGCCCGTTCCAAAGAAACCTCGCGGGCAGGATCCTCCACCTCCTCCACGACCTCCATAAGCACGATGATAGATATTTCGCCGTCTGGCGAAATCTCTATCTCAGATTCCGTTGGGCCGCCAAAATGGCGGGCGAGTGCAGCTTCAATGGCTTCCCGAATGAGATCGTTGAGCTCGGCTTCGGTGATGTCTTTGTTAGCCACCATCATCCGGAACGCTTCACGAACTGGGATTTGTTCGGTCATCTCGTCAAATGCCTCCAGCGTCTCGGTTTCCTCCGCCCCACGAATACATCAGGCGGGCGGAAGCAACCGACTCTATCGATAGTTCAACACGGCCTCGATCTGTCTCGAGAGCGAGCCGGTTGGGGTCTCCCTGGACAAGTCCAAGCAACGTCCCATCCAGGGTCCGAATTCCGTTCACAAGAGGGCCATAACCCTTTACGCGTATCTTTGCACCGGCGAAGCGGTCGTAATCGGTCGACTTCGTAAGCGGTCGCTCGACTCCGGGCGAGGACACCTCCAAGATGGGAGAAATTCCCGACCCGGACTCCTCCTCCAGGACTTCGCGAAGCCTCCGAGTCACCGCGGCGCAGTCCGCCACCGTGATTCCCGAGTCCATCGTGGTAGCGCCGCAGCGATCGATTCGTAAACGGAGTAAGGGCCTGATCTTGCTTCCGCCGCGCTCCAGCTGCACGAGTTCAAAACCCATTTCCGCGACCTCGTCCTCGATACGCGCTTTGTTCAGCTGTTTCCACCTCCCTTTCACTTTTGTAGTCCGTCCGCAGTGGTGCGAAGACAAAAAAAAGCGGGGTCTTACAGCACCCCACTTTCGTGGTCCGGTCTGCGCCCGCCCTTTTTGGAGACGGGTAGCTAGGTGTCCGGCTACGTTGGCAAACTACACGGAAGGCGGGCGGCTTGCAATGTCACATTAAACCTCTACCTCTTTTGGTTTTATCGCTTTGGCGATTCCCAGGAAGGCGGCCATACGCCCCGCTTTACCTCCCGAGGCCCGATGTGAGTGCAGTTTCACCGGCTCACACGCGGTACAAAGGCTCGAAGCCGACACGTTCTCTGGGAGCACTCCGGCGGCGAGTGCCTGTTTCGTCAGCACGCTGCGGAGCGACACCAGTGCCTTGGTTCCCGGCAGCCCCAGAGCCGAGAGCACCGGAGTATCCACCTCGTAACATGCCCCGCAGATAGACGGTCCTAGGTGAACCACAACCTCAGACGAACACTCCTCGGGAGCCATCAGTTTATACAAAGCCTTGACCAGAATTCCGGCTGCAACACCCCGCCAGCCCGCGTGCACGAGCCCGATGCGACCCTCTGACGGAACCCAGAGATATACCGGCACACAGTCGGCAGCGGTTGCGGCAAGGAGGATTCCGCGGCGCGACGTCACCTGGCCATCGAGATCTCCAGCCATGAAGACCCTCGGTTCTCTCGCGTGCGCTGGGGGAGTGCCGAGTACCTCCGCGACGTCGGTACCGTGAATTTGTCGAGGAACAGAGACCGCCTGGAAACCGAGACGGTGTGCGAGGGAGGAGTAGGTCGCCTCTAACTCGCAGCTGCTACGATCCTGCAACCCGAAATCTCCTGTCTCAGCGAGGGTTATCCCGCACACCAATCTTTGGTCATCGGCCATTCGGGATACTTGCGATTCCCAGTGCACGAGCCTTAGGAGCCCGTCGTGTTCAACTTCTGTAACCCTGGGTGGTTCGACCTCCGTAAACCTCGCTGGACCACTCAGGTGGGTCATTCCTCGATACGCCGAATCGAGGCCCCCAGCCTACCCAGCCTTTCATGGATGCGCTCGTAACCTCGATCGACCTGCACGATATTGTGAACCCGGCTCTCCCCCTCCGCCGCTAGTGCAGCGATCAGCATAGCCATCCCTGCCCGGATGTCTGGGCTTTCCAGGGTGGCACCTCTAAGGCTCGCGGGCCCCACCACCACCGCTCGGTGCGGATCGCAGAGGACCATTCGAGCCCCCATCGCCACCAGTTTGTCCACGAAAAACATCCGCGACTCGAACATCTTCTCGTGAATGAGGATGGTTCCCCTACAGCGGGTCGCCGCCACGAGGGCGATGCTGATGAGGTCTGCTGGGAAGGCAGGCCACGGCCCATCGTCGATCTTCGGGATCTGTCCGCCCAGGTCCGGCCGGATTTCGAGCTCTCCCGATCCGCGGACCACCAAAGTCGTTCCGAGTCGTTCAAAGTCCACACCCAACCGTTGGAAGCCCACCCGGAGGGGATCGAAATTCTCGAATTCCACGTCGGTGATGCGCAGATCGGATCGCGTGGCGGCAGCCAACCCTATGATGCTTCCAATCTCGATGTGATCCGGTCCGATCCGGTGCTCGCCTCCGCCCAGGTGTTCGACCCCTTCGATAAGCAATTGGGATGTTCCGATACCGGAGATCTGTGCGCCCAACGTCACTAGGAATCGGCACAGGTCCTGAACATGCGGCTCTGCGGCGGCGTTACGAATCTGCGTCGTGCCTTGGGCCGTCGCAGCAGCCAAAATTGCGTTTTCGGTCCCCGTAACAGAGGGTTCGTCCAGAAAGAGCGATGTTCCCTGCAACCTACCGGCACTCAGGTAGACGTAGTCGTCGTCGGCGTTGACGGTTGCACCCAACCCTTGGAACGCCAACACGTGCGTATCGAGGCGCCTGCGTCCGATGAAATCTCCTCCGGGGGTGGGCAGCCGGCACGTCCCGAGAAGAGCCAGCATCGGTCCGGCGAGGAGCACCGACGCTCGAATACGACCGGCGAGCTCCGGATCCAGACCATCTCCTCCGTCCACACTGGTGGCGTCAACCAGAAGTGTGTTTGCTCCCACCCAATCGTGCTCCACCCCCAAGCCAGCGAGTAGCGAGAGCAGAGTCTCTACGTCCTGAATTCTGGGGACGTTGGTGAGTTTGACGGGTTCCCGTGCCAGGAGCGTGCCCGCCAGAATTGGCAACGCCGCGTTCTTGTTGCCAGTAGGGTTGAATGTCCCCCGAAGCTTGCGCCCTCCTTCGATTAGGAAGTAGCTCACTGATCCCGATCCTGGCCTGGCAAATCCGCCCGGTGCAGTTCAGACGGGTGTTTGATTGAGTTCGAACCCCTGCCTATACTCTTCGAAACGCGTACACCCTCCAACCGGAGCCTCTTGATGGACAGCCTTTTTGAGACGGTCATGGTCGTCGGCTTTGGACTCTGGATCGTCCTTGCGGGCATCATTCTACGGGTCCTGTGGAGCCTCTCCAGGAGTCTGGAAAGAGCGATCCCGACTCTTGAAAGCGTGTCTCAATCCGTCCACTCCCTCCGAAACCAGATTGAACCAGTGGCCACGGAAGTCACTAGCCTTACCCGGAATGCGGGCAATATCGTGGAGCGTCTCGATGAGGACGTTCAGGAGGTTGGGAAGGCGATGCGCAAGGCGGGGGAGGCGACGAGTCGCGTGGTGGACCTCGTTGAAGAGAGGGTCGCCGACGCGGCTGCTCTCGTTCAGGTGGCCCAACAAGAAGCCGAAGAAACACTCGTCGCGGCCGCAACTGTCGTGCGCGGGTTGCGCAACGTTGGCCGTGTAGCTGAGGCTGCCGGGGCCACTGCGGAGGCCAGTCGCAGAGACCGGGCAGAGCCGCAACAGGCACGCGCCAGCGATCCGGGGCACGACCGAAATCATATGGACGGCCGGGATCAACTGGACGGCGGCAACCATTCGGCGGAATTGGCAGAAGAGGAACCAACCTTCACCCGGGTTACCACGGCGATTCGCGAGGACCAAGACGACTCTCACTCGGGGCGCAGGCCGGCGTAGGCCAAGACCAACTTCTTCCGCCCGATGTCGTCGAACACGATCTCGATTTTGCCGTCGCCTCCGACGCTTACTATCTCCCCCGCACCAAAACTCCCATGAATGACGCGCGCACCGGGCGTCAGGAGTAGCGGTTCCTGAGAATCCGAATGGTCGTAGCGGAGAACGTTCCCACGAACCTCGTCCTGAACACGACTCCGATTGTTCCTGGCACTGCCCAGCTCCCGGGTAGTTCTTTCGAACCGTGGCTTCCCGCTCCTTCGGTACGGCCGGGGACGCCGATGCCTCGCCCAGCGCGGCGGGGCACGCCTCCACGAAACGTGTTCCTCGGGCAGGTCGTCCAGGAATAGGGATGGGGCCGACCTGCTACGGGTTCCCCACCGATAGCGTTGGTCCGCGTGGGTGATGTAGAGGCGATCCATCGCTCGGGTCACACCCACATAGAAGAGGCGCCGCTCCTCCTCTAGCTCCCCCCGGTCGACCGCGCGCGCGAGGGGAAACAGACCGTCGTCAAGCCCCGCCAGGAAGACCACCGGAAACTCCAACCCCTTGGCACTGTGAAGGGTGATCAACGTCACTGCGTCGCTTTCGAAGTCGGCCTCGTCGATATCGGATTGCAGCGCCACCGACTGAAGGTACAGTTCAAGTTCGGACGCCAGCGGATCGTCGTCATCGACATCTTCCCGTCGGAAGAGGGCGGCGGTGGCCAGCAATTCACTCACGTTTCGGAGTCGGTCTTCCCCATCCTCCTCTGCCTCCAGTGCGGTCGAGAGCGCAAAAGTCGCAATGCAGTGTTCCATCGCCTCCTGCGCTGAGTGGTCCTGAACAAGCTCGCGGGAATCGTCCAGAGCCGATACGAATCGGCGGAGTCCACGGAGCGCAGCCCTGCCTATCCCATCCTCAACCCTCGCTCCCCTTGCGGCAACCAGTAAGGATTGGTCGCGCTGCCCAGGCAGAGCTCGGAGACGGTCCAAGGTCTTCTGTCCCACACCCCGGCGGGGCCACCGAACGGCTCGTAGGAAGGCTGCGTTGTCATCTTCGTTCACCAGGAGTGAGAGATACGCCAGTACATCCCGGATCTCTCTGCGCTCGTAGAAGGGTACTCCCCCTACGATTATGTAAGGAACACCCGCACGCCGGAACGCCTCTTCGAACGTCCGGGACTGGGCGTTGGTCCTGTAGGCCACGGCAAAATCCGCGTAATCGAGATCATGCCCTGCGGACTCAATGATGCCCAGCACGCAGGCTGCTTCGTCGCGATCTGTCTCGCACCGTAGTACCTGCACCCGCTTTCCCGGACCGCGGTGAGCCACAAGACGCTTCTTGCGTCTTTCCAGGTTTTGAGAGATGACGGCGTTGGCAACCCTCAGGATCGAGTCCCGAGATCGATAGTTCCGCTCCAGCTTCACGACATGCGCGCCGGTAAAATCGTGTTCGAAGTCCTGAATATTGCGGATGTCGGCGCCCCGCCAACCGTAGATGGCCTGGTCGTCGTCCCCCACCACACAGATGTTGCCGTGCACAGAAGCCAGAGCTTTTACCATGAGGTATTGAGCTCGGTTGGTGTCCTGGTATTCGTCGACCATGACGTGGAGGAAGCGCCCGGCCCAGCGTTCCCGGATGTCCGGGTTACGCTCAAACAGCAAGACGGACTCCCGCAGAAGGTCGTCGAAGTCGTACGCATTTGCCTGTTTGAGAGCTTTTTCGTATGCCGGGTAAACATCCTGGACCACCTTCCTCATGGGGTCCCATGCCTTCCGGGTACCTAGAATCGGGTCCGCAAGTTCGTTCTTGGCGGCGGAAATCCGGCCTCGGACAAGGCGCGGGTCCCATTTTCCGGTGTCGTGGTCAAGGGAAGCCATGGCCTCCTTGACGGTTCTCCGAGCGTCCCCCTCGTCGTAAATCGTGAAGTTGCGGGTGCGTGTGGTCACGCCTGCTTCGCGCCTTAGAAGGCGGGCTCCCACCGAATGGAAGGTCCCTATCCAGAGGCCCTTCATTGACCGACCCGTCAGATCTTGAATACGATCTCGCATCTCGCCGGCGGCCTTGTTGGTGAAGGTGACGGCAAGGATTCTGTCTGGCGGAACGTCTTCCTGGATCAACCTGGCCACGCGCGCGGTAAGGATCCGCGTCTTGCCGGATCCCGCGCCAGCGAACACGAGCAACGGCCCACCCCCGTGATACACAGCTTCTCGTTGCTGCGGGTTGAGCTCCAGCTGCTTCACCACGCCCTCCGCCTCACGAAGCCCTGCCGGCGTGCATCGGTAGCTCCACCCGAAAACTGGCACCAGCGGTTGTATCCTCCAGATGGATAGTACCGCCATGCACCTGCGTGATGATCCGCCGAGTCAGGGAGAGGCCGACTCCCCACCCCTTCTCCTTAGTGGTCCACCCGATCTCAAAGATCTTGTCCGATAGGTGCGCTGGGACACCCGGGCCCGTGTCCGTGACGCGGTAGGCTGATAGGCGTCCATTGGGTCCCAAGTATGAGACGGAGATCCTCCCGCCACCCGGCGACAGCGCATCAATCGCATTCTTCATCAGGTTCTCGAATGCCCATTCGAGGAGCGTCGGGTCCCCTAGGACCGCCGGTGCCTCTCCGAGATCGGTGGCGATATCAATTCGGCCTTCGGCGAGCGTCGGGAGACGAGCCTCGAAATACTGAGTCAGCTGCATGAGGATGTCGCGTATCGACACTTCGGTGAGAGCGGGCTTCCGTCCGATGAGTTCGAAACGACGGGACACCTTCCGGAGACGTTCCACATCGGCCGCCATCTCATCAATGACGTCGGATGTATTGAGGACGCCCGCGCCCGCCATCTCAGTGCCACCGGCAACCGGGGCGGGGAGCAAGGAGGGATCTGTTTCCAATACCTCCAACCACCCCACGAGGGAGCTAAGAGGCGTCCCGATCTGGTGAGCCGACTCGCGGGCCATCGAAGACCAAATGCGATCCCGTTCACTCCGAAAGGAGGTCCATATCAGCCACCCCCCACCGCCGAGGATCGCCACGAGAGACGCCACCTGCAGCCACGGAAGCCACCTCAATCGGCGCAGGAAGGCTGCATCCCCCACGTGAACCTGGATGTTCCCGACGGTGAAGTTGTCGCGATCATCGTCCAAGGAGGCTACGAAGTCACGGAGTGCCTGCACACTGGGTGCTCCGTTGGCATCGGTAGGCAGGTCTTCGGGAAGGTGGGACCAGCTGGTTGGGTTACCGAGGGTGTCGGTGATCACTACGGGCATTTCCAAGCGAGACAACTGGTTAATGATCTCTGCAGAGGCCCTGTTCCAGAGATCGTTGGACTCCCTAGGGGTCAAACTACCATCCGAAGCGGCAATGCTGATCGCACGGAGACGAGCGTAGACATCGGCGTCGATGCGGCGTTCTTCGGCCTGCTCGCTGCCCAGGAGTACAAAGGAGAAGAGAACCGCCGCCGCCAGCAGCGTTATGAGCGTCGTGGCGATTCGGCGATACGGCCAGCGGAGTGGGTTAAACGTCAACTCACCGGCTCAAGTCGATCGAAACCGAGGTACGGGTGCAGCACCTCCGGCAGAGCTATTCCGGCTTCTCCCTGATACCCGTTCTCGAGCAGGGCGACGATTAGCCTGGGAATGGCGAGCGCCGACCCGTTGAGAGTATGCGCAAACTGGAGCTTCCCACCGGGATCCGGCCGGTAACGGATTCCGCAGCGTCGGGCCTGGTAGTCGCTGTAGCTGGAGCAACTCGAGATCTCGAGCCAGTCCTCGATCCCAGGAGCCCAAACCTCCAGATCGTAGGTGATGGCGTTGGCGAAACCTAGATCTCTGAGTGGGAGGAGCACCCGGCGGTACGGAAGTTCAAGCAGTTCGAGCACACGTTCCGCATGTCGGATAATGAGTTTCAGCTCGGAGTCGGAATCCTCCGCCCGGCACACTCGGACGACCTCCACCTTGTCGAATTGATGCACCCGCAGGAGCCCGCGCGTATCCCGCCCCGCAGCGCCCGCCTCGCGCCGAAAACACGGAGTTTGAGCCACGTAAGCGAGGGGCAGGTCGTCGTGGGCCAGGATCTCCCCGGCGTGGAGGTTCGTTACCGGAACCTCGGCCGTGGGGATGAGGAAGAGATCGTCGGGCACGGTACGGTATGCGTCGTCCTCGAACTTCGGGAGGTGTCCGGTCGAGGTCATCGACTTGCGGGACACGAGGAAGGGTGGGGTCACCTCCAGGTAGCCGTGTTCAGATACGTGCAGGTCCAACATGAACTGGATCAGTGCACGACTTAAGCGCGCCCCGCCTCCCACGAGCAATGGGAATCCGGCACCAGCGATCTTGGCTCCCCTTTCGAAGTCCAAACTCGGGGTGAACCCGCCCGGAAAACCGGTGCCGCCGAGCCCCGTGTAACCGTGCGTCTTGCCCAGCTCCCAATGGGGTGGGACAGCTTCTTGCCTTGGTTCGCCCCACGTTGAAATCACCGGCCCTGCGCCCTCTTCGCCCGGGGGAACCTCTGGATGGGGCAGATTGGGGATCTGAAGCAGATGCGTCCGGATCTCATCTTCGACCACATGCGTCTGACCGTCGAGCTCCCGGATGCGGTTGGCCACGGTACGCATCGCCTCGATCTGGGGCGTCGCGTCCAGCCCTTGCTTCTTCGCTTCGCCTATCGCCCGCGAAACCGTATTCCGCTCCGCTTTGAGGAGCTCGGCTTCGCGTATGAGAGTACGCCGCTCCTCATCGGACTCCACGACCGCATCAACCAGGGCCGCCGCCCTTTCATCCCCGCGTTTGTACATGGCCTCACGGACGACACCGGGGTCGTCGCGTATCAGCTTTAGGTCGATCATCCCGCGCCTGGCGGCACCCCGTTATCGGTCACAGCGAGCCATGCTTCCCCGGTTCGAGGACCGTGTCCCCGCAGTTCGGGTTGATCAGGTGTTGGAAGATGAGCTTGCCCTCCGCAGGGTCGATGGCCAGGATTTCCAACTTCGCATAGCGGCTACAACCCAGGAAGTTGGTGGGGTCGACTCGACTGCGAGCCAAGATCACCATCCCGATCTCGACTGCGAGCGGTTCGGTGATCATGTAACCTTCCTCGGGAGCCTCCAGGACCTGCGAAAAAGGATCCGTAGTGGTCTGCAAGCCCGAGTCCGAAACGCTATCGGTAGCCGCGGTAAAGGGCACGAGTTCGGCGTCGTCACCATCAAACCGGAGGAGGAAGTCCCAGTTACTCGTCTGGTCCACCCTGGCGGCGACACCAAACAGGAGGTCGAAGGCAGGCGGATCCTCGAGCTTCCCCGAAACGAAGTCATACAAGGTGACCTCGCTGGGGGTGAGCGGAACATCGCCCAGAAAGGCGGCGAAGGGGTCGTCGCAGGCGGCGAACCAGAGCCCCAGAAGCATGACTAGGAGGGGCGCCGGACGGGGCCTGGCAGTGCGGCGGAACATACCCAAAACTTGCCGCCTTTGGGGGGCAAGAGCAAGAAAGAGGCTGTCAATGGACGCGGTGAGAATCGGTTGGAATAGGGCTCCGGCGTGACGCGGACCGACGCCGGCGCATCTCCCGCCCTCGACGCCTGGATAACTGTGCTGGCCGGCGGCATCGGCAGCCGCTTTTGGCCCGCTTCAACGCCGGAACGCCCGAAGCAGCTCCTCCCCCTGGTGGGCCCGAGATCTCTTTTTGACGACACTCTCGCACGGGCGACGAGGATCACCGATCCCAGTCGGGTTCGAGTACTCGCTTCGGCCGGCCTTCTACCCGTCTTGGAGCCTGGCATTGAGCGGGCGGGGGCCGGTGCAATCATCGAACCTGCGTCCCGAGGGACGGGCCCAGCGCTGGTGTGGGCAGCGGCTGTCTTGGAAGAATCTCAACCGGGGACAGTGATGATCTCGATGGCAGCAGACCACCGTATCGCACCCCTTTCGGGTCTAAAGGCCACCTTGGAGAAAGCGGTGCGGGTAGCGCGCGATGGGTACCTGTGTTGCATCGGTGTCCCTCCGACGCGACCAGATGTGGGGTATGGGTATGTACAACGTGGCACCCACGTGGGACCCGGTTCCAGCGAGGTGCAAAGATTCGTGGAAAAGCCGGATCCTGAGACAGCGCGACGTTATCTCGGCGAAGGATTTCTGTGGAACGCAGGCATATTTGCGTGGCGGACCACGGATCTGCTCGAGGCTGCGCGGATACACGCACACGAGCTGCGGGCGAGCCTCGATAATCTGGATCTCGACGATCCGGAGGGTTTCTTCGATCGGGCAGAACCGGTGGCGATCGATTCCTGTGTGATGGAACGGGCGGATCGCGTGGCGGTGGTCGAAGCGGAGTTTGAGTGGGATGATCACGGCGTTTGGGAGGCCCTGGCCCGCAATCGCGCTGCGCTCGGGGCCGAGGGCAACGTCGTCCGGGGACAGGCTCGCCTCCACAAAGCGGAGCACAACATCGTGTGGACGGAATCGCGGCGGGCAACCCTCATCGGCGTCTCGGACCTCGTGGTGGTGGAGGCCAACGGAGAGGTGCTCGTGATGCCGCGTTCGGAGGCGGGAGCTCTCAACCAACACCTGCGGGCGATGGAGGAGAATGACGGGAACGGCTGATCCCAGCGCGACGTTCGCAGCGCCGCGGATCGTCTTGTTCGACGATGCGGAGGCGGACGCTTGGTCCCCATTCTCGCTAACGCGCCCGTGCGGAGAACTGCTCTTCGGCCGGTGGACGGCCGCGGAGCGCGTGGAGCTAGCCTCGAGCGGCAGCCGCATCGGACACCTATCCCGACCATGGCTCGCCCGTTTCGGCCCCCCTCGTGTTCACGCGGACGCGCCGGGGCAAGATCGCTCTGGTGCAGCGGCCGGCGGGGCGGTTTGTTATTGGAATTCGCGGGCGATCCCGCTCCTGGCAGACTCGCCCTCCTCTCGAGGATGGCCTAACCGTCCAGCGAATCTGTTCGTGTCGGGAGCCTTCGCCGGCTTCCAGGCACAGATCTGCGACAGCGAACCGCCCTCACCGGAATGGATCGCCTGCGCAGAGCCCCTGTCAGGACTCCCCCGCGTGGATTTGAATGGTCGGTGGCTGCGCCAGCCTTGGGAGCTAGTATCGGGAGCGGCGGACCAGTTGGCCGAGGACTTGCTTTTGCGCATCGTGCGCATCGGGACGAAGGAAGGACGCCAAGTACCGGACGGCTGCCATCAGCTCGGACACCACCCTGTCTTGCTCGGCTCCGACGTGACCATCGAACCGGGCGTGTTGTTCGACACCCGCGAGGGGCCTATCGAACTCGGAACCGGGGTAGAGGTCCGATCCGGCACGCGCCTCGTTGGACCCCTCTGGGCAGGGAAGCAGTCGAGATTGCTCGGCGGATCCATAACCCGTCTGGCTGCCGATACCCACACCTACCTTCGAGGGGAGGTGGAAGACGTAACCACGCTCGGTTACATGAACAAAGCTCATGATGGCTTCCTGGGACACGCCTACGCGGGAAGATGGGTGAATCTCGGCGCGGCGACCACCAACAGCGATCTCAAGAACACCTACGGTCCGGTGCGGGTGGGGCCTCCGGAAGCGCGTGTCGATACCGGCATCACGAAGCTTGGTTGTCTCCTGGGCGACCATGTGAAAACGGGCATCGGCACTCTGATCCCAACCGGTTCAGTATTGGGAGCCGGAACCGTGACCTTCCCTGGAGAGGTCGTCCCGACATGGGTCCCACCGTTCTCGTGGAGGACGGATGAGGAGCGGCAACCCCACGAAGGAGCCGCGTTCATCGCCACAGCGACTAAGGCAATGCAGAGACGGGGCGTGGTAGACGACGACCTCCGGGAATACCTCCAGGGGATTTGGGAAGCCGGGAGCACTGTGGGGGCGACCGACGGTGGCTAGGGCAGCCTGCTCGGTTGCCTCCCTCGGAAGTGGAAGCCGCGGCAACTCCTTTCTCGTGGAAAGCACTGCCAATCGCATCCTGGTCGACGCCGGGTTCTCTGGCGTTCAGTTGGAGCGGAGGCTCCGAGAGCTCGGAGTGGAGCCCGAATCCATAGACCTAGTCGTCATCACGCATGAGCACACGGACCACGTCCACGGAGCTGGTATCGGTGCGCGCCGCTGGGGGTGGACACTCGCCATGAACGGCCCGACTCGGGCGCAATGCTCGGGAATACTCAAGGGTGAGGAGACCTGTGTCGACCTGCCTTCGTCAGGGCTCAAAGTGGGGGATCTCACAATAGAGCCGGTACCCACCATTCACGACGCCGCGGCCCCCGTCGCCATCGTCGTAAAGCATCGGAAAGCGGGCCTGCGAGTTGGCATCGCGACGGACATTGGGCGCCCCACGACCGCCGTTCGCCACGCCTTGCAGGAGTGTGATTTCCTGGTCCTGGAAGCGAACCACGACGAGCGATGGCTGCGGATGGGTCCTTACCCCTGGAGCGTCAAACAGCGCATTGGCGGGAGTCGGGGCCACCTATCCAACCGGCACGCGGCCGACCTCGCGGCCGAGCTGGCCCACCCCGGCCTTGGTGGCATCTTACTCGCCCATTTGAGCCACGAGTGCAACGATCCGGCGCGTGCCCACGGCGAGGTGACGTCTAGCCTCGGAAAGGTCGGCTATACGGGCCTAGTGGAAACCGCAGCCCAGGATTCTCCCAGTCCCCGGTACGACGTGGGCCGCATTGCGACGGCCCGGTATACTCAACTAAGCCTCTTGTAGACCGGGTGACCGGGGCATGCTTTCGGTCGAGGACTACCCTCTCACTACCTTGTTATCACTCGGAACAGGTCGTTCCCCACCGCCCAAAGCATGAGCACCATCACCACGGCCATTCCGACAGTCGTGAATCGGACGCGGCTCTCGATCCCCAGGGCCCTACCACGTACGGCCTCAATGCCCAGCAGGAGGAGATGACCACCGTCGAGGACGGGAATCGGCAACAGATTGAAGATCGCCAGATTAACGCTGATGATGGCCATGAAGCCCAGCAGCTCCCAGATCCCGGCTCGCGCCGCCTGCCCCGATATTTCGCCGATCATGACGGGACCACCGACCTCGCGGAACGAGCTTCTTCCGGTCACCAAATCCGCTAAAAACTGGACAATCGCCCCGCTCCAGTAGACAGTACTCGTCCACCCCTGCCCTATCGCCGCCAAAACGCCGGCGCGCCCACCATCCACACCGAATCCGATCCCGATTCTTCCTACCGTCCGGGTCTCCCCGGCAATCTCGTTGTAGATCTCCTCGGCCCGCGGAGTTACGAGCAAGGCGACCTCGGTGCCATTCCTGTCCACCGTGATCCCCAGCTCTTGGTCGGGGCTGCGTTCAATCTGGATAGTGACCTGTCGCGGTTCGGCCACTCTCCTGCCGTCGACGCTGGTAATGAGGTCATCCACCTGTATCCCCGCCACCTCGGCAGGTGAACCCGCGTCCACGCTTATGATCCTCGCCTCGTGGACGCCGCGCCCCATCGCGATGGCTGCAAAAGCAATGAGTGCGAATGCGAAGTTCATGATGACGCCCGCGGAAATAACCATCACCCGCGCCGGTAGGGACTTGCCATCGAAATCACCGGGTCCCGGTTCCCGCGTGCCCCCGCCCGCACCTGCCGTCGCGCCACCACCCGAAGCAGTGTCACCGCCACCTTCGAGCTTCGACGTCACTTCCTCATCGGCCATCCCCGCCATCTTGACGTAGCCGCCGAGGGGTATCCAAGACAACACGTACTCCGTTTCGCCTCTGCGAAAACCGACGAGACGCGGTCCGAGACCGATCGAGAATCGAGGCACTGAGATGCCGACGCTCTTTGCGGCGACAAAGTGGCCGAGTTCGTGCACGAAGATCAGTACACCGAGAACCAAAATCGTTGCGGCGATAGTTAGGATCACGTTATTGACTCCAAGTACTTTTTCAGGTCTGCGCGGAGATCAGTGACTCGGCGAGGGAACGAGCCCTGAGGTCCACTTCCCGTACGTGCTGAACGGAGCGGACGGGACGCGCAGCAAACTGTTCCAACGTACGTAGCACGACGCCAGTAAGTGCCGGGAACTCTATCCGTCTCTCGAGAACCGCGGCGACCGCAACCTCGTTGGCGGCGTTGAATGCGACGGGAAGCTCACCACCCTCCCGCCCCGCGGCAACCCCCGCCCCGAAGAGTGGGAACGCATCTACGCGAACCGGCTCGAATTCGAGTGGTCCATCGCGGAGTGGGTCGAAGCCAGCCTCTTGGCGACGATCATCGATTCTGTGCGGGTAACCCAATGCCCACAGGATCGGTATCTCCATGGAGGGGCGTCCGAGTTGAGCCAGGGATGAGCCGTCCCTGAATTCCACCATCGAGTGGACGATCGAGGTCGGGTGGACCACCACATCCACCTGGTCGTAAGGGAGTCCGAACAGAACATGGGCCTCGATCACCTCGAGGGCCTTATTCGCCAAAGTTGCCGAATCGATCGTGATCTTCGCTCCCATTCCCCAGGTAGGGTGTTGGAGCGCATCGGCGACTCCCGCTTTGGCGATCTTCTCGGCGGGCCAAGTCCGAAAGGGGCCGCCTGAAGCCGTGAGCGTGATGCGCTCTACCTCGGACACAGGCCGGCCGGCGATGCACTGGTGGATCGCGGAGTGCTCGCTGTCGACCGGAATCAGCTCCCCTCCCCCCTTCCGTAAAGCCTCCATAACGAGGTCTCCACCCGCTACCAGCGATTCCTTGTTGGCGAGTGCTAGACGCTTTCCCGTCTCTAGAGCAGCGAGCGTGGCCCCGAGCCCCGAAATCCCCACGATCGAGTTCATGACGATCTCCGATCCCGAGTCTCGGGCGGCTGCTTCCACCGCCTCGGGACCCGTTCGCCACTCACCCTTCCAGCGGGGCTGAAAACCCACGGGAGGAGATGCCAGGATCGCTACGTCCGGGTCCCACTCCAACGCGAGGGCGTCTAGCGCCTCGCCACTGCTCTGTGCGCACAACACGGAAGCTCGAAACCGCTCGGGGTGCCGCCGCATCACGTTCAGGGTGGAGGTTCCGACCGAACCGGTGGCCCCCAGCACGGCTACGTTCGTCAACGAATTGTCCGGCACTCAGCCTACCAAACGAAAGGCCATGAGAACCAGCACGGACACCGGTAGCGTCCACAGCAGCGAATCCAGACGGTCCAACATGCCCCCGTGTCCGGGCAGTAGCGTCGAGGTGTCCTTGGCCCCTACCTCTCGCTTGAGCGCCGACTCCACGAGGTCCCCCTTAATTGCCGCGCTCCCGATGCAGAGCCCGAAAAACAGCGTGGCTGGCAAGCCCAACGTCCATCCAGGCACAAATTCTGCGTAAATTCCGGCCGCGCCTGTGGAGGCCACCAAGCCGCACACCGCCCCTTCGACCGTCTTGTTGGGGCTAATGAGGGCAGCGAGCGGACGACGGCCCGACGCGCGGCCGCCCAAGTATGCTGCGCTATCAGCGACCCAGGTAAGTACAATCGGGAACATTACCAGGAGCGTTCCGGCGTACCGTGCGTCGGGAGCCGGAGACGTCAGAACCCAACCCTCCCGCAGTGGGATCGCAAATGCCAGCAGGCCCCCCGTCCACAACACACCAAAGACCACCAACGCCGCATTTCGAACAGGGTACTGGGGTATCCCCACGGTGGCTACGGCCATCATGGGCGTCGCCAGCAAGAGAATCACAAACAAGAGCATGGCACCCTCGAGCCCTCCGTAAAGCACTACGAACGGAAAGGCAAACGCCGAAGTGGTTCCGATGGCTCTCAGCGTCCGAGACGGAGTACCGAGAATGATCTCTGCATACTCTCGGAATCCTATCCCGGCTAGCAAACCCAGCGCCGCGGCGAAGATCGGGCCACCGGCCCAGGCAACGGAGACCACGACGGGCATCCCGATCGCGGCGACAATAAGCCGGGTACCGAGGTTCGACCTTTTCACGTTGCGGCCTTGACAGCCCCGAAACGTCGTTCCCGGCGGCTGTAATCCAGGAGGGCCTCGAAGAAGTGTTCACGGCTAAAGTCGGGCCACAAGACGTCGACGATAGCGATCTCCGCGTACGCCAGCTGCCACAGCAGGAAGTTGGAGATGCGCTGCTCACCCGACGTCCGAATCAGCAGGTCGGGATCGGGCCAATCCTTGGTAAAGAGTGCTCCGGCAACTGTCCGAAGGGTGATGTCCTCCGGGTTCAACTCACCGTCCAAGACACGTGTTGCCAGCGTTCGAGCCACTGACACAAGCTCGTTGCGTGCCCCATAGCTGACCGCGAGATGGAGTTGCAATCCATTCAGGTGGGCTGTCTTCGCCTCCAAGTCGGCCAAGGCCCTGCGGGCGCGTTTAGGGAGGCGTCCGGGATCTCCGAACACCGTCACCCTGACGTTCCATTCGAACATATCATCTTGTTCTTCATCGATGAACTCCACCAGGAGATCCATCAGCGCATTGATCTCCTCGCGGGGGCGTGACCAGTTCTCTTCGGAAAACACAAACAGAGTAAGGTGTTGGATACCTGCTTCCACCGCGCCTTGGATCACTTTGCGTGCCGCGGTAATCCCCGCCCGGTGTCCGGCCCAACGCGGAAGGTTCCTGCGGGCGGCCCATCGTCCGTTCCCGTCCATTATGACGGCGACGTGCTTCGGCAGGTTCTCGGGTGAGAGGGAGTCGATGGCCAGCTGTCCGTGCGTCACCGAGATGAAGTGCCCGCCGTTCCTTGCAAACGCCGCATGCGAGGGGCTCCTCCCATGAACGAGTACGCCTCGTAGCCTGCTCTTTGCATCTTCTCGGCAACGTAGGCCGTACGAACTCCTTCGGCACAGCACAAAACGTACGTTCGGTCCTTGTTGAGCTGCCGAAACCCTTGTTCCAGCTCCTCTGCGTCCCAACGGCGCGCACCCGGCCAGTGCCAATCATCGAACTCGGGGAGGGATCTGGCGTCCAGCACCTCCGCCCCATCCGGAACCGATGACAAATAGAGTGATGCTCCGGCAAGAGTCTCGGTTCGCAGACGCCTGAGATCGTGCACGTGGCGATCTGCGATGGCGGCCTCCAGTTCAACGTAACCGGCCGCCGCTTCCTCGGCCGCCGCGTTTTCGGGGGAGCCCGCGGTCACCGGTTTGTGCTCCACGAGATTACAGTACTCGCGCACCTGGGAGGACACCTGAGCAGTCCCGATCGTGCGTGCCCGTGCGATGATCTCATTCTTGTGGAACCCTACCAAGGGACGGAAAACAGGCAACGAGGACGCACCGTCGATCGCCCTAAGGTTCTTGAGGGTTTGAGATGACACTTGTCCGATCGATTCTCCTGTCACCAACGCGTCGACCCCTATCTTCTCCCCTATGGACGAGGCGGCCCGATACATCATCCGTTTAAGAATAACCTGCAACCAAGCTGGCTTCACTCGCTCTCGAATAGCCTGCACAACCCCCTCGAAGGGCACCACGTGGAGTCGAGGCCAAGTCCCGTAGCTCCATTTGTCCGCGAGTACTTTCGATACTTCGACAACCATTCGCTCGTATGCGTTTCCTCCCAAGTTGCAAAAGATGTAGTCGAGCGTGACCCCTCGGCGAAGCGCCATCCACGCGGCCACCGGTGAATCGAATCCTCCCGACATGAGAGCGAGGGCGCGGCCCTGCACGCCAAGGGGGAGTCCTTCTGCACACTCGACCCTATCTTCGTAAAGGTAGGCGCGGTCGCCCCGTACTTCGACGAAGACAACCACCTCGGGGTGGGTGAGGTCCACCGTGGCACCGGGGTTCAGCGCGGCACCCAGCGCGCGTTGCACGTCGAGCGAGGTGAACGGGTGCGTGCCGGAGCGCCTGGCACGCACGGCGTAAGTCCGACCTTTGACCCGGTCGGAAAAAGCCTCGACACCCACTCCAACGATCGCGTCCAGCTCGGACGAGGTCTCGCCCTTCAACACCGAAAAGCTGGAGATGCCGAAGGTGCGAGTAACGGGCCCGATGAAGTCTTCGTTCTCGGCTTGGAGGTGCAGTCTACTCCAACCCGACTTAACTCGGGCCGGGATGCCCTCCGCACGGAAGCCGTCTCTAAGATTCTCCGCCAGCCGTTGTTTGAACCGGTTCCGTGTGCGCCGGGCCTTGGTCGAAACTTCTCCCGACAAGCGCAGCAGTGCATCCACGGACAGGGCCTGCGAGACGGTGGGGGCGGAGGGCTCTCGAGTCACGGCGATCGTGGCTATCTTCCGTCTATGGTGGAGTGGCAGGGGCGGGATTTGAACCCGCGACCCAGGGCTTATGAGTCCCTTGCTCTGCCAGGCTGAGCTACCCTGCCATGGGACCATATCCTACTCGGGTTCGGGCTTGAGTCAAGCGTGGGAGGAATCGCTTCTCCGGGACCTGTGCTAGCGTTCCTCGACGTTCCCCAACTCCACGAACTGAATCAGTACCTCCTCCGGGCGTATGAACCCATACCGCTCGCGGGCTATACGCTCTATTACTCGGTCATTCGTCTGCAGACTATCGGCCCACACCCGAACGGATGACAACTCCGCTTCACGTTGGGCTATCTCCGACTCGCGCTCCAGCAGGTCGGTCTCCAGCCTTTCGATGCCGGGCTGGGTGTAGGCTCCGCCGAACACCCAGTAGTAACCTGCGATGAGCAGGCAAGCGATTGTGATGCCTCGACTCAAACGGCGACTACGCGCATCTGCCAAGACTCAACCCCCTCCCCTTGTAGATATTCGCACCCGGAAACCGCGCTGCCGCGCCCAGCTGCTCCTCGATACGCAGCAGCTGGTTGTATTTGGCCACGCGTTCCGAGCGGCAAGCGCTGCCCGTCTTTATCTGCCCCGCTCCAGTGGCGACGGCTAGATCAGCTATGAACGTGTCCTCGGTTTCACCCGAACGATGAGAGATGATGACCGCGTACCCCGCCTTCTCGGCGAGCCGGATCGTATCGAGCGTTTCACTGACGGTACCGATCTGATTGAGTTTGACCAGAACTGCGTTGCCTGCGCCCTCCCGGATCCCTTGGCGCACTCTCTCAACGTTGGTTACGAACAAATCGTCGCCGACCAATTGCACCTGGTCGCCGAGACGTTCGGTGAGGGCGGTCCAACCGACCCAGTCGTCCTCAGCGAGTCCATCCTCGATTGAGACGATCGGGTAGGCATCAATCCACTGCTCATAGAGATCGATGATCCGGTCCCGTGCATGTTGTCCCGCCTCCCCGCCACTCTCCAGCACGTAAAGGTCTCGGCTCGGATCATGAAATTCGGACGCTGCACAATCCAGCGCCAAGGCAATCTCCCGTCCTGGTTCGTACCCCGATTCTCGAATTGCATCCATGATGAGGTCGAGGGCCTCACGGTTCGAAGACAGATCTGGAGCTACCCCGCCTTCGTCGCCGACGGCTGTGGTGAGTCCCGCCCGAGAGAGCCGACGGCGCAAGGCGTGAAATACTTCTGTCCCCCAGCGCAGCGACTCGGAGAACGACGTTGCTCCGATCGGTACAACCATGAACTCCTGGATGTCGACCGAGTTGTTGGCGTGGGCACCGCCGTTGAGGATGTTGAGCATCGGGACTGGGAGGGTGCTTGACGATTCCGAACCCAGGTGCACGAAGAGAGGCACGCCTCTCGACACCGCTGCCGCCCGAGCCGCGGCCATGGATACGGCGAGAATCGAGTTAGCCCCCAAACGACTCTTGTTGCGCGTGCCGTCGAGGGAGATCAGACGGTCGTCGAGTGTCTTCTGGTCGCGCGCATCGAGCCCCCGCACCGCCCGAGCAATCTCACCATTTACACTTCCAATTGCTCGGAGAACACCCTTCCCATCGAAGCGGGACGAGTCACCATCCCTCAGCTCAACCGCCTCGTGTTCACCGGTGGAGGCCCCACTCGGCACGGCCGCGCGACCGAGACTGCCGTCCTCGAGTCGCACGTCGGCCTCGACCGCAGGATTCCCGCGCGAATCGATTATCTCTCGACCGGTGATTCCGGCGATTGCCCCCACGGAAACCTAGGGGACCGCTGGCCTGCGTTTCGTCTTCATACGCCCTCTCCACATCCGCCCCGCGATCGTGATAATCGCCACGCAGTCCTCCAAGATACTCATTTGATCCGTTGGAGCAACATCGAATCGCTACCCAGCTGGGCGGTGCAGCCAGTCCGTCGACTCAGTCACCGGTTCCCAGAGCGGTGGCGATTCTTCGGTGCGCTCTGGCCATGAGGGCGTTCGCATCCGAGGCTTTCATCTCGTCGGCTGGAATAGGCGGGGTGACCGTCACGCGGATGATTCCAGGGCGAAGCCTCTTTTCCCCCGGCCCCAGGATATCGAAACCTCCCTCGATCGCCACCGGCACCATCGGCAACCCAGTCTCGATCGCGAGGCCGAAAACGCCGCGCTTGAAACGAGCTAGCTTCCCGTCCCGAGAACGAGTGCCTTCCGCAAACCATACAATGGCGTGGCCCTCCCGTTCGGCGCGTGAACGGGCCGCCCGAATCGATGAGATCGCAGCCTTTCGGGATTTCCGGTCGATAATCACGTGGCCGATGGCTCGCATTCCGGAACCCAGAAGCGGGACTTTGCCCAAACTACCCTTGGCCACGAACCGAACTGACTGGGGGAGACCGGCCGCGAGAGCCCAAATGTCGAAGAACGACTGGTGGTTGGCGATGATGACGTATGGTCTGTAGGGCTCGATGTGTTCCAAGCCTTCGACTTGGAGCTTGACCCCCGAGATGGAAAGGATCGAGTTGCCCCACCAGCGATGGACCCAATCGAACACCGCGGGTCCCTTGACGAAGGGCGCAAACAGGATGCTCAACCCGCCGGCTAAACCCGTGCAGAGCGGCATATATACGTGGTAGATCAGGGATCTTATCATGACGAAAAATGGTCGAAGCCGTCAGTTGGGACACCGGCGGGGAGTCCCTCGATCCGCACGCCAAAGCCAACCTCGACGCGGCCGATATGGGTCAACTGACATTCGGTTTTGGATTCCAACTCTTTCATTTGTGCCGGCGAAGCACCTCCTTGGACCACGAAGAGAAGTTCATAGTCCTCTCCGCCCGTGAGCGCAAAGCGGGCGCGCGAAGCGGGTTCCGCGACGTCGATCAGGCCCCTGCTAACGGGCACGGACCGCCAGTCGAGAGTGACCCCGACTTCGGAGGCGGCGGCCAAGTGTCTGGCGTCGCGCAGCAGTCCGTCGGAGACATCGATGGCCGCCCGCACGGGGATGGCCTCGGCAAGGAGGAGCGCGGCGCGCACACGGGGTTGAGGATTCTCCACCCTCCTCCGAACCCGAGGGTTTGGATCTTCACCCGCAAGGAACGCTTTGACGCCGGCTGCTGCCCCGCCGAGGTGCCCTGTCACCCACACATCGTCCCCAGGACGGGCACCCCTCCTGGACACGGGACACGCCGCATGTCCAATAACCGTTACGTCCAGAAACACGGGACCAGGGGAGGCGGTCAGGTCGCCACCCATGACACACGCGCCCACTGAAGCCGCGGCGGCACCAACTCCTGTACCCAGGGAAGAGAGGGCACTGGGTTCAGATTCCGGGGGCAGGGCAATCGACACCAGAAGGCCGACCGGTTCCGCCGCCATCGCCGCCAGATCACTTAGAGCGGCGGCGGCAGCCCTGTACCCTATCGTCTCCCAGGTCATCCACTCACGCCGAAAATGGACCCCCTCCACCGAGGCGTCGCTGCTTGCGACGGCGGTGTGTCCCTCCGGGATCTTGAACCCGGCGGCATCATCGCCCGGACCCAGCTCTGGGAGGCCCTCCGTAATCCGACGGATATTCCGCCCCGCGTTCGCCGCCTCCAGGAACAGAGAGATGCGGTGCGCCTCGGGACCGGCGGCGAGGGGGACCGAAAGTGGTTGGATCACGTAGTCTGCTCCGGGGTGGCGCTGTCCGCGACGGAACTCCGCGTAGAGTTGGTTGCCGGCAGAGCGAGAAGTACGCCTGGCCAGTGCCCGGGGTCAACGTCAGGGATGGCCGACCTGGCCCATGCGACGGCATCCGGCAGGTCGGCCGCCGAACCCCCGATCTGATCTAGGCGCTTCACAGTAGCGAGGCCGGTTATGGCGAGTGCGCTCGTGGCCGCGTTCGCCGCCCCCATACCGGCCGCGAAGTACGCGCCGCATACACCCGTTAGTACATCGCCCACCCCGCCACTCCCGAAGGCCGGACTTATGAGAGTGGTTACCCGGAGGGACCCATCGGGAGTAGCAATCCAAGTGGGTGCTCCCTTTAGCACGACGGTTGCATTCGTCCGCCAAGAAAGCTTAGACGCGGTCCCCGCAGGGTCGGCACGCACCTCCTGGATGCTTATCCCAGCAAGGCGGGCGGCCTCGCCTAGGTGCGGGGTCAAGAGCAGACCTTGAGGCCCACCTCTTTCACCGCCAACCGCGACGCCGTCCTCAATCTCCAAAGTGCGCAACCCGTCGGCGTCCACTACGACAGGTACGGGCGATCGCTGTACCACCTCTCCGGCCAGCCGTTGCTCGGCGACACCCCGTCCGAGCCCCGGTCCAACGGCGACGGCGTCGGCCCATTCGAGTGTTTCGTCCACCGCACCCCGGTCGCTCCAGTCAACGAACACCGCTTCCGGGACCCCTGCCTGTAGGATCTCTCGGTTCTCAGGCGCACTGACGACACGGACGATCCCCGCCCCGGCCCGGGTCGCGCCGCGAGCTGCCAGCTGCACTGCTCCCGCCATCCCAGGAGCCCCGCCCACGATCGCAAGATACCCGGCATCTCCCTTGTGGCTCTCGGCCGAACGACCCCCAAGCAACTTGGCTGCCCAAGCAAGCGTAATTGCGCGTGCCCGGGGAACGACTGGAGAAAGAGCAGGAAAACCGATCTCGACGCAAACCAGGTCGCCACAGTACGAACGCGCCGGAAAGCGCAACAACCCCAGCTTCGGCCACCCGAAAGTGACCGTAGTTTGCCCTCGGATGGCTGCACCCGGAACGTCCCCCGTCGTGAAATTCACACCACTCGGTCCATCGACGCATATCCGAGCCAATTTAGCACGGTTGACCCGATCGATGATCTCCGCCTGCGGCGGCCGGGGAGCAGTCTCGATGCCCGTCCCCAAAATGCCGTCTAGCGCCACCGACGACTCAGAGAGTGCGGCGCCCAACTTGTCGGAGGATTGGAGTTCAATCCCCCAACCGGCAAGGACATCGGGGGTTGGCACGCGGCCACCGCACTGGAGAAAGGTCACCTGGCGTCCCCATGCCTGGAGTGTGCGGCCTGCCACAAGCGCGTCGGCCCCGTTGTGGCCGCTACCGGCCAAGACGAGCACTCGCCCGGACGGAAAACTCCTGGCTACATGCGTTGCCAGCGCGCGGCCGGCGTTCTCGATCAGCGAGCGCTCGGGTATCGCCCCCGAATCAACCGCTGCCCTGTCGATAGCGGCCATCTCCTGCGCCGTCGGCAACCACACACGTTGCGCCCCGGCGCGCCACCAGTCGGCCCGCAGGGGAGTTGCTACTTGTAGGAGTCCTGAACCTGTCGCCCGTAGCTTACGTCTCCGTTGTCAATGCGGATGTTGAACCCGCAATCCGGAGCCGAGCAGACCCAAGCCTTGTAGTGGATTGGAGCACCGTCCCGTCCGTAATCCGACAGCGGCAACATGACTCCCTCTCCGCAACTTAAGCACCTCGTAAATGGACCGTAGTCATCCACCGAACCACCCCCCTCCCGTTTCTGGCCTCAAAGTGCCGCTCGAAGCCAATCCCTCATCTTTATGACCTAATTTAGGTCCAAATTTCCTACCTAGCGGTTCGCCGCACTCCAAGGGAAGTTATCCCTAAATGCATCGTCGAACCGATAGAGTCCCGCAAAATCGTCGAGAGACTCCTCAGATCGCTTCACCAGATAGTCGTGATCAACCAACGTAAAGACAACCAATCCGATGTCTCGCGTTGAATGCAAGCCCCAATGTTCCAACACAGAGCGTGCCAACGGTCCAAAACGCTTCAAGGCGGCAACGCGTACGGCGTCTGCAACCTCCTCCGCCGACACGTGCCGAGGAGATTCCAGCCCAGTCATCCATGCGCGGATTGACTCCAGAACGAACTGGTAAGCCTCCCCTTTGAATTTCGGGTTCCGTTTAACCATCCCCGCAACTGCGTCGGATGTCTTCGCGTTACCCACGGCCGTCTCCCTCGAAAACGCGTGTGTTTTTCATGGCAAGAATAGTGCGGAAACGGAGTGGACGTCAAGCAAAATCAAGGATTCCCAGCAGTTTGTGCAGGGGCCGTTAGGCCGCCGCAGCGTACAGGGGAAAGGCTGCGCAGAGCGACTCCACGCCGGCTCGCACCTCCGCCAGGACAGCTTCATCGTCCCCGTTAGTAAGAGCTCGATGCATGAAATCGGCTATCTTGATCATCTCGGGTTCCTTCATTCCCCGGGAGGTGGCCGCTGCGGTACCGAGTCGTACGCCCGAGGCTACAAAAGGTGAACGTGTCTCGAACGGGACTGTGTTCTTGTTCACCGTGATCTCGGTTTTTCCGAGGATCTCCTCTGCGTCCTTACCGGTCAGCGACGTGTTCCGAAGATCGATCAGGATGAGGTGGGTGTCGGTACCCCCTCCGACCAGATCATATCCGTGTCGGCCAAGTGAGAAGGCGAGTGTTCGGGCGTTCCTGACAACTTGAGCGGAGTATTCTCGGAATTCGGGACGCAGGGCCTCACCCAACGCCACTGCCTTGGCAGCAATCACGTGCACGAGCGGCCCTCCTTGGAGGCCCGGGAACACCGAATAGTCAACCGCCTTCGCGTACTCCGGCTTGCACAGGACCAAGCCCCCTCGCGGACCTCGCAAGGTCTTGTGGGTGGTGGTCGTGACGATGTCTGCATAAGGGATGGGGGACGGGTGATCGCCAGTTGCGACGAGGCCGGCGATGTGGGCCATGTCGGCCATTAAGAAAGCCCCCGAAGCCTCGGCGATTGATGCGAAACGCTCGAAGTCCAGCTCTCGTGGATAGGCGCTGGCACCGGCGATGATGACCTCGGGCTTGACCTCCATCGCTGTCTTGTGCAGGGCATCGTAGTCGACGGTGCGATCCGATTCCTTGACCCCGTAGGAGACAATGTTGTACCAGCGGCCGGAGAAGTTGACACGGGCCCCGTGGGTGAGGTGGCCGCCGTGTGACAGATCCATGCCGAGCAAGGTGGCCCCAGGTCGGACCAAGGCCATCAGAGCCGTCATGTTCGCACCAGAACCACTGTGCGGCTGGACGTTGGCATGATCGGCCTTGAACAGTTCGCAGGCGCGCTCGCGGGCTAGGTTCTCCACCTCGTCCGCCACTTCGCACCCGCCGTAGTATCGCTTGCCGGGATAGCCCTCGGCGTACTTGTTGGTGAATATGCTGCCTGTCGCTTCTTTGACAGCACTAGATACAAAGTTCTCGGAAGCAATGAGCTCCAGTCCCCGACGCTGTCGTTCGAGCTCCTTCGCGATCGCGTTGGCGACCGCCGGGTCGGAGACGGAGAGTGATGTGTCCATCACGTGACATATCCCCTTTCGCGGTAGAACTGCCGTACTACCAGACTACGGTGTATCTCGTTTGCACCTTCGTAAATCTCCGTCACCTTGGCGTCGCGGAATATACGCTCGACGGGGTATTCCTTCGAATAGCCGTAACCGCCAAACACCTGCACGGCGTCCCGGGAATTCAATGAGGCCGCCTCGCTCGCAACCCACTTCGCCAAACTGGAAAGACGCCGAGACCTGGGATCTCCCACTGCTTGTGCCCGGGCCGCACGCTCCAGTAAGCCACGACCCGACTCCAGCCTCGCCACCATTGTGCTCAAGAGAAATTGGAGCCCTTGGAAAGTGCGGATGGGACGGCCAAATTGCGACCGTGCATCGGCGTACTCAAAAGCAGCATCAACAGCTGCCGACGCGATGCCGAGGGCTTGGGCTGCAATGCCCAAACGCCCGCCTTCGAGCGCCTGCAGCGCGTACTTGAGACCCAATTTCGGATCGCCCACGACGTGTTCCGGACCAAGCAGAGCATCGTCGAAAACGAGGGAGACGGTCTCCGACCCGCGGAGTCCCATCTTTTTCTCTTTCTTTCCCACCGCAACGCCTTTGATTCCCTCCGGGATGAGGAATGCGCCGATAGGTTTTGAATCCGACTGACGGGATGCGGCCTCCTCCGGTTCGGCCCCCGGGGGTTCTGTCTCCCCGGAGAGCGCAAAGGTGATCACCAGGCCCGCCATTCCTCCATTAGTGACCCACATCTTCTCACCCTGCAATCGCCATCCCTCGGGAACAGGCGTAGCCCGAGTACGAATCGCCCGAGCATCCGACCCCGCTCCCGCCTCGGACAGCGCAAACGCAGCCATGACCTCCCCCGAGGCCATCTTCGGGAGCCACTCGTCCCTCTGAGCGTCGCTACCGTGACGCTTCAAAATAGCAACGGGGAGTGAGTTATGAACGCTAGCGGAAACAGCAACGCTAGGATCGCCCCAGGCAAGTTCCTCGATGACATAAAGATAGGTCAGCATGTCGAGTCCGAGTCCGCCGTACTGCTCCGGAACCCGCATGGCGAGGAAGCCCAGGTCACCCAGCTCGCGGTGAATTCCCTCGTCAACGATGTCTTCGTCCCGGTCCCGTCCCTCGGCAGTGGGCCGCAAACGCTCCTCGGCAAAATCCCGTGAGAGCTGCAGGATCTGCTCCTGTTCCGGGTCGAGTTCGATAGCTGTAAAAGAGCGTCGTGACGTCATTGGGTATCGTAAATGTAGAAGCCGCGTCCCGTCTTCCGGCCCAGGCGGCCTGCGGCAACGTACTTCGCGAGGAGGGGGCAAGGACGGTACTTGGGATCGCCCAGGCTTTCGTGCATGACGCGCATTATCGCCAAGCATGTGTCCAACCCTATCAAGTCCGCTAGCTGGAGGGGTCCGAGGGGATGACCCATCCCGAGCTTCATCACGGAATCGATCCCTTCGAGGCTCGCCGTTCCCTCCATCAAACAGAAGATGGCCTCGTTGATCATGGGCATGAGAACCCGGTTCGCTACAAAGCCGGGGTAATCTTCGACCAAGACACCCGTTTTCGAAAGGCGCTTGCACTGGTCAAGAATGACCTCTGTTACCTCGCCGGATGTTTCCAACCCCCTGATCACCTCGACCAGGCGCATGAGGGGGACGGGATTCATGAAATGCATGCCGATCACGCGTTCGGGATGACTCGTGTGGGATGCGATTTCCGTGATCGAGATAGAGCTGGTATTCGTTGCAAGGATCGTTTCGTCCGAAACCAGGCCCGCCAGATCCCTGAAGATTCGAGCCTTGACCTCCGGCCTTTCGGGGGCTGCCTCAACCACCAGTTGCACGCTCTTCAGCGACTCGAATTCAGTCGAGGCGACAATCCTTTGTAGCGCCGCGTTCGCCTGATCCCCTGTCAGATGCCCCTTCCTCGCCTGCCGGGCAAGGTTACGCTCGATCATCTCGCGTGCGGCGGCCAGCTGGTCGCCGTCGACATCCATCAGAATGACATCGGCCCCTGCTGTCGCGAAGACGTGTGCGATGCCGTTTCCCATGACGCCAGCGCCAATCACCCCCACTCGTTGGATTCCGTCCCCAGGCATCGTCGTATCGGGTCCCATCATTCAAGACTCAGTGGGTGATTGGGAAGATGTCGCTGGTGTAAGCCGAAGAAGCCACATCGTTCCGAGAATTGTCGCAATTGTGGTGAGCATCCCCCCCTCCGGCCCGAAACCACCCCCTGTCCAGATCTCGGGGCCAGAATAGGAAGGAGATAGCGCATGCATGTCGAATTCCAGGCCACTCACGGGAAGATCCGTCGCTGCCATCGTGACATTCCATCCGTAGTGAAGCCCTGTGGCGAACCACAGGCTCTGCGTGCGCCAGTAAGCTACGCCAAGAAGCACTCCTGCCAACACCAGATTCACCAGGGGGAGCACGCCGTTTGTGGCACCTGGGTTCGCCCAGTGTAGTAACCCGAATAATACCGAGGTGACGACCAGCGTGGCCCCTATCCCGAAGGCTCGTTGCAGGACCATGAACGGGTATCCCCGGAAGAGCAACTCCTCCGAGAAGGCGGCCGGGAAGAGTAGGAAAGCCAGCCATAGGGCCGAGGTTACGGGGACGGGTGACGGATTTGCATCGACCTCCCAGGAGAGCCACCCCAAACCCATGCAGACAAGAACGATGGCACCCATGAGTGCTGCTCCAAGGAGCAACCCGGCTCCCATTTCCCGCATGCCTCGGTAACCTCCGGGCAGACCGACAGCGGCAAGGCCGATATTGTCGACGCGTGTCGCGAAGGCCCAGGTGACGCCTGCGGCCGCAACGAACATGGGGCCGATACTCCAAAGCGTCAGAAATGAGGCAGGGTTCGGGTCTGACGACGGATCTATCAGCGCACCACCTACGACCAGTCCAACCGCCAGCGACAGTACCAGGTAAGTGCCAAGGAAGGCCATGTAAAAGGGGGCGATCCTCCCCACCAGAAGCTCCATTCCTAGTGCCACTCACCCCGTTCGACACTTAGTGCCACGGCACCCCCGCCTCCCAAGCAGAGGGTTACAAGACCCAGTTCGACGTCGAGGTCCCTCATCGCATAAAGGAGGGTCGTGAGAATCTTTGCTCCCGATGCACCGATGGGATGTCCGAGGGCGATGGCTCCACCTCGCACATTCAGCCGCTCAGGTTCGATGCCGAGGGCCCGAGAATCTGCGAGCGTCTGTACGGCAAAGGCCTCGTTCATCTCTACGAGTCCGTAATCCCCGATCTGTGTCCCGTCGAGCTCCAACAAGCGGCGTACCGCGCGCACAGGTGCGAAGAACAGATCCTTGGGGAGCGTCGCACTCGCCGCGTAGGCCCTGATGCGGCCCAGGATGGGAAGCCCGTGGGTGCGGGCGTATTCCTCCGAAGTGACGACGGTTGCCGCCGCCCCATCGTTGAGCCCCGGCGCGTTACCCGCCGTGACGGAAGGGAGTTCAACTTCGGGCGGTGCATCCTTGGTAAAGGCAGGGCGCAACCCGCCGAGGATCTCCACGGAAGTGTCCCGGCGTGGAGTCTCGTCCACCCGCAGCGTCATCTCCTCTCCACCTTCGGTGAAGCTGACGGGGACCAGTTCATCGGCAAAGGAGCCCCGGTCGATAGCGCGCACCGCCTTGGCATGGCTGGCGTACGCGAACTCGTCCTGTTCGCGGCGAGAGATACCTGCCTTGTGTGCCGTGTACTCGGCCAGCCCCCCCATGTGCCGATCCTCGAACGCGCACCATAGTCCGTCGTTGACCAGACCATCCCGTGGGGCGCCGTTCATCCCCGGCCCACGCTTGTCTCGCACAAGGAAGTAAGGGGCGTTGGACATAGATTCCATGCCGCCTGCCACCACGGCCTGGGCATCTCCCGCCTTGATCGCTTGGGCCGCGAGCATGACTGCTTTCAGCCCGGACCCGCAAACCTTATTGATCGTCATTGCGGGAACATCCTCGGGAACACCCCCGCGGATCGCTGCCTGCCGGGCAGGAGCCTGCCCCACGCCCCCTTGGACGACGTTACCCATGATCACCTCATCGATCGCGGCCGGGGCGACGCCCGCCCGCCGCACGGCAGCGGCAATCGCCAGCGCACCCAGATCCGGAGCGTTGAACCCTCTCAGGGATTTGAAGTAGCGGCCGGTCGGCAGTCGTGCGGCACCGGCTATGACAGCTGTCGTATCAGACATGTCCGAGTTCCTCTCTCAATCGAGACCATGTTGTCCACCCACGGCGTTCGGATTCGTCCAGCATGTGCGCCAGGGCCTGTGCGGTAGCGACAGCGTCCCCCTCGGCCCGGTGTCTCGCGGTAATCTCGATCCCGTAGTAGTGGGCCAATCCGTCCAGACCGACGCTGTCCAGTTGCGGGAGCACGCGACGCGCCATTTGCAAGGTGCACAGGCGTGGGCCGCGTGGTACAACGGCGCCGGCCCGCCGCATCTCCTCGCAAACAAACCCCCAGTCGTAAGGCATGTTGTGAGCTACAAACACGCGACCACGCAACCACGCTTCGATGTCGTGGCGAACGTCCGAGAATTCCGGAGCTCTTCCGATCATCCTGGAGTCGATCCCCGTCAACCGGCGGATGAAGGCGGAAACCGGGACGCCTGCGTTCAAAAGCGTAGAGTACCGGCGAACAACCACACCCTCGTCGACATGGACGATTGCTATTTCGATGATACGTCCGCCTTGCTGGAGAGACAGTCCCGTCGTCTCGACATCGACCACCGCGTAACCCAACTGCTTGATCGGGATGTCGGGGGGCGTGTCATTCGCTGGGCGGCCGGTCGGGGAGCGGTCGGTCGGGCCCGCGATCGGTAGCGCTGGGGAGCCGGCGATAGCCGAGTCAGCGGCGGCAAGTTGCCAACGACCCCTCTCGCACACTATTCCAGGCATCTCGCCGATGAGCTCGGAGATGAGACGGTCTGCCACGCCGGGTGGTCCGCCCCGAGTAGCGAGGACATCGGCGGCCAGATCCTGGGCCGTGCAGGGACCATCCCTCAACCGAGCCATCAAGCTGTCTATCAAGGGCCCTCCAGGGACGAACTCTACGCCCGGCATTCGCACTTCCGGTGGATTCGATTCCACCATCACCTAAGCCCGGACAAGGAGGACGAATCACTGTTGACCGCCGCGGCACGGTGCCTGTCAACGGACGCCAGGATGTAGCTCAAGCCCTCCAGCTCAAGTGCGATGTCTACAGTTCGCACGGGTACGCCGTTCATGTCACCGAGCTCTACCGGCGCGAAGTTGAGGATCGCTCCCACCCCCGCCCCGGCAAGTTGGTCAGCAATCTCTCTCGCCACATCCGCTGGTGTCGCGATCACACCGATCTGTACGTCGCGCTCCCGGATAATCTCCGTCATCGCCGACACTGGCTCGATTCGCAATCCGTACACCCTCGCTCCGACTTTGTTGCTGTCCACGTCAAACGCCGCCACGGGGTCGAATCCACGGGCCTCCAGCCCATACCCCAGGAGAGCGGTTCCAATACGCCCGACACCGGCGAGCGCAAGCCGCCAACTCCGGGACAGACCCAATATTTCCTCCAGGGTGGAGACGAGCGTAGCCACGGGATACCCGCGCCCACGTTGGCCGAACGATCCGAAGTGGCTGAGGTCTTTACGCAACTGAGCCCCTGTCGCGCCCGACTTCTCCCCGATTGCACTACTAGAGGCGAAATCCACACCCCTCCGTTCCAGATCACGGAGGAGCCTAAGGTAGACTGATAACCTACGTACAGTGGATTCCGGTATTCTCCCGCCCATTTCCCCCTACCACCCATCCTATTCTGGCTAAATGGCCCGGCCAGGCTTTGTGAAACTATTCACAAGCCAAGATAAAAGCACCGGGGTGGTGTCTCAAATCAAATGTGGGAGAGGGTCTCGGCCAGCCGCACAAACGCCTCCGGCTCCAGAGAGTCGGGCCGACCTTTGGGGTTGATTCCGCAGGATTCGAGGAGCGAAAAGGGGTCACTCGGGGACCCGAACTCCGGGGCCGTACGGAGGATCTTTTGCATCTGCTTGCGACGGCGATTGAAACACGCGCGAGTGACGTGCCTAAGGGTCGCGTTTGACATGCCGCCTTCTGGCTCCGGACGCGGAGTCAGTTCGATCACCTCGCTATCGACCCTGGGGACCGGCCTGAACGCCAGCCGTCCGACTGAGAACGCTCTCTTCACGCGAGCGGCCACCTGTACCCCTACGGAAAGTGCTCCATAACTCTTGTGCCCGGGTCGAGCCACGATTCGCCGTCCCACCTCCCGCTGAACAAGAAGTACGATTCGGGCCGGCAACGGCTGGAACTCGAGCAACGCGAAAATGAGGGGTGAAGTGATGTTGTACGGAACGTTGGACACCGCCAGCGACCGCCCCTTCCCCTGCAAGATGCTAGCGTACCGCGGATCGAGCGCGTCGCCATCGTGGACCGTCACGCGGGCGTCACCGCCCCACCGCTCGGCCAGCGCGCCGGCTAGTTCATGGTCCTTTTCGATCAGTATCAGTTGCCTGCACCGGCCTAGGATATGTTGGCTCAGCTCACCGTGCCCAGGTCCTATCTCGAGCACCGTGTCTTCCGGCCCCGGGTCGAGGAGCGCCACGATCTTCCGCTGGATGTTCGGGTCCACCAGGAAGTTCTGGGAAAGGGAGCGCTTGGCCCTCCGCCGGGGCGATGAGGTCACTGAGTCACGCCACGAGATTACGGGGTCACTAGATACGAGCGATGATTGCGGGTCATGGAGCCACGGCGACCGCAGTTCTGTCGTCGAGACGCATCTCATCCTCGCTATCCGCAAACAGCGCCTCCACGAGCGACCGAGGGCCGCGCCTACCCTCGCCCATCATGCGCCTGACGGTGGAGCTGGGGTTGTGCACCGGATCCTCGAGTTCCGCCAACCCATCCGTGAACGCGAGCAGGGTCTCGTCGCCCCATTGGAGGTGCTCGCTGTGGAAGTCCACGTGTTCCGTAAGGCCAAGTGGGGGATCGAGTGCGGGTAGACGCTCCACCTCTCCATCACCGACCTTGTATACGTGAGCATGACCGGCGTTCGCCATGCGCAAGGTTCGCCCGTCGGGATGGAGGATTCCGTAGAAGAGGGTCATGTACATATCCGTCCACTCGAGGGCCTGTTTGAGCTCTCCGTGGATCTTATTGAATACGGCGGCGGGGTCGAGTTCTCCGACGATCGCGGTGCCGATCGTGCTCAGGGTCAGGGCCATCGCGAGGGCAGCCGACGGCCCGTGAGAGCTGACATCACCCAACATGACTCCGAGCCGGCCTTCCGGAAGCCGCGCCAGATAGTAGAAATCTCCTCCGAGGGAAAGGGCCGGATCGCACCGCGCCTCGACCCGGGCGAGGTCCTCGAATAGCTCCGGCTTGGGGAGCATGCGCGATTGCAGGTCCCGTGCAATCTCGAGCTCGCTGAGGACGCGACGTTGCTGCATGCGACGTGAGAGGAGGGTCTCGCGCCTCTGTTCGCTCTCAACGATGGCCTCAAGCCAGGCTCTGAGGAGGTGAGCAGCCTCCCCTCCCTGGCGGTTGTACGTCAGGCGCAGTACCGCTTCACCACCCAGCGACCGACTCTGAATCACATCTAGGGCGGCGGGAGGAGGTGGCTGGCGAGCGCCATCCCCGTGCACCCCGATACCGGACCAGCTATCGAAGATCACATCGGCACCACTCTCACCATGGAGCTCCAGCCGGCAGTCGAGGCCGGTGACGTGCGCGAATTCCGCCACCAGAGGCTGTATCCTCCGTACGGGATCCAAGGAGCTCCGGATCTCGATGCGAACGGTGTTTCCCTTTTCGTTGAACTCTACGGAGTCGGCGGTCTGGCGAAGGAGGAAGATCCCGCGCCCCGTCTCGCTCTGGATACCTTCCTCGGTCGTAGGCTCTTCCACGGTTCGGTGATCGAAGCCATCGCCCTCGTCCGTGACGCTCACCCGGACGGCCTCCAACCTGGCTTCGGCGGTTACTCTCACGACCTGTCCCTTCCCTCGGCTCCCATACAGCACGGCGTTGGTCACAGCTTCGCCCAGGCAAACGCGTAAGCGGAATGCCGTCTCGACATCCAGGTCCACGATGTGCCGGCACGCGAGTACCACCCGATCGACCACGGGCTTCTGGTAGCGGATCTGCCCCGGAAAGCTGACTTGGATTCGTCCGGAGCCGTCGACGTCGACCGAAAGTTCCGGCACTTCGTCCTCCGTGGTGTATTTTCGCCACAGAATGCCGAGTTCATCCGGATTGAAGGGGAAGAACAGGTAGTCCGCCCAGTCATCGGCCAGCGTGTTTCCCACCTCCTGCATCCACGCCCCGTCTATAACCGCCACCAGAGGGGGATCGTCTCCGAATCGGCGGCGAAGGTAGCGAGTGGTCGCTCTCGGCTCCGAAGTGTCCGCGAGGATGATGTCGGTTGGGCGAACGTCGAACCGGGTACCGCGAAAGCTCAATACTTCCGGCGTGCCCTCAATCGTCTCCGCTATTTCCCTAGCATTAGCGACGATGTCTCCACGGCTGGAGATGACAATGAACCTGGGCACAGCACCCTCAGACGGTAGGTGCCGCCGGTTCAAAATGCCGAGAGCGCCTCGTCCCGGTTGGCTGCGATTTCGAATAGCGTATCCAACCTCGTGAATTCAAAGAGCCTCATGAGGTCTTCGTTCAAACCTGCCAGAATGAGTTTGCCGCCCGCCTCTCGGACCCCCTTCGAGAGTGTCACCAGCACACCCAGCCCCGCTGAATCGATGAAATCCGAGGGGCCGAAGTCAAACACAAACTTCCGGTCTCCGGCCGCGATCCTACCCAACACCTTCTCCTTGAACACCCCTCTGTTGTTGATGGTCAGCTGCTCGTTTGCCCGGCAGACCGTAACCCCCTCAACTCGTTCCACTGTGAAATCCAAAGCTTACCTCCTCCGGGCGGACCCGGATCTATTGTTCACGGCGCCACCATGACCTGATTCGGCCAGCAGCGCAGTCACGCATGCAACGTCTATGATGTCCTCGACCGAGGCGCCACGGGAAAGATCGCTCAGCTGCCTCGGAAAACCGTGCAAAATGGGTCCTAGTGCCCTCGCCCCGGCAAGTCTCTCGATGAGCTTGTAGGCAATATTCGCGGCATCAAGGCTGGGGAAGACAAGAACGTTGGCCCGGCCCGCGACTGGCGAATCAGGGGCCTTCGCACACCCCACCTCAGGCACTAGCGCAGCATCCGCTTGCAGCTCTCCGTCGGACGGGACATCTGGCCGGATCCGGCGGAACGCAGAGAGCGCCTCCAGCACTCGGTCGACCTCTGGGCCGGACGCAGATCCATACGAGGAAAAGGAGAGGAATCCGACACGAGGTGTGTCTCCCACAATGATTGCGCGTGCGTCACACGCGGCCGCGGCTCCCACCGCCAATTGGTCGGGAGTAGGACTGGGGATTACGGCTGGATCCGACAGCGTCAACACGCGCTCGGTATCTCCGGGCAGTACCATCGTAAAGCTGGATGTGATGACCCCTGGATCCCCCTTCACTCCAAGGTGGGAGAGACCGGCCCGCAAGACGTCGGCCGTGGTATTGGTTGCGCCGGCGACCACACCGTCGAGCTGTCCATCGCTTAGCCACTCCGCTGCCACCTTTAGCGGGGCTGGGTATTCGTGCATGGGTACGGGTCGCACCCAACCCTCCTCTCGGAGGCGTCGAATTGCCTTGGCCGTGCGCGGTCCGTCCGACTCTGGGAACCCTATCCTGGCGCTTACTTCTCCCGCGCGCTGCCGGAGGCACTCAATGAAGCCCCCGTTGGTCCCGATCGTTCCTCCCTTGGGTGCTATCGACGGGGCTTTGGCCGACCTACTCGTCGGCGCGCTCCACGGCGTTCGCCATCGCCTCTCGAATCACGGGATTGACGAAATCACTCACTTCCCCTCCCAATCGCGCCACTTCCCTCACCAGTGACGAGCTGAGGAAGCTGTGGCGGGTCGAGGGTGCCATGAACAGCACTTCCACATCGGGCCACAAGGTTCTGTTCATAAGTGCCATCTGGAATTCGTACTCGAAGTCGCTCACCGCACGAAGTCCTCGGACAATGATCCGGGCGTCTCTCGATTTGGCGAATTTCACCAGAAGCCCGCTGAACGATACCGTTTCCACCCGCTCGTCGTCCTTGTAATGCTCCTCGATAAGATCGACTCGCTCCGGCACGGAGAACATCCCCGCCTTCGACTGGGTCGATACCTCGGCAACCGCGATGATAAGCCTGTCCACGACGCGGAGGCTTCTCGCCACGATATCCTCATGACCGAGGGTAAGCGGGTCGAACGAACCGGGATAGACGGCCACGGAAGGCTTCATGAGCGAAAGCGACTCAACCAGGTGTCGCCATACCTACCTCTCCAATCCGAGTCGCGGTCCCACTCAGGCTTCGCCTCGTGCTCCAACCACAGCTGCGTGGCAAAGGGGGTGGATCGAAACATCTCCAATAGCCGGGTGCTTTCGCCTGTACGGTACGGAGGGTCCGCAAGCCCGATGTCGAACGGGATGACGTCTCGACCTTCGAGGATCGTCCCGATCCAGCTTCGGACGCTACCCGCAATCACCGTCGCGCGGTTTTCAAGTTCAAGATTCTTGAGTGTGCGCCGCAACAGGCCTGCGACTTTCCGATCCTTCTCTACGAAGTGGACATGGGCGGCGCCCCGAGACAGGGCTTCGATGCCAAGGGCTCCTGAACCGGCGTACAAGTCCATCACCTTCGCCCCGTCCACATCGGCAGAGATTGCTGAAAACCAAGCCTCCCGCACCCGCTCCGGCGTCGGGCGCAATCGTGCAGTGCGAGGGACCTCTATATAGCGGCCTCCCAAATCCCCGGAGATGATCCGCATTCTCACACTCGGAGGGTGACGAGGGTCCCCTTAGGTGCCGGCGCCGGCGTAGAGGATCACACCGCAGTCCTCACACACGGTGAGTCCGACGCTGGCCCGAATGTTGGCCTGCCACTGTTTCGGCACTGATGTAAAACAGTCGCCGCACACCCCATCTTCGGTCAGTCCGGCAAGTGCGCGTCGACCCGACTGCCGGCGCACCGAATTGTAGACCCGAAGACTCTTGCGGTCGATGGGTCTGGCCCTGGCATCTCTTCTTGTACGCAGCTGGTCGAGCTCGCTGCGCAGGTTTTGGCTTCTGGCCTCCGCCACGGCCCGCTGACCCTCGACCTCACTGAGCAACGCATCTCGCCGCTCAACCATGCCCTCCAGTTTTGCCCGCGAATTCTCAAGGTCCTGCATGGCGCTCAACTGTCTGTCTTCGGCTTCTCTGAGGTTGCGACGAGCCGTGTCCGCTTCAGTACGAACCGCAAAGTGCTGTTGCATGTTGGCGACTGCCCGCGAGCGGTCCTCAAGTCGCTTCAGTGTCGTGCGGCCCGCGCGCGCCACCCTTTCAAACCGCCGCACCTCTCGTTCCGCATCTGCTACATCCTTTGCCAGCGGCGGGATCTCCGCCTCCAATTCAGCCAGCTCCGCAGTCGACTCTTTGATGGATCTTGAGATCTCCTCCAGTTCTGTCTCGACCCTCAGGATCCTGGAGTCAAACTCCTGGAGGGCCAATAACGCTTCGACGGTAGACGTCTCTCCCATACTCTCCCCGGTTAAGGATTCACCATAGCGCAGGACGCGCGTTCCTGTTGCCCAGGCCCCGAAAATCACCGGCCGCCGCCAGACTCAGAACCTCGGACCCGGGGGATGAAGGTCCCCGACTGACCGGCCTCTCGCAACTCCGAGGCAAGATGCTCCTTCTCTTTGAGCAGGCGGCGCAGATGCCGTGGGTCCGCAAGTTCAACTTCGCGGTCGATTTGCGCCAGACGTTCCCGGTGTCGGCGGTACAATAGCCGGTTTGCCGCAGCTTCGAACTCGGCGTCGGGATCGGGAACTTCTTCCGAGTCCGCCATCAAGGCCTCGCCAAGGTATCGGGCCTCTTCTCCAAGCCGCGACCATCCGATGGAGACTTCGCCCTCTTCCGCGGACACCACAACCGCCTCAAAGATCTCTCGTGAGCGGGTGTCGAGCAGGTGTTCGATTGATAGATCCAGTCGGAGCGCGCGGCGAGCGTATCGTAGGTCGCGCACCATCAAAAGCAGCAACATCCGTTCTGTCTTTGGCAACCCGTTGGCCGGCCCTAGTTCACCGTGATCACCGTGATCATCGCGGTCACCGAATCCGTGACCGCGGGGTGAATCGAACGCGTGCCGGGTGCCGCCTTCCCTGCGGGCGATCTCTTGTACAACCGTGTCCCGCCGCATGCCGAGCGCCTCCGAGACCCTCTCCACGTAGATGTCCCGCAGCGCCGCGTCACGTGTGGCACGCATCGTGCTGAGCACTCCATCCAGTGCGCGTCGCCGCCCGTCGGCGGACTCCAGGAACCCCCGCCGCTGAAGAATCCGCAGCTTGCTCTCGAGGATGTCGTCGGCATTATCGATGAGCTGTTCGAGAGCCGCCGGGCCACCTTGGCGGACCAGCGAATCCGGATCCTCTCCCTGCGGTAGGGTCACCACGAAGGGGTGTATGCCAACGTTCATGAGGATATCTCCCGTCCGGAAGGACGCTCGTTGCCCTGCCGCGTCGCTGTCGTAGAGCAGATACGCCCTCTTGGTGTAGCGGAGCAGGCTCTCGGCCTGTTCCTTGGTGAAAGCCGTTCCAAGACCTGCCACGGCGTAGCGATAATCTGCCCTGTGAAGAGCAATCACGTCCGTGAACCCCTCCACGATGGCGACGCGTTCCGCCTTCCGAATGGCGTGCCGGGCCCTGTTCAACCCGTATAGCTCTCGCCGCTTCTTGAACACCGGCGACTCCGGGGAGTTCAAGTACTTTGGGGCCTTGGAACCGGGATCGAGAATGCGCCCTCCAAATCCGATGGGACGATCCCGAATGTCCTCTATCGTGAACATCAGACGTGCGCGGAAGCGGTCGTATGGTTGTTCGGTCCTGTCGCCTTGCACGAGCAGGCCTATCTCCAAGAGGATCTTCTCGTCGAGTCCGATCTCGCGAGCTGCCTCCTGGAAGCCACGCCACGGCGCGTATCCGATTCCGTATTCGCGGGCCTCCTCCAAGGACCAGCCGCGCCCCTCCAAATAGGCCCTGGCCTTGTCGCCCGTGTCCGCCTCCAACTGGTCTTTATACCAACGGGCCGCAAATGCCAATGCCTCGCGGTGTGCGATCCAAGGATCTTCCCGGCGCGCAGAACGCTCCGGGACTTCGATACCGACCTTCTTCCCGAGCAGTCGCAGAGCTTCGGGGAAATCCATCCCCAGGTGTTCCATTATGAAGGTGAAAACGTCCCCGCTCTCTCCGCAGACAAAGCAGTGGTATACCTCCTTTTGGGGGTCCACAGAGAAGTTCGGGCCTCCCCCACCGTGGATCGGGCACGGTCCGCGGTAGCTCCTTCCGGAACGTTTCAGCTGCACGTATTCCCCGATCACGTCAACGATGTTCGCAGCCGCCCGAATGTCCTCCTTGACGTCTTCGGAGCTCCTCCAGCTCATCCGGTCGCTCACTGGAACTCGACCACGGTCACCCCGGTGCCCCCATCCTCCAATCTGGCCCTCTTCAGTTCTCCTATGCGCGGGTCTGAACTCAGCAATTCGTGAACTCTGTTTCGAAGGGCTCCAGTACCCTTGCCATGGATGACCCTGAGCCACGGCAGCCCTGAGACGACGGCGGCGTCCACCACTTGGAGCAAGGCAGTGTCAACCTCGTGGACGCGCAGGCCTCGGAGGTCGACCTCAGTGCGTGCGGCGATGTCGTGGGCCTCTCCGACAGGCGGTCGGGTCCGAGAGCTTACGCGCCGGCGATTCCCGGTTGACGAAGCCGATTCCGGCTCGGCACAGATGAGATCTGAGACGGGCACGGTCAACCGCAGTCCGCCCAGCTCCACGATCCCGTGTTCGCCACGTATTTCACGTAGCTGCCCGAGGTTTTTGGAAGCACCCCAGCTGACTCTGTCTCCGGGCACCGGAATACGTTCTGCACCTTTCCGTTTTGTCCGGGAGACACCCGTTCGCTGATCCGGCATGCCCGCTGACTCCCGAAAGGCCTTCTCCACTCTGGAGCGGGCCCTGCGCTCGGCTTTCTTCAGTGCTTCGGCATTTCCGATCGCCGCTTCGGCCCTACTTCGTAGCTCATCAATTGCATCTTCAACCAAGGTTCGACCCTGTCTAAGGGTCTCTCGGTGCGCCTTCGCGGTCTCGGTGGAGAGATCCCTGCGTTGTCGTTGCAGCTCGGCTTCTCGACGGGCTATCTCGTCGCTTCGCACGGCGACGGCGTCGGCTTGTCGGTCAAGGTCAGTCCGGAGACTGCCCAGGGCCGCACGAGCCTGCGCGAGACCCTCCCGCTCCTCCTCCAGTTCGCTCAGGATCTTGTCCAAAGTCACGTGGTCGATCTTCAGACGAGATCTGGCATCCTCAAGCACTTTTCTCGGAACACCGAACCGAGAGGCGATCGCCAACGAGTAGCTGCGACCGGGGCGCCCGAGGACTAGTTGGAAGGTGGGTTCAAAGCGCCCCGAGTCGAAGGCAAGGGAGGCGCTCACCGTAGCTCCCTCTTCCTCCCCGAACTTCTTGAGGTCTCCGAGGTGGGTTGTGGCGACCACCAGCCTTGCTTGACCCGCCAACTGCTTTAGGGCCGCCGCGGCCAGGGCGGCCCCTTCTGTGGGGTCTGTCGCGTTCCCGATCTCATCGAAGAGAACGAGATCATCGGGCCCGGCCGAACGGAGGATGTTTGCGAGGCTCCGGGCCTGGGCCCCGAATGTAGACAAGGAAGCATCGATCGACTGTTCGTCTCCGATAACCGCGAAAAAGGTGCGGAAGAAGGGGATTCGAGTCCCCGGACCGACGGGCGGCACGATGCCACTCTGGGCCAAGGCGCTCGTGAGGCCGAGCGTCTTGAGGAGGACGGTCTTGCCTCCCGCGTTGGGCCCCGAGAGAAGGAGTACCCGTTCGTCCGGCGACAGATCCAGATCGAAGGGAACTACTTCGGGCAGCTCAACCGCGAGAATGGGGTGGCGCGCCTGCCGGATGCAGATCTCGCTGGACGAATCGGTGAAGGTGGGAGCCGTCCCACCCAGGCGGTCCGCAAACAAGGCCCTGGCACTCAACGTGTCGAGGGTGACGAGCGCCTCGTAGGATGTCTTGAGTTCCGGAAAGTGGGCGCGGAGGGCGGCCGAGAGTTCGGAGAGGATGCGCAATACCTCTCGCTCCTCCTTGAACTCGAGTTCGCGGATCTCGTTCATGGCGTCGATCGCCCACGACGGTTCGATGAAAAGGGTCTGACGACTCCCGGATGCGTCGTGCACCAGACCGCCAACCTGGACGCGCCCCTCTCGGCGCACGGGCACGCAATAGCGTCCATTTCTGAGCGTTACCGAAGCGTCGGCGACCTGGAAACGAGTCGGAAGTCCAGACGCGAACTCCTCCAAACGGGATACGAGGCGCCCCCGTCTGCTCACTAGAGTGCGGCGGATCCGTTTCAGTTCGGGGGATGCTCCATCTGCGACCGATCCATCGTCCGCTACAGTCCGCTCGATCTTCTGCGTGAGGTCACGGTCTCCCCACAACGCCGACGTGAGCACCGAAAGGAGGTCGTCCGTCGCTTCTTCCAGGATTTCCGGAAGGCGTTTCCGAACGCGCCGGTTCGCTCGTCCGGCCCGCATGACGTCGGCACACGCAAGCAGTTCCGTAGTAGTCAACACGGCATCGGCGAGCTGTAACCGGTTGAGCGTCCCATCCAACCTGGGGAACGGGTGAATACTCCACGGGTCTTCGCCCGAAAAAGCCTGGCGCAGGGCTTCTACACTGTTCAGCTCGGCCTCTGCCGACGCTCGGTCAGAATGCGGCCGGAGGGTTCGAACACCTTCCCTTCCACCCTCTGACACGGCGTGAGTTTCGATGAGACCGATCGCCGTATCGAACTCAAGGACGGACAGGGCGTGGGCACTGGCACCCACGGGAGGTTCCATTTTCGGCGGCACTAACCCGGTGGCCAGCTCATGCGCCGACCGCCGAGTACGTGCAGGTGGAGATGAAACACAGCCTGTCCCCCCTTTTCTCCGATGTTGGTCACCACCCGGAAACCCGTCTCGATTCCAGCGGCGCGAGCCACTCTAGTGCAGGCAGACAGCAATTTCCCACCCAGTTGTTCGTCTTCGAGCTCCGCCAGACTAGCTACGTGCGTCCGAGGAATAACCAGGATGTGCGTGGGTGCGCGCGGGGAAATGTCGCGAAAGGCCAACCAATCATCGGTCTCGTCCACGATATCCGCCGGTATCTTGCCATTTGCGATATCGCAGAATATACAGGTCGTCATAGCTACAGCTTCTCCAAGTTATCGGGCCCAGATATCTGCTCTTTGGGCTCGAGTGGCCTCTGTTCGGGTTCGACCGGCCGCAGCATCGACGCGCCGACAGCGATCGCGGCCAGAGCCGCCGTCTCGAACCTCAGGACACCGGGTGCCAGCGACACGAGTTCGAGGTTCGCATCCTTGCAGCGGTCAACTTCATCCAGAGTCAGCCCTCCCTCTGGACCCACCACAACGATGAGCGCGGCTCCTTGGGTGACGCCCCCGAGGGCCATGGTCCCCCATCGAGTAAGGTACGGTGGCAACCCGCCTCTGTCGGCCAGCCACCCCGTCTCTATGGGCCTCGACAGCGCGTCCGCTGCCTCCTCGGGGGGATGCAATGCTGGGAGCCAACTCCCATCAGACTGTTTCAAGGCCGCTATGGCGCGGCGCAGCGCTTTAGCCTGGAAAGCTTTCGACGAACCGGCGTCGCCGACGGAGCTGGATCGCCTCCAACTAACCCAACGTATTGAGCGGACCCCGATCTCCACTGCCTTCTCAACGAGCCAAAGTGAACGATCTCGATGCCCTACAGGTGCCCATAGGTCGATGGGGAGCAGGGGTCGCGAAGGGAGAGCCCGTTCCAGCCTGCACCGAACACCACCGCGTCCCAGCGCAACGACTTTCGAGGCCCACCGGTGTCCGAGGCCGTCGGCCAATGCGATGACCTGGCCCTTCCTGATCCGCATCGTCCGCACGTGGGCCGCTTCCACGTCCGAGAGGGCGAGCACGGTGCCTTTCAGGCCATCGTCACCATCTGGGGTGTCGTTCAACTCGTCACAAAGAAATGTCCGGAGTCGGCTCTTTTCCCTCATTTCCCCTTACCTGCCCTCTCGTCTTGTGGGTACCGGGGCGTCCGGGAGCGACGCACCTTTCCAGCCATTCCATGCTAGCACTTTTCCGACCGCCGTGGCCTCCGTACCTTCGGGCGAGTTCTTGCGCACACCTTAGGCCCTACCAACCGTCCGCGGAGAGAGCCCCTGGAAGCGAACACCCACCCGGACTCCCCATCGCCCTCCCTCGTCAAGAGGTCCATCGATACGATACGGACCCTTTCGATGGACGCTGTACAGCAGGCAGGATCGGGACATCCCGGTACTGCGATGGCGCTTGCCCCCGTGGTGTACGTGCTTTGGATGAGGCATCTCCGGTACAGCCCCAGCGACCCCAGTTGGTTCAATCGGGACCGCTTCGTCCTGTCCGCCGGCCACGCGGCGATTCTCCAGTACGCGATCCTCCACCTTACGGGTTATGGCCTCCCCCTGGAACAGATACGACGCTTCCGAACGAGGGGAAGCTGTACGGCCGGACACCCCGAATACCGACATGTGCCAGGAGTTGAGACGACAACCGGACCACTCGGGCAAGGCATAGCCAATACGGTCGGGATGGCGATTGGGGAGTCCCATCTCGCAGCGGTTTTCAACCGTCCCGGACACGAGGTCATCAATCACCGGACAGTTGCGATTTGCAGCGACGGCGATCTCATGGAGGGCATATGCCAGGAGGCTGCTTCGCTCGCGGGCCACTTGGGTTTGGGCAAACTCACATGGCTCTACGACGACAACCGGATCACCATCGATGGTGATACGGACCTGACGTTCTCGGAGGACGTGCGAGGCAGATTCGAGGCAATGGGATGGCACGTCACGAGGGTCGGCGATGCAAACGACCTGGACGCGCTGGACACCACTTTGGCGGAGGCCGAGGCCGAAACGGGGAAGCCGTCTCTCATCATTGTTCGCTCTCACATCGGGTACGGATCGCCGAACAAACAGGATACGGCGGGCGCGCACGGTGCCCCACTTGGGGAAGAGGAGATTAGGCTTACCAAGCGCGCATACGGATGGCCGGAAGACGAGCACTTTCTTGTACCGGACGACGTGCGGCAACACATGGGCAGCCAATCGGAACGTGAAGCCGAGGCGTCGGCGTGGCAGGACAGCTTCCGCGAGTACGGAGAGCGATACCCTGAACTGGCGCAGGAGCTGGAGCGTCGTATCAGCGGCGGGTTCCCCGAAGGGTGGGACGCCGATGTACCGAGCTTTCCGCCGGACTCCAAACCGCTCGCAACCCGGGCCGCCTCCGGCAAGGTGTTGAGTGCGATTGCGCCCCACCTACCCGAGCTCGTTGGGGGAAGCGCCGACCTGTCGGGATCCAACAACTCGCTCCTCGACTCTCCCAACTTCGCACGAAACAGCTACGAGGGCCGCAATCTACGCTGGGGGATCCGGGAACACGCCATGGCGAGCGCGGCGAACGGTCTCATGCTACACGGCGGCGTGCGACCCTATGTCGCCACCTTCTTCACCTTCACGGATTACGCGCGACCGGCGATGCGTCTGGCAGCGCTGATGGAACTCCCTGTCATCTACATAATGACCCACGATTCGATCGGTTTGGGCGCCGACGGCCCGACTCATCAACCGGTAGAGCATCTGGCTTCATTCCGCGCTATGCCGGGTATCTCGGTCATTCGGCCGGCAGACCCGGAAGAGACCGCAGCTGCGTGGCGGGTGGCGGTGGAACGCCTTGAGGGACCGACGATCCTGGTGCTAACTCGGCAGGCCGTTCCGCACCTCAACAGACCTACGGGCAGCGCTGAGAATGGAGTGCGGCGCGGAGCGTATACCTTGACCGAGGGGGACGATACTCCCGATGTCATCCTGCTGGCGACTGGATCGGAGGTTCAGTTGGCCGTCGAGGCGACTCCGATGCTGGCCCGCCGAGGGGTAGCGGCCAACGTCGTATCCTTCCCGAGTTGGGATTTGTTCCGCGAACAACCGCAGAGCTATCGCGACTCCGTAATTGTCCCCGGCGTTCCCACCGTGGCTATAGAGGCGGGAGCCTCCCTGGGGTGGGCTGAGTGGGTTGGTTCTCCGAAATGGGTGGTGGGGATAGATCGATTCGGTCAGTCCGCGCCCGCCAGTGCAAACTTCGAAGACTTCGGGTTCACTGCGCCTGCACTGGTGGATCGCGCCCTCGAACGTCTCGGCATATCGACGGCGGAATGAAGATTGCGCTCGGAGCCGACCACGCCGGCGTATGCTATAAAGATCAACTGGCTGAGGACTTGCGGGCCGATGGTATCCAAACCGTGGACTTGGGAACGTTCGGACGAGAGTCCGTCGACTACCCCGACTTCGCCCAAGCCGTCGCGGAGGAGGTAGCCGCTGGCCGGTCAGATCGCGGGATCCTGGTTTGCGGGTCGGCCGTGGGGGTGTGTATCGCCGCCAACAAGGTGCCGGGTGTTCGAGCGGGAGTCTGCCACGACACCTACTCGGCCGCGCAGGGTGTGGATCACGACGACATGAACGTGCTATGTCTCGGAGAGAGAGTCATCGGCATCGCAGTCGCACGCGAGATCGTGGAGGCCTTTCTCAGCGCAACCTTCTCCGGCGAAGCACGTCACGAGCGGCGCCTGGGCAAGGTCATGGCAATCGAACGCCAGTACCTAACGGGGAGTAAGCGATGACCGCGTTGCACCGACTTCTGGAACACGGTCAGAGTTTTTGGCTCGACGACCTAACGAGGGGGATGGTCCAGAGAGGGGAGCTCGCCGAGCGAATACACTCGCAGGGTTTGCGCGGCGTAACCTCGAACCCGGCGATCTTCCGTAACGCCATTGTTCATGGTCGAGAATACGATGAAGACATTGCTCACTTCGTCGCGAACGGGCTGAGTACCGTCGAAATCTACGACCGCCTCACTGTGGCGGACGTCCAGGGGGCATGTGACGTATTGCGATCGGTGTGGCAAGAGTCCGGTGGGTTGGACGGCTATGTGTCGCTGGAGGTGTCGCCGCACCTGGCCCACGACACAATGGGCACCATCTCCGAGGCGCAGCGACTTTGGGATGCCATTGGGCGCGAGAATGCGTTCATCAAGATACCCGGCACACCCGCAGGGGTCCCGGCCATCCGGGAATCGATCATCCGCGGAATAAATGTGAACGTGACCCTTCTGTTTTCGATCGCTGCGTACGAGGCTGTTGCCGTAGCGTACCTGGAAGGCCTCGAGGCGCGTAGAGACTCGGGGCAGTCGGTAGATGACGTGATTTCGGTCGCAAGCTTCTTCCTCAGCAGGATTGACTCGCTCACCGACACCCGTCTGGCTGCTCTCGCAGACGCTGGAGGCGGCACCGACGTCGAAAGCCTGTTCGGACAAGCAGCGGTGGCCAACGCGAAACTTGCCTACGGCTCGTTCTCTTGCCGGCTCGCCTCAGAGCGGTGGAAGAGTCTGGAAGCTGACGGTGCCCGGCCGCAACGGATGCTGTGGGCGAGCACGAGCACCAAGAATCCGTCCTATTCGGACCTCAAATATGTAGAACCACTCATCGGTCCGCTGACTATCAACACGATGCCCGAAAGCACGATCGCCGCATTCGAAGACCACGGTGAAGTCTGCACCACCGTGGGAGATGGGCTCCGTGAAGCCGCTCAAACAATGGAACGCCTCGAGGAGGCTGGCATCTCCTTCGAGGATATCACGGACACCCTACTGGTTGAGGGCATCCGCAAGTTCGTGGAACCCTACGACGCGCTGCTCGAGGAAATAGACGCCCGGGGCAAGAACCTCACTCGGTAACCTCCGGGTCAGGCCGGCCAGAGCCATCCAAAGGCACCACCCGCCAAAAGACTGTAAACCAGCGCATCGAGGGCGTTGCGTCCGGTCGTCGCCCACTTCTGCCCGTACCAAATCGACTGCGGAACATTCCCCAGCCAGTACCCTGCGAAGGAGGCAGCAGACACAGTCCGGAAGATCTCCATGTATCCGGCGTCGGCTCCCAGTGAGATATCGGCGATGTACCCGGCAAAGAGTGCCACCGCCGCAAAATACACCATCCACTGACACAGCTGCTTCCTCAGTGCGAACGGATCAGCATCCCCCCAGACGAGCAGGAGCGCGACTGGTCCACGGCGCGCCTTCTCCCGGTACTCCTCGCTATTGTATGTCTCCATACTCCCCGCATAAGGGAGGGAATAACTCCCGCCGGGGATGTTCAGCTTGCGAAGCGCATCCATGGTGCCGTCCTCGTCGGGAACGGCTGTGTAGTCGTGTTTGTGGTAGCGGAGAAACATGTGAATAACCAGGCTGGCAAGAAACGCCAGAGCAGCCGAAACCAGAATCGGAAGCCAGAGAGCAAACACGGACATGCGGGTCCTCCTTGCATCGGGACGGGACGTTTGGTCGAACAAAGTCTAAGGTCCACGCGGGAAACTTCACAACACATCTAGGCGCTAAAGGCGGCCTTCACCCTGTCCCAGAAACTCGGCTCCTCACCACGCGTAGGCTCGGGGGGCTCGTCCTCCACCTCCCGAAGGTCTTTGAAAATGGCACGCTGCTCAGGAGTCAGATCGCCAGGCGTCCAGACATGGATCTTCACCAGCTGATCACCGCGTCCTTCCCTGCGGAGCCGAGGCATACCCTGCCCCCTGAGACGAATCACCCTACCCGACTGGATCCCCGCGGGGATCTGAAGCCGTGCCTGACCGAGGATGGTGGGCAATTCAACCTCCCTCCCGAACACTGCCTGCGAGAAAGTGACCGGAAACTCCATAAGGAGATCGTCCCCTCGCCTATCGAACTGGTCGTGCGGTTCCACGTCCAGACGGACAATAAGATCGCCGTGCGCCCCACCTCTCGGCCCGGCGTGGCCTTCTCCCCGCAGCCGTAGGTAGTCTTCCGATGAAACCCCTTTTGGAATATCGACGGTCACCGCCCGTCTGGCACTCTCCACTCCCTTTCCCCGGCACGAGGTACAGGGCCGGTCGATCCTGGTCCCCTCCCCCCGGCAGTCGCCGCATGGGCCGACCGATATGAACTGTCCAAGCATCGACCTCTGGACGGAGCGCACCTCACCGGCGCCGCCGCATGTGCTACATGTGGTTGGGGAATGCCCGGGTTCCGCACCCGACCCGGTACACCGGTCGCATGCCACGTTCATCGTGACTCTGAGCGTACGGCTGACGCCGCGAGCGGCCTCTTCCAACGTAAGGGCGATGCGCGTTTCGATGGACGCACCACGGGTAGCTTGCTGCGCCCCAGTTGTTCGCTGACCGAATGCGGAGCCAAAGGCGCCGCCCCCGAACTCTCGCATGAAGACCTCAATGGCGTCCGAGAAGCCCCCGAAACCGGTGAACGGATCTTGCCCTCCGGCTCCGCGGCGTAAACCGGAGTGTCCGTAACGGTCGTAAAGCTCCCGTTGCTCCGAGTCCCGGAGCACTTCCCACGCCTCGTTTACCTCCTTGAACTTCTCTTCGGCATCAGACGCGGGATTTCGGTCGGGATGATACCGCAAGGCCCGCTTCCGATAAGCTTTCTTGATCTCGGTCAAATCCGCGTCGCGCGACACTCCGAGCAGATCGTAATAGTCCTGGGGCATAGTTCTAGTTCGCGATCCGCGTAAGCAGGTCCGAGGTGAGGTCGACCACCGACACCACCTTGTCGTAGGCCATGCGAGTGGGTCCTATCACCCCAACCGTGCCCCGCAGCCGTCCCACGGAATAGCTGGCCGTCACGATTGTGAGTTCCTCTAGTTCAGGGCGATCGTGCTCGGATCCGATCGTCACTTGTGGGCCGCCGCCGTCGCAACGGTCGCCTAGGATAGTAGCAAGTAGTTCGCGCCGCTCCATTAGTTGTAGGAGACGCCGAAGCCGCGCACTCTGGGCAAATTCGGGCTGATCAGCCAGAGATCGGGAGCTTCCTAAATGTAGGTCGCGTCGACGCCGAGCCCAGTCGAAGATCTCGGGACCGCTGTGCACAAATATGTTCAGCAGGTCCTGCGCCCCATCTTCCTCGAAGCGAAGTCCAGCCATCCTTTCGTCGAGGGTATGCTGAATATCGGATAGGACCTGGCCACTGAGGCGTTCGTTCAGTGCCTGCGAGACACGAGCCAACCCCTGCCGGGACACGCTCGTCGCGACTTCTACGTAGACGGTACGCACGACGCCGGACTCAAGCGTCAAGACCAGCATCACCTTGTCTTGGGACACTGACACAAGTTCAATCCGCTCCAAGGTCGCCGCGCGCAGAGTCGGCCCGATCGCGAGACCCAGCTCGCCCGTCAACAGGCCGAGGACGCGTACAGAGGTCGCCACCAGCTGGTCGATGCTGTCGGCCTCCTTCAGCCGTTCCTCAAGGTGCCACTCCAGCTGCTCCTCCAACTGGTGCTTCACCTTCGCCCTTTCCCGCGGAGAGAGTTCGTGGTCGGCCATGAGGGTATCCACGTAGTACCGATACGCGAGGTCGGTCGGGTGGCGGCCGGCAGAGGTGTGGACGTGACCAAGAAGGCCTTTGACCTCCAAGTCCGCCAGCGTATTCCGGATCGTCGCCGCCGATACACCAAGTTCGTACTCCTGTCCCAGACGCCTGGAGCCAGCCGGGGAGGCCGTTCGTACAAAGCGGTCAATCACCGCGGCTAGTACTGATTGTTCTCGATCAGTGAGTGAAGGTAGGCCCATAAGTTCTTACAAATCGGAAAGTTGCACTGTCATGGAATCCACTCTCAGCCAGCCTTCGACGGTTGCCTGCCAGCCGTGGGGGTGGGGTTCCAACCAACCGGTTTTGACCCATCGCTCAATGCAATCTAGCGCGTCTTCTGAATCGAAACCGTCCTGCGCCAGGCCCCGTTTCGTCCGGAGGCCAAGCCATATTTCCTCCATGCGTTGCTGGGCGAGGTCGATACGTTCACTACCCGCCAAGGGTGCTCTACCCGCATTCACTTCCGACGCATACTCCTCCCACCGAAACAGGTTCCAGCTGCGAACCGGAGGGAAGAATTGGTGGGCGGATGGACCAACTGCAAGATACGATGATCCGTCCCAGTACGCCCAGTTATGCCGGCACTCAGTGTCCGGGCGCGCAAAGTTGGAAAGCTCGTAATGCGTATAACCGATCCCTCGCATGACCTCCGAGAGGAGTTTGTATTCCGAGGCGTATCGCTTGGGCGATGGAGCCGTGGTGCGGCCAATCCGAATCTGCTGGGCAAGTGGCGTCCGCGGCTCGACCGTCAATCCGTAAAGACTTACATGGGCGACGTCGAGTGAAGCAATAGTCTCCACCTCCTCCTGAAGGTCACGTTCCACTTCATCTGGAAGCCCGAAGATGAGATCGACGTTTACGCATCCAAACCCTGCGCCGTGGGCCGCGGCCACAGCTTCCAGAGCACCATCTCGATCGTGGAGGCGACCTAACCAACCAAGGACGGCATCATCCAACGCTTGTAGGCCGAGGCTGAGGCGATTGACACCCGCTTCGCGCCATCCCACTCCCAAATCCGTGTCGAAGGAGGCGGGGTTCGCCTCAGCCGTCCACTCGGTAGTAGCGGGGTCGATGGTGAACCAAGAGGAGATTGAGTTTCGTAGACGCTTCATGCCGTCGACACGCATCAGAGACGGGGTACCACCCCCGACATAGATCGAATCGAGAACGCCACCGCGTGGCCAACCACGATTGTTGAACCACCACCGGAACTCCGCATCGATGCACTTGAGCCATGATTCGACGGGTGGATTACTAGAGCGCTTCACGGAAAAGTCGCAGTAATGGCAGCGCTTGGTGCAGAACGGGAAGTGCAGGTACAGGGCGCGGGGGGCCGCTACCGGCCCGGCGGTGTCAGGCAGGACGACCTCCTGGGCGTATGGACGTAAACACACCGCCGGGACGCTCCTCGACCCAGCCCTCTATCTCCAGCTGAGTCAAACTCCGCAGCACCTCGGGGAGCTTGCGTCCCAACCGGAGAGCGAGCATGTCTGGAGAGAGCGGACATTCAGTCAAAAGGTCGAGGAGCGCGGCGTCATCGCCGGTCGTAGCGGCCCCCGCCACCGCCGTCTCGAAGGCCTGCGGGTCTAACCCGGGCAGCATGGGAGGGTCGCCGCACAAGAATTCGATGATATCCGCAATGGAGGTGACCAAACCCGCCCCCTCCTTCAATAAGGAGAGGCATCCGGCGGAGGATCTGTCACCGATCCGTCCCGGCACGGCCAGCACATCGCGGCCGAGGTCGAGAGCGTGGTCAGCCGTTATGAGCGCTCCGCTCTTTTCTCCAGCCTCAACCACGACGACTGCCCGTGCAAGCGCCGCGATAATGCGGTTGCGCCGTGGAAAGGTGTACCGAGTAGGACCCTTGCGAGGTTCAAACTCTGACACCAGCCACCCGTGCTCTCTCATCCGAGCGTAAAGGGCGCGGTTCTCGCGAGGGTATTCGTGATCGTGACCCGAACCCAGCACCCCGACCGATGGACCGCCCCCGTCGAGAGCCCCCCGGTGGGCCGCCGCATCAATGCCGCTCGCCATGCCACTGACCACCGTCCACCCCCAACGGCCCAAGTCTCGCCCTAACCGATATGCAGTCCGCAAACCATAGCTGGTGGCGCTACGTGAACCCACGATAGCTACGCAGCGGTCGCCGTCGAACTTGGCCCCCGAAGTCATGAACAAAAGGGGCGGAGGGTCGGTGAGGTCCAACAGAGGCACCGGGTAGTCGTCCAATCCGTACCCCGTAACGTGCAGCTTCCTTGCTGCGGCGTCCGCCAGGATTCTCCCCGATCGAGCGTCTTCGCCTTGGCGAAGTGTCCGCAAGGTGTTCGGCCCGACGCGGCTGCGGGGCGGTAAGATGCGGTGGACTTCCCGATCGCTTCTTGCCTTGACGAAGGCCTTCACACCGGCAGCAGATGGGGAGGCGTCCACCAGCGCCTTCACCGGGGCTGGCGCAAGCCCGGCGTCCCAGGCCAGAGCGGCCAATGACCGAATCACGGCCACGCGGTCCTGGGACTCAACCGATCGTTTCACGCTTCAGGCCACCCCTCATCGTCAAATAACAAACTCGTCTCCTCAAGTTTTTCTCTTTCCTTTTCTTCTCGCACCCGGGCCCACAAAGCCTCGGCCATCGCCCGTATCCCATCCCCGGTCACCGCCGACACCTTGAACTCCCCCCAACTGGAAGTCGTTGCCATCTCGCTCCCCTCCCCTTCCGCGATGTCCGACTTCGTTCGGAGGATACAGTGTGATATGCCGGCCAAAGCCCGGTTGTGGGCTTCCAATTCGTGGCGCAGCATGTCATACGTGCCTTGGGGATCCTCTGAGTCACAGGGAACCAGGAGAGCCAACGTCCTGGTGCGTTCGATGTGGCGCAGGAACCGAGTCCCCAGGCCGCGGCCCTGATGGGCTCCCTCGATGATGCCGGGGATGTCGGCCATCACAAATGACCGCCCCTGCCCTAGACCAACGACTCCGAGGTTTGGAGACAGAGTGGAAAAGGGATACTCGGCCACCTTGGGCCGAGCCGCCGAAAGACGCGCAAGCAGCGTGGACTTTCCCGCGTTGGGCTCCCCGACCAACCCGACATCCGCGAATAGCTTGAGCTCCAGTTCGACGTGGCGCTCCTCGCCCCATTCGCCGGGTTCCCACTTGCGCGGCGCTTGGTGCGTGGGCGATGCAAAGCTCGCGTTGCCGCGGCCTCCGCGACCGCCTCGAGCGATCACCGCTTCCTCGCCCTCCTTGAGGAGTTCCCCCAGGCGCTCCCCGGTTTCTATATCTCGAGCCAGCGTTCCGACGGGCACCGGGATTCGGAGATCGGTTCCATTTGCCCCGTTCCGATGTTTCCCCTCTCCATGGCCTGCACGCCCCGCTTGATGATGCTCCTTGTAGGTATAATCCAGGAGCGTGTCCAACCGGGTGTCCGCCACAAGGATCACATGGCCTCCCCGTCCGCCATTCCCACCGGAGGGGCCTCCTCGGGGCACCCCCTTCTCGCGACGAAAGGCGCACGCCCCCGCGCCGCCTGCACCGCCGGTAACGTGGATTCGAGCAACGTCTACAAACATGAATTCATCCTGATTTCAACAACGGGACAGATGGTCCACCACGAGATGGCCAACCTGTTCGCCACAGGTGTTTAGCTCCGCTGGCCTTTCGAAGTTCCTGAGGTGCTCCCTTTCCCCTTCGGATATGAGCGACAAGGTCGACAGAACACTCGTTACAGCTGGTCCCAAGGCCCGGGACGCACCATCCAGAACCTTGAACGCAGCACCCCACCCGGATCCGTTCCCCGCCAAGCAGAAGACACCCTCCGCTCCCACCTTGGCAACGATGCTTCCGGCCGTAGCTCTCATGACGTTGGCGCTAAGCGCGTGACGTCCCGACACCATCTCCGGATACGTGACCATCGCCTCGACGACCCGTCTCGCGTCCTGCGAGTCCGAACTCCCCAGCTTTGCATAGGCACGCGCCATTGCAGAAAGATCCAAGGCCGGCGTAGGCAAGCCGCACCCGTCGACTCCCCACCGAAGCCCGAGCGAGTCTGCGCCCAGCCACTCGGACACCTCCTGGCTAACCGCCCGCCCCACTGGATGGTCTGCTTCGCAATAATCAACGAGCGGCCACTCCTGAGACTTGGCCCATGCCAGGAAGCTGGCATGTTGGCCGGAACAATTGTTGTGTATCCGCGTGGGCAATCGCCCTTGTTGATCCAAATCCCTGGCCGCCTCTATGTCTAGCGGGCGATGCGGTCCGCACATCAAATCATCTTCCGCCACCTCAGCCGCGCTCAGAATGCGCCGAACGAGAGCCAAATGGCGTGGCGTTCCATGGTGTGAACCACAGGCAATCGCCAACGCATCCTTCCCCAGGCCGATATTGGGCAACACACCCTCCCGCACCAACGGGAGGGCAGCGAAGGGCTTCATCGCAGACCGCCAGAAAACTCGCACAGCGCCGGGCCCGAATCGGCGGTGCCGGGACCCGTTGATCTCAAAAACGGAAGCTGCCACTCGGTGCTCCGACTCCGTGACGCCGGCTCGGCGCAGCACAACTCGAATCGCTCTCACGGCGAGTACCGGCCTACGAGCGGGAGGCGGGAGGCAGCAGCGGGTGTCCGCCCGCTCAGTTTGGCCCATACGGCGGTGGTCGCTGAAGCGGGCTTGAGATCTTTTTCCATTAGCTCCAGGTCTTCGGGAATATCGATATCGTACCAGGATTCGAGTTCCGTATGGCGAAGGCCAAGTGCATGCAACCGGCCGACCGTCCAGACAAACAACCCACTCTCCGACCACGGAGCCCCTAGCAATATCGCCTCGGCCCGGGGCCACGCCTCTCGGCGTAGACCGATGGCGTAGTAACCGCCATCGCGAGCGGGCCCCAGTACAACATCAACTTCGGACAAGGCATCAAATGCCTGCTCGATTCGGGAAGCGGGGAGCGTGGGGTGGTCGCTGCCGACGATCACTATCGCCCGTGCGCCGTCGCCAAACCCCCGTTCGAACGCGTTGGCCAACCGGTCACCTAGAGAACCGCGACCTTGAAACCGAACGACGGACTCGGTGTATCGTTCGCCAAGCGCCTTGCGCGCCTCAGGACTCCCGGACACCCATACTTCAGTCTCCACATAGCTCGGAGCCAGGTCGATTACGTCATCGAAAAAGGCCTGGTAAAGCTGTGTGGTCTCTGGAGCCGTCAAACGGCTCTGGAGGCGAGTCTTCACCCGCCCTTGTTCAGGAGCCCGTCCAAACACGAAAAAGCGGAGGCTCATCACTGGGCGGGGGTGTGGAGCCGGTCCGCTCAGCAGTCCGTGCCTACGGGCTGCTAGTGGGTAGTGACCTCGATGACCCCGCCTTCCGCACCCGGCCGACGGTATAGCGGAGGGACCATGCTCGCCTTATAGAGACGGATGGTTACGATGTCCTCCGCTGAAATGCGGCGTAGGGCGGTGATCGGATCATTCGTGCGGTAGTTGCCGTTGATGACTAGGAGCGGCTGGTAGAACTCCTGCGCAGACCGGCCAAAGGCGCTGTCATATCCTCCCCGAAAGCCTATCTGGTCCTCAATAAGCACTATGTCCCGGTGGTGAGTCAGAGCTTCGAACGCGGTGCTGTACCCATCGGTGCGAATCTCATCTCCTAGAACGACCAGACGACTGTAGCTCCCCGCCCGAGGACTACTCGCGCATGCGACCGACAGGAGTACCAACAGAAATGTCAACCAGCGGACTCGGCGCAGAACCGTAATGCGAGCCACTATTGATCCTTCTCGTCGCTATCGGTTCCTGGTGTCTGCTCCCCTTCCGGCGAGCTTGCAAGAGCAAGCAACGCATCCGGCGAATCAGCTTCCCGCAAAAGGCGTGTCGCCTCCTGGACCTGATTGTCTCGCGCGGCTCTGCTTTTCAGCTGGCCGGCATCCCCGAACTCGGCTCCCGCGAGCGCATCGGCAATCAACCAATCGAGGTAAGCCGTGGATTCGTCGAACAAGGTGCGTTCCACCTCCGCTCCGCCGTCAACCATCGCTTGCCAGACTTGCTCACGCATCTCCTGGGTCACAGGAAATCCCTGGGTGAGTTCGTGTTCCTGGGCGTACGCGACGGCCCACCGAAAAACCGTGTTACGGGGACTCGCCCCCGAACGGGTGGCCAAACGGCGCAACTCCTGCTCCGCCGTCGACAGCGTATCGAGACGCACCACCTTGTCCGGCGCGATGCCACCGCCACCGTAGACTAGCCGCCCTCCCATCGTCCGGAACTCTTCGCGCTCCTCCTCCCCCTCCTCCTCAGCCACCGGTGAGGGATCACCTGACAGAGAAACCGCGCTCGCCGTAAGGTCACGCCACGCTTCCTCGCGATCGAACTCGCGCATAATGGAGCGTCCGGAGGGAGTATACCAACGACCGGTGGTTACCTTGACGAAGTTGCCTCCCGCAAGTGGGTATACCTCTTGAACCGAACCCTTGCCAAAGCTGGTCGTCCCAACGATGACCGCACGATCATGGTCCTGCAGCGCACCGGCGACGATCTCGGACGCGCTGGCACTCAGCCCATCCACGAGAACCACAATGGGCGTGCCCGGGTAACGCTCGGGGAGCGAGGTCTGGAAGATCTGGTTTTCGGAGGGGTTGCGTGCACGGGTCTCGACCACGGGTGTGTCCTCCGGGAGGAACAGATCCGTCACCTGAATTCCTTCCTGGAGCAGACCACCCGGATTTCCTCGTAGGTCGAGGATGATTCCCTCCGACCCGTTCTCCACGAGTCCATCGAGCGTTTCCACCAACTCTTCCTGAGCCTGGGTGCTGAAACCTCGAAGCTGGACATACCCGATACCGTCTCCCAGATCGAAGCCCACCGCCTGCCGAACCCGGATCTGATCCCTGACAATCCGCACGGAGAGTGGAAGATCCACGCCGACGCGGGCGATCGTGACGTTGACCGGCGCACCGCGGGGTCCTCGGAGGACCGTAACCGCCTTTTCGCTGGACCAACCTTCGGCAGACTCTCCCTCGACCTCTAGGAAGCGGTCACCAACTTCGAGACCCTCCTTCAGAGCGGGAGAGTTGGGGAGGACCTGGACGACAGTAATCCACCCATCCTTGGAATCGATCCGCACTCCGAGGCCACCGTACTGCCCTGTAGTCGTGAGGCGCACTCGGTCGAGATCGCTCGGGTCCAGAAGATCGGTGTATGGGTCGCCCAGCTTCTCGATCATCCCGTCGATCGCCATCTTGTAGAGCTCGTCCGGCGATACCTCCTCGACGAACCGTGCGGAGAGGAGCGAGTGGACATCCTCGAGAAGTTGCCGGTTCTCGAGGGAACCCTCCCAAGTACCCTGGTTCATGAACCAGCCACCAAACACCAGCGCGGCCAGCCCTACGAAGAAGGCCCTGTTTACGGACTGCTTGGCGGTCATGCAACCTCCGTCATGTGAGTCTCGGCTCCTCTGTAGGAACCAGCCTCGGGTAATGTTGTGCGTTCTGACCTTCTAGGGAAGGAGCATCAGCAGCTCGTGCATTAATCCCGCATCGCGGCGGAAAGGTCTCCGGAAAGCGCTCCTCCAACACCCGCAGGACACGGGTTTCGACCTCGTCCGGCGTGCCGCTACCATCCACGATCTCGATTGAGGAATCCGCGCTTGCCAAGGTCCGGTACCCATCTCTAACTCGGGTCCGGAACGCCGACCTCTCTCTCTCTATACGATCCAAGGGCGCTCCACGTTCCCGCATCCTCGCCGCAGTCTCGTCATCCGGAACATCCAGTACGATGTAGACATCCGGCCTTAGGTCACCGATCGCCATCTCCGTAGCACTCTCTACAGTAGACTGCGATACGCCCCGTCCAAACCCCTGGTAGGCGCGCGACGAGAGTTCAAACCGATCGCAAATCACCACTTGGCCACTCTCGAGCGCCGGGCGGATGACCTCGGCGGCGTGTATGCGTCGTCCCGCGGAGAGGAGAAGCAGCTCGCCTACGCCATCGATACGGAGCTCCAGCGTTCGCAACAGGAGTTTGCGGATTACCTCCGCACCCACCGTCCCGCCTGGCTCCCTCGTCGTCACATACGGGACTCCTCGCTGATCGAGGTAGGCGGCGATCCGATCCATCTGGTGGGTCTTTCCGGCTCCCTCACCACCTTCCAAGGCTATGAATAGTCCGCGGCCCTGGGGCTCGCCGGCCGAAATACTCAAGTCAGCCGTAATATTCAGTGCCCAGGTGCGTCAACTGCCCCTCGCCGGCAAGCCACCGCAGGGTGTTCTTGAGCTTCCAGTGTTGGATGAAGATGTCATGTTCAGGATAAAGTTCCTCGGCGACCTGAGGAGCCTTGAAGTAGAACGACAACCACTCTTGGATCCCCGACAACCCGGCTCGAGCCGCAAGGTCCATAAACAATGCCAGGTCCAGAACGATGGGTGCCGCCAGGATCGAGTCCCGGCATAGGAAATCAACCTTTATCTGCATCCCGTAGCCCATCCACCCGAAGATGTCGAGGTTGTCCCACCCTTCCTTGTTGTCACCGCGAGGTGGGTAGTAGTTGATCCGAACCTTGTGATACATGTCGCCGTACAACTCGGGGTACATGTCCGGCTGCAGGATGTACTCCAGGGCCCCCAGCTTCGACTCTTCCTTGGTCTTGAAGCTCTCGGGATCGTCCAGGACCTCCCCATCGCGGTTTCCCAGGATGTTCGTGGAGAACCAACCATGGAGGCCCAGCATCCGCGCCTTGAGCCCAGGGGCGATGATCGTCTTCATCAGGGTTTGACCCGTCTTGAAGTCCTTCCCCGCTATCGGGACGTCCTCCCGCCCCGCCAGATCGATTAATGCGGGGATATCGACGGTCAGGTTGGGTGCACCGTTGGCGAACGGAACGCCTTCTTTCAGCGCCGCCCAGGCGTACAGCATCGATGGGGCGATCGCAGGATCGTTCTCCTCCATCGCCCTTTCGAAGGAATCCAGAGTGCCGTGTACCTCCTCGGGGGTGACGAACACCTCGGTGGAAGCGGCCCACACCATCACCAGACGGTCGCATCCATTCTCTTCTCGAAACGCACGAATGTCTTCCCGAATGGCCTCGGCCAGCACCCTCTTGTTGGCTCCCTGCTTGACGTTCTCGCCATCGAGCTTCTTTACGTAGCTGCGGTCGAAAACGGCCGGAAACGGCTTGATTTGGCGCATGAAGTCGGCGGATGCGTCGATGTCTTCGGGCCTCAGCACCCCGCATACCTTGGCAGCCTTACAGGCGTCGTCCGGAATCGGATCCCAGGCCCCGAACACCAGATCGTCGAGTTCAGCGAGCGGGACCAACTCCCGTATCAGCGGCGTCCGATCCTCGGTTCTCTTTCCGAGCCTGATCGTGTTCATCTGAGTGAGAGAGCCGATGGGGCGTTGACGTCCCCGGCGCGCAGCTTCCACGCCCGCGATGAAGGTGGTGGAGACCGCCCCGAGGCCTACCAAAAGGACCCCTAGGCGCCCACGGGCGGGAGCAAGTGTTGGAGAAGGAGGAGTAGAATCCACGTCTATATAGGCTCCAGACAGAGAGTTAGAGATGACGAACCCGAGCTGGGTTGGGGACCACTGGAGTGGTCACTCCACAGGTTTGGGTTCCCCGTCGGGGCGAGTGTTGCGGTAAACCCAATAGATGCGCTGGATCGCCGTCAAATTGGTTAGGATGGCGAGTACGATGATAACTGATTTTAGGACCAATCCCTGCTGTCCAAGCATGGTTGTTTCGCCAAAGATCAGAGCCGCTAGACCTATGAGAAGAACCCTCTCGGGACGCTGCATGAGCCCCACCGTACAGGCGATCTTGAGGCTCTCGGCGCGGGCGCGCGTATAGCTGATCATGAGCGAACCCGCCATCGCCAAGAGGATCCAGTAGATCATCGCTACGTCACCGAGTTCCAGACGGTAGTCGTTGTAGAGCGACAGGAGCCCCATGTAGACGACGATCTCCGACAGGCGGTCCAAGGTGGAGTCGTAGAACGCCCCGAAGGAGGACGCCAAGCGCGTACGGCGAGCGACGGTTCCATCAACCAGGTCGAACCCGCCGCCCAAGAGGATCAAAAACCCGGCGGTGCTCACGTGATGCTGGTGAAAGAAGTAACCCGAAGTACATGTGATGAGGAAACCGACGGTGCTAACGACGTTGGGGTGGACCCGCTTCCGAACCAGCAGCCCTATCAGTGGTTCAAATAGGGCCCGCAGGAGCCGTTCCAAGAAGGCCCGTAACGCCGCCCTCACGGAATGATTATCCGGCTCTCCGGCTCCGCGTTAGCGATCACGTCGGATGCGGGGACGATGATCTTGCTCTCCAGGCCCGTGCGTATGCCCCTCGCGATGGCCTGATTCACGCGGTCCATGAGCTTCTCCATATTCGCCTGGGCAGAGATGAACGCCTGATAGTTGGTTTTGCTCTGAACCTGACCCCGGAGGTCGTAAAACTCTCGGGTCTCCTCTTCCGAAGGAGTCTCGCCGCGACTGGCTTTCTCCATGAGGGCCTCGTTCAGCTTAGCCAACTCGTCCAGCAGTGCGGTCGTATCCGTGTCCTCGGAAAGGTCACGTTCGGAAGCTTCCATGTACCTGTATTCAGGTGTTCCGGAAAGCAAACGCCCCACATGCTCTGCCCTCTCGAAGATCGTTTGTCGGTCGTCCATCGGCTGCGTGGGCCCCGCTTCGGGAAGGGAGTTATATGGGGTAGAGATATGCCTCTAGTATAGCCTAGACACCATGCTTTTGCGAACAAATGGCCTCGGCGAAACGGGCTTTTCTGGCCAAATCCAAGGTGATTTGCCCGCCCTCGAGTCCGCCCTCTGAATCGAGTAGCGAGAGTACGGCCGGGCCTTGAGTACTACCTATCTCGAGAAACAGTTCGCCGCCTGGAAGCATGTGGGTGGTAGCTCCCGTTACGATGCGTCGGATGACTTCCAAACCGTCTTCTCCCCCGTCCAAGGCGATCCGGGGTTCGTGGTCCCGCACCTGGGAATCGAGTTGCCGCCACTCGCCGGTTGGAACGTACGGCGGGTTGGAGACGATGAGGTCGAACTGCTCGTCCGGGTGTATCGCAGACCAGATGTCGTGACTGCACCTGCGCACCTCCAGGCGTCCGTCGCCGCCGCATTGCGAGGCGTTCTCGGTGGCGAGTACCAATGCAGACTCCGACACGTCGATCCCGAGCACATAGCCAGCCAGCCCATCGTCGAGCAAGGCTAGAGCCAAGGCACCCGACCCAATGCCGATGTCCAAGGCTCGTCTTGCCGGAGGGCGTCCGCTGCGCACCGCCCGGATCCGATCCACCAGCTGTTCCGTCTCCGGACGGGGTATTAGCGCGCGCCGATCCGAGACCAGCCGAACCTCCCTGAACTGAACGGAGCCTTCGATGTACTGTAGCGGTTCTCCGCCGATCCTCCGTGCAACTGCTTCGGCGACCTGTCCAGCCCCCTTCAGGCCGACGGGTTGACGGCCGCCAGCAACCAAGGCCGAGCGTTCTACGCCGAGCGCGGACGCCACCAGACGTTCAGCCTCCAGACGCGCCGACTCCACCCCAGCAAGTTCCAGCTCGCGAGCCACTCCCCGGACTGTCTCCAAGCGACTAGGTCCCACGGGCCGCCGTGCACGGTCAGTCAGCGCCGCCCTCCAACCTCTCCTCCATTCCCGCCAGGCGCAGGGCCTCCACGAGTTCGTTCAGGTCGCCTGCCAAGATCGCCTCCAAACGGTGGCTGGTGAACTTGATGCGATGATCCGTAACCCGATTCTGGGGAAAGTTGTACGTGCGAATCTTGGCCGAACGATCGCCTGTTCCAACGTGCATCCGCCGTTCGCGTGCGCGGGCCGCTTCCTGTTCGGAAACCATGCGATCGAGCAGACGGCTGCGGAGCACACGCATTGCCCGAGCCTTGTTCTTGTGTTGGGATTTCTCGTCCTGACACGTCACCACGAGACCTGTAGGCTGGTGCGTGATGCGGACAGCCGAGTCCGTCGTGTTGACCGACTGACCCCCGGGCCCGGACGAACGAAACACATCAATCTTGAGGTCGGCGGAGTCGATCTGGACGTCTACCTCCTCCGCTTCCGGGAGGACTGCAACCGTAGCCGCCGACGTGTGAATCCGCCCCTGACTCTCGGTCTCGGGTACGCGTTGCACCCTGTGGACGCCAGACTCATACCGTAGCCGGCCGTACGCCTCACTCCCCCGGACCAGGAAGATAATCTCCTTGATCCCACCCAACGTTCCCCCGCGAGCATCGATGGTCTCGACCGTCCAACCCTCCGCAGAGGCGAAACGCTCGTACATGCGGTGAAGGTCGGCAGCGAACAGCGCCGCCTCATCCCCTCCCGTACCAGCACGGATTTCGACGACGGCTGGGCGATCGTCGAGAGGATCGGCAGGCAGGAGGAGCAGCCGCAGCTCACTCGTCGATTCCTCCAAATGGGTTGCGAGCTCGGAGGCTTCTGCCGCTGCGAGGTTCGCGAGATCTGGATCCGAGTCCCGTGCGAGCTCCCTCGCCTGCGCGAGTTCATCCAGAAGTTTGAGGTGGCGTTGACCTGCCTGAATCACGGGTTGAAGGCCGGCATGTTCCCGCGCTATGTCCCTGAGCAGTGCTACGTTGCCCAAAACCTCCGGCTCAGCCATTCGGCTGCCGAGTTCCGCATGCCGCTCAAGGGCCGCCGTAAGCCTGTCGAGAAGCGGATCCCCGCTCAGTCGGTCTCGCTCGGCTGGTTGCGACGCCACTTGGTGTTAAACCGCTCCACCCGACCCGCCGTGTCCACCAGCTTCTGGCGCCCCGTGAAAAAGGGATGGCAGTGCGAGCAGATGTCCACATGGATCTCACCGACCGTCGTGTAAGTCTCCGTGACCCGCCCACAACCACACGTAATCTTGGCGGGGCCATACGAAGGATGTATGCCTGACTTCATTATTCGCGTCCTTTACCCAAATCCGAAGCCGGGTCGTCTCTCCAAACCCTTCTCGAACTCTGATCGCTAATCTTGAAACGGGTCGAAATTATACCGGGAAGAGGCTCCTCGGGCCACAACCCAACAGCTGGCCAGCAACGCAGTTATCCCGGTACTCCGTCCGGTTACGGTATGAGTTGTACATTCTCCGCGACTACCCCCTCGATGAGGTTCCGCGAGTAGTACAACGGGAAGAAGCGATCGTTGGCCCAGCCGTCGAACAAGTTGCGGTACATCGGGTTGGAGGGATCGCCGACCTGTCCGGGTGTATTCGTGAACACCGCCGAATCCCAGTCCCCCGCCTCCACAATGATCCTGAACGAAGCCCCCGACGTCTGGTTGTCCCCACCGCCAGTCTGATTGACGGTGAAGCCGTTCCCACCCCGTGGATGAGGACCGACCTCCAGTTTCGCCCGCGTCTCGTCGTTTACGGCCCGAGAGAGGGGATGCCGGAGCACGACGTGTTTGAATCTGAGGTCTCCGTACTTCCAGTCCTCCGTCCCAAAGCGCTCCTCAAGGCCCGCAAGGGCAGCGCTGAATGTTCTTGCCAGAAATACGTCCCGGCCTGCAACCGGGTCGCCCCCACCCAAGGGCCCGAACCACTCTACGGGAGGTGAACTGAGCCAGTCGATGATCTTCTTCATCGACGGAGAGCCGATGCTCACGCCCAGATTATCTTCCACGAGCGCCCCCATCTGGGATTGAATCTGTCGCTCCCAAGCCACGTAGATGGCGGCCTCCCTGGAGTCGGGGGCGAGCCGATAGTCCCATCCCAACAGAGCTTCCCGCTCGGACTCGGATGCCACCGCATCATCGGATAGCCAGCGAAGCATCGGTACCAGGGAACGCGCCGGGAGAGATACGTAGTCCGTCACCAGCTGCACCATCTCGGCCAAAGTGAAACGCCGGCCCGTACTCAGCACCTCCCCAATACGCGCGCTCCTAAACGGATCTGACCAGCTCCAACCCACCGCATCTCGGTGGGGGTACCCCTCCGGTACCAGGTTCTCGTTGGCCGTCGCCCAGAATCCCTTCGCCGGGTTGAAGACGTGGGGTTTATGGATGATCTCCAGGTATCCGTCCCACTCGTAACGGCCATCTCCCGGGACGGGGACCAGGCCAGACCAGTTCCGCCGGATCGGAGCGATGCCCACCGATTGCCACCCGATGTTCCCGTCGATGTCGGCCCACACCATGTTCTCTCCGGGAATGTTCGAGTAGTTGCATGCATCCCGGAACTCCTCCCACGACTTCGCCTGGTCCATCCGCAGGCTGGCGAGGTACGGGGCCCCGCCGATCTCCATCCACCCGGCGCGTACGGCGTAGGCCAAGTTGTTTTCGTCGTCCTCGAAGACGACGGGCCCGTGGCGAGTGTACTTGTGCACGACTCGGACCGGCGAATCTCCCTCCACCGGAATCTCGTCGGCGATCAACCGCATCTCCTCCCACCCGCCGTTATACCGATACCTATTTGGGTCGTCGGGATGGGTCTCGTAGACGTAGAGATCTTCCGCGTCGGTCTGAAACACAGTCAAACCCCACGCACCGTAGCCGTTGTGGCCGATGGATACTCCCGGAAGGACGGGTTCGCCGCCTCCGATTACGTTCCAATCGGGGCCAACCAAGTGCACCAAGTAGCGGAGAGAGGGCGCCTGTTGGACCCTGTGGGGGTCATTGGCCATCAGAGTGCGGCCGCTCAGAGTCCTGCTCCCCGACACCACCCAGTTATTGCTCCCGATGTCGGGCAACTCCGACTCGAGCCATATAGCATCCGTTTCCTCGTCGAACGCGTCCTCTTCCGCGTCCCCTCCGTCGTTGTCACCCTCGCCGGCCGCAGTCCTCCGGAACTCCGGGATCACATCCTCGGGTTGAAACCGTATCGGTCCGCGGAATGCCCGATAGACATCCAGGATCTCGCTCCGTAGCAGCGATCCATCGATTTCCGGATCCAAATCCAGAACCGGGTCGCCGGGATGAAAATACGAAGCTCGTTTGACGGCTTCGGCACCGGCCGCTGCAACCGCGATCCCGGTGGCGAGTTCTGCTCCGACGTTCATGAGTAGACCCTGATGGCGGGAAATGACCACGTCAGGAGTCCACGGTTGAGGTTTGATCCCCAACATGGAGAACTCGATGGGCAGGAGGTCCGGCTCACTCTCCGTCAACTCGATGTAGGCGTTGATACCATCCACAAATGCGTTGATGATCGCGGACCCACGGGGATGGTAGTGATTGAGTTCTGCCTCCAGGTCCCCTCGAAACTGGAAGAGCCGCGCGCCCCGATCGCGTTCCACCTCTCGCGGGCCGAGTATTTCGGCGACGGTGCCGGTGGCTTGGCGCCGCCATACCTCAAACTGAAAGAGGCGGTCGCGGGCGGCGTTGTATCCCTGCGCGAAGAAGAGATCGTGCTCGGTTTCAGCGTAGATATGGGAGACGCCCCAGATGTCCTTCAGAATCTCGACGGGGGCCTCGAGACCTGGGGCCTTTAGGGTCTCCATCTGGCCTTCATATTCAGGGAGCGTCACGACCGGGGGTGAATTGACGCTAACCACCTTGTGGTCGGCCCTGTGGCCAGGCGCTATGGCCAGCACGAGTAGCGGTACCGTCACTGCAAAGACACGAACGCGCATGGGAGCCTCCCTGGGTGTTTTGTTCGGACTACAAGGTCGGATTAGGAACCAGTCGCACGTTTCTGCGGTTCGGTTTCAGGGCTCTCGCCCGACGGCTTGGAAAAGCTGGCTCTCAGAGCCGCCATCAGGTCAATGACCTGTGCCGCGGGCTCCTCCTCCATCGTTTCCGTTATCTGCGTTCCGTCGGCCACCTTTTTCTCGATCGCCTCCAACATTCGGTCGCCAACCTCGTCGTGGTATGAATCCGGCTCGAAATCTTCGGCGACCCGCTGCTCGATCAGGGCTACGGCAAGGCCAAGTTCGGCTTCGTCCACTTCTTTTTCTTCGAGCGGTACATCGTCGATTGCTCGTACCTCGTGAGCGTAGTGCAGTTGCTCCAAGACCAGATACGAACCCGCCGGCCTCACAACCACCAAATACTGCTTTCCGCGTGCTGCATACGTGGCCAAAGCCGCCCAACCAGTTCTTTCGAGGGCCGCCGCGAGGAGACGATAGGCCTTCGCTCCTCCCTTAGCCGCCGACAGGTAGTACGTCTTGCCCACGAAGGTGCGGTCAATCTTGTCCAGGGCCACGAACTCCTTGATCTCGATCGTCTGTGTGGCCTTGGCCTGGAGAGCCTTTAGCTCCTCTGTCGAGAAAGTGACGAACTGCCCCTTTGCAAATTCGTACCCTCTCTGGAGTTCCGGCCGAGGCACGACATTTCCCGTCTTGGCGTCGACATACTGCTGCTTCACCCGGTTTCCGTCGGGGGACAGAAACTTGAAGCTCACCTTCCGAGAGGTTTCCGATGCCGAGTGCAGGTGACAGGGAATGGAGACCAGACCGAAGCTGACTGTTGCCGTTGCTATGGGGCGTGGGGGAGCCATCAACACCTCCTTCTAGGCACCGAGCACGCAAATCTCGACGCCCTGTAACGCAAGATTCGGAGGATAAGCTAATCGATAAGGCCGGAGACGTGCAGCACGCCGAGACCCGGAGGCGACGTGTGGAGGAGAGGCTACATTTCCCGCCATGACACCATCGGGGGACGACCAACTTCGACGATACCTGGAAAAGCGATCACCTGGACGGACGCCTGAACCGTCGGGAGGAGGCCCAGGTACCGGGGCCAGCGTATTTGTCGTGCAGCTTCACGAGGCCAGCCGCAGACATTACGACCTCCGTTTGGAACTCGGAGGCGTCCTAATGTCGTGGGCCGTGCCGAAGGGGATCTCGCCCGACCCGGCCGACAAGCGGTTGGCGATGCATGTGGAAGATCATCCCGTCGAATACCTGGAATTTGAAGGGGTCATCCCCAAGGGAGAGTACGGAGCGGGGGAGATGATTGTGTGGGATCTGGGGCGATGGATCCCGCTTGAGGACCCGGTGGAGGGGCTGGATAAAGGCAAACTCCTCTTCGAGTTACGGGGATACAAGTTGAAGGGAGTGTGGACCCTGATTCGACTCCAGAAAGGGGAGACCGGCAACGAGTGGCTCCTCATCAGGGAGCGGCGCGGGGGACACCCTATCCTGCCGGCGGATTCGCTTTGGGAGGGGTCGATCTTATCGGGTTTGACGGTCGAGCAGATTAGGGAACGAGAGGGTGGATGGTCGCCCGCCGCTGCGATAGAGGCCGACTTGGTGGCATTGGGTGTGCGGCGAGAGCGGGTGACAGCAGGCGAGTTGGAAGTGATGTTGGCGGAGACCGGCGAAGCTCCTTTCGACGACCCGGCGTGGCAGTTTGAGCTCAAGCTGGATGGATACCGGATGGTCGCAGACGGAGGGACGGGGCGGGCTACCCTCTTCACGAGGAATGGCAACAACGCGATCGCCACCTTTCCTGAGATCGCACGTGCCCTCCGAAAACTTCCGTTTGAAAGGCTGACCCTGGATGGAGAGCTCGTTGTCTTGAGCCCCACCGGATATCCGAGCTTCCAGGCGCTGCAGGGACGGGCACGCCTCTCAAAGATGACAGACGTCAAGCGGGCGTCCTTTATGGCCCCTGCGTCGTACTTCGCCTTCGACCTCTTGGGTTTCGGTGACTTCGATCTGCGAAGCCTACCGCTTAGTGACCGGCGCCGGTTTCTGGCCCGTTTGCTACCGGATGTTGGTCCGC